>NZ_JAMBMT010000001.1 GCF_040371085.1 Psychrobacter sp. AH5
CGAAAGCGCGTATAATGCCACCCAGTCGAGAGGGAAGGCGGATTGGAAAAGTGGTTTACCACTTACTATTTAATAGCATAGCTATTATCCAACCAGCCGTTAGCGAGAAGTTCAAATCTACATTAGATAAAAACTTTAAACTAAATTAAAATACTTCTTGACTTACTAAATAAAGCGTCTATAATACGCACCTCATTAAGGGACAGGACGAGATAAAGACTAATTAATTTAGTCAAATCAACTTCTTAACTTAAGATACAAATTATAAAGATTTAAAATAAAAGCTTGACAGACACATCGAATATGATATGATAGTCAGCTCGCTAATAACAATAAGCAAATAGCTTAATTATTAGCACTATAACTCTTTAACTGGACGACAGTAAAGAGACACTATTTAAAAGCATAACTAAAGAACAACTTGTGTGGATTTTTGCTGAGCAAGAATGCTAAAAATAAAGTTGGTTTGAACTTCTTTTCGGAGTTTATTTTAACTATAAAAATTATCATTTAAGACAGCAGAAAAACTCAAAGTTAATTCATTACGAACATAATTTTAAAGCGATTTTGCCAGATTAAATGAGCCAAGATTCGTAATCCATCTTACTATTTATAGTGAAGGGTTACATGCAGATTAAACTGAAGAGTTTGATCATGGCTCAGATTGAACGCTGGCGGCAGGCTTAACACATGCAAGTCGAGCGGTAACATTGGGAGCTTGCTCCCAGATGACGAGCGGCGGACGGGTGAGTAATACTTAGGAATCTACCTAGTAGTGGGGGATAGCACGGGGAAACTCGTATTAATACCGCATACGACCTACGGGAGAAAGGGGGCAACTTGTTGCTCTCGCTATTAGATGAGCCTAAGTCGGATTAGCTAGATGGTGGGGTAAAGGCCTACCATGGCGACGATCTGTAGCTGGTCTGAGAGGATGATCAGCCACACCGGGACTGAGACACGGCCCGGACTCCTACGGGAGGCAGCAGTGGGGAATATTGGACAATGGGGGCAACCCTGATCCAGCCATGCCGCGTGTGTGAAGAAGGCCTTTTGGTTGTAAAGCACTTTAAGCAGTGAAGAAGACTCTTCGGTTAATACCCGGAGACGATGACATTAGCTGCAGAATAAGCACCGGCTAACTCTGTGCCAGCAGCCGCGGTAATACAGAGGGTGCAAGCGTTAATCGGAATTACTGGGCGTAAAGCGAGCGTAGGTGGCTTGATAAGTCAGATGTGAAATCCCCGGGCTTAACCTGGGAACTGCATCTGATACTGTTAGGCTAGAATAGGTGAGAGGAAGGTAGAATTCCAGGTGTAGCGGTGAAATGCGTAGAGATCTGGAGGAATACCGATGGCGAAGGCAGCCTTCTGGCATCATATTGACACTGAGGTTCGAAAGCGTGGGTAGCAAACAGGATTAGATACCCTGGTAGTCCACGCCGTAAACGATGTCTACTAGTCGTTGGGTCCCTTGAGGACTTAGTGACGCAGCTAACGCAATAAGTAGACCGCCTGGGGAGTACGGCCGCAAGGTTAAAACTCAAATGAATTGACGGGGGCCCGCACAAGCGGTGGAGCATGTGGTTTAATTCGATGCAACGCGAAGAACCTTACCTGGTCTTGACATATCTAGAATCCTGCAGAGATGCGGGAGTGCCTTCGGGAATTAGAATACAGGTGCTGCATGGCTGTCGTCAGCTCGTGTCGTGAGATGTTGGGTTAAGTCCCGCAACGAGCGCAACCCTTGTCCTTAGTTACCAGCGGGTTAAGCCGGGAACTCTAAGGATACTGCCAGTGACAAACTGGAGGAAGGCGGGGACGACGTCAAGTCATCATGGCCCTTACGACCAGGGCTACACACGTGCTACAATGGTAGGTACAGAGGGCAGCTACACAGCGATGTGATGCAAATCTCTTAAAGCCTATCGTAGTCCAGATTGGAGTCTGCAACTCGACTCCATGAAGTAGGAATCGCTAGTAATCGCGGATCAGAATGCCGCGGTGAATACGTTCCCGGGCCTTGTACACACCGCCCGTCACACCATGGGAGTTGATTGCACCAGAAGTGGATAGCCGAACCTTTTAGGACGGCGTTCACCACGGTGTGGTTGATGACTGGGGTGAAGTCGTAACAAGGTAGCCGTAGGGGAACCTGCGGCTGGATCACCTCCTTATAGACGGCATTCACTTGGCAAGAATTCACAACAAGTTGTTCTTTAGTTTAAGCTAGTTTATTAGCTAGAGGTATATGCCTCGTACAGGCCTGTAGCTCAGCTGGTTAGAGCACCGTGTTGATAACGCGGGGGTCGGCAGTTCAAGTCTGCCCAGGCCTACCATTATTTAGGGGCCATAGCTCAGTTGGTAGAGCGCCTGCCTTGCACGCAGGAGGTCAACGGTTCGACTCCGTTTGGCTCCACCATTAATAAACAAGCGCGATTAAATAGAATATTTAGAATAGCATAAACAGAAACAAGTGATTATCAAATGATTACTTCTTTCTGTTTTATACAGAACCTAATACCTGACGAAGGATTAGGAACTATTTAAAAACATAGATATGAGTCTGGGTTAAGAAGAGCGTGTTCACGCGCACTTCTTAACCTTAATAATCAGCTCTTTAACGACATTGTTGTTATCCCAAGAGTTGGTTATTAAAAAAGTAAAGAGAACTGAATCAAGCGTAAACATAGGTGATATCGTTATAATTGCGAAACTAATAGACCCTTTGGGGTTGTATGGTCAAGTAATTAAGCGCACATGGTGGATGCCTTGGCAGTCAGAGGCGATGAAAGACGTGACAGCCTGCGATAAGCTTCGGGGAGGCGGCAATATCCTGTGATCCGGAGATTTCTGAATGGGGAAACCCACTTAGCATAAGCTAGGTATCTTGTACTTGTACAAGAGGCGAACGAGGGGAAGTGAAACATCTCAGTACCCTTAGGAAAAGACATCAAATGAGATTCCCCAAGTAGCGGCGAGCGAACGGGGAGAAGCCGATTGATATTAGAATAGAAGAACAGCGTGGGAAAGCTGACCGTAGTAGGTGATAGTCCTGTATTTTAAATTCTAGTATCAACATATTAAGTAGAGCGGGACACGAGAAATCCTGTTTGAAGATGGGGGGACCATCCTCCAAGGCTAAATACTCCTGACTGACCGATAGTGAACCAGTACCGTGAGGGAAAGGCGAAAAGAACCCCTGTGAGGGGAGTGAAATAGAACCTGAAACCGTGTGCGTACAAGCAGTGGGAGCCACCTTGCGTGGTGACCGCGTACCTTTTGTATAATGGGTCAGCGACTTATATTCTGTAGCAAGGTTAACCGTTAGGGGAGCCGTAGGGAAACCGAGTCTTAATAGGGCGATGAGTTGCAGGGTATAGACCCGAAACCGAGTGATCTATCCATGAGCAGGTTGAAAGTGCCGTAACAGGCACCGGAGGACCGAACCCACTGTCGTTGAAAAGCCAGGGGATGACTTGTGGATAGGGGTGAAAGGCTAATCAAACTCGGTGATAGCTGGTTCTCCCCGAAAGCTATTTAGGTAGCGCCTCGGACGAACACCATTGGGGGTAGAGCACTGTTTCGGCTAGGGGGTCATACCGACTTACCAAACCGATGCAAACTCCGAATACCGATGAGTGATATCCGGGAGACACACAGTGGGTGCTAACGTCCATTGTGGAGAGGGAAACAACCCAGACCGCCAGCTAAGGCCCCAAATTCCTAGTTAAGTGGGAAACGAGGTGGGAAGGCATAGACAGCTAGGAGGTTGGCTTAGAAGCAGCCATCCTTTAAAGAAAGCGTAATAGCTCACTAGTCGAGTCGGCCCGCGCGGAAGATGTAACGGGGCTCAAACTAGGAGCCGAAGCTGCGGATTTGAATTTGTTTTCAAGTGGTAGGGGAGCGTTGTGTAAGCCTGTGAAGGTGCATTGTAAAGTGTGCTGGAGGTATCACAAGAGCGAATGCTGACGTGAGTAACGATAATGCGAGTGAAAAGCTCGCACGCCGGAAGATCAAGGGTTCCAGTCCAACGTTAATCGGGGCTGGGTGAGTCGACCCCTAAGGCGAGGCCGAAAGGCGTAGTCGATGGGAAATCGGTTAATATTCCGATACTTGTTTATGATGCGATGGAGGGACGGAGAAGGTTATGTCAGCCTGGCGTTGGTTGTCCAGGTGAAAGGATGTAGGCTTGCAGCTTAGGTAAATCCGGGCTGCTATATGGTCGAGATCTGATAGCAAGCCCTACTTGTAGGGTGAAGTGGCAAATACCATGCTTCCAGGAAAAGCTTCTAAGCGATAGTCATAAACGAATCGTACCCTAAACCGACACAGGTGATCAGGTAGAGAATACCAAGGCGCTTGAGAGAACTCTGCTGAAGGAACTAGGCAAAATGGTACCGTAACTTCGGGAGAAGGTACGCTGTTGATGGTGATAGGACTTGCTCCTTGAGCTGTTGACAGTCGCAGATACCAGGCTGCTGCAACTGTTTATTAAAAACACAGCACTCTGCAAACACGAAAGTGGACGTATAGGGTGTGATGTCTGCCCGGTGCTGGAAGGTTAATTGATGGGGTTAGCGTATGCGAAGCTCTTGATCGAAGCCCCAGTAAACGGCGGCCGTAACTATAACGGTCCTAAGGTAGCGAAATTCCTTGTCGGGTAAGTTCCGACCTGCACGAATGACATAATGATGGCAGCGCTGTCTCCAGCAGAGACTCAGTGAAATCGAAATCGCAGTGAAGATGCTGTGTACCCGCGGCTAGACGGAAAGACCCCGTGAACCTTTACTACAGCTTTACATTGAACTTTGACCTGACTTGTGCAGGATAGGTGGGAGGCTTTGAAGCCGAGACGCTAGTCTTGGTGGAGCCAATCTTGAAATACCACCCTGGTCATGTTGGGGTTCTAACTCAGGTATAACAATACCGAGGACAATGTATGGTGGGTAGTTTGACTGGGGCGGTCTCCTCCTAAAGAGTAACGGAGGAGTACGAAGGTGCGCTCAGACCGGTCGGAAATCGGTCGTAGAGTATAAAGGCAAAAGCGCGCTTAACTGCGAGACCCACAAGTCGAGCAGGTACGAAAGTAGGTCTTAGTGATCCGGTGGTTCTGTATGGAAGGGCCATCGCTCAACGGATAAAAGGTACTCTGGGGATAACAGGCTGATACCGCCCAAGAGTTCATATCGACGGCGGTGTTTGGCACCTCGATGTCGGCTCATCTCATCCTAGGGCTGAAGCAGGTCCTAAGGGTATGGCTGTTCGCCATTTAAAGAGGTACGCGAGCTGGGTTTAGAACGTCGTGAGACAGTTCGGTCCCTATCTACCGTGGGCGTTGGAAATTTGAGAGGAGCTGCTCCTAGTACGAGAGGACCAGAGTGGACGAACCACTGGTGTTCGGGTTGTCATGCCAATGGCATTGCCCGGTAGCTACGTTCGGATGGGATAACCGCTGAAAGCATCTAAGCGGGAAGCCCACCTCAAGATAAGATTTCCCTAAAGAGCCGTTCAAGACTAGGACGTTGATAGGCAGGGTGTGGAAGCACAGCGATGTGTGTAGCTAACCTGTACTAATTGCTCGTTTGGCTTGACCATACAACACCCAAGTGGTTTGTATCCAAGCATTATATCGATATCACCTTTATCCTTGATTCAGTTAGGATAAGTGATACTTAAGTCATTAAGTAAAACATCAGACTCATATCTAACCCCCTTTGCTGACGACAATAGCACGATGGTACCACCTGATCCCTTCCCGAACTCAGAAGTGAAACATCGTTGCGCCAATGGTAGTGTGGCTCCGGCCATGTGAGAGTAGGTCATCGTCAGCTCCCTTTTCTAAAAACCCCCAACATTAAGTTGTTGGGGGTTTTTTTATGGCTGAGGAGTTAGAGGTTAGAAAGATTATTTAATAGTTTTGGACATTACGTTATATAGATATGTTATACAGCGCATAGTGCAATCTAAAGCTCTAAATTATCGAGATAAAATATCAAAACTAAATATAATAAGTTAAAATTACTCATTTAGAGAAGGTGTATTGGTAGATGAAAAATAACAATACAATGTGGGTTCCTGTGTTAGGACTAGTACTAATTACGATTGTAACTTCTGTATATATTTACTTTTTCGGTAGTAATATCTCTTTAAAACATACTTCTTGGGCTGAATTTGGCTCTTTTTTTGGTGGAGTTCTAAGCCCACTTATAGCTTTGCTTGCTATTATAATGTTATATAAGACTTTAACTTCTCAAATGCTGGAGTTTAAAGAATCAGTTACTCACTTAGCGAGTACAGCACAAATTGCTGCTGACGATTTAGAATTGACGAGACAGCAAACTCAAGATAATGAAACATTATCAGTTCTTGCGAATGCGGAAGTTCAAATTTCATTCTTATTAGATTGTGTTATTTCTGAAGAAGGAACACAGCCTATATTGAAAATATTTCATATGTGTATTGAAAGCGCTCGATTAGATAATCCCTTGAGTTGGAGTGATAGCTATGTAGAGTTTGTAGATACTGCACAACAAGAGGGTTCAGTGGTTTGGTCATATGTCTATTCTTTGAACGAAGTTACAGAAAGTATGGTAGAAATACTTCAGGATTATAGTAGCAATCATTCAGGTAAGTTCTCGCCAACGATTTTATATTACCATGGTAGGCTATTACCTATAATAAAACTGCTAAAAGACTGTAAGTTTATAACGAATGAGCGCAGAAAGCAGATCATACAGATAGTAGATATGCATAAATAAACTATGCAGTATGAATATTCTACATATAATTTAAAACAACCATCAAGTCTAAAAAAAAGGCTGAAAATCAAACCCCAACTGTTCATTCTTACGCTGCTCGGTCATGACTCCATGCCATAGCTGACGCTCATGATGTTTTTGCAAACAACCAAATCAAAAATCTCTTCCACAAAAAAAGCCCATATTAACAAATAATACGGGCTTTGACATTTAATAGAGTAGTTAACAAACTAGGCTAATCATTAAGCCCCTTCACCAAATTTACCATTTTGGAAGTCAGTGACGGCTTGCATGATTTCTTGCTGACTGTTCATCACAAATGGACCGTACTGAACAACCGGCTCACGTAGTGGTCGACCAGTGATTAAGATCACTTTGGTATCCTCACTACTATCGGCGGTAATTGTAACGCCATCAGCGCTATCGTTGTTTTCAAGAATAGCCATGGTCTTAGTCGGCACTTCCCGACCTTCAATATCTACTTTACCGCGATACACAAAGGCAAACGCATTGTGATCGGCTGGAATGGCTTGGCTAAATCTCGTTCCTGCTGGTAGATGGATATCCAAGTAAGTCGGCTCAGTGATATCGCGAGTGACTGCACCTTCTACTCCGTGCGATGTACCCGCAATTACCGTAACATCTACACCCTCTTCTGTAGTATATTTAGGCAAATCGTCGTTTTGGAAGTCTTTATACCAAGGGTCATTCATCTTGTCTTTGGCAGGTAAATTAAGCCAAAGCTGGAAGCCTTCCATTGCGCCGTCTTCTTGTTCAGGTAGCTCTGAATGAATGACACCACTAGCCGCCGTCATCCACTGTACGCCGCCGTTCTGTAGTAGCCCTTCGTTACCCGCGCTATCACGGTGGCGCATACGACCAGTAATCATATAGGTAACAGTTTCAAAGCCGCGATGCGGATGGTTTGGGAAACCGGCGACATAGTCGTCTGGATTATCGCTTTTAAAGTTATCCAACATCAGATACGGGTCAAGACGCTGTTGCAATTGCTGCGTGAGTACGCGAGTCAGCTTAACGCCCGCGCCGTCTTGGGTATCTACCCCAGCATAAAGCTCTTGCACTTGACGAGATTGGGTCACGGTATCTTGTACGCTATTTGCTTTTACGTTATTCATTATTCTCTCCTGCTTATAATAACCATTGATAATCATTGAGTTTTATCAATCTTCAGTTATCTATTTTGAGGGTAAAGGGATAAAATTCAATAGTATTATGTAGAATTATTATATTAGTATTACCAATTATTAAGAAATATTTAACTTTATACTAATGCAACCGAAGAGTTTTATAAACGATATTCAATAATAAAAATCTTACTTACCCACTCAGGTTAAGTTGCTAAACTACCTGCCATTAGCGTATAACTCATACCTGTAAAAGAGAGTGGAAAATATGGCAGTCGATTTTACTAATACATTGATAGTGGCTATATCAGCAACGGCTTTATTTGATTTATCTGAATCCGAAAACCACTTGCTCGATTTGCTCAAACAGCGTCCTGATAAGGCTATAAAGGAATTTCGTGACTATATGGCTGAGCGCGAAGATGATCCGTTAACTATGGGTGCCGGCTATCCGCTCATTCAAGCTTTACTCAATCTCAACAACTATTGTCAAAGCTGTAGCGACTCAGAGTCAGCTATACAAATGCCTTTAGTAGAAGTGGTTATTGTCTCAAAAAGTAGTCCTGATACTGGCATTCAAGTGCTAAACGCTATACGTGCTCATGGACTTAATATCTCACGCTCCGCCTTTATCTCTGGTAGTGCTGTAGCACCTTATATCAAAGATTTCAAAGTGGATCTTTTTTTGACCACCAATCGCGATGATGCCCAGCAAGTAGCGGATGCTAATATTTGCGCTTGTGCCATATTGGATGCGACACCCGTGAATACTTATGAGCTCGATACCGATCAACTGCGCATCGCTTTTGATGGTGACGCGGTATTGTTTGATGACTCTGGTGAGTTATTATACAAACAAAAAGGCTTACAAGCTTTTCATGATCGTGAAGCTAAAATGCGTGATTTACCTATAGAAAAAGGCCCTTATGCTGAGCTGTTGATCAAATTATCTAAACTACAAGAAAGACTGCCCGCCAGAACACAACATTGTCCGATAAAAATCGCTTTGGTGACCGCACGCAATGCGCCAGCTGACTTGCGGGCTATCAAGACCTTACGCACTTGGGGCGTCGATGTCGATATGGCGTTTTTTTTGGGAGGGTTAGATAAAACAGCAGTGCTTAAGAGTTTTGCGCCGCATATCTTTTTTGATGACTCTATCAAGCATATAGATGCCGCTCGTAACTTTATGCCCACAGCCTTAGTGCCTTATCATTCCACTTCGCTATTGCATGATAGCTATACAAGTTCTACTATCGAAGCTTCAAAGCTCACTTTTGTACCTGCTTCTCAGTCAATATTTTCATTAACGCTTTGATACACTAAATAAACCACAAGAGTAGA
This sequence comes from Psychrobacter sp. AH5, assembly GCF_040371085.1. NCBI lineage: Bacteria > Pseudomonadati > Pseudomonadota > Gammaproteobacteria > Moraxellales > Moraxellaceae > Psychrobacter > Psychrobacter sp. AH5. Next base: position 9,250 of record NZ_JAMBMT010000001.1, read on the forward strand.
ATTCATAAAGACCACGAGGCGGCGAATGAGTTGGCAATCTATACTCTCTTTAGTTTTGATACGCTTAAAACAGGTCATAGGTTTATACGCATTCGTATTGATACCTATGTGGGGCATGTTTTTCATTAATAATATATTCATGTTTGGTCTATGGAATATTTTTGGTATTGCACCGCGCACTATCGATTTGCGTAGCTTTGTTGGCGTTTTTGCCTCTTGGACGATGCATGGCAATATCTCACACCTTATAGGCAATACCTTAATACTTTTACAAATACTGTTTTTATTAGGCTTATTTGAGAGTAATGCTTATCGCACTATTTTGAAGCTTATAGTGGCATCAGGCTTTATGACTTGGCTGATCGGCTCGCCATTATCGATACATATTGGCGCCTCAGGCCTATGTTTTGCGATGCTTGGGTTTATGATAGGCGGGGCAGTATTTGCAAGGCGTTGGGGATATCTGATAGCTTGCATTATTATGGGAGCAGGGTTTTGGTTGACCATCAAGCAAGGACTTATGCCTCAGCAAGGTATCTCCTTTGCAGCGCACTTTGGAGGTCTGTGCGCCGGTTTATTGTTAGGGGCTATCTCTAAGCATGAGTATAAAATGGTCGCTAAGCCTTATTAACACACACATTGATATACAACGGATCGTCTTTACTTAGGGGACGCCATGCTGTGGTCTGCTTAACATGCTCATCAATTGTCAGCTCACTATCTTTTTCTTGTAAGACATAATCTGCACGTGCAGGAGCCTTACAGTCGATTACTTGTGGTATCTGCTGCACACTTAAACGTCTCTCAAAGAGATATAAGTTAACCAGATATATATCTGGATCATTGGTATTGGCACGCGCTTGTCCGGTATCTGCAGCGATAAATCTAAAGATTTGCGGTTTAATATAAGACCAAGGCCGAAACCAAGTACTGCTCTTGGCAACCTTAACTACCGTCACTCCTGCTGGTAATTGAGCCACTTGTTGGCCATACCATTTATATTCTTGGTTTATTTGAAAGCCAAAAATACCGATAGCGGCAAATAAAGGGATTAACCATTTAGGAGCGCGTCTACCCGTTAGCTTAGTAAGGTGAGTTATGACTAAGGCCACTCCAGCTAAACCAAATCCTGCAGCCATGGTAGCGATAAACTCAAAAAGCATAAAAGTTGTCCTTAACGCTCAAAGTGCGTTTTTTGATAGTGTGTCATAAAGGTTATCTATCACAATAGCATGATAAAAAAATCACTCACAAGCAGTTACTGCCTGTGAGTGATAGATGAAATAACAATACACTTAAGCTTATTAACTTATAGCTTAGTGGTCAATAGCACCGCCAGCTCCACGTGGAGAACGTACACTTTCAACCAATTCTTGAATATGTACTGGTGGAGGCGCAGTAGCGTAAGAAACCGCAAATGCTACGATAAAGTTAAGTAGGGCACCAACTGCACCAAACGATAGTGGCGAGATACCAAATAGCCAGTACTCTTCAGTATCAGGGAAGTTAGCTGTACCACTGATAAAGAACCAACCTTTGAATACAAAGATATAGACTAGAATAGTGATCAGACCCGTTAACATACCAGCGATAGCGCCTAAGTTGTTAATACGCTTAGAGAAGATACCCATCATCAGTACTGGGAACAACGAAGCTCCTGCAATACCAAAGGCGAGTGCTACCACCTGCGCGGCAAACCCTGGTGGGTTAATACCTAAGTACGTAGCGACAACAATAGCGATACCCATAGTGATACGAGCATATTTCAACTCTTGCTTATCGGTAATGTTCGGGTTTAGGTTACGCTTGATCAAGTCATGACTAATCGCTGATGAGATAGCAAGGAGTAGACCGGCAGCTGTTGATAGGGCGGCAGCTAGACCACCTGCAGCGATAAGACCAATAACCCATGGTGGAAGCTGTGCAATCTCTGGGTTTGCCAGTACCATGATATCAGCGTTTACATCAAGCTCATTACCAGCCCAACCGCGAGCGGCGAGTTCACCATCTAATACTTCACTGTTTTTGACACGAGCTTCATCAACAGCAGCAGTTGCAGCAGCAACATCACCATCATCAGCGGTAGCAGTCGCTAGAGCCGCTTCAGCAGCACCAAGACCACCATCGTTATAGAACTGAATACGACCATCATTATTTAAATCATTGTACTTAATAAGACCGGTATCTTCCCACGTTCTCATCCAGTCTGGACGTTGATCGTAGTTAATCGGCTCCGCTTCAACACCTTGTGGATAAACCGTATCGATCAGGTTTAAACGTGCCATAGCGCCTACTGCTGGAGCGGTAAAGTACAATAGCGAGATAAATACTAAGGTCCAACCAGCCGTCCAGCGCGCATCAGCCACTTTAGGAACCGTGAAGAAGCGAATGATAACGTGTGGCAGACCTGCTGTACCTATCATTAGCGATAGAGTAAACAGTACCATGTTTAGCTTGTTAGGAATGTCAGCAGTGTAAGAGGCAAAGCCAAGATCAGTAACCACTTGGTTAAGCTTCGTTAAGATTGGCACCCCAGATTCAACATGGTTTGAGAACAAGCCTAAACCTGGAATTGGGTTACCTGTTAATTCAAGTGAGATAAAGACCGCAGGAATAGTATAAGCAATCATCAGAACCACATACTGCGCAACCTGCGTGTAAGTAATCCCTTTCATACCACCTAGTACCGCGTAGAAGAATACGACAACAGCGGCAATGATTAGACCCGTAGTGTTTTCAACTTCTAAGAAGCGTGAAAATGCTACACCAGCACCAGTCATCTGACCGATAACGTAAGTGGTCGAAGCGATAATCAAACACACTACCGCAATCATAGCAGCAGTCTTAGAATAAAAACGGTCACCGATGAAATCAGGGACCGTAAATTTACCAAACTTACGTAGATAAGGCGCTAGCAGCATAGCTAGTAGGACGTAACCACCCGTCCAGCCCATCAGGTAAGTCGATGCACCATAACCACTAGCGGCAATCAAGCCTGCCATAGAGATAAATGACGCCGCACTCATCCAGTCAGCAGCGGTTGCCATACCGTTGACTACCGGGTGGACACCACCACCTGCAACATAGAACTCACTAGTAGAACCTGCACGTGCCCAAATCGCGATACCAAAATAAAGCGCGAAAGAAGCCCCTACGAAAATAATATTAATTACAAATTGACTCATGGGGCTATTCCTCGTCTACGCCATATTGTTTATCTAACTTATTCATACGCCAAGCGTAGAAGAAAATTAAGATGATGAACACTCCGATGGAACCTTGCTGAGCGAACCAGAAGCCTAAGTCGGTACCACCGATTTTGATACCAGCTAATAATGGACGTAAAAGAATAGCGAACCCGTATGAGCATAATGCCCAAATGATTAGGCTGCCTATAATAAGACGGATATTGGCGCTCCAATAACCCGATGGATCGTTGTGGTTCTCCATAGGACAACTCCTTTTGCCTGACATAAATAAATAGTGTTGATCCAATACTAGTAAATAATATTACTTTATCAAATGACCATTGTTTATCAAAACACCTCCAGTAAATACTAAGAAAACTAAGTAAATCCAAAAAGTCATTTTATATCAACGATCTTAAAGCGTTTAGTTGATATCACTAGCAAAAATCCACTAAAAAATTGAACATAATTTGCGCTATGATTATAAAAGCTTACTCTATAACCAGTAGTCCTGATAAGTTTTTAGTGCTAAAGCTTATCAAGAACTCAATTTATGTATAATCGAAAAATTTGTAAGTAAAAGTTTAAAGAAGGGCTTAATAGCCAATATCTCGAATATTTTTACCTAAAAACTCTAAAACTTACTGCTAATTTGTACTTTTTATACACAAAGAGCGTTCACAGTCGTAAACCTATTAGGAATATATACAATATTTAACCAATTAACAATAAATATATTTCAGTTACTTTATGTAAGTTAATATTTAACTAATGTAAACCTTATTCTACCTCAATCAACAAAAGATGTGAGAAGTGACGCCTGATAAGCCAATTTCTCATAAAGCCACGGTATTAACAAGGCTTTATAACTATAGTAAAGATAAAATCTATAATTACTCATTTATTTAATGAATACTTCGCCGTTGATAATAAGCTAAAGTGATAAAACTAGAGTTCTAATTTAGGATAAAAATAGGTAACACAATTACGTTGCCACATTAGGCGAGCAGCTATAAACTGTGTCGATAATTTACCTGAGATCTGTTGAGATTAGATAAAAAATACCTTAAACCTCTCATTGTTACCGCTCAGTGAGACGCTTTCAAAATATGAAAGCTTATATTAATAAACGATAACTAAAGGTCATAACATGGTTGAAGCAATAGCGAATTGGTTCAATGACACCGTAAACTATGGTGTCAGTATAATCTGGGGAAATAATGATTGGTTGATTGCCAATAATCCTTGGTATGGCCTATTGATGTTTGTGCTGATTGGCGCTGGTCTCTACTTTACGTTGGTGACCCGCTTTATGCAGTTTCGACATTTTGGCCATATGTGGAAATTATTATGGGTCTCAAATCAAGGACGTAGAGACGGTGGTATTAGCTCGTTTGAAGCCTTGATGACCTCTCTAGCGGCGCGCGTGGGTACTGGTAACTTAGCTGGGGTAGCGATTGCTGTCTATTTGGGCGGACCTGGCGCAGTCTTTTGGATGTGGATGACGGCGCTAGTGGGTATGTCGACCAGCTTTATTGAGTCAACTTTGGCGCAAGCTTACAAAATACCGCACAATGATAATGTATACCGCGGTGGTCCTGCCTACTATATAGAAAAAGGCTTGGGCCAACGCTGGATGGCAATATTTTTCTCTGTTTGTCTACTAGTAGCTTTTGGTTTAGCTTTTAATGGGGTGCAGTCAAACACTATTGCGCAAGCGACTAATGAAGCTTTTGGTATCCCGACATGGATGACAGGTCTTATCTTAGTCGTCTTGGTAGCGCCAGTAGTATTTGGAGGGCTACGCTCGGTGGCGCGTATCGCTGGTAAAATCGTACCGATAATGGCTATTTTATACATCTTATTAGCCTTATTTATCATTGTGACTAATTTTAGCCAGTTTCCAGCAGCTATAGCTTTGATAGTGAAGTCCGCTTTTGGCTTTGAGCAAGCCGCAGGTGGGGTACTGGGTTATGGTATCGCGCAAGCTATTATTAATGGGGTTAAACGTGGTTTGTTTTCTAACGAAGCGGGTATGGGCTCAGCGCCTAATGCGGCGGCAACCGCGCAAAGTCATCCTGATCATCCAGCGGTACAAGGTTTTATGCAAATGCTAGGGGTATTTATGGATACGCTAGTTATTTGTACTGCGACAGCCTCTATTATTATCTTATCCGGGGTAGTGGATCCTAGCGTCGAACAAGAAGGCATTCAATTAACGCAGCTAGCGCTATCGCAATATGTCGGTGATTGGGGCGTTATCTTTGTAGCTATTGCGATTTTCTTTTTCTCATTTACCTCCATCATTGCCAACTACAGTTATGGCGAATCTAACCTTGAATTTATCTCTGGTAGCAATAATGCCAAAGTCATGATTATGATTTTCCGCTTTATGGTACTGGGCATGGTATTTGTTGGAGCTATCGCCAGCTTACCAGCTATATGGAACTTTGCTGATTTATCGATGGGGCTGATGGCATTGACCAACTTAGTCGCTATCGTTATATTGTCGCCTGTAGCGCTAAGAATCCTACGTGATTATGAGCGGCAAATAAAAGAAGGTAAGTCAGGCGATCAAATCAAATTCAATCCTGATAACTTTGTGAAGTTAAAAGATGAAGCTAATCGTGATGCTTGGTCTGATTAACTTAGATTGATAATATTAAACTTTGCTAAACTAAAAAACCGCCCTTAAAAAATAAGGGCGGTTTTTTGGTTTTTGACTATGGCTTAAAACTACATGTTTGGATAGTTAGGGCCGCCGCCACCTTCTGGCGTTACCCAAGTGATATTTTGTGAAGGATCTTTGATATCGCAAGTCTTACAATGCACACAGTTTTGGGCATTAATGACAAACTTGGCTCCTTCAGCATCTTGAACCACTTCATAAACCCCAGCTGGGCAGTATAAACGCGCAGGCTCGGCATATAACGGTAAGTTAATCGAGATTGGCACAGTAGGATCAGTAAGCTTTAAATGTACGGGTTGATCTTCGGCGTGGTTGGTATTGGAGATAAAAACCGATGATAATTTATCAAAAATCAGCTTACCATCAGGCTTAGGATAAGTAGGCTGATAGGCATGAACGGCTCGCTCAAGCTGACTATAATCATGAGTATTATCACGAATAGTCAATGGCATCTTACCGCCAAGCAAGTTTTGATCGATAAAGTTGAACGCGCCGCCCATCCATTGACCCATACGGTGCATGGCAGGTGAGAAGTTACGTGCCTCATAGTTATCTTGATATAACCATGACTCTTCATACATAGTGGTATAAGCCACTACTTCATCATGTTGACGCCCTGCTTGTATAGCCTCAAACACCGCCTCAGCCGCTAGCATACCGGACTTCATTGAAGTATGTGTGCCTTTGATTTTGGCCGGATTTAAGAAACCAGCATCATCACCCGCCAACACCCCACCTGGGAAAGTGAGCTTAGGTAGTGAGTTGAGACCGCCTTTAGTTAAGGCGCGTGCTCCATAAGAGAGACGCTCGCCGCCTTCCAAAATATTACGAATAAGCGGATGTAGCTTTAGGCGCTGCATCTCATCAAAGGGTGACATATAAGGATTTGAGTAGGACAAATCGATAACCATACCAAAGCTGACTTGATTGTTTTCAGCAAAGTATAGCCACCAGCCACCCGAAGATCCTGTATCCGTCAACGGCCAACCAGAACCGTGCATGACCACGCCTTCTTCGTGTTTGGCTGGATCAATATCCCAAAGCTCTTTTAGACCAATTCCATAGTGCTGTGGATCAGAATCATTATCCAAACCAAAACGGCTAATCAGGCGCTTGCCTAAATGTCCGCGTGATCCTTCAGCAAAAATAGTGTATTTGGCTAGTAGTTCATAGCCCGGCTCAAAGCTAGGCTTCTCACTACCATCAGCAGCAACGCCCATATCGCCAGTCAAAATACCCTTGACCGAACCATCGTCATTATAAAGAATATCCGCTGCTGGGAAGCCTGGGAACATCATCACTTCAAGCTCTTCTGCTTGCTCAGCGAGCCAGCGTACCACGTTAGCCAATGACACAATGTAATTGCCATCATTGTGCATTAAAGAGGGCACGACAGAATCGATAAGTTTAGTGGCTTTGGTTGCAGAGCCTAGCATATACAAGCGATCTTCAATCGCTGGCACGTTCAGAGGCGCGCCTTTCTCTTTCCAGTCAGGAATAAGCTCATCTAAAGCACGCGGCTCCATGACCGCGCCAGATAAAATATGGGCACCAAACTCAGAGCCTTTTTCGACCACACAAACCATGAATTCATCGTTGCCTGCAGCAATAGCTTGTTGACGCAGACGAATAGCTGCAGAAAGACCAGCAGGACCGCCGCCAACGACGATAACGTCAAACTCCATAGATTCGCGCTCAACTTCAGGCTCGATCTCTTCGATAGGCTCAGCAGCTACAGGCTCTGCTACTTTTTCTGTCACAGGTTCAATGCTCGCTTCTTCAGCAGTTGCCTCTTCAACGACAGCGGTATTAGCAACCGGTTCTGCTACAATTGCTTCTTTAACAGCCGCTTTATCTTCAACCACTGGCTCAGTAATATCTTGTTCGACCACTACTTTATCAGCTACCGGCTCTTCAGCAGTCACTTGTGTCATCGCTACTTCTTCATCTATTGCACTAGCCTCAGACTCAGCTATTACCTCATTAGTATCCACAGTCTCTGCATCCACGACTGGCGTTTGCTTATCTTGTTCTTGCATACCTACTCCTAAATTCTTAGTGGCTTATCTTTGGACATTATTAGCATTACAATCAAATAAGGCTTGCGCTACTGATAGCCGAAGATATATGGCTGCCCGATAAAACTGTCTTTGCGGTATCAATGCTGAGCTCTTAGACTTATGGTTAATTAAGAGAAACATTGAAAAAATACTCACGCGACTGTTTCAATAAAAAATCGTTACTCATTATAAAAGAAAAACATTACAAACACGATACGCATTTGTGGGCATCAGTGTTAAGGTAAAGTTATAAATATTAAAGCTGATGGATGATAACAATTTATCACATTTAAAACTAAATTTAATGACTGTATTGTATATAACAAACTTTAACTAATAATAAATCAATCATTAGGACAATGCCTCATGGATAATAATCATAAAGCTGACGATAAAAACAGTATAAATAGCGCTGAAGTCACGGCAGATATACCGAATGACCTAAAAGATATGGAGGCACTTAGCCACTATATAAAGTCAGTAGCAGGCGTTCGACAAGCTCGTAGTATTCCTCCATTAGACCAATGGCAGCCAGAACAGACCATAGATATGGACCTTGTCATAAAAGCCAATGGTGAATGGTGGCATGAGGGTACTCATATGACGCGTGAGTCATTAGTCAGTTTATTTGCTACTATTTTATGGAAAGAAGAAATAAACGGTAAGGTTGAGTACTTCCTAAAAACACCGGTACAAAAATTGCGTATTAAAGTTGAAGATGCGCCGCTACTGATTAATGATGTTGGTATTGTCACTGAAGATGCGGTTAGTTGGCTTGAATTTAGTACCTCAACAGGGGATATAGTCCGTTTAGATCAGCAGCATCAATTAGAACTGCGTCCCTTTTATACCAATGATACAACAGAGTCTAGTGCTACTCCGCAAGTACGTCCCTATATGCTAGTGCGTAATGGACTAGAGGCCTTGGTAGGACGCAATACTTTTTATCATTTGACTCAAATCGGCAAATTAACCGCAGAGCAGGGAGTGACTACCTTGACCTTACATAGTGGTGGTCAAGACTATGAGCTTTTTATGCCTGATGAGGGATAGCTTACTATATTATTTGCAATAAAAGTCAGCTCATCGTCTACTAACTATATTTTGTCGACAGCTAGTTTACAAAACGATAGTCTACTATATAATCCTCACTATAAACTAGTCGTGATGAGCGTTGCTCTTAATTCTTATAGCTATTAGCGGTTAGGATGATAGATAATAGTTTATTTTCAAAAAGCCGCTACTATCTATCAAACTATTTTTTATAAAAATAATATGTCCAAAATCAGTGAGCAACAATTAGCAGAAAATCTGCAAGCTTCTAATAACGTAATGGCTAGTGCCCCGATAGGAATATTTGATTCGGGGATAGGTGGGCTATCGGTTTATCGGCACTTAGCTCAGCAATTGCCCGCTGAACGTTATGTTTATTATGCCGATACTTTGCATGTTCCTTATGGTAATCGCGACAGTCGAGAGATAGAGACACTTACTCTAAACGCAGTTGAGTGGTTATATCAGCAAGGCTGCAAGCTCATCGTCATTGCTTGTAACAGCGCCTCAGCCCATGCGCTGAGCTTAGCGCGCGTGCGCTATCCCCAGATACCAATAGTAGGGTTGGTACCAGCGCTCAAGCCTGCAGTATTAGCTAGCCGTAGTAGGCATGTGGCAGTACTAGCTACCAAAGCCACTCTTGAAGGGGCGCTACTTAATCAAGTTATCACCGATATAGCTGCGCCTAATAATACTACTGTAAGTAAGTATTTTGATCCACAGCTGGTGCCTTGGGTGGAAGCTGGCATGCCTAGTAATGCTCAAACTGCGAGTCATTTGCGTCAACGCCTACTACATCTAGCAGCAGAGGGGATTGATTATTTAGTGCTTGGCTGTACTCATTATCCTTTTTTTAAAGAGTTTTTATTGCAAGAGATTGAACAGCAACAGCTGGCTATAACGGTGGTAGACTCAGGACAAGCTATAGCTGCTAGGGTGCAGTCCTTGCTGATAGATAATAAAATGCTGGCTTTGTTAGATGCTGATAATGAAAGCTATCCCTTACGATTTTATGCTAGCAAATATGATGACAAATTGGCTCAATTGGTCGAGCGTCTGCTTGGCCAAAAGGTAGATATTCACTATCTTACTTAAAGCTATTAATATAAATAATTAGTAGGCTGTGCTCGGTACAGAGCGCTTGTATAGTTACAGCAAAATATATAGAGGTTACTTTGCCAAGTCGTCGATATCACATTCATGTTATCTGCGTTGCTCATAGCCAGCCCCTGGTTTTGGATAGTCTAGCGGTTTTTTTTCAGTCACGTGCGTTTTTGACTCATGATATCTCTACTCATTTAGCACAGTCGGCTCTATATGGTCGTCAGTGCGTTGATGCGTGCGATTATGTATTAATTCTCATCGGCGATAGTTATGGCACAGTGCAAAACACTGGCTTTAGCCAAATGCATTTAAGCTATTTTAATGCAAAAGCTAGAGCGAAGCCGATGATGGCGCTGATAAAGAGACATTATGATGCTGAAGAGCTCAATCCACAGCTCAAAGCTTTTACTCAGATTGTAGAGCAACAAAAAAGCAATGTGCATTATTATGATGATAATACTGACATAAAGCAGCTGCTAAATACTGCACACATTGAGATGATAAAAAAACCTGAGGTAGTAACCGGTTGGCTCAGCGCTAAAGACAGCGCGACTAGCATGGATAATAGAGCAGCTAATAGCCCAGCGGCTAATTCACTTAGAGGTATGAGCGCTCAAAATAATAAGCACGGTACTAATAACTATACGGCTACTGACACTATTACCACCACGCTTGAATTAACCCAGTCTTTTGATATTGAATATATGGCACAAGCCTACGAAGAGGGTAATCTAACCGATGTCACTATGACTATGACCTTGACTTGGCAAAACGTTTTGCAGGCTTTAGGGACGATGCCGGCGTTTTTTTCTAGTTATGGTTTGCAAAGTCAACTCAATCGTTTGATCGCCTCCAAAGCTGAGCTTGATATAAAAAAACTCATGCCTAAAGTCCATGCTGTCGCTCGCTGTCAGATTATAAAAAGCGATTTGGATAAATTGCAAAGATTATTAATAGCAGCCAACTGGATACAGATAAAGAGCTCAGGCTCTGAGATACGCTCTACCAAAGAGCTGTGGAGCCTAACCTTTTATGCCAAAAAATTACTAGAAGAAAGTCAGACTAGGCATTATTCTGAATAATATTTTAGCCTAATCGCAAAATTATTGTACCAATTGTACTTATGCCATAGATTATATATAGTTATGGTGCCGTAAGCCCCATCTTCTGTATTTAGTCCAGCTCCCACTTATCGCTTAAAACTCTCTAGGCTTGCCTGCCGATTGAGCCGTGCTACGTTTTGTAATACAAAGCATACGTGTCAGCGCTTGTTAAAGGGCGTTATATTCATAATAATAGAAGCTAATAACAAATACAGTTAATAGCTGCTATAGCTATAAAGTATAAAAAATAACATAAGACGATTATAAGAAAACGAAGTTAACCATTGATTAAGGAGAGCACGATGACTGACTCTAAGCGCGATACATTAAAGCAGGAGCTTGATGCGCTATCCGAAACTATGCACGAAGCCAACCAGTTTCATACTCTAGAAGAGCAAGTTGCTGATATGAAGCGTCGTGGAATTGATCCTCGTAAAGCTTATAAGGAGCTTGATAGAAAAGAAGAGGATGCAGATTGGGGCGATGAGACTTGGAAAGAGAACGGTAAATGGAAACCTAAAACGCCTGCTGATCTAGATGAAAAAGCTCGTGAAAACTGGGGTGGTGATAGCGGTGAGCCTAATCCTCCTCCTATTGTCTAAACGATGACAAAAGCAGTAGCTCTAGACCAAAAGACCACATCAAATTGACGTGGTCTTTTGGTTTGAGGCTGTTTTATTCAAAACTATTCGCTTTAATGGACAAGAAGATTTAGTTAATTCTTTCTAAACGCACGCTGCCATCACTAGTAGTAACTCTGCGATAGCGAACATTGCTAGCAGGCTGCACTGTTCTTTGTACCGAAGGCTCAGACGAATAGACGTTAGGCGTAGCCGTTTGTCGCTGTTGAATCAGCTGACCCATACGATCGGTAGAGGCGGGGTTTGAGGGTCGAATAGAGCTAGAACCTTGAGCGCTATTTTGGGTAATTAAACGATAAAAGTTTTGACCAGCACGTCCATCGGCTGGGAATATACCGCGACTGGTTTGATATTGCCGAATAGCGCTACGAGTATTATCCCCAATGATGCCATCGACTTCACCAATATCATAGCCTGCATCTAATAAAGCTTGCTGAATATCTTTGGCTTGTTGACGGCTGATACCCGGATCGTTTGTCGGCCAAGCGGTAATAAAGTCCGTCTTGCTGCTATCCTCGCGAGCAATTAAGTCAGATAAATGGGCAATGGCTAAGGCGTAATTCTCAGAAGCATTGTAAGAATAAAAAGTATCGAAGTTTTTGCCAACCAAGAAAGCCGGACCGTCTTTGCCAGCGGGTAATAACAAGCCAGCACTGCTTAAGTCATAAGGTAGCGGACTACCATTAGCCAAGGTTAAGCCTTGATCTCGCCAATGGCTTATCGACTTTTTGTTTTTGCGGTCTGAAGCGGCCCAGTAACCATCTGGTAGTCTTACCTCATAACCCCAAGGCTCACCGGTCCGATAACCACGGTTATCCAAAAAATTAGCCGTTGAAGCTAGCGCATCGGGCACACTATTAACGAGATCGCGACGACCATCACCATCAAAATCCACGGCTAATTCTAAAAAGGTGCTGGGCATAAACTGGGTTTGTCCAAAAGCTCCCGCCCATGAGCCGGCCATGTCACTAGGTGCGATATCACCGCGCTGCACAATCTTTAGTGCATTAGCAAACTCTCCTTGAAAGTAGCTTTGACGACGATCAAAACAGGAGAGGGTAGCAAGCGATTCAAAGAGTGGTTTTTTACCTAAGGTCTGTCCAAAGTTGGATTCGACGCCCCAGACTCCTAACACGTGCTCAGGCTTGACACCATAGCGTGATTCTATTTGACGTAGGGTGTCGCCCCATTGCCGTTTAGCACGGATACCGTCTTCGACACGCTCTTTGTCTACAAGAGCTGACAGGTAATCCCAAACATCTTTTTGAAATTCTGGCTGATAATTGAGCGATTGAATAACGCTCGGATCAGGCTGGCTTGGACGATAATTGTTAAAAGTATAGCTATCTACGCCGCGAAACTTACTAGAGTTTTTTAGACCATCCAAACACTGTTGAAATTCACTGTTGGATAAGTAGGGGGCTTCTGGCTTAGCAGCTTGAGCGGTACTAGCTAAACCAAAACTAATGGCAGCCGTCAGTAAGGAGAGAGTAGAGAGGGTATTTAGATGCATAAAGATATCCTATAAAAGTAGTGGCAAGATCAGCAATAGTATTAAAGATTGATTTAGAGTAACTAATATCTACTCTAAAGAAAAGCTATCGAAGGTCTTGGTTACTATAAGCTGACGTATGAGAGAGGTTATGAGTGGGTCTGAATAAGATTAAGTGATCATTCCCCCAAAACCTTATTCAACTCCTTAATAAAACCATGAATACGCTCGGCATTCTTACCCAAATCGCTGCTCCCTATACGCGACTTACTACGGATATCCACTAAGCGCTCGTTGCCATTATCTTCTACGCGTACGACAATATCGTCCTTAAAGCCAAACCATAGCGTTGCATCGGTGGCTTCTACTAGACCTGCATTTTTATCAGTGTTGACTAATTGCCAGCCCAAATTATCGGCGGCTTGCTCAATAGCGGTCACCAACTCTGCTTTCGATTGCGTATAAGTCAGAGTTTGCAGCTTAGGATAGGCTTTGCTTTGCTGCTCGGCAGTCTTAGCGCCGGCATACGCCACAGGATTAGGAGCATTGACGCGAAGCGGAGCAATCGCCACAAACTCAGGCGGCGTAGTCATATCGGTTGAGATGTCATGAATGGCTGGTACGTTTTTTGCGGTGTTCATCATCTTAAGCGGCATAACTATGGCAATAAGAGAGAAAAACACCGCTAATCCTGCACTAGCAAAGCTAATGGTTTGACGTTTGAATAGTGCTTGGATAATAAGTAAGATTAGCGCGGCGACACCAGTAATAACCGCATATTTAAAGCCTGAAAACGCAGTAGCTAAGTCGATAATAGCGAATTTATAAAGCGGACCGGGCAGAGTCACTAGTAAAAAAGCAGCTAGGCTAACTAAGCTCACCAATATTTTCATGTAGTTTCTCTATTTTTATAGGCCAATTAGCCAGTAGTTTAAGGAGTTAATAGCCAAACTGACTCAGTGACCGTGAGATCTGGAGCAGCGTTTAAGGTAGCAGGCTTTTGTGCTAATGGTTTGATTGAATAATGAGCGCCATAATAACGCTCAATGTCTGTAGAGTTAATAGAGAAAGGTGGCCCAGCGCGCTCATTTTGCTGATAATTGAGAGTTAGTACTAATTGCGGCGCGTTATCGCTAAGGCTTATGACTTGCTCGCTATAGCTTGGGCGCATCTCTGGCGGCATGGCTATCAGCGCCGCTCTATCATAAACTGCATCAATAGCACCGATATCAGTAGCACTTAGCGCAAAAATATCTGCCGCCCACAAGCTAATCGTTTGTCCTGCTAGCTGACCCTGATAATTTTTTATTGAAGAGTCTTTAGTAGGTTGAGTGATAGTGACAGCACTATTTTGCTCGGCAAAGAACTCTATTACTGCTGATTCTACCAACTCTATGCCTATGACTTCATAGCCTTGCTGAGCCAACCATAGCATATCGATGGACTTGCCAGCTAAGGGCACCAATACTCGGCTGCCCTTTTTTAGCTTTAATTGATTAAAGTAGTGGATTAACAGCGGATTGACTGTAGGCTGGTTAAAACCGATACGACCTTGTTGCCAGCGCTCTTGCCAAAATTCAGCCTTCATACTATTACCCTCAAAATTTTTATCATAAATAATCTGTAATCAAATAAATGCTTACTATTGCTAGTTATCATAACGTCAATAGCCACAAAAAAGCCAAGAGAATAATCACTTGGCTTACTATTGCAAGATTAATTATGGTTAATGCCTCAACAGCGTTATTAGCTGACCATGTATTCGCTAAATTCTTTACGTAGTTTGGCAAGCTTTGGTGGAATAGCGAAGTTACAGTAGGCTTGACCAGGATTGCGATTAAAGAAGTCTTGATGTGCTTCTTCTGCGCGATAAAACTCTACGGCAGGATGCACTTCGGTAACGACGTTTAATCCCATATCACGCAGCTTATTAATAGTGCGATCAATCGTGGGTTTTTGATCTTCGTCAGTGTAATACACGATGCTACGATATTGGCTACCGACATCATTGCCTTGACGATCTTTTGTGGTGGGATCGTGAGTACCAAAGAATACATCGAGTAGCACTTCTAATGGCAAGGTTTGTTCATCAAATTCGACTTTGATGACTTCAACGTGACCGCTATTACCACTACAGACCGCTTGGTAATTGGCTGTTTCTGCCTCACCGCCCATATAGCCTGAAACGACGGACTCAACGCCTTTTAGAGATAAAAACACGGATTCGGTGCACCAAAAGCAGCCACCGCCTAAGATGATAGTTTGCATAATTTTTCCTATTATTATAAATACTTACTTATTAACAAATGAAACTAAGCTGATTTTGCTAAACGTTCTAGTTAGCTTAATTCTACCTATTTAGCATAACAATTGTGTCTTTAATCCTGAGTAACAAACGGTAATGTTATAATGAGCTTTTGCTAAAGGCAGTGCTATCAAAACCGCTGTCAATCTAATGATGAAAGTCATCGTCCAAAAGAGTTATGCTATGAATTCCACTAAATCAACCTCAGAAGCTGTGCAACAAGCTATGCAACAAGCTAGGCAAGCTACCGATATTGAACATGATGCGCACAAACAGAACTCAGTCAAACACGATACCTTGTTTGATAAGCCTTTTACCACGCCATTAGATAAAGTGGCGCGCTTCTCCTTTGATGAGCAAGTGGTTGCCTGTTTCCCTGACATGATTCGCCGCAGTGTACCGGGCTACGGGCAAGTGCTAGCGATGCTGCCGATTTTTGCGCGGCGTCACTGCAAGTATCGTCAGCAAAATAATGATGGCCAACGCGTCAGCCGTATTTATGATTTGGGCTGCTCGCTTGGCGGTGCGACGATGGCGCTGGCGGGCGAGTTTGCGGCGCAAGACTTACAGATTAAGGCGATAGATATCTCGCCGGCGATGACTTCTGAGGCTGCCACTTTACTCAAGGATAATTATCCGCAGCATGATATTGAAGTGATCACCGCCGATATTCGTGATATTGAGCTTGAGCCTTGCGATATGGTGATCTTGAATTTAACGCTGCAATTTTTGCCTACTGAAGATAGAGTAGCGGTGCTAAAAAAGATTTATAACGCGCTAACCGAGGGCGGCATCTTAGTCTTAACCGAAAAGACTCACGCTATAGATGAGCAGTATGATGCTTGGCTAGTCGAGCGTTATTATGACTTTAAACGCGCTAACGGCTATAGCGAGATGGAGATTAGCGGTAAACGTAACGCGCTTGAGAATGTGCTGATTACCGACACTTTAGATCAGCATCACGAAAGGCTATCGCAGGTAGGGTTTGCGCGGCATTTGACTTGGTTTCAGTTTTTGAACTTTGTTTCTGTGGTGGGGTTTAAGTAGGATTTTACCCAACATTTAAAAATAAATAACCCATGCCCTGCAAATTTCACGACTATTAAAGAACGCTAAGCTTGAGGCTAATCTTTTTATTATCTTAACTATTATTCACCCAAATTCAAATCAACGAAAATTAAAACACTTATGATCAACGATACTATTATCAATGCTGAACGTGAACTGTACTTAACCTTATTGACCATCGCTGAGACCCAGCCGATAGCTTATGACTGGCTCGCGCTATTACCCAATTGGCTAACGGCCATCAAGGACAAGCGTAATTATGCGCATGCACCAGCCTATCAAGCATCAGTAGCAAGACTACCTACTATTAGCGCTGATAGTGTCGATTTAAATGGCGCGGCTATTACTATTAACGCTCAGCTAAGTAACTCTGAGCGCAAGCAAACTTTAGCGCTACTCAAGCAGCTAATGCCGTGGCGCAAAGGGCCCTTTTATATTGGAAAGCAGATTGGTAACGATGAGTCAGGGATTAGCATAGATACCGAGTGGCATAGCGATTGGAAGTGGGAGCGGGTAGCGCCGCATTTGAGTCCGTTGAAGGGCAGACGCGTTTTGGATGTTGGCGGCGGCTCGGGTTATCATGGTTGGCGCATGGCAGGCGCGGGCGCAGAGACGGTAATCATTGTCGATCCGTCTTGTTTGTTTTATCATCAATTTATGGCGATTAGGCATTTTGTTGGCAATGCTGACAACTATCGAACGCACTATATTCCGGTGCCGTTAGAGGCGTTGCCTGCCAGTAGCGACCAAGGCAGTCAGCTGTTTGATATGGTGTTTAGTATGGGGGTGCTTTATCATCGCCAATCACCGTTTGAGCACTTACAGCAGCTGCGTGGACAGCTGATCAAAGGAGGCGAGCTAGTGCTTGAGACTTTAGTGATTGATGGTGATGCCAATACGGTACTAGTGCCCCATGATAGATATGCGCAGATGAATAATGTATATTTTTTGCCTTCAGTAGATGCTTTAGTAGGCTGGCTCAAAAAGGTTGGTTTCAAGGAGGTGCGTTGCGTCGATGTTGATGTCACCACGATAGAGGAACAGCGAGCGACCGAGTGGATGACGTATCAATCGCTGAGTGATTTCCTTGATCCTAATGACTGTACTAAAACCATTGAAGGTTATCCGGCACCAAAGCGCGCCACTATTATCGCTAAAAGGTAGCTTTTAGCTTTACCTTATTCTCACGGACGAGACGCTATGAAAATATCGATATATGTACCAACGCTGATAAAACCATTGTTAGTGAGCGCTGTTAGTTTGCTTTCGCTACCAGTGCTAGCGGCTTATGGTGACCCATTCGAGGGCAGCGGCTTTGTCAGCGAGGATTGGCAGCTGGTCTGTGACAATACCTTGACTTGCCGAGCGGCGGGCTACAGTAGCGAGATTGCAGAGCTACGGGGCAGCATTATGATGACCCTGCCGGCAGGCGAGAAGCTACCCACTACGCAAGTGGTGCTGAACTACTGGGACGATGCTAAAGCGGTAGAAGATCAAATGCAGGCGCAAAACCGTCAAGTTGAGTTGTGGCTTAATGATAAATACTTTGGCAAAGTACCATTAAATACAGAGGAGAGGGGTCGAGGCGTATTGACGACTGCGCAAACCAAGCTGCTTATCGATAACGCTCGAAAGCCTACTAAAATAGAATTTAGAATTGGCGATTATCGCTGGCAGATATCCGATATCGGTATGGCCGCTGTGTTATTAAAGCTAGATGAAGTGCAAGGCCGAGTAGGCACGCCATCCGCTTTAGTTAGTAAACACAATCCTAATCGTCAAAATCTAAAACCAGCAAAGGCGCTACCTAAGATTTATGCGGCAGAGACTTATCCTATCGCTGAGTATGACACGGTTACTGATAAGGCTGCTAAAAGGTCTGATGAGCAGAAGTTTTATCAGCGATTAAGCGAACGTTATGATAAGCAATGGCAAAGCAAAATGACGGGGTGGGTCAAGGCTAGTATAGCTAGCCTCGATGCTGAGAGGCGCGAGGACTGTAACATACTAAGCTCAGATCAGGATTGGTTTGATAAAGAAGATAAAGTCTGGCGCTTTACGCCAATCGATAGTAAACATACCTTAGCCAGTCACCCTTGCTGGACAGGAGCTTATAACTTTGGTACTGGCTATTGGCTCATTGATAACGATAAACCCGCCAAGCCCAAGCTGATTACTTTATCCGGCTCTTCTTATGCCGAAGGTGAGATATTCGCCGCGCATAAAGGCCGAGGATTAGGGGACTGTTGGTCGATGAAAAGTTGGGTTTGGGAGGGTAAAGATTTCGCTTTGGCTAGTGAGAAAACCACTGGGTTATGCCGTTTAATAGAAGCAGGCGGCGCTTGGCAGATACCCGCTTATGTCAGTGAAGTGATAAAAATAACTGACGATAAATTAAATTAGCCACTTATTAAAAGCGACTTCCATAATAATTTTGATTAAAAAACCTACAAAACCAGCACCAAGTGCTAAGAAAGTCCAAAAAGTACCAGCGCGTCCAGACTGTGATTGCTTAGAGACGTCCCAAATAATAAAGAATAAAAAGGCAATAAAAATGGGCAGTAGAACGTACAAACCCCAATTGGTAATGGTACTAGCAGCAATAGCAAACATAGCCTGTTCTCGGTAAGTTAGTAGTTATATCAGCCACTTTTTGAAGGCAACTTCGAGTAGTAGTTTGAGTAAAAAACCCATAAAACCTGCACCCAAAGCTAAAAATATCCAGAAAGTACCGGCGCGCCCAGCGTTTGATTTTTTGGAGATATCAAACATAATAAAAAATAAGAACGCGATAAATATCGGCAAAAGGATGTATAGTCCCCAATTAGTAATCGTACTCGCGGCGATAGCGAACATGATTCTGTCCTTAATTTGCAACAAAATAGAGGCTGTATTATAACGTGGAACCGTTTTGATATGAATGTCTAAGCTCATTAATATGACAGTAATAATACATTCAGCGCGACTATGGGGTCATCAGCAGCGCTAAGCCATCGCCGATAAATAAACCTCAGCTCAATAGCTAGGGTCAATAACTAAGAGATACCAAACACAATCAAACCATACATCACAACCACTTTGATAAGTCATATATCAAGTCAATAAAGCAAGTTTAACGCTATTTTTATCAATAATGATGCAATAAGGCCCAAAGATTGTTATATTTACGGGTTATCACTTTTTCGACTTATTTATGAGTTTATACCCTTATGTCACAAGCCCAAATAGATACTTTAGCTGCCCTGTTTGAAGAGGCCATTCAAACTCTAAAACAAGATGGTATCCTGCCTGCCGATTGGCAAAATAACAGCCAGATTACCCGTACTAAAGATCTTAGTCACGGTGATTTTGCTAGTAATATTGCGCTAAGTGCAGCTAAAGTCGCCAAAACCAATCCTCGTGCTTTGGCTGAGCAAATCGTCAAAGCTTTGCCTGATAATCAAAACATTCGCCAAGTCGATATCGCTGGTCCCGGATTTATCAACGTATTTTTGAATTCGGATGCTAAGTTTGCGGTGTTAGAAGAGATCTTTGCTAAGCAGCAGCGCTTTGGTCTTAGTGATAAATTTGCCAATCAAAAAGTACAGGTCGAATTTGTCTCAGCCAATCCCACCTCAAGCCTGCATGTCGGTCATGGTCGCGGTGCCGCCTTTGGTATGAGTGTGGCAAACTTGCTCGAAGCTGTGGGTTATGACGTTACGCGCGAATACTATGTCAATGACGCCGGCCGGCAGATGGACATTCTAGCGACTAGTACTTATTTGCGCTACTTGCAGGTTAATAATGAGGCCGTTGTTTTCCCTTCCAATGCTTATAAGGGCGATTATGTTAGTGATATCGCTGAGACCCTAAAGACTCAGTATGGCGATAGCTACGTGCATACCTTTGAGCAGATCGCTTTGGATGTGCCAGCAGATGCCGAATATACCATCACTGCAAAAGGCGAAAAAGAGCTAGTATCGGGTGATAAAGAGGCGCATATCGATGGCCTGATTGCTAATAGTAAAGCGCTATTAGGTGAGAGCTATCAGCTGTTTTTAAACGCCGCTTTGAGTGGTATTTTAGCCGATATCAAAGATGATCTAAACGATTTTGGTGTGCATTATGAATGCTGGTTTAGTGAAAGATCGATAGCCGATGAGATCGAACCAGTACTACAGATATTAGATGACAAAGGCTATCTGTACGAGAAAGAGGGCAATATCTGGTTTAGATCGACCGATTTTGGTGATGAAAAAGATCGAGTAGTGCGCCGGGCTAATGGACAAAGCACTTATTTTGCCTCTGATATCGCTTATCATAAAAATAAATTCGATCGCGGTTTTGATAAAGTCATTAACGTTTGGGGTGCGGATCATCATGGCTATGTGCCACGAGTCAAAGCGGCACTATTAGCGTTAGGCATTGATGCCGAGCGTTTGGATGTGGTGTTAGTGCAGTTTGTGGCGCTATGGCGCGGTGATGAAAAAGTACCGATGTCTTCGCGCTCAGGGGAGTTTGTGACTTTGCGTGAATTACGCTCTGAGGTCGGTAATGATGCAGCGCGCTTTTATTATGTAGCGCGTAAGCCTGAGGTACATGTCGACTTTGATCTAGAGCTTGCTAAGTCGCAAAGCAAAGACAATCAGGTTTATTACATCCAGTATGCTCATGCTCGCTCTTGTAGAGTGCTTGAGAAGCTAGCAGCTAGCGGTATGAGCGTTGATGATGCTGTTGGTGCAGCTCAGCAAAACTTACTAACCGCTGCCAGCGAAGAAGAGCTGATTAAGCTTTTAGGCGCTTATCCAGCTACTTTATTGCGCGCGGCAACTGGCTACGAGCCGCATATCTTGACTAACTATCTAAAAGAGTTAGCGGCCTTATTCCACGGTTGGTATGATAGCAATCGTATCTTGCCGGTGAGCTTAACCTCAGGGGAGACGCCAAGTCAGGATGAAGTCAATATGATGCAAGCTCGCCTACGTTTATCGAAAGCGGTCGGGCAAGTATTGACCAATGGGCTAAATTTATTGGGTCTATCAGCACCGACTAGTATGTAGTCTAGATTGATATCCTGTAGCATTTATACCCTTTGGTGCTGATAGCCAAAATGGTTAGTTGCTATAGTTGTTAGTTGCTATAAACGTCTAGTAACGCATAGTATCAAGGGGGCTATTGAAATGAAGGCTATAAAGACCTATAAAGGGGCTAGGTAGCCTGCATTTGATATTATAATTTAGGCTGATGTCGCTCACTAGATAAGCAGATTAATAGAAAGGTAGGGAGAAAGTCCGTGTTAGCCAAAAAACCGAAAGGTGCCACTGAAAAACGCAAAAAAAGTAGCGTATCAGGCTTATTGTGGATGTTCGTTGGCGCGGTATTGACGCTGATGATTGGAGTGTTTTTATATCTCTCACCATTGTTTAATTTTAGCCCTGCAGATAGCCAGATTGCTAACGATCCCAATCGTCAGGTGGAGCCGCGAGTGGAGACTGACACTGATAATGCTGATTATGAGTTTTATGACATTTTGCCTAATCAAGAGATGGCGACTATTCCGGATGAAGATATTGGCGAGCTAGATAATGATAGCTTAAACGGTATTAATGATTTTGAAGCGGATGTAGTGGTCACCCAGCCTGAGACTAGTAATAGTAATGATAGCAATTTTGGCATCTCTGAAAGCACGACTATTCAGCCTAGCAACGATAATAATGCAGCAGCCAATACGGATAATGAGATTACTATTGTAGAAGAAAATGCGACCTATGATGGTACAGCGCCTACAGCTAATGAGAGAGCTAATAGTACTAATACCGCTGCTGGTAGCGGCACGGCTAATGTACAAAAAGCGCAGCCCGCCACTTATATTTTGCAAATCAATAGTTTCGGTGATGCTGATGAGGCGGATCGTCGCCGCGCGCAAGTATTGATGGCAGGGGTAGATGCTAGAGTGGTAAAAAACACGACTGGTAATGGTTTACCTATTTATCAGGTTATCTCACGGCCGATGAATAATCGTCAGGCGGTCGCTAATGCCCAGCAGCGTCTACAGAACAACGGCATCGATTCTATTATCGTTGAGCAGCGCCGTTAAGCTTATAGTTATATTTTTGAAAGAAGCGTCACTACGACGCTTTTTTTATGCTATTTTTTTGATAGCTTGAGTCCTTTATAAAGCGGCATAATGAATAAGTCCTATCAAAACCAAATTATCAAACGCCTACTAAGAGCATAACCATGAATTCAGCCGATACTACCGTAGCTCCTACTGGAATGATTAAATCGTTTTTTCAAAAGTATTTTATTGATGCCTTTACGGGTATGGCGTTAGGGTTGTTTGTGACGCTAATTGCTGGACTTATTATCTCGCAGATTGGCGGCTGGTTACAGATTCCAGCGCTCATGGCTATCGGTAAGCTTGCCTCAGTATTAATGGGCGCGGGTATCGGGGTCGGTATTGCCTATTATCTAAAAGCGCCAACTTTGGTGATGCTCAGCTGTTTGGTAGCAGGGATGCTTGGCGCGCATACCGAAGCATTTATGGCAGGGACTTTATTTATCGCCCAAGAAACGGGACCTGCGACATTTTTGGCTTTGCCAGGTAATCCTATTGGCGCTTATCTGGCCTCAGTATTTGCTTACCGTGCTGGTACTTGGATATCAGGAAAAACCAGGCTTGATATTTTACTAGTGCCGTTAGTAGTCTGCGCCATGGCTTGGGCGGTTTGTGCATTTTTAAATCCGCCTGTAGTAGTGGCGGTCAATGCCATAGGACAAGCAATACAAGCAGCAACCGAGCTACAACCTTTATTAATGGGTATCGTGATAGCGGTGATAGTTGGTATCTTACTGACATTGCCCACCTCTAGCGCTGCCATCTGTATAGCTATTGGGCTTGGCGGCTTGGCAGGAGGTGCAGCGGTAGTAGGCTGCGCGGCGCATATGATTGGCTTTGCAGTGGCAAGCTTTAAGGATAATGGCTTTAGTGGCGTCATCTCACAAGGATTAGGCACTAGTATGCTTCAAATCCCAAACGTGCTAAAAAAACCTATTATTTTGCTACCAGCCGTGATTGCTAGCGCTATCGTTGGCCCTATCGCCACAGTAGTGTTTGAGCTAGCTTGCACCGCTACGGGTGCAGGTATGGGTACCGCAGGACTCGTAGGGGTATTTGGAGTGATTGAGGCCTCACAAGAGCTAATGAGCACCACGCAGTTATGGACAGCAATTATCTTACTGATGTTTGTATTGCCAGCAATTATCGCCGGATTGGTGGCTTGGTTGATGCGAAAGTTAGGCTGGCTAGTAGCCGGTGATATGAAGCTGCCTTAATACCAATTTTGTATCATTCAAGCCATTTTTACTGAAAAACCAATAATAAAAATCCCAGCTATGCATAATAACTAGGATTTTTAATGCTAAGGATTGACTAGCAGCAATTAACGACGCACATCTTTTGGGGCATCGCCATTAGGCCAGTCTTTGTCTTTATTAGCTTTTACCGGACGCGGCAAGTGCGTAAAGTAGCCAGCGATATCGACCGCTTCTTGATCGGTTAGGGTGTTGCCTTGACCAAAGGGCATTTTGCCTTTGATAAAAGAGGCGGCGGTATAAGTACGCGCCATACCAGCACCGTCATTGAAAGATTTGTCACCGGCGACCGCGGGGAAAACGTAAGTGCCATCGTCATTATATTGGCCCTCGCCATTCTCGCCATGACAAACGCTGCATTTTTCTGCAAATAGCTTTTTGCCATTATCAGTATTGGGCTCTAGGCTCTTATCTACTTTGACAAAACCGCGTCCTTCAGGAGAGACACCAAAGGGTAGATCTTTTGATAGCCAGCTCATATAAGAGACAATAGCATTCATATCATCTGACCCTAGATCTAAAGCTTTACCATTCATAGAGCGCTCAAAGCAGCCATTGATACGCTCTTGAATGGTATTGATACGACCAGAGCGCGAGCGATAAATAGGATAAATACTAGGCATATTTTGCCATGGAGCAGCGAACGCTTCTGAGCCGTTGGCTAAGTGAAAGCTCGTACAGTTGAGCTGATTACCGACATTGTTTGGCATCTCTTTATAAGTGTTATTGACAAGTAGCAAGCCTCGGCGAACCGCCGCGCCGTATTCGTCATCTGGAATAGTAGACTCATCTGGCATTTTGATAGCAGGCTTAGGGCCAGCTACGCTATCAGCGTTAGCCGTAGAGCCGGAGGTCAACTCAGTACCCGTAGGCCCACTCATCCCCGCAGGCATCTGAGCCTTTAATTGTTCAGCGCGAGCTTCTAGCCCTTGTACACGGGCGATAGCGGCTGCTTCTTCAACCCGATCTGTCGCTTTAACGCTTTTATCATCGCTACAGCTAGTGAGACCTAAAGTGCCAACTGCTAATAGGGCGACCATAAGGACGGATGGTTTTTTTAGGGCGAGGTTGTTCATTGGAATATCCTTATCGTAAATAATAATATGTGATATCGCACATATGAACTACTTTTAATGAGATGATTAGAGTAATGACTATAAAAACACTAAAGCATCTACTATAAAGTGAAGTCTGGCCTAGTATTATTATTAGACACTTTAAGACTTATCGCTTAGAGCCAAAATACTTTAGATAGTTATAGTTCATTAAAACTTACTCAACAAAGCTGAGCAAACATCTCATTAAAAGTAGTGAGTTAAGAGTGATGACTTAATAAAATATATAAAAGTATATCATACTAGTTCGTATTCGTTATTCAGTAAGCTAAGCGTAACATAATAAGTTTATTTATAAAAAAACGCCTAAACCCTAAAGTTCAAGCGTTTTGTGGCTCAATAACTGCTCTTTAATAGTTAATTTATGCGCTATTAATTAGCACTGGACTTTGACTGTCGTCTTTTTTTTAGTTTGCGAGACAGCTTATTAACATCGTTAAGTATCTTGCTATAGCGGGTGGGGAAAGCACGCTGTACCGCATCTATCATCTTGGCATCATTACCGATTAGTAGACGAGGCTGATTGGTAGCGGCAGCCTCTAAAATGACCCAAGCGGCGTCATTGGCATCAAACTTTAGGAATTTGTTAAAGCTTTTAATAGCGCTTGGGCCAGAGCGCATCCCAAGCTCGCTAATACTATCATTACCGCGTGCGCTATTGGCAATGTTGGTACGGATACCGCCAGGATGAATGCAGGTAGCCGACACACCGCAGCGCTGAATATCTAGCTCTTGACGTAGACTTTCAGTAAAGCCGCGTACTGCAAATTTGCTAGCATTATAAGCAGATTGAGACGGCTGAGCGGTCAGACCAAATAGGCTTGAGATATTAATGATATGACCGTGCTCAGCGAATTGCCGCGATTTATGATGAGCCTTGGCAGTATGAGACTCAGTACTAGATTCAGTCTCGCTAAGCTTAACGCTGTTTTTTATCAGTGGTAAAAAGGCTTTGGTGCCATAGACCACTCCCCAAAAGTTGATATCCATTACCCATTCAAGCTCCTCAATACTGCTCCCTTCGACAGTAGAGTAGAGCGCTACGCCAGCGTTATTGAAAACAAAGTTTACTTTGCCATGATCAGCCATTACGCTCTCAGCCCAGTCATAAACGGCGTCTTTATCAGCGACATCGAGTACGGTAATAGTGCTGATGATATCATAGCCCTCGATCAGCTTTTGCGTCTCAGCCAGTTGCTCATGGTTGATATCAGATAACGCCAGATGACAGCCCATCTTTGCTAGATGAATGGCAAGCGCGCGACCCATACCGGAGCCGGCACCAGTAATAGCGGCCACGTGGTCTTTATAAAAAGTACGGATATCTTTGCTCTGACTAGCATTATTAGAGTGGGGTTTTAGGGAGTCGGGTAAGTGCTGTCGTAGAGCCGAGGTCATTGAAGTCATAGCGGTTAACATAAGTAACAATCCTTTGTAATGTTAAGTGAGCGATGGTGATGAGGTGATAGCGTGCTAGGTTCTATTGAACAGACCCTAGTAAGAACAGCTTAGCACGACTTAGTAACAGCGCCGAATAGCATTGGTATACGCGGTTGTCATTCTATTACTCTAATAAGCGGCTCTGACATGATGATCAGAGGTAAAATATAGAAACTCAACATATAAAAAAAGTGTCTAGCATGGAGTATGCTAGACACTTTTTTAGACTAAGATTTTACAAGCTAAAACTTTTACAAGCTAAAATCGTGAACTAAGCAATTTTAGGTATTTTACCTTCATTAATTACTTCATCATCGACCGTGACTAGCTTAGCGTTTTCCATTGAAGGCAGCTCATACATGGTCTCAAGCAAAGCATTCTCTACGATAGAGCGTAGACCACGCGCGCCTGTTTTACGCTCCATGGCTTTTTTGGCGATAGCATCTAGCGCTTTTTGCGTAAAGGTGATCTTCGCGCCTTCCATATCAAATAGATACTCGTACTGCTTAACCAAAGCGTTTTTAGGCTCAGTCAAGATCTGTACCAATGCTTCTTCGTCAAGCTCTTCTAGAGCAGCAAGCACCGGCAGACGACCGATAAGCTCTGGAATCAGACCAAACTTGATTAAATCCTCAGGCTCTACTTGCTGCAATAGCTCAGAGCTACGGCGGCTATCATCTTTGGAGCTGACATCAGCATTAAAGCCAATACCGGTTTTTTCGGTACGCTGCTGAATGACTTTATCAAGACCGGCAAAAGCGCCACCAACAATAATCAAAATATTGCTAGTATCGACCTGAATCAGTTCTTGCTGCGGATGCTTGCGCCCACCATGCGGCGGAATAGCAGCAACCGTGCCTTCGATAAGCTTAAGCAAAGCTTGCTGTACGCCTTCGCCTGACACATCACGAGTGATAGACGGATTCTCACCTTTTTTACTGATCTTATCGATCTCATCGATATAAATGATGCCTTGCTCAGCTTTGCTAACGTCATAATCTGAGGCTTGTAGCAGCTTTTGGACGATATTTTCAACGTCTTCACCGACGTAACCGGCTTCGGTCAAAGTTGTGGCATCAGCCATAGCAAAGGGCACATCAAGCAGTCGCGCTAACGTTTGTGCCAATAAGGTCTTGCCAGAGCCGGTTGGGCCGATAAGCAAGATATTACTCTTGGCCAATTCAACCATCGCGTCATCCGCGCCAATCTTAGCTTTTCTTTTGTCATTGGCTAGAGTCTGACTGACTTTTAGACGTTTATAATGATTATAAACCGCGACCGACAAGGCTTTTTTGGCCGCGTCTTGGCCGATGACATAATCATCGAGTTTGGCGCGTAGCTCTTTGGGCGTTGGCAGTTTTTTATTGATCCATGAAGTATCAATATCGCTATCAGTATCGTCGCTATCATCGCTGCTATCGACGATCAGATCGGTACAAAGCTCAATACACTCATTACAAATATTGGCATCATCAGCAGCAATTAATTGCTTAACTTCATTTTTAGCTTTACCGCAAAATGAACACTGCGGGGTCTTGTCTTTTGCCATATAAGGCACTCCTAAAATCTTGCTTTTCTGGTTTAAAACTTAGCGGTAAACGAAGTTTGGCGATTGTCTTTATCTTAGCTATAGTCTAAATAACAGACTATTTTTTTAGCTCAGTAGGGCGACGCTCTAGGACTTCATCGACTAAGCCGTACTCTTTGGCCTCACGAGCATCTAACCAAAAATCACGCTCAACGTCTTTTTCGATTTTCTCTACGGGTTGACCGGTACGCTCAGCCAAAATCTCATTGAGACGCGCACGAGTCTTCAAAATTTCACGCGCATTAATCTCGATATCAGTCGCTTGACCTTGTGCGCCGCCTGAAGGCTGATGAATCATCACCCGAGAGTTGGCTAAGGCGTAACGCTTACCTCTCTCGCCCGCAGCTAGTAGGAATGAGCCCATGCTATAAGCGCCGCCCATACAGATCGTTGAGACTTCTGGCTTGATAAAGTTCATGGTATCAAAAATAGCGAGACCAGCACTGACCGAACCACCAGGCGAATTGATATACAGATGGATGTCTTTGTCAGGGTTTTCGGCTTCCAAAAATAGCAGCTGTGCGACAATTAAGTTCGCCATGTGATCTTCGACTTGACCGGTCAAAAAGATAACGCGCTCACGTAATAGGCGTGAGAAGATATCGAAAGAGCGCTCGCCACGTGCCGACTGCTCAACGACCATCGGCACTAATGCCGCTTGGGGCGCTTGCGCGGCGCTTTGCACATTATCGTGCGCGCTCATGAGCATATCAAAATGAGGATTGGCAGTGATGCGATCATAATCTGTCATAGGGAGATCCTAGTATTAAAATAAAAGTAGGGAGGATAAGTATTGAGATAAAGTAATGATGGTTATAAAAAGTGCAGTAATAGTAACTTTTTTAGTCAGTAATAGTAAATGCTTAGCGTAACAAATGATAAATTCTTCCCTATTAATAGGGCGTATAGCTTCATTTATCAAGGGTCAGCGCTAAAGATAATAAAAAACCGCTCATAAAGTAGCCTTATGGCAAACTCAGCTAACAAAAATGCCCCAACAAGATTTGTTGAGGCATTTTTCTTTGTCTTACAGCTATTTAATCTTACAACTAATTGATAAGTGCTAATTAGCTATTACATAGCTTGTTGTTGCTGCTGAGCGGCTAGCAAATCTTGATAGCTCACTTCTTTTTCAGTGACTTTACCTTGTCCAATCAAGTAATCAACCACTTGATCTTCTAGTACTACTGATTCGATATTCGCGCGTTGCTGCTTATCGTTAGTGTAGTATTCAATAACTTCCGCTGGATCTTCGTAGTTTTCAGCCGCTTCTTTGATGAAAGTCTCAACGCGATCTTGATCGACCTCTAAGCCTTTGGTATCGATAACGCGAGCAACGATGATACCCAAACGGGCGGCACGTAGCGCTTGTTCTTCAAATAGCTCATTTGGCAGCATATCTTTATCGAAGCTATCAGCACTTGAACCAAACTGCTGAGCAAAACGCTGCATCATCATGCTGCGCTGACGATCAATCTCTTGCTCTAGCATAGCGTTAGGCACATCGAACTCGTTCTTTTCTAGTAACGCATCAAAAGTCGCTTGCTTGACTTGGCTACGCGCGGCGTTCTTGATTTCGCGTTCCATGTTTTTACGCACGTCTTCTTTTAACTTCTCAACGCCGCCCTCTTTTACGCCAAATAGCTCAAGGAACTCTTCGTCAATCTCAGGTAGCTTTGATTTTTCAACTAATTTTACGTTGATTTTGAACTGAGCTTCTTTACCCGCTAAGTTCTCAGCTTGATAATCTTCTGGGAAAGTGACATCGATGACTTTTTCTTCGCCAGCTTTCATGCCTTTGATACCATCTTCAAATCCTGGAATCATCTGACCGCTACCGATAACGAGTTTGAAGTCCTCAGCAGATCCGCCTTCAAACTTCTCACCATCGATTGAGCCTTCAAAGTCAAAAGTGACTTGATTGTCTTTTGCCGCTTTGCCTTTTTTCTCAACGAACTCAGCGCGCTGCTTTTGTAGATTTTCGATCATGGTGTCGACATCTTCATCGCTGACGGTCGCGGTGTGACGCTCAACTTCAATCTCATCGATACCTTGGACGTCGATTTCTGGAAAAATCTCAACCGTCGCTTGATAAACTAAGAAATCATCTTCTAGTTTGACGTCATCGATATTTGGCATACCAACGGCGCGGATGTCCTCAGATTTGATCGCTTCAAAAACGGTATCGCGGATCACATCATTGATGACTTCTTGCTGAATACCAGCGCCATACTGTGAGCGGATGTGCGACATAGGGACGTTACCTTTACGGAAACCGTCAATCTTGGCCGTTTTTGCTACTTGGCGAATACGTCCTTCGACTTTATTTTGGATTTTTTCGACAGGAACTTTAACCGTTAGCTGAGTTTCTTTGTTAGAGAGCTTGTTGGTTGTGACTTGCAAATCTGTAGCCATGTTAATTACACCTTTGATGATAAATAATAGCCAATCGCGCTTATTTATACCTATAAATAGATAGCAATAAACGGGTTATCGATTGCCGTTAGAATGAATAGGGTTTCGCAGACATCAGCTTTGAATATCAACAGCTAAGGTCAATTATAGCAGCCCGTATGCCATAACCACTCTCTTAAAAATAATTTGATCACTATCTAATAATTAAAAGGGGCAAAAAAAATAGGGCAGCAATAAAATTTAAAAGTAGAACAGTATAATCTATCTACTAATTAAAGTAAAAGCTATCTGTCGGCTAGCCTTAGCTTTGGGTGATAAATTAGCAAAAACTACCCTTTATACTTTCATAATTGCTGCAATAACTGACGAATCGCTTGGCCACGATGGCTCATTCGGTTTTTATCAGCGCTATCTAAACTTGCTGCCGTCGCCCCAAGCTCCGGTAACCAAAATAGCGGATCATAACCAAAACCACCCTCGCCATGTGGCGTCTCTAAAATCTCACCTTGCCATAATCCTTGCGCGATAATCGGTAGCGGATCATCAGCATGACGCACGAAGGCTAGAACACAAACAAATATCCCTTTAATCGGCGTGTCCTTATTATCAAGGCGGTTTTGCGCGCGAATAGGCTGCAAATCATTGATTAGCTTAGCGTTATTATTGGCATCATTCCCGTGCTCGCCAGCAAAGCGCGCTGAATAAATACCCGGCGCATTGCCCAATGCTGGCACGCACAGCCCTGAATCATCAGCGATAGCCGGTAGCCTGCTAATACGGCTCGCATGACGGGCCTTGATAATAGCGTTTTCTACAAAGCTCAAACCATCCTCTACCGCATCCTCTATATTTAATTGACCTTGAGGAATAATAGTAACGTTTAGATTAGCGGCTGCAAATAACCGCTCAAACTCAGCTAATTTACCTTTATTATTGCTCGCCAGCACCCATTGCTGCTCTACTTGCTCACCCTCTTTAACTGCTGACACAGTGTCTTTAAGCATTTGCGGGTTATTATGATTCATAAGGTATTTCCACCTCCTAAAATTTATTTTTAAGCAATCGTATATTTATCATACGCTCTATAACATTCAGTAACTGATATTTGTAGCGAGTGTTGCTATACTACGCCATAAGCTACAGTGAATTATAGCTCACAGCTAGTGAAGTTATTATTAAGTATTTATCGATTGAGAATCTACTAGTTAGTTTGAAGCTTTAGTGACTCTCAAGAGTGATGAGGCTTATGATTATTTCGCTTCAGCTTGTTTTAGGTTTATAACTTTTGTATTTATAATAAAGTGTATAAGTCAGCTCAATTGTCTTAC
The DNA here is from genome assembly GCF_040371085.1 of Psychrobacter sp. AH5. Lineage (NCBI taxonomy): Bacteria > Pseudomonadati > Pseudomonadota > Gammaproteobacteria > Moraxellales > Moraxellaceae > Psychrobacter > Psychrobacter sp. AH5. The sequence goes on from NZ_JAMBMT010000001.1 coordinate 41,192, forward strand.
ACATTCACTAACAATAAACTCAGCCAATTTAGTCCAGCACTTTAGAGTGTCTTTTATAGTGCAACAACAACGCAAAATTAACTATAAACGATTTGATGACTAACCAAGCAAGGATAAAATAACTATGTCAAATATTAAACTACCAGACCTACCGTATGCAAAAGACGCGCTAGAGCCGCATATCAGTGCCGAGACGCTAGAGTATCATCACGATAAGCATCATGCCGCTTATGTGAATAAACTAAACGAATTGCTACCAGGTTCAGGCTACGAGGGTAAAACGTTACCAGAGATTATCAAAGGTACAGCAGAAGACGATAGCAAACAGACTATGTTTAACCAAGCGGCGCAAGTTTGGAACCACACATTCTATTGGAACTGCATGACGCCAGACAATGGTGGCGGCGAACCTACTGGTGATCTAAAAGGCAAAATCGAAGAAGATTTTGGCAGCTACGATAAGTTCCGTGAAGAGTTCAAAAACGCAGCAACTTCGCAATTTGGTTCAGGTTGGGCATGGCTAGTGACTGATAAAGTCGGCGGCAAACTATCTATCATGAAAACAAGCGATGCAGATAACCCACTTGCGCATGACAAAGTAGCGGTATTGACTTGTGACGTGTGGGAACATGCTTACTACATCGATTATCGTAACCGTCGTCCTGATTATGTTGATACGTTCCTAGATAAGCTGGTGAACTGGGACTACGCGAATGCGAAGTATAAAGGTCAAGATGCTGGTGTTGAAGAGTAACTTTTAATTTAGTAGTTGATTTAAAAAAAGGGACGCTGTTTGGCGTCCTTTTTTTTAGTCTGGGTTTTGGAGGTAGTTGTAGAGTGCGGTTAGCGCAGCGTCACCTAAAAGCTGTAAAAATAGAGCACTGCTTCGTTAGGTTTGCAAGAAAAATCCTTTAAATAAGATTTTCTACTAGACTTAATTAGAGCTTCAAAACGGTGGGTTATGCTTTACCTGCATTCTCTACGAGAATTTAATAAAACTAACCGCACCCTACGCAAATTATATTTGTTGAATGCTTGAGCATTCATATTGCGTTTCTAAAGGTGCGCGAGGCGACACCCTACGAGATTACAAAACCTCAAAGTTATACGCGCTTAAAGCTTCTCTCAACATCGCAATATTATAATAAGCATGGGCATTGACGGTATTTTGAAAGAAGATATACAGCGTATCAAAATGCTGACGTTGATTGGCAATCGCTTGTGCCCAGTCCTGCATTTCCGTCTCGCTATAACGATAATCATGGCGGTCGGCGGCGCTCATCGCATCCCACCAGTTCAGATTGTTGCCGTGCATCCGCAGATAACCGGTACGCTGGGTGAATATCAGCCTTGATGGCGGTAGACCGCTGACTTTGGGATAATCGACGCTACACCAAATCAAACCTTGCTCTTTAAAGCTATCGATGACTTGCGGCGTGTGCCAAGCGTTATGACGAAACTCAACCGCTAGCGGATAATCGCCAAACCAGCTTACCAAATTGGCTAGATATAGCCTGTGCTCACGAGTGCGATCAAAACCGTGCGGAAATTGGAGTAATAAGGGCGCTAAAGCAGCGGCTTCAATCAGTGGCGTTAAAGCATTGAGAAAAGCCTGTGCATGCTCGCTTGTGCCTTTCCTAGCATGAGTAAAGTCTTGATGCAGCTTGACCGCAAACTTCAGCTCGCTATCGGCTTGCACATAAGCTTTATTGACCATACCAGCAAAGGCCTTTTGACCAATAGGCGCATAAAAAGTGCTATTAATCTCCACCGCGCCGTATTGCTTAGCGTACTCACGTAAGAAGTCGCTCTTTTTGGTGCCCTTAGGATACAGGGTGCCCAATAGATCGGTATCGCTATAACCGCCCGTGCCTAGATAAATACGCGGAGTAGAATCAGTATTCATAACGACTATTATTAACCCTTCTTATTATGGATTGAGCTCTATTTTTGTCGCTGCCAGAGCCATTCAATAACTGCTAGCAAAGCGTTATCACTACCGAGCTCACGAGTTATTGCCGAGCGCCCTTGTGTAAATAGCGACTCTGCATAGTCTTTGGCCGACTCAACTCCCATCAGTTTGACATAAGTAGATTTGTCCAGCTTTTCATCGCTACCAGCAGGCTTACCTAACGCATCGGTGCTAGTGGTCACATCCAAGATGTCGTCTTGGACTTGAAAGGCAAGGCCTATATACTGCGCGCACTCTTGTAATGCCATGCGCTGCAGCGCGGTGGCTCCAGCACAAATACCGCCCATTAACAGCGCCGCTTCGATTAAAGCGCCGGTCTTATCGCGGTGGATGGATTCTAAGTCGCTTTGGCTAATATCGCTGCTAGCTTCGGCATTGAGATCGAGCATTTGCCCTGCCACCATACGCCGTGCTCGCGGCGCAAAAATAGCTATAAGCTTACTGGCTATTACATTATCAAAAGGGGTAAAGCTCGGTATCTCTGCCGTCAGAACTTCAAAAGCAAGCGTTTGTAAAACATCACCTGCTAACAGCGCGGTTGCCTCATCAAAGACAATATGAGCGGTGGGCTGACCGCGGCGTAGCTCATCGTCATCCATACAAGGCAGATCATCGTGCACTAAGGAGTAGCTATGTAGCAGCTCGACTGCCAAAGCCGCTCGCCGGCACATATCATAATGAGCTTCATTATTTAAAACAGTGTCTAGATTTGCTGCATTATCTTGTGCCCATTGATCGGTACTGATAGTAGTGGCTTGAGTGCCCTCAATAGCCGTCAAAACACTGGCAAAGGCACTAGCAACCAACAGCGGACGTACCAGCTTACCTTGAGAGGTCATCACATAACGGCAAGCGTCATTTAGCGGATTTGGTAGATTGGCATAGCAAAATAAAGCTTCGATATCTTGTGCTAGCTGCGCACGAAGAGTGCTTTGAAATTGCTCAAAACAGCGAAAAGGAGTGAAATGCGGTGCAGTAGTAACAGTCATAACTCGACCCATCAAATAAGCAAGAATAAAAATAAAGCTAGTGTAGCATGTTAGTCATTGGCTTCTATACCGCTTTCATTAGCCTTAGTTAGGTTATGAGTTAGGTTATGAGTCACGTTATCAGTTACGTTTTGATGATTTAATTTATCAAATGAATGTGTTTTCATAAAGTAGAAGTATTTATTTAAAGAGTTATACAAAGATAGCGGCATAAAAGGGGTAAGGACAGATGTAAATGATCGTCCTTAGCCTATTAGTGACTTGCGAGTCTGGCATTAGCTTGTGACAGTCAGGGGCATAATCCCCTAAACTGATTGGCACTGATTGAGGTCAAAAGTCTGATGATTTAACTCTGGCTATTTGACGGTTTGGTTTTACAGCGCTAAAAGTCAGATTGGAATTTTAATAATAAACATAGACAGACAGCTTAGAGGTGCAAGCGCTGATAAACTGCGTTTTACACTTTCATTTTAACACCTAGATTTTATACAAACAGCAAGGAGTTCCAAATGGTCTATCAAGGAAATCGCATTACGGTAAGCATGTTAGAAGATGGCATTGCCAACATGCAATATAACGCCGAGGGTGAGAGCGTTAATAAATTCGATACCGAAACCAATAAACAATTCGGCGAGGCTATCAGCGCTTTAGAAAAAGCGGACGAGGTAAAAGGTCTTATTGTCACCTCAAGCAAAGGCGTATTTATTGCAGGTGCTGACATTACTGAGTTTGTCGCGTCGTTTAAGCAAGAAGAAGAAAGCATCAAAGACTGGGTCGTCAAAATTAATGAGGACTTTAACCGCTTTGAAGACCTACCATTTCCAAAAGTTGCCGCTATCAACGGTGCAGCACTCGGCGGCGGTTGTGAGATGACACTCGTTTGTGAATATCGTGTTATGAGCGAAAAAGCTATCATCGGTCTGCCAGAAACTCAGTTGGGTATCTTCCCAGGTTTCGGCGGCACGGTACGTAGTACTCGCGTTATCGGTATCGACAATGCGTTAGAGCTAATCGCAACTGGTAAGCCTAAAAAGCCGCTAGAAGCTTTGAAACTAGGCTTGGTTGATGCTACTGTTGCCGCTGATGACTTGCAAGATGCAGCCATTGACTTGGTCAAAAAATGTATCTCAGGCGAGCTTGATTGGCAAGCTAAGCGTGAAGAGAAGCTCAATCCGGTTAAATTAAACCAATTAGAGCAAGCAATGGCCTTTAATAGCGCTAAAGGCATGATCTTCTCAAAAGCCAATCCTAAGCAGTATCCAGCACCTGCGCTAGCGATCGAGGCGATTGAGAAGCACGTGAACCTGCCACGTGACAAAGCTATCGAAGTAGAAGCCACTTACTTTGCTAAAGCGGCAAAAACGCCACAAGCAGAAAGCTTGGTTGGTCTATTCTTAAATGATCAACTGGTCAAAAAGCTTGCCAAAAAACACAGCAAGCAAGCGCACGATATCGATGAGGCAGCAGTATTAGGTGCAGGCATCATGGGCGGCGGTATCGCTTATCAAGCCGCGAGCAAAGGCTTGTCAATCATTATGAAAGATATCAAGTCTGAGCAACTAGATTTGGGTATGGGTGAGGCGAGCAAACTGCTTGGCAAAATGGTCGAACGCGACAAGATGACGCCAGCGAAAATGGGCGAAACTTTAAGCCGTATCCGTCCAACTTTGAACTATGGTGATTTTGGCGAGACTGATATCGTTATCGAAGCGGTTGTCGAAAATCCAAAAATCAAGCGCTCAGTCCTCGCTGAGGTTGAAGAGTTAGTCAAAGACGACGCTATTATCGCTTCAAACACCTCAACGATCTCTATCACTTATCTGGCCGAAGCGCTTAAGCGTCCAGAGAATTTCGTGGGTATGCACTTCTTTAACCCCGTACATCGTATGCCGCTAGTAGAAGTGATTCGTGGTGAGAAATCCTCAGAAGAAGCCATTGCCACTACCGTTGCACTCGCCTCAAAAATGGGTAAAGTGCCAGTCGTGGTCAATGATTGCCCAGGCTTCTTAGTCAACCGTGTGCTGTTCCCATACTTTGGCGCGTTTGATTTACTGCTCAAGCAAGGCGCTGACTTTGCTCATGTCGATAAAGTGATGGAAAGATTCGGCTGGCCTATGGGTCCGGCTTACCTAATCGACGTGGTCGGTCTAGATACTGGCGTCCATGGCGCGGAAGTCATGGCAGAAGGGTTCCCCGATCGCATGAAGCCTGATTATAAAGGCGCTATCGAGCATCTATACGAGAACAAGCGTCTAGGTCAAAAGAACGGCGTTGGTTTTTATAAGTATGAGATGGATAAGCGCGGTAAGCCGAAAAAGACCGCTGATGAAGCCACTTATGAGCTGCTAAAAGCCACTACCGATAGTCAAAGCCAAGAGTTTGATGATCAAACCATCATTGACCGTACTATGCTAGCTTTTTGTAATGAGACAGTACGCTGCTTAGAAGACAATATCGTCTCGACGCCAGCTGAAGCGGACATGGCGATGATTATGGGTGTAGGTTTCCCACCATTCCGCGGTGGCCCTTGCCGTTATATCGATCAGATGGGCTTAGAGAATTACTTAGCACTGTGCGAAAAATATGCGCACCTTGGCAAAGCTTATGAAGCCCCGCAAAAAATTCGCGATATGGCAGCCGCTGGCGAGACCTTCTACCCAGCTGCATAACTCGCTCCATTAATCATCTAGATAGCTTATTAGGATAAGCGCCGCGTGTTTGCTAACAGACAGCTCATTATGACTATTAAAAATAATGATCAATCAGTAAGAAGCGACGGCGCTGACCACAAAATTAAAAGGAAGATAGTATGACAACTTTAAGTCCAACAGATGTAGTCATCGTTGACGGTGTACGCTCAGCGATGGGTAGAACCAAAAACGGTATGTTTCGTCATGTCCGCGCTGATAGCTTATCGGCCGAATTAGTACGCGCGCTAGTAGAGCGTAATGATTTTGATACCAATGACATCGAAGATATCATTTGGGGCTGCGTCAACCAAACTTTAGAGCAGGGCATGAACATCGGTCGCAATATTGGTCTGCTGGCTGATATTCCAAAGACCACTGGTGGCCAAACCGTGAACCGTCTTTGCGGCTCATCCATGCAGGCTTTGCATACCGCTGCCGCGCAGATCATGACTAATCAAGGCGACACTTTTATCATTGGCGGCGTTGAGCACATGGGTCACGTCGGTATGATGCACGGTATCGATATAAATCCTGCCGCCTCTAAGCACTATGCCAAAGCCTCAAACATGATGGGTCTGACCGCAGAGATGTTAGGGCGTATGAATAACGTCACGCGCGAAGAGCAAGACGCCTTTGGTCTAGAGTCACATCGCCGCGCTTGGGAGGCGACTACCCAAGGTCGTTTTGATAATGAAATTATCGGTATCGAAGGTCATGACGCTGAGGGTCGTTTGCAGCTGTGTACGGTTGATGAAGTGATTCGTCCTGATGCAACGATGGAGCAAATGCAAAAACTGCGTCCAGCCTTTGACCCAAAAGGCGGTACGGTAACGGCGGCGACTTCCTCAGCCTTATCGGATGGTGCTTCTGCAATGCTAGTCATGAGCGCGCAAAAAGCCAAAGACTTAGGTCTTAAGCCGCGCGCTCGTATTCGTAGCATGGGTATCGCTGGTTGTGATGCTGCTATCATGGGTTATGGCCCAGTTCCGGCTACCCAAAAAGCACTAAAGCGCGCAGGTCTAAGCCTTAACGATATTCAGACTATCGAGCTCAACGAAGCCTTTGCTGCACAAAGCTTAGCCGTTATCAAGTCCATGGGCTTGCAGGACAAGCAAGACATCATCAATATCAATGGTGGCGCGATTGCTTTAGGTCATCCACTTGGCTGTTCGGGCGCGCGTATCACTGTAACTCTACTTAACGCGATGGAGCAAATGGATACGGAGATTGGCCTTGCGACCATGTGTATCGGTCTAGGTCAAGGTATTGCTACCGTTATTGAGCGCGTTTAAGCCTTAATGCTATTTAATGATCAGATAGCATTTTATGTTTAAATACTGATTTTCTTAGTGCAGAGCCCCTAATTGTAATGATTGGGGGCTTTTTAGTGTTTGTTGGTGAGTTTACAATATGAGTTGATTATGAAAGTGTTATGCTCTAAGAACATATCTCAATAACAAGGAGTCAGTTATGTCAGCTAATAAAACATCGACCGCTAAAAAGGTTGCGGTTATCACGGGTTCTGCGGCAGGTTTAGGCAACGCTATTGCAACCCGATTAGCCAAAGACGGTTTTAAAGTCGTTATTCATGATATTGATGAAGACAGTCTTAAACAAGCAGAAAAGACACTTAAGGATTCCGGTTTTGAGGTTACTGCGGTAGTAGGTGACGTCGCAAATCGCGATGATCAGTTTAACTTAGTGAAACAGGCGGTAGACAAGTTTGGTCAGATAGATGTGTTTGTCAATAATGCAGGTGTGGAGTCGGTAGCGCCTTTTTTAGAGATTGAAGAACAAGAAGTCGATAAGTTATTCGATGTTAATGTCAAAGGTGTCATCTTTGGAACGCAAGCGGCCGCTGAGCAAATGAAGCAGCAAGAGGGCGTCGGCAAAATTATCAATGCTTGTAGTATTGCCGGTCATGAGTCTTACGAGATGTTAAGTCTCTACTGTGCCACTAAGTTTGCGGTACGCTCTTTTACTTACGCTACTGCGAAAGAATTGGCAGAGTACGACATCCGTGTGAACGCCTATTGCCCAGGAGTCGCTGATACGCCGATGTGGGAGCGAATTGATCAAGCTTTCGTTGATCATAAAGGCTATGAGCCCAAGCAAGCATGGAACGAGTTCACAGCTGGAATCTTAGTAGGTCGTCCTCAGCAGCCTGAAGATGTCGCAAACTTAGTCTCATTTTTAGCATCGGAGGATGCCAACTACATTACAGGACAAACGATTCTTACCGATGGTGGCATGGTATTTAGATAGGGCTAGAGGCTGATCTAAGCTAATTAAATAATGAAATGTGATGATGAAATAAAGGCTTTGCATCAACTGCAAGGTCTTTTTCTTTTATTAAGATAGACTATCTCATTGACGCCCTAAGTAAACTATGCCTAAATAAGAGTAGAGAATAAATTTATATTATAAGATTCTGTAGTACACGACTACAGTCGTACAAGGAGTGTAATATGCCTACTATGATTACTGATCGGACTTACCGTATCGCCCGCGAAAATACCCAAGCTATGGTCATCGATGTCCAAGAACGCCTGACCCCGCATATCTTAGATCACGATAAGATCACTAAAAAGATAGTGACTTTGATTAAAGGTCTCCAAGCGCTCGATATCCCTATCATGCTTAATGAACAATATAAAAAAGGCTTAGGAGAGACGTTACCTGAGATTAAACAGGTGTTAAAAGAGAGTAATGCCAAAGGCTTTGAAAAAGTGACTTTTAGCGCTTGTGATACGGATGATTCATGGCATCATTTGGCTCAACAAAACCGTAGTATCGTGCTGCTATGCGGGGTTGAGACTCATGTTTGTGTCTTGCAAACAGCGCTTGATTTGCTTGATAATGGGATGCAGCCGGTCATTATCGGTGATGCGGTAGGCTCGCGCTTTCCTTATGATAAAAAACAAGCCATTCGCCGTATCCGCCGCGCAGGGGGCGTGATTACCACGGTTGAGACCATATTGTTTGAGCTGTGCCGCTCAAGTCAAGATCCCGCTTTTAAGACTATTAGCAATCTGATCAAGTAGCTATTAAAGCAAATTTACCAAAAAGTGAAAATCAGTGAAAAACTTAAGGCAGTACCGGATAAAAATTTTATCTGTGGCGGTACTGTCTTTGATATTAATAACACCAGTGATGGCGGCAAGTCCTATCAGTAGCGCCGATAAATTAGTCAAAGATGCTAAAAAGCAAATAGGGGTGACGACGAGTTATGACCCTGCTTATCGCAAGCTTGATTTTCCGCGCGGTGATGTGCCACAAAATACCGGCGTTTGTACCGATGTGGTCATTCGCGCTTATCGTCTACAAAATATTGACTTGCAGCAGCTCATCAATGTCGATATGAAAGCTAATTTTTCGGCTTATCCTAATATTTGGGGGCTTAAAACCACCGATAAAAATATCGATCATCGCCGTGTACCCAATATTGAGACCTTTTTAGCCCGTCATGGGCAAACCTTATCGACTACTGATAAAGACATTTTTGAGGTGGGCGACATTGTGACATGGCGACTGCCTGACAGTAATTTGCCGCATATCAGTATTGTCTCAAATAATAAAGCTAATGATGGTACGCCGCTTATTATTTATAATATTGGACAAGGGACGCAAGAAGAGAATATTCTTTTTGCGTATCCTATCCATAAACACTATCGCTACTAGTTATTGAAACTAACACTGCCAATCAACGAGTTTTTTATGTTCCGTGATAAAGCTGCTACTACTCTGCAAAACTTTAATGTTTATACTAACAAGGCCAGTCGCTCTAAAGACATGGAGAGCATCACCAGTTTCTTATTAGAATTAGACGCCCTAAAGCAGGTGAACCGCCGTAATCATATCACTGCAGATCAGTCAGGTAAGGTGCGAGTAGAGAATTCTGCTGAGCATTCTTGGCACTTAGCCATGGCTTGTTGGTCGATAGCAGAATTATTTGAGCTAAAGGTCAATCATGAGCAGTTATTAAAAATGGCCTTGATTCATGATCTAGGGGAGATCGATGCTGGCGATACTTTTTTATACGCTGATACGCGAATGGACGCACATATAGACGAGCGCGCCGGTATCACGCGTCTGCAAAGCGAGCCTGGCAATGGTATTTATAATTTAAGCGAGCTTTGGGAAGAACAAGAGACCGGGTGTAGCCCTGAGACGCAACTGATAAAGGTGGTCGATCGACTACTGCCTTTTTTATTAAACTTAAATACCCAAGGCAAAACTTGGATAGCGCTGGGTATCAAGCGCTCACAAGTAGTAGCCGCTCATGCTTTTATCAAAGATAGCTTCCCTGCTATCCATCAGTGGCTCGCCGCCCAGATTGATTATGCGACTAAACAGGGCTGGTTAATTGAGGACTAGAGATAGATATAACTATCGGCCTCAAACCGGCTCTAAACCTTAGCTACGCCTAATAGCTGACCCATTTGTACCACGCTATTCGCGCTTAGCTCATTTTGCCAGTTGGCCTTCGCCGCTTTAGGCAATATGACGATAGCGGTTGAACCAAGATAAAACCGTCCTAACTCATCGCCTTTGGTAAGCGGCATATTATGAGTGGTTTCTTGAATATCCTCAGTGCGGCTGATTTTACCAGTAGCGACAGACTCAATACCTGCGACAATCATCGCACCGACCATAACTACCGCCGCTTTGCCATACTGGGTATCAAACAGACAAACCAAACGCTCATTGCGCGCGAATAGATCAGGTATATTAGCGGCCGTGGTATTATTGACCGAAAATAAGGTGCCTGGTACATAGCGAGCCGTGGTCAAAGTACCGTCAAAGGGCATATGTACCCGGTGATAATTACTCGGCGCTAGATAAACGGTTGCAAAGCTGCCACCAGCAAAATAATCACCATCAGCGCTATTGGCTAATAATTGCCCAATATCGTAATCTCGGCCTTTGGCTTGCAATAATTTATGATCGTTTATTTGCCCAAGCTGCGAGATGACCCCATCGGCAGGACTAACGATGCCGCTTGCAGTGTTGTCTATAGGACGCGCGTCCTGTTTTAGCTCACGGGTAAAAAAGTCATTAAAGCTCTCATAAGCATTGAAGTTGTCACGCTCATATTCATCAAGCGTTATGTGATAAGCTTTGGCAAAACTACGGATAAAAGCGCGCTTGACTAGCGGGTGACGACTAGCGGCTAAACGTCCGGCTGCGCGGCTGAGCTTTTGCTGAGGAACAAACTGTTGCATGGTGGTAAATAAAGTCATAACGGGGTACCAAAAGTGGTTTAAAAAAATAACGAAGAATTGAGTAGGGTATAAAATTAGACCAATGAATAACGCTATTTTATCATGCTAAGACTCTATCTGTGTGAGCATAAGTTATCAAAATAAGTTTTAAAATAAGGCATAATTAAAAGGAGGCATTAGCAATGAAAGCCCTGATTCAGCGCGTAACACAGGCTAAGGTGATAGTTGCTGAGCAGGAGGTTGGCGCTATCGAGCACGGTATATTAGCCTATATCGGACTTGCACCTGATGATAATTTGCAGGCCGCTAAGCGTATGATAGATAAGATCCTAACTTATCGTATTTTTGAAAATAACAACGATCCTGAGAAGGCCGGCAAGTTGGATCAAAACGTGCAACAAGTGGGCGGCGGCTTGCTATTAGTCTCGCAGTTCACGCTAATGGCAAAGACTGATAAAGGTCGTCGCCCTGATTTTGGCGCGGCGATGCACCCTGCTGCTGCAGAAGAGTTATTTGCCCAACTAGTCGCTTATGCCAAAACTCAGCATGCTGATATCGCCACTGGCCAATTTGGCGCTAATATGCAAGTTGCAAGTATTAACGATGGGCCCCTTAACTTTATTTTAGAAGTCGTTTAAACGTTTATTAATAGTGCTTTACTCTTTTATTAATAATGGATAAGGATTGACCGCCCTGCCATTGATATAAATGCCGTAATGCACATGCGGCGGTGTACCTTTGGCGTTACCGCTATCGCCGACATAACCAATAATATCTCCCGCCTCAACCCAATCGTTGACCGCAATGTCGCCGTACTCTTGCAGGTGCGCATAGTAATGTCCTGCGCCGCCGGGGCCAACGATGACTACCACGCGACCGCCTAAGCTATCATCACCCACCTTACTGACAACGCCGTGAGTAGTCGCTTGAATAGGGCTACCGCGATCGGCAAAGATATCGATGCCTTCATGCGAGCGGCCTGCACTACGAACGGCTCCCCAAGTGTCGGCTAGATGCTGCCCAGGCAATGGACTAGGTAAGCTATTCTCAGTGGGCAGCGGTTCTTGTAATAGATTAACCTGCTGCCACTTGGCAACCACAAAGCTCTGGGTTTGCAAACGTAGCGTCGGCAATACTTTATCGACGATAAATAACAGCGCAAATAATAAAGACGCTCTAATAAGTACGCTTAACAGCCATCCTATCAGCGAGGCTTTAGGCGCTTTGGTTTTAGCGGTTTTGGGTAGAGCCGGTGGCTTAGATAGTTTATTAGATGGCTTATTAGGTGGCATCGCGCTCTTGTAATTTAGGTGATTGGTATAATATATATCTTATGCTGTTTGACGCTAAAATACGACTAAGGCAGAGATAATTTGACAGCCTGCTTTTAGACGCTCTTAGCGATAACCTACGACTGATACATTTATGATAGAACCTATAGACAAGCTGGCGACAGCCCTTATTATCGATACCGAAACCGATCAAGGCGGTGATCCGCGTCCTATTCAAGTGGCGACTATTAATGTGGCGACTGGTTTTGAGTGGATGAAGTATTTTAATAGCGGCCGCAGCATATCACCGATAGTTATCAAAGTTCATGGTATTACTGATGATGATGTCGCAGACTGCGAACGTTTTGAATTAGAACAGTTTGCGCTACCAGAGTATTTAATTGGTCACAACGTGCGCTTTGACTGGCGGGTGATTGGTAGGCCGTCTGCTAAGCTTATTTGTACCGTTAGACTAGCAAGAGTGGCGTTTCCAGAATGGCGCTACTATGGTCAATCAAAGTGTATCGAGCAGCTATTAGGTAAAGAACAGGCTAGTGAGATGACCATTGCCGCCCACGATGCCTTAGGCGATGCGCGGATGTGCTACTTGCTTTACAAAGCTTGCTGCACGCGCTTGCAAATTGAACCAACTGACTTTGCGGCCGCTCATAAAATATCCAACAGCGCCCATCCAGTGAGCAAAATGCCTTTTGGTAAACACAAAGGCAAGCTAATCAAGGATGTGCCTATCAGCTATGTCAAATGGATGCTTGGTAACATCCATAATATGCAGCCAACCTTGTATTCAGCGTTGACTAAGCGTATCGAAGCAGAAAAGCTCAAAGAGGGATAAATGTGGCGTGCTACTCTCAGTGATCTTTATTTAACCAATCGACCGCCATCTGCCAAAGCTGTGGTGCTTTGGCATAAGTTTTACGACTAAAATAGCGCATGTGTCCGATATGATTGACCCCTAACCCTTTTGGATCTAAATAGTGCTTTTCGACTGGCATATTGGGAAACACTCTGATCATGTCGTCGATATTTTTGCTATTAGCAATCTCATCATCAGTGAAGCCTAACCATAGCGAGGGCATAGTTAGCTCATTATAAAAATGATTATGTACCGTCTTACCTAAAGCGGTTTGAATATAACCGGCGCCATTGCACCACTCGCGCCATTGACGCGCCACGCCGCGAGGTAAAGGCTCGCCCATACCGATTTTGTCAGCTGGGGTGTAGCCTAACACTAGGTTGCTTAAAGGAATAAAAGCATCCATAAATCCCATCGCTTTGGCTTTGTAGGGCATAGTCATGTTTTTGATCTGCCCTGATGAGCAAGCGACATTGAATACTGAGCTTATTGCCTGATAGTTAGGCATCAGACCGATGAGCTGACCACCAGCGCTATGACCTATTAGATGGTAGCTTGCCTGCGCAAATTCATACTGCAAAGCATCGAGCACAGCTGGCATATCATGACGACCCCAGCTTATCAATGAAGCGTCATTTTTTGCCAGCGAGGTCGTTAGCGACTCTCCAATCCCCTCGTTATCAAAGGTGAGGACCCCAAAGCCTTGTTCGGCCAGAAAAGTAGCAAAGTTATGATAAAACTGACGCTTGATACCGGTAGCTGGTGCTATCATTACTGCCACTTTTATCTCATTACTGGCTTTAGTGCTAGGCCGATAGACGCTAGCTGCTAACGGATGATTGCGCTCAGTCATGATCGTCAACTGATAGCTATCAATACTATTATCAGTGCTACTATTGGCATTTTTATGAGCGCAATCTACAGGAGTGGCAGGGTCATTATTGAGCATGGTTATATCCTAGTCGGCTTAAGAGTGTAGGTGTTGCGTAGTGATCAATCGTTGTCGAGCGTCTGTTGATAAAGCTTATGGTAAAATATATAACAATTGAAGCTAATTAATAAAAGAATTTAAATGACTGTAGTGCTACTTATAAAAAAGCGCTGCTATAACATCTAGGAAATAATATGATGCAAATGAAGATTAATAATCAAAATTATGAGGTGATTACTAGCCACGATATCGCTGATATAGAGCAAGCGGTTGATAAATCTAGCTTGTCTATGCCGTTAGTAGCGGTCTATTGCGGTTCGCGTTTGGGTAATAGTGAGATTTATGAAAAAGCAGCCCGTGAGCTTGGCAGCGCTCTAGCCAATAATGCTATGGGTCTAGTCTATGGCGGCGCTAGTATCGGTCTAATGGGAGCGGTGGCCGATGAGGTAATCAATGGTGGCGCCCAAGCAGTAGGCGTTATCCCAACCTTTATGCTCAAGCATGAAATCGCCCATCAAGGCTTAACCCGTCTACATCTGACCGATACTATGCATACGCGTAAAACGGTCATGGCTGAGTATGCCGATGCTTTTATTACCTTGCCCGGTGGTCTAGGAACGCTTGAGGAGATTATGGAGATTGCCACTTGGCGACAGCTGTATCAGCACGAAAAGCCGATGATTATTCTTAATATCAATGGCTTTTATGATCGGATGCTAGAGCATCTCAAGTTCACCACCGAACAAGGGTTTATGAAGCCGCAAGACCTTGAGCGCTTGGTGGTATGTAATACTATCGATGAAGCTATCGAAAAGCTGCAAACCATTGTCAATATTGATGAAGAAGTCGATACCAAAAAAATGGTCGGTAATTAAAACCCGCCTAGGTGCAGTAGTTGGCTATTGATGACCAATCACTAATGATTAACAACTCATTATCAATAACTAATCATAAGCTACTAGTTATAAGCCATAAAAACAGCCACTCTTATTATTAAAGAGTGGCTGTTTTATTTATAGCCTGAATCATAATTAATTGATCAACAAACTATAATTTAACCAATTACAGTTAGTTTTAGGCGTGAACAGCAGTCAAGTCATCCAGTATTACCTCATCGATACTATGATTGACCGCCGCCATCGCCAAAGGAAAACCGCGCTGCTGAGCTAATTCTCGCGCTACTCTATCAATATCAGCCTTATTATTATGCTTTAGATAAGCCCAATTATGAGTGTAACGCTGTTTATCGGCGGCTAAGTTTGGCGCTAATAAATCGATATCTATCAATTGACTAACGATTTCGTCAGCGGCCAGTAGAGTAGAGGAGGCTTTGACATTCTCAGCACGAGCATAATGCAAATGACCATACAGGCTAACATCAGCGACTCGCAAAGTATCGTCTTTGCCTGGAATCTGCTGACCTCCGTATAGCGCATTACCTACCGTGCGTGCACTACTAAAAGTCGGTACAAATTCTGCTACATATTCAATCGACTGCTGACTTCGCGCTTGTAGCGGTGCTTTATCCCAGCCATCTTCAATATAATGGACATACTGGGCAGGAAGCGTAGGTTGAGCGCTGTCTTTGGTAGAGGCTACTAGGCCGTCATCAAATAAAGTGATGGCTTTACTCATACCATGAATTTGAAAATAACCGCCCGGATAAGGGGTTAACTGCGCCATGCCCTCAGGGGTACCACGAGCGCCATAAACGATAATCTCTGGAATTTGCCCGCCTGCATCATCCCAATGAGTAATGTAGGAGGATTTGAATTCGACCATACGCTCGACATCGACTCCAACCATATCATCGATAATACCGGTACGAAAGCCGCACGCATTGATTAAATAATCTACTTCGATAGATTCAGTCTGACTAGTAGAGTTATTATCGTTAGCTTTTTGTTGGTAATCCACGCGCCATTTGCTAACATGGTGATTGGCATTGGTGCAGTCTGTACACTCGACGGCGACGACTTGCTCGACTTGAGTATCGGTGAAGACATGAGCATTGTCATAGCCCTCCAAAGCCAATTGCGCAGAAGCGGCTAAGCGAAATATATTCCAGCCATATTCTTGCACGACTATCAGCGGATACTTGACCTTATTTAGATCCAAGTATTTAGCCGCTGGAATAACCCATTCATCAACCGTGGTAGGTACAGCTACTTGCTCGCGGTTAGATAACTCAATAAGCTGCTCCTGACTATAAAGCTGATAGTAGTCCTCAGGCTCGCCTAGCACTTTATTTTTGGGATCCTCAGCGATCAGCTCACGATAAGCCTCAGTTAGTATATCCAAGCGTGGTAACAAGTCTTCCGGCAAACCCTCATCGCGGGTTGGTACGGCAAAGACAGTAGGACGCACATCGATAGTATGAGGATACAGGCGCAAAATATCGATACACTGCTTAAGTAGGGCTACGCAGTCCTCATCAGGAATCTCACGATACAGATTGCCGCCAGCATGCAAATGACACATAGGCGGGCCGTCAATCAGTGAGGACTTTTTTTCAAATAAATAAGTCTCAAGACCTAAAGCCGCTAAGCGAATAGCAATAGTCGCGCCAGCCGTACCACCGCCCAAAATACCAACTCGCTTAGCAGGATTAGAGGGATCTTTTGCTGTAGTATTGGTAAGGCTAGTAAGCATTGAAGACTGTGTCTGATTAGAGAGTATGGTCATTAGTGTGCTCTTATTTATTTAGCAGTTTAAAATTCGATATCTCATTATTTATACGTTTTGACTGATATCGACAAGTGTTACTGTTTTTGAAGTTATAGAGGATATGCGTCCGTTAAAAGCTTAATTCAATCAAATCTACAAACTTTAACAGCTCTTTTAACCCTAACTTATTATGTAGAAATACTTATCTTCTTTAGAACTATTTTATAAAAAACTAAAGGATATATCATAGCAGTTACGTAAGAAGATGCATTAGTTTTGTCACTAAAAACCTAGCATCCCAAGCTTACCAAAAGGCATTAATGGACGGCTTTTAAAGCGCCATAATAAGAATGATTACTAGGTTAACAATAGAGTTGTTATAGGTTTTGTAAGTTTTTTGATTAACAAAATAGATTGTTGCAGGACTGTGTTATATTAAAATGGATTAAAGCGGTATTTAGAGCATATTTATAAAGCATACTTAAAGTATTAGGCTTGCCATTAACATTGTCCTAAAAATGCAAATAACAATAAAACTCATAACGATAAGGAAGTTATTATGAAAAATATTATGATACTCACAGCTGTTGCAGGTGTTTTGAGCCTAACAGGCTGCTCAACGATAGATAATGTACTAGGAACGAATTTGGCGGGTATGAACGATAAGCAAGCCACTAGTAGTATGGGTATGAATAATGCTGTACCAGTGAGCAGTTTGAACGGTGTACTGGTTGACTCTCGCAACAATATGACTTTATATACCTTTGATAAAGATACAATGAATAAGTCAAATTGTTTGGGAGATTGCTTAAAGGCTTGGCCGGCACTAAAAGCGACCAAAGGTAATACTACTTTAGGGCAGTATTCCACTTTTCAGCGTGATGATGGTAGCTATCAATGGGCGGTAAATGGTAAGCCTTTATATTACTTTGTCAAAGATAAAAAAGCGGGCGATATGATGGGAAATAATGTCAAAAACGTTTGGCATGTTGTTAAAACCAAATAATAAAAATGCAGCTTTTAAGATAAATCCTTTAAACCTTATTAAGGTTAAAAACAGTAGCAGCTACTCCTTGAGATAGCTGCTTTTTTGCTTGTGGAGTAACTAATATGTAGTAATTGTATTAACAACTATATTAAGATAAGTTTTGTGCTGTTACTGACTAGTGGTAACCGTGCCAGCTAGCATAGACGCTACTTGCATTAGCGCTTAAAAACCGTTAAAATCGCGGTTCAATTTTCCCGCTGGGGATAGGCTAAGGAGCAGTGGTGTGGTGTTGGGTACTGGAATAAGCCAGTGACACAATGGCTAGACTGATAGATGTGCTTAGTGCCTCAGTTACGTATGTTTAAGAGCTTAAAGTATTAAGCAGACATACATCGGACCTAGAGAGATTATTATGCGTAAAGATATCCATCCTAATTACCAAGAAGTTTTATTCCATGACACTAACGCTGACGTGTTTTTCTTAACTCGCTCAACCGTTAAGACCAAGACCACTCGCGAGTATGAAGGCACAGAATACCCATACTATCCGCTTGATATCTCAAGTGCGTCACACCCATTCTACACAGGCGAGCAGCGTAAGAGCTCTACTGAAGGCCGTGTTGCTAGCTTCAACAAACGCTTTGGTGCGTTTGGTGGTCGTAGCAAAAAAGCCGCTGAGTAAGCTTTACGACTGGATTTGGCTTGTTATGATAATAAGTCAAAACATACAAAAAACCGCTGAATATTCAGCGGTTTTTTGTGTTTATGGGTTCCATCCTACAATAAGGTGACAAATTTTAGCCTTTATTTAGCCTTTAGCAGCTCGCTAATAAGCTCAGCTAACTGCTGAGCCCAGTACTTATAAGTAATGGGACTAGGATGGAAACCATCACTAGCAAACATAGTAGCGGGGTCGATGGGCTGACCATTGCTATGCTCTTCACTCATACGCTTAAAGTCCGCTTCCATGTAGTAGACGCCGCCGTGCTCAGCACACACTTGCTGCAATACTTTATCTAAACTTGTCGCGATGGCTCCTATAAAGTCATTTAGCGGTGCTGGCAAGGCAGGCATCTGCGCCATCGGTGGTAAGCTTGAAAAGATAAGCACACGTACGCCAAATTTGCGTTTAGCAACAGCGATAATCTCCTCCAAATGCTTTTGCCAGTGGTGTTTAGCGATATTGGTCGTGGTGTCATTGACCCCGACGCTTAGCACCATGACATCGACTGGCAGCTTAGGCGCTGGCATGACATACAAGCGGCGCAAAATATCGAAGCTAGTATGTCCGGTTGTCGCTTGTAGTGACCAATCAATCATATCGAATTGGGCGTTGATAATCGCTTGCTGCTGTAAGACCGGTATGAGCTTGCCGATTAGCGCATCTGTCTGCGTCTTACTACCCACGCCTGCGGCTGCAGAGTCGCCAACTAACATCAGAGTCAGTCTTCTAGCGGCTGTCAGCTTACCAGTTTGGCTAAGATGAAGCTGACCATGACGCTCGCCCTCAGGTTCAGGCAAGCGCACGGTATCACGCTTTACTTTACGCCCTTGATAAATATAAATAGGCGCAAGAAGCACATCTTTCGCTGATAATTTAACTGCTACTACCATCCTGTACGCTCTCTTATAACTGTTAGGCTATCATCAACCATTAATTTGCCATCGACATAGACCTTACGCAGTAAGCTTTCACTATTAGCGTGAGTATCAGCTTTTAATTGCTCGGTCTTAACCGTTCTTACTTGACCCTTGCTATCTTTTATTAAGGCCAGTCGTCCTTTTTTGGAGCGTTTAGAATGACTTGTAACTGGATCTTTATAGATATCTTGCCAATCGCCATTGATACAGATGGCGCTAGCTTTCATCGCCCAGCTCATCGTATCGCGGTTGACTTGTTGCAGCAAACCGCCGCCCATGCCAAAGGTGATATTTTCAGCGCTAAAGCCAGCTTCCATGACCGCATTGATGATTTTACCTAAGCTTTGCGCGCTGATACCATCGCCTTGAATGAGCCGTACATAATCAGGCAGCACTTTATAGCCTTTGCTATTGATAGTAGTGCCAAATTTCACCGCTAAACGCTCTAAAGCTTCTCGCACCACCTTAATCGGCTCGCCACTATCAGGTCTGATAACTAAAGTGCCGCCCATATTTTTGACCGCCTCCTTTAGCGCGTCACCCCAAATATTGTCGATAGCATTCCATAAGTCGTAGCTGTCTGAAACTACCGAAAAGGCTTTATCTTTACCGCCAAATTGCTCAATCATATTAGCAAAAGCCGCCGTTTCGCCTTCGCGTCCCCAAGCAGTCATGGTGCTGTGCTCAGCGGCAGGAATAGAAAAAGCTGCCATGTCTTTATCCATTCCATACCAGCGACTAGCAGCCACCAAAGCGGTCATCGAATCGGTACCCGAGAAATTAACTAAGTTTGCAAGACTGCCTAGCGCTACTGATTCAAAGCTTGAGGCTCCGCGCGCGCCAAAATCATGCAATCTAAAAGGTAGCGAATCAGTATTATCAGCGGACTTCTCTAATGCTTTACGAATAATACCTTTGCAATAATAGGAGATACTAGCGACCGTTGAGGGATACCAAATAGCGCGTAGTAGGGCGGTTTCAAGATAGCTTGGCAGCCAATAGAACTCAGGATCAGTATTGACAATCTGACAGACCACATTCGAGACTAGCACGATACTACCTTCAGGCACAGCCTCGATACATACTGGCAGATAGCCGCTGTGCTTCTCAAGCAAACGCTGCCAACCGCTACGATTGAAGGGTAGGCCATGTGCCTTAATCACCAACTCCGCTTCATCGATATCTTGCTGAGTAATAGGGCGGCTAAGATACTCTTTGATAAAGGCTTGTAGACCGAAGAACACCACATCATAATCGCCACCTCTAGCCTCAACATAGCTTGACATATACTCGCTACCCTTTGGGTATTGCACCCAGTGTGAGGTTTTATAACTGTCAGAATTTAAGATTAAATTTTTAAAATTGCTGGTGTACATCACAGAACTCCTCTGCTTTAAAATACCGTAGCTGCTTTTTTAAGGGGCAGTTACGGCAGTTGACCCTTGCCGTCTATCGGCTTAGGTGGTAAAACGTAGTAATCAATCAAAGCCCAACCATCTTTGTGATAATGGCATAATGATCTTCGAACATCATCTTGGCATCAAGCTCAGCCAGTGGTAACCAAAAAGCGCGAGCGGCATCATCACCGCCTTTGACTTTTGGTAGACCTTCGGCATCACTCTTTAATTGTAAATAAAAAGCTTGGGTAATGGTGCGTCCACGTGCGGAGCGATAAGGATCATCAAAGGTATGCTGACTGTGAAATGAGCCACGCAGTACTGGCTCTGGTACCTTGAGACGGGTCTCTTCGCGTAGCTCACGGATACAGGCATCAAATAGAGTCTCTTTGGGGTTGAGAAACCCGCCCGGCAAGGCCCAAAGACCACGTCCCGGCATACTGCGGCGCTCAACAAGTAAGATATGTCCAGATTGCACCACCAAAGCATCGGCGGTCATGAAGGTCGGCGGATAGGGCGCCGCTTCCCATTGTTTTTTATACTTATCAATAAATCCCGCCTCTTCATGCAAGCGCTGATACTCGCAGGTTTCTCTAAATTCGCTGAGCACTTGACGAGTCGCCTCAGGGGTACGCTCAGGGGTTGGCATCGCGCCCATCAGATAGCTATCACGAATAGGAGTGGCGGATAGATTATGATAGTTTGGCACCGAGACTGAGGCCCAATAAGGAAATAGCGATAAATAGTAAGAAGAGCTGTCTTTTGAATGACCGATAAGACCAATATCAGCGTTTAGATCGCCGGTAACCGAACGTACGCTAGCTTGGACATATTTAAGCCAGCGCGTGTCGTTATAAAGCGCGTCATCAAGCGCTACGCAGTGGATTCTATCCGCCTCAGCTTTTGCATAAGCGCCTTTGATCATAGCAGTGCGCTCGCTGACCGAAAAAGGATTGCGCAGACTACGCGGCAGATTAGCAGAGCCAATAAGTATAATAACCGCATCTGCGCGTTTTAGGGCTTCATTGATGACGGCCATATGCCCGCAATGAAAAGGCTGAAAGCGGCCGATAAAAACTAGATAATTATAATGTTTTTTATTATTTTTCTTGGCTGATGATTGGCTCATATAGCTCCATTCCCTACGACAAACTTATTTATTATGGCGACAAGTGTATGCAATGACGCTAATACTGACACAGCTTAAGAGTGGCTGACAAGTGTAAAGATGTTTTGTGGAAGCACAAATAGATGCTTTATAAAAAACCCCTCTAAAAATAGAAGGGCTTTATAGTGATTATTTATCAAGCTAAGACTGATCTATAGTGATTCAATCTTCTCTAGACCTTGTTGTTCAATGACGGCAGTCAAGCCATCATCAGCCTCCATACGTTTGATAAAGCCATTTATATTACTGTATTTGGATAAGTCAATCTCAAACTTCTTCGCCCAGGTTAGCGTTATATAGAGATAGACATCAGCCGTGGTTTTGGTGCCTGTTAAATAGTCCTGTTTACCCAATTGCTCATTAGGCAGTCTCATAAGATGAGCAATATTGTCTTTGGCTTTTTTCTTTAAGCTCTCTTGTGCCGCTTCTCCTTCCACAAAACCATCAGGACCGAACAGCGGCGCAAAAGCCTTGTGAACGTCAGCGTTAATAAAAGCTAACCAATGCATAATATCGGCTTTGCCCGCCGCTGAGGTATCCATACCAAAAATATTAGCCTCAGGATAATTGGCATCGATATAGACTTGGGTGGCGATATTTTGAGTGACGATGATGTCGGAGCCTTCAATGTTATCGACAATTGCAGGTACAGCGCCTTGTGGATTAATACGCAAATACTCTTCTGATTTGACTGAATCATGATCTAGCAACTCAAGCTCATAATCAGCGCCAGTCCACTCCAAAGCGGTATGCGGCACGACTGCGCAAGTCCCTGGTATGACGTATAACTTCATAATTTACTCCTGTTAATTATTGATTATCATTATAAAGTCTAAACAGCGAGCTTAGGTAAGTCCGTTACCTTCTGTGAAGTTAGTAATAATAGTTGTAGCGCTACTGATTAAGCTTAACTTGCATAGTTATCAATCCATGCAGCAACGGTAGGCCAAATCTCATTCGATGAATGGCGGCTCATTAGCACTCGCGTATGATCGTAATCTTCCAAATGACTGTTCGCCAACGAGTATTCGATAAAGACGTTATCAGCATTACCAAAATTATCAAAAAATAGCTTACAGCCGCGAGTAGGCGAGACAAAACGATCGCCTTTGCCGCTGATAGCATAGACAGGAGGAGTTATATCTACCATAGCTGCTCGATAATCAAAATACTGATTTTTATCTTTATCTTTAAGAAAGCTACTTTTAAAATTTTTCTGTAGATTCCAGTCATACCACTGGCTCATGGTGTAGTAGCTCTCGTTAAAAGGCCCTAAACCCAGCTTTTTGGCAGGTATATAGCCCAGTAACTTGGTGACTAATTTCAGTGCCAGTATTTGGGTGTATCTGATAGGAGTGGTTACGGCGCCGTAGGCTTGACAAGCAAAGGTGCTAATACTGTTTATTTTATCGATATAGTCAGGGTATTGGACTAAAAACATCGCCAGTCCAACACCGCCGCCGCTATGAGTCACACAGTGCAGGTTATCGAGTTTTAGCTCATCGAATAAATAGCAAAAAGTTGCTTCATAGTCATAAGTCGCTACCGTTTCGAAGTTAAATTCTTCGGTTGGTGAGGAGCTATGACCATGACCGCGCCATTCCATGACGTAGCAAGTATGACCTAATTGGCATAAGTAACTGGCAATTCCTAAACAGACTTTTTTATCTGAAAAAGTACCATGGGTTAAAAAGATGTTTTGTGCTTTATGCGCTCTATGCGTTGTAGACTTTTCACCAGCAGCCGTGACTTTCCAAACGGCAACTTGCTCATTATCTCTCGTAGTTACTAGCTTTAGAGTTTCGGTAATCATAAAAGCAGCTCAGGGCGATAAAGGGGGCAGAGTAAAAGCACTATCTTAACTTATTTTGATTAGTATATTTTTTACCTCTTTTTATTATTATAAAAAAGGCCAGTAAGAGAGTTGCTTACTGGCTGCTAATGGTTTTGTTTTTACAGTGCTTTGTTTTTTATAGTACTTTTTATAGTATTTAGCTAGTTTGCTTAGCTTTTATTGTATAACTCAGTTGCTTTTTAGTCCGCTTTACTAAATTCGTTAAATGACGCGACCGCCTCTGCTGCATACATCATCGAGGGGCCACCGCCCATATACACAAACGCCTAGAGTCTCAGCGACTTCTTGCTCTGTCGCGCCAAGTCTAACCAAAGCTTTGGTGTGAAAGCCAATACAAGCATCACAGCGACCGCCAACGGCTAATGCCAATGCAATTAGCTCTTTGGTTTTTAGATCAAGTACGCCATCAGCAGTGGCCGCGGCACTAAGCTGTGAGAAAGCTTTGGTGGTTTCGGGTATGTTTTTATGTAGCTTTGCCATGTTGGTGGAGACGTGTTTGGTGATATCTTTGAATGATTTACTCATGGGTTACTCCTCTTTGGTTTGACATTTAGACCATATATTTAATATTAATTATTATAATATATAAATAAATATATTATATCAAGCCCCTTAATGCGGATTTGTTATAAAATTAAAGCCAACAGAGAGTGAGTGAGAATGACTTAACAGTAAACTTTGTAAAGATAGGAGATACTTGAAACTAAAGTCATCGGCTACATATAAATGAACAGCTTAAAGCTTTGTTAGCGATAGTCCGTTAAGGTCAGAGCTACTTTTATGCAACGATTTTGTTAGTTTTTATTAATTCATAGTGGCGCAGTCGGAATTGGCTGTTTATTGCGTTATAATGAGCATACTGAACGTACAAAACCCTAGCTCGTTAGTATTGAACAATTCTAATAATAAATACTGATGATTTATAGACGGATGCTTACTTAGCTTTAACAGCTTTAGCTAATGAATAGCTGTTTACACAGTAATTCTGTTTAACTTATCTGACCATTATTACCCCTTAAAGACACTCAAGCTGCAAAAAAAGCGCACTAGTGTCCTAACATATAGGAAGCATTATGAGTAATCAAAACCCAAGCGCAGCCGCTCCTGCTAACGCTGAATCAGCAGAATTTGAATCAGCGCTTGATACTGAGCAAACCCAGATCAAGAGCAATATTACTATCACCGAAGCTGCCCAAGGTTATCTAGCAGATTTGCTCTCCAAGCAAGATACTGACGGCATTGGTGTACGTATTTTTGTTGAGCATCCAGGTACGCCGCGCGCTGAGTGCTGTATGGCCTATAACCAACCTGGCGAAGAAGATAGCGCCGATCTCAAATTCAGCTATGATAGCTTTGAGGCCTTTATTGACGCCGCCTCTGTACCTTATTTAGAAGATGCAGTCATCGATTATAATAAAGATCGTTTCGGTGGGCAGCTGACTTTCCGCGCGCCCAATTCAAAAGTGCCAAAAGTAGGCGCTGATGCGAGCATTGAGGAGCGTATTAACTATGTGCTGCAATCGGAGATTAACCCAAGTTTAGCGGCGCATGGTGGCGATGTGCAATTGCTGGAGCTGATCGAAGAAGAAGGCGTCGGCCTGACTGCTGTGCTGAAATTCGGTGGTGGTTGTCAGGGCTGCTCAGCGGTCGATATGACTTTACGTCAAGGGGTTGAGGTGCAGCTTAAGCAGCAAATACCAGAGCTGACGCAAGTGGTCGATGATACCGACCATACTCGTACTGAAAACGCTTATTATAAGTAGGCTCTAAGTGAAAAATAAGCAAGCTCTGAGTAAAGATAAAGTATGAATTGACTTTGCTTATGAGATATATTCATTAAGTAATGAAAAATTCGCTATTCTTTTCATAAGGAAGCTGGGTTATGATTAACTCAGCTTTTTTTATGCCTATCATTTGGCAAAATGTTTTTTTAATGATTATAACGAATAAGGAGTACTTTGTGAGTGCAGAACAACTAGAAAACGGCAATAGCCAACGTTTAGAGACTTTAGCTATTCATGCCGGCTATACCGTAGAGCCTACCACCAAAGCGGTAGCGGTGCCTATTTATCATACCAGCTCTTATGCTTTTGATAATACTCAGCACGGGGCAGATTTATTTGATCTAAAAGTCGCTGGCAACATCTACACCCGCATTATGAACCCAACTAACGCAGTGTTAGAAGAGCGCGTTGCAGCATTAGAGGGCGGTATTGGCGGTTTAGCAGTCGCCTCTGGCATGGCAGCGATTACTTACGCGGTGCAGACTATCTGTCAGGCAGGAGATAATATCGTCGCAGTATCGACGCTATATGGCGGTACTTATAATCTATTTGCTCATACGTTGCCGCGCCAAGGTATTGAGGTGCGCTTCTTTGATCATAACGACCCTGAGTCTATCCGTGATCTAATTGATGATAAGACCAAGATGGTATTTGCTGAGAGTATCGGTAACCCACTTGGCAATATCATCGATATTCAAGCGGTAAGCGATATCGCGCACGAATATGGCGTACCAGTGGTGATTGATAATACTGTGGCCACGCCAGCGCTTTGCCGTCCTTTTGAGTTCGGTGCTGACATTGTCATTCACTCATTGACCAAGTATATGAGCGGTACGGGCACCTCTATCGGCGGCGCTATCATTGATAGTGGCAAATTTGCTTGGGGGGACTATCCTGAGCGTTTCCCGCTGTTAAACGAGCCAGATGTGAGCTATCACGGGGTAAATTTTGTCAAAGATGTGGGCGCAGCGGCCTTTATTGCGCGTGCGCGCGTAGCACCACTACGTAATACAGGGGCAGCACTAAGCCCACTTAATGCCTTTAGTATCTTGCAAGGTATCGAGACTTTAAGTTTACGAATGGAGCGCCATGTACAAAACGCGCAAGCGGTCGCTGAATATCTAAAAGGCCATGATAAAGTCGCTTGGATTAAGTATGCTGGCCTAGCAGATCACCCCGATCATAAGCTGGCGCAAAAATACATGAAAGGCACGCCATCTGCTATTTTAACGTTTGGCGTAAAAGGGGGCCGCGAAGCTGGTGCGCGCTTTATTGACGCTTTGCAATTGATTACCCGTCTAGTCAATATTGGCGATGCAAAATCTTTGGCAAGCCATCCGGCCACCACCACCCATCGTCAGTTAAATGCTGAGGAGCTTAAGCAAGCTGGCGTGAGCGAAGATATGATACGATTATCGATCGGTATTGAGCATATTGAAGATATCAAAGCCGACTTAGAACAAGCTTTGGCTGCCGCTTAATACAATAATAAACATAGTAGTTACTCAAAATAAAACTCCCACTTCATTTATTGAGATGGGAGTTTTTTATTTACCAGCTTAAAGCTCAAAACCACTCACAACTATAGATATAACTGTCGTTGTCATTATCAGCTAGCATTATAGGTTAGCACTATAGCTAGTTACGCGCTCAGTACTCTGCGTGCAATGTCTTTGTACACTTGCGACTCTAAACGCGGGCCAAACTGTTGAATCACTTGCGCCGATACTTCGCCCGCCAGACGTCCGCATTCGGGTAAGGAGTAATGCTGAGACAACGCGTACAAAAAAGCCCCAGAGTAGTTATCACCAGCGCCATTGGTATCGATGACATCGATTACTTTAGGAGTAGGCACTTGATGAACGCTTACCTCTGACTGATTATCAGGCTTATGAGCGATCATAGTATCGTTAGCGCTATCGGTAACTACCGCGATGTGGCAATAATCGAGAAGGGCGCGAGCTGCGGCTTTAATCTGCTTCTTCTCCGTGAATAGCTTGGCCTCTTCGCTATTACAAAATATCACCGCGACCTTGTTACCAAGCATATTGAGCAGGCCCTCTTTGGCAAACTTCACTACCGCAGGATCTGCAAAGCTTACGGCAATCTTGGCATTATGGATACCGGCTTGATGACGTAATTTGGTCATAGCCGGTTGAATGGTTGCAGACATCGCTAGGTAGCCCTCTAAATACAACCAATCTGCTTTTATTAAAGCCTCAAAGTTGACGTTTTCTTCTGCGATATCAGCAGAGGTGCCAAGATAGGTTTGCATAGTGCGCTCACCATCGTCAGTCACCGCAACCACACAAGAGCCTGTCACACCGCCGCTATGAACTGACTGCTCTGAGGTCGCTACTCCTGCTTTATTTAGATCTTGCAAATAAAACTGACCCGGCTCATCATCGCCTACGCGGCAAGCATAAAAAGGCTTACCGCCTAAGCTGGCAAAAGCGTACATAGCATTAGCTGCTGAGCCGCCACCGGCCTGCTTTGAGGGTTCAATATTTGCTAATTGAAAATAGGCGAGCAATTGCTGCTGATCTTCAAACTGCGCTAGCGTCATATTGCCTTTGGTTAATGCCGTCTCTTCTAATTCAGCATCGCTAAGCACATATTCGTGATCCACCAAAGCGTTACCTACTGCTATTACATCGTACATGACTTGCCTCCTTAAATGAGCTAAAAACTGTGTTTTAAAACCTATGTTTTAAGATAAGTAGTTTAAAATCTATCAAATTGTTATCACCAATCAACTATCTTACGCCTGCAGCTCAAGTAAACGCTGATACAAGGCATTTTTTTTGACGCCAGTGAGATCAGCGGCCAAAGCTGCAGCTTTTTTTACTGACAAGTCCTCTAGTAGCCGCATTAGTAGTTGGTCATGGACACTAATATCATCGCTATCTTGGACGCTAGCTGCTCCTGCAACCACTACTACGATTTCGCCGCGCTGCTGATTATCATCAGCTTTGACAAACTCAATCAGCTCAGCAAGTGTGGTTTTATGTACCGTTTCAAAGGTTTTGGTTAGCTCGCGACAAAAGGTCGCCTCGCGCTCAGCACCGAAGACGGCCGCCATATCGGTTAAGCTTGCGATGATGCGATGCGGCGCTTCATAAAATATCAAGGTTTCTGTACGCGACTTTAGCGCCTCAAGTTGTTTTTGACGGCCATGAGTTTTGGCATTCAAAAAACCAATGAAGCTAAAGCGATTGGAGGGTAGGCCTGCAACCGATAGCGCAGCGATAGCGGCTGAAGCGCCAACAATAGGCGAGACGGTGACTCCGGCATCGTGAGCAGCTTGTACTAACTGATAGCCCGGATCGCTGACTAATGGCGTGCCAGCATCACTAATTAGCGCCACCGAATGGCCTTGCTGGATCATCTCAATGATTTTTGGGGTTTGAATAGCGCTATTGTGTTCATGATAAGCCCAAAGCTTATTATGGCCTTTTTTATTAGCGTCGTTATCTGTTAAAGCATCTGCTTCGTCATTGCGAACATCGGCTACTTTGTCAGCTTTAGTGTTTATACCAAAATGTGATAGTAACTTGCCTGAGGTGCGAGTGTCTTCGCAAGCGATAATAGCGACTTGCTTTAGCGTCTCAATGGCGTGAGGGGTCATGTCGGCCATATTGCCAATAGGGGTCGCCACAATGTATAAACACGCCGGCATCTTGGTAGGGGTAGACATGAAAACCTCATTAGAAAAATTAAAAATAGCCTCTCAAGGAGGTACAAGTTGCGCCTTTATTGAGTAACTAGTGCATTTAAGTAAATGTTATAAATAATAGCATGCGCCAAAAACCTAGCTAGTTTAGCATGTTGTGCTATGATAATTCTGAAATGTTGAGCAGACTAATTAGCGCTATGGCGGATAGAAAGGTAGACAAAAAGGCAGATAATAAGCCCCTAGTATTAAGCTCACCCAAGCAGCGTCAAGGTAGCCATTATGAGCGCCAAGCTTGTCAGTATCTACAAGCAAAAGGGCTAATTCTTATTGCTCAAAACTGGCAACAGCCCAAAGTTGGCGAGCTAGATTTGGTGATGTTAGAGGTTGGCGCGACATGGTCGACTTTGGTATTTATTGAAGTACGTCAGCGCCGGCTGTCAGCTTTTGGCGATGCTGCCCTCAGTGTCACCCCTGCCAAACAAAATAAAATTATCAAAACTGCCAAATACTTTTTATACAAGCATCCCAAATACGCAGATCTTGACTGCCGTTTTGATGTGATTGCTTATAATATAAATCAATCGACTACGGCAGGCGCTTCACAGCTAGCTCAGCCTGAGTGGTTAGCAGGAGCTTTTATAGCCAAGGCTTGGTAATGATATTATATAGGGCTTATACGCCTATTTATTGGACTTAATTTATTTAGATTAATGACATCAATGACGCTTTAGGAGATAACTAATGACAAGGATGCATCTGCTCACTGCTCGCTCACAACGACCACAACACAAAATGCTTAGCACAATAATCTTTAGTAAAGTGGCAACTACTAAAATGTTAGCTGGCTTAATAGTAAGTAGTATGGCGCTAACCGGTTGTACCACTAATTATCTGACCAATAGTACCAATGGCACTTACGGCGTGCCTATGACGGAGCGTACTATTCCGCAGCGATTACTTGATAGAAGTATTGAGCATACCGCCAAAATCAATATTTATGGCTTGCAAGAAAACTTGCAGCAAAACAGCCGTATGAGCATCGATAGCTTCAACAGCGAGGTGTTACTAACTGGCGAGGTACCGAGCGAAGCGATAAAATCACAAATCGAGCAAGTGCTAAAATCCATGCCGGATGTGCGTCAAGTTTATAATGAGCTACAAGTCAGCGTGGCTCGTGGTTATAGCTCGACAGTACAAGATGGTTATATCACCTCAAAGCTGTTGGCAAAAGTAGCAGCTAGCAATGGAGTAAAATCCTCACAAATCAAAGCGGTGACCAATAACGGCGTCACTTACGTTATGGGGCGGATGACACCTACGCAGCAAAGCAATCTTATCGATATTGCTAACAGCACAGCGGGTATCACAGAGCTGGTGCTCTTTACTACCTTAGTGAACGATGCCGGCGCTGCTATTAGTAATGAAGATATCATGCCTGACCCTAGTCTGAGATCGGATATCAGCGTTACCATACCGGGCGCTGCACCAAGTGCTACCGCGGTAATTAGAACGCCAATGGTCGCGCCCACGGATAACCCTACTTTGGCTCCTGTGGTGACTAACAATGCAGAAGCGCCTATTGATAATCTAGCGCCATCAGAATCATCGAGCCCTTATATCGACCTGTATCAAGATCAGTAAAGGCTTTATTGTTGATCGGTGTTTACACTCACAAGAATGCTAACGGTTATAACAGTAATTATCTGCTAGCGGTTCATTAACCCGTTACAATAATTACTGGCAAAAGGCTATAGAAGCAAGGCTATAAAAACAGTGTCATAAAACAGTACTATAAAAGAATAAGCTGATTGATTAGAGGTAGGCCTTATACATAGTCACATAGTTACTGGCAGTGAAGCCAAAAAATGAGCTTTAGCTTATTGCTGAGAGTCAAACAAAAAAGATAAGGAAATAGGCGATGAAAAACACTACAAATGAGCCACCATTCACTAATAAACAGCCTTTAGCGGCTAACAATAATAGCAATGAAAGGACTGGTCACTCACCTAAGTTTAAGCTAGTAAAAGCAGGCGTGACAGCGGCAATAGCGGTCGGCGGCATAGCTTTGGCCACGCAACAAGCCCAAGCTTTGTCAGCACTTGCCATAGTCAATGGTCTTACTGCTAGTGGCGGCGTCACCGTCAGCAAAGATATGATGTATGGCGATGAGCCTAACCAAGATTTGGATATTTATTATCCCAAACCCTTAGCGCAGGCGATGAGATCTCAGCAGACTATTACTGAGAGTTATCCTATGGTGGTGTTCGTTCATGGTGGCTCGTGGGAGAGTGGCAGTAAAGAAGAGTATGCTTTTGTCGGACAAAGCTTTGCACAAGCAGGCTATGTCACTGCGGTTATCAACTACCGTAAAGCGCCTAAGCATGTTTATCCTGATTACGTCGAAGATACCGCGCAAGCTATTGCTTGGAGCTATAATAACGCTCCAAACTTACACGTTGATCCTAATCGTCTAGCAGTAGTAGGGCATTCTGCTGGTGCGTTTAATGTAGTAGCCGCGGTCTCTAACGAAGATTTTTTAGCGCCTTATGGCATCAGCCCTGATGCTATCAAAGCAGTAGTCGGTATCGCAGGCCCTTATAGCTATGATTTTCGTAAATATGGCGGCTCTAGCGCTTTTGCCTCAGATAGCAACCCTGATCAG
The DNA here is from genome assembly GCF_040371085.1 of Psychrobacter sp. AH5. Classification (NCBI taxonomy): domain Bacteria; kingdom Pseudomonadati; phylum Pseudomonadota; class Gammaproteobacteria; order Moraxellales; family Moraxellaceae; genus Psychrobacter; species Psychrobacter sp. AH5. The sequence continues at coordinate 72,982 of NZ_JAMBMT010000001.1, forward strand.
GTGATGCCAGATAGACAGCTAAAGGGGCCGCAGCCACCGTATCTATTATTAACCGCTGAAAATGACAAAACGGTTTATGATACTAATACGGTAAAGATGACCCAAGCGCTAAAAGATTTTGGCGCTAGAGTTGAGACAGGTGAGATCAAAGGCGCCAGTCATGCTACTAGTATCGGAGCTATGGCGCCACCACTGCGCTGGATCAATGATGTGCGCGCGCAAGTATTGAGCTATTTAAATAAAGAGCTTAATTAGGCTTTAGTAAGCAGAGGCAACGTTTTTTAAAGCTATAGTTGTCCAAGCTCAGTCATCTGTAGTTATTCCTATCAATAGTTAGCTGTAGACAGTGCTGTAAGATGGTCAAACTCTTGTTATAATGTCGCCACCAAATAAAATACTTAAATAAAACATCTCTATATCAAACAGGATATCTTATGAGCATGAACGCTGAAGACTTAATCGCATTTTTACAAACGCATTATCCAGACGCTTTTATTCAAGCCGCTAATCAAGGTAATAAGTTTGATGTCCGCGTTGTTGACGCCAGCTTTGAGGGCAAGCGTAGCGTACAGCGTCAGCAAGCTATATATGCTTTGGTCAATGATAAAATTGCTAGCGGTGATATTCATGCGCTCAATATCCAAGCTTTGACACCTAGCGAGTGGGAAGCTCAGCAAAAAGCATAAAATGCCATCTTCAAAGCTAATTCTCTTCTTTTATTTATCCTCATAATCACAGTTAGGTTGTCACTTTATGGATCAGTTCTTAATTACCGGTAGCAGTCGTATTAGCGGGGAAGTCACTATCTCAGGCGCCAAAAACGCCGCACTGCCACTGCTGGCAGCAATGATACTGGCCGAAACCCCAATCACTTTGCATAATGTGCCCTCCTTACAAGACGTGCGTACTTTGATTCAACTGATCGCTGGTATGGGTATCGATATCACCAAGGATGGCGATACCGTGACTTGTGATACCAAAAACATTGACAACTTCTACGCGCCGTATGACCTGGTAAAAACCATGCGCGCCTCTATCCTAGTACTAGGACCTTTGCTCGCGCGTTTTGGTGAAGCGGAAGTATCACTACCGGGTGGCTGCGCTATTGGTTCACGTCCGGTCGATCAGCATCTAAAAGCTTTTGAAGCGATGGGAGCTGATATTAGTGTCGAGAACGGTTATGTCAAAGCGCAAGCGCCTAAAGGCGGCAAGCTGATTGGCTGCAACTACTCTTTTGATATGGTCACCGTCGGCGGTACTGAGAACGTCATTATGGCCGCAGCTTTAGCCAAAGGCACGACCGTTCTTGGCAACTGCGCTCTTGAGCCAGAAGTGGTTGACTTGGCCAATATGCTAGTTGCAATGGGTGCGAAGATAAGCGGTATTGGTACCTCCACGATGACGATTGAAGGCGTTGAGAGCCTACACGGCTGCGAGTATTCGGTCGTTGCTGATCGTATCGAGACCGGCTCCTATCTAGCGGGCGCCTTGATGACTTGCGGAGATGTATTAACCAAAAAAACCTCATCAGCATTACTGATCCCAGTGCTAGAAAAATTTGAATCCATGGGCGCTATTATCACGACTGGTGATGACTGGATTCGCGCGCAAATGAAAGGTCGTCCGCAGCCTGTTGATATCCGTACTCAGCCGCATCCAGGTTTTCCGACTGATATGCAAGCCCAGCTAATGGCCATCGCTTGCTTAGCTGACGGCACCAGCACTTTTATCGAAAATATCTTTGAGAACCGTTACATGCATGTGCCAGAGCTCAATCGTTTGGGTGCCTCTATCCAAGTCGATGGTCATACCGCAGTAGTCAAAGGCGTTGAGAATTTTACCGCAGCTCCGGTGATGGCAACCGATCTGCGCGCTTCTATGTCACTAGTAATGGCCGCCGCCGCTGCAGAAGGCGAGAGCCTAATTGATCGCATTTATCATATCGATCGCGGCTATGAAGACGTGGAAAATAAACTACGTGCTTTAGGCGTTAATATCGAGCGTATCAATACTAACGATTAAGCGCATAGGGTTTTGCTACTAAAAACGACAGGAAGATTTAGCTAATATGACTGAACAGATGACCTCCAAAAGCAATGCTGATTTGCTAAACCAAGTAGACAATGAGTTTAATGGTCTGACCTTAGCGTTATCTAAAGGCCGTATCTTAGAAGAGACCATGCCATTATTACAAGCGGCTGGGGTAGACTTATTAGAGGATCCTAGCGCCTCGCGTAAGCTAATTTTCCTAACGACTAACCCAAACGTACGGGTGTTGATCTTGCGTGCCAGCGATGTACCTACTTATGTAGAGCACGGGGCTGCTGATTTTGGTGTAGCAGGTAAAGATGTGCTGCTTGAGCACGGTGCCAATCATCTTTATGAGCTACTAGATTTGCAGATTGCCCAATGTAAGCTGATGACGGCTGGCGTAAAAGGGGCGACTTTACCTAATCGCCGTTTGCGTATCGCTACTAAGTACGTCAATGTGGCTCGCGCTTATTTTGCTAGTCAAGGTCAGCAAGTGGATGTCATCAAACTCTATGGCTCAATGGAGCTTGCGCCACTAGTGGGACTTGGCGACTTGATTGTCGATGTGGTCGATACTGGTAATACTTTGATAGCTAATGGCCTTGAGCCACGTGATCATATCTGCGATGTCTCCTCGCGGCTTATTGTCAATCAAGTCAGTTATAAGCGCAAATTTGCCTTACTTGAGCCTATCCTAAATAGCTTTAAAGAGAGTATCGCTGCCGCAGCTTAGGTTTAAGCTTTGATTTAGATCTTTAAGTTAAGCCTTATTTAAAGCCTATAAATAAAGCTTTGTGCTTAAGCGCCTAGTTTAGATTTTTATAGCGGTTTACTTTATGATTGATAATATTTAATCCTATTATCTAACTCTGAAAACCAGTTTAGTGCCCTAATTTTGATAGTGCGTGCTACACTGGTTTTATGATATTAATAGTCTGTAAAGACGATAGGGTTATATATTTTTAAGAAAGATTATACGCCTAACTTTAGGATATAAAGCTCTGATAGTTAATGGAAGTTTATAGCTATAGCTAAGCGTTTAGAGTTGATTGTAATTTGCTGAGCGACTGCTTATTTGCTCAAATATAGGATTCAGTTATGCGCCAATTAACCACCCAAGATAGTGACTTTGAACAGCAGCTGTCCACCTTACTAGCTTTTGAAACCGTCAACGATGCTGCTCTATTAAACACCGTTGACGATATTATTGCGCAGGTGCGCGCTAATGGCGATAGCGAGGTGTTAGCCTTAACCCAAAAGCTCGATCAGCATCCAGCAACCTCGATGGCTGAGCTTGAGGTATCACAAGAGTCATTAGTAAAAGCTTTTACTAATCTTGATACCGAAGTAAAAGAAGCGTTGAACACTGCCGCTACGCGAGTCAAAACTTTTCACGAGCGCCAAGTGCAACAAAGCTGGCAATATACTGATGACTTAGGTAACCGTTTGGGCCAAAAGGTCACTCCCCTAGATCGAGTCGGTATCTATGTGCCTGGCGGACTAGCGTCTTATCCTTCTTCGGTATTAATGAATGCTATTCCAGCAAAAGTCGCCGGGGTCAAAGAAGTTATTATGGTAGTACCCGCGCCAAATGGGGTGCTTAATCCATTGGTACTAGCCGCCGCGCATTTAGCAGAAGTGGATCGTGTCTTTACCATTGGCGGCGCGCAGGCAGTGGCAGCATTGGCTTATGGTACTAAGACCATTCCAGCAGTGGATAAAATCACTGGCCCTGGTAATAAATATGTAGCGGCTGCTAAGCGCGCGGTATTTGGACAAGTGGGCATTGACATGATTGCTGGGCCCTCTGAAGTATTAGTCTATGCAGAAGGCGAGGCGGCAGATAGAGCTGATTGGCTGGCGATGGACTTATTGTCACAGGCCGAGCATGACCGTATCGCGCAAGCTATCTTTGTCACCACAAGTCATGAGCAACTAGCTGAGGTAGCGGCTGAGATTGACAAGGCTTTGGCGCAGTTACCCAAAGCAGATATCGCCAGTGACTCTCTACAAAATCGTGGCGCTTTGATATTAGTTAAAGATAGAGCGGAGGGCATGGCGCTTATTAATCGTATTGCCCCTGAGCATTTAGAGCTCTCAGTTGATGAGCCTGACGCGCTGCTTGATGATATCCGTCATGCTGGAGCGATATTTATGGGTCGTCATACGCCAGAGGCTATTGGCGATTATTGTGCTGGGCCTAATCATGTATTGCCAACTTCTGGTACGGCTAGATTCTCATCAGCATTAGGAGTCTATGATTTTCAAAAGAAATCCTCTATTATTTATTGTACTAAAGCCGGTAGTAAGCCTTTAGCCAAGACGGCTGATATTTTAGCTCAGCGTGAAGATTTAGAAGCGCATGCGCGTTCAGCTCGGTATCGTTATCAGTAATAAAACAATGAAGTTACGGACGTATTAGCAAATATAATAAACCCTTTATGGATAATAAAAAGTCATCATGGTGAGACGCTAATTGTTTTAGCTTATTTGTTAATTGAGTTTTTGACGCCTTATTACGATATTGACTATTACAGTATGAGTAATAAGGGAGTTATGGCAGGATAATTGTAGGATAATTTATGAGCGAATTAAAAATAGACGATAGACTGTGGTCCACTAAAGCACGTAATTTATCACCTTATGTTCCAGGTGAGCAGCCACAACATGATAATTTGTGTAAGCTCAATACTAACGAAAACCCTTTTCCTCCCTCAAAAAAAGTAGCCGAAGCTATTAGTGCACTGCTTGCCAAACAAGCGGATGAGCTGCGCTTATATCCTGCTCCTGAGTCTGACGAATTACGCGCCGCTTTGGCTAATAGCCATAATCTTGATAGCAATCAGGTTTTTGTTGGTAATGGCTCTGATGAAGTACTAGCCTTAGTGTTTGCTAGCTTTTTTATGAAAGAGCGCCCGATATTAGCGCCTGATATTAGCTACAGTTTTTATCCTGTTTATGCGCAAACCTTTGGTGTTGAGCTAGTCAAGATTGCGTTAGAGGCGGATTTTAGTATTGATCCCGATGCTTATCGTCAGCCTTGTAGCGGCATTATTATTGCCAATCCCAATGCGCCAACCGGTTTGTTATTATCGCTTGTAGATATTCGTAAATTAGCGAGCGAGCATCCTAATGCTGTGGTGGTTATAGACGAAGCTTATATCGATTTTGCGCAAGTTGAGGGCGCAAATTCGGTTTCAGCGATTAGCCTAATCAATGAGCTAGATAATTTACTGGTGACGCAGACTTTTTCAAAATCGCGTTCTTTAGCAGGCCTAAGAGTAGGGATGGCTTTTGGTAATGCCTCGTTGATAGAAGCTCTAACGCGGATGAAAAATAGCTTTAACAGCTATCCGCTTGATAAGCTTGCGCAAGCAGGAGCGACAGCTAGCGTTTTGGATACTGAGTATTTTAAAGACACTTGTCAGCAAGTGATTGATCTACGTCAGTCTCTAATTAGTGAACTGACGGCCTTAGATTTTACAGTATTGCCATCGCAAGCTAACTTTGTCTTTGCCCGTCCTCATGATGGTGATGCAAGTAGCGTAGCTAGCGCTCTACGCGAGCAAGGTATTATTGTAAGGCATTTTAATACGCCGCGTATTAGTGAGTATTTGCGTATTACCGTGGGTACCGCTGAGCAGCATCAGCGTCTGATAACCGCGCTAAAAGAGCTGAACGCTTAGTTAAAGTTTAATTTTTACTCACACTCAGCCTTTAACTATTACTATAAATCTCTATTAAGAATCTGCTTGTGCCAGCACCGCAAGCAGATTTCCTACTTTATCTAGACACTCTTGATACTCGGCATCAACGTCTGAGGCTACGGTAATACCGCCTCCCGCCCATAAACTGACTTGTTTATGGCCATCTGCTAAATTTGTCGCTTGTAAGCTGCGAATCAGTACATTCCACTGACCACTGCCATCAAAATTCATATAACCCATGGTGCCGCAATAAGCACCGCGCGCTGCTATCTCTAATTCTGAGATAATCTCGACCGCCCGTTTTTTGGGAGTGCCGGTGATAGAGCCTGCCGGCAAGCTGCCAAATAACACGCTCAAGGGATGAGTGTCGGCCTTTAATTTAGCGCTAATGGTACTAACCATATGATGCACATTGCTAAAGCTCTCAATCGCAAATAACTGCGGTACTTTTACGCTACCGGTCTGCGCATGTTTACCCAAATCATTGCGTAGTAAGTCAACGATCATCACGTTTTCTGCGCGATCCTTATCGCTAGCAAGTAATTGCTGCTTAAACACTTCGTCTGCTGCATTAGTTAAGCCGCGCGGCATAGTGCCTTTAATCGGCTTAGTAGTGATGGAGTGGTGCCCACTTTCAGCGTCTTTGGTAAAAGTAAAAAACAATTCTGGCGAACAGCTTAATAATTCAAAATCTAAAGGGGTTGAATTATCACTACGAGCCGCGCTAACGCCTATGTAGCCGGCAAAGGGCGCTTGCGTATTGCGCTGTAAGCTTGGCAGATAATCTATCAAGTTTAAGGACGCTGGCGGGTTATCATCACAGCTGACCGGAGTCGTTAATTGACCTTGCCAAGCTTGGGTTAGATTGATCTGATAGCAGTCGCCTTGCTGAAGGTAGCGCTGAGTCTGTACAAATGCTTGTTGATAGTCATTCTTAGACCATTGCGACTCTAACACTAAAGGCGCTAGTAACGCAGACGGTAATTTGGGATAATTAGTTACAGATATTTTATTATCTAGATCTTCTAAATAGCCAATAAGATCGGCTATCGCGGCCTCGCTGTCAGTTGTTTCTTTGGTAACCCCAGTATCTTTTATGGTTAATTGCCAGAATAATTGCTGAGCATTGTCTAGGTTATTAGTCGTGACAACCGTCAAATAAATATCATAATGACCCATTACGGCAAGCGGCTGCTTGGCAGCTTGAATGTTTGTGGCCGGACTTAGCTGCCTAGCGGCAACGTCATAACCAATAAACCCAATAAGGCCGTGCGAGTAGTCAGGCTGATTAGAGTTAGGTTTTTCTAGTACTACTGGCTCGTTATCTTTATAGCCCTTATCTTCAAAGCTTTGACTATAACTGATAAGCTGTTGTTGCCAAACCTCATAACTCATTAGAGTACTAGTAGTGGCTTTATCTGTATGGCGATAGTTTTGAATGACTTGATAAGTCGATGGAGAATCAGCAGTAGCATAAAGCTGCCAGCTTACTTTTGGCAACAGCGCAATGATAGGCTTGCCATCATTATTTAGCCAAGCCAATTGCCAGTTGGCTTTAGAATTGCAAGCGAGCAGATGCTGCTGCAATACAGGCAATAACTGTGCTGCGGATAAATGATTAAAACGCCAGCTATGACCTTGCATAACTGGCGTCTCATTTATAAGAAGATTTAGATTACTCATAGGTTAAGCAGTGTACTCTTTGATAATTAAAGTCGCGTTAGTACCACCAAAGCCAAAACTATTACTCATTAGCGTCTTTAGAGGTGTTTCGCGCATTTGGGTGACAATGTCAAAACCAGCGGCTTCGTCATCCAAGTTTTCAACATTGATACTTGGTGCGATAAAGCCTTCTTGTAGCATAAGTAAGCAGTAGATAAGCTCTTGCGCGCCAACGGCTCCTAAGCTATGACCCGTCATCGATTTAGTCGAGCTGATGGGCGGTACTTTGCTAGCATCATCGCCGAACACTTTGGCAATGGCTTTAAGCTCAGTGACATCGCCTAATGGTGTGCTAGTGCCGTGACTATTAATATAATCAACGCTCTCAAGGCCGGCCTCCGCTAGCGCTTGCTGCATACAGCGTACCGCGCCTTCACCGCTTGGGGCCACCATCTCAGCGCCATCTGAGCTTGCGCCGTAACCGACGATTTCAGCTAGGATGTTAGCGCCGCGCGCCTTGGCGTGCTCTAAGCTCTCAACCACTACCATCGCGCCGCCTGCAGCAATCACAAAACCGTCACGATCTTTATCATAAGCACGAGAGGCAAGCTTTGGCGTCTCATTATACTGAGTGCTGACCGCGCCCATCGCATCAAACATACAAGACTGCGTCCAGTGCTCAGACTCACTACCGCCCGCGAGCACCACATCAGCTTTACCTAATTGAATAAGCTCGGCGGCATGGCCTATGCAGTGAGTGGAGGTAGCACAAGCTGAAGCAAGAGAGTAGGAGACGCCTTGGATTTTTAGACCCGTAGCTAGCGCCGCTGATACTGAGCTGCCCATGGTTTTGGGAACTGCCATCGCGCCAACACCGCGCAGACCTTTTTCGCGCATAGCGTCTACTGCGTTCATGATGTTTTCACTAGAGGCACCGCCAGAGCTTGCGACTAGTGCCACACGCGGATTATTATTAATTGTGTCAAGCGACAAGCCTGATTGCTCAATCGCATCTAAAGCGCTGACGTAGGCATAGAGACTAGCATCACTAAAAAAGCGTTTTAGCTTGCGATCGATAGCTGAGGTATCCAGCGCCGACTTGTCGATACTGCCGCTGATTTGCGACTTAAAACCATGCTCAGCATAAGTCTCATTAAAGGTAATGCCAGATTGCCCTTCTTTAAGAGACTTAGTAACGCTAGCCAAATCATGACCGATGCAAGAGACAATCCCAGCCCCTGTGATAACTACTCGGCGCATATTATATTCCTTGTAATAGCTGTGTTTTAATCAAAGTTTGGATGCTTTATTGACCGTCTTTGCGATAGTATTGTTTATAAAGTCAATGAAATAAATCTTAAACTTACTAAAAATACGCGGCTGATAACGGTAGTTTGCTACATAGGAGAACGATAATCCTTATGTCAGCTCAAGCATTAGATAAAGTAGTGCTAATAATACCTTAGTTCTCACTATAATAAAGCATAAGCTATGCAATATCTTTTATTGACTGGTAAGTTTAATTAAAATAGTCATAATAGTTAAAGGCTGAATTATAGAATAATTCGAGAAATGTTTTTGAATTATTATCTTTATAAAATGATATTTTAAGATACAAATTTTATGTTGCTAATAACATTGTTCACACTGACAGTAGTCGTCTAAATTGGCTACTCTAATAAGCGAAAATCTAATAAAAACTAAATTTAATGATCACTACTCTTCATTTAAGGATATAACTATGGCAAAGCGTGACAGTCTTTCTAAAGGTATTAGCACTATTGGACATTTTACTCGCAATAATCTTGAGCGCATGGGGTCATTTATTGACAGCGCCAATGCCAAGACGGGTAAACCGCGTCAATATAAAGCGGTAAATTTAGGCGATGATGACTATCAACAAGACTTATTTCGTGAGCAAACGCTAAAGGCCACTCAGCAATTATTAGGATCGCGTTTTGCTACTTATGGCAAATATGCCAAAAAAGTCGTGCCCAATAGTCTATTTGAGTCAACAGTGGATGGAGCATTTGCGCAAGTGGCTAATCTTGCCTCAACTTGGAGTAAATTAGATCTGCCTAGCGAGCACCGCTTTGCTGATGTCGCTAGTTTGGACGATGAGCAGCGTTATGCCCTAGCGACTGATATCGCTAACCAAAACCGCGCATTAGCGACATTAGGCGGTATCACTGGTTTGGCAGGCTTGCCAGGGTTGTTAGCCGATACTTTATGGTTATTACTGGTATCACTACGTACCGTTTACCAAATAGCGGCCGCCTATGACAAGCCGTTAACAGGTAAGCAAGGCGTGAAGATGGCCTATGAGCTCCTCGCCAATGCTGATTTGAGTAAAATGCAAGAAAAACAAGCTCTGCTAGCTGGTATTGGTGTAGGTAAAGGACTGCTCGATAACGCCCAAAGCCGAGGTTTGCATAGTGAGCTAAAAAACTTAGGGTTAAAAAACAAAAACGTCAATTACTACGCTGAACAAGTCGATAATATTGCCAGTCAAGTAGGCATTGATTTGGACAAAATTAATCTATCGTGGTTACGTCGCCTATTGCCAGCTACGGCTGTAGTCGTGGGTATGCGTTATAACAGCGCTTTGATTGATGAAGTGATTGGCGTTGCCAAAGCGACTTTTGGTCCTGAGCCTAAACTTGCTAATAATAAAGCCATTACCGATGACAGTGCTAGCGAAGCGGCGGTAAAACCAGCTGACACTGAGCAAGATAGTAGTGATAACGATGCTGACAATAAAGACAACAAACAAGCCAGCAAAGAAAAAGCTAACGACAGCGCTAAAGAGACGGAAAAAACAAATAAAGACGCCGATAAGACAGACAAAGATGCTAATAAAGCTAAAACCGAAGATAAAAGCACTAACCGTAGTAAAGATAAGCAAAAAGATGAAGTTAAAAAGTAATGTAACTAACCAATGATTCAAGCTAGCAAAGATGTTATCTAGATAGGGGTTATTAGGTTATCACGGCTACTCAATAGCTGTTATAAACTTTTTTAGAGCTAAAAGTGGCTTAGCGGCTAATAGCTCTTGAAAAATGCTAGAATAGCGCCATTTAGAGTTTACAAGCCTAATAGCTTGAAGCACATTGAAGAATAGTTGTAAAGTGAAATTGCTGATAAGTAGTTGAAATAGCAGCAACATATCTTTATAATACACTGTCCTAAAAATGGGTACTGCCAATAGCCGCGATTATCGTGGGTATAAGCAGATTAGCCCATTTTTTTGTTTTATACCAAACGGGAGAAGGATGCCTTATGGCAACAACTAACCAATTGATTCGCAAGGGTCGCAAAACCATCAAGGAAAAGTCAAAAGTTCCTGCGTTGCAAGCGTGCCCACAACGTCGTGGTGTGTGTACTCGCGTATATACTACTACTCCAAAAAAACCAAACTCAGCCATGCGTAAAGTATGTCGTGTTCGTTTGACTTCAGGTTATGAAGTATCAAGCTACATCGGCGGCGAAGGTCATAACTTACAAGAGCACAGTGTGGTTCTTATCCGCGGTGGTCGTGTAAAAGATCTACCAGGTGTACGTTATCACACCGTTCGCGGTGCACTTGACTGCGCAGGCGTAAAAGACCGTAAACAAGGTCGCTCTAAGTACGGTGCGAAGAAGCCTAAAGCATAATACTTAATATAGTAAATGCTTGAGCTGATTTGTATTACCCATTTAACTGTGCATAGGTTTGGTGTTCGCGTTCAAGGTAGTAGCTATCTAATGATATCTCTATAGGCGATGGACATACCGCTATGCAGTAAGGCTGACTGATAACTCATCGCTATGCTCTTATAAAGGCAGCTTGAGCTTATGAATGTCAGACTCTCCTGAAGAAAAGGATTATTATTATGCCAAGACGTCGCGTCGTTGCTACCCGTGAGATCCTACCGGATCCTAAGTTTGGTAGCCAGACTATCGCTAAATTCATCAACCATGTCATGAGTCATGGTAAAAAATCTACAGCTGAGCGTATCGTTTACGGTGCACTTGAGACTGTAAGCCAAAAGCGCAACATCGAAGATCCAGTAGCTTTCTTTGAAGAAGTGCTAGAAAACGTACGCCCAATGGTTGAAGTAAAAGCTCGTCGCGTCGGCGGTGCTACCTATCAAGTACCTATGGAAGTACGTCCCTCCCGTCGTACTGCCTTAGCTATGCGTTGGTTAGCTGAAGCGGCTGCAAAGCGTTCTGAAAAATCAATGGCTTTGCGTCTAGCGGGCGAATTGAGTGATGCGTCAGAAGGTAAAGGCAATGCTATGAAAAAGCGTGACGAAGTTCACCGTATGGCAGATGCTAACAAAGCGTTCTCACATTATCGCTTCTAAGCTATGGTTTTAAGCCCTTTTTTGGGTGCTAGTTTATTTATTCGTTCTACTGATTACCGCCATCACTATTTAGACTTTTTATATTAGGGACTTTTAGCAGCATAAAAGTCTGTTAAGACTAAAGTCTAGATGGCGGCCATCTATCTTGATGCTATTCATTAAACGGACTGTTATAACTGCAATATTGCAAAATTACAGTATTAAAATTTATAGTATTCCAAATTTGATGCCTCCATACTTTCATATTATCTCTTTTATTAACCTAGCATACAGATAGCTTTGAGCACTATGTAAAAGTTAAATAAAAGCCGACTGCTTTTAAAAGAGCTTTTTATTTGAATGATGAGGTAGAGCACCACCCTATATCAATACATACACGACTTTTCCTAGGAAAATACTATGGCTCGTAAAACTCCCCTAAAGCGCTATCGCAACATTGGTATCTCAGCGCACATTGATGCTGGTAAGACGACCACTACCGAGCGTATTTTATTCTATACTGGTAAAAACCATCAGATCGGTGAAACCCATGATGGCGGCGCAACGATGGACTGGATGGAGCAAGAGCAGGAGCGTGGTATTACTATTACCTCTGCTGCAACCACTTGTTTCTGGAAAGGCATGGACAACCAGTTTGATGAACACCGTATCAACATCATCGACACCCCAGGTCACGTTGACTTCACTATCGAAGTTGAGCGTTCTATGCGTGTTCTTGATGGCGCGTGTATGGTTTACTGTGCGGTTGGCGGCGTTCAGCCACAGTCTGAAACCGTATGGCGTCAGGCAAATAAGTATAAAGTTCCTCGTCTAGCATTCGTAAATAAAATGGATCGCGTTGGCGCTGATTTTTATCGTGCGGTAGAGCAGGTTAGAACTCGTCTTGGTGGTAATCCAATACCGGTCGTTATTCCAATCGGTAAAGAAGAAGATTTTGAAGGCGTTATTGATCTAATCACTATGAAAGCTATCTATTGGGATGTTGAGTCTCAAGGCATGAAGTTTGAAGAGCGTGAAATTCCAAGTGAGCTACAAGCCAAAGCGGAAGAGTATCGTGAAATGCTAGTAGAAGCGGCTGCTGAAGTTAGTGAAGAGATGATGAATAAGTATCTAGAAGGCGAAGAGCTTTCTGAAGATGAGATTCATGCCGCTATTCGTGAGCGTACTATTGCTAACGAAATCATTCCTATGCTTTGTGGTACTGCCTTCAAAAACAAAGGCGTACAAAAGATGCTAGACGCGGTTATCCGCTATATGCCAGCACCACAAGATGTACCAGCAATCCGTGGTATTTTGGATGATAAAGAAGAGTCTGAAGGCACTCGTGAAGCTTCTGATGACCAGCCATTCTCAGCGCTAGCATTCAAAATCATGAATGACAAATTCGTGGGTAACTTAACCTTCGTTCGTGTTTACTCAGGTGTTATGCAGCAAGGTGGTAGTGTTTATAACCCGGTGAAGATGAAGCGTGAGCGTATCGGCCGTATCGTTGAGATGCATGCTAACTCACAAGAAGAGTTATCTGAGATCCGCGCTGGTGATATCGCCGCCCTAGTCGGTATGAAAGATGTCGGTACTGGTGATACTCTATGTGATGAGAACAACGTTATCACTCTTGAGCGTATGGAATTCCCAGATCCTGTTATCTCTTTGGCGGTTGAACCTAAGACCAAAGCTGACCAAGAAAAAATGTCTATCGCTTTAGGCCGTTTGGCAAAAGAAGATCCATCATTCCGTGTTCATACTGATGAAGAGTCTGGTCAGACAATTATCAGTGGTATGGGTGAGCTGCATCTTGAGATCTTGGTTGATCGTATGAAGCGTGAGTTTAACGTTGAAGCCAACATCGGTGCGCCGCAGGTTGCTTATCGTGAAACGATTCGTGACACGGTTGAACAAGAAGGCAAATTCGTACGTCAGACAGGTGGTCGTGGTAAATTCGGTCACGTTTGGTTACGTCTTGAGCCACTCGATCCAGCGGGTGATGTTGAATACGAATTCGCTGAAGAGGTCGTTGGTGGTACGGTACCAAAAGAATTCCACGGTGCGGTCGATAAAGGTATTCAAGAGCGCATGAAAAACGGCGTATTGGCAGGCTATCCAGTGGTTGGCGTAAAAGCGACTCTATATGATGGCTCATACCATGACGTTGACTCTGATGAATTATCTTTCAAAATGGCTGGTTCTATGGCCTTCAGAAAAGGCTTCTTAGCGGCAAACCCTGCGCTACTTGAACCGGTGATGAAAGTTGAAGTTGAGACCCCAGAAGACTACATGGGCGACATCATGGGCGATTTGAACCGTCGTCGTGGCCTAGTACAAGGTATGGAAGATCTGCCTGGTGGCACTAAGCAGATCCGTGCTGAAGTACCATTAGCAGAGATGTTTGGTTATGCCACACAAATGCGCTCAATGTCACAAGGCCGTGCTACTTACTCGATGGAATTCCAGAAATACGCTGAGATTCCAAAATCAGTAGCCGCTGAAATCATCTCTAAGTTCAACTCTAAAGATGAAGAATAAATAAGTGACTAATGACTAGTTAGAGTGCTCTGTTTAAGGAGCATTGCTACTAGTCATTATTACTGTTAATGATTGAATACACTAATAATTGGTTAAAAGACTTGTTATTAGTGATTATTTTCTTATAATATCTGCACGTTTAGTGCAACCCTAAATACTTATATCAATGTGGTCAGTATTATTTTAGACATACTATCAGTATAAAGTCTAAAAACGGACCCCAATAAAAAGGATACACTCATGGCAAAGGCCAAGTTTGAACGCAGCAAGCCACACGTCAACGTCGGAACCATTGGACACGTTGACCATGGTAAAACCACCCTTACCGCCGCTATCGCAACCGTAGCTGCTAAAACCTCAGGCGGCGAAGCCAAAGACTACGCGTCTATTGACTCAGCTCCAGAAGAAAAAGCACGTGGTATCACCATCAACACCTCACACGTAGAGTATGACACCGAAAGCCGTCACTACGCCCACGTTGATTGCCCAGGTCACGCCGATTATGTTAAAAACATGATCACCGGTGCCGCACAAATGGACGGCGCTATCCTAGTTGTATCAGCGACTGACGGCCCAATGCCACAAACTCGTGAGCACATCTTGCTCTCTCGTCAGGTTGGCGTACCGTACATCATCGTCTTCATGAACAAATGTGACCTAGTAGACGACGAAGAGTTACTTGAGCTAGTAGAAATGGAAGTTCGTGAACTACTAAACGACTATGACTTCCCAGGTGATGACACCCCAATCGTTAAAGGTTCAGCCACCCAAGCCCTAAAAGGCGACGAAGGCAAATACGGCGAACCAGCGGTAGTAGAATTACTAGGCATCCTAGACACCTATATCCCAGAGCCTGAGCGTGACATCGACAAAGCATTCCTAATGCCAATCGAAGACGTCTTCTCAATCTCAGGTCGTGGTACCGTTGTTACTGGCCGTGTTGAATCAGGTATCGTCCGCGTAGGCGACGAGATCGAAATCGTTGGTATCCGTGACACCCAAAAAACTACCTGTACTGGTGTAGAGATGTTCCGTAAACTGCTAGATGAAGGTCGTGCTGGTGAGAACTGTGGTGTCCTACTACGTGGTACTAAGCGTGAAGACGTACAACGTGGCCAAGTACTAGCTAAGCCAGGTTCAATCACTCCGCATACTAAGTTTGACGCAGAAGTATATGTGTTAAGCAAAGAAGAAGGTGGTCGTCATACTCCGTTCCTAAACGGCTATCGTCCACAGTTCTACTTCCGTACCACTGACGTGACTGGCGCAATCCAGCTACAAGATGGTACTGAAATGGTTATGCCTGGTGATAACGTTGAGATGAGCGTTGAGCTTATCCACCCAATCGCTATGGACAAAGGCCTACGTTTCGCTATTCGCGAAGGTGGCCGTACGGTAGGTGCTGGTGTAGTTGCTAACGTAAGCAACTAATAGCTGATGCTTAAGTAACTTGCTTTACAGTTACTAAAACATGAAAAGCCGCTCTCTTTATTGAGAGTGGCTTTTTTTATGGGCAATGAATAAGGTAGAGCTGTTTGGCAAAAGAAGAGAAATAAAAGTGGTTTTATCTTTATAATGCTTAACTATAGAGAATTATTAAATAAATTTTGTCTTAGATCTTGCATTTAAATTTAAACCTTGTATAATTGTCAGCCTTAACACCCATAGGCGATTGGCTCAATTGGTAGAGCATCGGTCTCCAAAACCGAGGGTTGTAGGTTCGAGTCCTACATCGCCTGCCATCTTTTTTATCCTATCTTTATCTGACGTTACCATCTCCTAAGCGAGTCCTTTATGAGCAACAATCAGGATAACCTCGATTCTAAGTTATCTGATGCCAAAGCTACGGCTAGCTCAATGTTAACTAAAGGAAAGCACGTCTCAGCAGGTAATAACACTACTGCTGTCGAAGTGGCCAAAACTGGCTCAGCAAAAGATATGATTTTATGGCTTTTAGCCATAGTTGCTTTAATATCGGCGACTTTTTCTAATCAGTACTTACCAGGTTATTGGCAAGCGGCCAATGATGTTTGGGTACGTATTGGTATTATTGTCGCCCTTGCGGTATTTGCCTTAGTCTGCCTAGCACTGACTAATCAAGGACGCGCTTTTAAAATATTACTAAAAGATGCGGCGGTTGAGTTACGCCGTGTGACCTGGCCCGGTAAAGATGAAACCTTTCAATACACATGGCAAGTGATTGTCGTGATTGCTATTGTAGGGTTTTTTATTTGGGTCTTAGATAACTTTTTTAATTGGTTCGTTGGCTTATTTATTGGCTAATAAGCTATTAATGAGCTAAAGCTACTTATTAATTTAATGGTTATAAAGTTATAAGTTTTTTAACCGCCGTTATGATTATGACGGTTTAATTTTACACCTATAAAGATCAGGAGCGTGATATGCGTTGGTATATTGTCCAAGCGTTTTCAGGATATGAAAAACAAGTACAACGTTCATTAACTGATCGTATCAATCGTAGTGAGTTCGCGGACTCTTTTGGCGATGTGTTAGTGCCGACCGAAGAAGTGGTCGAGATGAAAGACGGCAAAAAGCGCAAAAGTGAGCGTAAGTTCTTTCCAGGATATGTCTTAATCCAAATGGAGATGAACGATAATACTTGGCACATTGTCAAAGATTGTCCACGTATCATGGGCTTTGTTGGCGGTACGCCAGAGACCCCAGCACCTATCACTCAAGCGGAAGCAGATCGCATTCTCAATAGACTCAATCAAACTGAAACGGCGCCACGTCCGAAGACTCTATTTGAGCCAGGCGAAGAGCTGTTGGTTATCGATGGTCCCTTTACTGACTTTAAAGGTATGGTCGAAAAAGTGGATTATGAGAAGTCTAAGCTACAATTGACCGTAAACGTATTTAATAGACCTACTCAGGTCGAGCTTGAGTTTAGTAAAGTTGAAAAACTAGACTAAACAGACATCAACTGGGGAGCTGTTGTTGCTTATTAATTAGCAAGCAATTGCACTTTTTTATCATTATTGAGCAACTGGCGCTATAACCCATTTAGGAGAAAATCATGGCTAAGAAGATTGATGGTTACATCAAACTACAAGTCCCAGCAGGTAAAGCAAATCCTTCACCACCTATCGGTCCAGCATTGGGTCAAAAAGGGGTGAACATCATGGCGTTCTGTAAAGAATTTAACGCGGCAACTTCTAACCAAGAGCCGGGTCTACCTATTCCTACAGAGATTACCGTTTATAGTGATAAGTCTTTTACTTTTATCATGAAGTCGCCACCAGCGGCTTACTTGCTACGCAAAGCAGCAGGCATCGCTAAAGGTTCAGGTACGCCTAATACTGCTAAAGTCGGTAAAGTCGATCGCGCTCAATTAGAAGAGATTGTTAAGACTAAAGATGCAGATTTGACTGCTGCTGGTCTTGATGCTGCTGTCCGTACCATTGCTGGTACCGCTCGTTCAATGGGTATTACCGTGGAGGGTGTGTAAATGAGTAAGCTAACCAAACGCCAAAAAGAAATTAACAGCCGTATCGATAACGAAAAGCAATACACTATCGAAGAAGCGGTACAAATCTTAAATGATTTGCCACCTCTTAAATTCAAAGAGTCTATCGATATCGCGGTAAACCTAGGGGTTGATCCACGTAAATCTGACCAAGTCGTTCGTGGTGCAACCAATCTACCTGCCGGTACTGGTAAAACCAAACGCGTGGCGGTATTTGCTCAAGGCGCTGCTGCTGAAGCTGCCCGCGAGGCCGGTGCTGACATCGTTGGTATGGAAGATTTGGCCGATCAAATCAAAGCCGGTAACATGGACTTTGATGTGGTTATCGCCGCTCCAGACGCTATGCGTGTGGTAGGTCAGTTAGGTACTATTTTAGGTCCACGTGGTCTAATGCCTAACCCGAAAGTCGGTACAGTTACGCCTAATGTTGCTGAAGCAGTTGCTAACACCAAAGCCGGTCAAGCGCAGTACCGTGTTGATAAAGCTGGTATTATTCACACCACTATCGGTCAAGTTGGTTTTACTGCTGATCAAGTTATTCAAAACGCGCAAGCGTTATTGTCTGATCTTAAGCGTGCTAAGCCTGCTACCTCTAAAGGTGTTTTTATTAAGAAAATCACTTTATCTAGCACGATGGGCCCAGGTCTAACAATTGATCCTGTTCCTTATCGTATGGCTAAGTAATTTATATCAGTAGTTAAGTTTATGGATTTAAACTTAACTACCAAAAGAATTTTATCAATTAGGTCAGTGTAGCATAAGCTACGCTGTCTAAGACCGTAGGTAGAAAGCAGTTTATAGCTATGAATAGCTCCTTAACAGTTCAGGCTTTTAAAGAGAATGACACAGCAATAAGCTGATTTTGTTAATCGATGACAGATGAAAATCTTAATTGTCCTACGCAGACGGTGACCCACCCAGTTTAAGACTAGAGAATAGGGCAACCTACTACTCGACGTCATTCTGATAACGGTGCCGTAATCAGTCGCTATCATTTTATTTATAGAATGTAGCGTGTCGTATCAAGTCGATCTGCATTGTGGTTTTGATTACAAGAGGATTGATTAGATTAAAGGAGTCAACTTATGGCATTAACGCTAGAGCAAAAACAACAAGTTGTGGCTGAAGTGTCTGAAGTTGCTGCTAATGCTTACTCAGCAGTAGCTGCCGAATATCATGGTATTGGTGTTGCGAAGCTTACTCAGCTACGTCAGCAAGCCCGTGAAAAAGGCGTCGTTTTAAAAGTAGTAAAAAATACACTTGCAAAACGCGCTTTTGAAGGCACTAAGTTTGAGAGCATGTCAGATCGTATGACTGGTCCACTACTTTTGGCTTTCTCTATGGAAGATTTGGGATCTGCCGCTCGAGTCGTTTTCGACTTTAGCAAAGATAACAAAGCTTTAGAGACCAAATTAGTATCAGTCGGTGGTGAAGTTTATGGTCCAGAAGAGCTAGAGCGCGTATCGAAGCTACCAACTCGCGACGAAGCAATCTCTATCTTGATGGCTACTATGAATGCACCAGTGACCAAGCTTGTCCAGACTATGAACGCAGTTCCTGGCAAGTTCGTTCGCACGGTAGCAGCAATCAAAGACGCAAAAGAAGCCGCTTAATTGCTGGTTTTAACGTAAATTTTACAGCACTAATTACCTTTTATTGTCAAACCTATTTAACTACTCGACAAGCAATTAGTAGCTATTAAAATCAATTAATTTTATCAGATAACGGAGAGTTCTCATGGCACTATCTAAAGATGATGTGTTAAACGCAATCGCTGAAATGTCAGTAATGGATATCGTTGAATTAATCAGCGCTATGGAAGAAAAATTCGGCGTAACTGCTGCTGTTGCTGCTGCTGCACCTGCTGCTGCTGGTCCTGCTGCTGCTGCTGAAGAAAAAGACGAGTTTGACGTTGTTCTAGCTAGCTTTGGCGAGAAGAAAGTTGCGGTCATTAAAGCGGTACGTGAAGCGACTGGCCTTGGCTTGAAAGAAGCAAAAGATTTGGTTGAAAGTGCTCCAGCACCAATCAAAGAAGGCGCAAACAAAGCTGAAGCTGAAGAGTTGAAAAAGAAACTTGAAGAAGCTGGTGCTACTGTTGAGCTAAAATAAGTTTTTAATAACTTAATATTTTAGTTAGACAAGTTAGTTCGACATAAAAAAGCTGGTAATGCCTTGCATTGCTAGCTTTTTTTTATTATAATTACTGGCTTGACCTTTTGTGTCTACCAAAAGCCCTATTATTAGCGGTGGATACTCATCAAAAGGACACACGATAGCTATGCAGTTAAACACAGTGCAAACAAGCACAGTAATTTTGAATACCCTTTTGAATTAGGCTAAACGTCACTGGATGTTTGGCATTTTTTTGTGTCCGCATGCTTTTCTTGCAAATAGCGTTTAATTGAAATCTTAATCCTATTTTTCCGACTGTTATTTACCTATTTTTAATTTACTGTTTATCCGATTGATACGGTTATCTAAGAGCTTGATAACTTTACGTTTCAATACTATTGATGACCAATATTTTTGATTATGTTGTAAGCGTTATGCGTTGGTCTATGTATTAGTATAGATCAATGATTTTTAACTTTAAGATGATTTTTTATTATTATCTCATTTGTAAAGCTGTTGTTATTATCGTATGCGTCGCTAAGTTTGCATAGTATCACCTAGTATTGTTGTAATCTAGCTACGATTTTATTTATCTCCATGTTTACTGTAAGGACTCTCGATGGCATATTCTTATACTGAAAAAAAGCGTATTCGCAAAAGTTTTGCTGAATTGCCCACTGTGATGGACATTCCCTATTTACTGTCTATTCAAGTAGATTCCTATGAGCAATTCTTGCAAGAGCATAAAAAGCCTAAAGCTCGTGAGAATATTGGTCTACAAGCCGCTTACTCTTCTATCTTCCCAATTGAGAGCCACTCTGGTAATGCAGAGCTGCAATTTGTCGAATACTATTTAGGGGATCCTGAGTTTGATGAGCGTGAATGTATTTTGCGTGGTTCAACCTTTGCCGCTCCTATGCGGGTCAAGATTCGTCTTATTATCAAAGACAAAGATAGCAAAGATAAAGATAGTAAAGCGGCTATCAAAGATATTCGTGAGCAAAGCGTCTATATGGGCGAGATGCCGCTAATGACGGCTAACGGTACTTTTATTATTAATGGCACTGAGCGCGTGATCGTCTCACAATTACATCGCTCACCTGGCGTGTTCTTTGATCATGACAAAGGTAAGTCGCATTCAAGTGGTAAGGTGCTTTATAACGCGCGTATTATTCCTTACCGTGGTTCATGGCTCGACTTTGAATTTGATGCTAAAGATTTAGTCTTCGCTCGTATTGACCGTCGCCGTAAATTATTAGCCTCTATCATTTTGCGTGCGCTTGGTTTAACGACTAGTGAGATTTTAGACTTATTCTTTGATAAAGTTTCGGTCTATAAAGGTGATGAGCAGTTCGAGATTGACATTGTTGCTGATCGTCTGCGCGGCGAGATGGCACAGTTCGATATCGTCTCTCCTGACGGTGAGGTAATAGTTGAGCAAGGCAAGCGTATCAATGCTCGCCGTATCCGTCAGATCGAAGAAGCGGGTATGACTAAGATTGCTGTGCCTGATGAGTATCTATATGAGCGTATTTTGGCGGAAGACATTGTCGTCAATGATGAAGTTATCGCCAAGGCAAACACCTTAATTGACCATGAATTATTGGTTAAATTAAGTGCCTTTGAAGCTAGCGACTCTATCAAAGAGTTTAGCATTTTATTCACCAATGATATCGATCAGGGCAGTTATATCGCTGATACCTTGCGCGCTGATAGCACTTCAAGCCGTGAAGAAGCGTTGATTGAGATCTATAAAGTCATGCGTCCCGGTGAGCCGCCAACGGTTGAGACGGCTGAAAAACTATTCGAGAGCATGTTCTTCAATGCTGATCGCTATGACTTATCTAACGTCGGCCGGATGAAGTTTAACCGCCGTTTAGGTTTAGAGTTTGAGAATACTGATGATCCTGACATTCAGCGCGAGCGTAGCGTTCTAACCAATGACGACATCGTTAACGTATTAAAAGAGCTGATTGAGATCCGTAATGGTCGCGGCGAAGTCGATGATATTGACCATTTAGGTAACCGCCGTATTCGCTCAGTAGGTGAGATGGCAGAGAACCAATTCCGCGTAGGTCTAGTACGTGTTGAGCGTGCGGTAAAAGAGCGTTTATCATCAGCGGAATCCGATAATTTATCACCGCAAGATTTGATCAACTCAAAACCCGTTGCGGCTGCAGTGAAAGAATTCTTTGGTTCAAGTCAGCTGTCACAGTTTATGGATCAAAACAACCCGTTGTCAGAAGTGACGCATAAACGCCGTGTCTCAGCATTAGGCCCCGGCGGTTTAACGCGTGAGCGCGCAGGCTTTGAAGTCCGTGACGTTCATGACACCCATTATGGCCGTGTCTGCCCGATTGAGACGCCAGAAGGTCCAAACATTGGTCTGATTAACTCATTAGCCACTTTTGCTAAAACTAACAGCTTTGGTTTCTTAGAGACTCCTTATCGCCGGGTGGTTGATGGTAAGGTTACTGATGAGATTGAATATTTATCAGCGATCGAAGAAGTGGGTACGGTGATTGCACAAGCCGACTCGCCAATGAACGATAAAGGCGAGCTCGCTGACGATATGGTCAGTGTGCGTAGCTATGGCGAATTTGTACGTATGCCTGCTGATAAAGTAACGCATATGGATGTGTCGCCAAGTCAGGTGGTATCGGTAGCAGCAGGTCTTATTCCATTCTTGGAGCATGATGATGCTAACCGTGCCCTCATGGGTTCGAACATGCAGCGTCAGGCTGTTCCAACCCTACGTGCGGATAAGCCGCTCGTCGGTACGGGTATGGAGCGTCACGTAGCGCGCGACTCTGGTGTTTGTGTCATTGCTAAACGTGGCGGTGTGATCGAAGACGTTGATGCCTCACGTATCGTAGTACGCGTTAACGAAGATGAGATGGTCGCAGGTGAAGCGGGTATCGATATCTATAACTTGATCAAATACACGCGCTCTAACCAGAACACTTGTATTAACCAGCGTATTATCGTCAACCAAGGCGATGAGATTGCTTTTGGTGATATCTTGGCTGATGGTCCTTCAACGGACTTAGGTGAGCTAGCATTAGGTCAGAACATTCGTATCGCCTTTATGCCGTGGAATGGTTATAACTTCGAAGATTCAATTTTGCTATCAGAAAAAGTGGTGAAAGAAGATCGTTTCACTACTATTCATATTCAAGAATTAACTTGTGTGGCGCGTGATACCAAGTTGGGTACCGAAGAGATTACCGCTGATATTCCAAACGTTGGCGAAGCCGCGTTATCAAGCCTTGATGAAGCGGGTATTGTCTACATTGGTGCTGAGGTTGATGCTGGTGACATCTTAGTCGGTAAAGTCACACCAAAAGGTGAGACGCAGTTAACGCCAGAAGAGAAACTACTGCGGGCAATCTTTGGTGAAAAAGCGGCTGATGTGAAAGACACCTCGTTACGGGTGCCAACCTCAAGCAAAGGCACGGTTATTGACGTACAAGTCTTTACTCGTGATGGCGTCGAAAAAGATGCCCGTGCTCGCGCCATTGAGAAGTCGCAGCTCGATAGCTACCGCAAAGATCTAAAAGAAGAGCTACGCATCTTTGAAGAAGCGGCGCGTGGTCGTATTGGTACGTTGCTTGATGGCCAAAAAGTCAGTGGCGGTGCCGGTCTAAAAGCTGGTACGGTGATGAAAGCGGCTGACATGAAAGAGATGAGCCTTGAGACTTTACTGGATATTCAACCAGTCGAAGAAGACATCGCTGAGCGTCTCACCCAAATCGCTGAGTATTTAGTCGATAAGCAAAAAGACATCGATAGTAAGTTTGCGGAGAAAAAACGCAAACTAACCGCTGGGGATGACTTGCAACACGGCGTGCAAAAAATCGTTAAGGTCTATCTAGCGGTTAAACGCCGGATTCAGCCGGGTGACAAGATGGCGGGTCGTCATGGTAACAAAGGGGTGGTCTCGCGCATTATGCCGGTCGAAGACATGCCTTATGATGAGCATGGCAACACAGTTGATATCGTGCTAAACCCACTTGGTGTTCCATCACGTATGAACATCGGTCAGGTGCTTGAGACCCATTTGGGTATGGCAGCCAAAGGTTTGGGCGAGAAGATTGACAATATGCTCAAAGCGCAAGCGGCTATCAAAGATCTGCGTGATTTCTTAGATCAGATCTACAACAAAGTCGGCGGCGAGCAAGTTGATTTGGATAGCCTCTCTGATGATGACATTATGGCTTTAGCAGGTAACTTACGCGGCGGTGTGCCGATGGGTACCGCAGTATTTGATGGTGCTCATGAGCATCAGGTCAAAGACTTGCTTGAGCTTGCAGGGCTTGATCGTGATGGCCAGCAGGTACTTTATGACGGTCGTACCGGTCAGAAGTTTGATCGTAAAGTCACGGTCGGTTATATGTACATGCTCAAATTGAACCACTTAGTTGATGACAAGATGCATGCGCGTTCTACTGGTTCTTACTCACTAGTTACTCAGCAGCCACTTGGCGGTAAAGCGCAGTTCGGTGGTCAGAGATTCGGTGAGATGGAAGTATGGGCACTAGAGGCATATGGCGCGACTTATACCTTGCAAGAGATGCTAACGGTGAAGTCGGATGATGTCGAAGGCCGTACTCGTATGTACAAAAACATCGTTGATGGTGAGCAGTATATGGATCCAGGTATGCCTGAATCGTTCAACGTACTGACCAAAGAAATCAAATCACTGGGTATAAATATTGAGTTAAAAGAGAATAACTAAGTCCTTATTGAAGCTTAGTAGTTCTGCTAAAGGCAGCCGGTTTATTTTTACAAATACTAAAGGATAAATGCTGCTGCTTTTAGTTCTCTATCTCATCCCTATTCATTGCCTTCAGTCCTCAAAGTGGCTTGTATACTAAATACAGCTTAGAGGATTATAAAGATAACGGAGAAGCAACTTGAAAGATTTACTCGATATCATGCAAAGCCCTACCGCAAGCGGTAATCGTGAGTTTGATAGTATTCAAATTACTTTAGCTTCGCCTGATGTGATCAAATCATGGTCACATGGCGAAGTCAAAAAACCAGAAACCATTAACTATCGCACCTTTAAGCCTGAACGTGACGGTCTATTCTGTGCCAAAATCTTTGGCCCCGTAAAAGACTTTGAATGCTTGTGCGGTAAGTATAAGCGCCGTAAGTTCCAAGGCGTGATTTGTGAGAAGTGCGGCGTTGAAGTCACAACTGCCAAAGTTCGCCGTGATCGTATGGGTCATATTGATCTTGCCAGTCCTGTGGCGCATATTTGGTTTTTAAAATCATTGCCAAGCCGTATCGGTCTTTTGCTAGACATGACGCTACGTGACATCGAGCGTGTGCTTTATTTTGAGAGCTATATTGTTACTGAACCGGGTCTAACTAGTCTTGAGAAGTATCAGTTGCTTGATGACGAAGACTACTACCGCGCGCTTGAAGAGTTCGGTGATGAGTTCGTTGCCAAGATGGGTGCAGAAGCGGTACAAGACTTGCTCAAAGACATTGATCTTGATATTGAGATTGATGAGCTACGTGAAGCGATCCCGCAAACTGGCTCTGAGACTAAGCTCAAAAAAATGTCTAAGCGCCTAAAATTATTAGAAGCTTTCCGTGATTCTAATAATAAGCCTGAGTGGATGGTAATGAATATCTTGCCAGTACTACCACCAGATCTACGTCCGCTAGTACCGCTAGAAGGCGGCCGTTTTGCAACCTCAGATCTAAACGATTTGTATCGCCGCGTTATCAACCGTAATAACCGTCTCAAGCGTTTATTAGAATTGAGTGCGCCTGATATTATCGTGCGTAACGAAAAACGTATGCTGCAAGAGTCCGTCGATGCGCTACTAGATAATGGTCGTCGCGGCCGTGCTATCACTGGTAGTAACAAGCGTCCGCTAAAGTCTTTGGCGGATATGATCAAAGGTAAGCAAGGTCGTTTCCGTCAGAACTTACTAGGTAAGCGTGTCGACTATTCAGGTCGTTCGGTTATCGTGGTAGGTCCAACGCTACGTTTGCATCAGTGTGGTCTACCAAAGAAAATGGCACTTGAGCTATTTAAGCCGTTTACTTATGCCAAGCTGTTATCGCATGGTATGGCAACGACTATCAAAGCGGCCAAAAAGATGGTCGAGCGTGAAGAGCCGCAAGTGTGGGATATGCTAGCGATGGTTATTCGCGAGCATCCAGTGCTCTTGAACCGTGCGCCAACTTTGCATAGATTAGGTCTGCAAGCGTTTGAGCCAGTATTGATCGAAGGTAAAGCGATTCAGTTGCATCCGCTAGTTTGCACTGCATTTAACGCGGACTTTGATGGCGATCAGATGGCCGTGCACGTGCCATTGACCCTAGAAGCTCAGCTTGAATCACGTGCCTTGATGATGTCAACCAACAACATCTTGTCACCTGCTAACGGTGATCCAATTATCGTACCGTCACAAGATGTGGTCTTGGGTCTGTATTACATCAGCCGCTCGTCTATTAATGCTAAAGGCGAGGGCATGATTTTTGCCACCGTTAATGAAGCGTTGCGCGCGATCGGCTCTAATGATTTGCATGTCAACGCTATGATTAAAGTGCGTGTGACTGAGACGCAAATTGATGAAGAGGGTAATCAGACTGAATCGACTAGTCTAAAAGACACGGTTGCTGGTCGTCTACTTATCTGGAACATCATGCCAAAAGGTATGGCGTTTGATGAGTGTAACCAAGAGATGACTAAGAAAAACATCTCGCGCTTGATCAACTCTTGCTATCGTAAGATGGGCGTCAAAGACAGCGTTATGTTCGCCGATCAGCTTATGTATTTAGGTTTTGCGCAAGCGACCTTGTCTGGGGTATCCATCGGTCTAGACGATATGGTTATTCCACCAAGCAAAAAGCAAATCATCGAAACCGCTGATGCTGAAGTTCGCGAGATCGAAGATCAGTTTGAGCAGGGTTTTGTCACTGCGGGTGAGCGCTATAACAAAGTTGTCGATATCTGGTCACGTACCAATGATAAAGTCGCCAAAGCGATGATGGATAACTTAGCTACTGATAAAGTTATCAATGCAAAAGGTGAGGAAGAAGAGCAAAAATCTTTCAACTCAATCTTTATCATGTCAGATTCTGGTGCTCGTGGTAGCGCCGCGCAGATTCGTCAGCTTGCTGGTATGCGTGGTCTAATGGCTAAGCCGGATGGTTCAATCATTGAGACGCCGATTAAAGCCAACTTCCGTGAAGGTTTGACGGTACTACAGTACTTCATCTCAACTCACGGCGCGCGTAAAGGTCTTGCCGATACCGCACTAAAAACCGCTAACTCGGGTTATCTGACTCGTCGCCTTGTCGATGTGGCACAAGATTTGGTTATCACTAGCGAAGATTGTGGTACTGAGCAAGGCCTCTTGATGACGCCGCACATTCAAGGTGGCGAGATCATTGAGAAATTGGGCGAACTAGTACTAGGCCGCGTCACCGCTCGTGATGTGACTTATAACGATGATGCTGACAAGGTATTGATCCCGGCAGGTACGCTGATTGATGAGCAATGGGTCAATATTTTAGACGAAAACGCTATCGATGATATTTGGGTACGCTCAGTCATCACTTGTGATATCGAGCACGGTGTTTGTTCACAGTGTTACGGTCGTGACTTGGCTCGTGGTCATAAAGTCAATATCGGTGAGTCTGTTGGGGTTATGGCCGCGCAGTCTATCGGTGAGCCAGGTACTCAGTTGACGATGCGTACTTTCCACGTGGGCGGGGCGGCGAGTTCCGCGTCAGTGGATAACAGCATCTCGGTACGTAACGCTGGTCAAGCGCATTTTGAGAATATGAAAACTGTTGAGCATACCGATGGTCACTTAGTTATTGTTTCTCGTTCTGCTGAAATCGCCTTAACCGATGAGTTAGGCCGTGAGCGTGAGCGTTATAAAGTGCCTTATGGTTCAAGTGTACTGGTGAAGAATGGCGACAAAGTTGAAGGTGGCCAGACTATCGCTAAATGGGATCCGCATACGCATCCTATTATCACTGAATTCGCTGGTACCGCGCGCTTTAGCGATATCACTGATGGTATGACCGCGACGGTAAAAGTTGATGATGCGACCGGTATGAGCTCGTTTGAGATTCTAGCCACGCGTGATCGTTCAAGTAACGCCAAAGACTTACGTCCGGCAATTATCTTGAATACCGATGCCGGTAAAGAAGTGGTTTACTTCTTACCTGCTGAAACCATCATTCGCGTTAGTGATGGCGAAAAAGTAGCTGCAGGTTCGATCTTAGGCCGTGTGCCACAAGCGTCTTCTGGTACCAAAGATATTACCGGTGGTCTACCACGAGTCGCTGATCTATTTGAAGCACGTCGCCCGAAAGATCACGCTATCATGGCTGAGATGACGGGTGTGGTTAGCTTTGGTAAAGAGACTAAGGGCAAAAACCGCTTTATCATTACCAATGAAGATGGCGAAGTGCATGAAGAGCTGATCCCAAAATGGCGTCAAATCAACGTCTTTGAAAACGAGACGGTAGCGCGCGGTGAGATTATCGCTGATGGTCCACAAAACCCGCATGATATCTTGCGTTTGAAAGGTCAAACGGCACTTGCTGATTATATCGTTAACGAAGTGCAGGACGTTTATCGCTTGCAAGGCGTGAAGATCAATGACAAGCACATCGAGGTCATCATTCGTCAGATGCTGCGTAAAGTTGAGGTCACTGACGGTGGTGATTCTGGTCACTTCAAAGGCGATCAAGTCGAATATGCCGATGTCAAAGCATTAAATGCGAAGCTAGTGGCAGAAGATAAATTCCCAGTCCAGTATGAGCGTCAATTGCTGGGTATTACTAAAGCGAGCCTTGCTACTGAAAGCTTTATCTCAGCCGCTTCGTTCCAGGAAACTACGCGTGTGTTAACGGCGGCTGCTGTTACTGGTAAAGTTGATGAGCTTCGCGGCCTCAAAGAAAACGTCGTGGTAGGTCGTTTGATCCCTGCTGGTACAGGCTTGGCTTATCATAAAGCGCGTAAAGATAAGGCTGAGCAAAAGCTGCAGGATAAAGATCTCAATGCAGCCTTTGATATGGGTACCGCTAGCAGCGATAGCAAAGACTTTACTAGCTTTGATGAAGCTTTTGCGCAAGAGCTTAATCAAGATAATTAATCGTCTTAATTGATTGTTATTTCATAGTGAAAAAGCCAGCCTTAGTGCTGGCTTTTTTGTGGTTGTAGGTTTTTTAATAACTTAGTGGTTTATGATAAATAAAGAAAACGACTCATTATTACTACTAAAAAATAGTACACTTAAGATCACATTACAAATATTTATATTTAATAAAAGGATAACTTACCCATGGCAGGTAAAACCCGCGTTGCCAAGTATCATGCCGATCGTACCAATCAAAAGCTTTATTTTTGTCGTCTAGCTTGCCAAGCCGCTGATAGCAGTCATGACAAGCAGCTTTATCAAGCACATTGTGAAACCGCTATTTTTCACTTATACGGGAGTTTTTTGGCTTTCATGCAAGAGCTATCTCAGTTTTATGACTTAGAGCTGGCCGCTCCTACCTTAGAGCAGATAGAGCAAGCTTTGAGCTTACGTACTCAAGTCTCTCCTGAGGTTATGCAATTACAGCAGCTACAACAGCAAGGTTTTTTGGCTGATATTGAGCACGCTTATCAGCGCTGTCTTTATGCGCTAATAGCTGATAAACCAAATAGTGATGATCATCAAGCGCTTGAGTCTAGGCCCAAAGATCTTATTGTTAATGTGGTAACGCTGTCAAATCAGTGGTTACCTGATGAAGCTACTATTCGAGAATGGCGCAGTCAGTTACTAGCTTTGATTGAGCAGCTACGTGGCGGTATGGTTGAGTTTTAATGAAAGTATCATCTTAGCTTAGCCGCATAAGCTTTACAATATAAAAAAGGGTACTCAGCGATGAGTACCCTTTTTTGTTTTAGCCATAGTTTAGAGGAGCTAGCCGCTGCTATTCGGGCATGGCTGGCATACGCTCTGTAGGCGTTGGGGTTAATGGTCTTGTAGTAGCGCCACCACTATTGCTACTGCTAGAGCCCGTAGACTGTGCTTCAGGTTTTGACTCCTCTTCTATTGGTTCTGGAGGCTTACGCTGCTGAGGTATAGGTTTAACCGGCTTAGTAGCGCTAGTGTCTTCTTCTTCATCAACATCGCCGGTAATGATACCGCCATCTTTCATCTCAATAATCTGCTGCTTTTGCTTCTTAGACTTGGACTTATTATTGAGCGACACCCATTGAACAGGAGTATCTTCTAACTGCGCTTTCATAAAGTCCATCCAAACGGGAAGGGCAGCAACGCCGCCATACTCACGACGACCCAGAGTCGATGGTTGATCAAAACCCATCCATACTACGGTAGCGTTGGTCGGATGAAAACCGGCAAACCAAGCATCCTTAGCTTCATTTGTGGTTCCTGTTTTTCCGCCAATATCATTACGACCCAGCGCTTTGGCTCGCACAGCAGTACCGCGCTGCACTACATCTCGCAAAATATCTGCCATATCATAAGCCACTCTTGGTTTTAAGATACGCGGCGCTTGGGTGGCGGTGACATACTGAACCACAGGTGCTTGCAAGCGATCTGATAATGGACTCGCATCATAGATTTTGGTATTGATTAATTCATTATTCGCCAGATCTTCATCATTAGCGCTGGTTTCAATAGTGGCTTGCTCGTCCGCTTCGCTGCTGTCATTTTGATTATCATTATTGACATTATCATTAGCTGCAACTTTATCAGTACTATCTGTCTTATTCGCTTTTTGCTCTGCCTCTTCAATAAGCTGCTTATTACGCTCTTCTAGCTGCTCGTTGAAACAAAGTGCACAAGCTTGCTGCGGATTGGCCTGAAACAATAACTCGTTTTGATAATTATAAATCTGCTCAATAAAGTAAGGCTGAATGCGATGACCACCGTTTGCAAAGGTGGCGTAGGCGGTTGCCATTTGTAGAGGTGTTGCTTGACCAGCGCCTAAGGCTAGTGAGAGGGTAGTGGGCAGTTTTTCTTTATCCAAACCGAATTGATCCAATAAATCACGCGTATCAGATATACCTACTGCCTGTAATAAGCGAATAGATACTAAGTTACGAGACAAATAAAGCCCGCGGCGTAAAGTAATATCTCCTAAAAAGCGTGAGTCAGAATTCTTAGGTTGCCAATCGCCGACCTGAATGGGACGGTCAGAGACTATACTATCGGGGCTATAGCCTTTTTCAAGAGCGCTGGTATAAATAAGCGGCTTTATAGTAGAACCCGGTTGCCGCCAACCTTGTAGCGCGCGATTAAACTTACTATAGTTAAAGTCAAAGCCGCCGACTAAAGCATTAAGAGCACCAGTATCCGGATTTAATGACACCAAACTGCCTTGGACATCAGGGATTTGAGCCAATTGCCAACTACCACTTTCTGTCTTTATCAGGCGTACAATATCTTTATCTTTGACAACTTGAGAGGCGTTACTAGGCAAATTACCAAAACGATCAGCGGAGATAAACTTTTTGGCCCAGCTCATACCCGACCAATCTACGGTGACAGTCTCGCCCGATTGCATAAGCGCGTCAAAGCTACGCGATTTTATACTAGTGACTTTGGCAGGATAGAGGCTGCCATAACGGCGAAAGTCCTCAAGCGGTTTATCATTAGCCTCAGCACCGCGCCAACCGTGGCGATGATCATAGGCAATAAGACCTTTTAACACCGCCGCCTCAGCATCTTGCTGCGCTTGACTATCAACAGTTAAACGCACTCGCCAGCCGCCATTAACCACTTGTTCACCGTAACGATTGACCAAGGCATAACGGGTCATCTCTGCCAAATAAGGCATATTAACATCGAGTTTTTCTTGATATAAATTCAAGCCGATAGGAGAGTTTATAGCTTCATCATGCTCAGCTTGATCAATGTAGCCAAGCTCGTGCATGCGGCCAATAATCCAATTACGGCGGGTCAGTGCTCGACTAGGATTGGCCACTGGGTTATATTTTGAAGGTGCTTTTGGTAGGCCCGCTAACATCGCCATCTCAGCGATAGTTAAACTATCAAGCGACTTACTATAGTATTTTTTGGCGGCGGCGCGGATACCATAAGCGCCTTCCCCCAAATATATCTTATTAACATATAAAGTCAAAATCTCATCTTTACTGAGCTCATCTTCCATCTTACGGGCGACGAACAATTCAGTTAATTTTCGATTTAAGGTGCGCTCAGGGCTCAAAAAGTAATTTTTGGCAACTTGCATGGTAATAGTTGAGCCACCGGTTTGACCCTCATCATCGGTCACCACCTCAGTGACTGCTCGGCCTAAACCTTTAATACTAATGCCGCTATGCTGAAAAAAAGAAGAGTCCTCAGCGGCCAAAAATGCATTGGTTAAGCTTTTAGGAATCTCTTCATAAGCTACGGGTAAAGATAAGCGATTACCATACTGACCAATGAGTTTGTCATCGCGGCTATAGATCTGTAATGGCATCTCAAGATTTGCTTTTTTTATCTCTTGAATACTAGGCAAAGTAGGCGATAGATACATTGCCATGCCATAAAACCCGATCGGTACTGCAAGTGCTAAGACTACAATTAGTGCTAAAAAGGCAATAAAAAGCCCCACCAAGTAATGAACGAGACGGACAGTGGCGTTTTTTTTGGTCATAATAGGCTTATCAATTAGGAGTTTTAACACCAGTCATTATACCTTGAACCCAAAGTAGCGGTCACATTAAATGTGTAAGTATCTGATAAATCTTTTTAAATGCTTGAATATGTCTATTAAGTAACGTATTGTATTCCAATATTAAAAAACCGTCGTAACGTACGTTCTATATAAGGTGTAGAGTTTGTGAAGCTACTTTCTTCTAAGCATCAAGGTTTGATTGGAGTTGACATTTGTGCAACCTCAGTCAAACTGGTTGACATTAGTCGGCAACAAGGAGTATTTCATCTCAAGTCTTATGGCATTGAGAGATTAACTCCAGGCATAGTTGTCGACAAACTTATTGTCGATACAGAAGCCGTAGGTGATGCCATCTCTAGCTTAGTGCGTCGTAATCGAGTGACTAGCAGTGAGGCGGTTACCGCGGTTTCAGGGTCATCGGTTATTACCAAAATCATCGACATGGATGCAGGTTTGAACGATGCTGAACGTGAAGCGCAAATCCGCCTTGATGCCGATCAGTATATTCCATACCCTTTAGATGAGGTTAATCTCGATTTTGAGGTGCTCGGCCCCTCGATAGTGGATGATACTATGGTGCAGGTATTATTGGCAGCCTCGCGTTCTGAGAAAGTCGATCAGCGTGTCGATGCCCTAGCTTTTGGCGGTCTTAAGACCAAGGTCATGGATATTGAATCACATGCCATAGAGCGTGCCTTTAAATTGATGGTAGACGATCTACCAAACATGCCAGAATTAATCGCTCTAGTCGATATTGGACACAATCAGACTACTTTATATATCGCCAAAGGTCATAATTTTATCTATAGCAGAGAGCAATTGTTTGGCGGCTTACAGTTGACCGAAGCTATTCAAGATCGTTATGGCTTATCTTTTGAGGAAGCTACGGCAAACAAGCATGAGCGTATGTTACCTGAGGATTATTATCCTGAAGTGTTGACCCCTTTTATGGAAAATATGGTTCAGCAGATTACCCGCTCTTTACAGTTTTACTTCTCCTCAAGCCAGCATAGTCGTATTGATCATATCGTGCTAGCTGGCGGTAGTAGCTCCATACCCGGACTTGCTGGCATGATACAACAAAAACTGAGTATCGGAGTTACGGTTGCCAATCCATTTATCAATATGACTATCAGCCCCTATATTGATAGTGAGCAGTTAGCTATTGATGCCCCGAGTTTAATGGCCGCTTGCGGGCTGGCGCTTAGGAGTTTTAACTGATGCCTCGCATTAACTTATTACCCTGGCGTGCTGAAGAACGCGCGCGTCGCAACAAAGAATTTTTAACGTTAGTCATTGCGGTAACTTTGCTAGCACTGTTGGCAGCTTTTGCTACTTGGAGCTATTTTAACAATGAGCTAGAAGAGCAACGTGATGCCAACGATCGTATTACGCAAGAAAACAGTCGACTAGATGCAGTACTGGTAGAGATTGATACGCTTGAGCAGCGCCGAGAAGAGATTATCTCGCGCATGCAGGTCATTCAAGATTTGCAAGGACGTCGTCCGATACCAGTGCGTTTATGGGATGATATTGCCAAAGCCATTCCTACTGCTCTTTACCTTAACAATCTAAAACGCGAAGGTGATTTGCTGACCTTTACTGGGCTGGCAGATAACCCGAATGTCGTCTCAAGCCTGATTCGTAACTTAGATAGTAGCCCATGGATGGGGAATTCTGCGGTGCGTAATATTCAACAAAACATCAGCGCTTATGAGACTGCTCCTGAGCTTGGCGCTGCAACCACCAACACTACTAATAGTGAACAGCCGCGCCCTATATATCCTGAAGACAGCTATGTACAGTTTGTAATTACTACGCAAGTGCAATCAGCATTGCCTGAGCCTGTAGAGTCAGCAGATATTGTCGCGAGTACCAACGGCTCTGGAGGCGCTTTATGAAACCTATGCGCAAAAAAAGCCTAATTAAAACTAAAAAAAGCTTTATTAAAAAGCAAGATAGACGGCAACGCCCAAAAAAGTCTTTTGATTTTAATGAGTTTCGACGCAGTTTTGAGTCGTTAGATACTGATAATTCAGGTAATTGGCCGGTTCCTGTCAAAATCACCGTATTATTATTAGTAGTCAGTTTTATTGCTGCTCTTTCTTGGGCTTTGCCTATAAGTAGTAAAATTGATGAGATTAGAGCAAGCGAGAGTGAGCAGCAAACCTTACTCGATAGCTATCGCGAAAAAGAGTCTCGAGCGCGGCACTTAGAGACTTATAAAGCTCAAGTTGAACAAATGGACACTGAATTTAATACCTTACTCGATCAGCTACCCAAAGAGACGCGAGTGTCTGAGCTAGTAGAGGGTATCAATATGACTGGAGTTGGAAGCAATATTCGCTTTCAAGATATCTCCGTTGAGCCTGAAATCGAAAATGAGTTCTTTATCGAGCAGCCTATTCGTATTGCTGCTTTAGGAGAGTACCATCAATTTGGTAGCTTTATCAGTGGTTTAGCGGCGCTACCACGTATCATTACTATGCATGATTTTGAGGTGAGTAATCCGCAGCCCACTTTAGAGGCTATACCAGAGCTAAATTTGGTATTACAAACCAAGACCTATCGCTCAAAAGAGCCAGCGCTCGAGGGGGAAGAGGCTGCTACTGATGCGCCGGTACCTACTGACGCTAGTGCTGGAGGTAACTGATGATTAAACCGCTATCAAATATTATCCTACTAGCGATGACAGCTTTTATACTTAACGGCTGTACTGATAGGATTGGTATGGCTGAGCAGGCAATGGCTGATATACGCGCATCAACTGCCCAGCCTATTGAACCACCGCCCAAGGCTTTATTGGTGGAGGATTTTGTCTACAGTGCCAGTAGTTTACGCAGCCCGTTTTTGCCGCCAAGTTTAGTCAATGTACAAGGACCAACTACTGCTATTGATGGCGTACGACCTGATATCAATCGTATAAAGGAGCCGTTAGAGCAGTATGAGATTGCTCAGCTGACTTTTCGCGGTATGGTCATCTCACCTGAAGGTCAGCAGTACGCTTTAGTACAGCGTCCAGATGGCTCGGTAGCTAGCGTTACAGTAGGAAATTATCTTGGCCTTAATGATGGGCGCATTGTAGAGATTACGCCAACACAGATTAATCTAATTGAAATTGTACCCGACAGCCGCGCAGGGTTTATCGAAAGACCGCAGTCGCTGGTCTCTCCTATAAATTAAGATGGTAGATTTTTGAGGAATAAGTAATGACTGTACGTAAAAACAAGGCAATGACGATTAGTAGTCGTGTTTCCTCTACTTTCGCCGCTCCTGCATTGGCTCTGAGTATGTTCGCTATAATGAGCAATGCTTATGCTGAGCCGCGTATCAACAATGTGTCGGTGATTCAAACGTCGCCAGCAGCTACGCAATTACGTTTAGGATTTAATGAAACACCAAGCTTGCCTACCGCTTATCAGCTCGATAATCCCAGTCGTTTGGTCTTGGACTTCGAACAAATCCAAAATGGTTTGGCTAGTAGATTCAATGCCTACAATATCGGTATGGTCAATGATATTACTACGCTAAGTAATGATAGTACCACCCGCCTTATTGTTGGACTAAAAAAAAGCGGCAATTACACTACCGCGATTGATGGCAATGATTTATTGCTAACAATCAATGATGCTACTGCGCCAATCACTACCAATGATCCCGTCGCTGATGTGCTAAATAATAATACCGCTATTGTGACCACTCCAGTCAGCACCGCTGTCGTGACTCCTATTGTTGAAACTAATAGTGTAGCTACAGCGCCAGTAGTCGCTCGTCAAACTAAAATAAAGGCTCAAGTGCCTGCTGATACTATGGTAGTTAGAGTCAATCCACTACTAGATCCTAATCTTGCATCCTCGCAAGTAAGCCGCCAGTATAGCTATGATGGACTAAGCGCGCTGAACTTTGCCGCGGGCGCTGATGGCGGTGGTAATGTCAGTATTACTTTGACCAACGAAGCGATGCCGGTAGACGTGCAGCGTCAGGGTAGTAAGCTGGTAGTCCGCCTAACGGGCAGCACTGTGCCTAGAAATCTGCTACGTCGTCTAAATATAAATAGTGGCCTAGTCGCTAGTGTCGATACCAAAAACCAAGGTCAAACCGGTACTATTACTATCAATATGACTGGCGACTACGAGTATCAAGCTTATCAATCAGGTAATCAATTAAACATCGGCATCACCAAGCCTGAGCTGTTACGCGAGCCTACGTTAGAAGAGAAGGTCTATACTGGTGAAGCGCTATCTATGGAGTTCCAAGACGTTGAGATTCGCAGTGTACTGGATATCTTAGCGCAGTTCACCCAGATGAACATAGTTGCTAGTGATTCAGTCGCTGGTAATATCACGTTGCGACTGATCAATGTGCCGTGGGATCAAGCCTTAGATATCATTCTAAAAAGTAAAAACTTAGGTAAGCGTGAGAACGGTAACGTTATTTTAGTGGCGCCTGCTACTGAGCTGGCTCAGCAAGAAGCTGAAGAGCTACAAGCTCAAAGAGCGGTGGACTCTTTTTCTCCGCTGCGGACAGAATATATTCGCCTCAGTTATGCCAAAGCACAAGACGTGTTGAAGCTTATCTCTGATGGTAGTGGTCCTACTAATAGCAATGTCGGGCTACTTAATAGCACAAGCAATATCGGTAATCTTCAAGATAATAATACCTTATTGTCTGATCGCGGTACGGTAACCATTGATGAGCGTACTAATACTTTGATTATCAAAGATGTCGCTGATAGTATCGAAAATATCCGCGAGCTTATTGCCAAAATTGATATTCCAGTACGCCAAGTGATGATTGAGGCACGTATTGTCAGTGCGACTGATAGCTTTAGTAAAGAGATTGGCGTGCGCTGGGGTATTTTATCTAGCGGCGCGGCTACTAACCGTAATCTGTTAGTGGGCGGTAGCAATCAAACGCTAGCGGATCTAAAGGATTTTGATATTGAAACCACTACTATCAATGGGCAGACAGTCTCTTATCCTAGCTATGATATCACTAGACCGGATAATTTGAACGTAGACTTAGGAGTGACTAACCCTGCCGCTGGTAGCATTGCTTTTGGGCTGCTAAGCTTATCAGATGTGATGTTAGATCTGGAATTATCAGCGCTACAAGCGGATAATCGTGGTGAAGTTATCTCCACGCCAAAGATCTTGACTGCGGACAAACAAACGGCCAAAGTCTCATCCGGCACGCAAATTCCTTATCAAGAAGCGGCGGCTAGTGGTGCAACTTCCACAAGCTTTAGAGAAGCGGCACTCAGTTTAGAAGCCACTCCCAATATTACCCCTGATGGCAAAATTGGCTTGCAGCTACTTATTACTAACGGCACTCCTACTATTATCAATGGTGATGTTGCTATTAATGAAGACTCGATCTCAACCAATGTCATCGTTGAAGATGGACAGACTATCGTGTTAGGCGGGGTGTTTAGAAACCGTACCAATAACGGTGTAGATAAAGTACCATTCTTAGGAGATCTGCCTTATATTGGTCGTGCCTTCCGCCGCGATGTACGCAGCAATAACAAGGAAGAGCTGCTAATATTTGTGACACCAAAGCTTATCAATGATGGTATCAGCCGTTTAGATTAAAGACTTGTATTTTTGCTTAATCCTTTAGCAATAGCCGTCTAGTACTAGTTATTTAAATATGAGAAAAGCAGGCCTAAGCGCTTGCTTTTTTTGTGCAAAATAATTCTAGCTTATATAGTCGATACACTTTAAAAATGACATAGCGCTACTGGGATGAATTTTGTGCAGGCTCGAATGTAAGCAGCACGCCAGCAAAATTTATACCAGTAGCGCCCTTAAATCGATAACAGTTTTACTTTCAACTGACTATAGTTATAACAGGCAGCAGGGGACTTTAAAATCAGCTGTAAGAGTTTTTACTGTTAATAATCATCCCTGCTTACTAGCCAGATTATCGATGACGTTGTATGATAGTTGATTTAGCTGAGTAACTGTTATGTTGGAGGAATTACCGTCGGTATTCATAGTAGGTCCGATGGGTGCGGGAAAGACTACTATTGGCCGTTTGCTTGCCAAGCAGTTAGGACGTGAGTTTGTCGATAGCGACTGGTATATTGAGTCGCAAACCGGCGCTGATATTGCATGGATATTCGCCAAAGAAGGTGAAGCAGGCTTTCGCGCGCGCGAAAATAAAGCCATCGATGAGCTTACTCAAAAGCCGCAGATCGTTCTAGCTACGGGTGGTGGCGCAGTTTTGCGTAGCGATAACCGTGAGTTTTTGCATGAGCGCGGGATAGTGGTTTATCTCAATGCCCCAGTCGATGTACAAATGGCACGTACCGCCAAGGATAAATCGCGCCCACTATTACAGCAGCCCAATCCTAGACAAATTTTACAAAATCTATATCAAATCCGTGACCCTCTGTATCGGCAAGTTGCGCATATTATCTTGCCAACCGGTCACACTTACCCGCGCCATATGGTCAATCAATTAATGCAGCAGCTTGAGCTGTTTTTATCAGCTAGCACTGAAACAACGGTAGAGACAGCTGCCGAAGATAATAAATAGCAGACAGCGAATAGCTAAAAAGTACCGCATTTAATATAAACTAAAACAGCTGGTTATAATCAGGAACGCGCTATGGCAAAGCCACTACTCGATGATAGTTTAATAGTACATACCCAAAGCCATGATTACCCTAT
Organism: Psychrobacter sp. AH5; assembly: GCF_040371085.1. NCBI lineage: Bacteria > Pseudomonadati > Pseudomonadota > Gammaproteobacteria > Moraxellales > Moraxellaceae > Psychrobacter > Psychrobacter sp. AH5. The sequence continues at coordinate 112,208 of NZ_JAMBMT010000001.1, forward strand.
TGTTATTACCGCACAGTATCACAAAAAAGGTACTGAGCAAGCTAATGATCAATCAAGCGCTGCTAAATTTAGCACTATAGCGGAGCGTATTAACCCTTATATTACTGGTCAGCAAGTATTAATTGTCACTAATGATACGGTCGCGCCTTTATATCTACAACCTTTGCAACAGCAGCTATCGACTGACTTTCAAGTAGCGGTTTGTATTTTGCCCGATGGCGAGCAGTATAAAAACCAAGATCACATTAATAAAATCTATGATGCGTTAATGGCCCAGCATTTTAATCGCGATGTCACCTTAGTGGCGCTTGGTGGCGGGGTCATTGGCGATATGACTGGCTTTGCCGCGGCAAGCTTTATGCGTGGGGTGAATTTTATTCAAATACCAACCACGCTTTTGGCACAAGTAGATTCAAGCGTTGGCGGTAAGACCGGTATTAACCACCCACAAGGCAAAAACATGATTGGTGCGTTTTGGCAGCCGCAAATGGTACTTGCAGACATGACTACCTTGCAGACTTTGCCAGCGCGTGAGCTATCAGCCGGTATCGCTGAGGTCATTAAGTACGCGCTGATTATGGACAGCGAGTTTTTGACTTGGCTTGAACACAATTTGCCGGCGATGATGGCGCTGGACTTGGCAGTACTAGGCGCGGCGGTAAAACGCTGCTGCGACTATAAAGCCAAAGTGGTCGCTCAAGATGAGAGAGAGTCAGGAATACGAGCATTATTGAACTTTGGTCATACTTTTGGTCATGTCATTGAGACTCATGAAGGCTATGGTAATTGGCTACACGGTGAAGCGGTAGCAGCTGGCATGGTACAAGCCGCCCAATTGTCACAAAAGCTTGGCTGGATAACTGAGGATGAGGTCGATCGAGTTAAGCGTCTATTGACCCTTGCCAATCTTCCTACTATCCCTCCTAATATTGCAACGGCCACAGCGCTGAATTTGATGGGTCATGATAAAAAAGTTAAAGGCGGTAAGATTCGTCTTATTTTACTCAAATCTTTGGGTGAGGCGGTACTGACTGATGACTTTGATGAGCGTTTGTTAGTAGAGGTATTATCACAACATAATTAATAAAACGTTATAATATCTCTATAACCTGTTTTACCAAGGAATACTCATGGCAGAATCGTATCCATCGACCGTTGCTCCAAAGAACACTTATCGCCGTCAAGCGCTTTTATGGCTAATGATGGCTTTGCTGCTTGGGGTAGTGACCGCTTTGGTTTGGATGTTTAGCCAGACGTCAGCTATAGGCACAGAGATTGAGAATGCACCGATTGCCGCGCCGCAAGCTACCGTAGAAGAGCTCAAGCAGCCATTATCTATTGAGTCTTTGCATGAGCTTGATACTGACGTACAGCCGATAGATTTTGCAGCGACGGTGCGTGATTTGCGCAGCTATCCTGACGAGTTTAAAGATAAGCGCTATTTATCAGCGAATAAAGGCAAATGGACCGTGCAAGTGATGAATGTGGCCGAAAATGAAGTCATCGTCAGCTATCTAGAAGGCCGAGACGATCGCGAAAAATTTGCTTACTTTCGCTACCTAGATGAAAACAAGCAAGTACGCTACATGCTGACTTACGGCATTATGAGTAGTCCACAAGAAGCGGTTGGCGCAGCCAAACTTATCGACTTTAACCTACCAGCTGATGTGCGGGTATTGCCAGAAGAGATCAATCGCTATGTCAGTATTATCGATAATTATGAGCGCCCAGAACCTATCAAAGATTTGGGTAATCAGCGTGCTCGTTCAGTCAGGTTACAGCGCACCCAACGTGAAGTACCGGTACGCCAAAAAGCACCGACTGTCGATAATAGCGCCACCGATAGCGAAAACATCTCTGCCGATGCTATCAAAGACAGAGCTGAGCGCAACATGGCCAATGATAGTAATGGCTCAGCTGCCAATAGCGAAGAGAGCATCCGCCAATCAGAGGATACCTCAGCCACTTTGTCTGTCAATGAAGAGCGCTCATTTGAATCTGAGAACGATAATAAACCGCAAAAAACAGACACTCCGCGCAAAAATGAGGCTGAAGTCAAAAAGCCGCCAGTGGTAGCCGCTCCCAAGCCACCAGCGTCAAACACTGCTAAAGCGCCAGCTGCGAATGCTAATAACAATAGCAGTGCCAATAACTCCTCCAATAATAGCAGTAATAAAGCTGCTGCTCCCAAAGCTAATAATGACGCCATAAAAGAGCTGATAGAAAATAAAAGTAATTAATAAAAAGGGGCTAATACTAAATATTTAGCCCCTTTTTCTTTATGGTTCAGCTTAAATTAAAGGCGTAGAGCGCTCTTTGTTTAATAGTAATCTAGCGATTTATTATAAACGCTGACTTACTGAGCGAAAGAAAAGACTAGATTTTTCATCTATCATTAACTATTATAAATAACAGCAAGTTATGTATAGTTATCGTAAATAGCAACTTATGTTATAGCTTGCTGCAGTATTGGCTATAATTTATCTTTTTTAAGCAACGCTGTTTTTAGCCTAGTTATAATCAACAGTTTGACGGCTTTTATTGGTTTTTCTCTAAAGATATCAAAGCATTACTATTAGCTTTTGATATTCGAGGCTGTCATAGCAGTCGTAGCATTACATTTATTAGCTCTCAATTTATCAATATTAAGGGAATAAAGTGTCGTTTAGGACGCGCGTTGAATTGACGCTGTCGCTAAAATAAAAGGCCTACCGATGTTTTTTGATAAGTTTGGCTAATTGGTTTTAGTAACCAACCATATTTATGATGCGCTAATGCTGATAAAGATTGATAAATAGTCATAAAAGAGGATGTTAATTCCTAATAGCAGATAATAAATCACGCGTTCTATTAATCCGGATAAATGAATATAAGGTTAATAATAATTTAAAAAGCGTTAATTTGTCTAGTCTAGTTTGTTTAATTAGCTATTTAATCGGCTCTAAAACTAGTTTTGGCACTGATTTTAAGCTTTAGGTTCAATAAACACGCTTTGATAACTGCTTGGTAGTAATAGTAGCGCGTTTTAGCTACGTTTTGATTAGCTCCAGCTTTTCTATCGGTAGTAACGCGCTTCGTACTGGCACTGATATTGCATTGAATACAGGCCGCCCGTTCACCTAAAAGGACAGATTATGTCAATGATTTCCTCGCATACTCATCTAGCGACTCCAGATGATTTCTCCGATAACTGCGGTTTTGGTTTGATTGCTCACATTGAGGGACAAGCCAGTCACGACTTAGTAAAAACCGCCATTCATAGTCTAAGCTGTATGACCCATCGCGGCGGTGTGGCAGCGGATGGCAAGACGGGTGATGGCTGCGGCTTATTGCTAGCTACCCCGACTGATTTTTTTAGAACGATTGCTGCTGAACAAAAGCTATCTATCAGTGAGAATTTTGCCGTTGGGATGGTGTTTACTAGCTTAGATAGTGATAAAGCGGCTTATAGTCAGCAAGTGTTAAACGAAGAGATTAGCGCTCAAGGTTTAGAAGTCGCTGGCTGGCGCGAGGTGCCGTTAGATCTTAGTATCGTCGGTGATATCGGCCGTGAGACTTTACCTGACTTTAAACAGGTATTCGTTAACGCCGCTGATGAGCTTGCGGCAGAGGATTTTAATCGTAAGCTGTTTGTGGCGCGCAAAAAAGCCGAGCAGCGCTTGAGAGATGATGAGCTGTTTTATGTCTGCTCGTTAAATTGTCAGACTATTATCTATAAAGGGCTAGTGATGCCCTCGGACTTGCCGGCGTTCTTTTTAGATTTGCAAGATGAGCGTTTGGCCTCGCATATTGTGGTTTTCCATCAGCGTTTCTCCACCAATACCCTGCCGCGCTGGCCTTTAGCGCAGCCCTTTCGCTACTTGGCTCATAATGGCGAGCTCAACACTATCACTGGTAACCGTAACTGGTCTGAGGCGCGTACCCCGAAGCTTAAATCGGGTAAATTGCCTAATTTGAATGAGCTTACCCCGCTGGTGAATAGCACCGGCTCGGACTCATCAAGCCTTGATAATATGCTTGAGGTACTAGTCTCAGGCGGGATGAATCTGTTTCATTCGATGTCTATTCTGGTGCCGCCTGCTTGGCAAAATGTCGATAGCATGGATATGGATCTACGCGCCTTTTATGAGTTTTATTCGCAGCACATGGAGGCGTGGGATGGGCCCGCTGGCCTAGTGATTCAAGATGGTCGTTACGCCGTGTGTATGCTCGATCGTAATGGCCTACGTCCGTCGCGTTGGGTCACCACCAAGAACGGTTATATCACCGTGGCCTCAGAGATTGGCGTTTGGGATTATGCGCCAAAAGATGTGATTGCTAAAGGCCGCGTGGGCCCCGGTCAGATGCTAGTCATCGATACCATGACCGGTCAGATCATGGACACTAAGACCATAGCGACGCTGCTCAAAAAAGCGCATCCCTATCGTAAGTGGCTACGTGAGCAGGCCACGCGTATCCGTGATGATGAGCGTATTGAGGAGCAAATAGCGAGCGCAGCTTATCGCGGTGAGCGCCTAAAAGCGCTACAAAAGATGTATCACATTACCAATGAAGAGCGCACAGAGATCATTCGCCCTAACGCTGAAAACGGTCAAGAGCCTGTCGGCTCTATGGGCGATGATACGCCGATGGCGGTGCTATCGCAGCAGATCCGTCATGTCGGGGACTTTTTTCGTCAGCAGTTCGCGCAGGTCACTAACCCGCCGATCGATCCGCTACGCGAGTCTATTGTCATGTCATTGCAGACTTGTTTGGGTGCTCAGACTAATATCTTTGCGCCTTCGGCTAAAGATGCGCACCGTATTATCTTATCCTCGCCAGTACTATCAGCAAGCAAAATGCAGCAGATCGAAGCCTTGGACGATCCAGCCTTCAAAATGGCGCGTATTGACCTTAATTATGCGCGTGAGCAGTCGCTAGACGAAGCGATTATAGCGATTTGTGAGCAAGTCGCAGCGGCCATTCGTAGTGGTCATCCGCTGATCGTATTATCGGATAAAAATATTGATGCTGATAAAATTCCAGCCAACGCTATCATGGTCACCGGTGCGGTGCATCATTATCTGATTGCTGAGGGTATTCGTACCGATGCCAACTTAATTATTGAGACGGGTTTGGCGCGAGATTCTCATCAAGTCGCGGTGCTCATTGGCTTTGGCGCGACCTGCGTTTATCCGTATTTGGCCTATGATGTCATTGGCGACTTGGTCGCGACAGGTGAGTTATTAGGTGATCCGATTCAGGCGCGAGTCAATTTTCGTAAGGGTCTAGATAAAGGCCTACTAAAGATCCTCTCAAAGATGGGTATCTCAACGGTAGTCTCTTATCGCGGCGCGCAGTTATTTGAAGCGGTAGGTCTCTCTGAAGAGGTGGTCAATCTTTGCTTTAAAGGGGTGCAGAGCCGTATTAAGGGCGCGACTTTTGAGGACTTAGCAGCCGATCAAGCGCAGTTAGCCGCCAATGCCTTTAAGCGCCGCGCGCCACTCGATCAGGGCGGGCTGCTCAAGTTTGTATTTAACAAAGAGTACCACGCCTTTAACCCGGATGTGATTAACAGCTTGCATACGGCGGTGCGTACTGGTGATTATGATAATTATCAGCGCTATGCTGATATAGTGAATAGCCGCCCGATTGCGACTTTACGGGATCTGTTGGCGCTCAAAACCGATAACCCTATCGATGTCAATGAAGTGGAGGACGTAAAAAACATCCTATCGCGCTTTGACTCAGCCGGTATGTCTTTAGGAGCCTTGTCGCCTGAGGCGCATGAGTCGATAGCGATGGCGATGAATACTATCGGCGGACGCTCAAACTCAGGTGAGGGCGGGGAGGATCCTGTACGCTATGGCACTTTGCGTAACTCCAAGATTAAGCAAGTGGCCTCTGGGCGTTTTGGCGTGACGCCTGCCTATTTGCGCTCAGCTGAGGTGATGCAGATCAAAGTGGCACAAGGCGCAAAGCCGGGTGAAGGTGGTCAGCTGCCAGGGGGTAAGGTTAATGCGCTGATCGCGCGTTTGCGTTATTCAGTGCCTGGGGTGACCTTGATCTCACCGCCGCCGCATCATGATATCTATTCTATCGAGGATTTAGCGCAGCTGATTTTTGATCTCAAACAAGTCAACCCTGATGCGCTAGTGTCAGTAAAGCTAGTCTCGCGCCCCGGCGTCGGTACTATCGCTACCGGCGTTGCCAAGGCTTATGCCGATCTGATTACCATCTCAGGTTATGATGGCGGTACCGCCGCATCGCCATTGTCTTCTATTCATCATGCCGGCTCGCCTTGGGAGTTAGGACTGGCAGAGACTCATCAATCGCTACGGGTCAATGGACTACGCGACAAAGTGCGTATCCAAACCGATGGCGGTCTCAAAACGGGTTTAGATGTAGTTAAGGCGGCTATCCTAGGCGCTGAGAGCTTCGGTTTTGGTACCACGCCGATGATTGCGGTCGGCTGCAAGTATTTACGTATCTGTCACTTAAATAACTGCCCGACAGGGGTTGCTACCCAAAAAGCCAAATTGCGCGATGAGCATTATATTGGTGAGGCGGAGATGCTGATTAACTTTTTCAAATTTGTCGCCACCGAAACGCGTGAATGGCTAGCGCTGCTCGGGGTACGTAGTATGGAGGAGCTAGTCGGACGTACCGATTTGCTGGAGATACTCGAGGGCACTACCGACAAGCAGCGCCATTTAGATCTGACGCCGCTGCTATTTAGCCATCCTGCCAGTAGCGGCAAAGCGCAGACTTGTCAGGTCGAGCGTAACGAGCCATTCGATAAAGGACTGCTCGCAGAGCAAATGATTAGCGATATGATGCTGACGATTCGTCAAGGTTTAGGCGGAGATTATAGCTATTATGTCGGCAACTGTGATCGCTCTATTGGCGCGCGTATCTCCGGCGAGATTGCCGCGCAGTGGGGCAATCTAGGCATGAGCGATATGCCTATCAAGCTGCATTTGACGGGTACTGCTGGGCAGAGTCTGGGCGTATGGAACGCGGGCGGCTTGCACATAGAGCTTGAAGGCGATGCCAACGATTATGTCGGTAAAGGCATGGCAGGCGGCGAGATTGTCATTTATCCGCCAAAAGATTCGCACTTTGTCACAAAGGATACCGCTATCATTGGCAATACCTGCCTATATGGTGCTACAGGCGGTAAACTATACGTCGCTGGCACCGCAGGCGAGCGCTTTGGGGTACGTAATTCGGGAGTGCATGCGGTCGTGGAAGGGACAGGCGATCACTGCTGCGAGTACATGACTGGCGGTATCATTACTGTGCTGGGACGTACGGGCCTAAACTTTGGCGCGGGTATGACGGGCGGTTTTGCTTATGTCCTTGACATGGAAGGCGACTTCTTTGATCGCTGTAACCATGAGCTTATCGATCTCAATCGTATCTCAAGCGAGCAGACAGAGACCCATCGTATTTACTTGCAGCAAGTCGTTGAGAGCCATGTGGCCAAAACAGGTAGCGCTTGGGGTAAGACTATCTTGGCAGATTTTGATTACTATGTGCGCAAGTTTTATTTGGTTAAACCCAAAGCGGCGAGTATTGCTAACTTACTTAATACTACCATGGCAGATCCGCAGTAGCGCTATTGATACTAGCTATAATAGCTATCGACATCATCAGCTAAAGGTTTGACAGGGACGGGGCACAAGCGAGCGCCGTCCTGAAAGTAGACTAGAACCACTGCGCTATACCAACGCAGATGCTTTAAGCAGGTCAGTGATGCGGCGAGCCCGTAGAGACGTACTGGACATAAGCGGGCAAGATTTATCGTCATCACTACCCACTATCAAAGAGATTTTATCATGGCAAAACGTTTAGAAAATAGTTTTCAGTTTTTGGATGTTCCCAGATTAGAGCCTATCAAAAAGGACATCGTCACTCGCGCCACTGAGTTTGTAGAGATTTATACGCCGCAAGACACCGAGCTGGTAGCTAACCAAGCGCACCGTTGCCTTGAGTGCGGTAACCCTTATTGTGAGTGGAAATGCCCCGTACATAACTATATTCCCAATTGGCTGAAGCTTGCGACCGAAGGACAAATCTTTCAGGCAGCAGAGCTGTGCCATCGTACCAACACTTTGCCTGAGGTCTGCGGCCGTGTCTGTCCACAAGATAGGCTTTGTGAGGGCGCTTGTACTTTGAACGACGGGTTTGGCGCGGTGACTATCGGTAATGTCGAGAAGTACATCAACGATACCGCCTTTGCTTTAGGCTGGCGTCCTGATATGTCTAATGTGGTCTGGACCGATAAAAAGGTTGCTATTATCGGCGCAGGGCCAGCAGGATTGGGCTGCGCTGATATCTTAGTCAGAAACGGCGTCAAGCCTATCGTCTTTGATAAGCGTCCTGAGATTGGTGGTTTGCTCACCTTTGGTATTCCTGAGTTCAAAATGGAAAAAGACGTTATGCGCAATCGCCGCATTATCTTTGAAGATATGGGCATCGAGTTTCGTCTCAATACCGAAATCGGCACGGACATCACTATCGATGAGCTGATGAGCGATTACGATGCGGTATTTATGGGTATGGGCACTTATACTTATATGCGTGGCGGTTTTGCTGGTGAGCAATTAGAGGGCGTACATGACGCGCTTGATTATTTGATCGCTAATGTTAATCGCTGCAACGACTGGGAAAAAGACGCTAGCGAGTACATCGATCTAAAAGGCAAAAGAGTAGTGGTACTTGGCGGCGGTGATACAGCGATGGACTGTAACCGTACTAGCATTCGCCAAGGGGCCCAGCGCGTCGTTTGTGCTTATCGCCGCGATGAAGAAAATATGCCAGGCTCGCGCCGCGAAGTGATTAATGCTCGCGAGGAGGGCGTTGAGTTCTTATTTAATCGTCAGCCGACTGAGATTATCGGTCTCAATGGCAATGTCAAAGGCGTCAAAGTCGTGACTACGCAATTAGGCGCGCCTGATAACCGTGGTCGTCAGCGCCCCGAGCCGATAGCGAATTCAGAAGAGATTATTGAGTGTGATGCAGTAATTATGGCGTTTGGTTTCCGCCCGAGCCCCGCCGATTGGTTCGAGACTCAGCAAGTTGCGATGGATGCCTCAGGGCGCGTAGTGGCTGTCGAGGATCAGACCTATAAGTTTCAGACTAAGAATCCGAAGATCTTTGCAGGCGGTGATATGGTGCGCGGTTCTGACTTAGTAGTGACGGCGATTTGGGAAGGCCGAGAAGCCGCTGAGGGTATCTTAGATTATTTAGAGGTATAACTCTTGTATCTTGAATAATCGCTTAATACTATCGATGAAAGTTGATAAAATAAAGCAGTTATTCATGAGCATTGAGAGTATGAGTATAACCTTAGTGCCTAGACACTGTGTAAGAGATTATGCCCAATGCTCATCCTATCATCTTAATATTCTGAATGGTATCCAAGTGCCTCGACATCTTATCAGATGCCATGAGTGACACTGCATAAACAAGGGAAGACAATAAGATGACACATTATATAGGCATAGACGTTAGTAAAAATAAGCTAGATATTGCATGGCTCAAAGACACTGACAAACTAAAATTCAAAACTAAAGTCTTTAAAAATGATCACAGTGACTATGCTGCTCTTATCAACTGGCTAATTGCTAACATTACTGATGACTTAAACAACATCCACATAACCCTTGAAGCCACAGGCGTCTATCACGAGAACATCGCCTACTACCTATTTGATAAAAAGCTTAACGTCAGCATCATCAATCCTGCTTACGTCAAAAGCTATGCTGCTAGTTTAGGAAGTCGCAACAAGACGGATAAGAAAGATAGTATGTTATTAGCCCGCTACACCTATAGTGCTAAGCCTAAATTGTGGACACCGCCGCCAGCAGAGGCGCGTTACCTCAAGTCTTTACTGTCGCGCTTAGACGCGCTACAAGAAGACTTACAACGTGAGCTGAATCGATTGGAAAAAACGGAGGCCACAGACACCGCTCCTATCGTTAAAGCGTCTATTGAGCAGATGATAGTCTCTTTGCAAGCCGCCATTGTTAAGCTCAATGGTGATATTGATGACCATATCGATGGTCATTCCAATTTAAAGCAAGACCAATATCTGCTACAAACTATTAAAGGCGTCGGCCCTGTTGTCTCAAAGCAGATGATGTCGCTGATGCATAATAAGCAGTTTAGTCAAGCGTCGCAAATGGCAGCCTTTTTAGGTCTAGTTCCCAAGCATAGTGAATCAGGGCTATTTAAGGGCAAGTCTCGCTTAGCAAAGAATGGCTCAAGTGCCGTAAGAGCTAAATTGTATATGCCGGCGCTAGTCGCCATTAAGCATAATCCCGACATTAAGGCGCAGTATGAGCGACTGCTTGCTAACGGTAAGTGCAAAATGCAGGCTGTCTGTGCGGCGATGCGTAAGCTTGTGCATATTTGTTTCGGCGTGGTTAAACATCAGCAACCTTACCAAGCAAGAGTTGAGCTAATTAGCACTTGATTTGGCTTTTTTAAGATGGTATCTCTTTCAGTATACGCTAAAGATTAGCCCATCTTAGCGTTTGTGAGTCGCAAACTTTATATTCTGTGCTAGCATGTTGACATCCATAATGCCTTTTATTCTTCGGTGGATAAGAGGCATTGTTTTTATCCTTTTTGATGAATAAGAGTGTTGTAAAGTGAAAGCGTCCCTCTGGCAGCGTATCAGTGCGCCTTTTGTTGAGCCTTATGCTCGCTACTTACATGCCGATGTGTTGCATGCTATACGCTTAGGCGTGGCGGTTTTGAGCGCTTTATTACTTAATAAGCTGACACACTTGCCGCATGGCGAGTGGACGACGATCACCGTGTTTGTGATTTTGGGGTTATTGCAGTATCAAGGGGCGATCTATACTAAGGCCAAAGAGCGTATTTTAGGAACGTTACTTGGCGTCGTAGTCGGTCTAGGCTTTATTTGGCTCAGTAAAGATATTGGCGGGTGGCTTTGGCTTTATTATTTCTCCATCGCAATGATTAGCGGCATTATCGGTTACGTCGCGGTCAAGCAATTGGGCTATATTGGCTTGCTTACCGGTATTACGATGCTGATGATAGTGTCTAGCCCTGATCAAAGCAACATCGGACAAGACGGTCTGTACCGCGCATTTAATATCTTGCTAGGCGCTGGAGTGGCGGTCGCGGCAACGCTAATTTTGCCACTCAAATCAACGCTGATGTGGCGGTTTTTATTAGCCAATAATCTAGAATCTTGTAGTAATCTGTATGCCGGGGTCGGCGATCATATCGATGCTGAGAGTATGACCGATAAGCCATTTCAGTATGCCGATGTCACCACTATTGCCGACCTTATTCATCCCACTTATCCCCCTAGTAGCGCTATCCCTGATGTGCCTGTCAATAAGGCGCTGATTAAAGAGCTACAAAAGATCAATAAACGCCTGCTTGCCGTGCGTCCGCATATCGCCGCAACCGCGAGCGAGTCTGGTATCGATAAAGAAACGCTTGAGACCATTCAGCGCTCGCACCGCAATATCATTGGCACTATTGATTTATTATTAAGCGCCGCGCCGCGTTTGGCCAATATTGAGATCGATGAGGACAATCATATTTTATTGATGCACTATCAGCATGAGTTGACCCACGCTATGCAGCATATGGCAGCGGTGCTGCGTAGTCCTAGCGATGAGGTGTTTCGACCCATTACTCGCATTGCGGTCTCCGAATATCCAAGCGTACAGCACCTCGCTTTTGAGTGGCAGGGTTATTTTTGGCTCACCCAAACCTTACAAGCGCAGTTGCAGCGGCTCAGCGATCTATTACAAACCACAAATTCGCAGTGGTATTCGGCCTCGGGTCTTCGCTATCAGCGCCGTGAGCAGCGCCGTATCGAAGATCATGGCGGTGAGACGGATTTGCATCTATAGCGGAACAAATCACTCAGCATATAAAAAACGCTAACGATTACTCATTAGCGTTTTTTTTATATGCAGGACTCATCAATGAGCTGGTAGCGTATTAGCGCCCTGTTTTTAGCATATCCCAATACTGCTGATAAACCTTCAATGCTTCATCGCCGACATCTTCTTGAAACTCTGCTTTAGCTAGCGTCTCTTTATCAGGATAAATTGTTGGATTGTTACGCACGCTTTCTTCCATCAGCTCGCGCGCCGCCAAATTCGGTGACGCATAGCCAATCTCTTCGCTAACGATTTTGGCATTCTCAGGCTGCAAGAGATAATTAATAAACTGGTGCGCGGCATCGACGTTCTTAGCATTTTTTGGAATCACAAAGTTATCCATCCATAGGATGGCGCCTTCGGTTGGATACTTATAAACGAGGCTTGTTAAACCTTCATCATTGGCCATCACCGCCTCACCATTCCAAGTCATGCCTAGATTGGTTTCGCCTTCGATATAAGGGATACGGGTGGCATCTGAATTAAATGTTTTGACATTAGGCATAAGAGTGGTGAGCTTCTCATAAGCGGCCTTGATTTCATCAGGGTTTTTACTATTGCCTGAGTAGCCTAGCGTCAATAGGGCCATACCAAAGACTTCGCGCATATCATTCATCAGCATGACCTGATTTTTATACTCAGGACGCCATAGATCGTTCCAGCTATTGACCTTGGAGGCATCAACCGCGTCACCGTTGATAGCTAGACCGGTGCTGCCCCACATATAGGGAATCGAGTATTTATTCTCAGGATCGACTTTAGTATTGGTAAAGGAGGTATCTAAATTACTAAAATTACTCAATTTTGACTTATCAAGCTCTTGCAGCAAGCCCTCTTTGGCCATTTTTTCAACGTAATAAGTAGAAGGAATAGCTAAATCGTACTGGCTTGAGTCATCGAGCAATTTAAGCTTGGCGTACATCGCCTCATTTGAGTCAAAAGTGGTGTAATTGACCGAAATACCGGTCTCAGCCTTAAAGCCATCTAGAATCTCTTGCGGCATATACTCTGACCAGTTATACAAATTAAGGGTCACATCGCTGTCCGCTGCGCCATCAACCGCAGCAGTATCAGAGTTGCTACAGCTAGCGAGCGCTAAACCTATCGCCGCGCTGAGTAATACTTTTGGTATTATTCTACCAAAAGTGCCTTTCACAGAGTGCTCTACAGGTTTCGCTGATAGTTCAAATGATAGTCCAGATGATAATCGGGTCAAAATATCTCTCCTAAAATAAATATAAATGAGTCGCTTTCAGCCTATTTATCTGTTTATGGTTATGATTTGCTGTCATTTAAAGGGTAGCGCTAAAATCAGCTGTTTTCAATAGCGGCTTTTTGGTAACAAGCGGCATCCTCAATTAGCGCTATAAGGTATGTTATGATTGCTAAAATTTATGTAAACGGTGATAGAGCCAATATGAATAATCAACAACGCATAGGAATTATAACTGCCCTGATTGGCTTAGTGGCTTTGATAGCGCTGTTAAACGCCAGCACCTCTGCCCCTATTATCAACTGGCCAATGGAGGCTTATCTCGGTACAGTATTTACTATCGGTTGGCTCACCAGAGCGCCGGATTGGTTATCTTATCTGCTAGCGATTGTGGTGTTCGTGGTGGTTATCGGTGTCTGTTATAAGCTGGGTACTGGACTTTACAAGATAATGGCAAGGCGAGGCTGATTGAGTTATTTGTGACGTTTGGCGTGTAGCGTGAGTGCTTAGTTTAGCGAATATAAAAAGAAAAAGATTAAAAATGGCCTCAGCATTAGATGCTTTAATAGATAGAAATATGCAAGTTATGAGCCATCTACCTTTAATGATTTCGCTCGGCGCTCGTCCCTCACGCATAGCTCTCCCCTTGCGAATAGGCAAAGCAGTGCTCTGCTATTTCCGGCCTCACTCGCGCATAGCTCTCCCCTTGCGGACGGGCAAAGCAGTACTTTGTTATTTCCGTCCTCACCCACGCAAAAGCAGAAATTCTATATCGATTTGAATAGAAGTTAGGGGCGGGTAGGGTGCGCCCCGCGCACCTGAAAAACGTTAAAAAATTGGGTGGTGTTTTAAAAAGTATGCTGGCGATAAAAGTCAATAAGAAATCTATGCTAAGTTCTCTGATTCTATAGGGCTTTCAAGGCTTCAAAAATTGTTCAAATTTTAATCAGCATACTTTTTGACACACCACCAAAAATTGTACTACAATTTTAGTTTTGCAAGGGAAATCCTTTAAATAGGATTTTCTATTATTGTAATGCTATAAAATAAATGCACCTCTTTACCCAAGTAATCCAACCGCTATTTATTCTTTAATGTTTATCTATTCCGAAATCCGAATATTAAGTGGTGCGCGGGGCGCACCCTACAAAAACTTTTCAGAGTTACAATGCTGGGTTAAAAACGCAGCCTACAAAAACAAATAACATCAGCGCTTTCTAAGATGCCATATCCAAACGCGCAAGCACCGACTGAATACCGCGCTCTTCAATAGTGCCGGTGACAAAGTCGGCGCGTTCAATTAACGCAGGCTGCGCATCACCCATCGCTACTGCAAAGCCCACCAAATCAAACATCTCCAAATCATTCATTCCATCGCCAAAAGCCATACAGTCGCTGGCATCTACCCCATAATATTCACAAACATCCAATATGCCGCGCGCTTTAGAAGCCTCCAGAGGCAAAATATCGCCGCCGATATGGTGCCAATGTACTAGCTTTAAGCCCTCTTGAGCAAAGTTGACTTCTTGCATCTTATCCGTCTGATTATCAAAAAACACCGAGCACTGATAGACCTCATGATCTTTATAATAATCAGGATCCACGATGGAGTTCGGCGTACGCGCATTAAATTCACGCAAGCGCTCGTTCTCATCCGACCAAGCGATATGAGTGGCAGAATCGAACTTATGAATAAGCCGGCTGGCTTGGCATAGATCGACGATTTTTGCCGTTTGCTTGTCCGATAGCGGATAGTGACTGATTCTATGATGAGTATCGAAGCTATACTGCCCATTCATACAGATAATGGCGTCTAGCACATCGGCTTGTAACAGCGCCAAAATATCAGGCGGTAATATAGCTTTTGAGCGTCCAGTAGAAATCACTAGCTTAATATCGCTATCCGCTAAAGCTTCTAAAGTCGCTTGGTTGGTTTTATCGATAATACCCGCGCGGCTTAAAGTATCATCAATATCAAAAAAGATAATTTTCGGAGTTGGTATAGCGGTATTAGTCATCGCGCCGCCAGCTTTGTATTCGGTAAACATAGTTATCCTTTGTCTTTTACGTTTTGTCTCTTACATTTTTTTATACTTGGTTGTCGTATATTAGTTTCGGTTATTTCGTCATGTATTCAATGTGTCATGCTAAACGTCTTTATCTAGCTTTGCCAAAAACGCATTGGCATGATCTAAATGCTGTTTTTGCTTATCCTTGTCCATCTTATCCCACATCGATAGCAGCATGCCAATACGCGGATTTTTCTCAAAAAAATCACGATGCACCTGCATAAAGCGCCAAAATAGCCCATCCCATATGGCTGCCCACTCGAGCAGCTCGCCTTTAGATTTGACGGGATAATCACTCATTTTATTGATATAATTACTACCGCTAATATAAGGCTTGGTTGCCATTAGACCGCCATCGGCGAACTGACTCATACCATAGATATTGGGCACCATCACCCAATCGTAAGCATCGATAAACAGCTCCATAAACCACTGATAGACCTCATCAGGGTCAAACTCACACAGTAGCATAAAGTTGCCAAAGATCATCAGCCGCTCGATATGGTGCGCATAACCCGTTTTAAGCAGCTTTTTAATAGTGCTATCAATCGGCACAATACCGGTATCGCCCGTATAAAAGCTCGGCGGTATCTTGCGCTTGAAGCCCCAAAAGTTAGTACTGCGCTGCTTACGACCGATAGACTCGTAGAGTCCATACATAAACTCACGCCAGCCGATGATCTGGCGGATAAAGCCCTCTAGTGAATTGATTGGAATATTATATTCCTCGCTGATCTCTAAAGTGCGCGTGATGACTTGCTCAGGCGTTAGCAGTCCGGTATTGAGCATTGGTGTTAAAAGACTATGATGCAAAAGGTGCGCGTCCGCGACGATAGCATCTTCATATTGACCAAAGTCTTTAAAGCGCTTTGCTAAAAAATCCTCTAGCCACTCTTCCGCCTCGTCATGGGTAGTCGGATAGCGAAAGTCTGGATTGGCCTTGCCGTAATGCGCGCCAAAATTGTCCTCAACGTAAGTCAGCGCCTCCTTATAATGCTCGCTTAGTTTAGGAAACTTGACCGCAGGCGGCTCCTCTTTACGCGGATACTTTTTGCGGTTGTCTTCATCAAAAGACCACTGGCCACCGATAGGCTCGCCGTCCTCATCAATAAGGATCTTTTCACGCCTGCGGGCTTCAATATAGAAGTCATGGTGAAACAAGCGATTGTCACGAAAAAAGTCACAATAGACAGCTAGCGGATGGAGGAACATCGGTGTCGGACTAACATCAAAGTCGATATCGGCTGCCAGTATAGCCTCTTGTATTCGTCCTCGTAGCCAATCATCCACCACATCGATGCAGTATATTTTGTCAATACTCTCTTTATTATCAGGCTCATCATTGCTGCTGATAAAGCTAGCAATGAGCTTGCGACAATCGCTGTGCTTATGCGACGACTCGATGTAATGCACGGTTTTACCCGCGTCAATTAAGGTCTGCTCATAGGCTTTCATACTGGCGCGGTGCAGCACCAGCTTTTGTTTATGAAACGGATACTGGGTAAAGTATAAGTCTTCTTCAATCAAGTAGCAGTCCTCTTGCCAAAGTGATATATCGGCAAACAGCTGATGCGGGAAGATTAAGCTGACTTTTTTGCTCATTGTTAGACTCTTGCTGTTTTAAAAAAGGGTTGTAAACCAAATGTCACCCTACACTGACTACGCCTAAGCTTGCATAATAGGTGTTAACACCGCTTGAATACCTTGCTCTTCAATGGTGCCCGTAATGAGGTTGGCGCGCTGTTTTAGCTCATCTTTAGCGTCGCCCATCGCTACGGCAAAGCCCACCAAATCAAACATCTCTAAATCATTGAGCCCATCGCCAAACGCCATACAGTCCGCAGCATTTATATTAAAATGCTGACAAACATCCAAAATCCCGCGCGCTTTTGAGGCGTCACTAGTCAGAATATCACCGACACTCTCATGCCAATGCACTAGCTTTAGATTATGCTGGGCAAAGTTAACGTCTTGCATTTTATCCTGCTGATTATCAAAAAATACTGAGCACTGATAAACGGTGTTAAATTTGCAATATTCAGGGTCAATAATGCTACAGCTTTTGATTTTATCGTGATACCTGTGCTGCCATTCGTGCTCATCTGACCAAACAATTTGCGACTCGGCATCGAACTTATAGACCAGTTTGCTCTTTTGGCAAAGCTCAGCAATGGTAGTCGCTTGCTCAATAGATAGCGGATAATCACTGATAATGCGCTGATTATTAAAGCTATATTGACCATTCATGCAGATAACGGCGTCCAGTACGCCCGCCTCTAGTAACGCTAGAATATCGAGCGGCAATATCGCTTTTGAGCGCCCGGTTGAGATGACCAGCTTAATATCCAGATTTGATTTGGCGATAGCTTCGAGGGTGGCTTTATTATGCGGGTCAATCTCGCCATTTCGGCTTAAAGTATCGTCAATATCAAAAAAAATCATCTTTGGCGTAGGGATAGGGATGGAGGTGGGGTTTATTTTCCCTATGCTTTTGCTCTGATTGGCAGTTGGCATAAAAGTCCTTTTTATTAAAGTTGCTATCCTCTTACTAGATAAGGCTGTCAGCAAACTAGCGGTACAAGAAGATTAGGCTAACTTTTTTGGAGATACATAAGCTTATCATCAGCTAAGATCAATCATTATAAATGAGCCAATGCGGCGTTGTAAGGTACGGTTATGTTACTTGTTAACCTTCAAAATAGCGCTTAGTATTTTATTGTTGCGGATACTAGAAAGGTGTTTTGCTCTAGCTACTGTATAAATTGAGGACGAAAACCATCATATATATAAGTATTAAACCGAGAACGGATAATAAAACTAGGATAACTCAATGAGCACGATTACTCAAAACCATGCTGACAAACCGGGCCGCGATGATGATCTCTTTAGCCTATCTCCAAGGCATCATGACAGCCGTCTAGAGGCGGATTGGTTGTTTTTGTATAACAAGTTGCCGCCCGATCAGTGGTTTAGCGCCGACTACGCGTATAAAACCTCAGGGTGGCTCAAGGTACATACCAATATTCGTAAGCGCCAACGTATCCTGACGCAAATTAGCGAGGCGTACCAAAACGGTGAGTTTGACTGGGCGGAATATCGCTCACAAATCCTCAAACGTATCAATATGCATATTCTCAAGTTGCATCAGCATCATGGGGTCGAGGACGAAGGGTTTTTCCCAGAATTTATCGCTATGTACCCTCAGCTCGCCCCTGCTTTTGAAGTGTTAGGGCAGGATCATGACTATCTCAACGAGCTACTGGATAAATTGCAAATTCAAAATGATAAGCTGGCGAGAAGTGAGGAAGAGGATAAGGCGCTGGCTCGCGAGCTGCACGACACCCTAGTCAAAGTAACGGATTTATTGCAACAGCATCTGACCGATGAAGAGGATTTAGTCATTCCGATTTTGGGGCTGCGGCAGAGTTAGAGGTTTGGGCATGGAAAACGTCTTTATCAGCTTGTCCCGCCTTCCGCTTATATCTGCTCATCTGTGCGAGGCAAGGGCTACGGTTTGGGCTGTCTTTTGCTCTGCGAGCCACCCCAAAACCTAGACTTCACAACTCGCCCAAATAAGGAGGATACCGCTGTAGAATTTGCGAAAATGCAAATTCTCTTGCACTCGGACAAAGCAGTGTTTTGTTATCTCCTCGCTCAGGAGCTAGCGGTGAGTTTATATTCTTTTAATTATTTGTTGTGGTGAGGGTTTTATTTGTTATTAAAAAACAAAGTTATGTGTAGGGTGGGTTAGCGATAGCGTAACCCACCGCATTCTAGCAAGATTAAATGGTGGGTTACATTTTATAAGTACTCTCTACAAGAGTTTTATAAAACTAACCCACCCTACGCGCTACCTGATCATGTGCATATCCTCATCACTTTAGCAAATAATAGCGACGATTACGCTATTATCATCTCTAGTATAAAAACGCATTTTTCAAGACAGATTAAAAAGTCAGCTGATGAAATTATAAATCATTCTAGAAGCAAAAAAAGAGAACGCGGTATTTGGCAACGGCGATTTTGGGAACATAGAATTAGAGATGAGTTAGATTATAGGCGACACATGGATTATATCCATTACAACGCGGTCAAACACGGTTATGTCGCGCGTCCTATTGATTGGCCGTATTCAACTTTTGAAAAATGCGTTGCAGAAGGTATTTATGCGTCAGATTGGGGCGGGGTAGGTATCGATGGGATTAAGGTTGATTATGATTGATGTTCAATTTGAGGGTTAGCTTTTTAGCATAGTTTTGCTGGGCTAAAAGCCCAGCCTACGCTAGCTAATCTCGATGCTCCCAAACAACAGTAATCTTAGTACCCAATGTATCTTCTAATTCTTTTAATATTTCTGAACGAATGGAGATAGTTTCATTAATGTCGCTTTCAAACTCTTCATCTTCATTGTCATCTAATTGCCAAAATTTATTAGTTGCTATAAAGTCTCCAGCGCTCATCATGAACGGGCTAGTAATAATAATATCTGAATGTGTCAGTTGCAGGTTTTCAACTGTATCAAAATATGGTTCATGTTCACATTCGATAATATTTTCGTCAAAAAGTGAAAATGCTTCTTCTTTTTGTTCATCAGTTAAAACATGGTCTTGGTCTTCAATATAAATAAAAACGTGTTGTTCACTCATAATATTCTCCCAGTAAGCGTAGGCTGGGCTTTTAGCCCAGCATTCTAAAACCCAAAACCAACTACCCAACCTCAACCCCAGTCACATTCTGAAAGCCTCTCGGCAGCTGACCACCGCGATTACCACGCGTTCCCGTATAATTCGCTAAGTCCATTGGCTTTAAGGTCACATGACGTTTTCCAGCGGTAATCACTAAGCTGTCCTGTAAGCTTAATGGCGTGACAGCCAATACCTCTTCATCGCCTTTTAGCGTAATCATCTTATTACCTTTGCCGCGCGCTTGCTCGGGCAGATCATTGAGCGCAAAGATTAATAAATATCCGGCGTTAGTAACGACAGCAACGTGATCAGGGATAGCGCTTACCGCTTCGCTATCATCGCCATTAGTCACTGCACTGGCATCGATACGTGCGACAGGTAACAGGCGACTATCAGCGGCAAGATTGATTAGGTTCTTACCTGATTTTTGATTGGTATCGAGGTTACCGAGTTTATTGATAAAGCCGTAACCTGCCGAGCTGGCGAGGATGATACGCTGCTCATCGCTACCAGTGAGGAGCTGCTCAAAGCTTGCGCCGGCTGGTGGTTTCAGCACACTAGTCAGCGGATCGCCTTGACCACGCGCGGAAGCCAAGTTATGCGCGTCAACACTATAACTACGTCCGGTGCTATCGAGTACATAGATTTTTTCATTGGATTTGCCGCGCACGTGCGCTTGGTAGCTGTCGCCAGAACGATAGCTCATGCCAGCGGCATCGACCTCATGACCTTTGGCGGCGCGTATCCAGCCTGCTTTGGACAAGATAGCGGTGATCGGCTCGCTGGGGATGAGATCGGACTCTTTTAGCGCTTGCGCTTCATCGCGCTCCATGAGGGGCGACATGCGCTCGTTGCCGTGTTCCTTCATATCCGCGCTGAGCTCATCGATGATTAGCTTGGTTAAGCTCTCAGGGTTATCGAGATACTCTTGTAAGGTAGCGCGCTCTTTTGCTAGCTCATCTTGCTCGCTACGTAGCTCAATCTCTTCAAGTTTTGCCAATTGACGCAAGCGGATATCCAAGATGGCATTGGCCTGAATCTCAGTGAGATCATAATCTTGCATCAAAGTCGCTTTCGGATCGTCCTCTTCACGAATGATGCGAATCACTTCATCAATGTGCAAATAAGCGATTAATAAACCGGCCAAAATATGCAAGCGCTTGTCGATTTTATCAAGGCGGAATTGTACCCGACGCGTGACCACCGAACGGCGGCAGACCAGCCATTCATCCAAGATTTCTTTGAGGTTTTTGACTTGCGGCTTACCGTTTAGGCCGATCATATTCATATTGACGCGGTAATTACTCTCAAGATCGGTGCTAGCGAACAGATGACTCATCACCCGTTTGACATCGACACGGGTTGATTTGAGCTCCAGCACTATTCGACAAGGATTTTCGTGATCGGACTCATCATGGATATCGACCACCCAAGGTAGTTTTTTATCGGTCATTAGCCGCGCGATTTGTTCTTGAATCTTGTTACCGGAGACTTGATAGGGCAGGGCATCGATGATGACCAGATTTTTCTCTTTGGCATCGACATGGTAAGTGGCGCGCATCTTATAACTACCGCGTCCGCTCTCATACATCGCTTGCAAGTCTTTTTTGCTGGTGATGATCTCAGCAGCCGTTGGCAGATCAGGCGCAGGAATAGACTGAGTGAGTTGCTTGACCGACAGCTCAGGGTTTTTGAGCAGACGAATGGCGGCGCGTACCACCTCATTAAGATTATGCGGCGGTACATCGGTCGCCATACCGACGGCGATACCAGTAGTGCCATTTAATAAAATATTGGGCAGGCGCGCAGGCAGGGTTACAGGCTCTTGCATCGTGCCATCGAAGTTATCTTGCCAATCGACGGTTCCTTGACCAAGCTCGCTAAGCAACGTATTGGCATAAGCGGACATCTTGGCTTCGGTATAACGCATAGCGGCAAAGGATTTGGGATCGTCAGGGCTACCCCAGTTACCTTGACCGGTAATCAGCGGATAGCGATAACTGAACGGCTGCGCCATCAGCACCATCGCCTCATAACAAGCGCTATCACCGTGCGGATGATATTTACCCAGCACGTCACCGACGGTGCGCGCCGACTTTTTGGGTTTAGCGCTAGATTTGAGGCCAAGCTCGCTCATGGCATAGATGATACGGCGCTGTACGGGCTTTAGACCGTCGGCAATATTAGGTAGCGCGCGATCCATGATGACGTACATGGCGTAGTTGAGATAGGCTTGCTCAGTGAATTCAGCCACAGAGCGACTGTCCATCGCATCGTCGGCTAAGAGGGCAGCATTATTATCAATAATATCAGGCATAAAATAGGTTTCGCTTATTAGTTTTACATTCTAAGTTGTTAAAGTTGTATTCTAGCTAAGGGGTAACTACAGTTTCGACATAGTGCCTTAAGGCTATAGCGCGCACTAGCTATAAAGAGGGCTAGTTATAAAAAAGGGCTATAAAAAGTATAGAGATGGGTTAAGGCTATCGTAAAGCAATTTCTGCTAATTAAAAAGGGGGATGGTAGGATACACGACAGAACATGACGCGACTTTTTTAAATAAAAAATAACCGTCAAGTCAGTTTGCAAACTCCAGTAACATTCTTTTGTATTGAGTAGTTTGTATAAAGTGTGTATGTTAAGAGTTAAGAGGGTATTTAACCAACTATTTGTCACCTATTTATTATTTGGAGCAGGAAGATTATGGAAAATCAAGCAAACTTAGTACGCAATAACAGCCCAGTTTGGTTAAAGACTTATGAAGAGATGGGGCTAACTTACGATATACAAATGCCAGCGGACGATACCTCATTGATTGAAATCTTTGAGCAAAGCTTTGCTAAGTATAGTAATAAGACCGCTTTTGTTTGTATGGGTTCAAGCTTGAGCTTCCAAGAGGTTGATCTATATAGCTTACAAGTTGCCGCTTACTTACAGTCCTTAGGATTATCCAAAGGTGATAAAGTTGCGGTTATGATGCCTAATATCTTGCAGCTGCCAGTTACTGTCATCGGTGTGCTACGCGCAGGTCTTACGTTAGTCAACGTCAACCCGCTTTATACTAGCAAAGAGCTTGAGCATCAGCTCACGGATTCGGACGCTAAAGCGCTTATTTTGGTTGAAAACTTCGCCAAAACTTATCAAGATATCGGTCGTAGTCTCGTTGATAACGTAGTTATCACTAGCATGGGCGATATGATGGGTACGCTCAAAGGCTTTATGGTTAATACTGTCGTGCGTCATGTCAAAAAAATGGTGCCGGATTATAATATTAAAGGTAGCGTCAAATTTAAAGATGCGCTCAAAAAAGTCTCTGCCAAAAAGTACAAGCGTCCTGATAATATTGGCCTCGATGATATTGCCGTATTGCAATATACCGGTGGTACCACAGGCGTCGCTAAAGGCGCGATGCTGACGCATAGAAACTTAGTGGCAAACCTTATTCAATGTAACACCTTCTTAGGTAGCGCCTTTGATGAGTATGAAGGTACCGGCGAGCAGCCAGTGATTATGACGGCCTTACCGCTGTATCATATTTTCTCCTTTACTCTGTGTGGTATGTTTGGCTTATACCGCGGCTGTATTGGCTTGTTGGTGCCAAACCCGCGTGATTTAGAGAGCTTAATCAAAGCTTATAAAGGTCATCCACCAGCGCTATTCCCAGCGGTCAACACCTTATTTAATGTGCTAGCCAATAACGATGAATTTAAGGCGTTAGATCATAGCAAATTGCGCGTATCGATGGGCGGCGGTATGGCAGTACTCAGTGATACGGCCAAAAAATGGTTACAAGTGACAGGCAATACTATCGTTCAAGGTTATGGTCTGTCTGAAACCTCGCCAGTTGCTACGGCTAACCCTATCAATAGTGCGACATTCAGTGGCAATATCGGCTTACCGATGCCAGCAACTGAGGTAGCTATTATTGATGAAGAAGGTAATGAAGTTGCCTTAGGCGAGCGCGGTGAGATTGCTATTCGCGGCCCACAGGTTATGAAAGGCTATTGGAAGCGCGAGGATGCCACTAGCGAATCGATGACTGCGGATGGTTATTTCTTGACCGGTGACATCGGTATCATGAGTGGAGAGGGCACTATCTCTATCGTTGATCGCAAAAAGAATATGATTTTGGTATCAGGCTTTAACGTCTATCCTAATGAGGTTGAAGAGGTGATGGCCGGTCACCCCAAAATCCTAGAATGCGGCGTCATCGGGGTCGAAGATGAAAAAAGCGGTGAGGTGCCAAAGATCTTTGTGGTACGCCAAGATAAGAGCTTAACCAAAGAAGAGGTTTTGGCTTATAGTCAAGAAAATCTAACTGGTTATAAGCGTCCTCGTTATGTTGAGTTTATTGACGAGTTGCCAAAATCAAACGTTGGTAAGATCCTACATAAAGACTTACGTGAGCGCGAGTCTAAGCATAGCGCTTAATTTAGTCTTGAGCTGCGCTATTAAATAGCTAAGCTGATAGTACAAGCCCTAAAGATAAGGTAGCTTACAGGCCGCCTTATCTTTTTTTTATTTATCTTTAGGTTTTATGGTAGCAATAGAGAAGTTTTAGCAAAAATGCTATAGTTCCTAGCCATAACTTCCTGTAATTTTATAAAAGAATATAGGTTCAATAGCACTACTTAGGAAAAACCATGACCGATAATACCAATAAAAGCACTGCAAATAACGATGCTAGTAATGATGCTGGTAAGGATTTTAATACTGACGCTAATAGTGACAATCGCCCAAAAAATAAAGCCGCTGGTGCAAATTTTAAAAGAAATGAGTTTCCAACGATGCCGGAGATACCAAGTGATAGACCTTGGCTAACTGCTTATGAGCGCTACAACATCGATGCTACTATCGATATGCCAGAAGACGATACTTCTTTATTAGAGGTTTTTGAGCGTAACTTCCGCCGTTATGGTCAAAAGACCGCTTATATTTGTATGGGTGCGTCAATTACCTTTAAGGAATTAGATCTTTATAGTCGTCAAATCGCTAGTTATTTGCAGTCGTTAGGCTTAAAAAAAGGCGATAAAGTCGGTGTAATGATGCCGAATATATTGCAGTATCCTATCGTTGCTCTAGGTATTATTCGTGCTGGCATGATTTTGGTCAATGTCAATCCGCTCTACACCAGCCGTGAGCTGTCCCACCAGCTCCATGATAGTGGCACTAAAGCCTTATTCATCGTAGAGAACTTCGCTAAGACTTATGAGGACGCCGAAGATAAAGGTCAAGTGCAGCACGTCATCGTCTGTAAAATCGGTGATATGCTCGGATCAGTAAAAGGCTTAGTGGTCAACTTAGTCGCTCGTCATATCAAAAAAATGATCCCCGCTTATCATTTGCCAAATAGCACCTCTTTTAAGCAAGCTCTAAATTCGGTCTCGGCAAGTAAATATAAGCGTCCTGATCTAAGTCTAAGCGATGTGGCTTTATTGCAGTACACTGGCGGTACTACTGGTGTTGCCAAAGGTGCAATGCTATCGCATGGCAACTTAGTCGCTAACATGCTACAAATAAGCGTATTGATGACCAGTGCTTTTGACGATGACGCTAGCAGTGACGACGTTATTTTGACCGCCTTACCGCTGTATCATGTGTTCTCCTTTATGGTCTGCGGCATGTATGGTATGTATCAAGGCTATACTGGCTTGCTGATTCCAAACCCGCGCGACCTTGATGGCTTGATCAAAGAGATGGATAAATACAAGCCTTCTTTTATTCCAGCGGTCAACACCTTATTTAACGGTTTGGTTCATCACGATGACTTTGCCAAATTGGATTTCTCTAACCTAAAAGCGTCCATTGGCGGCGGTATGTCGGTACTGCCAAGCGTAGCCAAAGAGTGGCATAAAGTTACAGGCCTACCTATCGTTGAGGGTTATGGCTTATCAGAAACCTCGCCAGTAGTGGCTTTTAACCCGATGACCATTGCCAAATTCACTGGCAAAATAGGTATTCCTGCTTCAAGTACTGACATTATCCTTATTGATGATGACGAAAATGAAGTGGCGATGGGCGAGCGCGGCGAGATTTGTGTAAAAGGTCCACAAGTGATGATTGGCTATCAAAACCGCCCGGAAGAAACCGCTGAAACTTTCACCAACAACGATTATCTAAAAACTGGCGATATCGGCATTATGGATGAAAAAGGCTTTATCAAAATCGTTGATCGCAAAAAAGATATGATTTTGGTCTCAGGCTTTAATGTTTATCCTAATGAGATCGAAGAGGCGATGAGCGAGCACCCAGCGGTCAAAGAGGTGGGCGCTATCGGTATTCCAAACGATGATCGCGGCGAAGATCCCAAGATATTTGTGGTCAAAAAAGGTGATGTTACCGAAAAAGAGTTACTAGATTTTGGTAAAAAACAATTAACCGGCTATAAGCGTCCTCGCCATGTGCAGTTTGTAGAGGAATTGCCAAAATCAAACGTTGGCAAAATCTTACGTAAAGAGCTGCGTAAAATGGAAGGCCTACAATAAGTTTAGTGTGCTTTTTTGAGCCGTTTTGTTATCTACGGATCGTGCAAGCAGCAAGGTAGCAATAACTGCCAATCTTGCTATTACCGCGCTGTCACGTTAGGATATCGTCTTTATTTTTTGATAATTTAGCTGGTTATTTGGCCATTTATTTAATCTAAAATCATAATCTTTATACTATTATCACCACCTTACCCTAGGATACTGTATGCGTAATGACAACCGTGAGCTCGATCAACTTCGTTCAGTTAGCTTTGAGCGCCACTACACCAAACATGCTGAAGGCTCAGTATTGGTAAGCTTTGGCGACACCAAAGTCCTCTGTACTGCTAGTGTCGAGTCGGGCGTACCGCGCTGGTTAAAGGGCAAAGGTAAAGGTTGGATTACCGCTGAATATGGTATGCTGCCACGAGCGACCAATACCCGTAACCAACGTGAAGCGGCGCGCGGTAAGCAATCTGGCCGTACGCAAGAGATTCAGCGTTTGATAGGTCGTAGCCTGCGTGCGATGATAGATTTGAGTAAATTAGGTGAAAACACTATTTATCTTGATTGCGATGTATTACAAGCCGATGGTGGCACGCGTACGGCTAGTGTGACTGGCGCTGCGGTAGCCTTGATTGATGCGCTAGAGAGCTTACAAAAAACCAAAAAGCTCAAAGCTGATCCTCTGATTGGCTTAGTGGCGGCAGTGTCAGTGGGCATGAAAGACGGCAAGGCATTTTTGGACTTAAACTACGAAGAAGATGCGAATTGTGATACCGATCTAAATGTGGTCATGACCCAAAAAGGCGAGTTCATTGAGCTACAAGGAACGGCTGAAGATAAGCCATTCACTCGCGCGCAGGCCGATGAGATGTTGGTATTAGCCGAAAAAGGCATCGCTGAGCTGGTGACTATGCAAAAAACAGCATTGGGCTGGTAGTGCACTTGGCTAGAGCTTAATTGAGCTTTAGCTACTTTATTCTCTTGTCATAGGTTATCCGTATGCTCAAGCTGACTGACGACGGCGCAAAAATCACCTTACAATCACCGCCTCCTAGCGGTGATAATGGGCTGTTTTGGTTTGGCTCGGCGT
The DNA here is from genome assembly GCF_040371085.1 of Psychrobacter sp. AH5. Taxonomy (NCBI): domain Bacteria; kingdom Pseudomonadati; phylum Pseudomonadota; class Gammaproteobacteria; order Moraxellales; family Moraxellaceae; genus Psychrobacter; species Psychrobacter sp. AH5. The sequence goes on from NZ_JAMBMT010000001.1 coordinate 139,653, forward strand.
TATTAGTTGGCGCTATTGCCGTAGCTATGGCCATGAGTTTGTTGCCTGAGCGCTTATCCATAGGCGCGCTGGCACTACTTATTGTGGGTAGTTTTTTCTTTAATAGACAGCGTCAACAACGCAAAAACCAGCTCAGCGGCGTCATCAATAGTGGTGTGTTATGGGTACGAGCAGGCGAGTTGGTACACGACAATCAAGGTAAGCGTGAGGCTATTGTGCTCAGTGCAGGCGACAAAATCACCTTGTTTGGTGAGCAGCTACAAATCGTCGATGCCAATGACAACCGCAAATATCACATTAGTGGTTTTGAAAGTAGCCAAGAAGCCGCGGCGACTCAAGCTATCTTGCAAGGCCAAGCGCTTACTAAGCGTCATGTTAATATTAAGATGAATGACAATCCGTCTAACTGATAGCCTTTTTTTATATAGCTGTCGCTTCCTCTTTAGTTTATCGCTGTTTTTTTTCCTTCTTTTTGAGCCACTTCGTTAGCTCTTTATCCTATCCCTCCAAAGTCTTATTTGACTGACCATCAACTTTTCCATAGCCTTTATCGTCTAATTAATACCAATAAAGCTTGCAGCAGGCTAGCCAAATAGTTTATAACTGAGGGTATTATATTGACAGGGAGTTGGTCATGCCGCGTAGGTCTATCTATATGAATACTTCTAATATAAAGCTCGCAGTTTTTGGTACTTCTAGCTTCACTCTAGCATTATTGCTGGCGACCATGGGTCAGGCTCATGCGGATAGTATGAGCGCTCTTATTGCGCAAAAGTCAGCATCAGCAGAATTAAGCGCTCGTTATAGTCCGCCCTCATCTTCGATGTTTTTATCAGTACCTTCAGCTAGAATAGAGACGCGCTCAACTATCAAGCGCGCTGGCGCTAGCAGTCACAATGATGGCTACCAATATCCTAATAGCAGCTATCAGCGTCCGAGCGTATTGCCGGCTTTTTTGACAGGTAATTACGATAATATCGATAGTGAGTATTTGCCTATCTTAGGTCAAGCGGAGACGCAAAGCAGCCGCGCGGCTAAAGAGGTTATCAGTACCGCGCGCGCTATGGCGCTCAATGAGCGTACTATCATTCAAGGGGGCTGTTGGGACTATCTAAATGCAGTATTTAAACGGGCAGGGGTGACTCGTGATACCGTGCACAAGGGCGCTTATAGACAAGGCCCGTACGCCAATAGTAGCGAGATACAAGCAGGAGACTGGCTTTATTATATCAATCATGGCTATAAAGGAATTGAGCACAGTGGCCTATTTGTAGGCTGGGTCGATGAGTCTGCTAAGCAAGCATTAATGCTAAGCTATGCTGGTGAAAACCGCCGTGAGCCTGCGCGTTATAAGGTTTATGATCTAAGTAACGTTTATCAAATCATGCGTCCAGCAATCTAATAGGTCTCTCGTTTCAACCTATCTTAATACACTGATCACAAAAAGCGTCCGTAACTCTCGTGAGCTACGGACGCTTTTTATGTTAGTTAGGTGTAATGGACAAAATTCATACCAAAAGATAATGAGGGTTAAAATGGCTTTACCACGACCAAAATGACGATAATCACTAAGGCAAAGACGGGCACTTCATTAAACCAGCGCCAAAATACATGCGTCTTATATTGCGGATTATTGACTAGTTTTTTACGATAAAAACCGCAAGCGCCGTGGTAGCCCGATAGCAGAATCACTAGCACTATTTTGAGGTGTAACCAGCCTTGAGTTTTATACACCTCCCAGCCCAGTCCCACCATCCAAAGACCAAATATCCAAGTAGCTATCATCGAGGGCGTCATAATACCGCGATAGAGTTTACGCTCCATGACAATGAAGCGCTCTTGGCTAATCAAATCATCACTCATCGCATGATAGACAAATAGCCTTGGTAAATAAAAGATCGCTGCAAACCAGCAGACCACCGAGATGATATGCGCCGCTTTAATCCAATTAAAATAATCTGCCATAATCTGATCTCTTAAACTCTATTTTTGATTGCTGTTGTTGGTTTTTATCAGAGCCAAATCTATTATTTAACTTTAGCTCTGTGTCACTATAATCTTTGAGTGATGACCGCTCATTGCATCTAGGGTAACCACCACTTTAGGCGCTTTTGGAGCGGCTATTTGCGCGGTTAAGCCCAGCTCCTGCATCAGTCTATTATCATTGGCTTGACTAGCATTGCCCGTTGTTAGCAGCTTATCACCATAAAAAAAGGAGTTCGCGCCCGCCATAAAAGCTAAGGCTTGCTCACTATCTGATAAGCTCTCACGCCCAGCTGACAGTCGTACGTAACTTGTCGGACAACAAATGCGTGTCACCGCAATCGTACGAATCCACTCAAGCACCGGTAGCTGACCTTCGCTTAATACCTTATCACCAAGCGGCGTGCCTTTAATAGGTACTAATAAATTGACTGGAATAGACTCCGGCGCTTGCGGCATCTTGAGTAGCTCATGCACCCAATCGATGCGATCCTCACGGCTCTCGCCCATGCCAACGATGTTGCCACTACAGACATTAATACCAGAGTGGCGTACGTTATTTATGGTCTCAAGCCTATCATCATAGCTGCGCGTGCTGACCACTTGCTGATAATAGTTCCTTGACGTGTCTAGGTTATGATTGTAATAATCAAGCCCAGCATCGGCCAATTGCTCAGCTTGCTTTGAGTCAAGCATCCCTAGGGTCATACAAGTCTCAAGCCCTAAAGCTTTGACTTGTCTTATCAGCTCAATGACATAAGGCATATCTTTATCGCTAGGATGCTTCCAAGCCGCGCCCATACAAAACCGTGATGAGCCGCTAGCTTTGGCGCGTTTGGCAGCTGCAATAACTTTATCTACGGCTAAGCGTTTTTCGGCAGTCAATTGGGTCTTATCACGGTGGTGGCCGGACTGTGAGCAATAGCCGCAGTCCTCTGGACAGTTACCGGTTTTAATAGACAATAACGTACTAATCTGCACTTCATTAGCCACAAAGTGCTCTCTATGCACCGTTTGCGCCTGTAGTAATAAATCCATCAACGGCAAATCAAACAGTTTTTTTATCGCATCTCGGCTGTGTTTTTGCGGCTGTACTTTGGACTTAAGAGGCTTTTTAGTGGCGTCGGTCGCCAAGCTTGCGGCTAATGAGCTATTGTTATTTGTAAGTGGGGTCGTTATCGAAAAATCACTAGCGCTGGCAAAAATATCTTTATCTTCTTTATTATTACGCGCACTGGGCTCTGAGATACTAAGCAATCCTGCCATAATCAATCCTTCAATGATATCCAATTATTAAAGTACTACTCGCGTGAGAAAATAAATCTCAGGCAATAAAAAAGGTTACGGCAATTAGTATACCGTAACCCTAATCAAAATACCCAACGTACAAATATCTGCGACTGTCTTCTAAATAAAAACTATTTACCTAGTTTATGCTTAGCAACGCCAACCCAATGCTCAGCGAATTTTTGCGCTTTATAAGCATAAGGTTTAGCTTTAGTAATATAAGGCTCATACTCTTCTGGAATAGTAGGTACGATATGCTTGGCAAGCTTATTGAACCACATCATCAAGCTATAATCGCCCTCAATGCTAAGCTTACCCTCTTGTACCGCGGTCATAAAGGCGGGCAGGCTACCTTTGGTCAATAGCTTAACCCCAGTCATTGAGTCTTTGAATTTGATAGTCAAATCCGCTTTTTCGGCTGAGCCGCTTTTTTGCTCAAAATCGCCATTATCAAAACTAAAATGACGCGCGATTCCAGCTTCTTCACTAGTGATTTCGATAACCACTTGGCGATCGGCTAGTAATTTAGTGAATTCTTCATTGTCCCTATCAGCAAGCATAGATAAGCGATAACCTACTAGCGCTAATAAAACATCTAAAGGATCAGATTTGACATCTAAAACCGGGACAGTAAACATAGACAAACTCCTGAAAGTTAAATAAAAAATTAAACGTATGGTCGATAAATTAAGCGTACTTTATAGTAATTACAATCATAATCATATGGTTAAATTATAACTTACGCGTTTAAAGCAATTCATTAGTAGTTGCGTAGAGACCATTAAGTATCGTGTAACAGTGACTGTTTATGGTGTGATTAGTATTATCTAAGTAGCATTGCAGTATGGTTTAACTACTGCTTTTATTACATAAAAAATGCGCCAATATATTGGCGCATTTTGTATCAAGCTAAAGTAATTACTGAAAACGAGGGCGATAATCGTCATCATAAATAGGCGAGTGCTCGACATAACGTGCCGCTGCCAACGCGCGCTCTTCTGCTAATGCTTTACTGATATCTTCATAACGTAGGGCGCGATAAAGCACCCAAGCAAATAACGGTAGCCAACTAAGTCCCATCGCCGCCACATAGCCATGCCATTCATCGAGCGCTGACCAAATCATCAGGCCACTGTGAATAAGCTCGATAGCAGACCAGTAGGCTATACCGCCAAAGACATACCATAGCAGCCAGCGCTGCGAAGATAACAGGATTACTACTATTAAGCTGGCTAATAAACCATAGCCTAACAGAGCGCTAGTGCTCAAAGGAATGCTCAAGGCCTCAACACTAGCTACAGAAAATACAGCTAATAACATCATTCATCTCGCTATTCATAAGGTGAATTCCAAACCTCATTATGAAAGCAAAACGGCTAAAGCTAAAGAGGGTAGAGGCGAGGTTACGACAACAGTTGACGTCTGTTTTTGTCGCCACTTTTAGCTCATTTTTTGTTTTGATGTCCCCACCAAGACAGCAGCGAGACCAAAACCGCTCCTAATATCATTAGCCCCACAGTGGTCAACCACTGAGCACCGTTAGGATAGTGCCAAGGCGCTACATTATAAACAGCCTCGCTATTGAGTGTGCCTAGCGCATCAGTTTTCCATGGCCAAACTTTGACCAAAGAGCCGGCGATAAAGCCAGTTAATAGCGCTAGGGTTCCTTGGTAATAACGAGATAATAGCCATTTGAGCAGGTGCGTAAATAATAATAAGCCGCTTAGCATACCGGCCATCAAAGTGATAATAATAGTGAGATTAAGAGTATGTACCGCCTCTAAAACGGTGTCATAAGCCCCTAACAACAATAGAATAAATGAGCCTGATATACCGGGCAATATCATCGCACAAATCGCAATAGCGCCGGCGATAAATAAATAGGGCAAGCTTGGAGTAGTAGTGAGTATTGGTAAGCTACTAATCACTACCGCAAACCCTAAACCAGCAATAAATAAGCCAATACGGGCTACATTCCAGCGCTTAATTTCAGTCAATAACAATAGGACAGTCGCCACTACTAAACCAAAAAAGAATGACCAAATAATCAGCGGCTGATTGTCCAATAAGCCCTTAATAATTCCTGCTAAGGTGACAATACTAGTGCCAATGCCTAATAATAAGCACAATAAAAAAGTTGCATCAACTTGTCGCCAAACCGCCAATAAACCTTTGAGACCGCCATGCGCGCGAAAAGTACGCCACAAGCTAAAATCAATGCTACCAAGCGCGTTAATAAGCCGCTCATAAATACCCGCGATCAGTGCTATGGTGCCCCCAGAAACTCCAGGTACAATATCAGCCGCTCCCATCGCCATACCTTTTATATAAACGCCTAGCAGCTGTTTTGGCCCATCAGTTGTAGCTGATAGTCTGCGTGATGTTTCAATTGGTGTTTCAGGTGATGATGGATGGAGTGTTGAAGCGGGTTTTTTGTCTAGCGCCGACGTCTCTGGCCGCGGTGAGGGTGATGCCGTCATGGACATTCCTTGGTGATTAATGATAAACAAAGTTTGTTTTGAGTAATAAGTAAAAGAATAAAAGCTAGGTCAATTCATATTAACCTAGCTTATCGTCTATTGGTAATAGTGATAATAACGGATAAAAACCTACTGCTTTAGCCTTTTATTAGCGCGAGTTACTGTTTGCTAGCTATGATTTGCTAGCGACCAATGCCGGATAACCCAGTGCGTAAAGTACACCCTCAAGACCGGTGACATTGACCGCTGCATCCGCACGCGCCTGAACGATAGGCTTAGCATTATAAGCCACTCCTAGATCAGCGATAGCCATCATCGGTAAATCGTTAGCGCCATCACCTACGCAGACCACTTGTGACATCTCAATATTTAGGTGCTCAGCGGTGTGCTGTGCAATAGCGGCTTTTTTGGCACCATTAACGATAGGTAATTGGATATGCCCGGTCACTTGGCCATCTTCTATATCTAAGTGGTTGGCATGAACCTCATCTATACCTAACTGCTTGGCAATATAATTAGCAAAGTAGCTAAAGCCGCCTGAGACTAGCACCGTATGATAGCCCAAAGCTTTTAGCGCGGTAATAGTGGTATGAGCGCCAGTAGATAAAGTTAGACGGGCGCAAATCTCATCAAGGACGCTAGTAGAGATTCCTTCAAGCAAAGCTACGCGTTTAACAAAAGACTCATCAAAATCAATCTCGCCGCGCATAGCCGCTTCAGTGATAGCTTCAACTTCTGCGCCAACACCAGCGGTTTTGGCCAGCTCAACGATGACTTCTTGCTCAATTAGCGTGGAGTCCATATCAAAACAAGCAAGTTTATGAGTACGTAGCATATGACCAATCGATAAAATATGACAATCAACCAAATTATCATGCACTAATGCCGCGTTCTCTGGATGGTCAGTAGCTTGAGCATTGGCATAGTTTTTGGCAAGATCATGACGCAAACGGGTAGTTAGCTGATCATCAATGATATGAGCGGCGGCCGTTTTTTTGCCAGGATGCATCAAAGTATCAGTCACCGGCACTAGCAAATAGCGAAACACTTGCGCTGGCGTGAAAGGCTGCTGAGTACCAGTAGAGCCATTCGTAGCGACATCAACGTCAACAAAGCTTGCCTCAGCATCTTCCGCTACCGTTACCAAATGCCAGCTTGGCTGCTCATCGACCCATGACTGCACGTAGTGATGAATATCTAATGCAGGCACCTTGGCTGGCAGCACCACAATCAAAGCAAAAACTGGCAGGGATTGCAAAGCATCAAAATCGTGTAAGCTGATATCTTCCGGTAGCAACGAAGCAATAGAATCAACGGCTTGTTGCCATGCTTTGCTGTCTTTTGGTAACGAATAAGGCGTATTTTCTGGCATGGCTCAATTGTCCCTTGTATGCGCAAATAAGATTAGGAATAATAACAGCTTTAGCAAGCTGCGCCTATATGTGAAACACAAACTGTCTGCTGGCGAACAGGGTTTATAACTAAACTTAAGCGGCATCACTGTGACATAACTGTGGCATAACTAGAATTACAGCTATAAGGCTAAAACAAAGGCTTTTATCAAGCGCTATTTATACTGACATTGATGATAAAGGTATTTGCTGCGCTAAAAGCTAATTTAGTAAAGCATTAAAATTATTATGAGCATAAACTATGACAGCCATGATAATGATATAGTGACTGATGGTAAGCATCGACTAATCACTAGCAACAAGCCACTAGCGACAAGTACCCTGTGAATCATCAGTACCACAGCGCATAGGCTCAAAAGCATCATTAGCTAACTGGCGTTTGATTGCATACTTTTCCCAAAAACGATCGATAGTATTGTTTTTTAATTTCTCTTATTCAAAAAGTTTAACATATCATGACTTATTTAGCGCCGCGGCAAGGATTGTTTGCCATTATTATTCTAGTCAGTTTTTGTTTGCAGACCTTATTGTTAGTCATTAGTACCGATCAGCAATTGAGCAAAAGCCGTGAGCTAAAAGGCGAGCAGATGGTGGCTCAGCTTATCGATGAAGCTCGTTTATCGTTAGAAAATCAAGATCGTGTCAGCCTCAGCGTGATTGCTAATCGCTATACTAGTGAGCAAGATGTGGCTCGGCTAGTCATCAAAAATAATAAAGATGAGATACTAGTCCCTGTTGGCAACGCGCCTTTGCAGCAAGGCGAGACCATCAGCCAGATTGCTACCAATGGTGATGCGGTCATTGGTAGTGTCGCGCTAACTTTAAAAGAAGTTAGCAAAGGCGAGATTATTACTATGCAGTGGCCTTTTGTCATCGGCTCGATAATTTTGCATCTGCTATTATTGTTGGTCTATAGCTATGTGGCGCGTCCGACCAAAGAGCAGATCAATACCTTAAGCCGTGAAATAGAAAATATCCACCGCGATCAATATGCGCTTAGGGCGCAGACTCATAGTAGATATCGTAGTGAGACGGTTAGCGATGCCAATAATGATAGTCATAGCGCTATAAATGAGCCGTTGGCCGATACAGCAGAGACGGCTAATGTAGCGCCCGTTAGCACTACCAATATTCATAATGAGCTAAACGCCTATCTAAAATCACAGCAGGCAGGTAGTAAGGAGGATGGGGCTAGCGAGAGCGTCGTTGACGAGCAAGACAAGCAAGCGCAAACCAATAATGCTACAACGCCTGCTAGCGATAAAGCCCCTATTAATAGCAATGCTACTAGCGTCACAAGTGATAGCCGTAAGTCATCAACGACAGCCAATCTATCCTCTTCTCGGCCACTTGAGAGGGTTGGGGTACATATTACCTTCCACGATGAGTATCAGATGCTTGAGCTTTTGGCTCCAGAGACTCGCACACCGTATTTGGCGTTATGTACGCAGCTGCTCCAGCAAGCCTTAGCTGAATTATTAAAGCAGCCTTTGCTATTAGGGGTTAGCGCTGTTAACAAGCCTTATTTTGATGAAAACGGGGCTTTGATAGTACTAAAAGCGGAGAACAGCCACGCAAAAGTAGCGTTAGCTGGGGTGATGTTGGCGAAGCTATACTTGATGCTTAATAAGATCATTCATGATAAACACGTTGAGCTGTCGCGTTTTGCTTTACCTGCCAAAGCTGGGGTTAGCGATGAAGCACAAAGCGCTGCGATGACCCAACTGCTAAAAACAGTCGGTAAAAAAGAGCAAATGCTGATTTTATTACCCAGTGCAGGCATGAGACAAATCGGCAGCTACGTGCAATTACAAAGTGTCAAACGTCCCACCACCGTTTATGAGCGTGAGTGTGCGGTGTTTGATGGCGGTAATGACGCTATGATGCAGCGCTTAGCCGATGTGCGTAACTCAGTGCTAACTACGGAAAGTAGCCCTTCATAAAAGCCTTATTATCAAAATAAAATCATCCTAATGACGAAAAGTATTGACAAGGCTTAGTAGAGACTTTATAAGGCATGTATATAGTACTTTCTTTTAAATTTTTGGTACAAATAATAGGAGTTTGTCATGAGCGATCCTGATATTGATGATTTTGATGATGAATTTGCTGACGATGATGATGCAAAGATGGTTGAAGAAGCAGAAACGAGTATACGCACGCGCTTGAGTAGTCTGGAGAAGCGTCGTCTCATCGATAATTTGTTAGAAGAGAAGCGCTTAGCAAAGGCTCTAAAAGACGACTTAGAAGATGATGGCGATGATGATTTAGATGACGACTGGGATGCGGACTGGAACGATGAAGACTTATAATCGTCCAAACGTTTGAGTAATGTCGCATTTAGACAACAAGGTCGTAGCGCCTATCATGCTATTGTAAATAGATATTTTGACATTACTGTCTATCGATTCTGCAACCTTTTGACAAGGAGAGGTACTATGAGTACTAACCCATTAAGCTTTGATCAACTGCTCGATTTTTTGGATAATCAAGAGAGCCCCTACGTGCTCGATAGCGTCGCCACTCACGGGTTTTTGACTGCCACAGTGATTGGTCCTGCGCTAGCAAATTGGCAGCAGGCCTTGTTTGAAGGTCAAACCGACAAAGTACCTGAAAACGTGGTTGACGGTGTGCAGCGTTGGCGCGAGGCTATCATCGCTGAGCTAAAAAATGAGACGCCTATCGAGCTGCCTTTTGGGTCCGATGAAGAGAGTGAGCAAGCGGTTGCCGAATTCTCAGAAGAGTCGGATATCGTCGCTTGGTCGATAGGTTTTGTCGATGCAATGTATGCTGATGACGCTGAGGATTGGTTTGAAGATGAAGATACCGCGGAGGATGTGGCGGTTTTGACCTTGCCTATGATCGTGCTCAGTGGTATCGATGACGAGGATGCAGAGCTTGCGCAAATGCGTAATGATAAAGATAAAATGGCGCAAATGGCCAATAGTATCGAGGGTAATCTAACGGAGCTGTTCTTGTTGTTTCATACCAAGGACTAATCAGCCATTAAAAAGCCATTACTTCATAAGCCTCTGCATGCTGTAAACCACTGATAAAGGACTACCATGACTGTGCAACTCTCCAATCTTGAGCACTTACCAGGCTATCAGATCACTGAACGCTTAGATGTGGTCTATGGCAGTACGGTGCGCTCAAAACACGTCGGCAAAGACTTATTTGCCGGCCTAAAAAACATCGTCGGCGGCGAGCTTACCGCCTACACTGAGCTACTAGAGGAGTCGCGTCAAGAGGCGATAGATAGAATGACTGTTAAGGCTGAAGCATTAGGCGCTGATGCGGTAGTTGGTCTGCGTTTTTCGACCTCTAGCATCGCGCAAGGTGCCTCTGAATTATTTGTCTATGGCACCGCAGTCAAAGCCATTCGAGCCGTGCAGCCGATGCAAAGCCAGCCGCCTAGCGATTCTGGCTATCAGTCCTATCAAAAGCCAAATACTCAAGCCGATTATGAGCAAACGCCAGTAGACGATTTACCACGTTTTAATCCCTTTGGCTAAGCGGCCAAGTCGTTTTATGAGAAGAGACGTGCTATGAATAACTCCTTTTCGCAAATGCTGTTCAATTACGCATCGCTTATTGTATTATTCGTAGTCGGTTGGTTCTTTGGTGCGCGTCATGAGCGCCAGCATTTAGCGCGTTTGGTGCTGTCGGAACAGGAGCTTGGGCATATTATCGTCTCAACCGAGCGTTTTTATCAGCCAAAGATAATGACAGGTAGTGATGGCGAGCTGGTACTTGGTAGCGTGGTGATTGCACAAGATTATTTCAAAATGGTCATTGCCAAAGTATTAAGCATTTTTGGCAAAAACTTAACCACTTATGAGACTTTACTCGATCGCGCCCGCCGGGAAGCAGTAGTAAGAATGCGTACCCAAGCTCATCAAAAAGGCTACAACCATATCTACGGGCTGCGTCTTGAGGTTAGCAATATCAATCAGTTAGGCAGCATGGTAGAGGCTATCGCTTACGGTACCGCGGTAAAAATGGAAGCGTCCTCGTTATTGACTGGAGAGTAGTTAAAACAATTGAGCTGATAAATACCGATACCGTTATACTGAATAAACTTATCAACAGATGACCTTCTAGGTCATGTCTACAGGGATGTAGTTATGGATAGTGTTCAGTTAGTGACGTTAGTAAATTCAGTGGTTATACCGCTGTGCCTGTTTTTGATTATGATGGGCATGGGTTTATCACTAAAAGTAAATGACTTTAAACGAGTAGTCAAATTTCCCAAAGCGGTCGGTATAGGCCTAACCAATCAGTTAATTTTATTACCTGTTATTGGCTTTGCCTTAGCCAATATCATGCCGCTACGCCCAGAGTATGCAGTAGGGGTTATGCTGCTAGTGCTATGTCCAGGCGGCACCACCTCCAATCTTTTTACTTACCTAGCCAAAGGCGATGTCGCTCTATCAGTGACGATGACGGCGATTGCTAGTGTTATCACCGTTTTTACCATTCCGGTAGTCCTTAGCTATTCGCTTATTCACTTTATGGGCGCTGGCACTGAGTTTCAGCTGCCTATTGCAAAGACTATGATCTCATTAATAGTCATAACCATTGTGCCTATCAGTATCGGTATGCTCATCAAACGCTTTGCACCAAGAGCCGCGGATAAATCACAAGTCTGGGTCTCTCGGTTTGGGGTGACGTTTTTGGCTTTGTTAGTGGTGTTTTTGAGTTATGTTCAAAGAGATATCATCGTTGATGCTTTTATCAATACCGGACCCGTTTCGCTAATACTCAACCTAGTTACTATGGCGCTAGGCTACTATACTAGTAAATGGTTTGGTCTAAATCTGGCGCAAAGGACTTCTATTACTTTAGAAGTTGGCCTACAAAACAGTACCTTATCGATATTTATGGCCTTAACGCTATTAGCCAATTACGACATGTCGATGACTCCAGCTATCTACACTTTAATTATGTTCTTTACCGCTGGTATCTTAGTAAAGGTATTTAGTAAAAAGTATCATAATGAACAACATGCCAATGGTAATAGTAGTAATTTAGCCACTAATCCGCTTTAATATCTCAGTATAAAAACTCTATGACGGTTTTAGAGCAGCTAGTTATAGAGTTTTTTATAGAATATTCTAGGCGTTAACCGTGGTTATTATAATTGCTATTAGCGCACTTCCTAACGCTTACCACCATTTAACCTTGCTATTTTATCAGACTTGTCCTCAGCGCTCTCCTCTCTAACTTTAGCAATATCAAACAAGAAGGTGCGGTTTTTGAGTACCGCGACAAACACTACGCCGCCCACCGTGTTACCCACCAATACCACCACTAAGAATGTCAAATAACTCAAGATGCTGACCGTATTGCCATAAAGCAGCGCGGCGAATACTTCGATATTGCCGACGATACTATGATGCAAACCCAAAAGGCCAATGCTGCCAGTGATAAGCGCCACGAGCACGATGCGGCTAATGGTATCGCGTGCGGAGGTCACAAGCCAAGCGGCAATACCCATCATCCAGCCTGCTAATATAGCGCTGCCAAAGATTACCCACCACTTAAAGCCTAGGACATGCTCGGCATAAGCATCGATATTGGCAACAGTAAATAGATCCATATTGAGACCTAAGCCAATCATTAGCGCGGCAAACAGACAGCCGCCAACGATATTACCCGCAATGACGATACCCCAAAGCCGCAATAATTTGTGCAAAGGTTCAATCTTGTTAAGTACCGGTAGGCTCAGTAAAGAGGTCTGCTCAGTGAACAGTAAGGACTGTCCAATAACCACGATAATAAAGCCAATGGGGTAGAGGAGTGAGGCTAGTACCATGGCGTATTTATTCGGTATAAAGTCGCCAATTAACGTAAATGCCGATAAGATAACAAAAAAGCTAATACCAATCTCAAGCCCTGCGGTAAAGGCGCTGGTAAATAATGAGCCTAATGAGCGATTAAAGGTTTCTTTGGCATCGATGAACTGCTCAACTAAAATACTAGCAGAGCTTTTGGCTTTACTTAAATTATCGTCGCTGGCGACTTTTTTGATCGTCTCTTTGTCCTCGTCGGAGAAGTCTTCTGGAAAATCCTCGTCCGTTAAGTTTTCGGTGACGGCGGTATTGGCTTGCTGGTTTTTGTCTTCATTATTATTAGCGCTCTTTGGTCTATTCTCTAAGCTCGCCTCATTGTCCAAACCAGTTTTAGCGGCTGCCCGCTCCTCTGCTAGAGATTCACGGTTCACAGATTTTGTAGCATTTGGGTTTACATTAGCTTGTGGGTCAGGTTTTTGGGGCACGGTACGCTCGCTGTTTAAGAGATGGGCTTTGTCATAAAGACAAGAGTTAGCCTCCATTATATTTGGCCTGGTATCGATTGCTGTTGTTGATTGTTTAATAGCGGCCGTATTTAACGGCTGAAACTAGACGCTTAAATCACCTTGCCTCTAACAAAATCTAGCTATCTGCGTTAAAATCACCCTATTACACTTTTTCCTATTTTATATTCATATTTTTCAAATTCATCATTAATAAAAGACCAATCCATTATGAGTAACCCTAATTCTAATACCAACCTAACCCAATCCATTCAAGCTGCGCTGAGCCAATTAGAGAATGCCTATAATCCGAAGGATGTCGAGGCTGGCATGTATCAAGGCTGGGAGCAAAGCGGCTATTTTCAGCCGACTTTTGATAAACAGGAGTCTTTTTCTATTGCTTTGCCACCGCCAAACGTCACCGGTAGCTTGCATATGGGTCACGGCTTTAACAATGCCATTATGGATGCTTTGACGCGTTTTCACCGGATGGATGGCGATAATACTTTATGGCAGCCAGGTACCGACCACGCTGGTATCGCCACTCAAATGGTAGTTGAGCGCCGTCTAAACGCTGAGGGCATCAAACGCCATGATTTAACTCGTGAGGCTTTTATCGATAAAGTCTGGGAGTGGAAAGAGGAGTCTGGCGATAATATCACCACCCAAATTCGCCGTTTGGGTAGCTCGGTTGACTGGTCGCGTGAGCGCTTTACTATGGATGATGGGCTGTCAAACGCAGTCAAAGAAGTGTTTGTGCGTCTGTTCGATGAAGGGCTGATTTATCGTGGTAAGCGTTTGGTTAATTGGGATCCTAAGTTTCAAACCGCATTGTCTGATTTGGAAGTAGAAAATCACGATGAAAAAGGCAATCTTTGGCATTTTCGCTATCACTTCACCGACAAAGATACGCGCACCCAAGACGGCAAAGACTACTTAGTCGTCGCCACCACTCGCCCTGAAACGCTACTTGGCGATACCGCCGTCGCGGTCAATCCGAGCGATGAGCGCTATACGCACTTAATTGGCCAGACGATTACTCTGCCTATCACCGGTCGCGTCGTGCCAATCGTCGCTGATGATTATGTCGAAAAAGACTTTGGCACTGGCGTAGTCAAAATCACTCCAGCGCATGATTTCAATGATTATGAGTTAGGTCGCCGTCATAACTTGCCACTTATCAATGTATTAGACGCCCATGCCAATGTCTTGGCGGAGATGGAAGTCTATCCGGATCTGCAAACGCGCGAGCCTAGCTTAGAGGCCACGCCTAGCGATCATGAAGGCAATTCTTATGCCGGCCTTGAGCGCTTTACTGCCCGTATAAAGATGGTGGCGCAAGCGCAAGAAGAGCAGTGGCTTGAGGCCGTTGAAGACTACGCCCTAAAAGCGCCGCGTGGCGATCGTAGTGGCGTCATCGTTGAGCCGTGGCTCACCGATCAGTGGTATGTGGCGGTCAATAAACTTGCAGGCCCTGCCATTGACGCGGTAGAAAATGGCCATATTGAATTCGTCCCCGCGCAATATAAAAACATGTATATGGCGTGGATGACCGACTTGCAGGACTGGTGCATCAGCCGTCAACTGTGGTGGGGACACCGCATTCCAGCTTGGTACGACGATGCGACTGGTGAAATCTATGTCGCCCGCGATGAGGCGGAAGTACGTAGTAAATATAACTTAAGCGACGACGTAAAACTGCGCCAAGACGATGATGTGCTTGATACTTGGTTTAGCTCGGGGCTATGGACCTTTAGTACTTTGGGTTGGGCCGATCCATCTGCCGACAAAAAAGTGCTCGAGACTTTCCACCCAACCAGCGTATTGGTCACCGGCTTTGACATCATTTTCTTTTGGGTGGCGCGGATGATTATGCTGACCATGCATTTTGTCAAAAATGAAGATGGCACGCCGCAAGTACCGTTTAAGACCGTTTATGTCCATGGTCTCGTCCGTGATGGCCAAGGACAAAAAATGTCCAAATCAAAAGGCAACGTGCTCGACCCAATCGATATCATCGATGGTATCGATTTGGAGACGCTAGTAGAAAAACGTACCAGCAATATGATGAACCCAAAAGACGCGGCGAAAATTGAGAAGCAAACGCGTAAAGAGTTCCCTGAGGGCATCGCGGCTTACGGTACGGATGCATTGAGATTCACCTTTACCTCCTTGGCGAGCACGGGCCGCGATATTAACTTTGATCTCAAGCGTGTCGAGGGTTATCGTAACTTCTGTAATAAAATCTGGAACGCCAGCCGTTTTGTACTGATGAACTGTGTCGATAAAGAGGGGAGCGCGCTGCCTATTGACCAAAGCGCGAAGCCTGAGGTGTGGGAGCTACCCGAAAAATGGATTATGAGTCGTCTAAATTCTAGCGTCCAAAATATCCATCAGCACTTTAACCAGTATCGCCTTGACATGGTCAGCCATGATATCTATGAGTTTATCTGGAACGAGTACTGCGATTGGTACGTTGAGCTTGCCAAAGCCAGTCTCAATGATGACTCAGTGACAGACGAGCGTAAAGCGCAAATCCGCTACGTACTGCTACATGTGCTTGAGAGCTCCATGCGCTTCACCCATCCGATTATGCCGTATCTGACCGAGGAGATTTGGCAAACCATCGCGCCACTGTTAGACCGTAAAAACACCGACAGCATCGTCATCGCTGATTATCCGCAAACCGATAGCACGCTGATTAGCGAGCAAATCGAGTCTGATATGGACTGGTTACAAGAGCTGATCGCTAGCGTCCGTAATATCAGAGGCGAGATGAAACTGGGTAACGCGGTGCGCTTGCCTGTGCTACTACAAAATATCTCTAATGAGGAAGAGCAGCGCCTATCGCGCATTGCCAATCAATTTAAGGCATTAGCGAAAGTCGAGAGCTTAACCCTTCTAAAAGACGGTGATGAGGTGCCACTATCGTCATCGAGCATGGTCGGGCAGCTGCGCATCCTCGTACCCATGAAAGGGCTGATTGACCCGACCGCTGAGCTAAAACGCCTGGGTAAATCTTTTGATAAGCTACAAAAGCAAGCCGAAGGTATCTCGCGAAAGCTGAGCAATGAAGGCTTTGTTAGTAAAGCGCCAGCCGAAGTAGTCGATGCTGAGAAGGCGAAACTGGCTGAGTTAGAAGGGCAGCTGACCGCGATGACGGCGCAGATGGAGCAGTTGAAAGCGTTATAAAAAAAGCAGAAGACTAAAAAGACTAGCCTCAGCATCGGAGTTCTTTACACCATAGAAATATGCGATGCATGGGGCAGTGTTCTTTAACGACTTAGCTCGGCGCTCGTCCCTCGCGCAAAAGCAAAAATGTATCTTCATTTAGACATTTTATACCTTAAAGGAATTTAGTATGACAGATAGAGATTTATTAAGAAGATTTTTTACTGCTGATAGGGAAGATGTTTTTTGCGCTGATGAAGTACAAAGATTAAACACTTTGCTATCAAACATGAGTATAAGTGATGTACCTGAAAAAGGTATGAGAGATACTGAAAGCCATCTTATTAGTGTCTTAACTATGAATGCTGTCGACCCTGCTCTTAGAGATCAACTAGAAGAGTTACTAGCAGATATTCAAGAGAGATAGAAGTACATTCACTATTGCGGACTATATGAAGGATTCAATCAATGTTTTTAGAACCTATATATTTAAATGAAGTGATGTTGATGAATTGTGCGTCTTATTTATTTAAAGGCGTTAGTTTAAAAGCTGAAACAGTATCTACTACTGAAAATACTAAAGGTATAGAAGGTCAGGTAGATGGCAATACTGAGGGAGGATTAAATTTTTTAAGTAATATAGCTAAAATTTCAGGGGGGTTAAGCTTACAAGGGAATAATAATAACCTTCAAAACTATCAAAATACGATGGAGAGAAGTATTACGTTAGGTTCTTTGCATATGGAAGTTATTAATACATTAAATAATGAAGGACTCAAAATTGTAGATAATAGTTTTTTAAATAAAAAGCCTTCTACATATGATTATGTTAAGGTCAAAGCTATTTTAAAACCAATAGATTTTTATACTGTTCTAGAGATTTTGAAACTTATTTTACCTCAACTTGAAAAATTTTTTGATTTGGCAGGTGAAACTGTATTTAAGCCTCAAAAAGGTAAAAACCAAAATAAAAAGTTAATCGAAGAAAAAGTAGATAAATATAAAGGTATTGCTAAAGCGCTAGGAGAGCTAATTAAAGAACTTAAAGATGATTACCTTAGTTCAAATCAGTTAGAAATGATTATGACAGATGAGGAAGGAAATCAATTAGGCGTTTTAGATATTGATGTAAAAGGTAAAGAACCAAGTGAAATTAAAGCACAGTTAACAGATGGTGAGTTTATTATTTTTGGAAAAATAGTGAGATATGTTGATGAAGACTCCGAACTTAGTTTAACTCAAAGAAGCTCATTATCTGTAATTACCGATAAACTTAATAAAATAGTGTCTGTAATAAGTCTATTTACAACGAAAGACTCAGATAGTCCAGAAAATCAAGAACAAGATGTAGATATTACAGAGCAGTGGGCTAATCTCACTAGTTTAGGAGAAACTATTTTAAATGAGTACGAATTACTTGAACTTAAAATGAAGGGTCCTGTTATTAGGTTGAAAGCAATGTCAGTTTGTATGTAAAGATTGAACTATATGTCAGTAAATAGGCTAAAGAATGGCATTCATACATCTATTAGCTACTTTAACTTACAACTCACCCTTAGTATCTAAAATTAAGCTTTAGCTACCTAGGGCAAAGTACCGCTACAGCCCAATGCCATAGCGGTTTGTTTATGCCAATAAGATAAAGCAAACAAGTTCGACCACCTTAATACTCGCAAACTAACCATCATGTAGCGAGACTTATAAACACTCCGTACACTCGTTAGTCTTATTAATACATAATATGGTATATATAAATGCTATATTAAAGGCATAATTATATAAGTCTTGAGGTAGTTATGAGCTTGAACTTGTACGTCTTTTTGTGGATTGCTTTTACCTTTTTTACCTTTCTGATTACGGTCAGTAAGATAAACGCTTATCGAGCCGTCGGAAAAAGAGGGGCGACCGAAGTGGACCATGCTGATAGTCATTTCGGTATCGAAAATAGCTTTTATAGAACGGATGCTTCTTGGCACGATATTATCTTTTTTCATGCCTCGGCATCAGGGCTGGCTGCTGTACTGCTGATACTGGTTATCAAAGGTAAGATGTTGTTCCCGGGCACCGAGACCTTTTTTGGTATCGTCGCTCCTGTGGTGATCTTTATTATCAGTATCACGCTACTGGCTTTGGCGTTTTACTTTTTTGCCATCTCTATGCTCAAGCTTGGCACGACGCTCAGTAAGATTAAGATTAATAATAAAGAGATTAAGACGTTTTATGCGACCGCTGGCGTCTTTGTGTACTTCGTCATCTTTACGGTGATTGTGCTGCTATTAGTATAAGCACCTTTTTTGATGCTTATCAATGCGCGGCTAGTTTGCGTAATTATACTAAGTAAAAACCACTTTAGCCTTTGCTAGTAGTGGTTTTTTTATGGGCAGATGGTAGAGGCAGACCGCTAGACATGAAATAACCACATAAAAACGCAAAAACAATATTGAGCCAAATGAGTCTTTGTTGCATGATTATTTTTTTATAAAAATAGCTCTTAAACGCCCACTAGCATTGATGTAATCAATATGACCGACAAAAAAGCCTTTTATTATCGTCCCAAGACCAATCAGTCTAACAGGCCAACGGTGCGCTGGACGTTTGTGATACTAGGCTGGTTGTTTTTTGTACTGGGTATCATTGGCGTAGTATTACCAGTGATGCCGACTGCTCCTTTTATACTACTAGCGGCGGGATGCTGGGCGCGTAGCTCAAGACGTTTTCATTTTTGGCTGATTAATCATAAATATTTTGGCAAATTTGTTCGAGACTGGGAAAAAAATCACGCCGTTCCTCTTTATGCCAAATGGCTGGGTACTATTATGATGGCGCTATCTACTACGATGTTGTTTTTTCGTCTGCCAGATAAAAACCTATGGATAGCTTGGGTTATAGCGGCTGTCTGTAGCGGCGTAGCTATCTATTTATTTCGGCTACCAAACGCCAAATAAGCTTTTATTATCAATAAAAAGAGGCTATTTGTAACCAGTTACACAAAAAGCTATATATTACTTGCGATAGTTGAATACGCCCCTTATAATACGCACAAGCTTAAGAGCAGTTCTGCACCAAATCATTACCTCGTAGTATTAGTTATAATCCTTCGTTTTAATATTTATCGTTCAGTAGCTATTTGCAAGCGTTACCGGTCATGTGACCACCAATAAATTAAAAAGTAGGATTATCGATATGTCAGATACTCAAAAAGGTACAGTTAAGTGGTTCAACGAAGCTAAAGGCTTTGGTTTCATCGCTCCAGAAAACGGCGCAGACGTTTTTGCTCATTACAGCGAAATCACTGGTTCAGGTTTCAAAACTTTGGCTGAAGGCCAAGAAGTTGAGTTCACAGTAACTCAAGGCCAAAAAGGCCCACAAGCACATAACATCGTTGCTATCTAATTTGTCTTTTATAGATGAATAATTAGAAAGTAAAGTGTTAAAAAAAGCGAGCCTTAGGGTTCGTTTTTTTATGTCTGCAATTTAAGATCTGGCTGTCGAGAGCTATCTTTGTAGGGTTTGGTTAGCAAAGCGTAACCCACCGATTATAATGAGCATTAAAAAGCCTACGCTATTTATATAGCGTAGGTTTTTATTTTTGCAATTAGCTTCTGCAAGTTATTAGATAAAGCTAATACCAACATTAATCAGACCGCCGCCAAGCAGTAACCAGCCAAACATGATAGCGCCTAAGATAAGCGGTTTAGCGCCCGCTTGCTTGATAGCGCTTAGATGAGTAGTCAAACCTAGGGCGAACATCGCCATAGTCAGCAAAATATCATCAACCAAGATCATAGTAGCTTCAAAAGTAGCAGACATCGGTAACCACGTGTGCAGCAATACAATCAAAATAAAGATAAAGGCAAACCAAGGGACTTTGACTTGTTTTACTCGGCTCATGATAGATAGCTTTTCGCCATTACTGTCGCCGCTTTTAGTGAGCGCAAACGACAGTATCAATAAAAAAGGCGCAAGCATCATCACGCGAATCATTTTGGTCACCACCGCTGTGTCGCCCACCTCATCGCTGACGGCATTTCCCGCGACCACCACTTGCGCGACTTCGTGAATAGTGGAGCCGGTATAAACGCCATAATCTTGCGGTGAGAGCCAAATTTGCAGCCAGCCTAAATGATAAAGAAAAGGGTAGAGCAGCATGGCAATGGTGCCAAACACCACGACAGTGGCAACGGCAATAGTGACTTTATGCGCCTCCGCTTTGATGACCGGTTCAGCGGCTATTACTGCTGCCGCGCCGCAGATACTAGCGCCTGAGCCAATAAGTAGAGTGGTTTGTTTATCGACTTTTAGCAGCTTAGTACCGATCCAATAAGTCAATAAAAAGGTCGAGCTCAGTACCAAAGCATCACTCATCACAGCTGGCATACCGACGCTAGCTACCTCTGTCAAAGTCAGCTTAAAGCCATAAAACATGATAGCTAAGCGCAGGATCTGAGCTTTAGCAAAACCAACGCCCTCGGCCAAACTTGGTGCAAACTTGGGATAAATAGTATTGCCCAGTACCATACCGATTAAAATAGCTAGCGTTAATGAAGACAGACCGATAATGCGACCGTGACTCCAGACATCCAAGCTAGTGTTCAGCCATAAACAAAATAAGCTACCGATCAGCACTACCATCAACCCGGTGAGATGGCGGGTCCGAGGAATATAATCAGTTACGGCTTGAGCAAAGGTTGGCATACTATGTCCCTAACAGACGTTATAAGTGGTGTTAAATGCTCTTTTATGTTTTTTATTTATAGTCTATATCAGCATTAACTTATGAATAGACATTATAAATAAACCACTCTTATAATAAAAACAGATTGATAAGATAGAAGCTATCTATTTTTTGGGTAAGCCGTATTTGATTCTATATAATAAAATTTACTTATAGGATCTCCTATTTACAGCAGATAAAATTATTTAATATCGCGTAGGGTGTGGTTAGCAAAGCGTAACCCACCCTCTAACCATTAAATACAGCTATAACGACGAGAAACCTATGCAGACTACAGCGCAGACTTTGCCAAAGCTTACTCTTAAGCAGTTAGCCGTATTTGTTAGTATTTATCAGACGGGCAGTACTAGCCGCGCCAGTGAAGAGCTGCATTTATCACAATCAGCGGTCAGCAGCGCTCTAGCTGCCTTAGAGTCGCGTTTGCAGCTGCCCTTGTTTGAGCGGGTGGGCCGTAGTCTCAATCCTCATGCCAATGCTCATCCCATTTATGTACAAGCGCAAGCTATCTTAGGACAGGCTTTAACGCTTGAGCACTATCACAAGCATCAAGCGGGACAGCTGCATATTGGTGCCAGCACCACTATCGGTAATTATGTGCTCCCTGAGCTGGTAGCTAAGATGTATCAGGCGCTACCTAAGGTAAGTATTGAGCTATATATCGCCAACACGCGTGAGGTGATAAGCGAGATTGAACAGCTCAATATCGATATTGCGCTAGTGGAGGGGATGCCAAGGCCTAGCGATAGCAAAGTAATTGAGCAGCGCGCTTGGCGTACCGATACTCTAATGGTTTTTGCCAAAAGGGGGAGTCGGTGGCTGCAAGGGATAGCTCAATATAATAGCGAGGAGGGTAGTTATGAGCTGACCACTGAGCAACTCGCCAAGCTGCCTTTATTGGTAAGAGAAGCGGGCTCAGGGACGCGGCAAATTATCGACGAGCAGCTATTACAGTATTTGCCCCATGCTGAGGTGATTCGGGCGATTTCGCAGTCAGAGGCGATCAAAAACATGGTCAGTGCTGATATTGGTCTGGGCTGCCTCTCGCAGCATGTGATTGACAAAGAGCTTAAGGATACTAGCTTAGTACCTGTAAAGGTCGTAGGGATAGATTTATCCAGAACGTGGTGGCTGGTCTGGCATAAGGCGCGGCATCAAAGTCCGATATGGCAGAGGTTTATTGATATTATTTAAAGGTTTGTTTGTCGGTTAATAGATTTATTAATAACTTAAATAAAAGGTTGTTATCTTTTAACCTCTTAACTACGATTATTAAGCTAAAGAAAAAGCGCAACGTATAATAACGCTGCGCTTCTCTTATGGTAGACCTGATAACAAACTCACTTTTATCATAACACTCGCTATTGATTATTAAGCAGGTTTGTCCAGTCGAACTACCAAGCTGTCACAAGGTACATTAGGCAAAATGTTATCAGCGGTAGCGCCGCTTAGCCACGCGACAATACCGTGACGCTCATGGCGGCCGATGACTAATAGATCAACGTCGTGTTTATGACAGTAATTGACAATGCCTTCGCTGTTGGAGATAGCGGTAGTCACCTCTGAATTCACTACATTTAGCTCATTGCGATCCAAAAACTGTGCGAGCTTTGCCCGCGCTTCTTGGCAGCGCTCATCGTCAATCTCATCATAGAGGCTAGAGGCAGGCACTAGCTCATAGCCGAAGCCGACCATAGTATCTTTGACGATATGTAGCACCGATAGCTTAGAGTTAGGGCGGTTTGAGACAATATGCTTGGCTTTTTGTGCCACGATATCAGCGTCTGGCAAAAGATCAGTAACCAATAAAATATGTTGATAGCTCATAAAGTCTTCCTCGTGTCATATAGCATCTACTATAGCACTACTGATAGCTGCTGTTAAGTAGCTCTCGGCGGTCTTGCAGCGCTTTTATGATAATTTATATTATTGCTTATTTAGCGCTCTTTTATATAGAGGTTGTTTAGATGACTTATATAATACTTTTATAAGTCATACTAATAGATAAATTAGTTCGCGACTGGCTGATCAAGTTTGACGACGAGACTATCGCAAGGGGCGTTGGGTAAGATATTATCTGCCGTTGCGCCCACTAACCACGCAGCGATACCGCGGCGCTCGTGGCGACCGATAATCAACAGATCGACCTCATTATTATGGCAATAATTGACAATCCCTTTGTCATTAGAGATAGCGGCGGTGACCTCAGATTTATAAGCGTGTAAGCCGTTACGATCAAGGAACTCAGCTAACTTGGCGCGTGCTTGTTGCCAATGTTCACCGTCTGTCTCACCTGACAAGCTAGAAGCTGGGACTAGCTCGTAACCAAAGCGTACCATGTCATCCTCAACGATATGCAGCACCGATAATTTTGCTTCTGGCGAGCCCGCGAGGACACGTTTGGCTCTTTGCGCCACGATATCAGCATCGGATAATAGATCAGTGACTAGTAAGATATGTTGGTAGCTCATAAAGACTCCTTGTTATAATCAAATCGCTAAAGGTTTAGGCTTATTAGTTATTACTCCATAGTAACAGTGCGACCAGCCTTTGTTAAGGACTAAATCCATAACTTAATTAGGGTTATTTTTATCAGTTTGCTTAATCTCTAGTAGGATGCTTTAGCAATGCTTGCTACCTTGACTTATCCCCCTCTCAACCCCATCTAGCGCTAACGATATTTTATAATAGTAACTTATAGAAATAATAAGCCTCAAGGATAATTATGACTGACACCTTTACCGCTGATTTGACGCTACATCCAGCGTTTGAGCTACTTGAACATCGCCATATTGAGGCGTTATCTATCGACGTGCTGATCAGCCAACACGTCAAGACGGGCGCTATGCATTATCATTTAGCGCACCCTAGTGACGAAAACGCCTTTTTGGTAGGCTTTCGTACCCAGCCTATGGACTCAAAAGGTGAAGCGCACATCTTAGAGCACGTAGCACTTTGTGGTTCAGCCAAATTCCCTGTGCGTGATCCGTTCTTTTCGATGATTAAGCGCTCATTAAACACCTTTATGAATGCGATGACGGCGGCTGATTGGACCGCTTATCCTTATGCCACGCAAAATAAAAACGACTATTTTAATTTGTTAGAAGTTTATCTTGATGCCGCCTTTTTCCCGAATATTCATCCGCTTGATTTTGCGCAAGAAGGCATTCGCGTTGAATTAGATGAGGACGATAAGCCGCACTTTAAGGGCATTGTCTTTAATGAGATGAAAGGCGCGATGAGCGGCGAGATTGATCAGCTGTATCATACTGTAGCGCATCATTTATTCCCGACCACTACTTATCATTATAACTCTGGCGGTGATCCTGCTGATATTCCTGATTTGACTCATCCTGAATTAGTTGAATTTCATCAAAGCCATTATCATCCGTCTAACAGCGTAATTATGAGCTTTGGTAATATTCCAGTAAGCGAGACGCAAGCGAAGATTCACGAAGATGCTTTGACTCAGTTTGAGGCAGGCAAAAAGCATGTCTCACGCCCTGAAGTGCGCCTATCTGCTCCTATTAGTGCCATCGATACTTATACTGCAGACGAAGCAGGTCCCAATCAAACGCATCATGTCATCGCTTGGTTACTGCCCTCGATTACTGATCCCAAGCAGCGCTTGGCACTGCGCTTATTAGAAGGGGTATTGATTGAGCATGCCGGCTCGCCACTACGCGCCTATCTTGACAGTCATCCACTAGGCACATCGCCAAGCCCCTTATTAGGGCTTGATGATAGCCACTATGAAATGGTGTTTTATACTGGTCTGCGGGGCTCTGAGCCTGAACATGCAGACAGCGTAGAGCAAGGCATTATGGACTTATTGCGCAAGGTTGCAAGCCATCCTATCGATGAGGAAACCATTGAGACTATACTGCATCAGATTGAGATCGATCAGCGTCATATCGGCGGTGATAGCATGCCTTATGGTCTCAACTTAATGCTTGAGGGCTTTAGTACCGCGATTCATGATGGTAACCCTATTGACGTTTGGGAAGTGGACGAACATCTAGCTTGGCTGCGTGAGCAAGTCAAGGATGAGCAGTGGCTGCCTCAGTTAATTAAGACCCATCTGCTGGACAATACTCATCGGGTACGCGTCACTATGGTGCCAGATAGCGAAAAATCAGCGCGTCTAGCGGCAGCTGAGCAAGTCCGTCTTGATACTATCGCTATGAACCTTACTGCTGATGACAAGGCTATCTTGCACAAACAAGCGCTTGATTTGGCCGCGCGTCAAGCCGTGCCTGATGACTTGAGCTTATTGCCCAAGGTCGGTTTGGAAGATATCCCTACTGACATTAGCTTTAAAGAAGGTAGCCAAAAGCAGATAATGTTAAGCGGGCAAGACAGCACGCTGTTTGAATACGAAGCGGGTACCAACGGTTTATATTATTATCAAATCATTGTACCTTTGACGGACGCTATCAATGAAGCCAATGCCGATAAGTTGCCTGCGAATGACGTGATTAATCATCCGCTGCTGCCGATTTATTTGAGTTTATTGTCAGAGCTTGGCACCGATTCAATGGATGCCTATGAGATGCAGGCCAAACAAGCCGCGCATTCCTCCGGCGTCACCGCGCGAGTCAGTCAGCGCACCACCATCGATGATAGCCAAGCGATAAGCAGCTATTTTGTGGTAGCCACGCGCGCACTCAATCGTAAGGTTGAGGCGATAGAGCTGCTCAAAGAGGTGATGGAGCATAGCGTCTTTAGCGAACACGCTCGTATTAAAGAGATCTTGCAGCAGCGTCAGGCCAGTTGGCAGTCGCGTTTGGCAGGGGCAGGTCATGCTTATGCGCTACAAACCGCGAGTCGGGCGATGAGTCGCCAAGCACAATTAGAGTATGTACGTAGCGGCTTGCCTGCGCTCAATGCGCTCAAAGACTTTTTGACTCATGCTAGCGATGATGAGACTATGTGGGATGAGCTTGCGACAAGCCTAATGGCGCTGCATCAGCGTCTAATCAGTCTGCCAAAGCACGCGGTCATTATCTGTGAAGCGGAGCAAACCGAGCGCTTGAGCAAGCTAATTGTTGAGAGCTGGAAGGATAGTGATGCGTCAAAGTTTGACGCAAATTCTAAATTGAATAATGATAATATCCCAAGCGAGTTTACTCAGCTTGAATTAGATCCTACATTAAATGGTGAGACTGATACGGTAAAAGCGCTAGAGAGTGATGCTATTGTCGAAGATTTGGCTTGGCTAGTGGCGACCAACGTTTATCACAACGCTAGTGCTTATAGCGTGCCAGCGGCCGATCATCCGGACACCGCAGCGCTGATGGTACTAGCGCCATATCTGCGTAATGGCTACTTGCATAGTGCTATTCGTGAGAAAGGCGGCGCTTATGGTGGTGGGGCCGGTTATGACGCCAATGCTTGCGCCTTTAAATTCTTTAGCTACCGTGATCCGCACTGCGTAGAGACCTTTGAGCACTTTGAGGCCAGCATCGACTGGTTATTGAATGAGCCGCAGACTGACGAGCAGTTAGAAGAGGCTATCTTAGGTATCATCTCGGGTATGGATAAGCCTGGCTCTCCTGCTGGGGAGGCGATAAAAGCTTGCTTTGCCAATCTGCATAACCGCGGGGAGGAGTGGCAACGTAAGATGCGCGCCTCGATATTGGCGGTGACGATTGAGGACTTACAGCGCGTTGCCAAGCAATACCTGCAAGGACAAAAGCACGTGCGGGCAGTATTAGCGCCTTATGATAAGGAGCAGAAGGTTAAGGAGCTTGGCTTTAAAGTATGCAAGATAAAAAGCTAGCCTTATCTAAAGCGCAAAAAGCCAAGCAAGGTGCTTGGCTTTTTTATGTTAACGAGAGAATCTGTGTTTTACGCTTATTTTAATAACGCTTGATACTCTTATCTTTATCGATTTGATCTTGGTGGATAGGGAAGTCTGCGCGCTTATCAAAGCGTTTACGATCGGCAAAGTAGTTTTTTAGCGTGCGCTTAACCGCTTCAAATGCAATCTTATCCCAAGGGATATCCTCTTCTTTAAATAGCGCACTATCTAAGCTCTCAGAGCCGATACCATAAGCGCCGTCTTTTAGATCGGTGAGATAAATAATATAGATCTGACCGATATCTGGTATGTCATAAATACAATAAAGCTGCGGATTGATCACCACCGCATCGGCTTCTTCAAAGCTCTCGCGCGCGGCGCCCTCAGCGATAGTCTCGCCGTTTTCCATAAAGCCTGCTGGCACGGTCCATAGACCATATTGTGGCTCGATGGCGCGGCGACACAGCAGCACTCTATGCTCATGCACCACTAATGAGCCACAGATCACTTTTGGGTTTTCGTAATGAATGTAGTTGCAATTGGGGCATACCAAGCGCGGCATATTATCCGTAGCAGGGATTTTGCGCTCAGCTTCATGACCACATTCGAGACAATATTGCATAACAGCTGCCTTGTTGTATTTAAAAGGTGACAAGCTTAATAAGCTCTTATTTATTGTTGTTATTTATAGTGACTATAAATAGTAAATGTAAATAGTGACTATAATTAAGACTGTTAAGATAGCATATATTTTACTGATAAAAAGTAGCGATAAGGGTAATGACTCAATTAAGGCACAAAAAAATACTAGGGTTTATGCAAATAGCTATCTATATATAGTCCATAAACACTAGTCTGCTGAGTCATTAATAGCGACGTTGTGACATGCTAATATGGTTGTTTACGAATTAATGAATATAAAAAACGCTCTATAAAATAATAGGTAATAATAATGTCGATAGCCTTGCAGTCTGCAAATTTTGATAACTTGTCAGTGGCGCTGCCTTCTTTTATTCGTCATCCTACGCTCAGGCAACTGGCTGAACGAGTGCAGTATGAGACTTTGAATACGCTAGTATCTCCAGAGTTGATGCTCGCTCAAAACGATGAGCAGTTAGGTCATTATAGTGAGTTACATAGTCAGCGTATCTTACAGAGTCTATACCAGACGCCTATCGCTGATGCTTCGGTATTGGTAGCGATTACTCGTGAGAGTCGGCCTAAACTATTATTGACTCGCCGCGCTGATCACATGAATAGTCATGCTGGTGAAGTATCTTGCGTTGGCGGTAAGTATGAGCTTGGCGATGGTAATAACGTGGTCACCGCCCTGCGTGAAGCTTGTGAAGAGACCGCGCTACCGCCCAATAAAGTGCAGCTACTGGGTCAATTGCCTATTCAAACCTCAAAGAGCGGCATGAGTGTTCGCCCTATTGTCGCGCTTATTGCGCCAGATTTGCCCTTAGTGCCAGAGATGGGGGAGATCTCACGTATTTTTTGGGCAGATTTTGAGACGCTAATTACTCAGCCTACTATTGAATACGCGATAGATTACACCATGCTTGAGCAAACCGCAAAGATAGTAACGCCAAGTTGGGAGGTGGATGGCGAGACCGTTTGGGGCTTAACGGGTAAGGTGATTGCTAATCTGTTAGAGACCGGATTTGATCGGCGGCTCGACTGGTATTATCGAATCCAAAATACAGACATAGAGTTGGATCGTTAATGGTTTATATAATAGTTATTGTTAATTATTATTTATAATAATTGTCATTTTTCTTTAGCCACCAATTCATATTATCCTGACGCTTAGCCCGGAACTGCTCAAGCTTTTCTGCGACATTACTATTATATTGCCGCGCAGTATCGAGGGCGAAAAGAATAGGCACCGAAGAGAGTACCCCAAAGCGTATCTTCGACTTTGGCAGATCAAGACCATCACCGATATCATCGCCGACCAAGGTACGGGTGACACTAGCATTAACCATCTCCACAAAACGACCTTTGCGATTATCCTCACCCATGAGCTGACGCGGCAAATCATGGAGCGCTTTTGCTAATGGCTGTCCCATCTCAAAATCAAGCTGTTGAATAGATAGGTAAGTATATAACCACTCCCAACAAGCGACTTCAGTCTGTGGTAAGCGCTGCAAATCCACTCCCATCCAGTAGCTGGCAAGATTCCATAAGTGCAAGATGCCCTCGGCTTCTTCATCACTGATACGCGCGCCTAATAGCTTAAGCCCGCGCATAATAAGCAATGAGAATTGCAAGTGCGTGGCGATCATATCGGTCTGATTGATAGGAAGACCCCAATACTCACTATTCCAGCTACCATCGGCATTATGATGCTGATAGCTATCCTTAATAATGCCATCGGCTGCCATTAGCTTGCCCTTGAGTAGATTTTGGCGTACTAAAGTATGAATTTGCCGCACTTTGATAGACTGCCGCCAACCCTCAGAGCCAATCGCTAATACTTGTGAGATAGGGGTTTTATTTTGCAAGCTATCATTTAATTGCGGATGCTCAGAAACCGCTAGAATATAGGCATAAGTGCGCATCAGACGTGGTAGCGCATCATGCATTAATGCCCCCGTTTGAATCAATGGTAAGGAGAGGGCAGGGATACTATAACCAGCCATTAGCGCCACATTACGTAGCAGCCAAATCAGCATGAGCGGATAACGACGATAGGCGATAGCGCCAATCTCAGCCAGCTTTGGATTAAACCAGTCTGGATGAGTGCTAAATTGCTCAGTCATGGCCATAAACGCAGGATGCTTGATGTCTGCAAAATCGCTAAGCTTTAAGCTATAGTTCTTTAAACCATCATCCAAAATCAATTGCTGTAAAGGCTTGGCAAAGCGAATACCATCAGCCGCTAAGCTATCAGCAAGCGGATCGCCAATATCATAACCGTCGACTATTTCTGCCAATAAAGTAGGCGAGATTGTAAAGTCTTTGGGTAATAAATAGCGTTTGATGCGCCTTAGAACCTGCAAATCACTATGATCATCGATAGCAGTGGTACGACCATGGCGTTGATAGTTGATATGGTTGAGAGAATGGTCGTTACCAGTAAAGTTTTTTGAGCGAGGTTTTTTTATCTTCATCTGCATAATCTACCATGATAACCAGTCGCGTTTAATAGCTAATTACGTTTAATAGCTAATCGCGTTTAATAGCTAATCGCGTTTAATAGAAAGTATAGCAGTTATAATCAAAAAGATAAGCGAGTATTAAATGCTAGTCTCATACATTAGTGACGAGACCAGCATTCATTCATCAAGCGCTAACTTTATAAAAAAGGAGTGATATCAGTGACGAGTTAAGTCAACAGAGGTGCTGCTGACGTTCTCTTTTAAGGTCACTTTGAGCATGATGTAGCCTGCGACACCCGAGACGATTGAACCCATAATGATACCTAAGCGCTCGTCGAATAGCGGTGAGCCGCCACCAAAGGCTAAGCCGCCGATAAATAGGCTCATGGTGAAGCCGACGCCGCACAATAAAGCAGCACCATAGATTTGCTTGAAGTTCATCCCATTAGGCATTTTTGAGATGCCAAGTTTGAAGATTAACCAGCAAGCTAGCATCACCCCAAGCTGTTTACCAATAAATAAGCCGGCGGCGATACCTAACGGCACTGAATGGAAAAGCTCAGCGAAGCCTGCGCCCTTTAGAGAGATGCCTGAGTTGGCAAAAGCAAATAGCGGTAAAATGCCGTAAGAGACGGTGTTTTGTAGATCGTGTTCAAGCTCTTCTAGCGGTGAGTGCTCAGGATCGGTACGATCAAACATGGGGATAAATAATGCTAGTACTACGCCAGCTAAAGTGGCGTGAATACCAGATTTAAGCACGGCAATCCACATGATGACGCCAACCAAAATATAGGGCGTGATGCTAGTGACGTTACGGCGATTTAATAAATATAATATAGGTAGGCAGAGACCGGCGAAAGCTAATGAGCCAAGCGAGAGCTCATTGGTATAAAACAGCGCGATGATTAAGATTGCGCCAATATCATCGAAAATAGCAATCGATACCAAAAAGACTTTTAGGGAGTTTGGAACACGGCTACCCAGTAGACTTAAGATCCCTAACGCGAAGGCAATATCAGTTGCTGCCGGAATCGCCCAACCTTTCCAGTACTCTGGGTTATTGATGTTAAACAAAATATAGACGATAGCCGGAAAGATCATCCCGCCAATAGCCGCGCCTGCAGGTAAGATAATCTGTTTGACGTTTGAGAGCTCGCCGATTAGGACTTCGCGTTTGAGCTCAAGGCCGACTAAAAAGAAGAATATCGCCATCAGACCATCATTAATCCAGTGATGCGCGTCTTTGGCAATGGCAAAGTCGCCGATTTGAATGGCAACAGGAGCATGAATAAAGGCTTCATACCAAGTGTTGAGTGGCGTATTAGCAATAATCATCGCAGCGATAGCCGCTAGCGCTAGAATAATTCCGCCAGCTGCCTCGAATTCAAAAAACGCTTTAATTCTCTTTATTGCCATTTTATCCTCATATTCCAAGTCTAATCAGTAAACCAAAGCGCTATCTTACGTCTCAAGCGTAATAGGCACGTAATCTTATTATTTATTCCCTGCAAACTTTGTTATAAACTTTTATATCAATCCATGATATATAATTTATTTATCTGATAAAGCTCTTTTATTAGCCTCTTTTGAGTCTCTCATAATTTTATCAATATGCCCAACAAAAAGTTAGGGAGTTGGCGCTAGACTTATGAATCAACTCATAGATAGCGTTTGACATTATCAGTAGTTACGACCATCATCACCAAGCCGTTTTTAAAAAAAGACAGCGCTTAGTGGTTAAAAAAGCGTGTTTGCCGCTTATTGCTGCATTACTGTTATGGTCTTATAGTGGATACAGCCTAACACTTACGGCTATTTTTATCATCAATTCTCTTACAAGGCCAGTTCCATGGACCTAACTCTCTCTTTGGAGATTATCTTGATGCTGACCGCAGTAGCGGCGCTAGCGGGCTTTATTGATGCCATTGCTGGCGGTGGTGGCTTACTGACTATTCCGGCAATGCTATTAGCTAATATACCACCAGTTATGACTTTAGGCACCAATAAGTTGCAGGCTGCCTCAGGAGCGCTTGCTGCTTCCATTACCATGATAAAAAAGGGGGTAATCAAGCCTGCACGTATTAAGACCGCTATTATTGCTGCGTTTATCGGCTCGATTATTGGCTCTATCGCCGTACAATTATCACCGCCTGATTTATTAGAAAAGCTGATTCCCTTTTTAATTGCCGCTATCGGCATTTATACCTTGTTTGCACCAAAACTTGGAGAAGTAGAAGCCGCGCCGCGCATCTCAGAGGCGGCTTGGCAGAAGGTTGCCTCGCCTTTGATTGGTTTTTATGATGGTTACATGGGCCCTGGCACCGGCATGTTTTTTGCTTTGGGCAATGTTGCGCTAAGGGGCCGACAAATTATTGAGGCCACTGGCGCCGCTAAAGTGCTTAACCTCTCCACCAACGTCGGCTCACTTATCTTTTTTATCTTAGGCGGTAATGTGCTATGGACAGTGGGACTAGCGATGATGGTTGGACAGACCATAGGCGCTTATTTTGGCTCGCACATGGTGGTAAAAGGCGGGAGCAAACTCATTCGTCCGGTGATCGTCTTAGTGTGTTTGGCGATGGTAACTAAATATGTTCTAGGATAAGCTGATTTATTTCATTATTAAAAGCATTACTCTGTAATTGGCCTAAAAAATATAACGCTAAAAAATCCCAACCTACTTAGTCTAAAAAGGCTGGGACTCTGCAAAATGGAGTTTATGGGCTGATTTAACCTATTGTAAATCCCTGCTCTATCAAGCTATTTACGCTTTATCACTCTCATCTATCTCTTCTCGGCGCAAACCGTCTTGCCATTTACCGCTTTCAGTAGCACTAAGCTGGTTTGGCTCTAACTCTTCTGCGTGCGGCTGTGGTATTGAGTCATTTAAGTCGTCCGCTTGTAAGACTTGGTCACGACTATGATTGTAGCTCATACGCTCTTTGAGAGTAGACTCAGCATCACGATGACGGTGTTTGAGTGCTTCTTCATCAGGATGAGCTTTACTAAAATCAGTCTGCTCAGCCGCTTCTTTGAGCGTATCTTGCTCATCAACCCTCTCAACATCACCATCGCTCTCATAACCATGATTAGGATTGGCATCGCCCGTTTCTTCATCAATAGGCTTACCAGCTTCACTTTTGAGCTGGGCGTAATCGGTGAGCTTACGCACAGCGTTCTCAAGACTATGAGGATTATCGCGCTGTTGTACTTGTTGTAGATGCTCATCAAAGATATCTGTCAATAATGAGTCATAACGTAAGCCATTATAATGAATCAATTGCTCAGCTTCGCTTTCAGTGATATCACCGCTTTGGCTAGCTTGCACCACGTGATCTTCAAACGTTAACCCTGCAAACTCGCCATTATGCTCTGCTTTTTTGAACTTTTGCCAGAGCGGTTCTATCTCAAGTAAAGACTGATAAGCGTGTTCCATTCGGCCTGTGACATCGTCTGCATCGGTATTATAATAAACCATGGTTTTTAGGTAATCCCGAAATGGATTAGCTGCAAAGTCATCCATGAAAGTATCGCCAAGCTTAACTTTTAGCTCATCGCTAGTAGGAGTAAAGATACGTCCAATTGGGAAAGTGACAAAACCTACTAGATTTGCGGCCATGCGATTTGGGAAATTAGCAAAAAACGACACAAAGGCCTCTTGAATAGTGTACAAACTATCTTGTAAAGCCACCTTTGCATGCAAACGCTCGGTCTCAGATTTACCGCCATTTTCGTAGAACTGCAAAATAGCAGTGGCGATAAACAGATGACCATGAATATCCGCTAATCGGCCAGAGAGCATCTCTTTACGCTTTAAATCTCCAGCTAATAAGCCTAATGCCATATCAGCGGTTAAGGCAAAACTAGCGCTCAAACGATTGATATGTTGGTAATAAGGGCGAGTGAATTTGTCCGCAAAGCTTGGCGCGTCACTGCTACCACCGATGTAACCGGCGACAAAGGCTCTAGCACCGCGGTTAAAGGTATAACCTAAGTGTTTAAAAAATAAAGTATCAAACTCTTTGACTGCGCTTTGTTTATCTTCGCTTTGCAATAATTGCAGCTCATCAAATAAATAAGGGTGGCAGCGCATAGCGCCTTGACCAAATATCATCAGTGAACGCGTCAGAATATTAGCGCCTTCAACGGTAATAGACACCGGAATAGCTTGATAAGGCGTGGTCAAAAAGTTACGGGGGCCCATCTGAATACCGCGGCCACCAAGCACATCCATGCCATCATTAACCACTTCGCGCATGGTTTCAGTCGCATAGTATTTAGCCATCGCTGTCATCACTGACGGTGTACCGCCTTGGTTTAGACCACAAGTGACGAGGTGCCGAAAGGCTTCTAACATATAAGTTTGACTAGCCATACGGCTAGTAGCGTCTTGCACTCCTTCGAATTTACCGACTGAGATCTTAAACTGCTCACGTACTTTGGCAAAAGCGCCGACCGACAGATAAGTCATCTCGCTAGCTGAAGTCGATAACGCTGGCAAGGAGATACCGCGGCCAACGCCTAGGCACTCCATTAGCATCCGCCAGCCGCGTCCTGCGTTCTCAATACCGCCGATAATATAATCTAAAGGAATAAAAACATCGGTGCCATCGACAGTACCATTCATAAAGGGCGAACCACTTGGATTGTGACGAGGACCGGTGATAACGCCTTCATGGCTAGCCGGCACTAACGCACAAGTAATGCCA
Source organism: Psychrobacter sp. AH5 (assembly GCF_040371085.1). NCBI lineage: Bacteria > Pseudomonadati > Pseudomonadota > Gammaproteobacteria > Moraxellales > Moraxellaceae > Psychrobacter > Psychrobacter sp. AH5. The sequence continues at coordinate 174,632 of NZ_JAMBMT010000001.1, forward strand.
TAATCTGTTTTGTTAGGATCGCCAAGTAAGCCTTCTGGGTCATACATCTTAAAGGCCAAACCGACCACAGTAGCGATAGGCGCAAGCGTAATCCAGCGCTTAGAGAAATTCATTCGTAGACCAAGCACTTGCTTGCCTTCATGGTCGCCATAACAAACTACACCCGTATCTGGTATTGCGCCTGCATCTGAGCCCGCTTCGGGCCCTGTCAACCCAAAACAGGGAATCTCAGTACCATCGGCAAGACCGGGTAGCCAGCGCTGCTTTTGCTCATCCGTACCGTAATGCATCAGTAGCTCACCTGGGCCCAAGGAGTTGGGAACCATGCAACTGACGGCAGCGGTTGGCGAGCGCGAAGCAATTTTACTCATCACTCGGCTTTGCGCGTAAGAGCTAAAATCAAGACCGCCAAATTCTTTAGGAATGATGAGTCCCAAAAAGCCTTTGTCTTTGATAAATTGCCAAGCTTCTGGCGATAAGTCTTTTTCTTCGTGCTGAATCTGCCATTCATCAAGCATAGCGCAAAGCTCTTCGACTTCATTATCAATAAAGCTTTGTTCTTCTTCAGAGAGCTGCGGATAAGGATACTGAGCAAAGGTACTCCAATCCGGCGCGCCCATAAACAGCTCTTTTTCCCACCAGCTAGTCCCTGCATCGAGTGCCTCACGCTCCGTATCACTCATACTTGGCATCGCGCCGCCCAAAGTCTTATAGACGGGCTTGGTAATGAGCGCTTGACGAAGAGGGGTAATGAGCAGCACCAAACAAAGTAGCGCAATAGGAATGCCCAAAATAAGTGACCATGGACTAATAATAGCCGTCACTATCACCGTAGCAATAGCAACAATACTGCCAGTCACCCTAGATAAGGACATTAAAAAGAGGGCCAACACCATGGCTAGCTGAATAAATACTGCCAAAATAAATAAGCCAATCGCCATGATGGTCTCCTTAATAAGGGCTAATAAAATGACATTTTTTTTATAAATAACGCCAAAACGCCATTAACATTATTATTTGATAATTCTATCTATTAATATGAAATATTACTTGACAATTATCAACCACAAAAATGCTGCCACATGTCGAGAATATGTATCAGTTAGCCAATAACTTTCGATAAACATCAGCGTAAGGGGATTAAAGAATAAAGGGAGTGTCAAAACCTGTAGTCTTATTACTGCTAACAACAGCTGGTTTGGTTATAAAAATCTTTATAATGCTTTATAGTGATAAACCATTAGCTAAAGGGTGCCAAGCCTTTTTCGGCATAAGATAAGGTGTCGTTGCGGCCGACAATGATATGATCAATTAAAGATAAATCTAATAAGTCGCAAGCTTTTTTGAGCTCATAAGTTAATACGTTATCCGCTGTGGAAGGGGTAGCATCAGTATGAGGATGATTATGGGCGATAATCAGTTGGCTGGCGGCGTGAGTGAGCGCATGGCGTAACACGTGTTTGATACACACCGAGCACGAGGAGATACCACCGGTAAATAAGATCTCGTAATTTAGTAGACTTAAGGCGTTATCTAAACACAGCACGGCAAAAACCTCTCTAGGCTCCCCGCGCAGTTGGGTACTGATATAGTCCTTGACCACTTGCGAGCGTCCAAGCGCTTGCCCGGTCTTGAGTTGACTATCTAAATAACGAGTACCCATCTCAAGCGAGGCAAGCATTTGCGCGTACTTGGCAGGACCGATGCCATGGCAGGCGAGTACGGTCTCTTTTGGGGCGGCCAATAGCTCAGCAAGCGTGCCAAACTCGTCAATTAAATGCCTTGCAAGCTCAATGGCCGATTGCGACTGAGTGCCAGTACGCAAAAATATCGCTAATATCTCAGCATCAGAGAGATGACTGGCGCCAAATTTTAATAGCTTTTCGCGCGGTCTATCATCTTCATGCCAGTCTTTGATAGCCATCAGTTTTCCTTTTTTGACTTAGTTTGTTAGTTTCGCTTTAGACTCAATACTCAAAAAATATTTGAAAAGTACTCAAAAAAAGGCTTTGTTTGCAATAGCCTTATAAAACCTTCCCTAACTTATCTCATAATTGTTACTATAAGCGCAATTTTTATCTTCTTTCTTTTACCTTCTACTGATCGATGTCACGCCTATGTCAAAAGTTCTACTCGCTATTACTGGCGGTATCGCCGCTTATAAATCTGCTTTTTTTGCCCGTCTGCTTATCAAAGCAGGGTTTGAGGTGCGGGTTATTATGACCACCGGCGCACAGGCCTTTATTACGCCGCTGACTTTGCAAGCTCTAACCGGTAATGAGGTGCATACCTCTTTGCTCGATGAAGAAGCGGAAGCGGGTATGGGTCATATTGAGCTGGCAAAGTGGGCAGACCTAATTGTTATCGCGCCAGCTTCTGCCAATACTTTAGCGCGATTGGCTATGGGTATGGCGGATGACTTGCTGACCACCGTTTGTCTGGCGACTACCGCGCCTGTCATCTTGGCTCCGGCGATGAATCAGCAAATGTGGGCGCACCCTGCGGTGAGTCTTAATGTGCAGACTTTACGCGATATGAATTATCATATCATCATGCCAGCCAGTGGCGAGCAGGCCTGCGGTGATGTTGGTGCTGGGCGTTTGCCTGAGCCTGAGCAGTTATTGAGCGAAGTGCAATTGTTCAGCGCACAGCTTAATACGGAGCAGCGTTTGGCTGGCAAGCGCGTGGTTATTACGGCCGGGCCAACGGTAGAGGCGATAGATCCGGTACGCTATTTGTCCAATCACTCCTCTGGCAAGATGGGCTTTGCTTTAGCGACAGCTTGCCGTGATGCAGGCGCGCAGGTAATTTTAATCGCTGGTGGTAAAGTGACCTTACCGACGCCACTGGGTGTCACCCGTATCGATGTGTTATCCGCCGAGCAAATGCTCATTGCCGCGCAGCAGTGTGTCGATGGCAGTCATAGCGCTTTGCAAACGATGCCAACTATAACGTTCGACCGGCAAAATCATGACCATGAACATGAGCGTCATCACGATCACGAGCATGGCGACTGTGATTGTGATGAAACGGACAGCTTTATAGAAGATATGACTATAAATAAACCTGCCGATATCTTTATTGCGACAGCAGCGGTTGCTGATTATCGTACTCGCGATGCAGCTCCACAAAAAATCAAAAAAACTCAGGAGGCCATGAATCTCGATCTGGTTAAAAACCCTGACATTTTAGCGACCATCTCTTTGGCACACCCAGAGCTATTTGTAGTGGGTTTTGCTGCAGAGACTCAAGATGTTGAGCGTTATGCCCGTGGCAAATTAGCCGCCAAAGATTTAGATATGATCGCCTGTAATGATGTCTCGCGCGCCGATATCGGCTTTGCTAGCGATGATAATGCTATGCAAGTATTTTTTGCCGATCATTATGAGCATGATTCCATCGTTTTAGATAAAGCCAGTAAAGATAACATCGCCGAACAACTTGCCGCTATTATCGGTGAGACGCTCGCGCAGCGCCATAAAGCTTAGAATTACTATCACTTTTGCTATGACCTAGCCTTGAGCTGTGAGCTAATATTTATGTTAGATAGTGATAATACTCAGACTTGGCTGTTATTGGCTATTTTCGCCTTTGCTTCTTTGTTACATGGGATTAGCGGCTTAGGGGTGACTTTAGTCACGACCTCGGCGCTAGCGAGTATTTATCCTTTGCCGCAAGCTATCGTGCTAGTGATATTTCCCTCATTACTGCTCAATGCTATGACTTGGTTAAGTGGCGGTGGTCGTAGTCTCTGGCAGAATTTTAGTTATTATGGCAGGCGCTATTGGCTGCTGGCGTTAATGAGTTTACTCGGTAGTCTGCTTGGCGCAAAGCTGTTGTTATGGGTCGATAGTGCTTATATTTTGCTAGTTTTGGCGCTGGTTATTGGCTTTTATGTGATTACTAGTCTACTAGGCAAGCAGATCCGTCTGCCGAATACTCAGCCTATGCTTATTATCGTAGGTATCAGCGCGGGTATTATTGGCGGTGCGACCAATGCTATGTCGACTATTTTGATGATGTATTTATTATCAGCAAGTGATGATAAAGATACCATCGCCAAAGTAGGAAATATGTGCTATTTCTTAGGCAAGATTGCGCAGATTATCGTTTTGCGTGAGCCTATTATGGCGCTAAGTGGCAGTGAGTGGCAGCTGATTGTTTTACTTAGCCTTTTATCCATCGCCGCTTTATTGATAGGTATTCGTCTGCGCCGCTATCTACCACAAGCGCGCTTTCGTCAACTTATTTTACTTATATTAAGCGTACTTGGAATAAGAGTAGGCTGGCAGGCGCTTAGCGCTTTGTTTTAATATTATTGTTTTAGCATTAGCGTTTTACAACCACTACTGTTTAACCAATTATCTTGCCAAAATACAATTGCTGCGCCACTCTAAAAGTATTACAGTGCGCCTCGACTACATCTTCGATATCCTCTGAGTAACCGCCGCCCATGACGATAGCGACTGGGATATTGGCGTCTTTGGCTTGCTGCAATACATATTTATCACGCGCTTTGCAGCCCTCTTGCGTCAGTGCTAATTTGCCAAGTTTATCGGTTGCTAGCACATCGACTGCCGATTGATAAAAAATCATATCGGGCGCGACTTCGTTTATGAGGCGCGGCAAGGTATCGTATAAAATGGCTAAATAGTCTTCATCACTGGTATCATTAGCCAGCTCAATATCAAGATCAGAGACTTGTTTGCGAAAAGGATAATTCTTGGCGCCATGTATGCTAAAGATAAACACCCGCGGCTCGTCCTGCATAATACTGGCGTTACCGTTGCCTTGGTGCACGTCTAAATCGATAACCAATATCTTCTTTGCTTGGCCACGATTTAACAATAAGTTGCTAGCGATACAGACATCGTTAAATACACAAAAGCCCTCGCCGTGATCGGCAAAAGCGTGATGGGTGCCGCCTGCGACATTCATCGCTACCCCATACTGCTGAGCATATAGCGCGCACTCATAGGTAGCATGAGCGATATGACGACCGCGATCGACTAAGGCAGGCGTCATCTCAAATCCGATAGGCCGCGCCTCTTTACGAGTCAAAGTTTGGGTTTTGAGCTTATACCAATACTCAGCGGTATGGGTAGTCAAGATATCATCTTCGCTAAGCCGCTTTGGCGCAAAGAAGTTATCGCTGGTAATAGTACCCTCAGCCAGCAGCCGCTCAGGAATCATGGTGTATTTTTGCATAGGGAAGCGATGTTTTTCGGGTACTGAATAACGAAAAATCTCAGAGTAGGCAATTTTTAGCATAGTATTATTTTTAAGACCGTTATTGCATTTTTTTGGTGGGTAGAAAAAAAGTGCGAGCATCGGCTTGCGCGCGTAATTCGCCTAGTAGGGTGGGCATATCCTCGCTAGGATCTTGCGTGTTTATTAAGTCGCCAAACACCTCATAAGCGACGGTAGTCATAGCAATGACGCTTTGTAATAAGTGCTCAATAATATCATCATTAAGTCCTACGACTTCAACATCAATCGCGTTTTTGTAACGTATCTCGCCATCATTAATATCCATCTCAAGGTTACCGACCATCAAATCATAGTTGATTTGAGTGATGAGTAACATGGCGGCACTTTGATGGCTCTCTGGTATCAAAAACGGCAAAATACCATAGACCGCTAGCAAACCCTCTTTTTCTTGTACGCGAAACAGATAGCCACAGTCTACTCGGCGGTTTTTTAGACGTAAGGAGAGATGATGCGATTGCTGTGGGTCTGAGAGCCGAGGTTTATAATGAGTATAGTGCCAGTGTTTGTGACGGCAATAGAGCTTTAAATAGTCGATAATAGCCATCTCACTACCGCTATTAGCACCTTGTTTTATTAAAGACAGCTTAACACTCTTAGCCGTGTTTTTGCGCTCGCTATAGCTATCGTCAGTATTGTCTTTCTTTGTTTGCTCAGTAGTTGTAGCGGCCGCTGGCAAGTCGGGAGCATTAACATGATTAGCAGAATGAGTATCGTTAGGGTTAATGATATCTTGCGGTGCACGACTAGTCAGTAACCGTTTTAGTTTTTGCCATAAGCTGAGTTTATGATGGTTACTCATAGGTTTTGGCTCATAATTTTGGACTTAATAGCTTAGAGTTTGGGCTCTTAAAGCAAAAGATAATCCGTTATCTTCTGACTTTAAGCATAACATTAAATAAGCAATTAGCTGTCTTTTTTTGCTAAAGCGGCTTTGATATTAGGCTGCGTATAAAAAGCTTGTAGCATCTCACGTAGATGAGCGCTTAGCCAGTCACTGCTGATAGCGTCTTGGATGATAGGCCGCAGCGCTGTAGTCAATTTTGTCATCGCAAGCTTATTAATATTTAGGCTAGCTGCCAAAGTAGCGATAGAGTCAGCTTGATGATTTTGGTACCAAGTCTCAACACTAGCGGCGACTAAGCTATGCAGATAAGGCGAGAGACGCAGACGATTATAGCTTTGCTGTACGCTCGACTCTATATGATCGATACTACTATGACCGGGTTCATCGCGTAGATAAGTCTGTAGCTCGCTGACCGGCTTATCTTTGATACGTGTCCAGCCTGCGGTGAGCAGCCGCGTCACTTCGTCATTAGTCAGATGCTCCTGCGCATTACGCTCAGCACGCCGCGTCAAATCCTTAATATTACGATGCAAGTAGGTTTGTAGTTTGCCATCGAGATTGCTATTGGTGGCTTTTTCAAATGAGCTGCGCCCTATTTTCATCAATTTGCCAACGCCGCCTGCTTTATCAAGGGTGGTTTCCATAAAGTCGTTGATGGCGTGATAAAGGGTCTGAGTCAATAGATCGGCAAAAGCATCATTACCGATAAAGCTATGAATTAAAGCATTACGCTGCTCGTCATGACTGCCGATATAACTTGCGAGAGTCTCAATTTGTGTGTCATCAACCAGCTCGCGTAGCGGCATGTTGTCATTGACAGGATGGTAGATAACGGTTTGCAAAATAGCACGAATATCGGTGCGCATGATCTCAGTCATTGGCTGACTGAGTAACCAGCCATTAATGAGGCGCTGTAAGTCCTCACTACTCACATATCGACTCATTTGCTGCGCGCTAAGCCACTGCCAAGCTTCCTCAGCTAAAGGCTGCGCTTGCTGAGTGAGCCACTGCTGCATAAAGCTTATCTGCGCCTCTATCAAATCATGTAAGGAAGAGATAGGCGTTGATGGCTTATTTGCATCGTTGTTTTGTAGGTTTTGAGCATTATCAAGTGGTAAGTGGTTATTCGCGGTCATATTTGCAGCCATATTTGAGGTTATGATATTCGACTATTTGCTATACTAGGGCGTATTAAAAATCCAACATCGCCTAAGTTATTTATCGGTTTGCTTAGCATAGCGTATTATGACATGAGGGTAGCGGATGTTTTTGATAAAAGTTTATGACTTTTTTGGCTTTGTTTTATGAATCAGCTTGACATGTATTAGGGCTCAGTTGCGCTTTTTTAACTGCTGAGTCGTTAAAATATTAAAATTATAAGAGGTCTTGATGAGTCAGTCGCCTTTCTCTACTCCTAAAGCTGCGCCTTTATTAACGATAGATAATCTGACGGTACAGCGCGGTGAGACGGCTTTGTGTGCAGGGGTTGAGCTGCAACTAGCGGCTGGCGGTATTTGTCATTTGATTGGTGCTAATGGTACTGGTAAAACCACGCTGCTTATGCAACTTGCCGGTCTGTTGCCTGTGCTGCGTGGCACTATCCGTTATCAAGGAAGAGCCGGCTTACCGATACAGCCGCTCTATATCTCGCATCAGTTAGGCATTCACCCTAATCTGACGGTCTCACAAAACCTAACCTTTTTGCTAAACCTCTACGGCATAACGCCAAGCGCTACGGATATCGATGCCGCTTTGGCTTGGGTAGGCTTGCAGGGTTTTGAGACGATCAGCTCAAGTCACTTATCAGCAGGGCAGACGCGGCGTATTACTTTGGCTCGGCTGTATTTAATGAGCGTAGAGGTGACACCTTTATGGCTGCTAGATGAGCCTTTTACCGCGCTTGATATCGATATGGTGGCGCGGATGGAGCAGCGTTTGCATAGCTTTGCCGCAGCTGGAGGCTCGATATTGATGACTAGCCATCAAGCGGTAGGCGTGGCTAATCAAGTGCTTGATTTATCAGAGTATCTTGATTTATTAGATTACGATTTTTCAGAAGACGATTTATTAGAAAGTGATTTTTTGGACTAGTAACGCTTAAACTGTAACTTTTTAGATAAGTAGATAAACAGCTAGCATCAGTATGACAAAAGCTAAAAAGGCTAGAAAGGATAACCAATGACAGACAGCCGTGTACAAGCTGCCGATAACGATATGACAAACGCTAAGCCCCTAAGCATCAGCGAAAGGAGCTCTGCGGCGCGCGGTATTAGCTTCATCCAGCTTTGGCAACGCGAATGGCAAGTCAAGCAGCAAGGAGCGGTGCAGTGGTTGTATCCGCTAGTGCTGTTCTTGGTGATTATTACTTTGTTTCCATTAGCGGTCGGCAGTGAGCCGCAGTTATTGCAGCGTTTGGGAGTCTCAGCGGTGTGGATTGCCGCCTTGCTATCATTAGTAATGGGCGTTGATGGACTTTTCAAGCCAGCACTCGATAATGGCACGCTTGCGCAGTTGGTGGTGGCCAAAGCCTCGCTACCTTTATGGGTGCTAATGCGCTTGGTGATTCACTGGATTTTTAGTAGTGGCATAGTGGCGCTACTGAGCTTATTAGCGGTGCCGCTATTTGGCTTGAGCTGGTTTGAGGCAGGGATTTTGATGGCCTCTATTATCGCTGGGAGTCCGATGCTACTGATGTTATCGGCTATCGCTAGCAGTTTGACCTTATCGCTCAAAAATGGCGCGGTACTTGTGCCGCTGATTGCGCTACCGATGCAGCTCCCTGTATTGATCTTTGCGACTGGCGCGGTGGATTTATTTGCCACCGGTCTCAATGGTTTGCCTATTTTAGCTTTGCTACTGGCTGGCAGTATTGTCTCGGTATTAGTGATGCCATGGGTCATTGCTATGACCTTAAGAATGTCGTGGTTAAATTAAAGCTAGCCTACTAGGGCGTGTTGAAGCGCGCGAACTTTGCTATAATAGAAGCCTATAGTTTTTGCCGCTTACTTAATACGGACAAAGGCTATTATTCATAGTAGAGCTATAAAGACTAGCTCGCTATTAGCCGCCTTAACATTAGCGCTGTAATTAGCGAGTTGTAGTGATCAATCCATATGCTGTGCAATAGGTTTATTCCATGCCCAACCTAAATAACGTCTCATCTCCTAGCCTGTGGCAGCGTATCTGGCAAGGCTTCTTGACCACTGTTGGTACCAAGCAGTTTTTTCGCCTGTTTGCGCCTTGGGTCAAATGGCTTGGCATTTTAGCTGCTATTTGCTTAGCTATCGGTAGTATTTGGGGTCTAGCTTTTGCGCCACCTGATTATCTGCAAGGCAATAGCTACCGCATTATCTTCATTCATGTGCCTGCCGCCAGCTTAGCCATCTCGATATATTTTGCCCTTGCCGTATTAGGGGTAATCTTTATGGTTTGGAAAATTAAAACCGCAAGCTTAGTAGCGCAGGCATTGGCACCATTAGGGTTTTTACTGTGCGTCATTAGTTTGCTAACAGGCTCTATTTGGGCCAAACCGACTTGGGGCACGTACTGGGTTTGGGATGCGCGCTTGACCTCCATGCTTATTTTGGCTTTTTTGTATGCTGGCGTTATGGCGTTATTTGCCGCCTTTGAGCATACAGCCAATCGCGGTAAAGCAGCAGCGATTTTATCTATTGTTGGCGCGGTGAATCTACCTATCATCAAGTATTCTGTTGAGTGGTGGAACACCCTGCATCAAGGCGCGACTTTTACCTTAACCGAAGCACCAAAGATGTCAGCAGATATGTGGATGCCGTTATTGTTGATGGTAGTAGGCAGTTATTTCTTGGTAGCAGCTTTAGCTGTTTATCGCACTAATACCCTTATCCTAAACCGCGATCAAGGCAAAGCTTGGGTAAAAGAATACATTCGTAGCCAACGTAAATAAGTGCTTAGCTGCTGTAAATTTTATGAATAATATTGTTTGCAGTATGCCTTGTAAAAAGTCGTGTAGGAGAAAAAATGCAGCCTTATTTTTATAGCTTAACTGAATTTATCACTATGGGTGATCACGGGGTTTTTGTTTGGTCATGCTGGGCGATTACCGTAGGTATGATATTCGCTTTCATAGTTTATAGCCGTAACCAGAGAAAAGCGCTACTTAAGCAATTAGCCATTCAACAAGCTCGCCAAGCCCAGCGTAATCCTAATAAAAAGGCTAAAACCGCTATCAAATAAGATATTTTTTAGTTTCTTGTCGGCTAAGCTATTTATTTAGAATCTCTGCATGCAGCAGTTTATTTAGTCAATACGAACATCAAAAATTATCATTGATTTGTACAAGCCGCGCTACCATATAATTATTGTAAGCTCAACAACAGTAAGCTTTGACTAGCTTAGCCAGTTTCGCCAATGCTTGCTATCTACTGCTACCTGCAAATCTTATTTTTGCAAAATAGCTATTTTATAAATGAGGTAAACTATGAACGCCGTTCGACGTAAAAAACTCATGTGGGTCATGTTTACGCTGGCAGGTGCCGCTATAGCCGTGGTATTAGTTATTTATGCTATCGGACAGCAGACAGATTACTACTTTGATGCCACTGCCATTGCTCAAGGTGAAGCGCCGCAAGATAAGCGTATTCGTGCAGGCGGTATGGTAGTGGCTGGCAGTGTGCAGCGTGCTCCCAACGATCCTTTGAGTGTCGAGTTTGCCATTACTGATTTTCAATCGACAGTACCGGTAACTTATCAAGGTATTTTGCCAGACTTGTTCGCTGAAAACTCAGGAGTAGTCGCTACTGGTAAGATGCAAGGGGAGACCTTTGTCGCTGGTGAAGTGTTAGCTAAGCATGACGAAAACTACATGCCGCCTGAAGTTGCCAGATCGATGAAGGAGAATAATCGCGCGGCGGTGATTCCGCCTTCTGAGCAATATAATCCTGCTGAAAAGGTTCATCAAACTCAAACCTTACAACAGTAGCTAGTATTTACTATAACTATAAACACTCACCGCTAATCTCAAATCAAAAAGCCACCGATAACGCTATCGGTGGCTTTTTTTAGTTTTGACCGTCAGTAGTATCTGACTCAGTAAGAGTTAGCGTTTAAACTTAGTCATCCCATTTTGGAGAATAGTCAGGGTGTTCAATCTTGCGCCCATCACTGCGCGCCAAAGTAGCTATTTTTTTAATCTCATCAGCGCTTAGCTCAACTTTTATTGCATCCAAGTTACCTTGTAAATGATCAGGATTAGAGGTCTTTGGAATAGCGATACGGTCTTTATCAGAGAGTATCCAAGCCAAAGAAACTTGCGCTGGGGTGATATTGTGCTTATCAGCAATTTGCTTAATAGTGTCATTGTCGAACACATCACCGCGCGCGAGTGGCGAGTAGGCTTCTAGTAAAATATGATGATTATTCAAAAAAGTCTGTAAGCTGTTTTGCTTAATAAAGGGATGAAACTCGACTTGATTGACCACAATAGGCACGTCAGCGTATTTTTTAGCTTCTATGATATTGGCGATATTAAAGTTAGAAACGCCAATATGACGGGTCAAACCTTGCTTTTGTAGCTCACACAAGGCTGGCATAGTCTCAGATAAAGGCACACGATCATCTGGCCAATGTAGCAATAATAAATCAACATAATCAGTGTCGAGATTTTCTAGCGAGCGCTTGGCTGCTGCCATCAGCTTTTCAGGCTCAAATTTCATATCATCAGGGAATATCTTAGTGGTCAAAAAGAATTTATCACGAGCCACGCCTGATTGCTTAATACCTTCTCCGACTTGCTGCTCATTATTATAAGCTTGCGCGGTGTCGATGTGCTCGTAGCCCATTTGCAGAGCTTTACTGACGATGTCTATACAGTCTTGACCAGTCGATTGCCAAGTGCCTAAACCTAATACGGGAATATTAGCTTGTCCGGCGGTACGAATGTTATAGGTTTTTGTGCTCATATTATCGTCCTTATTATTGTATAGGTTAGTGATCGGTGCTAATTAACTTCTCATTGAACTTGAGAGTTTTTATAGCGCTCCATCACTATAAGAAAAAATCATTCTAGACGATAAGGTAGATGACGCTTTCCTACAAAGCCTAAACAAGGCGTTAACGTCTTTTAGAATATAAACACATCCTTTTGTTTACCGCTAAATTAATTTGAATATCTTTATTACAAAACCTTACCCGTATAAAGGCTTTATTGATAACCCTTATGCTATAGTTGAATTAAAGAGTATATGAATCAAGTGCTTATAAAAAAATATGAAAGATAATATAGCTATAGGGCTATATTTTTATGAGTAACTATGCCAGATATTATGACCGATAGCTCTATAGAGGATGATAACTCTCTAAGTCAAAAACCGATCTCATGGTTTATTTTCGGCCTCATGGCAAGTGTCACTTTTGTCGGCATTCTCTCTGAGCTTATGCCATCTGGTATTTTGCCGCAAATGACCGCTGGTCTTGGCATTGAACAGACGCAAGTAGGGTTTTTGGTAGGTATTTATGCGCTAGCTTCAGCGATATTTGCCATTCCTTTAATCAGTGCCACCTTATGGGTGAATCGAAAAATTCTGCTGCTAGCGTTACTCACCGGCTTTGCCATCTCTAATATCGTAGTGGGACTGACCTCATCGTATTATCTGATTGTTGCGATGCGTATTTTGGGCGGCATTTGTGCCGGTATTATGTGGCCGATGATTGCCGCTTATGGTACCGCGCTGGTGCCTGAAAATATGCATGGTAAGGCGATTACTATCATTATGGCCGGTAATACCTTTGGCGTTAGTTTAGGTTTACCGATTATGACTTTTATTGGTACGCATGTCGGTTGGCGCATGTCATTTTTGGTGTTAGGTGGATTAGGAGCGCTGATTGCACTGCTCGCGATGAAGTTTTTGCCCGCAGTCAAAGGTGAGAGATTAACTCAGAGCAATTCGCCACTAGCTGTCCTAAAGATACCTGGCGTTTGGATCGTATTGGCGCTGACCTTTTTGGCCGTAGTCGCGCACTATAGTACTTATACTTATATTACTTTACTGGTCGAAACGATTGCCTTTAGCGGTGGTATTAGTCTGGCGCTGCTGATCTTCGGTATTGGTTCGGTGATCTCAGTCATTTTATCAGCCAAAATTATCGATACGCACTTGCGTGGTCTCATCGTTGGTATGTTAGGCGGCGGCGTCATCGCGATGTTGCTATTTGTGTTGTTTAAGGGTGCCAATGGCTTCTCACATATCGCTTTTTTATTATGGGGACTGGCCTTTGGCCCCCTAGTGACGATGTTTCAAACTGCCGTCAGTCATCAGGTTACTGAGGCCAAAGCCATTGCCACTTCGGTACAATCTAGTGTCTTTAACTTCTCCATTATGATTGCTACTTGGCTGGCGGGACTGATCTTAATCAATATGCCAGAAACCGGGGTTTTCGGAATCGTCTATCTCTCTATTCTATGTTTTGTTCCAGCTATTATTATCACCTTTTTATCTAAGAAAACTTTAGATGCCCCTACGATTTAGGGCGCTTAATTCATTCACTAATCAATCGTTTATTAATAAAGAGTAGGAGCTCATTATGATTAAATTTATCAATGCCAATATCTATCGCAATAGCGAAGCCACTGAGATTTTGGTCAAAGATGGTGTCATTCAACAAATGGGTACAGATTTGCCTAGCGCTGATGAAGAGATTGACCTCAAAGATCGTTTAATTGTCCCGCCTTATGTGGACTCGCATCTGCATCTTGATTATGTCTATACCGGCGGCGGCGCTGATGCTAAGAACGCTTCGGGCACCTTATTTGAAGGGATCGCTCGCTGGCATGATGTCAAAAAGACTCAGAGCTTTGCAGATGCCAAACAGCGGATGCTCAAAGGCATTCAAGAAGAAGTGTCAAAAGGGGTGCAATACATTCGTACTCATATCGACGTCTGCGATCCAGACCTGACCGGTCTTAAGGCGATGCTAGAGCTGCGCGAAGAGCTAAAAGACAACGTCACTATCCAAATTGTTGCTTTTCCGCAAGAAGGTATGTATGCCTATAAAGGCGCAGTTGAGCTGATGGAAGAAGCGCTAAAGATGGGCGCAGACTGTGTCGGCGGTATTCCGCATTTTGAATGGGCGTATGAGTTTGGCCAAGACTCCGTGCGCAAAACGGTAGAATTAGCGCTTAAATATGACAAGCTGATCGATGTGCACTGTGACGAAACTGATGATCCTCAAAGTCGCCACGTGCAACTGCTAAATGCTTTGGTGATGATCGAAGATATTGGCGCACGCTCTACCGCCAGTCATACTTGCTCGTTTGGTTCTGCTGATGATGCTTATGCGTTTCGAATGATGGGTCTGTTTGAACAATCCGGTATGAACTTTATCGCGCTACCGACTGAAAACGCTTATTTGCAAGGTCGCCAAGATACTTATCCAAAACGCCGTGGTCTGACCCGCGTCAAAGAGTTTTGGGAAAACGGTATTAATATCAGCTTTGGTCAAGACTCTATCAATGATCCTTGGTATCCAGCCGGCAATGGCAATATGATGAATATCTTAGATAATGGGATTCATCTATCGCAAACCATGTCTTTGCCGCAGCTCGATGTCTGCTTGGACTTTATTACCTTTAATGGCGCTAAGACTCTAAACATCGAAGATCAGTATGGTATAGAAGTGGGTAAGGCGGCAAACTTTTTGGTGCTAAATGCTGATACGCCGTTTGAAGCGGTGCGTCAACGTGCTGACGTGCTAGCATCCGTTCGTAATGGCAAGTATCTGTTCAAAAAGCCAGAGCCGAGCTACGAGATTGAGTTAGATGTGTTTAGAGCCACTAAGTAGTTTTTGCTAACTAGTACTCTTCTCTAAAAAAAGCCCGCTACTTTTACTTTGAGTAGCGAGCTTTTTACTGTTATGACTTAATAAGTTACTTATTGATAGCTTATTCAGCAGCGACTTCACCCGTTGCGCTAGCAGTACCGGCGCTTGCCTTAACTTTAGCTGCATATTCCTCAGGGTTCCAGATTTTTGGATATTTATAGCCTGGGAAAGTCTTATGAGCGTAAGTTTTGAATGCCTCAGAATTATAAGCTTCTGTCACATCCTTAACCCATTTTTTACCAACGTCAGCGGCTTTTACTGCTGACCAGTTGATATAGTTAAAGCTTGGCTCTTGGAATAGTGCGCTAGTTAATTCGATACCAGCATCGGTAGCATAGTTACCATTAATCACCGCAAAATCCACTTCATCCCGCGCGCGCGGTAGCTGCGCCGCTTCTAACTCAACGATTTTAATCTCATATTTGCTGTTGTCAGCGATATCTGCTTTTGAGGCGGTCAATGGATCAACATTATCTTTTAGCGTAATCCAGCCCAGATCATTCATCATTACTAGGGCACGAGCAAAGTTACTAGGATCGTTAGGAGCTGAGACGCTCATGCCTTTATAGGCCTCATCAAGGCTAGTCTTTTTACCCGAATAAATACCTAGTGGCGCGGTAGGAACTTGGAATATCTCTACCAAATCAAGATTGTTTTCAGCTTTGAAAGTATCTAAATAAGGCTTGTGCTGAAAGATATTAATATCCAAATCACCATCAGCCAAAGCCAAGTTAGGGCGAACATAATCGGTAAAAGTAATCAGCTCAACTTCATAACCTTGTGCTTCTAACGAGCCTTTAACTTGATTACGGACCATATCAGCAAAATCGCCTTCGGTAGTACCGATGATGATTTTGCTATGTTCAGGATCGATATCACCAGCTGCGGTAGTATTTTCAGCAGTCTCAGTAGTGCTGCCCTCAGTCGTTGGCGCTTCTTTGGTAGCTTCTGGTGCTGATGAGTTATTACAACCGACCAATACTAGGCCTGATACGCCGACAGTGGCAAGACCAAGTGCCAGTTGACGGCTGATATCTGTTAATTTCATGAATAATCCTTAATAAAATAAATTAGGCTAATGCTGCCAAATATAAGACTGCTAGAGTGGCGACAAAAGTAACTTTAGTTCACTATAAAGTCAAGGTTTTTACTTATGAGTAATAAGCATCAAAAGATGAATATTATTCATAAGTCATTTTTTACGTGAGGGCTTTAGCTCAAACGACTTTGTAGCTTATATAAAGACAGAGTCTTAATGTTTAATCTTAGCAGTTAACGCTTGTCCAAACGTGTCGCTAACCAGTTACCAAAAGCCTGAATCGAGATGACCATGATCGATAGCATGATAACGATAAATATCATCACCTCAGTCTGATAACGATAGTAGCCATAACGAATAGCCAAATCACCAAGACCACCGCCGCCAATCATACCCGCCGCTGCAGAGTAGGATAATAAGCTAATACATAAAATAGTTACTGATAATACTAACCCTGAGCGCGCTTCATTGAGCAGTACTTTGATAATCGTGAAAGGACGCGCGCCCATCGACTCAGTCGCCTCAATGATACCGCGTGGCACTTCACGTAGGTTTTGTTCAACAAGGCGCGCAAAATAAAACGAGCCTGCGATAGCTAGCACTAAGGAGGCGGCGATAGGGCCAATGCCAGTACCGACGATAGCTTTGGTAAAAGGACTCATAGCAATCATCAAAATCACAAACGGGAAGGCGCGCATAAAGTTGGTGATACCGCCTAGTACGGCATATAACGCTTTATTTTGTAAAAACTGCCTATCGCTTGATAAAAATAAGAAGATGCCAAATAAGCCGCCAATGACGATAGCGGCGGTAGTAGAGATGCCAAGCATGATAAAAGTATCAAAGGTGGCTTGCCAGATCTCTTTGCGTAGTGTTAGCAGCTTGTCTATAGAGGCGGATAATTCAGCGCCAGTTAGCATCACTTTTTCTCCTGACACGTATTATTAATCTTCTTGGACTAGGCCTTGGCCTATAGGGGTAGTGGCTTGAATTAAACCGTCGCGAATATCAGCAACTTCTAATAATTGACCTTGATGCAATAAAGCGGCGCGGTGACACAACCTGCGAATCACGCTCATCTCATGCGTCACAATCACAATAGTGACACCAAGTTTTTGGTTAATATCACGCAGACAGCTGAGTAAGCTACGGGTTGTAGCAGGGTCAAGCGCAGAAGTTGGCTCATCAGCAAGGAGCACTTTAGGATTAGGGGCGATGGCGCGGGCGATACCGACACGCTGCTTTTGACCACCAGAGAGCTGCGCGGGGTAGTGTCCTACTCTATCTGTGAGATCAACAATCTCTAAACATTCCATCACCCGCTTATGAATATCGCGACTAGGATAGCCTGAAACGGTCAGATTGAACGCTACGTTATCGAAAACCGTACGATTAGACATTAGATTAAATTGCTGGAAAATCATACCGATATTGTGACGGGCAATACGTAAGTCACTGGCTGACAAGGTAGTCAAGTCAGTTCCATCAATAATAACTTGACCGCTATCGGGTCGCTCCAACATATTAATCAGGCGCAATAAAGTGGACTTGCCGGCGCCTGAATAGCCCATAAGACCGAAGATCTCGCCTTGCTTGACAGACAAAGAGGTCGGCTCAACCGCCGTAAACCAGTGGGCTTTACCATCTGCGCCCTTTATAGAGCGGTCACTCATAAAGCTTTTAGTCACATCATTTAGGACGATCATGTCACTCATAAAAGGCTCAAAATCTGAAGAATAGTTAAATAAGGGGTTGGCTAATGACTAGTATATTGATTAATAGCTTGGAGGATAACGGCGCTATCAATATCAAATCAGCACTACTATTAGCTATAGAATAAGGGGCGATAATATAGCATATTATGAAGCTGTATTACACATACAACTATCACTCTAGCTGTTCAAGCTAAATTTAGGCTCAGCACTAGCTGATCTTAGCTATGAATTAAGAAGCGTGTGTTGCAGGTTTTGACTTTCTTGATAGCTATAATGAGAATCGTGCTTGACAGGTATCACTACCAAAAATCGGGTATGTCCGTTAATGGTATCGGTAAGAATGCGGCCTTGGTGAGCGGTAACGATTTGCGAGACTAAAGATAAGCCTAAGCCTGAGCCTTTTTTCTTCTGCTGCAAGCGTACAAAAGGGCTAAAGATCTCTTCGCGCTTATCCTCTGGTATACCTGAGCCCTCATCAATAACTGCAAGGACGACATATTTGGGATCGGGGCGCACAGGGTCTGCTTTGGCCTTTTTCAAATGCTTTTTAAATAGACCCTCTTTTTTAGGTGTAGCAGCGGCGTCGTTTTTACTCTCCTCTACGAGAGTCTTGTTTTTATCCTCTAAGCTTGGCGGGGTAGATGGCTCATTATTGCTGTCTTTGAGCAGCAAATTATTATCGGTACTATTGTTAGTAATATTGTTAGTACTATTATCGGCATTATTAGCAGTGTCGCTGACTTTGCTATGATTATCTGTCTTTTCAGTGGCAACCTCGACAGGAATAGCTTGCCAAATCATCTTTTTAATTCTGCCTATCAGCTCAGTGCTAAGGTGCTGATAGCGGCTATTTGCTACGCTATCGAGCATAATAGGATCAGTAGCTGCTGAGTTGGCGGCGCTATCAGACAACACTGCTGCTGTTTTATCCAAGTTTTGATTGATATTGTCTGTCTTATCGCCTGTCAAAGCCGGTGTGGTATCAGCATTACCATCTAGATTTATAGTCTCGCCGTTACGATAAATAGTTGGAATTGGCAGGGCGCTATCGTGGTCATCTACCGTCTCAGTGAGCGTTTTTTCATTAGCTGGCACTTTGAGATAAAGATCAAGCTCATTGTCTAAGGCTTGCTCGCCCTCCGTTAATGCTTCGTAATCTTTGTACGCTAAATTATCATAATCAGCAAAACTATTAGTCAGTACCGATTGCAATAGATAGTCCGGTACCGTGTCGGCTTCGCTGATCTGCTGTACGCCATAGAGAAAAACGGTGATAGGAGGCACGCCGTGTAGCATGGCATTATTTAATAAATTGCGGATCAAATGAGTGAGCATAACAGATTGACCCTCGATGATCAGATGCTCACCGATTAGGGTTGCTTCAGGATAATGTTGCCGCTCCTGATTGACCAAATCATACAAGTCTAGCTGCTCTACTTGTTGGAGCACATGACCGGCGTCCAAGCGACTGACCAATAAGATACTCTCCACCAAATCATTAAGCCCAGATAAATCGCGATTGATCGCTTGCGCGCGTTTATCAAACTTAGCTTTTATGTCTGAGGGCATCACTTGGGCAAGCATGTCCATCATCTCGATTTGCAAGCGAATACGAGTGATAGGAGTACGCAGCTCATGCGAGGCGTGGGCTAACAATAAATTATTGGCATTGATGAGATGCTCAATTTTTTGCGCCGCCTGATTAAAACCTTTCGCTAAAGAAGCAATCTCGTCATTCCCGCGAGCGTTAACCCGTACACTAAAGTCGCCATCACCTAATTGCACCATTTGCTGGCTTAATTGGTTAATACGCCAAGTCATGGTCCGCGCAATCAGCCATAGTACACCTGCCATGATTATTAATAGCAGTAGCGTCCCTGTAAATAAATTTAAGGCCGCTGAGAGCACTGGTTTTTTGGGTGGCAAGCGAGATTCATACAATAAAGTGTAGCCTGTACTGCTATACACTTGCGCTTGCTGAGTAGGCGGGGTATCTGAGAATGAGGGAAAAATACGCATCAATAGCGAGGGCGGTTCAGGAAGCTGTAATGGCAGATCACTATTGTCAGTCTGCATGAGCAGATGACCTTCGCTATCATACAAACCCATCTTTGCTTGCAATGACTCATCAAAGATATCAAAGCTTTTTTTGACTACAGCTAGCATAAAACGAGCTTGTAAGCGGCTATCATTACTCATAGCGACATTTAAATCATTCAAAAAAGGATCTATCTGTCCGAGGATCTGCGTCGCTAATACCTCTGAGCGGATACCAGCGTCTTTATCATGAACGAGCTGGGTGAGGAGCACCATAGCGACTGCAAATAAGATAAGTGCCAGCATCACACTGGCAAATAACTTGGCAAAAACAGAACGAAAACCGAGCTGCTGCATCAATGAGTCTCTACTATCAAGCGCCTATAAAACGCTATCATACCTGATCGGTGGCAAATTGATAGCCAACACCGCGTACGGTGATGATACGTTTGGGCTGACGAGGATTGTCTTCAATTAAAGCTCGTAGACGTGAGATATGCACATCAATAGCGCGATCAATATTGTCTGAGCTATCATCATTGGGCATCGCCTGCCATAACTGCTCACGATTGAGCACCTTACCTGAATGGGTAGCAAAGTAATGTAGCAACTGGAACTGATGGGTAGTCAGCCGTACGGGCTGATCATCAATAGTGACCTCATGACTATCAGGAAAAACGCTCAAACGCCCAAAGGTTAAACTATCGGATTGACTATCGGCTTGATTTGGCTGCTCATGGCGACGAATAACCGCGCGAATACGAGCCAATAGCTCACGCGGCTCAAAGGGCTTAGCAATGTAATCATCAGCGCCCATCTCGAGCCCCAATACGCGATCAGTAGTATCGCCTTTGGCGGTGAGCATAATAATAGGCACTTTATTGGTCATATTATTTTTATTACCGCGAATCTTTTGACAAACTTGCATACCATCCATATCAGGCAACATCAAATCAAGCACTACTAGATCAATATCGCGCTCTTTGGTGTCTAAGATATCCAAACCTTCTTGACCGAGCCCAGCGTGATGAACATCATAGTAATTCATCGTCAAATAATCACTGATGAGTTCGGCTAGATCTGGATCATCTTCTATTAATAAAATCTGTTTACTCATAGTTTATCCCCTAATAGTAGTTATAGTAATGGCTTATCTTACAGCTGCTGTTATAGCTATATTATCGTTAGTTATATTGAGATTTTTAAATATTCTAATCTTTTTAAAGCTATATTTTATTATCTTTACTCTTTATCATGCTACTTATTGACATGCTACTTATTATCAATTTATCAGTGTCACTGAATCACATTGAATCACATACTGAGTCATGCACTTAATATAATGAAACCCTGATAAAGCTGAGTGATAGTTTGCCAAATAAGCACCTTTGCAAACAAGACGCGCTTTGTTAATATTTCTACACAATGTAACTGCGTTATCAATAAGCCTTATAAAGCTAATAAATATCAAGCTTAACGCTAAGCTATAGCGCTCCAATAACGCATAAATAGCGTGTTATCCAACCCTTTCAATAGTAGCTATTAGATAATAGATTTTAAGCCAATTTTTGAATTAAATCAGTTGTTGAAGAGGGTTAAGAGATTACCACTTTTTTGCCAGCAGATTCGATAGGTAAATCCGCCAAGCAAATAAGACTGTCGTTGTTAATTCCAGCAATCAGATACTGTTCAGTGATTGGGTCGTACTCGATGACCTCGACGGGTTGACGAGTCAAACGCTGGTCTTGTTTGATAATCCAAACATTGGCGCTAAGCAGTGCTAAAGGCTGGTAAGGTGGGTTTTGTAGCGCGGTTAGATCCGCATCGTGAATTGCATTTTTGGGAACCACAGTACCCACCGCTATTTGTCCATAATCAACACGGCCAGTGACCATTAGGTTGGGTTGCAGCTGGTTTTCGCGACTGACATCGTTTTTGAGAACTTGCACATGAACCTGTAATTCATTGGGATTACTAGCAGCGCTTAGTTTGCTAACTTGTCCGGTATATTTATGATCACTATTCTCAGTTGTAAAGTTGACGCTTTGGCCTACAGAAAGCTGCGGTTCAGCCTCAATAGGCAACGTAGCTACAAACTTTAAATGGCTGTCATCCGCTAAAGACAACAGTAGATTATCTGCTCGAACTCGTTCACCATCGCTAATAGCTAATTGCTTTACTCGGCCTGAAAAGCTGGCACGAACAATAACAGTAGCCATTTTTGCTTGGGAGGTCGGCGCTTGCGTTGTAGGCTCTAAGCGAGTTGATGGAGCGGTGTCTTTTGCTAAATTGATTTTATTATTCTCATTACTGTTTAAACTATTTTGTTTGACCTCAGTACTAGCCTCAGCGTTGGTGTTAGCATTGCCACTAACCTTATCGTTATCAGTTTTTACTGGTTTAGGGTCAGTAGTTGACAGCTGCGCTTTAGGACTCTCTACGGATTTGTATTCATTATTAGTTTTAGTATTGGACTGATCTACTGTAGATAAGCTATTAGTAGTCTTTAGCTCAGCCGCTTGCTGGTTTGCGATAGCTTTTGTTTGCTTATCACTAGGGGCTTTATCGGCAGAGCTAGGCTGATGTTGTAAAATAAATAACGGCGTCCCTTTTTCTACCCATTGGCCTTGTTGCACCAGTACTTTTTCTACAGTAACATCTTTTGCGCTTACAAAACGCGACTGTTGAAGCGGCTTTATCTGACCTTTTAGACCAAGACTGGGCTGATAGCGTGAAGATTTGATATTCAAAATACTATCGGATGTTAAGGTGATAGTATCGCCCTCTATGACAAATGATAAGTCAGCATCAGCTTTTTCGTCAGCAGATTTAGTCTTTGCTATAGCCGATTGACTATTATCACTAGGCGGTTGACAAGCCACTAGTAATAAAGCGCTGATTAATAAAATGCTATTTTTTCTATAAAAAAGACGTCTCATACTAGGTACCGTAAAAAGATAGTTGCAGATTTGAAGTCAAAGAATAGCTACCTTTTAATATGAAAGGTACAAAATATGACTTAAGCGGTTTTATTAATTTAAAATCAACCTTGTACTAACAACGCTTTGTTTAGTATATTATCAAAAACTTTATAACTTTCGTTTTATAGGTGTAACATTACTTACAAGACTATAATAACGCCGTTAAATCACTGTCATACGATGAATAGTTGGTTTTAGATAAATAATTTGAAAGCAATGCGGTTAAAATAAATGAGATTAATAAAAATAATAAGAGTATAACAGCGCACAACGATAGCTAGCTATAGTACATTGACTTGTGCTAGTAAACTGCAAATTTATAGGACAATCATAATGGAAAGTAATTTTGAAGGGCTAACTGTCATGGTGATTGATGATTCAAAAACCATGCGCCGCACTGCAGAAACCTTATTAAAAAAAGCAGGTTGTGAAGTAATTACCGCTATTGATGGTTTTGATGCGCTAGCAAAAATTGTGGATAACAATCCAGATATTATCTTTGTCGATATTATGATGCCGCGTTTAGATGGCTATCAAACTTGCGCTCTGATAAAAAATAATCCTAATTATGCCGATAAACCCGTTATTATGCTGTCATCAAAAGATGGTCTATTTGATAAGGCTCGAGGACGTATCGTCGGTTCTGATGAATATCTAACGAAGCCTTTTAGCAAAGATGAGCTTTTTGAAGCTATCAATCGTTATCGTTAAACACTTTTTATATTTTTCTATGCTAATCACTGAGCGCACTTTTATAATAGCTATTTTAGCTGCTGTAGATTTTGGCTGCTTTAGATAATAAAGAGACTAACCATAAAGGAAAAAATCATGACAACTGTTTTGGTCATTGATGACTCGCCGTCTGAGATGGCAAAATTTCGCGATATATTGGCTAAAAACAATTTTCAAATCCTAGAGGCTGCTAATGGCATTGAAGGCTATCAGATGGCCACTAAGCATATCCCAGATTTGATTTTGATGGATGTAGTCATGCCTGAAATGAACGGCTTTCAAGCGACTCGCAAAATTACTCGCGATAGTACTACTAAGCATATTCCAGTAGTGATCATTAGTACCAAAAGTCAAGAGACAGATCGGGTATGGGGCAAGCGTCAAGGGGCTACTGAGTATCTGACCAAGCCTGTTGATGAGCTTGAGCTGATGCGTATTATTCGTAAAGTTATGGAGTAGAGTGTGGCTTCTAGAGGGTTTATTGAGCTATTACGTTTAGCCGATTTGGCGAATGCGCGTCGTAGTGGTCGTCAAGGGTCAAAAGATTATGACTGGCGCGGCATAGTGTTTGAGATTAGCGGACAACGTATGGTTGCGCCTCTAGGAGAGGTAGCTGAAATACTCACTATACCAGAATATACCAGTATGCCCTTAGTTCAGCCTTGGTTACTCGGTATTGCCAATGTACGCGGACGACTTTTACCACTGACCGACTTGGCAAAGTTTTTACATATTCGTAGCTCATCCACCCAAGATAGTACCCGTAAAGTGTTGGTTATTGACCATCACACCATATTTTCTGGCCTTGTGGTAGATAAAGTGTTTGGCATTGAGCAATTTACCAAAGACCAATATCGCGCAGAAGCGCTCCCTAGCGATTCAGCGTTCGCGCCTTATAACCATGGTAAATTCTCTAAAGATAATGAGGATTGGTTTGTGTTTATGCCAAGTTTATTAGCGCAAGATAAACGCTATATAGATGCTGCAATATAAGCTTGGTATAAAGATGGATTGAAGATAGCTAGATTGAAAAGCAGTAGCTATAACAATGAATAAATTATCGGCTATAAAAGTAACTAGCAAATTCAGTAATAGTAAAACTCTGACCACTGTTTGAAAGGAATAAGCACGATGAGCGATGTTATAAAAAGCCCTAGTACTGGTGTCAATAATCAAGCACCAGCTGTTAAAGATGCGGCCAGCATGTGGAGAGTTTTATTAACCATTTTTGCCTTAGTAAGCTTTGCTTGCTTGGCATGGCTAATCAGCTCACTATTATCAATAAGTGGGAGTATAGGCGAATTTAATCAGCTTATAGTCTTGCCTGGCATAATATTTTTGCTAGGATTAGTTGCCATAGCTTATGCCTTGTCACAGCTTATCAAGCATCGCGGTAGTAACGAGCGCTTGCTGATTGAACAAGAAACCTTGCGTCGCCGCCAAGAGGCAAACATTGAGTCAGAGCGCTCTAGTCAAATCCAAGAAGAGAATGAGCGTAACCAGATGGCCATTTTGCGCTTGCTTGATGAGCTAGCAGATTTGGCCGATGGTGATTTGACGGTTAATGCGACAGTATCAGAAGATTTTACCGGCGCTATTGCCGACTCCGTTAACTTTGCTATTGAGCAGTTACGCGAGTTGGTACTAGTCATTAACGAGACCGCAGATAGAGTATCTAGCTCCACTGAACAAACTCAGGTCAACGCCGTAGAGCTGGTTGAGGCCTCTGACAATCAAGCTCAAGAGATTGCTAGCGTCTCCAAAGCTATTAATGAGATGACCATCTCAATTGATCAGGTCTCCAATAATGCTGCTGAATCAGCAAACGTAGCCCAGCGCTCGGTTGCCATTGCCTATAATGGCGCTGAAGTCGTACAGCGTTCGATTGAAGGTATGAACGTTATCCGCGATCAGATTCAAGAAACCTCAAAGCGTATCAAGCGCTTGGGCGAGTCCTCACAAGAGATTGGCGATATCGTTAGTTTGATTAACGATATTGCTGATCAAACCAACGTTTTGGCATTGAACGCAGCTATTCAGGCATCAATGGCAGGGGAGGCAGGTCGAGGCTTCGCTGTCGTTGCTGACGAAGTACAGCGTCTAGCAGAGCGCTCAGCAAATGCCACCAAGCAGATTAAGACTCTGGTAAAAACCATTCAGGCTGATACTAGTGAAGCGGTAACTTCAATGGAGTCAACAACCTCTGAGGTAGTCCGCGGTGCGCGCTTAGCAAAAGATGCAGGTGAAGCACTAGAAGAGGTGCAAAAAGTCTCTAATACCCTGGCCAATCTAATCGAGAGTATCTCAAAAACAGCGCAGCAACAGGCTGCTTCTGCCGGTCACATCTCTAACACTATGACCATTATTCAAGATATCACCTCGCAAACCTCATCGGGTACCATGGCAACTGCGCGCTCGGTTGGTGAGCTAAACGAGATGGCAGCCGCCTTGCAGCAATCGGTAACTGGTTTTAAAGTCTCTAATGATGAAGAGGATTCTGGAGATATTGAAGAAATTATTTAATAAACTACTGATGAGTACCATTATGGTACCTAATACTAGTCTCTTATTTACTATCTTCAATAAGCTCATATTTAATAAAATCGAAATATAAACGATTTGGAACTCGCCATGAAAAACCAGCCTAATGATATCGAGATATTAAGATTGTTGTCGCCTTTATCTAAAGAGCAATTATCAAAGTTCTCTAAAGGCTGGCAAAGCGGTTCAGAGACTACTATTGAGCCTATAATCGAGCTGTATAAGACCATCAGTCTTTGTCTAACTGAAGCTGATTATTTGCCTCACTATGTGGCAACTGAGTCTTTACAATCTCAGCACTATAAAAAACTATTGGTAGGATGGCGTCAGCAAGTCCAGCAGCTCTTAGAGCATAATAGCAACCAGCCAGCGATCTTATCAGCTCTAAAAAAATCCTGCCATTATCTATGGCAAGCTATAGACTTATCGCAGGACAATCAAGCTGATAAACAACAGCGTTTATGGTATCTAGCTGAGCTTTGGCTACATAATCTGGCCCATAATCCTTTGCCAAAACCGATGAGCTATGTGGCGCTATTGTCAGATCTAGATCGATTGCTTGAGGCAAGCTATAAGCACTCCTTAAAGCCGCAAGACTCTAACTTAGCGGAGCAAGACTCTGACGATATAGAAACACCACAAGCTTTAGAGTGTTATTTTGTCGATAAGTTATTGATAGATATTTATATTACTATTACGACCTTGTCCACTTTAGATGAGCCTACAGGGACATTAATTAGTGAGTTATCCAAAAAGATAGCTATAGCCCGTGATAAAGGTAGCGTAAAGTCTCATACTAACGATGTCGTACGTTATGACGATAGCGGCGAAGTGGACTCTACTGATGCGTGGCAAACGGCACAAGCTCAAGCTAAGCCGGATGTCTTTGATATGAGCGAAGATATCCGCCAGATATTTATTGAAGAAGCGACAGAAAGCCTAGACGAATTAGCAAAGATATGGCCCGTTTGGCAACAAGAGACTCAAGATTTAGCGCTAGTGACAGATGTCCATCGTAACTTTTATAACCTCAAAGGCTCAGGGCGCTTGATTGGCGCTTTTAGTATCAGTGAGATGGCTTGGGCTATAGAAAACTTACTTATTCATGTATTAAACAAGTCTTTAGCCGTCAATGATGAGCTTATAGCTTTAGTTGCGCAGGCGCTTGAGCAATTACCGATTTTGATTGAGAATTTTAGTCACTCACAACCCCCAGCTGTAAATCCTGCTAATATTATTTTGCAGAGTAATAACTTATTGTCAGGCTTGCCGCTACTTCATGGCGTGCCGACTGAAAATAATTCAGCTAAAGATAATGAAGCCGAAGAAAATGCTACTGAAGCAAAAGCATTGCAGTCAGACTTCTCTCAATCAGCTCTTCAATCACAGCAGTTATTAAACGCTACTGCCGATACTGCTACAGATAAGGATAAGCTAGAAACGACTAGTCCTGTTGAGGCGGACTGTAGCGAGGCTTTGCCTATATCTATACCTGCGGTTTTAAGACCTTTTATAGAAAAGACAGCGGCGATGTCTACGGATGCTAGTGATGCTGATCCGGATATCAAAGAGATATTTATTGAAGAAGCCTATGAGGTGTTGGAGCAGATTACCCCGCTGTATAATCATTGGCAGCTAGATACATCGGATTTTGCTAGCCTGACTGATGTCAGACGTGGTTTTCATACTCTAAAAGGCTCAGGTCGTATGGTAGGCGCTAACTATAGTGCTGAGCTTGCTTGGGCAATAGAGAATATACTCAATAAAATATTGGATAAAAGCCTAATGCCATCAGTAGATATGCAGCAATTGATTGCCGATGTCTTAGCCGCTTATCCTGATATGATTGATACTTTTGCTCAAGGAGAGCATGATTATCCAGCTATCGTGTCCCTATGGGTCGCTGCTGCAAATGCCTATGCTCAGCACTTAGGAGACGACTTTAGTTATAGCGCGCTGCATAGCCAATGGACGCGTGCTACTAGTGCTGCTAACGAGACAACGTCTAGTGATAATATTATAGATAGCGCGCACGATTTAATGAGTAGCATTGATAATAATGCTGCTGATAGCGCAGTTATTGATGAAGTCGATAGCGCTGATGCGATGCTAAAAACCATCTACTCTCTCAATGATATGATAAGCGATACCGCTATTGTTGCCACAGAACAAAGTTATGAAGAACGCGAAATATTTGAGATATTTATCGAAGAAGCAAGAGAGCTGCTGCAACAAATTAATGACTTTATCACCACTCATCAACATCAACCTCATGTACCAGTGAGTGATGAGATTGTTAGAGCTTTTCATACTTTACGGGCCGCCTCAGGGACTAATGCTCTTACTGCTATTAGTGAGGTAAGTGCTACTATCGAGCAAAGCTTGGAGCATTTGCAAAAGCATGATACTCCTATGAATGCTCAGCACATAGAAGCATTAACTCAGTCAGTGGCGTTAATTGAAGGTTATCTAAATACTTACGAGCAAAGTGTGCAGCCCCATGCCTCTACGCCCGCTACTCAAAGTAAGCATGATGTAGAGTCGCTACAAGCGATATTAGATAATTCAGAAGAATCAAGCCCTCAAACCGATAATGAATTAAGTATAGAGCAGCTATTGGCTCTAGATATTGACGATTTATTAGATGCAGAGTGGAAGCTAGAAGACAAAGCTGCTGAGCTTGATGCTGAATTATTAAGAGCTTACATCACAAAAATAGCTGATCAGATTTCACGCTTAGCAAAAAACACCACCGCGTTACCTAAATTTGCCTCAATACTATCAGGATTACAGAGTGCCTATAGTTATCTTTGCACCCATCCTGAAGCGGCTCGGGACTCTCATATTCAGCAAGCATTAATCGCTGAACATACCGAGTTAGTGGCTTTGTTTGATTCTTTAGCAGGAAGAATGTCGTTCAAGGTCGATCAGTCTATACTTGAGGATTTGCAAGCGGCGCTCAGTAGCTATCAACAACGTCATAGCGCTGATATCGAATACGGTATCAAAAGTAGTCTTGAATATGATACTGAGCACTCTGACATTGAAAGTAGTTTCAAAGAAAGTAGTGCGGATGATAAAGCACTGACATTGACAGAGGTGTCAGCAGAGCGTTATGAGTCTGAAGCGACAGTCAAAACTACTGCGGTAGAAGAGCTACAACTAGAGGTCGTAAATACTGACGTCGAGCTATTAGAGATATTTTTGGAAGAAGCGCAAGAGCTTGATAGCGCTATTGCCAAAACCTTTAATCAGTGGCGTCAACAAATTGCTAATAGTGATACCCTAAAAGTATTGCAACGTCATTTGCATACTATAAAGGGCGGCGCACGTATGGCTGGCATTGTTAGTATTGGGGATCTGACCGATGCCGCTGAAAGTCTGTATGAGTCTTTTATTGATAATAAGATAACCGTCAGCTTGCAGTGGGTCAGTATCATGCAAATGGTACAAGAGACCTTATCTTTACAGCTAGAATATGTCGCCCGTTATCAGCAGTCGTTTTGGACTTATGAGCTTATTGAGCAATTAAAACAGCTTGAGCAACAAGATGACTTACCAAACACAGTGGTCTTAAAGCTGCCTATTTTAAAGAGTCCTACAGAGGCTAGTACCTATAACAATGATGAGTCATCAGCAAAAGCGGCAACGTTGAGCTTAGCGGCTTTAATTGAAGAATCTTGGCCAAATGGCTTGCCTGATGCTGACATCTTGGAGGTGTTTTTAGAGGAAGCTGAAGAGCTCGTTGAGAACAGCCAAAAATATCTGCAACTGTTCTTAAATAATATGAGCGATGTTGCAGCGGTACAAACCTTGCAGCGTGACCTACACACCATAAAAGGTGGCGCGCGTATGATAGCGGCTAATGGTATTGCCGATCTAGCGCATCAGATGGAAAGCGTCTATGAGGCTTTGGCTATTGGTCGTCGCCCAGCTACCCAATATATCTCTGAGCTATTAACGAGCTGTCATGACTGGCTGACAGATGCAGTCTTTATCTTAAAGCATCGAGTCAACCCTACTATGCCAACAGCGCTTATCAAAGCGTTGCAAGATTTTAGCAGAGATAATGTCTCGGCCAGACACGTACCTATTGAGTCATTACAAAGCCAGATTAGCGTCATTCTAAGCGTACAAGCCCAGCAAGTAGCGGTGCGCGGCGATATAGATATTAGTCAAATGCCGACTATGACAGGCAGTTTCGCTGAGCCTGAGCGCAGTATAGATAACAGCGATGAGATGATACGTATATCTGGTAGCCTCGTTGAGCATATGATCAATCTATCGGGTGAGTCAGCTATCAACCGTGCACGTATCGATATGGGCATGAGTAGCCTTACTAGTAGTCTTGGCGAGATGAGTGTCACTGTACAGCGTCTCACAGATCAGCTTCGCCGTATGGAGATTGAGCTTGAGGCGCAGATTTTATCGCAAATTGATGAAAAACTGATGGAGTCTGATGATTTTGATCCGCTAGAGATGGATCAATACTCCTCTTTAAACCAGCTGTCCAAATCATTGACAGAGTCCGCTTCAGATCTAAGCGATATTAATAATACTTTGCTCGAAAAAACACGCGATAACGAAAACTTACTATTGCAGCTGTCACGTACTCAAACGGAGCTTCAAGACGGGCTAATGAACTCAAGAATGATACCGTTCTTACGCCTAAAACCTCGTTTGGACTTAATCGTACGTCAAACTGCCAATGAGCTTAATAAGTCGGTAGATTTGAGTATTATCACCGCTGATGATGAGCTGGATAGGACAATCTTGGAGCGTATCACCTCACCTTTAGAGCATATGCTACGTAATGCGGTGGATCATGGCATTGAGAGCTCGCAAGAGCGGTTAGCAGCAGGCAAGGAGCGTAGTGGTCATATAGTTTTGGAGGTATTACGCGAGGGCAGTGAGGTAGTCATTCACCTCAGTGATGATGGCCGCGGGATTGATATTAACAAAGTACGTGAAAAAGCTATTGCGCAAGGGCTGATAAACTCAAATGAGTACCAATATACTGATTTAGAGATTATGCAGTACGTCTTTAATGCAGGTATAACCACCTCCAACAACGTCACGCAAATATCAGGACGCGGCGTTGGTATGGACGTAGTGGCTAGCGAGGTTCGCCAATTAGGTGGTTCGGTATTGGTCAACTCTGAGGTGGGAGTAGGCACACGCGTCACCATGCGCATACCGCTAAAAGTAGCGGTATCTGATGCGTTAGTAGTAAGAGTAGCGGATCGCCAATATGCTATTCCTTTGATTCAGATTGAGCGAGTCGTGCGGGTTAGTCCGGAGGAATTGTATAACTATTATCAATCTGCTGAGGCTACTATGCAGATTGAAGGTAAAGCTTATCGAGTTCGCTATCTAAACGACTTGATATCAGGTAGCAAGTTCAATGAGCTAATGATGAATACTAACATCAGCTTACCGGTGATTATCGTAAAAAATAGCTCAGGTCAAAATCTAGCTCTGCAAGTCGATCAAATCGCCGGATCGCGTATCGAAGTAGTAGTTAAGCCTATGGGTCAGCAGCTATCACATTTAGCGGGCATCTCGGCGGCTACGATTATGGGTGATGGCTCAGTGATGCTGATACTAGATATCATCGCGCTGTTACGTCAATCAACGCTCAAAACAGTATCGCCTGCCAAAGCGGTTGAAGCTAAGACTAGCGCTGCATTAGAGCGCAAACCTACAATCTTAGTGGTTGATGATTCGGTGACAGTACGCAAGGTGACGTCTCGTTTCTTAGAGCGTCAAGGTCTTAATGCTGTGGTCGCAAAAGACGGGGTTGATGCCATGGAGATTTTACAAGAGTCAACGCCCGATCTGATATTACTCGATATCGAGATGCCGCGTATGGATGGTTTTGAGGTAGCCGCGCAAGTCCGTAATAATCAGCGCTTACAACAAATCCCAATTATCATGATTACTTCACGCACGGGTGATAAGCATCGTACGCGGGCGTTTGAGACTGGGGTTAACGATTATATGGGTAAGCCTTTCCAAGAAAACGAGCTACTAGAAAAAATTCAAGCTTTATTGGATATCCAACTAGATATTGAACAAAAAGCATAAAGATTAAGCGTTTCATCAAATAACGTTATGGTCATCTCTTATTAGCAGAGTACTTTTAATTACGGTGAGCAGTCTATGAATCAGATTAAGAAACATGCGTTTGAAGCGGTTAGCTTATTGACTGCGGCTAACGGTATGCTCAAAGCTACTATTATTCCAGCGATCAATCAGCCAGATTGGATTGTACCAAGCTCGCTAATATTAGATAGCATAGAAGATAGCCGCCAAGACGTTGATAAAGCAAAATTTTACTTATGGCAACAGCAACCAGTGGCGGTTTTTCGTTTATTACCAACAGATCAGCTGGCAAATAGCGTCTTTATATTAGAAGGTAATAGTGTCGAGCAGCGCTTAGCGCTAAAAACTAAAGGTCAAAGCCGTGAGATTGAGGTTAGTATCTCAGAGGTTCAAGATTGTGAATTGCCAAAAAAATACCGCACTACAACGCAGAGTCTAATCAACGATAGTGACGCTAATACTACTAATACTAATACTAATACCGATCTTGATGCAGAAGTCGTTAGTGAAGATCAGCTCAGCTCGTACTTGTTCCAAACGATCTTAATCAATGAAACGGTATATATGGTGCCAGATTTAGATAAAATCGTTCATCAGCTCATTAACGAGACTCAAGCCTAGTTTTATTTTTTAAAGACAGTAGTTATCAATAGTAGCTATTGATAGTAGATATCGATAACAACTATAAACAACACTTATAAATAAACAATAAAGCTTTAGCGAACATCATAAAGCTCAAAAAGCCCCTAAATATATCTATTTAGGGGCTTTTTATAACTCATAATATACTATTAATACCAAAGTGCTGAAAGTAGTCGGTAGCTAAACCAATTAGCGTTTATGCTCAGGTAAGTTGATGTTCATCTCTAACACATCAAGACTGTCCTCAGAGCGATGATTGATATTAACATCATCAATCTGTACGCCATTGACATACTTATTGACTACTTCTAATATCTCACGTTTCATCTTTTCGATACGATCGGCTGTTAAGCGATTATTTAGTCGATTTTCACTAGCGACAATCACTTTTAGACGTTCAGTAGCCATATTAGCGCTACCGGCGCTACGGCCATCGTCAGTACCAAACAGACTACTCCAAAATCCTTTTTTCTTACTCATTCCTAACCTCCAAACCAGCGCTGTAGTAAACTCTTTTTCTTCACGTCAATATGACGAAGGGGACGCTCTTCACCCAAGAATCGAGCAACAATATCGTCATAACATTGACCTGCTACCGAATCGGTATAATGGATAACCGGTTCGCCATGGTTGGAAGCTTCAAGCACAGAATGACTTTCAGGAATGACGCCAAGTAATGGCACTTTTAGAATATCGTTTGAGATAGTATCGATATCCATCATCTCATTAGCGGCGGCGCGCTCAGCATTATAGCGACTGATCACCAGATGCTCACGCACTGAGCCTTGGTTATCTTCCACCTTTTTAGTGCGGCTTTGTAATATACCGATGATACGATCAGAGTCGCGGACTGAGGAGATCTCAGGGTTGGTAACGATAATAGCTTCATCAGCATGGTACATAGCCAGTTGAGCGCCGCGCTCGATACCAGCAGGAGAGTCGCAGATAATATAATCAAACTGCTTAGATAGCTCAGCCATAACTTCAGCTACGCCTTCATCAGTAAGCGCATCTTTGTCACGGGTTTGACTAGCCGGCAAGATATATAAATTCTCAAGCTGCTTATCTTTAACCAAAGCTTGCGATAAACGCGCATTGCCATTGATGACATCGACAAAATCATAAACGATACGGTTTTCACAGCCCATGATTAAGTCCAAATTTCTCAGACCTACATCAAAATCAATGACCACTGTCTTATAGCCACGTAATGCAAGGCCGGCGGAAAAAGAGGCACTAGTCGTCGTCTTACCAACGCCGCCTTTGCCTGAAGTGATTACAACAATCTTTGCCACAGTGGCACACTCCTATGAATAATTGAGAGTTAGAATCGATTTTTGACTCTAATAAAACATCTTGGTGATAGATTTTAAATTAGTAATAAATCTTAAGGTAACGCTAACTACTTTCATCCTAGCCAACAAAGCTAAATAAAGGCAGATACCTAGTAGATACTTATGAGCCGTTCACTGCCCGCACTCGTAAGCCTAGCATAATTTAGTGATTATTTATAGCCAGTGACTTTTACTAAAGGTTAATTCAGTATTTACTAATAGTATAAAAAACAAAGGACAATAATGGCGGATTATCAGGCTTATGATAGCGCAGTTTTGTTACTAAAAATTACGGCTCTGTTATTTATACTGTTAACGCTATACCAGCATTATGATACCAGTACAATCAGCTGCCATCCATAACGGTAAAGACCAAACCTTCTCCTTCAACAAAACGCACCTGTACCGACTTATCGATAATATCTTCAGGCAAGTTATCCCGTAGGCAATAAGTACCTGCTACCGAAACTAAAGAGGGGTTGAAGACTTGGCAAAAAATACGCGCATCTTTATCGCCTGTGGCCCCAGCTACCAGACGTCCTTGTGCACGGCCATAAACATGTAAGCTATTATCAGTGATAGCTTCAGCGCCACTATTTATGCTATTGGTTAAGATCAGATCGCCACCAACATGATTTAGGCTTTGGCCTGAGCGTAGCATCTGATCATAAATCAAACTGGTTATATGCTCGCTGCTAAGCAAAGTCTCGTGAGTATCGGGGAGCTCAGCTACTTGATTGCTAGCACTGGTTACAGCGGTTTGATTTTCGATAGAAGGATCAGTAGTTACAGCTTCTGCACTGTCAGAAACTACTGGCTTAACTATAGATTTTTTGGTCGGCAAAATACGCTCGATACGCTTACCGTCCGCTGGAAATATCGCCAAACGCTGCGCCCGTGCTTGTTCTTCTAAGATACCTGTTACTACGCCGATGGGCTGTAGTCCCCATGACCACAATAGCTCAGTTAACGCAGGCAGATCTTGCTCGACACCACTATCAATAATCACCGGTATATT
Source organism: Psychrobacter sp. AH5 (assembly GCF_040371085.1). Lineage (NCBI taxonomy): Bacteria > Pseudomonadati > Pseudomonadota > Gammaproteobacteria > Moraxellales > Moraxellaceae > Psychrobacter > Psychrobacter sp. AH5. Next base: position 209,747 of record NZ_JAMBMT010000001.1, read on the forward strand.
GCTAGCTTTATTGCTATGAGTTTTGGCTAACTGCGCCTCTACTAGACTCAAATCATTAGTATTTAGCTGTAAGCGTGAAAAAGTCAACATCTTGCCATAAAAATTCATCGCAGGAGCAGCGGTGGATGCTTGATTATCAGTATCCGTCATGGTCATTATACAAATCCTTAAAAGACTAAGCTTAAAGCATCGAGGAGGATAAAATTAAAAATCTGCTTTTTATTTAGGGGGTGTTGATAAGTTGACAGTGTACTAAGGGTCACTAGAGATTAACAAGTCTTTGCCAATAAATATTAGCGCTATCGACAAAAAATTTATTAAAATCTCAGCATATCTTTATGCTTCCACTGCTGCACTTTTATTTGCGCCTCAAATTCAGTGAGACTATCAGCGATAATTTGAGCAATCAGTGCATCAAACGCACTATTATCAACATCCAATTGCGCTACACCTTTGGCAATAGCTATCATCAGCGGGTCCAAGTTCTTATCAGCAAGCAAGCGCTTGTTAAGCGAAGCGGCAGCATTCTGTCCGATACTGTGGCCTATACTTTGCAGCTGTGATTCAATAAGACTACCAGCGATAGGAATCAGACGTAATAAGCGATGTAGCTCTGGCGTGTTAGCGATGCCGTCCTCGATAGCGTTGCCCACCTCACGCGCTATAATATCGTCGCTAGCAGTTTGACCACTAAGTTTTTTTAGCTGCGGCGCTAGCTGAGTGCGTAATAGTGCTAATAGCACTGACTCAATCTCCTGACGGTTACGGCCAATCGTTGACTCAATAAGCGATTTTTGCATTTCAGGATTGGTCAGCTGCTGCCGATAATTATCTATAGCTGTCAAAATCACTCGATCCGATAACTCTTCTAATAACAGATCAATGTAGAATTTGATACGGTTCAGCCAAGGCTGCGGCAAAACTTGATAGCCAAGCTGATACAAACTGCGGCCGATGACTACCACTCGAAACAAGCGTAGCGCTCGCAGCTGAGGAAAACAGCCAAGCACCTCGTACCAATGGACAAAAGGAAAGAAAAACCAACGATAATAGAGTTTTTGTTTGATAGCAATCGCCCAGCGTCCTAGCAGCTCATAAATCAAAAATAAGGTAAAAAACCCGCCAGCCGTTCGTAGAGGATCGTGTAGCTCTTCTCGATACCAGTTCAGGCCCTCACTAAGCGCTAGCCATCCTGCCACATTACTACTAAAGCTACTCATCAAAATAGCATCAAAACTGATTAACACTAAATCAATAGTAATGACAATCAGCATCACGATATCGTAAATGAGTTTTAGGCGATTAGGCTTACAGGGCGGCAATGCTGAATCAGGATCTAGCATAGTAGCGGTATTAGGTACGGACACAGTTATCCCTTTTGTGGATTAGTCTCAAAGTCAGCTAGCATCTTAGTAATGAGTTGGTCTTTTTGCTGCCAAATAGTATCAATCCAAGTAAAAAACTGCTCTTTTACTGCGCTATCTTTTTCATAATCGCCGTTTTGCATACTACTAAGCAAACCCTCTGGCATCTTTATATAGCGAACATCTACGCCTAAGCGTTTGATATTACCTTTCCACAAGTCGCTATAATTTGGCGTACCATCAGGGTAGACGATAGTCATATCCAATATCCCTTCAATATCAGCGCCTAAAGCGTTGAGTGCCAATGATAGTCCGCCGGCGCGTGGTTTGAGCAAGTGCTTATAAGGAGAGTGCTGACTATCGCGTTTGGCTTTGGTAAAGCGTGTGCCTTCTAAATAATTAAGTAAGGTAAAAGGTTTGTGCTTTAATAAAGCGCAGGCACGTTTAGCTTCTTCAATGTCTTTGCCTTTGAGCGCTGGGTTTTTGGCAATGGCTTCTTTTGAATGTCGACGCATCATCGGAAAATCCAAAAAGTAAAAAGCTTGTCCAATTACGGGAATATAAATCAGCTCAAACTTAGTAAAAAACCGCGTCAGTGGCAAACGGTTTTCACTGATATATTGTACGATACTGGTATCGACCCAAGACTGATGATTACTAATCAGCAGATATTTGCCTTGGGTATTGACGTTTTCTGGCAAACTAATACGCCAGTCTTTATGGGGCAGGATGTTATCTATTAGAGCGTTATTCGCTTTTATCCAGCGATTAGTAACCTCGATTACGGTTTTGTCAGCCACTTTTGAGCCAGTAATGACTTTAGCGGCGCCCATTAACCATACTGGCAGACCCGCTGCCATGCTAGTCCCCGTTATCACTCCGGTAGCAGTCGCTAACGAAACCGCCTTACCAAGCTTCGGTGTTTTTTGATGTAATTTTTGCATTAACGATGCTAGCTGCATGATGTTTCCTTAAATATCTATAGTAAGCCAATACTACCAGATAAGAGTTTTAAATAAGGGTTTCGATTTTAGCAGGTTTTTTTATCAGTGTACGAGTGTAAACATAAACTATAAGACTAAATTAATAGTTTTTAGTCAGATAAATGCTCCATCATCTTGCTAGGCATTTGTCCAAAATGACTATTTAATAAGCTATTTATCTCATTTTCAATCTTTTAACTCTCATTTTTTATAAAAACTCAGCTATGGTACGCGAGACAATTTATGCAGATTTTGTACAGAGGTATGACAAAATATTACACATAGTCAGACTTAGCCATTCATAATAGTAGCGAATATAAAGTAATCGCGGTAACTAAAGCAATAAACAAAGCTAAAAACCAATAAGCTATTTTTTTATTTTTATCGTAGTTAAGCTTTTAGTTTATCTGAATAAGAGACGTTTTTAAGTTAAAGCTTATTTTGGATTATAGAAGTTAGCATTTAAATAAAATAGCATCTTTTTTTACTAAAATTATATAAGATAATTCATTTAACTTGAGAGGATATATTTATGCGTAATCAACTTATGATTGTAGCAGTAGCATCAGGCCTAGCCCTTAGCGGTTGTACTACCGATCCTAACACGGGGCAACAGCGTTTGAATAAAACGGCTCTTGGCACCTTAGCAGGGGCGACAGGCGGCGCGGTTATCTCAAAAGCTACCGGTGGCGAAAAAACAGGCCGTGACGCGGCTATTGGTGCTGCATTAGGTGCAGGTGTGGGCTATTATATGGAGCGTCAAGCCAAGCAGCTTGAGCAGCAAATGGCTGGAACGGGCGTTACTGTTGAGCAAAACCCAACTACTGGTAACATTGATTTAGTTATGCCAGGTAACATCACCTTTGCATTTGATGATGCTACTTTGAGCTCGTCTTTCAAGCCAACGCTTGATAAATTAGCGGCGACTATGAACCAATATAACAAGACAACCGTCAATATCGCAGGTCACACGGATAGCCGAGGCGCAGCTTCTTATAACATGGGTCTCTCAAAAGATCGCGCTTATTCAGTAGCGAACTATTTAAGTGCTCGCGGTGTCGCTTCTAACCGTATCAACGTGGTAGCTTACGGTGAGTCGCGTCCAATCGCTACTAATGATACTGATTATGGTCGTCAACAAAACCGCCGTGTTGAGCTAACTATTAACTCTCCACAAAGCGTCAACTAATCATTGACTTAAAGTAGTAGCATTTTATTAACAGATAGATTAATTATTTAAAGAAGCCAACGCTATGTTGGCTTTTTTTGGTTTTATAAGTAGGTTTAGCCGCTTATTTGAGGTTTGACCAGATAGATAAAATAAGTAGCCACTGATAATGATTGTATAAATTACCATTTGATAATAGTTATCAATAACACTATAATTCGCAAAGACAATTTTTTACTTTTTATCCCATTTATACTTTATTAAGGATGCTCATGATTATCAAAACCGCTACGAGCCGTAGAATTCTGCCCACTACTTTAGCGGCGACTCTGGCAGCAATGCTAACGATATCAGGCTGTACCAAGCAAAACGAGGAAGTCGCTACTGCTGATACCTCAGCGCAAACACAAGATAGTCAAAGCGCTCAGAGCGCAACTGCCGAGCAAGCTAATCTGGATAGATTGTTATTGAGTTATGCAGATATGGCGCACGCCGCTTACAAAGACTCGTTAGAAGAGGCCAAAAAGCTACAGGCTGCGGTCAATACTTATGTCGATGAGCCAACTGAGGCCAATCTTGAAGCAGCAAAAGCGGCTTATAAAGCGGCGCGTCAGCCTTATTCACAAACAGAGGTTTTTCGTTTTGATGAAGGTTTTGTTACTGCTAACGATAAGCGTGAGGTAGGTAGCGTCGATGGCTGGGAAGGTCAGGTTAATGCTTGGCCGCTTGATGAGGCGCTAATCGATTATGTTAGTGACGACTATGAAGGCGAATACAATAGTAAAAATAATATCATTAATAGTAATAGCATTACGGTTGGCAGCTTAAACCAAGACACTAGCACTATTACCCCTGAGTTATTAGCCCAGATGAGTGAAATCGGTGGCAGCGAAGCTAACGTTACTACGGGCTATCACGCGATTGAGTTTTTATTATGGGGTCAAGATACCAATGGTGTCGGCGAAGGGGCTGGCAATCGTCCGGTTAGTGACTATATGACTACCGAAGGTCAATGCACTAGTGGCGATACCGTCAATACTGATACAAAGGTATGCGAGCGCCGTGGCCAGTATTTAAAAGCGGCTACTGAGTTATTGGTCGATGATTTGACCGCGATGGAAGCGCAGTGGCAAACGGATAGCGAAAACACTTTACGTAGCGATTTATTAGAGCGCCGAGATAAAAACGCTTTACGTCAAATCATGTATCAAATGGGGAGCTTAGCTCTTGGTGAGCTGGCATCTGAGCGTATGCAGGTCGCTTTTGTGACCGGTTCTACCGAAGATGAGCATGAGTGTTTCAGCGATTTGACGCATCTTAGCTATGCTAATAATGCTCGGGGTATCCAAAACGTCTTTAATGGTAGCTATAAAACCGTGGCGGGCGATAATGTTGGCGGTTATGGCATTAAGCAATACCTAATTGATACTAATAATAAGCCTGCCGCTGATAAGCTAACCGCTGATTTTAAACGCGTTGAAGATGCATTCAATGTGGTAGTTGAAAAGGGCGAAAAAGAAGGTATCAAAGTCGATCAGATGATTGCTACAGTGGGTCAGGCCACCAAGCAGGGTCTAACCGCTGAAGAGCAAAATAAGCGCCGCGGCTGGATTGAAAATGGTATCAATAGTCTACAAGAGCTAACCGCTGGTATTGAGAACGCGGCCAAAGCAGTTGGTATCGATAATCTAGATGCTGATGCAGGTTCGCAGTTTTAGTAAAGTGAGTATCACTTGACAGCTAACTTGCAATTGAGCTCAAAAATATAGCTGCTGAGTCGTTATTATTGAATGAGAATTATTTTCATAACGCCTTAATCTTGTTATACTGCACATTACTATTTATACAACAGGCACGTTGCTAATGACTATTAGTAGCGTGCTTTTTTTATTTAATTATTTTAACTTGTCCCCGCTAAGGGTTTGAGATTAGACGTTCTATATCACACATACTCCTCTATGGAGTGTTAGCAGATAAGGTCACGTTATGAGCACCATCTCCCTTCCACTCAATAAAGTATCACCAGCTATAGTAGTAAGCTTGATGGCCGCTTTAACGTTAGCAGCCTGCCAGCCTAATCAAAATGCCACAGATAACGATGCTATAGCCGACTCAGCGTTATCGGCTGAGCGTACCAAAACTATAGAGAGCTTGGCAGGCGTGCCAATGCAGACTTTAGCTACCTTTGATCCGCAAGAGATTAAGCAAGGTGGTGATACAGGCGTGACGATCACTAGTAGTGAGAGCTACTCTAAGCCATCGTCTAATCTAAGCGCTTCTCGCAAAGGTAGTTTTTTTATTGGCAATGCTTTTTTTAAGCAGCCTTGGGTGATCGCGCCTGCTAGCACCGATAGCCGTGATGGGCTAGGTGCATTATTTAACGTTGCGGCTTGTCAGTCTTGTCATGTCAAAGACGGCCGCGGTCATGCACCGATGACTAGTGTAGACGATGCCGATAGCTTGTTGATCCGCCTAGCTATGCCAGCGACCACTGATGAGCAGCGCGAGCAGCTGCGTAACTCATTAATCGAAAAAGTTGCCCACCCGATGTATGGTGGCCAGCTGCAAGATCGAGGTATTCAAGGTGTGCCTGCCGAAGCACGCATAGCCGTCACTTGGAACGATAAACCAGTCACCTTTGCCGACGGTCATGTCGAGACTTTGCGTGCGCCGACTTTTAAGTTGACTAATCCTGGCTATGGCGATTTTGATGAGCAAATGATGGTATCACCACGAGTTGCTTTACCGATGATAGGATTAGGTCTACTTGAGCAAATCCCGGACGCCGATATAAAAGCTCAAGCAGATAGTGAAGATAAAAATAACGACGGTATTCGCGGTACTTTTAACTGGGTGATGGATCCACAGACTGGCAAAACAGCCCTTGGCCGCTTCGGTTGGAAAGCAGGGCAAACCAAGCTATTGACTCAAAACCAAAGCGCTTTTAATGAAGATATGGGGCTGACTTCAAGAATTCGTCCGGTTGAGTCTTGCACGCCGCTACAAACCGCTTGTCTTAACGCTACTACGGGCGCTGATAATCAAGGTGATGGCAAGTCGCCCGTTGAAGTCAGTGACGAAGTTGCTAAATTTGTTGAGTTTTATACCCGTAATTTAGCGGTACCGCATCGCCGTGATGCGGATAATGAGCTGGTACTCGCTGGTAAAAAGCGCTTTTATGATATGGGTTGTCAAAGCTGTCATACGCCTAGATATCAGTTACCAAAAACTGATGATGATCATCTTGAGCAGCATGGCCAAGTGATTTATCCTTATACCGATTTATTGCTTCATGATATGGGCGATGACTTAGCCGATCGGACTATCGCTGGCAAGCTGCCACCCAAAAGCGCGCAAGTTGAGTTTCTAGCCAATTCTTATCAGTGGCGTACTCCAGCATTGTGGGGTATAGGGCTGGCCCAAACGGTCGATCCGCAAGCGACGTTTTTGCATGATGGGCGCGCGCGTACCTTGATGGAAGCGGTGCTTTGGCATGGCGGCGAGGCACAAAAACAACAACAAAAAGTATTAAAGCTTGATAAACAAGGCCGAGCTGAGCTCAATGCCTTTCTAAAATCGCTATAGCGATAAAAGGATTATCTTATCTTTAAAATTTACATTTATCTTTGATTATTAACTTAATAAATTGAGTAAAACTTACCGAGAAATCTATGAGAATAAACCCTGCTTTAGCTATGGCACTATCCGCTTTGAGTGCTGGCATCCTTATCAGCTGCGTCAAGCCTGCCGAAGAAAACAAAGTGCCTGATAACGACACTCAAGAAGTAGCGCCGCAAGATACTGCAGTACCCGCTAATACTACTACAGAGCAAATCACCCCGGTAGAGATAAGCGCTGAGACCGAAAGCACTTATCTAACCCATGTGGCTAATGAAATCGTCATTCCAGCTTATGCTGATGCTGCTAAGCAAAGCACTATCTTGCACGACTTGGCTCAAAATCACTGCCAGCAAGCGCCAGTCACGGGGGAAGAGCTGCAACAGCTACGTGAGCAGTGGCTAGTGTTGGCGCAAGCATGGGCTAGCGCTGAGATGATAAATTTTGGCCCGGCTACGATGAGTATGAGCAACTTGTATATCAATTATTATCCTGATGAGCGCGGTTTAGTTCATGGCGGCGTTGCGGATCTGATAGCGGCTAATCCTAAGCTAACCAAAGAGCAGCTCGCTGACGAGAGCGCTATTGTACAAGGAGTTCCTGGTCTAGAAGAAGCTTTATACGCGAATGAAAGTCTTGATGCTGGGCAGTGTGCTTATGTCATGAGTGCCAGTAGCGCTTTGGCTGATCGTCTAAAATCGATTGAAAATAACTGGAAAAGTAATGCCACCGAGCTATTGGCTATCGACAAAACAGCCGAGAGCGATCAAGGCCTAAACCAATGGTTCAACTCGTTGCTATCACTCATTGAGACTATGAAATCAAGCGCTATTGATCAGCCCTTAGGACTGAGCGGTAAAGCCAAAGGCCACGTACCTGCCGCTACCGCTGGCCAGAGCCGTGCGATCATCAATGCCAAGCTAGCTACGCTGAATAAAGCGCTGACTGATCCAGTATTGAGCGCTATCTTGAATAGTAACGCAGAGAGTCAAGTCGGCGATGAGCTATCGACTGCGTTGGCAGAGGCCACCACCTTATTAGCGCAAATGCCAGAAGATATCACGCAAGCGGATAAAGCTGAGCAACAGCAGCTGCTTGAGCAATTAGCTAAAATCACGCGAGTCATCAAACGACAACTGATTCCAACGCTTGGCATTCGGGTGGGTTTTAATAGTACCGATGGCGATTAGCGGTTATTTTTTGATCGATAGTACTTTGATCGATAGTACTTTGCTTAATAGTAAATAGTACAGTTAGTAGTCATGTTGGTAATGCTAGTTATAAGGGTTTAACGCGATGGATAATTATAAAGAGTCTAAAAGTCTATCAGTGCCAGAGAACACAGCAGCTAGTTTAGCAAGTGGCCTGCTAGGTACTATGTCAGCTACGATAACGGCTACGGCCGCTTTAGTAGGTATTCACCATTACTATCGTAAAAAGCAGCAGCCCCAAGCGCGTTTGTATGACTATTTGACTGGCGTTAATGCGCAATTAGGCTCGCTATCAACGGCAACCCTACCGCGCTTGCAGCACAGCTATCAGCAGGCCAAGCACGCTTATCTACACTACAACGAAAAGAGTTTTGAGGGCGATGTTGCAGCGACTACCGCTACCAGCTCCAATTTAGCAGCGCTGCATACCACCACTATACTGCCGCGCCCAGTCTGCTGGGTAAGTGGGGTGGCCGCTATGCCTAAAGGGTTACCTACCCATAGTGACTATATAGACCAAAGCACAGACCAAAACGATTTTGGCGTTGTTGGTATCGATGCTGATCGGCAGCTGGTTTGGCAAACCACTATGCCCGAGCGCGTCCATGACATCGTGGTACAGCCTATCGATAATAATTCTAAAAGTGTTCAATCGCGTCATGTAGTGGTGATGGGTCGCCGCCCAAGCGCGCGCTTTTGGGTATTAGATACCGCTACTGGTGAGGTAAAGCATGCTATCAAAGCGGCGTCAGAGCGTCATTTTTATGGTCATGCCTGCTACAGTTTAGATGGCTCAAAATTGTACGTCACTGAAAACGATACCGTTAGTTTGGATGGTAAAGTCGGTATTTATGACGCTATTAATGATTATCAAAAAATTGCTGAATTTGACTCCTATGGGATCGGCCCGCACGAGCTGATTATGCATCCTGACAGCGAGACTTTGATCGTTGCAAATGGCGGTATTAAGACCGAGCAAGCCTCACGCGAGGAGCTGAACTTAGATAGTATGCGCCCCTCACTGGTCTATATTAATCGGCATACAGGCGAGCTACTAGAACAAATAACGCCTGAGCACAATCAGATGAGTATTCGTCATCTAGCCATACATGATAATAGTACGGTGATGATTGGCATTCAGTTCCAAGGCGAGAAACATATCAATGTGCCGTTAGTGCTGACTCATCAACGCGGCGATAAAGCATTTACCCCGCTAATTATGCCTAATAATCAATGGCAACGCTTCCATCAGTATATTGCTAGCATGGCGGTCGATAACGAGCGTAATCTGCTTTGTGTCACGACTCCTATCGGTGGCTGCGCGGCGATTTATGACTTAACCACTTATAAACTTATCGATTCCATAACTTTACCTGATTGCGCTGGAGCGTCAGTCATGACTGTCAGTGACAAAAACAGCCTGCATAAATTAAAAACGCCTATAAGTATGGCGGAGAGCGCCAATGACGCGAGCTACTCAAATGATAAGCTCAGTGGCTTTATCGTTAGTGACGGGCAAGGGCAGCTGACTGCTTTGTACGCTAATAGCTCAATGGCTTATAGCTCTAATATGGAGAAAAACCCAATTATTTATAGCGATAGCAAAACGCATAAAATGTCTTTTGACAATCATTTGCAGGCGCTTTGATGAGCTTGCTTTATGTCTAGCCAAAATATATCGGCAAGCGTTATGACGCCTCTACTACAAAGCGCTATTGAGCGTTTAGCAGCGGCTAATATTGAGCTGCATATTAGTAAAAAACGCGTTAAGAATATCAACTTTCGCTTAACCCCTAATCTATTAGCGGTCTCTGTTCCCGTCTCTATTAGTGCGACTCAAATAGCGCCGTTCGTTGATAAGCGCGTCTCATGGGCGCTAGCTTATCATCAACAAGTACTTGATACTTATCAGCGTAAGCAACAGTCGCAAGTCAGTTTAGCCAAATCTTCTGAGCCGCTATGGTTATGGGGAGAAGAGCAAGACTTCACTCTCAGTTATGAAGAGAAAATCGCTTTTTATCGTCAGCAACTAGCGCATGTGATGCCAGAATTATTTGACAAATGGCAGCCGATAGTCGGTGCTCAGGCAAAAGAGACTCGCATTAAAAAGATGCATACGCGTTGGGGCAGCTGTAACACGCGCGCAGCTCGTATCTGGTTATCGGTTTATTTGCCAGCTTATCCAGTAGAATGCAGCGAATACGTCATCGTTCATGAATTATGTCATCTGCATCACCCCAATCATAGCCGTGCCTTTTGGCAAACGGTGGCCACTGCAATGCCGGATTATCGGCAGTGGCATGATAGGCTAGCAGGTAAAAATGGAAAATTAGACTAAGTATATCAGGATAAGTTATGGACAACGTCAATCAAGCCAATTTTTGGCAACAGCGCTACGAGTCGGACAGTATCGGTTGGGATATGGGTGAGGTCTCACCGCCGCTCAAAGCTTATATCGATCAACTACCTAACGGCGCTAAGCATGACGCCATTTTAGTACCCGGAGCGGGCAATGCTTATGAAGTTGGCTATCTGTATGAGCAAGGCTTTACCAATGTGACGCTGGTTGATTTTGCGCCTGCGCCAATCACAGATTTTGCTAAGCGCTATCCTGATTTTCCTAAAGATCAGCTAGTTTGCGCCGATTTTTTTGAATTGTCTCCTAATCAGTATAAGTTTGACTGGATACTTGAGCAGACTTTTTTTTGTGCGATAAATCCGCAGCGCCGTGACGAGTATGTACAGCAGATGGCACGATTGTTAAAGCCAAAAGGTAAGCTGGTAGGATTACTATTTGATAGGGATTTTAGCGGTAATCAGCCGCCATTCGGTGGTCATCTTGAAGAGTATCAGCAGCGTTTTGAGACGCATTTTGCGATTGAGATTATGCAGCCTTGCTATAATTCGCATCCGGCTCGCCAAGGTAGTGAGCTATTTATCAAACTGCGAGCGAAGTAATCTCACGCTCAATATTATCACGCGCCTGCGCCTCTAAGCGCTGATAATAGTCAGTAAGATAGAGCCTAGGACGCGCTAATAATTGTGCTAATACTTTGGTTCGACCTAGACGATAATCCGCTTGGGTAACATGAGCATACTCTTGGCGTACCGCTTTGGCGTAGCGCGCATACTCAGGCCAAGGCGCGCCTAAAATACTTAAATCCATATCTAATAGATAAGCAGCATCAAGATTAGGTTTATCCTTAATTTGATGGTCGGCGGTCATTATGATTAAGCTATAAATACCTCTAAGTTGTTCAGCGTTTAGATAGGGGCTTAATACCTTGACAGCATATTCAGCGCTTTTTAATTCGTTATCATCACGCTGAGGATGATAAATGACATCGTGGTAAAACAGCGCTAAAGCGATGATAGACGGCTGTTGTAGCTTATCTTTGATCTGCTCAAATTCAGCAAAAAGCTGCTGCAGATGCGCTAGCGTATGATAAGCGCGGAGAGGCTCACTATAACGACTAACGATATCTTGCCAAAGCGATTTTAGCTCTATAAGCGAGATATTATTATCAATAGCCTTTAGATACTGCCTAAAGACTTTGCTAAGATCAGCATAAGTTTGTAACCTGTCTATCATATCGGCTCTAACCCTTATTAGCCGCCTCTACTAAAGCTTGTTTAAAGACATTGCCAAGTAGATTGACATCATCAACACGGGCATAATTTAGGCGCGTGACAAAGGCAATATGGCGATGCGGGCCTGCCTCAGCTAGTGGCACAGCAACCGCATTTTGATTTTGCAAGTGTAGCTGATCTAAGGCCATCTCAGGGACTAAAGTCGTGCCCATATTAGCAAGCGCCATCTGAATCAAAGTATTTAAGCTGGCATCAGAAAAGCTTGATTTCATCTGTTCGCGATCAAAATGACAAACGGATAAAGTCTGATCGGTTAAGCAATGACCTTCGCCTAAGAGCATCAAATTAGCTGTGGTCAGCTCATCAGAATTGATACTAGCGAGCTTGGCATGGATATCATCTTTTGGGAATACCGCAAAAAAGTTCTCGGCCCAAAACTCAAAGCTATGCAGACCATCGACCGCGTAAGGTAAGGCAATAATAGCGGTATCAATATGACCGTAGCGCACTTGCTCAAGTAAGCGCTCCGTTTGTTGCTCAATGATAGTCATACGAAATTCAGGATAATGTGCTCGAAGCGCGGGCAAAACTTTAGGCAATAGATAAGGCGCGATAGTTGGAATAATACCGACCGTCATTGGATAAGTCAGCGGGGTTTGGTGGCTTTGCGCGCGAGTAGTCAAGTCATTGACCTCAGAAAATATCCGCTGCGCCCGGGTCAAGATATCTTGACCGATAGGGGTGATCAGCACTTGCTTGTTGTTACGCTCAAATATCTGCGTATCAAGCTGCTTTTCAAGCTCCGCTATGCCTAAGCTTAGTGCAGACTGCGAGATATTGCAGTCTTCAGCGGCGCGTTTGAAATGACGATGTTTGGCCACCGCTAAGGCGAATTCAAGTTGACGTAGGGTGATCATATAGGCTCTCTTTGGTTGATTTTTATTAAAAATATTAGCATTTTTTAGTAATGAGTAAAGATAGAATCATCGAAGATTTACGCGACCTTGCCTGATGAGTAACAGCAGATAGAATAGTTTAACAAGATTAATAAAACAAAACATCAAATTAAAAACTTTTAACTGGATTAACTATAGAATTGGCGTATAGTTTGTCCTGTAACCCAGATAAATCGATAGTAAGTTGCTAATAAAAAGTTGCTAACAAATAGCAAAAGTAGTTTTGTTTAAAGCGCTATTTTAGGAGAGTTATTAGCCAACGTTACTATCTCTATTAACCCTAAACTTAACAAAAAAGGAGCCACACATGGCCGCTATTATTAATCAAGAAATTCCAGAATTCTCAACCGAAGCTTTTGTTAATGGTGAGTTCAAAACCATTACCTCAGAAGATGTTAAAGGCAGCTGGGCAGTCTTCATGTTCTATCCACATGACTTTACTTTCGTTTGCCCAACAGAATTAGAAGACATGGCAAATCACTACGAAGAGCTAAAAGAGCTTGGCGTAGAAGTTTACTCAGTATCTACGGATACGCATTTTGTGCACAAAGCATGGCATGACTCTTCAGAAGCTATTGGTAAAGTCACTTTCCCAATGTTAGGCGACGGTACGGGTAAAATCACTCGCGGTTTTAACATCATGATCGAAGAAGACAACGCTGCTCTTCGTGGTACTTTCATCGTTGATCCAGATGGCCTAATCAAAGTTGCTGAGATCCATGATCTAGGTATTGGCCGTAGTGCAAAAGACGTCGTGCGTAAAATCAAAGCGGCACAATATGTCCGTGATAACGACGGTGAAGTTTGCCCAGCAGCATGGGAACAAGGTCAAGCAACGCTTAAGCCAAGTCTTGATTTAGTTGGTAAAATCTAACCTGTTAGATTCATCATTTACAGAGCTTTATAGTATGGGTTATTGCCCTTAAACGGCTAAAACCCATAGTATTTATTAAGACCCCATCAGCTATAGTTGATGGGGTCTTTTTATTTTACATCTCATCTACAGGTTGAAACCAGATTTTACCAACAGCGTGTTTTAAGGTATTTATGCTAATAACAAGCTTCAAGAGACAAAAAGAGAGCTAAAAAGCTATAGGTTATTTAGTGTTAGGTCTTAGAATATAGGAGTAAAATCATGACGGATCAATCAGCAAATAAAGACTTTCCAAAGCAGCAGCAGTCGCTACCCGGCTCGCAGCAACAGCAGCACCCAAGCCCCGAAGTGTTACCGCGCGACTATCCAAATGGTAAGCTCGCTGGCAAAGTGGCTATTGTCACAGGCGCCGATAGTGGAATTGGGCAGGCCGTCGCTATTTTATTTGCCAAAGAAGGCGCGGATGTCATCGTAAGCTACCTTTGTGAAGATGAAGACGCAAAAGTAACTAAAGAGCATATCGAGTCTTATGAGCGCCGCTGTCTACTAGTCGCCTCAGATTTAGCAAAAGAGTCCAATTGTAAAGCGCTTGTAGACAAGGCAATTACTGAGTTTGGTCATATTGATATCTTAGTCAATAATGCCGGTCGACAAGTGGAGCAGCAAACGCTATCAGATATCAGTACTCAGCAGCTTGACAAGACCATTCATACTAACTTTTATCCGCACTTTTGGCTCAGTAAATATGCACTAGAGCATATGTCAGCGGGCAGTAGCATTATTAATACTACCTCAATCACTGCCTATCGCGGCAGCGATCATCTGATGGATTACGCTGCGACTAAAGGCGCAATCTTATCCTTCACCCGCGCTTTGGCTAATAATTTGATGAGTAATAATAAAGGTATTCGCGTTAATGGAGTCGCGCCAGGACCAATTTGGACGCCGCTAATCGTCGCATCATTCACCCCCGATGAGATTGAAGAGTTTGGAAAGAGCTCCCCTATGGGACGTGCCGGTCAACCTAATGAAGTCGCGCCAGCTTATTTATACTTAGCAAGCGATGATGCCAGTTACGTGACAGGACAGGTCATCCACGTCAACGGCGGAGAGATAATCGGCGGCTAACAAAGCCTAAAAGCTCGCTACGGTTTATCAATACTATGGTTAATGATAAATGGTAGCGAGTTTTTAAAATATAGCTTACTAAAAAACAGGTGGGAGAGAAGAGCTATACTTTATTTTTATCGATTATCCTATAGATCTCGTCTTTGAGCTGCAGCTTACGGCGCTTCATCTGCTCAATCTCATCATCACAGCTGGCTTGCTTGACCCGATCTTTCTCAAGCCTATTAATTTGCTCATCGAGCTGAGTATGTTCATCAAAGATAACCGCAAAGTGGCTATCTTTTTGTTTTAGCTCATTAATGATCTCTTTATTATCTTGTAAGGTATCTGTTTTTCTCATAGGTTCATCCTTGTAGTTAATCGCTGACTTAGCGCTTGTCACTATAGCCAAATATAATCCTTGTGCTCATCATAGTACTATCAACATACTAAAAACATCAAAACTATATCCGCTATCTCTTAAAGCTTTTCAGCCTAAGTTTTTACTATTGAGCACAAGCATAGCAGCATAACTTTAATCTTTTGATAGTATTGTGCTTATTGATTGTAGCGAAATAAATCTATGTGTTAAAGCGGCCCATCCTGACTGCAGCGCTCATAAATATATTTATAAAATAATAATATTAATGTTTAACGATTGGTTTTATAAAACATATCCTTTGAGTTTATCCGCTTGTCGTCACTCTTAAAACCTCCGATAATAGAGCCATCAAAGAGTGATAGTAAGCCATTTAGAGCCTATTAACTCAGTTAACTATCCACTTTAACTCTTTAACCTATTATTATCTAAATTATAAAAATGAGGATTTATCATGTTAGATCAAAGTTTATTAGACGCCGTAAAAAGTTATAGCGAAAATATGACTCGTCCTATTAGTTTTGTATTAGGCACAGGCGAGCACGAAAAGCGTAGCGAATTAGTCGATTTTTTGACTAAAATCGCCGGTACTACTGAGAAGATTAATTTTGAGGTAGATAACGTTGATTATATCGATAGTAGCTTGCCAAGCCCGATTAGTTTTGCGGTGCGTAGTCACGTTGATAGCGAGATAGTCGATAACGGTATTGTCTTTAGTGGTATTCCGGGTGGTCACGAATTCACCTCACTGATTTTAGCTATTTTGCAGGCTGGCGGTCATAAACTAAAGCTTGATGAAGGCATTCAAAAGCTAGTCAAACGCTTTAATAAGCCGCTAGAGTTTCAGACTTATGTGTCGCTATCTTGCCATAGTTGTCCAGAAGTGGTGCAAGCGTTAAACCAGTTCTCACTGCTAAACGAAGGCATCAGTAACGAGATGATCGATGGCGCGCTATTCCAAGAACAAGTAGAAGCCAATAATATCCAAGGCGTACCAGCGGTATTCTTAAATGGTAAGCCTTTTGCTAATGGTCTTATCGATACTGCTAAGCTGATTGAAAAGCTGCAAGAGCAATTTCCTGACTTGTTAGAAGGTAGTAGCGATGACGCAGAGCAATTAGAGCAGCAAGATGTCACTATCATCGGTGCCGGTCCTGCTGGCGTTGCCGCCGCAATTTATACCGCCCGTAAAGGTCTGAAAGTAACGATGGTTGCGGATCGTATCGGTGGTCAGGTCAAAGATACCCAAGATATTGAGAACTTGATCTCTGTGCCGTTAACCACCGGTACGCATCTATCGGCGGACTTTGAAAAGCATCTGCAAGAGTACAATATTACTCTCAAGCAGCACGTGACGGTCAAAGAGATCGGTGAGACTAAAGATGAGAATTACAGTATTCATCTAAACACCGGCGAGCAGTTTGAAACGCGTAGTATCATCCTAGCGACTGGCGCGCAGTGGCGTAAGCTTGGCGTACCGGGTGAAGAAGAAAACGTCGGTAAAGGCGTGGCATATTGTGCGCATTGTGACGGGCCTTTCTTTAAAGGTAAAGAGATCTCAGTGATCGGCGGTGGTAACTCAGGAGTTGAGGCGGCGCTTGACTTGGCAGGTATTGTTAAGCACGTGACGGTTCTTGAATTCGCTGATGAGCTAAAAGCAGATCAGGTGCTCATTAATAAGGCCAAAGAAAAAGCAAATATCGAGTTTATCACTAGTGCGGCGACCAAAGAGATCAAAGCGACTGATGGCAAGGTTAGCTCTATTGTCTTTGAAGATCGCAAAACTGGCGAGACTCATGAGCGCGATTTGGCTGGGGTATTTGTACAGATTGGCTTGGTGCCAAATACTGATTTTATCAAAGGTTTTGTCGATCTAAACCGCTTTGGCGAGATTGAGATTGACGAGAAATGCCGTACTGATCGCAAAGGTATCTTTGCTTGTGGGGATGTAACCACTGTGCCATTTAAGCAGATTAATATTGCTATGGGCGAGGGTTCTAAAGCCGCGCTAAGTGCTTTTGAGTATTTGGTAATGCAATAAACTATCTGCTCTAATAATTTAAATAAGCAATCCAAAAGACCCTCTTATAAGTTAAGAGGGTCTTTTTTGTGCCTTTTATTTTTATTCCTTATTACGAATCAAAGCGATCACTGGTATAGCTACTATATACATCAGCACCCCGTAGACAGCGGCGGGTAAGGCGATAGCTGGCAGGCCTGCAGTTGTTGCCATAATGATGGGCGCTAAAGTAATAGCGGTGGTGCTGTTTTGGATACTGGTCTCTATCGAGATGGTCTTGGTATCGAACCAGCTGAGCCTCAATAGTCGAGCTATTTTATAGCCTTGATAAATATATCGAAACAAGTTTTGAGAGCGCTTTATCCTTGTGCTCATAACCTTTAAATAAACGATAGCATAAGAAAAGGATATTTGACTAATTTAACCTCTGCCCTAGTAATCAAACTTTTATTAAGCCTATAAAAAACGCCTATCTAAATCTAGATAGGCGTTGCTGTTTTGTCCAGTGATAATTTTAATTAGCTTACTTTTTAATCATCTTAATCATCTAATAAATCCATCTGCTTAGCGGCTTCATAGATACCCGTTGAGCGATTACCGGTACGGCAGAATATCAAGATGGGCTGCTCAGCTTGATTAAAAAAGTCTGCAAACTCTTCAACGTGACTTTGATTAAGCTCATTACCAGCAAATAATACTTCTTTATAAGCCAATCCGGCATCGATAGCAGCAGCCTCAATATCGGCGTTGGCAGGTTGACCCGGTTCTTCACCGTCAGGACGATTATTGATAATGGTTTTAAAGCCATTCTCGGCAATCATGGGCACTTGATCAGGGGTGATTTGTCCGGTAATACTGATTTGATGGCTCATACGAGCTCCTTTTTTATTGTTTATATAAAGAATTTAATTGCTTAATATAGTCAATTCACTCTAAAAATGGTATAGCGCTGCTGGGATGAATTTTGCGCAGCCTCTGTGATAACAGCACGCCAGTAAAATTTATACCAGTAGCGCGTTTAAATTTATAACAATTTTACTTTGAGCTGGCTATAAAGTAAGTCAATAGGGTAGGCCGAATAGCGGTAGAATAAAAGATAAGCTATGTAAATTTTATAATAATCCTTGCATCAAAGCGCTTTGATATAAGAGTTTGGCACGCGCGCCAGTCCCACAAAACAGCAGTATCGGCTTGGGAAAAGCATGATAAAAGCTAGTAAACTGCTCAACCGTCATCATACTCAAGCGCTCATCATCAAAGGGCAGATGCTGATAAACCAAATTCGCTTGCTTAGTAGCCGTTTCCAAATCAAGGCTTGTTGGCTGAGTGATATGCTCGTCATCAGGACGAATATTGATAATCGAGCGATAGCCAAGCTCAGCAAGCTTAGCGCACTGCACCGGATAGATTTGTTTATAGATAGTCAGATCATTAGTCATAAAAGGCATCGAAGATTTAAAAAAAGGAGTGCTAAGGTCGAATGTTCAACAGACCCTAATAAAGATAGCAAATCTATAATAACAATAAAGCGCTCAGATTACCTAAAAAGTTGAATTAATTCGCCAAAAGATCATGGAGCCTAAAGTCTTAATATAGTTAGTACGAAATAAAATCGATACACTAATATTAATCGTGCAACTGGTATAAATTTTCCTTGCGTGCTGTGTCTACGCTGACAGAGGCTGCGCAAAATTTATTCCAGCCGCACTGTATCGGTTTTAAAGTGAATCAACTATAGGTAAGATCAGATTTAGATGTCTTTTAGCGCGTTTACCGCATCAATAGTACTTAGATATACTTGTCCTGAGAGCTCGGTGATCAGCGGAGTATGTTCGATATTATCCATTACTGGCCCTTTGATAAAGCTAAAATGCAGATGCTTATCTTGCGCGACTAGCTCTTTATTTAAAGTAATTAACATCTCTTGCGCGGTTAGATCGATATGATTGACCGCCGACATGATCAAGATAATCTCTCGCGCTTCACTGTAGTCTTTAGTCGCTTGTAAGATACGGCGATGGATCGACTCGCTGTTGCCAAAGAACAAGCTCTCATCGATACGTATCATCAGTAGATGCTGATAAGTGATCACGTCATGGCGATGAATATTGCGAAAGTGACCAGTTTCAGCCAGTTGTCCGACAATAGCTACGTGCGGATGACTCGATTGCCAAATAAGGCTAGCAAAAGACACCATAAGGCCGATAACTAAGCCCGTATTTAATCCAAAAATTAACACACCGATGAAGGCGGCAAAAAAGCTAGCGGCATCTAGACGATCGCGCTGCCAAGCTGATCTTAGAGTTGCAAAATCGATCAGGCCAATAATAGAGGCCATAATAGTCGCGCCCAATATCGCATAGGGGAGAGGAGCAAGGGCGTTACCAAAGAATATTAGTGCGGCGATCATTACTATCACAGTGACTAGGCTAGCGACTGGCGTTTTAGCGCCAGAATCGGCATTGATAGCGGTTCGCGAAAAACCGCCCGCTACTGCAAAGCTCTGAAATAGACCGCCAGCTATATTAGCTAGCCCCAATCCTGTCAGCTCACGATTGGCATCGAAGCTCTCATCACGTTGACGAGCGTAAGTGCTGGCAACCGAGCTACTAGAGACAAAGACGATCAGCGCCATCAGTCCGGCGGTCGGCAGTAAGTTTGCCGCTTCACGAAAATCTGGAATATATGGCAGCGTAAAGCTTGGTAACCCCTGCGGAATACTACCGATAGTCGCCACTCCAAACGATGACCACTGCAGTACGATACTTAGCACAATAGCTACCAGCAAAAGTAGTAAAGGAAATAGGCGCTCAGCCCACTTAGCGTAGCTTGCCGATAGCCATGAGCGCCATACCCACTGGTTGCCATAGCGATTGGTAATCAATAATCCAAAAGAGACGAGACCGATAGCTAAAGTTAGCGGATGTAGCTGTGCTAAGTAAGCCTGCAAGCTTGATAAATAGCCTATTAAGCTATTACCTGTGACTGGAATGGCAGTGACATACTTTAGCTGGCTGACAAATATCAGCACTGCCGCCCCACTGATAAAACCCGCTGAGACGCCGCGACTGATAAACTGCATAATCCAGCCAAGCTTTAACCAGCCTGCAATCGATAGCAGCGCTCCTACCATCAAAGCGAGCAAGCTTGCCATTAGCACGTATTGCTGAGCACCTTGATCGGCATAGGCATGTAGGGCGCTAGCGGTCATGATAGCGGTGATAGCTACCGGGCCAACTGCCTGTACATTACTGGAGCCTATCCAAGCATAGACGATGACCGGCACGATAGCAGCGTACAGCCCGTACACAGGAGGCAAGCCTGCAAGCACCGCATAACCCAAGCTTTGGGGAATAACTAAGATGCCAACCACAATACCGGCGATAACGTCAGTGGATAGCTCTGCTAACTGGTAGCGACGCAGCCAAGCTGGTATTAGACGAGTGGCAATAGAGGACATATCAGTACGTCAGTATCCTAACAATATCTTTTAATAATCTATAAAATTAAAGCCATTTAAATCATTTAATTGGCTTAGTCATCTTTAGCGCAAAAACGCTGATACAGTAGCTGTAGTACTGCCAGAGCATCCTCACTTGCGATACTATAGTAGATCTGTTTGCCCTCGCGGCGAGTCGCCACCAGCTCATCTTTACGTAGGATACCTAACTGCTGCGAGAGGCTTGGCTGCCCGACGCCAACCAGCGTCTCAAGCTCACCGACGCAGTATTCTCCTTGGGTCAGCTGACACAGTAATAATAAGCGATCAGGATGCGACAGTGATTTTAGTAACTGGCTGGCCTGCTGCGAGGATTGCTGCATCTGCTTGGCTAGATCTGTCGGTGTAAAGTCGCTGTCATCATTACTTGTAGCTATATCTTTTATATCTTGATTGGTCATTGTAGTATCTGCATTTATAGAGGAATTATTCATCGACTCATGAGCATCTACTGTCGATGTCGTCTTGGTTAAGGTAGAGGTAATCAGAATAATCTCCTTAATGAATAATAATTAGTCATAATGATTAAGTGATTTAAATATTGGCGCTAACATTTCTTAAGCTCAGTGTATTTTAGCACTCAATAACTAAGGACGTTTAATAATAAATATTATATCATTAATTACATTATATAAATTGATAAATTGTTATATTTTTGCTATATTGAAATTAACTAATAGTAAGCTAATTATAATAATTAAATATTTTTCATTACAGATTTCAAAGACGAGGTATTTATGCAAGTACATTCTTTTTTACATGGTGATACCGAAACTTATACTCATGTCTTAGCCGATGTAGAGCAGCAGCTGTGTGCGATTGTCGATCCGGTCTTAGATTTTGATGCTAAGTCCGGTCATACCAGTACCGATAGTGTCGATGAGGTGATCGCTTTTGTGCGTAGTCAAGGTTGGCAGCTGGTTTATATCATAGAAACCCATGCTCACGCCGATCATATCTCAGCTGCCCCCCATGTCAAAGAGCAGCTAGGAGGGCAGCTAGTGATGGGCAAATATATCACTGAAGTCCAAAAGATATTTAAGCAAGTGTTTAACTTTGATACCAGTTTCCGTACCGATGCTAGTCAGTTCGATATCTTGACCGATGAAGATAGCGTTTTAGAGCTAGGAGATATCAAAATAACAGTCTTGCACGTACCGGGTCACACGCCAGCAGATATGGCTTATGTGGCAAAGGATAGTGAGAAGCAAGTGGTCTTCACTGGCGATACGATATTTGCTCCAGATGTCGGTACTGCTCGCTGCGATTTTCCTGGTGGCGACGCCAAAACCTTATACCACTCTATTCAAAAGCTATTATCCCTGGATGAAGATACGGTGATGTATCTATGTCATGATTATCCAAGTCAAGGGCGTCAGCACTGTCCAAGCACTACGGTTAGGGCACAAAAGCAAAGCAATATTCACGTCAAAGACGGCATTAACGAGGCAGAATTCGTACAGATGCGCGAGCGCCGTGATGCCACCCTTGAGATGCCAAGGCTGATTATTCCTTCTGTACAGGTCAATATCGATGCTGGTAATTTGCCCAAACCGGAAGCTAATGGCACACGCTATCTAAAAGTACCTATTAACGCGCTATAAGCTGATCATATAAATTTTATTATTTTAAGGAGTGAGTTATGAAAACCAATGTAGGTAATACCGATAGAACCATACGCATTATCGCTGGTATAGTGATTATTGGATTAGGTCTTTACTATCAAAGCTGGTGGGGTGTTATCGGCTTGATTCCTTTATTGACCGGTATATTTCGCTCTTGCGTGCTTTATTCGATACTCGGTATCAATACTTGTGAGCGCCCGTCATCGTAATATTTGCTAACTGAATTTATAAGCCATTAATGCCATACTAATTGCCTAGTAGTAGACTCGGTTTAGGATAAGGCCATAACTATGACTATTTATCAGCAATATGTTTTGCCTAAGATGATCGATATGGCGTGTAGTACTGGCAATGTGATGAAAGCGCGTGCCCAAATTGTGCCGCAGGCGATAGGCGAGGTATTAGAGATTGGTATTGGCAGTGGTCTTAATCTAGCCTTTTATAACGCTAATAAAGTCAGCTCTATTATCGGTATCGACCCTGCCGCGCAAATGCAATCTTTGGTTTATAAACGCGCCGCTAGTATTGATATTCCGGTAGAAACCCTAGCCGCTGATATTTATGGTATTGACGCCGAAAGCGAGCGCTTTGATACTATAGTGATGACTTTTACCTTGTGTAGTATTGATAATCCTATACCAGCGCTAAAAGAGATGGCAAGAGTGCTAAAGCCAACAGGCCGTTTGCTATTTTGTGAGCATGGTCTTGCACCAGAGGCAAGTGTTGAGCGTTGGCAGCGCCGTTTGACGCCGCTATGGAAACCTATAGCGGGCGGTTGCCATTTAGATCGTGATATAGCGGCTTTGATCAGGGCAAGCGGCTTTACTATCGAAGCGTTAACCACTGAATATCTGCCGGGGCCAAAATTGATGAGCTATATCTATAGTGGTTCGGCACAAAAAGCCGTTTAGACAACGGTATTTAAAGAAAAGCCATAAATATAATAATTAAAATAGGACTATTTTATGACTATACAGAACTTTCATATTGTCTGTCCACACTGTCAGGCGACCAATCGTTTACCAAGTGAGCGCCTAAGCGCCGCGCCTAATTGTGGCAAATGTGGGCAACCGTTATTAACAGCAAGTCCGCAAGAATTGACCGCACAAACGGTTGCTAAGACTATTCAAAAAAACGATGTACTCACGATTATAGATTTTTGGGCCAGCTGGTGTCAGCCGTGTCTTATGATGGCGCCGCAATTTAAAGCTGCGGCCAGTCAGCTGCCACAAGTGGTGTTTGCCAAATTACAAACTGATAAGTATGAGCAAGCCGCTGCTCCTTATAATATTCGCAGTTTACCGACCATGGTAGCGTTCCGAGGTGGTAAAGAGGTTGCTCGTCAATCAGGGGCGCTGCCTAGCAATCAGATCGTGCAGTGGGTGCAAAGCTTGCAAACTTAGTTATGCTATTAAAATGTAAGCATTAAAAAAAGCCAATACGTAAATAGCGTATTGGCTTTTTGTTTAATTATAAAATTTTTGGATGGTATAAGACTTTTTAGCCAGTATTACTCACCATAAATCTTGATACCGTTAGCGAAGCTACAATTTTTCATCCGCGCGGTTTGAATGATAGCGTCCGCTTCGCCGTATAGACGAGATAGCTTGGCATCACGCGCTTTATTATCGTTACTTCTCCCAACACCAAAGCTGATATTAGGCGAGATACCCCAGCGCCCAGCTGAAATCCCTACGCCAACCCCTGAGGATGATAAAGTCGACTGCTGTTTTTGCGCCGCCTCAACATAACGCTCCACTCGATTGTACTCTTGAGCGAGCGACTGGCAATCATAGCTTTGATAGGTGCTGGGTGGGACATATTGCGGCGTTAAATTACCACTAGTCGCACAGCCTGAGAGCGCAAAGATGCTAGCCGCTGCTAATAGTGTCGTTGCAGTAAATGTTTTCATAATGACTCCGTTAAACCAAGGCGTAATAGTCATTAAGATAACAAATGTAAAGCGCTTATGATACTAATTTAGTGCTAAAACAAATTGTCAGGTTTAACATAAGCTAAGATGACGATACCTATATAAGCGATACCAGCGATAACGATACCCACCTTGCTTTGGCTAGCGGTTGCCTGCGCGTTAAAGGCTTTAATACTAGCGCTAATGGCCGCTATCAATAAAATAATCTTAGCAAAGACCCACTGTACTGGCGCATTGACTGCCATGAGCTGCATCAGCATCCAAGCCCCTGTAATGATAACTAGCGCGTAGAGGATATGACTGCTAATCTTTATCGGACGCGGCGCTCGTTTATTGGCGCTCAACACCAAAAAGCTTTGATAGATAAATATCGCGATTAATATAAATACCAATAGCGTATGTAGATGTTTCATTAAATAAAATTCCTTTTGCGGTATTTATGATGATGCTAACTATCAGCAAATTGACTACTTATTTTGTCCGGCGCAAAGCGGACTATCAGGACTTTGAGCCTGCTGTTGCCATTCGCTTGGCGTATAAGCATGGATAGCTAAAGCGTGAATACTCCCGCCTTTAGACGTCAATAACGGATCTACCGTCTTATAGACTAGCTGATGACGCGCAACTAAGCGCTTACCCTCAAAAGCTTCACTCACGATCGTTAGCTTAAAGTGACTCTCTTTACCCTCAAAGTAACCAGCATGGTTCATCGACTCATTAAGTAGATCTACATAGCTAGGATGTAAATCTTCTAAAGCTGATCTTAATGCAGTAGCAGTGGGTTCGGCGTTATTCATAACAATCCTTTGATAAGCAAGATAAAATGCTGAAGTTATTCAATCAAAAATAATTAAAATCATTATAACAGAGCGCTAGCTGCAAATCCTAAAGACCATAAAAAACAGAGTATGAATAACTTCTCACACTCTGTTATTAGCTTATACCCTCAGCCCCTAAAATAATTTTAACGACGCGATTTTTGATAAAGAGGCATAACTTTGGGCATTAGCGCTTGCATCTGCGCGATACGAGCGCTACTTGTAGGGTGAGTACTTAAGAATTGTGGCGGCTCACCTTGGCTAGCACGCTGCATTTTTTGCCATAGCGTAATAGCTGCTTGTGGGTTGTAGCCGGCGCGCGCCATCAGCTCTAATCCGATCTGATCAGCCTCAGACTCCTGAGTACGGCTATGGGGACGGCTCAATCCCAAATCACCAGCGACACTGGCTAGCTGTGCTTGTCCTTGCGATAGTCCAAAGACGCTAGCCGCTAGACCAATGCCAGTTTGGGTTGCATATTCGCGTGAGAGGCGCTCACGAGAGTGCTCACGTAAGGCATGCGATATCTCATGACCCATAATAGCGGCAATCTCATCATCCGTTAAATTAAGACGATCAATAATACCTGAATAAAACAAAATCTTACCCCCAGGTAATACCGAAGCGTTGAGCTGTTCTGACTTAATAACATGAACTTCCCAGTTCCATTTCGCGGCATCAGGACGATAGACGCCTACTTGGCCTACTAAGCGATTAGCAATGTTTTTTAGGCGATTAAGCTGGGCTTGATTGGTATCTAGAACACGAGCTTGACGCGCCTTTTGTAAAACCTCATTATAGCTTTTGGCGGAGAGTTGTAGCACTTCTTCATTTGATACTAATAAAAGCTGCTGACGATCGACACCAACGGCACCAGTACCAGTTGTACTAGTACAGCCCACTAATGCGAGCGTTGATAATGAAGCGGCCATAAGAGAGGTAGTGAGTAGTTTTTTCATAATAAATCCTCGCGGTCAGTAGATAATACTGATAATGAATAATTAAAATTGAACAAAATAAATCTAAAAGCATTTGAGCTACAATGGTTCTTTGGCATCCCTACAATCACAACTAACCTACCATGACAGCTTGTAGCTGATGCCATTTTATCGTTAGTATAATAATCGTCTGACCACAAAACCAATGCAGTAAAAGTAACATTACTACGTGCTAGTGTAAGTAAGATTACGCTATCCACTTTTGCCCCGAGCGGCGACAAACGGCTAAGCTGGTCCAAAAGTAGTAAATTATTAGCTTAATAACAGAAAATAATTATTCAGCACATAATAGCGTTAGTTGATAATTTTCATTGAAAATCAATCATGTAGATTAGTAGCTAGCAATGTAGCAACTATTAAATTTATTAAAAGGCCAAAAATGTGAAAAAAAGGCGTTGACACTAGCAAAAAATTTGCTAGAATAGCCCACCTACCGAGACGTAGTGTCATCAATGTGACATAACGTTTTGATATATGCGGGATTAGCTCAGTGGTAGAGCATAACCTTGCCAAGGTTGGGGTCGAGAGTTCGAATCTCTTATCCCGCTCCAAATATGGCTCTAGTATCTTATATTTTTGTACGTTACAGAGCAAAAAGCCTCATTACTCCTTAAAGAGTAGTGAGGCTTTTTTTTGTCTCATTTTTGAGTAAAAACCATTTCTTGTATAAAAGATTAGTGTCTGACTTTATTGCTTGACTGTATTAAGTAGGCATATATGACAAATTACAAAACTAAGTCAACTTGTCACAGCAACTTAAGTGATAAGGCGCATACTTATTGAACTTATATTGAGCTCAGAGCTATTTAAACAGCCTAAGTCTAGATAGTGCGACTCTAACGATATTAAATCAAAAGTTCATAACCATAAGGATTACTTTTTATGCAAGAATTTAAACCTAAAGCTTTTAATGAGTTGTTTGACCTGACAGGTAAGACGGCGATTATCACCGGCGGAGCTAACGGCATTGGTAAAGCTACCGCTATGCGCTTAGCCCAAGCGGGCGCTAATATCGCTATTGCTGATCTAAAGCTTGATGATGCCAAAGCCGCCATCAAAGATATCGAAGAATTAGGCGTTAAAGGCTTGGCGGTAGAGTGCAATATTCTAAAAGATGATGATCTGGTGGCTATGGTCGATAAAGTGGTAGCTGAATTTGGTACGGTTAATATTTTGATCAATAATGCTGGCGGCGGTGGCGGCGGTGGCGGCGGTAAAGAGAATCCGTTTAAGATATCAGTCGATGATATTCGCCGTGATTTTGAGCTAAACGTTTTTAGTGGCTGGCGCTTATGCCAGTTGTGTGTGCCGCATATGAAAAAGTCAGGCTATGGCTCTATCGTCTTTACGACCTCAATGTCGAGTATCAATAAAGATCCAAACATGAGTGGTTATGCCGGCTCAAAAGCAGCCGTCAATCACATGGTCGCCAACCTTGCGCATGACTATGGTCCAGAGGTGCGCATTAACGCCGTGGGGCCAGGTGCTACCCGTACTGATGCTCTAAAATCCGTACTGACGCCGGAGATTGAGAAGAAAATGCTCGCGCATACCCCTATCAAGCGCTTGGGTGAAGCGGATGATATCGCTGGCGCTATGCTGTACTTTGCTTCTCCTATCTCGACTTGGGTTAGCGGTCAGACTCTCTTTGTCAATGGTGGCGGGGTACAAACGCTTAGCTAAAAAATAAAGTTTTATTAGCTACTATATTTATTAGTTACTACATTTAATAGTTACTACACTTACATAGCACAGCTACGGATTTTAGAATAAGTAAAAGCGCGTTCTTGCTAACAAGGTCGCGCTTTTATATTAGGGTCTGTCCTAAGCGGTTTGCTTATTTTTACCGCCCATCAGGCTATTAACAACCCAAGCTGGGCCAATTAACAAAAACTGTAAGTCTTCAAAGAAAGATGGTTTTTTGCCTTCTATCTTGTGACCAATAAACTGCCCAATCCATGCAACTACAAATATTGTAGCCCAGACTTTAAAGCCAACGGGTAGCGCTGCCATCACTGATAAACAAATCAAGATAAAAATGCCCATCGCCAAAAATAGCGGCGTCGATAACTGCATATAAAATAGCAAAACCAGAGCGCTAAGCACTAGCGTAATCCACACAGACAGCGACATACCCATTCCTAAGATACTGACAAAGATAGTCGGCACGCAAAGCCAATGGATTTTTTTATTGACCAGGTTTTGGTGGCTAACGGCATATTCGCTCAGCCACTGCTCAAGCGAGCGTTTCGAGGGACGTTTTTGAGTACGAGACATACTAACCTCCTTGTTAGTGATTTAAGTTTATTAAGAAACTTACAAATGGCATAAAGTGTTTCTCTCATTCTATTTTTAGCACTATTTGACGGGTTCTACCACTTTATCTAGTAAACCCTAGCGTCATAACCGTTTGCTTTTACAATTATTATCATCCTGTCACAGCGTCTCGCTCGCTGCGATACCACTCATATAGACCGACAAAGGAATTGATCTGATAGACCATGGTTTGAATAGCAAAAATGTAATTACCTGACATCAGATTTACCGTTAGCCACACGAAATTGGAGATTATCCATAACCACCAGTTAATCGAATAGCGCAGTATCATCGCCGCTTGCGCCGTAATAGATAAGATAAAAGCAATGACATTAATCCAAAAAAAAGAGATAAAGCCCAAGAACAGGCTGCTGTCGTTTTCGACCACTGCATAACCATAGCTAGCGAGCAGAGCATTAACCGTTGGGAAAAGCGCCAAACCAATAATCATAAAGGTAATGGTAATGAGCCAAACCCACTTGTTAGCGGACTTTGGAATCATATCACCATCAGCGTCGGTGTTTTTTGACCAATAAAAAAGTCCATATAGGTGAGTAAAAAAGTTAAATAAAGGCGCGAGCATTAAGCCGACTGAGCCTGCCGTTCCTTGTACGACTACCTCGCCTGCGGTCGCCGCCATACCAAAGCCGTTACCCGCGACGTTCTTGCGAAAGGATAAAGACACTACGCAGATGAGGCCAATAAAAGAGACGAGCAAATAAAACCAGTCTAACGCACTGTGCTCAGTGGTCAGCCAAAACCCAGCTGATAGCGCCAATACGCCAGAAATAAACCAGCCAATAATCCATTGCAGCGACCATTTTCCGGTGATGTTGTCCAAGAATTGAATACGCATAAGGCGGTTATCCTTTGTTTTTTTATTATTACTAGTAGCTAAGGCTGTTTTTATAATGTTTTGCCATAAATATGCTTATCAATAAAAGCTACGGCTTCACGATAACGCGCGTCGTAATCTGGCGCATCAATCAAATACGGCTTGATATTATGCCGATGAAAGATAGCTAATAACCGCTGCTCAAAACGTCCGCGTGCGTCCCTGCTACCCAACGAGCGTAGGCCATCATCGATCCACGGCGTATTGTTATCGAGCATAATAGTGAAATCTGCGCGAAACTCTTCAATACAGGCCGTGACAAAAGGATGGGTACGCCCCTCATACTCTTCACAGAACGCTTGCGTAGTGACAAAGTCGGTATCAACGATAGTGACAGGAGCGGTAGCAGTGATTTTAGCTTGGCGGATAGCCTCAGCATGATCCAAAGCTATCGGTCCATAATCGCTATATTGCAGACCAATCTCTTTACCGCCCAAATCAGTGCCGACATAAACTCTACCCATCTCTAAGGCAAAGCTTGCACCATAATAATTGGCAAGCTTATGCACCAAAGTCGTCTTGCCGGAGCTCTCACCGCCAACGATAGCTACGGTCTTGGTATAGTCAGCGCGTGCCTCTGGATGAATAGCCGACCAGTGTGCTACCGGGTCTTTGGCGATGTCATAAGAGGCGAACTCAGTTTGTAGCGGCGTTGTCAGTACTTTAATGACCAACTGCTGCTGGCAGCGCTCTTGAGCTAGAGGATGATTAGCCGCGACAAACAGCACCGTATCACTAGGTAAATCCAGCTCATTGATTATAAGCTGTAGCTTGGCATTGGTGACAGCGACCTCAATAACTACAGTCTCAAAGCTCTCATGGACAGGTAAGTCAATCTCATCAGTGGTATGAATATGAATAAAAGGTAAGTCGGCACAAGCCATCTGTAGCCAGCGCGCCTTATCTTGTAAAGTAATATCAAAATTAGTATGAGGTGAGGGATGATTGGTAATGACGATATGTAGGTTTTTGACCTGTCCTGAAGCGGCCAAAATACTTCGCATCTGCCCTAGATGTAGCGGTTCAAAATGTCCAATCATTAAGCCAGTTTTTAACATACTATCTCCTTTACTCATTATTATGAACAAGCGTTATTTTTAGTATTTGCTTGACCTACTTTGCAGGTAACAATAATCAATGATAAGTAGGGTATAAAATCTAGCGACTTTATACAGGTGGCTTAATGTAAAGACAGTCTCATTATCATTAAGAATTTATAAGTAATTGAAAATCATAGTGATAATCGCTTAAGCGCCACTAGATATAACCGAGAAAGAAACAAGAAACAAAGCTTATTCTGAAATGTTTTGAAATACTTATTTAAAATCAGGGAGTTACCATGCGTTATGACAGGTTACGGCAACTTTGATTAGCATAAACTCACAAAGCACGCCTAAACAGTCAACAGATAAAATGTAGAAGATTGCTATAATCATTTATAAGTTAAGTTACTCAAAAAGGAGTCTAAGCTTTGGCGAAATTAGTAAAATTACATCGCTCAAAAAACAACCGTATGATTGCTGGTGTGATGGGCGGAATAGCAGAATACTTGGGTTGGTCACCGATGTGGGTACGTCTATTATTCGTTATTGTATCTTCACTCAGTGCTGCGGTTCCTGGTATTTTAATTTACATCATTTTATGGATTGTCATGCCAAAGGCTAATAGCCAATCTTATCAATGAGAATCAGCAATAGAGCTACATTATTAGTACCATGATCCGTCAACCATTAGTGAAATCAGCAGTTAGATAACCATAATAAAAATAATAGCTTATAAAAAACAAAAAGCCTGCAATAACAGGATACCAGCTACACACTTTTCCTCCTGCCCAGATGTTTACGCATTTGGGTATTTTTTTGTCTTATAAGACGCTAGTTAGACTTAGCAAAAATTTAGTTACTGTATATATGGATAAAATAGCCGTTTTTTAGTAAGGTAGGCAGACAAATGGATGCGTAGCCAAATGCGCTACCAGAACTTGATTTTTTGATGATCTTATTCGATCCATCCTTCTTTATTTCATAGTGATTCTCTTATGACCTCCCAAGCTAATATTCCAAGCAATGACTCTAACTTCCACACTGAAAATGGAGACGCTAAACCTTTGAGTTTCCAAGATTTGATTTTGACGCTACAAAACTATTGGGCCTCTAAAGGCTGCGTAGTGTTGCAGCCTTATGATATGGAAGTAGGCGCTGGTACTTTTCATACCGCTACTTTTTTGCGCTCATTAGGGCCTGAGCGCTGGAACGCCGCTTATGTGCAGCCTTCGCGTCGCCCTACTGACGGTCGTTATGGCGATAATCCGAACCGTTTGCAGCATTATTATCAGTTTCAGGTGGTATTAAAGCCCAATCCGCCCAATATTCAAGAGCTTTATTTGGACTCTCTAAAAGCTATCGGTATCGATCCTTTAGTACATGATATCCGTTTTGTAGAAGATAACTGGGAATCACCAACGCTTGGCGCTTGGGGACTGGGTTGGGAGATTTGGCTAAACGGTATGGAGGTGACGCAGTTTACTTACTTTCAGCAAGTTGGCGGTATCGAATGCTTCCCAGTCACAGGCGAGATTACCTATGGTCTTGAGCGTCTAGCGATGTATGTGCAAGGCGTAGATAGTGTTTATGATCTGGTATGGGCGGATGGCGAGTTTGGCCGCGTCACCTATGGCGATGTGTTTCATCAAAACGAAGTAGAGCAGTCCACTTATAACTTTGAGCATGCCGATGTAGCTAAAATGGGCGAGTTCTTTGATTTTTATGAGGTGCAGGCGGATAAACTGGTCGCGGCAGGCTTGCCATTACCCGCTTATGAGATGGTATTAAAAGCTTCGCATGCCTTTAACTTACTTGACGCTCGCGGCGCTATTTCAGTCACTGAGCGTCAGCGCTTTATTTTGCGCGTACGTACTTTAGCGCGAAAAGTGGCGCTAGGCTATGTAGAGGCACGAGCTAAATTAGGCTTTCCGTTAGCCGATGAAGCCCATCGTCAGGCTGCTATCGATAAGTATTTGCCAAAAGTTGCAGCGACTACTGATGACTTAGCTAAAGATCAAACCACTACCCATACTAATAATAAATAGGAGCATCCCATGAGTACTATATTGTTTGAGTTGGGGTGTGAAGAGCTACCTCCTAAAAGCCTAAAACCGCTACGTGATGCGCTACAAGCGAGCGTCACTGAGCAATTAAATGAGGCTAATATTAGCTTTGACAGTATTAAAGCATTTGCCGCGCCGCGCCGTTTGGCCATTCAAATTGACGGTATCAGCGACAAGCAACCTGACCGTACCGAGCAAAAGCGCGGCCCTGCCATAAAGGCAGCTTTTGATAGCGAGGGTAATCCCAGCCGTGCGGCGATAGGCTTTGCTAAAGGTTTAGGCATTGAGACCAGCGAGCTGACCACTATCAATACCGACAAAGGCGATTATGTCGGGTTCGAACAAACCATTCAGGGTCAAGCGACCACTGAGTTGCTTCCAGATATTTTTCAGACGGCGCTTGATAATCTACCCATTGCTAAGCGCATGCGTTCAGGTGCTTCAAAAGCAGAGTTTGTGCGTCCGGTGCAGTGGGTAGTGTTAATGCAAGATGATAAAATCATTGAAGCGACTATCCAAGATCATCAAACTGGCAACCAGACACGCGGTCATCGCTTCCACAGTCCTGATTATCATAAGATAGATGATGCCGATAATTACGAGACACTACTAGATAGCCTAAAGGTGATTGCCGATTTTGATAAGCGCCGAATGCTGATTAATAATCAGGTCAAAACCTTAGCCGATCAAGTCAATGCCAAGGCTATCGTGCCAAGTGATTTATTAGACGAAGTAACGGCGTTAGTTGATTTTCCTATTGCGCTGCGAGCTAGCTTTGAGCCAAGGTTTTTGCAAGTGCCACAAGAGGCGCTTATCTCGACCATGCAGGCTGACCAAAAGTATTTTTGTTTGACGGACAAAGAAGGCAAGCTGCAACCGTACTTTATCTTTATTACTAATATCGAGTCCAAAGATCCTAGCCAAATTATCGAAGGTAACGAAAAAGTAGTACGCCCGCGTTTGGCTGATGCTGAGTTTTTCTTTTTACAGGATCAAAAACAGCCGCTATTTGCAATGACTGAAAGTCTCAAAACGCGCGTGTTCCAAGATCAGCTAGGCACTATTTGGGAGAAGTCTGAGCGTATCGCTAAGCTTGCCGCTTTTATTG
The DNA here is from genome assembly GCF_040371085.1 of Psychrobacter sp. AH5. Lineage (NCBI taxonomy): Bacteria > Pseudomonadati > Pseudomonadota > Gammaproteobacteria > Moraxellales > Moraxellaceae > Psychrobacter > Psychrobacter sp. AH5. Next base: position 243,316 of record NZ_JAMBMT010000001.1, read on the forward strand.
CCAGTTTAATGCAACAGCAAGGCCAGACTATCGATATTGATGAAACCGTACGCGCCGCTATGCTAGCAAAAGCGGATCTGACCAGCTCGTTAGTAGGCGAGTATCCAGAGCTACAAGGTATCGCTGGTACTTATTATGCGCGCCTTAACGATGAGCCTGAAGCGGTGGCGGCCAGTATCGAAGAGCAGTATTTGCCCAAGTTCAGCGGGGACACGTTACCAGAAACGCCTATTGGTATTTGCTTAGCGTTAGCCGATCGGCTGGATACGCTAGTGGGTATTTTTGCTATTGATCAAGCGCCAACCGGCTCAAAGGATCCGTTTAGCTTGCGTCGTTCCGCTATTGGTATTTTGCGTATCTTGATCGAAAAGCAGCTGCCTATTAATTTAGTGGCACTCGTTGAGCAGGCGATAAAGAACTATAGCAGTAGCAAGGGTAGCAAGATTGCTAAAATGGGCGACACCTTTACCCAAGTGCTAGACTTTTTAAATTCGCGTTATCGCGCGATGTACACTGAGCAAGGCGTCAGCGTCGATACTATTCAAGCGGTACAAGCGATAAACCCGCATATGCCGCTAGATTTTGATCAGCGTATTCGCGCGGTACAGTCTTTTAGTGAGCTGCCACAGGCCGAGCAATTAGCGGATTCTAATAAGCGCGTGGCAAATATCATTGCCAAATCAGAGGCAAAAGTCGCTGATAAAGTCGATGAGTCGCTACTCTCTGAGCCTGCCGAGCAAGCTTTGTATCAAGCTGTTCAGCAAGCGCAAACGACAGTGACGCCGCTGTTAGCTAAGGCAGATTACACGCAAGTATTACAGGTGTTAACGCAATTAGACGCGCCACTAACGCAGTTCTTTGATAACGTTATGGTCAATAGTGAAGATGCTGTATTAAAAGCAAACCGCTTAGCGCTATTAAAGCAAGTACGAGCGCTGTTTTTGACAGTGGCCGATATTAGTGAGTTGCAGTTATAGCGAGTTTGAGCTAATGTTTAAAAAACTGGCTTAATAAGGCCAGTTTTTTTATGTGAATGTGTCCTATGCTAAGCGTCTCAGTTACCGTAAAATGTTAAGGGTGTCTATTTAACCCGCTCTAAATTTGCCCTAAAATAAATAGCCCGTTACCTGCTACTCAAAGGAGTATTGCCGTGTTCGCTGTTATTACTACTATTATTATTATCTGGATCTGCATGTGGATTTTTTATAAGTTCATGTATCCTCGTGCGCCAAAGAGCATGATGCCAAAAAAAGGCGACGTTACAACGCCGCGTAATTGCAACTTTTGTGGTCATAGTCTTGCCGAATACCGCGGCGTGTTAGAGACTAAAAGTAAAGTAGCGACTACGGATAGCCAAACAGCTGCTGCAACTATCGACAGCACTAGCGATGATACTACCGATAAAAGCAATGAGCTATTCTTTTGTAACTACGAACATCAAGCCGATTATCATGCCGGTAAGGTCTATCAATAAAACCAATAGTGTTAAAAAACTAAAGTATAGAATGCGCTTCTTGCATTATTTTATTTAATAATTGCTCGTTTTGTTTGCTTTGCTGCTGATGCTCAGACTCGCTAGTTTTGTGCGCATTAATCTTTTCATATAAGTTTAAGCAAGAAAGCACTAACAGATTTTCTTGATTTAAATTTGGCGCATCTTTTTTGATATTACTAGCGAAGGTATTAAGATAGTTTTCAGCGGCTCTTAGCTCGTCCTCTTCATCGGCCGGGCAAAAAATAGCATACGTAGTGCCAGCAATGACGATATCGAGCTTTTTGATTTGCGGCGCAGCAGGTTTGGTACTAGCGCTTTTATTAGCACTGTTATCAGCAGCTTTATTGTCTTTACTCACAGAGCTAGCGCTCTTGTCCGCTGGTTTTGTCTCAAGCTTAGTGCCTTTTTCGTTGCTAGCGTTTTGAGTATCGGTACGGTTATCAGTCATAAAAAATCCTACAAAGTTATATAGTCATATAGTCATATAGTAAAAGTAGCGCGTGAAATAGCGAATTAGATTAGCTACAAAAGCTATTAGCTATCCATCTGGTCGATACGAGTCAAACGCTGCAAAACCACTTGAGTACGTTCAGCAGCTAGCTGGTTCTTTTGTTGTAAGTCATCGTTTTGTTGTTTGACGTCCTTTATTTGCTGATGCGCTTCTTTATTTTGTTGCTCAAGCTGTTTGTTGATTTGTTCTAGCTCAATGTTTTTTTGTTGCAAATCGCTTAATTGTTGATTGAGTTTATCTTGCTCCTCACCAATCATATGATGTGCTTCAGCTAAGCTTTGATAGCGCTTATCAAGATCATTTAATTGTTTTTTGGCACTATCACGCTCATTTATGCTGCTATTAAGTTGTGATTTTAGAGTCGATAATTCTTTTGGATCGGTGTGCGGTTGTTTTTTTAGTTGGCTGAGCTCATCACTGACAAGTTGATGCTGTTTTTTTATGTCGAGTATCATTTTTTCTAAGATTTTTAATTGATCATACATAGTCAGTTTTTATCCCTAATAGGCGTTATGTGAATGAACGGAGTTTATGCGTTTAATAATGCCATAAGTGGCCTCATAATATCTATATCAACAAAGTAATTGGCGCTTATAGTCTAAGCGCTAATAATTATGGTTGACACTTATTTTTATTATCTAAACATCAACTTACTTTTTAAGCAGGATTTATTTATGAATGATAACATCTCAGGCTGGAACACTTGGTCAGAAGCTTTTGAGAACTGGACGGATGTGACTATTAGTGAGATACACGGTTTGATGACTGGGCTGATGACCGCTTGTCATGCGCCTGATGAAGCAGGATGGGCAGCGGTATTAAGCGAGCTGAGCTTTGAAGCTTTACCACAAGAGGCCCTAACCCTACTGACCGAAGAGGCAGAGGACACCGTCTTTCAGCTAAAAGATAAGGACGATGCTTACGCCTATACGCCGTTAGTGCCTGATGATGAACACGATTTGTACGAGCGTGTGATGGCATTGAAACAGTGGGCTAATGGTTTTATGACCGGGTTTGGCATTACAGATTGTAGTTTGACTAGCGAAGAGAACGAGATGCTCTCAGACTTGGCCAAGATTGGCGCTATTCGCTTAGCAGAGGATGAGGATTTTGAAGGCGGCGAGGAGTCCTACCTTTATATTTATGAGTTTGCGCGGATGATACCAGTGAGCTTTGCTACGCGCCAGCGTAAACCAGTCAAAGAGCTAGCCTTGATTGCCGGCTTGCCAATAGATGCCAAAACTACTAAAGAGCTACAGGCTGAAGGCAAACTGCCTAAACCTATGCCGCCGGTTATCGATATTATGAATCAAAATAATCCTTCTTGATTATCAAAGTCTTAATGTTAAACGCTTAGATTTTGGCATTAATAGTTTGCGTAGGCTGTGACTTTAGCCCAGCTTACAAGTTTGCAAAATAAAATCGCTGGGCTAAAGCTGCAGCCTCTAAGAGTTCATATTAAGTTGAAACTCAAGTTAATAGCAGGAGTATAAATCATGATAAATGATGACGATAAAAAACACCTTAAGCGCTGTATTGAGCTGGCGACAGAAGCTTTAGAGGCAGGGGATGAGCCTTTTGGTAGTGTATTGGTTAGTGCCGATGGCGTCGTGCTGAACGAGGATCGCAACCGTGCCAATAGCGTTGATGCCACTTATCATCCTGAGATTGCCGTCGCGCGCTGGGCGGCGAAAAACATGACTAGTGAGGATCGGGCAAAAGCGGTGGTCTACACCTCAGGAGAGCACTGCGCCATGTGCTCAGCCGCGCATGCTTGGGCCGGTCTTGGCCGCATCGTTTATATCAGCTCATCGAAGCAATTAGGCGAGTGGCTGCAGGAGATGGGTATAGAATCAACCTCTCCAATCAATTCTTTAGCTATTCAACAGGTCGCGCCAAATATACCTGTCGAAGGGCCGATTGCAGGTCTGGATGAGCAAGTAAAAAGATTGCAACAACGCTCAATGCAAAAAGGCTAATGGCTTTTTTTACTTTGATAAGGATATCCTATGTCTGTCAACCCTGATTATAAAAGCAGCAAGCAAATTATGTCGAACTCTAATACTGCTAGTAACAGTGTTCTTAGTATCAATGCTCCTAGTAACAATACTCCTAGTATCAGTTATCCTAATAACAGTATCGATTGGCTGACGCGCCTAATTGGCTTTGATACCGTCAGTCGTCATTCAAACCTAGCCCTTATTAGTGAGGTAGAGTCTTACTGTAAGGATTTAGGCTTGACCGTTGCTTTGACCTTTAATGAGACGCAAGATAAGGCCAATTTATTTGTCACCGTACCGGCGGGTAAAGATGCTGATATTACTAGTGGCGGCTTAGTATTGTCCGGTCATACCGATGTGGTGCCAGTCGATGGTCAAGATTGGAGCTCCGATCCATTTGAGGCGATAATTCGCGGTGACAAGCTTTATGGACGCGGATCTTGCGATATGAAGGGCTTTATTGCTTGTGCCCTAAATTTGCTACCAAAAGCGGTGGAGTTATCAAACAACGGTCAATTACGTCGTCCCCTACATTTAGCTTTATCTTTTGATGAAGAAGTGGGCTGCCTAGGCGCACCATTGATACTAGCTGATCTAAAAGCTCGCGGTATTACCCCTGATTATTGTATCGTCGGTGAGCCGACTTTGATGACGATGGTGGTCGCCCATAAAGGCATTGCCGTTTATCGTTGCCGCGTTCATGGTAAATCAGCGCATTCTTCCTTGACTCATCAAGGCGTTAACGCGATCAGTTATGCCAGTCGTTTGGTTGGCTATGTCGATAGCTTAGCTGATGAGTTCACTAGCCGGGAGGATAATGATGAATTATTTGATGTGCCTTATTCGACGCTGTCGGTAGGCACTATTCACGGCGGCAGTGCGACCAATATTGTACCCAATCTTTGCGAGTTTACTTTTGATTATCGTAACCTGCCGCATATGACGCAAGACGATATTCTCGCGCCTATTCAAGCCAAAATTGCTGAATTAAACGCCCAGATGCAAGCGCGCGCGCCGGAGACAGGCATTGAGCTACTGCAAGAAGAGAGCGTACCGGCAATGACCGATAGTAGCAATGACGAGCTGCAACAACTAATAGCGGCACTTACTCAAGACCAGAAACGTCATAAAGTGGCTTATGCTACCGAAGGCGGTCAGTTCACTAATGCCGGTATTCCGACTATTATTTGTGGGCCTGGCAGTATTGAGCAGGCGCATAAAGCTGATGAATTTGTGGCCCTGAGCGAGATTAAGCGCTGTGATGAATTTTTGCAAAAGTTATTAAATAGTTGCATGGTTTAATTATACTTTTGTAGGGTGTCGCCTCGCGCACTATCATAAAATGTTTTAATGATACAAAGTCCTACTTATGAGTAAGGGTTAGCAAGTGTCTAGGATACAGCGATCTATTAAATGTAGTTGGGCGTATAATAGCTATTATAAAATACACCGTCCAAATGGCGGTGTTTATTTTTTGGCACCATTTTAATCATTTTTATGCAGCAAAGTAGGGGTTATTGATGTCTTGGCATCTATTTACGATATTTTTTGTTAGTACCTTTTTTATCTCAGCCACTCCAGGCCCTAACATGCTGTTAGCCTTTCAATACGGGCTAAATTATGGCGTAAAACGTACCCTTTGGACATTGGCAGGCTTGAGTCTGGGTCTGTTTATTTTACTGTTATCAACGCTGCTAGGCTTGGATGTTATTAGTCGTCAACAGCCCTGGGCCTTAGAGGTTATCAAAACCGTCGGCGCGATCTATCTTATTTATTTGGGCGTTATGTCATGGCGCGATACGGGTAATAGTAGCTTGATGGAAGATGCTCGCACTGTGAGTGCTGAAGTAGCGGCAGATTACTTAGATAGTGACTGCAATAGTAGTAATGGTAATGGTAGTATTGGTTTTGCTAGTGTAGGTGCTGCAAAGCAAAAGCCGCGCTCCTTGTCCAGCGCGGCAGTTAAGATTAGTCCTACTAATCTAACGTTATTTCGTACAGGCGTTTGGGTGTCATTGTCTAATCCCAAAGCTATCTTATTCTTTGCCGCTTTTTTCCCCAAATTTATCAATTTTAGCGCGCCGCTTTGGCCACAGTATATCTTTCTTACTCTAGGGCTATTCTTGAGCGAAACTATTTGGCAAATCATTTATACATTAGGTGGTAAGCAATTAGCAGGCTGGCTTGATGTGGGCAATCGTTTAACTTGGCTTAATCGAGCCTGTGGGATTATCTTTATGGTAATTGCCGCCGCTTTATTAGTTGAAGTCGCTAGCCACTTTATAAATTAAAGAATAATTTTACTCTTTAATGTTTTGGCTATTTGAATTTTAAATTTAATCTATTATATTTTAATAAAATAAATATTGACTTTATATTTTAAAGCGTTATTATAATTCAACTTAGCTTTAGTTACTGTCTTTTTAGTAAGCTACTAAAAGCTATAAATCATTTTTATTCGTCTGCTATTACCGCTCTGCTAATAGCCATAACCGACGGAGGAATCATCGTGTCTTATCTACCAGCTACAACGTTTTTAAAGAATAAATGTGTAAGTAACATGACAGCAATGACGACCTCGCAAAGGTTTGGCTAAGCTTATAGAGCAGTGATTTATTGATGGCTAGTTCTCAATAGCTATTTAGAGCTACTCTTTTATAGATAGCTATCCACTTTATCTCTCTTTGCCAGCTTACATCACTAAGCTCAATAGTCGCTATTGTTATTTATACCTCCACTATTTTTTACCTGTGCTACCTATAGGCATAACTTTATGCTGGGGTTGCTAGTATGGTTATTGGTAAAAATTATTTAAAACGCTACTAATAAATAAACTCTAACTTTATTAAAGTTAAAATAATAAAGTTAATAGTTTTTTATTGTCTAGTATTTATAAATTATAGATTATAAATTTATTTCTTATTAAATTAGGACAAAAGGTCGCGTCTAAATTTTATAGATTTAAAATAAAAAACGGAAATAATAAATAATGAGCATTCAATTAGTATTAAATAAAAGTGGCAAACATGGTGTTCCGGTGAAGATTTATACCACTGATGTGGAACAAAGCGCCATGCAACAACTGCGTAATCTAGCCCAGTTAGAGTTTATTCACTCACACATTGCGGTGATGCCTGATGTGCACGTTGGCAAAGGCGCGACGGTCGGCAGTGTGATTCCAACTAAATCTGCCATTATTCCAGCAGCGGTCGGTGTTGATATTGGCTGCGGCATGAACGCGGTGCGCTTATCACTAACGGCAAGCGATCTGCCCGATAGCTTAAAGCCGCTACGCTTGGCGATTGAGCAACAAGTGCCTGTGGGCTTTAACATGCATAAGCAAATTCAAGCCAAAAACTCTACTTTAGATCCACTGGCCAAACGCCTAAAGCCGATTACCGACAAGCACCCAGGATTACTCAAAATGCTCAGAGGTTTTGAGCGCACTTGGGCAAAGCAGCTCGGCACCTTAGGCGGCGGTAATCATTTTATTGAGCTGTGTCTGGATGAAAACCAAGATGTCTGGGTGATGTTGCATTCGGGCAGTCGCGGTATTGGTAATTGTATTGGTCAATACTTTATTAATTTGGCTAAAAAAGAGCGGCAAGCACGCTTTGGTCATGTGCCTGATAGCGACTTATCTTACTTTGCCGAGGGCTCCGATAGCTTTGCTGATTATCTTGAGGCGGTCGAGTGGGCGCAGGATTACGCGCTAGAGAATCGCCGTGAGATGATGCGTTTGATTATCAAGGTATTGCAATCGCCGCAAGCAGGCTTGCCAAGGTTTGCCCTGACCAAAGAGGCGATTAATTGTCATCATAACTATGTCAATGAAGAGATGCACTTTGGCGAGCAAGTCTACGTCACTCGTAAAGGCGCTATTAGTGCTTACGCAGGCGAGCTAGGCATTATCCCCGGATCAATGGGCGCAAAGTCCTTTATCGTGCGCGGCCTTGGCAATGACGAGTCGTTTTGTTCCTGCTCGCATGGTGCTGGGCGACGTATGAGCCGAGGTAAAGCGACGCGTGCTTTTACTATCGATGAGCTAAAAGCACAAACCGCTGGCGTTGAATGTCGCAAGGACAAAGGCGTTATCGATGAGATACCGGGCGCTTATAAAGACATCGATGAGGTGATGGCCAATCAAAGCGACTTAGTGGAAGTGGTGCATACCCTAAAGCAGGTGATGTGTATAAAAGGCTAGTCAGTTTTATAAAAGATAAAGGTGGTGTGTCAAAAAGTATGCTGATTAAAATTTGAACAATTTTTGAAGCCTTGAAAGCCCTATAGAATCAGAGAACTTAGCATAGATTTCTTATTGACTTTTATCGCCAGCATACTTTTTAAAACACCACCAAGATAAAAAGTAGGTCAAATTATGAGCTTAAAACAAACTTTAAAAAAAGCTAAACAAATTGAGCGGCAATTAGCGCAACAAAATAATGCTAATAATACTGCAACTCAGCAAACGCTAGGCGCTATTAAACCGCGTAATTATTTAGCGCTTGATCCGCTATTAAGAAAGGGCGGTATCCATGAAAAGGAGGATATCGATATTGTCCGCAAAAAACGCCGCCGTGAGACGAAGCAGCGTTTGCGGCAGACCGATTGGTTGTCGGAGTAATGATGATTTTTATTAAGTTTTACGCACAAAAAAGCCGTTTACTATTAATAGCGAACGGCTTTTTTATTTAAATTTATTGGGTGTTGCAAGTTTTACGAGGCCTACAAAGCTTCGTTGTTGCAAGGTAAGAGTTAAGCCAACACCTCAACCAGCTCACCTTTCACCATATGCGGACTAACAAAATCGGTCACACGCACGCTGACAATTTTACCGAGTAGCTCATCCATTTTATCTAAGTCATATTTGAACATTACTGTACGGGTATTATCCGCGGTACCGATTAGGCAGTCAGGATGACGATCGGCGACTTGCTCGACCAGCACTCGAGTGGTAGTGCCAACCATCTCATGCGATTTGGCTAATGTCGAATCGATAATCACTTTTTGAAATTCTGCTAGACGTGCTTTTTTGGTAGCAAAGCTGACATCATCAGTTAGCTCTGCTGCTGGAGTGCCTGGACGCTTAGAATAAATAAAGCTGTACGAATGGTCGAAGTTTAATTCTTTAGCCAAATTTAGCGTATCTTGAAAATCCTCATTGGTCTCACCGGGGAAGCCAATAATAAAGTCGCTCGATAGATGAATATCAGGGCGTACCGCTTTGAGCTTATTAATCTGATTAATATAGACGTCGATAGTATGATTGCGTTTCATCGCCGCAAGGATAGCGTTTGAACCGCTTTGAACCGGCAAATGCAAATGCGAGACCAGCTCAGGCAACTGCGCGTAAGCATCGATAATATCGTCGGTGAACTCTAGCGGATGGCTGGTGGTATAGCGAATACGCTCAACGCCATCGATGTGCGAGACATAATGCAGTAATTCTGCAAAACGGCAAATACTGCCATCGTCTTTTTGACCGCGATAGCCATTGACGTTTTGACCTAATAGATTAATCTCGCGTACGCCTTGCTCAGCAAGACTATCAATCTCTGCGAGCACATCATCAAGCGGACGTGATAGCTCTTCACCGCGCGTATAAGGGACCACGCAAAATGAGCAATACTTTGAGCAGCCCTCCATGATGGAGACAAAGGCTTTAAACCCGTCAACTTTAGGCTCAGGCAAAAAGTCAAACTTCTCAATGCTAGGAAAAGAGATATCGATAGTGCCGATGCGGTTTTTTGGGGCGATGTTTTTTTGCTCATTAGACTGATCGTAGAGCTCAGGCAAACGATGCAAAGTCTGCGGACCAAACACCATATCGACATAAGGCGCGCGCTTTTGGATATTATCACCTTCTTGCGAGGCGACGCAGCCGCCCACGCCAATCACTAAATCAGGACGTTTTTCTTTAAGTTTGCGCCAGCGACCCAGCTCTGAAAATACCTTTTCTTGCGCTTTTTCGCGAATAGAGCAAGTATTCATCAACAAGACATCCGCTTCATCAATATCGTGCGTGACCTCCATACCATGACTATCACCGAGCACATCAAGCATTTTGTCAGAATCATAAACGTTCATCTGACAGCCTTGCGTGGTGATAAAGACCTTTTTTACCTGTGCATTGACCGGAGCGGCTACAGCGTGAGTCTCTTTGAGTGCGTCAATAGCAGGCGTTGTGACCTCCAAGTTAGCAATAACCGTGTCATCGTTGCGGGGATCAAATACAGTAACACTCATAAGAAGAAGTCCATGATTAAAAAGTATAACGGTTGCAGGTGGTTAGCAAGTGGCGTATTTTATCATAATAAGGGTATAAAGTGAAAAGTAACCCCAAGCTAATAGTATTGATATGGGCTAATTATTTATAGTAGTATCAAACGCTTATCCTTGCTTGCTTAAACGTTACTCTATTTACCACTGCGTTTATAACTGCCAATCTACGCTCATTGGTCATCAATATCACTTTGTTGTTACAGGGCGCTGTCCTAATTAGGGATAAATGGTAAAGCTAATGGTTGAAAGTCGAGCAAATATAGTATGATGAGTTTTGTTACTCCAGCATTGATAGGCAAAATAGCCAATATCGCTATTCACACGCTAGTAAAGTTATTATAAAGAGAGTCCGTATGACAAAGTTGCGCGTAGCTCACCACAGCACATCACCGATTAAAACCAAGCCGTATTCAAGCTCAAAGCGACTAAAGCGCGTTAATATTACCAGATGGCGTGTCAGTGCTTTGAGCGTCGCTACTGCTATGGGGGCGCTAGGCTTATCACAAGTCGCTTGTGCTGAATTGACATGGGGTGAGGGCGAGAGCTTAGAGCAATCCGCTACTTCTTATTCAACCAATAGTTATCAGTCAGAGGGTTATCAGTCAGGCAGCTTTCAATCAAGTAGTGACATTGACTTATTCAACGCGGCGGCGCAAGCTGAAAATCGCGGCGATGTCAGCGCCTTATATGGTTATGAGCAATCGATGAGTGGGGGGCTATTTGCGATGTATCCCACTTATTGGCGGATGAATTTAGATCTAAATTCTCAAAGCGCTGCTAGCGTCTCGCAGTTTGTACGTCAGTATCCAAACACCGTCATGGCAGAAAAACTAGTAGCTGATTTTGCTGAGACCAAAGCGGGTGCCAATGATTATGCTGCCGTGCGGCAAGTGGCTAATTTGATTACTAATGCCGATAGCTCTGAGCGCTGCGCTATTGCCTTAGGGTTCAATAATGGCGGTGACACTATTCGTGCTATGGCGGCTAAGTCCGATGTTTGGCTCACCACCAAAAAGCAGCCCGCTTTATGTGATCAGCTAGCGATGGAGATGAATAACAACGCGCTAATTAGTAATCAAGACCGGGTTTCTCGGCTTAAACGTATGCTACGTAAGGGTAAGACTGGTGATATCATGGCGTTATCTTCGCGCTTAGGTACGCCTATTCCTTATTCCGCTTTAAGCGAGATTCAGCTGAGTCCATCGTCTTTTTTTAGTAAGTTTACAAGAGAGCCGGTAAGCCAAACCAATCAGTACCTTTATCTTTATGCGTTAGGGCGTTTGGCGGACAAGTCTTATCGTGAAGCTGCGCTACAATTAGACTTTGATATCAAGCAAGACAATCAGCGCAGCAGACGTCTATTAAACGAGGACACGCGCCGCTATGCTTATCGCATTATCGGGGTCAAGCGTATGAATTATAATACTGATGACGGTTTTAACAGCGAGGCAGTCGATTGGTTCCGCGCCAGCTTAGATAATGATTTTAATTTTGAAGAAGCAGAAGACTACGCTATTGCTGCCATTCGTTTTAGTCGTTGGGACGATGTGGTGGAGGCTATCTCCAAGATGGATAGTGAGACCCAAAAGTCCAATCAATGGCAATATTGGTTAGCGCGCGCTTATGAGCAATCAAGCGATACTAATAAGCGCAGCACTGCCAAAAGAATGTATCAACAATTAGCCAAGAGTAACGATTATTATGGTCTAATGGCCAAAGACAAAGTAGGTCAACGCTTTGACGCTAGTCGTTTGGGCGGCAATAATCTGCCTAATATAAGTAGCAGTGAGCGTGCTCGAGTGATGCAAGATCCTAACTTTGCTCGCGCTTTTGCGCTCTATAATGGCGATGCCAATCGCTCTTTTGCTAATCGTGAGTGGAACTGGGCGGTGAAGGTTGCGCGTGATAAGCGCGATGACAATCTGATCGTTGCAGCCGCGCGAGTAGCCTATGATATGGGCTGGCTTGACCGCGCCATTTATGCCATTGACAATACCGATAGAGTCGATAGCTTAGCGCTTTCTCATCCGATGCCGCATCAAAGCGCGGTAGTTCGTTATAGCCGTGATGCGGGTATTGATCCGGCGTGGGCTTATGGTATCATGCGTCAAGAAAGCCGATTTGTACCCTCAGCACGCTCTAACGTTGGTGCTAGCGGCTTGATGCAAGTGATGCCAGATACTGCAAAATATATTGCTCGTAATTTAGGCGAAACTTATAGCGCTAGCCGCGCCAACAGCGGCGATACCAATATTCGCTATGGGACTTGGTATATGGGCGATATCTTAGGTAAGCTTAATTATCAGCCGGTGCTTGCAACCGCAGGCTATAATGCAGGTCCCAATAATGCCAAACGTTGGCAGCCTGTTTATGGCTCGCTTGCAGCCGATCAGTATGTTGAGTCTATCGCTTATCCTGAGACGCGCAACTATGTCAAACATGTGATGGAAAATGCTACCATCTACAGTAGTTTATTGGGTCGTCCGCAAGCGATTACCGAGCGTATGGGCGTCGTTCCGGCAGGCTTTTAGCGATAGCAGCTTAAGGCTATTAGCTTATCAGTAATAGCGTCAAAAGGTCATCAATGATAATTTATTGATGACTTTTTTTATGTGAACAGGGTAGGTCGTTTTTATTATTGCAGCTATTAAGCAAGCTTTGATACTCTTTGATAATAACGACGTACAAGCTGAATTTACGTTTCTGCTATATATTAAAAAGGACGGTTTGCTAGTATGGCATAAGCTGAGCTAAATAGTAGCAATGGTTAGCTATTTAGCAGTTCTAGCCGCTACTTGCCCTACTGTTTATACGCGATAACTTTGTTCGATAACTACTGAATACTTGTGAAATTATGATAAAGAAATATTTAAATATCGTACAACATCAGTCTAATAGCCATCGATCGTCTGTTGAGCTTCAGGGTTATGCGGAGGCTAATGATAGCGCCAAAGTATTTATTGATACAGTAGTTTTAAGCCATCATAAGCTATCGCTTGTAGCTTTGTTGTTAGTGCTACAAGGGGTGGCGATGCTACCAGCGCAGGCCGCCAGCGCTGTGAATAGTAGTCAGCGCGTGCTAATGATTGAGATGACGCCAGCACTATGCAGTGTGCAGCCTACGCGCGCGCGCATGCGTCAATGCTTAGAGGGCTACTCTTTTACTATCTCAGGTTTAGACTTAGGGTATGGCGAGCGCTGCGGCCGTGGTAGTGAGCCGCGTCTAACCCCTTTACAGCTAAAAGTAGTCAACCGTATCATGCCAGATACTACCGTTCGTAGCCAAGTCTGGCATCGCTACGGGACTTGTAGTCCGCTTAGTGCCAATAGTTATTTTCGCCAAATTATCAATTATGCTGGAGATTTAAAGCTGCCTAATGAGCTTACTACTGGCAACAGTTATACCGTCTCTAAATCCAGCTTTCTGAAACAAATGACAAGTCTAAATAGTGGTATGAGCTCAGCTAGTATTGATCTTATTTGTCAGGCTGGAAGTCGTCGTCAGTCTACTCTGACTGAGATTCATATTTGCTATGAGGGTAATAGTTTTGCAAGTTGTAGTAATACTATCGATAGCTGCGGCAAAAAATTTATCATCTCTGGTGGCCGATAATAGTAGCTCTAGCCTATACCACTAAAAAAGCTCTCTCATCGCTGAACCATTCTTAAAGCTTATTCAACTCTGAATAACACAAGCCTATTATTATTGTTAATAGCGACTCACTGACTTTTGTTAGCATAAAATGTAACAATATAACCTTTAAATTAAGCGCAAATAGTGCTTATCTAGCAATCTTGCCTGCTATTGTCGCTAGACGATTCCCTAAATGAAGTGCTACACTAGCTCTCGTTTTAAGTATGCTTTTGCATAAAAGCAGTCTTTAATAAGTCATGATCTCAATAGCTATTGTGCAAAAAGCTATCAGTCAATAAAGATATTGTCGAAAAAGATACTGTCTAATCCTTGTAATTATTAATTGGAGAATACTCTATGAAACAGCCTTTACGTGTTGCCGTCACTGGTGCTGCTGGTAATATCAGCTACTCTATGTTATTCCGTATTGCTTCTGGTGAGATGCTAGGTAAAGATCAGCCAGTCATTTTGCAATTGCTAGAGATTACTCCAGCACTTGATGCGCTAAAAGGCGTCGTCATGGAATTGCAAGATTGTGCTTTCCCATTATTAGCCGATATCGTACAGACTGATGACGCTACTGTCGCTTTTAAAGACGCAGATTATGCACTACTGGTAGGCGCGCGTCCTCGTGGCCCAGGTATGGAGCGTAAGGATCTATTAGAAGCTAACGCCGCTATTTTCTCAGCGCAAGGTAAAGCATTAAATGACGTTGCTAGCCGTGATGTCAAAGTCTTAGTCGTGGGTAACCCTGCCAATACTAATGCCGTTATCGCTCAGCGTAATGCACCAGATCTAGACCCACGTAACTTTACGGCGATGACTCGTTTGGATCATAACCGCGCTATCGCCCAGTTGGCTGAGAAGACGGACAGCACGGTTAATGACGTGAAAAAAATGATCATCTGGGGCAATCACTCCTCAACTCAGTATCCGGATCTAACCGAATGTACCGTTAACGGCAAGCCAGCGCTAGATCTAGTCGATCGCGATTGGTACGAAAACACTTATATCCCAGAAGTACAACAGCGCGGCGCGGCTATTATTAAAGCTCGCGGTGCTTCATCTGCCGCCTCTGCTGCCAATGCTGCAATCGCGCACATGCGTACTTGGGCGATGGGCACTGATGAGAATGATTGGGTCTCTATGGGTGTTTACTCAAACGGCGAATATGGTATCGCTAAAGGTTTGATCTACTCATTCCCATGCACTTGCAAAGATGGCGACTGGTCTATCGTTGAAGGCGTTGACGTGTCATCTGACTTCTCAAAAGAGAAGATGGCAGCGACCGAGCAAGAGCTTAGCGAAGAGCGTGATGCGGTTTCTCACTTGCTACCATAAGCCATTGCTATAGATAGCAGTGAAATTGAAAATTTATAAGCAAAGAGCTCTGTCTATCTGGCAGGGCTTTTTTTGTGCAAGTGTACTTTTGTAAAATAACTTAGGTCTGTTGCAGAGCGCTGTTAACACAAATGGTAAGCTTAGATAAACATTGACTAACAGCTTTTAAAAATACAGTTGCTACAATTAGGATGTTCACTAAGAAAACCGATAATAAAATAATCTAATTACGATTAACTTGAAGGAGAAGGGATATGCTAGGTGAAGTTGACTACAATATGAACGAATTATTTGCGCAATTAGGGTTAGACAATTCAGATGAAGCTATCGAGAAATTTATCGCTAGTAATCAATTAGCAAAAAACGAAGAGTTAAAAAAGGCAGATATTTGGACGGATAGCCAGCGCATGTTTTTAGAAGAGGAATGGAAAAAAGACGCCGCTTGGGTCGAAGTCATTGATGAGCTAAATGTACGTTTGCATCCTGATGCTTGATAATATTTGATAGACCACTAATAGACTAAAAACTAGAAAACATAATACTAGAAATCATAAAAAAGCCAGCTTGTTCGCTAAGCTGGCTTTTTTATATCCAATTTAGCGCTCTTAATTAGGGCGCTAACTGCTCTTCTCGCCAAGCTAGTAAATCAGCAACGTCTTGATGAATGCCCTTCTTCAAGGCTTCTAAACCATCATAATGACGTTCACCATGCAAATAATGTAAAAACCGGACTTGGAGCGTCTCATTGTACAAATCAGCTTTAAAGTTTGGGAAATGTACTTCCAAACGCCAGTTATCGCCTTTATTCACCGAAGGTCTAATGCCAACGCTAGCCGTACCAAAAAGACTATGCGCACGTAGACCAGGCACCCCAGTTTGACCCTCTGCTGCAAGAGCGCTCAAACCATTGATAATCACCTCACCTTGTTTATTAAGACGTACTACATCTACCGCAAAGATACCGTGCAAAGCTGGTTTTATACGATTTAGATCGATATTGGCCGTAGGGAAATCCATGGTTCGACCGATTTTATCCCCACTAACCACAGTACCCATAATGGTATAGTCGCGGCCCAGTAGTCGATTGGCCTGCTCTATATTGCCAGCTAACAATAAATCGCGGACACGGGTAGAGCTGATGCGCGTGCTTTCATTATTATCATCAGCGGTAGCTTTATTAGCACTATCATTTTTGGCAGTATCAAAGTCTGCCGCTTGGTTGTTAGTGCTCACTTTATCAGTAATGGTATGTAGATCTGTGACTTGCAGGCCATAGTTTTGCAAAAATTGACTATCGCCAGTACGGTCGTGACCGAAACGAAAATCATCGCCTAACACCAAAGCTTTTACCTTTAATCGTAGCGCTAATAGATCAGCAAAAGCGGTGGCAGACAGCGCTCGAAAATCGCTATCAAAGCTTGCCACAATCAAAGTGTCGACACCATATTCTGCTAATAGCGCTTGTTTTTCTGCTAGATTGGTCAGGCGAGCAGGAGCTTTTTGCGGAGCAAAAAATTCACGCGGCTGCGGCTCAAATATCATAACTGCCGCACTTAGCTGTCGCTCATCAGCCAACGCTCGAACTTTTGCAAGCATGGCCTGATGACCCAAATGCACGCCATCAAAATTGCCGATAGTCAGCACGCAAGGCGCAAGCTCAGTAAGGCTGTTATCCTTACTATCTGCACTATTTACCGCCTTATCAGCCAAGATAATAAAGGGCGGAGCAATCAGTTGTTCTAAAAAATAGGTATTCATAAATTTGCAGCTATGATAAGAGCAGTGAAATAAAGAAAAATAGCGTTTTAGATAATATTATTCGCCTCAAAAGGCTTTAAGGTTTGCCATTATAAAGTAAAATAGTCAGTCTCACACTGCAAACTACAGATAACTCACTATCAGGCTAATAAAGCTATGCTCAATGATGCAATTATCCTTAATGAAAGCAAGGACAGTCATACAGTCGCGCTTAATAATAAATTTATAGTACAGCGCGCTAGTCATAATGATCTGGCAGCTATAGTAGACATTTATAATCAAAGTATCGCCGGCAAGCAAGCGACTGCTATCTTAGCGCCGGTCACTAGTGTAGAGCGGGCGCAGTGGTTTGATGAGCATATAAATAATCCAAAACGTCCCATTTATGTAGTAAAAGCCCAGTCAGATAGTAAAGCATCGGCGACAATCGTCGCTTGGGGCAGCTTTAGCGATTTATACGCGCGCACCGCCTACCATATCAGCAGTGAGATTAGTATTTATTTGCATCACGATTATCAGGGTCAGGGCTTGGGTAGCTTATTGATCGGATGGATGCTGACGCAAGCGCCAAGTTTGGGTATCTACAATATTGTTGCGCTTATCTTTGCTCATAATACGCCAAGCTTAGGATTATTTCGAAAGCTTGGTTTTGAGCAATGGGGCTATATGCCGCAAGTTTGCGATATGCAGGGCTTTATCGCTGATGTGGTGATGCTGGGGTTAGCCATTAAGATTACCGATACAACCGACGTATAAATTTTGTCGGCTCGTTATTTTATTAGCTTATTAACCCAAAATCTTCCATTGACCCTTTACTTTTCTTAGCTCATAAGTCAAAGGAGCCGGCTCGCTTTGCCCTTTTAGCTTTAGCTCGCCGGTGATGGTGGCGCGTGTTTTGTCGACACTATACTGCGTATTGGTCATAGTTACGCTTTCAACCGTTTGCTGAAAGGCGCTTTGAGTATTGGCAAGCTCCACCTCAAAGTTGGCCATATCGACCTGATAGTAGTCGGCAGCCTCTTTAGCATCGCCATAATATAAGGTATTTAGCGCTTGTTTGACTGTGTCTTCAGGCGTACCGGGCTCAGTAGGATTGGTCACTAAGCTTGGCGACTCAGAAGCAGTAGCCATCGGACGGATAGTATCATTAGTCATGCTAGTATCAGCTGCTAGATCAGTGCTAACGGGTTCATTATCATCAGCGACAACACCTTGCGTATTCGCCGCTACCGCTTCTTCTACCGGACCATTGCTATTGGCAACGACTATTTGCTCATCATTGTCCTTAGGCGCTGCTGTCTGAGCGCTATCGTTATTACTACAGCCACTAAGCAGTAGGCTGGTGGCTAATAAACCAGTCGCAAATAGTGAAGGTTTTGCTGATAAAGTGGTGCTCATAGAGGATATTAAAAAATTGGTTTTCATCGTAAACCTTAATATTAGTAAATGATAGGTTTGCCATCTCACTAAGTATGCCAAGTCTCTTGAGTATTTACAGTATAGTGACAGTCAAGGTTTATTCTAAGGTTGTAAGCTTTTGGTAAGCTAACCATGTTTGAGCTGACGCGGGCGAAAACCCGTTGCTAACAATACTACCCCGTAAACTGCGGCACCAACAACACACATAATCACTAAGGCCACAATACGTCGCCACTGTGCAGAGTCAGTTGGGAAGTAAGGCAGCATCACATAGAGCACGGCTACCATAGATCCAGTAGCAATACCGAACTGAGTAAATAACTTTTTCCAGTGACTACCAAAACGGAAGATTTCGCGCTTGTGTAAAAAGTAATAGAGCAGACCGGCGTTAACAAAAGCGGCGCCAGTCGTCGCTAATGCCAAGCCGCCGTGTAGAGGAATCTTAAGAAAATAAAAGATACCAATAAAAACCACGCTAAATAACATATTAGCAAAAACCGAGATAATCCCTATTTTGACTGGCGTTCTAATGTCTTGACGAGCAAAAAAGGCTGGCGCAAATATTTTGATCAGCATAAAGCCCAAAATACCGCCTGCCATACTACGCAGGGCTAGTCCGCTCATTTGTGCGTCACGCAATAGGAACTCACCGCGCAAAAACAGCGCTTGCATCAACACATCTGAGAGGATAAATAGCGCCGCCGCTGCTGGCAAACCGACTAAGATAATCAGCCGCGCTGCCCAATCAATGGTTTTTTTGAAGGTGATGTCGTCTTTTTTGGCCTCACTTGCCGATAGGCTCGGCAAAATAACCGTACCAATCGCCACGCCAATGAGACCTAATGGCAGCTCACTCATGCGCTCAGCGGCATATAACCAAGAGACCGAACCGCCTATCATCAATGAGGCAAATACCGTATTTAATAATAAATTAATCTGAGTGACTGAAACCCCAAAGATAGCCGGTAACATGAGCTTTAAAATACGTCTAACGCCTTCATGCTTAAAATCGACTTTTGGCGCAACCAGCAGCTTTTGTTGCCAAAGCTGCGGCAACTGTATCAAAAACTGCAAGAGTCCGGCGATAGCGACAGCGTAACCAAGCGCCATAATAGGCGTATCGAACATCGGTGCAAATATAAGCGCCGCGCCAATCATACATAAGTTTAATAACACCGGTGCAAAGGCCGGCGCGGCAAAGCGTCCATAACTTTGCAGAATACCGCTAGCAAAAGCGGTCATCGAGATAAAGAGCAAATAGGGGAAGGTTAGACGTAATAATTCAGCGGTGATCGCGAACTTGTCCGGCTGATCAGCAAAACCGGGCGCAAATAAAGTCACCACCCAAGGCGCTAGTAGGATCACCACTACCGTTAGCATCGATAGTATCAGCAGTAGCGCGCCAGAGGTTCGACTGACTAATAGTTGTACCTCTTGCAAGTTATACTTCTCTTTGTATTCTGAGAGTACCGGTACAAAAGCTTGACTAAAAGCGCCTTCAGCAAAAAGCCTTCGCAAGAAGTTAGGTATCTTAAAAGCGACCAAAAAGGCATCCATCAGGCCGCCGGCACCAAACACGCCTAGCAGTACTATATCGCGCACTAAGCCTAAAATACGTGACAGCATGGTCATGCTACTGACGACCATGGTGGAGCGGAACAAGCGACTTTTTGCCATGGGAACCTATTTGCTAGTGGGTTTACTGATTGGATAATGTCAAAAAACTGACGGATTATAGCATTTTAAGACGCTTGATAAATGGATTGAATGTGCAATAGCGCGTGTTGTTGTTTACGCTTTTATAGTGATTCATTGCTAAGCTTATTCGCTAGCAGCGCGCGTAACCTTGCCCAGTCAAAATAATCGCCCGGATCAGTCTTACGGCCTGGGGCAATATCACTGTGTCCGGTTAAGTGCCGACGAGTTTTGGGATAAGCCTTATATATCGCTATGATGACTTCGCTTAGCACTTGATATTGAATATCTGTAAAAGGGGTAAAGTCTGAGCCTTCAAGCTCGATACCGATGCTATAGTCATTGCACTCTTGCCGACCCAAATAGCTTGATCGGCCCGCATGCCAAGCACGCTTAGCAAAATTGACAAACTGAGTAATACTGCCATCGCGCTCAATAAGTAAATGCGCGGACACCTCAGCGCCCTTAATGGTTTGAAAGTAGGGATGAGCGTTCCAGTCTAATTGATTGGTAAACAATGCCTTAACATAATGCAGACCATTTTTATCCGTTTGAGCAAATTCATTAGGCGGCAAGCTGATATTATGAATGACGATAGTATTGATACCATCTTTAGCGTTTATGGTTGTATCGTTATGAGTTATATCGTCATGCTTATTATTAGGGCGAGCATTTTGGTTAGGCGAGGGTAGCCAAGTAGCCGAGGACAATTGACCATTAGAGATAATCATTGGCGTGGTGGGCATAGTAGTCTCTGCTATAATAAGAGAAGGAGGGGTAAGAGTAGGTTTTGCACTATCATACACTCTAGCTAATCGAAATATAAGCCAGCGTTTGCCCTAAACTATCATCAGTAACTTTTCGCTCATTTAGCCATAAACCAAGTAAAACACGAGATCCTAACCTATGTTTAATCCTAACTTAAAGTTTGTGGCTGATCATCCAAAACACATCACGCAAAAACATACAGCTAGCCAAGCTCGTTTAGCGCTCGCCATTGCCGGGCTGCTATTGAGCGTTCCAGCACAAGCTTTTTTACCGACACCGTCATCGCTAGTAGAGGATGGCGCGTTAGCAGTAGAAGAGACGCCATTAGCAGCCGATAATTTAAGCGCTTCGACAGCGCCTTTGCCAAAGCTAAATAATACTTCAGTGAACACAGCAATTAGCGCGAATACTACTGTCAATAATGAGCAAAATCAAAAAGTAGAGCGGTTATTAGCCACTTGGCGTCAGCAAGTACAAGCGGACAATCTTGCTGAGCATACGACATGGCGACGACTGTTGTATTTTTTGGATGATAAAAGATCATTATTTAATAAAGATGCCCCCAAAAGCTTAATCGATGACTCTAGGTTTTTTATCAGTGCCGATGGACAGTTTGATGCCAGTCGCGAGCTGGATGCGATGCTCGTCGCTTTTGCTAATCATATCGCTGCGCCTAAAACGACAACCGTCCAGAACACAGCGCTTAGCAGCCATTCAGCGATTTGCCGTTTTCCAGCGCGTACGCAGTGGCTCAAAGAGAAGCTAGGTATTGATAGCGCAAGTTTGCAGGCTGATTGCCAAGAGCTTAAAGAATGGCTGGCCATGCTCAATCCTGAGCAGCTATCGATTATGTTTGCTGAAGAGTATCTAGATAATCCGATCTCCGCTTTTGCTCACACTTTACTACGTATTGACTCGCCAGCCAGCGCAGCCGATCCAAGCCAGATTTATCATGCTTATGCGCTCAACGATACTGTCGATGGCAATCCTGATGATGCTTTTGCCATTTATGCTATCAAGGCCACTAGTGGCGGCTATGATAATAGAATTGAGATCGATCCTTATCCAGAGAAGCTTGCTAAGTATCTACAAGACGATGAGCGCGATGCTTGGACTTATCAATTAGATCTGACTCCTGCTGAGGTGCAGCAGATTATCTTGCATGTTTGGGAGACTAAAGAGTTAGATATTCCTTATTACTTCACTACCGATAACTGTGCTTCTGAGATTTTGCGCTTGATTGATGTGGTGCGCCCTGAGCAGGATTTGCTCAGTCAGCTGCCTTATGTAGTGATTCCCTCCGATGTCATCCAATTGCTTGATAATGAATCGACATTGATGGATGCGCACTTTACGCCAGCGGATAGTACGGTGCGCCAAGCGCAGTTGAATAAGGCAAAAGCCGCAGCGGCGCTGGGGTATCAGAATTTAAGCAAAGATGATGCGGACGCTATTAAGTCAGCAAAACGTAATGCGTTATCGAGTATCTCTGCAAGTGCGCCTAAAGTAATTATCGATCATAATATTATTGCCTCGGATAATAACCCCATTGATCGCCATCCTTTACAAGTGGCGCAAATTGGGGTGGGTCAGCGCGGTGATAATAACTATATTGATCTTGGGGTACGCTTGGGCTTTCATGATACTTTAGATCGCGCCTCAGGATATGCGCAGTTCTTTAATTTAGAAGCGTTAGCAGCCACGCTACGCTTTTATGATAGCGATAGCAGCAAAAATAATGAACCTGATAGCATCGTCTTACAGAACCTTACGGTACTGCGCGGACGCTCTTTTAATCCAGTCAATACCGCCAAACAAGGCAAGACTTGGGGTGCAAGTGTCGAGGCAAAAAGGGTCAATGATGGCTCACAAGAGAGAGGGCGCGACCATTTAGTGGGTAGTGTCGGTTATGAGACAGGCTGGTCGTGGGCGTTTGGCAGCCCTAGCGCGGGTACTGGCGAGATGCCGCCGCAGCTTTGCTACGCTTTATTAGCAGGGACAGGACAAGTAGGGCGCGGTATTAATAAAGGTTACCGCGTAGGCGCTAGCGTCAATCTAGGCTGCCGTTATCAGCTTAACAATCAGTTACGCGCGCAGGCACAATTACAATTGCCATATTGGTATCATGGCAGCAGCGATGACTCTAACGCTCGCGGTCACTATTGGCAGCCTATCTCAAGCTTAGGTCTACAATACGATATCGATAAAAAACAAGCAGTGCGCATCAATGCCAACTACGACTGGCAAGATAGGGTCAAAGCCAATGACGATGTGCAGCTATCATACAGACGCTATTTTTAGTCCTGTTTTTTATAATAAGGGCAAAAAGTATAAGGGCAAAAAGTCGTGCTGCCATGCTAAATAAAGGAAGCATTATGAATACTCAGAACTTACTGATTATCGGTCAAGGGGATATCGGTCTACCAGTGACCAATCAACTAGCTACTAAAGGCTTATCGGTGACTGGTCTGGCCCGTAGCACACGCGCGCATTATAATTTGGCTGATAAAGCTAAGTTTATGCAGGCTGATGCCTTGAGCCTAACTTGCGAGCAGCTACAAGACTTTACGCGCATCGCTATTATTGTCACGCCTGATGAGTATTCAACGAGCGGCTATAACGCTAGCTATCTAGCCATTTGTGAGCATTTAGCGAGCCTAGCCGGTGAGCTACCAAAGCTTGAGCGTATCATTTTTATCTCCTCGACAGGGGTTTATGGTCAAGACAGTGGCGAATGGATTGATGAGCATACCCCGCCTATTGAGCCTGAGCGCGGCGCCTCAAAGGTCATTTTGCAAGCAGAGCAAGCATTGCAGCAAGGATTCGATGATAAAGCGGTTATCATTCGTCCTAGTGGTATTTATGGCCGCGAGCGTTTGATGCGCCTGCGTAAAGCGCGCGAGAGCCATAAAGAGGCTATCGCTGCTGAGCACTGGAGCAATCGCATTGTGGATCGCGATTTGGTGACGATTATTTGCAAGGTTTTAACGCTAGATAGCGCTGATACCGAGCAAGCAAAGCTATTAAAACCGCTTTATATCGCCACCGACTATCGGCCTGTGACCACGCTTGAGCTTGATGCTTGGTTAAGTAAACAATTAGGCACTACTCCTGCTAAGATTGATAACGATAAAAGCTTCGCTACCGGTAAACGCTTGCACAGCAACATTCCGCTAACTTGGCTGGATTATCCTGATTGGCAAAGCGGTTATCATGATATTTTACAGCATCGGCAAGAGTAAATTTTTTAGCACCACGCCTGTTAGCACCACGCCTGTTAATAACCGCTATTTATTTACCTATTAAACCGCAATTTTACTCAACTATATGGAGCCGCTATGACTCAGCCTTTTATCTCTGATACTAGTTTACCGAGTACTCAGCTCAGTGCTGAGCTGGACAAACTTGCACAGAATAAGGTTGATTTTTCGCAAGGAGCGAGTAGTGAGCAACCCGCTATTATTCATCCTAACTTCGACCCCAAGCAAACGCCACTTGATCCAGCGCGACCTTTGAGTGACATCCCAGAGCCTGCCCGAAGTAATAACGATCAGCTACGTCGACTTTATGGTAAATCGGCACGCTTTGCTCAACCCAAAGCGCAGTCTTTATCCAAATGGCAGTTAATAGCATCAAAGCCTTTTGCAGAGCATTTAGCCCTGCTTAGTGCGGCACAATTGATTGAGCTGCCAGAGAGTTTTTATCGCCGTTGTCCCAAACAAGAGCAAAATGCCTCTTCGTCTCAAAGCTTGTTATCTTCAATAGAGAAGATGACGTTGCTAGATTTGGCAGATATTCAAAACGCTATCCATCAGTATCCTAAGCTTAATCGCTATGGTTTTATGGCAACTACTAATAATTTTATTAATACTGATGCTAATAGCGCCAATAAACAAGACACTGAAAAGTCGCTTAATCAAGCGCTATCTTTGCGCGTATTGACTAAGCGCTACAATCCTGATGAGCTGCTCAATAGCCTTTATGCCGATGATTGGCAAGTGATTTTACAGCCGCAAGATTTTGAAACCGGCGAGGGCAGTTTAGCGACAGACATTCTCGCTTGTAGTGTTGCGGTTCATGCGCTACAGCAATGCCCTACGCGTAAAACGATCAATCAAAGCTATAGCGCCGAGCAGATTTGCCATTATGTGCGTAGTTATTTATTAAGCCAGCTTTATCATTCGCCTGCTAGCCGTTATCATTATCGCCAAATCCGCCTATTCGCTGGCCACATTATCGTGGCAGCGCATTATCTAGGCTGGGAGATACAAATAAGTGCTGAGGGCCACGCCTATTTTAATATCTCCTCGCGCTGTGGTTTGCTTACTCGCTATGCCAATATGGATGACTATCTGATTAACGGCTGGTCAAGTTAGATGGCTATTTTGCGTTTGCACAAGTTTTATCTTCAATATGCTTCATTATCTCTTTAATAACATCAGGAATGCTCATGCCTACTACTCATGATACCGCTTACAACAGCGCGCAAAACGTTGCCGCAAACACCTTTTCAGCGCAAAAATTTATTGAACTTGCCCTTAAGAATAAAGTACTAAAATTTGGCGAGTTTGTGCTCAAATCTGGCCGTATTAGCCCTTATTTTTTTAATGCAGGCTTGCTTGCTTCAGGTGAGATGTTGTCATTATTAGCTAGCGGCTATGCCGACGCCTTAGCAGAGCAAATGGCGCTTAATCAAGCAAACAATAATGATAATACGCTGGTGATCTTTGGTGCCGCCTATAAAGGCATTCCTTTTGTCGCTGCTACCGCGCAAGCACTATGGCTGCATCATGGTATCAATGCCGATTGGGGCTACAACCGCAAAGAATTCAAAACCCATGGCGAAGGCGGCAATTTAGTCGGCGCTGATGTTGAGGGTAAGTCGGTCTGGATATTAGATGATGTGATTACCGCCGGTACGGCGATGCGAGAAGTGATAGAGATTTTGCAGCAAGCAGGCGCTAGCGTCGCTGGTATCATTGTGGCGCTTGATCGCAAAGAAAAAGGTCAAAATGAGCACTCTGCTATTCAGGAGTTGACGGCTAGTCTGCAAGTGCCCGTAAAAGCCTTGGTCGATATTGACGATTTGATCGGCTATCTTGCTGATGATAGTAGTCAGTATAAAAACGCTGAGCAGCTAGCAAAAATGCAGCAGTACCGCGAACAATACGGCGTTTAGTTTTTAAGCTTATCTTTAAGCGAAGCCTTTTCTTTATTTTGAAATTATCATAACAATAAAAACAGCGAGATCTCTTATGAGTAAAAACAATCAACAAGCTTCCAAATCGTTAAATATTCTAGTGATTATGGATCCAATCGAGCGTGTTAATTATAAAAAAGACACCAGTCTGGCGATGATGTGGGCGGCGCAAGATCGCGGTCATACGCTAGGCTACTGTCAGATTCATGACTTGTGGCTCGATCGCGGTCAGCTGATGATCGATTCGCAGCCTGTTACGGTCTATCGTAATCCAGAGAATTTTTATACTTTGGGTGACAGATCAACCGCTAACGTCAGCGACTATGATGTGATTTTGATGCGTAAAGATCCGCCGTTTGATATGCGCTTTATTTACGCTACCTATATGCTCGATCATGCCAAAGCGGCGGGCTTGCTAGTAGTTAACGACCCGCAAGCCATTCGTGACTGTAATGAGAAGCTATTTGCCACTTGGTTTAGCGATTATATGAGCCCAACGATTGTCACTAGTAAGCAAAGCCATATTCGTAAGTTTATCGCTGAGCAGCAAGATGTCATTGTCAAACCGCTTGATGGTATGGGCGGTACTGGCATCTTCCGTCTTACTGCTGATAGCCCTAATATTGGCGTTACCCTTGAGATTTTAACCGAGCTTGAGACCCTGCCTATTATGGCGCAGCGGTTTTTGCCGGAGATTAGTGAGGGCGATAAACGGGTACTTATCGTTGATGGCGAAGTGGTCGATTACTGCCTAGCGCGTATTCCAGTCAAAGGCGAGACTCGTGGTAATCTAGCCGCTGGCGGTAGCGGGGTGGCTATGCCCTTGAGCGATACTGAACGTCAAGTGGCTTTAGCGGTTGCGCCTATTGTCAAAGAAAAAGGGCTGATGTTTGTCGGTTTAGATCTAATTGGTGGCCGCATTACCGAGATCAATGTCACTAGCCCAACTTGTGTGCGTGAGATTGATGATCAATGTGGCACCGATATCGGTACTGACTTTATAATCGCTATCGAACAAAAACTAATGATTTAGTAGTAAAAATAACCCTTAATGACGCTAGCTGACAATAGATTAAATTAATATTTTTTAGTCATAGAAAACACTATATATAGGCGAATGATTTACTCTATACTATGGCAAATTTTGGCCAGCGGCTTTTAGCACTCCAAATTGACATCATAAAAAAGATAGGCAGATCCCCATGAAGACACCGCATATATTGATGATGGCTGCTGGTACAGGCGGGCATGTTTTCCCAGCACTAGCTGTGAGCGAGGAGTTGACTCAGCGCGGCGCGGTTATTCATTGGTTGGGTACAGCGTCTGGTATGGAAAACGCTTTGGTTGCACCGACAGGCTATGCCTTTCATTCAATTGCTATGCAAGGTCTGCGTGGTAAAGGTGTTGCACGGCTGCTTAAAATGCCGGTAACTTTATTGTCAGCGACGATGGCGGCGATGAAGATTATTCGTAGTAACCAGATTGATATGGTGGTGGGTTTTGGCGGTTACGTCACTGCGCCTGGTGGTATAGCAGCGCGTATGACTGGCACGCCGCTTATCATCCATGAACAAAACGCTATTGCTGGCATGAGTAATCGTTATTTGGCAAAGATGGCAACCAAAGTATTGCAAGCCTTTGACAATACTTTTGCCAATAGTCAAAGCAGCAGTAAGCTTGTAACCGTAGGCAATCCGGTACGTAATGCTATCACTGGGGTTGCCGCGCCCGAGGCTCGTTATGATGTTAATGACAGCTCACCGCTACGTTTATTAGTCGTGGGCGGCTCATTAGGCGCGCAGGTGCTCAATACTAATGTACCCAAAGCACTAGCTATGCTAGATAAACCGTTTGCGGTGTATCATCAGTGCGGGCGCAATAATGAACAAGCGACGCAAGCTGCTTATGATAGTCAACCGTTAAGCCGTCATAAAGTTACGGTACAGCCTTTTATTGAGGATATGGCAGCGGCCTATAATTGGGCGGATATTGTGGTTTGCCGCGCTGGCGCATTGACGGTGACAGAGATTCAAAATGTCGGTATACCGGCGATATTTGTACCGCTACCTCATGCAGTAGACGATCATCAAACCGCTAATGCACGGGCGCTGACCGAGCACGGCGCTGCCATTTTATTACCCCAATCGGAGCTGAGCGCTGAGCGGCTAAGTGCGGAGCTGGCAACGTTTGATCGAGCCAAATGTTTACAAATGGCAGAAAAAGGCCATGCGCTTGCCAACCGCAGCGCCACCGAACAAGTCGTTGATATTATTTGGCAACATTTATAATTTTATTCTATACAGCCTCTAAAGCCCAGTTGCTGCTTATTACTAATTTTTAACTTTTTATACAAGAGATATCCTTATGCCAACCTCTGCCAAAGCCTTACCCAAACGTCTGATTGAGATTCCAGAGATGCGCCGTATTCAGCATCTACATTTCGTGGGTATCGGCGGCTCAGGGATGTGCGGTATCGCTGAGGTGATGAATAATCAAGGTTATCAAGTTAGTGGCTCTGATATTACTGACAGCCTAGTTACCAAGCGCTTAGCGAGTATTGGTATTGAGATTTTTATCGGTCACGACTCAAAAAACATTGCTAACGCTGACGTTATAGTGGTGTCCTCAGCTATTGATCGCAGTAACCCTGAGATTGAGGCGGCGCTAAAAGCACGTCTGCCAGTGGTTCGCCGCGCTGATATGCTAGGTGAGTTGATGCGTTATCGTCATGGTATTGCAGTAGCCGGTGCTCATGGTAAAACCACGACCACTAGCTTACTGACCACTATGATGGCTGAAGGCAAACTAGACCCTACTTATGTTATTGGTGGCAAGCTTAATGCTTCGGGCAAAAACGCCGCTTTAGGTAGCAGCCGCTTTTTGATTGCCGAAGCTGATGAGTCAGACGCCTCGTTTTTGAGCTTACATCCGATGGCCGCTATTGTGACCAATATCGATCAAGATCATATGGAAACCTATGAAAACAGCTTTGATAAATTAAAAGCGGCCTACATTCAGTTTTTACAAAATATGCCTTTTTATGGCTTAGCAGTGGTTTGCGGTGATGACCCTGAGCTGTACGCGATGATCGATGACATCGGCCGCCCAGTATTGACTTTTGGACTCAAGCCTTTTAATGATGTGCAAGCCACTGACGTAGTAGTCGAAGGCACTAAAACGCATTTTACTGTATTGCGCCGTGATCGAGAGCCGCTGCGTTTGACCCTTAATATTCCGGGTATTCATAACGTTTATAATGCTCTGGCTGCCATTACTATGGCGACCGATGAAGGGGTAGATGATGAAGCTATCAAGCGAGCTTTACAAAAGTTTGCAGGCGTTGGTCGGCGATTTGAGCAGCATGAAGCGGTAGCCGTTGATGAAGGAGATATCCTCCTGATTGATGACTACGGCCATCATCCCAAAGAAGTCGATGCCACTATTAAAGCGGCGCGCCAAAGCTTCCCAGATCGCCGTTTGGTAATGATGTTTCAGCCGCATCGTTATAGCCGTACTCGTGACTGCTTCGATGACTTTGTTGAAGTTTTATCGAGCGTTGATGAATTATTACTCCTTGATGTTTATTCAGCAGGTGAGAGTCATATCAACGGCGCTGATACCAAATCATTGGCTCGTAGTATCCGTCTGCGCGGTGAAGTTGAGCCGACTATCGTGGACAAAGACAATATCGCACCAGTAATGCAGCGCCTGCTAAAAGCCAATGACATGCTGATAACTCAAGGAGCGGGCAATGTTGGGCAGATTGCTATTGACTTGGCAGCGAATGATTTATATCTAAAATAATCGGCCTACAATGATATTTAGCCCTAAGCCTTAAAAGAACTTTAGGAATAGTCCTTATGAGTAATCAAAATCAGCAAAACCTTACTATCAATCAGCAAAATAATAGCGATGATAATCAGCTTACTAATATAAAAAACCCAGAACCAGCGTTAGTAGCCGCTCATATCGAACAACAAGACTTAGCGGATAAGCAGGCTAGTGATAATAAAGCGGCTAATAATGAGAAAGCGGTTAAGGCTGATTCAGTCGCTAAAGACGCCAGCGTATTTGGTAAAGTTGCGGTAGTGTATGGCGGTAATAGCAATGAGCGTAGCGTCTCTTTAGATAGCGGCGCGGCTGTCTTGCAAGCGCTGCAAAACCAAGGCATCGATGCTGAGCATTTTGATCCTAGAGATCAAGACGTGACTGAGCTGCGTAACTACGATCGGGTATTTAATGTATTGCATGGCCGCGGCGGTGAGGATGGCGTATTACAAGGCGTCTTACAGTGGTTGGACATTCCGCAGACGGGTTCTGGGGTATTAGCTTCTGCTTTAGGCATGGATAAAGTCCGCACCAAGCAGCTCTGGCAAGGCTGTGGTCTCTCAACAGCGCCCTTTTCGTTGTTGACTGCAGATACCGATTGGCAGCAAGTGGTCAATATGCTGGGCTTGCCGCTGATTATCAAGCCCGTACATGAAGGCTCTAGCATTGGCATGACTAAAGTAAATCATTTAGATGAGCTACCAGCAGCTTATGCCACGGCCGTGCAGTGCGGCGATGCGGTGATGGCGGAGCGCTGGATTACTGGACGCGAATTTACTATTGTTATTATTGATGATGAGGCCTACCCAGTCATTCGCTTAGAGCCTGCCGATATCAGTAATTTTTATGATTTTGAAGCCAAATATAATCGTAATGATACTAGCTACTATATTCCTTGTGGTTTAAGTGCTAACGATGAGCAGCATCTACAAGCTTTGAGCTTAGCGGCTTTTCGCGCGGTAGATGCCAAAGGCTGGGGCCGTATCGATGCTATGCAGGATAATAATGGTAATTTTTGGCTATTAGAGATTAATACTGTGCCAGGCATGACTAGTCATAGCTTAGTGCCTATGGCTGCCAAAGCTCGCGGTATGGATTTTGAGCACTTATGCTGGCATATCTTATCGCAAACGCTTTGATAGCTAGTCGATTTGATCATCATTTATCGTAAGATAGCGATTACCAGACAGCGCAAAGTGTCTTAGAGTTTGCTATAACACAGCTTAGTGTAAACTTGTGTAAATTCATTAGCCTTGATGCGGGTTAAGCTATTGTTTGATTGCAAAATACGTTAACATTGCAGTGATTATGCTATTTTGGCTAGGTTTAATCCAATTATTTGATAATAATCGTCCAAAATATCACTATAGATGCTTTTATTTTTGGTAGTTTCTGTTAATAATAGCTAGTATTGTTAGTTTTATTATAAACTTTAATAACCATTTGATAATAAATACTATTAATGATATTTATAGCGATCTAATCTAACAAAACCAATTGATTTTATTTAGTGAATGAATAGCGTTAATAAAGGATAGGGGCGAATACAATTATGGCTCAAACTGTCGATGATGTGGCTGAGCTAATGAATACTGAAATGGATAATAAAAAACCAAGCTTACCTTTGCTAAATTCAGCTAAGTATATCTTTACAGCGGTAGTGGTGGCTTTATTATTATTGATATTAGCTATGGGGGTTAAGGCTTTACGCGATGCGCCGCCTGCTACTATTGCTGTCAATACTCAAGGGTTGAGTGCCGCTCAGTATCAAAGCTTACAGCAGACCATGAGCCAACAAAAGGTAAGCAGCTTTTTTACTAATGATTTACAGTCTTTACGTGATATTGCGATGGGATTGGCTTGGGTCGATCAGGTGAGTGTGACTCGCGATTGGCAGCGCGGTATAGTTATTACTGCATTACCCAAACAAGCTATCGCCAATTTTGGTACCGAAAGATTAGTGGATGCCAAAGGCAAAGTGTTTGTACCGGCTGATAGTAGTGATTTGCGTCAACAGCAGTTCGCTACTTTACAAGGTTCTATTGAGCAAGCCCCGGTAATCATGCAGCAAATGCAGCAGATTAATGAATGGTATGCACCGCTTGATGTGCAAGTTGAAGATATTATTTTGACGCCGCGTATGACTTGGCTAGTTCGGTTTGATAATGGCCTGCGTGTTATTGTTGATAACGAAAACACGGCGCAAAAATTATTGAGTTTAAGTCAATTGTTAGCCGCTCAGCTTAATAATCGACTCAGTGAGATGCAATCAATAGATTTACGTTATAAGAACGGTTTTACCATTACTTGGAATATTAAGGAGGCGGATACTACGGCTACTACCGGAGCTACTGCTACTTCTTAACTGATATTTTACTCATCTTTGTAAAATGGATTTTTACTTTAGATCTCTCTAAAGGATAATTTAACGCTATTGGTTAGATAAGTTCATTTGCAAGTAATTTTTTAATGATTAATGGGGATGCCTAATAGTCTCCTGATTAGCGATAATTTGTCTGGTAACATGAAAAATACTGAAAACCTCGTTGTTGTTCATCTAAGTGCCACTGCAGTCTATGTGGTAATCGGCAGTGTCGTCTCTGCAAAAGACATTCGTATCATGGGTGTCGGTCAAGTCAAAAACAACGATTTTTATCAAGGTCGAATCAAGCATCGCGAACGGCTACAAGGCGCTATCAAACAAGCCATTCAAGAAGCGGAAGATACCGCAAATTGCCGCGTACATAGTGTTTGGCTAACTCTAGCTACTCCTGAGCTCTTGAGTAAGAATAGTATCGGGCAAGTCGCTGTAGAGGAGGAGGTCGTTCTAGCAAAAGATATGGTGCAGGCTTTATCCAGTGCCAAGGCGCAAGATTTACCGTCTGATTATTATTTAATGCACTGCTGTCAGCAAGGTATCTATATCGATGATACCGACACTATGGTCGATGACGCCATTGAGATGATCGCCAAAAACATCACCGTTCTTTATCACATGATGATGATGCCAGTCGCTAGTCGCCAAAATATTCAAAAACTGCTACAAAGCTGCGATGTCGGCATCGATCATATTGTTTTTGATGCTGTTACTAGTGCAGAATACAGCCTGATAAGCGAAGAGCGCCAGCAAGGGGTTTGTTTGGTTAATATAGGCGCGAGTACTACTAGCATTTGCGTTTATAAAGAGAATAAGCTTATCTTTACGCATTGTATCGCTAGTGGCAGTCACGAGGTTACTATGGATATCTCAGCCGATATCGGTATCTCGATGATAGAAGCTGAGCGACTAAAAAAATCTCATGGTACAGTCGATATTCATAGCGTTGACCCTGGCGCTTTTCATCTGTTTAAACCACAAACAAGTGGTGATGAATTTAATGTCAGTTTGCATAATTTAGCCCGTATTATCGAAGCTCGTTATATTCAGATATTCACTGAGGTGGCGCGCCAACTACATCAAGCAGAACTGATAGGCTTTATCGATTGCGGTATTGTGTTAACAGGGGGCGGTAGTACGATTAAAGGCATGATACCCTTTGCCAAAAAACTATTAAAGATGCCAGTGGTGATGTCTAATACTCATCCGGACATTAGTGCCTATAATCACTTTGATAGTGAAGACACCTTTAAGCAGCTTAGTACTCAGGTTAATGACCGCGCTTATCATACCGCTTTTGGAACTTTGTTATATAGTCAAAGCGAGCAGTTTCGCCATAGTGAACAAAGCGAGCCTGAAGCTATTAAAAAGAGTAGCGTAAAAGTCACCTTTCAAAAGGTAGGTCAGCGTTTTACTAATGTGTTCAAAAAAATACTGTAATGCTTTTATGGCGATAAGTTTATTAAAAGCGGATTAGTGCTATATTATTTTGGTACCCTTTTTTTGATTATTTTATTCAAATACATTTATATATAGTAAGTCGATAGCATCGTAGATAGCTAGAAGTAGTCTATGGCTAGCGTATGTCGACCCTTAAGCTATTTGCAACTGGAGAACCCTTTTTATGTCAAAATATACTATGCCAGATGATAGTCAAGTTCAAGATAATGGCCAAGCAAGATTCACCGTATTTGGGGTCGGCGGTGGCGGTGGTAACGCGGTTGAACATATGGTTCAGCAAGGTATTAGAGGCGTTACTTTTGTTTGTGCTAATACCGATAGACAAGCTCTTGATCGTTTAACTGCTCCAAATAAGCTACAACTTGGCGCAAAAACCAATCGCGGGCTTGGTGCTGGAGCCAATCCAGAGGTAGGGCGTGAAGCTGCTGAGAGCGAAGAAGAAGCCATTCGCGAATTGCTACAAAACTCAGATATGGTCTTTATTACCGCAGGCATGGGCGGTGGTACTGGTACTGGAGCGGCTCCCGTTGTGGCTCGTATTGCCAAAGAGTTAGAGGTGCTAACCGTTGCTGTAGTCACTACGCCATTCAAATTTGAAGGTGGTAAACGCATCAAAGCTGCCAAAGCGGGTATCGAGCAGTTGACTAATTTTGTCGACTCTATTATCACAATTCCTAATGATAAGTTGATGAGCGTCTATGGCAATATCTCCATGCAAGATGCTTTCAAAAAAGCGGATGATGTATTACTGCACGCGGTGCAAGGTATCGCTGAGACTATTGCTAGCGAAGGTATGATCAATATTGACTTTAACGATATTCGTACCGCTATGACTGCTAAGGGTCATGCGATGATGGGTATTGGCCGTGCTAGCGGTGATGATCGCGCCCGTCAAGCGACTGAAAAGGCTATTAGATCGCCACTGCTTGATGATTTACGGTTAGAGAATGCCAAAGGCCTACTCGTTAACGTCATCTCTTCTGAGTCACTATCTCTGGATGAGATGAGCAAAATCAGTGCCATTGTTGATGAGATTACCGATATAGATGAAGCGCATATCTTTTATGGTTCTGTTATCGATGAGAAGATGGGCGATGATTTGCATGTAACCGTTATTGCAACAGGTCTAACTTTGGATGAGAATGCAGGCAAAGAGGTTGAAGAGCCGCCAGTGCCTTCGGTTAATAGTACGCAGTCAGTAGATCCAAGCTTGCATACTAGCGCTTTAAATAGCCAAAAACAGAATCAGGCTCAGCAGTATCAAGACAGCGCGCCACGAGCATCAGTCAAAGAGCAGCCACAAACAAAGACTAATAGCATTCAAGATTATCTAAAACGTCAGCAAAACAAATAGTATTAACTCACCGCTCTTTACTCTCAGTTGTAAATGACTAAAACCAGCGTCTAAGCGCTGGTTTTTTTTGCCTAAAAATTATTATCTCCAGCATAAATAAATATCAGAACTGACTTTTTTTGTGAAGTTTTATAATTATTATTAAATAATTTACATTTTGAAACATCGATAGTAACAGCGTTATTAGTCATTATCGAAAACTCTGCAGCCCTTGATTTTATTATGGTTTACTACCTATAGATGATTAAATCTAACTAGAAAAATGGTTATGACAAGTATTGTTAATGACTATAATAGACAAATTAGTGTTTTTTTACTATAGCGAACGGGGGCATGCTAATGGTACACTAGGCCAATTGTAACAAAATATGTGAGAGAGCAGCCATGAATCAAAGAACTATTAAAACAGTTATAGCGGTCACTGGTACCGGCTTACATAGTGGCGAGCCTGTCAATTTAGAGTTTCATCCACAGCCTATCGATACAGGCGTGGTCTTTGAGCGCTCAGATATACCGGGGTCAGCTCCTATCCCTGCTAGTGCTTTTTT
Organism: Psychrobacter sp. AH5; assembly: GCF_040371085.1. Taxonomy (NCBI): domain Bacteria; kingdom Pseudomonadati; phylum Pseudomonadota; class Gammaproteobacteria; order Moraxellales; family Moraxellaceae; genus Psychrobacter; species Psychrobacter sp. AH5. The sequence continues at coordinate 278,987 of NZ_JAMBMT010000001.1, forward strand.
GGTACAAGACACTATGATGTCGTCCAATCTAGTATTCGGTGGTACGCGTGTCGGTACGGTTGAGCATTTATTGAGTGCTATAGCGGGTCTTGGGGTAGATAACCTGTTGATTCGCGTCTCAGCTAGTGAGATTCCTATTATGGATGGTAGCGCCGCTCCTTTTGTTGGGTTACTACTACAAGCTGGCTTTATCGAACAAGAAGCACCAAAGAAGTTTTTGAGAATAGTTAGACCAGTACGTGTCAAAGTAGAGGATAAATGGGCAGAGCTGCGTCCATATGAAGGTTTTGAGATGAACTTTGAGATCGACTTTGAACATCCTGCTTTTAATAAAAACTTTCAGCATGCGCAGTTTTGTTTTTCGACACAGAATTTTATTGAACAGGTCAGTGAAGCTCGTACCTTTGGCTTTATCAAAGACATAGAAGCACTACGCAAAAATAATCTAGCTCTAGGCGGTAGTATGGATAATGCCATCGTTATTGATGAGCATAGAGTGTTGAACGCTGAAGGACTACGCTTCAATGATGAGTTTGTGCGTCACAAGATATTGGATGCACTAGGCGATTTATATTTGATTGGCTATCCTATATTAGGTCGTTTTAGTGCCTATAAATCGGGTCATGCGTTGAATAATTTATTGGTTCGTGAGATTTTATTTGATGCTAGTAACTTTGAAATTGTAACATTTGATGACAATGTAAGCTGTCCTATCGAATATTTACCGCTTTCAAGATTAGCTGTTGAAGGATAAATACACGAATATACAGGATGTATCGCAACATTTACGCAATATTACATAGTTTACGAAGCAAAACATCCTCAATTTTTACTATATAAAAAAGCTAATAATAAGTAGAATTGCTGAAAGTTAGGTAATACAAAAGCTGACAGCTATCAAGTAACGTTTAATGAAGAAGCCAGATTGATGGTAATTTTCATTAAGCGTTTTTTTTCGCCTGAAATTTTTGTGATATTAGTTCAATATGAGCAGTTTTTTAGAGCGATTTTTACATAAGTTTACAATGTAAAGCAGATTATTTTAGTCTTTTATCAGCCGCAAAAGTGCTTTTTTTAGGTTTTTATCCGTGGTGACATGCTTTGCAGCCTGTGATATAGTCCGCTTTGTGTTTTGGCTAAGAGCCTGATTTACATTGGCTTGGTGCAAGGTTGAGACGGCTGCTGAAGAGACTGATTTATCGGAAACTTTAGATAAATTAGCAGGTAAGTGAGTTACCACGACGTTGATTTGTTTGAGTTGTTGAAATGTAATCGACTGCTCGGTTAACACTGATAAATAAGCGTTATGTAAGTAGCGAATATGATTAGCAGCTGTTACCGAACTCACACTAAGCGTCAATTGCTCATTGGTTAGACCAACCACCCAACAGCTATTAAGTATCTCTTCTGGTAGACACTCTACCAATAGCTTTTTTATCTCAGTGGTGGCTTGCGTAAATAGACGCATGTTATCGCTTAAGCTTCGAGGTAGCGCGCTACCAGCAAAAGCTTGATGATCGATAAGCTGAGCGAGTTGATTAGGTTGTTTTTTTGACATCGTATTGCTCATGGCTAGACATAAGGTTGAAGCGGTCAATCTACGAGGCGTATGACAGGACTAGTAATGATGCTAGTGTCGAGCGCTTAAGACTAGAGGGTTAACTGCGATACCTAGGATTTTATCACGATTGTTTGATAGTTATATCCTTTAAATTAATTGATGCTTCGTTATGGATGACGGGCGCTCTTGTATTAACAATAGGTAGTAAAATTTATGAAACAAGCTTTATTAATTTTGTCAGTACTGGGAATGGGCATAGCACAAACGAGTGGTGCTGTCGAAACGACCTTTCAACCAAATAATACCTTGAGTCATACCATCACCAATATCTCTGCTGCTTCGAACTACGGTTCTAGCCAGAACATCTACAGCACTAACAGCGGTGCTCACGTTTACAGCAATGATGAAATCAGCCAAGCTATCGATAATCTAAGCGCCCATGCCAAGCAAAAAGAATACCAGCTTGCTTCATTGACAAGTCGTTTATCATACGAGCGTCAACAACAAATTCGTAGTAATATTCCAGACAGCAATTCAGCACCAGCTATCGCCGCTGCTAATGCCTCAAGAGTTGCTTTATCTAGAAGCTCTGGTTACTGTGCTCGTTATGTGCGTAAAGCGCTACAATCTGCCGGTTATGAGTTTACTCCAAACCCGTCTGCTTATCAGTATGCTACCCGTGGTACGCTAGCTAATGCAGGCTTTAGTAAAATCAGTAATGATACGCCGCCGCAAATCGGTGATGTAGTAGTCTTCAATCGCACCTCAAGCCGTCCACATGGCCATATTCAGATATTTGATGGCAGTGGCTGGGTTTCTGACTTCCGCCAAAACAGCATCAACCCTTATAGCGGTACACACAGCTATACTACTTGGCGCGATTCAAAATACGTTGATGATGCATCAAACCGTGGTATCTACTTAGCTATGGCTGATAAATAACTCAGCAAACCCTAAGCTTATAACCGTTAAAGCCTACTAAAAACCCAGTAATGCTCTCAATGACATTACTGGGTTTTTATGGTTTAAGATAATAGTTTAAGTAAAAAAGTAATTAAAAGCTAATGTTTACTATGGCTAAAAACGCTCCAATGTTGGCGCTGGTGAAAGTCAGCTGGAGCAGCATGAGCCGGAGCAAAGTAGAGCGCCACCTGATCAAAATAAAGAATCACACACGGATGTATTAGAGTTTTATCATTTATTGCTAAGGGATAAGGCAGCTGTGCTAATGGCAAACATAAACTTCGCCGATAGTTATAGTTATCGGTTTTGATCATATTAGTATGGGTAGTATCGGTGGGAATAGCCCTCTGAGTAGAATGAGCATCTAGCCAATGGATTTGTGCTCGCAGGTTACTGCCAGGCTGTAATAAAGCCACAGGCGGCAAAGTAGCTGGCTGACGATAGTTCTCAAACTGATAGAGAGCATAGCGACCATCTGGATTGGCATTGATCTCAATGTAGCGGTTTGCACTCATACTGATAAAACACTCAAGGCAAGTCTGCTCCCAGAGATAATCATCAAAAGCTACGTTGTTTTGCTGCCATAAAGACCATTGTAATGACTCAGCCAAAGCTTTTTTAGGTAACTTAATCTCATAATTTAGCTTTAAACAAGCGTTTGTGGCATTGTCTTTTAAACCTTCATTATCTAAACACTCATTCTCGGCCTGCTGAGAAATATAAGCCGTTACTTCTACTTTAATCTGTAATAACTGCTCCGTAGTCACGCCGATCTCTTTGGCATCATGACTTAAGTTATCGGTGGCAAGTTTAAGGGTAAAAGTCTGACTCATGCTAATCATTCTCTATAACGGGCTAAACTGCTAAATGGATAAAGCTAATAAATAAACCGCATAAATAAGGCCGCAAATGATTAAAGTTGCGACCTTGATATTGACACTGTATTTGATATTAAAACTGTGACGATTATAAAGTCGTCGATGCTATCACTATTGAGAATGACGAGCTAAGTTTGACAGCTTAGGGTTAGCGTTAGGGTTTTGGCGTAGCAGCAGTGCCATACGGCCAATAGTGTGAATAACGTTGGCTTTAGCAGCTACTGCAATCTCATTACTCACGATATCGCGCTCATGTTTTGTGCCTGCTGGTAGCTTTACTTTAATGAGCTCATGATCCGTTAAAGCTCTGTCAATCTCTTCAGCGATAGCCGGGGTGACACCTTTATTACCAATCATCACGATAGGCTTTAGCTCATGGCCGATGCTTTTTAAGCGTTTAATAGTAGCGTTATCAAGTTCCATAAAATTCCTTATGTTTATTTAAATAAAGAGTAGTTTTAGTAGTGAAATAACCAATAGCGGCTGTTATAGCACGAGGATTACTTCTACAAAAAAGTTAATTAGCATTATAAGTAATATAAGACTATCTTGCATGAAATCGGCAGGATTTTGCACGATTTTAGGTGAGGGAAATGTTAAACTGCGTTTATTGCTGCATTATAGAGACGCTTAGCGTAGGTTGATAGAGTCAATATCAAATAAAACTATCACACTCAGCATTTTATAATAGTTAAATCATAGTTAGTAACTATAGGAGCAAGTGTTTTGGCTACCCGCATTGAAAATAAAAAACTATCAAAAAGTAGCCGTGCTTGGATGAAAGAGCATCTAGACGACCATTATGTCAAGCAAGCACAAAAAGACGGTTATCGGGCGCGCGCCGCTTATAAATTGCTGGAGATTAATGATAAGACCAACATCATTACCAAAGGTATGACGGTAGTAGATTTAGGCAGTGCGCCAGGTAGTTGGTCGCAGGTGGCAAGTAAGCTTGTTGGCGAAAAAGGCACGTTAATTGCCTCTGATATTTTACCGATGGATGCTTTGGCTGATGTGACCTTTATTCAAGGTGATTTTCGTGAAGCCGATGTTTTTGAGAGTATCATGGCTGAGGTGGGCCAAAGACAAGTCGATGTGGTGTTATCGGATATGGCACCAAATACTGCTGGTAATAGTGCAGTTGATCAGCCGCGTATGATGTACTTGTGTGAGTTGGCAGTAGATTTTGCATTAGCGACTTTGCCTACAGGCGGCGCGCTTATTATGAAGGTGTTTCAAGGCGAGGGCACCCAAGAGCTACGTCAGCAAATGCAGCAAGATTTTAGCAAGATTCGCAGTATAAAACCGGCAGCTTCTAGAGCGCGCTCCAAAGAGATGTTCTGGGTAGCGATAAAATAGTATAAATTATGGCTAGCAGCTGTAGCTTTTAAGGCTTAGTTATCAAGGTTTTAGCCAATAAGCTGGTTTATTTTAATAGCGCTAAAAAGGGCATTTTAAACGTCTTTGAGCAATATTGAGACTGCTACAATAGTTAACCGAATAATAGGGTCTAACGGTTGAATTGTGCCGACTAGAATCATATATCATGGTATATTAACTTTATTTGAAGCTGTTATGAGATGAAGTTATTTAATAATAACCGCTTATTTATATTAGTTTTATCTTTTAATAGTGACCTTTAGTCACCATATATAAAAGACACTAAATTAAATAATCAGTTAACGCTTTGAAGGCGTCACGTGTTTAATAAACACACTAATAAGTAGGGATGGGAAAGCTTGTGAGCGACATGGTAAAAAATACCTTATTGTGGCTGGTAGTAATCGGCGTTCTAGTGCTAGTTTTCAGTGGCTTTGATAAATCATCTGAGCCTGATAACCTTAATTACTCTGAATTTGTGACCGCTGTGTCCGAAAATCAGGTAGCTAGAGTTGAGATCGATGGCGAACAGATCACTGGTGAGAAGAAAAATGGTTCAGCATTTGAGACCATTAGACCCGCTGTGGCTGATGAGCAGCTGATGCCACTGCTACGTGAAAATCAAGTCGAGGTGGAAGGTACGGCACCGAAGCGTCAAAGCGTATTGATGCAGCTATTGATTGCCAGTTTCCCCATTCTGTTAATCATTGGTTTGTTTTTATTCTTCATGCGTAATATGCAAGGCGGCGCAGGTGGCAAAGGCGGTGGCCCGATGAGCTTCGGTAAATCCAAAGCTAAGATGCTAACCGAAGATCAAATCAAAGTGAACTTCGATGACGTAGCAGGCTGTGAAGAGGCTAAAGAAGAAGTCGTTGAAGTGGTCGAGTTTTTGCGTGACCCTGACAAATTTACTAAGCTTGGTGCGACTATCCCTCGTGGTATTTTGATGGTAGGTCCTCCTGGTACTGGTAAAACCTTGCTAGCTCGTGCTATCGCTGGTGAAGCTAAAGTACCGTTCTTCTCAATCTCAGGTTCTGACTTTGTGGAGATGTTCGTCGGTGTTGGTGCTTCGCGTGTTCGTGATATGTTTGAACAAGCCAAAAAAAGCGCTCCTTGTATCATCTTTATCGATGAGATTGATGCAGTCGGTCGTCACCGCGGTTCAGGTATGGGCGGCGGTAATGACGAGCGTGAGCAGACGCTTAACCAGTTACTAGTTGAAATGGATGGCTTTGAAGGTAATGAGGGCGTTATTGTCATTGCAGCAACCAACCGTGCTGACGTGTTAGACAAAGCTTTATTACGTCCGGGTCGTTTTGATCGTCAAGTACAAGTGGGCTTGCCAGATATCAAAGGCCGTGAGCAAATCCTTAAAGTGCATTTGAAAAAGCTACCTAATACTATTAGCGTAGATGCTCGTGCATTAGCTCGCGGTACACCCGGTTTTAGCGGCGCGCAGTTAGCTAACTTAGTGAACGAAGCGGCATTGTTTGCGGCACGTCGCAATAAGCGTAGTGTTGATATGAACGACTTTGAAGATGCCAAAGATAAGCTATATATGGGCCCTGAGCGTAAATCGATGGTTATCCGTGAAGAGGAGCGCCGAGCTACTGCTTATCATGAAGCGGGTCACGCTCTAGTAGCTGAGCTACTACCGGGTACAGATCCGGTGCATAAGGTTACCATTATGCCGCGTGGTTTTGCGCTTGGAGTAACTTGGCAGCTTCCTGAGCATGATCAGACAAGTATGTATAAGTCAAAAATGCTCAGCGACATTGCTATCTTGTTTGGTGGTCGTATCGCTGAAGAGGTGTTTATCAATCAGATGTCTACCGGTGCTTCTAATGACTTTGAGCGTGCTACCAAGATGGCACGAGCAATGGTTACTAAATACGGTATGTCAGACGCGCTAGGCATTATGGTTTATGAAGATGATGATAGCTCGCAAGGTTACTTTGGTGGTGGCGGCCGTACTATCTCTGAGGCCACTCAGCAAAAAGTTGATGAAGAAGTACGCCGGATGTTAGAGGAGCAATATGATATCGCTCGCGAGCTTATCGAAGCCAACCAAGATAAGATGCATGAGATGGTCGATGCGCTGATGAAGTGGGAAACGATCGATCGTGACCAGCTCCAAGATATCTTAGCGGGTGAAGAGCCACGTCCACCCAAGGTTTATCAGCATAACGAAGTTAATCTATCTAAAGATAGAGGTAAACCTGAAGGTACTATTCCGCCTCCACTACCGGCAATGTAGTATTAGTAGCTCATTAATAGAATTATTAAAGCCCTTTATTAGTAAAGGGCTTTTTTGTGGCTAAAATTTAGAGTTTATGACTTAGGTTTTATGACTTGGAGTTTATGATTTAGAACTTATTGTTTAGCCGCTATCAGTCAGGATCGATTAGCAATTAGGTTTTGTTAGTAGCGATTTCATAGTTAGAGTTTAGAAATGCGGCTCATTTACTGATATGATGTCCTAAAAACTCCAACACTTTTATCTATAACTATTTATCTAAATTGGACGGTTTATGTCATTATTTAAGCCTTTACCTGCCTACAGTATAACGGCGCGCCATAAAACCCTAGATTTATCACAACCACACATCATGGGTATCCTAAACGTCACTCCAGACTCTTTTTCAGACGGCGGTCAGTTTAATGCTGTTGATAACGCTGTTGCTCATGCTCAAGAGATGATGGCAACAGGGGCTACTATCATCGATATTGGCGGCGAATCCACGCGTCCTAATGCGCAAGCCGTAGCTACTAAAGAAGAGATACAACGTGTCATCCCAGTCGTCAAAGCGCTTCGACAGCAATTTGGTGACGATATTTGGCTATCTATCGACACTAGTAATCCGCAAGTGATCGAAGCGGCTTTTGCTGCTGGAGCAGATATTTGGAATGATGTTCGCGCGCTAAAGCGAGCAGGGGCGGCAGCAATGGCAGCAAGGCTTGATATCCCAGTGATGCTAATGCATATGCGTGGTGAGCCGACTACCATGAATAACTTAGCGCACTACGAGGATGTAGTCGGCGAAGTAATAACGGAGCTAGTCGAGCGTACTGAGGAAGTGATAAGCCTTGGCGTCAAACGTGATAAGATTATCATTGACCCAGGTTTTGGCTTTGCCAAGGACTATGAGCACCATTGTGCGCTATTAACACAATTAGATCAGCTACAGCGTTTAGATTTACCGCTAATGTTTGGTATTTCGCGCAAGCGCTTTTTGGCGCAAGTGCTTAATCGTAGCCATATAAAGTCCTTTCAAGACTCAAAAGCTGTGGAGCGTGATGTTACTAGCAGCGCTGCTAGCTTGTTTGCGCTACAACAAGGCGCTAGTATTATTCGTACTCATAATGTAGCTATGATGCAGCAAGTCGTAGCATTATGGCAGCAATTAACCGATTATAAAAACCAAAACAACCTATAGAGATCCATTTATGACTACCCAACCAGAACCCACTACTGAGCAGCGCCGCATTATTTATCAAGCTCGCCGCGGCCTAAAAGAGCTAGATTTTTATATCGATCCTTATGTCAAAGAGATTTATATAACCGCTCCTGCTGATGAACAAGCCACTTTCGCTGAAATGCTTACTTATGAAGATCCTGATCTACTTGACTATTTTACTAATCAAAGCCAGCCTGAGGATAAATCAGTGTGGGAGCTCGTTAATAAAATAAAAACCTGGCGTCATGGCAAGGATTTAGTATAGAGGTTCCCTATAGAGAGTAGTTAAATGCCAATGCCGCGATTATCTTTACGAATTGATAGTGCTATCAAGCCTAACAGTTATCTGCGCGCGTTGCTTTATATCACTTTGACTACGGCACTAGTCATACTGTCTTGGCTAGCAAAATTATGGCTTTGGCAGTATATTTTGATATTAATTAGCGCGGCTGCAGTGGTCAGTTATCTAGCTCTATCAAGACCTATTTTATTGCATATCAGTCAGCCTCCGCTTAGCAAGCGAGTAGATAGCGGTTGGCAGCTATTGATGCGTACTAGCCGCGCTGATGAGCTCTGGCAAGCTAAGCTATCTAGTGTTAAATCTTATCCTTGGTTAATACACTTAAAAATGGTGATAATTGAGCCTTATAAACGCCCTTTTACCGTGACGATATTTCGGGATCAAGTCAATGCTGAGCAGTGGCGACAATTGAGTATCTTGGCTAATAGTATAGACACCTCTAGTCAGCATGAGCAGGATTCCAAATTTATATAGCTTATACAAGCCATAACAAAACAGCCTCCTAGTTATACAAACGGATTTGTTATATTGACGGCTAAGAAATAGTAAGAATATATAGTCAAAAAATGCTTAAGCCATAATGCTGTTTTTTATTAAGTTTCAGATTTTGACAGGTATTATTAACTATTATTATAAATAACCAAAAAAGGATAGGGATATGAGTTTATTAGGCAATTTAGTCACGCAAGTGGCGCGCAGCGCTATGGCACCTGATGATGCCCAGCGCAACCCAGTCAATCAGCGTATAAACCCACGTCGCACAGGTGGTCTTGGCGATATTTTAGGTAGCGTTTTAGGAGGACAGACAACCGCTAATAACCGAGCCGGAGGTTATCATCCCCAGCAATATGAGCGTCAGCCCGATCATGGTTTTGGTTTAGATGATATCTTGGGTGGTTTAACAGGTAGTAGTCAGCGCAGCGGCATGAGCTCTGGTGCTGGTGGACTTGGCGATATATTAGGAAGCGTATTAGGCGGCGGACAGGCTAATAAAAGCGGCTTTGGCGGTAAAGGTATGCTGGTAGCGGCACTACTACCAATGGTACTTAGCTGGATACAACGTAATGGCGGTCTTAGCGGTGCGTTATCGAAGATTACTAGCCTAGGGCATGAGCAGCAGGCTCGCTCTTGGATGAGTAATAATGAGCTTAATGATAATCTAGATCCTAATGAGATTAACCGCTTATTCGATGAAAACGAGATTCAGCAAGTTGCCGCGCGAACAGGAGCCAACGATAGTGAAGTCCGTCAAGGCCTAGCCGAGCTATTACCTGAGGTGATGAACCAGCTAACTCCCAATGGCAATTTGGAGAATGAAAACGAGGCCAATCAAGAGATTGAGCAAATCATTAGCCAGTTATCCAGTCGTTTGGGAACCTTAAGATAATATGATAATTCACCAAGCTATCATTAAGAAAGGAGCTCTGTATAAAAGAGGCTCCTTTTTTAATGATTAGTTTTCCACAATCTTGAACTATAAATCGGTTTTTTAGTTTTGATGAATGTTCAATAAGCTTTTAATTAAACGCTCTAAATCAGAAGTACTCTAAATCAGAAACGCTCTTCTAGCGTCTCTAAGGTATAGTTTAACGCTTGAAAGCAGATATCACTTTTAAAACCGCGATATTGCAAAAACCGTAATTGCTTGGCTTTATCCTTCTGCTCTTTAGGAATCTCATTACCATATTTTTTTGTGCGAGCTTCAACTGCTAATTTTAGCCAGTCCACTCCTGCCACTAAACTATCCGCGCTATCATCCACGAACTCGCTAAACTCTTCCGACTCACTATTGGCCATATCAATTAGCTCATCTAGGTTGCTCGGCATAGCTATTTTTTTCTTATAAAACTCTTGCTTAATACGCTCGCGACCACGACCTTTTCGAATATTTTCTCGGATTAGCATAAGAGTAGTGCGGTAATCACTTTGATAGCCTTTGTCGCTAAACTCTTCTAATAAAGCGTCGATTTTATCCTCGTCTTGTTCTTTATCGATGAGCTTTTGCTTCAACTCAGCTTTACCAAATTCACGGCGTGACAAATAATAAAAAGCTAACCAGCGCAGACGACTTTCCGCCTTGATAGCATCAATCTCGCTTTGTTTTTGTTCAGGGGTACGCAGATAAGCTTTTAACGCTGAGGGTAAGTTGTCTATTTCGCTCGTGGTTAAAGTATCGATATAGCCATGGCTAGTAGCGTCATTAGCACCTTTGTGGTTAGTAGCTATTTGATTATCATCGTTTTCAGTCCTACTTTTGGCATTATTACTAGTACTATGAACGTTGCCTTTAACTTCTGCTAGCATCTGCTGGATACTTTGCGGCTCTGGTGGCTCATAAGCAGGGGTATCGTTAGGCTCAGCTATAAAGGTAGCGGCAGCATGAAAGCGTTTTTTATTGTTAGCACGCTTTTTGGATAGGCGCTTAGCAGATTTTGACAATGAATTAGGATCAGATAAGTCATCAGAAAAAAAGTGCGGATCGCTAACATCTATCGAAGAAGTGTTATCTGCTTTATCTTCAAACGAGGTGTTGGAGTCATTTTTAGTACAATTAGTCTTAATATTCTGTTGAGTTGAGCGTCGTGCTTTTTTTGACTTTCTGCGATGAAATAATTCAGTTTGAGTCAGTTTTGCAGGTTTTGAACCCGATTTTGAGGAGGGCTTTGAGTTTGTTTGCTTTCGCTGTTTACTTTTGGACACAGCAGAGCTAGCCGAATCGGTATCCGACTCGGCTAGTATTTCGGCTAATGTTTTAATCTGCATCTTTAACCTACAATTATCTTTGTCGTGCTAATAAAGTAGTAAATAACTACTCTATTGGCATCTCTTGCTCAGCCTCACTATCAGCGGCAACTTCATCAGCTTCGACTCTGTTGTAACCCGGGACTCCAAGCTTTTCAGCGCGAATCTTGGCTTCAATCTCTTCGGCAATGGCAGGGTTTTCTTTTAAATAGATAACCGAGTTGGCTTTACCTTGACCTATTTTTTCATCGCCATAGCTATACCAAGAGCCTGCTTTGCCAACCGCGCCAATCTCAACCCCTAGATCGATAACCTCAGCTAAATGGTTAGTGCCCTCGCCATAGGTAATCTCAAACTCGGCTTGACGAAAAGGTGGTGCCATTTTGTTTTTGATCACTTTGACACGGGTTTGGTTACCAATGATTTCATCACCGTTTTTCACCGCGCCAATACGGCGAATATCCATACGTACTGAAGCATAGAACTTCAAAGCGTTACCACCTGTAGTGGTCTCTGGGCTACCAAACATAACGCCGATTTTCATACGGATTTGGTTAATAAAGATAACCATACAGTTAGAGCGTTTGGCATTACCAGTAATCTTACGTAGCGCTTGACTCATCAAACGCGCTTGTAGACCCATGTGTGAATCACCCATCTCGCCTTCGATCTCAGCGCGCGGAGTCAATGCCGCCACCGAGTCAATAACGATTAGATCGATAGCACCTGAGCGAACTAACATATCGGTAATCTCTAATGCTTGCTCGCCATTATCAGGCTGAGAGATTAGCAAATCATCAGTATTAATACCGAGCTTACGAGCATAAACCGGATCTAGCGCATGCTCAGCATCGATAAAGGCACAAGTACCGCCTTGCTTTTGACACTGGGCAATCGCTTGTAGAGTCATAGTGGTTTTACCTGAGCTTTCAGGGCCATAAATCTCAATAATACGGCCTTTAGGTAAACCGCCGATACCTAAAGCGATATCTAAACCTAAAGAACCAGTTGAGACCACATCGACATCTAACGCTGCTGAGTCATCACCTAAATGCATAATGGTGTTCTTACCAAATTGCTTTTCGATCTGACCTAATGCCGCTTTTAGAGCTTTAGCTTTATTTTCGTCCATTATGGACTCCTTGTTATTCATGAATAATTTAAGGTAAATAATTTAAAGATATAGAGAGTACTAAGTCGATAATAACCTGTCAGCATAGCAGCAGCACAGTATATTGATATCTATACTAGGCACAAACGTCACATCTAACTTTACTATACAGCAAAAAAACAACTTAGTAAGAGTGAAATTAAGTTTATAGAAGTTAATTAAACAACGAGAGCTGAATCGTCAATCAACTATTAGTAGAGCTTTATCTATTAAGATATTATTGCTAAAACGCTTCTACATAATAGAATAATGAAGGTAAAAGAGATAAGACAAAGAACTAAAAACTCAGCCTCTCGTTGTTAATTAGATAAGGTAATTATAACAAAAACCAAGGGCGATAATGAGGGTCAACTTACTCTAAGCGACAGTAGATGTCGCATAAATTATAGGCTTTTACTTTATTAAATTAACAACATTTTTGCTCTGTTTTGTCAAGAGAATAGGGAGTTATCCACAGCGAAAAAAGTACAATTATTTCTTGGCTGTGAAACATAGATAATAATAGAATTTATTTTAAAATAATTCAAAATAAATTTTTTAGGATTTGAATTGATTATAAGTTATTGATTTTATTATCATTATAAATTGTATAAAAAATGACCAATTTTACCTAACCCTTTAGGCTATCAACTTAAATCGCTGTCAAGTAGCTAGTTATCCACAGGGTTATCCACAGCTTATGGGGAGAACTCTGCAAGCCCTTATACTATCGATGTTTGCGCAGATCATAGAACTAGCCATGAATTGTGAAAGCCGATGAAAGGCTAGGATTATTATTAGTATCTTATGATAATAAGGCTGGTATAAGCAAGGTTTCACATACTATAAGAGCCATAACTTGACTGTTTAGCACCAGCTAAGCTTATGATAGAAGCGGTTTGCTACTAAACTTCGCCAGTAGTGAGGTAGCAGTTAACTAATAGAGCAGGTGCTTCTCACTGTATAAGCTTTATAGTAAACTTGCAACGATAGACACAAAAAAACGGCTGTTTTTAGCAGTCGCTAGGTAGTTTCAAAGAATTAAGCTAATAGTGGTCAGTGCTTAATGTAGATCAAGTCCCATACTCCATGATCGCGCTCTATCCCGCGGCGCTCAAACTTAGTCATTGGACGAAAGTCTGGACGCGGGGTAAAGTTACCTCTGCCCGCTTGATTGCTTAGTCCTGCAAAATTATCTAGTACCTCAAGCATCCAAAAAGCATAATGCTCCCAGTCCGTGGCAGTATGAAACCAGCCACCTTGCTTTAGGCTACGAGTGACAATAGCCATGCGCTCAGGACTCACAAAACGGCGTTTGTAATGACGCTTTTTTTGCCACGGATCAGGAAAATACAGCTGGATACGATCAATATGGTTCTCAGGTAACTGCTTGAGTAATTGAATAGCATCGCCATTGATGATTTTGACATTCGTTAGATTTTGGCTGCCCGCCATATAAGCACATTTACCGATACCCGGCTCATGGACTTCGATACCAACGAAATTACGGGTAGGGTCGGCAATAGCCATCTCAATAAATGAATCGCCCAATCCAAAACCAATCTCTAACGTCAATGGCGCGGCGCTACCATTGGGGCTATCAGCGAATAATACGCGCAAATCATCGATACCTTGCAGATTACCATCACCAAAACTATTATTAACCAAATACTGAGCAAATTGAGGATCAGTCAATGCTTGCTCAGCATTTTTATTCATGTGCGTACGGCGTTTCATAAAGGTGTTAACGATACGAATATGCTTATCGTTATCCGCGTTATCGTCAGTAGGGCTGTTATTAGCAGAGCTATTAGGGTGAGATTGTGGACTCATAGGATTACTAGAACTTTATAAAGTGATAAATAGATCGCTATTATAAGTTAAATCTAGCTGACTTTTAAGTGAAATCTAAGTTGCTGCTAATAAGCGGTAATATAGAGATTATTTGAAAGACTTGAGGCATTAATTGAGCGTATTTATAGTGCTATCATAGAGGTATTTGATGAGTTAATCATTCAAGAAGATCGACAATTTTGACAATCGAACAGCTCCCTAACCTCAAAAGCAACAAGGCCCAATGCTATGTTATTTATCGAGACGGATTCGCCGCCCCCTTTTTATCAAGAAAAGCTAACGCCAGCGCGACGCAAGCAGTTAGATCAGTGGTTTATTGGTCATCGTACCCAGCAGTATTATCTCAAACGTTTTGAAGAGTTTGATAAGCAAGGCTATTTATCACCTAAATGGCATTGGGCGGCTTTTTTTATTACCTTTCCCTGGCTGCTGTACCGTAAGCGTTATATGGATGCTATCGTCTATAGTGTCGCTGGTTGGTCGTTTATTCAGCTAACTATTACTATCGTGTTGGTGTTTTTTGAATTTGCCGCCATGTCATTTATCCCAGATGCTTACCAGATGCCCGTACGCATAGCTATTGCAGCGATTATCTGGTTCTACTGGTCGTTTATGGTGGCACGCTGGACAGATGCTTATTACTACCGAATGGCAAGGCGTGAGATTGCCGATGCGTTAGATAATCATCCGCGCGATGAGGCCGCGCAAAAAGCCCATCTACGCCGTGAGGGTGGGGTAAGCTTATTTGGTTTAGGATTAGGCTTTGCTATCTTCGCTTTTGCATTGATGGTTATCAAGGTGCAGTTTTTGCCCATTATTGCTAAGCCCAAAGAGAATGAGGTGCTATTTGATGCTTATGATATTACCAAAACGGCGCAAAATAAAGTGGCTTTGGCTTATCAAAAAACCGGTCGCTGCCCGGTCGATTTGCCTATAGATATGGGCAACAATAAAATAAAAGTCACTGTTGCTACTCAAGCTGCTGGCGTACCAGAAACCGACTGTACAGTAACAGGGACTATCCAAAACGTGCATTTTCCGCTGCGTTATCTCAATGGTCAGACACTAGTTTTTTATCATCTACCTGAGAATGATAATTGGCGTTGCACCAGCTCGCTTAATGAGAAGCAAGCTCCGGCTTACTGCATAGCGGACTAATAATAGCGCAAAACAATAATTAACCGTTGGAGTCTGGTACCGAGCTTTTTTCTTTATCATCAACAACGATAGCTTGGTTTCTAAGCTCTTCGTAAAACTCGCTTAAGTCCATTTTGCGCGCCTTGTCGATATCTTCATCAAATAGGCTTTCAAGCTCTGCCATCGCTGATTGTGCTGATTCAATCATGCTGGCTTCATCGTCATAGATGGCTTGTTGACGCTCGATGAGATCATCATCGTAATCACGAAACGTCTGTACCGTCTCGCGTGCTTTTTCAGGAGAGATGCCTAATAGTTGTAGCGACTCGCGTGACATATCTAACGATGAGAGGTAAGTCTCACGCCAAATGTGACGGACGCCTACTTCGCGTAAGCGGTAATAATGCTGTCTATCACGGGCACGGGCTAAAAGAATTAAATCAGGGTAGTTCTTATGCAAATACTCAGCCGTGGTGATAGAGCGCTCTAAATCATCAATGGCTAAAATGAATAGCTTAGCTTTACTAATGCCAGCGGCGCGCAGAATCTCAGGGTTTTTGGGATCGCCATAATAGACCTGATTACCAAATTTGCGTACAAAATCCACTCGATTAGCCGAGCGCTCAATAGCAGTAAATTCGATATTGTGCATCCGTAACACGCGGCCAATAATCTGACCAATACGGCCAAAACCGGCGATAATGACCTGATGCTCATGATCAGGAATGGTATCGTATTCGCGGCTAGGCTTACGCTTAGCAAATAAAGGCTCGCCGACTTTTTCTAACAATAAAAAAGCCAGTGGTGTCAGTGCCATAGAGATGGTCACTACTAAATTAAGAGTATTAGCCAGCTCAGGCTGTAACACATTTTGCGCGCTTGCCACACTAAACAACACAAAGGCAAACTCACCGCCCTGCGCTAAAGTCACCCCAAGTCTGATACTGGTCGGTGAGCGATTCCCTGAGAGCTTGGCAATAGCCGCTACCACTGCAAACTTAATAAACATCAAGGCCATCGCACAGCCTACAATAAACACCGGCTTTGCCATAATGAGCTTGACATCGGTGAGCATACCGACTGACATAAAAAACAGCCCTAACAGCAGCCCCTTAAAGGGCTCAATACTTGCTTCTAGCTCGTGACGGTACTCTGAATCCGCCAATAGTACCCCTGTCAAAAACGCTCCTAAAGCCATCGACAGACCGATTTGCTCCATCAAAATAGAGACGCCCATCACAATAAATAAAGCCACAGCGGTTAACAGCTCGGTTGCGCCACTAGAGGCTACGAATTTGAAAAAAGGCCTGACGATATAACGGCTAGAGAAAATTAGACCGGCAAAAACGGCGAATACTTTGCCAAAATAAATCAAGTCATAACTTTGTTCGCGTACCCCTGATAAAAAAGGAATGACGGCGAGTAGTGGAATAACGGCGATATCTTGAAATAACAAAATAGTAAAAGCTTCGCGACCATGAGTGCTAGAGAGCTGCTGCTTTTCGGTGAGTATCTGTAAGACAAAAGCGGTAGAGGAGAGCGCTAAACCAAAGCCGACGATAAAAGCGGTGTCCCAAGCTAAAGCGAAAAGCTGATGCAAGATAACCATCAGTAGCACACCGGTTAAACCCACTTGTAAGCCGCCAAGCACAAAGATGGAACGACGCAGCGCCCATAGACGCGAGGGCTGTAGCTCAAGGCCAATGATAAACAGCAGCATAACTACGCCAAATTCGGAGAAATGCAGCAAACTCTCGGCATCACCTGCGACATCTAGCGCGCTTGGCCCTAGTATCAGTCCCGTAATTAGATAGCCCAAAACCGTAGCAATACCAAAGCGTTTGCCAAGAGGCACGAATAGTAATGCTGCTCCCAAAAAAATAGTCGCTTGTAACATCAAGTTTGGAGAGCCGGTGGCGGCTGCGAACATAGTAAATCCTTAGCGGTCGATATAAAACGTAACGTTATTATTAATCAAAAAAAGGCTATTGGCTTATTTTTTTCGATAAATTTTCCACATTGAGTTATCGGCAATCGGATTACTATAGGCATCATTACGACGTTTGCGCGGTGTTTGCCGACTATCGACAATTTTGAAATCAGGCAAAGCATGGACAATCAGTCCGGTACGATAAAAGCGGACGCGCTCAGGCTCTAACATCTCGCCCTTACTATCTCGGCAAAAGACATAGGCGCGCAAATCAATAAACTCGCGATGGGCTACCAAACGCGCTTCATCATCATTAGCAAAAACCGCTGCCATACGCTCAAGCTCTTGCTCACTATAATCACCGCATTTTTCAACCAAAGCGGCTACTGAGCCAAAGCTTTTGGACTCTTTGGCACGAGTTTTGGTTAGGTGTAGGCGCTGCACATGAAAGATAAACTGCGGTATCTCTAAGCTGGCAGGTAGGGGCAGATAATCAGGAGGCAGATAAGCGGCAGGATAAAAAGCCATGGCTCTATCTATTAGCGGTTGCCAGCGCTGCCGATACGCTTGTACCTCCTTCAGATTGCCCTCAAAGATAGGCATATCGCGAATTTGACGCAGAATATCAGGCGGAAACTGCTCGTTACGAAAACTGGCAATATCTTCTTGTAGCGCCGATAACAGCGCTTTCGCCTGCTTTTTACCGTCTTTTGAGACAGGGTCATCGATGTAGTCGGGGGCAACAAAAGCTGCTGAGCGTCTAGACATGGCAATGGCTCATTCGTAAATAAGTAAAGATAATAACAACCGTTTTTTGGTCAAATAACATCTTAAAAAGCCGTTCATTATAGATAAAGCGATAGTTATTATAACCTTATAAACGTCTACACGTTCAAGTTGTTTGCAAACAGGTTTTATGTTTTTTGGAGTTAAAGAGATGCTAAAGCACTATCAAAACCAGTCTTATAGATCAATGATTGTGCCCCATATGGCTACCTGTATTTGTTACTGGGCGCTCAGAGATGTCACAAACTAGCGCGTCACTATGAGTCATGGTTTGGGGATGCGATAGACTTTCGACCTGAATAGTAGCATGATGAATACTAAGCGCTAATAGGCTTTGTTCCAAATTTGCAATCAGTACGCTTGACTCAGAGATGCTCATATCACCATCAACCACGACGTGACAAGATAGCGCGTTTAGACCACTAGTGATGCTCCAGACATGCAAATCGTGAACCCTATGCACTAGCGGATGGCTAAGTAATTGCGCCTCAACCTCAACCAAAGAGATACCCGCAGGCGTACCTTCCATAAGAATATGCACCGAATCCCGTACCACCCGATAGCCACTGATTAAGATTAAAATAGCGACAATGACCGAAGCGAGCGCATCGGCCCATAACCAGCCAAATCCTATCATAAGTAGCGCGGCAATAATCGCTGCCACAGAACCCATCAAATCGCTCAAAACATGCAGATAAGCGCTTTGCATATTTAGATTAACTGGCTCTTTTGTCTCTGTTTTTTTATTATCTAGCGCGTTATTAAGATTAGATGATGCTGACTTTGCACTATTGTTATCATTATCATGTGCGTGACTATGGCCATGTCCATTACCAGCGCTGCTACCTCTATGCATCAGCCATGCTACTAAAATGTTTATTAACATACCAATAGTGGCAATGATAAGCATGCCTTGCGTGGCGATATCAGGCGGCGAATTAAAGCGTTTGATAGCCTCATAAAAAATCATCAGCGCGATAATGACCAGCGTGGCACCATTGACACCAGCGACCAAAATCTCAAAACGCTTATAGCCAAAGGTTTTTTGATGAGTGGCGGCCTTTTCGCCAATCTTGAACGCCATCAAAGTAGCGCCTAAGGCTACGGCGTCGCTAAGCATGTGACCGGCATCAGAGAGTAGCGCTAGACTGCCGGTGAGCCAGCCACCAATAGCTTCGATAATCATGTAGCCGGTGATGATAACAAAGCTAATCAGTAAAGTACGCTGATAGCCTTTGGTATCTCGCGGCGCAGTAGTCTGCTCTAAATGCTCGTCGTGATCATGATGGTCTTCATCATCGTAGCGATGATTATTGGTATCATTATCAAGAGGATTGTGGTCTTTATGGTTGGAATGATTGGCACTCATAAATACGCCCTATATGGTTAACGGTTTAAATTTAACACATATCTATTTTGGGCGCTGTAATCACCGAGTAAGCGTAGCCTTAGCAAAGGTATCCATTTAGCAGTTAAGCGCTTAAGCCCTTACCAACCGACAGGATCAATATCTAAGGTAAGCTTGAGATACTTAGTGCTAGGTAAAGCTAGCACTGGCTGCCACCATAAGTTAAGAATATGATGAAGCTGAGCTCTATCTTTAGCTAACAGCAGTAATTGCGAGTGATAGCGGCTATTTTTTTTACTCATTGGCGCATCAATAGGGCCTAGCACGGCAAGCTTATGATCTGTAGGTAAATTAGCTACCGCGTCTTTGAGCGCTTGGGTAGTGGCGGCTAAGGTTTTGCCTTCACAGCGAATCAATGCGGCATGGCTAAAGGGAGGCAGCCCCATCATTTTGCGCTCTTGTAATAAGGACTGGGCAAAGGATTGATAGCCATCTTTGACAAGCTTAAGCAGTAGCGGATTATCAGGTTGGAGCGTTTGAATTAACACGCGACCGGCTTTATCGCCGCGTCCAGCACGCCCCGCGACTTGGATCATTAGCTGAGCGGTATGCTCAGGCGAGCGAAAGTCTGCCGATAAAAAGCCTCTATCAGCATTAGGCAAGCAAACCAGCGTAACATTAGGAAAATGATGACCTTTGGCGACCATCTGTGTGCCGACTAATATCGCAGGCTTGCCTTCGTTGATACGCTGATAGATATTCTCCCAACTGTCTTTACCCCTAGTGGTATCACGATCAATTTGAATAATAGGGTAGAGAGTCTTGCTGGTTTGCGGATTGGCAAAAAGCGCGTGCAGATTTTGGCTAAGCCTTGTGGTGCCTATGCCTTTGGCGTCTAAGTTTTGGCTCGCGCAGTCCGGACAGGCAGTGGGGATATAAGCTTGCCAGTCACAGTGATGGCATTTGAGGTAAGAGTTGCTATGATTTTGGTTACTATAATGCACGGTCAAATGAGCATCACAGCGCGGACAGTCCGCTTGCCAGCCACAAGCTTCACAAAGCAGGACGGGGGCATAGCCGCGGCGGTTTAGGAATATAAGTACTTGATCGCCAGCTTCTAAGGTTTGGCGAATGGCGTTAATCAGATCGTCAGTCAGTCCCGTATCGAAACGCGCGCCATTATCTTGGACTTGTTGGTGAGTACTTTGCAAACGGGCATCTATTAGCTGCATCGTGGCAGGTTTGGCACTTCCAGGACGGCTAATCAATCGACATTCAATAAGCTTGGCCTCTTCAACTAACTTTAGGTGCTCAAGTGTCGGTGTAGCGGTACCTAGCACTACTGGAACCTTGTATTGGAGTCCACGATATAGCGCCACATCCGCTGCATGATAGCGTAGCGTATCTTGCTGTTTATACGAGCCATCATGCGCCTCATCGACGATAATTAGCCCTAAATTGGCAAAAGGATAAAGCACCGCTGAGCGGGTACCGATGATGATTTGAGCGTGACCGGTGCGGCAATCTTGCCAACCTTGCAAGCGATAAGTGTTCGTCATGCCTGAATGTAATAGTACTATTTGCGCGGCAAAACGACTGGCAAAACGCGCTCGAGTCTGCGGTGTCAGGCCAATCTCTGGCACTAGTATGAGCACTTGCTTGCCCGCTTCCAATACTGTTTGCATCGCTTGCAAATACACTTCGGTTTTACCACTACCAGTAATGCCGTTGAGTAAGATACCGGCATAGTGCTCAGCTTGGTGAGCGGCAACAATAATCTCAACCGCGTGCTGTTGCTCATCATTGAGAGTGAGAGGCATTTTGGCTAAGCTTACTAGCTTTGGAGCCGATTTGTGCTCAATATAGCGCTCAATCAAACCTTTATCTTCTAGCGTTTTTAAAAAGCTACGCTGCATCCCTTCTAACAATAAAACATCTTCACTTGCACCGCGCTTGCCATGTAACTTTAGCATATCAAATTGCTGTTTTTGTTTATTGGCATTTGGATGAAAATCAGCATCAGTAACGTGCGGTAAAATACGCCAATGGGTAATTAGCAAGTCCAGTGGCTTACCTTGGCGCACTAAGCTTGGTAGCATGACTGATAATACATCACCTAAAGGATAATGGTAATAGCGCGCCAACCAATGCGCCAGCTTTAGTAAAGGACTATCGACGATAGGCTCATCATCCAAACAGCGAGTGATAGCTTTGAGCTTATTTACAGGTACATCGCTATCGAATCTTGCCCTATGAGTCACTACAATACCAATCAAGGTTTGCCTACCAAAAGACACCTCTACGCGGCTACCTATTTTGGGTAGGGCAAAGTCTGCGGGCACGCTGTAGTCAAATACCCGATAAAGGGGTACCGGTAGGGCAACTTGTAGCAACATAAATAATGCTCGCAACCTTATTAAGGACTATAACTCATATCAAAATAGTAGGGACTAACTAAAGAGTGCTGTAGTTGTGCCAAAACTCATGCTCTAAAACAAACAAGCCCAAAGTGCCGTTGTTAATAACTGCATTTTGGGCTTAAGCTTTGATAACTATTTATACTCTTTGTCACGCTTCTAGTATAGGTTATAAGCAGTTATTCTAGATATAAAATAGACTCAATCTCGACCACACCGCCTTTAGGGAGCGCTGCAACTTGTACCGCTGCACGTGCTGGATAAGGCTCGCTTAGATTGGCTACAAATACTTCATTCAAAGCGGCAAAATCATTTAAGTCTGTCAAAGAGACATTGAATTTGACCACATCATTGATAGTGCCGCCAGCGGCTTCACAGATCGCTTTGATATTTTCAAACACTTGCTTAGCTTGTGCTTCAAAGCCTTCTTTTAGCTCCATGGTTTTAGGATCAAAACCAAGCTGACCTGAGATATAAACGGTGTTGCCTACTTTGACCGCTTGTGAATAAGTGCCAACAGCAGCTGGCGCTTTATCGGTTTGGATAGTTTGACGACTCATAATCATTCCTTAAATAAAATAAAATAAATAGTAAATAGTATAGGAGGTTGTATTTATAAAAGCAGCACTTAGAGTTGGTATAAGCGTATGATATTTGGGAAACCGAGTAGCGATCTTAGCTCACGTATGCCTTGCGCTAAATGCACTCGGCTACGAACGATCACATGAATAATGGTATCCGTATTACGCACATCAATAGTCTCAACCCCGATATTTAATTGACGCAGATGATAAACCACTTCACTGATTTGCTCGTCACTCAAGGCAATAGATAGCTTTAGATAAGCTGGGAAACGCACCTTTTTACTAGCATCATCAGATTCATTTTGCTTAACCGCTTTATCATCACGCCAGCTCAATTGAATAACTTGGTATGGATTATCTTTACGTATATCGTCTAAAGAAAAGCATTTATGCCGATGTACTACTAATCCATTACGCGATAAATGGCCAACGATAGGATCGCCATAAATCGGATGGCAACAATTAGCAAAATCAAGCTCGACCCCAGCGGCATTGACAATCAGCTGCTGCGGCTGTGATGCTTCGTTGTCATCAGCATTTAAGCTCGTCATCTCATCGCTAAAGAGCCGCGAAACTACGAGTTGTGGCAACAAAGTCCCGGAGCTTATTTGCTCAAAAAAAGCCTCTTTAGTGCTCAAACCGCGCCATTCAAGCAAATTATCCCATTCACTTTCATGCAAATCATCAAGGCTTTTTTGATAGGTTTTTAGCGCGCGATCTAAAGCTTGTTGTCCATGTCTTTGCTTGTCGCTATCTGACAAATCCTTAAACCAGCGCAGTATCTCTTGTCGAGCCTTGTTGGTAGCTACAAAGCCCAGCCATTCTGCTTTTGGCTCAGAGTCACTATCGACCTCAATCTCAACCATTTGTCCGTTTTTGACCACAGTACCAAGCTTAGCTTTTTCGTTATCAATATTAGCGCCAACGGCGACGTTACCCACCAAAGGCCCGACAGCGTAAGCAAAATCTAGCGCGGTTGAGCCTTGCGGTAGCTCATAAGCTCGGCCTTGCGGGCTGTAGCAAAGAATTTTACTTGAATGCAGATAATCCATCAGCTCATTAATGGTCGACACTGCAGCTGAGAAGTCAGGATCGTTCTCATTAAGACTATCGTTATCAACCAGATCTTTCATATTGCGCAAGGAGGCCTGAATAACCGATTGGCTAATATCAGAGGCATGTTCCGCGCCAATGACTCCTAAACGCGCCGCATGTTGCATTTTTTTGGTCATGATGATGACTTTGATGCAGTCATTATCACGCTCATAAAGTAGCGTCAAAGATTGGTTGCCCCCGGGCAGAGGCCGACGAATATTATCTTGAATGTGAGCATCTTCAATCTGATATTTTTTGATTAAATAATAAGCCAGCTTATCACAGGCCTCTACAGTATCAACAACGATCTCAAAAGAGTAATTACGCAGCAGAGCATTAATCTCGCCGCGATTGCGGAAGAATTGACGATACATAGAGACGCGATTGTCTAAGATTTTGACGTGACCATTTATCCCCAAGTTATTTAGTACTATGATTAGGTAGCGATGAATGGCCTCTTTTTGAAAGTTGCGTCCAAGGCCATGTTGCAATAATTTATCAGAGAACTTGTTATACATCACCGAATTTAGATTACGGTAGCAAAGTACCTCAATATAATCAGCAATATCATTAATGCCCATTAAGCGGGCAAAAGGCACATAAAAATCTAAGGTCTCCTGTGCTGTAGCGCGCTGTTTCTCAGAGCTCACCGCATCTAGCGTTGACATATTGTGCAAGCGATCTGATAACTTAATAATAAGTACTCTTGGGTCGAGTAGGGTTGCGGTCAAAATCTTATGAAAAGTTGCCGCTTTATTCTGCTGTTTATTATGTCTTGAGGATTTAAGCTTAGTCACACCATCGACTAATCTGGCAACCACTTTGCCATAACGCTCCTCAATTTGCTCACCGGTAACCTCAGTATCTTCGACCGTATCATGCAAAATAGCGGCAATAATAGTATCTCTATCTAAGCGAAAACCCGCTAATATCTCGGCAACTGCAATAGGGTGAGTGATATAGGGTTCGCCTGATTTGCGCTTATCTTTGATATGCGCCATATCGCCAAACTTGCAGGCGTCAATAATATCGCGGCGATCATCGCTACTCAAATACCCAACCGAGCGCAGCAAATTATATTGAGCGTCGTCAACTAAACGATGACTAAGTTTGGGAAGAGTTTGAGTCATACAGGGACTGTCCTATGATTGAGTGCCTATAGCTTGGCAATGGATTGAGAGCTTTGTTACGCCAGTATGGAGACTATGCTCAATGTATTTTGTATCCAGCTAATCTTAAAATAAACCATATACAATTATCAAAATCTACCATCTGTTAGTGTCTTTCTGCACTCTCTAATTAATCGTATATTGTATTCAATGTCAACTACTAAGCACACGCAATTCGTAAATAACAAAAAACAGTTTTTTAAAACCATAAAAACCACAGCATAACACCGTGGTTTTTATAAGCTATCTAAGTCAAACAGAGCTTATTATGCGCTAAAAAGGGTTTGCTTTAAAAGTCCAGCTCTAGCAGCTAAATGCCAGGCTCAGATCTCTAGAAGCTATGATCACCTGATAAGGCTAAGTCCAGTGAGCTTGTAGCAAAACTATGCTCAGGTTGGTTTAAGATATCACGAGTGATTTTGCCAGCCGCAATTTCGCGTAGGGCCAAAACCGTTGGTTTATCATTATCCACTTCAACTAGCGGCTCAGCGATACCTTTAGCCAATTGACGAGCACGCTTGCTAGCCACTAAAACCAGCTCAAAACGGTTGTCTACATTCTCTAAACAATCTTCAATTGTGACACGTGCCATAGTTAATTACCTTAATTGTCTCTATTAGTTAGAATTGGTCTATTTACTAATAAAATAAAAGTGAATTTATAAGGGGAAGTAACCCGCTATTATAGCATTAATTTTTGTAAAGTATGCCATCAATCGATAGTTTGAGGTATTTTAAAGTAACCCCTCCTAAACTACGTCTTATAAAGCCCCGTCATGATAATCCCTTTAAATTTTAGCTCCTAGTTATTTAATCTAATAACTTAACTCTAGACTTTGCCTCCTGTAAGTTTATTTAAACGATGTACCTGTAGATACCTACAGGTACATTTTTATTTTTAGCTTGTTATGATAAATCTGTGGTCAAAAAATTGTTTAGATATTTTTAATAATCAATGCTTGACGTCACAGTTTTTAACCATTGCCAATCTTAGCAGCTTTATGGAAGAAGCTAAGTGAAGCGACTGCATGAAACACTTAGCACAAATATTCTGGAACGTATCAATACAGTTGTCTTTATTAATCTGCTAACGCTTTTAGTTATCCCTATAAGCACTAGCAAAAACATTACAGGACGTAATATTATGAAAACTAATTATGAAGTTATCTCAAAAGAAAATACGGCTACTACAGGGACGCGCCTTTTACGTTTAAGTACACTATGTGCCGGATTAGCTATGGCTAGTTTTAGCATGCAAGCAGTCGCAATAGTCGCTACTATTCCCGGAGCCAATCCTATTACCGTAGATACTGATGGGGGAGCAACTGGTGGTACTATCACTGGCTTAACCAATACAACCTTTGATCCAAATGCGACCTACACAGGCGGGCAAGCCGCCACGCAAGAGCAAGTCACTATTGCTGCGAATGCCTCTAGAACGGAGGTTGTTGCAGGTACTAACGTTAGCGTCAATAATAATCCAGGTCTTAATGGTCAAAACGTCTATACCATCGATGCTGATGGTACGACAGCCTCTGCAGGCTCTGGAGATGTGACAGTCGTTGGTAACTTAAACACTACCACCAACGTTACTGACTTCGTTATTGATCTAAGTCCGGCTATTAAGACCACCATATCCAATAACACCGCAGGCGTAGCAACTAACGCTTCAGGCGTTGCTGCTAACGTAACTAGCATAGGTACTAATGCCTCAGGTATCGCGACCAATGCCTCAGGTATCGCCGCTAACGTAACTAGCATAGGTACTAATGCCTCAGGTATCGCGACCAATGCCTCGGGTATCGCTGCTAACGTGACTAGCATAGGAACGAATACTACAGGTATCGCAACCAATGCTTCGGGTATTGCAGCTAATATGACTAGTATAGGAACGAATACTACAGGTATTGCAACCAATGCTTCGGGTATCGCCGCTAATGTGACTAGCATAGGAACGAATACTACAGGTATCGCGACTAACGTCACTAATATAGCAACAAATACTACCAATATCGCTAAAGGTTTAGATTTTGGCGGTGACAGTGGCGCAGATGTTAATCGTCAATTGGGCGATAAGCTCACTATTACTGGCGGCGAAACCAACAGTGCTAACTTAGCCGCTGGCAATAACGTTGGTGTAGTCGCTAATGGAACTAACAATCTAACCATTCGGTTAGCTAAAGATATCAATCTTGGCGCTAATGGTAGTGTCAAGACTGGTAATACCACTATTAATAACAATGGCTTCGTTAATGGTAGCACTACTGTTAATGGTAGCGGCGTTTCCATCGCTGGCGGGCCTAGTATGACGACAGGTGGTATCAATGCTGGTAATCAAGTCATAACGGGTGTCGCTAACGGCACAGCGCCCAATCATGCCGCTAATTTTGGTCAACTATCCGCTCTTGGTTACAAAGTGAATCAAGTCGAAGATGATGCCAATGCCGGTATCTCTGGTGCTTTAGCGATGGCCTCACTACCACAACCTTATACTCCAGGCATGTCTATGGTCAGTGGCGCTATGGGAACCTATAATGACGAAGGTGCTCTTGCTATCGGTATCTCTGCTATTACAGATAGTGGTCGCTGGGTCATTAAAGCGGGCGCTACAGTAGATACTCAAAGTAATTTTGGCGGCTCAGTTGGCGCAGGTTACCAGTTTTAATAGGCTACCGCTTTAATAGTATTATGTCATTCAAAGAAGCTAGCCGAAAGTTAAAAACCGCTAGTAGATTATAAAAAAGCTCTCATATCAATGAGAGCTTTTTGTCGACTTTATTTAGTATCCGCTATAGCTCAATACTAATACTCTAAATTTTAATCCTCGGTTTCATTATCAAGTAGCGCTTTTATAATACGGCGATGGTGGCGCTGCTGACGACTGAGTCGCTGTCTATCCGCAACTATTATCGCTTTAAGCTCGGTCAAAGCCACCTCAAAGTTATCATTAATAATGACAAAGTCAAAATGCACGTATTGCGCCATCTCAGAGACTGCGCCTGCTAAGCGTTTTTCGATAACCTCTACGCTGTCTTGCGCCCGAGTCGATAAGCGCTGGCGTAGGGTTGAGAGGCTAGGCGGCAAAATAAAGATCATAATGGCGTCGGTAAATATTTTTTTGACTTGCAGCGCTCCTTGCCAATCAATCTCCAAAATTACATCAATACCCGCTTCTAGCTGCGCTCTTACACTTGCTTCTGAGGTGCCATAATAATTATCAAAAACTTGGGCATGCTCTAAAAATTTACCTTCATTGATAGCGGCAATAAACTTCTGTTTTTCGATAAAGTGATAATCGTGACCGTCTATTTCACCCGGACGTGGAGCGCGCGTAGTATGAGAGATGCTCACTGTCAAGTCATTGGTAGTGGCAAGCAGCTGCTTGACCAAAGAGGTCTTACCTGTGCCAGAGGCGGCAGTAATAATAAATAATGAGCCTGTCATAAGTGTCCTAATAAAATGATTGGTTTTAATTATTACAATAAGAGTAATCGTTATTATCGCGATCGAGTTAAATGGTTTTTGGCTTAAGGTAGCTAAATAATGGTAATGCTCATTTAGGTAAGCTATGAGGCTGGTAAATAATGAGCTTGCAATACTAACGCGGTAGCATTATAAACGGTAATAAAAGTAAAATATGATAAAGTAAGAGCATATATCTGATAGCAGCAATAAAAGCTGCTAAATAGCATTTTTGCATGCTAATGATATTCGCTTAATTTTTAAACTCAAATTATCCAATGATAGGCCGTCTTATGCAAATTTATCTTGCCAATCCACGCGGATTTTGTGCTGGTGTGGATCGCGCGATTGCGATTGTCAACGAAGCCCTAACTCGTTTTGAGCCCCCCATCTATGTGCGTCATGAAGTTGTGCATAATAAGTTTGTGGTGTCAGATCTTGCCAATCGCGGCGCGGTATTTGTTGAAGAGCTGACCGAGGTGCCTGATGGCTCAATCGTTATTTTCTCAGCGCATGGGGTCTCAAAGGCGGTAGAAGATGAAGCCAGTCGCCGCGACCTCACTGTGTTTGATGCCACTTGTCCGCTAGTGACCAAAGTGCATATCGAAGTGGCAAAATTCGCTCATGAAGGTATGGATGCGGTGCTTATTGGTCATGCTGGCCATCCTGAAGTCGAAGGCACGATGGGCCGTTTTAATCAGCGTTATGGGGGGCAGATTCATCTAGTCGAAAACGAAGAGGATGTCGCCAAACTTACAGTAAGAGATGCTGATAGCTTGGCTTTTGTGACTCAAACTACCTTGTCGATGGATGATACGGCGCGAGTGATTGACGCGCTGCGCGATAAATTTCCCAACATTCAAGGGCCAAGAAAAGATGATATCTGCTATGCCACTCAAAACCGTCAAGATGCCGTCAAAGACTTAGCGGGTCGCTGTGAGGTGGTGTTAGTAGTGGGCTCACCAAACTCTTCAAACTCCAATCGTCTGCGTGAGTTAGCGCAGCGTATGGGGTGTCAGGCTTATCTAATTGATAATGCTAGCGAGATGAATAAAGCTTGGTTCGATAATGTAGAGACGGTCGGTGTTACCGCTGGTGCGTCAGCGCCTGAGATCCTTATCCAAGAAGTGCTACAGCAATTGCAAGATTGGGGCGGTAAGCGTCCTGATGAGCTATCTGGCATTGAGGAGAATGTTACTTTTAGCTTGCCAAAAGCCCTGCGTATTCCAGTGACTCAAGTCAGTGGTAAATAAATAGATAGCTTATTGCGTTAGCTTTAATAACTTATTGAGTCAATTATCGCTCTAAATAACAGGAGCTACTGACCATTGTTAAAGAGTCATTATCATGAAAAAAGATAAAGCTAAGTTTGTATTAGCAGAGGCTAGTATCGATGAGGTTAATAAGCAGCTGCGTATCAATTTATTGGTTATGGCGGTGGTCATAGCGATACTTGCTATGAATGTCATGCAGTTTTTGAAGCACAAGACTATCTTTTATGCTTTTTTATCAGTGCTAATGCTTTTATTATTGTTCTTTATAGCTCAAGCTCGTAATATTCTAAAATCAAGAAAACAGCAGCTTACTGAGTAATGAGCTTGGCAAGCCGCTTAATAGAGCATTAATAAAGTATAAAATTATAGGACTGTTATGACCGCTTACTACACTTTTAGCCATCGCGAGCCACAAGCAGATGGTAGATGCATTGCCCATTATCAGCCGACTGAACATGCTCAAGGCGCTTGGAATGAGCATGAGCAACATATGGCACCTGCAACTGGTATTTTAACTCATGAGCTCAGTCAGTTTGCTGCGCAAGATGACATGCGTATTGCACGCATCAGCCTTGATATTTTGGGCCTTATTCCTTTTGATGAGTTTACTATTACTACGCGCTGCATTCGTCCCGGCCGGACTATTGAGCTGATTGAAGCGGTGATGAGTAGCCGTGGACGTGATTGTATTATTGCTAGAGCTTGGCGACTGATGACCCAAGATACTAGCCAGATTGCCGGTCTTGAGGATCAACAAGCCAAACATAACCCTGAACAGCTAAGCGAGTGGCAGGGAATGAAAGGCTGGCCGGGCAAATTTATTGAAAGTGTTCATCTAGTCTCAGAGGCCGATCGTCGTCCCGGCAAGGGGATGGTGTGGATTACTAATGAAAAACAGATGGTAGAAGGCGAGCCGACGACCGATTTGGTGAAACTGCTAGGTATGGTCGATACCGCTAATGGCGTGGTGCCACGACTGGGTATGGGCTTATCAAAACTGCAATGGATGTTTCCTAATACCGATCTACAGATCCATATGCATCGCGCGCCAAAAGGCCAATGGCTTGGTATTGAGGCAGTGCAGCAGTACGGTGCTGACGGTATTGGCTTGACCAGTGCTGTCTTGCATGATGTGCATGGACCCTTTGGACGTAGTGAGCAAATACTTACTATCCGTCCTATGCCGCAGTAGCTTTATGCGCTCATACAGCTAAATTTGAAAATCCATGAGCGTACAAAGCCGTAGATGCTCCATTGGTTTAAAATACAAAACGAAAGAATGTTTTTAATTGATTTTACAAATATATAGTAATCGGTTGTAATAGTATCTAACGAAACGATGTTAGATAACTAAAGGCTACTATTGAAGGTTATTATGAAAAAAGATAATCGTTTGTCAAAAACAATGACTACTCTTTTAGATAAGTTGCTAGAAGCGTATTCAGAATAAGACTTGTATTTTAATTCCACTGCTTTTTTAAGGAGCGCTATCATGACCGATAAAAAATGTCCTTTTGATACTACACCACTTACCATGAGTAATGGTGCCCCTGTTGTCGATAATGAAAACAGCAAAACGGCTGGCAAGCGCGGCCCACTATTGGCCGAGGACTTATGGCTTAACGAAAAGCTGGCCGATCTTAACCGTGAGGTTATCCCTGAGCGCCGTATGCACGCTAAAGGTTCGGGCGCGTTTGGTACCTTTACCGTGACTAACGATATTACTAAATATACGCGTGCTGATATGTTTAGCCAAGTGGGTAAGCAGACTGAGATGTTCGCCCGTTTTAGTACGGTCGCAGGCGAGCGCGGCGCCGCTGATGCTGAGCGTGATATTCGCGGTTTTGCGCTAAAGTTCTATACCGATCACGGTATTTGGGATATGGTCGGGAATAATACGCCAGTATTCTTTGTACGTGATCCACGCAAATTCCCAGATCTAAACAAAGCGGTCAAGCGTGATCCGCGTACCAATATGCGCTCAGCGACCAATAACTGGGACTTTTGGACCTTATTGCCAGAGTCTTTGCATCAAGTTACTATCACTATGAGTGAGCGCGGTATCCCAGCATCTTATAGACATATGCACGGCTTTGGCTCGCACACTTATAGCTTTATCAATAGTGAAAATGAGCGTTTTTGGGTCAAATTCCATTTTGTTACTCAGCAAGGTATCAAAAACTTAACCGATGCAGAAGCGGCTGAGATTATCGCTAGTAATCGTGAAAGTCATCAACAAGATCTGCTTAATGCTATCGACAATGGCGATTTTCCAAAGTGGAAGATGTACGTGCAAATCATGCCAGAAATGGATGCTGATAAAGTGGCATATCACCCCTTTGATTTGACCAAAGTCTGGCCAAAAGGCGATTATCCGCTGATTGAAGTTGGCGAGTTTGAATTAAACAAAAACGCAGAGAACTATTTCTTAGATGTTGAGCAAGCAGCTTTTGCACCCAATAACTTAGTTCCCGGTATCAGCGCCTCCCCTGATCGCATGCTACAAGCGCGCCTCTTTAGCTACGCTGATGCCCAGCGTTATCGCGTCGGGGTCAACCACAAGCAAATACCGGTGAATAAACCAACTTGTCCTGTGACCAGTAACCACCGTGATGGTCAAGGACGCGTTGATGATAACTATGGTGGTCGTCCGCACTATACGCCAAACAGCTTTCAGCAGTGGCAAGAGCAGCCGCAGTATGCTGAACCGCCATTAAAGGTGGATGGCTATGCCGAGCATTATGATTTCCGTGAAGATGATAGCGATTATTTTAGCCAGCCGCGCGCGCTGTTCAATTTAATGAATGATGAACAAAAGCAAGTGCTTTTTGATAATACTGCCAGAGCGATGGGCGATGCTTTAGACTTTATTAAATATCGTCATATTCGTAATTGTCATTGGTGTGATCCTGCCTATGGCGCAGGCGTTGCCAAAGCTCTTGGCATGAGCGTTGAGGATGCTATGAAGGCTCGCGATTCAGATCCGGCTCGTGATTTGCCAAGCTGTCTGTAGTAAATTACTGATATAGAGTTAATAATTGATAATCAGTCTGTCAATAAAAAGCTTAGTTTATAATTTTCCGCACCGCTTTAGGAAACTAAGGCGGTGTTTTGTTATCTAATAGCGCCATTGATCTTGAAATTTCTCCTTGTGGCCTTATTAGTATAGACAGTCTAGCTTTAGCAAAATCCGCTTTATGCGCTTAGTGTCAAGCTATTTGCTAGAGCTAACGAGCTGTTTTTTGATTTAAGATTTGTACAACCTAAAGGAGTTTTTATGAGTGAAGAGAATCAAAACCCTGCTGTAAAAAAACATACCTTTGAAGCAGAGGTGGCCCAGCTACTACATTTAGTAACGCATTCGCTATATTCTAACGCGGATATTTTTGTACGTGAATTGGTCTCAAACGCATCCGATGCTTGCGACAAATTACGCTTTGAGGCGACCAATGATGATAGCCTATACGAAGATGATGGTGAGCTGAAGATTCGTATTGCTATCGATGAAGAGGCTAAGACCATCACTTTTATCGATAATGGTATTGGTATGAACGAGGCCGATGCTATTGAGAACTTAGGCACCATTGCCAAATCAGGTACCAAGGCTTTTTTAGATAAATTATCCGAGTCACAAAAGCAAGAAGGTCAGCTTATCGGTCAATTCGGTGTTGGTTTTTATTCAGGCTTTATCGTTGCTGATACTATTACAGTCGAATCGCGTAAAGCGGGCGACCCTAGCGACAAAGGCGTGCGCTGGGTCTCTGATGGCACCGGCAGCTTCACCGTTGAGACCATTGACAAAGAGACGCGCGGCACAGCGATCACTTTGCATCTCAAAGAAGAGTACACGGATGGCGAAGATAACTATTTAGACCGCGGCAAAATCAAGCGTTTGGTCAATAAATATTCAGACCATATCAGCTTACCAATTCAGATGCGTAAAGAGGTCTGGCAAGAAGATGTCGTTGATGAAAATGCTGAAGAAGGCGAAGATAGCAAATCATCAACTGGCGGCGAGATGGTACTGACAGATGAGTGGGAAACCATTAACAAAGCCAGTGCGCTATGGACACGCTCAGCTTCTGAAATTGAAGACGATGAGTACATCGATTTTTATAAAAACATCACTTATGATTTTGATGAGCCGTTAACTTGGACACACAATCGCGTCGAAGGCCGGGTGCAGTATACTCAGCTATTATATGTACCCAAAAAAGCACCAATGGATCTCTACACTCGCGAGCAGCAGCATGGCCTAAAGCTTTACGTCAAACGCGTGTTCATCATGGATGACGCCGAGCAGCTACTGCCGATGTATCTGCGTTTTGTCAAAGGCGTTATCGATTCAGCAGATTTACCACTGAACGTCAGCCGCGAGCTATTACAAGAGTCGCGTGATGTCAAATCCATCCGCGACGGCAACGCGCGTCGAGTCCTTACGATGCTAGCAAGTCTGGCTAATAGCGAGGATAGCGACAAACAAGAAAAATTTGCTCAGTTTTATAGCGAGTTTGGTGACGTGATCAAAGAAGGTCTTGGCGAGGACATGGGCAATCAAGAGCGTATCGCTAAATTGCTACGCTATGCCACTAGTACAAATGAGAAAGTGGAGACCAGCTTTGAGGACTACAAAGCGCGCATGATTGAGGGTCAAAAGGCCATTTACTATCTCACCGCTGATAACCTTGCTGCGGCAAAAAACAGCCCACAACTTGAGCTATTTAAGAAAAAAGGTATCGAAGTCATTTTGATGACTAGCCGTGTTGATGAATGGGCGATGAACTTCTTAACCGCATTTGATGGTACACCGCTACAAAACATCGCTAAAGGCGCGGTGGATTTAGGCGACTTGCAGGATGAAGAAGAAAAAGCCGAGGCGCAAAAAGCTGAAGAGAGCATGAAGCCTGTGGTCGATAAGCTAAAAACAGCGTTAGGCGAGCGTGCCAAAGACGTCAAAGTATCCACGCGCTTGGTCGATAGCCCAGCTTGCTTAGTGGTGGGCGAGGGCGAGCTATCACCGCAAATGATTCAGATGCTAAGGCAAATGGGTCAAGAGGTACCAGAGAGCAAGCCGACGCTTGAGGTGAACCCTGAGCATCCTTTGATCAAAAAGCTAGAATCTAGCGAGCAGTTTGATGATTTGGCGCAAGTTATTTTTGACCAAGCGCTGTTAGCTGATGGCGGACAATTAGACGATCCAGCCGCTTATCTAAAGCGAGTTAATGAGCTATTAATGCGCTAGAATTTACTTTATTTTTCATTGTCAGCTTTAGCCAAAAAGGAGATCTTATAATAGGTCTCCTTTTTTTGGCTATTAGTAAATAAAAACTCTAGTTTTATCACTGTTTTACAAATCAATCTTATCGTCTTAACTGACAATCCGTTACAATTGCGTTAGTTTAAGCTATTAGCATTTATTCACCTTTTTTAGCTAATAAGCTCTGTTTTTGTACCACGCATTATGTTTTCCCTTTTCTCGACTCGATAGAGGTCTACGTCTTTGTCACTCTCTTCTCTAAAAACCATCTCGCTACAGCGCTTTTCTCTTAATTTTGCAGCCAATATTATTGCCGCTTGTTGGATGTTGATTGGCTCGACACGGGCTTTTTCTTGGGTAAAACCTACCTTTGTACAGTTTGCGCTATTTGCCTTATTGGGTCTGGCTAGTAATGTGTTGTTTTCTTGGTTAGCGGCGGAGAGTGGTAGCGTTTTTAATGAGCAAGGCTTGGTCAGCTATCTGATTTGGCCAACTATTATTTTATTAGTGGGTATTATTTTAGCGCGGCGCTCAGGCAATCAGTCTTTATTGTTTGTGCCTGTGGTGCTGTGGTTAGTGGCGGATACCATATCGGCGCTACTGCAAAGCTTAGTGCAACTGTTTGGTAGTCGAGGCTGGCTGCCAGATTGGAGCTATTCATTTTTACCGATACTGTTTTTGCTGTTATTTTTGTGGCAAACACTAGCGCTGTTATGGATATTTTCTCGGCGCCTGCGGACTCCTTGGTGGGAGCGAATTATTGTGCTGATAGGCGCTGTAGCGCTGATGACGATTTGGCAAAAAAACGTTGCTGATCAGCCTATTTTTAAGCCAATACCCGTAGAGCCGCGATTGGAGGAGGCCGCTCTTTATGAGCAAGCAAATTTACTTCAGAATGCTTTGAATAGTATTGATGCTAGCATACCTGGCAAGACAGAATGGTATTTTATGGGAGTAGCAGGTTTTGCAGGACAAGATGTGTTTCGCTCTGAGATTAACAACGCTCGCGAATTATTTGAGGTGCGTTTTGGTACTAGTGGTCGCTCTTTGTCGCTGATTAATAATACCTATAGCTGGATGGACGAGCCGATAGCGACCAAAACTAGTATTTTGCGAGGACTAAAGAAGATCGGTCAGCAGATGAATGCTGATGAAGATGTGTTGCTACTGACCTTAACCTCACATGGTGATGCTGATGTATTGCAGTTAGATAATGCGCCTATTGAAATGGATAATCTAGAAGCCGAGTGGTTACGCGAAGCTTTAGATGAGTCAGGAATACGCTGGCGAGTGATTATCGTCTCAGCTTGTTATTCAGGCTCTTTTATAGATGAGCTAGCTTCTCCTACCACAGTTATTATTACCGCATCAGCAGCTGATAAGATGTCGTTTGGCTGTACCAATACCGCTGAGATGACTTATTTTGGTCAAGCGTTTTTTGCTGAGAGTCTACGAGAAAACACTAGCTTTGCTAGCGCTTTTAAGGATGCAACTTACAAAATCCAGCAGCGTGAGCTTTATATGGGTTTTGAGCCCTCAGAGCCGCAAATGGTAATAGGTAGTCTTATGGAGACCGCTTTGCCTGCCTTTGAGCGCGTATTGTTTGATCAATCACGTAGAGTCGACTTAACTATTGACAATGACCAGAGTAATGGTAATAGTCTATCCAATAGCGCAGCATTACTGTCCTTGGAGCCAGAATCTGCAGTCAGCGTTACTATCGATGAGTGAAATTGACCATAACCTTATCTTAACAAACAGCTAAACAAAGCCCATGGATAGTCGACGGATAGTTTGTATAATAGTCATCAAATCCTATCAACTCTCCTAAGCTCTAAATCTACAGAGGATCTAAAAGATGAGTCATCATTCTAGCCATAAATTATCTGTTAGCTCAAAGCTGACTCAAATCAGTGCCAACCGCTGTTTTGATGGTGAGCAGCATTATTATAGTCATGACTCATCAGCGACTAACACTCCGATGACTTTTAGTATCTACTTGCCGGATGAGGCATTAGCCGGTCATCTTTGCCCAGCGCTACTATACTTGTCAGGTTTGACCTGTAACGCCGATAATGTCACTCATAAAGCTCACTTTCAACAAAAATGTAGTGAGCTTGGAATGATCTTTATTGCCCCTGATACCTCGCCCCGTAGCACCGACACTATAGTGGTGGCCAACGATGAGCGTTATTTTGTGGGTCAGGGTGCAAGCTATTATGTCGATGCAGTAGCAGCGCCTTGGTCAGAGCATTTCAATATGCAAAGTTATATCGTGGATGAGCTTTATGACTTACTGCGTAGTGAGTTTCCGATAAGCAGCACTGGTATCACGGGACACTCTATGGGTGGCCATGGCGCACTGTTATTAGGATTTAAATATCCTAGTAAATTCGTTAGCGTTTCTGCCTTATCACCGGTATCTTCAGCGAGTGAATCAGCTTGGGGACAGGCGGCCTTTAGCGAGTATTTCGGTGAAGATAAGTCGCTTTGGGAGCAGGCTGATGCAGCAAAGGTTATTGAGCAGTCAGGCCGACAATACGCCAGTCTGCTAGTTGATCAAGGCGCGGCTGATAATTTTTTGCTTGAGGGTCAATTGCAGACACCAAAGCTACAGCAAGCTTGCGATAAGGCTAAGCAGCCTTTGACGCTGCGTTATCAAGCGGGTCATGATCACAGCTACTACTTTATTCAAACCGTTATAAACGATCATATTTGGCATCATTACCGTATGGCGCAGCTGAGTTAAACTTGTCGCAAAACTCTATCTATAGCTAATAACGAGGCAAAATTTATGACAGAGACTAAAGCAGTGATAGATACTGATACTGATGCACAGTCGTCTTTGGCGACTATGAAAGCTGATATGCAAGCGGCGCTACAACAAAAGCAGATCGATGATGAGACGCAAGCTAATAATACCGATAGCGCTGAGCATTCAGACCTCGCTGACTACCTCACGGATGCAGACGGTACTATCATACTCGATGAGGTGCAAACCTCGCGAGTCATCGAGATGGCGTGGGAAGATAGAACACCATTTAGCGCGATTGAGCATAGCTATGGGCTGGATGAAGCAGCAGTGATTAAATTGATGCGACAAGAGTTGAAGCCGTCCTCTTTTCGCTTGTGGCGTGAGCGCGTCACTGGGCGTAACACTAAGCACGAGGCCAAACGCGACTTTGAAGTTGGCCGCGCTTATTGTAAAACTCAATATAAACCGCGCTAATATATAGATTCATTAGTTCTATAGCTTTTTTTATGGATAATAGCTTTTTAACTTAACTCTTAACTAGTAGGATTGTGAGCGTAGGCGGTAGTTTAGCTGGTGATAATTTGCCAAAAATGTTGCCTAAAGCTGCAGCCTACATTGACTTATATCAAGTTGAGAGTCATGAGTTTTTTATACCCATTAAGTAGGTAGCTCTTTTATGATTTGTCCTGATAAGCAGTATCTTATTGCTCCCTCTATTTTATCTGCTGATTTTGCTCGTTTAGGGGAGGAGGTAGAAAAAGTCTTGGCTTCTGGCGCCGATGTGGTGCATTTCGATGTGATGGATAATCATTACGTGCCCAACCTAACTTTTGGTAGCATGATCTGTCAGGCATTACGCGATTACGGTATCACAGCACCTATCGATGTCCATCTTATGGTATCGCCTGTCGATGGCATGATTGAGCAGTTTTTAGCGGCAGATGCTAGCATTATTACTTTTCATCCCGAAGCCAGCAGCCATATTGATCGCTCTTTACAGCTGATAAAAGATGGCGGCGCGAAATGCGGGCTAGTGTTTAATCCAGCTACGCCGCTGCATTACTTAGATTATGTAATGGATAAGGTCGATCAAATCTTGCTAATGAGTGTCAACCCAGGTTTTGGCGGGCAATCCTTTATTGACTCAACCTTAGACAAAGTACGCGAAGTCCGTCAGCGTATTGATGCAAGTGGCCGTGATATTAGACTTGAGGTCGACGGCGGTATCAAAGCGAGTAATATACGCGCTATCGCTGAAGCTGGGGCAGATATGTTTGTCGCCGGTTCTGCTATCTTTAATCAAGAAGATTACAAAGCGGCTATCGATGCTATGCGTGCAGAACTCGAGCAAGTAGCTACTAACCGTTAGCCATTAGCTTTGACTATTGCTTTTCATCAATAAGTCTCCATTTATAGAGCACTAGTAAAATATTATTAGCCGATTTAAGCGCATAACTAACTGAGGTGACTTATGACCATTCAAACCAATACGCAAAATACTAACTTGCAATCTGAGTCAGATCACTCTAAGCCTCGTAGTTTAGTGCCTAAAGGCATTACTATTGGCTTAGCCGTTTTTGCTTTGATTTTAAGCTTAGCCGGTTATGGCTTTCGTCTGATAGCAGGTCACGAAGTAAGCGAGGTTATGTTACATGCAGCGGTATTAGTACCAGCGTTCGTAGTCGGTATTCCGTTACTATTTTGGCTGGGTTCGCGTGCCTTTAATAAGTTTAATGGTACTCATATTGCAGGCTGGAATGCTATTAGTCTGGGTTATCTGACTTCTTGCATCTCATTATTGTGGTTGATGGGTACTTATAGCTGACTTTGAGCTTTAGATAGCAGTTCTTACTATTTTAATTGTCTTTTAATTTTTGAATCCTTACTAAGTCGTAAGCTACTTGCGACTGGAATTTTGTATGCAAATCATGCCCGCCCGTATTGCTAATATTATTTATCCCAAAGATTTGCCCAATAGCCTATTTACTACTCTCATTGTCGCCTGTTTACTATTGGGACTGGCAGCTTTGCGTAACGGTACGGGCCTGCAAGGGTGGCTCAACGTTATAGAAAACTGGTTACTGATGCTGCTGATATTGCCAACCGCTACGGCTGCGGTAGCGTTGCCGTTCAAATACCGTGATCCGAGCTTAGAGTTAAAGCTGATGTATTATCTAGGCATGTTTGTGGCTTTCTTATTCACCATAGCCAAGCTGCGTTACTGGCGTTAGAGTAGGGTTACTAATATATAGATTTTAAAGCTTGTAGCTAGACCTTAAAATTTAAGCCCCCTGAAAACTAAGCACCTTGAAATTTAAGCACCTTGAAATTTAAGTACAAAGCGTCCATTGTATGAGTAAGAAAGAGTTTACCCGAGAGACTGTAGGGAGCTAAATAGTTAGTTTTCATAGCAGTTACTAGCGGGATAATAAGGAAGACACTAAATGCCATATGATATTGATAATGAGATAGAAGTCGATCATGATAGCAATGATCAGTTTTCGGGCTTTGCCAAAGAGACTACCCTTGAGTTAGTCGAAGCTGAGAATGGAGTATTGCTGTTACGTGATACCAATAAAGATGAAGCGCCTCTAATGACTATCGATTTTTCTGATAAGTTAAAAGAGTTATTGGGTAGTGATACGCAAGCCATCGGTCAGCATATGATTCATGCCGCTATTCAAGTCATCATGCAAAAGCAGATGAGCCAGTGGCACGCTCACGTTTATGATAAAGAGCCTACGCACTATAGTTAATGCTTTGAAAATTAATATCTTGCAAGCCAATATATGACTCATTGATATTAATCTAAACATAGAAACTAGCTATTTTTTTAGCTATTTCTAAAACACAGCATATAAAAAAGGGTTTATCAGTAGATAAACCCTTTTTTATTGTCTTAAACTTACTATCAAATAATTTAACTTTTGAAATTATACAAAATTAAAAAGTATTATTTGATTTTTGCTTCTTTAAAAATGACGTGTTGGCGAATTTTTGGATCAAACTTTTTGATCTCCATTTTGCCAGGCATCGTACGCTTGTTCTTAGTAGTAGTATAGTAATACCCAGTACCAGCAGTTGATACTAATTTGATTTTATCTCTCATGATAATTTTCCTTAAGAAGTGCTATAGCACTTGGCCTTTAGAAGTGGCGAAGCACTTGGCTTAAACTTTTTGACCTTGTGCGCGCAAATCTGCTAGCACGGTATCAATACCTAGTTTGTCGATGATACGCATACCTTTGGTAGAGACGCGTAGACGCACAAAACGGTTTTCAGATTCAACCCAAAAACGATGGTGATGAAGGTTTGGTAGGAAGCGACGACGGGTTTTGTTGTTCGCGTGCGAAACATTATTACCCACCATAGGGCGCTTTCCAGTCACTTGACAAACTCTAGACATGGCGAACTCCTAATCTATGAGGTATGGGGTATTCCCATACCAGTCTGGGCAAGTTGCGCGAATATGCGGCATGGACACAGCAAGCGGCATCTTTGCACCAAACAAAACTATATGAAGGTTGAGCTGGCAAAACTGTCATCTAAAGGCAAATAACAGAGCACCAATTCAGAAAATTTTAAAGGCGACATTTATACCATAAAATAGCGAATTACTCAAACTATTTTACAATAATAGTCGTTATTAATGAGCGTCATTATACCTTTAATTACTCCTGTGTGCAGGTCATTAAATGACTCAAAGTTATAAGTTTTGATTGTAAGTTTTAACAAAATTCAGTAAAGTTGCTGTAATAAATATGATACAAGCTATTAATATATAGTATATTACTTCGATCCTATCTAACTTTTACCTATGTTTTTAGGTTACCTCATTCACTGCCCTGTTTTTCAGCAACCCTTATCGCTTGCGCGGAGTTCTAAATATGTCCTATGGCTCACTAACCCTCAGCTCTAAATTATTTAACTTTACCGCGCTGTCTTTAGCGTTAACTTTAGCAGGTTGTGGTGGTGGCGATGGGGGTACAGATATACTGCCGCCAAAGCCGAATACGGGAGTGACGCAGCCTGGTGGTGGCGGTGGCGGACCGGTGATACCAGTCAATGAGGTCAATATTACACCTGTTACACTATTAGATAATAACGGTAATCCCACACGTGTTATATCGACGTCATCAGCAACCGCTAGAGTGAAAGTAACCAATGCTGATGGAAATGGCCTCAGCGGGGCACTAGTGACTTTTAACGGCTCAGGTGTTAAGTTCGGTACTTCTAATGGTGCTGTTCTTACTAATGGTGATGGTATAGCAACGACTTCTCTAATCCCTTTGTCTGCTGAAGATACAGGAAGTTATAGTTTGTCTGCAACGGCAAATTATAACGGTATCAGCGCGACCTCTGCTCAGTACAACTATTCATTACAACCAGTAAAAATAGCGTTAGTGAATTTAACGTCTAGAGAGAGCAACATAGATTCAGGTGCTTCTACTATTATTACTTTACAAACTAGAGATACTGGAACCAATCAGTTTCAGAATGACGTTACTGTGAATTTTTCTACCACCTGTGGTTCGTTTGAAGTAGCGAGCGTCACATCCTCAAACCAAGGCAGTATTAGCACCATTTATAAAGCTATAGATAGCAATGGTAATCTGTGTGAAGGTAGACAGACTATTACTGCTGCTACTGCTAATAATAGTACGCCATCTCGGAGTATTACAGTTAATGTTAGAGCTATTGCCGCAAGTTCTATAGTTTATACAACCAATGAAAATATAATATTAGGTGCAAAAAATAGTGGTTCCTCCTCATCAGGTCAAGTAGAGTTCACAGTTTATGCCAATGGTGTACCAGCTTCCAATCAGCAAGTGGAGCTAAGCTTAGTAAAGTCTCCAAGTGATTTTAGATTTATTTCACAGAATAACCGTAATACGCAAACAGTTAAAAGCGATGCTTCTGGAAAAGTAACTATAAATTTATACCCTGGTAATATACCTGGACCCGTAGAGATCAGTGCTGCACTAAGCGCTAACAAGAATATTTTTGCATTTGCAAAAAACATCGCGGTAGCTACAGGTAGACCTAGTCAAAGTGGGATTACTTTAGCTCTAGGTAAAAACGTATTAGTAGATAATTTTATTGACTCTACTTCTGTCTCCGTCTATCTTACTGACCGTCAAGGCAACTTTGTTCCTGATGGCACTGTCGTAAGTTTTGTATCTGAAGGCGGTACTATTACGCCAAACTGCGCGACCTCTGGTGGTAATTGTTCAGTAACCTTTACTTCGCAAAATCCAAGACCTGCAAACGGTCGAGTAAGTGTGATTGCTTATGTTGAAGGAGACAAGGATTACTCTGATCTCAACGGTGACAATGTCTACACAGCAGGCGTAGATAAGCTGCTAGACAATATTGGCTATTTTTTCCGTGATGATAATGAAGATTTGAAATTTAATCCAGGTGAATTTGTCTATAGAAGAGGCGAATTTCCAACAAATGTCAAAGCAGCAGAGTGTGCAACTAGTACCTTATCTCAGCCTAACCTACCGAACTTTATAGTAAGAGGAGATAAAGTTGAGACTCAATGCAATGACTCGCTTGCGACCGTACTACGTAAACAAGTCATCATGGGCTTTGCTAACGATACGCCCACATTGACCAATTATAATTTCAATACTGTGTCTGGGGTTATCTCTTTTGAAGTATATGGCAATAGTATGAGAACCGTTCCCATGCCTTCTGGGACTACTTTTAGTCTACAGACAAAAGACAACACTGAGAATGAGGTGAGTTGTGAGCCTGAAATCTTCGATGGTAATATTACTCTGCCTAGGGTAATGCCTTTGAGACAAGTGAACGGTACTACCAATCAGAATTTTTTCGCAGGAACTGATATAGTTAGTTATGAGGTATCTACGGCAGGTTGTGCCAATGGAGATGAAGTCAAACTAACCGTTACAACGCCAGCACCTTCTTCAAAGACAACCACTTTTTCTATCATTTAAACCTTAAGTTTTTATAAATAAAAAACCCTCAGTATGAACTGACCCCCATAAGTTGGACACAACTTATGGGGGTCAGTTCAGTATTAATTGAGGGTTTTTTATTTATAAACCACCTTAACCTAAGTTATTAAAATCTAATAGAGCACACTATGTCAGATAAACAATCGAAAGAGCTTAACAATAACATTACCACCGATACCGCCACCCTCCTAATAAAGTGCCGCGATCAAGCTGGCATCGTGCAAGCGGTCTCTGAA
Organism: Psychrobacter sp. AH5; assembly: GCF_040371085.1. Classification (NCBI taxonomy): domain Bacteria; kingdom Pseudomonadati; phylum Pseudomonadota; class Gammaproteobacteria; order Moraxellales; family Moraxellaceae; genus Psychrobacter; species Psychrobacter sp. AH5. The sequence continues at coordinate 322,710 of NZ_JAMBMT010000001.1, forward strand.
TTTATTCATCGCTATGGCGGTAATATTATTACGCTTGATCAGTACTCAACCGCGCATGAGGGTGGACAGTACTTTATGCGGTTGGAGTTTGCACTAGCAGAGCTGAGCGCTATTATTGAGAATTTTGAAGTCAGCTTCGCTCATACCGTAGCCAAGCGTTATCATATGACTTGGCGGCTGCATAACAATGCTATCAAGACTAAAGTCGGTATTTTGGTGTCAAAGTTTGATCATGCGCTGCTTGATTTATTATGGCGTCATCAGCGTGGTTTACTCGACTGCGCTATTACGATAGTGGTGAGTAATCATGAGGACTTGCGCCAAGCGGTAGAGAATTTCGGTATCGATTTTCATTATGTACCAGTGACTAAAGATACTAAGGCGGCGGCAGAAGCGCAGATCAATAAGCTAATGGCAGATAATGATTTATTAGTACTTGCGCGTTATATGCAGATACTATCCTCGGACTTTGTAAAAAAGTGGCCAATGCGAATTATCAATATTCACCATTCATTCTTGCCAGCGTTTGTAGGCGCTGATCCTTATCGGCAAGCTTATGAAAAAGGCGTGAAGCTCATTGGCGCGACCGCTCATTATGTGACCGCAGAGCTCGATCAAGGGCCTATCATTGAGCAAGATGTGCACCGAGTCACGCATAGACAAGGAGTTGTTGAGCTGCGAGCCATAGGCCGCGATGTCGAGCGTAATGTGCTGGCACGTGCGGTGAATTGGCATGTACAAAATCGCGTAATTGTCGCTGGTAATAAGACTGTGGTTTTTAATTAATAAAACAGTTTTTGAGATTTATTGAGGGTTTTTTGACGCTATTAGCCTTTAATAAACCTTGCTAACTAAGACTTAAATAACCTGCGACTTAAATAACCCGCTCAAATCACAAGCTCCAATACAAACTTACTGCCAATAAAGCCAATTGCTAATAGTATAAACGCATAAATGGTCATATTGGCAGCACGTTTGCCTCGTAAGCCGCCTCGCCAATTCCCAATCAATAATGCGCCGAATAATAACCAAGATAGGATACTAAATACGGTTTTATGCGCGATATGCTGCGCCAATAAATCCTCAACATAAATAAAGCCAAAACCTAGCGCAACGCTAAGCAGTACAAAGCCGACCAAGATCATATCAAATAGTAGGCCTTCCATGCTTTGTAGTGAGGGCAGTTTGTTGACCCAAAAGCGGTGAATGGTTTTGTGTTTGAGCTCACGGATTTGTAGACGCAAAAATAGCGCTTGTACCGCTGCCATAAGCAGCACGCAGTAGGCGGCAAATGATAGAATGATATGAGTTTCAAGACCGAGACTGACATTAGTTAGCGGCTGATAAGGTGCGCGGCCAAAATAGCCTACCATCATACCTAGTAGCGCAGTTGGAGCGGCCAAAATACCTAAACTGACAATAGGTCGGTATAATGAAAACAGCACATAAAACAATAAGAAAAATAGGCTAGTTAGACTAAGCACATTAAATAGATTAAAATTTAGGCCATAAAGGGTGACAATATAAGGGTATAACAACAGCGCATGCGCCCCCATCCCTATCAATAATAGACCAAGGCTAAGGGTTTTATGAATAACTCTATTAGTCGTCAGCGCCCAACCCAAATAAAGACTGACCGCGATATAAGCCATACTGGCAATCACAAACGCAAGTAACACAGGCATGCCTCATGGAGTATCAAGAGCGCGGCAGTATTGCAATTATGACGCAGTGGCGCTCAAGTTACTGCTAAAATGGTATGATTAGAATAAGAGTCCAATTTATCATAAAATAGCCCCTAATTGAGAATCATCTCATTTATTCTTTTTTTACTAAAAAATATACAATAGCCAAAACAGTATTTAAAGCACAGAATATAGAACATTCACCAAAATTAAGAAATAAGACAATGGGAATAAGTTATGTTTGATACCTTAACCGAACGACTGTCATCGAGCTTGCGCAATATCGCAGGCACAGGACAGTTGACCGAAGATAATATTAAAGACACTTTGCGTGAAGTGCGCATGGCGCTATTGGAGGCGGATGTAGCACTGCCTGTCACTCGCGATTTTGTCAAGCGCGTCAAAGAGCAAGCGCTAGGGGCTGAGGTGCTCAAAGAATTAGCGCCAGGGCAAGCTTTTGTCAAAATCGTCCATGACGAGCTGACCGAGATGATGGGTAGCGCCAATCAGCAGTTAGAGATGACGGGCAAGCCGCCAGTGGTCTACTTGCTAGCCGGTCTACAAGGGGCGGGTAAAACCACAACCGCTGGTAAGCTTGCTAAATATCTACAAGAGCGCCAAAAGAAAAAGGTGATGCTAGTCTCCGCTGACGTCTATCGTCCAGCCGCCATCAAGCAGCTTGAGCAAGTCGCAGGCCAAGTTAACGCTAAGTTTGTCAACTCGACAACCGATGAAAACCCAATTGATATCGCTCGCCGCGCTATTGAAGAGGCGAAGATTCAATATCAAGATATCCTGATTATCGATACCGCTGGTCGCTTGGCTATCGATGAGGTGATGATGGATGAGATTAAGGCGCTAACAGCGGCGGTTAATCCTTCTGAGACGCTGTTTGTCGTCGATGCCATGACGGGTCAAGATGCGGCCAATACCGCCAAAGCCTTTAATGATGCGCTGCCATTGACGGGGGTCATTTTAACCAAAACTGACGGCGATGCGCGTGGCGGGGCCGCTTTATCGGTGCGTGCTATCACCGGTAAGCCGATCAAGTTCTTAGGTCGCGGCGAGCAGTTAGATGCGCTAGAGCTATTCTACCCTGAGCGTATTGCCCAACGCATCCTTGGTATGGGCGACGTTTTAAGCTTGGTGGAAGAGGTGGAGCAAAAAATTGACCGCGATAAAGCCGAAAAAATGGCGAAAAAGATGCAAAAAGGTGGCGACTTTGACCTTGAGGATCTCTTGACCCAGTTCCAACAAATGAAAAGTATGGGCGGTATGGCAGGGTTTTTAGACAAGATGCCAGGAATGGGCGGCTCTGATATGCAAAAAGCGGTCGAAGAAGCCAAACCTGAAGAAAAAGTGCGCGAAATGGAAGCGCTCATTAATTCAATGACACCCTATGAGCGTAAAAACCCTGATAAGATCAATCCTAGCCGCAAACGCCGTATTGCCGCTGGCTCCGGTCGTGAGATTCAAGACGTCAATCGCCTCTTAAAGCAGCATAAGCAGATGGCAAAAATGATGAAAATGATCTCCAAGCCCGAAGGTATCGGTAAGATGATGAAATCTATGCAAGGGCTGATGGGTGGCGGCGCTGCAGGTAGCGGCGGCGGTGGTCCGTTATTTGGCGGTGGCAATGCTAAAGGACAAGGCGGTATAAAAAATGTCAATCAAGCCGACTTAGCCAAACAAATGGGACTCGATCCCAATAACATGCCAAGCACTGAGGATATGCAAAAACAAATTCAAGAGATGCAAAACCAAGCACCAAAAGGATTTAAGAAGCGTTTCTAGATTAATCATTACCAGTACAGATCGCCAAGCCTCAAAGCTAGTCCTAGCTTTGAGGCTTTAACTATCTAACTGTCATTATTATATAAGCATCATTGAGGTCACTGTTGAGGTCATTATGTTTTTAGCTATGGATACCGTGTTTGATCAGTGCTCAATTGCCATCTTGGACGGCGAAGGTGAAGTCCTCTTTAGCCAAACCGAAAAAGGCAAACGTGAGCAAACTCGGCAAATACTGCCAATGATAGACGCCGCTTTACAAGCTAGTCATCTTAAGCTTAGCGATGTACAGGCTTTGATGTTTAATCGTGGTCCGGGTGCTTTTAGTGGTATCCGAATCAATACTGCGGTGGTGCAAGCGTTGTCTGTGGCTCATGATCTGCCTTGTGTTGGCGTCTCAAGCCTGCAAGCCATCGCGCAAAGGGCTTATCAGCTATACGGCTTGACCCATGTGTATAGCGCTCTTGATGCGCGCATGCAGCAAGTCTACTTTGGTGAGTACGCGCTAGATCAATCGATAATGCAGCCCGTGTTCAATCATACTGATGCAGAAGCAGACAGCACTGAGCGACTAGTAGATTATGAGCGTCAAACTAAGCTTAAGCTGCCAATAGTAGGTAATGGCTCAAACCTGCTCACTTTGCATAATGAGCAACTTAGTCATGAAGATGTTTGGCCAGATGCTAGCGTTATCGGGCAACTCGGTATTGTGCAGTTTAGGGTAGATGGCGGCACAGAAGCGGCGAGAGCATTACCCAAGTATCTGCGCAATCAGGCTTGGAAAACCTTAAAAGAGCAAGGCAAAGCTTAAGATTCTATAGTCGATCCTAAATAAAATAGATACATGATATTTCAGCGCAAAATTCATCTTAGTTTCGCTGTATCATTTTTATAATAAATCCACTATATAGCGGTATAAATCTGCTTTATTTAGCAGTAAACTTTAATTCATATCAATCAGGCACTGCGTCTGTCGTTAGGAAAGCGATTTTGGATATTATTTTATTAATTCAAGCCGTCATCATGGGTATTGTTGAAGGTATCACTGAGTTTTTACCCATCTCTAGCACCGGCTATCTAATTTTATCCGCTGATATAATGGGCTTTTGGACGAAAGAAAAAGTCGATCTGTTCGTGGTGGTAGTGCAGCTAGGCGCTATCCTCGCGGTAATTTACGACTATTGGGGCAGGCTGTGGCAAGCGCTGATGGGCTTGATTACCGGTCAATCCGATACGATGGCAAACCCGCGCCAGCTGGGCTTTAGTCTGATTATCGCTACCATCCCAGTGATGATAGTCGGCTTCGCTTTTGCCGATGAGATTAAAACCTATCTGTTTAATCCTATCGTCGTTGCTATCATGCTGATTATCGGCGGTTTACTCATCTTTTATGTCGAAAAGCGTCCCAAAACTATCGTTGCAAAAGAGGCGGAAGACGTCAGTTTCAAAACCGCGCTAAAGATAGGCTTGTTTCAATGCTTAGCTCTGATACCAGGTACTTCACGTTCTGGTGCGACTATTATTGGCGCGCTTTGGCTTGGCGTCTCGCGTAAAGCTTCGGCAGAGTTTTCTTTCTTTTTGGGTATTCCGGTTATTGTTGGTGCCGGTTTACTTGATTTGCTCAAACACCATGAGGTGCTGACTAATAGCGAGGATTGGCTAGTGTTAGCGATAGGAACGGTAGTATCCTTCATCGTGGCACTACTGTGTATTCGCTGGCTAGTGGCGTGGGTGAGTCGTCGTGATTTCACTATCTTTGCTTGGCTACGTATTGTCACAGGCGTCATTGTATTAGTCGCCGCTTGGGGTTTTGGGTATCAATTTGCTGGCTAATCATACCAAACTCCTTTATGTGGATAACGCGCAGCTGTCGTTTATTGACAGTCTGCAAACCTTAATCAGCGACCATAACTTACCAATAGTACTTATTCCTGAACTGATTGAGGGAAAGCTTAAGCAGCGCTTAGTACAGTTAAACACTGCAGCTGAGCAAGCGGCTTTAATATTAGATAATAAACATAAATTGTCTTTAGTAAGCGGTGGTCTAAGCGTCGCGCCAGAGTGGGATAAATTGCAGCGGCGAGTGGTCAGTGCAGGGCGCAAATCGGAGCTGATTTTGCAAGCAGCCAAGATTAGCGCAGACTCTCAAGTGCTAGACGCCACCGCTGGCTTTGGTCATGATAGCTTGATATTAGCGAGCACGGGCGCGCAAGTATTGATGCTTGAGCAGCAGCCGCTCATGGCATTATTATTGCTGGCTGAGCAGCAGCGCATGAGTCAGCAGCCCAACTGGCAAAAGCTTATGGCGCGCTTAACTATCATCAATTGCGACGCGCTAAGTTATTTTGCTCATTTGCCTAATAATTTTGACGAAGCAAAAAGAGCTGTTAATGTGGTTTATTTAGATCCCATGTTTCCAGCAGATAGCTATCAAGATAGCAAGACTGGCAAAGGCGCTAAAGTAGGCAAGCAGATGCAAGCGCTGCATCAATTAGCCGAGCCGCCAACCCTAGCTGAGGAGCAGCAGTTATTACAAAGCGCTCAAGCTCTCGTTAGTCAAAGCTCAAAAAAGCAAGGTCGAGTTGTTGTAAAAAGACCCCAGCAAGCGCCATTTTTGGCTAATAAAGCGCCCGATGAGAGCTGGCATAATGCGGCAGTGCGTTTCGATGGTTATTTTATTTAGCGGTATATTATTGTTATTTATATTTATCAGCTGTAGCAGCTAGCTTAGGAGAGAGCAATGTTAATTATTATTATTTGGGCAGCAGGGGCTGCATTATTGCTTATTAATATTATTCTGCGTACTCGCATTTTACGTTTGGAAGGGGAGCTCAAAAAGCTACGTGCGCCGCAGGCATATATAAGCTATCTGCGTCAGCAAAACGTCCAAGGTAATAAAGTTGCCGCTATCAAAGCACTGCGTAAGCAGTATCCTGAAATCTCTATGGTGGAAGCCAACCGTCTGTACCAAAATCTGTAAAGAGCCGTAAACCTATGACTACTACTCGCATGCCTTTGAGCTTAAAACAAAAATTATACGCTTATATGCAATTAACCCGTTTTGATAAGCCAGTAGGTATTGAGCTATTGCTATGGCCAACTTTGTGGGGAGTGATGCTAGCGGCTATGGGGCAAGCGCAGCAGCAAGGGGCAGTAGCTGGCCTGCCAAGTCTAAAGCTATTTATCATCTTTGCGCTTGGAGCAATATTGATGCGAGCAGCGGGCTGTGCGATTAATGACTTTGCCGATCGTAAAGTCGATGGTCATGTAACACGCACTAAAGGTCGCCCTTTAGCGGATGGTCGCCTCTCTGGGCGTGAGGCTATCGCTGCATTTTTAGTGTTGGTTATACTTAGTGCTAGCCTGTTACTGTTCTTACCGATACAAGTGTTTTACTGGTCGCTTGCTGCGGTGGTGCTAGCTTTTATTTATCCGTTTATGAAACGCTTTACCCACTTGCCGCAAGTGTTTTTGGCCGCCGCCTTTGGTTGGGCGATACCGATGGCCTATGTAGCAGTACAAGGCGCGCCAGATATTTGGTGCTGGCTAGTGTTCATTGCATATATGTGCTGGACGGTCGCCTATGATACCCAATATGCAATGGCAGACCGCGCAGATGATCTCAAAATTGGCGTCAAGTCCACCGCTATCTTATTTGGGCGTTTTGACATCGTTATTATCTCTATCCTGCAAGTAACTTTTTTATTAATTATGGGCGTGGTACTGTGGCATTACTTTGCGCTGACTAGCTTGAGCATTATTCCGGTCTTTGGCTTAGCGTTAGTAGCGATGATGTTTACCAAACAAAACAGTGCTTGCGCTAGTCGTCAGCCTATACCATGCTTTCAAGCTTTTTTAGCTAATATTTGGGTCGGACGCTATCTATTTGCTTTAGTCGCTATATCTTGTATATGGACCACCTTTAATGGTTAAACTATCCGATTCATTCAAACGTTACTCAAAGAAACCAGTCGCTAATGAGATACAAACGGCTTATGAGATCAATCTTGCCGAACATGGCTTGACACGCGAGCAGGTAATTGCCACTGAGCGTAAGCTTGCCAAGTTTGCTAATACTATGGATTCGGTAGTCCGCATTCCTTTTACTCAGCAAGGTTTGGGCGCGGATGCGGCGCTGTCAACCATTCCGTTAGCAGGTGATATAGCCGGTCTGATATTGACCAGTTACGCCTTTATATTAGGCCGTCAATTAGGCGTACCGGCTAGTAAAATGACCCCAGCGGTGCAGCTGGCACTGGTTGATACCGTAGTAGGAATAGTGCCCGGCATTGGCACTTTACTTGATATCTTTATTCGTCCTAGCCGCAAAACCTTAACCATTGTCCATCAGCACTTACAAGACGAGTACGGCATCACTGAGACGACGCATTTAGATAGGCCATTTTTGCATCAAAGCTTGGAAGATAAGCAGCGTCAAAGCGCTATTTGGCGCAATCCTATCGTCGCTTGGATTTATTTGCACATTCCTGATATTTTAGGGCTAATTATCATCCTCTTGGTGGTTTTAGGACTTTGGACAATGATTAAATGGCTGATTGGCCTATTTTCTTAAGGCTTTTTTATTAGCCACCATTAGACCCAAAATTAAGGCTGAGTACTAAGGCTGAGTGACGACTTCAGCCTCAGCGCTAGTGGCTTCGTAACTGGTCACTTTGCCGTTTTGTAGCAAATCTATACTACTACCGCCGCCATGACTGACGAGCTCTATATTGCCGTCTTTTGAGCGATAAGTTGGATTATTACCTTGGCCTTCAGGCGCGCTTAAAGTCATCTTTGGCTTATTGGGCAAAGTGACAATAGCGTTTAACACGCCAGTCGCTGATGTCTCAAAAACTACCGATAAAGTCTCACCACTAGCGCTACGATAAGTCACATCAGTGATCTGTGTGCCTTTGATATCTTGCTCTGGACTAGGGGTAGTGGTCTGGGCATTTGGCGTCACGCCTGCCGCGCCGATATTATTCTCAAGCGATTCTAGCTTAACATCATGCTTGTCAGTTAATGCAGTGTCTGGCTCGACTGCCGCATCTTGGGCGATAGCCTCGTCAGCGCTAGTAGTGATAGGCGCTGCTTGCTCTTCTACTATTACGGTTTCGGTTTCGGGCTCTTTTTGGCAAGCGGTTATTACCAAGCTAGATAAGCTTAAAATGATAATAGGCCGCAAAAAGGCTTTAGCTTGAGTCATCAATACATTTTTCATAGTGAATATCTTATTATTTGTAGTCAAAGCGCTGTAGGTAGTAAAAATAAACGAGAGGCATAAAAGTATCTTGCTACGATTTTAAAGACGTTTTTAATCTCTCGCGACTTGGCGATAATTTATCAAGCATCTCACTAGATAAAGGGCCAAATTCTCCTAGCATCATAGCGGTTAGAGCCTCAGCGCATATCGGCGCATAAGCATAACCTTTAGCACCCATCGCACTCATCACCCATAAACGCTGGCTATTGGCCAATTGTCCGGCAATAGGATGATAGTCAGGGGTTTGGGTGCGAATACCAGCGCGCGCTTGCCAATGACTAGTATCCGCTGGAATCACAGCTTCAAGCTCAGGAATGGCTTTGATTAACTTGTTACGGCTAAGCTCATGCTCATCTGTACGAATAGCGGTATCGATATCATTACGCACAAAGCTTGCCCCCAGTAAAAACTGCGGCTCATTTTCGATTACTGGATTTAAATGATTATCGCCCCTTTTTGGGGTAAATAACGCACAGTAGCCGCCATATTTCAGCGGTAATTTTGGCAAGTTTGCTAGCTGCTCAGTAGTAGGGATAAACCAAGACAGCTGCCCACGAATTTTGCGACAATCAAAGATACGCTGATCTAACCTGTGACTCTCAAACGCGGCGCAAATCACCACATTATCGGCGGTTAAGGTAAGCTGTTTGGGAGCGGTTTTCTCAGAATTTTGATATCCGCTAACGCTTACATGCTCTTTTTTCTCATCTATTTGAGTAACTTCTAACGGTACAAAACGAATCAGCGGATGACTAAGGATGATGTCCTTTAAAGCTTGCGGATTAACTAAGCCTGACTGCGGTAGATAGAGGTTTTCGGTCAAATCCTGCTGCCGCAAACCTGTAAGCACTTTTGCTTCATCAATAGATAAAGTGGTGGCTATATCGTCAGGATAATCAGCAACTTGACGACTATCGATGTTGGCTTTGAGTAGTAAATCAAGCGCGCCGGTCATCTCGATAATAGGAGACATATCGTGCTCTGTTGCTTGCTCATTAAACTGACGATAGCGGCGGCTGCTATAAAGATAGCCAATAGTATGCAAGTGCTCATCAACATGATGAATAGGCGTCATCTTCGGCGCAAGTAGGCCACGTGGATTACCTGAAGCGCCCGCCAAGGGAGCTATTTTATCGACTAAGGTGATTTTGATACCGCGATTGGCTAATGACCAAGCTATCATTAATCCAGCAACTCCTGCGCCGATAACGATATGGTGGGTGCTGTGGTCATTGCTATGCTGGCTATTAGGGTTATTTAGCGCTGATCTCTCTTCCATAATAGCCGTGAGCATCTCACGCTTACGCCCAAAACCTTTGACTTTTTTGATGCTAAAGCCGTTGTTCTGTAGCGCGCGTTTTACCACTCCTGCACAGCTATAAGTGGCAGCGGTAGTACCAGTCGTAGATAAGCGCTGTATTTGCTCAAATACTGCCTCTGCCCATAAAGACTCATTACACGAAGGCGCAAAACCATCTAGCAGCCAAGCATCGACATGCGGTTTTTTGTCTAAGCTATCGGTTACTAAAGTATCCGTCGCTAACTTGGTCAAACTTAGCGCTGCATCGCCAAGCCAGATATCAACGGTTAGATTATCTTTAGCGAAATGCAGACGATGACAGCCTGCGATAAGCGTAGGATAAACCGCTAATAGCTGGTTAATAGTATCTGTCAGCTCAGGAGCACGCTGCGCCCATATAGCCAGTATTTTTGTCAGATCATCTAGCGGTATAGGATGCTTTTCGGTAGTGATAAAATGCAAGCGCGCTGTGGCTAGATGATTGTTTTTGCGGCGTAACTGCTGCCACAACTGCCAGATGGCTAATAAATTTAGACCCGTACCAAAACCTAACTCGGCGATAGTAAAGCATTGATCAAAGGCAAGTGCCGCTAACCGCTCAGGGAGCTGATTACCAGCAATAAAAACGTGGCGCGACTCTGCCAAACCATCAGCATGAGAGAAGTAAACATCACCAAACTCACCAGATACCGGCACTTTATTACCGGTATCATCACTCTCCCACTTGATATTGGCAGGGCGAATAATGTTTGAATAGTCTGTAGAGCTTAGAGAAGGAGTAGACATAACAGGCTCAATAACAAAACTTATGAACTAAAATCACTAACTAACCGCTACCAGCGCTCACGGCGGACAAAGACTAGCCAAGAGATAAAAATACCTACTAATAAGCTTATCAATACCGTAAAAGCGCCGTATAAAAACAGCTGACCTTGGCTCTCATAAACTAAGACGTTGACCTGAGTTTGTAAGTCGTTGACCTGTCTTTGTAATTGCGCATTGCGACTAAGGAGCTGTTGATTGGCGGCAGATAGCGCTTTATCGGTCGGTTGTAGCTCTGCTGCTAGAGTAGGTTTGCCATCAGCATCTGTAGTCGCCGCTGGTTTTACCTTGTTCTTCGGCGTTGACGTGGCTGGTGTCGTTGCTATCTCTTCAGCCTCTGCTACATTAGGCTCAGAGGCAGGTATCGCTGAGGCGGCGTGGGCGCCAAAAGAGCCGATAATTAGACTTATAGACAATAGGCTAGCTAAAGCGTATCTAAGCGCTGGCAAAACGAGAGAGGAATAACTTTGACTCACTATGAGATAACCTTATCGCTAGGTAGTGTATGAATAAAAGCTCTGATATCTACATGGCTATACACGCCATCACGCAGATAAGGCTCAGCGTTTACCCAATTTTGCGCCGCCTCTAAAGAGTCAAAATCAGCGATAATCACGCTACCTGACATAGCTTCAAGACCGTGTTCGATAGGAGTGGGGCCAGCGACAACAAGACGATTTTCGCGCTCTAGTGCTTGCAAACGCTCAACATGCTCAGCGCGAGTTTGTTGCCGCTTAGCGCTACTATTAGCCACATCATGACCAATAATGACAAATAAGGACATTAGTTCTCCTCAAAAATAATAGTAATAACGGTTAATGAATATTAACATTAGCAGTTAAATAGCGTGTTTTTATACGAGTTAAGCTATTTGCTGGTTTTATCGGTGAGAGCAGGGTTGATATGGTTCTTTAATACCGCAAACTGCGCGATCACAAAGACTATCATAATAGGTACCCAGCCATAAGTTTTGAAATTAATCCAAGCTTCATCAGACATAGTAAAGGCCGTGATATAATGAAGAGTTCCCATTAATACAAAAAATAAAGCCCAAGCGATCGTCAGCTTTTTCCAACCCGCCATAGTTAGGGTAAAGACCTCTTTCATAGCCAGCTGCATCAACGGCTTATTAATAGCGGCGCTAACAAATAACGTTAGGGCAAAAATGCCATTGATAATAGGTGATTTCCAACGCAAATAAACGTCATCACGCAGCAATAAAGTGCCGCCGCAAAAGACGATCGTGAGTAATAAAACTACCCATTGCTGCTTGTCAAACTTACCTTTTTGGCGAATAAAATGAATAGCATAAACAAGCACAGTAGCAATAAGCAGAGCACCTGCCGCTGCCAAAATACCATTTTGTCTGGCTACTATAAAAAAAGCAATTAAGGGGATAAAGTCTAGTAAGGCTTTCATAACGAATGGGGTGTCCAACAAAAACGTAGAGCCTAGTTTACACCTCTACTGAGCTAAAAAAAAGCAATCAACGCTGTGATAGTCATATATAACAATGCTCTATGTCAATGAGCGCTCAAAACACGATAAAATGACTATCAGCTGTCATAAAGATTAAAAAAACTACCGAAACACGAGCTATCTATTGTTTTTTATTCACACTCAATTCTCATTTGCTAATACTGCTAAACCAACCTAAGGCCAATTTCATGAAAATAGATTTACACTGTCATAGCACTTGTTCTGACGGTACTTATGCTCCTACTGAGGTAGTGCAACGCGCTCATGCTGCAGGAATTGAGGTATTGGCACTGACCGATCATGATACTTTATTAGGCATTGATGAAGCTAGCATTGCCGCTAATGCTTGCGGTATGCAGCTCATTAACGGTGTTGAGATAAGCTGTGAGCATACCCTAAGTGGCGGTTATGGCAAGAATAAATCAACTAATAAAATCATCCATGTGTTGGGTTTAGACTTTAGCGATCGTCAGCAGATGCATGAGACCTTACAGCAATTGCAAGACAGCCGCGCCAGTCGTGGTCAGCGTATTACCGAAAAGCTTAGCGAGCTACTCGCTATTGATTACGATGAGCTATGGCAGCAAGTCTGCGTCAAAGCAGGTAACAATCCGCAAGCGGTAGGACGAGCGCACATCGGTCAAGTACTCTACGAGCGCGGAGAGGTCAAAACGGTGCAAAAAGCCTTTGATAAATATCTTGCAGATAACAAGCCAGCTTATGTCCCCATTGAAGCCTTGAGTATGGAGCGTGGTATTGAGCTTATTCAAGCTTGCGGCGGTAAAGCAGTGCTAGCTCATCCCACCCGTTATCATCTCTCAGCGACACGAGTTCGTAAATTGATCAGCGAATTTGCAGCGCTCGGCGGTGAGGCTTGTGAGCTGCCCGCTAATAGTGAGCCGCTAAGCACACGGCGTATGGTTGATCGTAGTATCGAAGAGCATCAGCTGGCCGCTTCTATTGGTAGCGACTTTCATGGTAGTAATATGCCTTGGCGTCGTTTGGGCGATGTACCCAAACTGGAGGCAAACCAGCGAGGTATTTGGCAGTCTTTTAAGCATACCTTATAAATAGCATCCAAAAGCCTAAGATAACAAATTAAGTTTTTAATGTACTTTTGTTTACTTCTAATTAGTCCATTGGTCGCAATGTTATTGTTAATACCAAGAATATTCTATAATATTAACTTAATATACATCACTCCATATGCGGCTGCGTATTAATGGCTATCTCGATACACCAATTAGGTTATAAGAAACTCTCTCAGGTTATATTTGAATGGCAGCTAGCAGATCGTACCTCCCTGCTAGCTTTATTTATCGTGATAGAAGTGGTTTCGCATTGGCTGTGGTTTTTATCTGTTTGGTGCTATCGGGGGGCGGCAGATAACTACGTCAATATGGCCTTGCTATATCCCATGTGGTTAGGCGTCACTGTTGCTGCATTTATTTTTTGGTGGATGGTTGGGCATTTAGTAAATATAAAAAATGATTATCAGCGACTGCTTCGATGGCAAATCATCTTGGTTATTCTCTATACCATTTATATTACTTCTATCATTGTAGTAGTAGGTTATAGTAGCCTAGTTGCAGGAGTGTCTTTAGTTGGCGGCGCTATGCTGGGTATGATGCTGATGAGGCGTCGTTACGTTTGGAGAGTGTTTTTATTACAAATACTACTCATTCTATTAGCTATCACTTCTCCTTATTTCGGTATTGATTTGCCTAATTTGCGCCAAATACCGGTTATCTCTCCTTTAGTTGATGTTTACGATGGTCTTACCTATAACGAGATTATGGTTATAGAAAACGCTATTGCCAGCTCGAGCTTTAGTAAAGAGAGCTTAGGCTGGAAGCATATTAGTGAGCTACAGCGCTCATCGACTTTTTTTTGGCGCTCAACTCATGTCTACTTAGCGATACCCAAAGCTATTTTTATGGTTTATACCTTTCAGCAACTGCTACTGATCTTAGATGACAGTAGAAAAGAGATATTACAGCATGCCAATCAAGACGAGCTCACCACTTTAGATAATCGCCGCTACGGACTAACTAAAATGCAGCAGACCTTGGCTGAAATCAAAGATACTGAAGATTATAGTGTGATGTTATTGGATTTAGATTCATTCAAACAAGTCAATGATAATTATGGTCATAAAGCGGGCGATCAGGTGTTACGAGAAGTCGCTCAAATTCTAATCGACTCATTATCGACTACGCAGGCCATTATTAGTCGCTATGGTGGTGAGGAGTTTTTGATTGTATTACCTAATAGCGCACATGATGAGGCCATGAAAATCGCAGAACACCTAAGACAAAGCGTTGGACAGTACCTTATTGAAACAGATGAAGGGGATCGTTTCAAAGTTACTACTAGTTTAGGCCTTTATACGCTAACCTCAGACGAGCTTATAGTGATTAAACAAAGGCATCATAGTTCAGCTGAAGTTAGTTCCTTTAGACCTAATAGATTTGGTTTCTTTAAATCGCGACAATTAAATTCAAATCATCCCAAAATAGTTTCTTCATCGCACTCACAGCAACAATTGCCCAAAGATATTTGCCAATATTTAATCAGTATCGCTGATAAAGCGCTTTATGAGGCGAAAGGTAGAGGCCGCAACCAAGTGATCAGTGCCAATGATTTATTGGCAGAAGAAAAACAGGATATAGTAAGCGTCAAATCGAGTTATGTGACTTAGAGCTTTACCTAATTACCTATAGTCAAGGACTCTAATGCTTAAGATTTAAAGTTACTGTAGCTTTAGATGTTTAATTAAACTTGCTAAAACGCTAGTTGCAAAGCTGCCAGTTGTCAGGGTAAAGCTTAATACTAGCGTACGTCCCGCAAGCCATTGCCAGCTCAAGTCTTCTACAGGCAAACGCAGCGCCCGTCTTTGCGCTTTGATATCCCGCTGCTCTAAGCCGCGCGCTAATTGAGCTAACAAAAAATCTTGCTGCACTACGTCATTTTCAAGCTCGGCGGCAGCTGCTGTTACTTTATCATTACTAGTACCCCACATTGCCGCTGTTGGGTGTATATCACCGCTAGCTAAGCGCTCGCGTAAGGTATCATCTATTTGCTCGCTGGCAAATATTGAGCCTGAGCCGTTTAGATTAAAAACCTCGCCATTTAACCCTGTATCCCAGCTACCATTTCGTACTCTTGCTGCCAATATTTTATTAAAGATCAAACTACGCGCTGCTGATAGCTCCATTGAGTTTTGTTCTCGGGGAGCACCTTTACGCTTAGGTTTCTTTTTAGCTGAGGTTGTATTAGCCATTGTATTAGCCGCGGGGTTTGCCAACCTGTTATCAGACTCTTTAGCAAATAACTTTAGCGCCTCTGTAATATTATTACCATTAAAACCAAAGCGCTGCGGACCAAAATAATTAGGTACCCCAGTTTTGCTAATCGTTGCTAGATGCTGCTCAACGAGAGCTTGATTATCGGCTAGCCCTGAATCATCGGTAAACACTAAATCTCGCAAAGTAATTACAAACTGATTGGCATCGTGAGTAGCGCGATTTAGTTTTTTATTATGCCAGTGCTGTGCAAGAATTCTGATAGTTTCCTGCTCTTTGATATCAACCGGTGCAAACTCAGTAGCAGGCAGTTGTTTTTTGGGAATACGTAGGCTGAACCACTGGGTAGTGAGCGCTTGCCTATCTTTTAGACCGGAGTAGCCGACATCACGCAAGGGAATATCTGCCCATTCTGATAGTAGTTTGGCTAAATAAGCGGTATTGATGCCTGATTTTTCAATATGCAGCCAAAGATGCTCGCCCTCATTAGTAAAGTCTAGCGGTAATCGCTCATTAACCACAAAGTCGGCTACTTGAGCTTTATAGGTAGCTTGCTCAATAGGCGGCGTCATAGGCTGCGGGAGAGTGGCAGTATTAGTCGCCGCTGCCAAATCAATAGTAGATTCAAAATTTTGTGGATTTATAACAGTCATAAAATAGTCATTAACTCGTTAAAAAAAGGTTGGGTAAATAGTCTAAGAGGTGAATAGCATTAGGTTTGAGTCAGTTTTTATAAATTGAATTTAAAAGACTTGAGATTAAGTATAAAAGTTACGTTTTGCAACGCGCTAGATATACAAAAAAACATCGTAGGCTTTGTAGGATTGTTACTATTGATTAGGCCTATTACTGCTACTTATTTATCAATATAGTAATAAAAGCTTAGCTTAATAATTATTAAACCTCAATAACAGGCCGTTCATTTATTCGGCAGCAATCGCCACCGTTAAGGATAACTTATGACTGACAATAAGATTCACACAATCACTATTAGCAAAGCCGACATCCCAGATGGTGGCATGAAATCTTTTAAACAACAAGATGATAGCATTTTGTTAATCACTCGTGATAATAACAGCTTTCGCGCTTTTGATGGTAAATGTCCTCACGCGGGTGCCGATTTAGGTGAGGGCTTACGCTGTGGTAATCGCATCGTCTGTCCTTGGCATCATGGTACCTTTGATAGTACTGATGGCCGGTTGTTAGAACCAGTAGCGACCAGCGGTTTGACCCAATATGAGCTAAGTGATGATGGCGATAATTTGACTATCAATACCGCTGCCAAAATAGATCATTCAATTGATAACGACAAATTAGCTCAGACGCACACTATGATCGTTGGGGGCGGGGCAGCAGGCTTTATGACAGCGCATCATTTGCGTCAAATAGGTTATGGCGGCAAGATTACTATTATTAGTAAAGATGATAAAGCGCCTTATAACCGTACTTTGTTATCGAAGATGTTTTTGGCCGGAAAGATGGATGAGAAGCATCTTATGCTAGGTGGTAACGACTGGGCGCAAAAACACAACATCGATCTGCGTCTCAATCAAGTCGTCAGTGAAGTACTGCCTAATGAGAGTAGTATTATCATAAAAGACGTTAATGGCAATAGCGAGACTCAAACCGCTGACTTCTTAGTAGTAGCAACGGGAGCCGAGCCAACCATACCGCCTATCAAAGGCGCTGAGCAATCGGGTGTCTATACCCTACGCACTATGGATGATGCCAAAGCTATCAAACAAGCGACTGACGGCAGAAAAGTGGTCATAGTAGGCACAGGCTTTATAGGAATGGAGGTGGCTTCTGCGCTAATACAGGCAGGCAAAGCGGCTTCTATCACCGTTGTCGGTAGAAGTAAGCGCGTCATGGCAAACATCGTCTCTGAGACAGTGAGCAATACCTTGATTAGCCTTCATGAAGATAAAGGCGTTACCTTTGCTTTTGGCGCTGGAGTCAGTGAGATCAACGGTACAGAGGATAACGTAAGCGGCGTGACGCTAAGCGATGGTACTCGCCTTGACGCCGACGTTGTCATCTTAGGAACAGGAGTCTCGCCACGTACAGAGCTCTTAGCTGAGGTCAATGATCCTGACGGCGTACAGGTCGATAAGCGCTTGCAACTACGAGACGGCGTCTATGCGCTTGGCGATATTGCCAAGGCTGAGGGTCAAATGGGTCGTCTGCGTATCGAGCATTGGCGCGTGGCACTGCAGCATGGCCTAGTAACTGCAGCTGCTATCTTAAATGAAGACAATGTCGTCTCCCTTGAACAGCGCGTACCGTTCTTTTGGACCATGCAGTACGGCAAAAGCCTACGCTATAGCGGTCATGCGGCAACTCCAGATAAAGGCATCTTATTTGGCTCGCCAGATCAGATGGACTATATCGAATACTACTTTGATGATGAAGGCGAGAATACACGGGCTACGGCGGCAAGCTCTCTTGGCCGCGACAAAGAGCTGATCGCCTTTGGTGAGTTGCTGCGCCGCGGAGTGGCTCCTACTAGAGCGCAGCTTAATGCTGGATTCGATATCATCGATCAGGCACATGCTCTATCACCGTAAAATAATTTACATAGACGAACCCTATTCTAATAATTATGATAAGGGCTGATCTAATTTTTTAGGTCAGCCTTTTTTATTTAAATTTTGACTGCAAAAATTGAGAAGATAATAATGACAAATAATGCTGATAGCGACAAAAATAAAAATATTTTTTTACGCCAAGCGACTACCGATGATATCAGCGCTTTAGAAACCCTATTAAATCGCTGCTATCGTCAAGCCGAAGGGTGGACCAATGAAGCCGATTTAGTCGCGGGTATTCGCACCACACAGATCGAACTTGCCAGCGTCATTGATAACCCTAAGCACTATGTTTTTGTTTATCCAAAAACTAAGACAGGAGAACGCGAGGGAGCTGAGACCGGCGAGCTATTAGGCTCTATAGCAGTTGAGCTAAAAACCCAGTCTGATAAAAGTAACGATGGCTATATCGGGATGTTTGCAGTGCATCCAGACTTGCAAGGAGCGGGAGTAGGTAATGTCATTTTGCAGGCTGCTGAGAGTTTTGCTAAGCGTCATTTGCTTAATAACAAATCCTTAGTTACTCAGCCTAGCCGTTTAACCATGAGTATCTTAAGTCATCGTCCTGAGCTACTCGCTTATTATCAGCGCCGCGGCTATCAACTGACCGGGCATAGCGAGCCGTTTCCAATCGATGGCAATAATGGCGATCCTAAGCGCGCAGGCTTAGAGCTGTTGGAGTTAGAAAAGCTTATAGCGGAATAAAAGTTATTATTGGTTTTTCTAGCATTTGGACAAGTTGTTCGTTTGGCTATCGTCACTAAAAATGAGAATACTATGACTACTAGTTCTATAGCTAATCAATCAAAACCTAACCCAGTGTTTTTGCGTCCGGCATTAGCATCAGATATCTCAAAGCTTGAAACTTTACTCAATCGTAGCTATCGTTTTGAAGGCTGGACCCATGAAACTGAATTAGTTGGCGGTATTCGCACCAATGTAGCCGAATTGACATCCGTAATTGAGGATAATCAGCAGTATTTATTTGTCTATCCGCAGACAGAGAATGGTCAAGCAACTGGTGAGATATTAGGCTGTATCAACGTAGCGATTGAAGATAATAGCGCTTATATTGGCTTGTTTGCAGTCAACCCTGACTTGCAAGGCAGTGGGGTTGGTAGTGCGCTGCTCGCAGAAGCAGAGGTCTTTATACAGCGCTATTTTTGTTATAACAATACAACTTTTGCACAATCGGCAGCTGAGAGCTCAGCAAATGAGAATTCGATTAAGATGCTAGTCTTAAAAGGCCGCGATAAAATGCTAGCTTATTATCAGCGTCGCGGTTATGTTTGTACGGGCAACACCCAGCCTTTTTTGGAAAATGATAGTAAGGGTGAGTCCAACAACGGCGATTTATACTTTATCGAGATAAAAAAAGCATTACCACTACCAAGCTGAGTGTTGAATAGTTAACGCACCCAAAAGTATTTAACCGTCATAAAGATACCAATGCTTAGTAAAACAAAGGCCACAATGATAAGACGTTTAAACCAAGTAAAGGCTGGCAGGCGAGTGGCGTTATCATCAGACATTAAATAAGCAAACAAGCACAGTAGACTGGCCGCTAATGTCATAATTCCTAAACCCACGGGTAAGATATAAAGATATACCTGCCATCCAATCATTTTGTGACCATCTTATAACGATTTATAGTGCTGCTATAATAGCAGTAACAACAGACTATTACCTGTATTTAAGTCACTACTAAATAATAGCAGCTAACGCATGGTCACAAACTCTTCTGAACCGGTCGGGTGAATAGCAACAGTATTATCAAAATCAGCTTTAGTAGCGCCCATCTTCACTGCTACCGCAAAGCCCTGAATCATCTCATCAACACCGTAACCGATGCCATGTAGGCCGATGATTTTTTCCTCCTCACCTAAGCACACCAGCTTCATTACGCACTTTTGGCGATGCTGAGTCACGGCGCTATACATCGAGGTAAAGGTCGAGGTGTAGCACTTAATGTTGTCTTTGCCATGTAGCGCCACCGCGTCAATCTCAGATAAACCAATAGTACCGATAGCGGGATGAGTAAATATAACCGTCGGTATCAAATCATAAACCAAATGCTCATTGGTCTTGTTGTTAAACAAGCGCTCAGACAGACGCCTACCAGCGGCGATGGCAACTGGTGTCAGATCAATACTATTTTCGATAATATCACCGACCGCGTAAATACCATCGACATTGGTATTTTGGAATTTATCGACTTTGATTTTGCCAAACTCGGTGGTTTCTACGCCCGTTACTTGTAGGTTGATGTTGTCAGTAGACGGCGCGCGGCCAATCGCCCAAATCAGACAATCAACCGTATCTAGCGTACCATCTTTGGTAAATAGCTCTAAGCTGCCATCTTCGTTTTTATTGACTTCAGTGAGCGTAGTGTTGGTGTGCAAATGAATACCGTCTTGCTCCATCTCTATGAGCAAGGTCTCAACGATAGTGTGATCAAACGAGCGTAGCGGCGAATGCTGACGCACGTATAGATGCACCTCAGCGCCTAAGCTGTTGAGCACGCCTGCGATTTCAACAGCAATATAGCCTGCGCCTGCGATAGCGACGCGTTTGGGCAAATGAGTCAATTCAAAGAAGCCATCAGAATCGATACCGTGCTCTGCGCCTGGAATATCAGGGAAAATAGGATGACCGCCCGTCGCAATCAAAATATGGTCAGCAGTGATTTGCTCGCCATTGACCTCAACCGTATTGGTATCGACGAATTTAGCAAAGCCTTTAATCACTTCCACGCCGTTTTTAGCTAAGTTATTGTCGTAAGCGCGATGGATATTCTCGATGTACTGCTGACGGCTTTGAATGAGTTTTTGAAAATCGAAATTCTTTAACTCAACCTCGAATCCGTAGTCTGGCGCGTACTTCTCAATCGCCTCGGCGACTTGCGCGCCGTACCACATCACCTTTTTGGGTACGCAGCCCCAATTGACGCAAGTGCCGCCTAATTCCTCCGCTTCGATAATCGCGCACTTTTTGCCATAGCTTGCTGCACGGTTAATGGAGGCAATACCGCCGCTACCGCCGCCAATAGAAATATAATCGTAATGCTTTGTCATTGTTATGTCTCTTCATTAAGTTTCGGTACAGTTTTGAACTCTATTGTAATGGGTATGGATAATCCATCTTACAAGTTTTTTATCATAAGGGTGTGCCAGCTAGCATCAGTTTATAAAAGTATTTAAACAAAAATAGCCTAACACATAATAATCTCATTTAAACCCACTTAAACCTGCCTAGACTATGGCACGCCGTCTATAAAATAACAGCCCAGGAATGGACAAGCCGAGTACCAACCCTGAAGTCACAAACAAGGCTTCGAATAAATACACCATCATTTGGCTAAATAACTCGTCTGAAAAGCCAAAGTAACCAATCTGCACCATACTGACCATCGCCTTATAAGCGGCGATACCTGGCATCATACAGATGACGCTGGGTGAGATTAAGGCTTTGGGCGGTAAGGTATATTTCTTAGAAAAATACACGCCCAAAAAGCTGGCAAGCATCGCCCCAAAAAAGCTGGCCACCGCCAGATGAATGTGCTGATAGACAAGGGCGGTTTTTAGTCCGAAGCCAAACGCCGTCATCAGCAGACACGGCAAAATATAGCGTTTGGGTACGCTAAACATTAGCGTCCAGCCAAGGGTGATAATACAAGACAGTACGACGGTCTCAATAAACCACATATCAAAACCCCCAGTGCTGTATTTGCAGTAAAACTAGCGCCATCACGATGCCCACACAGGCGGATAAGGTCAGCATATAAGTAAAAACCGCACGTCCAATACCGATATTGACATAGCCCTTTAAGATATCTGAGAAAGAGTTAATCAAAGGAAAGCTGGGTACCAGTAGCAGCACGCTAGAGGCCACCGCAATATCGGCATTATTACCAATATCAAAATAATACGTCGTCGCGCCAATGAGCGAGGCAATAAAAGCCGTCACAATGACGGTGATAAAAGGGTTAAAGTGATGCTTGGATAAATAGATACGAGTAAACATCGCCACCATACCCGCGATAAAGGTTACGGCGGTAATCGACCAACTGCCGCCATTTAAATAAGCAAACGCGGCACAAGATGCGCCCACAAATATGCCCACTAGCCATGTCGGATATACCGTTTTATCCAACTCATCAAACGCAAGGGTTGTGCGGTCAATCAAATCATTATTATTGATAGTGGCTTCGGTTTTATTGATGATTTGCTGGATTTGCACCAATAAATTGACATTGATACTCTGATTGATCGTGTCTCTTGTGGTGGTAATGCAGCGCTCATCGCAGATGGTAGTCAGGGTAATGGCGTTAAAATTCAGCGAACACTCGACGCTACTCATTCCCAATGCAAACCCCAAACGCTTCGATAAGTCCACCACCACGGCAGACTCAGCGCCATACTGCATAAGCAGTAAGCCGCAGCGTACGCATAATCGAGTAATGCGCTGTTGCTGTACGTAGCTGATAGAGGTCATTGAAGGAATATGCATATTGGCTGAGATATCGATATGGATAGAGGTAAAGATAGCATAACTTGCTGTGCTTATTTGCTACTATTATAAAGCGTAAACCACTGTCACAAGGAGAATAAAATGCATATCGTCATTCTAACTTTGACCTTTTCTTTACCTGGCTGTAGCTCACTTAAAGAAAAGCGCCAACGTATGGGCGGCCTGCACGCACGTTTTGGCAATACGCCAAGCGTCGCCGTCTGTGAGAGCGGTGAGCGCGATCGCCATGATGCTAGCGAATGGACATTCGTCATAGTCGGACTCTATAAACGGGACATCGAGTCGCAATGCAGTCAGATCGAAGAAAAAATAGAACGCACGGTAGATGCGCGGGTGATTAATGTGGAGCGGGAGTTTGTTTAGGAAGTAGATTTATATTTGTAAGTATAGATAACTGCTACGATAGGGACTAGGCTACGTCTCAAGTCAGCTATTTTTATTGAACTTGAGTTAATTAGAATGTTTATGTCGAAGTACTAGACTCAACCATCTATTAATTATAATCAGACATTAAAAGAAATCGAGTCTAGCAAACTTCATCTAACCTACTACCTAAGTTGTTATGGATTTAGTTCTTCCCATTCGTCTTTGAAACTAGGACTTCTATTTCTTTTGACCTGTTTTAAGTAACTTCCGCTGATAACTTTACTTAAGTTTTTGACCCAAGACTCATTTCTCAAGTTAGATTTATAATCAAATTCTTCATCCAAATCATTAATTTCTGCATCTAAGTCAATAATTATTTCATCAACTATGGCTGACAGAGCAGTAACAAGCTTGGTTCTTGATGATGAATTTTTAACAAAAGGCTCAGGATTAGCTATTAGCTTTTGACCAAGTTCATCTTTTTTAAGTATATTTTTTATAATATAAATTAAAGTGTATCTTGTAAGAGCGTATCTAGCAATTAATTGGTTTTCGAGACTTAGTATTTTTTCTGAAGATATATTGTCCAATAATTTTAAGAATACTACTCTCGATGCGTTTACTTCTGGCCTAGCAAAAAGGTCATTGTGAGCGTCTTCAAATATTCGATACTTCCTATGAGTATTCCAAGGCTCTTCTAAGTCAAATGACATTAGTATAACGCCTGTAGTTTCATTGGAAATCACTTCTAAATTGCTAGGCGTATTATCTGCTCGTTTTATCTCATAATAATAATCGGTACCAAATTTACTAGTTACTTCATTCTGTAAGCGTACTTGTATTTGACTATAAGATTTGAAGTCTCTCGGTTTAACTCCATTTTGACTATTAGAATATTCGGTTATTTTAGAGGATAGATCAGAATTAATAGGTACCTTAATAACCTTAGTCAATATTCTCAAATCATCAGTAATATGTTGACTGTTTCTATAAAGAGACGTTAAGCTTTGACAGCCATTTACTACATAAAAATTCTTAATTATTATTTTATCTTCAGTTCGTTCAACGTTTTCAGCAACAATGGTGATTCCGTTATGGAACAAAGGAAACTGCTTATGAAGAGCAGAGTTCTTAATACTATTTACAATACCTTTGTTTATTTTAGTATTGCCTAAAGCACCACGAACATTGTAGTCAAATATTGACTGGTCATTAATACCTTTCAGCTCGACTAACTCACTAGCTTTGATAGGAGCAATATAAGTTATTGTTTCTGTATCAGCATGATAAATAGTAGTTTCGTTTTCTGAAATGTCGAAAGTGGCTTCTTCTAACGTAGTCACTTCTTTTTGATCGCTAATATATTGATCTTCTAGTATGTATCTACCAAAAAACTCTATATTATCGACTTCTGACAGGAAAGATTTCCCATCACTGGAAAGCTCAGTATTAGCAACGAAGATTCCTCTAACCTTATAGGCATCAAGGTTGCTGATAAGATTTAAGCGATTTATTAATGAAGCAACTTCTGCTTTGCCTGCCGTATCAACTAAATTCTGAAGTTTTTCGCTTGAACTAAATTGATCCAGTGTTCCTAAGAACTCTTTTAAAACTGTATCTCCAACTGACTTATTTTCACTTTGGACTATTTTAGATTGGAATATATCAATAGTACCAGCACCTTCGTTAAGATAAATACCGTCAACACCTTTATCACCGCTATTATCGCAGACAGCATCAATCGCAATTTCTGGGTCTAACCTAAAGTATTTTTCTAGATACCACATTAGACCTCTTGCAAAAGTCATATTCTAAGCTCGGAATTAATGATACCAGCAAACAGCTTCATTCTAAGATCATAGCGCTGACGACGGTTGCGATATTTATGAGCCACGATTTTAAACAACTTGATTAAGCCTATTTTGTGCTCAACCACAATACGGAACTTTGCCAGATAGTGATTGGCCTGTTTGCATATCTCCAATAACTGACCACCACGAGGTTTCTTAAATGGTGTGAAAGTTTGGTTATGTAGCTTTGCTAACCCTTGATAACCACTGTCTGCTAGATAGTTAGTATTCTCAGGTAACCAATCAGGACAAGTATCTTTATACAGCTTAAAATCGTGGATTGACCCTTTACAGGTTTGCACATCAAGTATCAAACCGGTTTGCCAATGAACGATAACCTGCGCTTTTAAGGTGTGTTGTTTTTTCTTACCGCTGTAGTAGTCTCTTTGGTTTTTTTTGGACGCTCAATTGGGGTTTCGGTGGCATCGACAATGACGACTGACCAATTGATGTCCTCATCGACACGACTAGGCAACTTTTTAGGCAATTCAAACTTGCCAGAGTCAATCAGTGTGTCTTCTACTTTACGAATGATACGGCTAGCAGAAGACTCATGAATACCAAAGTCCATACTGATATGATAAAGCGTGCGGTATTCACGCCAATAAGTCAGGGCTAGTAGTATCTGCTCCTTAAGACTGAGTACACTTGGTCTACCTGATTTGGTCTTAGATGCTTCATGCTCTTGCATGGCCTCAAGCATGTCATAAAAGGTGGCTTTATGAATGCCAGTGTAGCGTTTAAAACCAGCGTCACTTTGTTTGAGTAGCTTATCTATGTTTGGCATATCTATTAAGTAAGTAGAGTTCAATAATATACGTTGTGTCTTACAACTACTTTTGCAAGAGGTCTATTAAGAAAGCGGCACTATCTGACCGTCCTTTAATCTTATAAAATTCTATCTCTTTCAGTAGGTTAGGATAACTTAAGTTCATATGGTTTCTCAGATGTAAAAGCTGATGAGTTAGTAGTGACCTTTTACCACTCTAGCTACAATGTTCATTAGATTATTACAGAATTATATTAATGTTTAAAGTTTTAATTGCACACTGTAAACCACATAAAAAAAGCGGGAATAGCAAGAATAGTATAAATTTTAAATATAAAAAAAGGCCACCCTATAAAGAGTGGCCTTCTATCAATCATGACTAACGGTATTAGCTGACGTCTTTGAGTCCTTCCTCAAGCATCGGCTTCAAAAACTCACCCGTGTGTGAGCCTTCGACCTCTGCGACCTCTTCTGGCGTACCCTCCGCGATAATCATGCCGCCGCCTTTACCGCCTTCAGGGCCAAGATCAATCACCCAATCCGCGGTTTTGATAACATCCAAATTATGCTCGATGACCACGATGGTGTTACCTTTATCGCGTAGCGCATGCAAGATGTTGAGCAGCTTATCAATATCATGGAAATGCAAACCTGTGGTTGGCTCATCCAAGATATATAACGTCTGTCCCGTGTCGCGTTTGGCAAGCTCGCGTGCCAGTTTCACCCGCTGCGCTTCACCGCCCGATAGGGTTGGCGCGGACTGACCCAAGCGAATGTAGCTCAGTCCCACATCCATGAGCGCTTGCAGGCGACGATAGATCGCTGGAATCGCCGAGAAGAACTCAGTGGCGTCCTCTACCGTCATCTCGAGCACGTCAGCGATGGTTTTGCCTTTATAGTGAATCTCTAAAGTCTCGCGGTTATAGCGTTTGCCTTCACAGGTATCACAGGGCACGTACATATCCGGTAAAAAATGCATCTCGACCTTGATTAGGCCATCGCCTTGGCACATCTCACAGCGCCCGCCTTTGACGTTGAAGCTGAAGCGACCTGGCTTATAACCACGGGCGCGCGCTTCTTGCGTTTGCGCGAACATCTCACGTACCGGCGTAAACACTCCGGTATAAGTGGCTGGGTTGGAACGCGGGGTACGACCGATTGGGCTTTGATCGATATCGACCATCTTATCTAAATGATCAAGACCACTAATGCTTTCGTACTTATCAGCGATTAGCGTTGAAGCGTTGTTCAATTGCGTCGCAGCTAATGGCATCAAAGTACGGTTAATCAAGGTCGATTTACCCGAACCTGAGACGCCAGTGATACAAGTCATAATACCAACAGGTAAAGTTAGATCGACATTTTTTAGATTGTTACCAGTAGCGCCTTTTAGCTCAATAGTCATCGGCAGTTTTTTCTTTTTACCTTCGACCTCTATCGTTTTGGCTTTATGACGTAGGCGTGGAATCTCAATTTTCTTTTTACCAGACATATATTGTCCAGTCAGCGATTCCTTATTTGCCATAATATCTTCGACCGTACCTTGAGCGATGATATGGCCGCCGTGCACGCCAGCGCCAACGCCGATATCAATCACGTGATCGGCTTGACGGATAGCATCTTCATCGTGCTCAACGACTAAGACGGTATTACCCAAATCACGCAGGCGCGTTAGAGTTTTCAATAGACGATCATTATCGCGTTGATGTAAGCCGATTGAGGGCTCATCAAGTACGTACATCACGCCCATTAGACCGGCTCCGATTTGGCTAGCCAAACGAATACGCTGAGCTTCACCGCCCGATAAGGTTTCGGCAGAGCGGGCGAGTGATAAATAATCAAGGCCAACGCTCACCAAGAAGTTCAAACGCTCATTAATCTCTTTAAAGATTTTTTCAGCGACTTCGCCTTTATGACCGCTGATTTTAAGCGTCTTGTAATAATCAGCAGCATCGCCAATCGATAGCTTAACAATCTCAGCAATCGTTTGATCATCAACGCGGACATTACGTGATATCTCGTTGAGACGCGCGCCATCACAGACATTACAGGTGGTATCAGCTAAATATTTGGCCAGCTCATCACGTACTAAATTACTTTGGGTCTTCGCATAACGGCGCTCAAGATAAGGCAACACCCCTTCAAAAGGAATAGTCTTATTGGTCTTGCGCCCGCGCTCATCGGTGAAGTTAAAGGTTAGCTTCTCTTTACCTGAGCCTTGCATGATTAAATCTTGCTGCTGCTTAGTTAGCTCTTTCCAAGGCGTATCCATATCAATTTTGAAATGGTTACAGACAGTATTTAGCAGACCAAAATAGTAGGAGTGGCGCTTATCCCAACCATTAATAGCGCCTTGATTGAGGGTCTTATCATGATGAGTGATTAACTTTTCTGCGGAGAAATATTGACGTTTACCGAGACCATCACAACTTGGGCAAGCACCATAAGGATTGTTAAAGCTGAACATACGCGGCTCAAGCTCGGACACCGCTCGATCACAAACGGGGCAGCTGTGCTTAGCCGACATGACTTGATTATCAGCGCCGCCCTCTTTAAGATTACCATCCATAAAGTGTAGCGTCACAAGACCTTGACCTAGACGTAGAGCGGTCTCCAAACTCTCAGCGACGCGGTTGCCTAAGTCATCGCGCACTTTGAAGCGATCCACGACCACCTCGATAGTATGCTTTTTCTTCTTATCAAGGGTGGGTAGCTCGTCGGTATCATAGACATCACCATCGACACGCACGCGCACGAAACCTTGGCCGATGAGCTGCTCTAATAAAACGGTATGCTCGCCTTTACGCTCACGAATAACTGGCGCAAGAATCATCAGCTTAGTATCGGCAGGCAAGCCCATAACCTGATCGACCATTTCAGTGACTGACTGCGCTACCATCGGTTCATTATGCTCAGGGCAAAAAGGCGTACCAATACGCGCATAAAGCAGACGCAAATAATCATAAATCTCAGTAATGGTACCAACGGTTGAGCGCGGGTTATGGTTGGTCGATTTTTGCTCGATAGCAATAGCAGGCGATAAGCCTTCGATACTATCAACGTCAGGCTTCTCCATCTGTGATAAGAACTGACGCGCGTAGGCCGACAGACTCTCGACGTAACGACGTTGCCCTTCAGCATAAAGCGTATCAAAGGCGAGTGAGGATTTACCAGAACCTGATAAACCCGTAATGACCACGAACTTATCGCGTGGAATATCGAGATCAATGTTTTTTAGATTGTGAGTACGGGCGCCGCGTATTGCAATATGGTCATGTGCCATCGATGATAGGTTTCCTATTTTTTAAAGCTGGCTATTACTGAAATAATAATATCTAGTAACCTAAACCAACAATTGTAAAGTTAAAAGCTAAGGAGATTAAAAATAATAATGAAGCAGGTTTATTAAAAGAATAAATTAAATCGCAGATAAATCTGTAACCATAATGAAGGTATATAATTTTCGATTTTTAAAATATTTTCTATCAAGTTGTATTTTATAAATAAACAAAAGTTTTTAAATTTACTGATGATTTAAATTTTATATTAAAGCGCTAAAGGGATTATGCGTATTACATTAACTACAAATGGGTTTGTCCTATTTATCGCTAATGGATAAATAAACAATGTCGACAACGCCTTACTTTATAGTCATGATTAGTCGATTATTCAAGGTAAGGTTGCGTATTAGATGCACTTAGTAACAAATTTAGCTAGGTAGAGTGCGCCTAATCTTAGAAGACAAAAGTCTCGGCAAGAAAACGGCGAATGTTTTATACTATGGGGTTTGATTGATGGCTAAGGCTAACGGCGCTGCTGATAATGCGCTACGATATCAAAGCAGTCTTGCTTTAAAATCGGCCTACTTATTTTAGAGTAAGTGGTGCTAACTGCCGGGCCACATAGCTATCAGGCGTTATAGGGTAACAGTGAGGCAATTATGAATAGCGTAGAGAAACGGGCAATCTTAGGGGTAGGTGGTATTTTTGCCTTGCGAATGATTGGCCTGTTTATGATTGTGCCCGTCTTTTCGGTTTATGGTGATAATTATGCCCATGCCACGCCTTTTTTGATTGGTCTAGCCGTTGGTATTTATGGTCTTGGCCAAGCTATCTTTCAGATTCCAATGAGCCTAGCAGCTGATAAATTCCCGCGTAAGCCGATTATTATGCTCGGTCTGATATTGTTTGCACTAGGCGGCATCATTGCGGCCAATGCTACTGATATTTACCAAGTCATTATCGGACGGGCACTAGCAGGAAGCGGCGCGGTTTCTGCGGTACTAATGGCGCTGCTAGCTGATGTGACCCGTGAAGAGATGCGCACCAAAGCGATGGCGACTATGGGTTTGACTATTGCAACCTCCATTATGCTAGCTTTTGCTTTTGGGCCATTATTAGTTGGCTCGTTGGGGATCTCAGGACTGTTTTGGTTGACCGCAGGCTTTGCGATATTGGCAATGTTGTTGTTAGCCGTAGTGCCGTCACCTATGCGCGTGCTCAAACATAATTTGGATAATAAATCTATCGGTGAGCAACTCGCTACCGTCCTCAAAATTGGCGACTTAAACCGGCTGCATGTGGGTATCTTTGCGCTGCATTTAACTATGACCGCTATATTTGTAATCTTGCCACATCAGCTTAGTGAGGTGATGGGACTATCGGTTCGTCAGCAAGGGCTGGTCTATTTGCCACTATTATTTATTGGTTTTGCTGTTGCCATACCTTTTATTATTATCGCTGAAAAAAAACGCAAGATGCGCCAAGTGTTTTTAGGAGCAATTGGATTGATGGTAGCAGCGCTAGCGTTATTGGCTTTGGGTAGTCAAGTTGGTGTTGGTATCATCTTGGGCTTGCTGCTGTATTTTATGGGCTTTAATTTACTCGAAGCCACTATTCCTTCTTGGATATCTAAGCGCGCACCGGTCGCTAATAAAGCGACTGCGATGGGGCTGAACTCCTCTAGTCAGTTCTTCGGCGCTTTTGTTGGCGGCGCGATGGGTGGCTTACTATTAAGTCAATCCAACCTATTAGCTTGGAGTATCCTAGCCGCTATTATGGCGCTAGCTTTATTGCTGATTATTCCTATTGCCGATCCTCCTTATCTGTCTAGCACTACGGTCACTATCCCTAAAGACATTGATATTCAGGATTGGTCGCAGCAAATAACCGCGATTGCCGGCGTTGATGAATTAGTCGTAATGGCCAAAGAGCAGGTCGCTTATCTCAAGCTGGACAAGACTCAATTAACCGATCTATCCCGGCAACAATTATCACAGTTGGCACAAAGTCCACTTGATATTTAACTTTATCTCTCGATGTTATTCAAAGCTGCTGCTTATAAAAAATGACGCTGAATCAAGCAGTGATAAGCAAGTTTGGTATGGAGCTTGGTAGTGTGACTCTGAGTATGCCGCGTAGCAATGACTAAAGGCTGGCCGCTATAACTCAACACCAAGCTAAAACCCTCTGCGACAGTAGCTGACGTATTTAATTAAGCTTTAGTAGATATTTAATAAAAAAACCTATAAAGTAAAACTATATTATTGATTATAAACTAAGGTTAATGATTATTGACCTTATAAAAAATAGATTAAAATAAGCCATTTAGTGTTTACTGCTAGAGCTTATTCATAAAATCATTCATCAAAGAGGATAATATTATGCGCGGAGTTAATAAAGTCATCATTATCGGAAACCTCGGTGCCGATCCTGAAGCCCGACAATTTAGTAATGGCGGTAGCGTTACTAATATCTCAGTGGCGACCTCTGAGCAATGGACAGATAAGCAAAGCGGCGAGAAAAGAGAAGCGACCGAATGGCATCGCGTCTCGTTGTTTAATCGCTTAGGTGAAATCGCCGCTCAATATCTGCGTAAAGGCAGCAAAGTATATATTGAAGGGAGTCTACGCACACGTAAGTATCAAGCGCCTGATGGTAGCGATCGTTATGCTACCGAAATCCGTGCTGACCAGATGCAGATGCTAGACGGTGCTAGTGGCGGCCAAAATCAAGATAATAGCTACAATAATAATCAGAACAATCAAGGCTACGCTAATCAAGGCCAAAACAATCATGGTTCTCAAGGTATAGCGCAGAGTAATCAAGGCAGTTATAACAATCAAGGAGGCTTTAATAACCAAGGGTCTCAAGCGCCACAAAATCAGTTTAATGCGCCCTCACAAGCTACGCCAAGTAAGTCAACAGCTATGCCAGATGGTCCTGTCGATGATGATATTCCATTTTAATTTATACAACATGAAGTAATTATAAAGAGCTTATATTAATATAGGCTCTTTTTTATTTTATAGTTAAAGTTTTTAATATCCCTAATAAAAAAGTGGTTTTTATTTTGCAGAGTAGGGCAATGCCTGACTTATAAAAGAGAGGGTAATAAGGTTAAATAACGGTAATGTCGTTAATATAATAAAGATATATCCTAAAATAAATAATTAATAGTTAGTATTGCTATTATAAAAGGCAATTATAACTCCAATGAATTATAACTATGTTATTATTGCGATTATGATTCAATATAATACTTATGCCTAATACAGTCTGTATTTAGATTGAATTAATGTTTTGTATTTTTAATCTATAATTAGCCAGCAGTTTGTGTTTTATACACCAGGCTATTGTTAGATTATTAGAATCTATTCCCTATAATTGACACTTTTATACCGAGGCTATTATGAGTAACAACGATACTATTAATTTAGAAGCGCTAGATGTCGACCAGTTACGTGCTATTACCGAAAACGCTCAACAGCTTATCGCCCAAAAACAGCATCAGCGTCTTTATGATGCTTATATGCAGTTTGAAAAAATTGCTGAAGAGAGCAACAGTAGCATTGATGAGATTTTAAAAGCGGGCGAGAAGCTTGAGAAAAAACGTAGCATTAAATATCGCAATACCGAAAATCATGAAGAGACATGGACAGGCCGTGGACGCAAGCCAACTTGGTTAGTAGAAGCATTATCGGCAGGGCGCCATCTCAATGACTTTGCTATCTAATAAATACTAAAGCTCTAGCTATTTTTAATAGTGAAAATGATGAAAAAGCCAGTATTTTTATTTAAAGATACTGGCTTTTTTATGTCACCTAAAGCCGTTTATTTGCTATGATAATAAGCCTTTAACCTAGCCAAAAGAGTCTTCTACTTGTGCCAAAACTGTCAGCCTCTTCCCATAAGCGTCCGCGCAAGCTCTGGTGGTTAGTAGGAGTGATAATCTTTGCACTATTTGCATTATTACAAATGCCAGCGGCATGGATAATCGAGAAATATGCGCCGCAGTCCCCTTATGTTCAGCAAGTCTCAGGTAATATTTGGCAAGGCTCATTGATTTGGCAATTGCCGCAAACAAGTACAGCGCTAAGCGGCGCTGCTAGTTGGTCGTGGCAGCCGTGGCAATTATTTTTAGGAAAACTAGCGGCCGATGTCGATATTAGCACCGGGCAAAGCCGACTTAATGGACAGCTTGCTATGCGCCCTAGCGGTTGGCAAGTTGATGATATGAGCGGTAAGATTGCTGCTGAAACTTTGGCCAGCTTAGTCAATTGGCAATTACCCAATACACCTATTCAGCTCAATAGCGTCTCACTACAACGCAGAGCGGCAACAGGCGATAAGCCGGCAGGTTTTAGTCAAGCGGATGGGCAACTGACTTGGGTGGGCGGCGAGGTGGGTTATCCTAATGCTGGAAAAGTACTTTATATCACTATGCCATCGATGCGCGCCCAGCTCAGTAGCGAGCAAAAAAACAATAAGCAGTTGTTGCATGTAAATTTGTTAAACAATCAAGACAAGCGTTTAGGCGACTTATATCTAGACGGTGATAATATGCTAGATGTCAGTCTGACGCAGCGTCTGCTTGAGAATATGGCAGAGTATAAAGGGCAAGCTCCGCAAGATACGCCGGTGATCAGTGTTCGCCAGCCGCTATTGAACGGCTTAGGGGCGAATGAATGATGAGTATAAGCGCACGAATAAAGCCGCTGATGGACACTCTCAATCGCTTTTCAGCATGGTTATTATTATTGGCTATTATCTGGTTATGCTGGGTGGCAGCAAGGATATTGTGGCTAGTACTCGCGCCGCCTGTAGCGCCAGCGTTGCCGCTACAAGCCATTCAAAACAATACCAATCTCTCAGCTGATAACCGCAATACGTTTGCTATTTTTGCTGAGTCTGAAGCCGCTACAGTCGCGCCGCAGCCGCCGCCAAATGTGCTGTTAAAAGGGGTGCTGATTGCCATACCAGAGAGTTTGTCATCTGCTATGCTTGACGTCAATGGCGAAGTCAAAAACTATCGTATTGGCGATAGCTTACAAGAGACGGGCTTTACCCTCATCGCGGTTGACTGGAATGCAGTGATTATCGCTGACGCTGCAGATCAGCAAACGGTTATCAGTTTGCCAGAGCTGCTACCTCTTGATCAAAGAGGGCTTGATACTAATGCTATTGCCAATCAGCGCTTGCCTAATAATAATCCGCTATCAGCTACTAATAACGGCCTAGCTTTACCTGAAAGTGCGGCGATGACTAATGATAATAATGAGGTGGGGGCAAGCCAACCTGCTGATACAGGCTCTGCTATTGATGAGGCGGTAACGGCGCTAAAAGAAAACCCAGCCAGCTATTTGAGCCGAATGGGGGTAATGGCCTCAGGCGAGGGCTATCAAGTGACAGCGGCTATGCCAACAGCACTGCGTAATCGCTTAGGGCTAGAGGCGGGCGATAAGGTGCTGACAGTCAATGGTCAAACTGTAGGAAATAGTCCTGCCCAAGACGCCAATGTATTACAACAAGCTCAGCAATCAGGTGAAGCTCAAATCGAGGTGCAACGTGGTGATCAAGTGATCACTATTCGTCAGCAGTTCTAGGTTTCACTGCCAATACATTTTATTTGTAATAAGCTTTATTTTTTGTGACATCACAGTGGGTACTATCAGCATGGTAAGTTTGGATAAATTTTCAATGACGCCTTTACGCCTAGGTTTACAGCGTTTATTGCGTCTGTGTCGACCGCTGTATTTAGCGTTGCCTTTATGGGCAGGCTTCTGCGGTTTTGCCAGTGCTGAGAGCTGGAAAGTTAATTTGCAAGATGCGGACATAAAAGCTTTTATTAATGAAGTGGCGACGATTACTGACCAAAACTTTGTCCTTGATCCGCGTATCAATGGCAATGTCACTGTGATATCTAACCGCGCCTTATCCCGTGATGAGATCTATCAGCTGTTTTTGAGCGTAATGCAGGTCAATGGCATAGCTGCTATTGATTCTGGCAACACTATCAAACTAGTTCCTGACAATATTGCTAAGCAGTCTGGCGTTGCGGTAGATCTGCGCGGTGATAGTGTCGGTGAGTCGCTGGCTACGCGAGTCATTTATTTGACTAATACTCAGGCCGCTGAGATATTGGGCGTTATTCGCCCTTTGATGCCGCAGTCGGCCCATGCTGCTGCCGTTCCGGGCGTCAATGCGCTAGTCTTATCGGATCGCGCTGATAGCCTTAATCAGCTAACCGCGCTTATTCGCGATTTGGATAGCAACATCAATGATACTTTGCGAGTGATTCCGCTACGCCATGTCGACTCTGAGCGTATGATGGATCTGATCAGCGCTTTGGTGAGTACGGGCGGAGGCCAAGCAGCCGGAGGAGATCAGCTCAAAGTTATTGCCGATAGCGCAAGCGATAGACTGCTAGTAAAGGGTAGTCCTGAGATGATTGCCAAAGTACAAGAGATGGTCAATCAGCTAGATACCACGCCATCACGTCGGCTTAGCGGCTTACGAGTATTTCGGCTAAAGTATGCCAGCGCTAGTCACATCGCCGATATGCTGCGTGGTTTATTGGCCAATCAATCTATCAATAGCTCAGGGGCAAGATCTACCTTAGAATCCGCTTCATTGACAGATGCCAGTACCACTGGCGCTACCCTTA
This sequence comes from Psychrobacter sp. AH5, assembly GCF_040371085.1. NCBI lineage: Bacteria > Pseudomonadati > Pseudomonadota > Gammaproteobacteria > Moraxellales > Moraxellaceae > Psychrobacter > Psychrobacter sp. AH5. The sequence continues at coordinate 358,403 of NZ_JAMBMT010000001.1, forward strand.
ATGGGGCTGCTAATGAATTGCTAGGTAACAATAATAACGCTACGAGTACCAACCTTACCAGCGCTACTACCAATAATAGTACTGGCGGCGCTGGTGTTAGCACTACCGGCAAACCTTTTAGCATTATCGCTGATGAGACGCAAAATGCAGTTATCGTTAATGCCGCACCTGAGCTGATGTTTGAGATTGAAGAGGCGGTCAATCAGTTAGATAATCGCCGCGCGCAGGTGCTTATTCAAGCGGCTATCGTTGAAGTATCAGGCGATGATGCTACGCAGTTAGGGGTACAGTGGGCGCTTGGTAATGCTAATAGCGGTTTAGGGGTCGTTAACTTTACTAACGTTGGTGCGAGTGCCACTGCTCTTGCGGCAGCGGCATTAGCAGGCGGCGGCGCAGCAGGAGCGGCAGGGATTAGCGCGGCTGCCAACTCAATTGTTGGCGCCTTGATAGGAATCGGCGATAGTCGTAAAGATAGCAATGGCAATACTGAGTTTTATGGCGCAATCTTACAAGCGCTTGACTCCTCAACCAGTGCAAACCTTTTATCTATGCCCTCTATTTTGACTTTGGATAATGAAAAAGCTAGTATTTTGGTGGGTCAAAACGTGCCTTTTGTCACCGGCTCTTTTACTACTAGCGGCAATAATTCAAACAACCCCTTCCAGACTATCGAGCGCCAAGATATTGGTATCAATCTCAACGTCATACCGCATATCGGCGAAAACGGTACGGTGCGCTTAGAGGTCTCGCAAGAAGTCTCCTCAGTAGTGCCAGGTAGTTTTGGTAACTCAACGGGTATCGTGACCAATAAAAGCCTGATTAATACCACTATCTTAGCAGACGATCAGCAAACCATAGCACTAGGTGGCCTGATGCGTGATAACTCGACTACGCGTCAACAAAAGGTGCCAGGCTTAGGTAACGTTCCTGTTATCGGTCGTTTGTTTCGCTCAGATAATGACAGTACGCAAAAGAGTAATCTAATTATATTTTTGCAGCCGACTATCTTGCGAGATGGCGGCGCCGTGGCTTCAGTCACTGAGCGCAAATTTAATCAGATGCGCGTGCTACAACTGGTCATCGACAAAAACGGCACTATCAAGCAGCTACCTCTTAGCGGTACCGAAGGCTGGAATGGCGAGGTCAATAAAGACTATGAATTAATGCCGCTTAATCCTCTGATTCCTAAGCGTAACCAATTACCACAAACCACTACGCCGCAGGGCTTTACTCGAGTAGATAGCCCAAATGCTGGCATTACTACTTATCCATTAAATCAGTAATTACCAATAGGTAGAGACAAAGAACAACGGCCAAAAGCGTAACCGCTAACCGTAATCTTAAGAAGTATCATAAAGAGAGAGTATGACTAAGAAAAAATGGTTCACCTTAAGCCTAGTAGGGGCAGCTTTGCTATTGATACCTAGACGCAGTAGCCGCCAGACCCTCCCTGTTGCTCAAGATAATTTGCCGCCGATCAATGAGAATAAAAGTCAGCCGTCAACTAAAGAGTGTACAGTAAAGGATAGCCAATAACGGCTGTCTGTTTAACAGACTGATTGAGACTACTAATAGCTAAAAATAGTGGCTAAGTCTTTACCTTTATTACTAATAGCCAAAATTAACGCTACGTAATATAAACGGGCATTATGCTATTATTTTGATTAGTCTCTTATCGTAGTCGATACCATGAAGCGCTATAAACATCCGTCAAACTTCCTAAACTCGTTGTCTATGAGCAACAGATATTTACTTGTTGCTTTAACGATGACAGTGAGTAGCAGCTTGTTATTAGGCTGTGCGCCGCAGCCTGAGTCTATGTTTGAGCAGCAGGCTGAAGCAGAGGCGGCTAATGAGATTGGCGCTGATATCAAGATAGAAACCCCTGAACCCTCAGAGGTCTCGCCACTCTCGGAACCTGTAGCTGCTGCTGATGGTAGCGTAGCCAGTCAGCAAGCACCGTCTATTGAGATTAGTAAACAACAAATTATCGCACGTCAGCCAAAGTGTGACTCACAGCAGGCGACTTGTCAGTATTTGGAGTTAAACATTTTAGGGTTTAACCCTTCGCAGCCTTGGCTAAGCGGTATCATGTGGCAGACTATAGCGCGAGTATTGTCGCCAGATACGCCCTTTGCCAGTCAACAGCAAGTTGCCAAAGATAGCGTTGCCTCAGTACTAAAACAAATCGAATTTAGTAGCGAAGGAGTCAGCTCACAGCCTATTTATCAGCGCGTTAATACGGACTTGACGATTAATGAGCATGAAAATAGCAACAAGCTAATTACTGGCTATTTATTAGTAGAATCCACGCAGCAGCGCGGCGCTACTCACCAGCAGTGGCAGCTTAACTACATCATGCTAGATATGCAAAAAAAGCTACAGCTCAGCTTAGAAGATATTTTATTGCCAGATGCAGATATGGATAAACTACTTAACACTTTTCAAGCGCCAAAAAAGATTTGGCTTAGTAAGCAAGGCGTTGAGCAGCAGTATCTAGAAGCTTGGCCATTGCCTCTAGCTAAACAGTGGTATATAGATCAGCAAGGGCTGCACTTAGTGTATCAGTCGGGAGAATTGCTCAATAATAAGCCTTATGCGGTGGACTTAGTCGTTCCTTTTAGCCAGCTACAAGGTATTATCAAGCCCGAGTATAAGATCGCTTCATCTTGATAGTAGTAGCAAAATAACGTTAGTAGCCATAAAGCCACAAAGCCATAAAGCCACAAAGCCACAAAGTCACTAGGAAGCATTTATGTCCGATGTATCACAGTCTGTAGCAGCGCATCAAGCTCAGAGCCGTTATCCTTTGATTGACACTCATACTCACTTTGATGCGCCAGTATTTGATGAAGATAGAGAGATTGAGGCGCAAAGTGCTTATAAAAATGGCGTTGAACATCTAGTACTAGTCGGTTATTTATATCGGCATTTTGATAGGCTTTATAAAGTTAAGCGGTCTTTTGAGTCTCAGTCACAGTTGCAGTCTAGTGGTTACTCCAAGATCAAGTCAGAAAAGACTAGCGTAGAGTCAGTAGCTGCAAGCCAGCTAGAGACGATAGTACCCAAAGCTCATATCGCTCTTGGTTTACATCCTTTTTATATTGAGCAGCATACCGAAGCGCATCTGCAGGCCATGGCAAAAATGCTTGATAAGCAGCGTCCTATTGCTATTGGCGAGATTGGGCTGGATACTTTTACTAAAGAGATGAAGGAGTCTGAGAACTTTGCTAAGCAGCAGCATTTTTTTATCAGTCAGCTGGATATGGCAGTGGCGCATCAACTGCCAGTGATGCTGCATATCCGTAAAGCGCATGCTGACGCTTTAGCTATCCTAAAAGAGCATGCTTATGATGCTAAGGCGCTAGGCGGTATTGCTCATAGCTTCAGCGGTGGCGAGCAAGAAGCAAAGGCTTTTGTTAAATTGAGCTTTAAACTTGGAGTTACCGGCCAGATAACCAACCCCAACGCCAAAAAACTACGCCGCGCCATTCAAGCCGCTGTCGCTGAATATGGTATCGAGTGTCTGGTGATAGAGACTGATTGTCCGGATATGACGCCTATTATGTGCCAAACGAGTGGTGATAATTCCTCAGCATTAGGCAAAAATAGCGGCCAAAGCCCAAATGATGAATGGCAAAAAGACGAAAATCAGCAAGACTATAATCGTAATGTCCCAGCAAATTTGCCTTGGGTATTAGAGAGCTTGAGTGAGCTACTCAAGGTAGATAAGGCACTTTTGGCACGGCAACTTTGGCACAATAGTATAGCTAGTCTGGCTCAGTCTTGGCCTTATCCTTTAGACTAAGTAGATGAGTAATAATCTATAGACTAGGGGCTGTATAGAATTGAGAAAACATTGAAAAAAATAAGCAACGCCTTACTCTAATGTTTACCACAACAAAGAAACAAGGCGTCACTTATGGCTCGCACCAAGCTCAACGATGAACATTGGCACAATCTATTTATTATATTGCGACAAATTAACGTCTATAACAAGCCCAATCTAAGACGTACCGTTGAAGGCATGTTGTACCGTATACGAGTAGGCTGTCCATGGCGAGACTTACCTTCTTATTTTGGTCATTGGTCTAGCATATATCATCAATACCGTTACTGGCGTAAAACCGGTAAATGGCAAAAGCTCATGAAGATAGTCACAGCAAACTATGATAGTGAATGGTTATTTATAGACGGTAGCGTGGTTAAAGCTCATCAGCATAGTACAGGCGCAGCCAGTCATCTTGATGAGGCCATTGGTAAAAGCGTTGCAGGTAATAGCAGCAAACAGCACTTAGTGGTCGATGCTTGTGGCAACCCTATACATGTTGAGCTGTCAGGTGGGCAAGTACATGACTCTAAGATGGCAAAGGCGTTGATATGTAGCACGATTAACAACCAGACTAAAGCGGTGATTGCAGACAGGGGCTACGATAGTAGCGATATTAGAGAGTGTGTCTTCAAGCACTGTGCTCAGTCAGTCATACCTGTTAAGTCGAACTCTAAAAGCCGCAACGACACACTAGATTGGTATTTGTATCGTTGCCGTCATTTGGTAGAAAACGCTTTTGCTAGATTGAAACATTTTAGGGGCATTGCCACGCGATATGATAAGCTCAAAGATAGCTATGCAGCGGCGGTAATGCTCGCTTGTGTCTTTATCTGGTTGCCCCTGATTTGAATTCTATACAGCCCCTAGTTTTTGGCACAAAATATATTTTAATCCATAGCGTTTTAACGAATAGAGTTTTAATGAATGAATGAACAAGCCGTTATAAAAAACCAAAATGGCGATCTACCAGTATCGACTGAGACAAAGACTGATGACAGTCAGTATCAGCGCCGTTTTCAGGGCACCCAAAAACTTTATGGCACCAAAGCATTTACTAGCTTTGAGCGCGCGCATGTCTATGTCATCGGTGTAGGCGGCGTAGGCTCGTGGGTCGCTGAAGCTTTAGCACGAACCGCTGTAGGTCGCGTTACTTTAGTAGATTTGGATGTGCTGGTTGCCTCCAATGTCAATCGTCAGCTACCAGCGCTCGATAGTCACTTTGGTCAAAGTAAAATCGCGACAATGGGCGCACGTATGCGCGAGATTAATCCAAAGATTGAGCTACAGCTGATTGATGATTTTTTAACGCCAGATAACGTTGCACAAATACTGCCCACACGCGCGCAGATGAAGCAAGCCTTGGCAGATAAGCGCTCTATTATTGTCTTAGATTGTGTCGATGATATGAGTGCTAAGCTTGCGATTGCGCTACATTGCCGGTTTAATAAATTAAAGCTGATTTGTGCAGGCGGGGCTGGTGGAAAAATAGACCCCCGCCAAATTACCGTTAGCGACTTAAAAGACAGCTATCAAGATCCTTTGTTAGCAAGACTACGTAATAAGCTGCGACATGAAAAAGGCATTAACAGTCAGCTAAAAGAGAGATTTGGCATCAAATGCGTCTATTCCACTGAACCGCCACGTGTTGACAAGAGTAGTCAGGCGGCTGGTTTGAACTGCGGCGGTTACGGTTCAGCAGTGGCGGTTACCTCAGTGATTGCTATGATAATGGTCAGTGAAGCTTTGCAAATGCTAACAGTGCAAGCAGCTGCTAACCCTTTGACTTCACACTAGTTTTGGAGAACGTATTGACAACTTATCCGCAAGCTACAGACGAAAAAGCTCGTATTGAAAAATTACATGAGTATCAGGTGCTTAATGATGATGTCGAGCCTACTTTTGAGCGCCTAACTAATTTGGTAAAGACTTTTTTTGGTCTACCTATCGTGGCTATCACCTTTATGGATGAGGAGACACAATATCTAAAATCGGCGCATGGGCTAAAAGTGTGTACAACCACTCGTGGTGTAGCGGTCTGTAACTATACCGTGCTATCTGATGAGGTGTTTGTGGTAGAGGATTTATCAGTCGATGAACGTTTTATCAATAATAGCTTAGTCACCACCGATCCTAATTTGCGTTTTTATGCTGGCGCGCCCATTATTTTGCACGAGGATAATAGAGTTTACCGTTTAGGCTCCTTATGTTTAATGGACACAAAGCCTCATTATGACTTTACCCAAGAGCAAGCTAAGCATTTACAGCAGTTTGCTATGATGGCGGCTGATGCTCTACAGCTACAAAAGAAGCAACGTCTTGCTAAGCTTGCTAATGATATGAAATCAGATTTTTTGGCTAATATGAGTCATGAGATTCGCACTCCTATGAACGGTATCATCGGTATGATTGATATGCTCGATGAGACTACTTTGACGCATGAACAAAAAAACTATATTGATAATATAAAAGTATCGACTGATCATTTACTGGTTATTATCAATGGTATTTTGGATCTCTCCAAAGTGGAAGCGGGCAAGATGACCATAGATAAAGTGCCCATGAGTTTAGCTGCTGTTTGTAACGAGGTAGTTAATTTGTTTGCCGGTAAGGCCTCTCAGCGCGGTTTAACCTTAGATTATCATTATGATAAAAAACTTGATTGCTACGTTGAAGGGGATCCGGTACGACTTAAACAAATTCTTTCTAATTTAGTTAGTAATGCTATCAAATTCACTCGAGAAGGGGGCCGCGTCTCTATCGACATTAGACCTACAAAACGTTGTGACTGTGAAGAATTGATGACTAGAGGCAATGCTGCAGAGACTGTTCATAGCATCAATAATCATGCTGAGTTAACTTTTTGTATAAAAGTTACTGATACTGGAGTGGGCATCAAAGAAGAGTCGCTCAACGCTATCTTTGATGCGTATAATCAAGCAGACAAATCAACGCACCGTCTGTATGGAGGTACTGGTTTAGGATTATCAGTCTGCAAATCACTAGTAGCGATGATGGGCGGACATATTTGGGCCAATAGTGTGGTAGGCAAAGGCACTACCTTTAAAGTGCTGTTACCGCTAAAGATTATCGATAAAGAGCAGTATAACGCTTGGCAACTAGCCAATCATATCGATGTTGAACCTGAGTGGCATTATAGCGGTCAGATACTGCTAGTAGAAGATGATAACGTCAATGCTATGATTGCCAAAAAAGCGCTACGTGATAGTGGTCATATAGTCACTCATGTCACAGATGGACAAAAAGCTATTGACGAATTTTGTATCAGTCCCAAGCGCTATGATGTGATTTTAATGGATCATCATATGCCTATTATGGATGGAATTCAGGCCACCATTAAGCTACAAGAGATGTTCGATGCTGAAGACTTACCGCCTATTATTGCCTTGACAGCCAATGCTATGGACGGTGAGCGCGAAAAATATCTACAAGTAGGTATGCAAGATTATTGTAGTAAGCCCTTCAAAAAAGAGCAGCTCAGTGCCTTAGTACAATACTGGCTGATGTATAAGCAAGCCATGAGATCCTAGTCTAGCTTTAAACCATTAAAAAATAGTTAAATAAAAAAGCTTAACCGACAATCGATTAAGCTTTTTTACTTGAATTATGAAACTTAAGAGACTTAATCTACAGAGATTTAACCTACGCGCGTTTGGTAGTCGCCAGTGCGAGTATCAACCCGTACTACCTCACCTTGTTGTACAAATAAGGGCACACGAACTACGGCACCTGTCTCAAGAGTAGCAGGCTTGCCGCCGCCACCTGAAGTATCACCGCGTACGCCGGGATCCGTTTCAGTAATCTGTAGCTCAACAAAGTTTGGCGGAGTAACAGATAAAGGCACGCCATTGAATAAGGTGATGATACAAGTGGCATTGCTGTTCTCTTTTAGCCACTTAATGCTATCACCCATCGCTGTCTTATCCGCCTGAATTTGCTCAAAGCTTTCAGAGTCCATAAAGTGCCAAAACTCACCATCGTTGTATAGATAATCCATCTCAGTATCGACCACATCAGCAGCCTCTAAGCTATCTCCTGATTTAAAGGTTTGCTCAAGCACTTTACCACTACGCAGATTACGTAGTTTGACACGGTTGAAAGCTTGCCCTTTACCGGGCTTTACAAACTCATTTTCCATAATGGCGCAAGGGTTGCCATCGAGCATTACTTTTAGACCGGCTTTGAATTCATTAGTAGAAAAACTTGCCATAAGAACAGACTCCTAGTAGGTACAGCTAATAATAAAGGGTAGTGATAAAAAGGCGTTAATAAAAAACCAGACTAAATAGCTAAATTTTTAGAGCTCACTAGCACACTATGATGATAAGGGTATAATGGCGGTTTTTAGCTGCAAAGTATTAGGTTGTCATGATAAACCATTTAATCATACAAAAAAACTGGCAAACACAATTATCCACTGTCATAACTTCGCTTGATGAGCTATTAGCGCTGCTAAAGCTTGAGCATCTGCGCGCTGACGTTTATGTGCCAAGCCATTTTGTATTAAGAGTTCCTCGCGCTTTTGTGGCTAAAATGAGAGTAGGCGATGCCAATGATCCCCTACTCAGACAAGTGCTACCTGATAAAAAAGAGCAGCTAGCCATCAGTGGTTATATCGCCGATCCGCTAGCTGAAAATGCGCATAATCCAACCAAAGGCTTACTGCATAAGTATCAATCTAGAGTGCTATTGACGGTGACAGGAGCCTGCGCTATCCATTGTCGCTACTGTTTTCGTCAGCATTTTGACTATCAAGCTAATCTGCCTAACCCATCAGTGCAAGATACTATCATTGACTATATTCATAAGCATCTTGAGATTGATGAGGTCATCTTAAGTGGCGGCGATCCGCTTAGCGTGTCCAATCGTAGACTATTTCAGTGGCTCGATATCTTGGAAGCTATAGCGCAAATAACGACTATTCGCTTACATACGCGCCTGCCGGTGGTCATCCCTGAGCGCTTAGATGAAGCACTGCTTGAGAGATTAGCGAGCAGTCGCTGTCAGATCGTTATGGTCATTCATTGCAATCATGCCAATGAGATTGATGAGTTGACCGCCCAGCACTTACAACGCGCCCGTGCAGCGGGTATTACCTTACTCAATCAGACGGTATTATTACGTGATATTAATGATGATATACAGACGCAAGCGGCTCTTAGTAAGCGTCTGTTTGCCGCAGGAGTATTGCCTTATTATTTGCACCTGTTAGATAAAGTCGCTGGTGGTGCTCATTTTGACCTCGATGAGCGCGCTGCTATCGAATTATACTGGGCGCTGTTAGCAAAGCTGCCTGGCTATCTAGTTCCTAAGCTGGTGCGCGAGTTACCTAATAGACCCTTTAAAGTGCCAATAGATGTTTACAAGTACGCATAAAAGCTTTAATCGTAAACAGCGCAGCTAACATGAATTTATGCTTATTAATATTGAGTTGTGCTAGTATGATAAAAAATAAAAGCTGCGATATTTAGTAACTTAGATTAACACACCAAGTGCAACGCTAATTAATATTATAGAACGCCTGCATAGGCGTCTTAAACCCTAATCGTTTTCTTGGTCTGTTGTTTAGTTTGTTCTCAATGTCCTGTATTTCATTATCAGAGACTTGTCTAAAGTCACAACCCTTAGGCAAGTACTCTCTGATAAGGCCATTGGTATTCTCGTTGGTTCCTCGCTGCCATGACGCATAAGCATCGGCAAAGAAGAAAGGGCTAAAGAGCTTTTGTTTCACCTTCTTATGCTGAGCAAACTCTTTACCATTGTCAGAGGTAATGGTCTTAACCTGCAAACTCACTGGCGCTAAGAGTTCTATCATTGCCTCTGATACTTGCTGTGCTGTTTTATGACCCACACGCTTCATCTTCAGCAGCCCCGTTTTACGTTCAACGAGCGTGACAATCGCTTGCTTGTGATGCTGACCGATAACGGTATCCGCTTCCCAGTCACCAATTCGCGTACGTTCTTCAACAATACAAGGGCGCTCATGAATTGAGACTCTGTCATTGATACGGCCTCGAGTCTCAGCGGTTAGACGCTGCCGGTATGGTTTGGCTTTACGTCTGAGACACTGCCACAATGTGCCGCCCTGCCTCTTATCACGCCAAATATAGCGATAAATGCTCATATGACTGATACCAGCATGAACGCCAGATATTTGCTCAGGACTCCAGTTCTCTTTAAGCTTGTCTGTCACCCATACCCAGATGTCAGCCACAATAGTTGTGGCGTTGTTAGCCCGTCTGTCACAAGCCTTGTTATTAGCATGCTTTGCTCGGTAACCTCGTAGGCTTTTATTGCGTCTAAGCTCTCTTGATATGGTACTGGGACTTCTGTTTAACTCTCGAGCTATGAAATTAATACTATGTTTTGCCCCTATTAGGGCATAAATCTGGTATCGTTCCCCTAGGCTTAGATGCGTATAGCTCATGGTTGCAATCTCACTTTGGTCGGTGGATAAAAACTTTGATGCTAGCGCATCTAGGTCTTTTTTTCACCTGCTCTTTGAAATTGCACTTCATGTGTTAATCTAAGTAAAATAAAACCCCTTAATCGCCGTGACAAAATTTATGAGGAAGTTTATGAGAACCGAGACCACTCTGAATTTATTAGTGATAGACGATGATCAGCTCTACGCTGAGGGTTTGATAAATCTATTAAAAGCCTATTATAGTGAAGTGACTTTAGGGTTTTTGGATGATAAAGAAGAGCTGCTAAAGTCGCTACGTCAGAGCTGGGATGTCTTAGTATTTGGTAGAGCGTACGATTTGAGCTTTACTGATGTTGTCAGTATTGTCCAACAACATAATATTGATCTACCGATAATCGGTTTGATAAGCGAGGAGTTGGCTGACGCAGCTTGTAATGATGATGGATTGCCGATGGTCATTGACGGCACTATGGTGAAAGCATTAGTAGCTAATGAGAGAACGCAAGTGGTGCTAGCAATTCGCTTATTACACGATAATTTGCGTAACCGTCGACAAATCGCTACTTTGCAGCAAGTGCTTAATGAATCTGAGCAGCGCGCTAATCTGTTAATTAAAAATTCTAAAAGCGCGGTGGCTTATATCGATCAAGGAATTCATATTTTTGCTAATGATTCTTATCTTAAGCTGTTTAACTTTGAGTCAATGGATGACATCATTGGCATGCCAGTGATTGACCTCATAGCAGGCTCTGATAATATAAAAGAGTTTAAACACTTTCTTCGCCAGTTTGATAAAGGTAATCGCGAGCAAGTTGAGTTTAATTCGAGTAGTAAGACTAAACAGGGCCGTACCTTTGAGGTTAAGCTACAGCTGGCTACTGCCACTTTAGAAGGCGAGCCTGTGACCCAAATTATTATTCAACAAAACAATAGTAGCGCTGATATTGATAAGCAACTAGCATTAGCAGAGCGTATTGATAGCTTGACTGGGCTTACGAACCGCCGCGGCTTTGAGGAGCGTCTTGCAAGCTTGCATCAGCAGGTAACCACCCAAGCCTCTAAGTCAGGTAGCGAAGCGGGACTACTGTATATTCAGCTAGATAGTACCGGCAAAATCGGTAGTAGCTTGGGCTTAGAGGGAGTAGATGCCGCTGTCAAACAAATAGCGGCTTTACTAGATGAGCTGGTGGCTGATTATCCGGTTAGCCGCTTTAGTGATACCTCATTTACCGTACTGATTAGTGATACCTCAACTCAGGCTTTAAAGGAGTTAGCTGAGCGTATTCGTCAGCGTATCAGTGAGACACTTATCAACGTTGGCAAGCGTACCATCAGTACTACGGCGAGTATTGGGGTGGTAAAAATCGATCGAAACGCTCCTGAGCCGAAGGTTTTATTAGCGCGTGCGCTTGAAGCTATTCATCATATCGGTATCGAAACTAGCAATCAAGGGGATGCTTATCACTTCTATGATTTGAGTAAACATGCGACCGACGACGATAGCGCTTTAGCTGAATATTTAGTCAACGCTATCAACAATAATCGTTTTGAGCTAATGTTCCAGCCTATTTACGATATAACTCTTGATCGTAGCGACTTTTTTGAGGTTTATTTGCGTCTGCCTCTTGGTGATGCTGATAATACCGTATTGACGCCGGATCAGTTTTTGTCGGTAGCAAAATCTAATAACTTATTAGAGAAGATAGATCGTTGGGTGCTTATCAATGCTTTTAAACAGCTCAGCGAGGTACGCAAGTCTCATCCTCAAGCAAGGCTTTTGGTACAATTAACTAGCGCCTCATTAGTCGATAAAAAGCTGGCTAGTGTCGCTAGTCAGATTATCAAAGCGGTAGGCGGTCCGGCAGGGGCGCTGACTATACAGTTTAATGAGCAAGATATTCGTAATCATTTGACGATAGCAAAATCTCAATTCTCAGCGCTTAGTAAGATCAATTGCCGAGTCGCTATTCATAATTTTGGTAGCACTACTAAGTCTCTTGATACCGCTGAGTTTGTGCAGCCTGATATGATACGTATCGCCAAAAATTATGTAGAAGATATTCATACTGATGATAACTTGGATACCGTCAAGTCGCTCATTACCGAGGTCAATAAGATTAATATCGATGTATTAATGCCCTATATCGAAGATGCCGCGACGATGTCAGTGTCTTGGAGCGTGGGCGCGCGCTACTTGCAAGGCTATTATCTAGAAGAGCCAAGCAGTACTATAAATGTAGTCTAAAAAAGTCTTTCTAAGAAGGTTTGCATTATCGATTAAAGCCTCCATCTATCCTTATCATTATAAAAAAAGATCCGCTCATGTCTATTGTTATGCGTCAAATAAGCATTATCGTTACGGCTATGCTTTTACTCAGTGCTTGTGGAGAGCGTTTGCCGCCAGATAGTCGCGCCGCGGTAACTTTGCCAGAGTATACCGAAGGGGACGCGGATAACGGTGCTTTGATTTATGAAGAGGCCTGCGCTCAGTGCCATCAGTTCACCCCGGGACTCAATAAAAAAGGGCCGCAGCTGATGAATATTTATGGCGCAAAAGCGGCTCAATTAAACGATTATGATTATAGCGAAGGCTTAAAAACCTCAGGCTGGGTATGGAATGCCGAAAAGCTAGATCGTTATATAAAAGATGCCGAACAAGCTATGCCAGAATCCAAAATGCTTGCTGATCCGATGCCCAATGCTAGTGAACGCGCCGATGTTATCGCTTATTTATCAACGCTGCGTGCGCCAACAATAGTGGCAGATGCTCAAGCCAATGACGCTAGTGAGCCTAGTCAGATGACCAATGAGGCTATCGATATATCAGATGAGGCATCAGAAAAACCAGCTGCCGATTTTCAATAAATAAGCCTTAATAAAAGCTTTATTAACGCTCTTACTTATAACTCTTATGCCATTCTTTATCACTCTTTTTTTATGATACCAAGCCTATGACCGTAGAAGTAGCCCCCTCATCCAAAGCTATGATCGCTGATAACTATGAGCACAATCAACAACAAATAGCTCAGTTGCTCGGCAAGCTCAATAAGGTGGTTTTGGATAAGCCGCAAGTTCTCAAGCTAGCGCTTAGCTGCGTATTAGCCGGAGGACATCTATTGCTACAAGACTTGCCTGGTATGGGTAAAACCACGCTGGCTCAAGGGCTTGCGCAGTTATTAGGGTTAAGCTTTAGTCGAGTGCAATTCACCAATGATATGCTGCCTGCTGATATTTTGGGCATGACACTTTATGACCAAGGGAAGATGGCTTTTGAATTTCGTAAAGGGCCGATATTTACGCAGTTATTATTAGCCGATGAGATCAATCGCTCAAGTCCCAAAACCCAAAGTGCGCTACTTGAGGCAATGGAGGAGCGGCAAGTCACCCAAGATGGGCAGTCGTACCCGCTACCAAAGCCTTTTTTTGTGATTGCTACCCAAAACCCTCTGCAACAAGCTGGAGTGTATCCATTACCAGAATCACAGTTGGATCGGTTTTTGATGTGTTTGTCGCTAGGCTATCCCTCGCTTGAGGCGGAGCGCGCTCTACTGCGCGGACAAGATCGCCGCGAGCTATTAGCTAAGCTGTCAGCAGTACTAAGCACTGAAGAGGTACTACTAGCGCGCCGCGGTGTGCAGCAAGTTTATGTGGCAGATGCCGTACTCGACTACTTACAGCGTTTGGTCGCCAAGACCCGTGTTAGCCAAGACTATCATGGGCTATCACCGCGAGGAGTACTGTCGCTACAAAGCGCCGCGCAAGCTTATGCTTATGTCTCAGGTCATCAAGAAGTGACGCCTGAGGATATTCAAGCAGTATTTGCCGCGGTCACTGACCACCGATTAGGACAGCGATTTGTATCAGCCAATGCAGTAAGTGGCCAGGCACCATCGACTATAGCTCAGCGCATTATGGCCGAAGTCGCTGTAGTCGTCTGATAACTGTTTAGACTACCCTCACTTTATAGGGTGAATATGACCATTTTGCCTCAGACCATAAAACAGCCCTTAGCGGCAATGCTCAGTCACTGGTTTGCCAAGCGCGCGCCCAAAAGCGACAGCGCTACCCTTAACTTGCGTAATGTCTATATTTTTTTTAGCCGCGAGGGTATGCTGTTTGTGTTGCTACTTACCATTACCTTTATCGCCGGTGTTAATTACGGCAATAACTTGGTATTGGGGCTATGTTTTTATCTAGTAAGTGTCTGGCTAATTAGCTTTCATGTCACTTTTGCCCATGTATCAGGATTGCAAGTACGACTGCTTGAGGTGACCATGGCAGAGGCAGGCGAGCCGGCTTGGGTAACGGTGCAGCTGCTCAATAAAAGCCGTCAGCCTAGGCGTCAGCTACTGGTCAGCTTTGAGCCAAAAAACAAACAACATAGCCAAAAATCAGCGAGTAAACAGCTAGCCGCGTCACCTAGCTCATCACCAACATCGCTGCCAACCTCCATACTATTATCGCGTCTTAAAGATGAGCAAATTATACGTCTGCCAGTAGCGACTCATCAGCGTGGTAAGCTTGAGCTGCCACGTTTGCAAATCAAAACCGTTTACCCATTAGGAATTATGCGCGCTTGGTCCTACGTTTATTTCGCGCGCCCCGCTTGGGTCTATCCAAAAGCTGAAGCCTTTGAATGGCAAGCGCAGTATCTAAGCGCTAATAATACAGATCTGCCCACTGGTGGACAGTACACCCAAGGCCAAGATGACTTTGAGCGTCTCGATAATTATATCGCTGGTGAATCCTTAGCGAGAGTCTCTTGGGCGCATGTGGCGCGCGGGCAGGGCATGTTTACCAAGCATTTCGCCGATCCTGTCGGTTATGAGCAGCGCTTAGCTTACGACGATATGCCAGCGCTGACTCATGAACAAAAACTCTCGCAACTGGCTTATGGGGTGCTTACTTTAGCTCAGAGTGAGGTACCGTTTCAGCTGCAACTACCTAATGATGCGCCAAACGCTGCCGTTATAGGGCAAGGCGATGCGTTCGCGCAAGCCTGTTTACTAAGGTTGGCGCAAGTCCCATGAGTTTATTTAACTTATTCTCCAGTAAAAAACGCTCGCCGCAAAGCTTGGCTAACCAACCAGATCCTATGAAAGCTATTAATGGTAGCGACGCTAGCTTTGAGCGGCTCGCTTATGGCCAACTGATCTCTACTCGCTTAATAAATGATGAGCGCGGTGATGACGAGGTTACTAAGAATAAATGGTATCAGCGGCTGTTATCACTACCCGCTTATTATTGGGTATTGATCGCCCAGCTGTTTGTTATTTTGCCGCACGCTTTTTATCTGCCTCTATGGCTGATAGGTTTTGGCATTATTACTATTGGCGCGCAGCTACCTTTTATCAAAGCTAGGTTCAAGCCCAAGCGCTTAAAGCGTTATTATCAAGCGATGCAGATGCTAGGGTTCCTATTAGGTTTAGCAGGTTTATCGCTCACTTATGGCACTTCTTTTGGTCTCGATATGGGCGTGGCTTTTTTGCTGCTGTGTCTAATCAGTAAGCTTTGGGAGCTTTATAAGCGCCGCGACGCTTATGTAGTACTGAACTTATCGCTGTTTGTTATCGCCGGTTTATTCTTATTAGATCAAGGGCTTTTGACCACCATAGAGGCGATATTCGCTACTTTGGTAGTATTACTAGCTTTTATTGCGCTCAATGATGATGGTAATACTCGCGGTGATGGCCGCTTGCGTACGCTTGGCATGTTAGGCGTATCGGCGCTACCTTTATTGATAGTGCTGTTTTTATTCTTTCCGCGTCTGCCGCCGTTATGGTCAGTGCAGCTGTCCTCAAACCAAGCAACTACTGGCGTCTCTGATAGTATGTCGCCAGGCGATTTTGCTAATTTGAGCCAATCGACCGAACTGGCCTTTCGCGTTGAATTTGATGAATTTCGCCCGCAGCAGAGTGAGCTATATTGGCGCGGCTTAGTGTTTAGCGACTTTGATGGGGTGACTTGGCGTCCCAATCAGCGCATACAGCAGCTGTGGCAATGGCAGTCTAATCGGCAAACGCCGCAGTGGCTAGAGCAGTCGTTGGCTACCGCTGCCGATGCGGTAAAACTGGCACCTAACCAGTATGAGGTGATCTTGGAGCCCACCCAGCAGCAGTGGCTATTTGGGCTTGATTATCCTTTTACCCAAGAGCAAGGTATCAGTCTAACCTCAGATTTTACCTTATTAAACAATAAACCAGTGACTGAGCAGCTGCGTTATGAGGTGCTACGTTTTACCCCTATAAAGATAGATCCGCTACTTGATGAGGTCAGCTACGAGGTTAATTTAACTTTGCCTGCCACCGGTAATACAAAAACGCGTGCCCTTGCTAAGCAGCTGTTTGCACAAGCAGGCTCAGATCCTGTGCGCTACATGCAAGCTATCCAAAGCTGGATCAATAAGGACGAGTTTCGCTATACACTATCGCCGCCACGGCTCAGTGATAATCGCATCGATAGTTTTTTATTCGAAACCCAAGCCGGATTTTGTGAGCATTATTCCTCAAGCTTTACCTTTATGATGCGCGCCGCTGGTATTCCAGCACGGGTAGTGGCAGGCTATCAAGGTGGCGAGCTGAGTCGCGGCGGTACGGTATGGGAGGTGCGGCAAATGGACGCCCACGCTTGGAGCGAGGTTTGGCTTGAGGGCCAAGGCTGGGTGCGCGTTGACCCGACAGCTTTTGTGGCGCCAGAGCGAGTGGAGCAAGGGATGGACGCTTTGACGCAAGCACGCGGCGCTAGTATGTTTGGTGATGGCGCGCGCGCGCAAATCAGCTATCAGCAGTACCAAATGCTACAAACTTTAAGACGTTTATCAGATCAAGCAAGCTACTATTGGCAAAGAGAGGTGGTCGGTTATGATCAAGACAAGCAGGCCGGATCGTTACTAAAATGGTTCAATATCCGGTCTATTACGGAGCAAATCGCTTGGCTTGCCGCTAGCGCTATTGCGGTGATGGGACTTATAGTAGTGCTGATATGGTATCGTCGCCGTAAGCTTTGGCATCCGCTAGATCGGCCTTTTATGAAGCTCTCAAAGCGTTTAGCTAAGCGCGATAAAGCGTTAGCTCGTGCTGATAACGAGGGGCAGCTGGCTTGGCTTGAGCGTTTAGAGAGCAATGAAGCTATTAAACTAAATAAGCAGCATTTGGGCGAGATTAAAAGCTACTATCGACAGCTACGCTATGGATGTCTAAGCGCTACTGATAGTAGTAGTGATGAGTATCAACAGTTATTCAAGCAGCTTAAATACAGCATCAGGCAGCTGCTAAAGTAAAGATTAGCGCAGTAACAGTATCGGCGATAAGGTTTTGGTAATCAGCTTAGTGGTCGTGCTACCGATGAATAACTGCTGAAATTTAGAATGGCCATAAGCGCCAATGACAATAAGATCAAGAGCATTGTTAGCCTGAAACTGTAATAAACTCTCAACTACCTCATCATCAGGTAAATGATGCGCGCTGACGCTAAAGCCGGCTTGGCTTAATTGCTCAGTGGCTTTAGCTAAGCTATTTTTCGCATTATCATCATCTCGGCCCACCATCACAATATGACCTTGCATACCCTTTAATAGCTCGCTACCTGCGACCCTATCTACCGCTTTAATCGCCGTCTTGCTGCCATCAAAAGCTATCAGATAAGAGGCAGGCGTATTAAACTGCTCAGAGCAAATTAAGATCGGGCGGTTTGAGGCGCGAGTGACGGTTTCGATTTGGCTACCGATATTGAGGCGATCGTTTTGATGATCGGTGCCGCGGCGTCCTAATACAATAGCGCGATTTTCATCTTTAAAATGCTCAATGGCGGGCAGCAGCTTACCACGGCGTCTATAGGCTTTTACCTCGACATCAAAGTTATTGGTGATATGGCTTTTGGCGTCTTCGATTAGCGCATTGCTATAGCTGTTGACCACCTTAGCTCTTTTTTCATCCAATTGCGTCAACTCTTCTAGCAGAATTTGGCGACTATCGATACCGATGGTGCCAGATAAGTCGCGCCTTGAGGACACTGGCACATCGACGACATTAAGTAAGGCTACTGGTAAATTTAAACGACTGGCATACCACGCCGCGTAGCTACAGACGGATTGGGTGACGGTCGAGCCATCAATACAAGCTAAAATGTGCGGTTCGCTAGTCATAAGCTGTCCTCAAAAATAGAAAAACTCTTGGCTGACTTTAGGTATGTTTACTTTGCCTCATTAAAACGAGCACATGCCTTATTGATTATTAACAGTTGCTATTAAAAGCTATTATTAATGTCAGATTTCACTATAACAAATTAGCAGCGGTAGCGGACAACGGACTCAAAAAAAGCGTTCTAGAGAATTATCTACAACGCTTTGCTGTGTTTACTAAGCTTGTTTAGCAGCTATAGCTATGAGCTACAAGTACAGCACTTACTGCATTTATCACATTTTTGGCAAGTGGCTTCACTACTACAACCACATTTAGAACAAGTGCAAGTTTTTTGTTGAATAGCGATAGTTGCTAATATCGATTTATTAATCTTAGTCATAAGTCATCCTTTTTTATGAATTCGCTTATATTTTGACAGGTAATGATAAGGCTCTCAGTAAGGATATTGTGGGTTTCGTAGGAGCGATTGTTAATATAGTTAATTAGCAATTTCTTATATAGTTAAACCACTTTAAAAACGATACAGTGCGGTTGGGATGCTTTTTTTAAGTATAAGTTGCGTAGCCTCTGTCAGCGTAGACACAGTACACTAGGAAAATTTATACCAACTGCACAAATATATTAGCGTATCGATTTTATTTACAACTGACTATATCAACAGTCAAGCCAACCTTGCGCTTGAGCATAAGCCAATTGCCAAGGCGTATCGATATCATAGCTTAGCTGTGAATTATCCACGCTACTAATTTGCTCAGCAGGCAAAGCTCTAATCAAATGTCGTAAGCCTTTATCGCCACTTAATGAAGCTTGCCATGACTTTAATAACTGATAATCAATCACTATCGGTAGACCGATAATGTCACTCTTAGAATCATCAAGAGCGTAATTGTCATCTAAGTTTGGATAGCGACTAGCGACGACTAAATGGTTTTTTGCTAGAAGCTGGTTTAAATGTTTAGCGTCTAATAGTACTTGATCCACGCCCATAATCAATACGCGCTTGATGGCTAAGTTTTGCTGAACCTTTAAAGTATCCATAGCTAGAGATAAGCTTTGCGCCATTCCTATTTGTGGGCTTGGGTTATTAATAATTTGCAGGGTTGAATATTGTAATGTTAGCTTATTAACCGTAGAGTAAATGGCTGTATTATGCTGAGGAATGACGATAATGACAGTTTTTGCTTGACTGGCCACAGCTAAGTTAGCCACATAATGAATTAACGGCTTGCCATTTTTGGGTAGCAGCTGCTTAGCCTGACCTAATCGCTGACTAAGACCACTGGCTAAAATAATAACCGCGTGATTTTGGGTCATTAAAGGTGTGTCGCCATTATTCATAATTGACTGCGTTGGCAAGCTTGTTTGCTTTCGATGAGGGTTTTGGCTGCGCTAATTCTCTATTGACTGCTATTTGCTCATGAACCACCGCACTGATTTGCGCCATGATACTTAATGCCAAGGCTTCGGGGCCATCACCGCCGAGCTTGTAACCGATAGGGTAGTGTAATTGGTTGATACCATCTGCTAATATCGTAGGGTTGTCACAAGTCGAGCTAATCTCCCTGATCAGACGCTCAGTGCGATAGCGTGGCCCTAGTTGTCCAAGGTAGATATAGATCTCAGGATGTTTGAGTAAGACAGCTAAGCGCGCGCGATCTTGGCTCAGACTGTGCGACATTAGCGCTACTGCGGCATTACGGCTTAGCTCAAGCAAGGTTTCGCTGTCCTCCAAAGGTAATGAGAGTACAGCATCGGCTTGCGGAAAACGCTGGCGAGTAGCGTATTGCGCGCGGCTATCCACTACTGTGACGTGCCAATCTTGCAGCTTTGCCATGGTGACTAGCGGCATGACATCGTTGCCTGCGCCGCAAATCAGTAGCCGAATTTGTGGTTGTAAGCGCTGCACTAGCCACTCGCTTTGTATATTTATAGTTGGGTTATCAGCACTTGGATTAGAGTCTTTAATCACGAGATAATCAGCGTTTTTATGACTGACTTGATAAACTGCTAATTGATCAATGATCGGCTGCGCTATGGGTTTTAAGGCTATGCTGTCATCTAAAAAACTGCCGTTTAAATGAACTCGTGCTGCTACTGTCATCTCAGAACTATTAGAGCGGATTAAAGTGGCGACAGTAGCAGGCTGGGCATTTTGCCGGACTTTTTTGATCAATTGTAAATAGGCCATAGCCGAAGATAAACGCTCAAATAAGACATGAAGTTTGCCATTACAGCCTAAACCAAAATTTAACTCATCTTCTAAATATGAGGGGCTACTTAGCCCATCATCTTGCTCGCCCTGTTGCTCATCACCGGTTTGATACACTTGTACGCTTGCACCATTGCGGGTCAGCCAAAAAGCGCGCTTGATAATATGCGGCTCAAGGCAGCCGCCACTAATCATGCCCACTGAGCGACCGTCCGCGCAAATCAGCATCATCGCGCCGGGCTTGCGATAAGCGGAACCTTCCGTATGCACGACCGTCGCTAGCACCGCATCAACGTCATTTTTTTGCGCGTCAGCAGCAAGGCTAAGAACATCAGCGATTTGGTTCATAGCTATCCCTACTCAGGCATATCGGCTAAGATTTTGTCCAAAGTGATAGGGAAGTCATAGACCCGTACCCCAATAGCATTGTAGATGGCATTGGCAATAGCGGCAGCGGCTCCGGAGATAGCAGTCTCGCCAATCCCCTTAATGTGCATAGGGTTGGTATAACGATCATCTTCTTCGACGAGTATGACATCGAGCTGCGGTACATCAGCGTTGACGGGCACATGATATTCGGCTAAATCGTGATTACAAAGACGTCCATCGCGCTTGTCATAAATGACTTGCTCCATCAGCGCTGAGCCTATACCAAACACCATACCGCCGTAACACTGCGAAGTCGCGGTCTTACGATTAAGAATACGACCAGCAGCAAACGCGCCAGTCATACGTTTGACGCGAATCTCGCCAGTGACTTTATGCACCGCCACCTCAGCGAAATTAGCGCCATAAGAGGCTTGACGATGACTTTTACCGTTTTTGCCGGGCGAGATAAAGCCTTTAGCGCTGACTCGCTGCTCGTTATAGCTAGCGATGACTTCGGCTAGTGAGTAAGACTTTGAGTCACTAAAGTCATAGCTACCTTTGTCACTTTTATTATCGGCATCAACATCGCGTTTTGGCTGAGAGGTAGTAAAGCCAGTTTTTTCTTTAAGCTGATGCAGCGCGTTATCTGCCACGCCGCTAGCCAAGCTCTTGCCTGCGGCTAACGCTGACTCCATAACACTGTCTTTATGCTCGCCGATTTTCTTTATTTGTCCGTTATCGATTTGAATAGTGTCGCTGTGTAGCCCCACCTTTTTGGCTAGCATCTCCCGCAGCTGCTGACAGGCGAGATAAATACTACTGCCTGAGCTTGCCGCGCCCATGCTACCGCCAGAACCTGCTGCTGGCGGTAAGCTAGTGTCGCCTAAACTCATCTCGATATGATCAACGGGCAACCCCAAGATATCAGCGGCAACTTGAGTGAACACCGTATAAGAGCCGGTGCCGATATCAGTCATGTCGGTCTCGATAATGGCTTTGACGCCAAGCGCTTTGGAATGATCAACTTGCAAAATAGCTCGCGCTTCAGAAGGCGCTAAATTATTACCGCGAGAAGCTGCTGCCATGCCGACTCCCAGCCACCAATCGCCTTCTAAACGACTAGCAGGACGAGCGATACGTTGATCCCAGCCAAACTGCTCAGCGCCTTGCTCCATACAAGCAATCAGCTGACGAGTGGAGAAGGGGATATCTTGGCTAGGGTCTTTTTCAGGCTCATTGCGGCGACGAAATTCAATAGGGTCAAGTTTTAATTTTTCAGCCAACTCATCCATCGCGCATTCCATCGCGATCTGACCGACCGCTTCTCCAGGAGCGCGCATAGAGCCTGATAGCACTTGATTGAGCTCAACCTTTTGATAGTTTACCAGACGATTTTCCCCGCGATAAAGGTAATGGGTAGACAAAGCTGCTGGCTCAAAAAAGCTCTCACCGGGCAAGTTACTAGAGATGGTCTCATGAATCATAGTATCGATAATACCGTCTTTATCACAGCCGATAGCTATGCGCTGGCGCGTGTTGGAGCGTCTAATGGTTGCCTCCATTACTTGCGGGCGGCTCATAACGATGAGTACCGGACGTTGTAATTCCTTAGCAGAAATAGCTGCTGCGATAGACTCAGGGGAGATACCAAGCTTACTGCCAAAGCCGCCGCCCACGTACTTGGCAATGAGCTGCACTTTATCAGCGTCCATATCTAGAGCATCGGCGATTTGTTTTTTGCAAGAGGAGAGC
Organism: Psychrobacter sp. AH5; assembly: GCF_040371085.1. Classification (NCBI taxonomy): domain Bacteria; kingdom Pseudomonadati; phylum Pseudomonadota; class Gammaproteobacteria; order Moraxellales; family Moraxellaceae; genus Psychrobacter; species Psychrobacter sp. AH5. The sequence continues at coordinate 381,151 of NZ_JAMBMT010000001.1, forward strand.
ATCTGATTGGAGGAGTACATAATCAGCTTATCGTCTTCCCAATGCGCAAGCGTTACGTGCGGCTCCATCGGCGAGTTACTTTGACTGGGGGTATGATAAAAGCGATCGAGGGTCACCTCGGCGTCAGCTAGTCCTTGTTCCGGATTACCTTGTTTGGCATTTTTATCAGAACCGCCCGACTCATCGACATCATGGGCTTTGGGCAGCTCTTTATTAAAATCTAAGGCTGCAAGCTCGGTGTTATCTTTATAGCTAATTTTTAATGCTTTTGCGCCCTCTGTTGCCGCCTCAAAAGTCTCAGCAATGACCGCCGCGATAGGCTGCCCATGATAAAATACCTCACTTGCCCCTTGAGTAGGTGCCTGCATAGCGCCGCCTTGTTGACCATTACGCAAAAAATGCTCAGGGTCAGTGACGACTTTGATAACGCCAGGGATAGACTCAGCGCTACTAGTGTCAATCTCTCTAACCTCACCTTTAGCGATCGTGGCGCCAACTAATACCCCATAGGCTTGATTGTCTAGATGAAACTCTGCGCTATAAGGGGCTTGACCGCTGACTTTTAATGGGCCATCAACACGATTAATAGGCTTGCCAACCAGCTGGCTTGCGGTCTTATCAAACAAGGTATCGACAGGCTCATTCATCATCATCTTGTTGGTGGGCTCTTTGGGTAATAAAGTATCCAATACTGACATGATTATGCTCCCTTATTCGATGATAAATGGCTGGCCTGCGCGCGATTAATAACTTGCTTAAGCAGACGGCGAGTGAGCGCAATCTTAAAGTTATTTTGACCGCTACCTTTAGCTTCGCCTAATAATAAATCAGCCGCTTGCGCGATAACGTCTGCATTGCCATCCGTACCGGTTAATAAAGCCTCTACCGCTTCGTTGCGCCAAGGCTGGGTGCCGATACCACCAAAAGCTAGACGTACCGTGGTTAATTGACCGTTGTCATCGCTATTTATCACTGCCGCGCAAGAGACCAAGGCAAAGGCGTAAGAAGCACGGTCGCGCACTTTGTCATAAGTATGTATGCCTTTGATCGGCGCAGGCAACACGACATGAGTAATCAATTCGCCCACCTCTAATACCGTCTCGATATGCGGGGTATCTTTTGGCAGCACATAAAAATCTGCTACAGGAATTTGACGAGTTGAGCCATCAGCTTTGACGGTCTCGATAGTGGCATCCAATAGACGCATAGCCACTGCCATATCGGAGGGATGCTGAGCAATGCAAGAATCGCTGGTGCCTAAGATAGCCAAAGAGCGGTTTTCGCCATTGATAGCCGGGCAACCTGAACCAGGCTTACGCTTATTACAAGGACTATCAGGCTGATAAAAATAGTAGCAGCGAGTCCGCTGTAAAAAATTACCACCAGTGGTGGCTTTATTACGCAGCTGCCCTGTCGCGCCCGCCAAAATAGCGCGCGATAATATTGGATAATGGGCAATCACTTCAGGGTGCGCGGCCAAATCACTATTGGTGACTAAAGTGCCGATACGCAAGCCGCCGTCTTCCGTGCTCTCAATTTGCTCAAGCTCTAGGCGGGTGATATCGACAAGCTTGATGGGCGTCTCAATCTCAAACTTCATCAAATCAAGCAGATTAGTACCACCAGCGATAAAGCTGTCATTTTTACTGTTTATGGCGCTGGACGCTTCATTAGGAGCGCTGGCACGGACATAGTCAAAGCGTTTCATAAGCGGCCTCCCAAAGCATTAGCGCTATTGATATTATTTTTATTGGCCGTCGATTGATTGCCTAGCTGGGTCTCGCTTGGCGGCGGTGACCAAATTCCGGTGACTTGAGAGCTTGTTTTGGCGTCTGTCTGAGGAGTAGAGCTATTATCCGTCTGTTTACTCACCTCGTTTTCTAGAACTTGCGAGATAGCTTTGATAATATTGGGGTAAGCCGAGCAGCGGCAAATATTGCCACTCATACGCTCAGCAAGCTCTTGTACTAATAAGCCGTTGGGGTTTTGCAAATCGCTAGTCACATAGCTTGGCCAGTTTTGTTTGACCTCCTCAATCAGCGCTGTCGCCGAACAAATCTGCCCCGGTGTACAGTAGCCGCACTGAAAAGCATCGTGATCGACAAAGGCTTGTTGCAAATCTGATAACGATGCTGGCATACCGATGCCCTCGATAGTGGTAATCTCATCACCATCATGCATCACCGCTAAGGTTAGACAAGAATTAATACGCGCGCCATTGATAAGCATGGTACAAGCGCCGCACTGACCGTGATCGCAGCCTTTTTTGGGACCGGTTATTTGTAGATGCTGACGGCACAGGTCAAGTAAGGTAGTGCGCGGATCAAGATCATCAAAATGATAGTCTTGGCTATTGATGGTTAAAGTTAAAGTAGACATGCTGGCTTCTCGCTGGCGGATGATAATAAAAGAATAAAGGGCGCATCGCAGGCAGTCTGTAGATTAAGTGTTAATTAATATATTGATATTTACAAAACTATAATCACAGAACCTTAGTTATTATTTTATCCCAAAGCGCTGGTTTGGGCTCAAAAAACCCTTACCAAACGTTAAGCTTAGTAAGGGTCATATTGATAATTTTAACCAATGAATAGAGCTTTAGGGTTATGCTATATCACACCCCGCCTGCGCCTTGATGTGAGGATTCACTATTTTCTACTAAGATCGCCGTAGCGGTTTGTTTGAGAATAGCCCACTGTTCATCATCAACGTAGATACCCTCTTTCCAAGCGCGCTGATGCTTCTCGAACAGCTCATCGGTTGAGATTTTATGATCAAAATCTCGGCTTTCGTTTTCGATATCAAAATTAAAGGTTGCTAATTCAATCACCATATCATTGGTATTGTAATTGGCCTGCACGGCATTAAAAAAGTAAATATCGGGATAAGTAAAGCCTTTATTTAAGGTAAATAAAGTATGTTTGGGCGCGCTACCATTATCCCATTTGGCAAGACAAGCCATGCCTTTGGTCGATAGATTGACCAGCTCGCTATAAGCTAGCCAGCGATTATGACAGTTCTCGATATAAATCTTATAATGAGCCAAGTCGCCCATTTTTTCTAAAGCGTAGTCCATAATAGTCGGCAGATGACAGGCTAGGCTGCTGCTATGCAAATTAAACCGAATCGCGCCTGCCCTCTCAGATACGATATCAATAGGGGTATCTTGTTCTGTTAATATAAACGGCGTGGCATTATTAAACTGCTCAACGCCATTAAGCCCTGCCATTTGTAATTCAGCGACCATAGTAGCGATCAAATCAGCTTCGCCCACTTCGCGGTGCATACCGCTAAAGGCTTTATAAACAGTGCTGACGATTTCATTGCGTGAGACGATCATAGCTCCTCCGTGGTCGGTAGCGATCCATTGGCTTCGGCAGCGGCCAAAGCAGGGGTTAGGGTAGGCGTAGGTACTGGCGTTAGAGGCAAAGTAGGCAATAGCGGAAACAGCCACTCATCGCTATGTACCTCATCAAATAGTGGCGCGCCCTGAAATAAAGTAACCCGTACCCAGCGATCAGAGCGCGGATCAAACTTGGTCGCGCCAAACATCGATAGCTTGCAGCGCAGTAGGTGAATAGGCAAGGTATCTTTTTGCAGCACATTCATCTGAATATCGCCCATGGATTTATTGCCTAGCGTCCAAACGCGTCTGGTAATAGCGCGGTACTTGGGCTGTTTTAGTACAAATTCAGTAATAAGCTGCTCAGCGGGAGCTTGTTTTACCGCCTGATATAAGCGGTTAACTTGACGGGCAATGTCCAAAGAGAGCTCACGATCCGCGCCCGGCTCTTGTCCACGTACGCCCATGCGCGGCTCTTCTTTATCAATCGAGCGATACCAAAACCAGTAGCTATTATCCGGCTCATCAAAGTCAATATTGATTGCCCACTGATAGCGGCTCTCTAATAGCGCTAATAAGTCGTTGATGGTTTTGGCTTTGGGCAGTGATAGGCTCTCGTCAGCATTGATATCTTCTTCAAAAGCATCCACCTCTTCAGGATATAGCTCCATCAAGCAAGAGATAATGACCTCTTGGCTCTCATAACTTAAGTCCTTATGAGCTTGCAAAAAGTCTGCCCAAGTCTGATGGTCTTTTACCATTGTCAATAAATTATTCTGTAGTAGCGTCAGCTCTTTAACCACTGTCTCATTGCGTAGTACTTGTGGCTCATTAATAGTCACGATTTGACTAAAATGCTCAATAGCGCGGCTTAGTAAACTAGAAAAATAAGCGAGCTTTTTGGAATTAATCTCATTGACTAGCGTAGCTTGTAGCGCCTGTTCGCGAGTGGTCAGCCACTGATCGACAATGCATGGATGATTAATCAAATAAGGCGCCATACCTAAACCGGTGGCATTGCCAATACCTAAGTAACGCTTGATGTCAGGGTGCAGCGTCACTGCTTTATCACCGCCGCGTTTATGCGCCAGATAATCGACCCAATCGAGACTAAATTCACGTAATAGGTAGACGGCGCACATCTGCGCGCGAAAAGACTGATTAAAATCCTCGCTATGATTAAGCGGCTCAAAATCATAAATACCAAATTTGCCATTGCCATAAACGGCGGTGGTACGCAGGATATAACCCACTTGTGCCAATACCTCCAAATCAGGCTGCTGACCTGTCGCTAAAGAGGAGACAATATGCTCAAAGACGCGCATACTCTTATTGGCGCGCGCTAGCACCATCACCATATTGGAGTTGCGCCCCGCTTCTTGCAAAGGCACATTAGCTTTGAGCTTATCGAGTAGCTCTTGGCCAATCTCGCCATAAACTAGCCCAAAAGTGACGTCCCATTTTTGCGCAATCACTCGATCGTTACGCTCATCATCTGCCAGCTCATTACAGAACACTACTAAATGATAAACGTGCTCATCAGTCTGCAAGCGGTAGATAACTTGGCCATAACCATTGTCATCTAAGTCCCATAAATAGGTCTTGAGTGTCCATTTTTCTTTATCTATTTTACGCAGCAGGGTACGCACAAAGCTAATACGCGTCTGATGCATAGCGCCTAGTCTCTCAGCGTTCATCACTACGCTAGGAGCACGTGAACAACGTTTTGCCAGCTCAATGCTACTAATACTATGATCAATACTATAATCATCGCTAGGATATAAATTCATAATGCCCCCATACTAAGTGGTGTATTAAACCGATACTGTAGTAGCAAATTGCATCACTAGAGTATCGGCTGAAATAGTGATTATTGGCTAAACGCTTTAGATTTACTTGGGTTCTTTTATAAGTGCTTGTTGTTGCAGTTTTTGTTCGGCTATCAGATGATCGGTCTCAACGCGATTGGGACGGTAGAGATCTTGATCACGTGCCATTTGCTTAGCGATTTGCGGCCCATTCCATAATGAGGGTAATAAGATAAAAGACACTGGCACCGCGGTAATCACAATAAATGATTGCAAAGCACTGACGCCGCCAGATCCTAGCGATATTAGCACAATAGCGGTAACCCCCATCATCACGCCCCAAAAGCTGCGTATCATGGCATTCGGCTCGCGCTCACCACTGATAACCACACTGATGGTATAAGTCATTGAGTCGCCTGTGGTGACAATAAACACCGTGGTCAAAATCAAAAACAAGATCGATATTATCAAAGGAAATGGTAGCTGCTGGGTAATCGCTAATAGCGCGCCGGGTAAGTTAAAGCCTTCAAAAGCGCTACTAACCACACCAGGATTAGCAATCTCAAAAGCAAGTCCTGAACCTCCGACTACGGTGAACCAAAAGCAAGTGACGAGCGGCGCAATAATACAAACGGTGGTAATCAGCTCACGAATAGTACGACCACGCGAGATACGCGCGATAAAGATCGCCATCATTGGCCCATAGCCCAAAAACCAGCCCCAAAAAAACACTGTCCAGCCGCCAAGCCAGCCTTCATCACCGCGGAATGTCGCCATCGGGATAAAGTTTTGCACCATGGTGCCGACACCTTGGATGTAACCATTGACGATAAAGTTACTCGGCCCAAGAAGTAGAATAAACAACATCAGCGCGACCGCTAATATAACGTTAAAGCGGCTAAGCAGCTGCATACCACGCGCAAGGCCACTAATAGCGGAGATGGTATAAAGAATAATCGCGAAAATAATGATAATCAGCTGCGTGACAAAGGTGTCAGGAATACCAAAAAGCTCATTTAAAGCATAGCTGGTCTGCAAACCCAAAAATCCAATAGGGCCGATAGTGCCGGCAGCCACCGCCACGATACAGCAAGCATCAATGATCGCGCCAATCTGTCCCGTAAGTACGCGCTCGCCAAACATAGGGTACAACAGCGTACGCGGCTTAAGCGGCAGACCTTTATCATAATGCAAATGCATAACCACGATAGCGGTCAAACTACCTACAATCGACCACGCCAAAAAACCCCAATGCATAAAAGATTGTGATAAGGCATTAAAAGCCCGCTGCTGCGGATCTGATGCCTCACCATAAACTGGCGGCGCTGAAACAAAATGCGCTATAGGCTCAGCTGCGGCCCAAAATACCCCGCCGCCTGCTAGTAGCGTACAAAATAAGATCGCCATCCACTTAAAATTGTCCATCTCAGGCTTTGGCAAATTACCCAAAATGACCCGACCCGTACGACCCGCGCCGACGGCTAGAGCAATCACAAAAGTAGCTAATAATAGTATCTGCCAAAAAGGCCCAAAGATATCCGCTGACCAAGTAAAGGCAGTATTGACGACTGTTGCTAACTGCTCTTCAGCAAAAATCGCCATCAATACAAATACCGTAATAAAACCGCCGCTGTACCAAAAAGCGGGGTTTTTTAGTCCCAAAGTATCGGTATTCTCTACTACTGGCGGCGTTGAGGTTGAGCGTCCGAGCTCGTCTGGTTTAAGTCCCTTTATAACGGCCATAGTCTGGCTTCCTGTAGTTGTCATGATATCGTTATGCGTTAAGTTAAATCAGAGCGGCATCAAGCGAATTTACCGCAAGTTTTAATAAAACTCTGTATTTAATGATGCCAATCTAAATAGTCTTTAACTCTAAATAATCTTTAACGCTCAAAACATCTAATGCCTTATAGCGTAAAGAAGTAGCGTACTGAAATAACATATTGAAATGGTTTATTAAAATAGCGCACTAAATCGTCACTTTGCTAAATTTGAAGATCAAAAATTTAGGATAAAGGTTTTAATCCTTGCTCTAAAAAATCAAACCAGTTCTGACCAATTATCTTACCCGCATCAGTCTCATCGAAACCGTGCTTGAGCAGGCCGTTATAGATATTTTCCATACCTTTTTCGCCGGCGAACCAAGGCAAGTTATCCGGCCAGCCTGAATTATTAGCACTACCTTCGCCATAATCCATCGCCTTTGACCAGCGACCATTGCGCATCCACTCCAGCACGGATTTGGGCTGATTTAGACACAGATCACTGCCGATGGCTAAATGCTCCACGCCATATCTATCCGCGCAATTAGCAATCATGCTGCAAAAGTCGTTTAGCGTGCAGTCGCTACCGTTTGGCAAATGAAATGGGTATAAACTAAAGCCCAATAGTCCACCCGCCTGAGTTAAAGCGCTAATAACGGTGTCTGATTTATTGCGTAGCGCCTCATGAGCGGTAGTAGGATTGGCATGGCTAATACATATTGGCCGCGAGGAGATTTCTATCGCTTCAAGCGTTGATTGCTCAGCGCTGTGCGACATATCGATAATCATACCGACGCGGTTCATCTCCGCTATCGCCTGCTGACCAAAGCGGGTCACGCCGCTATCGGTGGATTCATAACAGCCCGTTGCTAGCAAGCTTTGGTTGTTATAAGTGAGCTGCATAATCAGCAAGCCTAAACGGCGCATCACGCTAATAAGACCGATCTCGTCATCGATAGGCGAGCAGTTTTGTGCGCCAAAGAAAATACCGACTTTGCCTTGTTCTTTTGCGGTTTTAATATCGCTGACCTCATAGACGGGTAAGATTAAGTCGCTGTTTTGTTCAAAATGGCGATTCCACTCGCTAAAGCGGGTCATGGTTTGACGCGCGTCTTCGTGATAGACCAAGGTGGCGTGTACCGCATTGATGCCGCTGACTTGTAGCATCTTGAAGTAGTCGCGATCCCAGTTACTATATTGCAAGCCGTCGATGACGATATGGTCTTGGTACATATCCGTGTCCTTTTGTGCTTTCTTAATTTTTATGAGCAAAGTCGTAGGGTGCGCCTCGCGCACCGAAAAAAACTTATCTCTTCAAATTGGTGCGCGAGGCGCACCCTACGCAAAATACGCCGATTATCCTTTATCCTATTAATATGCTTTCTGATAAGCGGTTTTGACAATGGTATAAAACTCTTTGGCGTATTGGCCTTGCTCACGCGGGCCAAAGCTTGATTGTTTACGGCCACCGAACGGTACGTGATAATCGGTACCCGCCGTCGCCAGATTGACCATGACGCAGCCGGCTTGTACTTGCTCTTTAAACATCGCGCTATTACGCAGGCTTTGGGTGATGATGCCGCCGGTCAAGCCAAAACGGGTGTCATTAGTCATGGCAATCGCTTCTTCTAAATCCTTGGCGCGCATCACGCAAGCGAGCGGCGCAAACACTTCTTCTTGGTTGATATCCCAGCTGTTATCGGTCTCAGTGAACAGCGTTGGTGCCATATAATAGCCATCGTGTTTCCTCTCTAAGCGCTCGCCCCCAAAGGCTAAATGTGCGCCCGCTTGTTTGGCTTTCTCAATCCAATCCATGTTGGCGGCTAATTGCTTGTCATCAACGACTGGCCCCATAAAGATACCGTCATCGAGCGCATGACCGACCTTTAGTGTTTTCATTTTGGCTACAACGCCATCGACGAAAGCATCATGAATACCTTCCATCACAATCAAGCGTGAGGAGGCAGTACATTTTTGTCCTGAGCCGCCGAACGCGCCAGCGACCGCGGCATCGATAGCCACTTGTAGATCGGCATCATCGGCGATAACGAGAGCGTTTTTACTGCCCATCTCTAGCTGACAACGCACAAAGTTCGGCGCGGTAGCGGCCGCAACTTTACGACCTGTGGGTACGGAGCCAGTAAAGCTAACCGCATCGATATCGGCTGAGTTAATGAGCGCGTCACCGACTGAGGAACCGCCACCTAGTACTAAGTTAAAGGTGCCCTCTGGCAGACCTTGACGGTGGATAATCTCTGCCATAGCGACCGCGCTGGCAGGCGTTAAGTTGGCCGGTTTCCAAATGACGCTATTACCAAAGGCTAGCGCCGGAGCGATCTTCCAAACGGCGGTGGCGGTTGGGAAGTTCCAAGGCGAGATAATAGCGACCACGCCCACCGCTTCACGGGTGACCTCAATCTTGACGCCGGGGCGTACCGAATCGGCAGTATCACCGATTTGACGCAGCACTTCGGCAGCATAATAATGAAAGAACTGACCAGCGCGATAAATCTCACCGCGACCCTCGGCAAAAGGCTTGCCTTCTTCTAGAGATAGTAGGGTGCCAAGCTCATCACAGCGGGCGATCATCTCATCGCCGATCGCTTGCAGGATAGTTTGTTTTTTCTCAAGTGGCGTCGCTTCCCACTTTGGCTGTGCGGCACGGGCGGCAGCGATAGCGTCTTTGACTTGCTCGCTGCTAGCTTGCGCAAAGTCGCCGATGTTTTCGCTAGTGTCTGATGGGTTAATGTTGGCAATAGTATCGCTGCCACTTTGCCATTCGCCGTTGATATAAAGGGACTTGCTTAGGTCTTGTTTGAGAGTGGTTTGTGCGATTGTGGCTGACATAGGATATTCCTTAACTTGATTATCAAAAATTTAACAGGCTACCAATTTTCATATTTATTTAAATAGGGTGTTGTGTAAGATGATTCATTTAGAATTTAAGGTACTGCCGCATAGACCACCAATTCAACGAGCATCTCCTCGCGCGCAAGACCCGCTATCACCAGCGCGGCGCGGTTAGGGTAAGGAGCGGCAAAGTACTCAGCATAAACTTGATTGACCGTTTTTAGATACTCACGATCGGTGACATAGATCAGCACTTGTAATACCGAATTCATATCAGTGCCAGCACACTCTAACGTATGCTTAAGGTTTTCAAGCGTTTGCCGAGTTTGCGCTTCAATGCCGCCGCTAACCACCTCTCCTTTATCATCGATCGGGATTTGCGCAGTGTATAAGGTGCCATTGTTAGTGACCGCCCACTCAAGAGGCGCTTTTGAGGCATAAAGCGAGGTTTTGACGGCTTGTTTTGAGTGGGTAGACATATGATTATTTCCTTTTGATATCTTGGTTTAATAACTGGTTTATTGGCTTGATTTTATAGAGTGTCTTGGTTATCAAGTTTTTACAAAAACTTAAACGTATTTGTGGTTAGCATTGATGCTACTCGTTTAACCTTGATAAATCTAACGAGTTAAATATTAATAATGATAGATTTAATTTATCAATTAAGTTAGATTGACTCTAAGCCCGTCTTGAATGAGCAAGGATATGAAAATACAGCAGCTACGCCATTTTTTATTAATTGTTGAGGAAGGCGGATTTCGCGCTGCCGCAGAGCGCGCGCATCGCACGCAAGCGGCATTATCAGCTTCGATTAAAGAGCTTGAGAAGTCGCTCGGTCAGCCGTTATTTGAGAGTGGGAATAAAGCCACTTTGAGCGCTTTTGGTGAAGCTTGCTTGCCCAAAATTGAGCAGTTTATGGCGGTTTATCAAGCATTAGCAGAGGATCTAAAGTCACTAGCGATAGGTGATAAAGGTAAAATAAGAATCGCTAGTGTGCCGTCATTGGTGACCAAATTATTACCTAGCGTGTTATTTGAATACTCCAAACAATATCCCGACATCGAGATTGTATTAATAGATGATAACTCAACTGGGGTGACCAATCGGCTATTGGCAGGCGAGGTGGATCTGGCGCTGGGTAATTGCAATACCATCAATCAGGCGGACATCGATTTTACGCCGCTGATAGCGGATCCGATAGGGGTGGTGTGTTTACGAAATAATCCGCTACATCAGACTTTATCCTCTGCAAAAGGAAAGACAGCCAAAGGCCTAAAATGGCAGCAATTGCTAGAGCAGCCGTTTATATATAATGGTACTTGTCGCCTACTCGAGAATACGCCCGCTGAAGCGCTCAATCGCCAAGCTCGCTACACGGTTGAGAATATTACTTCCCTGTTCTCTTTATTACGTCATGACCTTGGCATTACCACGCTGCCTAAGCTGGCCTTTCCGACTAACGAGCCTGAGCTGGTTTGGCTTGAGCTGCTAGAGCCGTCCTTGACTCGGCAGATTGGTATTTTTAAATTAGCAAATAAGACTATCTCGCCTGCCGTCCAAACCTTTCATGACTGGTGCGTGGAGTATGTGCAGGATTATTATTTGCTGTAATAAAACAGGACTAACCGCTAGTTAGCATAAGTAATAAGGTATATTTTATTGACTTAAACTTTATTTCAAAATTAGGAGCCATAAAAAACCCTTACTAAATAGAATATAGTTGACTCACTTTAAAACCTATTAAGCAAAGACTATTAAGCGCCCGGCACTGGTCCGCCATTAGTCTTAATCCACTTTTGCATCTGCTCAATCTCTGGCTGCTGAGCATCGATAATCTGCTGCGCTAGCTGACGCATCTCAGGATCTTTGCCATACTGTAGCTGTACCTGCGCCATATCGACCGCGCCCTTATAATGCGGCAACATACCGCGAGCGAAGGCCATATCCGCCACAGGATCAGCGATACCTAGCATCATCTCATCATGCATAGCATTCATACCTTGCGCGTACGCTTGCTGCATAGCGCCAGTCTCAGCAATAGGAGCCGATATGTCAGGATGGCTCTCTAACCACTTTTGCATTTGCTTAATCTCTGGCTGCTGAGCGTCAATAATCTCTTGTGCCAAAGCTCTCATCTCTGGATCGGTACCGTACTTTAGCTCAATCTTTGCCATATCGACCGCACCGATATGATGACCTAACATCCCTTGAGCAAAAGCAGAATCCGGATCGTTATAAGCCATTCCCATCATCATCTCATTATGCATCTGAGTCATAGAATCGGTATATTCTTGTAGCATAGGCGATGCCGAGCCATGATGGGCGCTGTCATCATTCATAGCCATCGCGGTGTCACCTCTATCATGACCAGCATGAGGATCTACCGTGGTGTTAGTCGCTGTCGTCGGCTCTACTGTATTCTCAGAAGCCGCTTGTTCGTTAGCAGGTTGGCAAGCACTCAAAGCCATAGCAGTAATAATACTAGCAGCAAGTATAGCTGGCGCGCGCTTGAGAGTTTTCATAGATAACTATCCTTCATAAAAAAGTGTCGATATGGAGATACACTAGGGTTAAAGATTTTATATAGTCAGTTATAAGACTAAAAAACAACTAGGCAAGCCTGCTAAGGCCTACCTACTTAATAGTAAAGATAAGAGTGAAGAGGTATAAAACTAATAAAAATAGGGAGCGGTTATAAAAGTAAGGTTATGCAAACCTGTAATTAGGCTAATTACTTTAAGCCAAGCCTAAAAAGCTAATAACGAATGAATTATTTATTAGATGAGTAGTTTAAGCTATTACTCTCATTGGCATGGTACTAGCTTTAGTAGTTTTGCTACTTTTTATTATAAGCGTGTTTAATTGCGTAAAAACGAACCAAAAAACCTGCCACTAGGCAGGCTTTTCTTTAATACAAAATTATAATTTATTTAATGCGTTTTAATTAAGCTATTATGAATTAAGCAGCACATCACCATGCTCATCACGTAAGTTGTTTTTCATCATTTTGCCTGCGCCATTTAAGACAATATTATCAACGAAAACTACTTTATCAGGGATTTGCCAACTGGCAACTTTATTTTGATAAAACGCCAAAATCTGCGCCTCATCTACTTCTGAGTCCTCTTGTTTGACGACGATCAATACTGGACGCTCGCCCCACTGCTGATGCTTAGCCGCAATAGCCGCCGCCATTTTTACATCAGGATGACCGGCAGCGATATTCTCAAGCTCAACCGAGGATATCCACTCGCCGCCTGACTTGATCAAGTCCTTAGAGCGATCGCGAATATTCATATAGCCATCCGCGTCGATAGTGGCGATATCGCCGGTGTCAAACCAGCCATCTTCGGTGATAGCGTCTGGTCTATGGGTAAAATAATCATCGATGACCCAGTGTCCGCGAATTTGCAAACGTCCTTGTGACTCGCCATCCTCTGCTACCGGCTGGTTTGGATTTTCGGTATCCATTAGGCGCAGCTCAACGCCGTAAGGCGGACGGCCTTGCGACTTACGTAACTCGTTGATCTCCTCGCGGCTTAACGACTTATGCTTTGCTTTGATCTGATTCATCGTCCCCAGCGGACTGGTCTCGGTCATACCCCAGCCGTGGATAGCGTCACAATTAAAATCCTCTCTAAAGGTCTTGATCACCGATGGCGGGCAAGCAGCGCCGCCAACGATAGTACGGGTCATACTCTCAAGTTTGCTACCGCGCTTTTTGGCAGCGGTTAATAGACCCTGCCAAATAGTTGGTACGCCTAGCGCAATGGTTACCTTATAATCATCAATCACTGACACCAGGCTATCGCCATCAAGATTGGGGCCTGGCAGTATCAACGAGCAGCCCACTATCGCCGCGGCGTATGGCGTGCCCCAAGCATTGACATGGAACATCGGCACCACGGGCAATAGCACATCTTGCGCTGATAAGGAGGAGACATCGGGCATACACAGCGCGATAGCGTGTAGCACTGAGGAGCGATGCGAATACAGAATGCCTTTGGGGTTACCGGTGGTGCCTGAGGTATAACATAACGAGCTAGCGGTGGTTTCATCAAGCTTTGGCCAATCAAATTTTGGCGCTTGCTCGGCGATTAACTCATCAAAGAATAGCGCGTTCGGTAGCTGCTCTAATACTTTTTCGCTGCGATCGCCTAACAAGATAAAGTGCTTAATACCTTTAATATGATCTTGGATAGCAGCAATAAGGGGCAAAAAAGTCTCATCAAAGAATAGCACTTGATCCTCAGCATCGTTGATGATGTAGGCGAGCTGTTCAGGGAAAAGGCGCGGATTGATAGTGTGGCAAATCAGACCGCTGCCGGAGATGGCATACCAAGCTTCTAAGTGGCGACGATTATTCCAAGCAAGAGTGGCGATACGCTCTGAGGGTTTCAGCCCTAGCTTTTGCAGGGCATTGGCCAGACGTTTTGAGTTATCTGAGATAGTCGCCCAATCGCTTTGGGTCATGGTGCCATCGACTTCTTTGGAGTAGATGGCGGTATCGCCATGATATCTAGCAGCGTGCTCAATGAGGCTGCTAATCAGCAGCGGTTGATACATCATTTTACCTAACATATGCATATCCCTATAGTGAGTGAATGGTACTTATCCTTAGTCCATTTTTGGTGTAACCGCTATTATTATACGTCACTCTTCATATTCTAAAAGGTTTTTCATTGAGCTAATGGCTTAGCTTATTAGCCAAAGTAAAATTAAAAACTATGACCTCAAGATTTGAACCTAATAACATCTAAACCTAGTCATCAAACTCAGCTAACATCATCGCGATACGTTTATCTTTTTCAAGCCAAAGCTGTTCCACCCAAGCAAACATCTGCTCTTTGGTCGCCTTATCCTTTTCATAACCGCCATTTTTAAGACTAACCAATAGCTTATTCGGTATCTCAATATGACGCACATCTACGCCTAAGCGCTTGATATTGCCTTGCCACAAATCGCCATAACTTGGCACCCCATCTGGATAGACAATCGTCATATCCAAGATACCATCGATCTCATCGCCTAGCGCATTTATGGCCAATGCTAGACCACCCGCTCGTGGCTTGAGCAGATGAGTATAAGGCGACTGCTGGGCTTTGCGCTTTTTGATGGTGAAGCGAGTACCCTCTAAGTAATTTAGCAGGGTAAAAGGCTTATCTTTTAGTAGCCCACAAGCGCGTTTGGCCTCAATGATATCTTTGCCAGCTAATGCTGGGTTTTTTGCTACCGCTTGCTTGGAGTGACGGCGCATCATCGGAAAGTCTAAAAAGTAGAAGGTTTGACCGACGATGGGGATATATATCAGCTCAAACTTGGTAAAAAAGCGCGTCAGAGGCAGACGATTCTCACTGATGTACTGCACAATACTAGTATCAACCCACGACTGATGGTTGCTCACTAGCAGATATTGACCATCGATATTCACATCATCTGGTAGGCTAATACGCCAATCTTTTTTTGGCAAAATAGTATCTATCAAAGCATTGTTACTATTGATCCAATAATTAGCGATCTTTATCACTGTTTTATCAGCGATATCAGCGCCAGTCATTATCTTGGTTGCGCCCATCAGCCAAATAGGAATACTACCAGCGAAACTATTGCCAACTATGACGCCCGTTGCCGTTGCCAATGACACGGCCTTACCAAGTCTAGGCGCGCGCTCATGCATTTTTTGAAAAAGTGAGTTTAGTCGCATAACCAACTTATCCTCTCCCTATTACTGTGGATATTGATGGGTCTATTATATTTGCTATGGGTTATAGTAATAATATTACGAAATAATTCTAACAGAAAAAAAGCGTAGCGTAGCCTAGCTAGCGTGACTGGTGATAACACAGCAAAGAGCAGAGTAAAGCTAATAATAAGCTAGTCTTTGATAATAAAATCAAAATATGACTACTCATTTTTATCGATAGATTTAGCTGAATAAAACTGATTAGAATGAGGGGAGAGATTTAGCTAATAAAAACTAACTTGCTAATCCTCCTAAAGGAGTACTTGTTATAGGATTTATACTGCTTTTGCTCAATAGTTAATACTTTTGCTTATTGCTAAATTATCCTCATAAAAATTGTAAAATTTTATGGTGGAGGATAGTTATCATGCATGCAAAAGAGCTACTTGAGATTGAACGGCGAGATATAAGAGCGCTTCACTACACGTGGATCGCTTTTTTTCTTACCTTTTATGTTTGGT
Source organism: Psychrobacter sp. AH5 (assembly GCF_040371085.1). NCBI lineage: Bacteria > Pseudomonadati > Pseudomonadota > Gammaproteobacteria > Moraxellales > Moraxellaceae > Psychrobacter > Psychrobacter sp. AH5. The sequence goes on from NZ_JAMBMT010000001.1 coordinate 397,119, forward strand.
TTAATATGGCACCGCTCGCAACCTCGATGCTAGCGACTGAGAGCTACTTGACCCCTGATCACATCAAGCTGTTTTTGATTGCCAACGTGGCGCTAACCATTCCTGGTAGGGTGATTGTCGGTATGGCGCTAGATCGTTTTGGTCCTCGGCGGGTGTTTTCTATCTTGATGGTAGTGATGGCGATACCGACTTGGTTTTTTGCCTTTGGTACCTCAGCGATGCAGCTGTTCGTTGCGCGCTTATTTATGTCTATTGTCGGAGCAGGCTTCGTCGTTGGTATTCACATGACAGCCCTATGGTTCAAGCCCAAAGACATTGGTTTTGCGGAAGGCTTTTATGCCGGTTGGGGTAATTTTGGTTCGGCAGCGGCGGCGATTACTATTCCAACCGTTGCACTGCAGTTCTTTGGCGGTGATGATGGTTGGCGCTGGGCGATTGCCTTGTCAGGATTATTGATGGCCGCTTATGGGGTGGCGTATTGGTTTTTGATTACCGATGGTCCAAAGGCGGACACTCATCAAAAATCACGTAAGGCTGGGGCGTTAGAGGTCTCTAACTGGGCGGATCTGCTGCTTTATTGCTTATTTATTATTCCTTTATATGGGGTATTATCGTTACTGGTTTATCGCACTCAGGGTATGGGGTTTTTGAGCGATAACGGCGCATTGATCTGCTACGTAATCATTGGCTTGATGGTGATTTACCAAATTTACAAAGCCATTAGTGTCAACGTACCGATTATCAAAGCGCGTATTCCTGAAGATGATAAATACCCGTTTACCTCGGTTGCGGCGCTAAACGTGACTTATTTTGCCAACTTTGGCGCTGAGCTGGCGGTAGTCTCTATGCTACCGATGTTCTTTGCTGCTACTTGGAAGCTTGATCCTACAGTCGCAGGCTTGGTTGCCTCAACCTTTGCCTTTGTGAACTTATGGGCGCGACCGCTTGGCGGTTATATCTCCGATAAGATCGGCAATCGTCGTTTGGTGATGCTGGTCTATATGTTCGGTATCGGTATTGGCTTTGCACTGATGGGGCTATTAAACGCAGAATGGCCGCTATTTATCGCGGTGGTATTTACTATCTTGTGCTCGGTATTTGTGCAAGGAGCGGAGGGGGCCACTTTTGGTATTATTCCATCGATCAAACGTCGTCTCACCGGTCAGATATCGGGTATGGCAGGCGCGTATGGTAACGTCGGCGCGGTATTTTACTTGTTTGTCTTTACTTTAGTAGAGCCCAATCAGTTCTTCTTTATTATCGCTATTGGGGCCTTTGTCGCTTGGATACTGTGCTTCTTTTGGCTCAAAGAACCTGAGGGTGCTTTTGGCGATGAGTATCAAATGTCATCGGTCGATCGTCAAATCGCTGCTGAGCAAGCACGGACTTAGTTTTTACCTAACAAAAACCCATCTAGCTTAAGGTTAGATGGGTTTTGCTTTTATCTAATATTTACAATACGGATAAGCTATTTTGATAAATGATTGACCGTCCATACCGCCGCTTCTACTCGCGTTCGCAGTCCTGTTTTATTAAGAATATGCTTAACATGGACTTTTACCGTTGATTCAGCGATATTTAATTTATTAGCGATCATCTTATTACTAAGACCCTCAGCGATCATCTGAATCACTTGCAGCTCTCTACTGGTCAAATTGCCAGCGATATCATCGATAGTCGGTTTGCGTAACGTTTGCGCTAGTATTGCCGCTAGATTAGGGCTGATTACCAGCTCTCCGCGTAGCACCTTTCTGATATTGACGATAATCAGCTCAGGCTCCATATCCTTTAATAAATAACCATCTACTCCCAGCTCCAGCGCCTCTTGTACGTCTTCGCCAGCATCGGATACGGTAAATAGTAACGTCTTGACCTCAATGCCTCTAGATTTGATCTCCCTCAAAGTCTCAATGCCCGTCATGATCGGCATTTTGTGATCCAGTATTACCAAATCAACGCTATTATTAGCCAAAAAATCTAGCGCTTCTTGACCGTTACTAGCTTCACTAACCACTTCGACATCGCTCTCAAGGCTTAATAATTCAGCAATACCGCGGCGCAGCATCGGATGATCATCGACCAGTAGTAATTTGGCAGGAGAGGTTGGGGTATAGACATTAAGGCTCATAAGTTGCTCACAAATTCAAAGTTATACAAAATTAGATAATCAAGCATTAACCCTTTAGGATAATTTATTTTTTATACTAGCTTTAGATTTTTCAGCTAAATATTAATCAAAAAAATTAGGAGAAAATTTCACTATAATTTTAGTGCCTGATGGTTTGTTGTCCATGATACTCAGCTCCCCGCCCAAATTATGAGCGCGCTCTTGCATAATCATTAGTCCATGATGCTGGGTCTGATCGACATCGCCTATGATACCCACGCCATCGTCTCTGATTATCATAACGACATAATTACTCTCATCATAACTCAAATCAACGATTACATTTTCAGCCATAGCATGACGGCTAATGTTTGATAGAGCCTCTCTTAAGATTTGGATCAGATGGACTTGCTCGTTGGCATTTAAATTAAGAGACATAATGCTATTGTTAACTTGAACATTAAAGTGGCCTCGTGTTGCAAATTCGTCAGTCGTCTCATGCAAGGCTTCATCGAAATTATTGCTATCAATACTTAAGCGAAAAGTGACTAATAAGTCTCTTAACTGCTGATAAGCGGAGTTTAGCCCTAGTTTTATCTGGTCAATACTTTGTAGTACCGTTTGTTTATCGCATTTGTCAGAGGACTGCTCTAAGCGTTTTTCTAATACGCTGAGTTGAATCTTTAGATAAGACAATGACTGAGCTAGAGAGTCGTGGAGCTCTCTTGCAATAGTAGATCTCTCCTCAAGCAAAATAAGTTGATGTTCTTGTTGGCGCTGTTTGCGTAATGACAAAGCCGTACCCACAAGATTAGTGAGCGAGATTATTAATTCATCATTATCAGTGTTTTGACTCTCTAAGTAATCCGTTTGTAGGGAGTCGCCATCTATCGTTAGGGTTTGAATACGTCCTAAATGACGCTCTAAATGAGGATCAGCGCTGTCTTTAGTATCAATCGCCAGCTCATTATTCATCATCAAAATAGATTTGGGTCTAACTTTAAGCTCACCAAACTCAAAGTTTTGATGAGAGATAGAATAAGTCTTGGTATAAATATTACTTTTGATAAAGCAATTGTCACAGTTAAGCTTTGTGCATAATTCCTTCATTTTATCATCGTGAAGAGCAATAGAATCTTTACCATTTAAGATATCGTTTTGTATACACAAAGTGAGATCTAAGTGAGGAAAGATAGTGCCAAAATCGGTAATCAATTTATCCAACTTATACAGGCTGACAGGACTAATGGTTAGCTGTTTGGAGAAATCATAAAACAAGCCTAGCGCTTGGTTGGCCTGCGTTAAGTGCTGGGTCTTAGTTTGTACTTCGTTTTCTAAGGACTGCTGATAAGTCTCGATGGTGCTGGCCATCGCATTAAAAGAGTTGCCCAGTTTTTTAAATTCCCTATAGCCTGATATCGAAACCCTAGTCTCGCTTTTGCCTTGACGAAACTGACTATTGGCTTTGATAAGGCGCTGCACAGGCAACAAAACGTTGTTTTGTAACTTATAAAAACCAACCAGCATAATAATAATGGTCAATAACAAAGAGGCGACTTGTAGCAGTTGTTGCCAAGTCTGCCTTTGCTCATTGCGGTACTGTAGGGCGTCAACTAAGTCATCTACATTTTCGACATAAGAGTTTGAGGCGCGATAAAAAGCGCTTTGATCGTTAGCTAAGATAGAGGGTTTTAACTCATCAAACCATTGTCTCTCAATTTTATGCAATTGCCGGTTGATCCCGTCATGCTCATTGCCATGATATTGCTGATAATCGCGTAAGCTTGCTAGTCGCTGCTCCATATCGCTAAGCAAAAACTCTAACGCCGCTGCTGCACTTGCAAAGTCTTGCTTGCTTGCTTTGGTCTCAGTACTAACGCTCAAATCAGAGGATGAGAGATTATCAAAGTCAGTGGCTGTCTGAAACTTGATGCGATAAGTCGCCATCCGTATCGAGCCTGCCGTATTGATAGCTTGAGCATCTGCTTGAGAGACCCACGCCAGCACGCCGCTGCCTATAGCGGAGATGAAGCACAGCATAGCAATAGCAATGACTGATGCCAGCGCCTGTACGGGTAGAGAATGTCGTAAGCCGTTTTTCATAAAATAAAAAATCTATCCCTTATTAATAAGCTGTGGTAAATCCGCGCCTCTCAATCAGTATTTTTAATCGCTATCTATAAAGCCCCAAAAACCAGTTAAAAAGCCGCCAATCTACCTTATCACTGAGCGCTGATGACTAGCTATACCTCTAAAGCAGTAGACGCTTTGGCGTACGCCGATTACCCCTTTTAGATAATAGTCTACCCCCATGTGTGAATACCAATCAAAAAGGTAACTAGGTAAGGTAAGACATTACTTTTTGTTAAGCGGTGATAGTGTTTAAAAAGAGCTTAAGCAAATACAGCGGATAACGATCTGGCTAGCTACTTTTGCTAGCCAATGATAGGGATTTACTGCCCGCTTTTGGTTTTTGTCACTAATTAACGAGCGAAGCACCCTGATAATAATTGAGTATATTCTACTAAGTGAGGAAAAAATGAGCGGTAAATATCATACAAAAGGCGGTAAGCTCATTACGGATTGGCGGCCTGAGGTAGATGAGTTTTGGCAAAATGGCGGCAAAAAAGTAGCGACGCGTAACTTATGGGTCTCTATTCCAGCGCTGCTACTAGCCTTTGCTGTCTGGATGGTCTGGAGCGCGGTCATTGTTAATTTGCCAGAGATTGGTTTTAGTTTTGATGATAGTCAGCTGTTTTGGCTAGCAGCGTTGCCCGGATTGACAGGCGCAACTTTGCGTATTTTTTACTCTTTTATGGTGCCTATCTTTGGGGGTAGACGCTGGACCGCTATCTCGACCGCCTCGTTATTGCTGCCGGCGTTATGGATGGGCTTTGCGGTACAAGATCCTAATACACCGTTTATGACTTTTGCTATCATTGCGCTGTTGTGCGGCTTTGGCGGTGCAAACTTCTCATCATCAATGTCTAATATCTCGTTTTTTTATCCCAAAGCTGAGCAAGGAACGGCGCTAGGTCTAAACGCCGGACTTGGTAATTTGGGCGTATCGGTCATGCAGTTTACGATTCCCATCGTTATTGGTTTGGGTGTCTTTGGCGCTTTAGGCGGCGCTCCGCAAGTGACCGCAGCAGGCAAAGAGCTGTATCTACAAAACGCCGGTTTTATTTGGGTGCCTTTTATCGCACTGGTATCAGTCTTGGCTTGGTTTATGATGAATGATATCTCCTCAGCCAAAGCGTCTTTCAAGGATCAATCTGTCGTCTTTAAGCGCAAACATAACTGGATTATGTGTATCCTTTATATGGCGACTTTTGGCTCGTTCATTGGCTTCTCAGCCGCCTTTCCAATGCTCATTAAAAACTCTTTTCCTGATATTAATCCGCTTAAATACGCTTTTTTGGGGCCATTTGTCGGAGCGATATTTCGTCCGCTAGGCGGCTGGATAGCAGATAAAATAGGCGGAGCAAGAGTAACTTTTTGGAATTATATCGTCATGGTACTAGCGGTGGTAAGCGTGATGTATTTCTTACCTAGCGATACTCATCCGGGTAGCTTTATTGGTTATTTCATCTCATTTATGGTGCTGTTTATCACGACTGGTATCGGTAATGGCTCTACCTTTACGATGATTCCTAATATTTTTAAAACCTTTTTGGAGCGTCTGCATCCTAGCCGCGTGGGCACAGAAGAGCTATTCGTTGAGATACGTAAAGAGTCCGCTGCGGTGGTGGGATTTACCGCTGCTATTGCCGCTTATGGCGCTTTCTTTGTACCCAAAATGTTTGGCTCAGGGTTAGGTATCAACGGCACCTTTATTGCTTTGATTGTCTTTTATATCATCTGCATTGTGCTGACTTGGTGGTATTACAGCCGCGGTAATGCTGAGATTCCTTGCTAAAGCCAAAACTAAACTCTGATAAATAAATACAGATGCTGCTTACTTATTAATAGGTAAGTGGCATTTTTTATTTTTGGTTTATTTGACGGTTTTTGCTAAAGAGGTTCTGATCTTAACTACTACTTAGGGGGTAGCTCAGTGCTCATATTAGCTAATACCAACCTTATTCAAGCTCGCTTAGAATGATGATATCGAAATAACAGTATGTATGTTCTTTAGACATAGAGCTTTTAGTTGACATCTTGTTCTATAACTTTAGTGCTTAATTACTTCTTACCCTATAAGTCATCAAGTAGAGGATAGCCAAATGAGTCACTTACTCGACCAATTCCGCTTTTTTAAACGCAAACAGGGCGAATTTGCCGATGGACATGGTGAGACCCGTGATGAGTCTCGCGCTTGGGAAAACGTCTATCGTAGCCGCTGGCAGTACGACAAGATTGTGCGCTCAACGCATGGCGTCAACTGCACCGGCTCTTGCTCATGGAAGATCTATGTCAAAAACGGCCTAGTGACTTGGGAGACTCAGCAAACCGATTATCCAGAGACTCGTCCTGATCTACCAAACCATGAACCACGCGGCTGTCCTCGCGGCGCAAGCTATAGCTGGTATATGTATTCAGCCAACCGCGTCAAATACCCAAAAGTACGTAAGCCGCTGCTTAAATTATGGCGCGAAGCCAAAGCTCAGTACCCTGATCCCGTCGATGCTTGGGGCAGTATTGTGCAAGATCCTCTTAAGGCTGAACAGTATAAATCCAAACGCGGCCTAGGTGGTTTTATCCGCTCAACGTGGGCGGAGGTCAACGAGATTATCGCCGCTAGTAACGTCTATACCGCCAAAACCTTTGGCCCTGATCGTATCGTAGGTTTTTCACCGATTCCAGCGATGTCGATGGTCAGCTATGCTGCGGGCAGTCGCTATTTGTCCTTAATCGGCGGCGTTTGCTTATCATTTTATGACTGGTACTGTGACTTGCCGCCAGCCTCACCGATGGTTTGGGGCGAGCAAACAGACGTGCCAGAATCCGCTGATTGGTACAACTCTGACTACATTATCGCTTGGGGCTCAAACGTGCCACAAACGCGGACACCTGACGCGCATTTTTTCACCGAAGTTCGCTATAAAGGTACTAAGACCGTCTCTATTACCCCTGACTATGCTGAGGTGTCAAAACTTACTGATTTATGGTTAAACCCTAAGCAAGGGACGGATGCGGCAGTAGCGCAAGCGTTTTGTCATGTGATTATCAAAGAGTTTTATCTCAAGCAGCCAAGCGATTATTTCTTGGATTATGCCAAGCGTTATACCGATTTGCCAGTGCTAGTGATGTTAGAGGGTGAAGAGGGCGCGCGCCGTGCGGGTCGTTATCTACGCGCCTCAGATTTGGTCGATAACTTAGGTCAAGAAAACAACCCTGAGTGGAAAACTATCGCCCTTAATAATGATGGTGAGCTGGTATCACCGCTAGGCTCTATTGGCTATCGCTGGGGCGAAAAAGGCAAGTGGAATCTAGAGAGTAAAAACGGCACTACTGGCGCAGAGATCGATCTAACGCTGACGCTAAAAGACAGCAGCGAGACTTGTAAGGTTGCCTTTGATTACTTTGGTCACGTTGATCATCCGCATTTTACCTCAGTACCGGGCGAGCCTATCCAGCAAAAAACCGTTCCTTGCAAAACCATTACCCTGGCTGATGGCAGCAGCGCTATCGTCGCCACTGTCTTTGACTTAACCGTGGCTAACCTCGGCGTTGATAATGGCGTGGGCGGCGAGCATGTCACTGATGATTATAACGATGCCACCGTACCAGGTACGCCCGCTTGGCAAGAAGTGATTACCGGCCTTAGCCGTGAGCGCGTCATTCAAGTGGCGCGTGAGTTCGCTGAAAACGCGCACAAAACGCATGGCAAATCGATGATCATCATCGGCGCGGGTATGAACCACTGGTATCACCTCGATATGAACTATCGCGGCGTGATCAATATGTTGATGCTTTGTGGCTGTATCGGTAAATCAGGCGGCGGCTGGGCGCATTATGTCGGTCAAGAAAAACTACGTCCACAAACCGGCTGGTTGCCACTTGCTTTTGCACTGGATTGGCACCGTCCGCCGCGTCATATGAACGGGACTAGCTTCTTTTATGCTCATAGCTCGCAGTGGCGTCATGAAAGCATCTCAGCGCATGAAATACTATCGCCAAATGCCAATAAAAAGTTCTTCCCTGAGCATATGCTAGATTACAACATTCAAGCGGAGCGTGCCGGCTGGTTACCCTCAGCGCCGCAGCTCAACCGTAACCCATTGACCATCGCTGCCAAAGCAGCCGACAGTGGCAAAGCGGTAGAGGACTATGTTGTCGACTCGCTAGAGGATGGCAGCCTACGCTTTGCTTGTGAGTCGCCTGATAACCCAGCTAACTTCCCACGCAATATGTTTATTTGGCGCTCAAACCTTTTGGGTTCATCAGGTAAAGGCCATGAGTATATGCTGCATTATTTCCTTGGCACCAAAAACGGTTTGCTCAATGAAGAAAACCCTGAGGGATTTTTGCAGCCAAAAGAGGTGGATTGGGTCGAAAAAGGACCTACAGGCAAGCTTGATTTAGTGGTAACACTGGACTTCCGTATGTCCTCGACTTGTCTGTATTCTGACATCGTACTGCCAACGGCAACGTGGTATGAAAAAGATGATATGAATACCTCAGATATGCATCCGTTTATTCATCCATTAACGGCGGCTACTGATCCTGCTTGGGAATCTAAAACCGATTGGGAGATCTACAAAGGCATCGCTAAGAGCTTCTCTGAGGTGTCAAAAGGTCACTTAGGAGTCGAGACCGATGTCGTGACCCTGCCTATGCAGCATGACACCCCAGGCGAGTTAGCGCAGCCATTCGGTGGTACCGACTGGAAGACGGCAGGGGAGAAACCTGTACCCGGCAAAAACTGTCCAATGATCAAAATCATTGAGCGTGATTATCCGAGCACTTACAAAAAATTCACCTCGATGGGTCCGGCACTTGAAGTACTAGGTAACGGCTCTAAAGGTTTGAATTGGGACATGAAAAAAGAAGTCAAACAATTGGGCGACTTAAACCACCGTGTCACTGAGCCGGGTATCTCTGAGGGCCGTCCACGTCTAAATACCGCGGTCAATGCTTCTGAGATGATTTTGATGCTAGCGCCTGAGACCAATGGTCATGTCGCGGTCAAAGGTTGGAACGCTTTATCGGAGTTTACTGGTCGTGACCATACGCATTTAGCCAAATCTAGCGAACACGAAAAAATCCGTTTCAAAGACATCGTTGCTCAGCCGCGCAAAATTATCTCAAGCCCGACGTGGTCAGGTATTGAGTCTGATGAGGTGAGCTATAACGCCGGCTATACCAACGTTCATGAGCTGATCCCTTGGCGCACCATTACCGGCCGCCAGCAGTTTTATCAAGATCATCCTTGGATGCAGGCGTTTGGGGAGCAGATGCAGCAATATCGTCCGCCTATCGATACTAAGACCACGGACATTATCAAAAACGCCAAACCCAATGGTAATAAAGAGATTGTACTGAACTTCTTAACACCGCACCAAAAGTGGGGTATCCACAGTACTTACTCTGAAAACTTATTGATGCTAACGCTCAGCCGCGGTGGCCCTTGTGTTTGGCTATCAGAGGTTGACGCGGCAAAAGCCGGTATCGTTGATAACGACTGGATTGAGGTATTTAACGCCAACGGCGCGATTACCGCTCGAGCTATCGTTAGTCAGCGCGTCAAAGAGGGTATGACCATGATGTATCACGCGCAAGAAAAACTGGTCAATATCCCAGGCTCTGAGCAAACCGGAACGCGCGGCGGTATTCATAACTCGGTCACGCGGACTATTTTGAAACCGACGCACATGATTGGTAGCTACGCGCAGCAGTCTTACGGCTTTAACTACTACGGCACCGTGGGCTGTAACCGTGATGAGTTTGTGGTGATTCGAAAAATGTCAAAGATCGATTGGTTAGAAGACAAACCCGATAACGCACTGCCTCGTCCGCTACCTACTAGCATCGATGGTTAATCCCACTTTTTATACTAACGCTTTTTATATTAGTACTATTTATATAAAAACTTGGAGCACACCCCATGAAAATTCGTTCACAAGTCGGCATGGTGCTTAACCTCGATAAATGTATCGGTTGCCACACCTGCTCAGTTACCTGCAAAAACGTCTGGACCAGCCGTGAAGGCATGGAATATGCCTGGTTCAATAACGTTGAATCCAAACCCGGCATCGGTTATCCCAAAGAGTGGGAGAATCAAAACAAATGGAACGGCGGCTGGATACGTAACGCTAATGGCAGTATCAACCCACGTATCGGTGGTAAATTCAGAGTACTAGCGAATATCTTTGCCAACCCTGATCTACCAGAGATTGATGACTATTACGAGCCGTTTGATTTTGATTATCAACATCTGCATACCGCGCCTATTAGTAACCATCAACCTATCGCGCGTCCGCGTTCGGCCATCACTGGCAAGCGGATGCAAAAGATTGAATGGGGCCCGAACTGGGAGGAGATCTTAGGTTCAGAGTTTGAAAAACGTCGCAAGGATAAAAACTTCGATAGCATTCAAGCCGATATCTATGGACAGTACGAAAACACCTTTATGATGTATTTGCCGCGTCTATGCGAGCATTGCTTAAACCCCACTTGCGTGGCGGCTTGTCCTAGTGGCGCGATTTATAAGCGTGAAGAAGATGGCATTGTATTGATTGATCAAGAAAAATGCCGCGGCTGGCGTATGTGTATCTCAGGTTGCCCGTATAAAAAGATTTACTACAACTGGAAATCGGGCAAGTCAGAAAAATGCATCTTCTGTTATCCGCGTATTGAGGCAGGCTTGCCAACGGTTTGTTCAGAGACTTGTGTCGGCCGTATCCGCTATCTAGGCGTGCTGCTATATGATGCGGACAAAATCGCTGAAGCGGCGAGCACACCAAACGAGCAAGATCTGTATCAAGCACAGTTAGACGTGTTCTTGGATCCTAATGATCCTGCGGTTATTGCTCAAGCGTTAAAAGATGGCGTGCCGCAATCGGTTATCGATTCAGCACAGAAATCACCTGTTTATAAGCTAGCGATGGATTGGAAATTGGCACTGCCACTACACCCTGAATATCGCACCTTACCGATGGTTTGGTACGTACCGCCACTATCACCGATTCAAAACGCGGCTGAAGCAGGCAAAGTGGGTATGGATGGTCTAATCCCCGATGTCGATAGCCTACGTATTCCACTGCGTTATTTGGCCAATATGCTGACCGCTGGTGATGAAGAACCAGTTCGTTTGGCACTCAAACGCTTGCTGGCTATGCGTAGCTATAAGCGGATGCAATTGGTTGAGAAGCAAGAAGTCCAAAGCATCTTGGATGATGTCGGTTTGACTAAGCATCAAGTGGAAGAGATATATCGCTATCTAGCGATTGCCAATTACGAGGATCGTTTTGTGATTCCAACTGCGCACCGTGAAGAGGCGTTAAGTGATGCGTTTGCTGAGCGTAACGGTTGCGGATTTAGCTTTGGTGAAGGCTGTTCAGGACATTCTGATAACAGTATGTTTGGACAACGTAAAGCCAATCGCCGCGATTTTATTGATACCGTCCAAAAGTGGGAGTCATAAGATGCAAACTACTCAAATTCATAATACTCAGTTTGTGAGTAGCGCCATTGATGAGCCAATAGCTATGCCAAATATTGGCGGCTCAGAGCTAAAGATATTAAAGGTGCTCAGCTTACTTATAGACTATCCCAGCAACGAGCTATTTGCTGGGGACACTTTAGCCGACTGTACCGAGATTGTGGCGCGCTCGACGCTAATTAGCCCAGCGGTGCGTACTCAAATCATCGACTTAATCGAAGATCTGATCGATACCGGCTCTTTAGAAGCCCAAGCTCGTTACGACGGTCTGTTTGAGCGCGGTCGTTCTTTATCACTATGGCTGTTTGAGCATGTGCATGGCGAATCGCGTGATCGCGGTCAAGCGATGGTCGATTTGATGAACCAATATCAACAAGCGGGTTTTGAGATTAGCGTCAAAGAGCTGCCAGATTTCCTACCTTTGTATCTGGAATTCTTGGCTTATCAAGCGACAGTGATTGAAGATGATATTCAAATTCGTATGGATATCGCTGATGTCAGTCATATTATTGCGCTGCTAGCGGCAAGACTCAAAGATCGCGGCAGTGTTTATCAAGGCTGTTTTAACGCGCTATTACAGATTGCTGGCAAGCCACTTGAAGTGGTTGAAGAGTATCAAGAAAAAATCAGCGAAGAGCAGCGCGACGATACCTTTGATGCTTTAGACAAAGAGTGGGAAGAGGAGGTAGTGACCTTTTTGGATGCTCAGCAAGAAGAGCGTTGCCCCTCACAAACCAGTACCCAAAACCGCGCCGCCAAATCAGCCAATAGCCAGCCTACAAAATTGGTTGATGCCCCTGTGCACTGGGTAGACTTTAAAACCGCTCAACCGGTTAAATCGTAATTAGGAGAAAGGACATGGAAATTGCAAGTACTGGTTTTGAGTCTTTGGCTAATTTGAGTTGGCTACAGATATTCCTGTTTGGTGTTTACCCCTATATTGCGCTGGCTATCGCTATCGTTGGTACTTGGGTAAGGTTTGATTTGTCGCAGTATTCGTGGAAAACCGGCTCCTCACAGATGCTAAGATCCAAAAATATGCGCTGGGCGAGTAACTTATTTCACGTAGGTATTATTATCGTACTGCTAGGCCATTTGTTTGGCATGCTGACGCCGCATTTTCTTTATGAGTCGTTTATTAGTGCGGGTCGAAAGCAGGTCGTTGCAGTAGTAGTCGGCGGTATTGCTGGGGTGTTTTGTTGGATTGGTTTGGCGATGTTGTTATGGCGCCGCTTCACCGATGACCGTATCTCCAATACCTCAAATTTTTCGGATAAGCTGGTATTAGTCTTATTATTTGTGCAGCTCAATCTAGGTCTAATCTCTATCTTTACCTCTATGCAGCATCTAGATGGCTTAACGATGATGAACCTAGCAGGCTGGGCACAAGACATTACTATCTTAAGACCGGTACAAGCCGCTGCCCGTATCGAGCAGGCTGATCTGATTTATCAGCTGCATATGGCACTGGGTATTACGCTGATCATGATCTTCCCGTTTACCAGATTGATTCATATCATTAGCGCGCCAGTGTGGTATTTTGGTCGCCGTTATCAGATCGTTAGACAAAAAAGATCGCAATAAAAAATAGAGATTGGTAGTGATAGCACATTGATATTTTAAGAGAAATACTATAAGATTCATTTGAAATGAATCTTATAGTCATTAGTTATTTATTCAGCTTTACATTTTTAATTACTTTTTAAAAGTTTGGCTACTTTCGCTAATAATCTCTCAATTTATCAAAGAACTGACTTAACAAGGGGAAGCTCATGGCTTCTGTACAAACTATTGAGATTGTCAAAGCAACTGTTCCTGTGCTTGAAGAGCATGGGGCTACCATTACCACTGTATTTTACAAAAATATGTTTAATGAGCATCCTGAGCTATTAGATATCTTTAATGAAACCAATCAAAAATTAGGCCGACAACAGACGGCGCTTGCGACAACGGTACTAGCGGCAGCCAAACATCTAGATAAGTTAGAGACGCTATTGCCACAAGTGACGCAAATTAGCCACAAACATCGCGCCCTACAAATCTTGCCCGAGCATTATCCTATTGTAGGTCATCATCTATTAGGCGCTATTAAAGAGGTGCTAGGCGAGGCGGCTAACGACGACATTATTAACGCTTGGTCTGAGGCTTATGACGAGATTGCTGATGTTTTTATTCAGCTAGAAGAGACGATGTATGAGCAAGCATTATGGGATGGTTTTGCTACTTTTAAAGTAGTAGAGAAGTCTGCTGTAGCTACTGATATTGCTGCTTTTACCGTGATTCCAGTAGATGAAAACCAAGTTATTGATTTGGATAAATTTACCCTGACAGCGGGTCAATATATCACCGTAAAAACAGATCCTACAGACAGCGATAATTTAGCACTGCGTCACTACTCTTTATACTCGGCCCATACCGATGAAGGTATTAAGTTTGCGGTAAGACGCGATAATCGTAATGAGCATTATGGTCTGGTTTCTAATTATTTGCATGATGAGGTAGAGGTTGGCGATACTATTTTGTTATCAGCGCCTGCCGGCGACTTTGCGCTAAATCAAGATTTGATGGGACAAAATGATATTCCATTAGTGCTGATTAGTGCAGGCGTTGGAGTTACGCCTATTTTATCAATATTAGAAGCGCAAATAGCGAGCAATCCAAAGCGTCCTATTATTTGGGCTTATGCTTGTCAAAATGAGCAGCATCACGCCTTTGATAAGCAAGTAAATCAGCTTTTAGCGTCAGCAAAAGACGTAGAAAAACAGGTTTTCTATTTTGATTCTGGAAAACTTTTGGATGATCGTTATTTGGCAACTTTGCCAGAACCTGCCGATATTTATGTCTGCGGCTCAATGCCATTTATGGAAAGTATCATTGATGGTTTAACGGCTCTAAATCATGGGCTGGATAAGGTTCATTATGAGCCATTTGGTCCTAAGATGAGTTTGCAAGCGTCTTAAATTAATTTTCATAACCCTTTTTTAATCTCATTATTATCAGTAGTGGAGTAACCCTTATGACGGTCAATACCTATAACCCAACTGAACACGCTAATCATAATAGCCATAGTACTCACAGTACCCATAGTCATCAGGCCACTACTGCTAACCGTATACCAGTGAGTAGTGACGAGGATATTATCCGTATCATGCCGACGACAGACGATCTAAAAAAACCGCATTCGGATAAAGAGTTTATCGAAAGAGCGATGGCAGAGGAGAGAAGTAATCACAAAAACCTAATCGCCTCAAGCCGTGATGAGCTGCCTTGTGTTACGGTCAATGGGGTAATGATTGATAGAATAGCTATCGCCCAAGAGCTACAGTACCATCCGGCGGCTAATAAAGAAGATGCGGTGTTTTTGGCAACACAAGCTTTGGTCGTGCGCGAGCTGCTAAGGCTAGCGGTGTTAGACGAGCCAAGTTTAGGCGCAGCGGCGTGGGATAAAGATGAAGAACAAGCCATCTCTGCATTGATTGACAAAAACGTACAAGCCACTATCGCCGATACCGCGACTTGTGAGCGTTATTATCAACAAAATATGGCAGACTTTAAGACCGATCCTATTATGTCGGTGCGTCATATTTTATTAGCCTGCGCGCCTGATGACGGTGACGAGCGTCTCAAGCTCAAAAAGAGCGCTTATGAGCTGATTGAGCAGATCAAAACCGATAGCAATCCTAGTGCTCAGTTTATTGAGTTAGCCCGTCAATATTCTGCTTGTCCCTCAAAAGAGCAAGGTGGAGAGTTAGGTGTGATTGATAAAGGTCAAACCGTTCCTGAGTTTGAAAGCCATCTCTTTAAGTTAGAGGCAGGTCTGGCCCCTAGTCCGATTGAGAGCCGCTACGGTTTTCATATCGTTGAGGTGCTAGATAAGCAGCCTGGTATTCAAATGACTTATGAGCAGGTAAGCCCTGCTATTCACAATAAGCTGAGCCAACAAGCCTTTCACCAAGCGCTATGCGATTATCTTTTCACTTTAGCCAATGAGGCTAATATAGAAGGTATTGAAATGAGCCTTGAGCAAGAAAATATCTTTCGAGGCTAATGGTTATTGCTTAATGTGAATAGTTAAGGTTAAGCACTCTTTTTTTGATAATTCTATTTATAGCCAAGCTGATAGCAGCTAGTAGTAGCTAAAAGTAGAGTGAATAAAATAAGTAGGTCATTATGATTACAGTACAAGCGTTACAGTCGGCGATAAAGCAGCGAGTACATAGCTATAATGAGCAGGACTTTGCTTTGTCTAAAAGGCCAGTAATAAGCTGCCCTTTGTTACAGAGTGATCAGCAGGTATTGGCAGAGTATATCATCGCCCCTTTTGCCATTCCTAGGCAGAACGTCTCAGCGATGGATGGTTATGCTATTGCCAGTAAGAGTAGCCTATCTAACGCTAGTATTATTGAGATTGTGGGCGAATCACAAGCTGGCAGTCCTTATACTGGCGTACTAAAAGCAGGGCAGGGTATTCGCATCTTTACCGGCGCGGTTGTCCCCGATAGCTGCACTACAGTAGTCATGCAAGAGAATACTAACTTTGAGCTGATAAAAGATAAAATTGATAAGTCGCAGCCTTATGAGATTATCTTAGCCAAAGCCGCTGACGTTGACGCCAATATTCGTAAGCAGGGCGAGGAGATTCAGCAAAACGAGCTGATACTCGAGCAAGGCAAACGCCTTAATCCGGCTGATATAAGTCTGCTTGCCAATTTGGGAATCTGTGAGGTCAAAGTATTCAAGCCGCTCACCGTAGGCTTGCTAGCAACGGGCGATGAGCTAGTCGCGCTTGGGGATAAGCTCAAGCATTCCGCCCAAATTTATAACTCCAATACCCCTACGCTCAAAAGTTTACTCAAGCCATTACCGATAATCATCAACGATTACGGCATTATTGCTGATGATATGGCGCAGACCACTAAAGTGGTGACAAAAGCGATGAAAAAGTGCGATGTGCTAATCTCAACGGCTGGGGTTTCGGTTGGTGATTATGATTATTTGACTAGCGTCGTTGAGCAATTGGGTCAGATAAACCATTACAAAGTAGCGATGAAACCTGGCAAGCCCTTTGTATTTGGTGAGCTGACAAAAAATGTTGAGGTGCCTGTCCTGTATTTCGGTCTGCCGGGTAATCCGCTATCTACCGTGGTAGGCTCATTGCAATTTGTCATTCCCGCTTTATGGCAGCTACTCGGAGTCAGTAAGCCGGAGCAGCCCATGCAGCTGACCCTAAAAGCCACACTAAAGGACGATATCAAAAAATCGGTAGGTCGGATGGACTTTCAGCGCGGCTTATTATCAAAAGCGGCAGATGGCAGCTATCAAGTTGACTGTTTTCGCCGTCAGCAATCGCACCGAATCAAGCAGCTTAGTCATGCTAATTGCTTCATTGTGTTAGCGCAAGACAGCGGCGATATTGCCGCAGGAACTGAGGTAGAGGTACAGCCTTTTCCTTGGATATAAACGCAAGATCTCAAGCTAGTTAATTTACATCAATGAGCCCTAATTGACCTACTATGTACTCCTTAAGGAGTAGAGCGAGGATCACTTAGGGTTATTTTGTAAGGACTGGTTTTTTGTCATAATAGCCACTTAATAACCCTTTTTCTATTCATAACCTGAGGCAACGCTTAGAGCCAACCACTTATCTATATTAACGGTAACCCCATATGACCCATCTTGCCCCCATATCAGGCAATGAGCCGCGCTATGCTCTTAGCCCCGCATCTACATCGCTTACGCCCCTATTCAGTCCTAGCAAACCACAACCGCTGACCGATAATTTTTCGCGGCAGCTGACTTACTTGCGTCTGTCTATCACAGACTTTTGCAATTTTCGCTGCGAGTACTGTTTGCCGGATGGCTACCAAGGTAAGCCGCCTGAAGGAGAGTTGACGGTCGCAGAAATAGCAACGCTAGTACGCGGATTTGCACAAGTAGGAACCGTTAAAGTTAGAATTACCGGCGGCGAGCCTTCTATTCGCCGTGATGTGGTCGATATTATCAAAACCATCAAGCAGACTCCCGGTATCGAGACGGTAGCGATGACCAGTAATGGCTATAAGCTTGGCAAGCATTTGGCCAGCTGGCAGGCTGCGGGACTCAATCAGATCAATATCAGTATGGATAGCTTTGATGCCAAAGTTTTTCATAAAATGACTGGGTTTGATATGTTGCCGCAGTTGCTGAGCGATATGGATACATTGCTTGAGACGACTGATATTAAGCTAAAAATAAACAGCATCTTGATGGCTGAGACCGCTTATGAAAACCTAATCAACGCTATCGATTACGTCAAGCAGCGTCCTGTCACTTATCGCTTTATCGAATTTATGCAAACGAGCGATAATAGCGAGCTGTTTTTTGCTCAGCACGCGCAGTCCGATATGATTAGCCATTATTTATTGCAGCAAGGCTGGCAGCCACACGCGCGCGGTAGTGCTGGTGGTCCGGCGATAGAATACAGTCACGCCGATTATCTTGGCCGCATTGGTATCATTGCCCCTTACGCTGCACACTTTTGTGATAGCTGTAATCGCTTGCGGGTCAGTAGTCAAGGCAAGGTACATCTATGCTTATTTGATCAGGGCAATTATGATATTCGTGAGCATTTACGCGCGGATGATGTGGCAGGTTTAGTCAAGAGCCTGCATAGCTTTATGCCAATCAAGCCTGAGCATCATTATTTGCATGAGGCTAATAGTGGCATGATGTCCAACTTATCGCTGATTGGCGGTTAGAATGGCTTTTATGCTGTTTATTTTATAGTTTTTTATTTTATAGCTTTTTACTTTTACCCATTGTATTTATCAAGGATTATCCATGAGCAAGCCTGCCGCTGAATTTATTCCGCTTAATATCGCTGTTTTGACGGTCTCTGATAGCCGCACCCTTGAGCAAGATAGCTCAGGACAGTATTTGGTCGATCAGCTGAGCGCTGCCGGTCATCATTTGGCCGATCGTGAGCTGATCAAAGATGACATTTATCAGATTCGAGCGGTATTGAGCCGCTGGATAGCCGATGCCAGCATACACGCTGTGATTACGACAGGCGGCACAGGTTTTTATATCAGAGATAGTATGCCAGAGGCGGCAGGTATCTTATTCGACAAGTCTATCGACGGCTTTGGCGAGATGTTCCGTCTTATCTCAAAAGAGGATATCGGTATGTCGACGGTACAGTCGCGTGCGATAGCGGGTATGGCTAATGGCACCGGGATATTTTGTTTGCCAGGATCAACAGGAGCGTGCCGTACTGGCTGGGAGGGTATCTTAAAAGAGCAGTTTGATAATCGTACGCGCCCTTGTAATTTTGTGCCGCACTTTATGCGCGTGAATCCTAGCCACAGTTAAACAAAGTTAAACACTGAAATAGCCAACACGCCCATATCCACTACTTTGGAGGCTCAATAATGCAGATCAATATTTTATATTTTGCTAGCCTAGCCGATGAAGCCCACTGCCATGAAGAAAAAATCGCCGTGAGCGCATCGACGTCTTTATCTCAGCTCTATGAGCAATTACGCACCAAGCACCGTTTTAGTCGTCCGCAGTCTGAGCTGCGAGTGGCAGTGAATGACTATTTTGCTAAATGGACGGATGAGGTGCAAGATGGCGATAGCGTAGTATTTATCACTCCTGTGGCAGGCGGCTAACGCGCGCTAACGGTTTTCATCCAAACGCTTTACTTTCTCTGAGCTCGCTTCATAGATAGCGTCGAGCTCGCTTTGGCTCAAATAAGCCTCAGCTAACAAAAATAACTCTCGCTCCTCAAAACGAATATGCTCATACAATAGGCTGCCAAGCTCTCGGACTTGATTTGCCGTTATTGGTTGGCCTTCAGCTTTTTGAGTCTGCTCTATTTGTTTATGAAGTAATATATGCTGCTCACTAAGCGTAGCCAGTGCCGCTGCGACTTTAGGTACGGAGTCTTTGTAAGGCTGCAAAGCCATAGCGATTAAGTTATCTTCGATTTGAAAATGATGCCTCATATCATCGATATAAGCCGTCAGCTTCTGCCAATGCGTTTTTATCTCATTTGGCGTATCTGCACAGTCTTTGGCGTGACGAGATAAATTTAGGCCAAGATGATGCTCGCGTGATAGGGGCTGTAACTGCTTAGCACGTTTCATAATTATCCACCTCAATACATCAACATAAACGGGTATCAGCTAAAAAACTTTAGTCGGTATTACTTTACCATACTTAGTTTATCATCATTACTCCAGCCTATAACTTCGGCATAATAGCTATTAAGCTAAGCTAATCTCAGTTCAGCTACTAGGGTGACTGCTCACGCCAGTGTAACCATAAACGAGTATCGAGTTCAAACTGATGATACTGAGGCTCCATATGGCAGCATAGCTGATAAAAAGCCTTGTTATGATCTTTTTCTTTAAAGTGGGCTAACTCATGCACCACAATCATCCGCAAAAACTCAGGCGGCGCCTCCTTAAACAAACTCGCTACCGTAATACTATTATGCGCTTTTAGCTTACTGCCTTGCACTCTAGACTGATAAGTATGGATACCCAGCGCTTCTTTGAGCACTTTAAGCTTGCTGTTATAACTCACTTGCGATAAAGAGCGACTATTACGCATGTAGTTATTTTTTATCTCATTAATATATTGATACAAAGCTTTGTCGCTTTGTACCTCATGTAAGCTCGGATATTTGTTACTAAGATAATCCTCCAACTGGCCACTAGTTATCAATAAGCGCGCCTTTAGTTGGATAGGCTCAGGATAATGAGCGAGATATTTTAGAGTCACTGCAGGTATCCTCAATAGTTGAGCGATTAAAGCGACTATTATAGCTAATGGCAGAAGTCTTTTTTGAATAAAGCTATAAATCGGTACTATTTTGTAGCATTTTTTAATCCTTCTCTGCTATAGCAACGACAATACTGGTAAAGTAAGAAAACTAGCGACTTTTACTGGCCGATATTGCATCCGCTAATCATGGCATAAGTAAGTTAGTGAAAGTTTGCATTATCCTTTAGGGACGCTCCTACTCATTATTCATTGCTCGTTCCTAGGGCGTGTATTCAATTGGATAAGCCCTAAATAATAGTTACAATACCGCATCTATTGAGACGATGCGAGAAATACAAGTTATGGCAAGAAAAGCATTAACAGATACGCTTTGGGATCAATTGCAATCGACGATGATAAAGTACGGCTGCTATCAAACTCAAAACAGCCGAGAGATCATGGAAGCCATACTGTGGAAACTACGCCTTGGCGTGACATACCTGAAGAATTATGTTCGTGGAAAACAGCCTATAGTCGTTTCAACCGCTGGTCGAAAACTGGCTTATGGGCGGATTTTTTTTTGGCTTTGAGCAGAAGTTGATACGGAATGGGTATTCACAGACGGAAGCTATGTTCGCTGTCATCAGCATGCAAGTGGAGCTCGGCGTGGTGAAGAGCGAGCAATTGGACGAAGCCGTGGCGGCGCAACTACAAAGATACACCTATCCTGTGATGCCGATGGATATCCGCTCCATTTTAAAATCACTGGGGGTGACGTCCACGACAGTCAAATTGCAGGTGAATTGATTGAGATGATTGGGCAAGCTGATTACTTTATCGCTGATAAAGGCTATGACTCAGAGTCTATCAGAGACAAAGCTCGAAGCCATAATATGATACCTGTCGTTCCTAAAAGGAAAAATGCCAAACAGCCTAATCCAGAGTTTGATAGCTATTTGTACAAACTGCGTCATCTTGTTGAAAATATGTTTGCAAGGCTTAAGCATTTTCGTAGTATCGCTACTCGCTATGAGAAGTTAGCGCGTAATTTTAAGTCAATGCTTTATCTGGCGTGTACTATCGTTCATTGTAAGATGAATTGAAGACACGCCCTAATACTCCTTATCAGCGTTATTTATTAGTGAGATGTGAGGTCTGTTATGCGCAAGATTCCGATTTATAAACACCCTGCTGCTGGTTGGCCAGCCTTGATTGCCTCCACTCGTAAACTGATGGATTATAAGTCTTTTTTGCGAGGTAGTTTAAGTGTGCTGCAAAGCAATCAGCCTAATGGCGGCTTTGATTGTCCAGGTTGTGCATGGCCGGATCATAAGTCGCACAAGACCTTTGATGTCTGCGAGACGGGTATCAAAGTACTAGCTAGCGAGACTATGTCAGTTAAGGCTGATGCCAAGTTTTTTGCTCGTCATAGCGTTACAGAGCTGCAAGGGTGGAGCGGCTACGAGCTTGAACACAGTGGGCGCTTATCTGAGCCGCTGCGCTATGATGCCAAGCAAGATAAATACTTGCCGATTGCTTGGACACAGGCCTACAAGATTATCGCTGAACAATTAAACCAGCTTGATACCCCTGATGAGGCGCTGTTTTATACCTCAGGGCGCGTGACCAATGAGCCGGCATTTTTATATCAATTGTTTGTGCGCTGCTTTGGTACCAATAATTTGCCAGATTGCTCCAATATGTGTCATGAGCCCACCTCAGTGATGCTAGGGCGGCAGTTAGGCGTGGGTAAAGCAACAGTGATGCTTGAGGATTTTGAGCAAGCTAAATTAATCCTGATGTTTGGACAAAATCCGGCGACCAACCATCCGCGTATGCTTGAGATGCTGGCTCATTCGCATAAAAAGGGCTGCAAGATTATCTCCATTAATCCCATGCGTGAGCAAGGCTTAACGGCCTTTAGAAATCCGCAAAAACCTGCGCATATGGCCGCCGGACAAAGCGATGATATGGTTGATAGTGTAGTACAAATCCAAATCGGCGGCGATACAGCCTTATTGACAGGTATGGCGAAGTGGCTGACCAAAAACAATAAGATAGATACCGATTTTATTGAGCAGCATACCTCAGGATATGATGAGCTGGATCAATGGCTGCGTCAACAATCTTGGCAGGACGTTGAGCGCGGCTCTGGTATTAGTAAACCAGAGATTATCGAGCTTGCAAAGCTCGTTGCACAGAGTCCAAAGACGATTTGTACCTGGGGTATGGGTATCACTCAGCACGTGCAAGGCGATGATAATGTAGCGATGATTACCAATTTGCTTTTGATGATGGGGATGATAGGTATCGATGGGGCAGGCGCCTCCCCAGTACGTGGTCACTCCAATGTGCAAGGCGATCGGACGATGGGCGTGCATGAGCGTCCTGATAAAAAGCTGCTCGATAGCTTGGAGCGGGTATTTGCGCGTCCTATGCCGCGTGAGGATGGATTTGATGTGGTCGCTGGTGCAAAAGCGATGATCAAGGGGCAGATAAAAACCTTTATGAGTATGGGCGGTAATTATGCCGCCGCCGCTCCTGATCCTAGCGCGATACAGCAAGCACTGACAAACAATCAGCTCAATGTCTTTGTGGGTACCAAGCTCAATGAGACTATGCTATACCCCGGCGCTAATAATATAATTTTGCCTTGTATTAGCCGTACGGAGAAGATAATAACCGCTAAGGGCGAGCAGTTTGCCACTACTGAGGACTCGATGTGTCAGATATCACGTACGCAAGGTAATCTCAAACCGATTAGCGATGAGATAAAATCGGAGGTACAAATCATCGCCGATTTAGCCACGCAGGTATTGGAGGATACGAATATTCCTTGGCAAGCGATGAGTCAAGACTTCGATATTATTAGAGATTATGTCGCGCAAACCATCGAGGGCTTTGAGAATTTTAATGAGCGGATTCGCGCAGCCGATCGTGGTTTTCATTTGTATCATCCGGCTCGTCACCGCATTTGGAAAACTAAAAGCGGTAAGGCGCAGTTTGAGGTGCCTCAGTATCCAATCAATTATGTCGCTATGCAGATGATGGAGACGACAGAGTCGCAACAGTCAGCAGACAATAGCGCAGCTGGTAGTAGCTCTAGTCATAAGCCCAGCGAGCAAAGCATTTGGCAATTGACCAGTGTGCGCAGTCACGATCAGTTTAATACTATGATCTTTGGCTATCAAGATCGCTATCGCCAGACCGAACGCCGTGATGTATTGTTTATGCATCCAGATGAGATGAGCCGCTTGGGGTGGCAAAAAGGCGATCAAGTGATGGTCACGCGTCATGAGAGTAGTGATAAGCCGCGTAGCTTAGGACCACTGGTTTTAACCGAGATGGATATTGCTGCCAACGCGGTAGCAACTTATTATCCTGAATGTAATGACTTATTTGATCTACATACGCATGCGCCGGATTCTAATATACCCGCTTATAAGTCATTGACGGTGATTTTGCAACGTGTTGCTGCCCAAAGTCATGAGCGTACGCCTGCTAAGGCAGAGAGTATTACCAGTGCTGATAAGCTTGTAGCGTCTACTTAAGAAGGATTTGATGAATAAAGATAGCGCTCAAATAGCAGCGTCTGAAACCATAGCAATGACAGCATCTTGCGCTACACCGCTGGCTCGCGAGCATCTAGCACAAAAGCATTATTATGCTAACTTTACAGAAGCTAAGCTGATTGATATCTATAATCAAGCGGCAAGCTTAGCGGTGGAGGCGGCTGTTGCTATCGTCATCAATGGTATTCATTATGCGGTACTGATGGCTAGTCCTCATCAGCTAGAGTATTTGGCAATAGGGTTTTTGTATAGCGAAGGCTTGATTGCTCATAGCCACGAGCTACTAGATTGGGAAGTGATTAAACTGACCGATGCACAAAAGCGTCAAGCCTATAATGAAGAGATAATCCGGGAGTCAGCTCAGTCAACTTCAGCCAATCTACATTCGGCTCAGTTAGAGGATAACGCAAGTTTTGAGCATCTACTCGATTATGATACTTATGTGGTGGAGCTGGTATTAAATCAGCGTTGCCATCAGCGCATTCAAGCGCAAAAGCGTCAGCTAGCAGGGCGTACTGGGTGCGGAATGTGCGGCATTACAGGATTGAGTCAAGCGCTACCTGATCTACGTGATTATATGGCCGATTCTATGACTGATGCTGTAGGTAGGCGTGAAACCTGCGTTACCAAACCTAGTCTCGATAGCCTATTGAGCATCCGCGCGCAAGTTAGCGACTTGCAGCACACTCATCAGCTGACAGGAGCGGTCCATGCGGCGGCTACTATGCAGGGTAGTGAGCTTTGTCTGTTTGAGGATGTCGGTCGCCATAATGCTTTGGATAAACTCATTGGTTGGCAATTGCGGCACAAAAAACAAGTGCCCTATGTCGTAATGACGTCAAGGCTATCTATTGAGCTGATACAAAAATCTATTCGCATACGTCTGCCTTGGTTAATAGGAATGTCGGCACCAACTAGTACGGCGGTTCGAGTGGCACAGCGTTACGGTCTGGGACTAGCAGGGTTTTTGCGAGAGGATAGAGTGACTTATTATTCCAAGTTTTAAAATTTAGTTTTAAATCCCAGTTTTAAATCCTAATAGTATTTATTAAAGTCATCCAATAGCGCTATCCTAATAGTAGGAGAGCGCTTTTTTGTAGCGTTTTATAAAAAAGCTGGAAACCTGTTTAAAGCGGCAATATTACTAAAACTCGTGACTAAAAACACAGCGAGCAATGTCAATATAGAATAATCAATGCTAGACTATAGTAGCGCTAAGAATTGAGTCAAAAAAGCTTGAGTTTTAATCAAGAAAGCTTACTGAGCCCCTCTTAGCTTCTGAACATCTCCTAATTACCCTCAACGAAACGGGCTACTGTCAAGGATGACTTAAGTAGGTCAAACAAGGTCAGGTCTATGCTAATCACAGAGTTGGGTTACTTCGCTTTGGTGGTGGCTTTTGTCATCGCTATCTTGCAAGTGGTACTACCGACTGTCGGTATTCTCCATCATAATATCGCTTGGCAACGTCTCGCTCCTAGCTTAGCCGGGGTGCAGTTTTTGGCCATGCTATTGTCCTTTTTGGCATTGATGGCAGGCTTTTATTTCAATGACTTTAGCCTAAAGTATGTCGCTCAGCATTCCAATACTTTATTGCCTTGGTATTACCGTCTCTCAGCCACTTGGGGTGGTCACGAAGGCTCGCTTTTATTATGGATAACTATACTTGCAGCATGGGCAGCACTGGTTGCTTATTTTAGTCGCGGTCTACCGTTATCGATGCGAGCACGGGTATTAGTGATTTTGGCAGGCGTACAGCTAATGATGCTAGCGATGCTGATCTTTACCTCCTCGCCGTTTGAGCGCACTTTACCGCACTTATTAGTCGATGGCGCTGATCTCAATCCTCTATTGCAAGACCCCGGTCTGATTTTTCATCCACCGATGCTGTATATGGGTTATGTCGGTATGGTCGTGCCGTTTGCTTTTTGTATGGCGGCATTGTGGGCAGGCAGGCTAGATGCGGTATGGACACGCTGGTCAAGGCCTTGGACACAAGCGGCTTGGGGATTTTTAACCTTAGGGATCGCCCTTGGTTCTTGGTGGGCATATTATGAGCTGGGCTGGGGCGGTTGGTGGTTTTGGGATCCAGTTGAAAACGCCTCACTGATGCCGTGGCTGGCGGGTACGGCGCTGCTACACTCGCTGGCAGTGACCGAAAAGCGCGGCGTCTTTAAAGCGTGGACTATTATGCTGGCGATTTTCACTTTTGCTTTGAGCTTACTAGGCACGTTTTTAGTGCGCTCGGGGGTGATTACCTCGGTACATTCTTTTGCCTCCGATCCTACTCGCGGTCTTGCCATCTTAGTGATATTGGGGGTGGTCATCGGCGGCGGCCTGTTGATGTTTGCCGTTCGCGGTTGGCGCTTGACGGTGGAGAGTCAGTATCAACTGGTCTCGCGTGAGAGCTTTTTGGTGATCAATAACGTCATCATTCTTGTGGCGACTTTAGTCGTCCTATTAGGCACTCTATATCCTATTATTGCCGATGCTTTTGGTCTAGGGGAGGTCTCTGTTGGCACGCCTTATTTCAATGCGCTGTTTGTACCTTTAACGTGGCTGATTATGCTCGCGATGGGGATGGGCTCAAATATCCGCTGGAAAAAAGACAGCCGACCCTTACTAGGTCCTACGGTTATTATAGCTATCAGCAGTGCGCTGCTTGGCGCTATTATCAGCTATTTTGTCCATCCGGTCGCTATGCTCAACATAGCAGTCACACTGGCTCTTAGTTTTTGGGTATTAGCTTGGATGCTGGTCGATATCAAAGATAAAACCAAAAACGCTAGTAGTCTTTGGTCAGGTGTAAGACGACTAAAGAGCAGCTACTGGGGTATGCAGACCGCGCATTTGGGCGTACTGGTGCTAGCAATGGGTGTGGCGGTCACCAGTAGCATGAGTATTGAGACCGATGTGGCGATGAGAGTGGGCGACAGCGTGCACGTACAGGGCTATGACTTTGAGTTTAGAGAGTTACAAGAGGTCAAAGGCAGCAACTTCGATGCTACTCAAGCCCAGATAGTGGTGACCAAAGAAGGGCAAGCAGTTGCGACTTTATATCCTCAAAAGCGCACTTATATCGTTAGTATGATGCCGATGACCGAGGCGGCTATCGATGATAAATTTAGCCGAGATGTCTATGTGGCCTTAGGCGAGCCTATTACTCAAAGCGGTGAGGAGTGGGCGGTGCGTATTTATGTTAAGCCTTTGATCCGCTGGATTTGGCTTGGCTCTATTATCATGACTTTAGGCGCGCTGTTATCGATGTTTGATCGTCGTTATCGCTTTAAGCCCAGCGCACGGCTAGGCGCTCCAAGTGTCAGCGCAGATAAAGGAGGCGCTTTATGAGTATCTCAACCTTTGCTTTATTTGTGGCGCTAAGCTTAGCTATAGCTATCTTATCAGCAGTGCTCATTATCATGCCATGGCTGCGCCCAAAAAAAGATACTGCCGCTGATAATCAGCTTATAACGCTCAATATCGATGTCTACAAGTCCAGACTCGATGAGCTTGCCGCTGATAAACAAGCAGGAACGATTCACGCTGAGCACTATCAAGCGCAAAAAACAGAGCTTGAGCGTCAATTATTGGACGCTAAGCAGCCTGCCGCTGTCATGCATAAGCCAAGCCTAGCTAGTAAGTTAGCTATCGTTATAGGAGGCCCGATAATAGCTGGCCTTGCTTATACTTTTATCAGTGATCGCAGCAGTGTCTACGAGCTTTGGCAAGCGCAAGATAGTGTCGGGCAAGTGGCGGATGATTTGTTAACCGGTAAGATTAATGAGCCACCAGAGTGGGCGCTTGAGGATATAGCTGGACTATTTTCAGCCATGCAAACCAACGTTCATCATAATGCTCATGATTCAGAGCGCTGGATGCGTTTATCCAATATCTTCTTATCTTTTGAGGCAACTGAGTCCGCGCTTGAGTCGCTAGCCAGAGCTTATCGGCTCTCACCTCATAACGAGGAGATTGCGATGGCTTACGCGCAGATGAATTTCTTTGTGGCAGAGGGGATGTTAGACGATAGCAATCGCCGCGTACTGCTCGATGTGCTAAAAGCCAACCCTCAGCAACTAGAGGCGCAAATGCTCATGGTGATGGGTGAGGCGCGTATGGGCAATTATCAACAGGCTCAACACTGGATTGCCAAAATGCGTGAGGTGATAGCACAAAAACCTGGCGATCAAAGCGCTGAGCTGGCTGATTTGGATAATTTAACGGCTAATCTGCAGCGTCAACAAGCTGAGGCGGTACAAGATGTTGATATTACCGTGACTATTAATCCCAGCCTACTGCCGTTAATACAAGCCGACGATGTGCTATTTGTCGCTATTCGCGCGGCGGTAGGAGGGCCACCTTATGCGGCAAAACGCATTGCCATTAGCGAGCTACAACAAGGCGCTATCTTTGTGACCTTAAGTGATCGTGATGCGATGATGCCAGAACGTACGCTACGCTCTGCGCGCGCCTCAGGTGAGCAGCTGCTTGTTAGCGCTCGGATTAGTCATTCTGGCAATGCCACATCACAATCAGGCGATTTATCTGCCAACCCGGTAGTGCTCACCGACAATCAAATCAATATTCAGATTAATCAACAAGTCCCTTAGTTTTTTAGCCTGCTATCCACCCCAAAACCTATAGTGCTATTTATTTGATAGCGCTATAGGTTTCATTTTTTTAATACTCATATCAACTCTAAGCCTATCATTGAGGTATCACATTTATAAGAGTTAATTATGAAGTATAACTAACTAATAATATATGACTCATAGGTCTAATTATTTTTGTAATAGGTCTTACTTCTCCATTGGGTAAAAATCTGCCTTAACTTACGCTTCCAAATATTAAACATATTTATTATCCCTATAATAAACAAGGGTTTAGCTTAACTTATCGGATTTATAAAGACAGCCTAAAAATAAAACTAGCTTTCAATGGCAGTGCAAATACGCCAAGCTATAAAATCCAGGGCTTTATAGCGCTTTGATACGCTAATGAGATGTTTTAGAAACAAAGCTTTCGTGTTATAATTACCATTAGTAGGGAATTTAGCTATTAACCGCTTATAAATAATCCATTTAGCTACAGCTTTTGCAAAGCTATTAGTAGGATAATAAAGTTTATAATGGCGTTGATAAGCTAATAATAATTATAGCTTAATAATAATCATAAAATAAATACTATCCTACACAAAAAGTAATGACTCTTAAAAGTGAGTTAGAACAGTTTTTATAACTACGATAGCGATATAAAGAGGTGAGCTATGGCACTTGAAAAACAGCTAAAGCAAGAGCAGCAACCCATCAAACATGAATGGCTTACCGCAATTATAATGGCCTTTGTCGCCCTACCTATTATTGCCTTGCTGTTTCTTTGTGCTTATGGCTTTATCGTCTGGTTTGGGCAAATGTGGTTCTGGGGCCCACCAAGCTAACGGCTATTTAACTAAGGATTATTAATCTTAGGGTAATCAAGCTCAAGGTTATATTGATAAGCCACGACCCTTTATAAAATCTCAAATAAATCACAGCTTAAATTACCGTGACACGCGGTAAGGAATCGCCATGAACGCCATTAAACGCTTATTCAGTTGGCTGCGTCGCCTGCTATTAAAACCCTCCGCCAAGATTGGTTTGGGGTTACTGCTCATTATCGGGTTTGCCGGCGGTATTTGGTTCTGGGCCGGTTTTACTGCCGCCATGTCAGCGACCAACACCGAAGAGTTTTGTTTGTCTTGCCATACTATGGAGGACAACATGTTGCCTGAGCTCAAAAAGACTGTGCATTTCAAAAACCGTACGGGCGTTCGGGCCGTTTGTTCAGATTGTCACGTACCGCATGATTTCACCGATAAGATGGCGCGCAAGATGCAAGCCTCGCGTGAGGTGTTATCGCATGTAGTGGGTGATATCGGCACGCGCGAGAAGTTCTTGGATCACCGTATTGTTCTAGCGCAGCGTGAGTGGGGCCGCTTCAAGGCTAACGATTCCAAAGAATGCCGCTCTTGTCACGACTATGAGAGCATGGATTTTAGTAAAATGCGCGTGACTTCACAGATGATTATGCGTAGCGCCGCTGAGCGTGATGCCAGCTGTGTTGATTGTCATAAAGGCATCGCTCATGAACTGCCTAATACGGAGGGCATGCACGATCCTGCCTTTGACTCTTTATTATCTGAAGCCAGTCATGTCAAAGTCAAAGAAGGTAAAACTTACTATAACGTCGTGCCACAAGCGCTGTATCTCAGTGATAAAAAAGAAACTGAGGTCGGGGTAATTGAGATTGCCACTCCTGTCAAAGTGCTGGCCCACAAAAAAGGTATGACTCAAATTGAGCTTGATATGTGGCGCAAAAATAAAGGCTTTGGCCGCGTTTGGTACACCTATTTTGGTCTAAATATTCCAGATGTCACTATCGACAAAGAACTAGCACGTGATGAGAGTTTAGTCACTGTAAAAGAGTCAAAAGAAGATCCATTAACCGGCCTTGAGTGGCAAAAAGTAAGCGCTAAGCTTTGGATTGCTGATGGAGGTTTGATGAAGAGTATTGAGCCGGCATGGGATATTGCTAGTCAGACTTATGCAGATAACTGTAGTACTTGTCACCGTCAACCGGCTCCAAGCGGCCATGATGCCAACCAATGGCCAGGTCTGTTCAGTGGCATGGTCGGATTCACTAGCCTACAAGGGGATAGCGCCGCTTTAGTACTCAAGTATTTGCAGCTAAACTCCTCAGACTTTGGCCAAGACTCACAAGCGGGCGGCTCACCTGAAAATACTATTCAGGATGCCAGACCAGGTACCAGTTAAGCGAGTAAAGATAAGGTATAAGCCTATCATAAACCGCATTAACGACTAAAGCCTAACTATATTAAAGCACACCTTGGTAATTGGAGAAGGTATTATGAAAAAGATGAATCGCAGAGGCTTTCTGAAGTCACTAGCCGCCTTGTCTAGTACAGCATTATTGCCCATGCCTTTATTGGCTGATAATAGTATCGTAACCACTGCAAATGGCAAAAAAGTCGATGTAAGTAGCTGGAAGATATCCGGCGCGCATTGGGGAGCTTTTCGTGCCAAAGTAGAAGCCAATAGAGTCGTTGAGATTGTACCTTTTGAGTTTGATCAATACCCAACCAAGATCTTAGACGGTACTTTGGGCGTCATCTATAGCCCGTCACGAGTACGTTATCCTATGGTACGAGTCGACTGGTTCAAAAATCGCCATAAAAGCGATACCAGTCAACGCGGCGATAACCGTTTTGTGCGTGTTAGCTGGGATCAAGCGCTAGATATGCTCTACGAAGAGCTTGAGCGTATCCAAAAAAACCATGGTCCTTGGGCGCTGCATACCGCTAACGTCGGTTGGCGCTCAGTAGGTAACATTCATAGCTGTGGCAACCATATGCTACGCGCTATTGGAATGCATGGGCGTAGCGTCGGTACAGCCGGAGATTACTCCACCGGTGCCGGCCAAGTCATTATGCCTTATGTGCTTGGCTCCACGGAAGTTTATTCGCAAGGCACCTCATGGCCAGTGATCCTCGATGAATCAAAGGTGATCATCTTTTGGGCCAATGATCCGGTGAAAAACCTGCAAGTCGGCTGGAATACTGAAACCCACGAAGCTTACGAGTATCTAGAAAAATTACGCGAAAAAGTTAGAAACGATGACATCAAAGTCATCTGTATTGATCCGGTCAAAAGTAAAACGCAAAACTATCTAGAATGTGAGCACCAATACGTCAATCCATTGACTGATGTGGCGTTTATGCTAGCGCTGACGCATACGCTATATACTGAAAATCTTTATGATAAAGAGTTTTTGGATATGTACGCGCTAGGTTTTGATGAGTTTACCCCTTATCTTATGGGTAAAACCGAAGACATGGTTGAAAAAACCCCAGAGTGGGCGGCGCCTATTTGCGGTGTGGATGCCAAGCGTATTCGGGAGCTTGCGCGCTTGATG
The DNA here is from genome assembly GCF_040371085.1 of Psychrobacter sp. AH5. Taxonomy (NCBI): domain Bacteria; kingdom Pseudomonadati; phylum Pseudomonadota; class Gammaproteobacteria; order Moraxellales; family Moraxellaceae; genus Psychrobacter; species Psychrobacter sp. AH5. The sequence goes on from NZ_JAMBMT010000001.1 coordinate 429,127, forward strand.
GCGAGCAATCGTACTCAGCTTATCTTTGGTTGGGCGATTCAGCGCCAGCAGCATGGCGAGCAACCTTATTGGATGGGCGCTATTATTGCCGCTATGCTCGGTCAAATCGGTTTACCAGGCGGCGGTATCAGCTACTCGCACCATTATAGCTCGGTTGGCGTCTCCTCATCAGGAGCTACCATGCCAGGCGCTTTCCCACTGAACTTAGATACAGGGCGTAAACCTAAGTACGATAATGAAGACTTTAAGGGCTATAGCTCAGTGATTCCAGTCGCTCGCGCTATCGACTGCTTACTAGAACCGGGCAAAAAGATTAATTTTAATGGTCATGAAGTCACTCTCCCTCCTTATAAAATGGGCATCTTTACCGGCTGTAATCAGTGGCATCGTCATCAAGATCGTAACCGCATGAAAGAGGGTTATCGCAATGTCGAGACAGTTGTAGCGGTGGATTATAACTGGACGGCGACTTGCCGCTTTGCTGATATTGTCCTGCCGGCTTGTACGCCTTTTGAGCGTAACGACTTGGATGCTTATGGCTCATACAGTAACCGCGGCGTCATCGCTATGCACAAATTGATTGATCCGCTATATCAGTCTCGATCCGACTTTGATATCTGGCGTGAGTTTACCAAACGCATGAAACGCGATTGGGAATATAGCCGGCAGATGGATGAGATGCAGTGGGTTGAACAAATTTATGAAGACTGCCGCGCGGATAACCTGAAAAAAGACTTCTATATGCCGCCATTTGCAGAGTTTTGGAAAAAAGGCTATGTGCTATTTCCTGAAGGGGAGAACTGGGTTCGCCACGCTGATTTTCGCGAAGATCCTGAGGTCAATGCCTTAGGTACGCCCTCAGGATTTATCGAGATTAGCAGCCGAAAAATTGCAAGCTATGGCTATGAGGATTGTAAGGGTCATCCTATTTGGATGGAAAAAATTGAGCGCTCACACGGAGGTCCGGGTTCTGATAAGTATCCGCTTTGGTTACAATCAGTGCACCCCGATACCCGTTTGCACTCGCAGACTTGTGAGTCTGAGGAGCGCCGCGCGACTTATACGGTACAAGAGCGCGAACCTTGCTACATGGGCCCTGAAGATGCCAAAGCTCGCGGTATCAAAGATGGGGATCTGGTCAGAGTGTTTAATGATCGCGGACAACTACTGGCAGGAGCGGTGATCTCAGATAACTTCCCGCCGGGTATTATCCGTATTCAAGAGGGGGCGTGGTATGGGCCAACAGGTCCTGAGATTGGTGCTTTAGACACTTATGGCGATCCTAATACAGTATCTTTGGATGTCGGTACTTCTAGTCTAGCGCAAGGCCCTAGCGCCAATACTTGTATTGTAGAGATGGAGAAGTTTGTCGGCAAAGCGCCTGCGGTGACCTCTTTTGGCGGACCTAAGTACGTCAACCCAGATGGTAGCCCTGCCAAAGCGATTTAACGATAGCCTTGGTTTGAAGCGCCTAAGTTAATCGTGCAGCTCTGCTAAAAATGCTAAACCATGCCTTTGTATCTCAATGCTATTAAGAAAATAGTATTGATTTATAAAGGCATTACTCCTTATGATACTGTGATTCATGCACAATTTGCTAGAGCCAATCCGCTATAAACAGGATACAAAATGACTATAACTACCGCCTCAACGACTGAGTCTCCCACTCCAACAACAACCGCCCCCATGACCACCGCGCAGCAGTGGCAAGAAGCAAATTTGGCACGCTCAGCGCTCTATCGCTGGTTTGCCGATGTCTTTGCTTTGGAGCTGACCGCCGCTACTGTTGAGAATTGGTTAGCTGAGCGCACTTATGACCCTATTCATGAAGTTTTTATTAGTCTAGATTTACAAAGCTGTAGCGCTCGGGTCAAAGATGCCATCGAAGCGCTTGGCAAATTACCCAAAAGCGAGCGTGCTTTGGAATTGGCGGCCGACTTTGCCCAGATATTCTTGCTTAGTGGCGATGAGAGCGCGCCGCCTTATGCCTCTTATTATCTCAGTAGTGATAAGCACCTATACGGCGAGCCGACTCAGCAAATGCGTCAGTTTTTGCAGAGTCAGCAGCTAAGTCTGCATACTGAGTTTCGAGAGCCTGATGACCATCTTAGCGTCTACTTTATGGTTATGAGTCTGTGGATTGAGAGTAGTAGTGCCCAAAACCAAGAGATGATTAGTAGTGCCGATCAGCAGCTTAGCTTTTTGGATAATGCTTTTATGAGCTGGTTACCGAAATTTAATGCGCGTTGTCAGCAGATTAAGGTGCAGACGGATTTTTATCCGGCGCTAGCAGCTTTAGCTGAGCAATTCGTATTGGCCGATAGCCAGGCGCTAGCGGCAGTGATCGCTGAAGCTTAATAAGCAGTGTGCTTTAATATGAGTCTTAGATAGTATTGATAAGTGAGTACCATAATAATGATTACCGTCGAGCAGCTCCAGCAAGCGATCACCCAACGTATCGCTACTTACTGTACAGAGGATTTCCCTTTAGCCGATAGAGCCACCCAAACTTGTGCCCTGCTAGCGAGTCAAAATCATATACTAGCTGAAGATATCACCTCAGATTTGGATGTGCCAACACAAAACATATCAGCTATGGATGGCTATGCGATTGCCAAAGGTAGCGAGCTGGCAGCGCATAGCAGTATTACCATCGTGGGTGAGTCGCAAGCGGGTAAGCCTTTTACCCAAGGGTTCTTAGATAGCTGTGCTCAGACGCTGCAAGCCGGCCAAGGGGTGCGTATCTTTACTGGCGCGGTGGTGCCAGAGTCTTGCGATACCGTTATTATGCAAGAAAATACTGATTTTGCTGAGCTAAGAGCCAATATCGACAAATCAAAACCTTACACTATTACTCTCACTCAAACCGCTAAGATGGATAATAATATTCGTAAGCAAGGCGAGGAGATTGAGCGCGGCGAGATCGTGCTGCATAAAGGCAAGCGCCTAAATCCTGCCGATATCAGCTTATTGGCAAACTTAGGAGTAGATAAAGTTAAGGTTTACCAGCCGTTGACCGTTGGTATCTTGGCCACAGGGGATGAGCTGGTCGCGATAGGAAATCCGCTTACAAGCTTAGCGCAAATCTACAACTCCAATACGCCAACGCTCAAAAGCTTACTAGCTGATTTGCCTGTGGTTATCCGTGATTATGGCATCATTGCCGATAATCTTGAGCAGACCACGACAGCGGTGCATCAAGCGATGACGGATTGTGAGGTGCTGATCTCTACTGCGGGAGTCTCGGTTGGCGATTATGACTTTTTAACTACGGTTATTGAGCAATTGGGTCAAATCAATCATTATAAAGTTGCTATGAAGCCGGGTAAGCCTTTTGTCTTTGGTGAGCTAAGTAAAAACCTAGCTAAGCCAGTATTGTATTTTGGTCTGCCGGGTAATCCTTTATCCACCATAGTAGGTAGCTTACAATTTGTCATCCCTGCATTATGGCGCTTATCTGGTGTGGAAGCTGATGATTTGCCTATGACTTTGAGCCTAGAGGCTACGCTTATAAATGATATCAGTAAGTCTGTTGGCCGCAAAGACTTTCAGCGCGGCGTGTTATCCAAAAACGAGCAGGGCGACTATCAAGTCATAAGCTTTCATAAGCAGCAGTCGCACCGTATCAAACAGCTTAGTCAGGCCAATTGCTTTATCGTACTGCCGCAACAGAGCGGTGACGTATGCGCTGGCAGTCAAGTCCAAGTCCAGCCTTTTCCTTGGGCATAGTAGCAAACTAGATCAATAATACAGTAGCGCGATAATACAATAATATAGCTATTTAGGAGTAATTGGCCTGATTAACTGGCAACTGGTTTAACCATGAGTTAAGCCAGTTATTGTAATTTTTGGTGCTATTTATGACTAGCTTTTGGTCGTAATCCATAATAATAAAGACAATATGCTATAATCAGTCGTAACATTAATAGACTCACTCATAACCTGAGGCAACGCCTAAAAGTACATAACCTTAGCGATAAACCACTATGACTTCTCAAAGCTTAATAACAGGGAGTACGCAAATGTATTCACCTAGTGCCGTACCTACTATTTTTGATGGTCAAACATCTTATGCTCTAGCCGCACCTGTTCACGTCACGCCGCCCGCTCCATCTACTCAAGCCACATCTGCTCATCAAACTAATACTCTCTTTGATACCACCCAGCCACTGACCGATGGTTTTGCCCGTCAGCTGACTTATTTGCGTCTGTCTATTACTGATTTTTGTAATTTTCGCTGTGAGTACTGTTTGCCTAATGGCTATCAAGGCAAACCGCCGGAGAATGAGCTCAGCGTCGCTGAGATTGATACCCTTATCCGCGCTTTTGCTGATGTTGGTACCAAAAAGGTGAGAATCACTGGCGGTGAGCCTTCAATTCGCCGTGATGTAGTCGATATTATTGATACGATTAGGCAAACCTCCGGTATCGAAACCATCGCTATGACCAGTAATGGCTACAAGCTGGGCAAACATTTGGCCAATTGGAACGCTGCTGGGCTGAATCAGATTAATATCAGTATGGATAGCTTTGAGCCGGATGTCTTTTATAAAATGACCGGTTTTAATATGCTGCCGCAATTACTGACAGACATGGATAAATTGTTAGCTACTACCGATATCAAGCTAAAAATAAATAGCATCTTGATGGCTGAGACCGCTTTTGAGAATCTGTTAAATGCCATGCAATATGTAAAACATCGGCCGGTTACTTATCGCTTTATCGAATTTATGCAAACCAGCGACAATAGCGACTTGTTTTTTGCTCAGCACGCCCAGTCCGATAGCATTGTTGCGTATTTATTAGAGCACGGTTGGCAGCCAAACGAGCGGGGTAGTAGTGATGGCCCAGCGATAGAATATAGCCACCCTGATTATCTCGGCCGTATCGGTATGATTGCGCCTTATGCTGCGCACTTTTGTGATAACTGTAATCGCTTGCGAGTGAGTAGCCAAGGTCGCGTGCATCTGTGTTTATTTGATGAAGGTAATTATGATATTCGTCATTATCTAAAAACCAATGATGTCGAGGGTTTGATTAATACTTTACATAGCTTTATGCCGATAAAACCCGAGCATCATCATTTGCATGAGTCTAACAGCGGTATGATGAATAATTTATCAATGATTGGGGGTTAGTTTTATTTTGAGCTAAAGTCTGACTTACCACTTAAAATTAACTAACCTAGGATAGGTTTTGACCTAGCATCATACTTTTGCAAAGGTTTAAAGCTGGGTTAAAAACCCAGCCTAAACAAAAAAATTGAATACTAAAAACTAGGGGCTGTAGTAGATAAGGATTAAATATCACACCATTTTCTCAAGGTTTTCAGCTGATTAGATGGTGAGCCATAGTTAAATCTAAACTCGCACTCTTTTAAAAATAAATGGAAGTTCTTCTTATCGATCCCATTATACTTTCTTAGAGTTCGTTTAGACTGGTTCCAAAAGTTCTCAATGCCATTGATGTGATTGTTTTTACCGCAAGTAAACTCTTTAGAATGATTGACTCTGAAATGTTTAAACTCACTCACATCTAATGCGTTGTAACTTCGATAGCTATCCGTATAAACAAAGCTGTCAGGCTTGATTTTACGCTTAATAACAGGCATTAGAGTAGTCTGTTTGGTGTCTGCTACGACAATGGTATAAACCTTACCGTTTCGTTTTAGAATACCAAATACAGCGGTTTTACCAGCAGCCCCGCGACCTCTTTTACCTTTGCGTACACCGCCAAAGTAACTTTCATCTAATTCGACTTCACCATCAAAAAGCTCATCAGCTTCTAATGAGAGATGGTAATCTATCACAAGTCTTATTTTATGATAAAAAAGTGCAGCAGTATTAGGCTGAATATCAAGCAAATCTGCGGCTGTTCTAGCAGTCACTTCAGCTGTGAAAAACTCTAACAGCCTTCGCTGTACTTTTTTACTGAGTTTACAATGGGTTATCTTCATAAAAGTAGTCTAGCATAGTGCTTATCTACTACAGCCCCAAAAACTATATTAATTAAGGATTATCCATGTCTAAGCCTGCTGCTGAATTTATCCCGCTTAATATCGCTATTTTGACGGTTTCTGATAGCCGTACTATCGCTGAGGACAGCTCAGGACAGTATCTAGTCGATGAGTTAAAAGCGGCCGGTCATCATCTGGCAGATCGTCAATTGATCAAAGATGATATCTATCAAATCAGAGCGGTTATCAGTGGCTGGATAGCAGACCCTACTATCCATGCGGTAATCACTACCGGCGGCACGGGTTTTTATATCAGAGACAGTATGCCAGAGGCGGTCGGCGTCTTGTTCGATAAGTCGATTGATGGTTTTGGCGAGATGTTTCGTTTGCTCTCAAAAGACGATATCGGCATGTCGACGGTGCAGTCGCGCGCGGTAGCTGGCATGGCCAATGGTACGGGTATATTCTGTCTGCCAGGATCTACGGGTGCTTGCCGTACCGGTTGGAGCGATATCTTAAAAGAGCAGTTCGATAATCGTACTCGTCCTTGCAACTTTGTGCCGCATTTTATGCGCGTTAATCCTAGCCATGGTTAAACCGTTTATAAAAGGTTTAGAGCGTTTGATTCATTTAAATAAGGATGCAATTTTGATAGCAAATTTGGCAGGAATCGTTATCCTAGCAGGCGGCGCTTCTCGCCGTATGGGTACATCCAAAGCCGAGCTGATTTTGCCGAGTGGCGAGCGCTTACTTGACTATCATGTACGCCAAGCGCTTAAGCTTTTGACCGCTAATACAAGCGTAGCTGATAAAAGCATACCTATTATGATTGCCGATAATGGCCGCGGTTTTTTAGTCGATAAGACGCAATTAGCAGAGGCAAAGACGCCTATTTGCCATATCACCGATTATGATTCTCCCTCCGTGGTAGCAAAGAGCGAAACACAGGGGCCACTGGTGGCTATTGAGTCGGCTTTGCAAAAGCTAGCTAAACTCAAAAAAGCAGATAAAGTAGAGCGCGCAGAGGCTTCATGGTTAATGGTTATTAGCTGTGATAGCTTGATTAGCGCTTATGATTTATGGAAAATGCTAGGGTCTTACACGGTATCGATAGCTCATGATCAGTCAGTTATTTGTCTGACCGATACCGCCCATTTATATCCACTATTAGGCCTTTATCATTTGACTGTTGAGCCGGAGCTACAAGCTTATATAGATAGCGGCGAGCGACAAGTGATGAGGTTTATTAGAGCTATTACTAAGGCTGTGCCGGTAGCAGCAAAATGGCAGTCTTTGACCAATTTTAATACCCCTGACGACTTCAAGCGGGCGTGTACTGCTTTGATGTGATTTTAGAATAAAAAATAACAAGGTTGAATTTATGAGTGCTGCTAATAAAAACGCCACTTTATCGCATTTAGACAGTGATGGTGATATCACTATGGTTGATGTCAGTGGCAAAACACCAACCACGCGCGAGGCTTATGCGGCAGGATTGGTGCGCTTTCCAAGTGCTATTTATGAGCAAATAAAAGCGGCTGATGGCATGACCAAAAAGGGCAGTATCACCCAAACGGCGCATATTGCTGGTATTATGGCTGCCAAGCGCACGCATGACCTTATTCCGCTGTGTCATCCCCTACCACTCGACAAGATTGGTTTAAGCTTTGACTATGACGATGAGAATAGCAGTATTCATGTAACTGCAACAGTCAAAGTCACTCACAAAACCGGAGTGGAGATGGAAGCTTTGACCGCAGTTAGCGTCGCTTGCTTAACCATTTATGATATGACCAAAGCCATCTCCCATGACATTACTATAGATAATGTGCGCCTGATCACTAAGACTGGCGGTAAGTCCGATTATCAGTATAGCTAGGTTTTAGCTTAAAAAGTACAGTAGTAGGCTACGGCTTTAAAGCAATAGGATTAATAGTAAAACACTGTGTTGAACAAAGAGGGATATAATAATGAGCGCTATAGCTGAAAATACCAATAACGATACTCTAATGACTATTAATGTGTTGTATTTTGCTAGCTTAGCTGATGAAGCTAAGTGTAATGAAGAAAAAATCGCTGTCGCCCCTTCGACTTCATTGGCTGAGCTTTATGAGCAATTGCGTAACAAGCACCGCTTTAGTCGCCCGCAATCTGATCTGCGCGTAGCAGTGAACGATTATTTTGCCAAGTGGAGCGATGAGATTAAAGAGGGCGATAATGTAGTATTTATCACACCAGTGGCCGGGGGCTAAACATGACAGATAATGTACACAGTCAGTCAATGACCATTAAGCGTAGCGTCGATGAGGTTTATGCATTAGCAGAGCGTGATGGTTTTGCATTATTGGATATCGATATTGATGAGGCTCGGCTCAAAGCCATGCTTGATGATGATGGCTGCGGCGCTTTTGTCAGCTTTGAGGGCAGGGTGCGTAACCACAATAATGCAAGCCGCGTTGATCGTTTGACTTATTATGGCTATGAGGATTTGGCCATTAACCAAGGTCGGCTCATTATCGAGGAGGCCAAACAGCGCTTTGATATTATCGGCGCGGCGGCTATCCACCGTATTGGCGCATTAGATATTGGCGATGTCGCTATTTGGGTAGGGGTGTCATCCGCGCATCGTTATCCGGCTTTTGATGCTTGTCGCTGGATACTCGATACCATCAAAGCCGATATTCCGGTATGGAAACAAGAGTATTATGATGACGACTCTTCTAAATGGCTTAGTAATAATGGTTAAGTCATGATTAAGCCATTAAAGCAGTTTATAAATGATAGCAGTTTATAAATAATAAAAATATGACCACGGCTAAGTAAGCATAGTTATAAAACTATGTTTGCTTAGTCGTTTTAGCAATTTTTTTGGGTAAGTTAAAAAAGTTGCCAACCTTGTGCAGGCAATGACTTTGGTATTACTAGCTTGCCGCTATCATAGTGGATAAAGGAGATAAGCTATGAAAAGTAGTCAATTCAGTGGTTATGATGATAAACAAAGCCATAAAACCTTGATGCAGCTCGTAACAAAAGCATCAAAGACGGTCTTGACCGTTAGTGTGTCAGCCTGTGTGGCTCTGAGCTTAGCGGCTTGTACCAAAGAGAATTCCGATACCGCCGAGCAAGCGCCCGTCACTACTGATGAAGCGATTGTACAGAATGAGGAAACGGCGGTAGCGGCAAGCCAAGCTGTTAAGGCAGGAGAGAAGATACGCATTGCAGCGGCGGCGAATTTATCCGATGTGCTACCCAAAATCGTCGAAGGCTATAAGACTGATAACAATTTACCCGATCAAGAGATTGAGCTAACCTTTGCCTCCTCAGGAAAGCTCTACGCGCAAATGCAGGCCAGCGCCCCTTATGACATCTTTTTATCGGCTAACCAAGAGTTTCCAGCAAAATGGGCGAACGAGAGACCAGCCGATGCGCCAAAGCACAAGCCTTTTACTTATACCCAAGGACAGCTGACTTTTTATAGTGTCAAACATCCGGTAGCAAAGCTTAATGAGGCAAGCTTAGCTGAGCTATTAGCCAAAGCGTCTGATAGCAAAATTACCATTGCCAATCCCGATCTGGCTCCTTATGGCGCGTCTGCCAAAGCTTACCTGCAATCACAAAATATTTATGAGCCATTGAACCAGCAAAAACGCCTGATTCAAGCGGAAAATATCGGTCAAACCTTCCAATATGCCAATACCGGTAGTGTGGACTATGGCTTTGTCGCTCAATCACAAGTAACGGCTATCAAAGCCACGCCCGAGCAGTTTTATATCCTAAATCAAGACGCTTATCCTGCTATCTTACAAGATGGCGTAGTGATCAGTGATGCCGCCGCGGCCACAGATTTTACCCATTATCTATTATCGCCTGCTGGTCAAAAATACTTTGCCGACGCAGGCTACTTAGCAGTTAAATAAGCGGCTGGCTCAAATAAACGGCAAAGTTAGCTAAGCTTTAGCGCTAAAGCTAAGATAAATTATTAGCTAAGTTAAACCCTAATAATAAGCTATCATGAGTAAATAGCCCGTTATGAGCAGACAGTAGTGACACTATGATAGATCAAGCGCTGTTATCAGCGATGCTAGTGCCGTTTTGGGTAAGTATAAAGCTTGCTGGTATCACCACGCTGTGCCTAATGCTATTTGCCACGCCTTTAGCGTACTGGTTAGCCAAACCGAGTCATCGTTACCTCATTGGTCGCCTCAAAGTCATACTTATGGGCGTCATCGCTATGCCTTTAGTATTGCCTCCTACGGTTATTGGCTTTTATCTATTACTGCTTATGAGTCCGACTACTGGCATAGGGGGCTGGTTTGCTGCTCATCATATCAAGACCTTTATTTTTACCTTTGAAGGGCTAGTGATTGGCTCTATCATTTATTCTCTACCGTTTTATGTGCAGCCTGTCTACGCGCAGTTTTTGCGTATTCCTCCAAGCGTGATGGAGGTGGCTAGCTTATTAGAACCTAGTCGCTTGCGCCGGTTTATGCGCGTGGCTTTACCGCAAGCGCGAGTGGGAATTATTTTAGGCAGCCTAGTCAGCTTTGCCCATACTATTGGCGAGTTTGGGGTGGTGCTGATGATAGGCGGTAGTATCGAGGGCGAGACAAAAGTCATCTCCATTGCCATCTATGAGCAAGTGGAGGCGCTGAACTATGATATGGCTCATGCCATGTCTTTTATGCTGATTATCGTTGGCATGATTATGGTAGCTTTGATCGCGAGCGTCAATCGATTGAATAAGCCATGAATATAGTTATGGACGATAAAACTTATTTTGGCTAGGTGTCTTTATAAAAAACCAGTTTATACAAAGAAAGTGTATAGCTCGCTTGAGTGTGAATTTACCTACAGGGTATATTAAATTGTACATAAGGCACGATCAGATAATGACTGCTTTCACTGCCCTGATAGCCTGCTTTTTCATACCAAGAAATATCTTGCTGATAAAATAGCGTAGTAGTAAACCCCGTCATAGCTAGGTGCTGATTTCCTTGCCCTTGAGAAGAATATTCCTTGGCAAAAGCGGTTGCAAACTGAGCAATTTGTTGGCCTCTTTTTGAGTAAAAGCCATCGCTCTTTGTCTGCTTTCGATAGCAAGCAACATCAAATAATCCCTTGATATCAAGACGATTTTGCGTCCAGCTATCAGCGCAAAACGTCTGTTCTATAAACGCCCGTCCTGCATCATTAACTAGTGCACGCGGCGTTAGTACAAGCTCATCTAAGCGCATAAAGCGATGAAAAGTCAGCATGGCAGGCGGATTGACTAGAGGTAAGTTGATTTGTTCGCCATGGGTAGATAGGCTTTTGGCAAGGGTAGGATGATGCGCTTTATGATGTAGTAGTAGGCTTAAGGTTTGCTTCGCTCGCGTTATGGCTACATATAAGGGTCTATCATGGCTATGATCGGTTGCAGTAGACGACTGCTCATCAATCACATAGACATGATCAAACTCCATACCTTTAGCGCTATGATAAGTGATTAAGATCACTTGAGTTTTATTATCGTATAGAGTGGATTCAAGCGCTTGTAGCACCTGCTCATAAGTCACATTTGCCATCTCTTGGGTACGACTAATAATCGCCTCCCAAGCTTTATCTAAAGGGTTTAGCTTTTGCTCACTACGCCATTGCTGCAAAAATGTCGCTACATTGCCTTTTATTAAGTCTAAACGCTTGTCACTCAAATAGTTAAATAGCGCTTGTCCTATAAAGCTGTTGAGAGGAGTCACTTGTTCGCTTTCATTATAGCGTTGACTACTGATACTCAATGCTTCCAAATAATGCTGGATAGCATCAAAATAGGACCACTTAGGCGCGAGTACGGCTATGGTTTGTGGTAGGGCGTTTTTTTGTTTATTGTCTGCTAAACGCTGCTCAATATCAGAGGCCATCCAAGCGGCCATATCAATACCTTGGGTTTGCTTATAATAGCAATAACGAATAGGACGGTTTGAATAAGGCTGCGTGGCTTTGATACTATGCTCGGCCTGCTTTAGACGCTCCTCATTTGGTAGAGCAGAGGCGATAAAGGCATTGGCAAGCTCGACGATATTATCGGCACTACGATAGTTATTTAATAAATAAAATTTGTGCTCAGTATTCACGTGATAATTATCGGCAAACTGCTGAATATACTTAATGCTAGCACCGCGAAAGGCGTATAGGTTTTGGTCATCATCACCAACCACCATCAAATAACCGCGCTGCTCAAAGTCGTCATCATCGGTATCACTCTCAGCGTCTATGGCAATATAGCTATCGTTTGCGTCACTATTATCGTCGTTTTGTGTTTGTAGATCCGCCAAAAGCCCAATCATCTGATACTGGTATTCATCAATATCTTGAAACTCATCAACCATAATGTATTGAAAGTGTTGTGGCCGCTCTTGCAGTTGACTGATGGCTTGCTCAATCATCCACTGATAGCGCGCATTATCACGGCGTTTTTGCAGATGTTTTTCTTGTGCTAAATGCTCAATACGTACAGCAATCTCATCAAGTGCGGCATCGGGCGCATCTTTTTCACTAAGTCCGGTGATTTGACGCGCTAATCCATGAAAAGTCTGAATAGTGACATTAATGGCATGATAGCCGATCAAAGCGAGCAATCGCGATCTAAGCTCAGCTACCGCCAAACGGTTATAAGCCAAAATCAAAATCTTCTCAGGCTTGATCTCCTCTATCATCAATAAATAGGCCACCCTATGTACTACGACCGTGGTTTTGCCAGAGCCGGGGCCGGCAAGCACCATAGCGGCACGGCTGGTCTCTTTGATAATTTGTTTTTGAGTAGCGCTAAAATAACTCGGCAAAATCTCTTTTTCATAATCCTTAATATAAGGTTTATGTACATCAATACCGTTATCGATATAGGTTTTGATGACTTTGGAGAGCGGCTGAGTAAAGTAATCTTCAATTAGTGCCTGTTGGACTTTAGCATCTGCTTGTAGCCAAAAGCTCAGCATATGTATACGGGCGCAGCGATCCTGATAGTGACTTTGTAGATACTGATAAGCGTTTTCATGATATTTTGAAGTGGATTTACGGTGCTTGCCAATAAAGAAAATAGCATCTTGGCTATCGTCCAAACGACTAAGCTCAATCAGCTCTAAGCGTTGTAACTTTTCAAGCTGAGTCAAGATAGTATCAGCATCGCGCTGTAGTTTTTTTGCTAGGCTATCTAAATGAAAATCTTTACCCTCACCATCTTTTTTATCCGGCAAGGCAGGTAATAGCTGCTCCTCAAATAAAGGCGTTAAGTCTGCTAAGAGCATTTTTGCCTGACGTACCCAGCTCTCCCAATTGTCTGGCAGCTCTGCATCGATTTGCCATAATTTAGTGTGATTGGTGGAGGAGACAAATACTTGTGCCGCGCTATGATTGCGCGTTTTTAAAATACCAAGCGCCCGAAACATTGGCAGAATATGGCGTTTGGTCGTTAAGTTGTGACGCTGCTGAGCTAGCCAGTTATCCAGTGCTTTGGTATTGAGCTGAGTAGTGCCTTGGCTCTCAATCGCGTCTATCGTTTCAGTGCCACTTAGCGCGCCATAACTGCTATTTAGGCACTCTTCCATAGCTATAATAATTCGGCTCAAACGATTAAATTCGCCTTTTAGATAGCGATGGGTATATTTTAGACGCACGCGCACGATAACCTGCCACTGAGCGTGACCTTGATTGACGAGCTCGCGCAGCCCTTTTAACAGCGTTTTAACAGAATAGCCAAGCGCTAGTGCTAGCTCAGGCAAATGATAGCGCGTTAGACCATTATCATTAGTTTTACTTTGACTACTATTTGGATTTGTTGCCGCTGTATGTAAGGTATCATCGGCAAGCTGCTGTAATTGAGTATAGAGCTTCGCTGTACTGGTATGACCACTGGCAGGCGCTTGACTTGAGAGTTTGATACTGACCCAAGCTGGTTGCTGGTCTTTTTCAGTTAATAGCCCGTAACGCTCAAGCGCTAACAAAGCCACTCGTACCTGAGTATTTAGCTGCTCGCTGTCATCATCTGCTGCTAGTATGGGCGCAAGCGTACTACTAGGGAACCATTGATCTTGCATTGGTTTATTGAGCGCTGGACGTATGGCGGTCCAGCAGTCGCGCAAGGTATTGGTATTGGGTATTCGCGACTGTCGTTCTTGAAAAAAAAGCGCTTCGATATCTTTTTGATCCCAAAGCATATAGGCGCTACCCGTCTCATAAGACTTACGCGCCGCTCGGCCAATCTCCTGAATATAGGACTCAAGGTTATTGGGCGGGCCACTATGAATGACAGTATGGATTCCTTCTTTATCGATACCCATACCAAAAGCATTGGTACAGACCACCACGTCCAGCTCATCGTTTTTGAATTTTTCAAGGACACTCTTTTTTTGCCCATCATTTAATTTGGAATGATAAGCCGCCGCTGCCAAGCCTTGCTGGGCAAAATCTTCAGCATATTGATCGCAGCCTTTACGATTACGTAAGTAGACTATAGCTACGCCTTTTTCGGGATGTTCTGGATACTGGTTTTCGTACCAGACTTTGCGTTCATTGATGATTTTATAGCTGCGGGCTTCGCGCTCCTCTTTGGCTGCTTCTATAAAATGCGCGCTAATATCATCCCGCCAAATCTTAAGGCTTTCGATAGGAGTGCCATATTGTACCAAGGCTTTGTTAGCCGTTAAGGTAGTCAGCTTATCTACCAGCTCACTTTCCAAGTCATCTTTGACACGCGCGCTGGCGGTAGCGGTCACCAAGCTGATAGTAGGCGGCACAAATTCTATTAAGTTACTGCTAGCGTTTAGCGGTTGAGTAATTTGTTGATCAGAGTTCAGATCTAACATATCAAGCTGAGGTTGAGTTGGTTTAGTAGAGCTTTGCTGCTCGAGCTGCTGTGCAAAATGCGCTCGCAGCTCATCGCTATAACAAGCCATCATATGATCGGCGATACGCAAAAAGTCGGGGCGAAAATCAGTACCCCATTGACTAAGCGTATGCGCCTCATCCAATACCCAAAATGCTGGTGGGCGGTTCTTAAGAAGTTGGCGAATACTATGAGTGCGCAAACGCTCAGGGCTCATATAAATAATATCTATATCGCCTTGCCAAATGCCGTCTAAAATCTCTTTTTGGGTTTCTATGGACTGCCCTGAAGTTAGATAAGCAATACGGCTGGCGTAATCTGGCAAATCGGCATGCAGATTGACGACTTGATCCTCGATTAGAGCTTTGAGCGGTGAGATTACTACGGTTAGCTGACGTTGATATTTGCTTAATATCAAGGCTGGCAGCTGAAAGGTCAAACTTTTACCACCGCCAGTTGGCAATATACCCAGAGGGATATCCTCATTCATCAGCACCGCTTTGACGATAGACAGCTGTCCATCGCGCAAACGCTTAAAGCCAAAAAAGTGCTGGCATTGCTCATTGATCCAATCTTCGCTTGGCTTACATAAGCGCCAAAAAGCATGTTCAGCTTGAATAAAGCTTCGACTATGAAGAGGATGCTTGATAACCCAAACCGGACGACGTGCTTGCGGTTTATCAAAATATCTTAGCCAATTCATAAAGGTAGCTACGCCAAGATGCTGCCATAGCATTGTATGCTCTTTGTCATTATTGATTAAATGAGCATTGTTCATACAGTCTTGTAATAAGCTGATAAGCTCAGTCCGATTGCCTGCTGGCAGGTCATCAAAGATGGACTCTATATCAAAGATATTGTCTTTATCTATAGCAAAGTCGCGATGATTGCCTATACTACATAGCTGTGACAACTGCGGTAATAATTTATGCAATAAAATCTGCATAGTGGCTGGCAAAAGCTGCCATGTTTGTGTACAAAGCTCAAACACACAGCGACTCTCTAAACAATCAAGCACAGGATTATTATAATCTACATTGGCTTTATAGAGCTTGGCAAGGGCATGACTAGGCTGATGCGGAATCAATAAGCAGCTTAGTATTAGAGTGTCCCAAGCCTTGGCTTGCCAGCCGCGCAGTATATTGGAGTTATTAAGTTGACTTGCTAATAAATTATGCTCATCACTAGTGCTCAATAACGCGTGTTTTAATAGCGAATATAGATGAGGCAAATCAAATTCAATAAGATGATGACCTCCCAAAAAACGAGCTTTATTCAAGAGCTCATAAATACTATTTGCCTGCTGCTTAAACTGCTGAGCGTTAAAGTGCCAATAGTAGTTATCAACTAAAAACGCGCCATCTATTAGGGTGTTATCTTGAGGATTAATCTCCAAATCCAGCCACAGCGTCTGCGGTTGGTCTAGTTTCACAAGTATTTGAGAAGCGTGCTGAACGGCTATTAATTTCTCTATCTTATTGGTGGCATTAAGACGTAAAAATTCGGCTAGGCTACTTGGCTTGGGCGACTGGTTATCTGCTATCGATAGGTTTGAGTCACTGAGGTGATAACAGCGCTTATTTTGATCGTTTTGAGGACTTATCTGCTCAAATACTTTAGAAGATGAAAAAGCAGTAGGGTGAATAAAGTCTGGTAAGTCTGACATAGTTGTAGCTTCTAAATAGTAAAAAAATAAATAATCTATATTATATAGATTTCTGCCTCTTAGGTATGGCAGGGTTGCTAACTATTGTCGTTTATAGACTATCTATTTTTTGGCTATAAGTATCTCAGAGAAGAGTAATTTGAACACATGAAAGATGTTCAGCTCGTCGCAAGGAGAAATCTATTTTATCAAATCGCGTTTGAAGTCATAACTTCTGAAAATCCTATTTAAAGGGTTTTCCTTGCGAGCCTAAAATTGGCATGCAATTTTTTAACGGCTCTCATAAGCCACCTGTGCGGTGGTGAAGCTCGGGTGTTGCGATGCACACTGATGTTAAAATTTCTAAGCCACCTGTGCGGTGATGAAGGGTGAGGTGTCCTGGCGGGTGCGTCCGCCAAATTTCTAAGTCACCTATGCGGTGATGAAGTTTTATGGATAAATGATTATGAAAGTGACAGATTTCTAAGTTACCTAAGCGGTGAAATCTATTTTATCAAATCGCGTTTGAAGTCATAACTTCTGAAAATTCTATTTAAAGGATTTTCCTTGCGAGCCTAAAATTGGCATGCAATTTTTTAACGGCTCTCATAAGTCACCTGTGCTGTGGTGAAGAATACTATCAAAATGACCGCGATTTTATAAACTTTCTAAGCCACCTGTGCGGTGATGAAGAAGTATGAAAAACGCGCCTATGTCCTAGAGTTTTTCTAAGTCACCTATGCGGTGGTGAAGTACTGTTGATAAGGACTGCCTTACCGAGCGTATTTCTAAGTCACCTATGCGGTGATGAAGAACTGGCTATGGTACTAAAGCAAGCGCGGGATTTTCTAAGTCACCTATGCGGTGATGAAGTGACTGATTGTAGTGGTCAACTAATTTAGGACACCTGATAAGAGGTTTTGATTAAAGTAGCGCTTCTCTTTTTCTACTGGTGGTAAATAATTATTGAAGCTGTGCGGTCTCACAGTTTGATAATAGCCCCAAATATAGTCGCTAATAGCACTTGATGCTTCAGCCATATCCTCGTAGCCACCCTTTGGCATCCACTCACTCTTAAAGCTTCTAAAGAAACGCTCAGTTGGGGCGTTATCCCAACAGTTTCCTTTTCGGCTCATACTTTGAACCATGCCATTACAACTCGCGACTGACTCAGCGAATTCTTGACTGGTATAATGCGTGCCTTGGTCAGAGTGAAACAGCACTCCATTAGGCTTGAGTCTCGTCTGATACGCCATCTGTAGCGCTTTGGCGGTCAAAGTACTATTGGGAGAGTCTGAGACACTAAAGCCCACCACACGCCGTGCAAACAGGTCTAACACTACCGCTAGGTAACACCAGCCGCCTTTGATGCGAATATAGGTTACATCCCCTGTCCAGACTTGGTTAGGCGCATCAGGACTAAAATTGCGGTCTAAGATATTGTCATGGGTTTTATGCTCTTGATCCGCATGCTTGTACTTATGGGTCTTAAACTGACAGCTTTTAAGTCCCATACTCTTCATGAGAGTGCTTGCTAGGTAACGCGTCAGTCTGATGTTATGCTCATTCCATAGTATGGCGATGATGGTGCGAGCGCCAGCTGATTGCTTTGAGTCGTTGAATATTTGGCGTATCAAGGCTTTGAGTTTGACCCGCTTTATATCGATAGGTTTAGTCTGTATGCCATAGTAATAGCTGCTTCTGACCACACCAAACAGGGTGCATAGCTTACGTTTGCTCAGTCGTTTGTCTTGCTCTGCTAAAGTCTTAATCAGCGATAGCCGTTCAGGCTGTCCAAGGCTAGCAGAGCTGAAGCCTTTTTTAGAATGTCGCGCTCCATAGTCAGTCGTTTAACTTGTTTACGTAGCTCTTGTAGTTCTCTTTGCTCATCGGTGAGGGCTAAACCTGTAGCTGGTGCAATGCCTTGCTGCTCTTTTTTATATTTGCGTACCCAGTTATCTAAGGTTGATGCACCAACCCCTAAAGATTCTGCCACTTCTGCTATTTTGCGCTTGTGATCAACGACTAGGCTTACGGCCTCTAATTTGAATTCTCGGGTATATTCTCTGCGTTTGGTAGTCATACTGGTTATCCTCTTTGGGGTAGTATAACCTTGTATCTTGAATAATCGCTTAATACTATCGATGAAAGTTGATAAAATAAAGCAGTTATTCATGAGCATTGAGAGTATGAGTATAACCTTAGTGCCTAGACACTGTGTAAGAGATTATGCCCAATGCTCATCCTATCATCTTAATATTCTGAATGGTATCCAAGTGCCTCGACATCTTATCAGATGCCATGAGTGACACTGCATAAACAAGGGAAGACAATAAGATGACACATTATATAGGCATAGACGTTAGTAAAAATAAGCTAGATATTGCATGGCTCAAAGACACTGACAAACTAAAATTCAAAACTAAAGTCTTTAAAAATGATCACAGTGACTATGCTACTCTTATCAACTGGCTAATTGCTAACATTACTGATGACTTAAACAACATCCACATAACCCTTGAAGCCACAGGCGTCTATCACGAGAACATCGCCTACTACCTATTTGATAAAAAGCTTAACGTCAGCATCATCAATCCTGCTTACGTCAAAAGCTATGCTGCTAGTTTAGGAAGTCGCAACAAGACGGATAAGAAAGATAGTATGTTATTAGCCCGCTACACCTATAGTGCTAAGCCTAAATTGTGGACACCGCCGCCCAGCAGAGGCGCGTCACCTCAAGTCTTTACTGTCGCGCTTAGACGTGCTACAAGAAGACTTACAACGTGAGCTGAATCGATTGGAAAAAACGGAGGCCACAGACACCGCTCCTATCGTTAAAGCGTCTATTGAGCAGATGATAGTCTCTTTGCAAGCCGCCATTGTTAAGCTCAATGGTGATATTGATGACCATATCGATGGTCATTCCAATTTAAAGCAAGACCAATATCTGCTACAAACTATTAAAGGCGTCGGCCCTGTTGTCTCAAAGCAGATGATGTCGCTGATGCATAATAAGCAGTTTAGTCAAGCGTCGCAAATGGCAGCCTTTTTAGGTCTAGTTCCCAAGCATAGTGAATCAGGGCTATTTAAGGGCAAGTCTCGCTTAGCAAAGAATGGCTCAAGTGCCGTAAGAGCTAAATTGTATATGCCGGCGCTAGTCGCCATTAAGCATAATCCCGACATTAAGGCGCAGTATGAGCGACTGCTTGCTAACGGTAAGTGCAAAATGCAGGCTGTCTGTGCGGCGATGCGTAAGCTTGTGCATATTTGTTTCGGCGTGGTTAAACATCAGCAACCTTACCAAGCAAGAGTTGAGCTGATTAGCACTTGATTTGGCTTTTTTAAGATGGTATCTCTTAAACATGGTCCGATTTAATTGTGCCACTATAATAACCTCTTAAACATGGTCCGATTTAATTATGCCACTATACCTATGCGGTGATGAAGATTGTGGTTGCTCAGCTATCCCCTGAGTTTACTTTCTAAGTCACCTATGCGGTGATGAAGCTAAATTCTGCCTTGCCACCTGTTGCCACGTATTTCTAAGTCACCTATGCGGTGATGAAGTCTGCAAAGATTTCTTGTGTTAGGCTCATTCTTTTCTAAGTCACCTATGCGGTGATGAAGCACGGTATTTATAGCCGTCCCCGTCTGCCTCATTTCTAAGTCACCTATGCGGTGATGAAGGAATATCTTGCTCAAACTTGCACAAGTCGTCATTTCTAAGTCACCTATGCGGTGATGAAGCCTCGGTTTCAATTTCGATAGCCAGCGCCAGATTTCTAAGTCACCTATGCGGTGATGAAGAGTCGCTGTTGCTTGTGTTTTGCCAAACCAACTTTCTAAGTCACCTATGCGGTGATGAAGAGAACTAAAAGAATATTAATTTATCTTATACTTTTCTAAGTCACCTATGCGGTGATGAAGATCGCCTGTCAAATGCTTACTGTTCATAGTTTTTTCTAAGTCACCTATGCGGTGATGAAGCATTTACAGCGAGCGCTTATCGCACAGAGTATTTTCTAAGTCACCTATGCGGTGATGAAGGGGGCGGATTATCTCAAGAAGTCTTGGAGGGCTTTCTAAGTCACCTATGCGGTGATGAAGGCTATCTCTGCATTAAACCCTAAGGGCTTTATTTTCTAAGTCACCTATGCGGTGATGAAGCACAAATTGGTGGGCGCGCTTCAAAGCGGCGTTTTCTAAGTCACCTATGCGGTGATGAAGTTGATTGCTATTGCTATATCAGTTGCAGTATCTTTCTAAGTCACCTATGCGGTGATGAAGGCAGTTGGGTTAATGGCAGCACAAAACCATCATTTCTAAGTCACCTATGCGGTGATGAAGCGTACCAAAAACAAATTTAGGTGAGTCTGTTATTTCTAAGTCACCTATGCGGTGATGAAGTTCGTTGCGCTCAAGTCCGTACTTGATGTACTTTTCTAAGTCACCTATGCGGTGATGAAGTGTTGTGACTGTTAAATACCGCAACACTAGCATTTCTAAGTCACCTATGCGGTGATGAAGGCGATTATGACATGGCAGAAAAAGCAATTCAATTTCTAAGTCACCTATGCGGTGATGAAGAGCTGCAAGGCTTAACGGTTGAGGAGTTTGTATTTCTAAGTCACCTATGCGGTGATGAAGTGATTAGTCTTTTTGCTGCTGTCTCTGTTAATTTTCTAAGTCACCTATGCGGTGATGAAGCACTCAGTAAGTCTTGACCGCTCATTTCAAACTTTCTAAGTCACCTATGCGGTGATGAAGAGAACATTATCACGTTTATCTATGGCGACCCCTTTCTAAGTCACCTATGCGGTGATGAAGCTACTTGCTTTTGGATGATGTTAACCACCAATTTTCTAAGTCACCTATGCGGTGATGAAGCTTTTACAACCAAGACCTAATTAACGCTAAACTTTCTAAGTCACCTATGCGGTGATGAAGATAATGTTAGATGATAGCTAGGAGTAACTGATTTTCTAAGTCACCTATGCGGTGATGAAGGAATACAAGTTAAGTTATAGAGCTTGTCTTGTGTTTCTAAGTCACCTATGCGGTGATGAAGTCTCTATATTGATTTACGGGTTAGTTGTCACATTTCTAAGTCACCTATGCGGTGATGAAGTCAGCTTTGAGCTTGTCAAAACGCGCTTGTATTTTCTAAGTCACCTATGCGGTGATGAAGACTCAATGCCGCTTGCATCTTTGTAATGCGGTTTTCTAAGTCACCTATGCGGTGATGAAGTCACAGGCGCAGACGAGCTTAGTTATACAGAGTTTCTAAGTCACCTATGCGGTGATGAAGTCAACCAACTCGCTCGCTGTCATCAACGCTTTTTTCTAAGTCACCTATGCGGTGATGAAGCATTGGAGTGCTGGTAAATACTTGCGCTTTAGTTTCTAAGTCACCTATGCGGTGATGAAGAGATAGCGATTATGGCGCTATCTGGGCCAATATTTCTAAGTCACCTATGCGGTGATGAAGTTTTGGATTCTCGCCTCTACGCATAGCATTGATTTCTAAGTCACCTATGCGGTGATGAAGTTATTTCTGCCCCATCTATCAACAGCCTCCTTTTTCTAAGTCACCTATGCGGTGATGAAGAAGGTGCTGGTCGCAGTCGATATGATTAATGATTTCTAAGTCACCTATGCGGTGATGAAGCGGTCAGCATCTTGCTCAGATACGATTTGATATTTCTAAGTCACCTATGCGGTGATGAAGCTAGGTTGCAAATCTAACATGGCAACGGTGATTTTCTAAGTCACCTATGCGGTGATGAAGACTCTATCAGGGATAAGAGAAGCGATTTTTGATTTCTAAGTCACCTATGCGGTGATGAAGCATAGCGACCATCATAGTCAGCATAAGGTAATTTTCTAAGTCACCTATGCGGTGATGAAGCTATCGAGGAAGAAACACCACTAGGCAAGATATTTCTAAGTCACCTATGCGGTGATGAAGATGGCATTAAGTCAGTAGGCTCTAGCGTGGTTTTTCTAAGTCACCTATGCGGTGATGAAGTACGAATTCAAAATCAAGTGGTATCACAAGGCTTTCTAAGTCACCTATGCGGTGATGAAGATTACAGCGTGATACTTGCTAGATTGCCAAGCTTTCTAAGTCACCTATGCGGTGATGAAGTACCGAGTCAAGGCGGTTTTGATGATGTCACATTTCTAAGTCACCTATGCGGTGATGAAGTGGTTCGCAAACTCTGTGACGCGCTGCACATCTTTCTAAGTCACCTATGCGGTGATGAAGATACCATTACTCGCTCTGTAATCGCTAATTGATTTCTAAGTCACCTATGCGGTGATGAAGAGCGTCATTCGATGTATCTAGCGCGTAGGGTATTTCTAAGTCACCTATGCGGTGATGAAGCTAGTGCTAGAAAATCGGCTGGCGCTGTTGGCTTTCTAAGTCACCTATGCGGTGATGAAGTGGTTTATGCAACCAATTAGTATTGAGTATGATTTCTAAGTCACCTATGCGGTGATGAAGTGACCAAACCTCGCCGTAAATATCAGGTATGCTTTCTAAGTCACCTATGCGGTGATGAAGGAGACAGCCGAAACCGTCTTACTGCTTAACGATTTCTAAGTCACCTATGCGGTGATGAAGCAGTGCTAGACGTTATCAAGGCGGTCATCAAATTTCTAAGTCACCTATGCGGTGATGAAGAAATAACTCCCATCTGATACCGCCCTCTAGTGTTTCTAAGTCACCTATGCGGTGATGAAGAGTTATTTAACGCTAAGTTTGACATGGACTTGTTTCTAAGTCACCTATGCGGTGATGAAGTTAACAGCGGTTATTAATAAAGACAAGGATCATTTCTAAGTCACCTATGCGGTGATGAAGAGCCTTGATCAATCACCACTTTGTCCGATAACTTTCTAAGTCACCTATGCGGTGATGAAGCAAGGTGCTGATGACATTGAGAACTCTATTACTTTCTAAGTCACCTATGCGGTGATGAAGAATGTCCGAACGCGCTTGTAGATAGGCTTATGTTTCTAAGTCACCTATGCGGTGATGAAGATAGTGCTATCGCAACGGTAGTGACAGCTATGTTTCTAAGTCACCTATGCGGTGATGAAGATAATAGATATAGTCAAACAGGGATTTGAGAGTTTCTAAGTCACCTATGCGGTGATGAAGATAATCAGGCATTTAAACTCCCTAGCGCATCATTTCTAAGTCACCTATGCGGTGATGAAGAACGAAGTTATGACGTAGATAATTTTATGAAATTTCTAAGTCACCTATGCGGTGATGAAGTCAGTAGCTATTATCGCGGTGGCAGGTATATCTTTCTAAGTCACCTATGCGGTGATGAAGTATTTCTACGAGCAGACAGGCGGCGACATATCTTTCTAAGTCACCTATGCGGTGATGAAGAGCAATACACACAACCACCGACTTATGATGAGTTTCTAAGTCACCTATGCGGTGATGAAGTTAACACAATTAGTTATGTAGTGCCGTTTTTATTTCTAAGTCACCTATGCGGTGATGAAGGAATTAAGCGCATTATCTTCGTCAAGACCACTTTTCTAAGTCACCTATGCGGTGATGAAGGTCAGCGACACGCGCTTCGCGCAAGATAGCACTTTCTAAGTCACCTATGCGGTGATGAAGCCTGTCACGCCCCATGAGCGATAATCGCTTGATTTCTAAGTCACCTATGCGGTGATGAAGGAATATACAGGGCGCTTATGGTCGTGGTCGATTTTCTAAGTCACCTATGCGGTGATGAAGCTCAAGCTCAGCTATAGCAAGCGCACCAAAGCTTTCTAAGTCACCTATGCGGTGATGAAGCAAGCCACACGTATGCTATTTACTGAGTTGCCTTTCTAAGTCACCTATGCGGTGATGAAGGGCTCGATTAGGACGCATAACGGACGAATTAATTTCTAAGTCACCTATGCGGTGATGAAGTTGTTATTGTCGGCTGCTTAGTTGGCATGTCATTTCTAAGTCACCTATGCGGTGATGAAGTTAAGTGCTGCCGGCTCAATGTTTAAGTCATTTTTCTAAGTCACCTATGCGGTGATGAAGCTCGACTTGGCTCTAGTGTTGGCTTTTTAGGCTTTCTAAGTCACCTATGCGGTGATGAAGAGGAATTATACCTCAAAAAATTCAGCTACGATAAGGGATGGAGGGCAGAACACCCTATTTCACCCTCCATTTTTCGCTCTATCGTAACTGGTTGATTTCATTACAAGTTTTTAAACAGCTCAAAAAAAGGGTTTTTTGCCCAATTTTTGGGTCATTCGTCATGACCATTTTATTGACTTACCAATGCGGTACAGTAACCGTATCTGCCGCATTATTAATGCCATAACTATTTAACGACCCTTTGACCTCGTTATCTACCATCTCTTGAATAATAGATAAAGTGTAGGGCTGATTATTGCTAATGCTCCTTAAGTTAATATACGGATAGGGTTTATTATCCTGCTTGTGTTTGGCGCAGTGTATTAGCGCCGCCTCCAGCGTAATGCCTTTATGCTCAGCGAAGGCTTCAGCTTGCTTGAACACGTTTTTATTGCGGTAGCGTCTGACTACGATGTGCCCTTTGGCTTTGTCACCAACTTCATTGATGCGCTTTACATGCACGTAGTCAGTTAATCGCTCTAACCATTTATCAAGGTTTAAAATTTCTAATTCCTTTTGATTAGGTGCAAAGACACGTAACTTTAGTCCCAGCTTGGATGATTTACCCTTTTCATCATAATGATAATCAGGGAAGCTGACACCGATGGAGTCGATGCCGTGATTATTTTTCATCTCCGCTAAGGCAATGTGCAATTGGGTAAATAGCTTACTCCAAATGAAGTAGCTACTGATTTCAGGATCAGGTAATAGGGTGATTTCTTGGTAATGGGTAAGGTTAGACATTATTTCTCCTTGGCGCTGGCACCGAATACGCCACCACGGATAAGTACACCCATCACATAATGCTGTTGGTTGACGTCTGGCGCCTCACCTTTTAATACCCAATTATCAAACAAGGTGTAAAAGTCCATGTCAGCTTTGGGCTGGCGAAAGGCAGTACCTAAAGTGGTTACGGCACCATAAGGCTCAACGGCGATAGGGAACTCGGCATCAGGATACCAGTCGTCGATAGTACGAATGGCGTTGCTGACTTTTTGTGAGTGCATGCCCGCTTTACCATTAATTTGATAAAGCTCTTTAGATTTCGTTTTGCCAGTATCAAGTACTAGCTCTTGCGAGGGATAGACTTCTTGACCGTAGCCCATGATAGCAGTAGCTTTGACGTATAAAATGATAAAAGCGTCATCATTTAATCCTTGCTCAATAAGGCTGGCAAGTTGATTGATATCATCGTTTTGTGCCGCCTCCTCATCAAAGCCACGTAGCGAGATTGATTTAGCATCAAAATCAAAGCGCTGCGCACTGCCATCAACGGTACAGCTAACACTAACTTGAATACTTTCAGCGCCTACGCGGTTGCGCCACAGCCAGCGTGCATTAGCGATATTAGTAGCATAGCGGCGTGCCAATTCACTGACACCTTGGTTTTCTAAATAATCCTGTACAGTCGAAACTAAAGCTTGTTGATAATCTTGGTTGTTACAAACGCTAGGCTTACCTGAGAAAGGTAATACCTTACAGCTCCAAGTTACTACCAAGGTGTCGCAGTCCTCGTCTAACGCGGCAGAATCTACGCGTTGTAGGTTAGCTTTTTCGATTTCAGCATCTAATTTGGCAGGGTCAATTTTTTCAGGGTTTTTTAGACGGTTACTAATCGTACCGCGCACTGATTTTTCTTTAATAGTAACAGGTTGCGCTTTGCTGTCTTTGTTTTGAATGTTTTGTTGGGCAAAAAAAGCGTCAGAGATGTCGAGGTTACGCTCAAAAGCCAATACGCTAGCGGTTTTTAATTTACTCATAGTAGTGCTCCAGTGGTTTAAAACTTAGGTAAAAAGTATGATAAAAAAAGCGATTAAAATTCAGGTTCTTGGGTTACTAGGTACAGATTCTGTTCATTATCATAATGGTAACGCCAAAACGCATTAGTGATATCATATTCGCTATAGGCTCCGCCTAAGCGCTGCGGATACACCCACTTACCAAGGCTATAAATGGCTTCGACATACTGGCTGGGGTATTCAGGATTGCGCACATTTTGCATGACGCCCGCATCATAAAGCTCAGAGATACCTTGATAACCTATCGGCATCGGTACTAACCAGCCGCGCCCTGTTTTACGAGAAGCCGCTGCCCATTTAGTATCGCCGTTTTTTTGGGTTTCAGGGATATGATGCAACGCGCAAACCTCTATTAATGCATCAAGCGGCGTAGCGTCTGGATTATCGGCTTGTACCTCATTAATAATCTCAGTAAACTCCTCTTGCGCGTCCATCAGTACAAAGGCAGGTAATAGATGAGCTGTGATAGCATCGACATCATCATAACTAATAAACTGCACAGGATTGAAACGATCGATACCCTGCACGCTACCGCCAGCCATGCGTTGTTGCTGAATCCATTGCTTAGTTTTGGTCATCAGGATTTCAGTTTTCGCCTCATCAGGTCTATTGCTGCCTAATACTTCAACCGCAAAACTCATGACCAATCGGCATTTACCCTCTTCGATAATAGAAGCGGTTTTGCCATCTTTTTTGATAGGGTTTCGTGTTTGATTAAACGTATAGTTGCTATAGCTCTTGTCTCGGTATATCTGTGGATGGCACTCGTGGCAAGCAAGCAATACACCGCATAGAGACAAATTATCTAACTCATCAAGTGCTGCTACTTTACGCGACATCGCATGAAAGCTACCCAAAAACCCAGTGATAGCGGGGAAGCCAAAGGTTAGTGGGCTAGAGATAGCATTAGCACCTTCAATAACTACTTTTTTGAACAATAAATAACCGATCACTGAATCACTCATAAAAACACTCCTTTACCTGCTCGCTCATACAAGCTCTTCATAGCTTCAATATCACGTTCCCACTGGTTGTGCTCAGGATCAGCAATCTCGGTACGAATATCCTTAAACTTCTCTTGCAATAGAGCGTTCATCCAGCGAGCAAAGCGATGAATAATTTCTTTGTGCCACTCTGTCTGCTCGCGGCGAGTACTCCATTCCTCTTCGTCAGGCAATTCGGCACGCTTGGGGTCTAACCAAAACTGCTCACACTCATCCAGCTCAGAATCCTTTGTCCAGCCAGCGGGCAGATCGTTACGCATATAATTGGCAAACTCAAAAATGCGCTTCAAAATTTCATCCATCGCCTCTTTACGTGCATCGCGAATATCGACATTGTTCTTGGCACTTTTTACCACGTAGAAGATATCTTGAATGATAGGATTGACCTTATTAGCTAACGACTTGGCAAAGATAGTGCTAGCAAACTTAGAAGGCTTAAAAGTGCTATTTGCTATGTTCAGCATTGGTGGTAGAGAGGGGAGGAGATAGTTAATTCCACCCTGTGAACTCATATGTCTACTGACACCTTGTGGATTACTTCCTCCTATTCGCACAATAGCTAACTCTGAAAGAGTAAGATAAGAAAGTTGTTCGATTTCAGTGTTTTTAGAAAATCTATTCTTTTTTGCTGCAACAATTTCTTCAGAATATTTAATGTGATTGATTTTTTTGTGAACATAATTTGTCAAAGAAGAAGGGTAGAGAGGAACTATGCATATGTACTCATAATCGTTAATATGCCATAGAGTTTGTTTATTATATTCACTGGTATGTGGCTGAGAGTTTGCTCCAATAAGAGACTGTCTAAACACTTCAAAATACTGTTCTGAGAGTTCAGTGTTTTTTGATAAAGCTTGTTTAAATGATTCATTATTTTCAATAATGAGGTCTTTAATTTTCTTATCTCCTATAACCTCATAATCATAAAATGAAAATAGTGGAAGAGCAGCAGCGTTTCCACTCGCATCTAGATTGTGATTATTGATAGATTGATGCCCAACTAAGCTCTCTGGTAAGTCATTTTTAGGGCTAAAATTGATATTATCTCCTTTTGAGCTTGAATGTACTCCTTTTGAGATATGAGTACCAAAGCCGATTTGATTGGTCATTTTATTAGCGGCATAATCCATCCAAGTCTCTAATTCGTATTTCTCTTTGAATTTAGACAATGATTCATTCAGTTCAGATATTTTATCAATATCATCATCTTCAATAGCTTTAGCGAGTTGCTTTTGTTCTTTCTCAGTTTTCTTATCATATAGATGAGATAGAAATGCTTTTACAGCATCTTTTGCTTGTTCAGGGGAGATATCTGACATTATTAAATCCTTTTTTATCCATGCTGTTACATTTAAAAACTAATATAGGCTTTCCGCTACTATAGAACTAACAAGATAAATAGTAAACACTTTTTTAGCATAATTTAAGATGGCTGTTTAAAACTGTTATAATGCAATATCACCGTATAGGTGACTTAGAAAATGCTATTACAGTAAAAAACTTTTTCACCACCGCATAGGTGGCTTATCGCAAAGCACGGTTAGCGCCGTGCTTTTTTATGCCTGTCACACTTAAACTCAGCCTACTCACGCATAAATCCAAAAAATTCATGAAACCTCCAGCCTCTGTTATTGCTCAGCGTTATTCGATCAAGGGATACAGACGAGTAAGTAATAGCAAGCGAGCGCAGGCTTTTATCAGGTTGTTTGCGCTGTATGTCTTTGAGCGCTGCTTGAGTCGTTGTCAGTAGCCAAGGTTTAATATAAGGGTGGGTGAATTCAAAATTTAATACTTGCAGCTCTTTATTATGTGGACTGGTATGAGTCAAGCCTTTTTCAAACACGTCTTCGCTATAATAAGCATCAAAACCTTGTGTAGTCTCGTTCGTATCTTCATCATCATTGACCATGCGCGGAATTAACAACCAATCGTCTTGTGGAGTACCTGCTCGAAAGGGTGTGATTTGCTGCAAATGAGTATGGGCGCGGTTTGCTGTAGCGTCAGAGTGCCAATAAGCATTCACATAGTTTATCTTGCTGCTATTCAGCAGTTCATGCATGACTTGATGTTCAAGCTCACTCAAGGTTTCAGTTTTTTTGTGCTTACGCTCGTCGGTATTGATTGAGCTAATAATTCTTGGCCGCGCATCAACATGTGCCAATTGCTCACCAGTTATCAGCTCGTTCAAGTCATAACTTTTTGGCTTAATAGTAATAGTTTCAAACCCAGGATGAGTAAAAATAGGCGCTTTTGCATGACGTTTCTTAAAATAACGAATGTTATATTGCAGCAGTAGGATATTTGGCTCATTAGCGACCTTATCAGGACGATGTCGCCAGACACGACCTGCCAGCTGAATGATAGAGCGCATAGAGGAGGGTTCTACTATTGACCAGTCATAATCATGGTCGCGTCCGACCTCTGCGACAGGGGTGGCAAGTACCATAAAGATATGATTTTTGGCAGGATTATTAGCAATGGCTTGCTTAATCTCAAGATGGTTAAATATGCTCACTTTACTATCGCTACGGTCTAAGATTCTATCCAACTTATTCTCTAAAGCGTTGCGCAGTAGCAAAAGCTGCTTGGCGTGATAGCAAGTAATATGAATGAAAGTGTCTGCGGGCAGCTGTACATTGTCAGGCGTAAAGAGTTGCTGGGCGATACTGGTAATATTATTGACGTTGGCGACACGTATAAGCCCGATACTCACTTTTTGATCTGTCGTCTGATGAGTGAGCGCATGATGCTGGTGTAGCTTGATTGCACCATCAACCAGTGTTTGCGCAAGCTTGCTATAAAACTGATGATCTTGGTTTTTGTTATAGCTCATTAAACTCAGGGGTAAAATCTCTGCTTTGCGGCGAATAGGTTGTTTGGCTAAATAGCTGGCTCGCTGCTCACTAAAGGTGTTATGAGCCTGATAAAAATCAACAACGTCGGCACATTGCTCGGACAGCATCGCTTTGGGCTGTTCGTCATACCAAGCACAAACCACTTTTGGCGCAGGTTTATTTTGGCTTTGATTAAACAATTTGCGCCCTTCCATATAAGCCTCAAACAATCCTGTTACCAAATCAGGCGTCAAGGTCGCAGACGATAACAGCACCCGCGTACCAAAAAGTCCAGCAAGATGCACTAAACGCGACAGCGCAGGCAAGTCCGCTTGATCAAAGTCATCAGGCTCATCGAGTATCAAGTCACTACTAAGCAGTCGCAGCATGGGGGCAATATATTTACCGCCGCGTTTGCACTCAGAGGCTTGGATAATATGGTCAACGGTGCAGGTCACGATAGGCGCAAATATTAAATCGCGTGCTTTAGGGCTAGCGATGACCGTATCGAGATTCAGCGCTTCATAGTCTTGATAATCAATATCACTATCAACGATTTCATCTAACAAATCCTCACTAGATTCACTACCAAAGCTTTTAGATTCATTATCAGGCTCATCGTCTTTTTTATATTCGCCAATAATATCGGTAAACTCATCGTTTTTATTGTCGTATGCCATTTCAAACAGCTTTTTGTTGGCGCTACCGCCGACCAGTATGGCTAATTGGTCACCTGCTAATTTTAAGTTTTTACGAAAGCTTAAGCCGGTTTGCAAGGTTAGAATCCGTAGACCTAGCGCAATAGTAAAGCGTGCGCCTTTTTTGGGATCAGCTAAGGCGTACATAATACGAGCATTACCAATCGTTTTACCCGCGCCTGTCGATGCCATATTGACCCCAAAAAACCCATGCTCGCGCGTTGTATCAGCCAAAGCATAGGTCATTTTGAAGGCTTGGTTCTGCCATTTAAAACGTTCAATTCCAGTAGGTTTGGCTAATGGGTCATGGTTGCGCAGTGTCGGCATCTCACTAGCGATGATAGGCAGCGCACGAGCGATGTGCGCGGTAAAAGCACCAACACCTAATAAGTGTTCTTCAAGAGACTGTTTAACCGTCGGTGTGCTAGCGCTCCGATCAGTATTAGCGGCTAAATTTTTGAAGCTACTATCGACTTTGATGCAGCGAGAGTCGTCTTGCTTGAGACTAGAATAGTTATGATCGCCTACCATTAAGCACAGACGGGATAAATGCAGTAAGAAGGGGTCGCTAATGGCTTTATTGTCATCAACCGCTTGCTGGCTTATTTGCATTAAAGCAGGGTCATTCAAAGCTTTTTTAGACCAACGTCTGATATTTTTTTGCCAAGCGAGGCTATTTATCACTAACTGCTCAAATTGCCAAAAGTTGTTTAACTGAGTTTTAGTCATCTCCTCTAGTGATTTTGGATTTTTAACCCAGTAGTCGATAGGAGTTAACTTGCTATAAAACTGATTCAATTGAACTTTAATATCTATTAGACCTCTAGGGCTTCTGAGACGCTCTATTTGTCTTGGAGGATAATAGACTTTATTAATTGGTGGCAAGCGATGATGAGTGACAATCAGCCAAGCGACCCACTGCGCTAGGGGCGGCATCACTCTTACATTGACAGCATCTTGATTAGCACTAGATAGTAGCTTTTCTATATTATTGCCATCTAGCCATTTTTTTAAGTGCATTAAACGGTTAAGCCATGCTTCATCAGTCTTGCAGTCCTCAATTATTAGCTCAAACAACTTTAACGATATCCACTCATGGCGATAAGAATCCCCTTGTTTGCTACCGATAAGGAGCTTTTTTTGAAAGCCAACGGTTGATTTGCCAATGTCGTGGAGTAATGCAGATATAGTAGCAATAATTTGAATACTACTGGCATAACTCCATTCATTCTCCCACTCACTGTGCAGAATATTTCTTTTGGTGCGGTTAACAGGAACCACACCTACCTCATTAAACCTACGCTTATTACCCACGATCCAGACCAGCTCCGTCAACTGGCGAGTTTTATTACGATGACAGCTGACTGCTGTCGATTTGGTCGCAGATTTGCGCAGTAATTGCTTAACGGTTTGCAAGCCATCTTCGGTAATAGCCGTCTGCCAAACATTGTCACCAATGCGGTTAGCAAAGCTGTCCAAGATACGCCGTGTACGTTTAAGCGATTTCTTCTCGCATTGAGAGACAAAAGTGACAATCATTTATATCTCCCAACTTTTAGTCATCGCCAATTGTTTAACCACCTCAAACTGATAATCCAGCGCATGATGCTTAGTAAACATATTGATGCACTCTTGGCGAAACTCTTGCTCGCTCATGTTTTCACTGGCACAAATAAAGGCGAGGGGCAGCACCAGCGCATCTTTGATAATATCAGCAATATCAAACACCAATGCCCCGCGCCGGGTCTTGCCATGCATGACTGCAAAACCGTGTGGAATGCCCAGCGTCCATGCCGTTGTCGCACCGAGTCCATAAGCCAGATAGTTTCCATGATTGAGGAAACCATTGGCCTTATCGATACCATCGTGCTCACGGGTAAAGCCGTCATAACCGGTATTTTTGGCAGCTAGCTTATACAGTTGCTTGGTCAGGCGGGCTTCCAATTGCAATAAATGCATGACCTCGGTTTGCTTATCGATTTGCTGAATATTATTACTGAGCAATTTTTGTATCGCATCATTACTGCTATCAAAGCCGTGGCGCTTAAAGTCACTATCTTTACCCCATACCGCTTGCAGATAAGCAATGCGGGCTATTTGCAACTGCTTAGCAGCGGCAAGGCGTTTGTCATCATCCCACCACCAGCTCATCCAACCTTGAATATATTCTGTCGGACGATACTCACTTTGCGGAGTCATCCATTCGACGAAGACTTCACGCTCACTGCCCATAAACAGCGGCATACCGCCACCACCACAAAAACCGACCAACACCCCCGCTTGGGATAGCAGGCGCATCGCCGCTTGAGTGATGGAAGTTCCCGTACCTAGCAAGATGGATGTGGTATTGGCGATAGGAATGTTGTAATACAGATTGGCCTTGTCGTCTTCGGTCAAATAGAGGACACGGCCGTCTTTTTGCATGACGCGGCAGTGGGAGAGGTAGTAGATATTGGCACGTTTGGAGTGCAAAATAGTCTTGAGGTCGGAAGAGACGAAACTATTATCGGTATAGGGGTTACTGGGTTTGCTCATAAAACATGACCTATTAAACCATAATGTAAGTATGGTTTAACTTACCCAAATTTTGTGCATAAAACAATGGTTAAAGATAAGTTTGCGACAACAGATGTCGTAAAGTGCAATAAATTCTGAACAGACGCTGGTTATTGAACTGATAATGATGTGTATAAAAAGCAGTAGTACAAAATGAATTTAAAATTCACCACCCAAAAAAAAGCCCCAACTCACATAAAGTGAATTGGGGCTTTTCGAATTTGGTAGGCATAAGCAGATTCGAACTGCTGACCTCTACCATGTCAAGGTAGCGCTCTAACCAACTGAGCTATACGCCTATTTAGGTTGAGCATTTTAGCAAGTTTTGAGGACTTTGCAAGCTTTTATTGCAATAATTAAAAGTTATTTTAAAAAAGTATTAACATAGCTATTATTTTAACTACTTTATACTGGTGGTCTTTGCTTTATAGCTGAGGATTGAGACTAACTATTGGCGTAAGAAAGTTAGTAAATGTCCCTTAAAAGGCTGATCTAAATAGATAGTATCTATAGGTTTTTGCTGTTCACTGCTAAAACCTAGCGCCTCCATTTTTGCCACTATTTTATTTTTGCGACCACGACCCGGATCGACGATGATAACCTCACAAATAGGCTTGGCATGGCGACCGATAAAATCAGCCAATATAGCCACGTGTTGATCCTCATAAAGCAAGTCACTACCGATGATAGTATCAAATAGACCCAAACTACCTTTATGCTGTGACCAGTCCAAGCGCTCAAAGGTGATCTGCTTATCTTCATTAAGCTCAGCGTTTTTATCCAAAAAATACTGTACTGCTGGATGGTAGTCTGTGGCGGTGATATCCGCTTGCCTATGATTGAGTAATAAGCTTGAGAGTGCCATGCCGCAGCCGACCTCCAAGATACGCTTGCCTGCTATATCGTAGCCTGACATATGATGAGCAAGTACCAAGCTTGAGGGCCAAATTATTCCAAATAGTGGCCAGGAGGCTGAGCAAATACCCAAAGCTGCTGCTATGCCTTGAGGATCGCTGAATTCTTGATTATCACGCAAAGTACAGACATGAATATCTGTCTCTCCAAACTCAAGCGTTTGATAACGCAAGCGCACATCCATAACAGTAGTCATAACTGATCCTAAAGACACAAAAGAGCTGAGAGAGTAAAACGCTTACTAGGCGTGCAATATTAGGACAGTATGCCTCATTGGGCGCTAAATTGTTGGTTTATATACAAAATATCAAAGAGCAGGAAGGGAGTTTGAGTACCTCATCGAAAAGATACTCAAATAAAATGGAGAAACTAATAGATATGACTAGAAGATTATAATGAGCGTATGTTTAGCGAAAAAACAGAGTAAGTAACCGTCGAGTGATGTGAGTGATGTGAGTGATGTCGAGTTGGTTTTAAGCTTCGGTTTCAAACTTCAATCCAGAGGTCTTAAGACCCCAAATCAGCTCTACAAAGGCGCGGTTATTGGTCAGTGGCTCACCATCAATGATAATGGCATAGCCATCATTATCGATCCACAAAAATACAAAGCTGGTTTCAGGAATCAACAAATCAACTTGCTGAAAAAAAGAGATAGCACGGCTATCGACTGCCCAGCCGCGCTGCTGCTGCCTAAGCATAAAGCCTGAAAAGTCTGCGGCCGCTACGCTTAACATATCCGCTTCTTCTTGACTGTAGCCAATACGTGCCAAACAAAAGCCGTCATCTGAAGCAATAGCGGCGCGGCGCTTACCGGATAAACTAGCAACCACATAAGGCAAGAACTGATCTAAGGGCAGATTAGGCGCTGGCAAAAAAGTGGATAGCTTTTCGATAAAGCCTTGCTCGACAAAGCCCTCAAGCCATAGCTCAGGGTATTCTTTGAGCCAGTTGACTACTAGCATCGTCTCGCGGTGCGATAATAGTGCCTGAAGAGCCAATTGCATCGCGGTAGGCTGATGCTGCGAAAAAGCCTCGAAGACGCCGGCAGGAGTAAGAGTGATATAGGTTTTTTCAGGGTTAGCAAAAGTGGACATAAAATGGACCTTATAAAGTTTAAGCGCTGTCGCTATTTTTATTCATGCTACCTATATATACGTTATCTTTATAAAAAAGATTAAGATAACAGCTCCGCTTGTGTTTCAGCCTTTGTTTGCTCCAAACGCTCTTGGCAGCTACGCCAGCGCTGGTCAAACTGCCAATCACTCTTACCCAAACCAAACCAAACGATAGAGAAAGCCAAGCGATCGTTACAGGCCAAACAATGAGCGAAAAATTCATTTTCTAGCTGTGCAATAGTACTCCAATCTTCTTCATGACGAGCCTTCATCAGCTCGCTGGTGATGTTTTTAGCAATCTCTTTGGCATCGTCACTACTGATACGTAGGCGGTGAGTATCGACGTTGAGTGAAGGAGTGATAAGCACACTCCAGCGCGTCGCAAACTCGCTACTATGCTTAATATAATCAATTTTGTTAATACAATTACGAAAAGCGCGCTCTATTTGCGGGTGCAGGCGATTTTGGATACGAATAAAGATATCCTCAACATCATAAGGTATATCGTACCAACAACCAAAAAAGAAATCCGCTACCGCCCCTTGCAGCGGCTCTTTTTCTTTGAGTAATAAAGCGGCATTGATACGCTGCTCGTGATAGTAGCGATTACTAGGCGCTGAAACTATCTTACGCGAATAAAGGCGAAAGTCATGACGGGCAGTCATCTCTTGGGTGGAGTTAGGGGCGAGGTCGCTCATAGCCTTATCCTAAGGTAGTAATCAGCAAAGCTGAGTGAATCAATTTAATCAAGTAAAGTTTCCATCAAGTCTATCATAAACTCGCCGTCTTCTTCACTCATAGCCTCAAACCCTTGCGGCATACCCAGCTCCGTTAGCGCCTCTTTACCATCTTCGTCATGGTGTAGGTTTAAGATAGCGTCCAGCAAGATTTGAGTATCAGCTAGATCCTCTTTGACGAGCAGTACGTGACTAATATCAGCCAAATCGCTCTCGATTAGCACTGAGAGTTGGGCTTTAGTCAAACGCGTAAAGCTATGAAAGATCTCCGCTAAGAAAAAAGCTACCTGCGCCTCGCCTTTGATAACTTTACGCGCCGCTGCTTGATAGGTCTCAGTGATATCCCAGTTTAGATCAGTCTCTGTGATATCGACTGCCTCAAGTAGTCGCAGGCCAATGAGTTTGACATCGCGGTTATCTGCCATCGCCACTTGCGCACCTGCGCTGATATGCTCGAGGCTAGTAATGTCACTATTTGCGGCGGCGGCAATTACCATCTCATCGGATTTGCCAACAGGACGCGCAACCGCACGATAGCCATGCTCACGAATAAGAGTAGCGGCATCAAAGGGATTGGCATAAATGACTTGAATATCACCTTTAGCGATTAGCTCTTCTTGCTCAGCATGAGCCGCTGGCATATTTAAGTGCATGTTTAGATTGGCACGTTTTTGAATTAGAATATTTAGCATATGCCAGCCTGCAAAACGCTCAGGCGAAAAATCAGGGGCGATTAACATATTATGTGTCGTCATGATTTAACCTTCCTCGTTTTGTTTCATTTGTGCATATTGCGCGCTTGCCGCTTCGATTTTGCTACGTGATGGTTTACGGCGTACCGAAGTATAGCCAACCGTTTCTCCGCGGCGAATGTTAGGAACGACCGTAGCATAGACCCAATAGTGGCTACCATCTTTACATAAGTTTTTGACATAACCATGCCATTTTTGTCCGGCTTCAGCGGTGTCCCACAGATCTTTGTAAGCGGCTTTTGGCATATCAGGATGGCGCAAAATATAATGTGGTTTACCGATTAGCTCATCAATCTCATAGCCACTAATCTCGACAAAAGCGTCATTAACGTGAGTAATAGTCCCTTCTAAGTCGGTACGCGAGACAATGAGCTTGCCATCAGGGTAAGGTCTCTCAATTCCTGTATCGTAGATAACCCGCGTGCCGCCATCGTGATAAGTCACAGTGATGGCTTTAGCTGAGGCATCTGGTTTATTAGCATCAGGGAGGGAAGCACCCATAGCAATCTCCTTTATTTATCATTGTAATAATTATAGTTAAAACTATTTTGACTCTCTAATAGGGGACGTCATAGTACGCTACTATTAATAGATTCATAGCACTGATTATGCTCTAAGCTTAACTTGCTGATAGATACTGATGGGCAATATTTCAATACCCACTAGTCTACATTGGTTTGAATTCATATATTGTGTAATCGACTGAAATAGAGTTAGATAAGCTTAGCTAAGGCTTCTGAGGCGCGCTTGATATCTAAGAAAATCAGACCTAGCTTAGCATTTGGTTTTGCCATGATAGTCAATACCGCCTCGTCACCAGATGAGGTCATGATGACATAGCCTTTTTCACCTTGGATCATAATACGATCAATGCTACCCCGTGCCAATTCGCGTCCAGCGCGATCGCCTAACGACAGCAGTGCGGCTGACATTGCACCAACTCGATCTTCATCAACACCCGTAGGAAGGGCTGAGGCAATCATCAGGCCATCGTTAGATATTAGTGCTGATGCTTCAACGTCTGCTGATGAGCTATTGAGATCTTCTAAGATTTGTTGAAATGAATCTGTACGCATCGCTTTTTTCCTATCATTGGTGGTAGTTCAGGTATTTAATGAACGATTAATTTATTTAAAATCAAACTCGATATTATAAAGCCTTACTTTTATTATCTTAGATTAACACATGAAGTGCAATTTCAAAGAGCAGGTGAAAAAAAGACCTAGATGCGCTAGCATCAAAGTTTTTATCCACCGACCAAAGTGAGATTGCAACCATGAGCTATACGCATCTAAGCCTAGGGGAACGATACCAGATTTATGCCCTAATAGGGGCAAAACATAGTATTAATTTCATAGCTCGAGAGTTAAACAGAAGTCCCAGTACCATATCAAGAGAGCTTAGACGCAATAAAAGCCTACGAGGTTACCGAGCAAAGCATGCTAATAACAAGGCTTGTGACAGACGGGCTAACAACGCCACAACTATTGTGGCTGACATCTGGGTATGGGTGACAGACAAGCTTAAAGAGAACTGGAGTCCTGAGCAAATATCTGGCGTTCATGCTGGTATCAGTCGTATGAGCATTTATCGCTATATTTGGCGTGATAAGAGGCAGGGCGGCACATTGTGGCAGTGTCTCAGACGTAAAGCCAAACCATAACGGCAGCGTCTAACCGCTGAGACTCGAGGCCGTATCAATGACAGAGTCTCGATTCATGAGCGCCCTTGTATTGTTGAAGAACGTACGCGAATTGGTGACTGGGAAGCGGATACCGTTATCGGTCAGCATCACAAGCAAGCGATTGTCACGCTCGTTGAACGTAAAACGGGGCTGCTGAAGATGAAGCGTGTGGGTCATAAAACAGCACAGCAAGTATCAGAGGCAATGATAGAACTCTTAGCGCCAGTGAGTTTGCAGGTTAAGACCATTACCTCTGACAATGGTAAAGAGTTTGCTCAGCATAAGAAGGTGAAACAAAAG
Organism: Psychrobacter sp. AH5; assembly: GCF_040371085.1. Taxonomy (NCBI): domain Bacteria; kingdom Pseudomonadati; phylum Pseudomonadota; class Gammaproteobacteria; order Moraxellales; family Moraxellaceae; genus Psychrobacter; species Psychrobacter sp. AH5. The sequence goes on from NZ_JAMBMT010000001.1 coordinate 468,146, forward strand.
CTCTTTAGCCCTTTCTTCTTTGCCGATGCTTATGCGTCATGGCAGCGAGGAACCAACGAGAATACCAATGGCCTTATCAGAGAGTACTTGCCTAAGGGTTGTGACTTTAGACAAGTCTCTGATAATGAAATACAGGACATTGAGAACAAACTAAACAACAGACCAAGAAAACGATTAGGGTTTAAGACGCCTATGCAGGCGTTCTATAATATTAATTAGCGTTGCACTTGGTGTGTTAATCTAAGTATTAAAATAGCTTAGGCGCTAACAAATATTAGTTTTTAGTTGTTTTTCTACCTTTTATCTCTTTTATGAAGTTGTAACTATTTTTACGGAAGTTATCTTAAAGTGTCATAGATCTTAAGGGTTTTAAAAGTAAGCATTTTATAGCGATATCGTATGTGGCGATAGATTAATGGGGCAATAATTAGCAGCTATAACTTCTCTTGATGATGATATTTACTAGACTTATACGACCAAAAAATGATATATAGATACGACACAAAAATAAATTTATATTTTTGGTCATCAGCTAGACGTCTAAAAAGTCTACCCTATTAACTTTTTTGGTGGTGTGTCAAAAAGTATGCTGATTAAAATTTGAACAATTTTTGAAGCCTTGAAAGCCCTATAGAATCAGAGAACTTAGCATAGATTTCTTATTGACTTTTATCGCCAGCATACTTTTTAAAACACCACCACTTTTTTATCTATGAGTCAAAGGACTATTATTCATGTTCTAAACTTAGATAAAACTGCGTAGTCTTAGAGGTTTAATCCCTAGTGTTTCAATCCCAGCAATCCAAATTCTGTAATGGTATGGGTAGCAGCTTTGTGGGTTGTACGATAAAATGATATCCCTGCAACGCCATACCGTTACGAATGACACGCTCACCATTTTTACCTTAAGGAAGCTATATGAGTATCAATCAAGCCATCAAAAAAGTCGAAGAACGCTACGCCCACCAGCCAGAGTTTGTACAAGCGGTCAAAGAAGTTGCCCTCACTATCGCCCCCTTATATGATGCCCATCCTGAGTACGAAAAATTAAAAATATTTGAGCGTTTGGTAGAGCCTGATCGTGTTATCGCCTTTCGTGTCAATTGGGAAAATGATAAAGGAGAGGTTCAAGTCAATCGTGGCTGGCGCGTACAGTTCTGTAATGCTTTAGGTCCTTATAAAGGAGGTCTACGCTTTCATCCAACCGTTAACCAATCCGTACTAAAATTCTTAGGCTTTGAGCAAATCTTCAAAAACGCTTTAACCGGACTACCGATTGGTGGTGGTAAAGGCGGCTCTGATTTTGACCCTAAAGGTAAGTCAGAGTCTGAGATTCGCCGTTTCTGTTACGCCTTTATGCGCGAGCTTCATCACTACATTAGTAAAGATATGGACGTACCAGCCGGTGACATCGGTGTAGGTGGCCGTGAAGTCAGCTACATGTATGCTATGTATAAGAACCTAACGCATGAGTACAGCGGTGTATTGACCGGTAAAGGCGTAGGTTTTGGTGGTAGTCTAATGCGTACTGAGGCGACGGGTTATGGCGCAGTATATTTCTTAGAAAACATGCTAAAAGCGCAGAACGAAAGTATTGAGGGCAAAGTCGTCTTAGTATCAGGCGCGGGTAACGTCTCGCTACATGCTGCCGAAAAAGCTTGTATGTTAGGCGCTAAAGTGGTGACCGTCTCAGACTCGCAAGGGACGCTCTATGATGAAAAAGGCCTAGACCAAGAAAAAATAAATTGGCTCAAAAAACAAAAAGATCAAAGTAAGCCTTTGAGCGAATATATTGAGGTGTATGGCGGCGAGTGGTTTGCCGGTCAAAAGCCTTGGCATATCAAAGGGGATATCGCTATTCCATCCGCTACCCAAAATGAAGTGAATGAAGAGGATGCTAAGCTTATGGTCGATAACGGTATCAAGTACGTGGTTGAAGGCGCCAATATGCCATTGACTGCTGAAGCCATCGATCATATTCGTGACAACCGGGTGCATTATGCGCCAGGCAAAGCGGCGAATGCAGGCGGCGTAGCGGTGTCGGCTCTAGAGATGTCACAAAACTCAGTGCGTCAGTATAAAACCTTTGAGCAGATTGATGAGCGCCTAAAAAATATCATGAAAAACATCCATGACTGCGCCGCTGAAGCCTCAGAAACTTATAATCAAACCGATAATGGCTATGTAGATTATATGGCTGGCTCTAACATCGTAGGTTTCAAGCGAGTAGCGGATGCGCTAGTGGCTTATGGTTTCTTAAACTAATCTCTTTGATAAAAGCTTATCTTCATAAGTTTTTATCAATAGCAAAACCTAAAATACCGCGCTTGACTACTATCAGCTAAGCGCGGTATTTTTTATTATCATTATCCTTCAAAAACACTAATACTGACGAATAATCTCAACCCCAGCCGGCGGATCGATAAGCTCTTGACGCTCAAAGTCCCAGTTATGACCCTCCCAAAAATGCGCTGTTTTGTCCTCATCATTAAAGCCTAACATCAGTATCGATAATGACTCGGATAACGCTGACGATTGGTTATTAGCTTGCTCGCGCTTAAGAGAGTTACGAGCGGCTAATAACACTTTATAAAGTAAAAACCCAGAGGTTGGCGCGGAGGAGTGAATATCAGCGAAAGAGGGATAATCGGCCACGGCACTATGATGCTCTGACAATACTTGGCAGTGCTCAGGGTTAGCTAGTAGCTGTGTTAGAGCGAATGACACAGTCAGTTCACGAGCACTAGTGATAGGGTCATCATCAGGGCTAGGATCATCAGCAGCTAGAGGATACTGATAAGCCACATTACTAAACAGTAAACCCAGCGCTGAGTGCTTTATCATCTGCTTTATAGCTGGCAGACGATTACTTCTTGGCGGCATACCAAAGTGCAGTTTACTATCGCCAATTTGCCGAAAAAATAATAATTTTGGTAATCTTTTGGCTAGCGGATGACTAGCAAAAAACTCGGCATGAATAAAATGATTAAATAACACTACGACATCTGTCGGCTGCAAGGTTTGCTCTAGAGTTTCAATAGTTATAGAAGGATTATTAGCTATTAGTACCACTCTCTGTTGCTGCATAAGCGCTTGTTGAATCACAGGCGGCAAGCTTTGATAGGCTTCAGTATCAGTATCAGTATCAGTATCAGTATCAGTATCAGTATCAGTATCAGTATCAGTATCAGTATCAGTATCAGTATCAGTAGCATAAAAAGTATCGAGGCTTGTCTTAGTGCGGTTGACGCCCGCTAGACTTTTTTTAATAGTGTTACAAGAGGCATAGCATTCATCAGTGTAAATTAAATCTGTTAAATAACTTTGCATAGGAGCATAGGTTCTCTGATCTTAAAATTAGAATAAATAGCGCCAATTAAATAGCTCAATATTATAACGTTTATAAGCTTTAAGAGCCGACTTAATTACAAACTTAGTATTCATAGTGGCTTGAAACAGGAGTCATACATTACGCTACTTTTTGAGGTTAACAATAGCTTAGCTAGTAGTTAATATAACAGTAACCCTGTCGATAACCTAAGGAGAGACTATGTTTGATGCTATAAAAGAAAACAAGCAAAAGTTACCACTAGTAGCGCTAAGCGCTTGTTTGGCTTTGTCCACTATTACCATAAGCACCGCCGCTAATGCAGACGTTACTGAAGAGATTCGCGCCGCTCAAGCGACCAAGGTAAGTCTTAAACAAGCTATTAATATTGCTAAAAAACAAGCAAAAGGCACTTTGATGAGCGTAGAGTTAGATGAGGATAGCGATACAAAAAACAACGTTGCCTACGAGATGAAATTTAGCGATGGTGCCACAGAATATGAGGTGAAAGTGGACGCTATTACTGGCCAAGTGGTCAAGGTGGAAAAAGAGCGTTTAGATAAGGAAGATATCAATGAGTATAACAACCAAAACCGTGCAAAAATAAGCGCTATGGCGGTGATTGGCGCTATCGAAAAGCAGGCTAAAGCTCAAGTGTTAGAAATAGAGTTTGATAATGATGGCGACTATGCCGATCATCCTAGCTACTATGAAGTTGATATGCTGCGAGATAATCAAATTATTGAGCTAAAGATAGATGCTAGTACAGGCCGAGAGTTCTCTCGTAGAGTCAAGAGCTAACAGCGCTGTTTAATAGGGTTTTTAAAGTAGCCTGTTATCTTCTAGCTTATTTTCACTATACTAAGCCTCAACGACGGATTGAGGCTTTTTTATGCTCTCATAGATGAGGCAATGCTCAAAGCTATAAATAATAACCATACCTGTGCTAATACTTAATAGCCACTCTTGCAATTTTATGTTGTTGCCCCAACTTTTTGACTCCTGCTCACTGTTTTAGTACGTTTTTTTTGCCCAGCTGCGGCTTAGTCGCGTTAAACTAATCTACATGCTGTAGTAGCAATGATAACAATAATTTTGATTTAAGGGACTTACTATGAAACGCCGTGCTTTATTAACTTTGGCCGCTAGTACTTTATTACTAGCTGCCTGTAGCCAATCTACTACCGACGACACTGCTACTGCTGATAGCACAGCTGAAAGCTCAGAGCTGCTGCAACGTATCAATAATGGTGGCACTATCAACGTCGGCACTGAAGGCACTTATCCGCCATTTACCTACCATGATACGACAGGTAAGCTCACCGGTTATGATGTGGAAGTCACTCGCGCGGTCGCCGACAAACTAGGCGTCGATGTCGAATTCAAAGAGACGCAGTGGGATGCGATGCTAGCAGGATTGGACTCAGGGCGTTTCGATATGGTGGCCAATCAGGTCAGTCTAACCACTCCTGAGCGAGAAGCTAAGTACGATATAGCGATTCCTTATAGCTGGTCAGGTGCGGTGGTATTAGCTCCTACTGATGACAACCGTTATAGCTCATGGGATGGCCTAAAAGGCCTACGTACCGCTCAGTCGTTATCAAGTAACTACGGCGAGCTGGCGCAGCGTTATGGAGCAGAGGTAGTGCCAGTCGAAGGCATGGCACAAGCGATACAACTGGTCAAACAAGACCGCGCCGACTTTACTATGAATGATAATCTAGCGGTACTCGATTATCTCAAAAAATTCCCCGACAGCGATCTTGAGATCAAGCTTGTTGCGCCCGCTAGTGAGCAACGAGGTTCAGGCCTTATTTTGCTCAAAGGCGATCAACAGGTGGTTGCCAAGTTGGATGAGGCAATGAGCGCTTTGCAAGCTGATGGCACTTTGACTAAGCTGAGCCAAGAGTTCTTTGGTGCTGATATTAGTAAGCAAAATTAATGATGGCGTCCATCCTATCGATGTTTACTGATTTATTGGCGCTGCTACCTTTTATGAGTGCTGAGCGCGCGCAGATCGTCATTGATTCTTTTTGGCCGATGCTCAAAGGCGGTATCTACTATTCGATACCGCTTGCGCTCATCTCCTTTGCGATAGGTATGGGTATTGCGCTGATAGTAGCGCTGATTCGTATCGTTCCGCGCGCCGGCTGGCTGCATGAGATTATTTATCGACTAGCACGTATTTATGTCTCAGCTATTCGCGGCACACCGATGTTAGTGCAGCTGTTTATCATCTTTTATGGGCTGCCAAGTGTTGGGGTCAAGCTTGATCCTTTTCCATCAGCGATTATTGCTTTCTCCTTAAATATTGGCGCTTACGCGTCAGAGACGGTGCGCGCCTCCATTTTGTCTATTCCAAAAGGGCAATGGGAAGCAGGCTCAACAGTGGGATTGACTTATTTGCAGACCTTTCGCCATGTCATCTTGCCGCAAGCGCTACGCGTATCTGTGCCGCCCTTATCTAATACCTTTATTAGTCTAGTAAAAGACACCTCGCTTGCCTCATTGGTATTAGTGACAGAGCTGTTTAAACAAGCGCAGATCATCACCGCGCGTAATTATGAGTTTATGCTGGTCTATACCGAAGCGGCGTTTATTTATTGGGGTATCTGTCTGTTTTTGACCTTTATCCAAGGTAAGCTTGAAACTCGCCTTGACCGTTATGTGGCAAAATAACTTAGAAGATTATCTCAACTGTCATAGGTCTAACTTTTACACGACTGCTTTTTTTAATAGGACTTTACATGATTCAGATCACTAACATCCATAAAGCTTTTGGCACCAATCAAGTGCTTAAAGGTATTGATTTGACTATTGAAAAAGGCAAAGTGGTCGTGATACTAGGGCCCTCAGGATCTGGCAAAACCACCTTTTTGCGCTGTATTAATGCGCTGGAGATACCCGATCAAGGGGTGATCGCTTTTGATGATGGTAGTCTAAGCGTAGATTTTAGCGCTAGGCCTAATAAAAAAAAGCTACTGGCTCTGCAGCGCAAATCGGGCATGGTGTTTCAGTCCTATAATCTGTTTCCGCATAAGACCGCGCTACAAAATTTGATGCTAGGGCCAACGGTGGTGCAGGGGACTTCTAAGGCCGACGCGCAAACCCAAGCCTTAGCGCTACTCAAAAAGGTAGGTCTTGCGGACAAAGCTGATCTATATCCATTTCAGCTCTCAGGCGGTCAGCAGCAGCGTGTGGGTATCGCTCGCGCCTTAGCCATTGAGCCGTCCTTATTACTATTTGATGAGCCAACCTCCGCGCTTGATCCAGAGCTAGTACAGGACGTGCTTGAGACGATGAAGCAGCTGGCAAGTGAGGGCTGGACCATGGTGGTTGTCACTCACGAGATTAGGTTTGCTCGTGATGTCGCCGATCATGTGGTGTTAATCGAGGATGGTTATGTGGTAGAAGAGGGTAGTGCTGAGCAGATGTTTGAGCTATCGACTCATCCGCGTACGCAAGCTTTCTTGCAGCGTATCGAAAGCTAATCTGTAGTAAGTGTTCATTTTCTAAGCCTATAAAGCTAAAAAAACCAGCTAAACAAAATTAGCTGGCTTTAATTATAATAAGCTTTAACGACTACGGCTTATGTTTTGATGACTATCTTTTAGTTATTACTATCTTGCTGGACGAATAAACGGCATATGACGATTGACGTCTTTATATAGCAGGTATCTAAACGGACCCGGTCCGCCAGCGTAGCAAGACTGCGGGCAGAACGCGCGTAGCCACATAAAGTCGCCTGCTTCCACCTCAACCCACTCAGCATTTAGATGATAGACCGCTTTACCCTCTAATACATATAGACCATGTTCCATAACATGCGTTTCATCAAACGGAATCACGCCGCCTGGCTGAAAAGTCACAATGTTGACATGCATGTCGTGACTCATATCAGATTGTTCGGTAAATCTAGTGGTTTTCCAAACGCCGTTAGTGCCTGGCATCTCAATAGCTTCTACCTCATGATCGCTAGTGACAAAGGCTTCAGGCGCATCAATACCGTCAACATATTGATAGGCTTTACGGATCCAATGGAATTTAACGTGCTTGTCACTATTATTTTTTATGGTCCATTTGCAGCCAGGCGGTAAGAAGGCATAGCCACCCGCTTCAAGATGATGTGCTGCGCCTTCGATAGTGATATCCATCTCACCTTCAACGACAAACAATACCGCTTCAGCTTTTGCATCTAGCTCAGGTTTGTCCGAGCCGCCGTTAGGCTCAACCTCAACGATATACTGTGAGAAAGTTTCAGAAAAACCAGTTAAAGGACGAGCAATTACCCACATGCGCATGCCTGTCCAAAAAGGTAGGTAGCTGATAACAATGTCGGTTAGTACACGTTTTGGGATAATCGCATAGGCTTCGGTGAAGATAGCGCGATCAGATAAGAGCTGGGTTTGTGGAGGCAAGCCGCCAGTTGGTGCGTAATAGGTGCTTTTCGTTGACATTATTCATATTCCTTAGTGGTTTTATGTCGCCATAAATTTATGTCTGAACTTTAGCAGTAAGAAACCCTGCTCCTAAAGTTATTAATCATCTGACTATAGCGACTAAGCCTGAGATTTAGACTGTTCAGTAGCTACATCGATACAAACTTCCCAATCATCAATCTCAAACTCATAGCAATTATTGCCAGGTCCATTAATGCGATCAACTACCAAAAAGTCACAGTCAGCATTTAAAGCTAGCAGTGGGTGATGCCAAACATTGGCGTCGTATTGCACGCCTTGATGCGACTTGGCATAAAAGACTTCTAAATCATCAGCTGATTTTGGTGCGTCGCCTGCTTTGGCAACCACGACCAAATAGTCTGTGCCATTCATAGAAAAGAAGGCCTGAGTACCAAACGGATGGTATTCCATAACCGATAGAGTGATAGGGCAATCGCGTCTTTTGGTACGAAAAATACTAAAGCCAACTTCACCGCCGTCAAGCTCAACTTTTGAGATAGCATTATGACGACAAGCATAGCCGCGGTTAATGTCCCAGCTGTTCTCAGGGCATTTTTCTTGCTCATCATAAGGCTCAATCACTGAGCCATAAGGCGCAAATGCAGCTTTAGTTAGAGGCTTAGCAATGATTGTGGTAGTCATAAGTTCACCTGTAGTTTAGTTAGCAACATTATTTAGTAATGTTATCTAGTTAATGGTTTTAGCAAGGTATTTAGTCGTGGTGTATCAATGATCAGGAGCGAAATTCAAGCTATTATCTTTAGCTTATCTGGTCGCGGTTTATCTCTAATTTATACTATAAATCAAGACAGTACTAGCATTGGCTTGTTTGAGCTCAGCAAAGAGCGAATAGCCAACTAAATAGTAAAGCGATAAAACATGAGAGCAGAGATAATCCTAAAAGCTGGGTTAGAGCTTGGCTAACCCAGCCGCTTGCATTACATCCAGTTGGCTGTGTTGTCAGCCGTGGCTGGATGATTGTCATACCAATGCTTAGCAATGGCATCACGGCGGCAAACCCAAACATCAGGCTTACTAGTAATGTATTTCAAAAACTGCTTTAGCGCAGTAATACGCCCCGCGCGGCCAATAATCCGGCAATGCAAACCGATCGTTAGCATTTTAGGTTGGTTTTTACCGTCTTTAGCGCCTTCTTCATAAAGGGTGTCAAAGCTGTCTTTTAGATACTGATAAAAAGGCTCAGCATTGGTAAAGCCAGGACTTGAAGCAAAGCGCATATCATTAGTCTCAAGGGTGTAGGGGATAACTAGATGCGGTTTACGAGTAATTTTATCGCCGTCTTCTACCTTGACATCGAGCCAGTATGGAAGCTCATCAGCATAAGAGTCGGAGTCATAAATATAACCCCCTTGCTCAGCGACTAACTCACGAGTATTTGGGCTGTCGCGGCCGGTGTACCAGCCTAAAGGCTGTTTGCCAAGCATCCGCTCAAAAATCTCAGTAGCTTTACGGACGTGCTCGCGCTCGGTCTCGCGGTACATATACTGATAAGTGATCCAGCGTAGTCCGTGGCTTGCGACTTCGTGACCGTCCTCTAATACGCGCTCAATAATATGTGGGGTTTTTTCAGCCGCTGCGGCACAAGTAAAAGTAGTGATAGGCAGACCGTACTCTTTAAACAAGTCGAGCACACGCCAAACGCCAACGCGGCTCCCGTATTCAAAAGCGGACTCGATAGATTGATGGCGATTATTAAATTCAGGCGTGCCTAATACGTCGGACAAAAACCGCTCTGATTGACCATCACCATGAATCACGCTGTTTTCTGCGCCTTCCTCGATATTTAGTACGAATTGAACAGCAATTCTAGCGCCCCCTGGCCAATTGGCGTTTGGTGGATTATCGCCATAGCCTTTTAGATCGCGAGGGTAGGCGGCTTGATCGAAGTCACTGGTGATTTTTTTGGTCATCGTAAATATTTCCTTATAAGAACCGGACATTAATATTACCCAAGACTAACCTATCAAATATGAAAGTATTATGACTGGTTATAGGTAACTAATTAAGTATATGATAAATTAATATTTTTGAAAATTGCTCGACATTGTGCTGCTCATAAGCGGTTATAACCACTTAATATAAATAGAATTTGCAAATAAGAGGCGGCGGAGATTTGGCCGGATAATCTTTAGATATTGCTAGATTAGGTTTTAAATGGGATTGTTGCTTTTACTGTAAGTCTATCTGACCATTTGGTCAAGTTAATTCTTAGATTATCTTATCAATCTATGAGAGCGAGGGTATAAGCATTATATCCTCGCTCCTATCCTACAAATTAGCTATTAAAGCCCTGAAGCATAAGCCACAAGCTGAGCACGCTCTTCATCAGTAAGGCCGGTGATGTTGCCTAGTGGCATATAACTACTTTGTACTGCGGTAATTATTTTAGCTTTATGAGTCTTCATGTCCTCAGGGGTAACAATGATAATTCCCGCTGGCGGCGCATTAAAGCCGGCTTGAGTAGGCTGCGCCATGTGGCAAACGCTGCATTTTGCTTGTACCACACCCATGATTGCATCGTCAGCGGACGAGGCGACTGCTACTGCTTCAGCCGTGCCTTCGGTAGCTGGTACTGCCGCAGCAGTGGCACCATCGGCAGGTGGCGTTGTTTCAGGAGCGGCCTCTACAGGAACCGCAGATTGTACTGGTGGAACTGGCAACGGCTCAATCGGTGCCGGACGCATCCAGATAATTAATAATACGGTCGCTATCGCAGGAATGACTAAGTATTTTGGCTGATGATGACCCAAATGCTTTTGGTTGAAATAATGACGAGCGGTAGCCGTGATAACCCCAACGAACACCAATACCAACCAGCCTTGAGCATGCGAGTACATCATCGGATAGTGATTACTAATCATGGTAAAGATGAGCGGTAGGGTGAAGTAGTTATTCATCACTGAACGGTTTCTAGCCATTAACGCTAAATCTGCCACTTCTTTACCTGGTTTTACTCCGCGGCGGACGCAGTCTACTAGCGCGCGCTGAGCGGGCATGATACCAAAGAAGACGTTACCTGCCATGATAGTACCCAAAATAGCACCGACATGGATGAAAGAGGCACGATCACTAAATAACTGATAAGAGATATAAGTGGCAATGACCATTAGTACAAAGATACAAATACTAAAGACCATTTTGTTTTTGCCAATACGGCTACGAACAATAATCTCATAAATAGCGTAGCTAATGAGTAAGAATAAAATACTAGTTGAGATAGCGCCAACATTGCTGCCAAAATCAACTTTACTAGGATCAATCAGATAAGCGGTGGCATTGGCGTAATAAACGATGGCCATCATCGCCGCACCAGTCAGCCAAGTGGTATAGGCTTCCCATTTGAACCAATGCAGAGTTTTTGGCATTTCCTCAGGCTCAAGCTTGTACTTAGCGATTTCATAAAAACCACCACCATGTACCGCCCATAAGTCACCTGAGATACCCTTTTTGGATTTCCATTCAGGTGGTTTTTGTAGGCTCATATCTAGCCATACAAAGTAAAATGACGCACCAATCCAAGCTATACCAGCGATAACGTGGAACCAGCGAAAGAATAATGCTAACCAATCGAAAAGATATGCGCCCATGCGACAAGTGTCCTTTTGTATTGCTATGTTTTGGTAACTTGTAACGACTTAACTCACTTGACTTGTGTTACAAGCGCTTCCGTGCCGTCTTAGATGTCTAATAATCTATGTCTGATAATGCATAAACGTCATAAGATAAATAATAATGTAGTCACCAGTATTAGCTGTCTATAATGATTATATGGGATGGCTAAAGCCGTGTCTTACTTTTATAAAGCAGTAAAGATAAATATTTATAATTAAATCATAACCTTAAGAGCCGCGATAAGTACCGTAGCCGTGAGCACTAAGTAATAGTGGCACATGATAGTGGCTAGCGTCACTCAACACAAAATCGATGACGACTTGCGGATAAAAAGCAGTGAGCTTTTGTGCGTCAAAATAAGACTGCGTATCAAATGTCAAAGTATAGCGGCCCTTATCTAAAGTTTGCTCACTACTATCGATAGCCGCGTCAAACTGCCAGCTATCAGGGGTGACACGGCCATCATCATTGGTAGTACCTTTGGCTAGCAAAGTGGCTGCACCGCTATCGCTAAGGCGATGTAGAGTCACGGCGATACTAGCGGCAGGTTTGCCAAGATGAGTATCTAAAATATGAGAAGAGAGAGTAGCTGACATAATAAGTCCTTTTATTTTCTAGTAAATGAGGGGTTGATTAAATTGAGCCGTTTGACTGAGTTTATTTTTGACCCAGTAGCTTTTGGATACGCAAACGAGTAATTTTATTTTGCTCAGTAGCCGCGTTAGCCAGCTCAGTATTGCGATCATTGGGTAGGCGAGCCTGCAATAAATCAAGCATTTGCTGAGCGCTTTTACCAGTAGCAAAAACGATAAAGATAAAGCCAAATTTATCAAGATAATCCTGATTACCTTTCGCAAGAGCTTCTAGTACAGCGTCGTCAGCCTCGTTAGCTCCTGATTGCTCATGAGCGGCGCTATCTTGAGTATTACGGTATTTTTGCTTGAGCGTAGCGACATTGCCGATTTGTGGATGACCATCAAAAGCCTCTAACAGATCTGATTCATTGTTTTGTACTTGTTGCCATATCGCATCACTGCTATTTAATAAAGCTTCTACATTTTTGAAAGGTCGGGCGCTTGCTAGTTGCTGTGCCCATTGACTACTTGTACAACAAGTAAGAAGAGTTGCTTGCGCTTCTGCTTGGCTAAGCTCATTGAACTGCGTTAAAGTTAAGCTCACGATAAAATCCTTTTTTTTATGCTATAAAAGTTTAGTAACTTAAAGTCCATTCTGTGTCAAAATGCTTGTTATACTTCTAACAAAAAAGTACTAATGAAAAGCAGATTGGTTTATATTGTCTATTGTGCTAAAACCTGACCATTTGGTCAACTATTTTATACGATATAATTGGTTTTGTCGCGATTAATATTAAAAAAACCGTGTTTTGGCACTAAGTTAGCCATTTAATAGCTCAAATTGCCACCATCTACTTTGTTTATTTAGCTTTTTTTATATCAGCCACGTTTAATGGATTAAGTTATGACTGCTACTACAGAAGATAATTTGAACTATACAGATGATACTCATCATCGTAGTCAACATCACATTCGCGCGCACAATCAAGCCATTATCTTGAGTGCTGCAGAAGAGGAGTTTGTATTACAAGGTTATCGCGGCGCTACTATGCAAGGGATTGCCGATCGTGCCAAACTGCCAAAAGCCAATATTCATTATTATTTTAAAAATAAAAAAAATCTTTATGAAAAAGTGCTACGGACCATTATTGAAGAATGGAACGAGGGCTTAGTGACCATGACGGTCGATAGTGATCCTAAAGTAGTGATCGAAAAATTCGTTAGAACCAAGTTGCATCAGGCGTTTACTAATCCTAATCGTCATAAGCTCTTTGCCTTAGAGGTCATAGGCGGCGCGCCGCATATTCATAGTTTTATGTCGACCACTATGCAGGACTGGGCGCTCGATAAAGCGCAAGTGATGAAGAGCTGGCACAGCCAAGGCAAAATTGGCATTGCTGATCCGCTACAGTTATTGATATTGATCTGGGCTACTACTCAGCGCTATGCTGAGTTTGAGACGGAGATCGTAGGTTTACTACAAAAGGACGCTTACGATAAAGATGATGAACAGCGAGCGGCGGATTTTTTAGTGCCGTTTATCTTGCGAGGATGTGGTATACATTAGTCCATTTTATTAGCCATAAAGGCTTGACTGTTTATAAATAAAATCGCCTTAGTGCTACTAACTCTAGAGTTAGCGTCACTAAGGCGAAATTTTTGCTCTAAATAAACGAGCCTATAAGTTATAGCACTTCAGCAGCAGGCTTGAGCTTACGCGCAGGCTTTAAACCATCATCCTTATGCTGCTCAGCGGTATCGTACTCAACCCCAAAGTTCTTGGGTAAGATAGTATCAAGTAGAATGGCAACCACCCCTGACATAGTCACAGCTGAGCCAAAGATATTGCGAAACAGCTGCGGCATTTGTGCAAAGACATCAGGAACAAAAGCCACACCCAACCCAAGACCGAGCGAGGTTGCGATAATCAACACATTACGGTGAGTAAAGTTCACTGTGGCTAAGATACGAATACCCGCAGTAGCTACAGTTGCAAACATCAGTAGCGTGACACCGCCGACCACAGGCTTTGGCAATTGAGTAAAGATAGCACCCAAGATTGGGAATAGACCCATAATGAATAAAATACCAGCAACATAAAAACCAACATAACGGCTGGCAATACCAGTCATTTGAATGACGCCGTTGTTTTGACTAAAGGTAGTCACGGGGAAGCTGTTGAAGATACCAGCAACTGCAGAGTTGACACCGTCGGCTAATACCCCGCCTTTGATACGTTTTTCGTATAGTGGGCCTTTGATGGGCTCGCCTGAGATCATTGAGGTTGCAGTTAAGTCACCTGAGGTCTCAATACTAGTAATGATATACATAAAAGCGATAGGAATAAACGCTTGCCAATCAAAACCAAAGCCAAATTTGAACGGGATAGGCACGGTCAATAACGGCGCTTGTGAGACTAACGAGAAGTCGATACGGCCCATAAATGCCGCTACTAGTAGGCCTAACATCAGGCCAATAAAGATAGCGCTTGAGCGAATCACTTTATTATTGACGATGCTGATTAGCACCACACTGACTAAGACGCCGCCGCCCAATAGTAGATTAGGGAGGCTACCGAAATTTTCAGCGCCAACCCCGCCTGCTAGATCAGTCAGACCCACTTTAGTCAATGACAGACCGATAGTAACGATGACACAGCCGGTGACGATAGGGCTCATCAAAGACTTAAGCTTAGTGATGAACTGACTCAAAAATATCTCAACAAAGGCACCTAAGAAGGTCACGCCAAAGATGACGGAGAGTATCTCCTCAGGACTACCGCCGCGGTTTTTGACCACAAAACCTGCGGCTAACACTGCAGCTAAGAAACCAAAGCTGGTCCCTTGTAATGCCATAAGCCCTGAACCTACTGGGCCTACTTTACGCGTTTGAATAAAAGTGGCGACCCCAGATACCATAAGGGCCATACTAATTAAATAAGGAATGTGTTCGCCTAATCCTAAGGCGCCACCAATAATTAAAGAGGGAGTAATAACACCAACAAAAGCGGCTAGTACATGCTGTACAGCACCTAAGAAGGCTTTTGCTGGGGCAGGACGGTCATGCAATCCATACAATAAGTCAAGATTTCCTTGCATCTGCTCATTCGTTTCGCTCATGATAACTTCCTTTTAGATGAATCTTTTGGTTTTATCGAACCAAAAGTTGCACTTGTCCATGTGCTGATAGCTAAGGATTAACAATCTAATCTCTTCGTCAACCGCTATTTGATAAATAACCTGACCATTTAGTCAGTTATCTGTAGGATATATTGAAAAGACTAACTATTGCAACGTTTTTTTAGTTAAACACTTTATTTATTTAGAAATAATTATTTTTTAGTAGAAGACTTAAGTAAATAAAGTTTTCAAACTGATTTTTCTCTATTGCCAAATTGTTAATACTTCGCTATTATGCCTGCCATATTATTAATGATAATAATTATCGTTAACATTCGTAATAGTGTTTATAGACTGATTTAAAGCTTTAGGGTTTAAAACAGCAGTTATAAATCGTTATCTGCCGCAAGCGATCCGTGCAGTGACATTGCAAGTAGTGCAAGTAATGCAAGTAATGATTATTTTTTGGGCATAAATTTAATAGTGAATACAGTGAGTATGTTATGGGCGTAGCAACGTTTTCTAGTCGTTTAACCGTTTTATCTATGGGTATAGCCGCAGTATTGGGAGTTCAAGTTGCAAATGCAGCTGAGACTAATGAGCTGCCCACGATCACTTTGCAGACTATCACGGTAACGGCAAACACCTCAGTACGCGACAAAGTGCAAGAAGACTCCATTTATATAGAAGACTACACGCCAGCGGCGCAGGCCAGTCATCTCAGTGATTTTTTGAATGTAGTTCCGGGAGTGACGGTAGGGGGTACCTCCTCTGTCAATCAGCGGGTACGCATACGCGGCCTTGATGATACCAATCTAAAGGTGACCATCGATGGCGCTCGTCAAGAAGGAGCGCTGTTTTATCATATGGGTGATGTCACTATTGATCCTGACTTATTAAAAGCCGCTGAGGTCTCAGTTGGTAATAACTCAGTCACTTTGGGTAACGATGCTTTAGGCGGCGCAGTAGCTTTTGAGACCGTTGATGCCGCTGATCTACTTAGACCAGGTCAGCAAATCGGTGCCAAATTAAATGTAGGTTATGCTAGCAATAACGATGAATTATTAACCTCAGCAACTGTCTACGGCGCTCCAAGCGATAATATTGATTTGTTAGCTTATTATAGTAAGCGAGATAGAGAGTCTGGCGAAGATGGGGAGGGTCGTGAGCTTTTTGAGGATAGCAAGGGCGAGAATATTCTATTAAAAGCTGGGGCTGCTATTAATGAAGACAACCGCGTAGGCGCAAGCTTTAGCCGTACTGAGAAAAAAGGGGTGTTTCCTTTTCGTCCCGACTTTCCAAGTAGCACAAGCGCTGACCCGATTCCACAAAAGGTAAACCGAGATACTTATACTATTGATTATAACTTTGATCCCGTAAACGCTTTGATTGATGTAGATACTACTATTTATCAAACCGAAACGGAGATTTTGCGTAATAACAATGCTGATATCTCATCCAATTATGATTGGAGAGCCAAGGTAAAAACTACGGGTGCCAAAATTGAAAATACTAGTATTATCGACACGGACACCGGTCGTCATAAGCTAATCGCTGGGGCTGAGCATTATAAAAAAGAGTCTGAGATGGCCCGAGACTATAAAAGTGCTAATAGCGATAGCGCAAAAAACACCTCACTATATCTAGAAGATCAGTGGCAGATGGGCAAATTTAGCTTAACCCCAGGGGTGCGTTATGATCGCTATGAATCGCCTGAATTTGTAGCTGGCGGTAAGACCTACGACAACGTGGTTGGAGCTTTGGCTGCCAGTTATGAGATTGCTCCAAGCACTCAGGTTTTTGCCAGCTATACGCAATTGTTCAATGGCCCTGACTTAGGACAAGCTATCTTTAATAGTAATGGCGCTGGTATTTATGTCAATAATGATCTAAAGGCAGAAGAGGGCTATAACTCTGAGGTGGGTATTGCCACAACACTACGCGGATTGACGATAGCGGATGATGCGCTACAGTTAAGTGCCAAATACTTTAATTCCAACATCGAAAACTTTCAGCAGTTTGTTAGAACTGGAGATCGCGCTGGTCGCTATGGTCTAAACTGTACTACCGGTGAGCGCGGTTCACCTGGTAACTTACAACCTTGTCAGGGTATGATCAACAGTGATGAGGACTATGAGATCAAAGGGGTTGAGCTGGCAGCGGACTATACTACTCGTAACTTTGGTATGGGTCTAAGCTACTCACGCGCTCGTAGTGAGGGCGACAAAACAGGCGATAGCATTCCTTCTGTAAGTGGTGGTAGTGCCGACTCTGGTGATCGTTATATGGTTAACTTAAACTATCAGCCGAATGATACGGTGGATCTAGGCTGGCGCAGTACTTACGTCGCCTCAATCACTGATAATCAACAACAAACCAAACCAAATTATGATGTGCATGATATCTATATGACTTATCTGCCGCGTCAGCTTGAGGGCGTAAAAGCAACGGTTGGGGTTTATAATTTATTTGATGAAACTTATGCCAGCCACGCATCGCGCTTAAACACTACTGATGCTACTGCGACTGACTTTGAGCCGGGCCGTAATATCAAAGCTTCGCTAACTTATCAGTTCTAAGCTAGCCCTAAGCTATGAGTTACTAGAGCTGTTAGAGTCAGCTTTCTATTTGGGAAGCTGGCTTTTTTATGCCTATAAATCGCGGCTACTCGCTCTAAAGCTCTATTTACAGCGCTTTTGCTTACAGTAATGAACTACTTCTATCGACAAACCATCATCAAGAAAATAAAAAATGAGCTCATTAACCCTACGTCAAAGCTGCCTTTGGCTACATCGTTACACTGGCATAGTCATGGCAGGCTTTTTGTTATTAGCAGGACTAACCGGAGCGCTATTAGCGTTTCATGAAGAATTGGATGAGTGGTTCAATCAGGATTTGGCTTATATTCAAGCGTCCAAGAAGCCGCCACTAGCTATCGCTGATTTGCATGATAAAGTCATAGCTACTTATCCTGAGTATAACTTCTCCTCTATGCCAACCTCCATAGAAGCTGAGCGCTCAGCAGTGTTTTTGGTAGATAGAGCGCGCGGCAAGCAAGCAAGTACGGCAGCCAAAGCGCCATTTCAAGAGGTGTATCTCAATCCCTATGACGGCGCTATCTTAGGGACGCGCGATAAAGAGCAGTGGGCATGGCAAAATACTATGCATAAAGTATTTTGGCTACATAGAGATTTACTGCTTGGTGATATTGGTAAATGGCTCTTAGGTATTATCTCTTTGCTTTGGACAATAAACTGCTTTATTGGCTTTTATTTGACTTGGCCTCGTAAAGTAAAAAATAAAAATAATAGCGCCAATCAAAGCCAAAGACTGCCTGCAAAAAAACGAGCGTCCTTTATTAAGCGCTGGCTACCCGCGTGGAAAATCCGCACCAACACCAATACCTTTAAACTCAATTATGATTTGCATCAAGCCTTTGGCTTATGGCTATGGCTGATGCTATTGGTGATAGCTTGGTCGAGTGTGGGCTTTAATTTACAACCCGTTTATCAACCAGTGATGCAAACGCTAGTAGGACTCGAAGCTAGAGAAGACAGACCAGCTAGGCCTAAAGAGCAAAGCCAAATACAGCATCAATCTGCTGACGCTAATAATAAAATCACGAAAGCCAATAGTATCGCTTATCTAAGCGAGCAGGCCAATATAGCGGCGCATCATAATGGTGTAGAGGTAGAGCGGCTCTTGGGAATTCGCTGGCTAGCGGAGGAAAATCAGTGGCAGATGCGCTTTAGCACCAATCAAGATATTGGCAAAAAAGGCGGCGCGTCATCTATTACGGTCGATGCAGCTAGCGGTCAGCTAGAAAAAGTAAAGTTTGGTTATCAAAGCTCATTCGCTAGCAAAACCGATCAGTGGTTAGCAACATTGCATATGGGACATATTGGCTTAGCAGAAGACGAAAAAACAGCTCATCGACTCTATCAAGTGTTTTTAGCGCTGATTGGTCTAGCAGTCAGCACACTGTCAGGCACTGGCGTCTATCTATGGCTTAAAGGTCGTCAAAGCCGCGCAAAACAAAGACAAAAATTAGCGCTAAAAAACGATTTCTCAAAGCAAATAGGAAAAACTAGCTATTAAAAAGCATCTTATTACCTATTGCTGCGGGTCAAAGCTTTAATTGCAAAAAGATGTCGTAGGCTATTCCAACGCTAAGGAGTAAGAAAGCAAGTAGCTCACCGAGCATTACACTTCTATGCCAACTATTACTCTTGTCAAAGTTTTTTGTATAGTCTACCGAAGCTATATCTTGCGTCAAATCCATAGGAATAATCACTAGTCTTAGCAGGTACAAAGTAATACCCAGCCAAGTCAAAGTATCTGCTATGGCTTTATTTACAGCATAAGACAGGCATAAACCAAAGCTAAGGATTAAAAGTAATCGGCACAGATTTTTATAATTTATCCAGCGGTGGTTCAATAGCATCTTATGCATCAAGCCTTCCTTTTTACTGTTTATCAGCGCTATATTTAAACGGTATCTACAATGACCGGACGGCCTTGGTGGCTCAGTACGGTCACCTCAACCTCGTATAATTGTTTCATAGTCTCTGGCGTTAGTACCTCATTAGGACTGCCAACCGCCAGCACTTGACCGTCTTTCATGGTCACCACCGTATCGGCAAACTGCGCCGCTTGATTGATATCGTGCAAGACGATGACCACCGTTTTTTGCTGGTTATGGCTCAAGCTGCGCAGCTCACGCATCAGACGTCCGGCGTGGTACATGTCCAAATTGTTGAGCGGCTCATCGAGCAGCAGATAAGGCGTATCTTGGCAGACAATCATCGCAATCAAGACGCGCTGACACTGACCGCCTGATAGCGTCGATAAAAAACGATTGGCCAGCTCTTGTAATTCAAAGCGCTCAATGATCTCATCGACTTTTTGTTGGTCGCTGACAGTAGGACGTCCCTGATGATAAGGGTAGCGCCCAAACATCAATAGCTCATGCACGCGCAGGCGTCCTTGCACATTATTATCTTGGCTGAGCATCGCTACTGTTTTTGCTAAGCTGCGAGCATCACTATTGACAATGTCATGCTCTTTATTATCTACCAAAAAGCTCACTTGCCCGTTTTGTAATGGTTGCAGCCGTGCCATGACTGAGAACAAGGTTGATTTGCCTGCGCCATTAGGGCCGATCAAGGCGATCACTTGCGCGGGAGGCAGGGATAAATAAATGCTATGCAAGATTTGCTGCTTGCCAATATGATGTGAGAGATTACTTATTTTAATCATAGTTATTTTTATTCATACCTCTTTTTAGGAGCAAGGTGTCAAAAGCAGTTTTAACAGCCGTTTTGAGATGAGGCTATACTCGGCGGCGATGAGTCATAAATATTAGTATTAAAAAGACTAGCCCGCCCGCCAGCTCAATGACTACCGACAACACACCCGCCATACCTAATACTTGCTCAAAGAGTGCTTGCCCTAGTACCAAGCAAATCATGGCGATTAGACTGACTAATATTAGGCGCTGAGAGTGCGTCATATCACTAGCGAGTCGATTGGTCAAAGCACAGACGAGTAGGCCAAAGAAAGTCACCGGACCGACTAAAGCGGTGGCGGTAGCGACTAACACCGCGATCAATGTCAACAATCCAAAAGCCAACCGCTGATAATTGATGCCTAAGTTGATCGCTTGCGCCTTACCGAGCATCAGCACATCACATTGATAACGCCAGCGCCAAATAGCCCAAGCAGTAACTATGCAGATAGCAATGCTGATACCGAGTAGCTGCGGATTGATGGTATTGAACTGTGCGTAACTGGCGGCTTGCACCACTACAAAATCATCAGGATTAATGAGCCTAGCGATCAGCGCGGATAGGCTACGAAACAATACGCCAAAGATAACCCCTACCAATATTAGCCGCGTCAAATCCTGACTGCTTTTTGAGAATAAAACTTTGAATAGTAATAATGAGGCGCCAAACATCAACGCAACTTCAAGGATGAATTTGGCAATAGGATTAATGCTAGTAAAGCTAATAGCGCCTAAGAAAAACACTAGCAAACTTTGCAGCAGTACATATAAGGAGTCAAATCCCAATAATGATGGCGTGAGAATCGGATTATGCGTTAGCGTTTGAAACAGTAGCGTTGATACGCCGATAGCATAGCCGACTACCATCAAAGCGAGCAGCTTTTTGCCGCGTAAGGGCAAAGCAAAATCCCAGTGCCCATTGACATTGAGGGTCAAAAATAGCAGGGCTGAGAGCAGTAAAATAGTACTTGCTACTAGTAGCGGGTGTGCAGCCAACGCTTGCCACAGACGTGTAAGCTTGCCATAAGAGCAAACATCGCTATCGGTATTTATACTGGTAACATGAGAGGCAAATGGCAAAGGCATACGCTAATCTTATAAAAAATGATAAATAGTGACGATAATAAAGTGATGATAGACTTAACAATTACTTTGCTCTAAAGCTTACGCCTCGCTTGGCGCACGCAGCAGCAGCCATAAAAATACCACCGTGCCTACTACGCCAAACACTGTCGCTACGGGCACTTCAAACGGATAGCGAATAGAGCGCCCAATGATATCGCACAAGAGTACTGCCGATGCACCAAGAAGCGCGACCGCCGGCAAGCTGCGGCGCAATTTATCCCCCATGATACGGCTAACGATATTAGGCACAATGAGGCCAATAAAGGGAATCATACCGACCGTCACTACTACCATCGCGCTCATCATCGCTACCATGCCGACGCCTAGCCAAGTCACCTGACGCTTACTGATGCCTAAGTTTAAGGCAATGTTATCGCCCAAACCGACGATGGTCAGCTTATCAGCAATCATATAAGCGATGACACACAGGCCGCCGGTCAGCCAAAGTAGCTCATAGCGTCCTGCTAAGACGCTAGAGAAATCACCAAACTGCCAAACGCTAAGCATTTGCAGCGTTTCGGTCTGATAAGCAATAAAGGTCGTCACCGCCTCGATAATACCGCCAAAGACGATACCTATCAGCGGAATGAGCAAAAAATCAGTGGGCGGGATACGGCGGATAAGCCCCATAAATAGCATCATACCCAGCACGGCGGTGATAGTCGCCACGCTCATCTTCACCATCAAGGTGCTGGCAGGGAATAGCAGGCTGACGACTAATAATCCCAAGGCAGCGCTTTGAGTCGCGCCAACCATGGAGGGCTCAACGAAGCGGTTTTTTAGCACCACTTGAATAATCATACCCGCGACCGCCATCGCAATACCAGTTAGGATAATGGCAATAGTACGTGGCAAACGACTCACTAACATCAGCGAGCTATCGGCGTTGGCGCTATGGCTAATCAAGCCTTGTAGCATACCCGACCAAGAAAAATCAGCGACGCCAATCGATAAGCTTAGTAATACTAATAACCCCATCACTACTAAGCTGGCGCTATTGATTAGCCAAGGCGGTATAGCAGCTTTAGAGGGCTTATCATGCTGCTGCCACTTTTTTGATACGCGAGGTATCTTTGGGCTAGCAGTATGCATATCATAATAGCGGCGAGAAAATAACGGCATAGTCAGACTGATCTAAAGGTTACTGTGCTTTGGTAAAGGCGGTATTGATAGTGTCCAAATCCTTCATCCATTGATAGTAGCCGCCAAAAGCAAGATAGGAGTCTGGGCTTAGATAGACCACTTGATCTTTACTCCAAGCGCTTGTTTGCGCCACTAATGGATTGTTTAGTACCGCTTTAGCGCCAACGCTGTCCTCACCGATAGCCGCGCTACGATCTACTACAAACAACCAGTCCGGATTCATCTTTTGTATATACTCAAACGAGATTGGCTGACCATGAGCGGCGTCAGTAATTTGCTTATCCGCCATTGGCACCCCAAGCACATTATGAATAAAACCATATCTTGATTTGTCACCATAGGCCGACAGCTTATTGCCATTGACCATCACGACCAGGCCCGCTCCTTTATCTTGAGTGACTTTTTGAGTTTGAGCGATCTTATTATCGATATTTTGCTGTAGTTTTAGAGCTTCATCACTCTTGCCAAATAGCGCGCCTAAGTCGTGCAAGCGCTGTTTACTTGACTCATAAATGTTAGCTGTATCAATAGTCATATCGAGCGTCGGCGCAATAGTTGATAGCTCATGGTATTTCTCAGCCATACGAGAGCCAACTAAGATAGCTTGCGGCTGTATAGCATTTAACGCCTCAAGATCAGGCTCGAACACCGTGCCTACTTCTTCAGGGTCAGGCTGGTTTTTTGAGGATAAATTATCTAGTTTTAGACCGCTTGGTATACCAGTAACCGCCACATCGAGCGCAGCTAAGTCTTGTAATAGGCTCATGTCATAGACCACTATCGGTGAGGGATTCATTGGCAAAGTGACATCGCCTTTTACCGTATCAACATCGATAGTAGCTACAGAAACCGCATCGTTGTTAGCAACGTTTGAGGCGGCATCAGCCGTTTTATTCTCAACCTTAGTATCGTCTATATCAGTCTCACTAGAGTCAGGTGATGTACATCCTGTTAAGCTGATACTGACAAGTAACGCGGCGCTCATAGCCGCTAGTAACGGGCGTTTAAATAAAGGGCTTTGGGTCGTAATAGTAGGGTTAGACATAAGACACTCGGCAAATAGCAAATGATTATCGATACTACGGATACCCACATGACAAACAATATTATTGACAGTAAAAATAAAAAAGAGCGTGCTTAACGCTAGAATAGAAGCGCTAAAACAGTGCTCATTGTTTGAGAGTCAAAATATTAAAGATAAATCTATGGGTTAGCGTATGATGATAATCTTATTAATTATAAATAGTATTGGCTGATAATCACGATAAATCAGTCATAAAAAGCCATGATAAAGCAACACTGTAAAATTATCAATGATAATGGTTATCGTTTGTATTTTAGTTTGTATCTAGACAGGAATATCTCATAGCGCACTAATTTTTATTGATAATGGTTATCGTTTGTATTATCATCATACCAACTTTAATCAGCCAAAATTCTCATAGCTGCGACTTATACCTATGAATAGTAGCGAATTTAAAATCAACAAATTCAAAACAGAACTTTAGATAAAGCAGTAGGATGTTATGGGTTCAGAAAACTTAAACGCGCCGCCTTACCGAGTGATATTGATTATTATCAGTGTGGTGGTAAGCTTGCACATCTTGACTGCTGTAGCGATAGTGATGGTACAGCCGCCAGCTATTAGTGAAGAGGAAAAGCAGATAGAGCCTATTGAGATCCAATTACTCACTTTGCCTGCTGAGACTCCAAAGCCAATGGTAGAAAAAGCGGTAGCCAAGCCAGTGCCTAAATCTGTGCAACCGCCTCAAAAGGCTAGTGAACCACTTAAAGCAAAGAGTAAGCCTAAGCTTGCGGACACTGTTAAACCAAAAGCAGTCGTAGAGCCAAAACCAGCTTCTGAGGTTGTATCAAAGCCTGTAAAGCCTAAAGTGGATAAAGCTGAGGCGGATAAGCCTGTTGAAGTCAAAAAAGTAGTAGAACTGCAGCCAACACCTAAAGTTGAGACTATTACCTCAACTAAACTTGCTGAGCAACAAGCCGAGCAGCAGCGTCAAAAAGTGTTAGCAGCGCAGGCTCATGCCAAAGCTATGCAGCAAGCACAGCAGCGCCAAGCAGAGCTAGAGGCGCAAAGAGCGGCGCAAGCTGAACGCGAAGCACAAGCAGCTGCCACGGCTAAAGCGGCGAGAGAGGCGGCCGAAAAAGCGGCACAACTTGCTAAAGAGCAGGCGGCAAAAGCAGCTGCCGAAAAAGCTAAAGCTGCCAGTAGTGAGCCTGTTAGCTATGGCGCTATAGGGAATTCTAGTTGGTTAAGAGAACCTATATTTACCTCTATCAAAAACAAAGACTATGGTTTTAAAGGGACTGAGGTTTCAATTACGGTAAGTATGTCGGTAGATGCCAATGGTACTATAGGAAATATCAAAATATCCAAGTCCTCAGGCAATCACAAATTTGATAGAGACTTTATAAGAGCCTTATCAAACGCTAAGCTTAATCCGGCAACTAGAGATAATACTCCGGTTAAAAGTACCGCCATTTTACCGTTTCGTATGACTTTATAATCATAGGTATGAGGCAAAACGCTATAACTAGTTATGCTATAACTATTGAGAATCATCCAAATATCAAAGGAGTCTAAGATGGACTTTATGAACTATTGGCAAATAAGCGATATTGTCACCAAGACTCTATTTTTCTTATTATTAGCTTTATCAGTAGTCTCGTGGGTGACCGGTATCATACGGGTCATGCAAAGTCGCAAATTAGCCATGACAGTCGCTGATGATTTGACTCAGCAAGTACAAGCCAAGCGTCCTAACTTAGTAACCTCTGACGCTGCTACTCGGCGTTTAGTGACCGAGCAAGCTTTGCTCAAGCATATTGGTCGTTATCGCTTTGCTAGTGAGCGCGGCCTGCCTATCTTGGGTACTACTGCCGCCATCGCGCCTTTTATCGGACTGTTCGGTACAGTGTGGGGTATTTTTCATGCGCTGCATAATATTGGTAGCACCGGTCAAGCAGGTCTTGCGCAAGTCGCAGGGCCGGTAGGCGAGGCTTTGATTATGACCGGTTTGGGTATCGCCGTTGCCATTCCGGCAGTAGTATTTTATAACCTTACCGTGCGTATCAACCGCCGGGTTATGTATCAAGCCAATGACCGAGCTCATGACTTATTGGCGCAGTCGGCTACTATGACAGAGGCTTCTACTACGGATGTTGCCAAAGGTAAAGAAACATCAGTGGCTAGTTCTGTTAATACAGCCTCAAAGTCAAACGCTTCTTATTCTGCAGCTTCGGCTTCACAGGTATAGCAAAAGCTTACTTTGGCAAAATAACCATAGCGCTGGATTAAAATGGCTAGCTTAACCTATCTTATATTAACTAGAGACAATTATGGCCTTTCAATTAGGAGACGATGACGCTCAAGGTATGAATGAGATGAACCTTATTCCGCTGATTGATGTCATGCTAGTGTTGATGATTATTTTTTTATTGACAGCGACGGTGCTCAATCCGACAGTGCCACTAGACTTGCCAAAGACTAGCGCTACTGTCAACGAGACGCCGCCTGAGGTAATCCAGATCAGTATTGATAAAGATGCTGAATTGTTTTGGGATGATAAGTCTATCAGTATGGAGGCTTTGCAAGCGCGTTTGCAACAAGAGGCAAATGCGGGTAAAGAGCCATCAATACAGCTACGAGCGGACAAAGACAGCAAGTACGATACGGTAGCGCAAGTATTAGCAGCTACTAGTCAGGCAGGATTAACTAAGATTGCATTCGTTAACCAATAAGTTATCTGCAGCCTTGCAAGTTATAATAATAAAAATAGTTGAAATTAGTATTATTCTCCACACCCTGCTAGTGAAATGCTAGTAGGGTTTTTTTTAGTGTTCAAAAATGGTGCGGGTAAATCTGAACAACCTACTCATTTGCTACTACTATAGATCATCGCTATCATTGGTCATGGGATTAACGACAAGTCACACTAGCTACTGATTAGGAAGTTATGAGTGTAATAACTATCACTGTGCCATCACGCAAAAGAGTATTTACCGTATTTATCATGGTAATAGGCTTGCACGTACTGACGGCCATTGTTTTGAGAAGTGTTGAGAGTCCAACCGCTATCACAAAGCCATTAATACAAACTACGCCAATCGATATCGAACTGATAACGCTAGCTAATCAATCAGAAGCTACAGTAGCTAAAGGTGGAGAGGCTGCGAAAAGTGCAGAAGCCCCAGAATCAAGCTTTGAATCAGTACCTAAAACCAAGACGCCAGAAGTTATAGCCTCTAATTCTAAGGTAGTAGAAAAAGAGACAGCAGCAGAAGTGATAGATAATGAAGTAGTAGAGGAAGTCATCGTAAATCCTGAAACTTCTACGACGGAAACTATAAACTCTAAAACTGTAGAGCCAACAGGGGTAATGTCAAAAACCACTGAACCTGCTGATGAATCTGCTACTGAGTTAGAGTTGTTATCAGGGACTACAGCAACCATAAAGACCACTATCAAAGAGTCAGCTAATGGTACGGACAATGCAAGTCAAGGTTTAGATGAAGAGGCTTTAAATGGCAGAGGTTTAGCTAAAAAGGGCGCATCTAAGGATGAGGGGAAATCACCTATTGCTGGTGGCTATGCTCCGTTTTCAATGGCACCGCAAAGCCCAATGGCAGGTAATATTATCACCAACAATAATACTTCTAATAAAAGCACGAGCTATCACAAGTCTATTACAGGTATAAAAAATAAACAGGGAACAAATCAAGGTGATAACAGTCGTGCTCTTATCAGCATCATACCAGCGTTACCCTTTGAGCATGAGTTAATCGATAGTAGCTATGCTATAACAGCAGATGATTGGCTAATAGCTCCTAGGTTTATGGTTGCTGACTTAGCTCAATATTTATTGGATAGTGGCTTTAATAATAACGGCAATAACCGCATTAATGATAATAAGAGTGAAAAAGAAAGGGTTAGTATCTACTTTAGTCTGTCAGTCGATGCTCAAGGACGAATAAAAGAGATTAGCACTATAATATCCTCTGGCAATGAAAAGCTTGATGAGGCCATAAAAGGCGATTTGCTAAAAGCTCGACTAAAAAGGTATGATAAAAACGGCAAGTCGCTGGCAGGTATAGCTACTTTAACCCTTGCAATTGATAGCCCCTAAGCTATAACAGCTAAGTTATAGCAATAAACCTGCTATATAAATGAGTAAGGCAATAACTAAAAATATCGTCAGTATGACAAGTAACACTACTAAAATAATAAGAATATTCTCCAAGGCAATTAATCATAATAGCTGACTTATACATTAAGCCGACTGACGCTTACCAGCCATAACCAAAGGGGCTATAAAAAGGACTATAACCAAAGCGGCCACCATAACCAAACGGATAGGGCGAGCGTAGATAATCAAGATCACGCTGACGAATATAATAGTAGCGTCCTTGCGAGTAGGCCTCTTCTAACTTCTCGATACCCTCAAGCGGACAAACGGGCTGCCAATCATAGCCTTCGCGGCCAAGCTTGTAGGCATTGAGCTCAGTACAGTAGCTCTTCAACCCTTGCTGACGACCTTGCTCCCACAACACTCTATTAGGGGTGGCGCCAACGACACTAGCGCATTGATTAGCATACTGACCAAAATAAGCACCAGAGCGCCCTTGCAAGCCATCCGCGTAGCCAACATCTTGCCAATTACTACTTTGACATTGCTCAGGCGTCAGAGCTTGAGTCGTTGCACACCCTGATAATACTAAGGCTAGCGCGCCAATAAGTGATAGGCTAATAGCGGTTTTTTGCTTAGTGCTAGAGACTAATAAAGAAGATATCGATGACATAGAGGCCATTTCAAAAAAAGAACTCATGTTGCACCTACTTACTCAAAATAGTTAAAGAATGGTTTATCATAGCATTTTTTGAGGAAATGACTTTTTGTATTGTGTTATCCAGAAGATGTTTTTGAGTAGCTAAGCTTTTGATATAAAAAGTATAATACACCTTTTTATACAGCTTAGCAGATGACCTATAATGCTAATCGTTAAGCTACTGAGCTTGATTTATTATCTTTTATACTCATTATGAGTAGCTAGATCAGGGCAGTATTGGTCTTTTATAAATTTAAATTAGCAAAAGGTTAGGTGGTTATGGGAATTTGGATTGCTATCCTTATTGTACTTTTTGTATTAGGGAGTATGATGGCGCTCAAGCCTAACGGTATCGATCAGCGTTTGGATAAGCTGCGTATGACTGCGCGGCGTTTGCAGCTCAATCCAAAACTAGTGGCTTGTCCAGATTGGCTACCTGGCCGCGATAACGAGCTGGGCCGCGGTATGATGGCACAGTACTGCTTAGTGTTAGAAGGAATACAGCTGCCTTATACCCGTTACCGAGTCGTCGATGGTCAGTGGCGAGCTGATAGTAATTTTGTAGATACTGATAGTGAGGCGACTAAGCTTACTATTCCAAGTGCTATTCGTAACTCACAAGGCAACGCTAACACGTTCTCCAAAAAGATAAACTTTAACTTCGATAAGACGCCATTAGAGCTACCGGCGAGTATAGAGCCTTTTGTAAAAGGCTTATGGACTAAAGCCAATAGTATTGTCATTTATTGGGAAGATATTGCTTATGTGCGTCCTATCAGCAATCCAAGCTATCGGGCTAAAACGATAGAAGAGGATTTATTAGCATTGAAGATGAAGCTTGAGCAGTGGGCTGAGCAGATGAAAAAAACAGCCAACCCTGCTGTGTATACTGATCATAGCTTCAACACCAATACTATGACTACAAGCGCGAATAGGGCGCATAATCCTTTTGATAGTGTTATCAATAGCAAGTTTGATTAGGGCTTTATTTTAAAAGTTGACATTTTGTCGCTTAGCAGTGTAACTTCTTTATAAGCCTAAATTTATCAGGCGAAGACATTTAATCGATATTTGCCAATTATTTTATAGTTTATACCTCTTTTATTGACAGCGATTACCACAAGCCAATGAGTACTAATAATAAGCTTGGCTGCCAATTTTTATCTCATTTTTATCCATTTATTATGGTGTCGTCAACTATGGCAAAAACCACAACCAAAAAATCCACTAAGTCTACAGCTAGCCAAACAGAAACTAGCGAAAAAGTGGCAAAGACTAAAGTAGCCTCCAAACCAGCCGCTAAAAAGCCCAGCAAAACCGCCACCAAAAAAGCGGCTAGTACCGAGACGGCTAGTAGTAGCGCTGGCTCAAAAGGTAAGTCCTTAGTCATTGTGGAGTCCCCTGCTAAGGCTAAAACGATCAATAAATATCTAGGTAACGATTTTGTTGTCCGCTCCAGTATTGGTCATGTGCGTGATCTCCCCGTAGGCGCGAGCAAAGGGGCCAAAAAAGCTGCAGCCAATAAAGATGATAGTCTGTCCAAAGAAGAAAAAGCGCAGCAAGCACTAGTACGGCGCATGGGCGTTGATCCTGAGCACGGTTGGGCGGCGGTTTATGAAGTATTGCCGAATAAAACCAAAGTTATCAAAGAGCTAAAAGCCTTAGCCAAAGACGCGGACAAAATCTATCTAGCAACGGATATGGATAGAGAGGGAGAAGCGATCGCTTGGCACCTCAAAGAAGTCATTGGCGGCGCAGATAGCAAATATGAGCGCGTGGTGTTTAATGAGATTACCAAAAACGCCATCCAAAACGCTTTTAAGCAGCCCTCCAAATTAGATATCGATCGCGTCAATGCCCAACAAGCCAGACGTTTTCTCGACAGAGTGGTGGGCTTTATGGTGTCGCCAATCCTTTGGCAAAAGGTGGCTCGTGGGCTGTCAGCAGGACGGGTACAGTCGGTCGCTATGCGATTGGTCGTTGAGCGCGAGCATGAGATTCGCGCTTTTATTCCAGAAGAATATTGGCAGATTCATGCCGATACCCATATCGATGAGGGCAAAAAGGCCAACAAAGCCGATGCTGACAATAACGAAAATAACATTCGACTAGAAGCGACTAAACAAAACGATAAAGCTCTTAAGCTGGTCAATAAAGAGCAGACCGATAAAGTGTTGGAGGTTCTCAAAACCAATGACTTTATTGTCAAAGAGCGTGAAGAAAAACCCACGCAGTCGCGCCCGAGTGCGCCTTTTATCACCTCAACGCTACAGCAAGCAGCGAGTACGCGCTTAGGGTTTTCAGTCAAAAAGACCATGATTTTAGCGCAGCGTCTCTATGAAGCCGGTCATATTACCTATATGCGTACCGACTCGACATTTTTGTCAGGAGATGCTTTGGCAGGGGCACGCGGCTTTATTGAAGACAGCTACGGCAAAAAGTACGTGCCCGAAAAGCCAAACTTCTACGGCAATAAGCAAAACGCGCAAGAGGCGCACGAAGCGATTCGTCCCTCTAACGTCAATATGAAATCCACGCAATTAAAAGGCGTAGAGCGTGATGCTATCCGCCTTTATGAGCTGATTTGGCGTCAGTTTGTCGCCTGTCAGATGATGCCTGCTAAGTATCTATCGGTGAATTTATTTGTTGAAGCGGGCAATGTTGAGCTAAAAGCTCGTGGCCGTACTATGACCTTTGATGGCTATACCCGTGTCATGCCGCCTGCTAAGGGCGATGATACGCTACTGCCAGATGTCAAAAAGGGCGATAAGCTGGCGCTCGATAAGCTTGATCCAAGCCAGCACTTCACCAAGCCGCCACCGCGTTATACGGAGGCAAGCCTAGTCAAAGAGCTTGAGAAAAAAGGGATCGGTCGTCCCTCGACTTATGCTTCTATCATCTCCACCATTCAAGATCGCGGTTATGTCAAGCTTGAGAACAAGCGCTTGTTTGCCGAAAAGATGGGCGATATTGTTACCGATAGACTGACCGATAGCTTCCCTGATTTGATGGATTACACCTTTACCGCCGCGCTTGAGGACAAGCTTGATCACGTCGCTGAGGGTGATACCGACTGGAAGGATGTGTTAGATAATTTTTATGGCGACTTTAAGAAAAAAGTTGAGCATGCCAAAGATAAAGATGGCATGCGTCCTAATGATCCTACTGATGTCCCTGATGTACACTGCGATTTATGCGATCGTCCGATGCAACTGCGCACCGGCTCGACCGGCGTATTCTTAGGCTGTACGGGCTATAATTTACCGCCAAAAGAGCGCTGCAAAGGTACTAAGAACCTAATGCCAGTCGAAGCATTTGCTAATCTTGATGATGGCGATACTGATGATGAGGCGGCAGAAGTCAAAGATCTAATGGAGAAAAAGCGCTGCCCGAAATGTGCGACTGCGATGAATGGCTATATCGTTGATGGCGGCTTAAAGCTGCACATTTGCGGCAATAATCCCGACTGCGATGGTTATATTTTGGAGGAAGGTAAGTTTGAAGTGCCTGGCTCTGACGCGCCAACCATTGATTGTGATAAATGTGATGGGCAGATGGAGCTTAAGACCGGACGCTTTGGACCGTATTTTGCATGCCAGAACTGCGATAACACGCGCAAAGTATTAAAGACGGGCGAGCCGGCACCGCCGCGTATGGAGCCTATTCATCTGCCGGAGCTAAAGTCAACCAAGCACGATGATTACTTTATCTTGCGCGAAGGGGCGGCTGGCATTTTCTTAGCGGCTTCAAAGTTCCCAAAAGTGCGCGAGACTCGTCCGCCAAAGCTTGCGGAGTTACGCGAGATCAAAGACAAAATGGAAGATAAGTTTCAGTATTTGTTTGAGGGGCCGGATGAAGACCCTGATGGCAATCCAACCATTTTGCGCTGGTCACGTAAGAAAAAAGAGCAATACATTGGCTCTGAGAAAAAAGGCAAGGCTACGCGCTGGGGTGTCTATTGGCGTAACGGCGAGTGGGTAGAGGAATAGCCAAGGTAGTAATGAATGCTAACAAGATCTTAATTATTGGCATTTATTATTTAACATTTATTGCTTATTATTCTAATTTGCGTAAAAAAGACCTCTTAGCTAGCTAAGAGGTCTTTTTTATACCAAAAATATTATATAAAGCACAAATATTATCTAGCTTCGATGATACCACAAGCTACACGCTCTCCAGCGTTACCAGCAGGCTGACTGACATAATCGTCTACACCGCCATGAACAATAAAGGCTAAGCGATTGACGCTATACTTGCCTGTTGGAGTAGCGGCTATTTTTTTACTGACATAGTTGATAGTCGCGACGCCATCTTCATTAGCCGTTAAGTTTGGCAGATCACCAGCATGGCCATTCATGTCATCTGGATTTGAGTGTGGGTTATTGTCAGGATTAAAATGACCACCTGCTGCTTTACCCATATCAGCACAGCTACCCGTCTCATGAATATGTAGGGCAACCGTTTTACCTGGCGCTAGACCCATAAGCTTACCATAAACTTGTACACCGCCATCTACTGGGCGCAAATACATCTGTCCTATCTCACGAT
Organism: Psychrobacter sp. AH5; assembly: GCF_040371085.1. Classification (NCBI taxonomy): domain Bacteria; kingdom Pseudomonadati; phylum Pseudomonadota; class Gammaproteobacteria; order Moraxellales; family Moraxellaceae; genus Psychrobacter; species Psychrobacter sp. AH5. The sequence goes on from NZ_JAMBMT010000001.1 coordinate 501,208, forward strand.
TACTGGCATCGGTAGTCTTGATAACAGACTGTAGAACAGGCTGGTCTATAGGATTACCAGTTTGCAATTGTCCTTCAACTGTTTGACAACCTGTCATCGCCAAAGCTGAGCCACACAACAGCGCACTACCAAGCATTAACTTATTCATTTTTTTCTCCAAATTATTTATTTTATTTTTGAATTATTACAACATTCGTTGATGTCAAAAACAGTATAGCGAGACAATGCCCACAACTATTGGGCAAAAGCGCAACAATTGGTTAATAAATGTAAGTTATTGGAGTATAGTTTTAATGAATTTTTTATAAGCATTTTAATAATATTGCGAAGAAAGGTTGCGATATATAAGGGTAGTAAAGCTCTAACTAATAAAGACTGTCATTAAAAGTATTAAAAAAGCCGCTTACTCTAAAGTAAACGGCTCTCTTCAATTAAAATTTAATCAGCATTAAGTAAGCAAAATCAGCTTAGCTATGCAGCGACTGGTTAGAAGTAGTATCTACTGTAACCTTTGCAGGCTTAAGCGGTTTTGGCATACTGACCAACGCCGCTTTTAACACTTCATCAATCGTCGCTACTGGCTGAATGATCAGACCTTCCTTAACGTTATCCGGAATATCTGCCAAATCGCGCTCGTTACTCTCAGGGATCAACACGTGCTTGATACCGCCGCGATGCGCCGCGAGTAGCTTCTCTTTGAGACCACCGATACGCAGGATCTTACCGCGTAGGGTAATCTCACCTGTCATCGCAATGTCAGGACGAATAGCAATGCCGGTGATCGCTGAGACTAGCGCTGTAGTTAATGCGCCGCCCGCTGATGGACCATCTTTTGGCGTGGCACCCTCTGGCATATGCACGTGGACGTCGGTGGTCTTAAAGGTCTCATAATCGATACCTAAGCTATCACCGCGCGCTCGTACTACGCTCATCGCCGCACGAATCGACTCTTTCATCACATCACCCAAAGACCCTGTAAAGGCCAGCTCGCCTTTACCTTTCATCGCAACTGCTTCGATAGTTAATAACTCACCGCCGACTTGCGTCCAAGCAAGGCCCGTGACGCGGCCAATTTCAGCGTCTTTTTCAGCTAGACCGTAGTCGTACTGATGCACGCCTAGATAGTCATCGATATTGCTATCATCAACAACTACTAGCTGACGCTCGTCCTTTTTGGGAGCGCGAGCCCCATGGCTCTCAACCGAGCCGCGCACCACTTTACGGCAGATTTTATTCACTTCACGCTCAAGGTTACGTACGCCTGCTTCACGGGTATAGCTACGCACGATGCTATGCAATGCTGCCTCGACAATCTCAATCTCGCCTTCTTTTAGACCGTTTTGCTTGATCGCTTTCGGTACTAGATATTTTTGGGCGATATTGACCTTTTCTTCTTCGGTATAGCCTGGCAGACGAATCACTTCCATACGATCTAAGAGCGCAGGCGGGATATCCATACTATTCGCCGTACAGATGAACATCACTTGTGATAAGTCTAAGTCCATATCGAGGTAATGATCGTTAAAGCTATCATTTTGCGAGGGATCGAGTACTTCAAGCAGAGCAGATGCCGGATCACCGCGAAAGTCCTGCGCCATCTTATCGACTTCATCTAACAAGAACAGCGGGTTTTTGACTTCTACTTTGGCAAGCGACTGCACGATTTTACCGGGCATCGCACCGATATAAGTACGGCGGTGACCGCGAATCTCCGCTTCATCACGTACGCCGCCCAAAGCCATACGCACAAACTTACGACCCGTTGCCCGGGCGATAGATTCGCCTAAAGACGTTTTACCGACACCTGGAGGACCTACTAGGCACAGTATCGGACCACGCAGCTTTTTCACTCGCGACTGCACGGCGAGATACTCTAGGATACGATCTTTCACATCTTGCAAGCCATAATGATCTTCATCGAGCACGTTTTTGGCTTTTTCTAAATTGATCGACACCTTAGTAGTGGCATTCCACGGCGTATCCAATATCCACTCGATATAGTTGCGTACTACCGAAGACTCACTTGAAGCAGGCGGCATCATTTTGAGTTTTTTCAGCTCTTGCTCCGCTTTTTTGCGCACATCCTCTGGTAGGTCAGCGTCTTCTAAGCGCTGCTCAAGCTCGCCAATATCATCTTCGCCATCAAACGCGCCATCATGCATATCGGATAGCTCATTTTTAATCGCTTTCATCTTCTCATTTAAGAAGTATTCGCGCTGATTGTCTTCCATCTGCTGACGCACGGCGTCTTGAATATCTTGTTCAATATTCTGCTCGGCGCTTTGCTTGATGAGATATTCAGTCAAGGTATTGATATGAGTCTTGATATCATCTTCTTCTAAAAACGACTGCTTGATATCCAAATCCATCGAGACTCGAGTAGAGATGAAATAAATCAGCTCTAACAAATCATCGATACGCTTAGCCACGCGTGTCAACTCACGCGCATTACGCAAACGTGCGTCAGCATAGCTCTCAAATAGACCGGTTAAGGCTTTAATAGTGTTTTTTTGTTGAGACTCATCTAAGCTCACTTCTAAGTCGGCACGCTCAAAGCTTGCCATTAACACATCATCGGAGCTTTGCGCATGGTTTTCTATCGCATTAACACGCGCGCGGTACTGGCCTTCAATAAGCACTTTGATACAACTCTCATCGCTATCATGCGGCATAGTGCTGACGATACGGCACACAGTACCGTACTGATAAAGGTTATCTTGATCGATATCCTCAGTCAGTGAGTCTTTTTGCGCGACGACTAGCACTTTATCACCGTATTCTGCTTGTGCTAGCTCCACCGCTTTGACAGATGGCGCGCGGCCGACAAACAGCGCGATTTGCATGTGCGGATAAACGACAACGTCACGTAGTGCCAATAATGGCAAATAGTTGTTTGCGCCATTATCGAGCGCAGTGTCATCAGTATCAGGCGTTGCCGCTGAGATATCGATGTCGATGTTGTCTTTATCAATATTATAATCAGTCATATATTTAATCCTTAATTCACCAGACTTGCTAAGTCAAGTTAGTGTTTCATGATAGATAAATGGTGTTTTTAGACTAAATTGCAAGGCCAATCACTTAACGCAGTATAAATAAGTGTAAGACAGCTTATAAGGTTATTTGGTGGTGTTCTAAAAAGTATGCTGGCATCAGACGTAGCCATAATTGACATAAAAGAACACCAGATCGAATACTTTAAAGTGATTATCAAGCTTTTTTGAGAAGCAACAAGTCTTTCTAACCGCCCGACGCAATCGGTGTCTAAGACGGCAGTTATTGCCTTCTATATCTACCGTATGCTGTTTGCCAATTCGTTTGTTATCACTTTTAAAGGCGGTTATAAAACTGTCCCAGTTGTCCATACTGATAGAGCCATAGCTGACTGTAAGCTGCTTTAAACGTGTTCTTAACTTCTTAGCCGTTTTTAGGTCACGTTTGCCCCAGACATAAGCGACAATCTCATTAGTAGCACGGTCATAAGCGTAGATGAGCCAGACTTTACGCTTCTTGCGATACACGTAAGTCCAGAACTCATCAACCTCTAAGCGTTCATAATAGTGCTTCTTAGGTACAATCTTGTAAATGGATGAGCCTATGGTGCTAAGCACTTTTCCGATGCTAACCTTGGCTATAACGGCTATGTCTCTAACACCACAACCTCGGACAGTCATCAGTCGTATGAGATCTTCTATTCTAGAGTGACAGCCGTTATAGGTTACTGCATGATCGCCAATAAACTGACGTTTGCAGTCCTTACATTGGTAGTTCTGCTTGCCATAGCTTTTTATGCCATTTTTCTTTAGACTAAGACTGTGACAGTCGGGACAATTGATCTGTATTTGTGTCTTCATAACCTCAAATATATCATCTTGCTTCGGCTGTCACCCTTCCTTTATTACCCCAGCATACTTTTTGATACACCACCGGTTATTTTTATCCCTGATTAAAGCCTGAAATTAAAAGCTTAAACGCCTCTTTCTATCAAGCTATCAGCTTTTGTACATAGGCTTTATAGCTAGAATCAGGTAAACTAGCGCCCGTCTTACGTATAGGCTGTTATGTAAATTACAGAGCAGATCAAACCGTTAACTACTGAGAGTAAAAAGGGGCAAAAGTATGACCATCAACGCAGTGCTACTAGCGGTAGTCATTATGCTTGGACTATCACTGGCGCGAGTGCATGTGGTACTCAGTCTACTTATCGGTGCTATAGCAGGCGGGCTGCTGGCAGGTTTGGGTATTACCGAGACCTTAGAGGCCTTTCAAGAAGGCATTCGTAATGGCGCGCAAATAGCGCTATCTTATGCACTATTAGGCGCTTTTGCAGTAGCGATTGCTCATTCAGGCTTGCCGCAATCGTTAGCAGGTGCCGTGATTAAACGCATTGACGCTGGCGGCCCGGGTATAAAAGCAAGTGGCATGATTAAGTACACGCTATTTGCAGGCTTAGTATTAATGAGCTGCTTTAGCCAAAACTTAATTCCCATTCACATTGCCTTTATTCCACTATTAGTACCGCCTTTGCTACTTGCCTTCAATCGCATACAAATTGATCGTAGGCTCATTGCTTGTCTGATTACCTTTGGCCTTGTCACCACTTATATGTTCATCCCTTATGGCTTTGGTGATATTTATCTCAATCAGATTATGCTAAAAAACGTCGGTGAAGCCGGTATTGATATCACGGATATCTCAGTGACCAAAGCGATGGCGATTCCAGCACTTGGAATGTTTGTAGGGCTACTGACAGCGATATTTATTAGCTATCGCAAGCCGCGTCACTATCAGCAAGTGGCTATCAATGCTGATGCGCGCGATGCGGTAATCGAAGGCGATGATTTAAGTAAAGCAGCTTCTAATGCTGAAGCGCAAAGCAAACTTAAAACCTTGGTAGCACTAGCAGCGATCGTCACCGCTTTTGTGGTGCAGCTCTATACCGATTCGCTATTGCTTGGCTCAATGTTTGGCTTTGGCGTGTTTATGGCGACCGGCGTAGTCAAATGGCGTGATGCCGATACGGTATTTAATGACGGTATCAAGCTGATGGCGATGATTGGCTTTATTATGATTACCGCGCAAGGCTTTGCTGAGGTGATGAAAGCGACGGGAGAGATTGCACCGCTTATTGATGGCGCAACCAACCTGTTCGCTGGTAATAAAGCCATTGCTGCGCTAGTGATGCTCAGCATCGGTTTAGTGGTGACAATGGGTATTGGCTCATCCTTCTCCACTATTCCGATTATTGCCGCTATTTATGTGCCGCTATGTATCTCGTTAGGGTTTTCGCCGCTAGCGACGGTCGCCATTATCGGCACCGCAGGGGCGCTGGGCGATGCCGGCTCGCCCGCCTCAGATTCTACCCTTGGGCCAACCTCCGGTCTAAATGTCGATGGTCAGCATGATCATATCAAGGACAGCGTGGTGCCGACTTTTATTCATTACAATATTCCACTACTGGCGTTTGGCTGGATTGCGGCGATGGTGTTGTAGAGGTATCATTGATTGAAAATGCACAATAAACAATAGGATAATGCTATGTGGGATCAACGTTACAGCTCAGCAGAGTTTATTTATGGCAAAGAAGCGAATGACTTTTTGCAAGAAAACTATCAGAGAATACCTGTAGGCGGGCGAGTACTATGTTTAGGTGAAGGCGAGGGCAGAAATGCAGTGTTCTTAGCCGAGCAAGGTTATGAGGTCACGGCAATGGATCTATCCGAGGTCGGTCTAAAAAAAGCTTTGCAACTCGCTCATGACAAAGGGGTGACAATGGATACTCAAGTGGCAGACCTTGCTGATTATGACTTTGGTCAGGATAAATGGGATGGTATTATCTCTATTTGGGCACACACCTCTGAGGCTGTACGCCAACGGGTTCACTTGCAGATTGCTCCTGCTTTAAAAGCTGGTGGCGTCTTCATTCTTGAAGCTTATACTTTTGAACATACTACTTTACCAGCCGTTGGTGGACCACCCGCTTCGCAAAAGGGTATTTTTATGTCATTAGAGAATTTACGAATAGAGCTTGCAGCGCTGACGGAGGATATTGCCGTTGAAAAGCAGCGTATGGTCTCGGAGGGTGAGATGCATCAAGGACTTAGTGCGGTAGTGCAGTTCGTCGGACATAAGTAATAATTTTGAGCTAAGTACGGCGCGCTCTTTGCAATGACAAAACGTCAATCTCGACCCTTGATGCGATGGAGCGCACCCTAAAAAATATTCAGATTTGTTAATCATTATCCTTTCCATAATCGTCGTCAAAATCCTCAATCTCAACACCTAAACTATCTAGAAATGCATCACTTTGCGCCAGTAACTCATTCAAACGTGCTTCATTTACCACCTTTGATAATTCCTCAGCGCTAAAGTCTTGCTCTTGACTGTAATAGAGCATCTCTCTAGCGTCGTCATTGCTTAAAGTTTGCAAATACGTATCAACCGTATCGGCGCTAGAGGCTTGATTGTTAGATTTTTTACCCTTATTACGTGTAAACCACTTTAAGCCACTTGGGGTAATTAACCCATCTAAAGGCACATCCCAAGACTGAATTTGCAGATGATCAACCACCTGAAAATCATAACACCAGCCTATTTTTAACGGCCTTGTTGCGCCGGATCGATGAGCTTTACCAAGCGTTGTATCATAAAAGCCGCCGCCCATTCCCATGCGATTGCCGTTTTTATCAACAGCCGTTAACGGACAGATAATGACATCCAACTGCCGCGCCCATAATAGTTTGCGATGATGATTTTGTTTCATACCCAAGCTATGAATACGAGTCGGCACATTGATGAGTTTGTCATGATAAATCGGTACGAAGCGCAGACGTTTATCGTCACGACCGAGCGAGCCCACCACTGGTAAATAGGCCTGATAGTTTAGGCGCTTACACCAATTGAGTAGCGGCTGAGTGGGCAATTCACCAAAGCCATCATAATAAAGTCCAATCCGTGCGTGAGTAGGCAGACGAGGTTGCAACTTGACTAAATATAAGCTTGCTGCTCGCGCCAAATGTCTACGCTGAGCAGCAGAGAGCTGTCGGCGCTGGCGAGTAAATAGACGTCTAGGAGGATTGGTTATCATAATCTAATTTATGGCTCTAGTTAGAGAGTTTATGATGCTATGATTGGCTTTTACAGCGTATTTTAACTATAAATACTAGCATTGGCTTAAAGAAATTTGTGGTAAGCCATGCTATCATAATCATACTTTGGATTTTATCTTTCTTACGTACAACACAGGTTGTACTTTTTATAATAAACCATTTATTTATAAATGATAAAAGAGGATCGTTATGTCACAGAATCAGGCCACTCGCACCGAAAAGGACACTATGGGTAACGTCGAAGTCCCAGCCGATGCTTATTGGGGCGCGCAAACGCAGCGTAGCCGTGAGAACTTCAAAATCGGCGGTGAGACCCTACCGCGCCCGATTATTGAGGCGATGGCGCTAGTCAAAAAAGCCGCTGCTATCACTAACGCAAGCTTAGAGCGTATCGATGGCGACAAGCGTGATTTGATCGTCCAAGCCGCTGATGAAGTCATCAATGGTGGTTTGCAAGATCAGTTTCCATTGGTGGTTTGGCAGACCGGTTCTGGCACGCAGTCCAACATGAATATGAATGAAGTACTAGCCAATCGCGCTAACGAAATCGCTGGTAACGATCGCGGTAGCTACACGCCTATTCATCCCAATGACCATGTCAACCATGCTCAGTCGACTAACGATAGCTTCCCAACCGCTATTCGCGTGGCCGCCGCGCGTCAAATCAACAGCCTGCTTATTCCAGCGGTAAAAGCTTTGCGTGATACGCTAGATAAAAAAGCCAAAGAGTTCGATAGCATCGTCAAAATCGGTCGTACCCATCTACAAGACGCCACACCTTTGACTTTAGGCCAAGAGTTCAGCGGTTATGTCAGCCAATTGGATCATTCATTAACTCGTATTGAGCAAGCATTGCAAGGCTTGTATGAGTTGCCACTAGGCGGTACAGCGGTCGGTACCGGTCTTAACGCCCATCCTGATTACGCGGTAAAAGCGGCTGAGCAATTAGCAGAATTAACCGGCCTGCCGTTTGTCACTTCACCGAATAAGTTTGAAGCCTTAGCCGCGCGTGATGCCGAAGTTTTTGCATCTGGCGCCCTCAAAACCTTAGCGGGTAGCCTCAATAAAATCGCTAACGATGTACGCTGGCTGGCCTCAGGCCCGCGCTGCGGATTAGGGGAGCTAACTATTCCAGAGAACGAGCCAGGCTCATCCATTATGCCAGGTAAAGTCAACCCCACCCAGTCAGAAGCGATGACGATGGTTGTCACTCAAGTGATGGGTAATGATGTCACTATCAGCATGGCGGGCGCGTCCGGTAACTTTGAGCTAAACGTCTACAAGCCGGTGATTGCTTATAACTTACTACAATCTATTAAGCTACTTGGCGATGCTTGTAATAGCTTTAATGACAACTGTGCGGTTGGTATTGAGCCAGTCAAAGAAAAAATCGATGACTTCTTGCATAACTCACTGATGCTAGTGACCGCTTTGAACCGTCATGTTGGCTATGAGAACGCGGCGAAAATCGCTAAGACCGCTTATAAAGAAAACAAAACCTTGAAGCAAGTCGCCGTTGAGCTGGACTTGATGACTGAAGCGCAGTTCGATGAGTGGGTCACACCTGCCGATATGGTACATCCTTCTTAATTTAAATTACGTTATTAGAGTGAGTTAGCGATAGCGTAACCCGCCTGTTTGATTTCAATCAACAAGACCTTGTCATTGCATATGGCAAGGTTTTTTTGGTCTTAGCAAACTAAGGTTTTAGAGTTCCTAGTTATCTATATAAAAAGCGCCTAAATTTGCGAAACAATGTCTTACGCTCAGATAACAAGGCCGCTCATATTTTTAACAGCACTTCTTGCCACATAAGTTAAACTAGAGACTTAAATAAGCGCGATAAAACTAGGGCGTGTTGAACATTGGCGACAAATTAATGGCAAAAAAAATAGCGAACGGTTAATCTTTAAGTTCTCACACAAAAAAGATATCGTTCGCTATGCCTCGCACCATGCTCAAAGATGAACACTGGACAAGACTGAAACCTATATTACTAGAACTTAATATCTATGACAAAGGAAATCTTAGACAAACGGTTGAAGGCGTGCTTTATCGCATGCGTGTTGGCTGTCCTTGGCGCGACTTACCCGAGTGTTTTGGCAAGCCTAATACCATCTATAAAGCTTACCAGCGCTGGTTTCGCAGTAATAAGCTGATGGCATTATTTACGTTACTGATCAAAGACGCAGACCTTGAGTGGGTCTTTATCGATGGCACTCATATTAAAGCGCATCAGCACAGCAGTAGTGGCAATGAGAATCTACAATCCATTAGTAAAAGTGTGGCAGGCCGCGCGACCAAGATTCACTTGGCAGTTGATGCGCATGGCAATCCGATCACCTTTATCTTGTCAGATGGCACAACCCACGATGTCAAAGTCGCACCTGATTTAATAGACAAGGTTGACTTGAGTAATACAGATGTTTTATGTGCCGATAAAGGCTATGATTCTGATGCACTACGAGCGCATATTGAACAATCAGGGACGCATGATAACATCCCTCGAAAAAGAAACACTCAGTCTTCTAACGACCATATGGACTGGGACTTATATAAAGCCAGGCATCTAGTAGAAAACGCTTTCGCTAAGCTAAAACAGTATAGGGCGGTTGCCACTAGATTTGATAAGCTCAAGCAGAGTTATGAAAATACGGTCGCTCTTGCTTGTGCTTATATCTGGCTCAAATTATGAATGTTCAACACGCCCTAATTTAATAAAAATAAAAACTAGTAAATTCAATTTTGCGTGGCGCTTATTTATAAATACTATAATTATTAATTAAGGTACTATAATGAAAAATCTAACCGTAGCATTATCATCAGCCGCTATTATGATGGCAGCGTTAGGTTCAGGTTCTGCCATGGCTTACTCAGATAATGTCATGGAGCCAAGTGAGAGTTATGACACCGCTATCAAGCATAGACAAGTAAACTACACTTGCCTAAATAATAATAAAATCAGCGTGACTTACGGCTTTAATAAGCAGTATTTGCCTACCTTTGCTGAGGCTACTTTGAATGGTAAAACAAGGTTTTTACCGATTAATTTAGCGCGTACGGACAATGTCTCAACCGTGTTTGGTGATGAAGACAACTTTAGTATTATGACCGGACCTCTACGTTTAAATAACTATCATAAGTCCTCGGCTAATATTCAAAACGCTAAGAGCGAAATCGTTTATAAAGGCTGTGAAGTGGCTTCTATTGTGAAGATTAAAGGTTAGTTTGTAGCAGAATAATATCTTCATTCTATCCATAAAGACCTTGCTATTACTTTAGCGAGGTCTTTTTTTGATCTTAGCTTTTGCTATGAGTTTGATAAATATTTACATGATAAGCTAAGCGTAGGGTGTCGCCCCGCGCACCATCGTTGAAAGCTATCTTTGAATCGATGCGCAAGACGACACCCTATCGTAAATAGATATTTAAAAGCTCATTTAAAATAAAAAGGACATATAGATAATCTATATGCCCTTAATCATTGAACTAAGTCTTCATTGAAGCTTGACTATCTTTTATTTAATTTCAAGCTTTTTACGCTCTGAGCCGGTCTCTTTGGGTAGTACTAGCTTTAGTATGCCGTTTTCGTAAGAGGCTTCTGCTGCATCTACCTTAACTTTGTCAGGTAATTGGAAGCTACGAGATACAGAGCCAAAGTAGCGCTCGCTACGTAAGACCTTATTATTCTCTTTTTGTTCATCATGCTGCGCAATCTCGGCGCTAATAGAGACAATATCTCCAGTGATCGATAGGTCGATATCTTCCTTGGCTACGCCCGGTATCTCAGCATTGACATAGAACTTATCGTCTTTTTCATTGACATCAATCTTAATCTGACCCGCACTAGGTAGTGCTTCGCCATGGAGCGGGCGCATCAAAAAACTAGGGGCCATCTCATCAAAGAAGTTGTCAAAGATTGAATTACGTGTGACTAATTTACTCATAACAGTCTCCTTATCATTGATCGTTTATTGTGTATCTAACCTACTTTATATATAAAGGTTAGCTATAGAATTTCAAGTGTTAAAGCCTATTAATTTTATACCATAAAAAAAGCCGAGCAAATCGCTCAGCCTTCTCTTATTGAGCCTGTGAAAACCGAAAAGCCTAGAATTTATAAAGTAAACCCAGCGTCGTGGTTGCTTCGGTACGTGAGTCTACCATCGGGCTATCGTATTGCTCATTTGGCAGATAGCTTAAGCTTTGGTTAAAAAATCCAGCCCAGCGCTCGTTAAAGTCGTAGTTGGCACTGACATTGATATAAGGGTTTAAGCTTGAATTGGCTTTATAAGCGGCAACGCCTGTTTTTGCCGACTCTTCAGCCGTGACGCCATAATAGTACTCATTATACTCATCATCATAATACTCAAAACCTATACTTGGATAGACGGTGAGCTTGTCTTTGGTGATACGAGCCAAGTAAGTTAAGCGAGCACTAGAGCCGCCACTATGATCTAGGACGTCAGTGGCCACTTGCGCGCGAAAACCGCCAACCGGGGTACGGCGCAGATAAGTGATACCAGCAGCGGCAGATATTTTACGCTCATTAAGACCTTGCAGCGCACCATTGGCATCATCAGGATCAAAAGAGTTGCCAGCTAACTGAGCGTAGGCGGATAGTTGGTTAGTACCATCGTTGATGGCATAGACACCAGCGCTAGCACCGCGCGCATAAAATCTATTGTTATCATAAAACACGCCCGGCAACACTCGTATTTCATTGTCGTCCAAGTCATAAGCGCTATTGACATATAACGCGTTGACGCCCACGCTAAGCTGAGCGTCTTGGTCGGCAGGTAGGTTTTTGAAAGGAGCAGCATTTGCGCTGCTAGCGGCCCCTAATAGCATCGTAGTGGCTAAGACAGCAAGTACCGGGCGATTTATGACGCTTGTAGCGGATTGTTTAAACATAGTTGGGTCTCGTAAGCTTGAAAGTTAAGTTCAAAATGAGTTCAGCGTTAGGGCTTAAGGGGTTATTTATTCTATAGGTTGTTCAGTAGCTGCCAGTATTTGCAAAATTTGATTATGAATATCTTGCCACCACCAAACGAAGGCTATGACGATAATGAGCATCACTATCCAAGGAAGTATTTGCTCAATGAGGCTAGTTTTAGCCGGTTCTGGCATAAAACTTTTGGGGTCAATATAAGTCGGATAATGACTGATGTAACTATCGCGATTACCCTCATCAGTATCGATAGTAGTAGATTCTTTACCAGCAGTTTTAGCCCCTTTAGTTAAGTTTACAGGGATTTGGCTGTTATTATCAGCAAATATATTGGTAAGTGGCGGATTATTATCAATAACTTGGTTACTATTGACAAAAACATTATGAGAGTGGCTTGCATAGCTTTGTTGCACAGCGTTTTGATAAGCCATTTGCGCCTCAGCTATAGCCGCTTGTTGTGCTTGCTCGTGCTGACGATAGATCCAAGCAATAGGTAGCGCAATAATCAACCCGGTAATAGCGCCGCCGATATGACCGGCATTATCGATACCTGGCACTGCAAAGCCGTACACTAAGTTGATACCCATAATGAGAACTAAGCTTTTTAGATTGAGCACCATGCCATTGACCGACATCTTAAAAAACGCCGCTACTAGTAACGCTGCACCGATGCCCATGATACCGCCTGATGCGCCAGCGGATAGACCGGGCTGGCCGCTACCGTCTATGATAGCTTGCCAAGTCACCTGATTATTTAGCACATTACCGCCGACTACCGCTAATAAAAATAACGCCAAAAATTTAGCAGAGCCAAACATCGGCTCGGCGATTTGACCAAAAAAATACATCGCAAAGCTATTAAACAATAAATGCATCAGGCCAATATGTAAAAACCCGCTACTCACTAAGCGCCAAGGCTCATCGCCTAGAGTATAAGGCAAAGCATTTGCGCCCCAATTCAATAGCTGCTCAGTAGAGGGGTTATTGGCATCAACGCCGGTTAGCAGCTGGATTATAAACAGCCCAATAAAGCTGATTAGTAATAAGGTAGTGACAGGTGCAGTACTAAATAATTGTTTTAGAGTCATAAATGAGGCTAATTATTGATAGAGGTGGCTTTGGTGTAACTGCTAAGAGTATAAAGGCTAAGAGCGCTATAAAAAAGAATAGCTATGTATCAAAGCACTAAGCCTAAAGCTTTGCTATGGCAAACGGACAAAAAAGACTATTTAGCAATACTCAGCGCTACCAACGCATCGGCGCCAGATACGGCAAAGCGGATTTGAGCTGCTCATAACTGCCATTGACTAAGATATCATCGGTGACTTTGTTAATATCGGTATGACCACAAAACGCCATAGTGATATCGCACTCGTTATAAATTAGCTCCAGCGCCCGGCGCACCCCATCCTCGCCATAAGCGCCCAATCCGTACAGAAAGGCACGACCGATCATGGTACCATTAGCGCCTAACGCTATGGCCTTGAGCACGTCTTGCCCTGAGCGAATACCACTATCGAGCCAAATCTCAATCTGACTATTCTCCGCCCGCACTGCTTGCACGATATCGCTAAGCGCGGCGATAGAGGAGGGCGCGCCATCGAGCTGACGACCGCCATGATTGGACACCACCAAAGCATCCGCGCCGCTACGTGCCGCCAGTATCGCATCCTCAGGCTCCATAATACCTTTTATAATCAGCTTGCCGCCCCATTGATCTTTGATACGCGCCACATCGTCCCAGCTTAGCCCCGGATCAAACTGCTCCGCCGTCCATGCCGAGAGTGAGGAGATATCCTCGACATCTTTGGCATGACCGACGATATTGCCAAAGGTGCGCCTTTTTGTGCCCAGCATATTTAGACACCATTCAGGCTTGGTCATCAGATTGAGGATATTAGCCAAAGTTGGCTTGGGCGGCGCGGAGAGGCCGTTTTTGATATCTTTGTGCCGTTGGCCCAGCACTTGCAAATCCGCGGTTAATATTAGCGCCGAACAGTTTGCAGCTTTGGCGCGGCGTATTAGATTCGCCATAAAGTCTTGATCGCGCATCACATAGAGCTGAAACCAAAACGGCGCACTAGTATTCTCAGCGACATCTTCAATCGAGCAGATACTCATGGTCGACAAGGAAAAAGGAATACCGAATTTTTCAGCGGCGCGCGCGGCATGAATCTCGCCATCCGCCCACATCATGCCCGTAAATCCGGTCGGTGCAATAGCGACAGGCATGGCTACTTTTTCGCCAACCATAGTCGTTGCCAGCGAGCGATTTTCCATATCGACCAGTACCCGCTGACGCAGTTTGATACGATCAAAGTCGGTCTCGTTATTGCGATAAGTGGTCTGCGTCCATGAGCCTGAATCGACATAATCATAAAACATGCGCGGCACTTTGCGCGCGGCTACTTGGCGCAGATCTTCTATTTCGGTAATTTTACTCAAATCTTTCATAGCAGTCTCGAGATTGTAATATTAGTTATTTTAGTGCTGGTTTTATACTATTAATTGCTGCAAATCCAATACCGAAAAAGGGTAATCTAAACGCTGTGTTGGCGTGAGAACTACAGGGATAGCGGTAGCCAATTGCATCATGAGCGCCTCATCAAAGTCGCTGATATCGACATAGTGATAATGGATAGGCTCTACCGCTGCTAATTGCCTCATTAGACCTTCAGCGATATCACATAAATGACAGCCCGTAGTGCCTAGCAGCCAACATTGCTGAGATTTTTCAGCATCGCCAAACCTAGGCAGCTGGTTTGTAATAGCGTCACGCAGCTGCTTGACAGCTGTATAGTCATTAGTAGTCATAGTTATATTCTTATTAGCATCATAGTTACCTTGCCTATAGTAGGCTAGTGAATAGCAGTTTTAAGCCATTTAAACTTGTGGTCTATTAGCAGCTTGCCCTTATTGCCTGTAATTAAAGTTTTGTTTGCAAGATACAGACATGATAGAGAAATCGTCTAAATAATGACAGTCTCAATGTGAGCGACAATGCTAATAACAGCGATTGTAACAGTGACAGCGAATGTGAGATTGGGTAAGATAGCTTGCCGATAGTTTTTATCACGGCTCATTTTATGGCTTTATTTTGAGGCAAGGCGACTAAACACTGATATTAAGTGACCTCTTCACCCATTTGGATATTTTGCGCATGACGAGTTTTGGCAGTTTTTTCAAGCGTTTATTAGGAGCGATTATCCTGATAATTGTCGCTTTTCATTTATTAGTAGCCGCGCTGCTACTGATATGGAAGTTTCAGCCTATCAATAATAGTATGTTTATGCTGACTCATAGATTGACAGGCGGCGAGGTCACGCAGCAGTGGGTGGAGTATGATGCTATTGCCAAATCTGCTAAGCAAGCGGCGATAGTCAGTGAGGATTCGACCTTTAGCCAGCATCATGGTTTTGATATGAAAGGTATAAAAGATGCCCAGAAAAAAAACGAAGCTACTGGCAAGACCTCAGCAGGCGGCTCAACGATCACCCAGCAATTGGCCAAAAATCTATTTTTGACCTCACATCGCTCTTATGTGCGTAAGGCTGACGAGGCGGTTATTACCTTAATGATAGAAACTCTATGGGATAAGCAGCGTATCTTGACCGCGTACCTTAATGTGGCTGAATTTGGTAACGGTATCTACGGTATTGAAGCGGCAGCCAATCATTATTTTGATAAATCAGCGGCCAATCTCAATCGCGATGAGTCGGCGCTACTGATTAGTATGCTCACCAATCCTAAATATTATCAAGACAATCAAGGCGATAGACGCTTGCGTAATAAGCAGCGCATTGTCAAAAAACGCATGAAAAACGCAGTATTACCTTAAAAGCTCTGACACTTAATAAAGCGCTACTAGTCCTCTAACGACAAACCAAAGCATTTACGCTAGTATGGATATTATCAGCATTATAATCCTAGTACTATGATTCTAATACTATGATTTCAGCACTATGATCTAAGTATTACAATGTGGATTAATCAATATAAATATAGCTAAGTTTGAATAACGACTACTTCTTAATAATGATTGGGTTTGAACACGATAGGGAGCAATAATATGGCGGATAGCAAGCAGAAAATGGCGAGTGTCAATACTATCAATACTAGTACTGATAATAATAGCAATAATGAGCAAATCGCTGAAAATAGCCCTAAGCATTTAGCTGCCGAGCACCTAACTCATATCGACTGGCAGCGCTCGGGCGATGGTAGTTATTCGCCAAGCAGCTATATCAATCGCGATTTGTCGTTATTACAGTTTAATCTACGGGTATTGGCACAAGCGGCGAGTCCTCGCCATCCGCTATTAGAACGGTTGTTTTTTTTGATTATATTCTCCTCCAACATGGATGAGTTTTTTGAGATTCGAGTCGCTGGTATTATGCAAAAGCTCAATATCGGTGATGTGGCTAGCAGCCCGCACGGTATGCGCCCAAGCGAGATCTTAAGCGAGATATCAGCGGTGGCTCATGACGCTATCGACGAGCAGTACCGTATCTTAAACGAAGATATCTTGCCAGCGCTCGCTGAGGAGGATATTCGTTATTTGCGCCGTGATGAGCTAAATAGCGAACAGTCAGCTTGGATGAAACGCTACTTTATTGAGCAAGTCTCGCCGGTGTTGACGCCTATCAGTATCGATCCGGCGCATCCTTTTCCGCGTCTGGTCAATAAGAGCCTAAACTTTATCGCCACTTTGGAGGGTAAAGACGCCTTTGGCCGCGATATTAATCTAGCTATTGTGCCGGCGCCGCGCAGTTTGCCGCGCGTCATTCGTCTGCCTGATGAGCTAACGGGCGGCAAAGAGCATCATGTTATGCTCTCAGCGGTGATTCATGAGCACGTCGGCGAGCTGTTCCCAGGAATGAATGTCACCGGTTGTCATCAGTTTCGCTTAACTCGCAATGCTGATTTGGATCTGGCTGATGACGTCGATGATATTGCCAAGGCGCTAGAGGGCGAGCTTGAAAACCGCCGTTTTGGTGATGAAGTTCGTTTGGAGGTTACCACCGATTGTCCAACGCCTATCAGCGATTATCTGCTTAACGAGTTTGATTTGCATGACAATCAGCTCTACCGCGTCAATGGACCGGTGAATCTTACCAGGCTATTATTTGATTTTAATATTCCCAAACTACGTTATCAGTCCTTTACCCATATCGTACCCAAACCCTTTCGCCGTGAGTTTGACAAGCTCGATCGTAGCACCAGCATGTTCGGTGCTATGCGTAAAGGCGATGTGTTAGTTCATCATCCTTTTCATGCTTTCTCGCCTATTGTCAATCTACTTTGGCAAGCGGCAAGTGATCCCAAAGTACTAGCGATTAAGCAGACCTTGTACCGCTCGGGCACTAATTCAGAGATTGTACAAGCATTGGCAGCAGCAGCTCGCAATGGCAAAGAAGTCACCGCGGTGATTGAGCTGCGAGCGCGCTTTGATGAAGCCTCCAATATTGCCGTTGCCAACTTTTTGCAAGAAGCGGGCGCGGTAGTGGTTTATGGCATTGTCGGTTACAAAACTCATGCCAAGCTGATGCTTATTGTGCGCCGCGAGGATGACCGCATTCGCCGCTATGTACATCTAGGCACTGGTAATTACCATGCTGCTAATGCCAAAGCTTATACCGATTATGGGCTGTTTACTGCTGATGCCGATATCTCAGAAGATGTGCATAAGATATTTCAAGAGCTTACTGGTATGGGCAAACCTGCTAATCTCAAAAAACTACTGCATGCACCTTTTACCCTACATGATAAATTGATGAGCTTTATCGATGATGAGATTGCTCATGCCAAAGCGGGCAAGCGCGCGCATCTAATCATCAAAGTCAACGCGCTAACCGAACGTCGCTTGATCAGTAAGCTATATGACGCCTCGCAAGCAGGGGTCAAAGTTGAGCTTATTTTACGCTCTATTTGCTGTTTGCGTCCCCAAGTAGCTGGCCTGTCTGAGAATATAACCGTGCGCTCCATAGTAGGTCGTTTTTTAGAGCATACACGTATCTATTATTTTTATAATAATGGCGTGGAGCGCATGTATTTGGGCAGTGCCGATTGGATGGATCGCAACCTGTTTCACCGAGTCGAGGTAGCTTTTCCGATAGAAGACAAAAAAATATTTAAGCAAATTTATGAGGATGGCTTACAAAACTATCTAAAAGATAATGTGCAAGCTTGGACGCTAGCGGGCGACGGTCATTGGCAGCAGCTGCGACCTGCTCATAACGAGACGCCGCATATAGCCCAAGACCATTTACTTAATATTATCAATCATGTTAGCCCATAGCTTGGGGTAATACGAGCTAACAGCTTTGAGCGAGGTTACAAACTGTCTGGTAACCTCACATTTATTCACATATTGATACGGCAGTACACTAGTGACTCTCCTGTTATCCTTTCTATAATTAGTAATCAAAATTAGTAGCTAAGACAGGAGTATTTTATGAGTAATGACAAAAAGTCAGACTTACAGCAAGCGGCTCAAGAGGTAGATACTAAGCAAATTAAAGAGAATCTAGAGCAAAATAAATCCTCAGATAAGCCGGAAAAGCTAGCCGAAGACGATAAAACGCCTTTTATAGAGAATGAGTCTCGTACTGATAAAGAGTAATTATTAAGCCAATTACCTAGTTATTCAGTTATAAAATAGCGATTTATCATTTAGTTAATAGTATAAAAATAATAAAGCGAGGGATATGTCATGGTTAATAAGTCAACAATGAGTAATAAGCGCAGCCAAGGGGCTCTTGATAATACAGGGCCTAATGATGAAGAGGTAGTACCGGTCAACGATCCAGTAGTGGCTAAACGCGAAAACCCCAAGGATAGTTATGAAGGTCGCAAACATGAGCCCGAAATAGACGGTCCACAGCAAAAGTCGGAAGAAACTGATGAAGTCTACGCCGATCCGCGTAAAGAAGAGGATTTACCAGCAGGCGGCAAAAACGTTGGCGACTTAAACGCTTATGATTTGAGCCAAAAAAACAATAATCTTGATTAACTATCTCCTAAAAAATCACCGCTTATAAAATTAATAATAAAGTCATAATAAGGATAATAATATGCAGACTAATGATCCTGCCTTAACCAAAACTCGTATTGTAAATGATGAAACCGATGGCAATGTTGCTGCTGAGACTCGTACCCATCATGTCGGTTTAGACCACAAAAATATAGACCATGAACAAATAGAAGAAAATACTACGGTTAATAAAGGTACAGATACCTTCAAAGAAGATATCGTCGAGACTGAACATGTCAATGACGATGACAATCCTGCGCGCCAGCCAGATCGCCGAGATCAGCAAGGCAGCACTCCTTTTGATGAAGGCATCAACGATGAGACACTAGGTAGCGAAGAGCCAAAAAGTGACGAGCTGACCGATATGAATCGCTATGCCACTATTGATAATGCTCAGACTCGTATTTTAAACCCTGATGAAAAGGATTAAGCTATCGTTTTATAAGCTCAGCTCTTACTAATGGATAGCGTTTAATAAAGGATAGCGTCAAAATTCGAGTAGCAAGCTGACAAATAAATTTTATGATAAATGACGGATAAGGATGGACTGATGAACAAGGGTAACAATCAATATAAATTAAGAGATGCGGATGATAACGAAGGAATTGTCCCTGATGACGCTCTACAAAAGGTCAACCCGGCAGCGGCTGAACGAGCAACAGCCGATCACGATCCGCATAATGTAGTCAAAGATCATAAGCAAAATGATACCAGTGTCACTGAAACTAAAGAATAAACCTAAATATAAAATGCCAATATAAGTATATAAGTATCATTACATAAGTGTTAATGCATAAAAAGTACTAGCCTATAAGCAGCCATTATCTCAGTGTTATTCTTTAACAAAGAGATAATGGCTTTTTAACGTCTATGCTGGCGTGCCACTATGAAAGCGCAGCTCAGTATCGGGACTGGCGATAAGCTCAGCTTCCACCTCTCTAAAAAACGCTACTCGCGCATCTATAGCATCGCTAGATAACGACTGAGCTAGTTTTAGATAATCCTCAAAATGACGGCTCTCAGATTTGAGCAAGTAGCGATAATATTTAGCTAAGCGTTCATCATCTATCACCTCGCTTAGCGCGGCAAAGCGTTCACAAGAGCGTGCTTCAATAAACGCTCCAATAATTAACACATCAATCATCGCTGCAGGCTCATAGGTGCGCTTATGCTTTAGCATACCTTTGGCATAACGTCCGGCGCTTAGGTTTTGCCAGTCTTGACCGCGCTCATTCATGATGCCTAGTACTTGCTCATAGTGCAGCATCTCCTCACGCACAAGCTGCGCCAGCTTACGCTGCAAGTCCTCAGAGAACTCATAGCGAAACATTAGATTCATCGCTGTGCCCGCGGCTTTTTTTTCACAATTAGCGTGATCTTGAATAATAATAGGTAGATTATTCAACGCCGCTTGTAGCCATGCTTTTGAGGTTCTATTACCTAAGAATGCGTAGATAGCGGATAGATCTACTTTTATGGGCGCTCGCAATTGGATGACGTCGATACTATCCTCTGCTACTAAAGGACTATCTATTAACTCACTGTGCATAAGTGTCTCTTTTTTATCAGCTAAGGTTTTTAGAAATGATTACTTACAGTTTAGACATACTCATAAGTCATATCAGCCGCTAACCCTGATTATACTATCTAGCGTAGATGGGCTATAGGCTATCATAATTATATAATGCGAACATTTATTTTCTAAATACCATATTGTTGTTTATTTCTCTTTTTGATAGTAGGATAATCTTTAGTTTTAAGGTCAGTAATAAAAGATTACCCGTCCTAAGCCCACCTCCGCAACTTTAAGATGAGGGTTGAATGTTACCTCATCAGAAAACTCACTACGAATCTATCTATTATAAGGACATCACTATGAATCAAGCTGCAAACGCTAATCGCATCCAAAAAGGCATTCTAGCCATTGATAAGCAGATGTATGATTTTATTGAAAACGAAGTATTGCCTAAAGTAGGTGTCGATTCGGATAGTTATTGGTCAGGTTTTGAAAAAGTAGTCAAAGAGTTTACTCCGCGTAATAAAGCATTATTAGCGACTCGTGATGAGATGCAACAAAAGATCGACCAGTGGCACCTAGACAACCCTACCCAAAACGGCGAAGTAGATTTTGCCAAGTATAAGCAGTTCTTGCAAGAGATTGGGTATTTATTGCCAGAAGGTGAGGACTTTCAAGTCTCAACTGAAAATGTAGATGACGAAATTGCGCATATCGCAGGACCACAGCTGGTAGTGCCAGTACGCAACGCCCGTTATGCGCTGAACGCCACGAACGCTCGTTGGGGCAGCCTATATGACGCGCTTTATGGTACGGATGTCATCAGTGATGAAAACGGTCAAGAAGCCAAAGGCGGTTACAATCCGACGCGCGGCGCGGCAGTCGTCGCTTATGCCAAGCAGTTTTTGGACGAGCACTTTGCTCTAACCTCAGGCTCTTATACTGATGTTACGGGCTTTAGAGTTGTCGATGGCAAGCTTGAAGTCGTTCAAGGTGATAGCAGCACTGAGCTTCAAGACGCCAGTAAGTTTGCAGGCTATGTCGGGGACGCTGAGAGCCCAACAGGGGTGCTTCTAAAGAACAATAATTTGCATGTTGAGATTCAAATTGATAAGGATAGCCCAATCGGTAAAGACGATGCGGCCGGTATCAAAGATGTGCTACTTGAGTCTGCTATCACCGCTATTCAAGATGGCGAGGATTCTATTGCCGCAGTTGATGCTGAAGAAAAGGTCGAGGTTTATCGCAACTGGTTCGGTCTTATGAACGGCGATTTGCAAGAGACTTTTGAGAAAGGCGGCAAGACTCGTACCCGTAAGCAAAACCCAGACCGCGTTTATACCGCGCCCGATGGTAGCGAGCTAGTATTGCCAGGTCGCTCTTTATTATTGCTACGTAACGTCGGTCACTTGATGCAAAACCCAGCTATCTTAGTGGACTTAGGCGAAGGACAAGAGGAGATCTTTGAGGGCATCATGGATGCGCTAGTGACGCCGCTACTTAGCCTAAATGATCTTAAAGGTAAAAATGAGCTGTCAAACTCTCGCAAGGGCTCTATGTACATCGTTAAGCCAAAAATGCATGGCCCTGATGAAGTCAAAATGGCTAATGACTTATTCAATGCCTCAGAGGACTTATTAGGTCTTGAGCGTAATACCATCAAGATAGGTATTATGGATGAAGAGCGCCGTATGACGGTCAATCTAAAAGAAGCGATTCGTAAGGCCAAAGAGCGCGTCATCTTTATTAACACCGGCTTCTTAGATCGTACGGGCGATGAGATGCATACCAGTATGAATGCAGGGCCATTCGTGCGTAAAGGCGATATGAAGTCGCAAGCATGGCAGCCCGCGTATGAGCAGTGGAACGTTGATGTAGGGCTAGAAGTAGGCTTGCAGGGCCGCGCGCAAATCGGTAAAGGTATGTGGGCCAAACCTGATGAGATGAAAGAGATGATGGATACCAAAGCCGCTCATCCACAAGCAGGAGCTAGTACCGCTTGGGTACCTTCACCGACGGGCGCGACTTTGCATAGTATGCACTATCATCAAGTCAACGTAAAAGACGTTCAAGATGAGCTAAAATCACGCAAGCGCGCCGATGTCGATGATATCTTGACTATTCCGTTGACCAGTGATGCCAATTGGAGCGATGAAGAGAAGCGCCAAGAGCTTGAGAATAACGCGCAAGGTATCTTAGGATACGTAGTGCGCTGGGTAAACCAAGGTGTGGGCTGCTCAAAAGTGCCAGATATCAATAATGTTGGTCTGATGGAGGATCGCGCAACCTTACGTATCTCAAGTCAGCATATTACCAATTGGCTTCATCATGGTATCGTCAGCGAAGAGCAGGTGATGGATGTGATGAAACGTATGGCTAAAGTCGTCGATGAACAAAACGCTGGCGACCCTAGCTATCGTGATATGGCTCCTGATTTTGACAACTCGATTGCGTTCCAGGCGGCGTGTGACTTAGTGTTCAAAGGTCGTACTCAGCCAAGTGGTTATACTGAGCCATTATTGCACCAAGCTCGCCGTGCGCTAAAAGGTAGCTTATAACTGTCAGCAGCCATGTTTAACTAGCCGCTTAGTAGATAGACGCCACTAAGCGGCTACTAATGGCTTTTTGCCAGCTAGATTAGGCTAGTAGACGTTATAAGTTATACAGCTAGTTAGTTTCGCCATTTTACTAAGCGCTCCTATTGAGAGAATAGGGGCGCTTTTTTTGTGGTTTAAATCCATCTAGGATTAATAGTTACTTTGATTGCATAAAATGGTTACATAAAAGAAGCTAGTTAATAGTTAGCTCTAATGCCTTATAAATCAGCCAATAGATAGCTCATTATGCGCCAACTTACTGACTTAAATAAGGATATTTCGACGCTTTTATTTTAAGCCATTAACCGTATATCTATTTACAAAAATATGTGGAAAATAAAGTCATTAAATTAAAGTTAAATGCTAAAAAGATGTTGCAAATTATGTCAAAGTTGTTATGCTTGTAACCGAAGTATGAGTTTGGTAACGGATGTTACACGGTAAAACGTATAAGACTTAAGTTTACATGGTAGTTACATTAAGGGTTACGTTAATGCTTTCATTATGTAAGTTAGGGTTTGTTCATCTTACGGTAATAAAACTTCGCCATACTTGTTTCTGACTAATCTCGGTAGCCAGTTGCACATTATATCTTTGAGGATTTGTGACGATACCCTTATGAGCACTCGCTAATAAAAGCATGCTCATTACTAAAATTGTAAAGTGGAGATATCCCATGAAAAAGTTACTTTTAGCTACAGCAGTTGCCGCTCTATCTGTATCTGCAGCAAATGCTGCGCCAACTCTGTATGGTAAAGCATTCTTAGCAGCTGACTATGTCAATGCCGAATTTGACGCAAATGCACCTTATGCTCCTTATAATTATGATGAAGATACCGTAGAGATTAACTCTCATGCTTCACGTATTGGCCTAAAAGGCTCTGAAGCTATGACAGCTAACACTGATGTTATCTATCGCTTAGAATATGGTACAAGTATTGATGGTGATAACGCTACTTTCACTAACCGTGATACTTATCTTGGTGTAGTAAACAAGCAGTTTGGTGAGTTCCGTGTTGGTAAAAACCAGTCAAGCCTAGCTCGTATTGACAACGTAGTAGTAAACCAAGGTTACTGGGATAACTTAGGCCAGACTAGAAATGAAAGTGAAGTTGTTGAAGCGTTAAATATGGCAGACAGTAACCGTATTCAAAGCTCAATCATTTGGACCGCTCCAAAATTCGATGGTCTACCATTACAACTATCAGCTATGTACAGCTCTGATGATGCTAACGGTAATGACAATTCAGGTTTCGGTGTAGCGGCGTTATTCGATCAAGGTACAGGTTTCACTGCTGGCTTAGCTTATGACAAAGATCAGAACATTGAAGGTGATATCATCCGCGGTACTGCGACTGTTGATTTAGGTAAATATATGGCTTACCCAATCAATCTAGGCGCGCTATATCAAGTAGCAGATTATGATTACAGTTCTGAAAAAGAAAAAGGTTTTGTCATTAGTGCTGAAATGGGCTTAACTAACTTTGCTCGTCCAGCCTCTGTCTATGCTCAGTACAACAATACATCAAATCTAGATGGTCTTGATGATGCTGATTCAGATCAAATCGTCGTTGGTGGTAAATACTTCTATAAAGATAACATCATCGGTCATCTTTATGCCGGTTTGAACAAAGCTGATAATGTTGGTTATAGTTATCTTGACACCAGTCTAGCTCCTGTTTTTGCACGTGGTGATGCAGAAGTACTTGTTGTTGGTACTGGTCTAGAATACTTATTCTAGTCTCTCCCTTGCATAGCTAATATGCCAAAAACTCATCCTTCGGGGTGAGTTTTTTTTGTGATAAAAATAGTGGTAGCTCAAGCCAATTATTAGCGTATATATCATTTGTCGCTAATTACAAAGCAAAGGTGTTTTATGAAAAAAGCAGCGCTGATGTTAGCGAGTCCAGTTTTATGGGTATTTATGACACAAACGGCTCAAGCTGAGCCAGAGATCTATGGCAAAGCCTTTATGGTAGCCGATTATATCGATCAACAAGCCGATTATGATGATCGTAACCCCACTTTGACAGACTCAGACGAAAGCTCATTACAGCTCAACTCCTACTTCTCGCGTCTAGGCGTTCGCGGTGCTAACCCTGTGACAGCCAATACCGATGTCATTTATCAGCTGGAATATGGCATTGATATCGATGGTGATGATAGTGATACGCTACAAAGCCGCGATACTTATCTTGGTCTAAAAAACAAAGACTATGGCGAGCTGCGAGTAGGCCGTAACTCCTCTATTTTTAGCTACTTATATGATCCTATCTTTAATAGAGGTTACTGGGATAATTTAGGCACCAGAACGCTTGATAGTAATGCTAATGTGGCCGCCCTAAACATGCTTGACTACACCCGATCGAATAATTCGGTATTATGGATAGCGCCGGAGTATCAGGACTTACAGCTCATCTTGCAATATGCGACTGACGATAGCTTTGATAGTAGTAATGACGGCTATGGCGCAGCCTTAAAGCTTGATAAAGGGACGGGTTATACTGCCGCTTTTGCTTATAGTAAAGATATTGAAGCTAGCGGTAGTTTGGATACTTTAGATTTGGTAAGTGATGATAATGATATTAAAAGTGTCAGTTATGGCGGTGATGCCTTTCGCGGTACAGTAACGATTGACTTAGATAAATATCTAAATATAACAACACCTATAACTTTAGGGGCGGTATATCAGCAAGCCGACTATGATTTTAAAGGTGCTGATAAAGAAAAGGGACTGATACTAAGTAGTAAAATAGGCTTAACTTATCTGCCTCGTCCTGCCTCTATTTATGTTCAATATAACAAAACGGATAACCTAAATGGCATTGGCAATAATGATTCCAATCAGTTAGTGGTTGGCGCTGAATATAATGTTAAGGACAATATTATCGCGCATAGTTATATTGGTCAAAACTGGGCGGATTATACCAGTCCAACTGATGCTAGTAACTCAGTTGCCGATATTAAAGTATTTGCCGTGGGCGCAGGTTTAGAGTATTTGTTTTAAAACAGTAGTCGCTAACCCGCGTTATTACTTGGCACGGATTGTTTTATTTATGCAAATAAAAGCTACTAGCGACTAGCAAAATTTAAGAATTTGCCTGAGTTTAGCTTTTGCCCTATATTTTATGGCGTATTTTTAGTAAAATCCTTCTTTACCAACTACTGATTGAGTACTATGACCAAGTTTATATTTGTGACCGGTGGGGTAGTGTCCTCACTAGGAAAAGGTATTACCGCCGCCTCGCTAGCAGCTATCTTAGAAGCGCGCGGTGTCAATGTGACAATGACCAAAATGGATCCGTACATCAACGTCGATCCAGGGACTATGAGCCCGTTTCAACACGGTGAAGTATTCGTCACAGAAGATGG
This sequence comes from Psychrobacter sp. AH5, assembly GCF_040371085.1. Classification (NCBI taxonomy): domain Bacteria; kingdom Pseudomonadati; phylum Pseudomonadota; class Gammaproteobacteria; order Moraxellales; family Moraxellaceae; genus Psychrobacter; species Psychrobacter sp. AH5. The sequence continues at coordinate 527,786 of NZ_JAMBMT010000001.1, forward strand.
TGCTGAGACGGACCTAGACTTGGGCTATTATGAGCGTTTTCTGCGCCGCTCAAAGATGAGTAAGAGTAATAACTTTACTAGTGGCCGTATCTACCAAAACGTGCTTAATAAAGAGCGCCGCGGCGAGTATTTAGGCGGCACGGTACAAGTTATCCCGCATATTACTGATGAGATCAAAAGCAAGATTATCGCTAGCGGTGAAGGCTATGACGTCGCTATCATCGAGATTGGTGGTACGGTAGGCGATATCGAATCGCTACCCTTTATGGAAGCGGTGCGCCAGATGCAAGTGGAGCTTGGCCGCAATAAAGCCATGCTTATGCATCTAACGCTTGTGCCGTATATCGCAAGTGCCGGCGAGACCAAGACCAAGCCTACTCAGCATTCTGTCAAAGAGCTGCGCTCTATCGGCTTGCAACCTGATGTGCTTATTTGTCGCTCGGATCATCACATCTCGCCAGATAACCGCCGTAAGATTGCGTTATTTACTAACGTTGAAGAGCGCGCGGTCATTATGTGCGAAGATGCGCAAAGTATTTATCAAATCCCGCGTACCCTTTATGAGCAAGACCTTGATGATCTGATCTGTGAGCGCTTTGGTTTAGATTTGCCAGAAGCTGATCTTAGCGATTGGGACAAAGTAGTCGAAGCGCAGCTTAATCCAGCATCGAACGTCACTGTCGCTATGGTCGGTAAATACGTGGAACTGCCAGATGCCTATAAGTCGATTAACGAAGCCTTATTGCACGCCGGTATCACCCATCAAACCAAAGTCGATATCGACTATATTGATGCAGAGCGCTTAGAGGATGATGAGGAGTTATTTGCGCGATTGCAGCAAGCCGACGCGATCTTAGTACCGGGCGGTTTTGGTGAGCGGGGAACTTCGGGTAAAATAAAAGCCATCACTTATGCTCGTGAGAATAAAGTGCCTTATCTTGGTATCTGTTTAGGGATGCAGCTTGCGGTGATTGAGTACGCACGTAATGTGCTAGGTATCAATGCTAACTCGTCTGAATTTGATCGCAAAAGTAGTGAGCCGATTATTGGTCTGATTACCGAGTGGTTAGATGAGCGCGGCGAGCTGCAGATTCGCACGGACGACTCTGATCTTGGCGGTACTATGCGTTTGGGCGCACAGCAAGCAGAGCTAGTCGCTGGTAGTAAGCTTAGCCAGATTTATGGCGCGAACACTATTACTGAGCGTCATCGCCATCGCTATGAGATGAACAATCGCTATATCGAGCCACTAGAAGCCGCTGGTATGAGTATCTCCGGTTATTCAGCCAAGCAGCATTTGGTTGAGTCGGTCGAGATCAGCGATCATCCTTGGTTTGTCGCGGTACAGTTCCATCCAGAGTTTACCAGCTCGCCGCGTGGTGGTCATCCGCTATTTAATAGCTTTGTCAATGCTGCCAAAAGATATAGCGATAGTAAATAGAGGTAGGATATTCGCTTTATAGCGTTAAATAAGAGTGATCTTCGGATTGCTCTTTTTTTTGACTTTTTATGAGGATATCTCCCTGCATATAGAGCGTTTCAGCCGTCATAAACATACCCTAATTACGCTTGTATACTTTTATTCATTGAGCTATCAGTTACAATGGTCTTATTATAAACACCAGCAATAACAATAAAGAGAGCAATGACTTTATGGATAATTTAGTAACCGCGCAATCGCAGATTGAGCTTCACACTGCCAATAATGACACTATCACTATCGGTAATGAGCAACCCTTTGTCTTATTTGGCGGTATGAACGTCTTAGAGTCAAAAGAGCTAGCGTTTGAGATCGCTGAGCAATATATCGATATCTGCCAGCGCTTAGGCATTGGTTATGTCTTTAAGGCCAGTTTTGATAAAGCCAATCGCTCAAGCCTGCATTCTTTTCGAGGGCCTGGACTAGAGACAGGCGTTGATTGGCTTGGGCAAATCAAAGAGAAATACGGTGTGCCGATTATTACTGATGTGCATGAACCTTACCAAGCTCAGCCAGTAGCCGAGGTTGCTGATATTATCCAATTGCCTGCCTTTTTATCACGCCAAACCGATCTAGTCGAAGCGATGGCCAAGACCGGCGCTATTATTAATATCAAAAAAGCGCAGTTTTTAGCGCCGCATGAGATGCGTCATATTATTAATAAATGCTTAGAGGCGGGTAATGACAAGATTATATTATGCGAGCGTGGTAGCGCTTTTGGCTACAATAATTTAGTAGTCGATATGCTAGGCTTTGATACTATGAAGCAGATGAATGTGCCAGTATTTTTTGATGTTACTCATAGCTTGCAGCAGCCGGGCGCGCGCGCGGATAGTGCTGGCGGTCGCCGTGAGCAGATTACTACCTTAGCTCGTGCCGGCATGGCAACGGGTCTTGCTGGCCTGTTTTTGGAGGCGCATCCAAGTCCTGAGAGCGCAAAGTGTGATGGGCCTTGCGCGCTACGCATGAGCCAATTAGAGCCTTTTTTGCAGCAGCTTAAGCAGATTGATGAGCTAGTCAAAGGCTTTGCGGTATTAGATACTCAATAAGACATAAACCAATATTTAACTGTTTAGAAGGATAAGGTTATGGCTATACAAGTAGCAAAAGTAAGTATTGAAAACATCGATGACGAAGAAGGTCTCAAGAGTGTAATGACTGCCTTAAAAAACATTGATGGAGTAACTGCCATCGAGCTTGATGTCGCTGATAAGACCGCTTTGGTAAGTTATGATGATACCGATACTAGTATTCATGCTTTGACAGCAGCGATTACTATGGTGGATTATGTGACTCAGCCTTTTCCTATCGATGCGCCGCAAAACCCGCGTTATCATAACTAGGTTAGCTTCACTAAATAAGCGGTTTATGATTAGGCGCTTTGACTATTTTGTTTAGTATAGCTTTTTTGAATTAACCGTTTATTAAGCGCTTAATAAACGGTTAACCAATTACACTTGTAGTTGATGATAATATCACTTACCGTAAATAACTACCGCTTATCTTTTAATACCTTAATGCTTAAGAAGATAAGTACGGTCAATGACTGTTAATTAACGCTAAGATAGTAAGCCATCGATTAGTAAGTAACAAATTAGCTTGTCATCTTAGCAAACCCAACCAACTAAAATAATAAGGAGCCTAACATGGCAAACCAAACTAGAATAATCAAAGTAGATGGCATGACTTGTGAGAAGTGTGTTGAGAGCGTACACGGTGCTACTGTCGGTATGGATGGCGTGATAAGTATCGCTGTCGATTTGCAAGATAACTTAGCAACGGTTACTTTTGATGACGCGCAGACGAGTGCCGAGAAGATTGCTAGTGCTATTGATGACGCTGGATTTGAAGCGACAGTGGCTAATTCATAATTTTTATGATCAATTAGCCGTATAACTTGTTAGTGATAAAACCAGCTATTTGCCATGGCTGGTTTTTTTGTAGCTAGAGTTTTTATCGTTTTTTGGTTAGGGTCTGTTGAACATTTACCGTGGCACTGACACAGACTAGTACTTTAGCTTATAAACGTTTCTATGAGCTTAACAACACTATTGATGAAAGCACACTTGAAAACAAAGGTTATAGCCTAATCTTATAGTAACTACTACAATATACTTATCCTTTAATTATCGTTAATCGAGCGTCCTTTATGACTCAATCCAATTCCACAGCTACTAAAGACTCTTACGAAGTCAACACCGATATTCAAGCAAATGATCTGTTGCAGCCAGAGCGCGCGCATCTGCAATTAGCTATTGATGGTATGTCGTGTCAGGCTTGTGCGTCAAGGATTGAGAAGGTATTGAATAAAAAGGATGAGGTTTATGAGGTTAGTGTCAACTTTGCCGGCGAAACTGCCAATGTTGATTATAATCCGGCACAGACCACGCCTGAGCAAATCGCTGAATGGGTGAATAAGACCGGTTTTGTTGCCAATCTGCAAGCCGCTGATAGCTTGTTTGCCAAAACGGATGAGGATACTGCGACAAAATGGCCTTGGCGCCTGATAGCTCTATGGGTTTGTTTGTTACCCTTTTTGGTAGGTATGGCGGGCATGCTGACAGGGTTTGGCATGGCTTGGATGCCACCGGTTTGGATTCAGTTTATTCTTGCTACCATTGTCCAGTTTGGTTTAGCTTTACCGTTTTATAGCAGTGCTTGGGCGTCTATCAAAGGCGGTCTTGCCAATATGGACGTGCTAGTAGTGATCGGTACGGTGACTATTTGGGCTTATTCGACTTATCTGTGGCTGACGCATGGTGATGGTACGCTGGCAAGCTTATTACAAAGTGGCCATGCTAGTGGTCATGCTAGTGGTCACGGGGCTGGCCCGGCGGTGTATTTTGAAGCAGGGGTGATGGTTATTGCCTTTGTGCGTACCGGTAAATATCTTGAGGAGCGCACCAAAAAGCACAGCCTAAACAGTATTGATTTATTATTATCACTGACTCCTGACGAAGTTGAGTTACAACAGCCTGATGGTAGTTTTGCCAATGTCGCACTGGCTGATGTGCAAATAGGCGATATATTGCGCGCCAAGCAAGGCAGCCGCGTTGCAACGGATGGCACCGTAATCGAAGGTAGCGGTTGGTGCGATGAGAGTCATTTAACGGGCGAATCGATACCGCTAAAAAAAGACCTTGGGGATGAGTTATTAGCCGGAGCTTTGGTCGAAAATGGTAGCTTGTTATACCGTGTCCGCGCCAAAGGTAGCCATACCAAGCTTGGCGATATGGTACAAGCACTTAGCGACGCGCAAGGCTCAAAAGCTAATTTGGCGCGTCTTGCCGATAGAGTGACCGCTATTTTTGTACCTGTGGTAGTAGCTATCGCTATCGTTACTTTTGCGATTACGTGGTGGCTGACAGGAGCGCTCAATACCGCCTTGATGCATGCGGTTTCTGTACTAGTGATTGCTTGTCCTTGCGCTTTAGGCTTAGCAACCCCAGCGGCTATTATGGCAGGTATGGGGGTGGCGGCTCGTCACGGCGTTTGGTTCAAAGACGCGCAGAGCTTGGAGGCGGCAGGTAGTATCGATACTGTTGTCCTTGATAAGACCGGCACCTTAACCATCGGTAAGCCTGCTATCGTTGATCAGCTGATGGTCGATAAGTCATTAGCTATCGATGATGTTTTACAAATCACTGCAAGCTTAGAGGCGCATGCTAGTCATCCACTAGCTACCGCTATGGTCAATGCCGCTCACGCGCGTCAGTTGGATTTATTACCTGTATCCGATATTAGTGTAATTAAAGGGGCGGGTATTCAGGCCAATATTGAGGGCTTAGGTTTGGTCAAAGTGGGTACCGCCGAGTTTGCTAATCTCAGTTTTCCAAGACTGATGCCCAAAGTTTGGCAAATTGCTAGTACAGTGGCGATTAGTATCAACGACGAGCCGCTTGGTGCTTTTGCCTTGGCTGATGATCTAAAAGCTGATACGCCGCAAGCGATCGCTTCATTACAAGAGGCGGGTCTCAAGGTTATTTTGATGAGCGGTGATAAGCAATCGGTGGTCGATCACGTAGCTTGGCAACTTGGTATAGATCAGGCTTATGGTAAGATGAGTCCTCGTGATAAAGCCAGTCAAATCGCCAAATTACAAGCGGCGGGTCATAAAGTGGCGATGGCAGGTGATGGTGTCAATGACGCGCCCGCTATGGCAACCGCTGATGCTAGCTTTGCAATGTTTGAAGGGACAGATGTAGCACAGCATAGTGCCTCAGCGCGTTTGATGGGTGAGTCGCTAATGCACATCGACGCGGCGCAAAAGATTGCCAATGCTACTTTACGTAATATCAAACAAAATTTGTTCTTTGCCTTTATCTATAACTGCTTGGGTATTCCATTGGCTGCCTTTGGGTTTTTAAACCCGATGATAGCCGCCGCCGCTATGGCGCTAAGCTCCATCTCCGTCTTGATGAACGCGCTGCGTCTAACGCGTTTCAAAACCAAGGTTGAGCTGGATAATACTGTCTCTAAGCCTGTTATAACCAAACAAAGTGCTGCATAGGCTCTGTTGAACCTTTACAAATGAGCACTGCTGATAACTAAAATAGTTCTAGTAAAGCGTCGCAAAATTTTATTGAATTTATGCTATGATGCCAAACAATATAGCTGATTTTTATCGTCCCTTTTTTATCCCGTAAACTTGGCATGACCAAAGGAATTAACAAATATTATGTACGCTGAAGAAACCACTAACGTTACCGCCATTAAAGACATCCGCGCTCGTGAAATCTTAGACTCACGTGGTAATCCGACAATTGAGGCAGATGTGACCTTAGCGGATGGCACTATTGGCCGTGCCGCTGCACCAAGTGGCGCATCAACGGGCTCACGTGAAGCGCTAGAGCTACGTGACGGCGACAAAGATCGCTATATGGGCAAAGGCGTCAAAAAAGCAGTGGCTAACGTCAACAGCCAAATACGTAGCGCTTTGATCGATAAAGATGTCACCGAACAGCAAAAAATCGACGATGCCATGATTGCGCTCGATGGCACTGACAATAAAGAGAGCTTAGGCGCTAATGCTATGCTAGCGGTATCTTTAGCGACTGCCAAAGCGGCGGCTAAGTCACAAAGCCTGCCTTTGCATCAGTACATAGCCAATTTGCGTAATCAGACATCATTGACCATGCCAGTGCCGATGATGAATATCTTAAATGGCGGCGAGCATGCCGATAACACGGTAGATATTCAAGAATTTATGATCGAGCCTGTGGGCTTTACTAGCTTCTCAGAAGCACTGCGCGCAGGTACAGAGATTTTTCATAGCCTAAAATCAGTCTTAAAGTCACAAGGTCTAAATACCGCAGTTGGTGATGAAGGCGGCTTTGCGCCAAACCTACGTAGCAACGAAGAAGCCATCACCGTCATCATGCAAGCGATTGAGCAAGTCGGTTATAAAGCCGGTGAGGATATTCATCTAGCTCTTGACTGCGCCGCTAGTGAATTCTATAAGGACGGCAAATATATCTTGGCAGGCGAGGGTAATAAGACTTTTGATAGCCAAGGATTCTCCGATTATTTGGTAGGGCTGACCCGTCAGTATCCAATCATCTCTATCGAAGACGGTCTTGATGAATCAGATTGGGATGGCTGGAAGTACTTAACAGAGCAAATCGGTGACAAGGTTCAGCTAGTCGGTGATGACTTATTTGTGACCAATCCTGCTATTTTGCAAGAAGGGATCGATAAGCATATTGCCAACGCCATCTTGATCAAATTTAATCAAATCGGCACCTTATCTGAAACTCTAGACGCCATTTATATGGCCAAAAAGAATGGCTACGCGACGATTATCTCGCATCGCTCAGGCGAGACTGAAGATAGCACCATTGCTGATTTGGCAGTAGGTACCGCAGCAGGGCAGATTAAAACCGGCTCGCTGTGCCGCTCAGATCGCGTTGCAAAATACAATCAGTTATTACGTATCGAGCAGCAAGTACGTGCCAGCTATCGCGGCTCGGATGAATTCATCGGTTTACGTGGCTAAAGGGTAGCTAATAGCCGATCTAAGCCAAACGGTCTTGTTAAGAGTTCAAAAAAGACTGTTTGGCATCATTTTTATGAAGTTTTCCTATGAAATATTTTAGCCAGTTTATGTTATTTGCTTTAGCGGTAGCGGTATTGTTAAGTCTACAATACCAATATTGGTTAGGCGATAACGGCCATTTTGCTAGCAATCAGCTTTTGAAGCAGATTGAAGAGCAACAACAGTCTAATGATAATCAAATGGCTGCTAATGAGCTGCTACGTACGGATGTCCACGATCTAAAGACCGGTCTTGAAGCGGTAGAAGAGCATGCTCGCTTAGATCTAGGGCTAATCAAACCTCATGAGACTTTTGTGCAAGTATCTACTGCCCCTATCACTCACAGCCGCTATAATTAGTCGCTTCATTTTATTATCAATGATAAGACTGTCATGAATATCACTCCCAATATACATACTATGATTGTCGCGGCAGGTCGCGGCAGTCGTTTCGGTGCTGCCGTTGCCAAACAGTACACTACTTTGAATGATAAAACCTTATTGCAGCATAGCGTACATAGGCTGGCCTCCAGTACTTACATAGGTAGCTGCTTTTTAGTCGTTGCCGCTGACGATCAGGTAGCCAAAAACTTAGCTTTTGAGCTACCTATGCATTATGTCATCGGTGGTAAAGAGCGTTGGCAGTCGGTACAAGCTGGCGTAAAGGCTATCATTGATAATGGCGCGGATAACAGTGATTTGATAGTGATACACGATGCTGCGCGTCCTGCGGTACCAATAGCTGATATCGATGAGGTCATAAGCGCAGCCATGCTTGAGCCTTATGGTGCTATTCTTGCCGCTCCGGTGGCAGATACTTTAAAGCAGTCTAAAAAGCTCTCAAAGATGGATAGTAGCATTGGCAGTGAGATTGCTCCTGACACTGTTACTAATATTGACAGAAGCCTATCATCATTTATAGACGATACCGTCTATATAGACAAGACTGTCGATCGCAGTCAGATGTGGCAAGCGCAGACTCCGCAAGTGTTTCGGGTCGGAGAGCTAAGCCGTCTACTAAATTATGTTGAGGACCAGCAGTTAGATATAACTGATGAGGCGAGTGCTTTTGAACATCTAAAGCTACCTATTCGTCTAGTAGCAGGTAGTCGCCAAAATATTAAATTAACCTTTCCAGAAGACGCCATTTTATTGTCCGCTATCTTAGCGACTCAAGCACATTCTAAGCTGTAGATTATCTCTTAAATCTATAGTTCCTTATTACTACAAACGCTACCCTTCGTTTTTTAATATCATAATTCCTCAATAGCATTTTCAACCAAGTAAATAATAGCTTATAAATAGGCTCATGTATCAAACTTGTTAAACATTTGTATAGCAAAATACTCTTACATCAGGTATTATTTAGCTTTAGTAAAATATTGTTGATTAAGGTAAGTTTACATATGGATTTGCTTTGTTGACGAAAAAAGCCTATGATGTAACTAAGTTTATACAATTAAATTAAAAATGTGGTGGTGTGTCAAAAAGTATGCTGATTAAAACTTGAACAGTTTTTGAAGCCTTGAAAGCCCTATAGAATCAGAGAACTTAGCATAGATTTTTTATTGGCTTCTATCGCCAGCATACTTTTTAGAACACCACCAAAAATGTTATAATATCAATAATATATCAAGAGTTTTTAAGCAATCTTGTCATGCCTCTATATTATTTGTTATGAGCACTAGTTATGCATTAACTAGCTAGCTTATCTATTGGTTCATATCATAATAAGGAGAATCTGATTGTCAAAGCTTAAAGAAATGACGAATCCGGACAATAGTGATCTCTATCAATTTATATACATCAGTCGTATTACTTCTATAGGATTGTCAGGAGCGAGCACTCTTAATGATATCGCTGAGGTTTCAATAAAACATAATAAAACGGATGATATCTCAGGAATCCTTTGTTATGGCAACGGCTATTTCTTTCAATATATTGAAGGCTCAGAGCAAGCTCTGACCAATCTGAAAAACCGTATTTTAAAAGACGATCGGCATAAAGATATGCAGACTTTAGATTTCTCGCCTATCTCTGAGCGTCGTTTTACCAGTTGGTCGTTACGCTCTATCATCCTTGAGCGTTGGATGATAAAAGATCCTAAAGTTAAAGCGCTGATGCCATTTAAACCGTATGATTGGAGCACCAGTCAATGGCAACAGTTTTTGGATGTGTTACAAGATTATTATGAGCACCAAGAAACAGCAGGAGATAGTGATATTCAACCTATAAAGTATAGCGCCCTTGGATTGACCTTTAGCAAAGTTGTCGGCCAGCATCAGGCATTTTTTCTTATTCAGACCGTGTTAGCAGTGTTGATTATGCTGGCCTTAGTCTGGTTTGTCTTAGCGGATAAAATTTAGAATACCTTTAGAGCAGCTAGCATTAGTATTAAGGCTGTTGATTATGTTTTCTAATTAAGTATTTTTTAACTGTCTATCTTCTACAGCTTTGATTAAATACAGCTTCGAGCAAATACAGTCTCGAGTAAATATTGCTTCTAGATAAAACAACTAAAGAAGTCAGCGCTAAGCTGGCTTTTTTCGTTTATAGCTAAAGCTTAAGAACCTAAGAGCGTACACAAAAAGACAGGTATAAAAAAACCTTCAAAATCTATAAGACTTTGAAGGTTTTCAAAACGCTTAATATTAAAAAAAGCATTTTAATATTTGGCGTCCCCAGGGGGATTCGAACCCCCGTTACCGCCGTGAAAGGGCGGTGTCCTAGGCCTCTAGACGATGGGGACTAGGTACTACACCTTCAGCTGCTTTCACCATTTATGCTGAAGAGGTGCACATTCTAATAGCGTCTGTGATTACTGTCAAGCTTTTTTCTACGTTTTTTTAACGTTAAATATCTTTTTTTTAGAGCACGACGCGGATGTAAGTTATTTTTTTTCAAATGATGACGAATCCATAAAGAGGTGACGCAACTGATAGTGATTGCTAGTAGCATGTAACCTATTATGGTGCCCCATATCATATGGTCTGGTTCCATAGCAAAGTCCTTTTTATTGTTGAGCTCAATACTCATAGTACGTGGTATTTAGCACTATGAGCAACTTGAATCATGTAAACAATACAACTCGCTATGTAAGAACCAGTAAGCTATAAGCCGATTAAAAACTAATCGTCAGCTTTTTCATTGTCCGCTTCTTCTTCTGTCTTTTCGGCGTGTAAAGCATTGGCCAACATAGGATAGTTATTAAGAATATGACAAAAAAGCTCAGCGGTCTTTTGGGTATCATAAAGTGCTGAATGTGCGTCATTACCATCAAAGTCAAGGCCAGCCGCTTTGCAAGCTCGCGCTAACACGGTTTGTCCAAAGGCTAAAGCGGCCAAAGTTACGGTATCAAACACTGAGAATTGATGAAAAGAGCTATGATTTTTACTATTGGTTCGCAGTACCGCGGCGTTCAAAAAGCCTAAGTCAAAATGAGCGTTATGACCTACTAGCACGCATTGACGACATTCTTGCTCGCGGCGTACTTCTTTGAGCTCCTTAAAGATACGACGTAGCGCGGTTTTTTCGTCCTCAGCGACAGCTTTACGCATAGGATTATTAGGATCGATACCAGTAAAGGCCAGTGCCTTAGGCTCAAGATTAGCACCTTCAAAGGGCTCGATATGGGCGTTTAACGCCTCCCCTAAATAAAAAACTCCTTCATCATCCATCAAGATAGGAATACAGGCAATCTCTAACAAAGCGTCCGTTTGTGCATTAAAGCCTGCGGTCTCGACATCAACCACCACTGGCAAAAACTTACGAAAACGCTCTTTTAGCGTCATTGTAGTGTGCTCAGCTTCTATCTTTGAAGAGCTTGACGCAGTGGGATTGTTGTCATTAGTATTGACGGAGTTTTTAGTCATTGAATTAGCAGCTGAGTCATTAGCTGAATCGGTAACTGAAACAGTTTTGCTTTGAATAGTCATAACCATTTAAATCGCTTGTTATCAGGGGTAAAAGAGCTGTTCTGCTAACGGCTAAACTCTGCTCACCGGCGAAGTTTAGAGTCACAATGAGCTATTAGCTAAGCTTTAATAGACCAAGGAAGGGTTTCACCAGCCATTAGCGGGGTAAGAGTCGAGCCGTCAAAGTAAGGGTAAGCACTTGGGACTTGCATTGGCGTTTTTGTCAAAGTCACAGTCTCATGGTTCAAAGGTAAGCCATAGAATTGTGCACCAAAACGACTAGCAAAACCTTCTAATTTATCGATTTTGCCAACGCTATCAAAAGCCGTGGCGTATAAAGCAAGCGCTACAGCCGAGCTATAGCAGCCCGCACAGCCGCAAGCCGCTTCTTTTTTATCAGTAGCATGCGGCGCTGAGTCTGTACCCAAAAAGAATTTGGGATTGCCGCTAGTAGCGACATCTAACAACACTTGCTGATGACTTTCGCGCTTTAGAATAGGTAGGCAATAAAAATGAGGTTTGATACCGCCAATCAATAGATGATTACGATTGAGCATTAAATGCTGCGGGGTAATAGTGGCCGCGACATGATTGCCTTGCGATAATACAAAGTCCGCCGCGTCACTGGTGGTGATATGCTCCATGACGATCTTAAGCGTTGGAAACTTACCGATAATCTGTCCCATGACCTCTTCTAAAAAGCGCTTCTCACGATCAAAGATATCCACATGACTATGAGTGACCTCGCCATGAATGAGTAGCGGCAGGTTATGCCTCTCCATCGCCTCAAAAATATCGGCGCGAGCATTAATATCAGTGACGCCATCAGCTGAATTGGTAGTTGCACCAGCCGGATAGAGTTTTACCGCTTTGACAATACCAGACTGCGCTGCCAGCTCGATGTCTTTGACAGTGGTTTGATCGGTCATATATAAAGTCATGCACGGATCAAATGCCGCTTTGCGTTCAGCAGCAATATCGCTAGCTTGCAATTGCTGTAAGATACGCTCGCGATAGGCCTGAGCATCATCAACGTTTTTGACAGGTGGTACCAGGTTTGGCATGCAGATGACACGGTTGAAGCTATTGGCAGCATGAGGTACGGTGGTGGCAAGAGCCCCATCATCACGCAAATGAATATGCCAATCATCTGGCTGCAGGATAGTTAACTCTGTGATCGGATCAATAGTAGGAATCATAGCGCTCAATAGGTTCATTGGTGAGATAAAGAGACTTAAAGGTCATAATATAAGGAGGTTTACTTTAGCGCTATCATAGCAGATTTGTAGGCTTGACTGAATATGTGCAGCGACTTCTCTACATAATTATTGCCAAAAAGAAACGCTCACCTCCTGATATTAATGCCGCTAGCGCACGGTTAGACTTTTGCCTATAGCAAATATGATGTACACTGGTGCTTGAATCTATTTTTGACTTAGTTTTCAGCTTTTCTCCTTTTTATTTGCTTGTTACCTTTATATTTATCACTAAATTATACTAACAGGAGTTATTTATGGCTCAACTTGATCCAAAAAACATTAATAAAATTGTTCTAGCCTATTCTGGTGGCCTAGATACATCCATTATCGCTAAGTGGCTACAAGAGACTTATGATGCCGAAGTTATCACTTTTACCGCTGATATCGGTCAAGGTGAAGAGGTTGAGCCGGCGCGCGCCAAAGCTGAGGCGATGGGTATAAAAAACATCTATATCGAGGACTTGCGTGAAGAGTTTGCTCGTGATTATGTGTTCCCTATGTTCCGTGCCAATGCTATCTATGAAGGTGAGTACTTACTAGGAACGTCTATTGCAAGGCCACTAATTGCTAAGCGCTTGGTTGAGATTGCCAAAGAGCATAACGCCGACGCTATCAGTCATGGCGCTACGGGTAAGGGTAATGATCAAGTACGTTTTGAGCTAGGCGCAATCGCATTATCTCCTGAAGTTGTCACTATCGCGCCTTGGCGTGAATGGGACTTATCAAGCCGTGAGAGCTTGATGAAGTATGCCGAAGAGCATGACATTGCCATTGATTATGCTGGTAATAAAACCAAGTCCCCTTATTCTATGGATGCCAACCTGCTACATATCTCTTATGAAGGTGGTATCTTAGAAGATCCCTATGCCGAGGCGGAAAAGGATATGTGGCGCTGGTCGGTGAGCCCAGAAGAAGCTCCAGATGAAGCCCAGTATTTGGAATTAGAATACAAAAAAGGCGATATCGTCGCTATTGATGGTGAAGCGCTTAAGCCTTATGAGGTGATGATTAAGCTAAATGAGCTTGGTGGCAAGCATGGTATTGGCCGTTTAGACATCGTAGAGAACCGCTATGTCGGCATGAAGTCGCGCGGCTGCTATGAGACGCCAGCGGGCACTATTATGCTCAAAGCGCATCGCGGGATTGAGTCGTTAACGCTAGATCGCGAGGCGGCGCATCTAAAAGATGAGCTGATGCCGCGTTACGCTAAGATTATCTATAATGGCTATTGGTTTAGCCCTGAGCGCCTAATGCTACAAGCGCTCATCGACAAGTCACAAGAGCATGTCAATGGTACGGTACGCGTCAAGCTATACAAAGGCTGCGTCAGTGTCGTCGGTCGTAAGTCAGATGATTCATTGTTTGATGAAAAAATAGCCACTTTTGAAGATGATGCAGGTGCTTATGATCAAAAAGACGCTGAAGGCTTTATTCGTCTAAATGGTCTACGTTTAGCTATCGAAGCTAGTCGTGGTCGCGACCTCTCTAAATAAATGAATAGAGCTAAACAGGCTTTGAGTTTAGCGAAGTGGTAAATCAATAAAAAAAGAGGCGCTAGTAAATAACTAGCGCCTCTTTTTTTTTATGGTTTTTATGAGCTACTTAGTGGTTTCGTCAGTTTCAATAGCTTCCTCTTCCTCTACTTTTACGATAGCCACATCTTGCTGCTGACGATCGGCATTATTTTGTGTCTCAATTGTAGCGATAGCGCTTTGAGCATTTGCCTGTTTTACTTTATATTTGATAAAAGCCAAAGCGCTTAGCACCGCGATAACTAAAAAAGTAATAATAATAGTCGGGTTTTTCCATAGCGGTTTTGGCTTGTCATATTCGATAGGTTTTTCACTAATCGTTGCTAGCGTATCGTCACTATTACTAGCAAGTAAGCTCAAACTCACCAAGGGGCGCTGCGGCGGACTGTCTGGCTCAGAGGTAATACGCAAACGATTGCGACTCAAATAAATATCGGATATTTTTGCTAGCTGTAGCAGCCAGCGCTGGTGCGGTAGGGCGATATTGGGCATCTCATTAAAGACTAATAAATCATTATGCCGACCTTGTTGTCTATTTTCAGCAGAGCGGCCGATGACTTTTAGATAGTTAGAAGTGGCCTGCTGCATGTCCTGCGCTGAAGGGCTAGAGCTTGGCTCAAAACCGCTTAGCTTATACCAGTAGTGATCAAATACAGGCGGCGTAATAACGGCTACCTCAGAGGTGATATGATAAGTATTTTGCATAGGATTCGAATCCGCCTCAATATTACTATCCGTCTCAATACTGCTATCCGTTTCAATACTAGGACTAGCCTTTTGCTTACTATCCGTAAACTCTTCGTTATCAACAGCGATAGAGTTATAAGTCTGCTGCTCTACTGCAAAACGCTCGGCGGATAAAAACTGTGGTTGCAAGGCAAACCATTTATCTAGCTCTTCGTCATTAAGCTGGCTATAGTCTGCCAAAATAGCTAGCTCACGTAGTACTATAATGGTCAAATTACTAAGTAGAATCTTAACTTGCGCGGCTGTAGCATCGATCCGCTCTGCTATATGGCTACAAGCCTCATTAATACTGGCGCTACTGATAAATAAAGTCTCAGTAACATCATGACGATGATACAAAGTGGCATTTAGCGTTGCAAAATTCATCGCATTATATTGGCGTAACTCTTTAACAGCCGCGCGCGAAAACAGCTTTTTGTGGACAGCTTGTCCTTGATAGCGCTGCTGATAGACTAATAGCGCAGCAACTATAGCTTGCAAACTACTCGTCATAGCTAAACGGGTCTGCGGTAGGGATAAGGCAGCGGTATCAGCCAGTAAGGAGACTAAAGGCTGAATATCTTGATACAAAAAATCATACATCGACACGCGTGTCGGTGAAATAGTGGTCATAATCTGCTAGCATCAAAAAGTGTTCATCTATCTTACGGTGGGATGTGCACAGATACAATCCCTTTACATTATAAAATTTTGCTAATTTGTTGGGCGGTTTTTGATGTTATTGATAACCCTATAAATATTAAAAAATAAATATTAAAGAGATAACTACAATGAAAAATAGAAAAATCCCAGCAAAGCAGGTAGTGATTGATATTACTACGCAAACGCTGATTTTATATAAAGATAAAAAAGAGCTCAGTCGCTACAAGATATCGACCGCCAAAAATGGTATTGGTAGTCAGGAGGGCAGCGGCTGTACACCATTGGGTCATCATATTATCGCCCAAAAAATCGGTGGCGAGTATCCTATCAATACAGTGTTTATCGGCCGCGTTGCTACAGGCGAGATCTATAATATAGCGTTAGGTGAGAAGCATCCTAAGCGGGATTGGATACTGAGCCGCATCTTGTGGTTGCAAGGTTTGGAGGATGGAGTAAACAGCGGTCATAATGCGCAAGGCTGCTGTGATACTTATCAGCGCTATATCTATATCCATGGTACTCCTGATGATGAGCCGATGGATGAGCCGCTCTCACATGGCTGTGTGCGTATGCGTAATGCAGATATTGTAGAGTTTTATAGGCAAGTAGATGAAGGGACGCCCGTAACGCTTATAGCCAGCTAACAAAATATGGTTAGGGCGTCCTGTTAATAATTCATCGATTCGCTAATAACCGTTTACCAAAAGCTAGTAGCGTTCTGCATTTTATCCAAGCGTTTTTTGCAGCGTTTAGTATCCGCTTTGAGCTGCGCGGAAAACCAGCCAGCGCCATACAATGCATTGGCATCTATACTGGATTTTTGCTGATAATAGTGCTGATAGTGATTATTATCTATAGACTCTCCAAGCACTTGCTGCGCTTTTTTTAGCCGCTTAAGCCAGCGCTTAGTTTTCTTTTTTGAATACAGCGGCGCAGCAAACTCGCTAATGTAGCGCATTTTTTTAATCTGTCTACGTAGTTTATGCTGAGTCTGCGCCGCCGTCTGCAAATCATTTGCATCGTTTGTTAGGTTGCCACTGTTATTACTATCATTGTTTTCGTTACTATTGGCTTTATTTTCTACAAATTCACTCTCTTTAGCGTCTTTATTTACAAAACCAAGGTCTTCAAAGTCATGCGCCGCCTCAAGCAGCTTAATATGTTGTTTGGAGAGTACTTTTGCTAATTTATCTTTAGCCTTTTTATCAGCTTTTGCCTCAAGAGTGACATCACTCATCGTAAAGTCGATAAGCTCAAGTAAGGTGAGCTGAAAGTCATTAGCACGTACCGCATCGATAGGCTTGATCTTTATCTGATTATTCTCAGCGCTCCAATCTACTTTTGGCGCGCCAGAGTGCTGTAGTCTAGGTTCTATATCGCCACTTAAATAAGCAATTTGGCGATAGTCGCCAAGTAAGCTAGCCGTTTGTTTTAGGATAGCCAACCATTCTGGATTGAGCTGTTCAGAGAACTTTTTGAAAGCCTTTAGCGCGGTACGCAGCCGCTGTAACCCTATACGTAGCTGCAATACGTGCTCAAGATCATCGCTACCATCGGCAATAGCGCTGCTATTAGGTAGTATTTGTAATAGACAATTATGCACGGCAGCACGGATGAACGCTGGCATGCTAATGTCTTGCTCAAAGGCTAATTGCTTGACGTTAGCTCTAACCGCTGGACTGTAATCACAGTCATTAATAAGTAGACCACCACGCTCAGCTTTGGTCACGGTGGAGAGACACAATTTATAGCGTTTGCACCACACTTTGGCAGTGGTAAATAAAAAATCCAACTCGCCTGATACTAACTCAAACTCTATCTCTTGAATACTTTGTGTGCTCGATTCATCATCGCCATGGATGATTTTGCCATAATCGTAGGCGACTTCAATGGTGCTAGCTTTGTCTTGCTTATCGCTATCGTCTTTTTTATCCTCATCAACCAATAGGCGAGTAGTACGCTCAACGTCAGTGACGTATTGACGAGTTAGTTTTTTCGCTAGTTTTTTGAGTTTAAAATCGGCAAGAGCAGGGGCAATGGCAGTCTCTTTGTAAATGGATAAATCCGGCAATAAGCTATCGGTCCTCAGCATAGCTGCTACTTGCTCGTTATCTAAAATCATATTGTGCTCTAAGCGCGCCGCAATGCCATCACCGCGCGCTTTTATAGTTTGTACCCACTCCTGTCCTTCACGGCGAATACGCAGACCAATGCCATGTTTGGCAAGCTCTTGCTTTGGCGTATCAAAATAATGGGCAGACATTAGAGTAACCTCTGATGACTTTACTTTTACTTGGCGCATAAGACCTTTTAGGCGGGCTTGTGGAACCAAAAATCTCAATTCAATCTCTTGCATGATGTCTCCCATCCTTTTTATAGTAGCTACGTTGTCTCTATCGTATGAAAGCTTGCGACTAATGACAAGTAAAGTTTTATCGCTTATAACAAGCGAGCGGTTTAGGGTTCAGTGATCTCAATAGATTTTGTACCATAATAAAAAAGCCGCCCTACATGATGTAGAGCGGCTCTTAGTTAACAAGTCAGGCTATGTATAAATGATAGCTTAGCCGAACTGGTTCATAGTGTTTTTGCCACCACCCGCTTTTAGCGCGTTGTCACCTGAGAAGATCTCTTTGTGATCATCACCGATGTCAGAACCCGCCATAGCTTGGTGCTTAACGCAAGCGATACCTTCACGGATCTCTTTACGCTGTACGCCGGCTGCATAAGCAAGCATACCGTCTTCACCGAAGTAACCTTTGGCTAGGTTATGCACTTCTAGTGCTGCTGTGTGGTAAGTCGGTAGCGTGATTAAGTGATGGAAAACACCTGCTTCGCGTGCAGCATCTTTTTGGAAGTTTTTCGCGGCTTCATCGGCAGCAGCATCAAGCTCAGTACCGTCGTAATCAGCACTCATTAAGTTATCTTTATCGTAGGCTGAGATGTCTTTGCCTTCTTCTTCCCAGCGAGCGATGATTTGCTTACGGAAGTTTAGCGTCCAGTTGAACGATGGGCTGTTGTTATAAACTAGCTTCGCTTTTGGCTGCTGCTCTTTGATACGGTCAACCATCATTTTGATGTGAGCAACGTCTGGAGTAGGCGTTTCGATCCAAAGTAGATCAGCACCGTTCTCAAGAGCGGTCACACAGTCAAGAACAACGCGGTCGATGTTCGTTTCTTCGCGGAACTGGTATAGACCGTTAGCTAGACGTACTGGACGTACCAATTTGCCGTCATGCTTAAGTAGACTATCATTCTCGTTAGCTTGATCAAGAGTGATCTCTTCCATCTCGATAAAGTCGATGTATTTAGAAGCTAAATCACCTGGCTCTTGTGATACTGGAATTTTTTGGGTGAGTGAAGCCCCTTCAGAGTCAGTACGAGCAACGATGATACCGTTTTCAACACCTAGCTCTAAGAATGCATAACGTAATGCATTGATCTTAGCGATATAATCTTCATGCGGTACGGTTACTTTACCAGCTTGGTGACCACACTGCTTAGCGTCAGAAACTTGGTTTTCGATCTGTAGCGCACAAGCACCTGCTTCGATGATCTTTTTAGCCAATAAGTAAGTCGCTTCTTCGTTACCGAAACCGGCATCGATATCAGCAATGATTGGCACGACATGCGACTCAAAGTTATCGATCTTATCTTGGATAGCTTTAGTATCTTGACCAGCTTCTTCAGCAGCATTTAGCTCACGGAAGTAGTCGTTTAATACTTTGGTATCCGCTTGACGCAAGAAAGTATAGATCTCTTCAACTAGCTTAGGAACCGCTGTCTTTTCATGCATAGATTGGTCAGGTAGAGGACCAAACTCTGAGCGTAGAGCTGCTACCATCCAGCCTGATAAATAGATGTATTTTTTAGAAGTGGTGTTGAAGTATTTTTTGTTAGCATACATGGTTTGCTGAGCGATGAAACCATGCCATGCGCCTAAAGACTGAGTGTACTGAGAAGTATCATTATCATACTCTTCCATATCTTTACGCATGATGTCTGCGGTGTATTTTGCAATGTCTAAACCAGTCTTGAAACGATTTTGTACCATCATACGAGCAGCATCACTTTCGCTGATGTTCTGCCAGTTGCCGTGCTTTTGCTTTAGTTCGCGTACTAAATCGAGTGCTGACTTATAAGTTGTTGACATGTATTGTCTCCTTGGTGGGGGGGGTGAAAACGAGCTTTATTTAAGCAAAAAAGAGTATTACTGCGATTGTTGTCACTATTATATTTGACGTGGTTTGACCAAAGGTCATTTGTCTTGTAGCAGTCATCCTAACGATATTAATGATAATTTTAATACTGAAGGCGACTTATACCGCAGATTGGAACTGCAGATTGGATAGCGGTCTAATGATTAAAAAACACAGTCAAAAACTAATAAATACAAATGTTCTTAAATATTAGGCCTATTACCCTAAACAAACCTACTGATAAATACAAGGGGGTTGAGTAAAATTATTTAATTTATTATCTATCTAACCCCAGTTATGGGCGACTAATGGCTAAGATAAGTATTACGATACTAGCGCTACTACTTGTTATTAGTAAGAAATGCTACAATATCTTGGTTTATTAGACTTCTAGCTGGCCGGCCTAGTTAACTTTGTAATTCACTATAGTCACTTTAATATAATTTATCTAATTTATGATTGTTATCTTTGGTATTCACTAACTGTATAGTATAATAAAATCATAAGCTTATGCACGATATATAAGCTAAAGGACGACCTTTTGATAACTTGATTGATCACAGTATTCAAAAGATAAATAGCGCTTAGAGCAGGGTTACTTATACAACACTAGCAAAATTAGTAACAAGATTAAGAGTCATTTACTATAGAGTAAAGAGAAATACATATGAATTTGCAGCGGGTTGATCTGAATTTATTAGTACATTTGGATGTATTATTACGAGAAAAAAACGTCACACGTGCTGCTGAACAATTAGGTATCACTCAGCCTGCTATGAGTAATATTCTGCGCCGCTTGCGTAAATTATTTAATGATCCCTTATTAGTGCGTTCATCTGAGGGTATGACACCGACTGAGCGGGCGCTTGAGCTGCAACCGCGTATCCGCGAAATCCTAGCGGACTTGACCCAAGTATTGGAGCCGCGTACTGAGTTTCGACCCTATAGTACCTCGCGTGTGTTTCGCATTATGACCTCAGATTATGCTGAGGCGACTTTAGTACCAAAACTAGTCAAAGCGCTGCGTTCTGAAGCGCCCAATGTGATTTTGGACTTTTTGACGCCATCTGATGTCTCTTATCGCGATATGGAGCAGGGGCGGGTAGATTTGGCGATTAACCGCTTTAATGAGATACCACAAAGCTTCCATCAAGTACTGGTGTGGCGCGATACCTTTAGTTGTTTACTATCTGCCGATAGCCCTTATGCCAATCGCTTCAATCTCAAAAATTACTTAAAAGGTCAACACGTTTGGGTATCTAAGACCGGTATGGGCGTGGGTTTTGGGGTTAATCCTGAGAAATCCGGCGGCCTAGGATCAATCGATCAAGCACTGCAGCGTTTAGGTCAAAAGCGCCAAATCAGTGTTTTTACCCGCCATTATCAGATGCCAGCTATGCTTGCCGCCAATAAAGATCTTATTGCTACTTTGCCAACGCGCGTTGCTCGTATGCAGGCTACCAATGATAGTATTATTATGAAAGAGCCGCCGTTTTTTATCCCTGAGTTTGAGCTGACGATGGCTTGGTCGCCTTTATTGCAGCATCATCCAGCGCATCGCTGGTTACGTCAATTGATTATGCATGTGGCTCGGCAAGTAGTCGCCGAAGAGGAAGAGCAGCAGCACGATATACCAGTGATTAATCATTTATTTTGATAGATACGTTAAAGCGAGTTTTATAACGCTAATAAAATAAGATTAATATAATTACAGAGTCAGCCATCGTGCTGGCTTTTTTATGAGTTAGTTTTTGTACATTGCTGTTTGGAATAATTTTAGAATTTCTGTCGCAAGCTTTATTAAGCTTATCTTTATACTTGAGTCACATTGTTAACATGCCCTGCACATTTCTTTATATCTTGTAAAATTGCGAGGAAGATATTTTGTTATGATAATTGAGTACCAATAAAAAGTATTCAGTAAGAAGTATTTAGCAAATAAATATCTTATCAGTAAATGCAACCTACAAATATAAATAAGGAATATAAATCATGGCAGATATTACTACTGTGAACCCTGCAACGGGCGAAAAAATTAAAGAATACAACTATATGAGCAATGATGAGGTCAACAAGATTGTTGAAGCCTCACATAATGCTTTTTTGCAATGGCGTAAAACCAGTCATGAAGAGCGTGCAAAGGTTATTAATTCGATTGGCGAAACTTTGATGAAGTACAAAGAAGAGCTATCAAAATTAATGACTGAAGAGCGCGGTAAGCTTTATAGTCAAAGCCTAGAAGAGATTGACTTATGTAAATCTATTTGTGACTACACGGCTGAGAAAGGTGTGACGGCTCTAGCGGATGATGAGCGCGATGTGGAAGGGCTAAAAAAAGGGATTGTCACTTATCAGCCTATCGGGGTGATTTATGGTATGCAGCCTTGGAATTTTCCAGCGTATCAGGTATTTCGTTATACTATCGCCAACCTGATGGCAGGTAATAGTATTTTGTTAAAACATGCCTCAAACGTTACTGGTTCAGGTTTATTGATCGAAAAAATCTTCCATGAGTCTGACTTGCCAAACGATTTGTTCCGTACTATTTTGATCGACCATGATCAGTCAGAAGAGCTGATTGGCCATGACAAAGTGCGCGGTGTTACCTTAACGGGTAGTGATGGGGCGGGTAGTATAGTTGGCCAACAAGCGGCTAAAGTTATCAAAAAGTCTGTTTTAGAATTAGGCTCTAACGATGCTTTTATCGTACTAGAAGATGCTGATTTGGACGTAGCTGTAGAGGTTTGTGCCAATGCTCGTCTTTATAACAATGGTGAGACTTGCGTGGCCGCTAAGCGCTTTATCGTAGTCGATAGCTTATATGATGAGTTCCGTAAGCGTATTGTTGAGGTGTTCGAAAACACCAAATACGGCGACCCAATGAGTGAGGACTCAGATATCGGTGCGATGGCGCGTAAAGATTTACAAGAGAAGCTGCACAAGCAAGTCGAGGAAAGTGTCGAAAAAGGCGCGACAATCGCGGTTGGCGGTAAACTGCCAGAGGGTAAAGCAAGCTTTTATCCAGCGACTATTTTGGAGAACATTGAAAAAGGTCAGCCTGCTTATGATGATGAGTTATTTGGTCCAGTAGCTTCATTGATCCGCGCTAAAGATCAAGAAGACGCCTTACGTATCGCTAATGACAGCCGTTATGGTCTAGGCGGCGCTATCTTCTCAAAAGATGAGGATAAAGCGATTCGCTTAGCAAGCGAGCAGTTCGATACCGGTATGGTCTATATCAACGGTTTCGGCTTGGCTAACGCTGCCATGCCATTTGGCGGTGTGAAGAACTCAGGCTATGGCCGCGAACATGGTGGCTTTGGTATTAAAGAGTTTGTTAATATCAAAGGCGTTCACGTTTTGAATCCAAATGCTGATGCTTAATTGAGACTTTTAGGTAGTAATTATTAACCATACCTAGTTTTATTTAGTTTAAATATAGCAAAGCCCAATTTGACTTAGTAATAAGTTTGAATTGGGCTTTTTTATGCTTGAGTGTTTTAAGGCTCAATTTAGTTATCCAAAAAGAGCTTGAGCGGTAGTGACGGTAGATAGTCGTTGTTTGTAAATGATAAAGTATCAAGGGAGATAACTTGCTTAGCTATCAGTAAAATAGTCCAAGGGAGCAGCTGATGTTCAAGCTTTTGTACGCGTTTTTGTAGGCTAGCTGCATTATCTTTCGCTGATAAACTAAGCAGCGCTTGGGTTAGAACCGCTCCTGCATCCAGCTCAGCGGTCACCACGTGAATACTACAGCCGTGATAGCGCTCGCCTGCAGTGATGACTCTTTGATGAGTATCAAGCCCTTTATAGGCAGGAAGCAAAGAGGGGTGCAAATTAATCATCGGTGCTGGCACATTATTGATAAAGTCGCTGCTTAATACCCGCATAAAACCAGCTAATACAATCAAATCCGGCTGCCAGTCTTGCAGCTGTACGCTAGCATGACGCTCAAAGGTCTTGATCGTCATGCGTTTGCCACTATCGGTATGCGAAAAGATAGCCACTGGAATATGGGCTTGCTGAGCGCGAGTGATCGCATAAGCGTCCGCGCGATTGCTGATGACACCGACTATCTCGATAGGTAGCTTGCCGGATTGCATAGCGTCTATTAGTACTTGCAAGTTACTGCCGCTACCAGACACTAATACGGCCACGCGTAATGGTTTATTTTTTATATCTTTCGCTACGAAGCTTGATGAATCACTTTTTGACATTAATGATAAACCACTGCGTCAGCGTCGCGGCTGATCATCTCACCAATTTGCCAAGCTTTTTCGCCCGCGTTAGTCAAAACCTCAATCGCTTGCTCAGCATGCTGTTTTGGTAGCACAATCACAAAGCCAACCCCGCAGTTAAAGGTGCGGTACATCTCGCTTTGAGCGATATTGCCTTCTTTTTGTAGCCAGTTGAATAACTCAGAGAATTGCCAGCTATCTGTATCGATACTAGCGGCTAGATGGTCCGGTAGCACGCGTGGTAAGTTATCGGTTAAACCGCCGCCGGTGATATGTGACATAGCATGTAGCGCTGAGCTACCAAGGGCATCCTGCAAGGCTTTGATTGCTTTGACATAGATACGGGTCGGTGCCATTAGCGCATCAGAGATCGGCTGACCGTCTAGCTGCATATCGCTATTAGTGACGTCAATGCCGCTGACTTCGATGACTTTACGAGCTAAAGAGTAGCCGTTTGAATGCGCGCCGCTAGAAGAAAGCGCAATCAGCACATCACCTTCGCTGACATTCTCACCCGTGATGACCTCAGATTCTTCAACCACGCCAACACAAAAACCGGCTAGATCATAATCTTCATCTTGATACATGCCTGGCATCTCAGCGGTCTCGCCGCCAATCAGCGCACAATTAGCCAGCTTACAGCCCTCACCAATGCCAGTTACGACTGTCGCTGCTGTATCAACATCGAGCTTGCCCGTCGCATAGTAATCCAAGAAGAATAACGGCTCAGCACCGCATACCAGCAGATCATTGACACACATAGCGACTAGATCAATCCCGATAGTATCGTGACGACCCAGCTGCAAAGCTAGCTTGAGCTTAGTGCCAACGCCGTCAGTACCTGAGACTAGTAGCGGTGAGGTATAGCCAGTAGGGATACGGCAGAGCGCGCCAAAACCACCAAGCCCGCCAACCACTTCAGGACGCGAGGTGGCTTTTGCCACGGATTTGATACGCTGTACCAACGCATCACCGGCATCAATATCAACACCAGCATCTTTGTAGCTTAAAGAAGGCTTGTCACTCATGGTCATCTCACAGTTAGGATAAGGTAAAAGGGGTCGACGAGGTAAATGAATTATAATGCGCGCATTATACCCAAAAATAGAGCGCTCTCGCAAAGCAACTTGCCAATAATGTCTATAAATGGCTTATATTTTTTCTAAATAATCCTAAAATCAAAAATAAAGTTGCTATACACAAAAATTCACGGCTTTTTTTTTGTACTTTGCGATAATACCAGTGCTAGTACTCAAAAGCTGTTTATAGTTAATTTTCTTAGAACTAGAGTATTTACGATATTATTTACCCCCTCTTACTTGTAGGATTGCTCGCAATGACGGCTCAACCAATAGACCCTTTTTTTCGACGTTTATTTATCACAGTAGCCATAGTTATAGGGCTGATTTTACTCTACGCGATGACTCCTGTTATCGTGCCATTTATCTGTGCTTTTGTACTTGCCTACCTCTTTAATCCGCTAGTTAGAACATTATCAAAATATATAAGGCGTTGGCTCGCCATTATTGTGGTTTATAGCGCTATTACCTTGAGTATGGCGTTACTATTATGGTGGCTAGTGCCTACGCTATGGCATCAGTTGCAAGCCGCTTGGGATTATCTACCAAAGATCTTGACTTGGTATAATGAAGTTGCAAGAGCATGGGTCGCTAGTAATATTCGTATTCGTCTGCCAGAGCTTGAGATCAAAGGTTTTTCTGAGACGCTAGTGGATTATATGCAAACTCATTATAGGTTTTCGGATGCTAGCACTTGGATGAGTCAGATATTGGCTTCGAGCATGAGCTTTGTCAATAGCGCAGGCTTAATTGTGTTAGTCCCTATTTTGACCTTTTACTTCTTATTTAATTGGGATAAGCGCTTACTGAGTTGGCAAATGGCTATTCCTCATGCTTATAGCAAACAAGTGATAAGTATTGCTCGCGAATGTGACCGTGCTTTGATGGAATTTGTCAAAGGTCAGCTGTTAGTGATGGTACTATTAGGGGCGATTTATGCCGTACAATTACAATTGATCGGACTTGAGCTAGGACTTATCATCGGAATGGGCGCCGGTATTGCCAGCTTCGTACCGTATTTGGGCTTTGGGCTGGGTTTTATCGCCTCTATTATCGCTGGCCTGTTTCAATTCGGGATGGATTGGGTACAGTTGTCTTTGATTGTTGGTGCGTTCTTGGTAGGTCAGGCGGCTGAGGGTTATATATTACAGCCGTTATTATTGGGAGATAAAATTGGTTTATCGCCATTATGGGTTATCTTTGCCGTATTAGCCGGCGCTAGTTTGATGGGGTTTGTAGGCATGTTGATTGCTTTACCTGTATCAGCGGTGCTAAATGTACTATTTCGGCATTTGTACGCTTATTATCAAAGTACAGACTTTTATCAAGGCCGCAAACAGTTAAGCTTATTTGATAAATAATAACAATTGTTAGGGTCTAAAGTAGGGCTTAAAAGTTGACGACAAGTTTTAAAAGATAAAAAACTTGTCAGTCATTTTGTAAATATGTTATATATAGGCGCAGTAATCTTTATAAGTGCTCCTATCTTTTTAGGATTTAATGAGTTATTTTTCCTTTTATTTAATGCCTATTGCGTTATGCCAAGCGAGTTGATGTTTCATGGCCCAAGCACAGCTAAGTCTCAATCTGGACATTAAGCATGATGCGAGTCTCAGTGACTTTTCAGGTCCTGGTTGGATGTCGATTATTGATGCAGTACGGCAGCTCCATGTCGGCCTGATAGGACAGTTGTACCTATTTGGTAGTCCTGCTACTGGTAAATCGCATCTGTTATCTGCTATTTGTGAATCGTTCATCGATATGGATAAGTCAGCCATTTGCCTATCGCTTAATGAGCTGGTGCATACTGACGTCAATGTTTTGTCTTCATTAGAGAATTTCGATGTCATTGCTATCGATGATTTAGATGTTTTGGAGCGTAGTAGTCAGTGGCAAGAGGCTTTATTTCATCTAATCAATCGTAGCCGCGAGGGTCAGCGCCAGTTGCTCTTTGCTGCTAATAAGCCTGCTAGCGAGTTACCTTTTCAGCTGACTGATCTGCTAAGTAGACTATCGCAAGCGCCTACCTTTAAAGTACCGGACGGTCATGAGTTAGCAGATCGCCAAGCGTTACTTGAGTCTATCCTACGCCGGCGCGGTTGGCAGTTTGATGAGCGTATCCTTCATCATTTGCTGACAGAAGGGCCACATCGTATTGGCGCGATGATGGAGGTGCTAAATTATATACAGCCGATGTTCTCAAATTTAGGTCGTAGTAATATCTCAAAAGCCGTCATTACTGATGCACTGCGTACCATTGATGAGCAAACGCTAGCGGCTGAGCTTGCTGATATAAGCCAAGAAACCAAAGTCGATACCCAAGCTGCCATCGATGATAATCAGACTATACCGCTCGAGTTTTAAATCTATAACCTTACTTTACCTAATTAAAAACGGTTACCCTCAAATTTTTATCATTGATAGGATATCTTATGACAGTCTCAGTCTCTTCACTAAAAAAACTAACTATTGGCAGTTTATTAGTTAGCGCCAGCTCCGTCACTATGCTTGCACAAGCAGAGGTCACGCTATTGATCGATGACAACATCAAAGTCACCGCTATCAATGGACAAGAGATCAAGCAAAGTCCTTTTCAGCCCTTGACCAAGAGCTTCACTTTACAGCCAGGCCAGCATGCGATAACGGCTAAATACGATCGACTTTATAAATTACCTCGCGATGAGCATGATTACTTGCGTTCAGGCAATGTCAGTGTAGTAGCTAACCTAGCTGACAATCAGACTTACCGTCTAACCATGCCCAATCAGCCCGAGGACTACAAAGCTGCTAAAGCGTATGCTGAGCAACCAACGTTAGCCATACAGCAAAATAACACTGTTATCGCAAGCCAACAAAGCGTAGCGGGTAACGATGGCGGTATCTTTGCAGGATTAGGGAAGGCACTAGGCGGAGTGTTCAGTGGCGGCGGCGATGCTGAGATACAAAACCAGCGTGCTATTGCAGCTATTGGCCAACAATCAGTGCCAACAGCGACTGCTGCAACCACAGCCACTACTACTTATACCATAGCACCGGCTACGACCACTCAATCTAAAGCTACCAGTACCCTCGATAACTTTATGCAGTTATGGCTGCAAGCGACACCAAACGAGCGCGAAAAAATTCGTCAATGGATTCAGCAATAATCTTTAACTTTTGA
Organism: Psychrobacter sp. AH5; assembly: GCF_040371085.1. NCBI lineage: Bacteria > Pseudomonadati > Pseudomonadota > Gammaproteobacteria > Moraxellales > Moraxellaceae > Psychrobacter > Psychrobacter sp. AH5. The sequence goes on from NZ_JAMBMT010000001.1 coordinate 556,069, forward strand.
TTTATCAGCTGCACCAATCATTACGCTGATGAAGTATACTTATAACCATTTAGCCATAAAAAAAGCACCTAAATCATTAGGTGCTTTTTAACGTGTTGTTCAATCAAACTAAAGGGTTACTGAGTTAGGATTATTTACCCAAAAAAGCGTTATACATCCATACTAGCTTTTCTTGCTGCTGTACATACTCATCAACTAAATCAGCCGTACCTTGGTCTTCTGCTTCTTCTGCTACAGCAGAGACTTTGCGCTGCTCTTCGATAAGGGTTTGTAGGCCTGAGACTACGCCTTTCACACAAGCGTTGCCGTCATGGACGTTCTTGTCCTCTTTAATGCTAGTATGCTGGGCAAAGTCGCTATAAGCGTGAAGAGGCGTCTTGCCTAGTGTCAAAATACGTTCAGCAATCTCGTCAATCTCTACTTGCAAGCTAGTGTACAGATCTTCAAATTGCTCATGCAGTGAGAAGAAATGCTCACCTTTGACGTTCCAGTGATAGCCACGGACGTTGATATAAAACATATGATAGCTTGATAATAAGTCATTGAGCTTTTCGGCCACCGCGCTCATGTCTGCTCTCTCTAAACCAATTTGATTCATAGTATTGTCAGTATTACTCATAATATTATCCTTGTAGTGTGAGTGTTTAATTAAAAATAATTTCAATTTTTAAATCAGATTTTAAAGCACTTTTAGTTAAGAGTGATGATAGTTTTTGCATCCTAAACGCTAAATTACTAAGTTACTAAACTCAGAGCCACTAGCATCACGTTTAAAATCTTAGCATTTTAATCCAGTTAATTATTATTGTATTTAAGCTTTATTGTAATTATCGACTGCTGCAACGGTATATTGTTTAAATCAGTCCTTTAACCTCTCCATCTGATAAACACTATTATAGCAAGACCCTATCGATAAGTTAAGTTTATAAAACTTACCTGGACGATAAGTTTTATAAACTAATAGATAATATATGTTTATTAAAGACTTTACTGCTAAATAAAACGATCTATCACTGAGCGGGTGGCTGCAAACTTTGAGTATCTAAGCCGCGATTTGGAATAACTTCCTGTAGGTGCTTGCGTACCGTATCGATGGGGAACTTTTGCGCTTTTAGACGTTTAGGGATAATCTGGCTGCCTTGTTGACCTTTCATCTCAAACATCATAAAAATATAGTCATCGGTTTCATCCCAGCTTTTTACTGCTGTCCAAGGAATGACGGCTTGCTGAGTGGAGCCGGCGCGCATTTGCATACCGCGCATTTGCGGGTTTTGCATCAAATCAGGTTGATTGACTGGCATGGCCATTACCAGACCGTGTTTTTGTACTCCAAGTTTCATCTGACGCATCTCATCAGGCATCTCTTGCGCCGCTACTTGCTTTTCAAACTCTTTTTTGACATACCATTTAAAACCAAGCGTCCGCACTAGTAAGTAAATAACCACTGACGCTAGCATTAACCAAAAAATGATCGTTGAATACCCGGTCAAAAAGACTAAGCCTGCGATAGCTAGTGCTACCACGATAGCGATAATAATCCATTCTTTGGTGCTGATGCTTTTTAATCCAAAGGAGGGGCTAGCGTTGGTAAATAACTCATACTGGGCTTGCTGAAATTCAGCTTCGGTCAAGTTTAGAGCAACAGGTTGAAGAGTGTAAGGGTACAGGGCCATAAAGGGATCTCAGATACTTAAGTGAATAGCAGCGGCTAGCAGCCGTAGAATAAATCGCCAACGATAGCAGTCAGCAATAAGTTTTGCTGGACTAAAAAGTTGGCTAAAAGAGGTAAGTGTCAACTATGCGCTTATCTTACCGAAAAGCGGCTCTAAAAGAAACAATATTACCTCAGCAATGTAGTAAGTCATAGCAGTGCTTAGTAATAGTATGAGCGCTAGTTTTATAGCAGATAACGACAATAAGTTTAAAACTGTATCAAAATAGTCGCTCTAGCTTTTGCTCAGATAAAAGCTATGGCTCAACGGTGTAAAACGCTGCGAAAGCATGGTCAAGTTGGCTTAGTCTTGCTATCATAGCCGCTATTTATAGTTAAGCTATTTTGACTTAATTTTGCTATTTTTAATAGATTTTTCACTCTTTAGCGCTACAGGCCACTACTATGATTGACCCAAAACTTTTACGCGGCGACTTAACCGATCTACAGCAGCAATTGGCCACTCGTGGCTATGAGCTGGATATAGCATTTTGGCAAACCATTGAGGCTGAGCGTAAATCATTACAAGTCAAAACTGAGGATTTGCAATCGCGTCGTAATGCGGGCGCCAAACAAGTCGGCGCGCTTAAAAAATCAGGCGAAGATGCTACTGGGTTATTGAACGAGATGCAAAGTATCAGCAGTGAGATAAAAACGGCGGAAGATGAGCTGCGCACTTTGCAAGAGCGTATCAATACGGCAGCGCTACAGATTCCAAATCTTCCGGCAAGCGATGTGCCAGTAGGAGCCTCAGAAGAGGATAATGTCGAAGTGCGCCGTTGGGGTACGCCGCGCGCCTTTGATTTTGAGATAAAAGACCATACTCATATTGGCGAAACCTTAGGCATGCTTGATTTTGAAGCCGCTGCAAAATTAACCGGTAGCCGCTTTAATGTGTTAAAGGGTCAATTGGCACAGCTACATCGCGCACTCATTCAGTTTATGCTCAATACTCATACCATAAAGTATGGCTATACTGAGACTTATGTGCCCTATATCGTCAATAGTGAGAGTCTAAAAGGTACCGGACAGCTACCAAAGTTTGAAGATGATTTATTCAAATTGACTAATCATACCAATAACGACGGCACTGATTTTTATTTGATTCCGACTGCCGAAGTACCGATGACTAATCTGGTACGTGGTGAGCGTTTAGATATCAAAGAGCTGCCACTTAAGTTCACCGCGCATACGCCGTGTTTTCGTAGTGAAGCGGGCTCGCATGGTCGTGATACGCGCGGTCTGATTCGCCAGCATCAGTTTGAAAAAGTCGAGATGGTCAATATTGCCACTAGCGAGCAATCGGATGAATTACTTGAGGCAATGACGGCGCAGGCAGAATACATCTTGCAGCAGCTCAATCTGCCTTATCGTACTGTCAAGTTATGTACTGGCGATATGGGCTTTGCCGCGCAAAAGACTTATGACATCGAAGTATGGCTACCAAGCCAAGACACTTATCGTGAGATCTCTAGCTGCTCAAACTGTGGTGATTTCCAAGCGCGCCGTATGGGTACGCGGGTCAAAGACGGTAAACAAACTAGCCTCGCGCATACCTTAAATGGTTCAGGTTTAGCCGTTGGTCGTACTTTACTTGCGGTGATGGAAAACCATCAAAACGCAGACGGTAGTATCACTATTCCTGAGGTATTACGTCCATTTATGGGCAATGCCACAACGATTACAGTTTAATCAAAGTTTGGTTTAGCTAATGCAATAAATTCAGGTTAGTTAAATAAACCAATACAAGTCATTATTAAATACAAACGCGTAAGCCCTGCCATTTCTTGGCGAGGCTTATGTCAGTTATGTTAATATGACAACTAAATTTTATACACTATTTTTTCAACCGGTTTTCTTCTTATCCTCCATATCTCTCATTCGAATATTAGGACACTCTATGTCAACCCCAATTAATGAACGCAAACTTGCTAATGCCATCCGCGTTTTATCTTTTGATGCGGTACAAAAAGCTAATTCTGGACATCCGGGTGCCCCAATGGGTATGGCTGATATCGCTGAGGTATTATGGCGCAAATTTCTAAAACATAATCCAGCTGATCCTAACTGGCATAACCGTGATCGCTTTGTACTATCGAATGGTCATGGCTCAATGCTGATTTATTCACTGCTGCATTTATCAGGTTATGACGTCAGTGTTGACGATCTAAAAGGCTTTCGCCAGCTGCATTCTAAAACTCCCGGCCATCCAGAGCTTGGCTACACGCCAGGGGTTGAGACTACGACTGGCCCGCTAGGTCAAGGTATCGCTAATGCGGTCGGTTTTGCTATCGCTGAAAAAACTCTTGCCGCACAATTCAACCGTGACGGCTATAAAGTCATCGACCATCATACCTATGCGTTCTTGGGCGATGGCTGCTTGATGGAAGGCATCAGCCATGAAGTGTGCTCATTGGCTGGTACTTTGGAATTAGGCAAGCTAGTGTTCTTTTATGATGACAATGGCATCTCCATTGATGGTGAGGTTGAAGGTTGGTTCACCGATGATACACAATTGCGCTTTGAGTCTTACGGCTGGCAAGTCATCAAAGTCGATGGCCATGATACGGACGCTATTACCAAAGCGACTGAGCAAGCAATCAATGAAACTAGCAAGCCAAGCTTAATTATTTGTAAAACCATCATCGGCGTCGGTAGTCCAAATAAGCAAGGCAAAGCCTCAAGCCATGGTGCACCTCTTGGAGATGATGAGATCGCCTTAACTCGTGATGAGCTGGCATGGAAGCACGCGCCATTTGAATTAGATGATGAGATCTATGAAGCATGGGACGGTAAAGCCAAAGGCGATGTCATGCAAAAGAACTGGGAAGCCAACTTTGAAGCTTACGAAAAGGCTTATCCAGAGCTAGCAAGTGAGCTAAAGCGCCGTTTAGAAGGCGAGCTACCAGCCGACTTTGAGACTCAAGCAAAAGACTACATCCAGCAAACCCAAGAGCAAGGCGATGATGTCGCGAGCCGTAAAGCCAGTCAAAATGCCATTAATACCTTGCAGCCATTATTGCCAGAGCTTATGGGCGGTTCAGCGGATTTAGCCGGCTCCAATCTCACGCTTTTTAAAGATGCTAAAGGCATTGAGACTGACGCTGACGGTAACTACATCTATTATGGCGTACGCGAGTTCGGTATGACTGCTATCGCCAATGGTATCGCGCTACATGGCGGCTTCATCCCTTATGTCGCCACTTTCCTGATGTTTATGGAATATGCGCGTAACGCCGTACGCATGGGCGCATTGATGCGTCAGCGTATCATCCATGTCTATACCCATGACTCTATTGGCCTTGGCGAAGATGGCCCAACCCATCAGCCTATCGAGCAATTAACGAGCCTGCGTACCACACCGAATCTGCGTACCTGGCGTCCGTGTGATGCAACCGAATCCGCTACGGCTTGGGTAGAAGCAATTAAGTCTGCTAATAATCCATCGGCACTGATCTTTAGCCGTCAAAGCCTGCCACATCAGGCCCGTGTCAGCGAGCAAGTCGCTAATATCACCAAAGGCGGTTATGTATTGGCTAAAGAGCAAGGCGAGCTACAAGCAATTATCATCGCGACGGGTTCAGAAGTGGGTCTGGCGATGCAAGCACATCAAACGCTTAGCGAAAATGGCGTAGGCGTTCGTGTGGTTTCTATGCCTTGCGCTGAGATTTTTATGGAGCAAGATAGCGATTATCGCGAGTCGGTATTGCCTGTTAATATTCGCGCCCGCGTCGCTGTGGAAGCCGCGCATGTGGACTACTGGTATAAGTTTGTCGGTCTTGATGGCAAAGTCATCGGCATGACCACTTATGGCGAGTCTGCGCCTGCTGAGGACTTGTATAAAGAGTTTGGTATTACAAGCGACGCGGTGGTCGAGGCTGTGCAGAGTTTAGTTTAGATTTGTAGGCTGCGGCTTTAGCCCAACATTTAGCTATGAGTTATAGTTGAGTTAATACTATTAAAGAGCTACTGGATTATTCTGGTGGCTCTTTTTTTTAATTGGTTTTTGGAGCTAATCCTGCTTTTCGCTATTATCTGATTTGTCGCTGGCGTGCAGACTATGGTGTCTAGTGGCGTTCCTGTTGCCTCGATACCGCCTCTAGCCACAGTCTGCAACGCCATCGTCTGCATCAGGATAACCGCTGTAATCAGGGCTAAAACGAACCACAAGACGACTATTGCATGGTAAATTAGAAACAGCTTTCGTAGGGTGCGCCCCGCGCACCAACGTATAGTTAGGAAATAGTAAAATTTAGCAAGCCTAGGGTGGGTTAGCGATAGCGTAACCCACCAATCTCAAAAGTCACAATTTAAATCGGTGGGTTACGCCTTGCTAGCATTCTCTACGAGAATTTGACAAGTCTAACGCCACCCTACGGCAATTATCGTAATTTAGTTTTCGTAGGGTGCGCCCCGCGCACCAACGCATAAACATCAAACAATAAATCGAATGCACCTATTTGTGCAAAAGACCTCACGCTAAGCTACTTATAAATATACTTTCAATTCAGAAATATTACTTTTGAATGGTGCGCAGGGCGCACCCTACGCGCATATCTTGATGATGTTTAAGACACTCAGTGAGCACTAAATATTTAAAAAGATAGGTAGGTTGGTGTCGAGGTAAGAGACCCAGCAGAATATTGAATTGAAACGTTAGGTGTCGCAAGCTCCACTCAACCCTACGTGCTAAAGTTTTAAAGTATAAATATAAAGAATATAAAGAGAACAAAAATGAATAAATGGGTACTTTTAATAACTCTTATATGCACCGCGCAGGCTGTCCAAGCTAATGATGACTGCGTCAAACCCACTACACAGCAAAAATTTGACTACGTTGAATGCATTAATAAAAAAGGCATTGCTCGTGTTGGTAATATTGTGCAAACGGCATTAGGTGATTTTCCATATCCACTGGGATTGGTTGATGCAAGCGGTAAAATTATACTACCTGTTGACTATCACAGCATCGACTTTCCATCACAATGGAATTATGACAGCTATTTAGATGACTTACCTGACGGACTGATTTTAGTAGTGAAGCGCGATTTACAGAACAACGCTATGTTTGGAAATTTGGGCATGCAAGATAAGTACGGTTTAGTCAATTCTCAGGGCGAACTCATCGTACCCCTTGGCATATACGACAATATAAAAATGCCTTATAGTAATGCAGACAATACCTTATTCACCGTGGTTAAAAATAAAAAGTATGGCTTTATTGACACCAAGGGTAGAGTAGTCATTCCTTTAATGTATGATTATGCTCAAAGTTTTGAAGAAGGTTTAGTCAGTGTGAGTAAGGAGGATAAATTCGGAATAATTGACCGTCAAAACCAAACGATAATTCCTTTTGAATATGAATATATTGATCTACTAAATAATTTAGATAGAGAGGATACAAATCAGTCTTTACTTTTTAGAGCAAAACTAAAAGATGATTATGCTTTGATTGACCAAAACAATCAGACAATTACCGATTTTGAGTACGATACCATTAGCGCTATTTATTATACAAATTTATTCATTGTCGGTAAACGGGATAAAGTGGGAGTAATTGATAATACAGGTAAATTAATCGTACCAATAAACTATAGATTTATTGAAGATACTCTTCAAAGTACTGACCCTTATGACTTTGAGTTACCACAAGCTTATATCCAAGCAACGCTAGAAGACAAAACGTATCTGTTTGATAAGACAGGTAAGCTTATGATGATAAAATAATCATAATTGAAATGAATTAAGCTTATCAAGTACTAGGTCTCTCACTATATTTCATTAAAATTTTTATAGTTGCCGCTATTCTTCTCTTAGAAGCTTTGCAAGATAACTGATATTGATTAAGTGTTCAATTTTAACCAGGTTTACTTTGATTCCTTTGGTTAGTCGTTAATACTGTTATATTTGGTTGAGCGATCTAAGGACAGCTTAAAGACGTGTACCTGTTTTGTATTGACGCGTTGATTAGACAGGCATACTGGCTTACCATTAAGTCTCTATATATCCTCATAATCAGAATAAGGAGAGTTATCATGTCGAACAAATCTGCTAACGAACAAGCTAAAGATGAAATCACCTTAAGTAAAAAGGCGAAAAAAAAGCTCAGTAAGCTGAATCTACAGCGTCAAAAACAACAAGATAAAATAGATAAAGTACGTCAAAAAGAGTTGGCTAAAGTAGATAAGCAGCGTCAAAAAGAGCAGGACAAAGTGGATAAGAAGATTCAGGCAATGATAGACGATATCAATCAAAAGGCATTAAAAAAGCAGCAAAAAATAGATACTAAGATTCAAAAAAGAAGAAATAAAATAGACAAAGCCGGTATCGAACAAGACCAACCATGGCAATACTAAAAACTTTAGAGAATATAATGTTTCTAAGTCAGTGTTTCTAAGTAATCGATAGTTCTTGTAGAGAAAGTCTTAAAACCTATTGTGTTATCTACCCAACTTAGCAGCTATTAAGTTGGGTTTTTCTTGTTATTTGATTAATTAGCGGCAATCAGATTGCCAGATATCTCAAGCGGTATCATATTGCCGACGATATTTGGAAAAGCTGTGACCCCATAACTATATCTATCGATGATTCCCGTAGCTTTAAATCTTAAAATAGGTTTTTGGGTGACAGGATCTTTTTCAACGTTGTTTAGTTTAACTTTTACCGTTAATGGCTTGGTTTGTCCTAACACCGTAAAGTTACCAGTGACATTCGCCTCTTTAGCATTAATCATACTGACCTTTTTTGAGACAAAAGTCATCGTTGGATACTGTGCGCTATTAAGTAGCTCTTTACGGCGCAAAAAAGCATTACGCAGATTGCCGCCAGCATCGATACTATTAGTCTTTACAGTAAAGTTAATAGTGGTGCTGGTTGGATTTTTGACATCGTAATTGATAGTACCATTCAGCTGATTGAACTGACCTTCAACCACTCCTTTGCCTAGATAGGCGACCTTAAAATCTACATTGGTTTTTGGTACATCTAGCTTCCATTTTTGCGGAGTAGAGGCTAGTGCCATCATCGGTAGAGGGAGTAGTAGACCGGCAATTAGCGTCGGTTTTAGTAAATGGGTAGTAAGACTAGACATAGATAAGATCCGAGGAGCGGTTTTATAATAAGGATAAATTAAGGTAGAGTGCGCTGTATAGCCTAACAAAAGTCAGCCTAATTTTGTAGTGAAAAACGCTTAAATAGCATAGCGTATTTAGTTGATTACCTTGTACTATTAAGGTGAGGCTTATAACTAAAGCGCCGCTTCTATTACTGACTAATTGTTGCTACCTTTACTTTCTTCAAACCTATAAAACCAGTTTCTTAACTGTCATGGCTCACTAAATATAATTGACAGCTAGCCATAAATTTCTTCTAAGCGTAAACAGGCGACTAAGCGACCTTCCCATTCGCGTAGTTTTGGTTCAATCTCACTACACTTAGGTTTGGCATAAGGACAGCGTTTATGTAGCGCGCAGCCGCTAGGAGGATTAAGCGGGCTAGGCAGCTCTCCTTGTAGCGTCAGATCGTTCTTTTTTCCGGCAACCGTTGGCGCAGCGGCTAATAGCGCTATAGTATAGGGATGTTTAGGAGCGTTATAAATAGCCTCTTTAGGACCATGCTCAACTGCCTGTCCTAAGTACATGACCATCACATCATCAGCGACATGGCGCACGACTGATAAATTATGCGAGATAAAAACATAAGCAGTATGGTACTCGTCCTGCAAGTCCATAAATAAATTGAGTACCTGCGCCTGAATGGACACATCTAGCGCTGAGGTCGGCTCATCCGCGACCACAATTTTAGGATTGAGCATCATGGCGCGCGCAAGAGCGATACGTTGACGCTGTCCGCCTGAAAACATATGAGGATAGCGCCCGGCATGTTCAGGACGTAGACCGACGTTTCTCATCATCTCATTAATTTTATCGCGTTTCTCTTGCTTTGACAGCTTAGTATGAATATCTAGCGGTTCTGTCAATTGATAGCCAATAGTATGCCGCGGATTTAGGCTGCCATAAGGGTTTTGAAAGACCATCTGGATCTCAGTACGTACCTCTTTTAGCTCGCCTCTACTATAGCGAGTAGTGCCCTCATCGTTGATAAACAATTCGCCACTAGTCGGCTTTTCAATCAAAGTGAGCTGGCGAGCAAGGGTAGATTTACCACAGCCTGATTCGCCAACGACTGCTAATGTTTTACCTGCTCTTAACTCAAAAGACACACCATTTAAGGCTTTGACATAAGCTTTAGCTTTGCCTAAACCTTGAGATACGGGATAGTGTTTATGTAGGTTGACCGCTTTTAATACTACTTTGTTATTCATGCTTCAGACTCCAAAGCAGCAGTTTGTGAAGAGGTATCAGAATTATTAGGCAGATGATTATGGATGCAGCGCACTTTGCCATTGGGTGTATCTAAGATAGGCGGTGGTACTTCACAAGCGGGCTGTTTATAAGGACAACGCGGCGATAATAAACAGCCACTTGGGCGATCATATTGACTTGGCACTACGCCTGGTAGACTGTTTAATCTATCTTGACCAATAGCTAACTCAGGAATAGCTTGCAGTAGCGCTTCAGTATAAGGATGCGCCGGATGCTGAAAAATCTCTGGAACGGTACTAGTCTCGACCACTTGTCCTGCATACATGACAGCGACATCACGTGAGTTTTGCGCAACTAGTCCTAAATCATGAGTAATTAATACCATCGCCATTTGTTTTTCGCGTTGCAGGCGGCTAAGCAGATCCATAATTTGTGCTTGTACCGTCACATCTAGAGCAGTCGTTGGCTCATCAGCAATAAGTAGTTTAGGCTCACAAGCCAAAGCCATAGCAATCATCACGCGCTGACTCATACCGCCCGATAGCTGATGCGGATAGACTTTGAGCCTATTGTGAGCATCAGGCATCTCAACCAAATCAAGTAGCTCTAAGCAACGAGTGCGCACTGCAGAGCCACGTAGCCCTAGATGTTTACGCAAGACTTCGCCTAATTGCATCTCGACAGTGAAGCTAGGATTTAAGCAGGACATAGCATTTTGAAAAATCATCGAGATGTCTTTACCAATGATGGCGCGCTTTTGTTTTGCTGAGGTACTAAGCATGTCTATATTATTGAACATAACTTTTTTGGCACGTACGCTGGCCGAAGGGGGAAGCAGTCCCATTATTGCCATCATAGTGACAGACTTGCCAGAACCGGATTCACCGACGACTGCAATGACCTCACCTTGCTTGATAGTCAACGACACATCATCGACCGCCCGAAAAGCCCGAGCGCCTTTACCAAAGGTAACTGAGAGGTTTTCGATATCAAGCAATAACGAGGAGTCTTGCGCTAATTCTTTTGTCGATGAAGCGTTTAAGATTGTTGAGTTAGCAGACGTTGAGTTGGTATTAGTATCACTCATCTTAAGTTACCTGTTTCAGTTTTGGATCTAAGGCATCACGTAGACCATCACCCGTTAAGTTGATAGATAAGGCTGCTAAGAAAATAGCGACACCAGGCCAAATAGCTAGCCATACGTTACTTTGGATATACTGACGCGCGGTACCGAGCATCGCGCCCCATTCAGCATCGGGCGGCTGTACCCCAAAACCTAGGAAACCAATAGCGCCTGCCTCCAAAATAGCGGATGAGAAAATCATAGTCGCCTGTACTATAAGCGGCGCCATACAGTTGGGTAAAATCGTCACAAACAATAAGCGCAGCACCCCTGCACCCATCACTTGCGAGGCCACAAAATACTCACGCTGTAGCTCGACCATAGCAGTGGCGCGAGTTAAACGGATAAAAGGTGGTGTACAGACTAAAGCAATGGTAATAATGGTGTTGGTCATCGATGGCCCTAAAATAGCAGCGATTATAATGGCTAGCAGTAGACTTGGATAAGACATCAAAATATCATTCACTAGCATTACTGCTTTGCCCCAAACCTTTGGCCAAAACGCTGCACTAAGCCCCAAAGACACACCCACTAACATGGCAAGTGTAGTGGCGCTAAGACCAATAAATAGCGAATATCGCGCTCCATACATAACTCTCGATAAGGTATCGCGGCCAGCATCATCAGTCCCTAACCAAAATAGACTATTGCCGCCCTCCAAAAATGCCGGTGGCAATTGCTCTTGTCCAGTAAACAGCTCATAAGGGTCATGCGGAGCTATAGCAGGGGCAAGAATGGCGATAATAACCATTAATACTAAGACTAAAAGACCTAGTACAGCGCCTTTATTACGATAAAAAGTCGCTACAAATAGCTGCCAAGAGGAGGGCGGTGTGGCTGCAGCCAATTCGATATCAGAGGGAATAACAGTAGTCTTCATGGACAATTCCTATAGTGGCTTATGCTGCAATATTCATATCAGAAATAATGTAAACGCTAAGATCACTAGGGGTAATAAATAATTTAGGTTAAGAAGTATGACGAATTCGCGGATTGATAAGTCCATAGAGAATATCAATAAACAAACTTACCAAAATCAGTGCGGTGGCTACCAACAAGATCCCATTTTGCACAATAGGATAGTCACGGGTAAAAAAGCCATCGAGTAGCCAATTACCAACACCCGGCCAACTGAAAATAGTCTCAGTAATAATCGCGCCAGCTAGCAGGGTTGCCATTTGTAAGCCCACTACCGTCACTACAGTAATCAATGCATTACGCATCACATGTACTAAGATAACTCGGCTTGGTGACAAGCCCTTGGCGCGCGCGGTACGTACATAGTCTTCGTCCAATACCTCTAGCATAGCTGAACGTGTCATGCGCGCGATCATCGCTAAAGGAATGGTGGATAATGCAATAGAGGGCAATATAAAGTGCTTGACCACATCCCAAAAAGCGCCTGGCTCTCCTGAGGTTAATGAGCCAAGTAGCCACGAGCCATACAAAGGTTTGACATCCAAAAACTGCGCTACAGAGATGACACCAGCTACGGGTAGCAGGCCTAAATAGTGAGCAAAGATACCCGTTAGAATAGGCCCTAATAAATATATTGGCATGGAATAACCTGCCAATGCCCCTGACATTAAAGTATAGTCAATCCAAGTCCCCCGACGCAAAGCGGCAAAAATACCTAAGCTGATACCCACGACACTAGCAATAAAGATAGCGCAAATAGCCAACTCTAAAGTCGGTACAAAATGAAGAAAGAAGTCAGGAAGCACAGGGGTTCGCGTACGAAAAGATTCGCCGAAGTCGCCTTGTAAGATACCTGACAAGTAATTCCAGTATTGCACAATAAGCGGTTGATCAAGACCTAGCCTTTCAAGGGCACGAGCATGAAGCTCAGGGTCGACCATACGTTCGCCCATCATAATCTCAACAGCGTCTCCAGGCACTAGACGAATCAAAGTAAAAGTCGATAGCGTTAAGCCAATATAGACCGGAATTAAAATAGCAATCCGTCGTAGAATGTACAATAGCATAGGCTACTCAGTATTTTTTATGTCAATAACAGGATAAAAATAGCGTCAATTAAACAAATTCGGCTGGAACAGAATATCTGATCCAGCCGAACATAAATCTCATAACAGTGGATGTCGTACCGGAGCTTGTTAATATCGATTATTCAACGCTAACCCCATCAAAGCGAATAGAGCCAAGAGGACTGATCTTGTAATCTTTAACATTAGGCGCGGTAAACACTGTGACTACCGAATGCGCCATAGTGGTCCAAGGCAGTTCTTGCTTGAATATTTGCTGCGCTTTTTTGTAGTCCTCTACACGCTCTGCTTGATTGGTGTTTTTACGAGCATTAGTGACTAAAGTGTCAAAATCTTTATTACACCAGCGCGAGTAATTATTGCCACCGACCGCTGAGCATGATAATAAAGTACCCAACCAGTTGTCTGGATCGCCATTGTCACCAGTCCAGCCCGCTAGAATAACATCAGGCTCGCCTTTGGCCGCACGGTTGAGGTATTCGCCCCACTCATAAGTCACAAGCTTGGTATCAACCCCAATTTTAGCCCAGTCTGCTTGTAGCATCTCTGCCATTAGCTTAGCGTTAGGGTTATAAGGGCGTTGTACTGGCATATACCATAAGTTAATAGCAAGGTTATCAGCGCCGGCCTCGGCCATTAAAGCTTTGGCTTTTTCGACATCATAGCTAGCGTCTTTTAGCGACTCATCATAACCCCACTGTGTTGGCGGCATAGGGTTGGTGGCTTTTAGCCCCTCAGTTTGATACACCGCTTGAACGATAGCGTCTTTATTAATCGCCATATCTAAAGCTTGGCGAACTCTTACATCGCTAAGTTTTGGCTTTTCTACGTTATAGCCGACATAGCCTAAGTTGAAGCCTGGCTGATCGAGAACGGTCGCCTTGCCTGAGCTTTTAACAGACTCGATTTCAGCAGGTTTAGGGTAGGCTGAGACATGACATTCGCCAGCTTGAACTTTTTGTGCGCGTACCGCTGAGTCTTTGGTGATCACAAACACTAAGTTATCGATATGAATATCGTCTTTATTCCAATAATCTGGGTTTTTGGTATAGCGAATTTGTGAGTCTTTTTGATAAGAGGTAAAGACGAAAGGACCCGTACCGACAGGCTTAGTATTAAGGTCAGCAGCATTGCCAGCGGCTACTAGATTATCCGCATATTCAGCAGAATTGATGTAAGCAAAAGCCATTGCTAAGTTTTGTAAAAACGGCGCATTGACATTATTTAGAGTAACTTTGACGGTGTAATCATCAACTTTTTCGATATTAGCAATATTGTCAGGTAGCTCCATACCTACTGAATACGGAAATTCAGCGGGATAAGCTTTATTAAATTCAAAGTCGGGATCAGTGATACGTTTTAGAGTAAAGACCACGTCATCTGCATTGAAGTCACGTGTTGGGGTAAAGTAATCAGTTTTACCGAACTTAACGCCCTTACGTAAATTAAAGGTATAAGTCTTACCATCTTCACTGATTTCCCAGCTCTCAGCCAATGCTGGTTTGATTTCAGTAGAGTCTCGTTCGAACTCAACTAAGGCATTATAGATAGGATAGGCACTCGCATCAAAATCAGTACCGGCAGTATATTGTGCTGGATCGAAACCGGCAGGACTACCCTCTGAACAATAAATTAAGGTTTTAGCTGCTTTGGCGTCTGCAGAGGCACCAGATTCTGCCGTTTTATTATCGCCACTACAAGCACTAACACCTAGAATAACGCTGGCCATGAGGGTAAGTTTGAAAAGTGATTTTTGCATGGTTATATCCTATATAAATGATAAATCATCGAAACTTTGAGCTCTTATCTGTTAGATATCTGGAGCCTCTATAAAGTTAACGATGAATTAGATTCCTTTGGGTTTTGTAGATATTTTTAGGGGAGAAAAAATAAAATGGCATATTGATATAGTATCAAGCTCATTGTAAGAAACCTTCAAACAAGTCGCTTGAATATACTCTGTTACACTGCTGTAACGAAATAGCTATATAAAATAAATTTAGTACTTATAAGTTTTTAATTAATCAAAATTAATAATCAGTTAAGCATTCAAGAAGCAATCCTGACTAAAAAATCGAGTGAATACAATGCTGTTTTAGAAAATTAATTCATGCGTTAAGTTTTATACTCTTTAATTACGTTATATTTTTATGTATATTGTACCTGTAGTTTTAGGCCCCTCACTATTATGTTTTATGGATAGGAAAGTCATGAACCTTAAATTTAGAATCGTTAATACCGCTATAATGTCAGTGCTATTATCTTTTATGATGACGATGTTTGTCACCTTTATAAATCTAGGCTGGTCAGAGAGCTTTTTTATAAACTTTTTTAATGCTTGGAAAGTAGCTTTACCAGCGGCGTTTTTGGCCGTATTGATTATTGGTCAGCCAGTACAAAAACTGACCCAAAAAATTCTAAAGCCTCAGTCATAGCGCAAAGCAGAAGCTGATAAATAGAGAATTAATCTCAAGCCTTTGAGTTAAATCTCGCAAACCTCAGAGCGCACAATAAAGCGTTTGCCCTCTGGTATCTCAAGCGAGAAGCTAGCGCCGCGACCCTCGACTACATCGATAGTTAGATCGGTGTGCTGCCAAAGCTTATATTGAGCTTTACCCATGTAAAATGGACAGCCTGCTAGCTCGCCGATAAGTACGTCTTGAGCGCCCGTCTTAAATTCGCCTAACGGATAGCACATCGGCGAGCTACCATCACAGCAGCCGCCGGATTGATGAAACATCAGCTCGCCATGTTTGGACTTTAATAGGTCGATTAATTCAACAAAGGATTGGGTCGCGGTAAGCTTCATAGGATACTCCTTGTGAGTTAAATCTATCGTTATCGTTAATAGTAAAAAAGGTCGTATCACTTTTTCCACAATAGTTAAACTACTGTAGGCAAAACGATACGACCATTGTTATCAATTAAGAGTATTAATCATCAAGCTTATAGTTTTGTTGGAAACCTACATACTATAATCAATGACAATCCGGCCCTCAATCTTACCGTCACGCATACGATCGAAAATATCGTTAATATTCTCAAGCGGTTCAGCTTTGACCGTGGCTTTGACTTTACCTGCAGCTGCCATATTTAATGACTCTTGCAAATCAAGACGCGTACCGACAATAGAGCCACGAATAGTAATACCGTTCAGTACTGTATCAAAGATAGAGACGGGGAAGTCGCCAGTAGGCAGACCATTACAGACTAAAGTACCACCGCGCCGCAGCATGCTTAAAGCTTGATCAAATGCCTTAGAGGAGACGGCCGTCACTAGCACACCATGAGCGCCGCCAATCTCTTGTTGTAAGTATTCACCAGGGTCAGTATTTTTGGCATTCACTGTGACTTTGGCACCGAGTTTTTTGGCAAATGCTAGCTTCTCGTCATCAATGTCGACAGCGGCTACGTTTAGTCCCATAGCAATAGCGTACTGCACTGCCATGTGACCGAGTCCACCGATACCTGAGATGACTACCCAATCACCTGCTTTGGTGTCCGTCATTTTCAGACCTTTATAGACCGTTACCCCTGCACATAAAACAGGTGCGATCTCAATAGAGTCAACGCTCTCAGGGATAATACCGACATAGTCAGCGTTGGCCAAAACATATTCTGCAAAACTACCGTTGACTGAGTAGCCAGAGTTCTCTTGACGTTCACATAAGGTCTCCCAGCCGCCCAAACAATGCGTACAATGCCCACAGGCGGAATACAACCAAGGTACGCCGACACGGTCACCTTCTTTGACATGATGAACGTTTTCGCCAACAGCGGTAATGATACCCACTCCTTCATGACCTGGAATAAATGGCGGGCTTGGCTTAACCGGCCAGTCGCCCTCTACTGCATGTAAGTCAGTATGACAAACGCCTGATGCTTGCATTTTTACTACAATCTCGCCAGCACCTGGCGTTGGAATATCCACTTCCTCTATTTTGAGAGGTTGTCCAAATTCATGTAATACGGCAGCTTTCATTTTATTACTCATCTTGCCCACTCCACGTAGCTATATTTAGCTACTATTAGGTTAAAGTTTTAGTTATGATTTTTATGAAGCCGCACTGCATGACCTTTATCACACAGTGCTTATACCGACAGAATTAGAAAAACCCCATCGCTTTAGGACTGTAAGAGACCAGCATATTTTTGGTTTGCTGATAATGATCGAGCATCATTAGATGGTTCTCGCGGCCAATACCGGACTGTTTATAACCACCAAAGGCTGAATGCGCAGGATAAACATGGTAGCAATTGGTCCATACCCGTCCGGCTTGGATACCGCGTCCGAAACGATAAGCCTTGTGTACGCTGCGTGTCCATACTCCTGCACCCAAACCGTATAAGGTATCATTGGCAATACTCATCGCCTCTTCATCGTCTTTGAAGGTGGTAACGGCCAGTACCGGACCGAAGATCTCTTCTTGGAATACGCGCATATCGTTAGTACCCTCAAAGATAGTCGGCTGTACATAATAGCCATCGCCTATATCACCCTCGTGCTTGGCTCGCTCGCCACCAACTAACACTTTAGCGCCTTCTTTTTTACCAATGTCTAAGTACGATAGGATTTTTTCTAGCTGATCTGAGCTGGCTTGCGCGCCAATCATAGTATCAGTATCTAATGGGTTGCCCATTTTTATCGCTTTGACACGCTCGATACAACGTTTGATAAATTCATCATAAATGCTCTCATGCACCAGCGCTCGCGATGGACAAGTACAAACCTCACCTTGGTTCAGCGCAAACATCACCAAGCCTTCAACCGCTTTATCTAAGAAATCATCATCTTCATCCATAATGTCGGCAAAGAAGATATTAGGGCTTTTACCGCCTAGCTCTAGGGTGACGGGAATGATGTTTTCACTGGCATATTGCATGATAAGGCGACCGGTGGTGGTCTCGCCAGTGAAGGCGACTTTGTTAATACGCGGATTAGAAGCTAGTGGTTTACCCGCTTCAACACCGAAGCCATTGACCACATTAAGCACGCCTTTTGGCAAGATATCAGCGATGCCAATGGTTTCAAGCATAAACAGGATAGAGGCTGGGGTTTGTTCAGCAGGTTTTAGCACGATACAGTTGCCAGCAGCAAGAGCAGGAGCGAGTTTCCAGACTGCCATTAAAATAGGAAAATTCCAGGGGATAATTTGTCCGACAACGCCGAGTGGCTCATGGAAATGGTAAGCGACCGTATCTTCATCAATTTGACTAATACCGCCTTCTTGGGCGCGAATGGCGCTAGCAAAATAGCGGAAATGGTCTATCGCTAATGGGATATCAGCGGCTAAAGTTTCGCGTACTGCTTTGCCGTTCTCATAGCATTCAGCGATGGCGATAGCTTCGAGGTTTTCTTCCATTTTGTCGGCTATTTTTAATAATAGATTGGCGCGTTCGGTCACGCTAGTTTTGCCCCAAGCATCTTTTGCTGCATGCGCGGCATCTAGGGCTTTTTCGATGTCGGCTTCTTTTGAGCGCGCAACTTGGCAGATTATTTGACCATTAATCGGACTTGGGTTGTCAAAGTACTCACCATCAATGGGCGCAGTCCATTCACCATTAATAAAATTATCATACTTTTCACGGAATTGGACAGGACTATTCTCGGTATTGGGATTAGCGTATAACATAAACGATTCCTTGTTGATTTCATGAGGATACAAGCTAAAGATATAGGCTTATTCTTGCCTACTTTTTCTACTTAGATAATAGGGTAAGAACCCTAAAACCCTAAGTTGTTGTTAGAATAATTATCGATCTTATCGACCTTTTTTACTGGGGCGACCACTCTATCGTACTAAGCTTTTGTAGGGAGTGATAGCTACTTATAATTTTTTATAGTTAATAGGCGATAACTTTAAGTTATCAATGAATGGGTGGTTAAAAAGGCTCGCAACGCGTATGTAGCTGTTATAATAATTGCCAATTATTTAGGCGATCAGCCCTCATTGCGAGCTCAGTTTATGACAAGCTCCGAATTTTTTCTTTAGATTACTAATTGGTTCAAGTTTATGCGTCAATCTTCTGCTTTAGATATCTTAAAAACAGGTCAAAACGTATTTTTGACCGGCTCGGCAGGTTCAGGAAAGACCTATACGCTCAATCAATATATCGACTATTTACGCGCGCGCCGCGTACCAGTTGCCGTG
The DNA here is from genome assembly GCF_040371085.1 of Psychrobacter sp. AH5. Lineage (NCBI taxonomy): Bacteria > Pseudomonadati > Pseudomonadota > Gammaproteobacteria > Moraxellales > Moraxellaceae > Psychrobacter > Psychrobacter sp. AH5. Next base: position 575,382 of record NZ_JAMBMT010000001.1, read on the forward strand.
ACTGCCAGTACTGGTATTGCAGCAACTCATATGAGTGGTACCACCATTCATAGCTGGGCGGGCATTGGTATCAAGGATGAGCTGTCTGAGCGTGATTTGAGTAATCTGGCGCGTAAGCAGTTTTTGGCAGATAGGCTCAAGGAGACGGCGGTACTTATCATCGATGAGATCTCTATGCTGCATGCTAAGCAGCTCAATCTAGTCAATGAAGTGCTCAAGCACGTACGTAAAAAAGACGCGCCTTTTGGCGGTATTCAAGTAGTGGTGGCGGGTGACTTTTTTCAGCTGCCGCCTATTGGCAGTAAAGGTGAGAGCAATCGTGATAAGTTTGCCTTTATGAGTGAGGCTTGGCTTGAAGCTAGGTTTCGTATTTGTTATCTATCTGAGCAGCATCGGCAGGTCAGTGCAGAGGCTGATGGTGGTTTAGATTTGGATGATATTCTCAACCAAATTCGCCGGCAAGAAGTGACTTTTGAGGCCATTGCTGCTTTAGAGAATACCTTTGATCAAGATGTCGATATCAAGCGCACGCGCCTGTATACTCACAATCTCAACGTCAATAAAATCAATGATAAAGAGCTTGCTGAGTTAAAAGGTGAGATGAGACGTTTTCAAGCAACCTTTGAAGGCGATAGTAAGCTTGTTGATACCCTCAAAAAAACCGTGCGCACGCAAGATGATTTGATCTTGAAGGTTGGCGCCAAGGTTATGTTTATCAAAAATAATAATGAGCTTGGCGTCTCTAACGGTACGATGGGCGAGCTGATTGGTTTTGCTGCGGTAAAGGTAGACGATAGTAAAGCTACAGAGAATGCTAAGAGTGACGCCAAAGCAGATATGGCAGACGATCAGGCGATTGTCATAGACGATGAAGACGATAGCAAAAAGTCAGAAAAGAATAAAAAAGCCAAAACGAAAGATAAGACTAATGCTCAGTCCGCGCAAAAAATGCCAATTGTCAGGCTCAATTCAGGACGAGAGGTCATCGCTGAACCTGAAGAGTGGATTATCGAAGATGAGACTGGTGATGTGCTCGCCAGCTATGAGCAAGTGCCTTTATGCCTAGCTTGGGCGATTACTATTCATAAGTCGCAAGGTATGACTTTGGACGCCGCTGAGATCGATCTGTCGCGTACTTTTGAGCTAGGTCAAGGCTATGTGGCTTTATCACGCTTGAAGTCACTAGAGGGTCTAAAACTGCTTGGCATGAATACCATGAGCTTACAATTAGATCCATTAGCGCGCGGCGCGGATAAGCGTTTTTTGGAGCTCTCAAGTGAGGCGGAGGCTAACTATGCTATGCTTGATGAAAAAAGCATGAAGCAGTCTCACGATAAGTTTATTCTAAAGTCCGGCGGCACTACTAGCCAATCCGTCATTGACGCTTATGCTAGTTTGCAAAAAAGACGCCGAGAACACTCTAAGGCACAGCAAGACAAAAAGCAGAAACTTGGCAATCAAGTCGCTGATAAGTCAGAAGCGACTTTGCTTGCTACCAAGGTATTGCTAGAAGAGAGCCTATCGATTATGGAGATTGCGCAAACTCGTGAGCTGGCGCAATCGACTATCATGCGTCATATTAGTGAGCTTAAATCGCAAGATCCGAGCCTTGCCTGCGATCATCTACGTCCTGATGATGAGATTATGACGGCAGTAGGGAATGCTTATGTCGCCATAAAAGTGGCTAATAATCCTAACGACTTCAATAATGATGGTAGTATTAAGCTCAAGCCTATCTATGAGCAGCTCAGACAAATGGTCGACTACAATACTATCCGTCTAGCGCTTATTTTTATTACGCCTTAGGATGTTTATATAAAAATTAGAACGTTTATATAAAAATAAGTGGCATAAAAATAACTGGTGGTGTTCTAAAAAGTATGCTGGCATCAGACATAGCCATAATTGATATAAAAGAACACCAAATCAAACACCTTAAAGTGATTATCGAGCTTCTTAGAGAAACAACAGGTTCTTCTAACGGCTCGTTTTAGTCGGTGTCTAAGACGGCAGTTATTGTCTTCAATACCTACGGTATGTTGTTTGCCAACTTGTTTGTTATCTGGTTTAAAGGCCGTTATGAAACTGTCCCAATTGTCCATACTAATAGAGTCATAGCTCACTTTAAGTTGCTTAAGACGGGCTCTTAGTTTCTGAGCCGTTTTCAGGTCACGTTTGCCCCAGACATAAGCGACAATCTCATTAGTAGCACGGTCATAAGCATAAATAAGCCAGACTTTACGCTTCTTGCGATACACGTAAGTCCAGAACTCATCAACCTCTAAGCGTTCATAATATCGCTTCTTAGGCGCGATCTTATAAACAGATGAGCCTATGGTGCTGAGCACTTTACCAATACTCACCGAGGTAATGATGGCTATGTCTCTAACACCGCAGCCTCTAACCGTCATTAGCCGTATGATGTCTTCTATTTGAGAGTGACAGCCTTGGTAGCTTAAGGCATGGTCGCCAATAAACTGACGTTTGCAGTCCTTACATTGGTAGTTCTGCTTGCCATAGCTTTTTATGCCATTTTTCTTTAAACTGGGACTGTGACAGTCGGGGCAACTGATCTGTATTTGTGTCTTCATAACCTCAAATATATCATCTTGCTTCGGCTGTCACTCCTCCTTTTATTTCCTCAGCATACTTTTTGATACACCACCAGATAACTTTAACCGTCTTTTTGCTAAACGCTGTTAAATACCTGCTTTATATCCCTCAAGCTTCTTTCTTCTATTATAGTGATACCTTGTTATGTCAGATTTTGCCAATGCCACTTACAAACCGATAAATGATGACTCTACTCACGCAGCTATGTACCCAATAGGCGAATATACTAAGCCGTTACGCATCGCTATTAATGGCTTTGGCCGTATAGGTCGTAATGTATTGCGAGCATTACTTGAGCGCTTTGAGGTGCTTGGCCGCTCCATTCATGTGGTTGCTATTAATGATTTAGCGTCCGCTGAAACTTTATTACATTTATTAAAATTTGATAGTACTCATGGACGTTTAAGCCGTTTAGGTATCAGTGCTGCCATCGTTCAAGACGGTATTACTGATAAGCAGCAAAAACCCTCTGCTAGCGCAAAAGCGGACATGCAGCTGTGTTTAACCAAAAACAATCAGACTTATTGTATCCGCCTCTTATCAAGAGACGATCCAAAGGATTTGCCTTGGCAAGATTTGAATATCGATGTGGTGCTAGAGTGTACCGGTCATTTTCGCTCTTATGAGCAAGCCTATCGGCATATTGAGGCAGGAGCGCAGCAAGTCATCATTGGCGCAGCTCCCTTTGATGATGTGGAGGCATGCATTGTTATGGGGGTAAATAGCGAGCAGCTAACGCAAGAGTTGCCTATTATTTCTAGCGTTTCTTGTACTACCCAAGCATTGGTGCCTTTAATCGCCACTTTAGATAGCGCTTTTGGCGTCAAATCAGCGATGATGACTGAGATTCATGCGGTCACGGCTGATCAGACGGTACTCGATCAAGCTCATCGAGATCTTCGGCGTGCGCGTGCTTCGGGTCACAATATTATTCCTACTACTTCTAGTAGTATTGCCGCCACTGAGCGCGTATTGCCTACGATGATTGGTAAGATTAATGGTCACTCTATCCGCGTGCCCACTATTGATGTGGCAGCCATTGACGTCACCTTTATATTTAATGATGAGCAAGTCACGATAGAAGCCATACGAGCAGCGCTAAAGACTGCTAGTCAGGATCAGCTATTAGGCATTATGGCTTATACTGACGAACCGCTAGTGTCGAGCGATTTTATTCACCAGCCTGAGTCGCTGATTATTGATGGTCAACAACTGATGCAAGTGGGTAATCAATACAAAGTATTTGCTTGGTATGATAATGAATGGGGTTATGCTAATAGACTATTAGATATGTGCTTACATCTAGCCGCCACCAATGTAGCTACGAGTAAAAAAACTTATAAGTAAAATAATTTAGATTTTTTTACTTTTGCTATTGCATTTTTATCTCAAGTCTCTATAATAGCCCACCTATGGAGACGTGGCAGAGCGGTTGAATGCACCGGTCTTGAAAACCGGCAAGGGTTCATAGCCCTTCGAGAGTTCGAATCTCTCCGTCTCCGCCAAATTGGTTCTAATGAACTGTAAAACCCCAATCTTAACGGATTGGGGTTTTTTTATGGCTGTTATCTTAACTATTAGCTTACCGGCAATAGGCATTAAACAGTTATTTTCGTACGATTTTATCAAACTTAATTTGTTGGTCATCAGCAAGAGTCAGTACTGCTTCATCGATCTCGATAGTGACGTCCTGCGCGTTTCTAATCGCGCGCATGACGTTGATGTCTTCTATGCTACTTTCAATAATTATTTTACCCGATTGCTCAGGCGCAATAGGTGGATCGAATTGAGTCAAGGGTACATTAAAACCTTTACCTTCTTTTAGCTTATTGTCCCTCATTAGCAGTGAGCCTTTGAAGCTCTTAATCGGTACATTACCGTGATTTGAGAGCATAAACTGGAGCTTGACCTGATTTAAGCTATCGTCATCGCTAGTTTTGACCGGTAGTAGTGCTACAGGGTAAGTCTGTGCATTGATACCACCGCGCTGGTTGCTAGCGACCACGGGGCTCTTTTCGCCAGTGGGGTTATTAGGATGCAAGCGCTCGTATTCACGCTGCTGTATTAGCGCTTGTCTTATGGTAGTACGAGGCATAGCGCCTGACTCATAAGCGCCGCTAAGCTTCATACGTAGCATATAGCGACTGAGCAGCTGTCTATCGCTTTCGGATAATTGCTCAAAAGTTTTGCCAAGCTTTTTTTGCCATTGATTAGAGTCAGTAGGAATGGTTTGTTTGGTAGGGTCCTGCTGCGGCATTGAGCAGCCGCTTATGGCAGGTATAAAAGCTAATGATACCGTCAAAAATAAAACTGTCGTCAAGCGCTTTTGTGATCTTTGCATTATTTTTCTCCTCATCAACGCTTATTTTTATAGCTCTAGCTTTAATATACCTTTTTTATAGCCGCTTTGCGTTTGATTATTTTTAATGGCTAAAACCATTGGCCACAAAAAAAGCTAAGCACTATTATGTAAGCTTAGCTTTTTTAGGATTTGAAGTCGTTGCTAATCCGTGAATCGCGACAATCAGATTAGCCGAAACTGCCGCTTTTAGTCATTGTCTTGTAGCTCAGATAACGGATGTGTGATGTTGTTGTTATGCGTCACCACAATAGCCTCATCGATAATACGTTGACTGACACCGCGTTTGCGTAAGGTTTCGATAAACACTTCATCATGCGCTAAAGTATAGTCTTGGTGATCGCGATCTAGTCCTTGGCGTATATATAGACGAATAAGGCCTTGAATACGTTTAAAGCCGAGCTCTGATGATGTCGCTTGTAATAGCTCAATCATCTCCTCAGAGAGACGAATACTAATCGGACGCATCACCTTTTGTGGATGATCAGAGAATTTATTTTTTATACGTACAGGTATCATAATAGACCTTTAGTGGATAGGAATAAAATTATCAGTAAAACAAAACAGTTAGCTCATTCTAGCACTTATACTACAGTCAGTTTGATATAAAACGATATAGCAGTCAGAGCAATAATCAAAAAAGCTTATTAAACTTATAACTATGCTGTCTTACCTTACAATAAAATAACCCAAAAAAATACCAAAGCTATAAAAATAACGCACATAAAAAAGCCTCCATCATAATTTGATGAAGGCTGATTTATACAATATGGCTCCCCAACCTGGGCTCGAACCAGGGACACACGGATTAACAGTCCGACGCTCTACCAACTGAGCTATTGGGGAATAAAAGGTTATAACCGTTGAACCAATAAAGCGGTTCGCGTTATGTGAGGCGTATTTTAGCCAAGTAGTTATAGGCTGTCAACCTTATTAGCGCAATAAAATTAAAATTTTATAGATTTTAGTATAAATCAGCCCTTAGCCATAAAATTCAGACGATTATCCAAACCATATCTATAGCTGCTATAGAGTAAAGCGCTTTATAAAGCTTAGCAGCGCTTTACTCAGTATCAGTAGACGATGAATGACTAGGGTTATGCTCATTGCCTAAAGGTACTGCCGAGGACAGCTGATAGCTAGCATCCGCTTTATCGATAGCTTTATTCACGCGCTTATTGACCGCAGCTGGCAGCTCTACTTCGTGTATATCAGCGCTTGCTGAGCCTTGATTGCTAACCGCATTGGCACTCTGATTGGCACTCTGATTGGCACTTTGATTGGTATTTTGACTATGGTTTTGGTTTTGGCTGGCACGGTTTTTCTCAGCACGACTTATCGGCGCTGATTTGAAGGTATCATCGCTAGCATTAGTATTCACCGGATTAAACTGTGAATCTACTAGCGCGCTGGTCAAAGCATTGATATCGCCGCCGCCTGCTAAGCCTAGTTCGCCTAATAAATGGTCAATGAGTGGCGCTTGGCTACGATAGCGTAGGGCAGAGCTGACCATCTCATCGGCTAATGAATTTGCCGAACCTCCATTGTTGCTAGCCTCATTACCGCTGCCACTTTGGCTTTGACCAGCCAGCATACCTGCGCCATTGCCACCCACTTGCAAAATCTTGATACCATCGATGTTTTGAATAGGTTTGACGGATTCGGCGATGATAGCTGGCAGGCGCTCAAGTAAGGCTAAGCGTATTTGCATATCGATTTGATGCTGTGACAGCATATTTGCCGCTTTATTGATCGCTTCTTGACCTTCGGCCTCGACTCTATATTGTTCCGCTTGCGCATTGGCAATCACTAACTGTGCATCCGCCTCACCTTGAGCGCTTAGGCGCTGTTTATCGGCCGCCGCTTGTGCTTCGATACGTACGGCTTCGGCTCTATCGGTCGCTGCTTGCTTTTCAGCTTGCGCGGCAACTTTTATATCGATAGCGTCTCTTTCGGCCTCTTCAGTGGCTTTAATGAGCTGTACCGCTTTGGTACGCTCTGCTATCTCACGTTCGCGCACGGTAGTGACATTCTCTTCTTGTTGTACGGCTAGTGCGCGCGCCTGATCGGCCTCAGCCTTGGCTACGGACTCTGCACGCGACTTTTCAGCAACGGCGATTTGACGCTCTTGTTCAGCAAGCTCGATAGCTTTTCGGCGCTCGATATTGGCCTGTTCAACCGCTTGTTCTTTCATGATATCTTGGTTTTTGATATCGCGTTCGGCATTGATACGTTTTAGGTCAATCTCACGCTGAGCGGCGATTTGCGCTTCTTCGGCCTCGCGCTGTTTGATGCTCTCTTCGGTAGCGATATTGGCTGACTGCTCAGCGCGGCGAATGGAGATCTCACGCTCTTGTTCAAGCTTGGCATATTCTTCTTCGCGCACGATATTAATGCGGCTACGCTCAGCCTCTAAGTTTTTGGTTTTGATAGCCAGATCAGTTTCTTGTTCGATATCGTTACGTAGCTTGCGCCGCTCCTCAATCGTTTTGGTCAAGCGCGTCATCCCTTCAGCATCAAAGGCGTTTTGCGGATTAAAATATTCAAACTTAGTTTGATCCAGACCCGTGAGCGATACGGTTTCAAGCTCCAAGCCATTTTTAGCCAAATCCTCTGATACTGCCCGCTGCACCCTTTGCACAAAATCCACGCGTTTTTCGTGCAGCTCTTCCATCTGCATCTCGGCGGCCACCGCTCTCAGCGCATCGACAAACTTACCTTCAACCAGATCTTTAAGCTCACCTGGCGCCATGGTTTTCATACCCAAAGTCTGTGCGGCGGTAGCGATGGACTCTTTTAGCGGACTTACGCGCACATAAAATTCAGCTTTGACATCGACTCGCATCCTATCTTTGGTAATCAGCGCTTCGTTATCGGCACGGCGTACCTCTAAGCGCAGAGTGTTCATATTGACTGGAATGACTTCATGCAAGACCGGTAATACAAAAGCGCCGCCATTTAAGATAACGCTCTCACCGCCCATACCGGTTCTGACAAATGACACCTCTTTACTGGCGCGCGTATAAAGTCGCGTCAAAATAAAGGCAATAATGAATAAAGCTACGACGATAACGCCGGCGATGATGCCCCAATAAACCAAAGTATCCATACTATTCCTCAAATTTAAAACTTAAAAGTTTAGGCAAAAATAGTCTTAACTGTTTTTGCTAATTGCTAATTGCTAATTGCTAATTGCTAATTGCTAATTGCTAATTGCTAATGGGCTATGAAATCTTTTTTACTAAGTAATGTCCTGCTACTTTTTTGGTAATAATTAATTTATCCTCAGCACTAAATAACGGCCTCGCTTCTTTATCGGCAGATGGATTATCAGTAGACAGATTTACCGCCGAGCCGCTCATTAACAAAGGGTTAGAGTTATTAGCAGTCAAAGCGCTGGGATCAGGCTCAATCATCACAAAGTGACTTTGCCCATGTTCATCTATCACTTTAGCTTGCGCTGGATGACCGATGCTTGCGCTACCTAATAAAATACGTGCAGGTTTACCGACTAAAGAGTCGCCACTGACCGCGCTACTTTCATCTTTAGGCAAGATAGGATAAAGCAAAGCTGAGAGCATTTTGAGAAGGGGCACACTAATGACCAGAGCATCAAGGGCAGCTAGCCAAGGCGAGATAAAGTGGCCTAGGGATGAATAGGCGAGTTGTTGAATAATAAAGCCAGTAATACAAAAGCTTGCGATAAATAAAATGAGCAAAATCATCGTCGGAATACGGCCGACATAGAGCCAGTCAAGCGCTCTGAGCCCTAAGCTCATATCACTATCAACACTCATATCCGCATCAAGATCAGCATCTATTAGCGACTCTGGCAGTAGGTTATCCAAAAAGCCACTGATACCGCCAAAGAAAAATCCTAGCAGCTCTACAGCTAGGAGGATAAGGAGCACGAAGCCTGCAATCACAAAGGGTGCGAAAGCGGCAGTATCAAAAAGTTCCCACATACGATAGTCTAATCAACATGAGTAATATAATTAATCTTAGTGTAGCTTAACTTTTTATAAAAAACACAATAAAAGTCGCTGTCTGACTGACAAGCTATCACTGCTAAATAATAGGCATAAAAAAACCCTCATCATAACGATGAGGGTCTTGGCAAATGCCATAATCGAATCAAAGGGATTCAATAAAACGTCTTAGTCAGTTATCTAAAATTAATAACTCGCTAAGGCTAGACAAATTGTCTAAAATTTGGCTCCTCAACCTGGGCTCGAACCAGGGACACACGGATTAACAGTCCGACGCTCTACCAACTGAGCTATTGAGGAATAAGCTATGAGTGTTAAATATTCTCACAACGGGCTTAACAACGACCGATTAAGGTAATGAGTTGCTGCTAAGTGGAGCGTATTCTAGCAAAGATAAAAAATAGGTCAAGCCTTTTTTAGCTTTAAAAGCAAAATTTGTCTAAATTAACGAGATTTTAAGGCTTTTCTGACTAAAAGCTATAAGAGCAGCTAGTTTTAGCTAGCGACTCTTTATCTCTATAAAGCAAAAAGACGCCGATTAAGGACGCCTTTTTGCTATTTATTCAAATCTCTATATACGCTTAGCTTTGAATAAGTTCATTACTCAGCCACATCCAAATCCGCAACCGCTGACTCGATACGCGATAAAGCATCTTTTAAAGTTGCCTCGTCAGTGGCGTAAGAGATACGCATAAAGCCGCCTAGACCAAAAGCGTCACCTGGTACGACGGCTACGCCAACTTTATCAAGTAGCCATTCTGAAAACTGGGTACAAGTTGACAGGCCAGCGGCTTTGATCAGTGGCTTGATATTAGGATAGACATAAAAAGCGCCATCTGGACGCAAACAAGTAATGCCTTTGATAGCATTTAGACCATCGACGACCATATCGCAGCGCTTCTCAAAGGCCTCAACCATTGGTTTTAGTACGCTTTGATCACCGCTAATAGCCGCAGTAGCAGCGACTTGGCTGATAGAAGTTGGGCAAGAGGTCGATTGTGATTGTACTTTTTTCATCGCGCCAATGAGTTTAGCAGGGCCACCGGCATAACCGATACGCCAGCCGGTCATCGCATAAGCTTTGGATACGCCATTTAGGATAATAGCGCGCTCTTTGAGCTCAGGCGCCGCATTTAGAATGTTGTAGAACTTATCGCCTGTCCAGCGAATGTGCTCATACATATCGTCTGAGGCCACATAAACGTGCGGGTATTTTTTTAGCACTTCTGCTAGCGCTTTTAGCTCGTCTAAAGTATAGATCATGCCTGTTGGGTTCGAAGGGCTATTGAGCACTAGCATTTTGGTTTTGTCAGTGATCGCCTCTTCTAACTGCTCAGCGGTGATTTTGAAATCTTGTTCAGCAGGGCATTTTACGATGACAGGCACGCCTTCAGCGATAAGGACCATGTCAGGATAGCTCACCCAGTAAGGCGCTGGAATAATAACCTCGTCGCCTGGATTGATAAAGGCTTGGGCTAAATTAAAGAACGACTGCTTGCCGCCTACCGATACTAAGATCTCATTTGGCTCATAGCTGATGTCATTATCACGCTTAAACTTCTCGATAATAGCCTTCTTTAGCTCTGGTGTGCCATCGACAGCGGTATATTTAGTAAAGCCATCATTGATAGCTTCGATAGCCGCTTTTTTGATGTGCTCAGGCGTATCAAAATCAGGTTCGCCAGCGCCCAAACCGATAATGTCTTTACCAGCAGTTTTTAGCTCTTTGGCTTTATTGGTAATGGCTAGGGTCGGTGAAGGTTTGATACTATTGACGCGGTCAGAGAGTTGCAGGTCGCTCATAAGAAATCCTTGTTAGTGATAAATAAAAAACAGGTAAGAATAAAAAATAGTGAAAGCTTACGATATGAAACAGTCTTTTCAAAGCTCTATTTTAAAGCTATGTATTAGCAGTTTTAAAGCTGGGTATTAGCAGTGCCGATACGCTTTGAGCAGCGTTTTAGGTCGCATTATTGTAGCATGTAGAGACGAAGCTGTCTTATTCTACTGGTAACAGAAACTTAATATTTTAACAATATTTTGAGGAGTCAAACCCTCATAGCTAAATGAGATAGAGCTAACTTAAAAGTAGGATTCTAGTGATTGATTAGACTTTAGGTGAATCATCCAGCTGTTATTTATGAGCCTTTAAAAATTTTTATTGAATCTTATGGCCAAAGCTGCGGTGTTGTTTGCGAAGTTACAACAATAACGTTTCCATCAAACCGGATTAATTAGCTATCATAAACAAAACCGCTATTAGGACAAACGCTGGTTAATAATTATATATTTGCGCTATAATAAAAAGGACTATTATGATGACTGATTCTCCAAAAAAACTTCACATTGTAATTACAGGGGCTACCTCAGGAATTGGCAAGCAATTAACAAAAGATTATCTGCACCAAGGCCATCATTTATATGCAGTGGGCCGTGATGATGAGGCTCTAGCGGAGCTAAAAGAGCTGGGAGCAACGGCTATTGATTTAGATTTGATGGATAAAGAGGCGGTGATAGAGGCTTTTGAGAAGATTGATACAGTGGATTTAGCTATTTGCTGCGCCGGAGCTTGTGAGTATTTAGATATGCCTAATTTTGATAGCGAAAGCTTTATGAAGGTCATGTCAATTAACATGGGTACGCTGTCACACGCTATCGAAGGCGTACTGCCCAAACTCATCGCTTCAAAAGGTCGTCTAGTGGGCTTAGGCTCCGCTTCTGCTTATGTGCCCTTTGCTCGCGCAGAAGCTTATGGTAGCTCAAAGGCGGCGATTCACTATCTAATGAAAACTCTGCAAATCAGTCTGGTACCATTTGATGTGGCCGTCAGCTTAGTGGTACCAGGATTTGTCGATACGCCGATGACTAAGCAAAATGATTTTCCCATGCCGTTTTTGCAGACTACTGAGCAAGCCAGTCAAGCGATCCGCGCTGGTATTGAAGCCAAGCATGAAGTCATTGAGTTCCCCAAAAAGCTGACGCTGCCGCTAAAAACTTTGGGTACGCTGCCGGATGTCGCTTGGCAGCAAGTGAGTAAACAGCTGAATAAAAAGTAATAGAGATGCCTTTTATAACCATTATATAAAGTCTAAAGGATAAGGTGCATGCCGTTTTTTCATCGCAAGTCTGTAGCAGCAAAACCAAGCAGTGTTACTTATATGAAGCAAAGCCGCCAGCAAGGTGCTCAGAAAAAGCGCATCGCTATTATTGGCTCTGGAGTATCGGGACTCACTTGCGCGCATTATCTGATAGATCAGCACGAGGTTACCGTCTTTGAGGCCAATGACTATATCGGTGGTCACGTCAATACTATCGATGTGACGCTACAAGACGGCAAAAAGTCAAAATCTAGGTTTAGAGAATCAAGTCAGCTAGAAAAAAGCGCTATCGACACCGGTTTTATTGTCTTTAATGAGCGGACTTATCCTAACTTCTTTCGCTTATTGCATGAGCTGCAAGTGCCTTTTCAGTCGACAGATATGAGCTTTTCAGTCAAAAATGTCGCGCGCAATTTTGAATACAATGGCCATACCATTAATACCTTGTTATCGCAGCGCAAAAATATCGTCAGCCCAAAGTTTTGGCGCTTTGTACAAGATATCTTGCAGTTTAATAAGCAGATGAAGCAGCTACGTCAGAACTTTGAGAGTACACGAGCGCAGGGTAAAGACGTGAGCGTATTGACTCAGCAAACCCTGAGCGATTATCTAGCCCGTAAACGCTATGGCAAGTTATTTACCGATAACTATCTGCTGCCTATGGTATCGGCTATTTGGTCGACAAGCTTAGAAGAGGTAGAGGATTTTCCGTTAGTATTCTTCGCGCAGTTCTTTGATAACCACGGCCTACTCGATGTGGTTAATCGTCCGCAGTGGTTCACTATCAAAGGCGGCTCTAAGCAGTACGTCAATAAACTAGTAACGCGATTTGTTAAAAAAGGCGGGCAAGTACGAGTTAATTCGCCTGTAAAAGCGCTCACTCGTAATCAGCATAAAGACGCTGACTATAAAGTTAATTTGGTAGTGAGCACAGGCAATAATAATGATAGTGAAAGTTTGGGCTTTGATGAGGTGATTTTTGCTTGCCATGCTGATACAGCCTTAAAAATTCTCTCAGATGCCACTTATGATGAAACACAAGTATTAAGTCACTTTCGTTTTACCTCAAACACGGCGGTGCTGCATACCGATACTAGCGTTTTGCCCAAAAAACCTTTGGCATGGGCAAGCTGGAATTATCTACTCGATGACGATGGCAAAACCGACAATACAAATGTTACTGATAAGCAAGCTTCAGCAAAACCGGTGCTGACTTATCACATGAATATCTTGCAGCGCTTGACCAAGCAGCATAATTATCTAGTGACTCTTAATCATAAAATCGATGCAGCGCAAGTGATAAAGACGATTGATTATAGCCACCCGGTGTTTGATAAGCCGATGATTGAGGCGCAAAAACAGTGGTCAACTATCTCTAGCAGCGGTCTACATACGCATTTTTGCGGAGCTTACTGGTTTAATGGTTTTCATGAGGATGGCGTGCGTAGTGCTCTGCGCGTTTGTCAGTCTTTAGGAGTTCAGATCGATATTAAAAACGAGGTGGATACTAGTCATTTACCAAATAGCGATAGCGCGCATACGCCTTTTGTCTACAAAGATTTGCCCGTCAAAGCCGATCGATCGGCTCGCAAGCTAAAAAATCGCCAACTGCTAAGCGCGCAGATCAATCAAGAATTGGTAGATTATATCGATACAGTAGCAGCCAAATCAGCTCCATCAACAACGGCTAAAAAAAAGCGCGGTCTATTTTCTAATGTTTTTCGCAGCAATAAATAGCTTTAAATCCACGGCCGCAAATAAAAGAGAGCTTAATGCCTAAAAGTGACCATTCGTCTAAGAGTCGATTTCCTCATCAGCTGTTTCATGGGACCACATGGCACAGTCGCCTATTACCGAGCGTGCATAAGTTTAGCTATCCTTATCGCTATTGGGGCGTCAATATTAGTGCTTTAGCAGCAGGGCAGGATCTACCTGAGGTGAGTGTATTTGCGCGACATAAACGCATGACAGCTTTACCCATTTTTTCAGCTAAACATAAAGCACTACAGCAGTTTTATGCCGATGATTATTTGCAAGGTTTGCCTTTAGATCAGACGAGTCAAGAAACGGCGGTTGATGCTGATGCTAAAGATATAGAGGGGTTGTTGCAGCGTCTAAATGCTGTCTTTAAAGATAAGACAGGCAGTAGGCCTAAAGGCGATATCGTGGGCTTAGTGGTTTGTCGTAATGCAGGTTTGTATTTTAGTCCGGTGAATTTTTATCTAGGCTTTGATGATGAGCAAGTGCCCACCCATCTATTAGCTGAGGTCTCCAATACGCCGTGGGATAAGCGTCATTATTATGGGTTTTTATTACAAGGCGCGCAGACTGAGTTCTGTCATGATAAAGACTTTCATGTCTCGCCTTTTAATCCTATTGACCAGCTCTATCGCTGGCAGGTTGATGTAAAGTCTTCTTTTTTGCAGGACTCTATAACTGCTAATAATAAACAAGATACTTTTGATATTCGCATCGCTATCAATATCAGTGATAAGCGCGGTGAGGTGCTCAAGACAGGGATAAAAATGAGCGGTGAGCCGATGACTAAGCAGACGATACAGCAAAGCTTAAAGCAAAATCCGTTAATGAACGTGACTTCGCTAAGCCGTATCTATTGGCACACCTTTAAGCTTTATGCGCTCAAAAGGGTGCCTTATATTAGTTATGACCAAAAGCTAGCCGATAGTGAGCAGAGTGCTGATATCAACTAACATGACGGAGCTAAAGATCCTTAAAGCTTAGTAACAAAATTGAAATCTCAACCCTAGTAGTAATCAAAGCGTATTTTAAATGGATAAATGCATAAAAGGATACCAAAACGATGTCAGTACGACCGACCGAACGGAAGCCAACAACTCGATTAGAGAAGGTAAATGCGCGTTTGAGCCAGACGCTTAATGACAGTGCTATTTTAAAGCCTGTAAATGATAGTGTAAGTTACCTAGCCAGAAAAGCGGTATTCCAAGCTTTGAAACGGGTACAATTCGGCGGTATAACCATCATTGAGGCGTTTACTGATCAAGCTGTTGATACGCATAGTTTCGGTAGTAAATCACTAAATCTAAAAAGTAGCTCAGCGGTTGGTCGTCATGCTCTGCAGGTCACCTTAACCATTCATGATATCAGCGTTTATCGTCAGTTATTGTTTGGCGGCTCGATTGCCTTGGCGGATAGCTACATCAATGGCGAGTGGGATACCGATGACTTAACTGGGTTGATACGTCTAGCCGCGCGCAATTTGTCGGTGCTCAATAAGTTAGAAAATCGTTTTGCGGCCATTAGTAAAACCTTTGAGAGGGCTAAGCATCAGCTGCGTAGTAATGATCAGTTAGGTTCCAAATCCAATATCTTGGCGCATTATGATTTGGGTAATGACATGTATCAGCGCTTTTTGGATGAGACGATGATGTATTCATCAGCCGTTTATAAAAACCCTGAAGCTACGCTTTATGAGGCGCAGCAGCATAAACTAGCGCTAATCTGTAAGCGCTTGCAGCTCACTGCTGAGGATAAAGTCATTGAGATCGGTACAGGCTGGGGCGGATTTGCTATTTATGCCGCTACTCATTATGGCTGTCATGTCACGACGACCACCATCTCTGACGCACAATTCGATGAGGCACGGATACGTGTAGAGGCAGCTGGCTTGTCTGATAAAATTACGTTGCTCAAAGAGGATTATCGTGAATTAACAGGGCAATATGACAAGCTAGTTAGTATTGAGATGATTGAAGCGGTGGGTCATGAGTACTTACCGACCTTCTTTGCTAAGTGCAATGAGCTGCTTAAGCCGACAGGGCTGATGGTACTACAAGCCATCACCTTTAATGATCAAAATTATCAGAGTTATATAGAGTCAGTGGATTTTATTCAGACCCATATTTTCCCCGGCGGTTGTCTATTATCCAATCAAGAGTTAAACAATCAGTTTACTCAGCAGACCGATATGGTCATCAAGCAATTGCATGATTACGGCTTTGACTATGCGCATACGCTACGAGATTGGCGCTTAGCGTTTATGTCGCAGCGTGAAGAGATAAAAGCGCTTGGCTATGATGAGGCGTTTATCAGATTATGGAGGTTTTATTTCTGTTACTGTGAAGGCGGATTTTTGGAGCGTACTATTGGTGTCGTGCAGCTGACGGCAGTCAAGCCAAATAATATAGATATTCTACATTTCTCTGACTCGCCTGCTGCTGAGGTGCCAGACAAGTTTATTGACAACACTATAGATCCGCGTAGTGCTCCTAGCATTGCTGCTGCTTTCGGTTAAAAAGGATAAATCTAAGATTAAAGCTTTCATAAAGTCTTTACAATTAAGTTACCTAAAGCTACAACGATTCCTAAACCTAAATGCGTTATATTGAAGTACAGTTAAAGTATATTTAATCAATGTAGCAATCATCATAGTTGTTCTAAATATTTTTACTATTGAGTGATATCAAATCATAGGGGCTACTAAGAGATTACGTAAATAAAACAGGCTGAGCATGGAGGCAACTGTGATCCTTGTTTAGTTATTATAAAAGGATATTATTATGGGCTATACGTTTGTTTATTTGGTTGCCGTTGCCATGTTCTTGGGCGTTGATTTCGTCTGGCTGTCAACGATGAAAGGACTATTTTATGAGGAGCGTATAGGTCATCTTTTAGCCGATGAACCTAATATGATGGCAGCTGCCGTGTTCTATATGTTCTATATCTTAGCGCTATGTATTATTGTTCTTTATCCGCAGATTAAAGCAAATGCCTCAATCGGTCATATTTTCTTATTGGGCGGATTACTGGGTCTAATGGCTTATGGTACTTACGACTTTACCAATCTAGCTTTATTTAAAGGTTATACACTTGATACCGCTTTGGTAGATTTTACTTGGGGCGGCTTTTTAACCGGTACAGTGAGTGCTGGTACGGCTTGGTTGGCATACCGTTTTCGCTGGCTGGATAGAACGGCTTCAGCTTAAGTGTGCCAGCTTAAATAACAGCGGCTTAACTTAGGTTAAGCCGTTTTTTTGTGTCTAATGGGTTTGCACTAGCTATCTACCTGCTGTATAAATGACAAATAAATCTCATAATTATCTTCTCAATTCTTCTCTTAGCTATTTGCATTTAATATTCTCTTAACTATTAAGGACCATCATGCCGCAATACAACACTAGCTCTACTGCGAAAAGAGCGCCATTAAATCACGAATTATATATGTCGATATTGATGACCCCAGATATGGCAAACTTTATTGGCAACGTCCACGGTGGCGATTTATTAAAGATGCTCGATCAGGTGGCTTATGCTTGCGCTAGTCGTTATAGCGGTAGCTACGTGGTGACGCTGTCCGTAGATCAAGTGATGTTCCGCGAGCCTATTTATGTCGGTGAGCTTGTCACTTTTGCCGCTAGTGTCAATTATGTAGGCACGACTTCTATGGAGATTGGTATACGGGTTGAGGCAGAAGACGTCCGCGCGCGTACCATTCGCCATACCAATAGTTGTTATTTCACCATGGTGGCTATCGATGATAATGGTAAACCCACACCAATACCGCCGCTTGATATAAAAAACGATTTACAGCAGTGCCGCGCTGATGCTGCCCTTGAGCGTAAAAGTTTGCGTATGCAAGACTCCCAGCGTCCTAGCTGCAATATTAATAAGGAAGTAGGAGAGTTGACTCAAAATGCCACTAAAGCTTGAGTTAGCTTTTGCTGAGCCAAGCTTTGATTGCAGTAGATGATAAAAAAGTAGCTAGCAAAAGTTACTTATCATAAACGCATAAACTACTGTTAAATAACAGCGGTTAATTTATTCTGAGCTAGATATTTTTATTTCAGCTAAAAAATCTTAGTTAGTTTTTATTAGCCGCGTTATTGAGTTTATTATGAGTTTAAAACCATCCATTGCCAATCCACAATTGCACCTAGGGAGTCCGGATATCTCCAATAGCGCCCGAGGTGATAAACCCCCTAGTCTTAATCCCAAGGACAAAAAGCCCAGCTCAGTGATTACTGTTTTAATCGCTATTGGTGCAAACTTTCTCATTGCTATTGCCAAATCCGTTGCAGCCTTTATTACTGGCTCCGCCTCTATGGTAGCCGAAGCTGCGCACTCCTGGGCAGACACTGGTAATGGTATATTTTTATTAGTAGCCGAAAAAAAATCTATTAAACCTGCAGATGATACTCATCCTTTAGGTTATGGCAAAGAGTCTTATGTTTGGTCGATGATAGCTGCTTTTGGCGTTTTTATGGCAGGCTCGATTGTCTCTATTTATACTGGCATTACTGAATGGAATGCGGCTGACACTGAGACCAATTACACTATCGCTTTTATTATCCTAGCTATTGCTTTTGTGCTCGAAGGGTTCTCACTCGTTCAAGCCTATTTGCAAAGTAAAAAGCAAGGAGAGGCGCTCAATGTCAGCGCTGTGGGCTACGTTATTAATACCTCAAACCCAACTTTGCGCGGGGTGTTTTTTGAGGATTTAGCCGCAGTTATTGGACTAGTGATTGCCGCTGCTGCTATGGGAATGCATGTTTATACCGGTCAAGCCTTTTGGGATGCGCTAGGCTCTATTATCGTTGGTATATTATTAGGGATAGTGGCAATATTTTTGATCAGCCGCAATCGAGACTTTTTGGTCGGTTATAAAGTCTCAACCACCATGCATGATTATGTATTAAGCGAGCTGTTAAGCCATGCAGACATTGATAGTGTCTCCTACTTACATTTAGAATGGGTTGGACCCAAGAAGATATTTATGGTGGCGGCAGTAGATATCGCTGGCAATCAAAAAGAGGAGAGTATTGCACAAAAGTTTGAAGCCATTGAAGGTCAGTTCCGTGCTAATGAGCTGTTTCAAGAAGCTATCTTGACTCTATCAGCGCCAAATGCCAAACCTTTAAAACTGATGAAAGCCAATAAAGATTGACCGCTAAAAAATAAAAAGCTCTACAGTAGTTTTAGCTGTAATAAGCTATAACCAAAAAAAGGTCACCCGTTAAGGTGACCTTCTATTTGCTAGTTTAGACTAGATTTTTTTAAGTAATTATTATTCAAGCAATTGTCTACTTAAGTCATACTACTCAAGTGACATTACAAAAAGACAGCTGTCAATCTCGAACTATTTCTTTGGCGCATTGGCACCGATAAACCAAGCGTCTTTATCCACAATACGGCTAACTTCAGTTAGTAGGTCAGCGGTATCTTCATCACCAGCATCGCCTGCAGTGTCGATAGCTTCACGTAAGGTCTCAGCAATTTTTTTATAGCGGTTAGTCAGCTCGCGTACATGCTGGTCAACCTCTGAGATATCAGTAGGATAAGTTTCTAAAATAGAATCTTCCACCACACGCTTAGAGATACCATTGGCTTTACCACCAAGAATAACGATACGCTCTGCTACTGTATCAAAAGCTTCCGTCAAGCGCTCGTAAGTATCATCTAACAGTTGATGCACACCAATAAAGCCCGTACCTTGTAGATTCCAATGGCACTGCTTAGTATCCATGCTCAGATCAATCAAGCTAGCTAGGTTAGAATTAAGTAGATCTACCATTTTTTTGGCAGTTTCGTCATTTATACCGCTTGCGTAACGTTCTCTCATAGTTTACTCCATTATTTTAGTTTTGAATAAATAGTTATTAATATATTTTTAAAAGAAACTTTGAAAACCTATCTTGATGGTTTGTTGCCAAATTTCATTATCAATAATAGCAGCTTAAAAAAGTTATTGAACCCCAAGGTTTAGGCTTTGTTGAGTGGTCGTGTAATGGCTTTGTTAAGCGTGAAAAGCTTTGTAATTTTAATAGCCAAAAGGAGTGATTCTGATAACTTTTACTTACCAAAAATCATTACCTTTATATGACTATTACAAGCCTACTGTATATCTACTTCATCATATAGTTGATTCACTTTAAAACCGATACAGTGCGGCTGGAATAAATTTTGCGCAGCCTCTGTCAGCGTAGACACAGCACGCAAGGAAAATTTATACCAGCTGCACGATTAATATTAGTGTATCGATTTTATTTCGTACTAACCATATAAATCATGAGCTTTTATAACTTGCCCTCTATTTAATGACCGCTAATCGATAGCTGCTAAACCATACTTTAATTTTTGTTTTTTAGTTAGAGTTTGGCCTTTATATTTAGTGGCTCAATAACAGCTGGAAGCTATAAATTCGCCTTTAAAAGTAGCGGTTTAGCCCCCACATTATTATAAATTCAAAAAAGAAGAAAGCTACTATGCGAATGCCCGAACCGCGCTCGTCGCGTCAGTTAAACCAATTGGCCACTCAGCTACAAGGCGAAGCTGAGATTGTTGGTGTCAATGCGTCTGGAACGCAAATATCGAGTCGCGCCTTTGAGATGGTCACTGACTTTGAGCCGGCAGGTGATCAGCCACAAGCAATCGAAAAACTGGTCAAAGGCATTAACGCTGGCATGGACGAGCAGTTGTTGCTTGGGGTGACCGGCTCTGGCAAGACTTATACCATGGCAAAGGTTATCTCTGAGTGCCAGCGCCCAACTATTATTATGGCGCATAATAAGACGCTAGCGGCGCAGTTATATGGCGAATTCAAGGCGTTTTTCCCCAATAACGCCGTTGAGTATTTTGTCAGCTATTATGATTACTATCAGCCTGAGGCTTATGTTGCCGCTAGTGATACTTTTATCGAAAAAGACAGCGCCATTAACGATCATATTGACCAGATGCGCCTGTCTGCAACGCGTGCCTTACTTGAGCGCCGTGATGCGATTATTGTCGCCTCGGTGTCTTGTATTTATGGTTTGGGCGATCCTGAGAGTTACCTAAAAATGCTGCTGCATATAGTGGTCGGCGATAAAATAGATCGTACGGCGACTATTAAGCGTTTGGTAGAGATGCAATATACTCGTAATGAGCTGGATTTTGGCCGTGGTACTTATCGTTTACGCGGTGAGCTGCTAGATATTTATCCAGCTGAGTCCGAGCAGCTAGCGATTCGCGTGCATCTATTTGATGATGAGGTAGAAAAGATCACTTGGTTTGATCCTTTAACCGGCAAGACCGTACGTAGCGTACCGCGTATTACGATTTATCCCAAATCGCATTATGTGACCCCGCGTAATCGTTTGGAGGCGGCTAGTCATACTATTCGAGCCGAGCTTGAGCCACGCCTTGAGTATTTTCGTGAGAATAATAAGCTCATTGAAGCGCAGCGTTTAAAAGAGCGTACCCAGTATGATCTAGAGATGATTCAGCAGCTTGGCTACTGTAATGGCATTGAGAACTACTCGCAGCATCTCTCCGGTCGTCCCTGGGGAGAGGCGCCGCCGACACTCTTTGATTATATTCCAGAGGATGCGCTGCTATTTATCGACGAGTCGCATGTGACAGTCTCACAAGTTGGGGCGATGTACAAAGGCGATCGCTCGCGTAAAGAGAATCTAGTCAATTATGGCTTTCGTCTACCTAGTGCGATGAATAATCGGCCGATGAAGTTTGAAGAGTGGGAGCGTATCAAGCCCAAAACCATCTATGTGAGCGCAACCCCTGCGGCTTATGAGCTTGAGCATAGCGAGCAGATAGTTGAGCAAGTGGTTCGTCCAACGGGTTTGATTGATCCTGAGATTGAGATTCGTCCGGTGCTGACTCAGGTCGATGATGTGCTATCGGAGATTACCAAACGCCGTGAGCTTGATGAGCGCGTGCTTATTACTACCTTGACCAAACGTATGGCTGAAGATTTGACCAGTTATCTAAAAGAGTATGATATTAAGGTTGCTTATTTGCACTCGGACATCGATACCGTTGAGCGTATGCAAATCATTCATGAACTGCGTACCGGCGTGCATGATGTACTTGTCGGTATTAATCTATTGCGTGAAGGCTTAGATATGCCTGAGGTGTCATTAGTAGCAATATTTGATGCCGATAAAGAAGGCTTTTTGCGCTCTGAGCGCTCTTTAATTCAGACTATTGGCCGCGCGGCGCGTCACTTAAACGGCAAAGCTATCTTGTATGCTGATCGTATTACACCGAGCATGGAAAAAGCGATAGAGGAGACCGATCGTCGCCGCGAGAAGCAGATCGCTTTTAACCTTGAGCATAACATTACGCCAAGAGGCGCGCGCCGTAATGTCACTGACAAGATTGATACTGGTGAAGATTTGGATGCCAATGATAATCAGGCAATTCCGGTCAAAAGCAATCTACCTGATGTCGATATCAGTATCCTTAGAAGCCCAGATTTGCTCGCCAAAGAGATCAATCGCTTGGAGAAACTAATGAAGCAGTTCTCGCGTGATTTAAAATTTGAAGATGCAGCCAAGACTCGCGATAAGGTGCTAGAGCTAAAAGCGCATCTGCTGTAGAGGGCCATAAAATCTTCAATATAATAGTTTGAGAGCGAAAAATAGAGCGAGTTAACTTATAGTTGGTTCGCTTTTTTTTAGCTTTATCTTTTTCTATAGCCTATACTAGTAACGAATGTAGCTTATTCTCTTCATCCTAAAAATATCTTATTGTTCTTACTAACCCTAAACGCAGTTTTACACTTTTTATCTTAAAAATAGCAAGGTTATCTTATAGTATAAGTTAATAAATTATTATCTAATTGCCGTCAGAAGATAGCAGAATTAAAGAGGATTAGCCCTATAATTTAGGCGTCATAAGTCCTAAGTGGCCTCAATAAAATAAACCATAAATACAATAAATATTAGGAGTAATACAGTATGGATGTCAAAGCATTATTTAAAAAGGGGATTGAAAAAGAATTACTCGACGTTGATGATTATATTTTTATGCCTGAACGTGTAGATATGGTCATTGACGATGGTAACTTGATTTGTGTATTAAACAGTGATGGTAGCGTAAACATCTTTTATTCCAAAGACGGCATAACAGATGTAAGAGCGGCGGCTCGTAAGCATCCCTTTACTGAATTCGAAACTGAGCTGCATCATGGTATTTATGATGATGTTATAGAGGACTTAGTAGATGGGGTGAACGATATTATAAACAGTCACTCAAAATACTTTCGCATTAGTAAAGTCCTGCCTATGGCTGCTGCCTTAGGAAGCGAGCAAGTGATTACTGACGCTGACAAATATTAGTAACGCTAATCGTATTTGCGACTTGAGTTGAATGGCAACTGCTAAATAATAGCGCTATCTTGTTTTTGTGCGCCAAAGATATACTAAAAAGCGCAGCATAGTCTTTAAGATGACTGGGCTGCGTTTTTTTATGGATAACAGACTATCGTCAAGTAAAAATAAAATCGATATACTAGATTTATCGACATACTATACCTAGAGTATAGCAACTCTACTCTAGCCAACGATACTGCCATAACAGCTTTGTAACGATTTTGCCACTACTCTTGCTACTAGCTGAGTGCGGTAGCTAGGATCAATTGCTGCATTACCTAACTCTACGAGCGTCACTTGCTGCGGCGCTTGCTCACTGACGCAGCCGCATACTCTAGCTTTGATAGCTTCTTCTTGGCTATCGCTCATAGCAGCACTAGCAATACGCCAAGCGCTCTGCTTTTCAATCTGACTGCGGCATTGATTATCGATAGCCGCTTTAAAGACATTCATACCAATCTCATTGGCAGTGCCGATAGCGTTGCCCGCATTATTATTAGCGCCTGTTGCTGCACAGCCAGCTAAAGTAACAGTAGCTAGCAAGGTGTTGGAGATTAATAGTTTATTCATCAGTATATCCCTGTAGATAGAATTAATAGTAAGCAAAATAATACCCTAATTTAGGTAGGGGAAGTGAGCGCTAATAGTGACTAGTCTAAAATCGATTAGCCTAAAACAGATCAGATAAAAAAACCAGTTAAGAGCATTGTCTTAACTGGTTTATTGTCTATGATTTGCCTATTACTCGCTAAAAACTATGGTGTTTAGACATTTTTGCTACTTTCTCTTTGCTGAATGTCTTTTGCTAATTTGTAGCACTCATCAATATGATCGCTAGCTATCTTTTTGAAAATAGTATAACCCATAGTCGCGGCAACTAGTTGCCCGCCTAATGGTACAAATTTAGTCACTTGTTTAGCGGCAATTCGACCTCCAAACCCTTGAATAGTTTTTTTGACGATACCACGCGTCGCCATCAAGCCAGCAAAATCAACCGTACGGTTTTTTAGCTCTTTCCAGTGAATAGCGCGCGACTCAAGATCAACCGCCCCTCTACGATTCTCTAGTAAACCAAAACGCTCACTAATCTCTGGTAATAGCATGGTTAGCATACTAGCATCAACAGCGACATCAAAAAAAGGAATAGGCACTATCGCTACACCAGCGGAGATTCTGGCACGCTTCTTAATTAATTTCAGACACTCTTTTTTTACCTCATCTAGATCTAGATTGGGGTCAATAGTGTTAGGAAGCTTTTCGGCAGTAGGGGTGGTTTTCATAAAATTATCCTTATAAAGTCGTGCAAAAGTTAATGACTAATTAAATTAATGGTCTGATTATTTAAGTTAGTATCATTTTAGGAGTTTATCAGCGCCATACAATCCCAGCTTTGTAGCAAATTGCAAAAAAATAGCTAAAAAGTACACGGTTTTTGTAACGATTATCCTTAGACTGCTTATCTAGTAGCTAGTTAAGACTCACAATAGCATAAGTTCAGTAGCCTGAATCTAGATACGGGTAAATTACGGAGTAAATGCTCATCAATTAGCCGTTAAATTAACGTTTAAAATTAACATTGTGGCTAATGATTAAAGTCAGTAGAATACCGCTATGCTAAATTTAATCCCTCGATTTACCGGCACTCGCATTGACGAGCTGCCCACCGCGCTACAATCGCTAGCTGCCCAATCTTTTACTCTTGCTCGGCTCTATGCTGGACGCGGTATTACCGATCCAGATGAGCTGCAGACGAGTTTATCCGCCTTGCTGCCTGCTGAGGACTTGTATGGTGTCACTGAGGCGGTGCGTTTGCTTGATGAGGCTATTGATAATCATCAGCGTATCTTAATCGTTGGCGACTTTGATTGCGATGGGGCTACTAGTACGGCGCTGATGATGCGCGCATTAACGGCTATGGGCGCTAAAGTAGATTTTTTGGTGCCGGATCGCTTTAAATATGGTTATGGTTTGACGCCTGAGATTGTTGAGCTAGGTATAGTAACTTATCAGCCAGAGGTCATCGTCACCGTTGATAATGGTATCTCAAGTACCGATGGCGTAGCACGCGCGCAAGCGGATGGCATTACAGTGATTATTACCGATCATCATCTGACTACTAAGGCGACGCCGCCTGCTGAAGCGGTAGTCAATCCCAATCAATTGGACTGCACCTTTGCTAGCAAGGCTTTGGTAGGTGTTGGGGTCGCGTTTTATGTGTTAGGCCGGTTGGCTAAATTACGCCGAGAGGCTGGCAAGTCCACGGTACAAGTTAGCCAATATCTAGACTTAGTGGCGCTTGGCACTATCGCAGATGTCGGCGTACTCGATAAAAACAACCGTATCCTTGTGCATCATGGACTAAACGCCATTCGCCAAGGACGCTGCTGTATCGGCATCTTAGCGCTACTTGAACAAGCGGGCCGTGATGCTAAGCAATTACAGGCGCAAGATTTTGGTTTTGTATTAGGGCCACGGATTAATGCTGCCGGTCGCATGGATAATATGCGTATCGGTGTTGAATGTTTATTGACCGATGATTGGGCCTGCGCGCAGCGTTTAGCGCACGAGCTTGAGCTTCTTAACCGCAGTCGCCGGCAAGTAGAAGGCGAGATGCGCACGCAAGCCGATAACATTGTGCAGGGTTTAGCTGAGAGTAGCGCAGATAGTGATAATGATTTGGAGGAGGGCGATGACACTATTATTATCTCTAAAACCATTGCCTCTAAAGCTCAGCAAAATTCTGTTATCAATGATAAGCGCAGTATTGTCCTGTATCAAGATGACTGGCATCAAGGGGTTATCGGTATCGTGGCTGGACGCTTAAAAGAAAGCCACTATCGCCCTAGTATTGTCTTTGCGCCGGCTGATACGACGCGTACAGGAGCAGATGATGCGATCAAAGGGTCTGCGCGCTCGATAGCCGGGGTGCATATTCGTGACGCTATTGAGCAGGTCGCCGAGCGATATCCCAGCCTTATCACTCATTTTGGCGGACACGCGATGGCAGCAGGCTTGACTATTAAGCGCCGCAATTTTGAGGCTTTTGTTGAGGCTTTTGATGAGGTGATATCGCAGCTTGATGACGAGGTATTCGCTGAGCAAAAATTCACCGACGGCGCGTTGCAAGCGAGCGATTTTAGCTTAGCGTTTGCTGAGCATTTAGCCGATGCTAGCATTTGGGGTCATGGCTTTGCTCCACCAATATTTGATGGACTATTTGAGGTATTAAGCTTTAAGATATTAAAGGATAAACACCTCAAACTATCGCTTCGTTATCCGGGTGTACAATATCCTATTGAAGCTATTTATTTTAATTTTGATAATGACCATTGGGATTATCGCGCAGCAGAGGTACATATCTTATTTCAGCTTGATATCAATGAATGGAATGGTAAGCAAAGCCTGCAGCTAATGATAAAAGATTTGGCGGTGACTAAGCGTTGAGGGCGCACTAAAGCTTTTAACCATTGAAGCTTTTAACGCGTCTTTTTAAGTCGTTAACTTGCGTTTTTATAGACTATAAACTGGCTTTCTTAATTAAGCTAATATCTGGAAAATACCAATCATGTTGTACGGCCAACATACGAATAGAGAAGATAGTAAGCATCGTCAAGGACTGCGTTATCCAAGAAGGGATATCCATTACCTGCAGCACAAAGTATAAAATACCGCCAATAATGGCTGGAGTAATATAAAGCTCGCGCTGTAATACCAGCGGAATCTCATTACATAGCATGTCACGGATGACTGTACCAAATAAAATGTTTAATACGCCAAGTAAAATACAAACTGGAATATTAGCGCCCATCTCTTGTGCCACTTGAATACCAATTAGAGTAAATATTGCAAGCGCCAAGCCATCAAATAGCTTCAACAGACCATCGACATGACGCGCTTTGGGATTACAAAACATCTGAAAGCCAACCGAGGTAATAGTGATAATCAGCAAATAATTCATATTTACCATCCAAAACAGCGGATAGCGATTAAGAATAATATCACGGGCGGTAGGGCCACTAATGGCAGCAATCATCGCCACCAAAATACAGCCAAAGGCATCGAAGTTCTTATGCTTAGCTAGAATCGTCCCTGAGACACTACAGGCAAAAATACCAAACATCTCTAGCCAAAACATAAATGAGGTCGGCTCAAAACGAGTTACAAACTCTGGGGTAAGCGCCTGCGGTGGTAGCTGAGTTAAGGTGCTGATCATAAAGGTAGAGGTTCACAAAAACATGCCTAAGCTGACAATTAGTGATATTAGTCAACTAAGCGGATAGAAGGTAGATGCCAATCAAAGCGTAGCGCAAGCATGCGTACTGCAAAGATGACGCCAAGCATAATAAATTCGTTAATTCCGGGATTGACGCCGAAATAATCAAGCAATAAATAAGTCACTGAACCGGCAATACTAGCGGAGATGTAGATCTCTCGTTGCAGCAGTAGCGGTATCTCATTGCAAATAATATCACGCAGTAAACCACCAATAATAGCCGTCCAAACTCCCATCATAATAGCAATCAGCGGTGACATATCTTGGTTTAGTGCAACTTTGAAGCCAATGACACTAAAGGCGGCAAGCCCTATAGCGTCAAACAGTTTTAGCGCATTATCAATTTTATGATACAGATGAAAGAAGATTTGCAAAACCAGCGAGGTTATGGTGATGACGATGACATAGTTCAGATCGGTCATCCAAAATAGCGGATGGCGATCTAACACCAAATCGCGTACTGTACCACCGCCGATAGCATTAACCATCGAGACCAAGATACAACCAGCGATATCGAAGCCTTTGTGCTGAGCGAGTAGAGTGCCGGCAATAGCGCAAGCAACAATACCTACCATATCTAATAGGTATAATAAAATATCAGGAAAAATTAAATCATTAACCATTTTATTTACCTATTTCCATGATATTTAGTCAAATATAAAAGCAATACTTTATAAGAGCAATACTCAATACTCAATACCGATTATAGCGCTAACCATCTTTAGCAAATAGTATTAAGCCTAATATAATAAGGGCAATGCCTACTAGTCCCATCGCTGAAGGTAGATCATTACTAAGAAACAGCATACCGCCCATCAATGCAAAGATGACCTCACTAGCTTGGGTGGAGTCAACACCAGCGACCTCACTCGAAGTCACCGCTTTCTCGCGTGCATAAAGAAATATACTAGTCGCGCCAACGCCTGCTAATAGAGCTACTAGCAAGGTATTGAACAACTGTGAGGAGCTAGGGGCTTCTGGGCGCACTATAATGCCTAACAATAGCCAAAATGGCAAACTTCCTAAGGACATTAGCCAGACTTTGTTAAAAGCATTTTGTAATAAGTCCGTTTCGATAGCGGGAATACGGCTGATTAACTTTTGTAATTTGGAGGACTGCTGCTCAATTTTGGCAGCCGGTTCATGGGAGTAAGGTAGACTAATGGTAGGAGTGGTAAAATCGTTAGTATCAGCGGCGTCATTAGCAGCGACTGTTAAAAAAGGCTCTGCAGCCATGCGCTGCCGAGAATTATAAGAGACTTGCCAGACCAGCTGATTGCCAATCGGATAACAAAATGCTGCGAGCAAGGCAGGTAAAGCGCCAAACAGTAGCATCTCCGACATAGAAGGGGTTGCCAAAGCTGCTGCTGCAGTAGCGCGTAGTCCCTCGCTGACATTGACTAACACCACGCCAATAAACACTAGTATGGCATAAAAGATAAACTTTTTATCAAAGCGCTGACCAAATGCCAATAGCACTAATAAGCTTGTGACCACCGTAAACATAAAAGTCGCTGCGACCACCCAACCAGCAACATGGTCGCCGGCATAGCAGATACCCGTATAAAAAACGCCAAAACCAATACTGCCAGTCAAACACCAAAAGCGCCAATGCTGCGCAAAAATAGCGCTTAGTGCTTTGATGCGTCCAAAGCCGTGTGGTACAACGATAATTAAGCTCAATATCAGCCACATAAATAAGTAGCGCAGACTAGCTGACCAAAACCAATGCCCACCTGCGCTACTCATAGCCTCATTCAATATAAAGGTTGAGCTAAAAAGCGCACCTGCTAATAACCCAAGCAAAATGAGTTTTACCATCCTTGTATCCTTACGCTTTTTGGCTGCTCTGAGACTGTTGACATCGACTTTGCCAAACCTAAGATAATCATGCTCAGTAGAGCAGAGAGCGATTATCCATAATGATTTTGCAAACGATGAATTATAACGTAAGTGGCTCTACTAAACAGTAGAGTAAACCGGAAAAAAGATGCTAAGCATAACCTTGAGCATCTTTTTTAGTATAAGCACAAAATAAATTGAGAACTACCAAACCGTCTCGTTTAATCTAAGCGTAGTAAGTCATTAACTGCGGTCTTAGCACGGGTTTGTGCATCGACTTTTTTGACGATGATAGCCGCGTACAAGCTATGAGTGCCGTCTTCTGAAGGCAAGCTACCGGGCACTACTACTGAGCCTGCTGGCACACGGCCGCGATGAATCTCGCCCGTTTCACGATCATAAATACGCGTTGATTGACCGATATAGACGCCCATAGAGATCACTGCGCCTTCCTCGATGATCACGCCTTCAACGATTTCAGAGCGCGCACCGATGAAGCAATTATCCTCGATGATAGTAGGATTGGCTTGTAGCGGCTCTAACACACCGCCGATACCAACGCCGCCTGATAAATGCACGTTTTTACCGATTTGTGCACAAGATCCGACGGTTGCCCAAGTATCAACCATAGCGCCTTGATCGACATAAGCGCCAATGTTGACGTAGGACGGCATGAGTACCGCACCAGCTGCGATGTAGGAGCCTTTACGCGCTACCGCTGGTGGCACAACGCGCACGCCCGCTTCTTTAAATTGGGCCGCTGTCCAATCAGCAAATTTAGTCGGCACTCTGTCATAAAACTGTACATGCTCGCCGGCAGCTTGCACATAATTGTCATTGAGGCGAAAAGATAATAGCACTGCTTTTTTGGCCCATTGATTGACCACCCACTGGCCCTCTTTTTTTTCAGCGACACGCAAACTACCATTATCTAATTGCTCAAGTACTTGCTCGATAGCTGCCCGCACCTCTGATGGCATATTAGCTGGGCTATAGTCGTTGCGGTTTTCAAAAGCTTGCTCAATGGTTTGTTGTAATGACATAAAAATCCTTAAAGGTTGATGAACAAAGTTAAAAACGTAGTTGATACGCTCTAAGAGTTTTTGAGATGATTATTGATCCACGCCAAGATATCTTGATAAACCGTATGTTTCTCCAGCTCTTGTAGCGGCTCATGACGCATATGCGGATAAAGCTTTATAGTGATATCGCTGAATTTTTGCTGTTTTAAGCGGTTAACTACCTTCTGCACACCTCTGCCCATGTCACCGATAGGATCGTTTTTACCACTGATAA
Source organism: Psychrobacter sp. AH5 (assembly GCF_040371085.1). Classification (NCBI taxonomy): domain Bacteria; kingdom Pseudomonadati; phylum Pseudomonadota; class Gammaproteobacteria; order Moraxellales; family Moraxellaceae; genus Psychrobacter; species Psychrobacter sp. AH5. The sequence continues at coordinate 605,978 of NZ_JAMBMT010000001.1, forward strand.
AGAGCATGGCAAAGTCTTTTTTGATAGTAGTTGCCCAGCCTTTATTAAGACCTGATTGCATTAGGGTAAATAGCGTCAAATAGCCATTATTAGTAAATTCAAACCCCGTTAAAGGGTCAGCTTCATAAGCCTCAATATTGGCCTGATTCTCGCTTAACCAAGCAAAGGGCGAGGAGGAAATACGGTTATCAAGCTTACTATTAAGCACTTTATTCATGGTAGTAGCAAATAGCGTATTGGGCTTTTTAGGCGCGACTTTTGCTAGTAGCTTATTGATAGGCAAAATAGCTTTTGCTAACGGATTGACATCAGCGCTACCCATCAAGATAGCGCCAGCGAAGTTATGTGCGTGATGCTTCATTACCGTGCGCACAATAAAGGAGCCCATGGAGTGTCCCATAACGAAATGCGGGACATCAGGATGCCGAGCTTTTAGGTTATCTGCCATCAAGATTACATCTTTTAATAAAGTCTGCACCGGATGCTCATCACCAAAAAACCCAAGCTCGCTTGCGGACTTGACTGTCTTGCCATGACCGAGCTGATCATACGTGGCTACTGCAATACCGTTATCCGCTAAGAATTGTGCAAACTCGCTATAGCGGCCGCTGTGCTCGCTCATACCATGAATTATTAATAAGGTAGCAGTTATTTTAGTAGCACTATCTGTAGGCTCAAAAAAACTATGGTGTAAATAGTGGCTAGTATCCGATGAGGTGATTTGCTCGGTAGTACTCATAAAGCTTCCTTGATCGATTTGGAGATTAACAAGATGGGTTAAGATTTTATTGCGCCGTATTATGGCTAGATAAACTGTCGTAAATCGTTTTGCCTTCTTTGATGGTTTTTACCACTTTGATATCCCGTATTTTATCGGCTGGTACGCTCAAAGGATTTTGATCCAAAATAACTAAATCCGCTAATTTGCCAGGAGTCAACGAGCCTTTGCTGTCCTCTTCATAATACTCATAAGCGGCGTGGCTGGTGATTGCTTTTAGCGCTTGATAAGGGCTGGCGCGCTCATCGACACCGATAATTTTGCCAGTGCGTGAGGTACGATTGACCGCGGACCAGATACCAAATAAAGGATCGACAGGGGTGACGGTATCATCTGAGTGGTTGGTATATTTTAGTCCCATTTTATCGGCAGTGGCAATCGGACTTAAGAAGTTTGCGCGAGCTAAGCCTAAGTTTTTGACATGGACATCGCCCCAAAAGTAAGCGTGATTGGTAAAGAATGACGGTAGCATTTTATACTTTTTGAAAGCTTGTAGTTGATCAAGGCGCGCGAACTGCGCATGAATGGGAACGGTACGACGATCTTTATCCGCCGCTTGTCCGGTCTTTTTGATGGCATACTCATGAGCTTTAATCACCATATCGGTGGCACCATCGCCATTATTATGGATAAAGAGCTGATTATCGCGAGCATAAGCTTTGGCAAACATCTCATTGAGCTCATCTTGACTCAAGCTTGGCAGGCCGCGGCAGTTACTATCACAATCGGCTACAGGCGTTAGATAAGGCTGACTAAAATAAGCGGTCTTGCCTTGCGGGGAGCCATCAGCGATAATCTTTGTGCCTTGTACTTTAAAGCCGTTTTGATAGCTTTTCCATTTAAAATCTTTATCCGCTAAGTTCTCATCCAAGTCGCTCACGCCAGCTAGGGATATCAAATCGATCTTTAGCTTACCAGCATCAGCTTGCGCCTGAAAAAACTTAATGGCATCACGCGTGGTTGAACCATCTTGGGCGGTGGTAATGCCATTGCTGGCATAATAGTCCTGCGTTTGCTCAAAGAACTGAGCTTGCTTAGGAGCCAGTACTTCTAATAAGTTACGCACGAAAGGATACATAGCGGTCTCTTGCACCAAACCGTTTGGCTCGTTAGAGCCTTTGACCCGAGCAATATTACCACCCTCTGGCGCTTTACTATCGGCCGTGATATTCATCTCAGCTAAGCCTTTAGAGTTCGCCACGCCCATATGACCGCTAGTATGTTGTAGATAAACCGGATTATTAGGCAGCACGCTATCGATCTCATCTTTGGTCGGATGACGACCCTCCGCTAATTGGGTCTCATCATAACCCCAGCCAAATCTCCACTCGCCATCAGCGATATTATTATCTTTTTTATAAGCCTTTAGCGCTTGCAGCATTTTATCTATACTGTCAATCTTGCCTACTGGTGGTGGATTTAGATCAGCTTGACCGAATGTGTTAGAAATCATACCAAAATGACTGTGCGGATCGATAAACCCTGGTAATAAAGTTTGGTTTTTTAGATTGACTGAGATGGCATTTTTATATTTTGACTGTGCTTTGTCCAAGGTACCTACATAAGCAATTTTGCCGCCTTTAGTGACTAAGGCTTCGACCATCTCTGGCTGGTCGCTTTGCATAGTAATAATGTCGCCGTTATAGTAAACGGTGGCGGTAGAGTCTAGATTGTCTACGCTTTGCTTAGTCTTTGCTACGGTTTTATTCGTTTTTGTGAAAGCGGTGTCATGGCTGGAGCTACAACCCATCATGGCTATTATACCTAAGCTTAATAAAGTAGGTTTGAGTAGAGGCATGAGAGTCATTAAGGCTCCTTAGTAGCGGGCGAGGGTTAAAAGAGCGATAAAGCTCTAAATAAATTAGCTTAAAAATATCATGGTTACCAATTTAACCACAATGACCTACAGGGTCAATGTTATTTTATTTACCAGGTCGTTAGCTTCAATAATGATTTAGCAGATACTAAACGAACCAATAATGAACCAATAATGAACCAATAACGAACTAATAGTAAGAAACTTATGAAAAATACAGCAGTCAAACGAGCTAAACATCTACTATTAGCTGGCGGAGGTCATGCGCATATTGGCCTATTGCGTCGTCTTAGCGATAAGCCACTAAAAGATGTCGCTATTACTTTGATAACTGAGCAGCCGCAAACGCTTTATTCAGGGATGCTGCCCGGCTGGATGGCAGGGCATTATAACCTTGCTGAGATAACTATCGACATGATTGAGCTATGCAGACGTGCCGAAGTGTCGTTATTGCAGCAGCCTATAATAGCGGTTGATGCTGAGACGCAGACTGTCGTCACTAGCAAAGATGAGACGCTTGATTATCAGGTTTTATCATTAAACACTGGCGCTGACACGGACTTGCACTGGTTAAAATCTGATGATTCAGAGGCTGAAAAAGCTGATGATAATCATGTTAAGGTTGTCCCCGTGCGTCCATTAGCTAACTTCGTTTTGCAGTGGCAACAAATCTTGCAAGAGGCCAAGCAAGCGGATCAGTATAAGCTAGCAGTGGTTGGCGCTGGAGCGGCGGCGGCAGAGCTCGTCATGGCAGCGCAGTTTGCCTTACAGCAAATCAGTCCTAAGCATCAAGCTTATCTAGTCTGCGGTGAGCAGCTACTCTCTGACTTTGCTCAAGGTTTCAAGTCTCGCGTCATTAAACAACTGCAGCGTCATAATATTGATATTATCTATGAGCGCGCTGAGAGCTTAACGAATGAGCAGCTGCTAACGACTAAGCAAAGCTTGCCTGTGAATGCAGTCATTGCCGCGACTGGCGTTATGGGTTCAGCTTGGAGCGAGCATAGCAATTTGGCAACGGTAGAGAATGGCTTTATTGCCGTCAATAGCTATCAGCAAAGTATCTCACATGCCAATGTGTTTGCCGTTGGTGATGTCTGCAGCCGCGTCGATCGCGATATGGCGCACTCAGGTGTCCATGCGGTATTTGGCGGCGCGGTAGCAGCGGATAATCTGTTAGCTTATCTAGCAGGCAAACCTCTAAAGAGTTATCAGCCCAAAAATCGTACGCTATATCTATTATCTTGCGGTGATAAATACGCTATCGGTAGTTGGGGCAGATACAGTGTGCAAGGTCGCTGGGTTTGGGCACTTAAAAAGTATATTGATAAGCGTTTTGTCAATAAAAAGTAAAATTTTTATAAATTCAACAGCCGCTAATTATTATTACCACTTTTTAATAAAAATATTGGTGACATAATACCGTATCATTGATTAGTTAAACTTGAATTTAGCTATCGATTGATTAGACTATAATCAATAATAATGCGAATAATGTGACATGCATTAGGTTGCTAAGTGACTTTAAATCCATTATCAAGCCGCTCAACTTACCATGCTATACATAGATATAAACTGCTCGTTTTCACTTATCCCTCCCCAAAAGGACAATAGTCGTTTATGAAAAAGATCTTAATTGTCCTAGTCGTCATCTTAGTCATTGCCGGGTTTTTCTTCTTTGGCTTTGATGACTTATTAACCTTACAAGGTATTCAGGCGCGTCTATCGCAGTTTTATGAGTGGCGTGATGAATCGCCGCTATTAGTAGGCGGCTTGTTCTTTTTGGCTTATGTGCTTGTCGCCGCCTTTTCATTGCCAGGCGCGGCTATTATGACTTTGTTAGCTGGCGCTTTGTTTGGCCTATGGTGGGGCTTATTACTGGCCTCTTTTGCTTCGAGCATTGGCGCGCTATTTGCCTTTTTGGCCGCACGTTTTTTGTTTCGCGACAGCTTCCAAACTAAATTTGCCAGTAAGCTTAAAAGTATCAATGACGGTATAGCAAAAGATGGTGGCTTCTATTTATTTACCGTGCGCTTATTGCCGATATTTCCATTTTTTTTGGTCAATATTTTGATGGGTTTGACGACTATTAAGGCTTGGACTTATTACTGGGTCAGTCAACTCGGCATGCTAGCTGGCACTTTTGTCTACGTTAATGCTGGCGTACAACTCGCACAGATTGAGAGCCTTGGTGATGTTATTTCACCTACATTGTTAGGCTCCTTTGCGCTGCTAGCGATATTTCCATTATTGGCCAAAAAAGCCCTCGATTGGTACAAAGCTCAGCAAGTCTACAAAGGCTGGCATAAGCCTAAATCCTTTGATCGCAATATGGTAGTGATCGGCGCAGGGGCAGGCGGGCTAGTCTCTGCTTATATCGCTGCTACTGTCAAAGCTAAAGTGACACTAGTTGAAGCTAATAAAATGGGCGGCGACTGCTTAAATTATGGCTGCGTACCTAGTAAATCACTGATAAAAAGTGCCAAAGTTGCTCATCATATGCGCCATGGTGCAGACTACGGGTTACAAAATGTCGAGGTCAATTACGACTTCAAATCAGTAATGAGCCGCATACAGCGCATTATCAAAAAAATAGAACCTAATGACAGCGTTGAGCGCTATAGCGGACTTGGGGTAGAGGTTATCAAAGGCTACGCCACGATCGTTAATCCGTGGACAGTAGAGATTAAGGATAATAATGGTCAAGTGCAGCAGCTGACGACTCGTAATATCGTTATCGCTGCCGGTAGCCGACCTTTTATACCGCCTATCGATGGGTTAGAAAACATCGACTATTTGACTAGTGATACTCTTTGGCAAAAGCTTAGTCATCAACAGTCGCCGCCTAAACGCTTGGTTATCATCGGTGGCGGTCCTATCGGCTGTGAGTTATCGCAAGCCTTTGCGCGTTTAGGCTCTAATGTCACGCAGATAGAGCGCGGTAGTCGGCTGCTAAAAAAAGAAGATCCGGAAGTGGCAGAGTATGCTAAAGACTGTCTAGAGACTGATGGCGTAAACGTATTACTCAATCACGATGCTATACGCTGTACGCGTGACGATATTAATAGTGCGTTGCAAAGCCTGACGGTGAAAGATAAGCAAGGGGTTGAGGCGACTATTGAGTTTGATGCTTTGCTTATCGCGGTCGGACGACAAGCGCGGACTACTGGTTATGGTCTTGAGAATTTAGGCATTGATACTTTTGATACCGGCGGTACTCTTGTTACTAACGACTACTTAGAAACAAAGTTCCCTAATATTTTAGCGGCTGGTGATGTCGCAGGCCCCTATCAGTTCACTCATGTAGCCTCCCATCAAGCTTGGTATGCGGCGGTCAATAGCTTATTTGGCGGTCTAAAAAAGTTCAAAGTCGATTATCGAGTGATTCCTTGGGTGACTTTTATTGATCCTGAAATTGCCCGCGTTGGGCTTAGTGAAACTGAGGCTCATGAGCAAGATATTAAGTTTGAAGTGACGCGTTATGATATCGGCGATCTGGATCGCGCCATAACTGAAAGCCAAGCGACAGGCTGGGTAAAGGTATTGACTGTGCCTAATAAAGATAAAATACTTGGCGTGACTATCGTCGGTAATAATGCAGGCGAGTTATTAGCCGAATACGTCTTGGCGATGAAACATAATCTTGGCCTTAATAAAATCCTTGGCACTATCCATCCTTATCCGACCATGAGTGAGGCGAATAAGTACGCGGCAGGGGCGTGGAAACGCAATCATGCGCCAGAGAAATTACTTAAGTGGGTAGAGAGGTATCATCGGTTTAAACGCAGTTAGACATTAGATGATTGAATTGACACAGTTCTTTTTAACTAAAAGCTTATAAAGCTACTACCACTAGCGTTTAGAAAATCTATTATATAAACCCTGAGCCAATGCTTTGACGATCATCGCCTGACTTTGTGCAAAGCCTTTGTATTTAGGCAGCTTATCGTCTATATCTGCGACACGGCGATTATAAAACAGATGCATGCTAGGTTCTGGTAGTGCCGCTGCATCAGCATAATTGCTAGTAGGCACTAATAGCAGATTGCCGCCCATTGCCATCTCTATACTAGGTTTATTGCAGCTTTTGCAAAGTCCACGGCTTATATTTGGTGGTAGTTTCCAGCGGCGAAACTTAGTACGCATTAGCTTTAGCTCACTGACATCTGGCTTAACTAAAACGGTGATATCGTTATAAGCTTGTCCGGTGTATTCCTGACAAATAGTACAATGACAGATAAAGCGAGCAATCGGCGTGTTGTTAATCAGGTAGGTATTGCTACAGCAAGAGCAGGAGCCTTCTTGCGGCGTAAATTGTTTGCTCATCGGTCAATCCTTTTTATTAAAATAAAGTTATAAGAAGAAAGTTAGCTATGTTTATTCTCGAAATTCATTAAAGCGAAATATAACATTTTCTGAGTGTCTCATAATATTGGCTTTAAGTAGAGCTGCTGATCATTTAGACAAAAAAAGAGACCTTGCTAGGTCTCCTTTTTTTTGCTACTAATCATTCATAAACAACTTTATAGAATAACTATTAGCAGCCTAATTTACCTTCCGCTGCAAGCGCTTTTTTGCTACGAACTGGCGCAGGACAGTCCTCGCCATAGTATTGACGATCGGCAAAGTAGCTTGAGCGCACCATAGGACCGGCCCAAATGCTAAAGAAGCCAATCTTTTTGCCATAATCCATGTAGCGCTGAAACTCATCAGGATGCACGTAACGATCGACTGGCGCATGATCCTTACTCGGCTGCAAGTACTGACCTACGGTAATCATATCGACATCATGGGCTTTTAGATCATCAAGTAGCGCGTAAACCTCTTCTTCAGTCTCACCAAGACCCACCATAAACCCGCATTTGGTGGCGATATCAGGGCGACGCTCTTTATAAATCTTTAGCAGATCTAGCGAATGCTGATAGTCAGAACCCGGACGGAAGGCTTTATACAGACGCGGCACCGTTTCGATATTATGGTTAAACACATCCGGCGCAGTCTCCGTCAATAAATCGAGCGCTATATCCATACGGCCACGAAAATCAGGGACTAGGATCTCAATTAAGCAATTAGGGCTCAAAGCTCTAGATTCATTCAATACTTCGACAAAATGCTGCGCGCCGCCATCCTTTAGATCATCGCGATCCACTGAGGTGATAACCGCGTATTTTAGCCCTAAACCTAAGATAGTCTCAGCGGTATGACGCGGCTCATCCTTATCAAGCTCATTAGGGCGACCGTGACCGACATCACAAAACGGGCAGCGACGGGTACAAATATCGCCCATAATCATAAAGGTAGCAGTACCATCAGAGAAGCACTGCGCAAGATTGGGGCAGGCCGCTTCTTCGCAAACGGTATAGAGCTTTTGCTCACGTAGTTTGGCTTTGATACGCGCCACTTCCGCAGGGGAGGATAGCTTTACTCGTATCCAATCCGGTTTTTGCTTAGTCTCAACAGTAGGAATCACCTTAATAGGTATACGGGCAACCTTATCGTAGCCGCGCAACTTTTCGCCTTGAATGGCTTTTTTGGGCTTAGCTTTAACAGCAGGAACGTGGGTTTGTACAGCTAATGAGCTCATAGAGTTATCCCTAACCCTCACTGTCTTTGTATCAAGGCCTAAACCTTTATAAGACAAGGGTTTTATTTTATTATCTGATAGTAGTGAGTCTTAGATTTTATCGAGTAATTATAGCAAAATTTGCTTTAGTAATCATCTAGCTATCGTCAAAGAAGCTAGTATAAAAGTAATTCAATAGCTGATTGGACGGTTTTGGAGACTAGCGGAATATTAGAGACCATCAGTTTTTACTTTTCAATATCAATACCCATCTCAGTAAATACCTCAATAGCCGCTCGAAAGGCTTCTTGCGTCGTTGGCGCGCCGCAATAAGGCAGGCTATGCATCAGTACTTCGCGAATCTCGCTGACACTTGCGCCATTGTTGATAGCACCGCGGATATGACCTTTTAACTCATTAGGGCTTTTTTGCGCGATCAAGAATGACAAGGTGACTAATGAGCGGTATTTGCGTGGCAATATTGAGTCGTCTTGCCAAGTGCTGCCCCAAGCGTGCTCAATGATCCAATCCTGCAACGGCTGAGTAAAAGCGGTTGCCCCCTTAAGAGAGCGCTCAACATGTGCTGCGCCCATAACTTCGGTACGAACCTTTAGCCCTTTATCATAATTTGAGTCATTATCCATATGGCTTTTCCTAATAATCTTAGACGGTTAATTGAAAGGTAGTTATAAGGTGATAATAATCCGCTTAGTTATACCATCCATTTTTTTAATAAATGTTGGCTATGCAAGGCGCTTTAGCCCCTAACCATTAACATTTTGAGCATTTTAGGCTATCATTGCCATACTAATTATTCAATATTTGTATTCAATTAAGCACATTGACGCAGGCTGTTATACTGACTACCCCCGTGATGTGCTGATCATCGACCGACGAGGAAAACTATATATGTTAGAAGCTTATCGCAAACATGTCGAAGAACGTGCCCAGCTAGGAGTAGTACCACTACCGCTTAGCGAAAACCAAGTCGCCGAATTGGTCGAGCTACTAAAAAACCCACCAGCAGGTGAAGACGAGTTCTTGATGAACTTGCTAGAAAATCGTATCCCAGCCGGTGTGGACCAAGCGGCTTATGTAAAAGCGGCATTCTTAGCGGCTATCGTAAAAGGCGAAGCAAGCTCACCACTTATCAGTAAGAAAAAAGCGGTTGAGATCTTAGGCACTATGCAAGGCGGCTATAACGTTGCGCCATTGGTTGCAGCATTAGATGACGCCGATGTAGCACAAGAAGCTGCCGAAGCTTTAAAGAAAACATTGCTAGTATTTGACGCGTTTAACGACGTGACTGAAAAAGCCGAAGCGGGCAATGACATCGCTCGCGAAGTAGTGCAGTCTTGGGCGGATGCCGAATGGTTCTTGAACCGTGATGCGGTACCAGAAAAAACCACTTACACCACGTTTAAGGTCACGGGCGAAACCAACACTGACGACTTGTCTCCAGCTCAAGACGCATGGAGCCGTCCTGATATTCCTCTACACGCACTTGCCATGCACAAAAACTCTCGTGACGGCATCACGGCTGATGAAGAGGGCGTTGTTGGTCCTATGAAGCAGATCGAGGCACTAAAAGAAAAAGGCTATCCACTTGCTTATGTCGGCGACGTCGTCGGTACGGGCTCTAGCCGTAAGTCTGCGACCAACTCAGTACTGTGGCTAATGGGCGAAGATATCCCGAACGTACCAAACAAACGCGGCGGCGGTCTAGTACTGGGTAACAACATCGCTCCTATCTTCTTCAATACTATGGAAGATTCAGGCGCATTGCCAATCGAAAAAGTAGCGGTTGATAAGCTGGATATGGGCGATGTTTTTGACATCTATCCGTATGAAGGCAAAATCACTAAGCATGATTCTGATGAAGTATTATCAACTTTCAAATTAAACTCGCCAACACTGCTTGATGAAGTTCGTGCTGGTGGCCGTATTCCACTTATCGTAGGTCGTGGCCTGACTAACCGTGCCCGCGCATACATGGGTCTTGGTCATTCAGACGTATTTGCAAAGCCAGAAGAGCCGACTGATACCGGTAAAGGCTTTACACTAGCACAAAAAATGGTCGGTAAAGCTTGTGGCCTAGAAGGCGTGCGTCCGGGTATGTACTGTGAGCCTAAGATGACCACAGTCGGCTCGCAAGACACCACAGGTCCTATGACCCGTGACGAGCTAAAAGATCTAGCTTGTTTAGGTTTCCAAGCGGATCTTGTGATGCAGTCTTTTTGTCATACCGCTGCTTATCCAAAGCCTGTTGACGTTGAGACTCAGCATACGCTACCTGACTTTATTATGAACCGCGGCGGCGTAAGCTTACGTCCAGGCGATGGTATCATTCATAGCTGGCTGAACCGTATGCTTCTTCCAGATACTGTTGGTACTGGCGGTGACTCGCACACGCGTTTCCCAATGGGTATCTCGTTTCCAGCGGGTTCTGGTCTAGTCGCTTTTGCTGCGGCGACTGGTGTTATGCCGCTTGATATGCCAGAATCTGTCCGTGTCCGTTTCGTTGGTGAGCGTCAGCCTGGTATCACGCTACGTGACTTGGTCCATGCTATTCCTTACCAAGCCATCAAAGAGGGTTATTTGACGGTCGATAAAAAAGGTAAAATCAACGAGTTCAACGGTCGTATCCTTGAGATCGAAGGTTTAGAAGATCTAACCGCTGAGCAAGCGTTTGAATTATCTGATGCCTCTGCTGAGCGTAGTGCTGCTGGCTGTACTATCACATTATCTGAAGAGTCGGTAACTGAGTACTTAAACTCAAACATCACGCTACTTAAGTGGATGATCTCAGAAGGCTATGGCGATGCGCGTACTATCAGCCGCCGTATCGAGCAGATGCAAGAGTGGCTGGCGAACCCAAGCCTAATGCGTGCTGACGAAGACGCAGAATATGCCATCGACATGACTATCGATATGAGCGAGATCAAAGAGCCCATCCTTTGCTGCCCGAACGATCCAGATGATGCCAAAACGCTAGCTGATGTCGCAGGCGATACCATTGATGAAGTGTTTATCGGTTCGTGCATGACTAACATTGGTCACTTCCGCGCTGCAGGTAAACTCTTGCAGGACGTACCAGCAGGTAGCCTCAAGACTCGTTTGTGGATTGCGCCGCCAACTAAGATGGATGCACGCCAGTTGATGGAAGAAGGCTATTACAACATCTACGCGCAAGCCGGCGCGCGTACTGAGATGCCAGGGTGTTCACTATGTATGGGTAACCAAGCGCGTATCGCGCCGAAATCTACCGCCGTGTCCACCTCTACGCGTAACTTCCCGAACCGTTTAGGTCAAGGCGCTAACGTTTATCTAGCATCTGCTGAGCTAGCTGCGGTTGCTGCGGTATTAGGCAAACTGCCAACCAACGACGAATATCAGCAATACGCGGGTATGCTTAACAGCATGGGTGATGAAGTCTACAAGTACATGAACTTCGATCGTATGGATGCGTATACGGAAGAAGCGGATAAAATCAACGTCGCTCAGTTGACTTAAGCTTCAAAATGAGACGTTTTTAAGTTTTACCGCTTTTAGATAAACAGCAACCCCGTATCGTCATGATGCGGGGTTTTTTATGGTTCAAATCAACTAAAAATTAGTGATGAATTACAACGTCAATCATTTAAAACCTACTTACCCTGATAAACCGGCTTGCGCTTCTCCATAAACGCGCTAATACCTTCTTTAAAATCATCCGTCGCCGCCATCATAGTTTGCTGCTCAACTTCCATATCTAGTGCTTCATTAAGTCCCATATATGCGTGAACATTAATCATGTGTTTCATAGACGCCAGCGCTTTGCCAGGCAGGTGACTTAGACGCGTCGCTAGTGCCATGACCTCGCTATCTAGCTCCTCAGCGCTGACCACTTTATTAACTAAGTTTAGGCGTGCAACGTCTTCTGCCTTTAGCTTATCGCCAAGCATGACAAGCTCAGTGGTTTTTGCTGTACCGATCAATTGATTTAATAAGTAGATACCGCCAGCATCGGGTATCAGGCCAATATTGACAAAGGCTTGCACAAATTTTGCATTGTCGCTCGCAATACGAAAATCACAAGTGAGCGCTAGATTCATCCCTGCGCCTGCTACCGCGCCTTCTAATTTAGCGATGATAGGCTTATGAATATTACGCAATTTTAGACTGACCTCAGCCACTTCTCGCAGCATAAAATCGAGCTTCGCGACCAGCGCCTCAGACTCCATACCGTTCTCAAGCATCTCACCGATATGACCACCACTGGAGAAGTTATTACCACCACCTTGTAAAATAATAACCCGTACTTCGTTATCCTGATCGGCCTTATCCAGCGCATCCATCATCGCCTGTTTCATTGGCGTACTAAAGGCATTTAAGGTTTTGGGATCGTTCATGGTGATAATGGCGATATGATTATCATTTTGATAATCGACTAGAGCTTTGGCCATAAGTGGCGTCCTTGTAGAGGTTGTTTTTTATGAGATATTATCTTGTAAGTCCTACAGTGTTGATTGCTAAGTAGCTTAAATGCTGCTGCTAACTACTATAACAGCTTGATGTAGGCTCTAAAATTGGCTTTTGTGCACCTCCAAGCCATTATTAATCAAAGTTAAATACTTTATATTCACAAATAACACTACTAAACTTATGAATAGTAAATTATGCTAATTGTAGAGAGTAAGTAGTGATGCTCTATTTAATAAAAATGAGTTTAAATTTTATAATAAACCCTATTAACAAGGAAAAGTTATGCCAACGATTAAAGTAAACAACGTTGAACTATATTATGAAGATAGTGCCCCCAATGATAGTCAAAAGCCGGTGATAGTCTTCGCTCATGGGCTGCTTTGGAGCGGTAGGATGTACGACAAGCAAGTCGAGCATTTCAAAAACAACTATCGCTGTATCACTTTTGACTTTCGCGGACAAGGGCAGTCGCAAATTACTAAAGACGGCTATGATATGGATAGCTTAACCAAAGATACTATCGGCCTTTTGGATGCGCTCAATATCGAGAAGTGTCATTTTGTCGGTCTTTCTATGGGCGGTTTTGTGGCGCAGCGCATCGCTATCGATCATCCTGAGCGCCTGTTGTCATTATCACTGCTAGAAACCTCCGCTGATGCTGAAGATCCCAAAAACGTGCCTGAATATCGCAAGTTAATGAAGGCAATTCGCTGGCTGGGTATGAAGCGCGTTAGTCAAAAGGTGATGCCCATTATGTTTGGTAGTACCTTTTTGGCAGCCAAGGAGCGAAAGGCCGATCGTAAAGAGTGGCTCTCTATGCTCCAAAGTAACCGCAAAGGTGGCACCATAAAAGCGACGACTGGCGTTATCGATCGTGAGGGTGTCTATGAGCGCTTAGGCGAGATTCAAACCCCAACCTTAATTATCGTAGGTGATGAAGACGCCGCCACTCCTTATGCAAAATCAGAGCGTATGCACTTTGCTATCGATGGCTCAAAACTAGCGGTGATAAAAGGCGCTGGTCATACCTCAACCGTTGAAGAGCCTGAACAGGTTAATAGAGTGTTGGGCGAGTTTTTGGATGGTATTGAAGGCTGGTATTAAAAGTTAAGGCTTAGATTAAAGCGACAAAGCCGTTATCAGTAAGATAGCGGCTTTGTGGTTTTGCGCTCTGCTACTTCATATATAGCCAACGAGTATAAAAGGATAATTACACTCGTGATTTATAGTCCGTATTATCATTATTAATAGTCCCAAATACTTTGGCACGGTTGATAATCTCTGTCGCCCAAGCTCGGTGCGTTGCGGGCTCAAGCATAGTATTATTATACTTAAATACCGCTTTGGCCTCGCTATGGAGTATCGCTTGCGCTTCATCTAAAACGCTGGCTGGCACACAATAGGCTTGCTGCACAAGCGCAATTTGACTCGGATGAATTACGGTTTTTCCGACTAATCCTAAGCTGACATCACGCGTTAATTCTTGCATAAATAGCGTTGGCTGATCTAAATACTCAAACACTGGCGCTGATAGATAAAAGCCATGCGGCACAAAGCAGCCAAGCAATTGATAAGCAAGGGTGCCGATAGGAGTATCATAGATGATACTGTTTTTGGGGCGACGCAGACGCAGCGCGGCAAACAAGTCATTACCACCGATACGCAAGGCAAAAACAGGCTGACTAAAAGCTTCTTTAAAGCCGATAGCGAGCTCTTGGTTATGATGCGGATCAAATAAGGCGGCAGTCTCAAGCGTTGGCATCAATAGCTGCTCGGAGCTGAGGTTTTGACAAGACATACGCCAATTAGACAAACTACACATATCGACTTTAGGCATGACAAAGCCGTCAAGCAATTCTATGTTTTGGTAGTGAGCCAGCTTTTGCAGCATCATCGGATTACGAGGCCGCACAAAAACCAATGGCCTTGTCGGCCGATTTTGCTGATTGTTTTCAGGGGCTGATGGAGTGTTAATACTATCACTATGCGCCGCCCAAGTATTTAAAAGCTCTTGCAATCTCTCTAAGGCTAATTCGACATCGTTATGGCTGACCGCATCCTCAACACAGATAATAATACTGTTGATAGTTGGCAATTTATCGCGCTTAATAACTTGCCAAATATCCTGCCGAGTCGCTGGCATATAAAGGCTTGCGCCTAATTGATAAGGATGATGATTGTACGTTTTGAGCAGCGCATGACGCTCAGTAATAAGATGCTCGTAGGACTGAGTATAATTATAAAGCTCTGACTCGTTGTTGGGGTTATCTGGCATAGTTAGTATCATATATTGTGATAAATGAGGGGAGCGGTTCGCTAGTATGACTAATCTGTTTATTGGTATATCTAGACAATAAAGCTATTTGACACGCTGCTTAATGAGAGTAATCGCTTGATAGGGCAGTATTTTAGCACCTAACACGTTAATTTCAATCTCTCTATCGGCGCATAAATGTCGCAGTAGTTCAGTATCCGGATGCGCTGCGCTCGCTAATAAAATACGTTCAGGATCGCGGCGCAGTATAGCGCGGGTCGCCTCAGCGATAGTTGGCTTGATACGATTGTGATTATTGATATTATAATCTGTGGCTAGCTTATCAATGATGCTTTGCGTACGATATCTAGGCTGCCTGAAGGTAGCTAATATTATGGGCGATAGGGTTAATTGCTGCCTTGCCGAATCAATTTGCTCAATAAAAGCTAAGCTGTGATCACTATCTACTAAGTTATCATAAAAAATAGCGCGATGTAGACCTGATTGAGGCTCAGTATAAAGCGAGCGTGATATTAGCCCAGATACCGTACTATTTAATAAGCCTGAAGGTATCAGCCAATCCTCCTCGCTAGCTGCAAGCCACGCTACGCCAGCTGGATCAGCGAGCGTTAATAGTGGTATCACCCCTTGACCTTGATGGAAGATATTGCCAAAGTTAGGATGGCTTTTATCATTGAAGACTTCAAGACTAGTTGCTAACTGCTGATAAATAGCGCCTTTACCCGTCCAGCCATCGACAAAGACCATTGGACTATCAGGATGATTGTCTAATATGAATTGCAGTGCAGCTGAGTCAACACCACGATCGCGAATGATACTGATACCATAGTGCTTGCTAGGTAGTGAATAGCTGCTATTACTATCTGCCAAAGCTCGTTGCAATAATACGCCAATAGGCAATCCTGCCCGTACTAAGCTGACTATAATTAGAGGATTTTTATCATCGACAGAGCTTTGGAAAATATTATGTAAAGTATAAGCTATATTGGCAATGTCACTAGCCATGCGCTGTTTGCCTTGAGTTAGAGCTTGCAAATAAAGCTGCTCATGCCTAGCCGTCGGCGCTTGCTCTAAAGTGAGCATCTCGGAATAATGACGCTGACCACTTTGAATCAGCGCTTCTTTTTCACTCACAGGCACATCCGCTACCGCCTGTTTGTCGACGATATCTAGTAGTACGGTCACATCGCTAGCCAAATAGCTGCCTGAGCCATATTTATTTAAATCTTGTAATCTAGCTCTTGTCATAATATCTGTATCGCTATGTTTTTATAGGCTATTTAGCAGCAAGCTGTTCGTGCAGCTGACCATGATTGGGCATACCATACCAGTCTAATAGTTGCAAAAAAGGCAGATCGGCTAAGCTGTCACCAAAGCCAAAGCTTGGGCGCTCATTATCTAAATGCTGCGCTAATAAAAACTGTACCGCGTGACGCTTATGTACAACATGAGGCAAAATAGCTAAATTATTAGCGTTTACATGCACATAAAAATATTTATCAAAATCGCGTACAAGTTTAGGAAGCTGACTAGCCAATTCGATTAGGGCTTGATGATCTTTTTTCGCATGTTTAATCGCTAGATAAATAACTAACTTTTCACTGACGCTACCGTTAATAAAATCATCGCTATGGGCAGTAAATCTCAGCTGGCTGTTATCATTGCTGCTATGCTTGGCAAATAACTGACTAAGCTGACTAAGTTTATCCTGTAATGGCGCAAGCTCGTTATACATACGCTGCTGCCAAGTCTGTAATAGTTCGCCATTTTGGTTGAGGATTATCGCGCCATGGGTTAGTACCTGCCAGCTGGCAAAAGGCAGCTTAACTCGCTTAATCTCACTACGGTCGCGAGCGGTAACGACTATCAACTCCGTGCTAGTCAATAACCAATTAAAAAAGATAGCTTGCCGAGTGGTCATAAAGCTAAGCGGCTCGCCTTGTTTATTGACACTGGCACACACCAAGCTATTTGCTTTAGCAGTAGGTAAATCCCAAGCCTCTATTTTGCGCTGCGTTTGAAATAGCGTATCGTCTAGATCCATTAGGGCATAGGGTTTGATAATATCAGAATTAACTTGGAAGAATGGGGCGGTCATATATGGTCCACAATTAAAAGCTCTTGTAGGGTGCGGTTAGTTTTATTAAATTCTTATAAAGAATGAAGATAAAACGTCACCCACCGCTTAGTAAGTTTATAACGCTTAGATGATGGGTGACGCTGCGCTAACCTCACCCTACGGTAAATTAAAAGCTCAGCTGTCAACCCCTACTACTAACACATTATCCAAGTCCTGCCACATGGTATCCACACTATCGGCAGCGGTTTCTACACACAAGACAATCAAATCCCAATCCTTTGGCTCAACATTATAAACAAAGTTAGTCATGCCAAGGCCGTAATTATCATGGAAGCTTAGCATGGTATTAATCGCGCCACCAAGCGCAATGGGCGAGCGAGTTAAGGCGCTAAATTTGACAGTAGTATCAGCATCATTACTAGCGTCATTACTAGCATCGTTATTAGCGCCGTTTGCATTAGTTTTAGATGTTAAAGTTGCAGATTCAAGCCATTCGGCTAACAAAAAAGGCAACCACACAAACTCATTACTCCCCAAGACCAAAATTCGCTTCGGCAATTGATTTTTGTCAAAAGTGGCTTGTCCGCTAAAATCTGCAAAAGCTTGCTGAAAATTATTTAGATAATCAGTAAAGCCCTCTGTACTATCTAGCGTCGGAAAGCGTCCCCAATTACCAGTATCTCCCAAAGTCTGGCTACCAGCCTCGGTAGTATCTACCGACGGCATAACGATAGGCTGAGGATTGGGAGCGTCAGTCCATTGCCAAGCGCCGGAGAGTAGATGATGGCGCTGAAATTCTATATCTGGCAAGCGCGAAGATATAGTATCGTCAGCATTGTCAGTATGGTCCTTAGCTAATGACCAATCGACCAATGTAGTGAGATGTACTTGCTCTAATTGCTGTAGTCCTGCCTCGCGCAAAGCCGTCACTACGTTGACACAAGTATTACCCGTTGACGCTTCGTCATCGACCATGATTAGCGTTTTGCTAGCAAGTAGCTGTTTTTGTAAGCTTTGCTCTTTACTTTGATAAATTAAATGCTGACTGGCATGACTATGATCTTCACTAAAGGTAGTAAATAAAGTCTCATGGTGGTTTTTGCTATGCTGAGCATGACGAGTAGAATTAAGCAGCAAGGCTTTTGAGTAACGCGTTTGTAGCGCTTGATGTACGCCCGCCGATAGTCCAACCGCGGTTTCTGCCATACCTATAACTAGTATCGGCTCAGGTAAATTATCAGGAATTAAATTCGCCAAATCAGTAAAAGCCCCGCGCATAGTGCTAGGCGCCACTGGAATATGACGACCCAAAACTTTGGAGACGAATAAAAAAGCGCGTTTAGGGTTAATGCGCTGAGCAAAACCTAGTAGGTCCTTAAGCTGATAGCTTTTATCATGAGTGCTTTTAGTATTAGTATTGGTCTGATAGGTTAAATCAAGCTTGCCACGGGGTAGAGCAATGGTAGTGCTTTGTGACTGGTTTGGCATTCATCTTCCTTAAGGGGACTCTTTTGAGATATCTTTCAAATAAATTATGTAAACTGCTTATATAGTAGAGGTAGGCGGTGATGATAGCTGAAATTTTACGCTCTATCTCACACTTTATGCCTGCCTATTTAACGCTGTTTAGTCAATTATACTACGTCCTCATCCTTCACCATCAAATTTTAACTATTACTCGCGTGCTCTAGATATTATTTATTTCATATATTGTATCTTTAATATTTTGCTATAAGTAGTTTGTTTATGAGCGATAAGCTTTGATAGTCGTTGTTTTTATTGTAAAAATTGCTTGATATATTGTCACACTGCTATCAGAATTGCGGGTTGACCCAGCTTTAGCTTTTCGTCTCATTTTGAGTCCATTTTAACTTTGATAAATCGACTCCTTTTTATAGAGTAGATTTTATGGAACATGCTATTGAGACCGATGAAGTCTCTCGTCAAAGCAAATACTTTCAAGTGATATTGATGGGCGTTAGCGCTTTTGTGGTCAATACTACAGAGTTCGTTCCTGTGGCACTGCTAAGTGATATTGCGCAAGACTTCTCTATTACTAGCGCCGAGACGGGTTGGATGTTGACTCTTTACGCATGGGTAGTTGCCGCTATGTCGCTGCCGCTTATGTTGCTGACTAGTCGCCTCGAGCGTAAGCGCTTGCTACTAGCTTTATTTGCCGTATTTATCGCCAGCCACGTTTTATCAGTATTTGCTTGGAGCTTTCAAGTGCTGCTCATTAGCCGCGTTGGGATTGCTTTGTCGCATGCGATATTTTGGGCCATCACCGCTGCCATAGCTTTGCGAGTAGCGCCTGCAGGCAAAAAAGCGTTGGCATTAAGTATACTAGCGACAGGAACGTCGTTAGCGCTAGTACTCGGCGTGCCTATAGGACGCATAGTGGGGCAGTGGTTTGGTTGGCGGATGACTTTTGCCGGTATTGGCGGGATTGCTTTTATTATTTTCATCTTACAGATGAAGCTTTTACCCGATCTGCCTAGTATGTTTGATGGCTCTTTTAATAAGCTGCCAGAATTACTCAAAAATCCGCTATTGATCTGCTTGTATTTATTCTGCTTTGTGGTGTTTACGGCTGACTACGCCGCTTATTCGTATATCGAACCTTTTATGAATAAGATTGGCACTATTAGTGAAAACCAAGTCACTTTTATCCTGCTCCTATTTGGCGCGGCTGGACTCATCGGTAGTTATATCTTTAGCCGCTGGAACGAGAGATCGACTACCAAGCTAATGCTGGTGTCAATCCTGTTAATTTTATTGCCGATGATGCTGATGTTATGGGCAGTAAGCTCGATATGGCTACTTAGTATAGTAACTGTGGTTTGGGGCACAGCGATGATACTACTGATGCTAACGATTCAGTCCAAAGTTATCGAGATCGATGTCAATGCTCAAGACATGGTAATGGCTATGTTCTCAGGAATTATCAATTTAGGAATAGGTATGGGCGCCTTGCTCGGCGGCTACGCTGTAACCTATATCTCGCTATCAAGTGTCGGCTTCGTGGGCGGCGCTATTGCCGCTTTGGCATTATTGATAATGATATATATGGTTAGACGCTTTCCTGAGCTAGGGTAAAAATAGATAATAAGCTAACTATACTTAATACGGCCGCAGATTTGATTATAGCTGCCAAAGCTACTATTCAAAACCGTTAGCTTCATCCACCTCAATCTTTACACTTGTCATAATAGAGCGTACCTGACAAGGAGTAATTTGCTTGACGACATCAGCCAATTTGGGCTTGTCGGTCAAACCGAGCCAATAACTAAAGCCTACTTTTGTGAGATCGACGCCGCTGTGAGTAGTGTAGCCAATACCGCCCGAAGGACGACTGTTAATCTCCAATACTCGGTGCTGGCCTTGCTCATCTTCTTTGGTCTGTACGCTAACGATACCATCACACTGAAAAGCTTTGATTAGCGCGATAACTACTTCCATCACCGACTCATCATAGCCAATATGCTGAACCTTGCCAGTTTTATAACGAGTGATAGCGGCCAGTACTTCACCAGCTTCACAAACCACGTCGATAGAGTACTCACGCCCCGATAAATAAGGCATGAGTAGCATCGGAATAGGCTGCTCTTTTACCAGTTGGCTATCGCGATAAGCAGCGATAAATTGAGTAGTATTGATTTTTTTATCTTCAGTAAAGTATAAGTGCTCAAAGCTGTCGTACTGATCTTCTGTTTTTTTATCGGCATCGAGTCGCCAAAATCCTTGTGCGAATATACCAGTTACTGGCTTTACGCAGAGGGGCTGATGACTATGCTTAGCCAATAGTGCCTCTAGCTCATCGATAGTATCAAAACGCCAAGCGGTCGCGACTGGAATGTTATGAGCCTGACACTGCTGCATAAAAGCAAATTTATCATCGATCGTCTCAAGAGCAACTACGCTAGTGGCGCCAGTTAATAGCCGAATACCTGCCTCGGTAAAGGCCGCTCTATGCGCCTCATAATCTATACTATTACGGCCAGTGAGTAATACTTTGACGTTATTTTGTTTGGCCTGTTTTAGCACATACTGCCAACGCTCAACTAAGGGCTGAGCCTCAGCTTCGCTAGCTGACTGATAAGGCTCAAGATAAACCTTATCAGCAAATTCAAATATCTCAGGACGCTGGTGACGATGAGAGCCAATGATAGTAAATGGCGAGGTAGCTTGAGTTTTTAGCCATTGTAAGCTCTCTAACATATCGCGCTGGCTAGATTGACCCTCAGCAAGCCAAACGGCTTTTGTTTTCTCGTTGTTGCTTATGTCGTTAGTCATTACTCTCTCCACAATGCTCTCAAGACCCTAAGATATTCATCGCCATTATATACAAATGCGCTAGTATATAAATGTTTATAGCGATTTAATAATAAAAAGTGGCGCTATTAGTGCTTTTAATCCGCTGGTATGGATAATAACTTTGGACTAAAAGTCGTCATAAAAATAGATGAATATTCATGCTACTATACGGCTATAACTAGGATGATTGCTAAAACATAAAGACAAACTATAAAGACAAAAAGGACGAGATAATGAGTCAAACCTCACCGCAAAAATTAGTTGCTGGTGCTAATGCGCCACTGCCTAATGATAATATTAGCATTCGTATTTTGAGCCAAAACGCTATCGACTGCGCCGCTTACCGCTTAACCAGTCAAGGAAAAGTACGTGGTGATGGTGATATGATTTTTTATGGTCAGACACGTAGCGATGATGGTAGCGTCAGCTTTCGCGGGCATGATAGCGATGGGTTTTTTGATATTAATTTGCCAGCGCAGGCAGGGGAGATTGAGAAAATAGCGCTAGCATTCTCAAGCGAGCAGACCCTTGCGCAGCTTGGCGATGTCGATATTCAAGTCATGCAAGGCAGTCAAGTACTTATTAGCTGTCAGCTTAGTAGCGCCGGACGTAGTGAGAAGGCTATCATTCTGGCAGAGTGCTATCGTCGGCAGGGCAGCTGGAAGTTTAGATTTATTGCCCAAGGTTTTGAGGGCGGGCTTAAGCCGCTATCTGAGCACTTTGGTGTTGAGATTAGCGATGATACGCCAGCTCAAAATCAGTCAGCAAGCATCAACACGCAAAAGCCCATCAATACGCAAAAGGCTAGCAGTACGAATCAAAGCAGCGCTACTCAAAGTAGTCCGCCGCCAATTCCAGCTAGTCTCTCGGTCAATCTTAGTAAGATTACTTTAACCAAAAACCAATCCACTATTAATCTGACCAAGCGCGATGACTTTGGCAAAATATCAGTCAATCTAAACTGGAATCAGCGGCCTAATGTCGATAAAGCCGCGCCCAAAAAAGGACTGCTTGGTGACTTATTTAAGCAGCGTGGTTCAGGCGGTATTGATCTTGATGTGGGAGCCATGGTACATCTAAAAAACGGCGAGAAAACGCTGATTCAAGCGCTAGGTAATCGCTTTGGTAGTTTAAACTCATCGCCTTTTGTATTGCTGCGCGCTGATGATAGAACAGGGCAGGTGAGCGATGGCGAATGGCTTGATATCAACGGGCAGCAGTGGTCGCAGATTCAAGAGGTGTTTATCTTTGCTTTTATCTATGAGGGCGTACCTAATTGGGCGCAGACCGATGGCGTGGTCACTATCCATGTACCCGGGCAGCCGCCGATCGAGACTCGGCTTACCGAAGGCGCAGGTAACGCGCCTATGTGCGCTATTGCGCGGCTGGTCAATCAGCAAGGTAGTATTAATGTTGAGCGTATTAACCAGTATTTTAATGGTCACAAAGAGATGGATAACGCCTTTAATTGGGGCTTTAGTTGGAAGCGGGGTAGCAAATAGACGCTTTGTCGAATGCTACAATGCAAACAGCCTAGCTATCATAGCTAGGCTGTTTTTAAGGGTTTAATACTAAATTTTACGCATGCGGAGCGATAGCGGGCATCAAGTCATGGAAAGTTCGACCAGAGGCGGTTTCACCAATAGCATGCATCTTCCATTCATCGTTATGACGATAGACTTTTGCCATCACCATAGCGGTATGACCCCCTTGCGCCGATAAGTTATAACGTGCCACCTCTGAGTTGTTTTGTGCATTAACGATACGGCAAAAAGCATTCTCTACTGTCTCAAAAGTCTGACCGGTAAAGCTGTTTACGGTAAATACTAAAGAGGTCACATTAGCTGGAATTTTTGATAGATCGACATTGATCACTTCATCATCGCCATCTCCAGCGCCCGTACGATTATCACCGGTATGCAAAATGCTGCCGTCTTTTGATTGCAATTGACCAAACCAAATAGCATCGACCGCTTGCTTATTACTATCGAACATAATGCATGAGGCATCTAGATCAATAGTGTCGCCACCGCTACCACCGCCAAATAATTTACCCAAAAATCCGCCTTTTTGTGCTTGCGGGCTTTGGGCGACATCCCAACCTAGGCCAAGTTTAACCTGAGTCAGAGTGCCGCCTGCTTCTTTGCTTAAGGATATTTTCTGTCCCTTTTGTAGACTAACTGCCATAATATAATCCTTATCGTAGTTGAGAGTGTAATAGTTATAAATAATCTAAAAGTTTAATTTTTATATTAAAATATGACTAATAATTTAGGTTTACTGTTTTTCGACTATAAAATATTTTTTATAAAGAGTCTTTTATAAAATATTATCCAAAAAACCACCACTTCCGCCGCGGCCACCTGAATTACTGCCTAATATACTTTGCAGCCAGCCTTGATAGCTATCCCGGTTACGCGAACAAATAATCACTTTACCGCTGCCTGAGAAGTTAAGCACCATACCTTCGCCGCTAGTCACTGAGTTGATAATATTACTCATAATGCCTTTTTTCTTACTAGTAGAGACTGATAATTTATAATCAAGATTGGAGTCCCAGCAGACCACATGACCGTTATCGATGACCACATCTTTACCAGGCTCAACATCAATTTCAAATAAGGAGCCAAAGCCTGAGACGACTACCTGACCTTTGCCTTGAGTCTGCATCACCATAAAGCCGCCGGTATCACCAAATACCGCGCCGCCTAGGTTACGCTGAATCTTCGCTCTAATATCGACATCTTTTTGGGCTGCGACAAAAGCGCCATCGCTTAAGGTGTATTGCTGAGCGCCTACATCAAGTATTTGCATATCGCCATCGAGGGTAGGGGCAAGTAGACAATCGCCTTCACCGCCCGTCGCTTCGATCTGCTGCTGAAATAGCGACTCATCATTAGCAAAGCGGCGCATTAAGGATTGCATCAGGCCACCTTGCAGTTTGCCTTTTAGCTCAAGGTTTGACTCCATCATTACCATGGCATTGGCTTCACAATAGATAGAATCGCCTTTTTTGAGATTGCAGTGCAAAAAAGGTTCGATAGTGCCGATTAAACTAAAAGTCGCTGCCATAATAAATAAATCCTTACATCGATATTTTGATTAATAGTCTTACTTTTAATGGGAGTAGTGATAAGTAGGGAAAAACGCTTGATGGATAAAATTAAAGCTAGCAAACACGGTGAATAATCGCACTTGATAGCTTTAATAAATGATGCTTTTGACTGGTTATTTAGGCTTAGACATTGACACCATAAGAAGAGGCTAATGGACCTAGACCACCGCTGAATCCTTGACCTACTGCACGGAATTTCCAGTCGCCACTGTGACGATATAGCTCACCAAAGATCATAGCGGTCTCAGTGCTACCGTCTTCTGATAAGTCGTAACGAGCGATTTCGCTGTTGCCATTATCATTGACAATACGGATGTAAGCGTCGCCTACTTGACCAAAGTTTTGATTACGTGCCTGACCTTCATAAATAATGGCACAAACCGCTACTTTGCTAACATCCGCTGGAAGGCTAGCAAGATTGATTTTGATTTTTTCATCATCGCCGTCACCTTCGCCCGTACGGTTATCACCGGTGTGCTCAACTGCGCCGTTGTCAGACTTTAAATTGTTAAAGAAAATAAAGTCTTGATCGTTACGTACTTTACCGCCTTCATTAACCAAAAAAGCAATAGCATCCAAATCAAACTCTTGGCCGTCAGTAGCACGAGGATCCCAACCAAGACCAACAGTAATGTTAGTCAAGCCTGGAGCTTCTTTTGATAAGTTTACGTTGCCGCCTTTCGTTAAGCTAATAGCCATAAAATTGTCCTTTGATTTATTGATAAATGATTAGTTAGGATAATTGCTAACCGTAGACTATGTCCTGTCTATCGTTAAGTTTTACTATACTAAGCAGCTAAGCACTAAGCAAGTCGTATTTTGTGGCTAACTGTTTAGAGATGTGTTTTAAAAGTATCTGTAATGGCCTCTACAAAAACTGGCTACAAAAAAGTGAATATAGCTATAATGTCAGATCTGCTATCTAAGGTTTTTATCCAAACCATTTTGGCTTTTGTAAGTGTTTTGCTTTATAATATGCGCGCTCAGGTTCCCTCAACCCTGATTTAAAAAAAGGACTCTTCTATGAGCATTAGTACTACCTTGATTACACCTATCCCATCCATTCGTTATAGCCGCGCTTTATTTTGGCTGGCGAGTCTACATATTTTTATTATCGCTATCAGTAACTACTTGGTGCAAATACCCGTAGCAGTATTTGGCTTTATCACCACTTGGGGCTCCATAACCTTCCCCTTTATCTTCTTAATTACTGATTTGACCGTGCGTATCTTTGGTCAGCAGTTAGCTAGAAGAATCATATTTTTTGCGATGTTGCCAGCGCTGGCAATCTCTTATTACTTCTCAGTGGTGTTTGCAAAAGGGCAGTTTGTCGGTCACGAGCATCTGCTGGATTTTAATTTATTTGTCTTTCGTATTGTCCTAGCGAGCTTCAGCGCTTATGTCATTGGCCAGCTATTAGATATTCAGGTATTTAATAAACTGCGTCAGCTCAAAACTTGGTGGATTGCCCCCTTAGCCTCAACGCTTATCGGTAATCTGGTGGATAGTTTTTGCTTTTTTGCCATTGCCTTTTACAAAAGCCCAGATGCTTTTATGGCAGCAAACTGGATAGAGATTGGCAGCGTAGATTACCTGTTTAAGATGATAATGGGCGTGTTGATTTTCTTACCGCTGTATGGGGTGATATTAGCAAAACTGCAAAAGATGCTAGCAGGGAAGTAGAGCGTATATATTAGATTACTTGTCCTTCTAAAATAATAGACATAAAAAAGGGCTATAACGAATCATCGTTATAGCCCTTTACTGTTTGTCATAACCTCAAACTAATCTAGTTGCTTGGTTTTGAGCTGTGTTTCTGAGTCAGGATTGGCTAGGGCTTCTGCTTTACGATACTTTAATGAACCCCACAAAGCCAAACCAATAAAGGCAATACCGATAAGACCGGTGATCAGCTCTGGTACATGGAACTTAACCGAGAGCAGCATAATAACCGCTAGCGCACCGATAGCATAATGCGCGCCGTGTTCAAGGTAGATGAACTCATCAAGCGTGCCTTTATCGACTAAGAAGATCGTCATTGAACGCACGAACATCGCACCGATAGCTAGACCTAACATAATGACGATAACATCATTGGTAATCGCGAATGCACCGATAACGCCATCGAAACTAAAGGAGGCATCGAGCACTTCTAAATATAAGAAACCGATGATACCGCCGCGCAAAATGGCGCTAGTAACCTCACCGGTGCTATTGCCGTCTTCATCTAGCTCTTCTTCCAAATCGCCCTCTAACAAGCCTGAGATGACTTGCACGCCAAGATACACTAAGATACCCCAAACGCCAGCGATAAGGACTGCTGCCGCTTGCGCTTCATTAGCAAAGGAGACGGCGATCATCAATACAATCAGTGCTATAAAGACGCTCATAGCATCGACTTTGCCAAATTTAGCCAAACGGCTCTCAAGCCAATGAAACCAGTGAACGTCTTTATCGTCAAAGACAAAATTTAAGAATACGAGTAATAAGAAAATACCACCAAATGCTGAGATCTCAGCGTGATGGGCTAATAGCTTGGCTGAGTACTCTGTGGGGTTATTAAGCGCTAAGCGGATAACTTCCATCATGCCAAGATCGGCGGTGACCGCAACAATGACAATCGGAAATACGAGGCGCATCCCGAACACGGCGATTAAGATACCAACCGTTAAGAAGATCATCTTCCAAAAGGCGTCCCAACGCTTTAGTACTGAGGCATTGACTACCGCATTATCAAAGGATAATGAGATCTCCATTACCGCCAAAATAGCGGTGATAGATAGCGTGGATAACATGCCACTGATCCCACTATGTGAATATCCCCACCAAGCAGCTACGGCCAAAGCAATAGCGGTAAAGATAAAGTCTAAATAAAAATGTCTCATGACATGTCCTGTCTAATGGCATAAAGTAATGCTGAGTTAATTTGGTCTAATAAAGATAAATGCAAACATTGTAAAAAACTAATACATGCTCAAAAAAGCAGCTATAAGTAGCTGCCTTTTTGGGGACGAAAATTAACAGAAACATAAAGCATTTTTAATCGTTTAGCTATATAAAACTGTAGTATTTTGCAACTAATTGTACTTCGCCACTAATGATACTTTGCGATTAGATATCAACACCATATTGATGACACATCGCTTGTAGGCCACCTGAGTAGCCTTGACCTACCGCCCGAAACTTCCACTCATTGTTATGGCGATAGACCTCACCGAACACCATAGCAGTCTCGACTGAATAATCCTCTGCCAGATCAAAGCGTACGACTTCGGTACCAGACTCTTCGTTAACGACGCGAATAAAAGCGTTAGCCACTTGACCGAAGTTTTGGCTACGAGCAGCAGCATCATGAATAGTGACAGTGACGACGATTTTATCGACATCGCTTGGCACTTGGCTTAGATTGACTTTAATTACTTCATCATCGCCGTCCCCTTCGCCAGTACGGTTATCACCGGTGTGTTCAACTGCGCCATTATCAGATTTTAGCTGATTATAGAAGATAAAATCGTGATCGCCGCGCACTTTGCCGGCGTTACTTAATAAAAAAACACTAGCATCCAAATCAAACTCAGCACCAGAGGTGGCGCGCTCATCCCAGCCTAGACCGATAAGCAGTTTATTTAAGTTTGGGTCCGTTTTAGTTAGCGATAAATTACCGCCTTTATTTAATGATAAAGCCATGGATAGATCCTTTTTATTAGGTTGATTTTTATAGTTAAAAGTTTGCAATCAATAGAGTGTAAATGATAACTGTAATTGCTGCTAAATGATGTTCTATCATAACAACAAAAAATGACCCAATCAAAGCGGATCGGGTCATTGTTGTAAAGCTTATTGTTGCTTTATTATTAAATAAAAATCAGCGATGGCGAATCTCAAAGCTTTGATGGATAGGCTTTTTGATATTGAAGTCAAAACCTATGGTCTGAGGGGTAATATCAGTGATATTGTAGCGCTCCATCAACTGCTCATCGAGCTCAAAACGGCTAAAGTTATTGGAGAAATAGAGCACGCCATCGGAGGTTAAGCGGTTCATAGCGCGATTGATTAAAGCGGCGTGATCGCGCTGCACATCAAAGGTGCCCTGAAACTTTTTGGAATTTGAGAAGGTTGGTGGATCAATAAAAATAATATCAAATTGTTCAGTATTATCTTTTATCCATTCAAAGATATCGGCGGCGACAAATTGGTAATTATTGCGACTAATATCAAGGCCATTTAATACAAAGTTTTGTTTGCCCCAATTAAGATAGTTTTGTGATAAATCGACGCTCGTGACCTTTTTGGCACCAGCTAAAGCGGCATGGACGCTAGCGGTACAAGTATAAGCAAAAAGGTTTAGCACCGATTTGCCTTCACTATTACGCTTGATACGCGCGCGCATATTACGGTGATCGATAAACAGCCCTGTATCAAGATAGTCGGTAAAGTTGACATAAAAGTAAGCGCCATCTTCACGGGCGATATAGAACTTGCCTTTTTTATCTGAACTACCTTGTTTGCTATATTGCTCATTACCTGACTGACGCGCGCGAGTCTTGATAAATACTTGCTCGCGGTTGATGCCTAATACTTCACGAATACCCATAAGGGCCAGATTAAAGCGTTTTTTGGCAGTCTCAGGCGGAATGGTTTTTGGCGGTGCATACTCTTGCACATGCACGTAGTCGCCATATAGATCAACTGCCACTTTAAAGTCAGGTAAATCAGCATCATAGACGCGGATATTACTGACCTTTTCTTTGTTCGCCTGTTTTCTGAGTTTCCCCAAATTCTTTTGTAGACGATTGATAAAGTCTTGGCCTTCCTCCACGTTGATCTCGCGCTTCTCAAAGCGGCTAACTAGGCTACCTGTCTGTCCTGCAATGAGCTGACCGTAACGGAAATAAACGGTTATCGCGCCATTGTGGCAGCGCAGCGTTTTTGGCTCTTTAATAGGCAAGATATCAACTTGCTCAACGTTTGCTGCCAAGATACCAAGCATCGGCTCGATACCGCTACCGGCAAAGCTGTCTTGAATGATAAGTCCTAACGCCTGATAAAGCGGACGAATATAATCCTCATCGCCCAGACGCTCACCATAAGGCGGGTTGGTGATGATTAGCGGATTAGTTAAGCGGCCATCTTTAACCATCGGCTGTAAAGTGTCATTCAATTTACTAAGCGCGCGGGTCTCAAGATCAATCAGTGGTAATAACTCTTGCAAACCTGCGGCAATTAGGTTTTTCTCTGTGGCCAAAATAGCGCCGCTATCGGCATCAAAACCAAGTATCAGCGGCAAAGTATCAGGCTGCTCAAGCGCGATGGCTAGCGCTTCGCGAAAACGGGTCTGCGCCTCATCTATCATCGCAAGCCACAGCGTCTCATCATGATGCTGCCACTGATAAAAGCCAAATTGATTGGCGGCTTTATCAATACCGACGGCATAATCTAAATGCATCAGCAGGCCTTCAATAATAAAAGTACCGGAGCCGCACATCGGGTCAATCAAGGCATTATACAAAGGCGCGTTATTAGCCGCATTTTTTAGATGCCAACCTGAGCTATAGAGTAGGGCTGCGGCTAGGTTCTCTTTTAATGGGGCATCGGTCATCGCCACGCGGTAGCCACGGCGATGCAAACTTGTACCGGATAGATCTAAATATAACTCGGCCTGCTTATCATTAACTGTCGCAAAAATAGCAAAATCTGGGTTTTTACTATCGACATTAGGACGGCTCTCAAAAGCTTCATTAAAGGTATCGGCAATCGCATCTTTGATACGTAGCATCGCAAACTGCTGACTAACAGCGACTCGTTTATCCACTGACAAGCGAATAGCAAAGGTTTGCTCAAGATCGAATTGCTCCGTCCAGTTAATGGACTTCGCGAGGCCATAAAGCTGCTCTGCTACATCATAGTCGATGTTGATGTTTTTGCGCTTAATGAGCATAAGTACTCTAGAAGCTACTCGTGACCACAAACAGATCGTATATAAATCGCGCAAGCTAGCGCGAACCGTGAGTCGCCCGGTACTCTTGATATCACTAGCGATACCGAAGCTGGTCAGCTCAGTCTGTAGTGGTAGCTCTAAACCATCAGCACAAGTGATAACAAGATCGAGCGACAATTCGTTTGAGGCGGCTGGCGAGGTGGTTTGTGGCGAGGCGGGTAGGGTTACTTCGGTCATACGGATACCTGTTGCAAAAAGAGCGAATCAGAGAATAAAAGAGGTTTTATTTAGCCGGCAATTTTAGCACAATTCAGTTGGCTAAGGTTTAAAGCCATAGGGTTAAATAAGTTAGCCGCCCAAAAGTAACGAAGCTAACAGTAATATTAAGTAAATTTTAAGAAAGTATTGCCAAATACTTGTTAATTTGTCTCTATTAATTCTAAATAAGAGGGATTATATGCTTTATACTAAATAAATGAAGACGCTAACCACATTAATCGTAGCTGATGACCATCCTATATTTTTGGAAGGCTTAATCATGCTGTTTGAGCGCTTAGAGTGTTTTGAGTTATTGGCTAGCGCGACGGATGGCGATCAAGCATTAGCCATGATTGAGCAATATCAGCCTAATATTGCGCTTATTGATTTATCGATGACAGGCGTCTCGATAGAGCACATGATTGAGCACCTTAAACAAAACAGCTTTGATACTAAATTGATCGTGCTGACAATGCTAAAAGATAGCTATAGAGCACAGCAGCTGCTTAGTTTAGGATTAGCAGGTTATGTATTAAAAGACATGGCATTTGAGGATTTGATTACCTCTATTGAACAAGTGCTTTTGAATAAAAGCTTTATATCACCGTCCTTAATTTGTGAAGAGGTATCCCTAGTAGTTATTCCCTGCCTGACGGAGCGAGAGCTTGAAGTGCTAACCTGTGTTGCAAGCGGTGATAGCAATAAGCAAATCGCTCGTAAATTAGGAATCTCTCAGCGTACTGTCTGCTTTCATATGACCAATTGTTTTATAAAAACAGACGCTAGCAATCGTACAGAAGCTATCGTCAAAGCCGTAAGTTATGGCTTGATAGATATAGTTTGATAGTTAGATAGCTAACAGCATTTATTTAATGATAAGTTACTAATGCTTTTTTGCAAGAATAATGCTGATAGTAGTGCCTTTTCCTTTTTTAGAGGATAGCTGCAATTGACCGTTGATTAGCGCTACGCGTTCATGGAGACTAACTAGACCAAAACCGTATTGTTTTGAGAATAAAGACAGGTTCTTGGGATCAAAACCCAAACCATTATCCCTTATCACCAGCTTAATCTGATTTTTATTCACGAGCAGTTGTACTTTAATAAATGATGCTTGACCGTGCCTAATAGCATTGTGCAGCGCTTCTTGGATAATGCGAAAAAGCTGCTTTTCTATCTTTTTTTCAAGCTTAACCTTGCCCATTGTCAACTCAATAGCTACCGGATATAGGCGTTGCAAGCGCGTAACTTCTCTATTAAGCGCCTCATCAAAACGATAGTGCTCCAAAAAGACAGGATGCAGCCCTTCCATAATCTCTCGCGTAGACTGGATAGCGGCGTTTATCTCTTGCTGTATAAAATGGATTGACACCTTTGTCTCGCCTTGATGATAGAGCAGTAGTTGCAATTTTGCCGCCGATAAGTGCTGGCCCAAATCATCATGGAGATCGCGAGCTATCTCTTTTTTATGATCCTCAATAGTAGTTAATAGGCGCTTAGAGAGCTGTTTATATTGGCTACTCATCTCAGTGATACGCTGAAAATAAGAAAACAGTAAAGCATAACGAAATATAAGGGTGCCAATAATAATATTGCGGTGCTCAAATAAATCATTCGGCAACCACTGCGTACGGATGGAGGCAATATAAATAACCAAACCAATGAGCTGAACCATTGCCCCAGTACAGCGCTGTTTAATGCCATATAATACTGATAATAGACAGTACAAATAAGTCACTGTCGCAAGTGCCGTCCAGCCAAGCCAGCTATACTCTTTGATACTAGTAGCAATATTAGGAATAATAATCAGCCCAATCAATATCAGGCCTATAGCAGTAATAAACCAAATAAGGTGTTTTGAGAGATTGTGATAGACCGCTTGAAAATATAAGGCACTAGTAAAAGGCACAATAAGAATAGAGAGAATCAATAATAGATTAAGACCATTAGGCGGCGACTCCAATACCACATAATGATCGAGCAACAACGAACCACATAGCATAGATAAGCTACTAATCAATAGCCACCAAAACTCTCTAAAGTGATGAATAGACTTACGAAATAAAAAGACAATAATAAAGATATCGATGACACCTAATACGATGAGTATGGTATCAAAACGAGTGCTTTTTATCAGGCGCTTAGTATAAATATCATAGACGCTTTGTGCTTGACCAATACCGATAGTATTGCCGCCAATACCTACGCCGCCAGGATACATCGCGCCCCAAGCTTGTCCGATCCCTAGATTGACCTTGACAGCCAATAGATTATTAGAGGGCTTTAATAAATTGGGCGGAATTGTATATTTGCGTGCCATATTTTGTGGATTAGAAGTATTAAAATCCCATGGCTTTAGAATTTGACCTAGCCCACCGATACGCTGACCGTTCAGCCAAGTCTCATCGGCATAACGAATGCTTTGCAAGTAGAGTAGCCAATCTTTATCAGTCGCCTGTGTCCAGTCAAAAGACACTTGATACCAGCCATAGATGCCATGCTTAGCATTGGTGCTCAAAAGCTTGGGCGGATAAACTACTTGCCAGTCAGAATCTGGAACATCACTGTAGCTAAGGGTAATATTATCCGTCTGATAAAACTGCCATTGTCCCTCAATAGGCATCAGCTTATCTGTTGACCAGGCCATTGAGCTCATGATAATGAGCCCTATTAGGAGAATGAGCTGTTTTATCATCTGCTATCTCCTATAGGCATAGGAAAATAACTAGCTCTATAGTCTATTCAGACTCCGTATAAGACGGAACGCCTAAGAGATCTATAGGAGACGTTATTCCAGACTCCAGCATTGCTGAAGGGTTAATCTCCATTCTTCTTTCCCTAACTTCGCACGCTACTCTAAGGGTTTTACCGCCAATAGTAACGGTAGGTGGATTACCATAACGACGATAGCACTCTGATTTTTTCTCATCATGATAAAGCTCTTTTTCTTCATTAGCGGAAGGTCTAGTAGGATTGGTTTGCGCTAAAGGTTTAATAGTTTGGCGCCTAACTCCGCCGCTTTCTTGAGTGAGCATTGGTTGCTTTACGTTCGTAGTGACAAAACCTGCTTCGGTAACAATGACGTCAATACCTGTGATGGGATCGTAACCACCTGCAGCAAAAGCCATAGAAACGGTTAAGGGCGCAATCGCTAAGCTGAGCATTAAATTTCTTAAAATAGTCATGATATTCTCCCTGAGTTATTTATCTCGTCTAAATCTTTTTATAGTATCTGCCAAAATTTATAGAAATGACTATATGAATGGTTAGTCTATGATGTAGTAATTGCAATCTATAGGCATGGCCGTTCCCAAAACGTAATACACTGGTGGGTTACCAAACTGCGCATAACATGCTTGCGTGTTGATCTCGCTGTGACGAAGGTGTGGTGTTGGGGTTGCAACAGCCAAATCCGTTTTTACGACAGCGCCTATAGCGCTCTTTTTTGCTGTTACTTGCGAGTCTGTAATTGGTTTAATGGTTAAAGTGGCTCTTTTTGACATCGCCTCAGCAGGTTTTTTGTCACGACTACCTTCTTGAGCAGAAGCGATAGAGACGCTAAGAGCCACTGCCCCTAAACCAGTCAATAAGGTCTTGATAATAGTCATCTTATGCTCCTTAAGTTTTAGATCATTATTTCTACTATCAGTTCATCATAACAATGATTTTTTAACAATGTACCTGTCAATATCTACAGGTACATTGCTTTAGCTCGTTGGTTAAACTGGTTTTAGGGCAAAATCATATTTTCTAGATCGATAGCTACGATGCAGAATTTATTACTGGTTTAGAGGAGGGTATTATGAAAAAGATTAGGGACTGTATAGAATTGAGAAAGCATTGAAAAAAATAAGCAACGCCTTACTCTAATGTTTACCACAACAAAGAAACAAGGCGTCACTTATGGCTCGCACTAAGCTCAACGATGAACATTGGCACAAGCTATTTATTATATTGCGACAAATTAACGTATATAACAAGCCCAATCTAAGACGTACCGTTGAAGGCATGTTGTACCGCATACGAGTAGGCTGTCCATGGCGAGACTTACCTTCTTATTTTGGTCATTGGTCTAGCATATATCATCAATACCGTTACTGGCGTAAAACCGGTAAATGGCAAAAGCTCATGAAGATAGTCACAGCAAACTATGATAGTGAATGGTTATTTATAGACGGTAGCGTGGTTAAAGCTCATCAGCATAGTACAGGCGCAGCCAGTCATCTTGATGAGGCCATTGGTAAAAGCGTTGCAGGTAATAGCAGCAAACTGCACTTAGTGGTCGATGCTTGTGGCAACCCTATACATGTTGAGCTGTCAGGTGGGCAAGTACATGACTCTAAGATGGCAAAGGCGTTGATATGTAGCACCATTAACAACCAGACTAAAGCGGTGATTGCAGACAGGGGCTACGATAGTAGCGATATTAGAGAGTGTATCTTCAAGCACTGTGCTCAGTCAGTCATACCTGTTAAGTCGAACTCTAAAAGCAGTAACGACACACTAGATTGGTATTTGTATCGTTGCCGTCATTTGGTAGAAAACGCTTTTGCTAGATTGAAACATTTTAGGGGCATTGCCACGCGATATGATAAGCTCAAAGATAGCTTTGCAGCGGCGGTAATGCTCGCTTGTGTCTTTATCTGGTTGCCCTTGATTTGAATTCTATACACACCCTACTAAAAATAATTATAAAATCAGGGTTTTAGCGCTCTTGGCTTTTGGGTCGTTATGGCTGCTCTCAAGCCCTGCGATGTCAAAAGTAAATACCAATCAAGAGATGATAGAGAGTTTATCGAGTCATAATATTGTTGATATTACTGATATCGACGCGGTGCTAAAAACGGTTATGGATCATACGCCAGAACGGATTACAGTGTATCCAACGGAAGGCTATTATTATTTTTGGTTTTATCATCAAGGTAATGTGATACGCGGTAATCTTCGCTTCAGTCACAAGCTGGTTGATAAAGCTCAACTCTCTTTAGCTTATTATTATGATATAGAGGCAAAGGGCGGGCAGGATTCTGAGGTTTATTACAAGACGTATTCAGCGGCAGACGGATTGGTATTGACTAAGACAGCAGAGCGCCAATATCAGCTTAGCTTTGATGGAGTAGAGAAGGCAGTTAGCCTTAATATTCCCACTAGCGATTACCTGACTAGTGCGCAAGAGGTGTTCTTAGGCGATATGCAGGATGAATCTGGAGTGGTATTTACTTTAGTATTCAATCAGCAGCTGAAGCAATTTTACTATCTCTTGGATGAGAGCCAAAGTTACGAATACTATTATGACTTGTCACCACATATCAGCGTGGGTGCTAGAACGGGATTTGTCTATTTTCATGATAATAACAGAGTACAGCCTCGTAAGATTTTAGTGGGGATAGCGAGCCGTAATTCAGCGCTTAATAATTATTATGATGGTCCCTTCGATCAACTGCCAGATCATAGTCTTGGGCAGACGGCATTTAAACAATATGCTGAGTCAGTATACCCTAGCGTTAAAGGTAACATAGATACTCATGGTCACTTTTTGGACCAAGAAAACACTCGTCTAGTGATAAATAATTATATTTATTACAAAGATTTAGCAGTATTTAAGTATCTAGAGCAATGCCACAACCAATCCTTGCACTGTGTACAAAATTTTATAAGCTTAAGTAAGCGCTAGCTGATAGTTCTCCCTTTACTCCTCTTTGTTATCCGGTAACTTGTTATTTGGTAACTCTTCGCTCACTATTTGCGTAGTAGTAGCAAAAGGCTTGGTTGGAATCGAGTAATCGACGTCTTTTGGCATAAGCAGGCGCATATGCGGATAAGGAGTTGAGATGTTAGCGGCATCAAAAGCAAGCTTGATATTCTCTTGCAGATCTTCTTTGATTTTTGGCATGCGAGCGACAGAAGCAGGCTTGACCCAAAAGCGTACAATAAAAAATACCCCATATTCGCCAATCTCTGCCACCGTAGCAGAGGCTTCAGGGCGGTTTAGTACTACCTCAGTATCTGTCAGCACTTGCAATATTTGTTGACGGGCTTTTTCGATATCATCCTCAAAAGCTATGCGAGCTCTTATGTCAAAACGAATGAAGTTTTTGGAGGTCAGATTGGTCACCTCGGAGGAGGCGACATTGGAGTTGGGGATGATAACGGTAATATTGTCTCGGGTCAGCACATGTGTGGTACGCAGCGCAATCACTACGACGCGGCCTTCATTACCATTAATATTGACCCAATCGCCGACTTGAAAGGACTGCTCAAGTAAAATAGTAATACCAGCAATAAAGTTGGCAAGCGTTGACTGTGCGGCAAAACCAACGGCCAAACCAGCAATACCTAAACCAGCTACCAAAGAGACAATATCAAAACCAAACTGCGCCATGACACTGGCAAGACCCAATACCAGTAGTAGGACCGATAAAATATTTTTGAGCAGCTGCTCAATAGAAGCATTAAGACCATAATGCTGTAAGACTCTATGGATGATTTGTCCTGATGACGTCCATAAGATGTAATAAACCCCAGCCCAAATACTGGCTTTCGCTGTTGCTTTTACCGTTTCTGGCTCAAAATTAAGCTGACTCATAACCGCAATTAAGCTGGCGACAATCCAGATATAACGAAAGATAGAACGAGCGATTTTGGCGCGGCGATCATTGAGACGAAAGCGCTTTTTATTGTGCTTTAAAAAATAAATAGCTAACCAATAAAAAAATCCTATTACCGCCAAAAGTATTAAGATTTTGATACCCGTACTGGTCAGCTCTACAGCATAAGAAGACCAATCTAGCGTGTCCTCCTCAATAGAGCCTCCTAATGCTAAATAAAGACTGGCATGCAAATCACGAATGATTTCTTGAAAAAAATCAGTAATACTAGCGATTGCCATCTTATTATCCATGCCAGTTTTTATCAGTAATAAGGGTCTATTTAATAAAATAGTATTTTGCAGCTTTATTATCTACAAAAATGAAACAACACTAAAAGCCATCTTCTTGAGTATCTAAAGCTTGATAAGGAATAGCCATTTTATGCTGTACATCGCGTAGAGCCGTTCGCAGTCCCTCTAAAATAGTGGGATGATAAAAAGGCGTATCTAGTAGCTGCTTGACGCAGATATCATTGGTGATAGCGGTCGCTAAGATATGACCGATATATTCAGCGTCAGGGCCAACCATACTGGCTCCCAATACTTTGTCGGTTTGCTTGCAGCCATAAATATGTAATAGGCCACAGTTGACGCCCATAATACGACTACGTCCTTGATTATCAAAACTCACTTTACCAATGACATACTCTAGCTCCGGATCTTCTTCTATTTGCTGCTGAGTCATACCAACATTGACGATTTGTGGTGAGGTAAAAACAATAGAGAAGGGTATCGCTGGCGGGCGGATATAAGCATCGGTATTTTGATTACAAACAATACTACCAGCACTATAGCCTTCATCACTAGCGACATGCAACAAGGGAATATGAGCATTAGCATCGCCTACAATATACACTTCAAGCTCACCGATTTGACCGGTATGAATATCTAAGTTTTGTGGCCGGTTTTTGTCATCTAGCTCTACTCCTAGATTTTCGACACCTAACGATTTGATATTATTGCGCCGACCGGTAGCTACCAAGACGCGCTCACCTTCCCAGCGATGATCATTGCCATCTTTGTCGGTATATTCGATAAAGGCTGAGAGCTTATCATCGCTATCGATGTGAGTGCCTAAATCGTTAATGGTACTTTTCAGATTCAAGGTTAGATCATTGCTCAAGCAATCAATAGCTTTTGCATTGATATCGGTATCTTTTAGGCCAGCCACGCGGTTTTCACGATTAAATACCGTGACCGCCACTCCTAAACGGGTAAAGGCTTGGGCAAGCTCTAGTCCTACCGAACCTGTCCCTATCACTGCCATCGAAACTGGCAAATCGGCTAAATCAAATACGCTATCAGAGGTGAGTAACGTCTCGCCTAGCTTATCGCTCCATCCATCTGGGATAAAAGGCGAGCTACCAGTAGCAATAATAATCTTGTTAGCTTTAATCAGCTCATCATTGACTTCGATAAGACCATCAGCATTTATATGAGCCGTACCTGCTATTTTCTTATCATCAGGCCAACTCTCTACCTGCTTTTCGATAAAGCTCTCAAAGTGGCTACGCTCTGCTTGTACGCGCGCCATAACTTGCTTGCCATTAATAGTAACGTCACTGTGAATGCCAAACTCCTCTGAATACTTAGCATCATTCGCACGCTCAGCGGCAGCAATAAGTAGTTTACTTGGCATACAGCCTACAGTGACGCAGGTGGTGGTCCAAAACCCGTCATTGATAATAATAATATCTTTATTGATTTTACTCGCTTGCCGAAAAGCGTTTTGTCCAGCCGTACCTGCCCCGATAACGGCTACTGAAACCTTGCGAGTGATTTTATTATTATCTCGGTTGTCAGCCACATTATCAGCGGTTTGCTCAGTCGATTTACTCATAATATTCTCAAATTAAAAAGGGGGATTTTAGTTATCGCTTTTTATAACGAATTTATCCTATAATAAATTTATTACTATCAGCTGTGTAGCTGACATTTAATAAACACTCATTATGTTAAGCCAAAGTTGATAACGACTCAGCAAGATAAGCGTAGCAGGTTGTTGAAAAAATGTTTAACGAGCTTTGCTATAGCTTATAGTTTACTGATGTTTATTGGGAACTAGTCGACCGATAGTACCGTCAATAGACGTTCTGCGTAGTCCTTAGCGCGTAGATTGCGCTGCGCGTGAGTCAAAGTGCCTTGTTTATCAAATACAAAAGCTGAGCGTACCAAACCAAGCGTCTTTTTGCCGTACATATTTTTTTCTTTGATCACCTCAAAATACTGACAGAGCTTCTCATCGCTATCGCTGATAAGCGGGATTTGTAACTCATGTTTTTCTATGAAGTTTTTGTGAGATTCAATACTATCACGCGAGACGCCGATAATATCGTAGCCAAGCTTACCAAAATCATGTAGATGCTTAGTGAAGTCGATAGCTTGCGTAGTACAACCTGGGGTATTATCTTTAGGATAAAAATAAAGTATCAAGCCTTTTTGTCTATCTTTCATCAGCGCAGATAAGCTAATAGCATCATCAATAAACTGTCCGTCTAACTTACGAGTTAAAGTAACTGGAAAATCAGGTAAAGCAATAACTTCAGTAGTTGGCTTTGCCATCATAAGCTCCTTTTTTAATTATTTTTTAGTCATAATATGAGTGAATCATCATCAAGCTTCAGTTTTACACTTTGAGCGTATATTGGCAACTAGTAAGCATAAAAAAAGACTGACAATAGCCAGCCCTTTTGGGATATATCCTAATAGATATACCCTAATAAAAGATAAATACAGCAATCAAAAACACTCAAGTCATAAAAAAGCTATGGTAGCTATAATTGTGTTTAAACTTATATTTATACTATAGTCAATATACTTTAAAAATGACATAGCGATGCTGCAATGAATTTTGTGCAGCCTCTGTATAAACAGCAAGCCAACCAAATTTATACCAGTAGCGCGCTTAAATCTATAACCCTTTTATTTTCAGCTGACTCTATCATTTAATGGCGCTTAAGAAGGTTTTTGTGGCGGCTTTAGATCTAAGCCTTCAGTGCATTGCTGCAAATCTCTTTGCATAGTTTTTACATAAGGCAAGCTTGAGGGATCTTTATTATCTTGCGCGTAACTCTCAATCTCCCACATCTGACCGATAGTCATTTTACTACGCACGTTAATAGTACAACTACAAAGTTTAGTAGCCGTATTTTTATCCGCTACTTTGTACTTCATCGCGCCATTGACGCATTGATTGATATTATTTTGTTTAATATCGACAGCGTTCGCTTGCGACATAGCAAAAAAACTAAATAGCGCCAAAGGCAGGATAGGTAACAGCTTCATAAAAATCCTCTTACAGGTAAGTCATTAAATAATAAATCAGCAAGTCGCTAGATGATAATCATAATTTTGAGCCCTACCATATCAACTATGGTTAATGAATAACACCGCAGAGATGCTGTAATCATGCAAGCAAATGTTACGCTTTTATTTTAGATTATCATCTAAACGATCCCATTTTTTTTACTGATCACTGAACGTAGGCTTTATAGCGGGTCGGGTCAGCAACTCCGGCTTGCATAAAGCCTTCGCGGCGTAGCGTACAGCTATCACATATTGCGCATGCTCGCCCATCATCATCGGCCTGATAACAGGAGATAGTTTGTCCATAATCTACGCCAAGCGCCAAGCCAAGCTGGATAGTTTGCGCCTTTGATAGCTGCTGTAATGGCGTTTGAATACGTAAAGGATGACCAGTAACCCCAGCTTTGGTTGCTAGATTGGCCATTTTTTCGAAGGCCTCGATATACTCAGGGCGACAGTCTGGATAGCCAGAATAATCGATAGAGCTCACTCCGATAACGATGTGATTGGCATTACTCACTTCAGCCACTGCTAAAGCATAAGATAAAAAAATGGTATTGCGAGCCGGAACATAAGTATTCGGAATCGCTTCATTATCGAGCTGCTCATGCTCTTTATTAGAGAATTTATCTGTATCACCATCTGGCACTGTCATACTGTGATCGGTCAATGAAGAACCACCAAGCTGAGCAATATCAATATCGATAATACGATGAGCAACCGCTGCCATCGCCGCTATATTTTTGGCGGCTACTAACTCACTATTATGACGCTGACCATAGTTGAAGCTCACTGCTGTCACTGAAGCGTAGCGAGCTTTTGCCCAATAAAGGCAAGTCACTGAATCAAGGCCACCGGATAGTAGAACGACCGCGTTTTCACTGCTTTTAATAGCTTGATTGTCGTTTGGCGTCTCAGAGTTAGAGGGCAAAGTAGCATGGGTCATAATAAGATCTATCAGTAGAATAAAAGCGGCTATTTTAACAAATTTAGACTGATAACGACAGCTGGCGCTAACTACAAGTGTTTTATTATAGCCAAGCATCGCTTTTTAGTCTGCTTGGAATATTTGTTATAATCTATCCTGTTTTTAATACGTTTTAACAAGCCCTAATATATAGATATTGAGTCATTTATGAACACCGTTTCCTCAAATACAGCTACTTTATTTACTCCTAATAGCGACTCTCAAGTAGAAATGTCTGCCCTTGATCATTCTATCCTTGATAAAGAAACAGACGCTCCACTATCAGCTGAATCTAAAAAATTACAGAAAAAACTACGTCGCCAAGTCTCTCAAGCTATTCATGATTTTAATATGATAGAAGAGGGCGATGTGATAATGGTCTGCGTCTCAGGCGGTAAAGACAGCTATACTTTGCTTGATATGCTGCTAAAGTTACAACGCGCAGCGCCTATTCATTTTGATGTCGTCGCGGTCAATCTTGATCAAAAACAGCCGGGCTATCCAGAAGAGATACTACCCAACTATCTAAACGAGCAAGGCATAGCCCATTATATTTTAGAAAAAGATACTTATAGTATTGTCAAAAGCGTGGTTCCTGAAGGTAAAACTTACTGCTCAGCTTGCTCGCGGCTACGTCGTGGCTCACTTTATGGTTTTGCCAAACAAATTGGCGCGACCAAAATCGCTTTGGGTCATCACCGCGATGATATGCTCGCCACTTTTTTCTTAAACCTATTTCATGGCGGCGCGCTCAAATCTATGCCACCAAAACTACTTAGCGATGATAAACAAAACATCCTCATTCGCCCGCTAGCTTATGTTGAAGAAAAAGACATTATAGAGTACGCCCACTTAAAGCAGTTTCCGATTATTCCTTGTAATCTTTGCGGCAGCCAAACCAATCTACAACGAGCTATCATCAATGACATGCTGCGCGAATGGGATGATGCCCATCCGCAGCGTTTAGCTTCTATCTTTAAAGCTATGCAAAATGTAGCGCCATCGCAGCTAGCAGATCGAGAGTTATTTGATTTTGAGACGCTAAGTTTGCAGCGCGATGAGAGTGAACGCTCATTTGAGGGGGAGAATATTCAGGTAGGTCAGCAGCATAGTCTTGATGATATGGGTCTACCTATACAGCCTAAAACGCAAACGTTTGCGCCAAAGACTGACCACAACAGCGCGCAGCCGCATAAAATTCCAACTATTAATCCCGTACTATAAA
Organism: Psychrobacter sp. AH5; assembly: GCF_040371085.1. NCBI lineage: Bacteria > Pseudomonadati > Pseudomonadota > Gammaproteobacteria > Moraxellales > Moraxellaceae > Psychrobacter > Psychrobacter sp. AH5. The sequence continues at coordinate 648,726 of NZ_JAMBMT010000001.1, forward strand.
TAAAGTGGTTTCTTAGTTTAAGCCAATTAAAAAAACCAGCGAACTTTTGATGTTCACTGGTTTTTGTCTTAAACACTTTGATAGCTTTATTAGGAGTTTTTCTCAAAGACTGGTAGCGGATCAAAGCTGACCTCAGCACGTGGCAGTTTAGCCACATCTTGCATACGCCAATCATCTTTCCCATCATTACTAACTTGTAAATAGTACTTGGCCTTTAAAGGGTCAATATCCGCTTGAGCCGTATACTTATTAGCACCCTGATACTCCAATATGACATCACGATCTTTTTTGACATCAGTCGCATGAGAGATGGATAACTCTAGTTTTTCAGGATAGCTAACCGGCTCACCATTTAGTAGTTTGCCCGATTGTAAGCTTTGTTCAGGATAATTAAGATAAAAGGTAATATCGCCAGTCTCAGAGAACTGCATTTGACCATGTAAATCAAGATCATAAGTGAGCTTGTCACGCGAGACATCATGATATAGCGTTTTGCCATCCATGTACCAATCATCACGAACCACGCTATCACGAATCTGATAAGAGTAATAAACGAAAAAAATACAAGCCACTACCACAAAGGCCGGTAGACCAATAACGAAGATAATCACCATGTAGTTTTTATACCACGGCTGACTGTCTTGATGCTTAAAGTCTGATGAAGAAGTAGACATAAAATACCTATGAATATAATAGCGTTTAAAACGTTAGCGTTTGGTGTGTCAGCGTTTACTGCATTAGCCCCTGCCCATATTAAAAAGTGTGAAACAATCTAATAAGGACATTGGCTATAATTAACTAGGAGCACTATCTTATACTATTAGCTCATGTTACGGGCTCACACTACTGACCTTGAGTGGTAAAGACGTTATCTTTACTAACCTTATATTTACCATCTTCACTCTCAACGTTGAGCGTAATGGGAGTCTGACCCGGTTCAACAATCGCTGGATCACCATAGATACTGACCGACATATCAAAGCTTTCACCTGGCGCTAAAGGGACATCATTGAAGCGTAATTGCAAGCTTAAACCCTCTTCTGGCGCTAAAGTAATCTTGTAGGTATGCTCATCTTGAGTCTTGTTAGTAAGCTTCACCACATAGCTATTCTCAATCATACCTTGCTGGTTCAATGAAGACAATTGATTACGGTCACGACGTATATCAATCTCTAACGGTACGCGATCGGTCAATGCATAAATCAAGCCACCACAGAGCACAATAAGTAGAGCCATATAAGCAAATAAGCGCTTACTAATGACTTTAGTATCCTCTTTTTCTACCAATTGACGCTCAGTAGTATAACGAATCAAACCACGCGGATAACCCACCTTATCCATGATCTCATTACAAGCATCGACACAAGCAGCGCACTGAATACAAGCGACTTGTAGCCCATCACGAATATCGATACCGGTAGGGCAGACCTGCACACACATTTGGCATTCAATACAGTCGCCTAAATCATCAGGATTGGTTCCTTTTTTGCGGGGACCACGCGGCTCACCACGGTCGTAATCATAAGAAACAACCAGCGTATCTTTATCAAACATAACACTTTGAAAACGGCCATACGGACAAATCTGAATACACATCTGCTCACGCATGTAGCCGGCGTTAGCATAAGTAGCAAAAGTAAAAATAAATACAGCTACCCATATCCAGGTCGGCCAATCAGGAAAAGGAATAAAGCCTATCATCTGCCAGCTTTGATAAATATAATCAGTACCAGCCACATAGCTAACAAAGGTAGTTGCTGTAATCACCGAAAATATAAACCAAATAAGGTATATCAGAGAGCGCTTAAGTACCTTTTTTGGACCTAAAGGTTCTTTATCGAACTTAAGACGCTTATTACGATCACCAATCACCCATTTTTCGACATGCTGATAAAGATGAGTCCAGATAGTTTGGGGACAAGCGTACCCACACCACACCCGACCAGCATAGACCGTCACCATAAACAGTGTAAAGGCAGCAATGATGGCAAATATAGCAACAAAATAAAAATCTTGAGTCAAAAATGTCATGCCAAAGATGTAGTAATGCTGCGAGGGTACATCTAACCAAATAGCTTGCCTACCGTCATAACGCAGCCAAGGCAAAAGCAAAAATAGCGCCAAAAAGAAGTACATACTAACGACACGAATATTTTGATAAAAACCCTTTACAAAACGTGGATGCACACGATGCTTAGTAGCATCCATGTCTACTTGTTGTACGGGGATTTTATTGGGTTGTGGAGCTGACATAAACTTGCCTCTTTTAGAAAAAGAATCAGTCTGCTGGCTGACTAAACAAAATGAATATATTGCTATCATTCATCATTGATAACTATAATATGTTAATTAGTATTTTAACATTACCCTTAACATAAATGGGGTTTTAATCCTTAAAAACAATATCTCTAAAGCTATTGATATCGCTTTTTGACGGAGTATAAAGCTAGCTTTATAAGCAAAAAGGGAGAACTGCATTAACAGTTCTCCCTTAATTAAAATCCATCTCTATAACACTTAATCAACTACTCACTATCTTAATTAGCGCTAGCTTCTTGCTTAGCAGGAGCAGAGGTTGCTGTATTGTTAGCAGTCATATTAGTGCTTGTAGCTGCAGATCTGTCTGATAGGGAATAAACGTAAGCGGCAAGCAACATGATACGCTCGTTACCTAGTTTAGTTTCCCACTCAGGCATAACACCTGCACGGCCATAACGTAGAGTGTCACGTACCGTCTCACGATCACCACCATATAACCAAATATCATCAGTTAAGTTTGGCGCGCCTGCTGAGATCATACCTTTACCATCTGGACCATGACATAAAGCACAGTTCTGCGAGAAAACAGCTTCCCCTTGTTTGACCAAGGTTTGATCTAGAGGACCGTTACTTTCACTACCATTTTTTGGTGATAATGATAAAACGTACTCTGATGCGGCGCGGACTCCATCCTCACCGATCTGATCACGCCATGCTGGCATACCGCCAACGCGGCCTTTATGCAAAGTCGTTAAAATATGATCAGCACCGCCGCCATACAACCATTCATTATCAGTCAAGTTTGGATAGCCCACAGCGCCTTTGGCGTTAGAACCATGGCAGACTGAACAGTTCTGTAAGAACAGACGGCTACCTACTTTCAAGGCATTTGGATCTTGAGCCAATTTTTCGACCGCAGGAGATAGAGCCGCAATTTTTTCGTCTATTTGGGTTTGTAGATCTGCTGGTGGCTCTTCACTACGACGTAACGTTGTTTGTAGCTCGCTCAACTCATTAAGAGTCGTTGTCGCTTCAATAGCATTAGCTTTTGCAAGAATGCTTTGTTCAAAGTTATCAGTGAAAACCTTGTCGTTGGCTTCAAGTTCGCTATACAGCTCGTTCTTTGAGGTCCATGGCACTGTCTCGCCATCAACTTCTACAGTGGCAACGCCGTTCCAGCTGCCAGGTTGGATAGCTGGAAAAAAGATCCAGTAAGCAGCACCCCAAGCGATAGTGCCAAAGAAAATCACTAGCCACCATTTTGGTAGCGGTTTATCGTATTCCTGAATGCCGTCATAGCTATGTCCAGTAGTACCGTCTTCTTCGACCTCTGGCTTATATTTGAGTACAAATAATAAGAGGGCAAGAATACCGACCCAACAGGCAACACTTAATATGGTGATCCAGGAACTCCAAAAGAATGTCATCATTTATCCTTATCGCGCTGCTCATCCGATGAGCGATCTTTCATCTCATCATCAAGCGCAAGTTGTGCATCTTCTTCGAAGCGTTTTTTGTTTTTTGGCGAATAAGCCCACCAAGCAACGCCTATAAAGGCGATGAAGGCAGAAACAGTTGCAATTGTTTGTAATTCACCAATACCCATTAGCGCTGTCCTTCCATTGCGGTACCTAACTGCTGCAAATAAGCAACTAGAGCATCAAGCTCGGTAGCACCAAGTACGGCATCAGGTGCGCCCTCGATATCCTCTTCAGTATAAGGTACGCCAAAACGATCACGGAATAGACGCATTTTAGTTTGAACCTTAACACCATCCACTTCGTTGGTAGCAAGCCATGGGAAACCTGGCATTACTGACTCAGGAACTAAAGATCTTGGCGCAATGAGATGCTGCTTTTGCCAATCTTCTGAGTAGCGACCACCCACTCGTGCTAAATCAGGTCCAGTACGCTTTGATCCCCATAAAAAAGGGTGATCCCACGTCGACTCTGCAGCACGAGAGTAGGGGCCATAGCGCTCTACTTCTGCGCGCAATGGACGTACCATTTGAGTATGACAGACGTGACAACCTTCACGGATATAAATATCACGACCTTCAAACTCAAGGGCAGTCCAAGGCTCCATAGAGGGAAGGGGTGTATTGACACCGCCATCCTCAGGGCTCTTGTTATCATAAATCAGCGGTACGATTTCAACTAGCGTTGCAAAGCTAATAGCGATAACGATAAAGATGACCAACAAGCCTGTATTTTTCTCAATAATTTCATGCGGTGTACCAGCCATGATCGCTCCTTATACTTTAGCTGTCGAAGTTTGTTCGACACTAGGTTCATGATCCGTAGGGTCAGCGATATCAACAGGCTTACCTTCTGGCATCTTGACAGTACGATAGACGTTATAGGCCATAACAAACATACCAGACACGTATAACAGACCACCAAATGCACGGCCAATATAGGGGAAATGAGAGAACTCAACCGTATCTACAAAGCTATATACCAAAGTACCGTCTGGGTTAGTGGCAAGCCACATCATGCCTTGACCGATACCTGAGATCCACATCGAGACGATATAGAAAATAGTACCTGCTGTCGCAAGCCAGAAGTGAGTAGTGATAAGGCTGATTGAGTACATTTTTGGCTTGTTATAAATACGTGGTAGTAGTACGTATAGCGAACCAATAGTAATCATACCTACCCAGCCAAGTGCACCTGAGTGTACGTGACCTACTGTCCAGTCGGTATTATGTGAGAGCGCGTTGACTGTCTTAATAGACATCATTGGACCCTCAAAAGTAGACATTGCATAGAATGACAATGCTACAATCATAAAGCGAATGATCGGATCGGTACGCAGCTTATCCCAGCTACCTGATAAGGTTAGAACACCGTTAATCATACCACCCCAAGAAGGTGCGAATAGAATGATTGAGAACACCATAGCTAACGACTGAGTCCAGTCTGGTAGCGCTGAATAGTGTAGATGGTGACCACCTGCCCACATATATGAAGCAATCAATGCCCAAAAGTGAACGATAGAGAGGCGATAAGAATAAATAGGACGACCAATCTGTACCGGAACGAAATAGTACATCATACCCAAGAAGGCCGCAGTTAGGTAGAAACCTACCGCGTTATGTCCGTACCACCACTGCACCATGGCATCAGTTGCACCGCCAAATAATGAATATGACTTAAAGGCACCAACAGGAATCGCCATACTATTGACGATATGCAGTAAAGCAATCGTAATAATAAAAGCAGCAAAGAACCAGTTAGCCACATAAATATGCGAGGTTTTACGTTTGATAAGAGTACCAAAGAAAACAATGGCATAAGAGACCCATACCAAAGCAATCAAGATATCGATTGGCCACTCAAGCTCAGCATATTCTTTAGTCGTCGTTATACCTAGCGGCAAAGTGATAACTGCGGCTACGATAACCGCTTGCCAACCCCAAAAGGTAAACCAAGCTAGGTACGGTGCAAATAGTCTAGTCTTACAAGTACGCTGAACAATATAGTAGGAAGTTGCGAACAGGGCACAGCCACCGAACGCAAAAATGACCGCATTGGTGTGCAGTGGTCTTAGGCGACTAAATGTCAGCCATGGAATGTCAAAGTTAAGTGCTGGCCACGCCAATTGCGATGCCAAGAACACACCAAGACTCATTCCGACAATACCCCAAACGACAGTCATAATCGTAAAGAATCTTACGATAGTGATCTCGTACTCGCGGTCAACTGGGGCGACTGCTGTGTTTTGTAAACTCATTGGATGATTCCTTTACAGCCTAAATTATCAACAGAATTAACTAAATCTCCGAGTATCTAAACCATAACAAAGCTAAAGTCTAAAAGGCAATGTCATAAAATAGATAGGGATTGCGGCACATGCTGTCATCAGGATTATCTATCACTGTAACGGTGTATTAACTAGTGAGCCAAACGTTGCTATCTCGGTACTTACTAAGCTAAATGAACACTTGTAAAGTAAGCAATGATTAGACAAAGTTAGGATGATTAATATATCGTTAAAGTTAATTATAAATAATAGTATTTAGATCTGAATCACTCAGTAGTTATCTCTACATCAGACACTAACTATCGACCAAAATACAGGCTGACATTAATCTGCAATAAAAGCTGTTAAGGAACAGATAGATGCTAGCGGCTGCTGACAAAAACATGTGGAGGTAACGTTTAGTTAAAACTCCCGACTCTGTTTAAGGGTATTGTAACGCAATATTAATAAAATATCATCAGAACTATGTGTCAAAATACAAAATCTTTGGTAAATAATTTATCTGACAACTTATTATAATAACCCATTGAAGTATCACAGTATTAACAAGCATCTATTTGATATTAAAATAATTATATTAAATTATTTTGAAATTAACACAGCATTACAGCGACTGGTTTGACGATCATTTTTACTCTAAATATTTTGTAAAAAATGCCTAGGGATAGTCAAGAGTTAGGCGTTTTTTATAGTCACATAGAGGTAACTAATTGTAAAAGAACGCTGATAGTTAAGTTTTATACCTAAAGTCTATGATTAAGTTTTTTGTTACAGTTTAGCAATCAATGCTAGTATTAGCTTTTATTTCTCTTTAATCTGAGCCCTATACCGCAAAATAAATTTTTATTACAATAATCGCAATTTAATATATGATTGTAGAGACTATGATCGTTGCACTAGGCAATGACTGTATTATAACTTCTGTCTCAATTCAACCTATTGAGGCAATTAGTGGTCTACAATGAGTATTTACTAAGGATAATGATATGGCTGTTTTTTTGACCGATACCTGGTTTGAGCAAGTTGAGCAAATGGGTAATGAAGCAGGTGAGCTCAATCTGCCACCAGCGCTAGCGGATATGGTGATTAACCTAAAAGTCACTGATGATAATGAAGTTATCGAAAGTAACTATGCTAATGGTCTGCTCCATAAAGGCTTAAATTCTGAGGCAACCACGACGCTACTGCTTGATCGTAGTACGCTACAGTCTATCATCACAGATTTCGACATGAACGAGATTATGGGCGCCTTTATGAGTGGTAAGATTCGTGTAGAAGGCGATATGTCGCAGTTGATGGCTTTGCAAACGGCGCGCCCGAGTACTGAGCAAAAAGAGCTATTCAAAAATATCAAATCAATAACCACTTTAGCTTAAGCTATTTTGCGGTACAAAAAGGCCCCTATATGAACTAGGGGCTTTTTCGATGATAACCATAACAGGCGCAGGCTATGGCTTTATTGCTCTAGCTTTATGCTTGAAGCTGTTGATTTTCTTTATAAATCGCCGCTTGTAGCCAAATATTGGCTTGGACGTAGTCGTGCACCTCGATAGCTTGAGTCTCATCAGTGAGACAAGCGCCGATACGCACTACAAAAGGCTGAGTATCTTGTTCACGCAGTATCACCACATCAAACAAAATGATAGGCTTATTATTAAAGACAGTTTGCTGCTTGCCTAGAACTTGTCCTTGACACCAAGCTTCATCCTCTTGTCCTAGAGTATCGCCAAATAGATAGGCGCACATGTGACCGAGATTGATCTCTACCGGTGCCATTTGCTCCTTGGTCTCTGGACGCCAAGCTTTGATCTGCTCCTGCAAATCATCGGGTATTTTGCCATCATTAGCGGCGACAATGTCGTTAAAAGCGCGGTGATAACGAATAGCTTCCTCGTCTTCAACTCTGATCACCTCATTTTGTTCACTAATAGAGATCTCATGCGCCCAAGCACTGAAATTGACAAAATAAGTAGTTCCTTGCTCATACAAATGACGGTTAGGAGTATAGAGCTGATCAAAAGCATAAACAATACTGCCATCGCTGCCACGCAGTCTTAATACTGCATCATGCGAGTTTTCATTAACTATTACCCGCTCGATTTTACAGGTCATACCATAAGGACTATCCACACAAGGATAAGCGTTGATAAAACGCTCCGGTCGACCCTCTTTCATCGCTAATACTTGATTGATATGACAAGGCTTGTTTTCAGATAATAGCAGGCAGCTATCTTGAGCACTAACATTACCATTAAGGCCTTTAGGCATAGTAGCGTGATCTATCATTTGCTGTAACCATTCAGGCACATCCTGACTCATATCGCTAGTCAAAATACGCCAGTGATCGGCGTGACCTGCGGTTTGTTCGTCAGATAAAGTGATTTTGGTAGGGGATTGTACGTTTTTATAATGATAATTAATGGTCATAGAGATACTCAAACTTAGCTCAGTGGTGAAGTTGGAACAGCAAGCTGTAATAATTAATAAACGCAACTAATGCAGTAAGCCATTAGCTTAGGGGTATATAATACCTCCGCTAAAACTATTGCCTCATAGCTACTAATACTTTATCAAGCCAGCTACCAAACCATGATAATGGGTTAATGACATTCGTCTTTAGCATATAATATATAGGTATGCAGGCAAACAATAGCAAGCCTGAGTATAAAAATAATATCAAACAGCGAAGTTTTATCGAAAAACCGTGATAGTTTATGCTAATCGTTGGCATATTTTGAGGAAACTATGTCAAACTATCCCCCTTTTATCAGAGTGTGATTATCTCTGTAGTATGATTATTGATGCACTAAACTAATAGATCCGTCTAAAACCATGTTTATATACCTGTTTATTGGGCTATAGTCGCTTTTTTGTGGCTATTAAAAGTCAGTATATATAGAGGTATGTGAATAAGATAAAGAGTTTGACTATGTTTCGTCCTTTAGCATTATTTATTGGCCTGCGTTATACCCGAGCTGAGCGCAGTAACCGCTTTATCTCCTTTATATCGCTGATCTCTATGATAGGTTTGACGCTTGGAGTTGCGGTACTTATCACCGTATTATCGGTGATGAATGGCTTTGATCGCGAGCTCAAAACTCGCATACTAGGTATGGTGCCACAAGCGACCGTAACCTCAGCTGAGGTCATTAGTGATTGGCAGCCGCTTGCAGATCGTATCAAAGCTGAAGATCCAGAAGTGGCAGCAGTGGCTCCTTTTATTCAGTTGCAAGGAATGCTGACCTCAAATGGTCAAGTAGCCGGAATCATGGTCACTGGTATCGACCCTGAGTACGAAAAAAATGTCTCTATTATCAATAATCACATGACAGAAGGCAGCATCGACACCTTAAAAGATGGCGACTTCGCTATCGTATTAGGGTTGGAGATGGTGCAGTCGCTTGGGCTTAATATCGGCGATAAGGTGACTTTGGTATTGCCTGAAGCTTCGCCATCACCAGCCGGCGTTATCCCTAGGTTTAAGCGCTTTACCTTGACAGGTATCTTTGATATCAGTCCTGATGTTAATACTCTAGCGGCCTTTATTCCGATGAACGATGCGGCAAAGCTGCTCAGGCTACCGGCTGGCGCGCAAGGTATTCGCTTAAAGCTAGATGATATCTTCCAAGCCCCCATTGCGGCGCAAAAAGCGGCTAGCATCGCGCCCGCTCAGCTTTATCCGAGCGACTGGACACAAACCCATGGTAATTTATTTGGGGCTATCCAGATGGAAAAAGCGATGGTTGGTTTACTGCTCTTTCTAATTATTTTAGTCGCCGCCTTCAACATTGTTTCAAGTCTTGTGATGTTAGTGACCGATAAAAAAGCTGATATTGCTATTTTAAAGACCTTTGGTGCCTCACCGCGCTTGATTACGCAAGTATTTATGGTGCAAGGGGTAGTGATAGGGGTTATTGGAACGGTGGCAGGAACGATATTGGGTATTATATTTGCGCTTACGGTCAGCGATATTTTGGGCTTTATTAATCAAGTTTTCGGTCTGAATCTATTTGATGCCTATTTTGTCAATTATCTGCCTTCACAATTACGTTTAGCCGATGTGGTATTGATTACAGGCGCCTCTTTTGTCCTCAGCTTTTTGGCGACAATTTATCCAGCGCGCCGAGCGGCTAAAATTCAACCGGCACAAACGCTACGTTATGAGTAGCCAAGCCTGTACTGAGCTATTACACGGTCATCTATAGCCTACGTAAACATATCGAAGTAGTCGAGGGTGAATATATAGCAACTGTAAGCAATTAAAGAATAAAGGAAGCGGAATGTCAGCTATTTTGAAGGCAAGCAATATCAGTAAGATCTATGATGAAGGGGCGGTACACACTCAAGTGCTAACTGGTTTGGATCTTAATATCAATGCCGGCGAGCGTATAGCTATCGTTGGCACTAGTGGTTCGGGCAAGAGTACCTTATTGCATCTATTAGGTGGTCTTGATACGCCTACTAGCGGTGAAGTTTGGTTACATGGGGAGTGTCTTAATCATATGAATGAGACCGAACGCGGTGCCATGCGCAATAAATATCTAGGTTTTATTTACCAGTTTCATCATCTATTAGCGGAGTTTACCGCAATAGAAAATGTCGCTATGCCGCTGCTTATGCGCCCAAAAGTATCAACTACTGAGGCTCGTAAGCAGGCGATTGAGATTTTAGAAAATGTGGGTTTGGGTCATCGTTTGGAGCACAGACCTGGTGAGCTATCCGGTGGTGAGCGTCAAAGGGTTGCTATTGCTCGCGCTTTGGTCACTAAGCCTTCGCTTATTTTAGCCGATGAGCCTACCGGAAACTTGGATTATGATAATGCACAAAGTGTTTTTGGGCTACTCTCAGAGCTACAAAGCACTATGAAAACGGCATTATTAATGGTGACTCATGATCGTAGCCTCGCTGCGCTAGCGGATCGTCAGCTACTATTACGCAATGGCCACTGGGAAAACTACTAGTAAAGAGCCATAATGAAGTTAACAGTAAAGCGGTATTAGCAGTAAGCGATAGATGTTGAGTTACAGACAATGAGCTAGTCGTTAGAAAAGCTACTAGATCTCTAAAAAGCAGATATTGTTTATAACAATGGCTAATGGTATGGTTTTTTATATTATATTATGAGTATTGAGCCATGAGTTTAATCGATATTATTGAGAGTAAAGTTATAGATAATAAAGACGATCCTATTGCCGCTTTTGGCAGCGCTGAGGAAGGTGAGGATCCTTTATTTCCATATATTGACCCTCAAGCGTTTGAGCGAGTAGGGGTAGCAGCTCAAAAAGAGCAATTCACAGCGATATTTGATGCTATTACTTTAGCCGGTGTGGATTATTATTTGAAAGTGCAAGAAACGGTGGGCGGTAAGCAATATCATTTAACTAAAGATGATAAAGTCATTACGACACAAGTGATGGATAGTCAATTCAAAGATACTATTCTTGACGCCTTGGAAACTCATCAACAAAGCTAGACACTGCTAGAAGATTTATAGCTATTAAGGTTATAGCTACTACATTACTATAGTAATGTTTTAAAGCGTCAAAACTTTGCACCATTGAGCCTTTAAGCCACTAAGGTTTTGGTGTTTTATCATTACGTAATCCTTGTCGTTTTTGCCAACTGACTACTGTTTTATAACGCCAAATCGCTTTGAATGCCAAACCACAAACGATGCTAGTAATGATAGCTAAAATAGTCAGTCCCAAACAAAAAGCGGTAATCGATACTTTGCCGCTATGCGTGACAAAAGGATTGGCGCCATCTGATAATACCCACAAGCTAAAATCAGCAATCATCCTACCAATCAGCCGTAAGCTAATCATCGGCACATCGATGATTTTTGCGCCAATATAATAGCCGGCATAAAAGATGGGCAGAGTCGTCAACGGATTGGTAATCCAAGTCAGACCAAGCGCCATCGGCACATTAGCGCGAAAGATAAGCGCGCCAATCAAAGCTAATAGCATCTGTCCTGGTAGCGGAAAAAACGCACTAAGCACCCCAATATAAACCGCTTTATTTAGGCTATGGCGATTAAACTGCCACAACCTAGGATCCGCTAAATGCGGCGCAAATAGTTTTAGACTACGGCTTTGTAAGATTTGTTCGGGAGTAGGAAGTAGGTTTTTTAGACGTTTTTTGGACACAAGCTTGCCTTTAGTCGCTAATTATTACCTGCCGATACCAATATATTAAGCAGATAAGTGATTACGTTTTTAGACAAAAGTATATCAACAGTAATAGTGCTATAATTAAATCATAGCGACTTTTGAGCTCTGATCTAGCTTTTGACAAAGTTTTTTACGGCGACATTTTGTTTTAAGTAAGCTGGTTAGTATAGGTCAATATAAAGGCGAATACTATCGCTAGCAGGTGATAAAAAAACTAAATCAGCGGCTAAGGAGTGCCAGTGTATTGGTTGATTGGCACTTTAATTATAGTCGCTATGATTGGCGTATTAACGGTAGCGGCCGATAGTGAGTTATCAGCTCTGGAGAGTCTACCGCTGATAGTGACTAGTAATGGTTGGTTTTTACCTTTGCTACTTTTTGCAATGGCTTTTATTTTGATCCTCTTTAAGCTGCGAACCGCTTTAGTATTCTCACCTCCCATAGCGCTAGTAACCGAGCAACCAGCAATAGAGGAATTAGCTTTAACAGCTAATAGCAACTCTGCAAAAACTACCTTACCTGTCACTGCTTCAATAACACGCCTTTATAATCGCGCCTTACTTATCAAAGCTATCCGTTATCTAATCGTAGCGTTATTAGCGCTCGCTTTACTTACTGGCAGTATCTTACAGGCATTAACTCAGCATCAACAGTTGCAGCTTACCAAAGTGAGCACAGCTATGCGGGTACAAGCTTGGGTAACTATCGAGGGTATTAGAGATAGCGTCTATGATGCCAGTACCAATAGCGGCTATCGACAAGTCGCTACTTTGAGCCATATAGCGCCACTGACAGCTGAGCTAAGCTCCAACGATTTAACAGCGCAAAGTATCGAGAACGCAAACAACCCTTTGCCCAAAAGCAACCAATTAAACGAGCGGCGCGTATTACTAAGCTTATACCCCAAAAAAGCCAATGATGACCCTAGTATTGTCACCCTCAATAATCTAAAGCCTGGCTCGCGTATATTAATGAGCTTATCACTAGCGCCGCTAGCCAGCTCTGAGCAAACGCTAAATAATCCGACTGGTTTTGATAGTTATCGTTGGCTACGTGCTCGTCATATTGATGGGGTAGCGACTATTATTGCAGTGAGCTCAGTCACTGAGCACTCATCAAGCTTAGCGCTAGCTAACGATGACGCTACCTTATTTTGGCAGCGAGCGCGTAACACTATCGATAATTGGCGTTTGCAACTACGTCAGCATTTTTATCAAGATTGGTCCGCTAAAACCGCTAGTGAACAACAAGCGCAAGCCGTGACCTTGAGCCTACTTACCGGTGATCGCAGCTTAATCAATCGCGAGACCAAAGATCTGTACCAGCTAGCCGGTATCTCGCATTTGTTAGCGATTTCGGGTACTCATGTGCTATTTATGGCTATTATGTTAGCGGCTATGGCAGTGCTATTAGTTCAGCGATTTTATCCGGCACTCTATCGCACCGCGGCGCGCTGGCAAGTACGTTGGTGGGTGATAATAGCGTCGGCTTTTATTTATGCGTTATTTACAGGTTTTGATGTACCCGCAGCACGTACCGCTTGGATGCTATTAGCTCTAGGGCTAGTGCGCCTAACCTTGGTGCCTATTAGCACCATGCGAGTGCTGCTGGCATTAGCGATCATTATGGCTTGGATGGATCCGTACGTGTTATGGCAAGCGGGTTATTGGCTGTCTTTTATTGCGGTAGCTTTATTACTAAAATACGAGGATGTGCTACAAAGCCAAACTTTAAACTCTAATTCTTCATTATCTCTATCATATTCTACTAGCTCGTCAATAATCAGCGAAAATCGGCAAAGCTTTATCAAGTTAAAGCTCTTGAATAGTAAAGGCTGGTTACTATTCAAGCGTATCTTTAGATTGCAGCTTTGGTTATTTATCGCGCTGCTGCCTATCACTTTATTGTTATTTGGCAAAGTCTCGCTATGGGGACTTGTGATTAACTTATTTGCTATTGGTTTATTCGGTTGGCTCATTGTGCCGCTAAATTTACTAGCCGGGCTTTGCTATTTATTATCGCCAGCTATCGCTGATAGCATTTGGGCGTTGGTTAGTAGCATTGTCAGTTATTTACATCAATTGATTGAGTGGCTAACGACGCTGCCTATACTAAGTAGCGCTTGGTTATATACGCCTATCAATTTTGCTATGGTATTGATGGCGGTACTGGTGATATTGCCATGGCTACTGCCACGCGGACTGCTGAGCCGCTTATTGTCACTACCGCCGCTGACGCTTTTGCTGATGACTATTTATGCCAATCAGCACTCTTTTTCTCAGACACCAACCCTCTATATTTTGCCGACAGGCGATCGTTATATCACGTCAGCAGTACTTATTTATCCTATTGATAAAAATAATGCTAACCAAAGTAAAGAGGGTGAAAAATCACTGAGGCAAGATAAGATAAGCTGGCTATTTTTGGCAGATCATAGAGTGCAAGGTGAGGATAGTAAGCCAAGCTCATTAATCGCTGATAAGCTTACGAAAATATTAGAGCAGCAACTGCGCACACTCGCTATAAAAAATCTGCAAGGTATCATCGTGCAAAGTAGCGACTCAGCTTTGACGGCAACTTTGTCTGATACTACTAAAAGCGATAAGCGTAAAGCAAGTTCTAAAAATACTAAAGGCTTGCAAGATTTGCAAAACTTATCAGGCGCGCAGCCGCTATTAGCGTTGACGGTAGCGCGATTAAGCCAAGTGTTACCTACGGCGCAATATTGGCAGGCAGGGCGGCATGAGCTTTGGCCAGCGCTTTTACCACAAACCCAAAAAAGCCAATCGTCACTTACTAATACACCTTATATTAGTGCCCAAGACTGTCAAACAGGTAAGCGGTGGCAAGATTTGAGCGGACAGCTAAAATTACAAGTGCTGACTGGTTGGCGTGAGATTGATGATGCTAGCGTTTGGGATTGTAGTGTGGCTATCGACAGCTCGTTGCCGATAACGGTAGTGCATTATAAGGCTAGTAATCCTCAGCAGCCTACTAAAGCTACTGTGCAAATGCTTGTTGATGATAAAGGATTAGCTATCTTAGATAAAGCTAAGACTGACTCGACAGTTGAGACCATAACTGAGCCTACAGCTTCGTCGCGGCTTATTCTGGATAGTGCTACTCACAAACGCAGCTGGCAGTTGTGGTCGCTAATGTGTCGCGCTGAACCTTTCGCGTTAGATATCAGCCAAGCCGCGACTACTTCAAGCGCTTGGCTGAGTCATAGTAGCTCAAGGGTGTCGACACAGGTGTTAGAGATGCAGCAGGCTAAGCAAATAATAACTTATGATGAGCAACCCTTGGAGGCCGCGTTGATGCTTGAGGATAATTATTAATAGCAACCAATAGCTAGGCCGATACCTAACCTGTAAGCTTATTGATGCAATAAGCTCACCTTTTACTATTGAACCTTGGCTATAATGCCACCATACTTAGCACACTGTTTATTTTTTATCAGTTAGACCTGTATTTTTATAGACGATATTTATACCTTGTTTAGATCGATTTTAACTTAGGAAGTTATATGCCCAACTGGCCACCAGACCCTAACAAACGTCCTGATAATTCGGCAAATCAACCGCTACCTTTACAGCAGGTACCGGCCAATCAGCCAAGCGGACAAGAATGGCGTCTTATCGAAAAAACCTTATTAGCCAGTGTTGAAGAGCAGCGCCGCTCTAGGCGTTGGAGTATCTTTTTTAAGCTGCTGACCTTTGGTTATATCTTGTTGTTATTCTTTAGCTTCAGCCGAGGCTGTAGTACCAAAACGCCTACTGGTATTGAAGGAACTAACTCTCCACATCTGGCAGTGGTTGAGCTACAAGGCGTCATCAGCAACGGCGATATAGCCAATGCTTATGATATCAGCGAAGCTTTGACTCGCGCTTTTGAGAATAACAATGCAAAAGCGGTAGCTTTAGATATCAACTCTCCAGGCGGCTCACCAGTGCAGTCTGATGAGATCTGGCAAACGATGATGGATCTGCGCAAACAGTATCCTGATAAAAAGCTCTACGCGGTCATCGGTGATATCGGTGCTTCTGGTGCTTATTATATTGCTTCTGCAGCGGATGAGATCTATGTCAATCCATCAAGTTTGGTGGGCTCTATCGGCGTTATTATGCCAAGTTATAACATCGAAGGCTTGATGGATAAAGTGGGTGTCGAAGATCGCACTATTACCGCTGGCGAATATAAAGACATCTTAAGCCTATCGCGTCCGCTTACTGCTTATGAAGAGCAGCATGTTGAGAAGGTGCTAGCTAATACCCATAAGCACTTCATTAATGCGGTAAAAGAGGGCCGCGGTGATCGTCTCAAAAATCCTGAAGCTAATAAATTATTCTCAGGGTTATTTTGGACCGGCGAGCAGTCTATCGCTTTGGGCTTGGCCGATAAAAAGGGTAGTATTGCTAGCTTAGAGAAGCAATTGAAGCTTAATAACGTCGTGAACTACTCTCCTGTTGATCCGTTCCAGTTATTTATGGATCGTTTTGCCGTAAAATTAGGCGCTGGCGTGGGCTCAAGTATTATCCTTGATATGTTGCCGCAACAAGAGGGCAGTGCTGAGATGCGTTAGTGGTTTTAGTTAAGCTTTATGGTGTCAGTGTTGAGGCTGAGCTAGTAAATAGCTCAGCCTTTTGCTATAACTAACATTGATTTTTAGCTAGTGCTATCGTGGCTAGGTATAAATAAAATAGCGAGATTATTAAAATAATAGAGAGCCCGTCATGAGTGTAAATAACCCTGTAGCAAATAATCAAAACAACCATGAAATGCAGAGATTTTCGCAATTACCCGTATCAAAACTAACGCAAAAGCCGGTGCTACATTTTGCTCATGCTAATGGCATGCCAAGTGCCGTTTATGAGCCTTTTTTTGCTGGATTAGCTGAGTTTTTTACTATCGAATATATCCCAATGTTAGGGGAGACGCCTGGTTATCGAGTAGATGATCAATGGCGTAGTTTGACGCAGCAAGTCATCGATAGTGTGGCAGATGCTTGCGCGCGTCACGGTGTGGCGCAACTCGTTGCGGTAGGTCACTCTTTGGGAGCTATGTGTACTTTACAAGCGCTATACCGTGCGCCCAAGTACTTTAATCAAGCGGTATTAATGGATCCGCCTTGGATTTATGGGCGTAGTAGCTTATTTTGGCATCTGGCCAAAACGCTAGATAGATTACCAATGATGAATAATCGCTTGATGGATAAAATATCGCCATCAGGCATCTCCAAACATCGCCGTGATGTCTGGAATAGTCGAGCGGACGCTTATGAGCAATTACGCCATAAAGGTTTTTTTAAGCATTTTGATGAGCGTAGCTTTCAAGGATATATCGAGCATGGATTACATGAGCGCGCTGATGGCAAAGTGACTTTGGCTATCTCAAAACAAAGCGAAGTGGCAGTGTTTCGAACCAATCCATCGATGTATTGGTTGACGCCTAACAAAGGACCCAAGCCACCAGCTACGCTAATCATTGGCAAAGATAGTATCTTTTTAAAACGTAAATTCCCTCATAAAATAAAAGCGCGTTTGGGTATAGATTTTCAGACTCATGCCGGCGGTCATATGTTTCCGCTTGAGCATCCAGACTCAGTGTCAGCGCTGGTATTAGATATCATTGAGCAGCAGTTATCTGAGTAGTAGCAGACTTCATAGAGTAAGCCGTTCTATTAGTTTGCTTCGCCTCTTATCCCTTTGAGTCAATATTTATGCCAAAACTCACCCGCTTATCTGCTCAAACTCCACAGCCGCTATTCTCTCTTTTTGAAGCTATGGCGCTGCTAGTTGGTATGGTGTTTGCTTTTTTTGCCAGTCAGCTGTTAGGGGTTTATATTGCCGGCAGGCTGCTATTACCAGCGTTTAAAACGCAAACGGTAGCGGACGTTTTTTATCATGCTAGCGGTAATGGAACTATTGTTAGTAGCTCTATCTTCTTAAGTTTGCTGTTTTTGAGCGCTCTGATAGTGCTCCTTATCCGTTCAAAAGGCGGTAGGGTTAGTGACTATTTAGCACTAAAGCGCTTTAATTTGAAAGTAGCTATCGGCAGCTTTGGACTGTTATTGATATTTTTGATCGGCAGTCAAGCGCTGACTTATCTATTAGATAAATCGCCTTCACTATTTGTCGATCCTCTGTACCAGTCGGTAAGCTCAGTGTGGCTACTGATTATCGCTTTGGTGATTGTCGCGCCTATTTATGAAGAGCTGGTGTTTCGCGGGATTATCTGGTCAGCGCTCAAAGAGCAGTTTTCGTTGAGGTATGTCGCAAACTCGCTATCGCTAGCAGAGGCGAGAGCGAAGTCTGAGGCACATGGCGCGCTAATGGCTAGCTTGATCACCAGCTTAGTGTTTGCCATTATGCATTTGCAATACGGCTTGTATGAGATCAGTACTATCGTTTTGCTCGCCATGATATTTTGTTACGCTCGCTACAAATCAGGCTCACTATTATTGCCAATATTATTGCATATCTTTAATAACGGTTTGGCGATGGGGCAGTATTTATTATAAGTTTGTTAACTCAAAAAAAGGTTTTTAGCTTAAGCCATTAAACCTCAGGATTAAGCGCTAATACCTCAGCTGCCGCCGCTTCAACATCTTCTACTGTCAAACTTGGTTTACCGCTCAAAGCCTGTCGCCATCTGCGTGCTCCATTCAAGCCTTGAAAGAGCCCTAAATAGTGCCGAGACATAGTCGGTAACGCTTCGCCTTGCGCTATTTGCTGACGAAGATAAGGGTACAGCTGAGCTAAGATAGCAGAGCGTTTTGGTGCAGGCTCGCCCCATAAGCTATTGGCTTGAGCAAGCAGATAAGGATTGTGATAAAAAGCACGGCCAATCATTACTCCATCAATATATTGTAGATGGTTTTCGATATCCTGCACCGTCTCGATACCGCCATTAATCTCGATATCAAGCTCAGGGAACTCCTGTTTGAGGCGGTAGACATCCTCATAACGTAGCGGCGGTATTTCACGATTTTGTTTGGGACTAAGACCTTGTAGCAAAGCGGTACGAGCATGGACGATAAAACGGCTGCAACCTGCTGCTGCCACGGTTTCAACAAAATCCTTCATAAACTCATAACTATCAAAATCATCAATCCCAATGCGGTGTTTGACAGTTACCGGAATATCGACCGCCGCTTGCATGTGTTTGACTAAGCTTGCCACGGTATCGGGCTCTGCCATCAAGCAAGCACCTATCTTATTATGCTGTACGCGATCTGAGGGACAACCGACATTTATATTGACCTCATCATAGTGATGCTGCTGAGCAAACTCAGCGCACTGAGTCATCTCGGTGATATCGGCGCCGCCTAATTGCAAAACGAGAGGATGTTCGCGCGCATCGAAACGCAAATGCCGGGCGCGATTACCATGTATCAGCGCACCAGTGCTAATCATCTCCGTATACAGATAAACATGCGGATTAAACAGACGGGCAAAATAACGATAATCGGTAGTCGTCCAATCAATCATTGGAGCGACTGACAAGCGCTTATTGGTCATATCAACCATAACTATAAAACTCTTTTTAAAAATAAGGTGGCGTCTGGTTTTAGCAGAGCGACTTTAGCAACAGCCAAGGTTTAGAGAAATCAGCTTTTAGGCAACGCGATTTAAATAATACGATCCAGCTTTCTAGACTCAGGTAAATGATAAAAATATAGACCAATCATAATGCCTATAGCGCCAATAAAGGCGACATATAGCGCTGGAGAAAAGCTAATATATGAGGTGGCATAACCGAGAATAAAAGGTAGAGTTCCGCCAACAATGGCATACATCACATTGTAAGAGAAGGCTATACCCGTTAGACGTACGTTAGTTGGAAATAATTGAACAAAAATAGCCGGCACCATGCCGACAATACCGGCAAAAAAGCCTAAGAGCGCATACATAATCAAGATGTAATCACCGCCTGCTTGCAAATGATAATAAAAGGCGAACATCTGACCGATGAGCAGCACTGATCCTATCACAAGTATTTTACCAAAATTCTCATAATTGGAGAGAATACCGTAAAAAATACAGCCAAAAACCATAAAGATAATGCCTAAACTATGCGAAAAACCAAACAGATCAGTATCTAAAACAAAGCGTAGTTCAATCAAGCTTGGCAATAGTAATGCAACTACCGTAGTGATACTGGCAATGATTAGACTAAGCATAAGACCCAAAAATACCGCATGCTTACAGTATTTTAGTAGTAAAGTAAAAGGCTCAGTAATAGCCGTTTTATCCAAAGCTTTTTTTGCCTGCATTTCAATAAAAAACGGTGATTCGTTAATCAAACGCCAAGCAAATAGTGGCAAAAAGCTCAGTACGGCAGCTGAGATAAAAGGCACACGCCAGCCGTAGTCCAATAGCTGAACAGGCGTCATTGAGCCTGTTAGCCAGACAAAAAAGGCATTAGAAAATAACACGCCAACAAAGAAGCTAGCCGTTACATAGCTACAACCCACAGATAAATACTGGCGCGGCACTTGCTCAGCGATATATATCCAAGACAAAGGCACATAAACCCCAAACGCCATCCCCTGAATCAGCCGTAAAACAATAAACAAAATAGGAGCCATCAAACCCCACTGCGCATAAGTAGGCAGTACCGACATGGTCATCATACAAGCTGCGGTAACCAATATACTGATCAATAATAAAGGTTTTC
The DNA here is from genome assembly GCF_040371085.1 of Psychrobacter sp. AH5. NCBI lineage: Bacteria > Pseudomonadati > Pseudomonadota > Gammaproteobacteria > Moraxellales > Moraxellaceae > Psychrobacter > Psychrobacter sp. AH5. Next base: position 669,602 of record NZ_JAMBMT010000001.1, read on the forward strand.
TTCCCTTAATATCGCCATAGCGGCCAAAAATAACACCGCCAAGAGGGCGAGCTAAATAGCCGATAGCAAATAAGCCTAAACCTTGTAATCTAGTAACCCGAGGATCAACGTTTATCGGAAAAAAAGCAGAAGAGATATAATCTGCCATATACAAATAAATCAAAAAGTCAAAAAAAGTGATAGCACTAGTTAGGCAGACAAAAATCATCATATTTCTGTCTTTAGAAGACATTAGTGCATATTGGGGACGAGAAGGCATGGTTAGTTATTTTTCCGTATACAAGCAAAGCATTACAACGGCCATTAAAATAACCGTCTCTCCTAAAGCTAAAAAAGTTGAAAGGTTACGCGTTAATAAAGACAAAAGCGCTAAAAAGATAAACCTTTGATTTGGATTTAGCCAAAGTTATAGTAGCCAATCAATTGGCAACCAGGACATAATGGTCAGCCAAATATGGTCAGACAAACCCACTCGCGGCTCAGCCTCATAGATCTTTACCTCACCTTCCTCAATAGTGTGCCACTGCAGATGATTCTCATCGGTTAATTTGACCTCATAAGCCTGAGTCAATAGATCGGCACTTAGCGACTCATGGAGCTGGCGCGCGAGCTCATCATCATTAATAATGACCCCCATCTCAGTATTGATATTTGCTGAGCGTGGATCGACATTGTAAGAACCAATAAACACTTGATGATCATCAATAGCAAAGGTCTTGGCATGTAAACTAGTAGAGGATTGACTGCGAGCTTTCCAAAGCTTATTTTCGCGGTTCTCTTCGCTAGCTGTTGATTTTAACTCGTATATTTTTATCCCAGCTTTTAGCAGCTTAGGTCGCCATTGGCTATAACCCGAATGCACTGCGGTCACATCAGTAGCATCAAAAGAATTGGTTAGTATTTTTATAGTGATGCCGCTTTTGGCTAACTGTACTAAAGTATCCACACCATCTTTGGTAGGCACAAAATAGGATGAAATGATTGTCAGCTCTTTTGAGGGGCGACCTAGTAAGGTACGTAGCTGCTGCACCAAATTGGTATCGGTAGCCACGCTTTTGGTCAGCTTACCGACATCATCACTCAAAAATTGCATATCCGTCCAGCGAAAAGGAATACGCTTATTTAATAAGTCGGTATCAATGGAGGAGTCCTCAATAGCGGAGCGATAGACGGATAAGCTACTTTGGCTATCGTTTTTTTCATCCTCATCAAGCTGATCTAAACCGGCTATAAAATCAGTAGGTTTATCTTTATCAAAGCTTACCAAAGTTTCAATATCATAAGAGATTGGCGCTGACCAATAGCTACCAAAGCTGTTATCGATATCAGCGACCACTTTACCGATAAGCAGCACATCTAAATCTGCAAATTGACTATTTTGATCATTACTTAAGTATTCGTTACCGATATTACGGCCACCGATAATAGTGATTTGTTTGTCAAAAGTCATGCTCTTATTATGCATGCGCCGATTAATACGAGGCAAACCAGTGACAAAATTTAACGCCTGAAACTTACGATGCATCAGCGGATTGGCTATGCGTACCGCTATGTTAGGATGGTTTGAGAAGCGCAGCAACTGCTGATCTAAATCACTACTACTGTTAAAATCATCAATCAATAAGCGCACGATAACACCGCGTTCAGCCGCTTCCCACAAGTCTTTTAGCAGCAATTGACCGGACTGATCGTTATGCCAAATATAATACTGAGCATCGATAGTTCGATTTGCCATATCGGTTAAGACACTGCGCGCCGCAAAAGCATTGGCACCAGTAACAATAGGATGATAGCCTGACAAATCAGGGTGAATCTTGTTTTGCTCACTAATAGCCGCGACCAAATCAGTATGATTTACGCTGTTATTAATATCGCTATTCACGTTGTTATTTACATCGTTACTTATACTATTGGTCAGCTCTTGAGACTTTTTGGTCTCAGTGTCAAAGGTGCTGCTTTTGCCAGCTTCTAGCTCATTGGCAGCTTCCATATCGGTAGCGCTCTGCTTATCTTCTTTATCTATCGTATCTGCTACAACTGGGTCACTTACGGCGTCTGCACTAGCTGACGTCTCTATAGTGTTTTTGGCTGCGTCATCGCCCTGATTGCCATTTTGGTACAAAGCATTGACACGCGCAGACAAGGCTTTACTTTTTGGTAAATGCGCTACCTCAGGCAAACTTTGACAGCCTACCATACTCAAAGATAAGCCAAGAGTTAGGCTCAGCGTCATTCTATTTATATACCTATTTAACGACATAATAGCTTGGCCTCAATGGACTGAAGTTTTATTTAGCAGCGAAGTCAACTGCCATTAATAGCAATGCTTATGAGCCATAGCCAGTGTAAGCGCAGTAATCCCATGGTTATACAAAATTATTTTTGCCAAGCTTAGCAGGTACAAGGATATCTGCCTATAAAAAATACGTTAAGTTTTTTAATCAGCCGCTTTAACAAAAATTGTGTTTGGTAAAATGGCAGTTGCAAAAAAAAAGCTTAGCAGGTGTCTCAAAGCCAGAGGCATGATATGATATTGTGCAGCCTAAAGCCATGGCTAGCCCCTACATTAATAATCCTTTAGATAACAGTCACCACAGAATTAACTCTTACTACGGAACAACTATGAGCCAAACATCAACGCAGCAAAATAATGACGATAATGGTTTGGATAGCAATTGGCGCTCAGATGCCTTAGATTTGAGTCTTGATTATGGTATGCAAACCATCGCTGTGCGTGCCGGTCAACACCGTACCGATGAAGGCGAGCATTCAGAAGCTATTTTTACCACAAGCTCTTATGTTTATAGCTCAGCTAGTGATGCAGCAGCGCATTTCGATGGTACTAAGACGGGTAATGTCTACTCGCGCCATACCAATCCTAGTGTGCGCACCTTTGAGAGGCGTTTAGCGGCGCTTGAGAATGGCGAGCGCGCCGTGGCGACTGCCTCAGGTATGGGAGCTATTTTGACCATGTGTTTGGCTTATCTAAAAGCCGGCGATCATCTGCTAGCGGCCAATCAACTCTTTGGCTCCTCCATTGGCCTATTTAATAATTATATGGCCAAGTTTGGCGTAGAAGTCAGTTACGTCGATTGCTTTGATAATGACGCTTGGGCGGCGGCGGTGCAGCCAAATACTAAGCTTATTTATTGTGAAAGCCCCAGTAATCCGCTGGCGCAAATTTGTGATATTGGTTTTTTGAGTGAATTATCAAAGGCTAACGATATTTTACTGGTGGTGGATAACTGCTTTGCCTCTCCTGCTATTCAGCGTCCGCTTGATTTGGGCGCGGATGTGGTGATTCATTCGGCGACCAAATACTTAGATGGTCAAGGCCGTGTCTTAGGCGGCGCGCTTGTCGGTAGTGATAAGCTAATGCAAGAGGCTTTTACCGTCGTGCGTTCAGGCGGTATAAGTATGAGTCCCTTTAATGCTTGGGTATTTACCAAAGGGCTTGAGACGCTCAAATTGCGAATGAGGGCGCACTGCGCCAATGCCAATCAAGTGGCGCAGTTTTTGGTCAATCATCCTAAGGTAAGTCAAGTACATTTCTCTGGCCTAAAAGATCATCCCGCGCACAAGCTTGCCAAACGCCAGCATCATATGCAGGACGGGTTTGGCGCGATTATGGGCTTTGAGGTCAAAGCCACTGAGTCAGATGATGCCAAGGCTGCTGCTTGGCACGTCATTGACTCTACGCAAATGATCTCCATTACCAATAATTTGGGCGATGCTAAGACCACGATTACCCATCCAGCGACTACTACTCATTTTCGTTTGACTGCCGAAGCGCGTTTAGAGGCAGGCGTTAATGATAGTCTGCTACGATTGTCAGTTGGGCTTGAAGATGCTGAAGATATTATCAAAGATTTGGCACGCGGCTTAGACAGTCTGTAAAGATAACGTTATAATCAGCTCCATGCTTTACTGTTTTTATACCCGTTTTTTATTATAAAGAAGAAGAGACTATTATGAATATTCAAGCTTTAATGCAACAAGCACAAACCATGCAAAAGAAAGTTGAAGCCAATGTTGAGTCGGCCAAAAAAGAGCTTGCTAACAAAGAAGTACAGGCCGAAGCGGGCAGTGGTCTTGTCAAAGTCACTATGACCGGTCGCCATGTGGTCAAACGTATCACTATCGATCCAAGCTTACTTGATGATGAGCCTGATATGATTGAAGATCTCATCGCTGCTGCTGTCAACGACGCGGTTCGTCAAGCCGATGAGCTGTATGAACAAACCATGGCAGGCGCAACCTCAGGCATGGGTCTACCACCTGGTATGCAAGGTATGTTCTAAGCTTTTATATAAAGTTAACTAATAGGGTTAATTAGCACAAAAAGCTTATAAATATTGAATTTAGCAGTCAAAAAATGGGGTTGTTATCGCGATGATACGACCCCATTTTTATCACTAGAATCTAACTTATAGTGTCAATATTCTATAAAGTAGCAACACTAGTAAGAGAGACTAGTATAAATTTTTCTGGCGTACTGTGTCTATGCGTTTCGGGACTGACAGAGGCTGCAAAAAATTTATACCAGCCTCGCAGAATCTTCTTTATAACAGTGAAAGGATAATAATTTGCTTACTGCCAAATTCGATCAACTGGTCAAACAATTACGTGTCCTGCCAGGTGTCGGTCAAAAAAGTGCTCAGCGTATGGCTTTGCATCTGCTAACCAAAAAGCGACCCCAAGGTATGGCGCTCGCGCAAGCGCTGGATGAAGCGATGCGTGAGATTGTGGAGTGCCAGCGCTGCCACAGCTTTAGTGATGAGAGTATCTGTCCGTTGTGTCAAGATCCAAGACGCGATACTACTCAGCTTTGTGTAGTTGAGACCGCCGCTGATGTCATGGCTATCGAGCAAACGGCGGGTTATCGTGGTCTGTATTTTGTGTTGGGCGGTCATCTGTCGCCTATTGATGGTATTAGCGCTGATGATCTTAATATTGATCAACTGGTATGGCGCGTCAAAGAAGAGCCGGTAGAGGAGCTGATACTAGCTACAGGCACCACCGTTGAGGGTCAGACCACCGCCCACTTTATTAGCGAAGCGGTAACTCGCCATGTCAAAAAGATTACGCGCCTAGCACAAGGCGTACCGATGGGCGGCGAGCTTGAATACCTTGATAGCATGACGCTGGGTCAAGCGCTGCAAAATCGCTCCTTTTTATAATATTAAAATGCTTTATAGTTAGTAATTTTGCTAAAACCGCAGTTTGCTAGCTATTATTGTTATACTTACCAGTTTTTATCATAAATCTTATTACAAACTTTTCTTAATTTAGCAGGTATCTGCCCGTGTCAAGCCCTTCTTTAGCAACAACAGCAACAGCGCCAATCTCTCAAGATGATAGGGCTACTATTGACGATGAGTCCGTAGCCGCGACTTTTAATCCGTCCGATGCTTTGCCTGTCGAGCCTGATATTGATGCTTTGCTTGATAGCGCTGATGAGCTGCCAGTCACTTGGATCAAAGAGCAATCGCAACTGACAGCGGTCATTGCAGCGTTAGAGAGCTGCGGACGGGTGGCTTTAGATACGGAGTTTATCAAGCGTGATACTTATTATCCGCGTCTGGCGTTGGTGCAAATTAACGTCGGCGATCATATTTATTTATTGGATGCACCAAGGCTACAATTACAAGAATTATGGCAAGCTCTCATTGCAGTGGATGTAGCGATTTGGCATGCTTGTGGTGAGGATTTGGGTATTTTTTATTTGCTATCAGGTTGTCCGCCATTGACCAATATCTTTGATACGCAAATTGCTTTGGCTTATCTAACGGGGCAATTGCAAATGGGCTATCAGCAAGCGCTTGATGATCAGCTAGATATGCATATTGATAAGGAACATAGCCAGTCTGATTGGCTACGTCGTCCTTTGTCAGAGGAGCAAGAGCAGTACGCGATAGATGATGTGCGCTTTTTGCCAGCGCTGTATTTAAGCTTGGAGTATGAGCTAAAAAAGCAGGGTTTGTATGACTATGTTTGGGATGATTGTCAGCTTTATGCTTATGAGCTTTATGAAACCCAGCAGGTTGCCGATGAAGAGATGTACCTAACCATGGCGGATTATCGTTATACCTCGCAGCAAATGGCAATACTACAAGCAGTGGCGACTTGGCGCGAACAGCTAGCGCGCGCGACCAATCAGCCGCGTACCTTTATTATAAAAAAACAAGCGGTACGAGAGATTGTCACTGAAAAGCCTAATACTATGCGCGAGCTGGCGCACAAGACTACTATGCACCGTAGTATGCTCAGACTCTATGGTGAGGAGCTACTAGGTGTCATAAAACAGGCCAAAGATACGCATCCTGCTGAGCAGCCCCCGCGCTTACCTGCGCCTTATCGCTCAAAAAACAAGATACTCTCTAAAGCGGTGCAGCAACAGATTGATCTACAAGCAAAAAAAACAGCTATACCAGCCAATGTGTTGATGCGAAAAAAATGGCTCAGCCAATTATATGAAGTCATCGCCTATGACAAGGCTTTGAATGAAATGCCAGAGGGTTTGCAAGGCTGGCGTTATAAGTGGGTAACTCAGCAGTTAATACCTATTATTATTGAGCACAAAGCAGAATTACAGCAGGGCATGGGCGTTAGCGTCTAAACTCGCCATTTGCTAAAAAATACATAGCTTGCTTAATCACCTCTTTATTCATCAGCATTCCGGTATGCGTCACTGGCATTACGATATGATCAGTGGCGCTTACAAGTTTAGTCTCTGCTACATAAACAGTGCCGTCATGAGCTAAGCAATCATTGGTTATTGAGCCGTCCGCTTTACGCCGCTTATGATTATGATAGCTCAAAATAGGCTGACCGAGCCCTTGAGCTTTGTTGCCTGCAATGACGCCAAGCTCAATCCCCTCTGGCAGCGGCGCAACCGTGCCATCCAAAGCTTGCTCATACGACTTACCAACAATAATCGGCGCTAGTCGCCAAATATAATCGCCACTAATGCTACCATTATGCGGTGTGCCGAGTGTCACACAACGCCCAACTCTCCACTGTGGATAGTGAGCGACAAAGTCACGAATTATTAAGCCGCCTAAGCTATGACCCACTAGATCGATAGGCTCGCTAGGATTATGATTAGTCTCAAGCCAACTGTTTAGACGTGCGCTGTTAGTCTTGATATCGTCGCGCATGCTGCGGTAGCCAAACGTATGCGTCTTAAAACCTGCTATCTGCAAGTGCTTGGCCATAGGCCGCATAATAAATGGAAATTGATGTAGACCATGAATAAGGATAAGGCGGTTTTTTTGACTCATAGAGGGTTCCAAAAAAGTTAATAACAACGCTAAGCTAATAGTTAGAGTGACACGTTACTTTTTATTATGATAAATTTGGCATAAGCTGGGGCTTTAGCCCAGGGCTTTTATTCTACAAAATATAGCTTATGCTAGGCTAAGGTTAAATCGTTATTTATATAACCAAAACAGAAACCTCCAAATCAGTGGCTGACTTGGAGGTTTGTTTTTAAACTAAATTTGCTAAAGACTACATATAATTCTCGATGCTAGGGCAAGAACACATAAGGTTCTTATCGCCATAAACATCATCGATACGCCCGACACTTGGCCAGAACTTATTGGCGCGGATATACGGTAATGGGAAAGCGGCTGTCTCACGGCTGTACGGATGTGACCACTCTTCACTAGTGATAACAGCAGCGGTGTGCGGAGCATTGACTACTGGATTATCCTCTAATGTCCAACCCTCATCGCCTGATTTGGCTTTCATGATCTCCGCTTTGATCGATTTTAGCGCACTAATAAAGCGATCAAGCTCCTCTTTAGACTCAGATTCAGTCGGCTCAATCATCAGCGTACCGGCAACAGGGAAGCTCATGGTTGGCGCATGGAAGCCATAATCCATCAAGCGTTTAGCAATGTCGCTCTCACTAATGCCTGTCTCGTCTTTGAGCGGACGGATATCGATGATACATTCGTGGGCAACGCGGCCGTTTTTGCCTGCATAGAGTACCGGATAGTCGTCTTTGAGCTGATCAGCGACGTAGTTGGCATTTAGCAGCGCTAAGTTTGTCGCCTCAAGTAAGCCATCACGGCCCATCATGGTGATATACATCCACGAGATCGGTAGAATGCTCGCTGAACCATAAGGAGCGGCCGATACTGCTGAGCATTGATTTGGGGCGTTGTGTACTGGCACAACCGTGTGGTTGGCCTTAAACGGGGCCAAATGTGCTTGCATACCGATAGGACCCATACCTGGACCACCGCCGCCATGAGGGATACAGAAAGTCTTATGCAAGTTCATGTGTAGCACGTCTGCACCTACCTCTGCTGGCTGCATGATAGCGACCTGAGCATTCATGTTGGCGCCATCCATATAGACCTGACCGCCATGGCTATGAATAAGGTCACAAATCTTGCGGATACCTTCTTCAAACACTCCATGAGTTGAGGGATAAGTAATCATCAGCGCGCCTAGATTAGCGCTGTGCTCTTCGCATTTCGCGGTTAAGTCCTCAATATCGACGTTACCGTTGTCATCGGTTTTGACTACCACCACTTCCATACCCATCATAATAGCGGTGGCAGGGTTAGTACCGTGTGCCGACATAGGGATTAGGCAGATATTGCGATTGGTTTCTCCCAAGGACTCATGGTAGCGACGAATGGCTAGAATACCGGCGTATTCACCAGAAGCGCCAGAGTTTGGCTGCATAGAGATATCATCAAAACCGGTGATGGCTTTGAGCTGCTCTTGTAAGCTATCGATCATCTCAATATAACCTGAGACTTGATCGAGCGGTGCAAACGGATGGACATTAGCAAATTCAGGCCAAGTGATAGGCAACATCTCGCTAGTAGCGTTGAGCTTCATGGTACAGCTGCCTAGAGCAATCATACTGCGGTTCATTGCCAGATCTTTATCTTCCAAAGACTTTAGGTAGCGGAGCATCTCATGCTCAGTATGATGCGAGTTAAATACCGGATGGCTCAAGATATCATCGGTACGCAGATGCGCCTCATCTAATGAGACCGTAGCCGCCTCTGGTAGCTCATGCGCTTTATTAACAAATAGCTGGGTTAAGACTTTAAAGTCCTCTTCGTCACTGGTTTCACTAAAAGCCACCCCAATCTTGGTCTCATCAAAACGCCATAAGTTATAGCCGACGTTATCCGCGTTCTCAAAAATCTCTGTCGCTAGCTGCTCTGAACCACAATCGACGACGACAGTATCAAAGAACTGCTCATGTACCACGCTAAGTTTATTTTCACCGTTAGCCTTAATTACCTTGGCAAAAGCAGTCGCAAAGGCATGAATACGGGTAGCGATACGCTTGACGCCACTTGGGCCATGATAAACAGCGTACATACCTGCGAGGTTGGCTAGCAACACTTGTGAGGTACAGATATTGGAGTTGGCTTTTTCACGGCGAATATGCTGCTCACGCGTTTGTAACGCCATACGTAGAGCAGTATTGCCTTGCGCGTCTTTAGATACGCCAATGATACGGCCTGGCGCTGAGCGTTTGGCTTTATCAGTAAAGGCGAAGTAAGCGGCGTGCGGACCACCATAGCCCATAGGAATACCGAAACGCTGCGTGCTACCTAGCGCCACATCAGCGCCCATATCAGCAGGGGACTTGAGCAACACTAAGCTCATGATATCACTTACCACACTGACATAAGTTTTCTTTTCTTTTACTGCGCTGATGACGTCAGTTAGATCCTGAACATCGCCCTCTTTACCAACGTATTGGAAGATAGCGCCGAAATAATCGCCTGATTTGGCTAATTCAAAGTCACCGACGATGACTTCCCAGCCAAAGTACTTGGCGCGGGTATGAATGACATCTAAAGTTTGCGGATAGATACGCTCATCAACAAAAAACTGCGTTGATTTGCTTTTACTCATGCGCTTAGACATCGCCATCGCTTCCGCTGCTGCGGTGGCTTCGTCAAGTAGGGAGGCGCCTGCCATCTCAAGGCCAGTCAGATCGATACAAACTTGTTGAAAATTAAGCAAAGCCTCCAAGCGACCTTGCGCGATTTCGGCTTGATACGGGGTGTAAGCAGTATACCAGCCTGGGTTTTCAAGCACGTTACGCTGAATAACCGCGGGCATACGCACCGGCGAGTAACCTTGTCCGATATAGCTCTTATTGACAGTAACTTTGTCCGCCATCTTACGTAGCTTAGCTAAAGCGGCATGCTCGCTCATGGCTAGTGGCAAGTCTAGGTCTTTATGCAAGCGTACTGGCTCTGGCACCGTATCATCGATAAAGCTTGCCATGTCTTGGTAGCCAATTGCGCTTAGAAGATCAGCTTGCTTGCTTTCATTTGAGCCTAAGTGACGATATACAAATTCAGACTCATTGAATAAACCTTTAAAAGTATCGAACGTCGGTTTTTGAGAAGTAGTCATGACAGTCCTTATTAGCGTTTGAGAAGAGACGCAAAATTAAAGTACAAAATAGTAGTAGATGAATAGAATAAAGCCAAAGAATTAAACGTAATGTACCGATTGCTGTTGATTAAAGCGAAACTGCTCATGATAAATACCATTATCAGCTCGCTCGCCGGCACCAATCATCATTACGATATGATGGTCATCGGTAAGGTTAAGTAGTTGCTTCATAGCCGGCTCATCAAAACCGCCCATCGGACAGCTATCAAAACCATGTGCTCTTAGCGCTAGCATCAAGTTCTCTGCGGCCAAAGCGGTATTATTAGTAGCCCAGTTTTTGATATCGTCAAAAGTATAGTAGGGCGATTTGATAGGCCCTTTGACTTGTCTAAAGACTTTGGTAGCACTCCATTTGGCCGCTGAGATCACATTAACAGGACCACGTAAAAAGTCTAAGGTCACCACTTTGGTATAGTAGTCTTTGACCTTTTTGGGTACCGGCTGATCCGGATATTCCTTAAGGATTTGCTGAGCATTATCATGCCAGTTGTCAGTACGTGCTACCACTGCTATCAGGCGCGCTGCGGTTCTGGCGGCATTTTGATTCATACAGTTTTTGATCGCGCGTTTGCGCTTGTCAGTACTATCAATGACATAAAACTCCCAAGGCTGCAGATTGCTAGAGTTCGGCGCAAGCATAGCCAGACGCAGACAGTCTGCCATGACGTCATCTGGAATAGGCGTATCGGTAAAGCGGCGCACGGAGCGACGCGACTCAACCACTTGCGTAAAAGCCTCTAGCTGCGGGGTATGATTAGGCATAGCCAAATCGGTTTGAGCCGTTTGCTCGCTTTGATGAATTTGACGATTATTATCAATATCAGCAGTCATATCAGAATCCGGGCTTGTATTATGGGTAATACCAGTCTTATAGGCATTGTCAAGGCTTAGTATCACCAGTGCTTGTATCGACTTTTAGTATTGAGAGGCGGATAAGATGAATAGATTTTGAAAATTAAAATAGATACCAATGTACGTCAGCACACCAGTATCTACTTTTTATCAGGATAGATTACAGCTCGCTTTCGTACTCATCAGCGGTCAATAATGCTTCGTAGTCTTCCATATTGTCAGGCTTCATTCTAAAGAACCAACCTTCGCCATAAGGGTCTGAGTTGATGATTTCAGGATCGTCTTCAAGCGCTTCATTGATAGCTACAATCTCGCCTGAAAGAGGAGCATAGACGTCAGAGGCGGCTTTGACGGACTCAACGACTGAGATCTCATCATCAACAGCGATAGTATCGCCAACATCAGGAAGCTCAACGAATACCACATCGCCTAATAAATCTTGGGCATGATCGGTGATGCCGACAGTGATAGTACCGTCATCTTCTAAACGTAGCCACTCATGGCTTGCGATATACTTTAATTCTGCTGGGATATTGCTCATGGTTCTCTCCAAATAATAGAGGGTGGTTTGTAATAAATAACACTTTAATCAATTAACGCCGCTTTGTAAGCTAAAGACAATAATATCAGGCAAAGCAAAGTTAAACCAAATAATATTAGTCAAACTGCTGCTGACCATTACGTACAAAAGGTAATTTCAGTACGCGCACGTCGACGAATTTGCCTTTACCGCGTAGATCGATCTGTACTTTATCGTCCTCTGAGAGGCTAGCGGGTACGCGGGCAATAGCGATAGAGTTTTTTAGGCTAGGCGAGAAAGTACCGCTAGTAATGATGCCGGTTTGCTCATTATCTGTGCCTTGATTGATAGTGACCTCCATCCCTTCACGTAGCACGCCGCGGCTGGTCATCAATAGACCTACCTGCTTCATCGCAGTATTGTCCTCTTTTGCCTGCTTACGTTTACTTACTAGGGCTTCACGGCCAATAAAGTCGCGCTCATCTTTTAGCGCTAAAGTCCAGCCCATGTTGCACTCATACGGACTGACATTATCATCCATATCATGACCATAAAGGTTCATTCCCGCTTCCATGCGCAAGGTGTCACGTGCGCCAAGGCCAGCAGGCTTGATATCAGTATCCTTTAGTAAGTCAAAAAACTCTGGCGCATCATTGCCATGCATAATGACTTCAACACCATCTTCACCCGTATAGCCGGTACGCGCGACAAACCAATCTTGGCCTTCAATATCTGTCAAATCAGCACCCACAAAAGGCTTTAGAGCTGCTAAAGTATCCGCCCAGCTTGGTTTAGCTTGCGTAAGCTTCTCAACCGCTTTAGGACCTTGCACAGCTATCATCGCAAGCTCAGTACGCTCATTCAAAGTGACATCGAAGCCTTCAGCGACTTTATGGAACTGCGCCATATCTTTATCGCGAGTCGCGGCGTTTGAGACGATACGGTACGCTGTCTCATCTTCATTCATCAAGTAAACAATTAGATCATCAATGATACCGCCTTGCTCATTAAGCATAGGCGAGTACAGCGCTTTGCCTACCGTTTTGAGCTTATCAACATCGTTAGCTAGCAGCTTTTGTAACCAAGCTTTGCTATCTTTGCCAGCCACATCAACCACCACCATGTGCGAGACGTCAAACATCCCCGCATCAGTACGCACGGCTTCATGCTCTTCGATTTGTGAACCGTAATGAATTGGTAGCTCCCAACCGGAGAAATCAACAAGTTTGCCATTACTATCTACATGCGACTGATAAAGAGGCGTGCGCTGAGGGGCTTGATTAGCTGTAGAGTCGGTATTTTGAGTATTGGTATCGGTCATAACAAATCCTTGTGTTTATGCTATCTGGACTATAGAGAATTAATTCTTAATAGTACAAATTGAGCAGTTAAACAATAGTGAGAGACAAAAATGCAAGATGTAAACCTTACAATAAAGGGTGACACAAAATAAAGCCACACAAACAGACACTAATGGTCAATTTGTGTTTAAGCCCTATCTGTCCTGTGACCTGAGATTTTCAACAGACTATATAGCTATGAATTATCACTTTTATTAAAGCAAAAGTAATAGTCGCCATGATAGCCTATTTTCTCCCCTTCGGTGGGCAAAGCACTAATGGTCTTTGCCGCTCTCCAGATTTGTTATGCCATGATATGAGTGCTAATGATAATTTATTTGACTAATATTCAAACTTATCATTTGACTATAAATAGGCATGTGTTTTTCAGTCCTTTTACCTGAGCGATTAGCAGGGTAGATGCGCCTTCGGTGGTTGTGTGGTCATTGATGGCTATTTATTGGCTTAATCACAAAACTCTCTCCTGAAATACCCTTTTATTATGAAAGGTTCATAGCTGTTTTACAAGGCATCACCGCCTTTAATAGCAATTAATTTTTAAAATCGTGGATTATAGCTGTCTTTTTTGGCTAACTATCTACTAACTAAAAGTCACTACTGATAATTAGCCGAATTATGCTAGGCTACTGAATAATAATTTTGATAGCTTTTATAACCTTAACAAGCTTTGATAACTTGGATTGTTTTATAACCGTTTAATAAATAGGTGACACTGATGCATTGTGATATTTATAAATTTCCCAAACACTCTGATATGTACGTTTATATCGCTCGTCCTGATTATCCTGATGATACCGATGAGATTAGAGACTGGCTAAGTGTTTTGCCCAAAGATTTTAGAGCAGGACTAGGTGCTAGTCAGTTCGTTATGCACTTAGATTTAGGCAATACCGAAAAACTTGCTCGCGTAGACAAAGCAGAGGTACTAACCAAACTACAATCGCAAGGCTACTTTGTGCAAATGCCGCCACAAGATGTGATGCGCCGGCAAGCTGAGATGCGCGCGAAAGAGGCGCAAGATAATAAGTACGATTGATAAAACCTACTCTCGTAGCTTAGCTTGATAGTCAGTGCACCTTTATCTTAACTCGTGATAAACTAGCGGCTTAATTTGGGCAATTTTATCTCTTTAGGCAAGACGCTACGAGAGTAATCTGCCACCAGATCTACGAACGCAGGTAATTGAATACGCATGGATTGGTTAAAAGGTCTTTTAAACAGTTTGCCATTAGAGCAGCTCAGCGAAATACTTGGTGAGATTGTGATTTGGTGGAGTCAGATGGTCAAAAATGTACCGCCTGCTGACTTGCCTATGTATGCTTATTTGGGTGGCACGGTAGTCGTACTGCTATTGTGGATATTGGTTGCACGTATTTTGCCAAAACCGCTTGGCGGTATGAGCTGGATGGTAATATTTGCAGTGCTACTAGCCCCTGGCACCGCTCTTGGTGAGCAAGGCGAGATTGCCCCTGCCAGTATTGGCGTGGTCTATGCGCTAATGATGAAAGATACGGTAGGCGCGGTTAATAATGCGCTGCCTATCTTGATCGTTTTAGTAGTTGGCCTGTTTATTGGCTTTGTCTGGCAGCTAATTCGCGGCGCTTTTGAATCAAGCCTTGATAAAGCACGGCGTAATAGCGCTGAGGATACCCAGGCAAATATGCAATTAGCTACGGGTAATTATCTAGAAGAAAAGCATACTGAACATGCCAATACCGTACCGATAACAGCGGTGGATGCTACTGTTGCTGAGCATTCTAAAACCTCTGAGCCGGCGGCAAAAAAACCCGTAAAAGGCTTTTATAGTAAAACCGAAGAGCCGCTACTCACTAAAACTTCTAAAACCTCAAAGAACGAAACCCTAGATAAACAAGACACGGATAATAAAAGCTAACGTCAATAGGGTATAAAGATAATAAAGACACTGTAGAGTGTCTTTTTTTTGCGCGGTTTTTATATCTTAGATTAACACACCAAGTGCAACGCTAATTAATATTATAGAACGCCTGCATAGGCGTCTTAAACCCTAATCGTTTTCTTGGTCTGTTGTTTAGTTTGTTCTCAATGTCCTGTATTTCATTATCAGAGACTTGTCTAAAGTCACAACCCTTAGGCAAGTACTCTCTGATAAGGCCATTGGTATTCTCGTTGGTTCCTCGCTGCCATGACGCATAAGCATCGGCAAAGAAGAAAGGGCTAAAGAGCTTTTGTTTCACCTTCTTATGCTGAGCAAACTCTTTACCATTGTCAGAGGTAATGGTCTTAACCTGCAAACTCACTGGCGCTAAGAGTTCTATCATTGCCTCTGATACTTGCTGTGCTGTTTTATGACCCACACGCTTCATCTTCAGCAGCCCCGTTTTACGTTCAACGAGCGTGACAATCGCTTGCTTGTGATGCTGACCGATAACGGTATCCGCTTCCCAGTCACCAATACGTGAGCGTTCTTCAACAATACAAGGGCGCTCATGAATCGAGACTCTGTCATTGATACGGCCTCGAGTCTCAGCGGTTAGACGCTGCCGGTATGGTTTGGCTTTACGTCTGAGACACTGCCACAATGTGCCACCCTGCCTCTTATCACGCCAAATATAGCGATAAATGCTCATATGACTGATACCAGCATGAACGCCAGATATTTGCTCAGGACTCCAGTTCTCTTTAAGCTTGTCTGTCACCCATGCCCAGATGTCAGCCACAATAGTTGTGGCGTTGTTAGCCCGTCTGTCACAAGCCTTGTTATTAGCATGCTTTGCTCGGTAACCTCGTAGGCTTTTATTGCGTCTAAGCTCTCTTGATATGGTACTGGGACTTCTGTTTAACTCTCGAGCTATGAAATTAATACTATGTTTTGCCCCTATTAGGGCATAAATCTGGTATCGTTCCCCTAGGCTTAGATGCGTATAGCTCATGGTTGCAATCTCACTTTGGTCGGTGGATAAAGACTTTGATGCTAGCGCATCTAGGTCTTTTTTTCACCTGCTCTTTGAAATTGCACTTCATGTGTTAATCTAAGTATTAAAAAAGCGCCAGCTATTAGCCATCAAAAAAGCAGTCACTACTGACTATAGTTGATTCACTTTAAAACTGATAAAGTGCGGCTGGAATGAATTTTGCGCAGCCTCTGTCAGCGTAGACACAGCACGCAAGGAAAATTTATACCAGCTGCACGGTTAATATTGGTGTATCGATTTTATTTCGTACTAACTACACCGGAACCAAAAATTGCAAACCCATCAGTATTTTGGTCTAAGCAAGGGCTATGCTAATCTAAAGCTAATATTAAACGCCCTATACCTTTTATATAAAAAACCTTAACTGAGACTACTTTTATGACAAATAACAGCAAAAAAAGCTTTACCGGTACCGATACTTATATCGCAACTGGTGATCTACAATTAGCCGTCAATGCGGCAATGACCTTGCAAAAGCCGCTGCTCATCAAAGGCGAGCCTGGCACCGGTAAGACGTTGCTCGCCGAAGAGGTGGCCGAGAGTTTAGGGATGCCGCTGATTACTTGGCATATCAAATCAACCACCAAAGCTGAGCAAGGCTTGTATGAGTACGATGCGGTATCGCGTTTGCGCGACTCACAATTGGGTGATGATAAAGTCTACGATATCGGTAATTACATCAAGCCGGGTAAGCTGTGGGAAGCGTTCACTAGTAAACAGCGAAGTGTGCTCCTCATCGATGAAGTCGATAAAGCCGATATTGAGTTCCCCAATGACTTATTGCATGAGCTAGATAAAATGTCTTTTTATGTCTATGAGACTGGCGAGACTATCTCAGCTGAGCAGCGTCCGGTAGTGATTATTACCTCAAATAATGAAAAAGAGCTGCCCGATGCCTTTTTGCGTCGCTGCTTCTTTCATTATATTGACTTCCCAGATGAGCAAACCATGCGCCAAATTATTGAGGTGCATTTCCCCAATATCCAAGAAAAACTGGTCAATGATGCACTCGATATCTTTTATAAGCTGCGCAATCTACAAGGTCTAAAAAAGCCGCCTTCAACCTCAGAGCTAGTCGATTGGTTAACCCTGCTATTGGCTGATGATATGGCACAAGACGAGCTTGAAGAGAACTTGCGCGGCGAAAAATCGATTCCACCGCTCTATGGGGCACTGCTAAAAAACGAAGCCGATGTCAATCTACTGCAGCGCTTTGCCAATATGATGCGTCGTTAGAAGGTAAGCCGCTTAAAGTTATTTTTGAGTAAGCTTGATTCCATTTAATGACAATGACAGCTAATAAGTGAGGCCTGATCATGTTTGTAAAACTATTCTACACCTTACGTAGTTACGGCGTGCCAGTGACCACTCGTGAGTTACTCGATCTCAATGCCGCGCTTGATAAAGGGCTGATGATGCAGCCGCATCCTGAGGATGCAGATTTGCAAATCTTTGCTAGCCGCGAAGATATGTACCGGCTTATTCGTCTGTGTATGGTCAAAGATGAGCGTCACTTTGATAAATTTGATCGGGCGATGGCCGATTATTTTGATGGCGTTGATAGCCTTGATATCGATGAGCTGATGAATAAGCTGACGGACATTCCAAAAGAGTGGCTCGATCTCAAGCTGGATCCCAAAAACCTAAACGATGAGCAGCGCCGATTATTAAAAAAATACGGCTCGCTTGAGGAGCTGATGAAGGCGCTTGAGGAGCGGCTCAAAGAGCAAAAAGAGCGACATCAAGGCGGCAGTAAATGGGTCGGCACTGGCGGCAGCTCGCCGTTTGGCGCTTATGGCGATCATCCTGAAGGCGTGCGCGTCGGCGGTGAATCGCGCAAAGGTAGCGCGGTAAAAGTCTGGGAGCAGCGCAAATATCGTAATCTCGATGATGACAAGCAGCTTGGCACCCGGCAGATCCAGATGGCACTTCGCAACTTGCGCCAGTTCGCGCGTACCGGCAGCGAGGATGAGTTAGATATCCACGAGACTATCAAACGTACCGCCAAAAAGGGCATACTCGATATCCATATGCAGCCTGAGCGCCGTAACCGTGTCAAGGTGCTGATGCTGTTTGATGTTGGCGGTAGTATGGATATCCATGTCGAGGCGCTAGAGAAGCTGTTCTCTGCGGCAAAAAACGAATTTAAAACCTTAGAGTTTTTTTACTTTCATAATTGTCTTTATGACTATGTATGGGAAGACAATAGCCGTCGCCACAGTAATCCGATGCCCACTTACGAGCTACTCAACAAATACGGGCGTGAGTACCGAGTCATCTTTGTAGGCGATGCCTCAATGTCGCCTTATGAGCTGTTTTCAGTCGGCGGTAGTGTTGAGTATATGAATAACGAGGCAGGGGTGGTATGGCTAAAGCGGGTGCTAGCTCATTTTGATAAAGTCGCTTGGCTCAATCCTGAGGAAGCAGCCTTTTGGTCTTATACCCAAACCATTACTGAGATAAGACAACTCTTCGACAATCATATGTACCCGATGACTTTGCATGGGGTTGAGGAGATGACCGCTTATCTAGCTCGCTAGCTTATGGCAGATAAAACTCTAACATCCCATAATCGTTATCTAAGGATAGCGATTTTTTATGTCAATTTTAAATTCTATAATAATGACTACTTCCATCGACTTTATTATTATTTATTGCTAAAGTGATTTTTAGCTAGCAACGGATTGTGCTACTGCTGCCACCGTTTTGTATTGTTCTATATTTGACTCATTTCATCCGCTATTGATACCTGATACTCGAGACCCTCATGATTTTTAAAAAACACCACATCGCTATACTGCTACCTGCGCTAATGATAGTCGGCTGTAGCAGTCAACAGACTGCGCCGCAACCGACTAAGCCTGTACGCCAACCTAATGTACAAGTGACACAGACTATCACTGTCAAGCCAAAGCCAGTCGTCAGACCTCAAGTTGTCACGCCAGCACCAAAGCCAAGTTACACCAGTTTCTCAGATTGGAAGTCAGACTTTACCATGCGCGCGATTGCCGCTGGTAAAAGTGCTAACGATATACAGCGTCTACTCGCCTCTGTAAATCTCAATCAGCAAGTCATCTCGCTTGATTCAAGCCAGCCTGAATTCTCCAAAATGCCATGGGACTATGCTGACTCAGCGGTATCTGGCGGCAGAGTCAGTAGCGGTCAGCGTAAATTCAATGAGCAGCGCTCTTATTTATCTGGCTTAGAGTCGCGCTATGGCGTACCAGCTGAAATCATTGCCGCTATTTGGGGCATGGAGTCCTCATTTGGCGCAGTGACTGGCAACAGCTATATTCCAAGCTCGCTAGCTAGTCTCGCTTACGATGGTCGCCGTCAAACGTTTGCCGAAGAGCAACTATTGGCGCTATCAGACTTATTGCAGCGGGGAGACATATACTGGTCGCAGCTTGACGGCTCTTGGGCGGGCGGTATGGGCGAGACCCAGTTTATCCCTAAGACTTGGTTAGATTATGGGGTGGATGGCGACTACAATGGTCATCGTAACCCTTGGTCGACGGCGGATGCCCTTGCCTCTACCGCCAATTATCTCAATGCTTCGGGCTGGGTACGCGGCCTTGCGCCTTTTTATGAAGCCACCCTTCCGGCCTCCTTTGATTACTCATTGGTAGGTACTAAGCAGTCAGCGGCTAAATGGGCCGCATTAGGTATTGACACTATAGAAGATGTCAATTTAGATGCCAATACGCCAATGGAGCTATGGCTGCCCGCTGGTAAAGATGGCCCTATCTTACTGTTAAGCCCAAACTTCGATGTCATCAAAGTCTATAATAATTCATCCAATTATGCGTTAGGGGTGAGCTTGTTAGGTAAAGCATTAAACGGTCAAAGCGGTCTACGCAAATCATGGCCGCGCTATGAGCGTCCGCTATCAACCTCACAAGTGACCAATCTACAGCGCCGTCTTACTAGCGCCGGTTACGATACCAAAGGGGCTGATGGTATCATCGGTACCAATACACGCTTGGCGTTTCAGCGCTGGCAGGCCGATAATGGACAAACGCCAGATGGTTTTATCACCCAGCGTAGTGCGTCATCATTGACAGGTTGGTGAGCAAAATTGTTGACGTTTTTTGCCGAGATGTTTAGTGAATAGAGAATTAAATAAGTCAATTTACAAAAAAGCATTCTCAATAGGATGCTGTTTTAGCCTAAGTGGTACTGGATTTAGCTGATAAATTAAACATAAGGCGCATCGGCACAATAGGCGGCCTCAATCTCACTGACGCTAGGCTGACGGATAATGGCAATAGGGGTTTGCTGCTGAGCGTCCCAGTCGATTATTTGCATCTGCGCAAACTCCTCAAGCCAGCCCCCCATCGGCCAATGCTGCCATTTATCATAAAAGCGATTGGCATTGATGACGATGCTTGCCAGATGGTTAAGCGGCGGGCGGTAGACGCTGTGCTGCTGATGATAGACTACATCATCTGTCAGATAAAATTCGATATCTAAAGCGCGCGCCATAAAAGCAAAGTCGGTATCTTCTGCGCCATAACCGACATAATGCGTATCAAAGCCGCCTAGGCGCTGAAACTGAGTTTGCGAGATGGCAAAACATAAACTCCAAAAAGCGCCGTAGTCTTGCGTGCGCTCCATATCCTTGTGATTTTTATTTAATGTATCTGATGCTATCTTACTGGCTTGTTCAACAGCTTTTTTAACAAGATTATGGCGATAGGGGTTAGTGACCGCAAAAGCATTTAATTCAGCATTACTCAGATCGCTTTGCTGCAATTGTAGCGACTCAGTAGCGGTTAGCGGACGCGTCAAATAAAGCGGCTGACCCATTAACAAAGCGTCAGGATAAGCTTGTAGCTTGGCAGTTAATTGCTCAATAAAAGTCGTCGATACTATACAATCAACGTCTAAGAATATTAACGCCTCATGACTGGCTTTTGCCGCGCCAAGATTACGATTATAGCCAATATCAAAGCCTGTTTTTTTTGCAGTATTTTTGTTTTTTGAGACGGCCCCTTGTTGACTATTGGCTATCAGGTCAGCTTGTGCAGTCGGCACTTGCACGATATGCAGCGGATACTGCGCTAAGTGCTCAGGGTCAGCATCATCATTGACGATAATGACTTCTTGAGGACGCATGCTGCCATTGGCTAAACTGCTCAGCAGATTATAAAGATGGCGATTGCGTCCATAGCAAGTGGTAATCACGCTGACATTGATAGTTTTGGAATGGGGTTCGTTTGCACTAGTCATAGTTTCTCTTATTGCTTTAGGCTCTTAGGAGTGAGATTGAGCTTCGGTAATAGCCACTCTTCAAACCAAATCTTAGCAGTTGTATAGTAAGCTAAACTGTCCATGAAGTGTTGCGCGGCTGTTTTATTATCTGCGCTGTACGGATTTTGCTGATGATTAGTTTGGATAGTTAAGTTGGATAAGCTCTTAATATCTAAATCTTTTTTACTAAGCTTAATAAAGCTTTGCCAATCAATAGCCCGACCTTGCGCGACCAGCGCCGCTGCCATCACCTCTTGCTCACGGTGCGGACGCTCGTCAGGTAGCACTACTAATGGCGTCTTATAATGATAAGCTTGCGCGATACCATTGAGACCGCAGGCCATGATTAATAAATCGCTATGCGCGATAAAAGGGGTGACGTCTGGCACCTCGAGAGCGATATCGACATAAGCGCGTTTGTCAGCGCTGATGGGGCCAAGCGATAAAATAAAAGCATCAGGCTGCACCGCTCGTAGCTCTGGCAATTTAGCGTCGATAGCCTCGTGACCGCCATAACCTTTTATTACCGTTATCATTTTGGTTTTTATCTTACCTTCACTGTTTAGGCTCAGCTTTTGCGTTGATTCAATAAGCTTGTCATTACTTTTATAGTTTTGATGGATCAAATTTTTCAATGAAGCTATAAAGTCACCATAGCTCGTAGCGTTGGCAGTTTTGTTAGCCAAAAAGTCCAAATACAGCGTTTTGTTGATTAGCCAACTATCAGTCTCAGCAGCTTCTAACGCTTGAGGGTAAGGCGCAAGCAGGCCAAGCGCTCCGGCAAAAGCATTAAGGTGCGGCGTATCATCACGAATACCAGCGAGGCGTACATAGAGATAGGGTACGCTAGCGGTGCGGCAAAGCATAGCCACTTCGACACTGACATCGATGATCATCAAATCAATGTTACGCTCTTTTATAGCGTTTAGAATCTGCCAACTACGGGTTTGAATATCACTATTACCAATGGGCGAGTAATGCAGACACTCAGGCTGCCA
Source organism: Psychrobacter sp. AH5 (assembly GCF_040371085.1). Taxonomy (NCBI): domain Bacteria; kingdom Pseudomonadati; phylum Pseudomonadota; class Gammaproteobacteria; order Moraxellales; family Moraxellaceae; genus Psychrobacter; species Psychrobacter sp. AH5. The sequence continues at coordinate 691,992 of NZ_JAMBMT010000001.1, forward strand.
ATACTGACCTGCCCGGCCTGGTAGCACCTCATCGCCTCGTTGGTCCTCAGGACTTAGGCGAATAATCTGCTCTTCGTCTACCGTCATAAATTGATAAGCATCTATAGATAGACTAGTAAATACGACTAGGTTTCGTTGCAAGTTTTGAGGCAAAAGCGCCGCTAACTTATCGGCTTGACGGCAATGTCCTGAGCCATGATGATGAGCATAATAGCCAATGCGCATAAGACTAATTTCCAGAGATCTTTGATGATAATTTTTATATTAATAAGAGGTGAGTGAACGCTTTTTACAAAAATAATTACTAATACTAAATAACTCTTTGCTTATTTTTAGAATTATCACCTTGTGTATAGTGATTATTAAAAGTAACGCTATGAGCTTTAGAGGCAACATTAGCTATTGGCGATTCTGACGATACAGCTTGTCTATATAAATCAATATAACCATCGACCATCGCCGCAACCGAACAAAACTGCTCAGCTCGCTGCCGGCAAGCCTTGCGCGAAATATCTTTGATATCCTCAAAAGCTTTAATAAAAGCTGGCTCATCACATTTGGCGACGATAATGCCTGTCTCTTTAGTTATAATCTCAGCTCCAGCACCTACATCGAAGCCTATGACTGGCGTACCACAAGCCAAGCTTTCAGCCAAGGTCAATCCATACGGCTCATCCCATGTACTAGTGAACAGCATCGCGGTCGATTGACATAAATAGTTATTGATTTGCTCTTTGCTTAAATGCCCCACGTAATTGAATAGGGCTTCGCCGTTCTCCTTATTAGCATCAGCGGCTAATAATGGCGCAACCTCATTATCAAAGTATTGTTGATTACTCTCAGGGCCTGCGATAATCAAACGTTTACCTGCTGCCTGACAATATTGCATCGCTAGATGCGTGCCTTTTTCGGGGCAGATACGCCCATACCAAAAATACACCTCATCATCAATGGGCTCAATGTTGGCTCTAAATGAATCGACATCGATACCGTTATAGACTACCTTTGATGGCACAAACTCATCAAATAGCTGCTGCTGATGCGCGCTAATCGCAGTAAACTGAGTAGTAGTGCCTTGTTTGAGTGTCAATAAAGCCAAACGCAAGTGCGGGAAGATAGGGGTATGAAAGGTGGTAAAAAAGCGCTTGCCAAAGGCTTGTCCGACTAGCATCGGCACATGATACAAGCTGTGATTGTGGACGATATCGATCTCGCAGCGGTTATCTCTAGCGATAATATCACCGAGCGCCTGTTGGTACACGAGATACTGGTACATATCCTCACGGCTCATACCGACAGCATCATGCTCATTATCATAAACTAGAGCATCGAATTGCTCACGAGTCATCAGTGGTATTAAGGTTGCCTGCGTCTGACTGTCCTTATGCGCATAAAGCAGCACCTTGTGACCACGCGCTACTAACTCATCACATAATAGCTGAGTAATCATCTCAAGCCCGCCTGCATAAGGCTGCGCAATCGGATACAGCGAATGGGCGATGATGGCTATTTTTAATGGACGATAATCGGCATTGATAAGAGCATCTTTTATTGAAACATTTGAATGAGTAAGTGACATAAAGTGTCCATGCTAGGTGATTTTTGATAAATCATAGAGTAATAGGTTCTAAAGTAATAGGCAGTAAACAAAAGGTGTTAGCTAAACATGCTGAAAAAACATTAGTAAAATTATATTTTGTTACATACATATAGTAAGCTCAGCTAAAGCTAAGAATTAGCCATTTTATTATCTCTATATTGGCTATTAGCAGATTTAGCTTTTGTCAGCGAGTTGACACTCCCAGATTTACGTAAAGATTTTTTATTAGTATGCGCGGCAAACTTTATAATTCGTGCATTAGGTTTTTTATAGCGATAATTATCTAATATAACATTAGCGGCTAATATTTTTATGACACAGACTATCAAAGCGCTAATAAATAATAATGGCGAATATAAGGTAGAAAAGGGCGCTACTAATAGAGCGGTTATAATGTTAAGGCCTAATAATAACTTTGGTAACGCAATAAAATTGGCGATAAATCTCGACTGCGTAGTACTACTAATAACTTGTTTAGGCGTACAGACAAAAGGCTTTTTTTGACCACATAATACTGGCAGCCATGACAAAGCGCCTAATTCCCAAAAATTTAAATGCAGTAACCAAGCTCGAGTTTGTTGCTTGATTCTGCGAAAAAATGAGCGTGTGTTATGGATAACGGTGGCGTCCGTATTATTATCAATAGTAGTATCCGCAACTTGCTTATTTAATGGTGCTTTATCTTGACTATAAGCCCAAAACCGTCTGGCTAAAAATATTGCATAACTGGTATAAACGGCATATAACGGTAGTAAAAGTAAATTAAAATCAGCTTTAAAATCAAATAATAAAGCGCTAACTACTGTGATAACTACAGCCAGCTGCAATAAAATAAACAGTCCGGTAAAGTTAACCCAAGCGCTCAACTGTGATAAATGTGCTCTTATATCATTTAAACGCTCGTACTTGCTAAGTGAAGGGTTCAAGTTATTGAAAGGTAACTTATCAGTTATTAGCGTTTGATCATTTTTGCAAAAATAAGAGGTTAGTACTTGCATATTGCCATAAATCCAGCGCTGTCTTTGACTGACTAAATCGGGCAAAGTTGTTGGTAGTAGTCCAGTAGCAATCACCTCAGGAATAAATTCACTGCTAAAACCCTGCCTATGCATCAACACGCCCATTTGCGCATCTTCGGTGATAGATGCACCAGACCAGCCGCCAAGCTCAATCAATGCATCGCGGCGAATAACCGCAAAAGTCCCTGTCGATAGCGCCCGCTGCCGATTAAAAGGACGATATAAATGATAGTTAAAATAATGGTTTAGCTCGCTATGCACATCGAGACGATCTTCATCCCGGTAGAACTGCGGAAACTGCAACAAAGCATGTTGCGGATAGTTTTTGATAGCATTGACAATAGCCGCTCTAGCATGAGGCAAAGCTTGATAATCACTATCAACCACTACGATGTGGCTACACTGTGCATCCATTAACTCTAAAGCTAGATTAAGCGCACCTGATTTAAAGTTATCGACCTTATCGACATGATAAAAGCGCACTTTTTGTTCGGTGAGTTTGTCACAGTAATGAGCTAGTGGCTCATAAAGCGCTTTATCAGTATGATTATTATCGATAATAACTATCTCATCAGCCGCTGATTTGATAGCTAATAAAGATTTGATAGTCGCTATTACTACTTGAATAGGCTCAGCGCGAGTCATAATCTGAAAGCTCAAACGAATGGCGTTACTGTCTTCAAAATTTGGATGCTTGCTATAGTTCTTATTATTCGTTTGCGGTTTTAGAGTAGTCACGGTATTAACGTTCATGGTCTGTCCTTGAGCATCCACGCAAATTGTGGCTAGTGTTATAGGTGTTATAAATCAAAAAGTTAAAGGCTATTATTAGAAATAAATTAGTCCACTTAAAGAATAGGGTTTTTATAGGAAATTATAATAATACCCCACTCTCAACTTGAAATAAGCAAATCAAACTGAAGAGGCGGATTACCAAGTTTTTTGTTGAGTACAAAGCACAGATTGTGTGACAGGATTTTACGAATCAATCGATGAGACAAATGCCATAAATCTCTTGCTCGTACCTTTTGTATATTAAATCGTTCTGATAACTGACCAATGACTGTTTCAACGATACGGCGGGCTTTCATTAGCCGCCTTACCACAGGTTTGGGTCTATCTTCTTTCATATTAGCTCTGAGTGGCGTTTGTAAATCTACTCCTTGAGCGTCGTAGTACGATGTCAGACTCGGGCTGATATACCCTTTATCAGCGCCAAGTAGCCCATGAATATGAGTGGTGATTTCTGGGGCAACCGCTCTTTCATCAACATTGGCAGGAGCAAAGGTAAAGCCTTTAATCATGCCCGATAAGTTAACAAGCAAATGGCCTTCAAAGCCATAGTACCTCTCTTGCTTAGCGGCACAGTAGCTAAAAGCTGCTAAGTCTTGATAATTCTTATGCCGATAAGCGCGTCCATAATGACAGACGGGTATCGGAAAGCCATCCATAAAATGAATGTTGTCACGGCCTTCAATTTGACTGACGTTATCTTGTATCTGCTGTTTGACTTGCCACAGATTGGCGCAGTGCTTTGCGAAGTTAGGGTATGAGCCGATGGCTGGAAACCAGTCTTGCCAATGCTGGGTAAAGTATTGCCAAATTTGTTTGTCTTGATCTAGGTGTAAAAATTCACCGACCATCTCCATGCAAATAACCTCAGGATCACTTAGCTTTGGCGCGTAACCTGCACTTCGCAAGGGTTTGGTGACGACTATTTTGTAATATTGCTCTACCATTAAATAGATATTGATGATAAATTCGTCTATGGACATCTCACAACTCCATTGTATTCTTGGTCGAAAACAATAGATTAGTGAGGTGCTCTTCTTTTTTCAATCACTTTCGAAGTTGAGAGTGGGGTAATAATATGAATGGTTAAGCTAAATTATAGACAAATTGTGGCAAAAATAGCCTAAGTGTAACGATGGGTAATTTAAGTAAAAAAGTGTTATTCAAAGAATGCTTAGCGTCCGAATTAGCTCATATAGCGTCCCATAAATAATCTGATAATATTTGGTTATAAAAAGATAAGTGTCAGTAATTTCTTTAGAAACTAGGCAATACCGCTGTCTAAACTCTGTAGCTATTTGTTGAATTAAAGTGGCTAATTAGATTTAAGCAAGTGCTTTTTGTTATGGTGGAGTTCGTAAATATCAAAGCCTATTCTTATATGCTTGGGATGCCTAGATACTTAAATGTCTAGATACTTAAATGCTTAAATACAGAGAGTTTTTAGATATAGATAGATGCAGAAAAATTTAGATAGAATTAATCAGCCAAAATATTTGTATAACTATTACTTATAATAATATATGACATTGATAGCTAATTTTTTAATAAATAAAGTAAGGATAATAATATGAGTAGTCATAATAATGAAAATAAACACTCTAATTCAGAAGATCTAAAAGACAAGTTTACCGAATCGCTAGAGGCTTTTAAGCTGCGAGCAGAGTTGCTAGTAGCCAATCTAAAAGAGGGCGGCGATGATGGCTATGATCATTCTACTACCACAGCCGGCGAGAAAGGCTTGAGATCAGGAAAGGTATCGGAGCTTACGGTGATTGCACCTCTAAAAGAAGGCGGAGCTGAGCGCCTAAAAGAGATTCTAAAAATCGCAGGCGGCAATCTCAAAGGAGCGACGCGCGTAGGCACTTTGCATGACTTGCGCTTTGTATTTATTGATGACGACACTAGAGTGCTGTTCTGTACCGCTTATGATGGCGACTGGGATCCATACATCGATGACTTCGCCACCAAGATACCTGAGCTGATGGATATCTTATTTGGCAACGTCAAAGGTTGGCCGGGCATCAAAGATCCTAGCGTTAAGCAGTTTATTCTGGATCATCAGATTACCGCTGCAGGCTGGTATGTTGGGGTTCCGCATCTCACGGTACAAGATATACGTCGTCATGAGCGCATCGTTAAAGGGGTTAATAAAGCGCTAGATGAAGCACAAGCCAATTGATTTGTAAGTGTTTAAAGCTTTTAACAGATAATTTTAAGAACAGGTCTACCAATGAGTAATAATAACCATAACAAAGCGTTATCAGGATTGACTGATAAATGGCAGGACTTAAAAGATGAGTTCGGTAACCGTATTGAGGATAGTCATTTTGAGAGTTGGCTTGAAGGGATCAAAGCAGAGGTTGGCGATGGTATAGAGATGTTGAGCCGCAGGGCTCGCGGCGTCTTTAACCCAAACCTAGTGACTATGCAGCTAGAGGATATTCAGTCCATCATCTTGCGCGAACGTCCGACGCCTTATTATGGCACGATCATCGCCTTTAAGGTTAATGAGGCCAAGGTTGGGCGGCAGATGCTGGCACAAGTGTTGCCTGATGTAACGGGCAGTAAAGAGTGGCATAAAGACATGCAAGCGACACTATCTATCGTCATGACTTATGAAGGTCTAAAGGCACTGGGTGTACCGCAGTCCTCGCTAGAGAGCTTCCCTGAATCGTTCAAAGCGGGTATGGCCAGGCGCGCTGATAAGTTACGCGATTTCGATATCAATGATCCCGATAACTGGATGGCACCTTTTGGTGATAAAGGCGATATTCATATTGGCGCTGCCGTTATCGCCGATAGTAAGGAGAAATGGCAAGCCAAATTTAATGAGCTAAAAGAGACGATAAAGGCTCATATCGATTATGACAATCCTGCTAATGGCGATATCGAGATCTTGATGGAGCATGACTTTGGCTCAGATGATAATGTCAAAAACGTCTTTGGCTACCACGATGGTATCAGCAATCCTGAGATTCAAGGCAGCGGTATTCAGACGCCGCCAAGTCATAATGGCAAGCCCATTGCCGCAGGCGAATTTGTACTTGGTTATGAAGGTGAGGCTGGCACTATTGCACCGATGCCGCAGCCTGAAATCTTAGGCAAAAATGGCTCGTTTATGGTACTGCGCGCTTATAACAGCCACGTCGCAGAGTTCAATAAGTTTCGCAAAGATAACACTGATAGCGAGGAGGAAGCTGAGCTATTGGGCGCAAAAATGTGGGGACGCTGGCGCTCTGGCGCGCCATTGATACTAGCTCCCGATAAGGATAATAAAGCATTGGGCGATGATCCAAGCCGTAATAATGATTTTGGTTATAAAGATGATCCTTATGGCAAAAAGTGCCCGTTTGGCGCGCACATCAGGCGTATGAACCCGCGCGATAGTAAAGACTTTATTCTATCTGATGTGCGTATTCACCGTATTGTTAGGCGCAGCGTTGGCTTTGGTGAAGTATTGCCGCCTGATGTCACTGAGGACGATGGCAAACAGCGCGGACTGTTCTTTATTGGTATCAACGCTCACGCGATGGAAACGGTTGAATTCTTACAATCGCAGTGGATAAACGACGGCAACTTTATGAGCTTGGGGGAGGAAAAAGATCCGATGCTCGGCCTCCACAATGTTAAAAAAAATGGGGGCGATAAAGACAGCGACGCGGACAAATTTACCGTACCCGCTGACCCTATTCGTAAGCGCTATCACGGTATCGAAACCTTTAACACTTTATACGGCGGCGAGTATTTATTTATTCCAAGCTTATCAGCGCTGAAATGGATAAGCGAGCTGTCATAATTTTTGTAATACCTTTAAAAACAATAAAACTCAGGAAGTAATATGCTAAAAAAACTCTTTAAACCAAAGTACGTCCCTTACGATCCCAAATACATAGCCCTGAGCCGCGATGACGAGCGTAATATTCGTACGATCACTGATGATATCAAGAGCTATATCGCTCGTAGTGATAAAGCTAGCAATGTCGATTATCACACCCGTGATGCCCATGCCAAAGGCTACTGCGCACTCAAAGCCAAGTTTGAGATTTTAGATGACATTCCTGCGGAGTACGCGCAAGGTCTGTATGCCAAAGCAGGGATTCATGATGCGGTGATTCGCTTCTCTAACGGCTCCTCACGAGTGTTTGCCGATCGTAAGCTTGGCTTTGCCCAAGGTTTGGCGATTAAGGTGTTCGATGTGCCGGGCGAAAAGCTAGCACCAGGGGAGGAGGACAGCGCCACTTTTGATTTTAATCTGATCAATCATCCAGTGTTCTTTTGCAATAGAATTCAAGAGTATAGTTACCTCTCGCGTCTGTTTTTAGAGCTGCCTAAGTACACTGATAATGGCGCTGTTGGCAAAGCTAAATTAGCTTTTAACTGGTTGACCAATTATGGCTCAAGATTGCCTACCAAAGAGTCTATCAAAACCTTTAAAGCGGTATTGGGCTTTACCACAATTGAGCCCAAAAACACTTTGCTATACGATTTTCATTCACAAGGTGTGGTGCGCCATGGCGATTATATGGCCAAAATTAGAGTCACTCCGACGGCCGAGTCAGCTAAGAAAGTCACCCGCCGTGAAGTCGATGTCAAGGCGCGTGAAGAGGCGATTCGTCCGCTCATTATTGAGGAGATACGCGAGCACGATTATCAGTTCGAGGTGCAGATTCAGCTGTGCCGCAACCTAAAAAAGCAGCCTATCGAAGAGATTACCACCGAATGGAGAGAGTCGGATGCGCCTTTTGTCACTGTCGCATGCTTAACGATTCCTTGCCAAGACGTTCCTGACGATGGGCACTTCGATATCATGGAGCATTTATCCTTTACGCCGTTTCGCTGCCTAAAACAGAACCGTCCTATCGGTAATCTGCAACAATCACGCCTCAAGGCTTATCAGATAGCCTCAGAGACGCGCCATAAGCTAAATGAGGTCAAGCGCCGTGAACCTAGTAGTCTCAAAGAAGTGTTTGCAAAGACATTTTTTTAGAAGCTGGCGAGTTTTATTATGGACTCTATTGTTATAGCAAGCAGCACAAATAGTTAGCTTATTATCAACAATGAAGCTTACGGATTAGTGTTACTCTTTAATGTATAACATTCAGCAAATAAAGTAATGAAAAGGACAGCATCATGGGCTTATTAGTAGAAGGACAATGGAAGGACCAGTGGTACGATACTGACGCCACTGGCGGCCGTTTTAAGCGCGAAGAGTCAGGCTTTCGCAATTGGGTCACGGTCGATGGTAGCGCTGGACCAACAGGAGAGGGCGGCTTTAAAGCTGAGCCAAATCGTTATCATCTCTATGTGTCTCTAGCTTGTCCTTGGGCGCACCGCACCACGATATACCGTAAGCTAAAAGGGCTTGAGGATATGATATCGCTATCGGTGGTGCATCCGTTTATGCGCGATCACGGCTGGACTTTTAAACAAGGCGATGGCGTCATTCAAGATCCGATCCATCATGCCGATTATATGTATCAGGTTTATACCGCTGCCAAGCCCGATTATACAGGCCGCGTCACTGTGCCGGTACTGTGGGATAAAAAGACCAATACTATCGTTAGTAATGAGTCCTCTGAGATTATCCGTATGTTCAATTCAGCTTTTGATAAAGTCGGAGCCACGCCGCTTAACTTGCTACCCGATCAGTTAAAAGACGAGATTGATGAGGTCAACGAGCTGGTCTATACAGCGGTGAATAATGGCGTGTATAAATCAGGATTTGCCACGACGCAAGCCGCTTATGAAGAAGCGGTTACTGAGTTATTTGCTGGCTTAGATAAGTTAGAGGCGCGGCTAGCGACCAGTCGTTATCTAGTGGGCGCTAACATCACTGAAGCGGACTGGCGACTGTTTACTACTTTGGTCAGATTTGATGCGGTTTATGTCGGTCATTTTAAGTGTAATATCCGCCGCATTGTCGATTATCCCAATCTTTGGAATTATCTCAAAGAGCTGTATCAAGTGCCGGGTATTAGCGAGACCGTCAATATGGAGCATATCAAGGCGCATTATTATACTAGCCACGATACGATCAATCCGACAGAGATTATACCGCTTGGTCCAATTATTGACTTTAATGAGCCGCATAACCGTGCACAAATAAGCCAATAAGGGTTTTAGAATAACTACAGCGAGTTAGCTGTTTTTGCAAAAGCTCACTATCTATAAGGTAGTGGGTTTTATAAAATTGAACTTTTAGCAATTATTAGGAGCCCTAAAATGAGCCATACAGTCGATCCACAAGAGATACAACGCAAGTTTGAGCGCTGGTATGCTTTGCAACAAAAGCTACTACAAGCCCAGCAAGATTGGGTAGAGGCGGAGGCTTTATTAGCTGAGGTGCAACAGTATTATCTTAGTCCGCAATGGGCGCAAGATCGCGAAAACGATGTGGCTATCGAGCACTCTGGCGAGACCTATTCTATCTTTAGTGAAGATGGCATTTGGAATGCGATGAGCGAGCATCAAGAACAAGCTATCGGATGGATGCGGCTAGGTTTAGATAGTATTGATAAGTAAATCATAATAACAGCACTTCTTGATAATTAAGTATTTATTAATAAATAGATCAATGAGATCTGCGCCGCTTGATAAACCAGCCAATAATAATGACTATGATTAAAATGCCAATGCCTTTTGAATAAGGCGCTAGAGTTGATTCAACCAGCTCATAATTTTGCCCTAAATAATAGCCTGCTAATGCCAAAATAGTAGTCCAAATGCTAGCTCCCAATGCCGATAAACTTAAGAACGGTAGCATGGGCATGTTATTCATTCCGGCAGGAATAGAGATAAAAGAGCGAATGCCAGGCACCATACGCCCAAAGAATACTGCTTTTTTGCCGTGCTTATCGAACCACTCATTGGTAGCGCGAATATCATCAGGTTTTACAAAGACAAATTTGCCGTACTTTTCGGTAAAAGCTATCAGCCGCTCCTCATTAAATACCTGACCCAGATAATATAAAGGTAACGCGCCAAGGACTGCGCCAAGCGTGCCAGCAAGGATAACCAATATAAGATTAAGCTCACCGTTAGAGGCTGCAAAGCCAGCGGCTGGCATAATGACTTCTGAGGGAATAGGGGGGAAGACATTTTCGGCAAACATGGCAAAGATAATACCAAAGTAGCCAAACTTGGCCATGATTGAGAGTACCCATTCGCTGACTTGACTCATAGAAAAACCTTTATAAAGCTAGCGTTATAAATCATAATCGACTAAATAACTTACTAGCTTATGGTGGTTTTTTCAGTTTAGAGTCTTTATCTGCTGTGTTAGTTTGGTTACTACACAGTCAAATCATCAGCATAGGCAAATAGAGCAGGCGCGCCGCCAGTATGCCAAAACAGGACGCTATCTGTCTGCTTAATATCTCCAGAGCGTATCATGTCAATCAGTCCGCCCATCGCCCGTCCCGTATAAACCGGATCGAGTAAGATGCCTTCGTTTTGCGCGGTCATAGCAATGGCTTCGTTTTCAAGCTCTCCAATCACGCCATAACCCTCGCCAACATAATCGGAATTTAAAATCAAATCATCTGCTGTAAAGCTAAAATCAGCGTTAATCAACTGCGCTGTATTATTGGCAAGAGTAATAATATGCTGATCAAAAGGAACTTTATCCATCTCCCCTTTATCGATGTTAATACCCACTATCTGACAGCCGTTATCAACTATTTTATTGCCCAGCATTAACCCTGCATGGGTCGCGCCAGAGCTAGAGGCAAAAACGATATGAGTAAAGTTAACGTTTAGGCTTTGACGCTGGCTCTCTAACTCTTCATAAGCGGCGACAAAAGCGGCCGCGCCCAGCTCATTAGAGCCGCCGTAGGGAATCACGTAAGGGGTTTTACCTTGTGTCTTTAAGCGCTCAACCAGTTCTGGGATATCCTCGCCCTTACGGTTCTCGCCCGCCCAGTGGATATGACAGCCGTAGATTTTATCAAGTAATAAATTACCTTGCGGCTGCTCAGGCTCGGCTCCGCCTAACACCAAATGACATTCAAGCCCTAAGCTTGCCGCCGCGCCAGCCGTTTGCCGGCAGTGATTGGACTGAATAGCGCCTGCGGTAATCACCGTATCTGCGCCTTTGGCTAGGGCGTCGCCCATGATGTACTCAAGCTTACGGGTCTTATTGCCCCCAAGCGCCAGTCCCGTATTATCATCGCGTTTCATAAATATTTTTGGACCGTTAAGTTTGGCGCTTAAACGCTTGAGCTCAATCAAAGGGGTAGGAAAGAACCCTAGCGAGACTTTGGCTAAGTTATGATTCATGGTAAGTCCATTATTAGAGTCAGTATTAAGTCATTCTGTACCAAAAAAAATCCTCATTCAACTTTTAGGTTTGAATGAGGATGGATAGCTATACTAATAATTATAAAGGTAGCAACACTATATTCGATTTTAAAAGTAAATGTTAGAGCAAAAAAAACTTTAAAAATGCACTTTTAATAAAGCGCTTGGGACGCTTTGATTGACGCCATCAAGTCCGAACTTGTTTCGCCAGTAGCTATATTCTATACCGACCTCGATACGGTTATCAATACCTAGCGCCTCTTGCAAATTGTACTTAATTTGCGGATTGATATGCAGCTGATCTTCTAAGTCATCATTGTTAAAAGAGTAATCAATATAACCATCAACTACAAAGTTGTTTTTCTCCCAGCCGTAAGTCAAGGTAATCTGCTGGTCATCGGCGTCGTTGGGGCCAGAGTTGTTATTGAACACATGATACAAAGAGGCAGAGGCGTATTTCATACCTGGAATAGGGACGTCGAGATCAGCACCGACCCCAATCATATAGTTATCTTGGCTAAAGCCGCTAGAGTTAGAGCCAAACTCGTATTGAGTAGCAAAGTTGACTTGCTTGATAAAACTATCATCAAAAGTTGCGACTTTGAACTTAGGAGCCAGCTCGCCGTAGATATCTTTGGCGCGACTTTTTTCATTGTCGCTTGCGCCTTGCAAACGATCCACAAAGAAAAACACTCCGCCCCATGTGTGTGTTGAGGCATGCTCAAGCGTGAGCGTAGTTAACTCACCGTCTTTGGCTAACTCGTAATCCTCACCGTATAGTAATGAGACGCTAGTATCTGAAAATAGTACTTTAGCTTGGGCATTACTGATAGCGGCTAGCGACAAGGTGGCGACTAGAGCCGTAGCTATAGGTTTGGCAATAGAGCGTTTAATATTCACGCTAGTTTTTTTCATTGGTTTAGTAGGGGATAGATTTAGAGATGGGTAATAACGCACAGTAATACTCCTTTATATACAGTCGTTTGTTTCTAGCAAAAGCATGACTATCGTTGGCTGCTTTAATGAAAAACCTAGTATGCTTAATAAGACTTTAGGTCTAAATCAACAGTATCCAACTCCTTGTCAAAACGCTTAATCACTGCTAGAAAACCTTTAGCGGATAATCGCTAACATTAAGGCTAAGTAGCGTAGAGGTTTGAGACAAAAGTGGCTCTAATTACAGCAAAAGAGCTTCAAATATGGTTACCCTTTGCAATACTTATTAACACTTTGAAACAGTTAAGCACGTTCTATAGCTGCTGACAACATTAATTTAATCAATGAAATCAGCTATATACAGATAAATGGATACTAATGTTAGCTAAGTTTATGATTTAGCTACAATAACTGACCAAATGGTCAGCTTTATTTTTTTTGTAACAAAGGCTCTAAAACTACTCTTACGTATCAAAATGAAAAGCTGCGTATAATAGAATAGTTTATTAAGCTCAGCTGACTGCAAGAGCTTCAGTTTCGGTTTTTGCAGAGCTTAAAGTTCAGCTACTTATCTAACAGCTGATAAATCTACCGCTGATAAGATTTAAGTATTTTAGTAAAAGTTTGATATCTCGTTACTCTTTTAGGAAAGTTGTCTATGCTCAATATTTTGCTAATCCTACATTTATTAGGCGCCTCTATTTGGACAGGGGGACACCTGATTTTGGCCTTGGTTATTTTGCCAAAGGCGCTATCGTCGCATAGCATTGAAGGGTTAATGGCTTTTGAGGAGAAGTTTGAAAAGGTAGGTATGCCAGCGCTAGCGGTGCAAATTATCACTGGTATTTGGATGGCTTATCAGTTATTGCCTAATATTGGTTCATGGTTTGAGCTTGATAATGATTTAAGTATTCTTATTAGTCTCAAGCTATTATTACTGCTATTGACGATCATTGTCGCTTTGCACGCTCGTTTTTATAGAATCCCTAACTTAACTGCGGATACGCTAAAATCTTTTTCAGTGAATATTATTTTGGTGACTTTATTGTCAGTAGCCTTTGTCATCGTTGGCACTTTATTTCGTACAGGGCTAGGTTGATAGAATACGTTGACAGGTATTTTATAAGCTGCTAATAAAGTTAGTTTCGATGGTTTAACACATTGTTTTACTTGATAAAGGCGAAGTCTGCGTTTTTACTCGATAACCGCTTGAAACAAAAATACAGACACAAAAAAACCTCAAGTAAACGAATACTTGAGGCGAAACTTGTTTAAACTCGAAAGTTTAAATTCGTTTTAAATATGGCGCAGCGGACGGGACTCGAACCCGCGACCCCCGGCGTGACAGGCTAGACCCACCATATTTCGTTAAAGTATATTAGAGTATATTAATCTACAAACCCTTGTATGAAAAGGCATATAGAGAAATAATCCTAACGACTTTTAGCATAATTTAAAGTTATTTACCAAGTAAAATATACTGATTTTGGTCACTAATAAAGTATAAAAATTATACTTTTATGTAAAAAATAGGTATACATTTTATACTTTTATTTTATATAGGTATCGCTAAAAGAAAATCAATATACACCCTTACTACTCCAAAAATCGTATCATACTGTTTTATTGTTAGCGAATGGCTAACGACTACCGACGGTTGCTAAGTCAGATAAAGGTTGAATTTTACAGTTAATCTGCGTAACTAAAATCTCCTGATTTTAATTGTGCAGGATTGACAGTAGCGATCGCTGAGTAAAACTGCAAGTATGGATAAACAAAAAATTCTCATAGTCAACTCCCTGATAATTGTAACAGTATTGCCATCATATCGGGCGAGAGTAAGTCAGCTAGCGCAAATGGGGTGACGGATAGGAAGCTAAAAAAAAGCGCAAGCTAAATGTCTGCGCCATGTTAAATAATTTAGATAAGCTAAAGCTAATTACATAATCCTGTTAATTTATTATTCTTGCCATCGACACATTCTGTTTCACCCAAGTAGATATAGCCTTTGTTTTTCATACAACTTCTAATAGCTTTACTGCGTCTAATGACATCTTCAGTTGTCATTCCTGGGTATTCATTACTTAAATCTAGACTACCATCACGAAAGTTTTTCACTCCACAGCTCTGAAAATCTTGCCGACGCTTATCTACATTAGTACGACCAACAGTATCTGCCTTTTGCCAACCTTGTATCTGAGGTGGTGCCAATGAGACATAAGGAATATATCCAGGGACAACGTTAAATGTATTACAAGCACTTAATATAGCGCTAAATATCAGTAAATATAAAACTCTCATAATTAGTTACCTCCTAGTTTTAATAGCATAATCATTATATCGGGTGAGAATAAGTCAGCTAGCGCAAATAGTGTAGAGACTGGATCGCTAAAAAAATAAGCGCAAGCTAAATGCCTGCGCCATGTTAAACAGCTTAGATAAGCTAAGACTAATTACATAATCCTGTTAGCTTATTATTCTTGCGATCGACACATTCCTTAGTTTTTATAAAGATATAACCTTTGTTATCCATGCACGATTCTATCTTGTTACTACGTTGACGTGCCTGCTCAATAGTCATATTTGGATATACGACATTTAGATCTAGGCTACCATCACGATAAGTTTTGACACCACAGTTCTGAAAGTCTTGCCAACGCTTATCTACATTAGTACGACCAATAGTGTCTGGCTTTTGCCAATGTTGTATATAAGGTGGTGATAAAGACACATTGAACCGCCCCGGGATTGTCGGAGACTCAACATTCTGAGAGAATACGACAATGAAAAGACAAACCTACACTCCTGAGATTAAAGAACGCGCCGTTCGCATGCTGATTGAAGCGTCGAGCGACTATCCTTCTACATGGTCAGCCATTCAAGCCATAGCGTCAAAGATTGGCTGTACGCCTGAGACACTGCGATCCTGGCATAAAAAGCACATAGACCAAACCATTCCCGCCTCAGTGCAGGCTCAAAGTGACAAAGAGCGTATCAAAGCGCTTGAACGCGAGAACAAAGAGCTCAAGCAAGCCAATGAGATTATACGTAAGGCTGCTGGTCTTGAAGTCCAGGCGGAGCTCGACCGTCCACCCAGATAATGGTTCAGTTTATTGATGACTATAGAGGTAGTTATGGGGTCGAGCTGATTTGTAGAGTACTACCGATTGCCCCGTCAACCTATCACCGTACTAAAGACCTAGAGTGCTGCCCTGAAAGGCGTTCACTGCGCAGTCAGCATGACGACTACTATCTCAGCGAGATTAAACGCATCTGGCAGGACAGCAAATGTCGCTATGGTGCTCGCAAAGTCTGGCGGCAGATGAAGGCAGATGGCATTTATATCGCACGCTGCACCGTCGAGCGTTTAATGAGTCAGCACGGCTTACAAGGTGTCTGGCGCGGTAAGGGTAAGATTACCACCAACAGCCGTGACGACCAAAAGCGTGCTGATGACTTGGTTAATCGTAACTTTAGCGCTAATCGCCCTAACCAGCTCTGGGTGGCGGACTTCACCTATATCAAGACGACAAGCGGCTGGGTCTATACCACTTTTATTATTGATGTGTTTGCTCGCGCTATCGTGGGCTGGAAAGTATCGAATCGCATGAATACCGATATGGTGATGGCGGCATTAAACCAAGCAATAGCAGATAGAAACAATCCCAAAGATGTCATTCATCACAGTGATCGAGGGGTTCATTACTTATCTATTCGCTATACCGATAAGATGACAGACTGCGGCGTGATTGCTTCTGTTGGTACAACAGGCGATTCATACGACAATGCATTGGCTGAAACGGTCAATGGGCTTTACAAGTCTGAGGTGATTCATTATTTAAAGCAGAACTGGACTGGTGTGAACGATGTTGAACTGGCAACCCTTGAATGGGTAGATTGGTTCAATAAAATACGACTGCATAGTACGATTGGTTATGTGTCACCTTTTGATTTTGAAAAGCGGTATTATGATAATTTAACCCTGTCAGGCATCGCTGCCTGACTCAAGTAGATCAGCCTCCGATATAGTCGGGGCGGTTCACATAGGGATCGTAACCAGGCACTACATAAAAAGCGGAACAAGCGCTTAATAAAACTGCAAGTATGGATAAAAAAATCATTCTCATGGTTAATTTCCTGATAATTGTAAGAGTACTGCTATCATGTCAGGCGAGAGCAAGTCCGCTAGCGCAAATGGAGCGACGGCTGGGATACTAAAAAAATAAGCGCAAGCTAAATGCCTGCGCCATGTTAAATGATTTAGATAAGCTAAAGCTAATTACACAACCCTGTTAGCTTATTATTCTTACCATCGACACATTCGGTTGCACCAAGATAAACGTAGCCTTTATTTTTCATACAAGATTCTATTTTTTTTCTACGTTTTGACATTTGTTCAACAGTCATGTCTGGATACACTACTGTTAAATCTAGGTTACCATCAAAATACTTCTTAACCCCGCAGCTCTGAAAGTCTTGCCAACGCTTATCAACGTTGGTACGACCAATAGTATCTGACTTTTGCCAATGTTGTATATAAGGTGGCGACAATGATACATAAGGACTATAGCCAGGGACAACGTTAAATGTATTACAAGCACTTAATACAGCGCCAAACATCAGTAAATATAGAACTCTCATAATTAGTTACCTCCTAGTTTTAATAGCATAATCATCATATCGGGCGAGAGTAAGTCTGCTAATGCAAATGGGGCGACGGCTGGAATGGCAGCGCCTGTGACTACTCCTTGAAATGGCTTATCACCAGGCTTGGTATTACCATCATCACCGTAATAGCCTGGCCCTTGGCCCCCTGCCAAATCATGCGGACCCGCGAAGCTTTCAATATTCATATCGATAAGTCCTCCAGGCTTGTATTCAAAGCCAAATAACGTCCCTTGTTCTGCCTGAAAGCCACCTGTAGCGCCAATTTGAGGTTTGAATTCTTTCTTATCATCTTTTAAGCTTTGGTAGGTGGGATATTTATCATTACCTTCATAAATATAATTACCATTTACATCAGTCAATAGTTGATTATTAGCATCTCTAGCACAACGTGTATTTCCCTCCCCACAAATCACATCGGTAGATAAACGTGTACCACCCAATTTAACCCCATCAAAATAGCCACTGTCATAGGAGACGTTACTAATAACTTGGCTATTGCCATTTTCATCAGTATATACCACGCCTGGTGACTGTCTTGAATTATCCAAGCTCTCTTTACGCATTTTGGTGGCTGCCAGTTGTAAGCTACCTTGAGTAATGGCAGGTTCAGGTAATCCTGCTAGGACGCCTACTAGGGTTTGTAATAAGCGCTTTTGGTACTGTAGTTTGTAGATCTCATTATAAATAGCATTTTTTTGCTCGTCACTAGCGGTTTCAAGCTGCTTGAGTAAGTCAACTTGGCGAGTGCCCGTGTAGTCGTTGATGGCTTGAAAGCTTTCTTTACGGAATTCTTTGGTGATTTCAACTTGTACGTTGAGGTCTTTTAACACTGCATTAGCATTGAAGTTGTTATCAAGCTTGCCGCCGAGAGCTTCACGGTTCTCAGTAGTGAGCATGCCTTGTGAATCATTGTAGCCACTCACGCCGCCTTTGGTGATACTACTATCACTGTCACTATCAGTGCCATAGCCCAAACCATTCATGTTGGCTTGTGGTTTGATTGAAAAGAGAACTAAAATTAAAAATCTTGGCCTATAGATTTGGGTTCTTTAATGGTCTTGAAATATGCGGAGCATGGGCTATTTATCTTTAATAGTTAGCTTTGTGCCTCGTCCCTCGGCAGGGGAAAGTATGGCTTTATAATTGGACAGTGCTACGCTATTTTTTATTTTAAGATGTTGGGAGTCGATATTGGCATAGCCTTTGCCACGACTGGCGGTGATGATGACGTTATTGTCGGCTTGGAACAGGGCGTTGTTGGTGATGTTTAGATTACAAGTTTCAATCAGCCTACGCTTGCTTGTTAAACACAACAAGGCTAATACGGGTTTTCATCATAAACACCTTAATTATTATCTGGTTTCACCAGTTTCCATTGCGGTGCGCCGCCACACTTCTTATTTAGACGCTTTTGTTCATCCGATGGTAGTTGCTTGTAGTAGTCTCCACTGATTGCACAGTCTTGTTGGTAATAATCACTTAAAACACAGCCACTCATATTTAACATTAAAAAGATGAGTGTGACCTTAACTATTTTCATTACGAATTTTCCTTATAAAATCTGTTTAGCTTTTTAGCTTTTTAGCTTTTTGGCTTTTTGGCTTTGGCTTAATTGGCATTCATCAACTGAATCAGACCATTTGGGATTTGGCTCACTACAATTTTAGTCAAGAAAGCGACAAGATTGATAGTTTGTAAGAAATAAGCATAAAGCATTAATTGTCATAAGGCTCTTCATTGTATTTGAACTCCTTATTCCTACTTATACTTAGGATCAGATTTAAACTTATAAGATGACTTATCTAAGCATTTATAAAGAATATCATCATCAATAGTCTTGCTATAGTTGCCTTCTAAAGCTGTTCTAGCAATATTTTGCTGAGAAGAAACACAAGAGTTTAGTTTTTTATAACCAATTGTTTTATCTATATTCTGTTTATTCCAATCAAAAATACCGTAATTACAGGCCGACAGGCTTAAGCAGAAAACGACTGTCATAATATTGAAAAGCATCTTCATCATAAATTTCTTCTGATTGAGATTTTGAGTTTAATTGGTTTAAATCTATTTAGTATGAATCTGCTTTTTAAAGCCTGATTAAGACCGCAATTTAGTTTGTGATCTTAAATTTGTAGTTTGTATTTTTAATACAGCTACTCAATATAGCTGAATCCACTTTATCGGTGTACTGGGAACCCAATATCGTTCTAGCTACCGCTTGCTGTGTGCGAGTACATTCATTAACATTTTTTGAGAGTTGAGGATCTATTTGGCTACAATTCCAGTCTCCTAACTTACAGGGAAAACATCCTGATAGTATCAGACACGACATCATGATAACGTTAATCTTAATAAGGCTTTTCATTGTATTTGAACTCATTGTTAGTGGCGGTTGGTTTAACTAAAATAGGCGCTGATAAATTTGTTTGATTTGGGGTGCCCCATATTTTTTCATACTCTATATATTCATCTGTGACTACACGTTCTTTTACGGTAACAACTCTGCCGTTTGTATTAACGTACTGACCCTGATTGTCCCTCAGATACTGTGACGGTATCTCCGCAAAATAACTAAAGGACTGGTTTCATAGTTTTCTTCTTAACATCACTACCTATATTTAGGGTCGGATTTGAATTTGTAATTATGATTCTTAATACACATTTTATAAATATTGATATCAACTTCATCATTATATTTAGCGCCTAGATTATTTCTTGCAATATTTTGCTGTTCTACTCGACATTTTTCTGTCAGCTTATAAGCTCTAGTCTTATCATAATGTTGTGAATTCCAATCAAAAATACCGTAGTTACAAGCGGATAGATTTAAGCAGAAAACTACTGCCATAACTTTAATAAGGATTTTCATCATAAACTCCTTCTGATTGAGGGTTTTTAGGTTTTACTAAAACAGGAATTGATGGATTAATATTGTCTTTTGGTTCGCCCCATATATCTAAAAACTTTTCAAAATCAGGGTTACCTACTTTTTGATCTTCTGGAACAACTTTACCTGCATTATCAATGTACTGACCCTGATTATTTGTAAGATACTCGTTTGGTATCTCCGCAAAATAACTACTGTGCGAATAGCAACCCCAACACTCGCCGCCTGTCGCAGGGTTGCCGCCTAGTATGATAGGAGGACGACCGACAAAGTCCGCTTTGTGTACCGCAGAATAAGCACCACTTTGATAAACAACTTCATTACCATCTTTGTCTATACCCACATAAGTATATCCATTTTTGGCAAGCTGATCAGCGTAGTCCTGTACGTTAGTAGCGGTGCCGTAAAAGCGTGACTAGCGAATGGGAACTTGTGTAACACCTTGATTGTTATTTAAGTCTTTTAGCGCGACGCTACCTGTCAACCCGCCTCGACTATGGTTACTGGTGTCAATCTGTAAGCCTTTGTCCATAGCATCAAGGTAGATATCTTGATTGAGTTTTTCTGAATTGGTTAGGGGCAGTTTGCCACCTAAAGTATCATTAAACTTGTCATATCCAGCATACATTAACTCTGAGGCAAATTGCCTAATATAAATAAGCACTACAGCCTATACACTAATAGATATTGTATCGTAAGCATCTATAAATGAGTTTAGAATAAATAACAATAAAATTATTATAGTTATTATTAACAAATACTTTAATTTCTTATTCATACTATTTACTCGACTTATCGAAGCACCCTTTAGCTTTTCGTGTTATATCATCAATTTTTTTATCGTTAAAACCTTTACCTAAAATTGAATTATGATTTTTATTTTTACGTGGAAGTTCACCAAATATATAATCACTATCAATTAATGAAATAATTGGAACCTTTCTTCTATCTTCTAGACTAGTTTTATCACCTTTACCACTACCAAAATCTATATATGGATCTACATCAAAGTCTTTATGACCAATCCATTTATGGGATATTTTTTATACATTCCATAATATGCTATTGACTCCTTTAATGAATGAATAAGCGAAAATGAGAATAGCAATAACGATGATTATAATCGAAGCATATAAGTATTTATTTTTCATTTCTATACCCTGTTAAATTCTTCAATAGTATTTATACACCCATTAAAAATATAGTTGACATTATAAATCTATATATGAAAAATATTATCGGTATCATTATAATTAAGAACGAAATTATATATATATACTTTTCCTTTCTTCTCATTGGCTTATTTCTCTTTCTCAAATGCTTTAGTAGCATTGTTAATTTTATCATTGATAATTTTTTCGTAATATTTTTGACCCAAAATCGAATTCGAGTTTTTATTTGCATTAGGCAAATTACCTAATATAGTTCCAGTATCAATATTATAAGGAGTTGGAACTTTTCTTCTATCTGTTAGACTATAGTAGAGCCTTTATAAAAGTGGTACAGTAGTTTTAAAATAAATGAAAAGTAAAAAGATTTTGACTTATTCAGCAGACTTCCGTGCTCAAGTGATTAAAAGTGTCGAACAACAAGATATGAGTATCAGACAAGCTTGTGCATTTTATGACATTAGTAAGGCCACGCTACAGAATTGGCTCAAAGATCCTAGTATTAAACTCACTCGCAATAAACCACCCAGTAAAATACCTAACGAAGCTTTATTAAAAGATGTTGAACAGCATCCAGACGATTACATGTACGAGAGAGCACAGCGTTTTGGCTGTAGTAAGTCGGGCATCGAGGCCGCTTTAAAACGTCTTGGTATCAGTCAAAAAAAAGACCTTAGAGCATCCAAAAGCTTGCCCATTAAACAGAGCTAAATATCTAAGTAAACTGGGCGACTACATCGCTCAAGGCTATGCAATTGTATACATATACGCGCGCGGCTTTGAGTCTGAAACCATTCGTTCTCATGGTTATTCACCTATTGGAACCCCTTGCATTGATTGCTATAACTGGCAAGGTAAAAAGCGCACCAACGTTATTGGTGCCTTATATGAAAAAGCGTTATTTGCCCTAGATTACTTCGAAAAGAATATCAATGGCGATATATTCTACAACTGGTGCAAAGACACGCTAATACCAAGCCTTAAAACTAAATGCGTGATTGTCATGGATAACGCTAGCTTTCACAAACGCGTTCAGAGATTACTCAACAGGCATGGTCATCGCCTGCTATTTCTACCGCCTTATAGTCCCGATTTAAACCCTATTGAGAAAAAATGGGCACAGGCGAAGTTTTTGCGCCAAGGGTGGATGGAGAATAATTTACCTAAACTGTTTCATGATATGGGTTGTACCAATTTTATTTTGTATTGACTATACAAGCAGACAACTCTTTTGTTCTTGCAGCTTCCTGTAAATGGGTTAAATAATTATTTTGCGTCTGATTGACACTAGTTGCCGTACTAGCTGTGTCTCCACCAACAACAGCGCCAACGCCTGCTGACAATCCTAAGAGCAACGCATTTTTAGTCGTCTCATCAACTCCTTGCTCATCTAAGTAACGACCTACCGCAGGAATAGAGACTGCTGTAGTGCCGCTAGCTAACGCTCCCTCAACACTACCAGTGGCAATAGCACCAACTAGCGTATGTAACGCTACCCGATAAGCACCACCTTCTGCCCATTTATCTGCTTCGTCTACTCTGCCTTGTTCAATAAGGTCTAATTGCCGTTTAACCGCAAAGTCCCCAACAGCCTTAGGCGCTTCCTTGCCAAACTCTTGAGTAATCTGCGTCTGCGCCCCCAGCTCTTCATTGACACGCGTCTCATCAAATACGTTCTCAAGCGCACCTGCATACTCAGCTTGATTGTCCGTTGTGATACCACTATTGCCCGCTATACCGGTGATACCAGCTTTAGTAATACTGCTATCACTATCACCATCTGTACCATAGCCTAAACCGTTAGTATTAGCCTGTGGTTTGTTCTCAGTCATACCAAGACTGACGCCAACTTGGATCGCATCGCCTTCATAGCTACTGGTGTTCTCAATGTCTTGAGTAGTGATACCGCCTTTACTGACATAGTTGTTGAGTCCTGCTTGTAGCGCTTTGTCGGTAGTAGTAATCGCCCCGCCAATCAGCGTGGTCTTACCCCCAACCACTAGATCAAAGCCGCCATCACCTGTAAAGATGCCAGATTGCTCGCCTACCGCTTTATAGTCCGCATTAATGTCCGTCTTACCGCCATTGACCGAGAGACTTGAGCCTACGCCATTGCTTAGGATGTCAACATCTAAGGTAAAGCCTGCATTCTTTTGCTTGCTGTCATAAGAGTAAGTATCTTGTAGCGATTCAATATTGACGTCACCGCCAATAGCGCCTTGGATCTTGTCTGTGTTAAGTACCCCGCCTTTGAGGTTGAGGTCATTGCCTATATCTAGGGTAGTGGTACCACCTACGTTGATTTGGCTGTTGGCATAAGTCACTGAGTCGCTGTTGGCATAGCCTTTGCCGCGGCTGGCACTGGCGGTAATGCCGACACCGCTACCTGTTGAAGCATAACCCCCAATAGCCGCACTTGAGCTTGAGTTCGTACTACGAGTAGTACTGTTTTGTGCGACGCCACTGACGTTGAAATCATTGTCCGCTTGGAATAAGGCGTTATTGGTGACATTAATGTTACTACCATTAATATTGATATTACTGTCTTTACCGGCACCTGTGGCGATCAGGGCTAGGTTGTTGGTTTGGATATTAGAGGCTTGGTTTTGTTCAGTGTAGCTACTAGAGTTAGATTAAAAAAAGAACTAAAATTAAAAAGCTTGGCCTGTAGATTTGGGTTCTTTAACAGTCGTGAAATATGCGAGGCATGGGTTATTTATCTTTAATAGTTAGCTTTGTGCCTCGTCCCTCGGCAGGGGCAGATACTTTACGATTAGGTGGAGCAGTATTTTTCTATTTCAGATGTTCAAAACGCTGGGTGTCGCAAGCTCCACCTAGCCTACGAGCTGAACAGGTATGGCCATCGTATCCTTTGGCTACCACCCTATAGCCCTGATCTTAATTCCATTAAAAAGAAATGGGCTCAGGCTAAGTTTCTACGCCAAGGGTGGATGGAGAATAATCTGCCTAAACTGTTTCATGATATAGGTTGTATCGATTTTATAAAGACTTAACTATATAATAAACTTATAAGTATACTGTGATTGTCTCAACTAACTGTTCTTGATACTCTTCAGAATAAGGTAGTAGATAATTTGTTCTAATAAATACACCTTCTACTATTTCATCTGGTTTAGATAAACTAGATAACAAGTAATGAACATCGCCAGGTCCATAATAAAAACCAAAACCAAGCTTAGACTTTAGCAAATCAAGTCTACTACCTATCGTTAAAACATTAAATAATTTTCCTGAATATTTATTTGATACATGTATTGCAGTCAATATGGGGATATCTCCACTGAATTCTAAAACTACATTATCATCCCAATAGCAATAAATGTCATTTATATAGAAACCGCCAATAGTTAACTCATTCCTACGAAATATAAACCAAAAATTATTGGTATAATCTGTCGAGCATTCCTCCTTAGTTTTTTTTAAAATATTTCTTGTATGCCTTTTAAAAAAATCAAAACTTATTCCTAACTCTATACCAGCAGCCATTGTAGCAGGAACAATATCTCCATCCATTATTGGCTCTATGTTTGTCATTTTTTTACCCACTTATTGTTTTCTTTAATTATCACTTGACCCTGTGGATTCATGTAAATCTGATTTGGTGCAATTGTGCCTGTTTTAAAAGGTTTTTCTGGATTGATAATTCTAATTTGTGTTCCGTCGTTTTTCACAAGCTTATAATATTCTGAACTTTCATGCGTACCACCACCTGGATGGTACTCAACCTCTTTATAAACTTTATGACCTTTTATATCATAATAGGCACTTCTTCCAGAATGTTTTCCAATTTTGGGTTCTCTTATAATCAATGAAGCACCATCCATCTCAAAACTCTGTCTAATTTTATTAATATCAGCACCCCAAATATTTGCAGGGTTTTTCTCAACTCCTCTTGGAATACCAGCTTTTCGAGCGAGTTCTTCTCGGAATTGTAGTCGGTCATTGTATATAAAATTAGGTCTAGTGTTTTGAGCAACATTTGTACTCGACGTAGCATATTTACCTGTAGTACTAACAACCTTGTTAGCAGCCACAGCATATCCTAACCCGCCAGTACCAAGAATATCAGCTGCTAACTGTATATTTCTAGCACCTTGGTCTGTAAATCCCATACCTTTTAAATTTTTGGTGGTGTGTCAAAAAGTATGCTGATTAAAACTTGAACAATTTTTGAAGCCTTTAAAGCCCTATAGAATCAGAGAACTTAGCATAGATTTCTTATTGACTTCTATCGCTAGCATACTTTTTAGAACACCACCAAATTAAGAACCATTCATAGATTTGAACGAATAGTCTATGGATGGTTTTTTTATTACTTACTTGATATATACTAGCAAAAACTTAAATTTGATCATTTCCTGAATATCTTTTTAAATTCCTCAATGTTAAATCTGAGATATTGAAAGGTAGTTCCAACTTTCAACAACCTTGGTCACAAAATGGTCACCATTTGGTCACCGAGCAGTTGGTCACCGATTTTCAAAAGATATCGCTTATGCGCAAAAACTTATCATCTATGCATTGTTAAAGAGCAGACCGTTTGTTAAAGATGGATAGAGAGAAAGTATCTAGCCCCTATAAAGAAAGGGTTTAAGAGGAAATCTAAACACAAAAAAACCTCAAGCAAACTAATACTTGAGGTTGAAACTTTTGTATTAAAACTAAGTTTTAAATATGGCGCAGCGGACGGGACTCGAACCCGCGACCCCCGGCGTGACAGGCCGGTATTCTAACCAACTGAACTACCGCTGCTTAGGTCGTGCTAGCATTTTGTTTTTTCTTTTATAAGAAGATAAGACCCACTTGCTAATAAGTGGTGGGTGATGACGGATTCGAACCGCCGACATTCTGCGTGTAAGGCAGACGCTCTACCAACTGAGCTAATCACCCTGAGAACCGTTAAAAAATTGCATTGCAATTTTAGGTTCGCAAGAGAAATTCTTTAAATAGGATTTCTAAAAGTCATAAGATCCAAAGCTGTCACACTAAAGATAAATAACCTCTAACAACTCAGAACCAATAAAGCCCCTTGCTGTGGGTGTGTATTATATACAAATACTTAGGGCTGTCAAATACTATTTTATAAATAACACAAATAAATAATGACTAGGGCTGAACACTAGCGTAAATAAGTCCTTATGAGTAGCTAATATAACCAAAGAATATTTGATAAATTATAGTATAGCAGCTTACTATAGCGTTTATTTTATACTAGCTTAAAGCTTGTATACTAGCGTGAGTTAGAATCATTTATACCTATATAGTCTAAGATAAACCCTTTAACGGAGGCCGCTATAGATCCTTTAGCTACAGAACCAACTCTTGCGCCTTGGTCTTGGATCGACTTTGCCGGGCTGGGTCTAGTATTGCATGTATTGTTGATGGTGGTCATGACCTTACGCATCGTCACTGTACAGCGCAATATCGGCGTCTCTATTGCTTGGATTGCTATGCTCTATACGCTACCGTTAGTGGGGTTTATCGCTTATGTTTTATTAGGCGAACCGATGATTGGACGGCGCTATCGCCAGCGTGTCGATCAAGCGCAGCTGTTGACCAATGATATAGCGGCTCGCGAGCGTTTGGTTTTTGATCAAGGCCAAGAGCTCTTAGATGATCATTATCGCGGTGTTAGTCTTATTGGCACAAGAAAAACTGGCTTTGGCGTCTTTGCTGGCCACCAAATGCAGCTACTCACTACCCCCAAAACCATTTTTGAGCAGCTGATTACTGACATTCATAATGCTTCTTATAGTATTTATATGGAGTTTTATATTATCTATCCCAAAGGTCAAGTGCTTGAGGTGTTAGAGGCGCTGATGAGTGCAGCTAGGCGCGGAGTAGATTGTCATATATTAGCCGATAGCGTTGGTAGTTTAAGTTTTTTAAATCACCAATCCTATAGAGGGTTACAAGAAGCTGGGGTTTTTGTCCATCAGTCGCTGCCAGTTGGTTTATTTAAGACTTTATTTAAGCGCTCAGACTTGCGCAATCATCGCAAAATCATTGTCATCGATGACTATATAGGCTATATCGGCAGTTTTAATTTGGTTGATCCTAATTTTTTTAAACAAGATAAAAATGTCGGTCAGTGGATCGATATGATGATTCGCAGTACCAGCACCAAGCCGATTAGTATCGCGACTGCTATGACCAAAGTAGTGGTGACTGATATTGGTGCTGAGAGTCAAGACAATCTATATGAGCTTAATAAACGGGTGAATAATTACACTCGTAAGCTCTATGTCATGCATCCGACTATCAACGATATCAATAGCCGCGTACAAGTGATTGACGCTAATGTCGATGAAGCGGTGCATACTGTGCAGCCCGCTCTCGGAACTAGCTCAATTGCTATCGCGCAGATGCCAGTGGTTGAGGACGTTATAGCCCAGCTTATTCCTTCAGCGCCGCAGCTGACTGGTCACGTTATTTATAATACCTTAGTGACCATCATTCACCGTGCTAATAAGCGTATTCAGATTACTACCCCCTATTTTGTACCGGACGAGGCGTTATCAGGAGCTTTAGCCACAGCGGCAAGGCGCGGCGTCGATGTGATTTTGATTATCCCCAAAAAGGTGGATTCTTTTTTGGTACAGCACGCTTCACAAGCTTATTATCAAGAGCTGTTAGAGGCAGGGGTGAAGATAGCTCGCTTTGAGGGCGGTTTATTGCATGCTAAAACCGTAGTTGTTGACGATGATTACTGTCTATTTGGCACGGTAAATATTGATATGCGTAGCTTTTATCTTAATATGGAAGTGAGTTTAGCCATTTATACTCCAGAGATGGTGTCACAAGTTTTAAATTGTCAAAAAGCTTATTTAGAGAACTGCCGATATTTAGAATTAGGGTATTGGCAGCAGCGTCCTAGCTCTAAGCGTTTGTTCGATAATGTGATACGCTTATTTAGTCCGTTATTATAGAGTCTGCAATTATTAGAGCCTGTAACCCTTTAAAGGATTTTTAGCTA
Organism: Psychrobacter sp. AH5; assembly: GCF_040371085.1. Classification (NCBI taxonomy): domain Bacteria; kingdom Pseudomonadati; phylum Pseudomonadota; class Gammaproteobacteria; order Moraxellales; family Moraxellaceae; genus Psychrobacter; species Psychrobacter sp. AH5. Next base: position 720,361 of record NZ_JAMBMT010000001.1, read on the forward strand.
TGTCTGCCACCACAGATTCTTTTTTGACCAAAACGGCGCTTGATTATAGCGCCGAAGGCTACTGGCAAGACTTTTTGGCTAAGCGTCCTATCGCAGGCGGTATTGCTTATGAGCCGCAGCTGCGGTCGTGCGAGTTGGACGAATCATTGGCTAGCTTACAGCGCCTAGATACGCTGCTATCGCAAATACGTCGAGACCTATTCAAAAAAGCTAACCAGAGTAACGTTGAGGTAAATGAAGCACAGCTCCTAGCAGATGAGCGTTTTCGACATTTATTATTATTTCTCGCTTTTTATGCCGGACGAGTGTTAGCGCCTCATTGGCAAAGCGTCCCGCATTGGTACAGTCAGTCGGAGCTACGTCGCCGCTATCCTGAGCTAAATTTGAGTGCAGATGATTTTTATCAAGAAATGGCGGTCCTTTATCGCAGTAGTGATCTAAGCGAAGACGAGGATAATAAGGGTAATAAGCTAACGACTGAGTTGTTTTTTGCCCTTGAACCGATTGGTTTGCGGCTATTTGGTAATGTGGACAGGCAGTTTGCCTCGGTGCAAGGCAACCAAGTCGCTAGTGGGCTGTATCAAGCGGTCAAAGAGCGTTTGCCTGATACTGTCAAGCCCAGACAAGCCAAAGAAGCGGATAGCTCAGTCATAAAACCCTCTACTATTGAACAAAAACAACGGGCGAGTAAGGCAGCTAGCCTAGCAGTTGATAAGGATTTAGTGACAACCACTACTCAGCCTACCTTAATTAAAAATAATAACAGTGCAGTCGCAATCGGTACTTATAAAACTTCCACTGTCAAAAAAGATATTGCTAACGAAGCTAATAAGCCGCTGATAAAGGAACAAGCAAAAGCGCCTAAGCAAGCTGAAAAAACAGCTCAACCCACCCCAGAGCTATTTACTAAGCTGTTAGCTGAGCTTATTGAGATTGAGATGCCGCAAAACGCTGGGGCAGAGGAGTATCAGCAGGCTTGCAAAATTTTGGATCAATTTGAGCGCCATATCGCTCGGCAAGGCAAACCACGTACGCAAGTTGAGTTTTCTGAGACTCATCAAGCGGCTCGTCAGCAAGCCTTACGGTTATTGAGGGATGCTGCCAATAAAGGCAACACCTCAGCGATGCTGCGCTTAGCTATGTATCAATTATTAGGCGAAGGACTAGCAGCTACTGATTTCAGTGCTATAAGCAACTCTACAACCAATAGTACGACCAATTCTGTAATCAGTGCTGAGGGTAATACACCTATGAAGCAAGCAGGATTGACATTGATAGAGCAAGCGGCTAATGCTCAAGACAGTCGGGCTCAGCGTCTTCTTAGTAGACTCTATTATCAAGGAGTTGGCGTTGAGCAAGATATGGATAAAGGTAAGTATTGGCTCGAGCAAGCGGCTGAGAATGGTCATCCTGAAGCCATAACTATCAACAAGCAATGGCAGCAAGCGCATTTATTGATAGAAACTCAAAAGCAAGAGCAGCATAGCTTTAAGCGTTATCAGTGGCTTATCGGTATCATCTCAATAGCCGCTATTTTGCTTATTATTTTTGTCTAAAGAGTAGCTGCTTTATTTAGTATTGTCTAAGCTCTGAGAATAAGTGTTTTTGGTTAATAATTATTAAACACCGCGCTATGATTTAGGCTAAAATTACCCCCTTTTTTAATCTCAATAATCCCTTGAATTGAACCTTTACCTTTATGCTGCCACCTGAACCTCAAAATGATACTGCACCATTGCCCGCCGTGACGAAAACCTCTAAGTCAACGCTATTGTCGTCGCGTACTCCGCTGAGTCCGCCTTGGTATTACCGAGGCGCTATTGCTGTGCTCAAGCCTCTATATCGCTTGCAGGTTTGGCAGCGCTCACATAAACGCGATAATTATCAAGAGGAAGTTGATCAGCGCTTTGGGAGACAGTACCCAGCACTGCCAAAATCACAGGCTTTGGATCAACAAGTGCAAAAAGTCATTTGGTGCCACGCGGTGTCTTTGGGTGAGACTAATACTATCGCGCCTTTATTAGATGCTTTAATGGCGAAAGGCTACGCTATTTGGTTGACTAATACGACCCAAACTGGCTTTGCTCGCGCCACTATCCGTTTTGCTGATGATATTGCTCAAGGGCGCCTGAGTCATAGTTACGTACCGGTGGATAGCCCTAAAGTCATCGACAGTTTTTTAAATCACGTGCAGCCCATCGCCGCCTTATTTGTAGAGACGGAGCTATGGGCTACTATTTTGAGCACCTTGTCCGAGCGGCGCATTGCTAGTGTGTTGGTTAATGGCCGATTATCTGCCTCATCTTTTAACCGCTATCAAAAGATTGGTGCGGTAAGCGCAAGTATGATGCAAAATCTGACATTAATCATTGCTCAAGATAAAGAGTCGGCTAAGCGCTTTCGTCAGCTTGGGGCGCGTAGCTCTCAAATTCGTGTGGCCGGCTCGCTGAAATGGGTGATTAATACGCCGCAATTAAACTCTGTGGATAATAAGACCTCATCTGAGAGCGCTGAATCTGACCGCTCTGATGAGATATCGAATCGACCGATATGGGTAGCCGCTAGTACTCATGATGGTGAAGAGAGCGTAGCATTAGCTTGGCAACAGCAGCTCTTGTCTAGCACTTTAGCTGACTCCAAACTAGCTGAGACTTTATTAATTATTGTACCGCGCCATCCTGAGCGTTTCGATGAGATAGCTAATTTAGTTCAAGCGAGCGGACTTACGATGGCAAGACGTAGTTTGAACGAGCCTATCAGCGCACAAACTCAAGTTTATCTAGCCGATAGCATGGGCGAGTTAATGCGCTGGTATGAGTTAGCCGATGTGGCTTTAGTCGGTGGCTCTTTGGTCGATATCGGTGGCCATAATCCGGTAGAGCCTGCTAGTGTTGCCACGCCGATAGTGATGGGGCAGTACACTGAGTCTTGTCAAAGTGTGGTGGACAAATTGGCAGAAGCTGGCGCGCTTTATCAGCCTGATAATGAGTTTTATCAAGCCAGTAGCGATAACGCGCGCCTTGGCGTTTCATCAAAAAATCCGACCTCAAAACATTCGACATTTACAAAACCGCCTTCAAAATCACAGATTATTACCGATAACGAGCTTATTTATCAGCAGCTAGCATTTTGGTTAAGTCATCCAGCGGCGGCTAAGGCGGCAGGATTAGCCGGCGCAAAACTAACCGCTGAGCAGCAATTAGTACTGCCGCGTCAATTAACGATGATAGAAGAGGTGGTTGAGCAAGCTAGCAGTGGCGTGCTTTATGAATAGTATTTTATTGCCCAAGGCTAGTTTCTCAGGCTCTTTGGCACAAGTGCAGTCGTCTGAGCAAATCACTCACATTAATCAGGTATTAGGCTTGCAAGTAGGCGACAGCCTAAAAATCGGTCAAATAGGCGGCAAACTTGGTAGCGCCACTATTGATAAAATAACGCGTAATGCTATTGAACTACGTGAGGTGCAGCTAGATATTGACCCCCCAAGTAAGTTAAATCTTAGCGTGATATTAGCACTGCCGCGCCCCAAAGTGCTTCGCCGCTTAATCATGGATATGACTGCGCTTGGCGTAAGTGATATCGTGCTCATCAATAGCTACCGCACGCAAAAAAGCTATTGGCAAAGCCCGATGCTGGCGCGTCTTGACGAGTTCGTATTAGCCGGTTTGCAGCAAGGCGTCGATACTATCGCGCCCAATATCACGTTAGAAAAACGCTTTAAACCTTTCGTTGAGGATAAACTAGCTAGTCTTCTAGCAGATAACCAGCAGGCTATCGTTGCCCATCCTTATAGCTCGTTATCTTTGTCAGCATATTTGACCCAAGCGGCGGTTGTGACAGGTTTACCGCAAGTGCTGTGTATTGGTAGCGAAGGCGGCTGGATTGATTATGAGATTGAGTTATTAGCGCAGCATGGCTGTCAAGCGGTCAATATAGGCCCAAGAATACTGCGCACAGAAGCGGCGGTCAATGCCATTATCGGACAATGGCTTTTGCATAATTAGTCTAATCACAGCAGCGTAATAATAACCAGTCAATAGTAAAAGCTAGCACGAGGAATTGTATAAAGTTATTGATAATTACTCTCATTTCTATTAGTATGTGTTTTTAGTTTCTAAGCGGTTTATCTACCCCTTAATCCCAACTATAACTTAATTATTTATTCCCTTATTTCGGAGAAAGCCATGTCGTTGCAAGCGCTTAACGCCCCATTTGCAGTAAGTCAGCCTATCAAAGCTACTTTGTCTGTTGCTGTAGTTAGCATGATGTTAGCTCTAGTCGGTTGTAATAAAGCTGAGACGCCTGAACAAACGACACAAGGCGAGACGCCAGCTACCGAAACTGAAACGACTGCTGCCCCTGCAGATAGCGAGCAAGTGGTAACGATTTATTCTTCGCGTAATGAGCAGCTTATCAAACCATTATTGGATAAATATACCGAAGCGACTGGGGTAAAAGTAGAATTAGTTACCGATAAGGCAGGGCCATTAATGGAGCGCCTAAAGGCGGAAGGTGATAATACTCCAGCAGATATGCTATTGACGGTCGATGCGGGCAATTTATGGCAAGCGGCGGAGCAAGGGTTATTACAGCCAGTAGCTTCAGAGACGCTAAATGCTAACGTGCCTGCTAAGTATCGTGATCCAGAAGGTCAGTGGACTGGTTTATCGCTGCGAGCTCGTACTATCATGTATGACCCAAGTAAAGTCGATGCCTCAGAATTATCTACCTATGCTGATCTGGCTGATCCTAAATGGAAAGGTAAGCTTTGTTTGCGCACCTCAAACGCTGTTTATAATCAGTCTTTGATCGCTAGTATGATTGAGAACTTGGGCGAGGAAAAAACCGAACAAGTGGTTCGCGGCTGGGTCGATAATTTAGCCACTGATGTGTTCAGTAATGATACTAGTATGCTTGAGGCTATTGCCGCTGGTCAGTGCCAAGTCGGATTATCCAATAGCTACTATTATGGCCGTATCTTAGATGAAAAACCTGATTTCCCAGTGAAGATATTTTGGGCCAATCAAGACACTACCGGCACTCACGTCAATATATCGGGCGCAGGCGTAGTTACTGGCTCTGATAATCCAGATGGCGCGCTTAAGCTGATGGAGTGGTTATCTTCTGACGAGGCACAAGGTCTTTATGCCAGCTCTGATAAAGAATACCCTGTAAAAGAAGGGATTGACGAATCAGAGATGCTCAGATCATGGGGCGAGTTCAAAAGAGACGATATCAGTGTACAAAAATTTGGCTCACTACAAACCCAAGCTATTCAGCTAATGGACAAAGCTGGTTATAAATAAAGCTGGTTATAAATAAGGGTTTGCTTGTTAGCATAAACTCCAGAGTAGCAAGAGTAATAAAGGGTACGAGATGGTAATAACGTTATGATAACTATACCAAAAGCGTCTAATCCGCAAGACGATATGGCCGATACAGACCTTATTGTCCGTAAAGATCGTACCTCTCTTAAACGTGTTTTATCGAAATCAGTCTTAGGACTGATTTCGTTGTTTATGCTGATACCGATTATGATCGTCCTACTGTCTTGGACACAGCCGATGGCTGATATCTGGCCACATATGGGCGAGTATGTGCTGCCGCAAGTACTAAAAAACACCGCTATCTTATTAGCGATGGTGACGGTCATCTCGGGTAGCGTGGGTACTTCGCTGGCTTGGGTTACGAGTATGTACCGCTTCCCAGGTCAGCGGTTTTTTTCTTGGGCTCTGATGTTGCCGCTTGCAATACCCGCCTATGTTTTCGCCTTTGTCACTGTCGGTATGGTTGATTTTAGTGGGCCTTTGCAGACGAGCTTGCGAGAGCTGGGCGTGACCACTGCTATTCCCTCAGTGCGCAACGTTTGGGGCGCAGGCTTTATTTTATCGCTTGCTTTTTATCCTTATGTTTACTTATTAGCGCGGCAAGCTTTTTTGTCGCAAGGTCACCGCGCGATCGAAGCGGGGCAGATGCTTGGGCTCAGTCGTAGCCGCGTGTTTTTTCGTTTGGCGCTGCCGCAAGCACTGCCTTGGATTATTGGTGGACTTTTACTTGCCAGCATGGAGACGCTAGCGGATTTTGGTGCGGTATCAGTATTTAATGTCGATACCTTTACCACTGCTATCTATAAGGCTTGGTTTGGCTTTTTTAGCCTGACTACCGCCGCGCAACTGGCGGCTTTACTCATTGGCGTAGTGTTTATCGTGGTGATATTTGAGCAGTATTGGCAGGCGCGTCGCGGCTCGATAACCGCGCAAAGCAGTAATAAGCGCCTGACGAGTAACGCAGCAGCTAAATGGGGCATGACGCTGCTTTGTAGTCTGGTATTTTTATTGGCATTTTTAGTACCGTTTTTGCAGCTATTGTATTGGACGGCGATGAACTACCGCCAAGACTTTGATGCGCGCTATATCGATTTTGTCACCAACAGTCTGCTTATTGCGAGCATGACCACAGTGCTGATTGCCTTTCTCGCTATTATCATTGCTTGGATTAAGCGTCAGTATGCCGATAAGAGCACTAAATTGATGACCACGCTTGCTAATTTGGGCTATGTGGTACCAGGCACCGTGCTTGCTGTTGGCGTGTTTATTCCTATTGCTTGGCTAGACAATCAGCTGATCGCTTTTGGTATTACCACCAAGCAAGTATTATCAGGTAGCGTCATTGTGATGCTATTAGCACTCTCAACACGTTTTATGACGGTAAGCTTTCAGCCGATCGATCGGCAATTACAGCGACTGACGGTCAATCAAGAAGCTGCCGCTGAACTGTTAAGCAGTAGTCCGTTACAGCGCTGGCGACAAGTGGTGCTGCCGGTACTTAGTCCGGGAGTGCTGACGGCTTTGCTAATGGGTTTTGTGGAGGTGATGAAAGAGATGCCAATCACCCTAATGACGCGTCGCCAAGGCTGGGATACGCTAGCGGTACGAGTGTTTGAGATGACAAGCGAAGGCATGTGGGCGAGAGCGGCGTTACCGAGTTTGCTGATTGTGTTGGTGGGGCTAATACCTGTATGGATATTACTACGCCAAAGTGAAAAGCATAGCTAATCTGCATAAATGGTAATCGTTCATGATTAACATGTTAGTATGAGCACTTTTAGATTTTTCCTTTAATTTTGTCACCTTTAAATAGCAGCGAGTATTCCTAATATTTATTATCGCCCGTCTCATTTATTTATCGCTTACGAGTACCTTCTATGTATACCAACTTGACTAATGATACTTTAGATACCGAGGAGAGCTATGCAAAACAGCCTTCTTCTAAAGACCGTCAATCCCTTACAAAAGGTCTAGATCCAAAGCTTATCAAAGCCAAAGCTAGGCTAGAAGTGAGCAAAAAATCATCTGTGCTCCCGGTATCAGCGTTACCGCAAAAAGGCCAAACTATGCAAAATACGCAAACGCTTGGTGAAGCGGATATGGGTAGCGATAGCAGCAGTGAGCAGAGCGACGGGCAACGTAACTACCGTGACCCGCGCGCCTCAAAGAGCGATACTGAGCCTTTTTTAAAAGTAGAAAACTTAATCGTGGGCTACGATGATGTGACTATCGTCAATGGCTTGTCATTGAGCCTGCAACAAGGTGAGATCGGTTGTTTTTTGGGGTATAGCGGCTGCGGAAAAACCACAGCGCTGCGAGCTATTGCTGGGCTTGAGCCTACCCGCCAAGGCAAAATTGAACTCAATCATCAGCGTCTAACCGAACAAGATAACCGCCATTCCTTTGCGGTGGCTCCTGCCAAGCGCGGTATGGGTATGGTGTTTCAAGACTATGCGCTATTTGGTCATCTCAGCGTCGCCAAAAACATTGGATTTGGTCTTAATAAATGGTCTAGCGCTGATAAAAAAGCGCGCGTGGCGGAGATGTTAGAGCTGGTGGGGCTGAGCGAGCACGCTGATAAACGTCCCGCTGAGCTATCGGGTGGTCAGCAGCAGCGCGTGGCGTTAGCTCGGGCACTGGCTCCTAAGCCAAAGTTACTATTACTTGATGAGCCTTTTTCTAACCTTGATGTGGTGCTGCGCGAGTCACTAGCGATGAGCGTGCGTGATATTCTAAAACGCACCAATACTACTGCTATTTTAGTGACTCATGACCAAAACGAAGCGTTTGCGCTCGCAGATAAAGTCGGGGTTATGCATCAAGGCAAGCTGGTACAGTGGGCAACGCCAAGCGAGCTGTATCATGAGCCGGTTAGTCCTTTTGTCGCTGAGTTCGTCGGCGAGGGCGCGATGATAGATGGTATTATCAAAGAAGGTCATGTCGAGACGGCACTTGGCGATATCTATCGGCGCATGGAGGTGTACGATGCCTCAGGGCAGCCGCAATACTGCGAGTATGACTATCCTAATGGCACGCCCATCAAAGTACTCGTACGTCCTGATGATATCATTCATGATGATGATAGCCCGCAGACTGCATTAGTCGTTGGACGAGTGTTTCGCGGTGCCAACTATCTGTATCGGCTGCAATTAGACAGTGGTCAGACGGTATTGTCGTTAGTCGCGAGCCACCATAACCACGCAGTTGGTAGCCATGTCGGTATCTTGCCGTTACTTGAGCATGTGGTGGTGTTCGATGAAAAAGACGTCAATGCCACCACGTGGTCAGAGTACGATAGATTACATTGAGCGCGCTTAAACAGGAGTAAACATATCAGTCAATATCAGCCGTTCGCAGTCGCTAAGATATGCAAGTAGCGTCCTAGCCATTTGTACGGTTCTACCTGAGAATAGCGTAGCTCCATTTTTATCACTGCTTCAGGGTCGTTATGACCGCCGCGCTTAAGCGGCGCGTAATCATGAAAGACACGTAGCCCGCTCTCAAGCACTATTTTATAATGATGTTGTTGGAGCCACGCCTCTACCTCTTGTCTGGCGACTGGATGATTGGGCGTTAGGCTTTTTTTATTGTCGGCGGCATAGTTGCCTTCAAGCTGTCTATCTAGCAGATTAAAATTACCCATAATTAGGTTGCGATAATCGAAGCTCGCTGGATTATAAAAGCAGAGCGATAATGCGCCTTGAGGGCGTAGCTGAGTATCAAAAAATCTCATTACCTCAGCCGGCTTGGCCAGCCATTCGAGCAGCGCGTGACAAAGGATGAGATCAAACTTAGTATCGCTGTTTTCTGCAGTACTGTCTGTAGCAAGCTTGGATGCAAGCTCCTGATAAGGGCAAACCAGCCAACTGATATCTAGCTTGGTTTTGGTGTCTGTCTCAAGGGCGGCAGCATGAGTTTGCGCTTTGTCTAACATAGCGGCAGAGATATCATTGATGACAAGCGTATGACCTTGCGCTGCCAGCTCTATAGCGATTTGCGCTAAGCCGGCTCCGACATCTAATATGCGCAGCGGACGTCCTAAGTTTTGACTTTGTGTCTCCACATACTCAAAAATATCTCGGCGCAATACCGCAAGCCGAATCCCTCCTTTTAAACCGCCGTAAACCTTTTTTTCAAAATGATCAGCAATCGGCTCAAAGCTACGATCGGTACGTATCTGTCTCTGCTGGTTTTGTGAGTCATCTTTTTTGTTGTCTGTCATAAATTGATTTTCTTTATTATTAAATTTACTACCGCTGCGTAGTTATGTTGAGTTTACTTTTATTAGAGCTTTATTTTGTACTTTAGCGGCGGCGTTTGAGCACCCATTTAAAGACGAGTTTAGATAATATGATAATAACAAAGACGACAATGACAAAGACCCAAATACCAGTGCCTTGTAAGTGTTGTTGATAGGCTTGAGCAAGGTATGCAGATAAGCCCATCGCGACTAATAGCGAACCCCAACGCACAAAAGGCAGTGCGCGATTATTATGATCAGGAAAGTACTGGGCATAATCACTAGAGAAGCTATAGAGCACCATTGCCAAAATCCAAACGATAGCTAGAACGATATCCATAAAATATTGACCTATAAAATAATAGTTTGAGGGTTCTTCTTTAACAGACCCTAGGCAAAACCAGTAGTCAGTTTAGCGATTAAGAATATTTTGTCTATAAGTATATTAGAATGAACGATATTAGAGTGCTTAGAGCTCAAGAGCTTATACAAGAGCCGGAATTATCGATTTGAAGTATCTTTTTATGCTCTTTTACGGTATAAACAGTAAGGTGTATGCATTATAGATTATTAATCACTAGAGCTGTTTTTGATAAATTGGCTATTGCGCTGTATTAATATTCTAAAATTAACATTAAAACCCTGTCACTCAATGCTAAGGATAGCGAATATGACCATTCCCCATGCCAATCTGTCTAAAATCCCAACGATGTCGCTCTGTCTATTATCGGTAGCTGTCGCTAGTAGCCTAGCTACCGCTAGTATTGCTCATGCAAGTGAATACAGTACCGTCACCTTTTTTGGTGATAGTTTGACTGATGGTGGCTTTTTTAGTCCTATTACTCAAGGCAACTTAGGACTTGCTGAATCGGGACAGTTTACGACCAATCCCGATAACGTATGGGCGACTTCTTTTGCCGAACAGCTAGGTACCACAGCCGTTGCTAATACTTTTGGTAGTGAGAAAACCGGTAACAACTACGCGATCGGTGGAGCGAGAGCTGGTGAAGATGTCGTCAATAATAATTTTGGATTCCCTATCAATATAGCGTCTGCCAATACTCAAGCAAACAGTTATTTGGCTGATAACCGTGTTGATCCTAATGGTTTATACGTAGTCTGGGCTGGTGCTAATGACCTACTTGCAGTGAATGATAATCCTGCAAATGCTTTAGGTATTGTCGGGTCGGCAGTACAAAGCCAAATTGCAACAGTAAATGCTTTAAAAAACAATGGCGCTAACTACATTTTAGTGCCTAATATCCCTGACGTCGGTCTAACGCCTAATGCCATTAGTGGCGGTCCTGCTGCGCAAGCACAAAGTACGGCTATTACTAACTTTTACAATCAGTCTATGCTTAATGGGGTTGCCTCTACGGGCGCTAATATTATACCACTAGATACTTTTAGCTTGACCCAGCTAGTTGCAGCTAACCCTAGCGCCTACGGTTTCACTAACGTTACTGATAGAGCTTGCGGCGCTGGCAGCTCGCTACTTTGCGGGCGAGATAATCTCGTTGCAGATAATGCGGAAAACGATTACTTTTTTGCCGATGGCATCCATCCTACGGGACGCACGCACCAATTGATTGCTGATTACGCTAATGCGGTTGTCACGGCGCCAAGTCAAATCGGTTTACTCCCTCATATGGCGACGATTGCAGGTTTGGCGACTACTGAACGTCTTCAGTCTCATATGAATCAACTTCAAAACAACGAATTAAATCCTGCACGTACCTTGTGGGCTATTGGAGAAGTAGCAGATCAGGAAACTGCTGGATATGATAGCGATAGCAATACTCAAGTATTACTAGGTGTAGATTTTGCTCATCCTGGCTCTGATACAGCGGTGTCAGGTATATATGCTAATATTACTCAAAATGAATTTGATAATGACAATGTTAGAGCAGGTCTTAGCAACATAGATATAGATGAATTCGGTTTAGGCGTGTATCACAGCACCACTTTAGAGAGACTGGCAAACATCCGTCTTGATGCAGCTGCAGGCTTTGGTAACATGGATGTTGAAGTTACCCGCGCTGTTACCTTGGGTAACTCTAAGCAAGACTTTAAATCTGAAGCTGACGGCAAACGCTTTTATGCCAACCTACAGGCAGGCTATCCGATGCAAGTTAGTAGCATCGATATCGTTCCTTACTTAGGTGCTAGTGTCAATCGTGTCAAAATAGATGGATTAGACGAGCAAGAAAACTCTGGTGTTGCTATGAGCTTTGATGAGCAAAAGTATACAACCACTTACGGTAAAATCGGTATCAAAGCCAATCGACTCTTAGCAGATAATCTCAACGTTTTTGGTGATTTACATTATCAAAAACAGTTAGATGATAACCGTGAAGCTGCGACAGCTCGTCTAAATACTCTAAGAAATATCAGCTTTGAGACGCCCACTATCGATACTGATGACGATAACTTTGGCGTTACGCTTGGAGTGTCACGCAATTTTGGTTTGCTAAAAGCTAATGCTGGGGTCAACCACACACAAGGTGACGACGATGATTCTACTAGTGTATTTGTGGGCCTTAGCGGCGCGTTCTAAGTGTTTTTTTATATAAAAGGCGATAACTATTGCCTAAGATTGTATGTAATACTGCAGGTATTAAGACTGTTTTTGATTTAAAAGCGTTAAGTATCATTCACTACTGATTTAAAACCACAGCTCAAATACAAAAAAACTGCATCCGAAAGGGTGCAGTTTTTTTGTTGATAAAGCAGCTATAAATATAGAAAAACAGACGGGTTATCAGAGTAATATTACTAGCGTTTTGTCAAGTGCAAATAAAGCCCGCTAATCAGCTGTTTTGCTTGATTTTATTGGTATATGGATACCCCTAAGCTTGCAGATTTGTGCTAAAATAGTCCTCTTTATTTACTACTAAAACGATCATCATTTTCCTAAGATTTTTCACGCTTTATGGTGTTGCTTTACTGGCTAATTCTTTGATGGTTATCAAAGCCCGCTTAGTGTGGTGAGCGATCTATAAAGCCTGCAAAATTAATAAAGTGGATATGAGTGAAGGAGTGTATATGAGCGAGTCGGTCAGTCCTATTGGCATTGTAGATGAATTAAAACAGTCCTACTTAGATTATGCGATGAGCGTGATTGTCTCGCGCGCGCTACCTGATGTCCGTGATGGTTTCAAGCCGGTGCATCGCCGGGTGATGTACGCTATGCACGTGCTCTCTAATGACTACAATAAGCCTTATAAGAAGTCGGCGCGTGTGGTCGGGGACGTGATTGGTAAGTACCATCCGCATGGCGACAGTGCCGTCTATGACGCTATTGTACGGATGGCGCAAGATTTTAGTCTGCGCTACCCCATGGTTGATGGTCAAGGTAACTTTGGCTCCATTGACGATGATCCACCGGCAGCAATGCGTTATACCGAAGTGCGCATGACTAAGCTAACCCATCAGATGCTTGCCGATTTGGACAAAGACACTGTCGATTGGGAAGATAACTACGACGGCTCTGAGCGCATGCCTAGCGTATTGCCGGCACGTGTTCCTAACTTATTGGTTAATGGTGCGACGGGTATCGCTGTCGGTATGGCGACTAATATGGCGCCGCACAACTTAACTGAGGTGATTAATGCTTGCCTAGCGTACGCCGAAAACCCGCAAATATCAGCTGAGGAGCTGATGACTCATATCTCAGGTCCTGATTTTCCTACTGGCGGTATTATTTATGGTCGCGCTGGTATTCAAGATGCTTATCGCACTGGTAAAGGCCGTTTGCATGTGCGTGGTCGTTATCACATCGAGCCGATGAGTGAGATGGGCGTCAACCGTGACCGTGAGCGTATTGTCTTTACCGAAGTGCCTTATCAAGCCAATAAAGCTAAGCTGATTGAGCGTATCGCTGAGCTGGTCCGTGACAAAAAAATCGAAGGTATCACTGAGATACGCGATGAGTCTGATAAAGACGGTATGCGGATCGCGATCGACTTGCGCCGCGGTGAGACCGCTGAAGTTATCGTGAACAATTTATTCTTGCAAACGCCGCTTGAGTCGAGCTTTAGTATCAATATGGTAGCGCTCGATAATGGTCAGCCTAAGCTATTGACGCTACGTCAGCTGATTGCGGCTTTTGTGCGTCATCGTCAAGAAGTGGTGACGCGCCGTACTATATTTGAGCTAAATAAAGCACGCGTCCGTGGTCATCTGCTTGAAGGTCTGACCGTCGCTTTAGCCAATATCGATGACATTATCGCCGCGATTAAAGCTTCTGCTAGCCGCGGTGAAGCTCGTGAGAGCTTGCTAGGTAATATTTGGGGCTCTGGTAGCGTGGTGGCGATGTTAGCGGCCGCCGGTAGCCAATCGGTACGTCCGGATTATATCGAAGGCGAAGATCCAAAAGCGCCGTTTGGGTTGATTGATGATAGCGTCCAAGGCGAGCAAGGCTATCGCTTATCACTAGAGCAAGTCAATGCTATTTTGGAGATGCAACTGCACCGCCTAACGGGTCTTGAGCAAGATAAACTAACTGAAGAGTATCAAGACTTGCTACGTGAGATTGCTAATTTGGAATCGATCTTAGGTGATTTTGATAAGCTGATGATGATTATCTCTAATGAGCTGATTGAGATTCGCGAGAACTTTGGGGATGCGCGCCGTACTGATATTATCGACTCACGGACTGACTTTAGTCGTGAAGACTTGATTCCAGAGCAAACGGTAGTAATGACGGTTTCGCGTACCGGTTATGCCAAAACCCAGCCTATCGATGATTATGTGGCACAAAAACGCGGCGGCAAAGGTAAGTCAGCCACGGCGATGAAGGAAGATGATGTCATTGATCATTTGGTCGTCACATCTACGCATGCCACCGTGCTATGCTTTACCGATACGGGCCGAGTCTTTAGTCTGCGCGGCTTTGAAGTGCCTATCGCTAGCCGCGGCTCGCGTGGTCGTCCATTAGTGAACTTGATTGGCCTAAGTGGTGATGAGTCGGTGACGACAATCCTACCAATTCCAAAGTTTGTAGAAGAGCTATCAGCGAACAGCTCTGCTGGTACAGAAGATTTAGATGACTCAGCAGAGGACAGCAATACCGCTGAGCCACCGTTTGTGTTCTTTGCGACCGCCAATGGTACGGTCAAGCGCGTAGAGCTCAAGCAGTTTGCTAATATTCGCTCTAACGGTCTGATTGCTGTTGGTTTAGAGGAAGGTGATAAATTAGTCAGCGCCCGTATCACTAACGGTAGCCAAGAAGTGATGCTATTTGCTTCTAGTGGTAAAGCGATCCGCTTCGATGAAAACGATGCTCGCGCTATGGGCCGTACCGCTAAAGGTGTGCGTGGTATGCGTCTGGTTGATGATGAGTTTATTAGATCATTAGTAGTGATTGAAGATGATGTACGCGAGATCCTAATTGCTTGCGAAAATGGCTTTGGTAAGCGTACCTTCGTTGATGAGTTTAATACTCAGCATCGCGGCGGCGGCGGTGTAATCGCTATCAAAACTAGCGAGCGTAACGGCGCTTTGGTTCGAGCTACTAAAGTTGATCCAGAAGATGATATTATCTTGATATCTGATAAAGGTACGCTTGTACGCACGCCAGTTGAGCACGTAGCAAGCTCAGGTCGTAACACCCAAGGCGTGACTTTGATACGTTTATCGAAGGATGAAAAACTAGTCGCTATGGCACGTGTCGAGCATGAAGAAGAAGATAACGCTTTGATCGATGCTATGCGCGAAGACGGCACCTTTGAGGTTGAAGGGCAAGAACAAAGAGACATAGATGCTAAGACTGATAGCAGCGCTAATTCAGAAATAAGTAATTCTATTGATATCGCTAATGACTATACTTTAGAAGATGAGAGTTTAGCCGATAATAGTGACGCCGATAACGAGGATTAATAGTTGCCGCTAGTCACCTTATATTAATTTTAAACTTTTTTAAAAAAAGCCTCTGACGTTATCGTTGGAGGTTTTTAGTTTTTTATCTGATATTTCAAATAACTAGGATTTTAAGCAGAGCGTATTATAAAAAATAGTTTGTCCCAAAACGGGTTTTAAATTAAAAGGCTGTTGTCATGATTACCACCAATCGTACCTTTCAAGGAACCGTAGCATCAATATCATCAAGTTTTTTGTTTTCACTGATGTTCTTGTTTGGCTTGTTTATGCAGCCTTTGTCAGGTACGCAGGTGGCCTCATGGCGTGTGCTGATGATGTTATTAAGTTTGGTACTATTGGTGAGCTTTACCAAGCAGTGGCAGCACGTTTTTGAGTATCTAAAAACTTTAAAGACGCCAAAAGATTGGTTGTTGTTTGTATTGCCAACGCCGATTCTGGGCGGACAAATTTGGTTATTTATGTGGGGGCCTGTTAATGGTTACGGGCTAGATGTGACCTTGGGTTATTTTTTATTGCCACTGGTGATGATACTGCTTGGGCGGTTTCTGTATAAAGAAAACATGAGTCTTTGGCAATGGATTGCAGCGCTCTGTGCAGCGATGGGCGTCAGCTACGATGTTTTTCAATATGGCTCGATATCTTGGGTGACGCTGTTTGCCTGCTTGGGCTATCCTCCTTATTATTTACTGCGACGTAAGCTTGCGGTACCGCCGGTTACTGGTCTGCTTTCTGATTTGACTTTATTATCGCCGGTGGTATTAATCATGCTTTATAGCAGCGGCGGCTTTAGTATGGCGACACAGACCAGCAAGTTTTGGTATCTGTTGCCACTGTTAGGCGCTTTTAGTGCGCTTGCGATGTCGCTATCGATGGTGGCTAGTCGCAAGCTGCCCGTTTCATTATTTGGGGCACTGAGCTATCTTGAGCCTATGCTGTTGTTTGTATTATCGGTGACAGTATTAAAGCAAAGCCTAGATGAAGGCGGCTCTTTATTCATGTATGGCATGGTCAGCTTAGCTTTAGTGTTTATGATTATCGATAGCGCAGCAGGTTATATTACGCGGCGCCGTGATGATCGGTTACATGGCTATAACGAGCCACAAATCGATACTTTCCCGCCGCGCCAGCGCTTAATAAAACGCCGTATAAAAGGGGTATTAAGAGCGCGGCGATTTCGCAAAATTCGTCGCTATCAGCAGCGAGTTAATAGAATTGAACAAAAAATTGAGCAATTGCATTCAAAATAAAAGGCAGTTTAGCTAATAAGCGAGTTTAATCAGTTCCTAAAGTTTATATTGACTACTAAGATATTATTTTTGGTAACTGACAGTAGGTAAAGACGAGCTATAAATGAAATAATCTAACTATTATTAACATCACTTTCATTTATAACCTTCAACGTGATAGTTTACTTAACTAAAGCTAGCGGTTATTTTTACTCACAGACATTTTATATTAGGATACTCTATGTTACATCTTCATCATTTAGAAAACTCTCGCTCGTTTCGTATCTTATGGCTGTTAGAGGAGTTGGCAGTAGACTATCAGCTGACTTGTTATGATCGTAATAAGGCTTACCGCGCTCCGGATAGTCTAAAGGAGGTGCATCCGCTAGGACACGCGCCGATATTGGAGGTGGATGGTCGCCCGTTATTAGAGTCGGGATTTATCATCGAATATCTAATCAAGCATTATGATTCAGAGCAGAAGTTTAAGCCTGCTGATGATAATGAAAGTGCTTGGGAGAATTATACCTTTTGGCTACATTTCGCTGAGGCTTCACTAATGCCGCCGCTGGTTATGCGCCTAGTATTTACTAAGGTGGTTGAGCAATCTCCCATGCTGATCAAGCCTATTAGCAAAAAGATTCAAGGCCAAGTCGAAAAAAGCATGATCAGCTCAAGTTTAGAGCCCATGCTAAAGATGATGGAGAAGCATTTAGAAGATAAGCGCTGGTTTGCAGGGAGCGAGTTTAGCGCCGCTGATATTCAGATGCATTTAGCGGTATTAGGAGCTAATGCAGGGGAAGGTTTAAATAGAAAAAAATACGCCAATATTCTTAACTGGCTCAAGCGCTGTGAGGAACGTCCAGCCTTTAAGCAAGCCGTAGAGAAGGGCGGACGCGTCAGTTTTTAAAACAAACGACTAGCTTTGCAACTTTAATCATCCTATAAATACCTAAGGGCGTGTTATCGAAAATTTCATCGATGACATGCCCTTATTGCTATACTACTACACCTCTATACTACTTGCTGCTATGAATATTTTATATCCGTAACAAGCCCCATACCCTAATATAAGGTTATCCTATGAGCGATCCAAAAAAACTAAATAATGAGCCTTTTGATGAGCAGAGTATTGAGCAGCAACCGATATCTATCAAATCTTGGGGGCAAAAATTACTAGTTGCGCTATTATGCATAGCCAGCTTTTATGGGGGCTGGAAATCCTACGAGTCCAATATGGCAAACGAATGCTATGCCAGTGGCGGTCAGGTTATAAAGGGCGAGCGTACTATTATCTGTCAACTGCCTTAGTTTATTTGACAGCAGTTTTTATCGCTTTTTGAGGGATGTATCAGTTTATATAAGGACTCATAATCATGCTACAACTGACCTTCTTGGGTACTTCAGCTGGCGTTCCTACCAAGCAGCGCAATGTCACCGCCTTAGCTGTCGAATGTCTCAATCCTTATCAAGATCCCAAAAACGCTCAGCAAAATAAAAAGGGTCGGCCTTGGGTTTTGATAGATTGCGGTGAAGGCACGCAGCAGCAACTGCTACGCACTAAGCTATCGTTGCATCAGCTACTAGCCATTGCTATCACTCATGTGCATGGCGATCATTGTTATGGCCTGCCAGGTCTGCTCGCTAGTGCAGCTATGTCTGGACGTACTACGCCGCTGACTATTATCGCCCCACAAGCGATTGCTGCTTATCTTGAAGCCATAAAATCTACCACCGAATTGCATTTGTCTTTTGCTATCGACTTTATAGCGATAGAAGATATTTTAGCCAATAAAAATCCAAGCGCTTATAAGCATAAGCAAAGTAGTGTTAATAAAAAAGCCAGTGATGAGAGCACTGAGCACCAACTAACCATAACACTAGATAATCAGCATAGCGTAGCTATCGATATCACTAAGCTGTCGCACCGAGTACCTTCGCACGCTTTTGCTATCACGCAAACTATTAGTCAGCGAGTCTTAAATACTGATAAATTAAAGTCTCAAGGTATCACGCCAAGTAAACTATGGGGGGAGCTGCAACAAGGTCAAGATGTCTACACCGATGCAGGGCAGCGGCTACTGTCTGCCGACTATGTGCATGATAATAAGCGGCGTACGCGCATAGTGGTCGCTGGCGATAATGATACGCCGACTTGCTTAAGCGCGGCTGTAAAAGACACCAATCTGCTCATACATGAAGCCACTTATACGACTGATGTGTTAGCTAATATTCAAGACAAAACAACAAGGCTAAATACTAATTTTGATCCAATGCATAGTAGTGCTAAGCAAATCGCGCAGTTTGCTGAGAAAAGTGAGATTAATAATCTTATATTGACCCATTTTAGCGCCCGTTATCAAAGCTTTGATGAACCGCAGAGCCGTACTGCTAATATGGGTCATATTCGAAAAGAGGCTGAAAGCGTCTATCAGGGTAATTTGTGGTTAGCAGAGGATTTTGCCCAATATAGAGTCGATGGCGCAGACAATAAAGTTGACTATTTAGGCTCAGCACGCAAAGGCTAAAGCTTACTATCCGCTGCATCTAATTGAGCTTTGCCTTGCCAATAGCGACTAAATTGATAAGCTACGCGGCCGGAGCGGCCACCACGTTCTGACGCCCAGCGCAGCGCCGCCGCTCGAATATCATCAGCTAAATCTGCGTTTATTAGATTATTTTCGCTACTACTACTACTATTGTTGCTCTCTGCTAGTGCTGAGGAATTAGATAAGCTTAAATAGTGCTGTACAATGTGCAAATAGGTTTGCTGATTCATCGGATAAAATGATAGCCATAGGCCAAAGCGATCCGATAACGACACCGTCTCATCAATAGTCTCATAAGGGTTAACCTCATCGGTTTGCCCATTATAAATATCTAGATTGTCCTTCATAAGCTGCGGCAGCAAATGGCGACGATTACTAGTGGCATAAACCAGTAGCTTATCTTGCTCAGAGTCCAGCGCGCCATCTAATACGCTTTTTAGGGTGCGATAACTCTCATCTTGTCCGTTAAAAGCCAAATCATCGCAGTAGACGACATAGCGGCAATGGCTATCAGTCGGCAGCTCATTGATAGCGGCGCGAATCTTATCTAAGACTTGCAGATCATCACGCGCAATCTCAATAATCCGTAGCCCCTCAGAGTGGTACTCTTTTAATAAAGCGCGTATCAGTGAGGATTTGCCTGCGCCGCGAGTACCGGTCATGAGCACATGATTGGCCGGATAGCCTTTAAGAAACTGGCGAGTGTTTTCAATAAGTTTTGACTTTTGTGTCTCAATACCTTGCAGATCATCCAAGCTTAAAAACAGATTTACTGAGAGCGGCTCTAGATGTCCGCTGCGACCACCGACCCAGCGATAAGCTAACTGCTCAGGATCTATTTTAATCTTGGGCGTGACTCGCTCTTGCAGGTATTGGCCGAGTAGGGATAGCAGCGCTTCGGGTAGGGCATACTGAGCGGAGGGATTTAATTCAGACATAGTTATTCTAATAGTTAGGATTAAATGTAAGATAGACTATAGTCGATTCACTATAAAAGTGATATAGCGCTACTGGGATGAATTTTATGCAGCCTCTGTGATAACAGCACGCCAGTAAAATTTATACCAGTAGCGCGCTTAATTTCGTAACAATTTTACTTTGAACTGACCATATAACAATACGATAAAGGCATTACTTTACTATGAAAGAGGGTGAAAGTCATATCTTAAACAAGCAAAGCTTGCAGCAACGAGCGGATAAGCTCTTGCCTATTATCACCCACAAGCTTACGCAATTAGGCTATCAAGCCATAGCTCATCAGAGTATCAGTCAACAAGATAGCGAAACTAGTATTTATCAAGGATTAACGCGCGCTACTCATAGTCAATTTGGGCAAGTGATGGTTAAATGGCAAGTCAATACTGATCATTCATCAAATTTAACCTCGTTGCAGCATGAAATAGCAGTTTTAATAGCACTAAATAATTGGCAGAATATGCAGGCAAACACTATGGCACCGCTGTTGTTGGCTTTTGAAAACATGCATCTAAAGGTTTTAGCGCAAGAGCAGCTATTGACCTTGTTAGTGATGCCTTATTATTGGCATGGTAGTCTCGCAAAATATCTAAAGCAGCCTTTAACTCATGAGCAAAAACATCAATTTATAGTGCAGTCGGCGCAGCTATTAGCTAATTTACATCGTAGTGGTTGGCTACATAATGATATTAAACCAAGCAATATCTTAATGAGTCCCGATTACGGTTTGCTGCTGACCGATTTTGCTTTAGCACAGCCAATTGAAGCTAATAATAACCATAGAAATAACTCTGGAAATAATGCTGGCACGCCTGCTTATCTAGCCCCTGAACGTTGGCAAGGACAGGGCGCTACACTACAAAGCGATATTTATGCTTTTGGCATTATGCTATATGAGATATTGCTAGGCAAAAGACCTTTTATCATTGATTCAGCAAAAAGCGCTAGTTTACAACAATGGGCTATGCAGCATTGCCAACAGCCAGTAGCCAAACTACCGAAACAGTATCAATGCTATCAGACAATTATAAATAAAGCATTGGCAAAGCAGCTGCAAAATAGATATCAAAGTATGCAGCAGCTAGTAACAGATTTACAGACGTTGAACGTTGGATAAAGCGCTATTAAACTTACAGTTATTGATAATCCTGATATAGCGCTTCGACCGGCTTATCATTAACGATGCTTTGACAGGCAGTAAACTTGCTGTCGAAGTCTTGTTGTAACTTATCAACGTTAGTCACATCGGTGTCGTTAGGGTTAGCATAATAAGTTTTGGCGCTAGTGGCGTAGCGACTCAGGCTATCTAAAGACTCATCGCAAACCTCAAAGGGCTTGATAGTGGGCAGACGGTTAATATTGATATTATCCATCACGCGATAGCTATTATTGATAACTCGTGCCAATAGCTTAGTATCTTTAGACTCAATAGCAATTTGCGTATCTGATCTAAGCTTTGTCAGCTCTTTTAAGAGGATGTCTGCATCGTGATGGTAACCGCTAAATTTATCTAAGCTCATCATCACTTTAGTATTAGCCGCTGAAGTAGCATCGAGCGAGCTATCAGCTTTATATAAAACCTTCACACTTACCAGCCAAGCTAAAGCCAATACTAGTAAGCCTATAACGACCCATAACCCTTTACTCATTCATTTCACCTAGAGGTTTTATTGTATTCATACTCAGGGCGTAGTATGGCATATTTCTGGTAGGCAAGGCTTTGCCAACGCTATTATTTAGGCTCTATGGATTACGGTTCAAATCTCAAACTCTAGACACAAAAAAACCTGCTAAAAAGCAGGCTTAATGTTGAATCTGGTTTGAGAGGTACTATCGAAAAATGGTGGGGCTGGAGAGACTCGAACTCTCACACCTTGCGGCGCCAGAACCTAAATCTGGTGCGTCTACCAATTCCGCCACAGCCCCATTATCAAAACTCTATCATCGTTAAAGATTAAATTCAAACGACATATAGATAGATAACTGATTCGGTAGTGCGTCTCAGTGGTTGGCTATTATATAGAGTTTAAAGAGTTTGGCAAGCCCTTTTTTTAAATTAATTTAAATTTTTTCTATTATTTATTCATATTTTCTAGCTGTTTTATAGGAATGTTAGATTTATCAAGGGTTTAAGTAAGGTTAAACTACAAAACTAATATTTATCATTATACCCTGTTTTTTATTTAGTATAGTCAAATCGAAATAAAGTCGATACGTTTATAGTGCCGTGCTACTGGTACAAATTTTCCTTGCTTGCTGTGCGCTTCGCACTCCAGAGGCTGCACAAAACTTATTCCAGTAGCACTGTATCTGTTTTAAAGTGTATTAACTATATCTTCTGTAGCCAGTAATTGCATTTTGCGAGTTAAAGTATTGCGTCCCCAGCCCAAAAGGTTAGCCGCCGCTACTTTTCGGCCGCCACTTTGCTTGAGTGCTGCGGTCAAAAGCACCCGTTCAAATTGTGGCGCTGCTAGTTGTAGGATGTCGGTTTCACCTGCTTGTAGTGCTTGTTCAGCCCAATCTGCTAAGGCTTGTTGCCAGCTGATAGCTTGCTGGCTATCTACCACGGCGTTGGGTTGTGCTTCAGTAGCTAAGCTATCGACTTGCTTAGCGCGATTTGAGCGAATCAGGGCTTGATTGTCACTGACAGCGTGAGCGGCTAGTAGCTCAGGAGGTAAATCTGCTACCGTTACCGTATCACCTGTAGCCATAACTGTCAGCCAAAGACAAACGTTTTCTAATTGTCTGACATTACCGCGCCAGTCAAAGGCTTGCATCATATGCATAGCGTCAACGCTTAATTGCTTGACCGAGGTATTCATCTGCTTGCCTGCCCGCTGCATAAAATGATGGGTAAGCGCCGGAATGTCATCCAAGCGCTCGCGTAATGGCGGTAGCGGCAAACGAATAACGTTGAGCCGATAAAATAAATCTTCGCGGAACTTGCCTTGCTGCACCAGCTGCTCTAAGTTTTGATGAGTGGCAGCAATGATACGCACATCAACCTTAATGGGCTGTTGACCGCCCACGCGATAAAACTCGCCATTCGCTAGGACGCGTAGCAGGCGCGTTTGCGTGCTAAAGGGCATATCGCCAATCTCATCCAAAAATAGCGTACCGCCATCAGCTTGCTCAAAGCGTCCTTGTCGCTGGGTGGTGGCACCAGTAAAAGCGCCTTTTTCGTGACCGAATAATTCTGACTCAATTAAATCATGTGGAATCGCCGCCATATTCAGCGCAATAAAGGACTGCTTAGCGCGCGGAGAGCTTTGATGTAAGGCGCTAGCGACCAGCTCTTTGCCGGTGCCTGACTCGCCTGTGATCAATACGGTAATGGGCGAGTGCGCTAGGCGACCAATAGCGCGAAATACCGTTTGCATCGCTGGCGACTGACCGATAATAGCGTTTGGATTGGTGATAGCGTTAACATTGTGAATAGTATTATCACTACTATTAGCGCCGCTTTTATTAGGCTCTTTATCGCCTGTTTGCTGACTGCTTTTTATAGCAATAGGAGGCTTATGGTTGATGGGGACTTGAGCGGCGGGCGTGGTAGTGGTTTTATGGTCAGTAGCGGCTTGTTTAGGAGAATAGCCAATAGCTTTATAAATAAGCGCTACCGCGTCGTCCAAATCAAAAGGCTTGGGTAGATAATCAAAAGCGCCTGCTTGGTAGCTATTAATCGCTGAGCTAAGGTCTGAGTGCGCGGTCATAATAACGATAGGCAGCTTAGGAAAATGCTTATTGACCCAGTCACTAAAGGAGAGTCCGTCCATCATCGGCATACGAATATCAGTAAGGATGACATCGGGTAAGGCCGCTCTTGACTCGCGCTGCGCTAGGATATCATTGAGCCGAGTCCAGGCCGCTTGAGCTTGTACAAAGCTAATTACCTCTAGATTGGCATCGCTAAAAGTATCATTTAATACCAGACGCAAAGCGGCATCATCATCGATAAGCCACAGGGTCGCTACGGTAGTTACCGCACTAGCTTGCAAGTTATTATCAACAGTCATATAAAGGCCTAATGTGCTATAGAATCAAGATATACCCAAAGGTGTGATACAAAATAGTACGCTTTAAATAATAGTAGCATAAGCTAGCAATCTCTACTGACGATCTAAAGGCTGCGCAAAAGGCAGGTAGAGGACAAAGCTAGTTTGGTTATCGTCCTCATCGAGCGCTGAGCTGACCTCAATCATACCATGATGGCGGCTGACGATATCTTGTACAATCGCTAAGCCCAAACCTGTTCCGGCAGCGCGGCTAGTAACCATGGGGAAAAATATTTGTTCAATAAACGCCGGATCAATACCGCTGCCATTATCGGTAATGCTAATTTGCAGTACTTGCTTATGCTGCTGATGACCTATAGTGTGCTGAAACGCGACACGGGTTTGAATAGAGAGCTTTGGGTAATAAGCTTGCCGTTGGTCTGCTAAAGACAGCTGCTCTTCGTACTCAGTCATAGATTCGCACGCATTATTCACTAGATTCAAAAACAGCTGAATTAACTGGTCTCTATCCGCCTCTAGCTCTGGCAATGATAAATCGTAATCGCGGTGTAAGGTAATATTGGGATATTGGCTGAGCATTAAAGTCAAAACGTGCTCTAGCGGCTGATGAATATTGAGCTTCTGCCAATTAGCGAGCTGATTGGAGCCTAGTAGTTGTCCGATTAAATCAGTTAGGCGGTCGGTCTCATTGATAATAACATCGCTATAAGTCTGTAGCTTTTGCTTTAGAGTCTGCTCGTTAAGCTTATTAAATTGACGCTCTAATAATTGCGCCGCGCCGCGAATACCTGCTAAGGGGTTTTTGACCTCATGAGCGACTGAACGCAGCATTTGCCGGGCGACACTATATTGTTGCTGCTGACGCTGCTCATCAGTGATACGACTTTGCCGGTCTTTGCCCCACATCTCAACGATAAAGTAACTTTCGCTCTCATAAGTGACCGGCGTGACGCTATAGTCTATCAATAGCGGCGCGCTAGGATTTGATGAGCGCTTTATAGTGTGATCGTGAGTGATAAAAGGCTGCTGATACTGCTGCGCTTGGCAAAAGCGTTCCGTCAGCGAATCGGTTGATAAGTGATCGGTCTTTGTGCATTTATTATTTAGCTCTTTAGGCGCAAGCAAATTCAGTACCGATTGCTCTAATAATCTACTATAACTGATAGCTAATAGCTGCTCTGCCTGAGCGTTGACCCACTTAATATGTAGCGACTCATCGATCCATAAAATAGCGGTAAACAACTGCTGCGAGATAAAGGCTAAGTCTGGCGTGCGCGCAGAAGCTGCTAAATGACTGATCATAAAAAAGCCTATAGAGTAAAATGACGCCAAGTTTTAGGCGCTGATGATTTAAACCTAAACATTTAACCACAAATCAACAGGATAGCGCGGCAAAACTAGCGGTTATCACAAAAAAAACGTACAATGCGCTCAGCCATTTTATCTCAAGCAAGGTTCGCTATGTCCAAAACTTCTACACCCGCCGCTGATAGTATTTCTGCTTATTCAACAAACGCCGCCGCTCAAGTATTGAAAAATACCGCTAGCGTGTTCAATCCTGCCACATCAAATTTAAGTCAGCGCACTGAGTCTAATGAGCCTTATCATCATAAGGCCAACCATAACCAAAACCGTAGTATCGAACAAAGCGGCGAGAGTAGTGGCAATGCTGCAACTGCTAATGCTCTAACAACGGCGCCAAAGATTGGTTTTGTGTCTTTAGGCTGCCCAAAAGCTTTGGTCGATAGCGAGCGTATTATCACAGAATTAAGCCGCGATGGCTATCAAGTGGCAAGCGACTATGACGGCGCTGATTTGGTAGTAGTGAATACTTGCGGCTTTATTGAGTCAGCGGTACAAGAGTCGCTCGATGCCATTGGTGAGGCGATTAGTAAAAACGGTAAAGTCATTGTCACTGGCTGCTTGGGCAAAGAGGCGGAGAAGATTAGAGCCATGCATCCAGCCGTTTTGGCGGTGACGGGCGCGCATGCTTATGATGAAGTAATCACCGCGGTGGCTCAGCATGTGCCACGTCCTTATAAAGAAAAAGATAAAGACTACAATCCCAAAATAGATTTGATCAACGAAGCGGGCATTAAATTAACGCCTAGCCATTACGCGTATCTAAAGATATCCGAGGGCTGCAATCACCGTTGTACTTTTTGTATTATTCCAAGCTTACGCGGTGATTTAGTCTCGCGTCCTATTGATAATGTGATGAATGAAGCACTGGCACTCAAAAATGCTGGGGTAAAAGAGCTGTTAATCATCTCGCAAGATACTTCCGCTTACGGCTTGGATTTGAAATATAAAACTAGCTTTTGGAATGGCATGCCTATTAAGTCCAAATTCTATGACATGTGCCAAGCGCTGAATCAGCTTGGTATTTGGGTACGTTTGCATTACGTTTATCCGTATCCCCACGTTGATAAAGTCGTTGAGTTAATGAGCGAAGGTAGGCTGCTGCCTTATCTAGATATTCCCTTTCAACACGCAAGCCCTAGTATCCTCAAAGCCATGAAACGTCCAGCTCATAGCGAAAATACCTTAGCACGTATTAAAGCATGGCGTGCGATTTGTCCTGATATCGTTATTCGCTCCACTTTCGTGGTTGGCTTCCCTGGCGAGACCGAAGAGGACTTTCAATGTTTGCTTGACTGGCTGGTGGAGGCGCGTCTAGATCGCGTTGGCGCTTTTACTTATTCAGAGGTAGAAGGCGCGGTCGCAAATGATTTGCCTAATCCGGTGCCAGAAGCGGTGAAGCAGGAGCGCTACGAGCGTTTCATGGCGCTACAGCAACAGATCTCAGCACAAAAATTGCAAGAAAAAGTTGGCAAAACGCTGCAAGTACTAGTCGATGAGATTGACACAGAAGAGAATATTGCTATTTGTCGCAGCTATGCTGATGCGCCAGAGATTGACGGTCATGTCTATGTCGATAATATTGACGCTGCTGTAAAAGTTGGGCAATTTATAACAGTGACTATCGATGATGCTAGCGAGTATGATTTATTTGCCAGCTACAATGAGTAACTAGCAGAGCGACTTTGTAGATAGACGCTGGGCTAGTAATGACACTGATAATCAATGAAAATTGCCCAATAGCGAGTAGTTTTTGCTACAATTAGCGCAATTTGACTCAGTTCAAATATAAGCTAATGAAATTATTTAAATAATGATTAACTAACGACTAATGATGAAAAGGTACTCTTATGTCTGATAAAAATCCCCGTTATTCGCGTATCTTGCTCAAGCTGTCAGGTGAGGCCTTAGCGGGCGGCAAAGACATGGGTATCGATACCGAAGTATTGGACAAAATGAGCTTATCTATTGCCCACTTGCGCGGTCTTGGAGTGCAAGTGGGTATCGTTGTCGGCGGCGGTAATTTATATCGCGGCGCGCAACTACAGCAAGAGGGTTTGGTTGGAAGAGTTACTGGTGATCAGATGGGCATGCTAGCGACCGTTATGAACGGCCTTGCGATGCGTGATGCGCTTGAGCGCCGCAATATCAAAACCCGCTTGATGTCAGCTTTGCCAATCGGCGAGGTCACTGAGAGCTATAGCAGCCGTAACGCTATTCGCTACTTAAAAAACGGTGAGGTTTGTATCTTTGTCGCCGGTACGGGTAATCCCTTCTTTACTACCGACACTGCCGCCTGTCTGCGCGGTATCGAGATCGAAGCTGGGTTAATTTTGAAAGCCACTAAAGTTGATGGCGTTTATAATAAAGATCCAAGCTTACATAGCGATGCGACTAAGTATGATGGCCTAACTTTTGATGAAGTGCTCGAGCAAAAGCTTGGCGTCATGGATCTGACCGCTATTGCTTTGTGCCGTGAGCACAATGTGCCCTTACAAGTGTTCGATATGACCAAACCAAATGCTTTATTAAATGTGGTCATGGGCGAGAACGAAGGCACCCGTGTTTATCACTAATCTATATCTAGCTATACCTTTCAAAAAATGATTAACCACAAATATTATCGTATAGATAAATTAAGGAAATATGATGATTAAAGAGATTAAGCAAGACGGCGAAGAGCGCATGAAAAAGACCATAGATGCTTTAGAGAGCACCTTTAGTAAAGTGCGTACCGGCCGGGCTCACCCTGGTATGCTATCAGGTATTATGGTCAGCTATTATGGTGCTGATACGCCACTTAACCAAGTGGCTAGCGTCAACGTTGAGGATTCGCGCACACTATTAGTGCAGCCCTTTGATCGTACTATGGTACAAGCAGTAGATAAGGCTATTCGTGAGGCGGATTTGGGTTTGAACCCGATGACTGCTGATGTTATCCGTGTACCGATGCCATCTTTGACAGAAGAAACTCGCCGTGATATGCAAAAATTGGCCCGCGGTGAAGCGGAAAACAGCCGCGTCTCTATCCGCAATATCCGCCGTGATATGATGAATGATATCAAAGATCTAGCCAAAGAAAAAGAGATCTCAGAAGATGATGAGCGCCGTGCTAGCGATGACATTCAAAAAATCACGGACAAATATATCGATATTATTGATAGCAAACTGACCAAAAAAGAAAGCGATTTGATGGAAGTGTAAACTGCTTTTTAGGTTCAACGCAAAGTCCAAAACCTGAATATCAACTAAGAACTGGCCTCTTGCAAGTGCTATTGTCGAGACGCCAGTTTTTTCATAGTTAGCTTTTATGGCTAAGAATTTATCATTATTAAGACGGTTAAACAATGCTTACAGAAACCGACATAGATATAGAGCTCAAACCCAAGCATATTGCTATTATTATGGATGGCAATAACCGTTATGGAAAGCAAAATGCATTGGCTAAAGGCGAGGGCCATATAAAAGGCAAAGATGCGCTAGATCCTGTGGTCGAGTATTGCCGTGAAGTCGGTATTCAAGTATTGACCGTATTTGCTTTTTCTAGTGAGAACTGGCAGCGACCTCCCAGTGAGGTGGCATTGTTGATGCATCTGTTATCGGTGACTATCAGTGAGCAATTGCCGCGCATGCAAAAGTATCAAATTCAGCTGCGTTTTATCGGTGATCGTAGTCAGTTGTCTCAAGAGCTACAAGCGCAAATGGCGGATGCTGAAGCGCAAACCGCTCATTATCAAGCTATGAGTTTGGTCATCGCCATCAGCTATGGCGGTCAGTGGGATATTGCCCATGCGGCAAAGCAGTTGGCCGAGCAAGTACAAGCCGGACAATTAGCTCTTGAACAGATCAGCAAAGAAAAACTGGGCGAGTATGTACAGCTAGCGGACGCGCCTGCTGTGGATATGCTGATTCGTACAGGCGGAGAGTACCGATTATCGAACTTTCTGTTATGGCAGTCCGCTTATGCAGAGCTATTTTTTACGCAAACGCTATGGCCCAATTTTACTGCAGCAGAGCTGGCATCGATGATCCAAGAGTTCGCTCAGCGTCAACGCAGATTTGGTAAGACTAGTGAGCAAGTGGCTAGTCAAATGACTAATTAGTGTTTAGCGGATCACTAGCAAAAGAGTGGCTTAATAAGTTAAGTTAGGCGGTACGTTATGAGTGTCTGTCGACTCTCAGACATCCTATACTCCCTAAAGTTCTATTCATTATTAGTATAAGGCTTGATTGGTATGTGGCAACGGATAAGAACAGCAATCGTCTTAATTATCATTGTAGGCATTGCTTTATTTGCAAGCCAAACGCCTATCTTTTTTGCGCCCCTGTTAGCCATTGGCGTGACGATTGCGGCGCATGAGTGGACGAAACTTATACCTAAGTGGCGTCAGCCTACTGTGTTTGTACTGATAGTCTTAGCGCTGACTCTGGTCTCTATGCTGTTCTCAGCGACTTGGGTGTTATGGTGGATAGCTTCGTTAATAATATGGTTAATGGCATTATCGTGGGTCAGTAAGTTTCCGACCCATACTAATTGGTACGGCCGCAGGCTAGCGGTGATGGGTATAGTCATATTAGTAGCTTCAATCACTGCGATGTTTTATCTGTGGCAACAGTCGCCTTGGTGGCTACTGTATGTGTTCTTATTAGTTTGGTGCGCAGACAGCGGGGCTTATTTTGTTGGTCGCAAATTGGGACGACGAAAAATGGCACCGAATGTCTCGCCGAATAAAAGCATGGAAGGCTTAGTAGGCGGAGTAGTGACTGGCTTACTGGTAGTCATCGGTATTAGCGTCTTTATGCTCAAGTTAAACGGAGTCGCGTTGCTAGCCTTTGTAGCCTTATCAGTAGTCACTATTTTGATATCGGTATTAGGCGATTTGTTTGAGTCTATGCTCAAACGCCGTGCCAAAGTCAAAGACTCGGGTACTATTTTGCCAGGACACGGCGGCATATTGGATCGTATTGATTCCTTGCTGTCTGCTACGCCGATATTTGCGTTAGGGTTTGTAGGCTTGCAGCAACTGGGCTTATTGATCGTTTGATAAGCTGTTTTTGTATTGAGATTATTGTAATATTATAGGCAAGATAAGTTATGACTGACAGACAACGCATTGCTGTACTTGGCGCGACCGGCTCTATTGGCGATAGCACCTTGGCTATTTTGGCAGCGCACCGTGATGATTTTGAGGTTTATGCGTTATCCGGCTATCAGCGTTTAGATAAATTATTACAGCTTTGTCAAAAGTTTAAGCCTAGCCGCGTTTGTGTGCCTTTAGATAAGGTAGATGAGTTTGCCGCTAAGCTTATGCAGGCGGGACTGGCTACTGAGGTTATCGGCGGTATAGCAGGGCTTGATGATATGGCCTCGGACAGCGCGGTAGATACCGTAGTGGCCGCTATTGTTGGCGCCGCCGGTTTGCCCTCGACACTCGCCGCTGCCCGTGCTGGCAAGCGAATTCTACTCGCCAATAAAGAGGCGTTAGTGATGGCAGGGCAAGTGCTAATCTCACTAGTCAAGACTCATGGCGCGACCTTATTGCCAATTGATTCTGAGCATAATGCGATCTTTCAATGCTTGCCGCCATCCATTCAACAAGATAATAGTCAAATTCATCAGCCTTATCACGGCGTACGTAAGCTTTGGCTAACCGCTTCTGGCGGGCCTTTTTTGCATCACTCTTTTGAGCATATGCAGCAAGCAGGAGTGGCTGAGGCTATCAAACATCCTAATTGGTCGATGGGGCAGAAGATATCTGTCGATTCAGCAACGATGATGAATAAAGGGCTTGAGCTGATTGAAGCTTGTCATTTATTTGATTTGAGTGAGGATAAGATAAATGTGGTCATTCATCCACAAAGTATCATTCACTCGATGGTAGAATATAGTGATGGCAGCTTTTTGGCGCAGCTAGGTAGCCCTGATATGAAGACGCCGATTGCTCATGCGCTAAGCTATCCAAAGCGTATCGATAGTGGCGCGCAGCCGCTAGATCTATTTGCATTAAGCGCGCTTGAGTTTATCGCCCCAGATCTGCAAAAGTTCGCCTGTTTGCGTTTAGCTCGGCAAGCGATGCAAGCAGGAACTCAAGCTACCAATGTGTTAAACGCCGCTAATGAGATAGCAGTCGCCGCATTTTTGCAGCAGCGTATTCGTTTAACCGACATCGCAGCTATCAATGAGCAAACCCTTAATCAAGTTGTCGTTCCAGCTTTGGCAAGTGATGCTAGCATTGAGGATATCTTAGCTATTGATCAAGCTGCTCGTCGTTATGCTGAGACAGTGGTAGCTCAGCTGGCTTGATCCGATATCAAATCATCATGCCTTAAATTGAGAGACGCTTATGACTTTTATACTTACCTTGCTTGCGGCTATATTCGTTCTTGGGCCTCTTATTGCTTTACACGAGTGGGGTCATTATATCGTTGCGCGCTTATGCGGCGTCAAAGTCTTAACTTATTCTATCGGCTTTGGTCCCAAAATCGCTGGCTGGACCAGTAAACGTAGCGGTATTGATTATCGAATATCTGCTTTACCACTTGGCGGTTATGTCAAGATGCTCGATGAGCGTGAAGGTGAGGTAGCCGAACACGAGCAGCATTTAGCCTTTAATCGCCAGCATCCGCTAAAAAAAATCGCCGTGGTAGCCGCCGGTCCTATCATGAACTTTATCATCGCTATTGCTCTATTTTGGGTACTGTTTATGACGCCCTCAGAGCAGCTAGCGACGAACATAGGACAGGTGTTACCCGATACGCCAGCGGCAATGGCAAAGCTACCTACTGGCGATAAAATTGTCGCTATTGACGGTCATGAGGTGCAGACCTGGGAAGGTATCAACTATCGACTAGCCGGACGCATGGGTGAGAGCACCAATATTAGTATCACCTTGCAATCGCTAGCTGCAGAGTCAAATGAGGGTGCGCGCACTACCTATCAAGCACCAGTGGCCAACTTTATGCAAGGCGCTGCTCAGGGCAAAGATGCGCTTAGTAGCTTTGGGGTGCTTCCTTGGCAGCCGACTATTGAGCCCATTATTGGCGGGTTAAGCGCTGATGGCGCTGCTAGTCTGCAAGGGTTACAAGTCGGCGATCAGATTACTGCCATCAATGGGACGCCTATCAATGATTGGATTAGTGCCACCCGTATCATTCGTGATAGCCCAGAGGTGCTGCTTAATTTTACCGTGCTGCGTGATGGCAAATCGCTGCAGCTACAAATCATGCCGCAAGGCAAAAAAGATAATCTAGGCAATCAGTTTGGTCAGATTGGTGCTATGGTTGCTCAAAGCGATATCGTTATTCCTGATGCCTACAAAAATACCGTGGTTTATGGCCCAGGCGAGTCTTTAATTAAGTCATTTGAGAAGACAGAGCAGTTAGCAGTGATGACGGTTAGCTCTATGGGTAAGATGCTCTCAGGCATGATAGGGCTTGAGAATTTATCAGGGCCGATTACTATTGCCAAAGTCGCTAAGCAAAGCTTTGATATCAGTTGGGAGATGGTGTTATCTACTGCCGCCTTAATTAGCTTAAGCTTAGCGGTGCTAAATTTATTACCAATTCCTGTACTAGATGGCGGTCATATTGTCTATTATGTCATTGAGCTGATTCGAGGCAAGCCTTTGCCAGAAGGCGTACAAGTAGCAGGCTTAAATATAGGTCTACTCTTGCTAGCAGGTTTCATGGTGTTAGCGATTGGTAATGATATTAGCCGGCTTTTTTAGCTTATGCTCACGCGACTTATCAGGCTAGATGCGCTACACTAACGCCTGCACAGGATTGAGACGTACGTTTTGTAAGCAGCAACGAGCAAGGCGGATAGCTACTACCATTTACTAAAGATAATTTTTAGTTTATTTTGTGGTGCGTTTTATATAAAGTGTTCTAACTCTATCTTAATCAGTCGCCAATAGCGCCTTAATTGAGCTGGACAAAACACGCTTTTTCACTTAACTTATGCAAGTTTTTTATTGACGGATAGTATTTATGCGTACGCCTTTATTTATGAGCGCGGCTGGGTTGCCGTTAGTGGTAGCAATGATGAGTGTGTCTGCACAAGCAGCAGACTTTGTGGCAACTGACATTGAGTTTACAGGATTGCAACGTTTGACCGCTGATAGTCTCTATCCGGTATTACCTATTAGCGTCGGCGACACGGTCAACGATGCAAGCTTAGCGGCTAGTATTAAAGCCTTATACGCAACCGATAACTTTGCCAATATTCAAAGCCGCGTTGAGGGCAGTAAGCTTAGCTTTGATGTGGTTGAGCGTCCTATTATTGCTGAAGTTAATTTTGAGGGCAATCAGCTTATTCCAAAAGAAGGGCTTGAGCAGGGCTTAGATAACGCGGGCTTATCCGTGGGTGATGTGCTCAAACAAGCGACATTGCAAGGCGTAGCCAATGAGCTGCAGCAGCAATATATCTCTCAAGGCTACTATAATAGTAGTATCGAAGTAGACCAAACTTTACTCGATGGCAATCGCGTCAAGCTTGATATACGTTTTATTGAAGGTAAGGCGGCCAAAGTTGTCGATATCAATATCATCGGTAATACCCATTTTAGTGATAAAGAGATCAGAGAGGTCTTTGCGGTAAAACAGACCTCTTGGACTAACCTCATCTCTAAGTCTGATCGTTATGCTAAAGAAAAACTAGCCGCTAGTTTAGAGAACCTCAAAGCCTTATACCAAAACGATGGTTATGTACGCTTCAGCGTCGATAATGCGGTACTTAATATCAGCGAAGATAAAAAAAGCATTTTTATTGAAGTAAGCTTAACCGAAGGTGAGCAGTATAAATTCGGTGATATCAGCTTTTTGGGTGAGCCTAAGTTCGATGTCAATGAGCTTAATAAGCTAGTAACTTTTGCGCCCAATCAGCAGTATTCGCAAGCTGAGCTTGATGCCACCACTGCTGCGCTAAAAAACCGTTATGGTAATGAGGGCTACTATTTGGCTCAAATTCGTCCGGTACCGCGTATCGATGATGAAACTCGAGTGGTTGCTATTGATTATTATATCGATCCGGCAAGACCCATTTATGTGCGCCGTATCAACTTCAATGGCAACATCAAAACCCAAGATGAAGTACTGCGCCGTGAGATGCGCCAGTTAGAAGGCTCATTAGCCTCTAATGAAAAAATCCAGCTATCGCGTACGCGTCTGCTCCGTACTGGGTTTTTTAAAGCGGTCAATGTCGATGTCAGACCTGTACCTAATCAGCCTGATCAGATAGATGTCAATTATACCGTTGAAGAGCAGCCCTCTGGCAGCTCAACTATCGCTGCTGGTTACTCACAAAGTGGCGGGGTAACTTTTCAGTTAGATCTTACTCAAAATAACTTTATGGGTACAGGTAACCGAGTCAAGGCGGCACTGGCACGCTCAGAGACCCGTGATTCTTATAGCTTAGGATATACCGACCCTTACTTTACTGAAAACGGAGTTTCGCAGGGCATTAGCGCTTACTACCGCGAAACCAAATACGATGATCGTAACGTCAGTAATTACGTGACTGACTCTTATGGTGCTACGCTTAATTATAGCTATCCTGTTGATGAGACCAAACGCGTTAGTGCAGGCTTAAATATCGATAATACTACCGTACGTGGCGGCCGCTTCCTTGGGGTATCAAACGTCGATCAGATCCTAAAAGACGGTGGTTCATTCAATCCTATTATAGGAAGTGATGGTCAACCTATTGATGGCGTTTCTACTTTTAAAAATGACTATACCAGTTATAATTTATTAGTGGGCTGGGATTATAGTACGCTGGATCGTCCAGTATTCCCGACTAAAGGTATGAGCCATAGTATAGATGCAACCTTCGGCTTTGGTGATAGTAATTATCAAAAAGCTATCTATCGCGGTAATGTCTACTATCCTGTCTACAAAGATGTGATAGCCCGCGGTTATACCAAGCTTGGCTATGGTAATGATTTACCTTTTTATGAGAACTTCTACGCTGGCGGTTATGGCTCAGTACGCGGTTATGAGTCCTCAAGCCTAGGCCCTAGATCCAAAGCTTATTCTGATGCTCTCCTCGGTCTTGATCGTATCAGGGATGAAGAGGTTGGCGGTAACGCCTTGGCAAGCTTTGGTGCTGAGCTGATTTTGCCAGTACCGTTTAAAGGTGATTGGGCCGATCAAGTACGTCCGGTATTATTTGCCGAAGGCGGGCAAGTATTTGATACTACCGATAGAGAAGACCGTACATTTATCAACCCTAGTACCGGCGCAGATACGAATGTGCCACTTTTGAAGCAAGATAATGATCTGCGCTTTAGTGCTGGTGCTGGCGTGACTTGGTATACGCCGATTGGACCTATTTCTATTAGCTACGCCGTTCCTTTCAATGATAAAGAAGGCGATGAGACCGAAAAAGTTCAATTCCAAATCGGTAGTACCTTCTAAGATTTTATTTATACAAAAGCCACTATGCAGTAGTGAACCAGTCGCTGTATAGCGTGAGTGCGCAACGGGTTATCAGGCTAAGCTTTTGGCTTGATGTCTACTTTTATTATATTTGTAGTAGTGTTACTGACTATGACCACTATTGAGCAACTGATTACCAAGATTGAGCAGCGTCAACCGGTATTGAATAAGGCTGAGCTAAGTCCTGAGCAGCTCAGTTTTGGTGTGAGCGGTATCGGTAGTCTCAGTACCGCGACTAATACGCAGCTTAGCTTTTTGGCGGATCCCCAATACATCTCTGCTCTTGCTGATAGTCAGGCAGGGGTAGTATTGGTTAGCGAGCATTACGCTGAGGCTATAAAGACGCCGATGATCGCTTTAGTCGTCGCTACGCCTTATCTAGCTTATGCTAGTAGCACTCAGCTATTTGCTCCTAAGCCAGCTAAAGGCATCATTCATCCCACAGCAGTGATAGCCGATAGCGCTATTATTGAAGATGGAGTAAGTATTGGTCCTTTTTGCGTGATTGCAGAGCAAGTACGAATAGGGGCGGATAGTTGTTTAGAGGCGAATGTGGTGATTGAAGCGAATGCTAGTATTGGCAACAGCTGTGTTATCAAATCACAAGTGGTCATTGGTCACGACTGTGTCATTGGCGATCAGGTAAGAATTCATGCTGGCGCTAGTATAGGTAGCGAGGGCTTTGGCTTTGCTCCTACCAAAGATCCTAGTCAGACGGGCTGGGAGCGTATTGCTCAGCTGGGTCGAGTGATTATTGGTAATCAGGTACGCATAGGCAGTCAGACTTGTATTGATCGCGGCGCTATCGATGATACTATTATAGGTGATCATGTGATTATCGATAATTTAGTGCAGATCGCGCATAATGTGCATATCGGCGATGGTTCAGCGATTGCCTCGCAAACGGGTATTGCTGGTAGTACCACTCTTGGTAAGCGCTGTATTGTGGGCGGCGCTGTCGGTATCACCGGTCATATTGATATCACCGACGATGTTACCTTATCAGGCATGAGTATGGTGACTAAGTCAATTAAGATACCAGGATCCTACTCTTCTGGAACCGCAGCTATGCCTACGGCCAAATGGCGACGGGCGGCGGTACGTTTTCGGCAAATGGGTAACGATTAAAGCTGCTTATAGTCAAGAGCCTAGTGTGATAAAAGAGGGTTTGTTGAAAAATCTTTTGCTATCAGAGAAAATCTGGTGCTAAAAAGAGTGTGGCATAGATCTACTATGCTAATTTTATAGTTGTTGTTATAAATGCTTACCTTATAGCTGCTTTTACAGTTATAGCTTGAGTATATTTTTTTATTTATGTTTTTAATTTGCTATCACTGCAAGGAAGCCTATTATGAGTGCCACCGATTTTGATAAATTAACCGATGATGATATCAACACTTTAACACAGGGCGGCCTAACTTTACCGCTTACTTATCATACTCTAAAGCACTATTTGCCGCACCGTTATCCTTTTATGTTAGTGGATAAGATTACCGCTTGTAAGGCTGGCGAATGGATCACTGGTATCAAAAATGTCACTATTAATGAAGAGTTTTTTAATGGACATTTCCCTGATGAGCCTATTATGCCAGGCGTATTAATGGTCGAGTGTATGGCGCAAGTCTCAGGGGTACTAGGGTTTATCAGTGCTGGCTTGACCTCCGAAGATGGCTATCTGTATTTGTTTGCAGGAGTGGATAAAGTACGCTTTAAGCGCCAAGTTATCCCAGGGGATCAGCTAATTATTCGCTCCAAGCTTATCATGCAAAAACAAGGTATTTATAAGTTTGACTGTACCGTTCATGTTGAGCAGCAGCTAGCGGTTAGCGCCCAGATTATGATTGCTCGCCAAGAACAATAATCTCTATCTGCTTATGAGTTAATATTAAGTAATTTATTACTAAGTAATTTAATAATAGTCATTTTTACTAATTCATTGAATTAGATGATACTAAGGCCTGTACTATGAGTCAGATTCACCCTACAGCACTCATCTCACCTACTGCCACTATTGATCCTACAGCGGTCATAGGGCCGTATTGCATTGTTGGTGATGAGGTGTCTATCGGCGCTCATACGGTGCTTCATCGTCATGTCGTGGTAGCTAGGCTTACTCGTATAGGTCAGCATAATCAGTTTTATCAGTTTGCGAGTATTGGTGAGGATCCTCAAGATCTAAAGTACGCCGGCGAGCGCACTTGGCTTGAGATTGGCGATCATAATACTATCCGTGAGGCCTGTAGTTTGCATCGCGGCACAGCACAAGACGCTACAGTCACCAAAATTGGTAATAATAATTTGTTGATGGTTAATACGCATATTGCGCACGACTGCACTATTGGCGACCATAATGTCCTGGCTAATAATGTCGGTATCGCCGGGCATGTGAGTATCGGTGATCATACTATCATTGGTGGTAACTCAGGTATTCATCAGTTCTGCCGAGTCGATGATTACAGCCTTATAGGCGGCGCTAGTCTTATTCTAAAAGACGTAGCGGCGTTTACTATGGTGTCAGGTAATCCTGCGGGCGCTCATGGCTTGAATATAGAAGGGATGCGCCGAAAAGACTGGTCGAAACAGACTATTGATGTCCTTCGTCAAGCTTATCGCATTGTTTTTAGATCAGGTCTAACCACAGCGCAAGCTCTTGATATCTTGCAACAAGAGCTGTTACCTCGAGAGCCTAAAATACAGTTGCTCATCGATTCTTTGCAGCAAAGTAAACGCGGAGTTGTTCGCTAAGTCATTAAGCCCTTAGGTCTTTATGTACTTAAGTTGACTGATATATGATAAATACAAAAAGCCATAACTATATGTTATGGCTTTTTGTATTTATCATTGCTTGACTTTTACTGTCGATTAGCAGAAACTTTCAAATCATATGTAGTAATGTTGTAGTAACTTATTTTAACCAATAGCTGACTGGTAGTCTCTTTGATTATCTTACTCCTGATAGTTGAGGATGTTGGGCGCTTAAAGAGAGTACCAGTGAAATTTTAGGAGTATTATATGGCAGAGCAAAGGGAAAATTGGTCCAGTCGTACTGGATTCATAATCGCAGCTGTCGGTTCAGCAGTAGGATTAGGAAATATATGGCGTTTTCCTTATGTTGCTTATGATAATGGTGGTGGGGCCTTTATGGTGCCTTACCTTATCGCATTAATAACCGCCGGTATTCCTTTATTGTTTTTAGATTATATTATCGGTCATAAATATCGCGCTGCTGCACCGCGCGCCTACAAAAAAATGGTGCCATCTGCGCAGTTTGTGGGTTGGTGGCAAACGCTTGTCTCTTTTGTAATCGCTATTTACTACGCTGCCGTTATCGTTTGGGCGGGTAGTTATATGTTTTTCTCTTTTGGGCAAAAATGGGGTGAAGATACCACTACTTTCTTTGTCAGCGACTTTGTCCAGCATACCGGCGATCTTACCTCAGTATTTGTACCGCAAATGTTTACCGGTCTTATTATCGTCTGGGCATTAGCTATGCTGATTATGTTTGGCGGTATCCGTAAAGGTGTTGAGCTGGCTAATAAAATCTGTATTCCGCTGCTGATAATATTATTTGGTATTATGGTATTCAAAGCGGTTAATCTGCCAGGTGCTGCTATCGGCCTAAATGCTTTTTTTGAGCCAAACTGGACCAGAATGCAAGATCCTAACGTTTGGTTAGCCGCTTATGGTCATGTGTTTTTCTCACTATCGGTAGGTTTTGGTATTATGGTGACTTATGCCTCATACCTTAAGAGAAACACTAACTTGACAGGCGCAGGTTTAGTGGTTGGTTTTGCTAACTCCTCATTTGAGCTTATCGCAGGTATTGGTATCTTTGCCGCTATTGGTTTTATGGCGATGTCAACCGGTCAAGATGTTGCTGAAGTAGCGAGTGGCGGTGTAGGGCTAGCATTCTTTGTCTTCCCTAAGATCATCTCGACTATGGGCGCTAGTGGTGATTTTGTTGGTTTCTTATTCTTTGGCTCGTTGGTCGTTGCTGGTATTAGCTCTTTAATTAGTATCTTAGAGGTACCTATCTCAGCCTTTCAAGATAAGTTTGATTGGTCACGCAAAAAAGCGGTTGCCATTATCGGCGGTATTTGTGCGATTATCTCTATCGGCGCGTTCTCTACAGGTAGCTCGCTAGTGTTGGTCGATGTTATCGATCATTTCGCCAATAACATCGGTATCGTAGCCGGTGGCCTTATGTCCATCGTTTGGATAACTTGGTTTAACCGCCATAAGATCCCTGGTTTACTTGAGCACATCAACCGTATCTCTAGTGTCAAACTAGGCGGCGCTTGGATATTTATGTTGACGGTTATTACCCCAACAGTGCTTACTATCGCTTTGGGCTTAAAGCTTGTTGATTTGGTACAAGAGCCATATGAGGGATATTCGACTACTATTTTATTATTATTCGGTTGGGGCGTCGTAGTGTTCTTTGGTTTAGGAGCCTTTATACTCAGTCGTATGAAAGGGGTACATGATGCAGAAGACGACAAATCTCGTGTTCTTGATGATGCTCCCTAACTAATAGATAGATAAACCACGGATAAATAATTAGATATTCTAATAGGGACGTATTATGACAACTTCAGCCATTATTTTTATGATTATCTCAATGCTGCTGATATGGGGCGGTTTACTAGCTGCCATCTTGCATTTGAGAAAGCATCCAGACATTCCAATGAGCCAGATACCGGATGACCAAATCTACTAACTGTAGGCTTTTAGCTAAACAGAGCAAACTTGCTAAGTTAAGCTAAAACGAGCTTAGCTATTGGCTCCATAAAAAATGCCAGTCATATAATAGTGACTGGCATTTTTATTGAATATTAGTAAAAGTAGTAAAGACAGTAAGCGGCAGTACCTTAGTAGATTAGCTGACAAGCTTCTTAGACTAACGCAAATTTAACTCAGGCACATCCTGTCCGCGTTTACTATAAAACTCACTAACAAACTCATCAAAATTATCCTCTTCAATCGCTTGTCTGATACCCGCCATTAGACGCTGATAATAACGAAGATTATGAATAGTCGCTAACTGCGCGCCTAACATCTCTTTGCACTTATTAAGATGATAAAGATAAGCACGGCTAAAGTTCTGACAAGTGTAGCAATCACATTCTGGATCTAGGCTACCGGTATCCTCACGATATTGACTATTACGAATACGCACCACGCCAGCATTATCAGCATCACCTGTAACAAAGTAATGACCGTTACGCGCATTACGAGTCGGCATCACGCAATCAAACATATCGACACCGCGGCGAACGCCTTCGACCAAATCCTCAGGCTTGCCCACACCCATTAAGTAGCGCGGCTTGTCTGCTGGCATATCATCAGGCAAATAATCTAGTACTGCTATCATCTCCTCTTTAGGCTCGCCAACCGATAGACCGCCGATAGCATACCCATCAAAGCCAATCTCTAACAAACCCTCAAGCGACTGCTGACGCAAATCAGGATACATACTACCTTGTACAATGCCAAATAACGCATTAGTACTCTTTAGAGATTGATGCTCATCAAGGCAGCGCTGGCCCCAACGTAGAGAGAGCTCTAAAGATTTTTTGGCCTCGTCATGGGTAGCAGGATAGGGCGTACATTCATCGAACTGCATGACGATGTCAGAGTTGAGACTGTACTGAATTTGCATTGATTTTTCAGGCGACAAAAATACCTTAGCTCCGTCGATAGGCGATTTAAAGTGTACGCCCTCTTCGGTAATTTTGCGCATAGCGCCGAGGCTGAACACTTGAAAACCGCCTGAATCCGTCAATATTGGCTTATCCCAATGCATAAACTTATGTAGCCCACCAAACTTATCGATGATATCAGTGCCAGGGCGTAGCCAAAGATGAAAGGTATTACCCAAAATAATATCAGCACCAATGGCTTCGATATCGCGTGGTAGCATACCTTTGACCGTACCATAAGTACCTACTGGCATAAAAGCAGGCGTTTGCACCTCGCCATGGTTAAGATGGACGGTGCCGCGGCGTGCACGCGTCATACCACTAGCGGTCTTGTGTAATGTAAATTGCATATGTTAATCGCTATCTAAGCTATGAAAATGGCGCTAATTATAGCATTACTGGCGGTTTTTTGTGAGAGGGTTATAGCTATAAGCAACAGACAAGCTGACACAGCCTTTTATATCCACAGCGCTCTACCTAAATGGCACAGACAATAAGCTTTTAGAATTGCTAGAGTAAGGAGTATAAATCAATGAAGGAGACAGACGATGAAAGCTAGTGGTTATTTACTGATAAGCGGTCTGTTAATTTTACCAGGAGCAGCTATGGCTACCGAAGAACCAAACTATACTATTTTGAACCAATCGGATGATTTTGAGTTACGTCGCTACGATCCGCAAATTGTCGCTGAGACTTATGTAGCCGGTGATCAAAAACAAGCTAGTAATAAAGGCTTTAGGATATTAGCCGATTATATCTTTGGTAATAACACCGCGCCTAGTGGCAAGAGTAGTAAGATTAACATGACCTCTCCTGTAAAAATGCAGCCGCAAAAGGGGGATAATAAACCATCACAAAAGATTGCTATGACTGCTCCTGTAAACCTGCAAGAGCAGGATGGTAGATGGCGCGTTCGTTTTGTAATGCCAAGTCAGTACACTATGCAAACTTTACCTAAGCCTAATAACCCCGAGGTTAAAATCAGTGAGGTTCCGGCGCAGACTTATGGAGTGATTCAGTTCTCCGGCTTGACTGGCGCTGAAAAAGTCGCGTCCAAGACGGCCGCCTTAAAAAAGTGGATGCAAAGCCAGAATTTAAAGCAAGTAGGGCAGCCTGAGCTGGCTCGTTATAATCCACCTTGGACGCTTCCTTTTATGCGCCGTAATGAGATTATGATTCGTTATCAGTAAAAGCTAGTTGTAGCGAGCAATAAAAAGGACAGCAAGCGCTGTCCTTTTTTATGATGAATGTTTTTGATTGGGCTTAAGCTTTTTGCGCGCGTATGATACCTAGCATCCGGCGTAGTGGCTCAGCGGCGCCCCATAATAGCTGATCACCAACGGTAAAGGCTCCTAAATATTCAGGCCCCATATTAAGCTTACGCAGACGCCCGACAGCGACAG
This sequence comes from Psychrobacter sp. AH5, assembly GCF_040371085.1. Lineage (NCBI taxonomy): Bacteria > Pseudomonadati > Pseudomonadota > Gammaproteobacteria > Moraxellales > Moraxellaceae > Psychrobacter > Psychrobacter sp. AH5. The sequence goes on from NZ_JAMBMT010000001.1 coordinate 763,478, forward strand.
TCAAAGTACCCGTGACCGCTACTGGCGTGAGACGATTCATAGTGGCTTCCTTGTCATCTTCGACCACATCTAACCACTGATTGCCGCTGTTTTTTAGCGCCGCTTCTATCTCCTCAAGTGGAATATCTTTTTTGAGCTTGATAGTCAGACCTTGCGCGTGACAACGCATGGCACCGATACGCACACACATACCATCGATAGCAATCTTGTCAGCTTCAGAATGGCCAAGGATTTTATTGGTTTCAACGCCGCCTTTCCACTCCTCTTTAGATTGCTTATTATCGAGCTGTACGTCGATATAAGGAATCAAGCTACCAGCTAGGGGCACACCGAAGTACTGCTGAGGAAAGTCCTTTGAGCGCTGCGTATCAGCGATCTTTTTATCGATATCTAAAATAGCGCTAGCAGGATCTGCCAACTCATCTTTTACCGCATCACGTAGTACACCCATGCCTTCGATGAGCTCACGCATATTGTTAGCGCCAGAGCCACTAGCGGCTTGATAGGTCATAGCACTGACCCATTCCACCCAGCCTCTATTGAACAGCTCGCCGATGGCCATTAGCATTAGTGAGACAGTACAATTACCACCAATAAAATCCTTGATACCATTAGCCAAAGCCTCATCGATAACCTTACGATTTACCGGATCTAAGATGATAACACTGTCATCTTTCATACGCAGCGTGCTCGCCGCATCGATCCAATAGCCTTGCCAACCACTGTCTCGTAGTGGCTGATGCACCTTTTGGGTATAGTCGCCACCTTGGCAGGTAATAATAACATCGCAATCGGCTAAGGCTTGAATATCATGAGCATCTTTGAGTTTGCTTGGGCCAATACCATCAAAGCTTGGGGCCTCGCCACCGCTATTACTGGTCGAAAAAAATACAGGGGTTATACCTGCAAAGTCTTTTTCAGCCCTCATGCGCTCTATGAGCACTGAACCGACCATACCGCGCCAACCTACTAGACCTACTGTTAAATGACTCATGAAACGCCTTCCTCTGTTACAATGGTTTGTTACGATGCCAACCAATAACAATGCCGTGAATAAAGCAAAAAAGCAAGATTTTTTCAATAAAATCACTGATTTTTATGCTCTCCTAACCATATATTAGTCAGTAACGTATTTTAATATCTCTTAGCTTAATGGAATGATAAAGTAAGGCATCTTAAATCAGATTTTATCACTGGCTACTAGTTATTGACTTGCTAGTTATCGACTTAACAGTTGCTAGCTTAGTGCTCACTTTAATCAATGGTTAAACATATTATGGATCTCTCGTTACTATATTACGGTGTGCAGGGGCTGGCAGGGTTTATTGCCTTTGTGACAATTTGGGGGTGGCTGCCTCTTGATAACTGGTGGGTGAGAGGGGTTGAGTTTCCGCGTATTCAGATAATGGTGCTAGGTATTATTGCTTGGATAGCTATGGTTTTGTTCAGCTCTGAATGGCAGTTAGGGCAGTGGTTATTATTTATAGCCTTGAGTATTACTCTAGCTTATCAGCTACGCATGGTGCTGCCCTACACTAGGCTATGGAAGAAGGAGGTAAAAACTGCTACCAAAGATGCAAAACTTGCCGAGCATCAAATCAAGATTATGGTATCAAATGTGTTGACTCCTAACGATCAGACTCAAGACTTAGTGGATTTGGTTAATAAAAAAAACCCTGACATCTTGATTACATTAGAGTCTGATAAAAAGTGGGAGCAAGCTCTTGAGCAGATAGAACCTGATTATCCTTACAACGTCAAGGTGCCGCTAGATAACTTGTATGGTATGCATTTATACTCAAAGCTTGAGCTGATAGATCCTAAAGTTAAGTACCTTATTATTGATGATATTCCCTCCATTCATAGTCAGCTCCGGCTACAAAGCGGACGCGTCATTTGGCTATATTGTCTACACCCTATGCCGCCGAGCCCTACTGAGGCCGACAAATCGACCACGCGTGATGCTGAGCTACTGATGGTTGGTAAGCATATCAAAGAGCAGGAGCAAACGGCTATATTGGCCGGAGATCTTAACGATGTCGCTTGGTCAAAAACCACTCGCCGTTTTCAGCGAATCTCAGGTCTGCTTGATCCGCGTATTGGTCGTCATTTTATCAATACCTTTCATGTCAAATATCCCTTTTTGCGCTGGGCGCTCGATCATATTTTTCACAGTGCCTGCTTTACTTTGGTAGATATCAGACGTCTGCCTTCTATTGGTTCTGATCACTTCCCGGTGATGACGACTTTGCAATATGAGCCACAAGAGACTGATAACCAACAGCAAAACGCTCCAACTACCGACGCTGATGATATAAAAGAGACTAATAGTAAGATAGAGGCGGGTATCGATGAAGGGCAAAAAGTCTCAAAAGAGCATGAGGAAGAAAACAGCGAAAAAGCAGTAAAACATCAAGCAAAATCCGTTTAGTCTGATTAGACGCTATCAAATACTGGAAAAAAACTGAGCTGGTGTAAGCATAAGCGTACAATAAATAGTGCTTTTGGCGTCTAGTTAGCTCTCTTAAGTTATCATACACTATAGTCATCAACACAAGGATAGACAAGGATGTAGTGTTGAGGCTTGTGATGAAGGATAAAACCGTAATCTTTGAGCCAATATTAGCGACGTGAAATCAGTCAGCAGGGATATAATAATAATATGAAATAATAAACCCGAACCTATTGCCCAAGGTTCGGGTTTTTTCTTGTTCATTGTTAGTGGTTGAAGTTTGTTGACAATATTCTGATAAAAAACAACGCCCTGATAAAAATAAGGGCTCATGCATCGGCATAGACCCCTATTCGTAAAGCTAGATTCAGTGGTATTAGATTGTTTATCTAGCGAGCTCTTTATCTAACAGACTTTTTATTCAAATTATTCAATCACTTGAATATAGGCACCCGCTCGCAGCTCTTGTAGCCAATCTTCTGTAGCTTGAGGAGCTGAGCGTTGAAAAAGCGCTTGACGTGCCATATCACGGCGATACTCATCACTGACATCTTGTTGACGCTGGTCATCGACTTTTAGGATATGCCAACCAAACTGACTCTTAAAAGGAGCGGAGTAATCATTGACAGAGGTGCTTTTCATAACCGCTTCAAAGGGTCCCACCATCTCGCCTTCACTAACCCAGCCTAGATCGCCACCGCGTCCAGCAGAGCCTGGATCATCAGAATACGTCGATGCTAAACTAGCAAAATCTGCCCCTTGGCGTAGCTGCTCATATAAGTCATTAATTTTTTGTTCAGCCAGACTATCACTTTGTAGCTCATCCACTTTGATCAAGATGTGCCGAGCATTCCACTGCGGCACTATCTTTTTATCACTGCTATTTTTATTAGCCAGTTTGACGATATCGATACCCTCTGGGGTGATTAAAGGCTCGCTGACCTCGCCAACAGCTAGTTTAGTAATCTGACTCGATAATTCGGTAGGTAGCGATGAAGCTTTATGAAAGCCCATATCACCGCCTTGTAAAGCAATAGGATAATCACCTTGAGTAGCGCTTATGGCAGCCTCGACATCGACATTAGGCTGAAGAAGACGGCTGCGTAGCTTTTTTGCTACTGTAAGGGCTTGCTGACGCTGCGCTTCTGAGAGACGGCTATAGTCATCCATATAAGGCACGCGCACATGAATGGTTTGATACTCGTTTTGGCTTAAGCGTTTGGCTTCAGGCGAGGCCAAAAATGCATCGACATCTTGCTCACTGATACGCACTCGGCTACTGACTTGGCGCTGCTGCAGCGCTTGAATAGAGGCATCTTCAATCAGCTTTGCCCGTAGAGCAGAATAGCTACCAGACTGAGCCGCATCAAGCTTTTGTTGTAAAGCGGCCAAACTACTGACCCCTTCGCCTTGAGCTATCTGGGCTAAGCGCTGGTTTATGGCAGCGTCATCGGGCTGTAGGCCAAGGCGATTGACTAAAGAGAGCTGTAACTCACGTTGGATAAGTCCGTTTAACACCTCAGATTGAAGCTGCGGCGAGTTCGCTAGCGGTTGCCCTGCGGCCTGTGCCCGTGCTTGAGTCTGAGCAATAGCAGTTATAAGATCACTTTTTAGGATAGCATTGTCGTTTACTAGCGCAATGATGCCGTCAGTACTGGTAGCAGGCGTTAAGCGACTGGCGTTTTGAGTACTAACATTAGTTGCTTGAGTAGCTGCAGGTTTTATCGTAGCTGCTTGAGCATTGAGGGCAAGTACGAGACCCATACCTGTGCTCATAGTTAGTAAAACGGCGCGGCTGGTCTGGCGTAAAGAAAAAAGTCTCATGATAATCCTTATTGATGTCATCATATCGAGTACGGATTGATCAGCGGCATACGCTTTTAGATTAGATCAAACTGGGTACACTTGTAGAGTTAAATAATACGTTGTTGAGTGGTTATATTACGGTCATAGCGGCTAAAGCTTATATGGTCAATTTTGCTTTTATTACAGTATCAGTCCCATTAGTCTTTCCAAGCATTCTGTACCGGCTCAAAACCTAAGACTTTGTCCGCTAATAAGCGCGTCAAACGGCCACTGCTACTACCAAGGCCATTTAATCTAATCTCAGCCATAATAGCTTGATTTGGCTTATCATTGACGTTCAAGTCATTATAATAACGACGACCGTAGACGGCAAAACCAAAACAACAATCCTCGTAATCGATACCCACTAGAGCATCAAGAGTTTGGTTACGGCGATAATCATACTGACCTTGGGCTAATACTCGCCAATTGTTGTTTACCGGAAAAACAGCCGATGCAGTCACTGCTGAGATAGGCAACTGATTGGTATTTTGATCTTCTTGACGTTTTACAAAGCCTACGTTAAATAAGCTATTCTCAGTAGGCTGATAACGCAGCTCAGTGATGACATAGTTTAGATCATAATGATTATCTAGTGCGCCGCTGACATCAACCCAGACGTTGTTATAAGGCTGAGCACTAGCATCCCAGACCATACCTGAGGAGGACTTATTTAATACCGGCGTTTGCCCCTCTAAAGTGACTCGGCCATCATCATAATAAAACTGCTCTGCAATGCTACCATCAAAACGTGTCACACCCGTTGCATCGATGTAACGATAATTAATGCCAGGCGTGATAGCGTGCAAATCTTGCAAACGATCATAACCCAAGAACCAGCTATCTGAGAACAGCTGCTCATAATTAATAGAGGCTATGCGGCTATTGAAGTTAGGAATATCATTTTGATCTTTAAAAGGCGAATAGGTGTATTTTAGCCGCGGACTCAACAGCTGATAGCCGCCCATGGTATTATCAAAAGCACCAAAAGGTGAGCCTGCTTGATAAAAGTTTAAACCTGCATCGATACTAGCTTGGGGTACAAATACCGATTGACTGCCATCTTTTTCATTCAAATTGTTAGCCTCTAAACTATCTTGATCATAAGAGGTGTAGAGATGCTGCAAGCTTAACTTAGGATGAATATAACCCCAAGATGAATTGATAGGATAGGCGGCGCTTAGTTTATTATACAGTCTAACGCCACTTTTTTCGGCCTCAGAACCATCGTCAATAGACTTTTTAAAATAAGCTGAGTCATGAATACCAGTAATATCTATGCCCTCTAACCAAGGCAAACGATAGTTCAAAGATAGCTGCGGTAAACGCGAATAAGGCTTATCTTTATCCTCTAAGCGCTCTCCATCATTGGTAATAGCATCCAGAGTCTGAAAAGTCTCGACTTTTAATTCACCATTAACATAATCATTATAATAATTGAGCCGAGCGCGGCGCGGTAGATTGAGGGTGTTATTTGATAAACCTAGGGTATCAAAATCATTGAGATAATCAGCGTCTGAGACGTAGCTATATTTGGCATCACCACTCAAGCGCGCAATGCTAGTGGAAGACCAATAATGATCATAAAAAAGACTGCTACGATCCTCATCATTATATTTTTTATCGTTAGGAAGGTAGGAGCCATTGATTATCCCTTCACCATAACTATCGGTTAGATAACGAAACTCACCTGAGAGCATAGGGTTACGATTACTATAAATCTGAGTATTAAGAGTAGCGTCATAATTGGGCGCTATATTGAAATAATAGGGAATATCAATCTCAACCCCGCTATTACTATCGATGCTAGCATTTGGTAATAAAAACCCACTACTACGGCGTGAGTCGATAGGGAAGTTAAAGTAAGGCAGGTAAAATACGGGCACATCAGCGATTTTGAAAGTGGTATTGTACGCCTCACCGCGGCCAGTGTCCGTATCTAAGTCGATACTTTTGGCCTCAAGCTGCCATTTGCGATCGGTAGGCGGGCAAGTGGTAAACATCACATTATCCAGCTCGTATTGACTGTCGTTAGGACGATTGAGCTTTTTTGCATAGCCATGCGCTTGTAACGGCACACTAGCAAAAGCCACGTCACTAGCCGTTGACTGTCCGCTCTCAGTATTATAAGCCAAGTTATCAGCTACCCCAATCAGGCCGCCTTGCGCCCCTTGTTCATTGAGCCTAACCGCTAAACGCTGATTATGATCATTACTGAGCCTAGCTGCTTGCGTGCTATCAATGGCTTGGTTGGTGAACATGACCTGACCTTGCGCTGCTGCAATGTTATTGGTCAAATCTAGCACAACCTTTTCAGCTTCGATATGCTGAGCGCCTTGATCGATAATTACATTGCCTGATAGCTCAGCATAGTCGACATTATCATAGTAGCCATAGTCAGACTCAGCAAATAACGAGCCTTGATTATTCATGTTGCTATTTGCGTCAGCATTAGCTTCATTGATAGCGCGTTGATAGTTTGGATTGCTTGAGGGGTAGACCCATTGACCTTCGCAGCGCGGCGCATTATTTATAGTAACTGGCACAATATCCAAATCAGTGCCAAGCTTTGGTAAGGTTTTAGCTACTGCTGAGTTGGCGTTAGTAAGGCTTGATTGATTATTTAGAGCTGGATCAATAGTACTATCGCGCTCATTATCAGGCTTTAATTGATAAAACTGCGCTAAACGCATCAAGCTTGCTTGAATACTGTCGTCTTCAAGGTCAAGTTTTTCATTATTAGCACGGTTAGCATTATTATTAGTAGCCTTAGTATTCTCTATTATCACCGCTGAATCTATAGCCGCGCTGTCATTAATCTGGGTAATGTCCAAAGCATCATTTAGCTCATTACTCTGCGCGCTAGAGTCTTGCGTCTGTAAGTCAGCTGCAGGGCGGCTTGATCTATCAGAGTCCAGCGGATTCATCTGCTGATCGTTGATAGCAGCGCCAACGGTCAAGCTTGATAAACTTAACGCGCCGAACAAAATCAGGCGAATGCTTTGGTAGAGCGGAGAATATAACAAGGGCACACCTATGATTGCAGAGCCTATTGGGTTAGGATTGAAACGATTACTAACTAGAGTCGCATTTAATTGGACTTATGATAGTCAAAAAAAACCAAATCAGCTACACTATTCAACAAATTTTATAAGCGAGCAAGGCATATTTGCTATCGGTATCCTGTTAATAAGGATTAATCAAAATGTCTAGCGTCTCAATCTTACCTATTAATTTGTCCCTATAAAGGATTCGTCATTTTAGCAAGTATTTGCCTGACTTATCACTATATTTAACCGACCATTTTTGTGACCACTAACGCTATGACAGATAACCAAACTATGACCTCTAAACCTTATACCAATTCTCAAGCCTCAGCCGTAACGGCTAACAATAGCGCGCCGGACGATAAGCGCCATCAGCAATTAATCAGCTGGCTACAGCAGGTATTTGAGACGGATAACCTCAAGCTTGATAGCTTAGCAGGCGATGCCAGTAGCCGCCGATATCACCGTCTCCAATTAGCGAGTCAAGCTGATAAACACAAAACTGAGTTCTATATGGTGATGGATTCAGCTGATGAGCAGCAGGCTATGCAGCAGTTTATCAATGTAACGGCTTTGATGGCACCAGCTATCAATGTACCAACGATTATAGCTCAAGAGCTTGAACAAGGGTTTTTGGTGCTGCAAGATTTTGGGTCAGTAGAGTTCGCTCATTTGCTAGTGGAGGCGACAGCAGCGCAAGTTGATGAGTATTACCAATTGGCGATGAATACCCTAATTGCGCTGCAGCAAGTCCCTGTCAAAACCGCTAGAGCTGAGCATCAATTAGCCGATTATGATGCTGAGCTTCTCAGCCGAGAGATGGAGTTATTTAGTGATTGGTTTATTCCTCATATTGGCGTGCCATTAGATAAGAGCCTTTGGAATAATCTTAAAGCGGCGCTAAATACTGAGATTTTAAGGCAGCCGCAAGTTATCGTTCATCGCGATTATCACAGTCGCAATCTGATGCAAGATCGAGCAGACCACTCGCAATTAGGTGTCATTGACTTTCAAGATGCGGTTATCGGAGCTTATAGCTATGACTTGGTATCGTTAGTTAGAGATGCTTATGTTGATTGGTCTGAGCTGCAAGTGTCTAGCTGGATTAATGACTTTTGGCATCTGCAGCAGCAAGCCGGATTGACTACTGCTGATAGTGCAAAGCAGTTTGAAAATGATGTCAATGTGATGGGAGTGCAGCGTCATCTCAAGGTACTTGGCATCTTTATTCGTCTGTTTGAGCGCGATGGTAAAAACCGTTATCTGTTTAATATCCCAAAAGTAATGAATGATTTGTTGTTTGAGCTTGACTGGTTGGCAGCGCACGGCAGTGAGCAGATGCAATTTGCTGTCAAACCTTTTAATGAATGGATGATAGAGACCGTACTGCCTGCTTATCAAGCTAATTTTGTGCAGCAGTACATCTAATAGTAACTAAAACTAGTAATCAAAACTTTAACCATATATAAAATCTTAAAACATAAGCATTTTAAAAACAGTCGTTTTATTAAGGAGTCGGCATGGCGGCAATAAAGCAAGCAATGATACTAGCAGCAGGTAAAGGTACGCGCTTACGCCCTTTGACGCTGAGTACGCCTAAGCCGTTAGTTGAGGTAGGAGCGCAGCCGCTAATTGTATGGCATATCAAAGCCCTGCAAGCGGTAGGTATCACTGATATTACTATCAATGCTTCTTGGCTTGCTGAGAAGCTCATGGCGACTTTGGGCGATGGCTCACAATATGGCGTTACCTTGCATTGGTCAGTTGAGGACGATGAGCCGCTTGAAACCGCAGGCGGGATATATCAAGCGCTTGCAACTGGTCAATTAAAAGATGAGCCTTTTATTTTGGTGAATTCTGATGTTTGGAGCACTTATGATTTTGCGCCCTTAACAGACTATCAGCTTGGTGCTGATCAAAAAGCGCACTTATTATTGATTGATAATCCTGACCATAATAATAGTGGCGATTTTGCTATTAATAGTGGTTTGGCGAGCGAACAGCCGATAGGCGATAAGGACAAATATACTTTTGCTGGTATAAGTGTAATATCGCCGCGCTTGCTTGACGGTCTTGTTACAGGTCAACCAGCGCCATTAGCGCCGTTACTAAAGCAAGCTATGCTAAAGTTTCAGGTCACCGCCGAGGTCATCACTGATGATTGGATAGATGTCGGTACTCCTGAACGTTTGGCGCAGGTTAATGACTTTCTCAACCATAAAGGCGTCAATAACCATCAGGGTGCTTAAAGAGGTTTGAGGTTAATAATAGTGATAATATAAAAATGTAATCCATAAAAAAGGTGGCGCCGATTAAATCAGTGCCACCTTTTTATTGATAACTATTAGACTATTATTATCGATAAATGCTCATTAGGACTAAGTTATTACTAACACAGCTAAACACCCATCGCCAGCTTAATCAGCTGAGCAATAATAAAAATAGTCAAAAACCCAGCCAAGTATAATCCTATAAACCAGGCCCATTGAGATTGTTTTTTACTGAGTTTTTTCATCTCTCTCTCCTTGCCTTTTTTGATTAATACATATGCTCGTGATCCGTTTTTCCCTTAAAAGTATAATAAGCAAAAGCGGTGTAACTAAGAATAATCGGTAGCATGATGGCTGCACCGATAAGCATAAATGATAGCGAAGTATCTGCTGCCGCCGCTTCATAGATAGTCATCTGATAAGGCACAATGTAGGGGAAGATAGCAAAGCAAACGCCAATATAACCCATCAAAAACAAGGCCACTGTCAATAAAAAAGGGCGATATTCGCGCTCACCGGTCAGATCCTTACGCATCAAGAAAAATAGCAATACTACGATAATAGGCATCGGTGCTAAGTACAGCAGTCCTGGGAAGCTAAACCAGCCCTCAAGTGCATTGATATCGGAGAAGTACATAAATACGGTAACGACTATCATAGCCACTACCAAGGCTGATAGAAGCCAACCGGATACTTTACGCGCCCATACTTGTAGCTTATGTTCGGTTTTGATAATTAACCAAGTAGAGCCCAGTAGAGCGTAGCCAATGATAACGGCGATACCGCATAGCACTGAAAAAGTCGTTAACCAATCAAAAGGCCCGCCTGTATATAAACGATTGCTAGCCTCAAGTCCGTGTACCAATGCTCCTAGCATAACGCCTTGAAAAAAAGCGGCCGCGATAGAGCCTATAAAGAAAAACAAATCCCAGACGTAACGATGCTTGGTGGCTTTAAAGCGAAACTCAAAGGCCACGCCGCGCATGATTAGCCCAAACAGCATAAAGGTCACCGGCAAGTAAAGCCCGGTCATAATAATGCCATAAGCTACTGGGAAAGCGGCAAATAAGCCGCCGCCGCCAAGTACTAGCCAAGTCTCATTACCGTCCCAAAAGGGCGCGATAGAGTTCATCATCCGGCTACGGTTTTTATCAGAGCCGGCAAAAGGAAACAAAATACCACAGCCCAAATCAAAGCCATCTAATAACACATACACAAAGACGGCTAGCGCAATCAAGCCACCCCAAATAAGTGGTAAATCTAATACCTCACCAAAATTAAACATTAGCGTAGCCCTCCATCGTCAATATCGTCTGCTGGAGTATCAATCTCTTGTTTGACCTTCTCATCAGGATTATTATCACCACTTAAAGTACGACCCTGACCTTCGGTTACCGAATGGTCATAATAGGTATCTTCGGTAGGATCTTCATAGGGTTGTGGTCCTTTAGCAATCAGACGTAAGATATAAAAACTACCTGCACCAAAGACAAAGGCGTAGAGCACAATAAAGCCAATTAAAGTAGTGGCGACTTGCTGGGCGGCTACTGGCGACATACTCTCGCTAGTGCGAATAACTTCATAAACTGTCCAAGGTTGGCGTCCCACTTCAGTGACAAACCAGCCAGCTAAGAGCGCAACAAATCCCATCGGCGTCATCATCATCCACGCTCGATGAAACCATTTACTATCCGGATTATACTGCTGCTTTTTGAAGTACTTATAAAGACTAAATAAGCCCACTAGTACCATTAGCATACCGATGGCGACCATGATACGAAACGCCCAAAACACGATTGCTACTGGTGGCTGATCTTCAGGCTCCCAGTTTTTGAGGCCTTTGACTTCACCATCTAACGAGTGAGTTAAGATGAGCCCTGAAACATAAGGAATACTCAGCTCAAACTTATTGGTTTGATTGTCTTGATCTGGAATAGCAAACAGGCGTAAGGCTGCACCGCGCTCATCCTCCCAAATCCCTTCCATCGCCGCTACTTTAGCCGGCTGATGCTCCAAAGTGTTAAGACCATGCTCATCGCCAATCAAGACCTGAGCTGGCGCGACGAAGATCGCCATAATCATCGCCATACCTAGCATGACTTGACCATGCTTGCGATGTTCGCTATGTTTTTTGGATTGAATGTAATAAGCGCCGATACCACCAATGACAAAAGCGGTCGTCAAGAAGGCAGCGGTCACCATATGAGCAAAGCGATAGGGGAAAGAGGGGTTAAAAATAACCTCTAGCCAGTTAGTAGGATAGAGCAGTCCATCGGCGCCTATCATAAAGCCCTGCGGCGTTTGCATAAAGCTGTTAGCCGCTAAGATCCAAAAAGCAGATATCAGGGTGCCGATAGCGACAATGGCTGTTGAGGCAAAATGCATGCGTTTGCTGACGCGGCCCCAACCAAACAGCATGATACCCAAGAACGAAGCTTCTAAGAAAAACGCGGTTAACACTTCATAGGCGAGTAAAGGGCCCATAACGTTACCGGCTTTATCAGAGAATACCGCCCAGTTAGTACCAAACTGGTAGGACATCACCACGCCTGATACTACGCCCATCCCAAAGACGACGGCGAATATTTTGACCCAATGTTTATAGACCTCGGCATAGATAGGCTTACCGGTTTTGAGCCAACGAAACTCAAGTACCATCAGCCAACTAGCTAGACCAATAGTAAAGGCGGGAAAGACAATATGCCATGAGATTACAAAAGCGAATTGGATACGCGCAAGCATTAGCGCATCCATCTGATTTATCATAAGAGAGGCGAACATAAGCGTTACCTATATCAGTGAGCAAATTAGCGCAAGCTTCCGTGATACGCTCAAGTAACTGTCCGCAATTTATAAATCCTATCGCGGGCAATAGCTAAGAGTGACTTAGCTGAAGTGGAATTTATATCCTTATAAATCTAAATTTATACTATAAAATCAATCCGTTAAGTGGATAGCGGATGACTAAAAAATAACTGTTGACAATTATGCGCCTCCATTAGAGCGAGTGCAAGTATAGCTCTGTTATCAGCGCTTACCTAGTAGTCATAATTGGTATATAAGTAAGTACTCAATAAAAGTTATAATATATTTTATTATATATTATAACAATGTATAGAACAATTTATAAACAATATCTTGTATTGAAGCGCGCACCTAAGAACCACTATTCCTTAAGCTGCTCATATAGTATGCGGCGCAAGGTCAGAATCGTTTGCGGGTTTTGTTGAATACTATGACCACCATTGATGACCGTTTCAGTCGCCGCGCCGTCTAAATGTGCACTGGTATAAGGAACAATGCCATCGGACAAGCGCTCAGTAATAGCCTGACTGATATCGCCTTCGACCGTGACAGCCGCTACTAAAGGCGTACGGTCTATACTGCTATCGTCATTATCAACGTCATCAGTATTAGCTGCTAAAGCATCGCTATCCTCATCTTGTGCTTGTGATAAATCTATCTTGGCGCCGTCCGGCTGCATCTGCGCTAGGCCTTTAGTAATATCGGCATCATTATTGGCGATGATAGAATGATAGGTCACTCGATCATTGATAGTGATATCTTTAGTTAATTGAATAAAGGAGGATTTATTACTTAACTGGCTAGCGCCATTTTGTAGATAAAGCGCGCCTAAAGGATTGTTGGCTATATCGCCTTGGATAGCTAGAGTCGCTAAATTATCGGTGATGGTTTTTACTAGTCCTACTGGCAGGTAAACAATACGGCGCAGCGCTCGCGTGAACCAACGATCGGCATAGTCAGTGCCTCGAAATGGCGTAGATAAGAATACGGCAGTATCTACTTGTGATAAGGATTGTAGCTTGAAGCGCTTTTCTAATTTTTCCTCACCAAAAGACTGTTTTAAAGCGTCCCGTATTTGCCTTTTTTCACTGGCGCTCAGCAGGTCTTCTTCATCAAGACGATCCAAATCATCGACCAAATTATCATCAGATAACATCATTCGTGCGATGATGCCGCCCATACTATGACTGATAATGACACTGTTTTGGCTCGCACGGTTTTGGCCACTAGGATCTGTTTGTTTATAAGTCGCTTCAATCAGTTGCTGAATTTGGTAACGGTTCTCTAAAATAGGTAGGTTAGTCGGATAAAAAATCTGCCAAACTTGATAATTATCACGCAGCTTATCATCGTTTAGGATATCGTTAGTCAAATTGACCCAAGCGGCGGGGCTAGAGGCTAGACCATGCAGCATAATGAGCACGCGCTTATTCGGATCATAAGGCTCAAGCATAAATAGCTTAGGTAAACTGGCTTGTGGCTGGCGCGAGATTAAGTTTAGATAGCCTACGCCATCAAGCTGATTTTCAGCCAACCACATGCCGTATCCGGCTGAAAAGTTGGCAGCAAGTGGATACTCTTCGCCTAATATTTTAGTACTCTCACTTCGATAAGGATTATATAGATGAATATCGAGCTGACGGCTGGCTAACACCTCCAATATGCTTTTGCCTTTTGGCTTTATTAGCCCCGTCATTAGTAGGTGACCGGTAGGGTAGACGCGTGAGCTGGCATCGTCATCATTGAACGGTTTATTATCGTCCGCCATATCTTGAGCAAGCCTGCCTGATAATGAGGCCACCAATAGCTGGCGAATGGTAGTGGTATAGCGATCATTTAACGAGGCCACAAAGCTGACGCCTAGTCCGGGGCGTTTGCTTATTGAGTTAAGACCGGTTAACCGTAGCTCATAAGTTGAGGTTAGATCTGCTAAAGCTAAGGTTCGCTCACGAGCGTTTTTTAGATAATTGTTCTCATTAGGCAAATACACCTCAAGATTATAATCATCAACCTGCATTTTCATCACTTTTATCTGATCCGTAGCCTCTCCTTGGAGTGCGACATTATTAGTAATAGCCGCTTGGGTAGAGTCGCTAACCGCAACAGTCGCTGGCAGATACTCCACTTTAGTATCGCCCATTAATTTGTTTGGATTGTCTGCCGATTGATACAGCTGGGTGATGACGTCATTACTCGCTGCGTTGTAGATATCTTGGGTTTGAATATCTACATCATTAGGAATACGGTTCTTTATCAGTGCTACTTTCTGCTTACCATCGCCGCCCTCAAAATCATGCTCTAAACTGTCATAAAACAGATAAGCATAACTGGTTTTGATGGCGTCAAACAGTCGCTGCTGATAGCTGATAAGACAAGTCTCAGTGTTTTGCTGGTTTGTCTTAATTTGCTTGTCATCAAGCGGAGCGTTAGCATAATAAGGGTCAATGGGCGGACGGGCAAGCGCAGCTCTACAGTCCTCTGAATTGGCTAATTGCCGCGCTTTGGCGTAATGCAACTCAGCAAAAATAGCCAGCTCTGGTCGATATTTGTCATCGAGCAAACTATCTGAGAGCTGATCTAAACAAAGATCAAAATATTGAAAACAAGCTTGCTGATTTAGACCTGCTGAGAGTAAAGTGGCGGCAGTATTACTACTAAGCTTGTCATCTGAGACGATATTACCCCGTTGACTGCTAATGACTTTAGCTTTGCTTTGCTGGCTTACTGAGACCGTATTACAAGCACTAATAAACAGCGGAGCAATAATCAGCACCATAGTTAACGCCGCTTTTTTGTGAATATTTATAGTGCTTATAAAAGCATTTTTTGTGACGGTCATAGCAGCTCTCAGTGAGTATCAATTACAAACTTTATAAAGGATAACCTAAAATAGACAAGGCCAAAATTAGAAAAGCGCGCCTGCTTTATAGCTAATTCTACATCACTATAAAACAGACGCGCCTACAGATAAAACGTTTGATTCGCTATCAAGCTTACTCTAATTCTTTTTTACTAACTGGTTTGGTTTAGCGTCTTTGGATTGATATCGATATTGGGCGCAGGAATATCCCAGATATAGAATTTACCATCTTCAATCAGCTTAATTTGTTGGCGAATAATTTGATTATCAGGCGCTCGTTGCTCCAGGCGACGTAAACGCGACAGCGCTTCACTGCGGCGATCACTCAATAGATCAGATTGAGCCAAACTTTGCTCAGCTTCGGTATAACCTAAGCTGACCGCTCTATCTAAATATTTTTGACCTTCCTTAAAGCCGCCGCCCTCTGAGAGCATCATGCCATATAAGAAGTTCGCTTCACCGCTATCGGACTTAGCTTTGATAGCACGGTCTACATATTTGCCGCCGCGGATTGCATAATCAGAACCTAAATCTAAGTTACGGCCCATGCCATTGAGTTTGGCTGCACGAATGAGCACCTCATAAGAAGCATTAGGCGCACTGGCAAAAGGATCAATCCAATCCGTTAATACTTTGATTTTTTCGCGAGCATAGTAGCGCTGTGAGCGATTAGGAAAGTTTGGCGGATAGTGACGGGCATTAGGTGAGACGTCTTCGATAAAATCATCAAGCAAGCTGACATCTAGCTTATCGCTGCCCACACCTTGCGTGGTCGGAATAAGTACGGTTGAGATAAAACTAATATTATCGATACGAGCTTGCGGCGCTGGGATATTGCGTAGCTGGCCTTTACTGATATCTATGCCGGAGCTGGTGATAGGACCGCGCTGATAAACGCGAGTATTAGGCGCTTGTGTTTGTACGCTTTCAGCCACCGCTGCTACTGCGTTTGTTTGCAAGGTATTGGCTTGAGTTGTACTAGCAGCCGCGGGCTGAGCACGGCGAATAATACGCTGACTTGAATCCTTAGCGCTTGGTACGCTAGCTGTTACCGCATCGGTTGCTGCGATAGCAGGAGTGGCAAGCATCATAGTACAGGCTGCTGCTAAAGCCGTTAAAGTAGCAAATTTGTTGGTAGAGTGATGTTTCATAAAAAAGGCTGCCTTATAATAATCTCAATGGTAAAGGTTTTTGCTATCTTAGTATTGAGCGAATGTCATTTAATTTTGAGGTATAAAAGATAATAAGTTTAGCTATTAAACACTTTTATTCTAAAGTACTAAATTTTAAGGTATTAAGGTGCTAAGTTAAGTTCTAAGGTACTAAGCTTTAAAGTTTAAAGTACCAAGCTTATAAATTATTTCAATTTTTATACCCTAGCAAGTAGCTGTGATGCTCACAATGGTAGGATTGTTAAAAACAATACGCAACAGTTAGTAGCCAAAAACATTTTTGACTAGTTACTTTAGTTATACGTGATAAGCGGCGCCTTTCATACAGTTGGCCATAAAACGCATACTACGGCGCACCGGTGGTGATAAAGCGGCGCCGCCACTGTCTAAAGCAAGCTGTCGATGATGTAGCTCCTCAATATCCATTTGCGCTAGTATCTCGCGCGTACGGTTGTCTTGAGCGGGCAGCTGGGCGATATGATCTTGTAGATGCTCGCTGACTTGTGCTTCTGTCTCAGCTACAAACCCTAAGCTGAACTCATTAGAGATAGCGCCTGCCACGGCTCCTAAGCCAAAGGACATCCCATACCATAGCGGAGTAAAAATACTAGGGTGACTCCCAAGCTCGTCTAAGCGGGTCTCGCACCAGACTAGATGATCGACTTCTTCAATCGCCGACTGATGCATCGCTTGCTTGACCTTATCATCTTTTGCCGCAAACGCCTGACCATGATATAACCCCTGCGCGCAAACCTCTCCGGTATGATTGATACGCATAAGCCCAGCCACATGCCTAGATTCAGTGATGCTCAGCTCAGGGATCTCATCACTGCTAACAGGTAGCGGACGTGCGCTAGGGTTTGAATGCGGCACTATAGCTCGCAAAGCTTTATCAACACTTAATAATAAATGATCAATCTTAGATAAAGGTCGCGCTGTCATATTGTACTCCTGATAAAACACGGTTTTTTAATTTAAAATTATGCTTAGTTTAGTGTTTTTTTCACTCACTATTGATTATTTTTGGCAGCATCGTTGGTTTGAATAAGCGCTTGCTGCTGATGTTTTTTTAGTTTTAGATATAAAAATACTCCAAAAACAATATTAAGTATTCCAGTCACCAAAAACAACTGCGGCAGTGTTAGCTTTAAGCTATTTAATAACACAATAGCAAAAATGGCAGAACCTACCATAAAAACAGCATTAAAAATATTATTAGCCCCAACGATGCGCGCCCGGTGGCTCTTAGGGGCATAAGCCTGCATTGAGGCATATAAAGGCACGATATATAAGCCGCCACTAAACCCTAAAAAAAATAAATCTACAAAAACGCGCCAAGTTCCAGCAATGCCAAATAACTCGCTAATGCCTAATAAATTATCGCCAGCAAGCTCTATATTAAGCCCTGATAACGATAAATAAAGATCTATAGCAAATAGGCTTAATCCAGCAATACCAAAGGGTAATAGGCGTAAACTTACCTGATTTTTGGTCAAACTCTTACACAACAAAGAGCCAATAGAGACTCCAACTGAAAATAAGGTTAGCAGAAATATCACTACTGACTCATCGCCTTGCAATATTACTTTGCTAAATTCAGGGGTCTGCGTCAAAAAGGTAGCGCCATAAAACCAAAACCAGCTATTGCCTAAGATGACAAAGAATAAAAACGGTAGCGAGTATAAATAGCGCACTGTCGCTAAACTGGTGGTAAAAATATTCCAATTAACCTTAAGAGTAGGCTGCATCGCTGGCATGTTTGGAATACCGCGCGCCGCCACATAACCCAATACCGATACCAATACCACCGTTACTGCGATCCAATACAGCGACTGCGGCAACTGCGTCAATACCCCAGCGATGATCATACCTAATAAAATAGCTAAGGATGTGCCCATTTGAAATAGGCCATTAGCACCGACCAGCTCATCTTCTTGCATGGCCTGCGGCAAATAAGCGTATTTAATAGGACCAAAAAAAGTAGAGTGCGTACCCATCAAAAATAGCGCCACAAACAGCAGCACATACCACTCAAACACAAAGCCAATAGCGGCAACCGTCATAATGACGATCTCAAGGACTTTGACTAAGCGCGTCAATTTAGACTTCTCGTACTTATCAGCGATTTGTCCTGCTAACGCTGAGAATAAAAAGTACGGCAAAATAAATAGCATAGCAGCTAAGTTATTAAGAATGCTAACCTCAGCGCCAAGCTTGCTAGCAGCGGTATAAGTCAATACTAATATCAGTGCCTGTTTAAAAATATTGTCATTAAATGCACCCAAAAACTGAGTAAAAAACATAGCGCTAAAACGACGACGTTTGAATAACTGAAACTGATTTGCCATTAGGCTTCCTATGAGCGAATATTATCTAATACTTTAAGCAAGCATAGAGAGATGCTAGATAAATGCAATTTAAAAGTGAGGTGTAATCAGACAATGATTAATAGTATCAATAACTTATCAAAATATAAGGTAGGTTTTATGACTACAAGGTCGTATAATAGCAAGGCTTTGAGGCAAATACATGTGTTAAATGCTATGATTTGCCAGTTAACTCAGTTATGATTTGTAAATTTTTTAGGCTCTAATATTTATAAGTAACGTTTTTATAATGGCTTGCTTTTAAGGCGTTGATTTTAGATAGTATTTTTACGATTAGAACATAATCACCGATGATTATAGGTGGTAATTAGCTAGTAGTTTTTGCGCCATTAATCGACAGTTATGCCGTGCTCAGGTCGCTAGATGAAATGATAGGATATTATTATTCATGAGAAGTAAGCCCTTATTACCTAATTCATCCGTGAAGACTACGATATCAACGTCGTCAAGTCGCTCATTAGCCGCGTCATCATCTCTTATGCCTTATCAATTAGCGGCAATAAGTAGAGCACCGTCTGCTAGGGTTAACAGTGGTCATGCCTTTGCCCGCTCTGCGTTATTTAATGCGGTGACTAGTGTGTTAGTCGGTTTTACTATAGCGTCTGCTAATGCCGCTGAAACTAGATTTACTGAGACAAAGCCAGTTACTACCAGCAATACAACCGCGGCTAGCACGGCAGCTACAGAGTCTACTGATGACACTGTTATTGATTTTGACTCCGATGCGAAATTAGATGAGGCTTTAGAGGCGCTGCGTTTAAGAAAAGCTTTTGAACAAGGTGAGATTGATAAGTCGGTACTAGATGACTATAGCCAACAAAGTAAAGATAAAAACAATAATGCTAGCAATAATAAGGGTAATAAAGCGGAAAAAAGCAGCAATGGCTTAGCTGATCCAAAAGACGATAATTGGGATGATGATCGTGACATCAACCATACCGAGCGTTTTGAGAGTGATTTAGCTTTGCAGCAGCAAGCGACTGCCATTCAGCAGCAAGGCTATCAGATGATGACCCCTGAACAAATCGAGCGTGAACTTGCCGCCTTAGATGCTGATAATAATGCTTTTATGGATAGCGCTTTTGATAGTAGCCAAAATGATAATTTTGATACTAGTTTCAATGATAATTTTAACGATAACTTTGATGCCAGCTTTAATGACAGTGTCGATAGTTTAGCCAGTGGCGATGGCTTTAACGCACCTATAGCTCGCCTTGATAGCCAGCAATTACCGATAGGCTTAGACCCTAAGCTAGATGCCGCTATCTTGCCTGCGCCCAACAATCTTGAGACACTAAATAGTGAACAGACAGCGCAGCAGCGGGCTGAAACTGCAGAGATTATGTCGCGTCCTATTGAAGTCAGTGACGCGGTTAGCAGCGGTCGAGTCGATGATAGCGCCAATATTCTCCAAAACGATAATCCTGAAAAAATACTGGCCGCCAAGTCGAATAGCTCGGTCACTGGAGCTGGTACGAATAATACAATCAGTACTATTGCTGAAGCAAAGCAGCAAGCCAGTAGTGATGAGCGGTTAGAAGAGCAAAACGGCGAGCTTAACCCAGAGGATTATCTGCCTGATTATCAAGCTACAAGTGACACCGAAGCCGTTGCCGAAGGTGTGACTCAAGCTAGTAAGCCCAAAGCATTAGCTCGTAATGAGGGCGGCATTGTCAAAAGACTTTATAATCGTTTTTTCAATGGCGGCGTAGCTGCTCTACCTAAAGTAGAAACCACTGTTTATCTTCAACAAGCAGCGACTACTAATAGCGCCAATCGTATGCCAAAGCTAATAAAGGCCGACGAAGATATTCAGCCCATTGATAATATTAAAGCCGCTCTTGATGATACTACGGTACAGTCAGTCGCTGACTTTACCGCCGCTTTGCCGCGTTTGCGTGAAACTGCCCTTAATGCTGCAAAAGCGGTAGGCTACTATGATATTACCCTAAAGCTACGTCAGCCTGATGCCAATAGTATCGATGTGATTATCGAAAAGCTTGGCGAGCCAGTAAAAGTGGAGAGCCGGATTGTTGATGTGCGCGGTGAGGGTAGCGAACAAGAAGAGTTTAAGGCTTTAGAGAAGAGCGCTTTGCCAGCAGAAGGGGATGTGTTTAACCACCGAGTTTACAAAAACAGCAAGGCAGCTTTTGAAGCGCTAAGTAGTACTTATGGCTATTTTGATGAAAAATGGCTGAATAAATCTGTTGATATTATCTTGCCAGATAACACCGCTGATATCTCTTTAGTTTATGATACCGGTGAGCGCTACGATTTTGATGAGGTAGTGTTTTTTACTTATGATGAGGCTTCAAATACGCTCACGCGCGATCCTGATAAACTGCCAGTAGAGCTATCCTTGTTACGTCAGCTGCTTAATTTTGAAGCAGGCGATCCTTTTTATCGTCCTGATGTTACGAAGTTAAGTAACGATTTATCTGCGACACGCTATTTTAATACCGTAAACGTTGAGAGCATTTTGCCGCCTGATGAGCGTAGCGCTAGTAGTACTTTAGCTTTTGATAATGCCCCAAATGCTGGTGAAAACGTAGCAGATAATGAACTCGATAATGATGTTACTAATGGCAGCGTTAATGGCAATGGCTCTACCATGAGCGGTGCCAATCGTAATAGCAACACTAACAATATTAATAATAATTTAAACCCTGAAAGCAGAGATAGCAGTGGCGATGGGACTGCTGCGAATGGTGTTAGCGCAGAGGGCATTAACGCTAATAGTGGTGCCAAGGTGGACGCTGCTGATATTGCTCCTATTGAGTTTCAGGTGGATGAAGAGACGCAAGGCAAACTACAAGCAGTCAAAGATAAAGCCAATCGTTTGAGCCGTCTGCCTAATGATCGAGTGCTGGATGAGAAGAAAAAGAAATCTGAGAACTTCTTAGGCAAAATCAGTGACTCTATTAGTAATATTGCCCAAAAAATCTTCCCAGAAGAAGAGCGGGTTATCGATGAGAATTTTGTACCGCCTACTTTAGCCAATCGTATTACCCCAGAACAAGTATTAGTAGATAAAAAGGTACCTCTATATGTCTTTGTCTCTGCCGATAAGCCGCGTGATGCCCAAGTCGGCCTAGGTTATGGCACCGACACTGGCGTGCGCGCTACTGCCAAGATAGACTACAACCTAGTAAACCGCAAAGGCTATCAAGCTGGCGCTGAAGTAGAAGCTTCGCGCATCAGCAAAAACGTCACTGTATATGGCAGCCGTCCTTGGAAACATCCTCTTAATGACAAGCTTGAGGCGCGTCTGACTTATGAAGAGGAGGTTATCGATCAAGGTGAGGGTAATTTTGATTTATCCACCAATACCTTAAAAGCTGCGTTAGCTCGCAATATTCGTAAAGAGAGTGGTTGGAATAAGAGCTATTCGCTGCGTTATCGTTTGGATGAGCTAGAGACTGGAGTGGATGAGACAAAGTTAGAGGATTTACCAGTACGTTTTACCTCCTCAAAACCTACTCAGCAAGCACTATTATTCGGTTATGGCATTAACAAAACTAGCGTCAATAATAGTATCAATCCTACCAGCGGATATCGTCAATACTATGGTATTGAGGCGGGCTCTGAGAGCTTACTTAGTGATACTGATTTGGCCATTATTCGGGCTGGTGTCAGTGGTATCTATAGCTTTGGTGTAGATAACAAGCATCAAGTATTAGGAAGTTTCAATGGCGGTTATATCTGGGCGGACGACTTTTATGAGGTGCCTTATAAGCTGCGTTTCTTCGCAGGCGGCGATCAAAGCATTCGCGGTTATGACTACGAGAGCCTTTCGCCATTAGAAAATGGTTATCTAACGGGCGGACAAGTGTTAGCAGTCGGTAGTGCTGAGTACAACTATGAGTTTAGACCAGGGTTTCGCGGCGCTGTATTTACCGATGTGGGCAACGCTTACGACAAAGACTTTAACACTGATACTAAGGTCGGTGTTGGCGTTGGTATCCGCTGGGCGTCTCCTGTCGGAGTAGTGCGTGTCGATGTGGCAGCAGGGGTGACAGAAGATAGTATCCCTGTTCGTTTGCATTTCTTTATTGGCTCGCCTTTATAAGCTACTGCTATTTATAAGCTACTAATGTATAAGGGTGTGAGAGCTTAAGTCTCTCCACCTTTAGCTAAATTTTAATCTTTATAAAGTCTTGTTGCTAGCTACCGACTACTAATGATTTTATCTAACTGCTTACCTAATCGAGTGTCATGTTGAATAATAATACCCCACCTAACGATCCCTCAGCTGAAGACCCAGCGCAAAGAGATGCCCGCGCGGTACGTCGGTGGTATCCGTTATCATTCTTGCTCAAGCTTTTGGTGATAATAGCTATAGTACTGGTAGTGATGTTTGCCGCATTTTTTTATGCTGCTGGTACTGATACAGGAACTAAGTTTTTACTGGAGAAAATCAGTAGCGAGACGGGCATCAAGCTTAAATACGGTAGCGGTAATTTGCGTGATGGTATCATGGTCACCGATATAGATATCAATGCTACTGAAGATATCGAAATCAAAGTTGACAAAGCTTATGTCAAAATAGGCTGGCGCGCAGTGTTTGCCAAAGAGGTACATCTGCGTGATGCTGATATTCAGCGTATCGAGATTATCAATACCAAGCCGCCTACTGGCGATCCATACGATTATAAAACCCTTAGGCTGCCGGTGAACTTGCGTTTTGATCAGGCCAAAATAAAAACCATCGTCTATAAGCAGGTGACTAAAGAGCCCGTCATCGTCCATGATATAGCGGCTCGTGATTTGACTTGGGTGGGCAGTCAAGTCGCTGTGGGTAATGGTAATCTGTTTTATAGTGATATCGTCAAAGTCAGCGCTTTGCAAGGTGAGATCGATTTGCAAGGTGATTATCCGCTAGATCTTAGCGCTATCGTTGAAGTGAGTGCGCTTGAAAAAGCATATATTGATCCGCTTAATGTTGAGGCCACAGGCACGCTCAAACGCACTATCGGTAAAGTGCGTAGCCGCTATAATGATAGTGATGTCCGCGGTGAGTTTGTCGCGCAAGGTTTGGATAAAGGCTCACCTTTTGATGCCAAACTACAATGGGATGATGTGTTAATTCCTTATGCTGAGGCGCAGAATATTCACTTAACGAATGGCATGGCAACCGCTTCTGGGGTCATCTCAGATATTCAATTGCGCATCAATACTGAGCTTACTGCCGAAGATATTCCCTCAGGGCATTATAAGGGCCGCGCTGTCATCGCCAATAGTCAACTGCGTATCGATCGCTTAGATGCCAATGTGCCAGCCGGTCGTTTAACTTTGCAGGGCATACTAGATTGGAGCGAAAGCTTCGATGCCAAGGTAAGGGCTGTCGGCAGCAACTTTAATGTTCGCCAAGCGATTCCAGAGCAGTACAGTGATTACAAGGCTTATGCACCGCAAACCTTAAATGGTAGATTGTCTGTCCATTATCAACAAAAAAACCTTAATAATAATCTACAAGTCGCTGCTGATTTGCGTCAGCGTGATGGCGAGCATATCAATGCCAACATCGTCCGCGGCAAAGTATCCGCCAAATCGACCCAACCCGCTCCTATTTATATCGATGCAAGATGGCAGAACTTGATTCGTCGTGATGTGCCTAGTATTGGTAATATCGATAGTCCAAAAGGCCGCGCCAATGTCATCGTGCGCGGCGCAAGCTTATCTGTCGATGCCAGTGCCTTTATTAATGAGTTAAATGCCGCGCCAAAAGGCAACTATGATCTGCGCGTGCGCAAAAACGCTAATATCATCGATATCAATCGTCTTAATTATAAGGGCATAGTAGGCGACTTATCGGGCACTGGTCAAATTCAGCTAGCAACCAAGCAGCGGCCGCTTACTTGGCAGCTCGATGCGCGTACTAAAGGTTTATTGCCAAAACAATATCGTAGTGATTTACCGCTTGAGCGTCTAACTGGTAAGATAAATGCGCGTGGCCGATTGATAAATATCAGCAAAAATAAAGTCAAAGGTCAGCGTCATATTGTTAGCTTTAACAATACTGATCTACAAGCCCAGTTGGACGCTAGCCAAGAGGATCGAGTTATTGGCATTACTGGTAGCGGCGATGCCAAGATTGATCTGATCGGTGGTGAGCTTTCAGTATTTGACGCCCGTTTTGATGGACGGGTTGCGACCAAAGACGTTCCTAATGGCCGTCTTTCTATCGATGCTGCTGGTACTCCTAGGCTCATTAGCATTCGCAAATTAAACTATAGCGGTGAGGCTGGAGCCTTAAAAGCCAAAGGTGCTATTGACTTGCGCCGCAACATCGGTTGGAGCGTCACCGGCCGCTTTGATAATTTTGATTTGGGTTATTTCTTGCCTAACAATCCGGCTATTTTGACTGGTGATTTGGTGACTAGCGGCGAGTGGCAACAGCCCAAAGCCAAGAGTGGCAGCAATGCACAAGGTAAGCTGCAGCGCTTTGCCATAAATTTTGATGGCGTTTTAGATGCTGAGCAGCTACCAGCAGGCAAATTAACTATTGATGCTAGTGGTGATAGTCAACTGATTCGCATCAAACGTTTCCGTCACGTTGGCGCAGCGGGCAGTATCGATGCTGCTGGCACGGTAGATGTGCGTCAAGGTATCGCTTGGGATATCAAAGCGACTATGGATCGCTTCAATCTAGGCTATTTCCTCAAAGATACGCCAAGTACTATCACCGGTAGCATAAAAACCGATGGACGCTGGGGTAAAAACCAGCAGATCGTCAACTTACAGCAGATTAATTTACGCGGTATGCTAAAAGGCCAGCTGCTAAGTGCTAGAGGCAGTCTATCGGCTAAATTAAACTTACCAGAGGATTTAGCCAGTTACTTTAAGCGCTTGCAAGCTCAAGATAATGAGACAAAGTATAAGCAAGTGAATGCTTTAGTAGACAGTCTCAATGCTGATAACTTAGTGCTACGTTGGGGCGATAACTACTTAACCGCTAACGGCAATGCCAAACAGCTACAAGCCAAAATCAATATCACCAGCTTAGATCAATTGTCCGATAAGCTAGCTGGAAAAGTCAGTGGCGGTGCGACTCTATCACAGCCGGCTGGACAAGCTTTGCCAACGATTTATATTGATTTGGTAGGTGAGCGTATCGCCTTACCCGGTTTTATTTTACGTCAAGGTCGAGTGCGCGGTAAGCTGGTCAATCTAGCCAATAGCCCAAGCCAGTTGATCGTCAGCGCTGAGGGTCTAGATGTTGCAGGACAAACCTTCCAAAAAGTTAACGCGACTTTTAAGGGCACTGAACAAGCGCACGTGCTCAATCTTAATGTGGCGAATGAGCAGCTGAGTGTTTTGGCACGTCTAAAAGGGGGTTTTAATCGCGATCAGCTCATTTGGCGCGGCGCTATCGGCAACGGTAGTGTCAAATCCAAATACGCCACGCTTAATCAGTTGCAACCAGCGCAGCTTATTTTGAATCTACCGCAAGGGGATAATAAACCATTAAAAGTCCAACTGGCCGCGCATTGTTGGCAGGCTGCTGACCAAAGTGGCAAGCTGTGTCTGCGTGAGAATCTCATCGCCTCAGCAACTGGCGGGCAGGTAAATCTAGCCATTCAAAATCTAGATACGTCTTTGTTTTCTGTCTTTTTACCCAACGATATAGACTGGCAAGCGAAGATCAATGGCAAAGCTATCGTGGGCTGGCAAAAAGGCCGCGCTCCTACTATTAATACCACTTTATATTCAGATAACGGCAAAATTGGCCTGATACAAGATGGCGATTCAGTGCCCGTAAGCTTGCCCTACAAACGGGTGTCGCTGATTGCGCTATCCGTTCCTGAAGGGATTAAACTGCGCTCAGATATCAATACTGGTCGCGGCGCGCGTGGTTATGCTGAGGTGGTGGTTGATCCTTATAAAACCCCTAAACCTATCTCCGGCGCTTTGGTATTAAATGAGCTTAATTTGGCAGTATTCAAACCTTTCTTCCCAGGAATGCGGGTGCTTGAAGGTAATATCACTATGGCAGGCGGCTTAGGCGGTACGCTAGATAAGCCGCAGTTCTATGGCGATGTCAAATTGGCCAATGGCCGTATTGCTATGCTTGGGCTACCGATCAATCTAACTAGGGTCAATACGACTGCTAAGATACGCGGTACCGAAGCCATTATTGATGGCAGTTTTAACAGTGGCACTGGCACTGGTAAACTTACCGGTACGGTAAACTGGCAACAACAATTGCAAGCCAAGCTTAGTATTATAGGCGAGCGGTTAGTATTGACTCAGCCGCCGTTATTAACAGCAGAGGTCAACCCTGACATCGATATTATCGTGCGTCCAAGCGATAAATACGTCAATATCAAAGGTGCGGTAAGTGTGCCAACCGCGACTATCCGTCCCCCTGAGGCTAGCGAAGATATTATTACCCAGACCGAAGATGCCGTAGTGCTTGATAGACGTCTGATCGGTAATATCGATGAGGTGTTAAAAGTTTCAAAACCTTGGTCAATCAATGCTGATATCGGTATTGATTTGGGCGATGATATCAATTTCCGCGGTTTTGGCGCTGTGATTCCGTTAGCAGGAGCGGTTAATATCACTCAAAGCGGCATGGGCGTTATGCGCGCTAAAGGGGTAGTGCAAGTCTCAAAAAGAACCAGTGTCGACATTTTTGGTCAAAACTTAGAGCTTAATTACGGTCAAATACGCTTTAATGGCGATGTGATGAAGCCAAACCTAAGTATTGAGGCGGTGAAGATTATCGATGATAATACCGTTGGCGTACGCGTCAAGGGCACTGCTCAAAATCCAAATATTATTGTCTTTAATAATGCCGGACTCACGCAGCAACAAGCGATGAACGCTTTGGTTACTGGCCGTATCAATGATGGTAGCCCAAGCCAAATCAGTGAGCAGGGCTTTAAATCGCAAGTGACCAATAACTTAGCGGCGGCCGGTCTTAACTTTGGCTTGAGTGGTACGCGCGGTTTTACCAATCAGATTGGACAAGCATTCGGCTTTCAAAGCTTGACGGTGGATGCTTCAGGCAATAGCGAAGATACCAACGTTAACGTTACCGGTTACATATCACCAGATTTATACATCCGTTATGGAGTAGGCGTATTCAATGCCGAAAACAGCTTGTCAGTGCGTTATCAGCTGACTCGCCGTATCTACGTTGAGGCGACCTCTGCTGCCGAAAACGCAGTCGATGTGGTTTATAGTTGGCAGTTTTAGATAGTTTTAGATATAAAAAACGCCTTTATAAAAAGGCGTTTTTTATGGATTAACAAAGCTATCAGCGATTATTTAGTCAAAATCAAACGATTATTGCGAGTCAAACGCAGACGATATTCCTCGCCTTCATGCTCAATTCGCACCTCTTTTGTCAGGGCGAATAAATGCTGAGATTGTAGGGTAGGTAGGCGGTTGTCGCGGCTATGTAGGTAGCGAGAGATGACCATACTCATAATGAATTCCTTTTAATAAAAATGATACACCAATAAATAAATTATCTTAACGATAATAATTATCATTTACATTAAAGTCTTTTGCAAGTGTTTTTATAAATTAAATGAATAGCGTTGTTATGATTGATTTAAGCTTATGAGATACTTTTTGAACTTAAATATTCAAACATTTTACTTTTAAATTTAGGAGCTTTTTATGTCCCCTACTTCAACCTCTCTTGAGCCAGTTATACAAAAGCATCCGCGAGTCGTCAATGTCGCTGTCGCTGTTATTTATTATCAAGATCAGTATCTATTGGGCTATCGTAATAGTGAGCAGCATCAAGGCGATCGCTATGAGTTTGTCGGCGGTAAGATTGATAGCGAGGAGACAGCTGTCGCCGCTTTGATACGCGAAACTGCGGAGGAAACCGGTATCGATATTAGCGCCAATACAGCGGTAAAGCTCGGACGGCTGCATCATGATTATGGGGATAAACAGGTTTGTTTGCAGGTCTATAAAGTAGCGTTAACGGCTGAGCAATATCAGCAGTATAAGCACTGCGATTTTGGTCTTGAAGGACAGGCGTTGACTTGGGTAGATAAGCCATCGCTTGTGAATAATCATTATCCGCTACCTGCTGCCAACCAAACTATTTTGACTTGGTTAAAGCTGCCAGAGCAGATCACTATCACGCAGCCTTTAGCGCCCTTTAAGCGGTCGCAGGGGAGCGAGCAGGACTTAGTCAATGAGGCCGCGCAAAAGTGGCTAGCGTACCATCAGCCTAAGCTTCCCAGTAAAGGCTGGTGTTACCTGCGTCTTAAAACAGCAACATTACAGGCGCAAAACAGTGACGATATAGAGGTCGATATCATCAGACAATTATTAGAACTTAGAGCTGATATTAGCGTCATCATTCCCTACAAAGTGGGTAAAACTATTTACCTAGCTAATTATTTGACTAAACATGTACAAGGCGAGACAGTGAGCAGCAAGCCAAATGCTAAGGGTGATAGCTTACCTATTAGCGCTTATCATTTGACCCATAATGAGCTTATGACTTGGTTTACTAGCTATCAGCGGCAAAAGCAGCATTTGCTAGCTAATAAAATTAGCGATACGGAGTTAAACTTACTTAAGCTTGATAACTGTACGGCGACTACTGGGCTGATCGTTAGTTGTCATGATAGCGCTAGTATCAAGGCAGCCAATCAGTTGGCTCAGCTGCGTTTACTGCAGGGATTAGCGCCAGTTATCGCGATATTTTTATCACCAGTTTTGGCTACTAACAGCCATCCTGATAGCCCAGCGCTGGGTTGGCAGCAGTGGTCCGCTTTGGCACAGTTAGCGGATATGCCAGTGATTGCATTAGGCGGATTAACGCCAACGATGCTGGCTACAGCTGTCGAGTATGGAGCGAGTAGTGTTGCGGGCATTGGTAGTTTTTTAAAGGGCTAATTTAACACTAAAGCTAAAATATTACTCATATTCAATAAAAGGCAACTATTTAGTTACTATGTAGTTGATAAAGCTAATAATTTTGAATAATTTTACAAACCGTAGCTTTTACATACATAGCTCCACTACTTAATGTTATTCTCCATCCCTATTATGGAATACATAAATTAATGATCTAAATTAAAGACATATATATTAATGGTATTCCTATGAAAGCCAACCAGTTACCTAAGTCAGACTCGTATGATAGTTGCTATCATAGCCAGTCAGCCGGGTCTCAGGCTAAACAGACCAACATCCCTCAAACACTCAGCTTCTCAGCTAACGACGAGTGCTGTTTTGCTAGCGAGCAGGATAACAAACTTACTAATACCCGCTCTATTAACGCAGCTAGTAACGATGCGAATTACTTGACCTATGCATCAGCTCATAGCTCTTATAATTCTCATAGCTCTCATAGCTCTGACACTAGCAGTGCCACTAGTGATATAAGCGGTGGCTACAAAAAAGCGGCTACTAACAGCACGCAAAAATCGAAACTGTCTGAAACACTGCCTGGCAAAAAACCAGTAGCAGAAAAACCCCCATTAGAAAATAGGGGCTTTATACACAACAGAGACTCTGAGAAAATAGCAGCTGAAAAGGCTAAGCTTAATAATGCTGAACTCAATAATAAAAACAACTATAAGCAAAATAATATGACTACTACTAATCCCGTTTCGGAGAGAATATTTATGACCAGTCTTCTTAAGCATACTGGTATTGCCCTAGCTATTATTATACCGTTAGCGGCCTTTTCAGCTTATGCGGCTACTCCCACTCCGCCGCTGGCAAATACAAATGCTACTAGCACTAATTCTACAGCAACGATTGATATCAAGCCGGATGCTATTATTTATAAGTCCGCTAATGAGCCAACGACCGTAGACAAAGTAGATTTGGATAAATACGCCGGAACTTGGCATGAGATAGGGCGCTTGCCGATGTACTTTCAGCGTAACTGTGCAAGCGATGTCACCGCTAACTATACTGAAAAAACAGATGGCTCAGGTATTATTGTTACTAATAAATGCTTAGATCAACAAGGCTCACAGATTGTAGCGGAGGGTTTGGCAAAACCGGCTGATACTACGGGAAGCAAATTAAAGGTGACTTTCTTGCCTTCATGGATTCGCTGGTTACCGGTAGGTCGTGCTGATTATTGGGTGCTTGCTCGTGATGGAGATTATCAAACGGCTTTGGTCGGCACGCCCGATAAGAAGTATTTATGGCTACTGGCCCGCTCGCCTAATGTCTCACAGCAAACTTACGCTAAGTATCGTCAGATTGCACAGACTCAAGGTTATGATCTAAAAGAATTCACCTTAACTCCGCATGCCAATCAAACGGTTAAATTAATACCTTGAGTTTTAGTATTGTCGTAGGATTGATTTAGCTGACAAGCGGTTAGGGGTTGAAGATAGCAAGTAGCGACCTCAGTAATAGTCTGTATTATAGGAGACAGCCATAGCGGTTGTCTTTTTATTTATAGCTCAATTGATGCAACCAAATCGGTTATTACTGGCAAAATAAAGCTTTTTAAGCTAAAATCTACGCCATTTAGCGCCTTTGATTAGCCTTTAGTTATAAAGTAGCTATGGGTTTTATTAAGCGCTTATAATCAACTATTTATATAGCAAAGTTATTTTTGTCTGCTTTTATCTTTTATTCATTTACTGACCATAAGGATGCTTCCAGTGAGCAACGCTGATACTTTACGCCAACTTCATCAAAACCGTTTGAGCCAATACAATAATCAAGAGCAACAAGCTATTGAATTGATGAGCCTACTTAACACCCTCTACAATGAAAAAGACGTGCAAGTGACTTTATTTGGTGAAACGCTTGACGCCAGCTCAGTAGGACAACTGTTAGCTCTACATCAAAAGTCAGCGACTCGCAATCATGGCGATCAGCCTATTGCTATTGAAGATACCTTAGCTATCGTAAAAACACTAATGGACAGTGATGTCACTGCTGCTAGTGTTGATGCTGGCCAGTTGATCGTTATTGATAGCGATGTAAAGCAAGCTCTACAAGCGGTTGATAAGAGTAAGGCGACTAATGAAGCTACTGATGTGGTGCTTTATGGCTTTGGTCGTATTGGTCGAGTCTTGACTCGGTTGTTACTCGCTCAAGCTTCAAGCGCTAAAGGTCTACAGCTAAAGGCTATCGTAGTACGTCCAGCTCCTGCTGGTGATTTGGCAAAGCGTGCCTCACTACTTGAGCGCGACTCTATTCATGGCAGTTTCACAGGTAGCGTTAGCGTTGATGAAGACAATAACGGTATTATTATTAATGGCCGTTTTGTGCAAGTGATTTATGCCAAAGATCCAAGCGAGATTGATTATACTGCTTATGGTATCGATAATGCGTTAGTTATTGATAACACTGGCATCTGGAAAGATGAAGACGGCCTTGGTAAGCATTTGCAGGCTAAAGGCGTCCAAAAAGTATTATTAACGGCACCTGCCGGCGGTAACATCAAAAACGTCGTTTATGCAGTAAATAGCGATACTATCGGCGATGACAAAATCGTCAGTGCTGCTAGCTGTACTACTAACGCCATTACCCCAACGCTAAAAGTGTTAAATGATGAATATGGGATTGAAAATGGTCATGTTGAGACCATTCACTCTTTTACCAATGATCAAAACTTGATTGATAATTACCATAAAGCTGATCGCCGTGGTCGTAGCGCGGTATTAAATATGGTCATTACCAGTACTGGCGCGGCAAAAGCGGTCGGTAAAGCTTTACCAGAATTAAGTGGTAAACTAACGGGTAATGCGATTCGAGTGCCAACGCCAAACGTCAGCCTAGCTATCTTGAACCTAAATCTAAAAACCGCTCCAGAGAGTGTTGATGCGCTAAATAACTTTATGCGTAAGATGGCTAATAGTAGTACTTGGCAATCACAAATTGCTTACACTGATTCTACTGAAGCGGTCTCTACTGATTTTGTCGGTACTAAGCATGTCGGTATCGTTGATGCGCAAGCGACTATCGTCACAGATAATCATGCTACAGTCTATATTTGGTACGATAATGAAGTTGGTTATAGTACTCAGGTACTGCGTATCGCTGGTCAAATGGCTGGTATTAGCTATACGCAAATCCCAGCATAACGTTAGCCTACGGTTGGGCGCATAGAAGAGCAAGTCGGCATAAAGTAGCGATAAGCCTTTATAGGTCAGCTATGTTGAGCCGCTTATAGAGCACCCGATAGTCGCATTGGTTATCGGGTGTTGTTGATATTAATGACTATAGACTCAAATATATTTTATAGACTTAATATTTTAAAAAATGAATAATTTAGTAGTACTCAAATAGTAATGAAAGGAACGTAGCATGCGATTTATTGATGAAGCCGTCGTAACGGTAAAAGCAGGTGACGGTGGTAACGGTATCGTCAGTTTTCGCCGAGAAAAATACGTCCCTCGAGGTGGTCCTGATGGCGGTGATGGCGGAAGTGGCGGTGATGTTTATGTCATCGCTGATGATAATACCAATACTTTGGTAGATTATCGTTATACTCGCCGTTATGATGCGCGCCGCGGCGAGAATGGTCATAGTAAAAACTGCTCAGGCAAAGGCTCTGACGATATTTACTTGCCAGTCCCTATAGGTACTACGGTTATCGATACTGAAACCGATGAGGTTATCGGTGATCTGACGGAGATTGGGCAGACTTTACTTATCGCTAAAGGCGGTGATGGCGGTTTAGGAAATACTCATTTTAAGAGCTCAACCAACCAAGCACCGCGTAAAGCCACCTCCGGTTTTGAGGGCGAGCTGAAAGTATTGAAGTTTGAGCTAAAAGTCGTCGCGGATGTGGGCTTAGTCGGTCTGCCTAATGCTGGCAAGTCGACCTTTATCCGTCAAGTGTCTGCCGCTACTCCTAAAGTCGCTGATTATCCTTTTACCACTTTAGTACCCAATTTGGGCGTAGTGGATATCGGTAAACATCGCTCTTTTGTAATGGCTGATATACCAGGGCTGATTGAAGGCGCCTCAGAAGGTGCGGGTCTTGGCATTCGCTTTTTGAAGCATGTTGCTCGTACTCGCCGATTACTGCATATAGTAGATGTACAGCCTATAGATGGTAGTGACCCGGTTGAAAATGCTAATATTATCTTAAACGAGCTTGAGCGTTTTTCGCCAGAGTTAGCTAATTTGCCGCAAATCTTGGTATTAAATAAAATTGACCAGATCGTTGATGAAACTGAGCTTAATCAGTTATGTACTCATATTGTGGCAGAGCTTGGCTGGACAGGTATCGTTTTTCGCACCTCAACCCTTACTGGTGAAGGAGTGGACGCAGTTAAGTACCACTTAATGAACGAGATTGAGCGCGAGCGCGAGCGCGAATTAGAGGATCCTATTTTTGCCGAAGCACAAAAAGAGCGTTTTGAGCGTTTAGAGGCTGAAGTACGCCGTAACACTGAAGCTCAGCGCGAAGCTTATCGGGCAGCGCGTAAAGCCCAGCGTGAAGGTAGAGACATCAGTGTGGATAATCTCACTGACTTTGATGATGACGATGATGATGGCGTAGAAGTCGTTTATGTGCCTTAAGGTTATAGTAAACACTGGCATTTATTAACCTCAACAGCACTAGCATTAGCAGTTATTAGCACTAATCAGTAATTCATACTTAAGATAAACAACAGGAGTTTTTTATGGCAGTTGACATGGAACAAACGACAGAAGAAGCAAGGTTTATTGAGCAGCCTCGTAACTTTGATATTCGACGCGTTATTGTCAAGATTGGCTCATCGTTATTGACCAATAATGGTCGCGGGCTTGATCGAACTGCTATTTATGGTTGGGCCAAACAAATTGCCAAACTACATAATCAAGGTATGGAGGTTTTGTTAGTATCGTCAGGTGCGGTTGCTGAGGGCGTGGTGCGCATGAACTTGGAGGAGCGTCCTAAAAAGCTTACGGCTCTTCAAGCTTGTGCTTCTATTGGTCAAATGGGTTTGATTGAGACCTGGTGGTCAGCGCTTATTCAACACGGCGTGCAAAGCGCTCAGTTATTGTTAACGCATGACGACTTATCCAATCGTAGCCGTTATCTCAATACTGGCGGCGCACTGAGTCAGTTATTAGAGTGGCGAGTATTACCGGTTATCAATGAGAACGATACCATCACGATTGATGAGATCAAATTTGGTGATAACGATACTTTAGGGGCGATGTCAGCCGCTATGGTAAACGCCGACTTATATATCATCTTGACCGATCAAGAAGGAGTGTTTACCGATAACCCGCGCGATAATCCTAATGCTAGAATGATTCGTCAAGAGCGCGCTATGGCGGATTATTTGTTTGATATCGCTGGCGATGGTGGCAAATTGGGCCGCGGCGGTATGTTGACCAAAATCCGGGCTGGCCGCTTAGCGGCAATGGGTGGTTGCCCGACCGTTATCGTCAGCGGCGCAATCGCCGATGTGATTACTCGCGTGGTTTCAGGCGAGGCGATTGGGACTCTACTCACTACCAATGAAGCGGACAAAATCATCGCTCGTAAGCAGTGGCTCGCGGCGCATTTGCGTATGTCAGGTAGCTTAATAGTAGACGCTGGGGCGGCAAAAGCTTTGACTGAGAATAACCGTAGTCTATTACCGGTTGGGGTAGTGGAGGTTCGGGGCGGTTTTGATGAAGGCGATGTGGTTGAGATTATTCATCAAGATACTGGCGAGCGCTTAGCGGTCGGTCAAGTGAACTTCTCTTCGCATGAAGCACGCCGCGTCGCCCGCGAGCGTACAGAGCAGTTTGATAAAATCCTTGGTAGCCATGAAGAGCGTGTGGTTATGGTACACCGCGATAATCTAGCTTTAACTTCTTAGTTTTAATTTTTAATGGCAAAGCTTTATTTAACATAGCTTGTTTTATTTAAGACTTATGAAAACTATGTTTACATTTAATTAATAATCTTTATTTAATTATTGATAATGACAATAAATTTCTGATTTTGGAGATCATCCATGAGTGTTTCAAGTAGCACTTTATCAAACGCTAACGCTGCAAATGAGCATAATTTTGCGCCACTAAAAAACGATAGATTATTGCGAGCGATGCGCTTTGAGCCTATAGATATGACTCCAGTCTGGATGATGCGTCAAGCAGGGCGTTATCTACCAGAATATAAGGCGACTCGTGCTGAAGCAGGCGATTTTATGAGTCTGTGTAAAGACACCGATCGGGCTACTGAGGTGACACTACAGCCGCTGCGTCGTATGGATCTGGATGCTGCCATTTTGTTCAGTGATATTTTGACTATTCCTGATGCGATGGGTTTAGGTTTGTATTTTGAGACTGGTGAAGGTCCAAAATTTAAGTATCCTATCCGTACTCAAGCAGACCTTGATCGTCTGCCTGTTTTGGAGGTTAACGATTCACTTGATTATGTGATGCGAGCAGTCACGAGTATTCGTAAAGCGCTGAACGGCCAAGTGCCACTATTTGGTTTTTCTGGTAGTCCATGGACACTAGCGACTTATATGATTGAGGGCGGCAGCTCAAAAGATTATCGCTATACCAAAGGCTTTTTATATAGCAATCCTCAGTTTTTGCATCAGCTGCTAGATAAGATTGCTAATGCCGTCATTGATTATTTGGACGCGCAAGTAGTTGCTGGCGCGCAGATCCTGCAAATATTTGATAGTTGGGGCGGCGCATTAGGTCATCGCCAATTTATCGATTTCTCACACAATTATAATAAGCGTATTGTCGCTGAGTTAAAGAAGCGTCATCCTCAGGTGCCGGTAGTATTATTTACTAAAGGTGGCGGTTTGTGGCTTGATGTACAAGCCGATAGCGAAGCGGATGCCTTAGGTCTAGATTGGACGATGCCACTTGAGCGTGCCCGTCAAGTCTTGAATCAAAGTCAGCGTGATTTGACCAAACGTCATAAAACTTTGCAAGGTAGCAAAGCTATCCAAGGTAATATGGATCCGGCGACTCTGTATGGCTCTCCTGAGACGATTCGTAGCGAGGTCAAGCTTATGCTAGACGGCGCTTATGCTGGCGGCGATAAGACAGGCTATATTGCCAATTTGGGCCACGGTATTACTCAATGGGTCAATCCGGACAATGCTAAAGTCTTTATCGATGCGGTACATGACTACAAGATTTAGCGCACAAAGAGTTGTGGTATAAATATTAGCTTTATAAAAGTAATTAAAAAGGATGGGTTATGATTTCAGCAGCGATTGTCGGTGGTACTGGTTATACAGGTATTGAGCTTATTCGGCTATTGTCAGCCCATCCTGAAGTGTCTATTGATTTATTAACCTCTCGTAGCGAAGCAGGTATTCGCGCTGATGAGATCTTTCCAAGTCTGCGCGGTATCTCCGACATCGTCTTTAGCGATTTAGGGCAAGATACACTAGCAGCGCTACAAAAATGTGATGTAGTGTTTTTTGCCACTCCGCATGGTGTCGCTATGCAGCAAGCTGAGGCTTTAACTGAGGCGGGCGTCAAAGTTATTGACTTAGCCGCTGATTTTCGTCTGCAATCTTTGGTAGAGTTTGAAAAATGGTATAACCAAACCCATGCGTGTCCCGAATTATTAAAAAGCGCAGTTTATGGTTTGCCAGAGATCAACCGCGATAAATTAGCGAATGCTATGGTAGTAGGCAATCCAGGCTGTTATCCAACGACCGCTATCTTAGGCCTAAAACCTATTATCAGTTTGCAAAATAATAAAAGCGAGCGCTTGATAGAGTCACGTATCATTATCGATGCAAAATCTGGAGTTTCTGGGGCGGGGCGTCAAGCTAGCCTAGCGCTCAATTATGCAGAGACTACCGACAATTTCAAAGCTTATGGCGTTACCGGTCATCGGCATTTGCCTGAGATTGAGCAAGGGGTTGAGCAACTACTGGCCAGTCAATTTAGTCAGCGTATTCGGTTTTTGCCGCATTTAGTACCGATGATACGTGGTATGTTAAGCTCCATTCATTTGGAGCTGACAGAGGCGGGTACTGCTATCGACTGGCAGCATGAGTTTGAGACAAACTATGCTAGCGAGGCTTTTATTGATGTGTTGCCAGCGGGTAGCTACCCTGATACTCGCAGTGTCCGCGCTAGCAATCGTTTGCGTATTGGCATCTATCAAAACAATGAGCGTCGTGAGCTAACCGTGTTAGTCGTACAAGATAACTTAGTTAAAGGCGCAGCAGGACAGGCCGTACAAAACCTAAATGTGATGTTTGGCTTTGATGAAAAGCTAGGGTTAAACGCAGCGCCTATTGTGCCTTAATTTACTATGCCTTAGTTTACTTTGCTTTAATGAGTGTTTAGCTATTTTTTAGAGCATTGTTTTTTAGCTTAAACTATTCGTTTATAGCTTGATTAACCCGTAATCTGTAGCCATAGTGAGGTTTGTCTGACAGCCACTATTGACTGCTGATTCACTGCGCTTACGGTGCGATGCTAGGTATTGCCAATAAATTCCGTTATAATACATCGCCTTTCTTCTAAAGAGATACTGTCCAGATGCGTGTTAAGACTGCCCTCCGCTTGCGCTTGCAGCCAGCACATTTACCGTGTCAAGCGACTCTATTCTCTTATAAATCGTCACTAAATAAGGCTGTAACAGCTAGTAGTGATAGTAGGCAGGTTAGCGATTCTAAGAAGTTTGCGCCTAACCAAAATCAAGCTAAAAGCGGTACTTTTAAAGTTTATAAGACTAGCTTACAAAGCAGTCAGACGGGCGCGGCATCATGGATATTAGCGCTGTTTGCGGCGGTGATACTACTGACAGCGATAGTCGGACTTATCTTTGGTCATAATTTTGGTTATCAGCGCGGTTACCACGCGGCGCAGGCAGAAACCAAAAAAGCGGTAGATAGCGGTCAGATGACAGTACAAGAGCTTGAAGAGCTGCGCACTAGTCATAAAGTGCTGAGCAATCAAGTAGCGATAGCCAAGCAAGAGTTGACCATAAGTCTTAATAATTTAGATGAGCTGCGTCAAAACCAAAAAGAGCTTAGTATTGAAAACAGACAAATCAGTCAGCTAAACGAGCTATATGCCCAAGCCCTTAGTAAAACTGGTGGTCTACCTTTGCAAGTGATGGCAGCTAAGATTGAACCATTGCCAGAGAATGCTTTTGAGTATGGTTTTGATGTGGCCATGCTTAGTAAAGACAGTCAAGCTAAGTATTTAAACGTCAGTTTGAGCTTGCTTAACGATGACGATTTTGTCGAGATACCATTAGACCCTAAGCGTTATTTGATCGAAGGTATTGCTCGTATTCGCGGCCGTTTCGTAATGCCCAACACTTTCAAACCTATGCAAGTGAAATTAACCTTAGAGGCGGACGGTCAAACCGTTGAGCAGTTATATGATTGGGAGCTTGGAGCTAAGGTAGATAATATGCCCATCTCCTTAATAGATTTGCCAGAAGTCGATCACTCCCCTATAGAGCCTTGAGCCCTCTGTGGTTTTATCCTAAATCATAGCTATCTATCAAGCTTTACGGGCAGCTTATCCTCATTTTTTATTTGAATTACTACTACTATGACAAAGCACTATTTATCAACTCTTAACAGCATTGAACCCACAGTTTTGGACTGGCATCTGCCTAGTATGCCAGCTGGTATTCGCGCGCAAGAAGACGATCCAGATAGCGAAACTGCGCCGCAAGCAGACGTCTTGGTCGCGGAGCCTGAGATTGCTAAGCCGCCTATGTACGCGGTTGTCATGTACAATGATAACTATACTCCCATGGAGTTTGTGGTTTATATCTTACAATCAGAGTTCAAACATAACGTCGATTCTGCGGTACAAATCATGCTAACCATTCATAATACTAGTAAAGGTATTGCTGGTATTTATCCTAAAGATATTGCTGAAACTAAGGCCAAAAAAGTCAATAGCTTAGCGCACCGTGAAGGCTATCCACTACTAACTCAGATTGAGCCGCACCAAGGCGAATAATTAAGCTTAAATTAGCTTTTCATCACTTTATTAGCAACCGCTCACATCGTCCATTTTTGTAGACTCATTCTAGAGTCTATGTCGTTTTATCTCGCTGTTTTATCCCTTGATTTTTACTAGTCTAAGCCCTATATAGTTTATAAGGGCTGGGCTTGTAGAGTCCATATTATTCATAAAATCATACTTATTACCGCAATTTTATTCAGCTCATAGCTAGCAAAGCTTCTATTTGTATCTATTATCTATCTACCTTTATTATCAACTTCTATTTTGTTATCAATCAGCGTTTAGATGGCTGATGGTAGCTTGCTTGTCTCACGGCTAATATGCTTTGATACATTTTAGTAGCGGTTAAAAGATTGACTATCTACTACTATCATGTTGATATGAATAAAAGCGAATAATATTCTAACTAGTCCAAATAATAGCCATTATCTATCAACAACCCTATCATTTGCGCTTGAACAATCTTGATATCGCCCTAATTTATCAGTTAAGCTATTAAATTATAAAGAGTTATACAACCGTAGGAATTCGTTATGTTAAGTCGTCATCTTGAAGTCTCTTTACGTTTAGCAATGACGCTTGCGCGCCAAAAATCGCATGAGTATCTCACTGTTGAGCACTTACTACTAGCGCTGCTTGAGAACACTCACGCAGCTAATACGCTGACTGCTTGTAACGCTAATGTCTCAAGTTTACGTACTGAGCTTGAGGCTTATATTAATAAGCATACGCCAACGGTAGATGTAAACTTAGAGCAGTCCCCGCAGCCAACCCAAAGCTTTGATCGTATCTTGCAGCGAGCCATCTTCCATGTACAATCTATCGGCGGTGGCCGCTTGGTGGAAGGCTCAGATATTTTAGTGTCTATGTTCTCTGAGCATGATACTTATGCGGTTTATTTGCTCAAAAAGCAGGGCATCAGTCGTTTAGAGTTGACCCAATATCTCTCGCATGGTCAAGATAAAGACGAGCCAGCTGAGTCGCGTACCATGACCGGCGATCGTCGTAGTGCTTCTGAGAAAACGAGCAAAGATCCGTTAGTAGAATTTGCTACTAATCTAAACCAGCGTGCTGCCGAGGGCAAAACAGATCCGCTCATTGGCCGTGCTCCTGAGATTGAGCGTACTGCACAAGTATTATGCCGTCGCCGCAAAAACAACCCATTGTTGGTGGGCGAGCCAGGTGTAGGTAAGACCTCTATCGCTGAGGGTCTTGCGTGGTTAATTATCAATGATAAAGCGCCAAAACCGCTTAATGGCTGTGTCATCTACAGTTTAGATATTGGCTCGTTAATTGCGGGCACTAAGTATCGCGGTGATTTTGAAAAACGTATGAAGTCGCTACTTGATGCGTTGAAGAAAAAGCCAAATGCTATCTTGTTCATTGATGAGATCCACATGATTATTGGTGCAGGCTCCTCTATGAGCAGCAATATGGATGTCTCTAACCTAATCAAGCCTGCGCTTGCTAATGGTGAGCTGCGCTGTATTGGGTCGACAACCTTTACCGAGTATCGCCAAGTGTTCGAAAAAGATCACGCTTTATCACGCCGCTTCCAAAAGATTGATGTTAAAGAACCAAGCGTCGCTGACAGTATTGATATCTTGCGTGGTTTAAAGCCGCGTTACGAAGAGTTTCATAATGTTGAATACACTGATGAGGCTTTAGTTAGTGCGGTAGAGCTGTCATCCAAGCATATCCATGAGCGCTTCTTACCAGACAAAGCGATTGATGTCATCGATGAAGCAGGGGCCTATAAGCGTTTAGGCGTGATCCCTGATGCCGAGGACATTCAAGCGGAAGAGAGCTTTATCGCTGATCTTGAACAAGATATGGACGATAGCGATTATGACGCTGAGATGGCTATTGGTGATGAAGCTGATATCGATAATGAGATGAGTGAGCAAGCCGCTTTAGCTAAATCCAATGATAAGTCTAAGACTGCCAAGCAAGCGACAGATTTTGATTATGCCGGTTCAGATAATGCCAAAAAAGCGCCAATCAAAATCGATGTCGCTGATATTGAAGCTATCGTAGCAAAACTAGCTCGCATTCCGCCCAAGTCAGTCTCTACCGATGATAAGAGTATTCTTGAGCACTTAGATCGTGATCTTAAGCACTTAGTCTTTGGTCAAAATGAGGCGATTGAGAATCTAGCCGATGCTATTAAGTTATCACGTGCTGGTCTTAAAGCGCCTGACAAGCCTATTGGTTCCTTTATGTTTGCTGGTCCTACCGGTGTCGGTAAAACGGAAGTCTCGCGCCAGTTGGCTAACTTATTAGGCGTAGAGCTGGTGCGTTTT
Source organism: Psychrobacter sp. AH5 (assembly GCF_040371085.1). Lineage (NCBI taxonomy): Bacteria > Pseudomonadati > Pseudomonadota > Gammaproteobacteria > Moraxellales > Moraxellaceae > Psychrobacter > Psychrobacter sp. AH5. The sequence continues at coordinate 805,490 of NZ_JAMBMT010000001.1, forward strand.
GATATGAGTGAGTATATGGAAGCACATACTGCCTCGCGTTTGATTGGTGCGCCTCCAGGGTATGTCGGTTACGATCAAGGTGGATTACTCACTGAAAAGATTAATCAGCACCCTCATTGTGTTTTGTTATTAGATGAGATCGAAAAAGCGCATCCTGATGTCTTTAACTTGTTATTACAGGTTATGGATCATGGTACCTTGACTGATAATAACGGCCGCGTAGCTATCTTTAAACAAGTCATTATTATTATGACTACTAACGTTGGTGCTGATAGTATCAGTCGCTCATCGATGGGCTTTACCGAGCAAGACCACAGCCGCGATAACACTGAGGCACTCAAGCGTGTGTTTACTCCTGAATTCCGTAACCGTCTAGATGCGATTATTCAGTTCAATGCGCTAGATCCTTCGGTAGTGACCTCTGTGGTTGATAAGTTCCTGGTTGAGCTACAAGTACAGCTTGATGATAAGCAAGTGACGCTTGAGATTGATGACGAGGTACGCGATTATCTAGCGGATAAAGGTTATGATCGTTTGATGGGCGCGCGTCCTATGCAGCGCTTGATACAAGATGAGATCAAAAAGCCATTAGCAAGCATGATCTTGTTTGGTGATCTCGTCAATGGCGGAGTGGTGCATCTAACCTTAGAGCCTAAAGAAGAGGCGCAGGACGCTGATACGGTTAAGCTTGGTAAGAGTAACGAGAAGTCTTCTGAAAAAGGCTCCTCGGATAGCCGCATTATTCTGACTGTGGTTGAAACTCATGAGCCGCGCTCAGATTCTGAATCTGTCGCTAGCTAGTTCAAGCTCCATCTTTAGTAATAAACGGTTATTCCTAACTATAGGGGTAGCCGTTTTTTATGGCATTTATTCAACAACTGCTCTTTTAAATCTATAATGAAAAACAACAGATATTTTTGTTACTCTTACTTTATCAGCAGTGCTCATTTGTAAATGTTCAACAGACCTTAATAAACAAAATTTACTAATAATTAAAAAGGTAAAATAACCATGAATTTATTTGATGATTTATCAGACGATGACGTAGGTAGTCAGCCTACCACCAAAACCGCGGCCGAAAAAAAAGCTATTTTGGATAAAGTAAAGCTGCCAGAAGATTGGAAAAAGGCATTAGAAGATGAGCTGACCTCAACCAATATGGATGAGCTGCGCGAGTTTCTCAAACAAGCCTATCAATCAGGGGATAGTATTTATCCGCCAGCTCCGCTAATGTTCAATGCGCTAAATTTGACACCACTGTCAAATGTAAAAGTCGTCATTTTAGGTCAAGATCCCTATCATGGCTCAGGACAGGCGATGGGGTTATCTTTTTCAGTACCCAAAACTATTCCAAAGCCGCCCTCCCTAAATAATGTGCTAAAAGAGATGGCCAGTGACATAGGAACAACACCCTCTAAACATGGCGATTTGACATATTGGGCGCAGCAAGGAGTGCTGCTATTAAACAGCTCGTTAACGGTCCGCGAGGGCGAGCCCAATAGCCATCAAAACGCCGGTTGGGAGCAGTTCACTGATAAAGTTATCGATGTGGTTAATGAACAAACCGAGCACACGGTTTTTATCTTATGGGGTAGTAAAGCACAGAAAAAAGGCAAGTATATCGATACCGATAAGCATTTGATTTTGACTGCGGTGCATCCGTCACCACTCGCGGCAAATCGTGGTGGGTTTTTTGGTACTAAGCCTTTTTCTAAGACCAATGATTATCTAAAGCAGCATGGTCAAACGCCTATTGATTGGCAGCTGCCCCAGTAAGCCGCTAGTCATGTAAGTAATCCCCTAGTGATCTAAATAATTTAAGTAAGCTATGATAAATACCGATATTCAGCGATTATATTCTCTATCAGGTTTGTACACTCTACAGCCTTACCAGCAAACAATCTTGGGGGTAGTAGGCAACCAATTAGCTAATTGTCGCTTTTGGTCGCTTGCAGACTATCAGTGGATGCATTATGCCATTAACCTTGCTCGTCAAGGAGCTAAATATGGCGAGGTGCCAGTAGGGGCGGTACTTATCCATAATAATGCAATTATCGGTCAAGGGTTTAATCAGCCAATCGGTAAGCATGACGCCACTGCTCACGCTGAGATTACTGCTATAAGGGAAGCTTGCCAAAGTCTTAATAATTATCGATTGCCTGCTAATACTACTTTATATGTGACTTTAGAGCCTTGTACCATGTGTGTTGGCGCTCTTATTCACGCGCGTTTGACTAGACTAGTTTACGCCGCTAATGAGCCGCGAGCGGGAATGGTTGGCAGTCAGATGAATCTACCTGAGCAGCCTTTTTATAATCACAATATAAAGGTGCAAAAAGGCTTATGTCTTGAGCACAGTAGTCAGTTACTAAAAGACTTTTTTCGTCAGCGAAGACAAGCCAAAAATAACAACATAAGCATAAGTTGATCAGCGACTTATAGCGAAACGCAGCCTCTGTTAACAAGATATATGCCCTAAAACTAGTGGCATTGTTACTATCTTGCTATAATATTGCCCTGTTCAATTTTGCTGATATTATTGGTGTTTACGGTTAGTGTTATCTTTATAAAATTTTTCATAATTATTGAGCCATTATGACCAAATCTGAATTACTATCCTCCTCTACCGATAATGAGAGCTTAACAACAGCACGCTATCCTGTTATTTGTATCGATGGACCAAGTGGCGCTGGCAAAGGCACAGTAGCATGGCGATTGGCTCAAAGTTTAGGCTATCAGTTATTAGATTCTGGCGCGTTGTATCGAATTGTAGGTCTAAAAGCGTTTGAGGCGGGTTTGCTTACTGCCAATAGTGAAGAGGTTATTGACGAGGCGGCACTATTGAAGTTGACGCAGAGTCTAAATATCTCTTTTGAGCTTAATGATGACTCAGGGCGCGTCGATATCATCGTCAATGGTGAGCGCGTGGGCGAGCAGGTGCGTAATGAGACAGTGGGCGGTTATGCTTCGCGAGTAGCGGTATTTGCTGAGGTGCGTCAATCTTTGCTGGAGTTACAGCAGAATATGGCAAAATACTGCGGTTTAGTGGCTGATGGTCGTGATATGGGCACGGTAGTGTTTCCAGATGCTGAGGTAAAAGTATTTTTGACCGCGAGCGCTGAGGCGCGTGCTGAGCGCCGAGTCAACCAACTCGAAAAGTCTGGTCAAGCCGCTGATTATCAAGCTATCCTACAAACTATCAAAGCACGTGATGAGCGTGACGAAAACCGTAGTACAGCGCCTTCAAAACCTGCAAGTGACGCGCTAGTGTTAGATAGCTCAGCTTTAGGAGCGGATGTGGTTTATGAGCAAATAAAAAGTTACTGTCAGCAGCAAGGTATTTGTTTTTAATTGACTTTGCCTAGTCAAAGAGTAGATGCGTAATAAAAGCTAAGTTTCAAACAGAAATATAACGATTAATTAGTCGTAAAAAGATTGTTTTTAATGTAAAATCATAGGGGTAACTAAAAGACTGCACAAAAAAGCAAGTTATCGATTAAGTTATGAGTAAGGCAAAGACAGTTGTTGCTAATGAGCCTGATACTTTGCTTATTAGCAACAACCGTTTTTTTATATGGCTTTATAAGATATAAAACCAGTATCTCGTTTTATAGAGTCATAAATTTGATCCGTACTGTGCTGGACAGGCTACGGCTATACAAAGGTAGATATAATGGAATCATTTGCTGAACTATTTGAAGCGAGCATCGAAGAAACAGGTCTAGATATCGAGCGTGGCTCGGTTATTACTGGTACTGTTGTGGCCATCGATAACGACTGGATCACGGTAGATACTGGTCTTAAATCTGAAGGTATCGTCGCTCGTGAAGAGTTTTTAAGCGAAGAGGGCGAGATTGAAGTTGAAGTTGGCGATAGTGTTGATGTAGTCGTTGAAGCCGTCGATAACGGTATGGGTCAAACCTTACTATCACGCGAAAAAGCTAAGCGCGTTGAAACGTGGAATATCTTAGAGAAAATCTCTAACAATGATGAGATCGTTAAAGGTATTATTTCAAGCAAAGTTAAAGGTGGCTTTACTGTTGATATCGGCTCAGTACGTGCGTTCTTACCAGGTTCTTTGGTAGATGTTCGTCCTATCCGTGATACTACGCATCTTGAAGGCAAAGAGCTAGAATTCAAAGTTATCAAACTTGACCAAAAACGTAACAACGTCGTCGTTAGCCGCCGTGCCGTTATGGAAGCTGAAAACTCAGCTGAGCGCGAAGAGCTATTGAACAAGCTTGAAGAAGGTATCGAGATCGAAGGTATCGTTAAGAACCTAACCGATTACGGTGCGTTCGTTGATTTGGGTGGTATTGATGGTCTACTTCACATCACTGATATGGCATGGCGCCGTATTAAGCACCCATCAGAAGTCGTTGAAGTAGGTCAAGACCTAAAAGTTAAAGTATTGAAGTTTGACCGTGAGCGCAACCGCGTAAGCCTAGGTCTTAAGCAGCTTGGTACGGATCCTTGGGATAATGTTGGCGGTACCTACCCAGTAGGTAGCGTAGTAAAAGCTCGCGTCACTAACCTAACGGATTATGGCTGTTTTGCTGAGATCTCTGAAGGTATCGAAGGCTTAGTCCACGTATCAGAGATGGATCACACTAACAAAAACATCCATCCTTCAAAAGTCGTGCAAGTAGGCGATGAAGTTGAAGTAATGATTCTTGATATCGACGAAGAGCGTCGCCGTATCAGCTTAGGTATCAAACAAACGCTTGCTAATCCATGGGATGAGTTCGATAAGAAGCATGAGCGCGGTGATAAGATCACGGGTACTATCAAATCAATCACTGATTTTGGTATCTTTATTGGTCTAGACGGCGGTATCGATGGTTTAGTTCACTTATCTGATATCTCTTGGAATGAAACTGGCGAAGAAGCTATCCGTAACTACAACAAAGGTGACACTGTAGAAGCTATGGTCTTGTCTGTAGATGCAGAAGCCAATCGTATCAGCCTAGGCGTCAAACAGTTGAGCTCTGATCCATTCAACGAATACCTAGTCGGTAACGACCGCGGCGCTATCGTTAATGGTAAAGTAAAAGAAGTAGACGCTAAAGGAGCTACTATCGAGCTTGCTGACGAAGTTGAAGGTTACTTACGTGCCTCTGAGATTCAACGTGACCGCGTTGAAGATGCCACTAAGCATCTATCTGTTGGTGATGATGTTGAAGCAAAAATCATCAGTGTGGATCGTAAAACACGTAACATCAGCTTGTCAATCAAAGCAAAAGACGAAGCAGAAGAGCGTCAAGCGATTAAAGATTTGGGCGGTGCAGGTACTACTGCAGCAGCAGGAACTGATGCACAACCAAAAACTATTGGCGATTTGATCAAAGAGCAAATGCAGTAAGTTTTAGTACTATTGACTCATTAATAAGTAATAAAAAAAGCGGCTTCGGTCGCTTTTTTTTGTCCAAATTTTAACCAAAGAAAATATTTAGTATAATTTGCCTGAAAAAAGCAAACTTTCATTCCTATTTGCATTATTTTCCGTTATTATTTGCCACCTCAGCTTTTGAGACGTAAACTAACACTAAGTACTTGAATCGTTGTAATCTTTTATAAAAGCTGCGGCAAAATTTATAGCTGAAAATCTCTTATCGATATGACAAACTAAAAATATGGGGCAAGTGTGACAATGCAACAAGCGATAAATAAATCTGATTTTATTAATAACTTGAGTGTCAACTGTGACACGATGGCTGAGACCGTCGTTGATGATGCAGTGCGCGAGATAATCAACTTAATGGTAGATACTTTAGCTAATGATGGCCGCGTTGAAGTGCGCGGATTTGGTAGCTTTTGTTTGCACCATCGCCGTGCACGTGTAGGCCGTAATCCTAAAACTGGCGAAAGTGTTCCTGTACCTGCCAAAGCTATTCCGCATTTCAAGCCCGGCAAAGCGCTACGCGAAGCGGTCAATGATAAAGTAGCTTTATAAAAACTATCGCACAATTATAATTAATAATAAATTAACATTGCGACTTTGATCAACAGGGCGCTTTAACCATAAATCACTACTACTACTAACTAGGAGGTAATGGCATCATGCGCTTTATACTTTTTGTGCTCTTGTTTTTGAGCTTCGCTTATGCTTTAGGTTTGGTATTAGTAAATAATACTGATATCGGTGTTAATTTACTATTCTCACAAGCGCCCGCTATGAATTTGGGCCTGCTACTTATCTTATGCCTGACTTTGGGTATCATTATTGGCTTACTCCTCTCATTATTATTGTTCCGAGTGTTTCAAAATAAATGGGAGATATCGCGTTTGCAAAAGAACAATGCTCATTTGCAAGAGCAGCTCAATCAAGCCAATATTGCTATCGACCGTCAGGCCAATGCGCCAACAGCAGAGCAAGCGATTTATGGTACTCCAGCCGCGCCAGGAGTGGTAGCTGATGATATTGATAATACTATTGCTGCAGACGCTAGCGTAATCAAAAAAACTAAGCGTTTTTGATAATTGCTTTTGGCAATTATAGTTAACGGTAGCTATTGATTATGACGGGATTAAGAGAGTGGCCAAAAATAGTAGTCTCACTATTATCAAAGCTTATAAAAACTACTCCCATTTCACTTTAATTTTCATCTTTAATATAAAACGGTAAAATAATGAGCGATAACCTAGCTAACCCTAAGGCAAAGATTTCACCTATTATTGTCGCTTTAGATAATATTTCTATGGACGCAGCCTTAGCGCTAGCAGATAACCTAGACCCAACGCTTTGCCGTCTAAAAGTAGGTAAAGAGCTGTTCACTCGTTCAGGTCCGGCCATAGTACAAGCTTTGCATCAGCGCCAGTTTGAGGTGTTTTTAGATCTAAAATTCCATGATATTCCTAATACTACGGCGCAAGCGGTATTGGCTGCTGCAGACTTAGGAGTGTGGATGGTCAATGTTCATGCTAGTTGTGGTTATGAGGCTATGGCATTGGCCAAGCAGCGTTTGTTAGAGAATAATTATGACACGTTACTAATCGCAGTGACGGTGTTGACCTCTATGAATCAGCAATCGCTAGCGCAAATTGGCGTTGAGGATAAGTTGGAGTCGCAGGTTAGTCGGTTAGCAAAGCTGACTCAAGAGGCGGGTCTTGACGGAGTGGTTTGCTCAGCGCAAGAAGCGAAGAGGCTCAAAGCGCTATGTGGTAATGACTTCAAACTCATTACCCCCGGTATTCGTCTGTTAGAGGACAGTAGTGATGATCAGCAGCGTGTTTGTACGCCTAAGCAGGCGTTAGCAGATGGGTCTGATTATTTAGTAATTGGCCGCTCAATCACCAAGGCTGACGATCCTATTGCTAAGTTAAATAAGATACTGTTAGAGCTATAAAGCTTAGTTGGCTATTAAAGACTTTAAATTATATATCATCATAAAAAGACAACCTAAATGGTTGTCTTTTTTACTCTCTAACGCCATATCAATAAGTGCTACACTAGCTTTCGTTATAAACAGATAAATAATAACTTCCAAAAACTAATACATTTAACCTTTTTTATTGAGTGGTATGAAATTCCAGATATTAAGTGACTTGCATATTGATAGTTATGTTAGACAATCGCATCCTATGGGGCATATTCCTAAGACTGACGCTGATATTGTATTAGTCGCAGGGGATACGGCTAATAGTGATAGCGGTATGCCTTGGCTGCAACAGCAAGCTTTGCGTTTGCAAGTGCCAGTATTGACCATTGCTGGTAATCATGAATATTTTAATGAAGACATACTGCATTTTGATAAAAAGCTGGCTATGTGGGATAACTATAATCCCGAGCGTAACCAAGGAGTGCATGTCTTGCAGTGTCAGCATGTCGATATTGGTGAGGTGCGTATTTTGGGTTGTACTTTATGGACGGATTATCAATATCAGGCCAATGATGAGACTATGGATATTGCTAAGCGTTTTATGCGGGATTATAAGCAGATCTATGCAGGTACACAGATGTTCTCGCCAGAGCTGTCAATGCGCATTCATCAGCAGCAGCGCCAATGGCTCAAGCAAGCGTTGATAGAGTCAAAACAGCTTGGCAAAAAGACTGTAGTAATGAGTCACCACAGCATTAGCCCGTTATCGGTATCAGAGAAATACGCTACACTGCCAAGTAACGCCGCTTTTGTGACCGATTTATCAGCATGGATGTATGAGGACTGGGCACCAACGCTTTGGGTACATGGTCACACTCATGAAGCTTTTGATTATCGGCTTAATAATACTCGGGTTATCATCAATCCACGCGCTTATCCCAATGAAGTTAGTAGCACGGAGCTGGCGTTTGCTTGGGATAGAGTTGTTGAGATTTAACAGCTACTAAAATTTAATAGCTATTATGATTTAACAGTTACTAGGCTACTTTTATTGAACTTACCGCTACTCATTTTTAGGATAGATCACTAAAGGATTTACTACCCACTTTTATGAATAAGCTCCCTGACACTACCAAAGTTAAACTCAATCCTGACGTGTCAGCCAGGCATAGTCCTAGTGCACAGGCTCCTGCGCACCTGCCAGATAGTATGATGTCCTCGGTAAGTGTTTTACCTGAAAATAAGCGTCTTATTCTATTTACCAGGCATTCACTGCGTGAGCGCTCTGATGGCAATGGTTTTGCCAGTTATCAGCTGCCTTTAACGCCTAAGGGCCGCGTATTGGCTAAGTCGTGGGGGCGTTGGCTATCGGGTCATTTGCCGTATTCGCTTGATGTTGATAGTATCTCAAGTCCAATAGGTCGCTGTATAGACACCGCTATGCTGATGCAACAGGGCGCAGGCTTGAGCCGCAGTATTTTGCATCAATCGTTGTTAGTGGAGCCAGGTAGTTTAGTCACTGAGCCTGAAATCGCTAATCCTGTGTTTAAAGAGATTGGCGTGCTAAACTTTATTAATCGCTTTTTACAAAACAATCTTGATGGTACCAAAAACCCTTATCAAGGCGGCTTAGATATTCTGTCATTATTCTATCAGCATCAGCCGCAAGTGGGGCACATGATGCTAGCGGTAAGTCATGATACTTTGTTATCGGCATTTTTGGCAGTAATGCTAGATGTTATTGAGATCGACTGGAATGATTGGCCAAAGATGATGGAAGGGGTGTTTTTGTGGTTTGATGATGAGCCTTTTGCTAAGGCTAATGCCAATTTTATTTGGCGCGGTCAACTTTATACGCGTCCAGTAAGTCATTTATTAGATAATTATCATGCCTCTGGATTTACTACAGATAAACTGCTACTGCCACCTGAAGTCAAATGGGATTAGGGTTTAACGTTTTTTGTAAGCTTGATTATTATAAAGTAGCTTTATCTAGCAATCGTCCATAAAAAAACCTTGCTCCAGCGCGAAACTGGTAACAAGGTTTTTATAACGTTATGAACTTAGCAATACTAATAGCAAAAACCTATTAGATTAAGCTTGTAAACCTTTGATTGCTTTGTTTAAACGGCTCTTACGACGAGCAGCTTTATTCTTGTGAATAATGCCTTTGTCAGCCATACGGTCAAGAACCGGTACCGCTTTTTTGTAAGCTTCAGTTGCCGCATCATAGTCTTTTGACTCGATAGCTGCGTCAACACGCTTTAGGTAAGTACGAACCATAGAACGCTGTGAAGCAGAGTGTTGGCGACGTTTGGTGTTTTGACGGGCGCGTTTACGAGCTTGTGCAGTATTAGCCACGCGTATCTCCTTGATAAAGACAGATAAAAATATGAATGTGGATTACAGTAATAGTTTTAACCATCATCGGTGACGAGCAGCCGTCTCGCCAAACATGATGTTGATGCTTGAGTTAAAATATAAAAATTAAAGTCAGTCATCAAATGCGTTAAAGCCGTTTGGAATAATTAAATAGCTTCAACGTGTAAAGCCGGACATTTTAGCAAATTATTAGCCTAAGAACAATATGTTTGACCGAAGATGTCTAAAGAAGTGTGTACTTAGCTAGTTGGGCCATCAAATAGCTGGTTTTATCGACGTCTATTGATTTTTTAAATGACACTGATAGGTCGTTTTGCGTATTTAACCGTTAGTTCTTTGATAAAATCTCTTACAATTAATGATAAGTAATAACAGCAGTAATCGGTTAACTTATAGAGGTTACCGGTTATAAAGTCTAGAATGGCTCTGGCAGAAACTCTTAGCTAGCATGATAGCTGTGATTAAGAGATATGACTAATGGTTATGGCTAGGGGCTACAGCTAGTAGTTATTGAGATTTAATGATTTATAAGCTGGATAACGAAACGATTGATTAACATACCTCATTAAAAGAATGGATAGGCTATGCAGCGTAAAGCAATTGTAATTGGTGCCACAGGCTTGGTGGGACAGCATCTCGTCAAACAACTAAGTGAGATATATGATACGTTAATCGTTATTGCTAGACGTCCGCTGCGCTATATTAATGCCAGTATTCATTTCTACCAAGTTAACGATTTTGAGAACTTATCAGAGATCTGTACTAGCGTTGGCGCTGATCATAATACCGATGCCTTTAGCTGTTTGGGTACCACTAGGAAGCTGGCAGGTAGCGATGAGACTTTTCGTAAAGTCGACCATGATTATAATGTGAATTTTGCCACTTTATGCCGAAATAAAGGTGTAGAGAATTTCTTTTTATTATCTGCTATGAATAACGATATCAATAGCCGCTTTTTATATAATCGCGTCAAAGCGGAGACTGAACAATCTATTATTGATTTGGGCTTTAAGCAGCTTTATATTTTTCGTCCTTCATTATTATTAGGTAAACATAAAGGCCGGACGCTAGAAAACATGAGCCAAAATATCTTTAAAGTACTATCGCCTTTGGTGCCAGAGTCTTTATCTATTCATCCTATTAGTGCTAAACGTGTGGCTAGTGCCATGACTATGAGCGCTAATGACCTGTATGAGCGCCGTAAATATCAAGCAGATAATGTGCCTAACGCGGTTAGTATTATTGAAAATAAACAGATGCTTGCGATGACACGAGTAAAGCACTAGTATTAACGATTAGGCTAGTAAAGGTAGCTAAAAAATCACAAATAGCCTAAGTAAAAAATATAAATAAAATAACTTGTACCACAAACGAATAAACAAACAAGGAGCACGACTATGCCGGATATCAATACCATGACTAAAGAGGATTTTGTAACCTGTGATTTATTGGATGCCAATCCTGAATCGCAAGTCTGTCTGCCAAATATCGAAGGCAAGTCGTTTTATAGCTTTGGCGGCCGAGATAAATTCTGCGGCGAGATTGTGACGGTCAAATGTTTTGAAGATAATAGCCGAGTAAAAGAGCTGCTAAATAACGAGGGTAAAGATAAGAATGGCAATGGTAAAGTCTTGGTGGTCGATGGCGGCGGCTCTATGCGCTGCGCGCTACTTGGAGATATGATTGCACAGTCTGCTATTGATAATGGCTGGGCAGGAGTGGTGGTCTATGGCTGTGTTCGCGATGTCGATGACATGGCGCAGATGGATATTGGCGTAATGGCATTAGGCTGTATACCACGCAAATCAACGCGCCGTGATGAAGGACAAACGGATATTGAGATCAGCTTTGGCGATATGACGCTAAACTCAGGGATGTATCTGTATGCTGACAACAACGGTATGATCGCTAGCGAAAAACCTCTACTGTAATGACTTGCCTCTCAGTATCCGCTAGGCAATATAAGTCAGTAGCTAAGCGTTAACTCACTCTTTATCCGTTAGCGCTTAGCTGTCATTTTCAAAAGTATTCCAAAAAACAAGCTGACAAACCGTTACGGCATAACTTTTGGTCAATGGCCAAAATATTCGTATAATAACTCTTCACCTTTCAACCTCGATACTATTCTATATGCCTATCACTGCTTTGACTGATGCCTTTTATCCTATCAATGAGCGCCTATTTCCTATAAAAGCGAGCCAAAAACGTTGGCTAGCTCCCGTGCATGGCGCGGTTAGTAGCTTATGGCTTGCCAGCTTGGTTAATACTGACCTATCGAATATGGCGGACCGGCTCAAGATTATGGTGGCGCGCGATCAAAATCAGCTCAATCAGATCGAGACTGAATTAGCGTTTTGCGGAGTGGATGCTTATGTGTTTCCGGATTGGGAAACCTTGACTTATGATGAGCTGTCGCCGCATCAAGATATCGTTAGTGAACGTATTAACCTATTGACCGATATGCCAAGTACGGGTGTGCTGCTAATCTCTGTACAGACTCTTATGCAGCGTGTAGCACCGCCAAGCTGGCTGATAGGCCAGCATTTTGATTTGAGCGTTGGTGACATCTTTGATATTAATACGCAGCGTGAGCTATTGACAAAAGCAGGCTACCGAGCAGTCGAAAACGTCTTTGAGCCTGGGGAGTTTGCCGTTCGCGGTAGTATTATTGATATCTTTGCGATGGGTCAGCCTTTTCCGCTGCGTCTAGATCTATTCGATGATGAGATCGAAACGATTCGTTTTTTTCATCCGCAAACTCAGCGTACTCTGACTGAAGATGATTTGCGAGCGATGATGTCGGGTAATGATAGTAGCATAGGGGCTGAGTCGCTATCGCTATTACATAAATTGCCTGATATCTCAAAGCCTATTAAAGAGTTTCAAATACTCCCTGCCAAAGAGTTTCCTTTAGATGAAAGCCGTGAGACTTTTCGCACTAATTTTGCCACTATGTTTCCTAATGCTAGTAGCCGTAAGTTTGAGCTGCATAAAGACGTGATGGCGGGGATTGCTAGTAGCGGCCTAGAGTATTATCAGCCGCTGTTCTTTGAGCTAGACGATTGGCAGCAAGAGAGTAGTTTATTTAATTATCTGCCCAGTGATGCGCTGTTTATTACTGATGAGCTTATCGGCGAGCGTCAAGTCGATTACTGGTCACAAATCCAGCGCCGCTATGAAGAGCGCCGCCATGATATCGATAAGCCAGTACTAGCACCTGATTTATTATATTTACCAGCTAATAGCTTTAATGAGCAGCTTAATCAGTATCCGCGAGTCATTATTAGTGCCCGTGATGAGCTTGTGATTAGTAAAACTGGCGCTACAGCTGACAAAAGTAGCTCAGATAATAAAATGCAAGGGCTAGTGACCCTTAGCGCCCAACAGCCACCGCAGCTGTCGGTTAATCATCAAAAAGCAGAGCCCTTAGCTGAGCTGTTAGCATTTTTAGAATTACAGAGTCAAACAAAAACGCCGGTATTAATAGTGGCAGAAACCGCTGGTCGCCGCGAGATTCTCATTGAGTTATTCAAAGGCAAAATAGATATCAAGGCTTATGATAATTTTAAAGATTTCTTAGCCATCGATCATAAAAATAATAATCATAATAATTTGCCGCATGTTGGCTTAACCGTAGCGCCTATTGAGCGCGGCGTCTATGTGCCTGAGCGCTTAGTAGTCATTAGCGAGCCCCAGTTATTTGGCCGGCAAGTACTGCAAACGCGTCGTCGCCGTCAAAGCGGAGTATCAGAGGAGTTTTTGGTTAAGAGTGTTACTGAGCTGACTCAAGGCAGTCCAGTGGTGCATATTGAGCATGGTATCGGCCGCTATAATGGCCTGATTATCTTGGATGTCGGTGACGGCGAGCAAGAGTTTATTCATCTAAAATACGCTGACGATGCTAGTATTTATGTCCCTGTGGCTAACCTGCAGATGATCAGCCGCTATAGTGGCGGCGATCCAGCCCTAGCGCCACTGCATAAGATCGGTAGCGGCAGATGGGATAAAGCGAAACAAAAGGCCTTGCAGCAAATTCATGATGTGGCCGCTGAGCTACTCAACATGCAAGCGCGCCGCGAAGCCAAAGTCGGGATACATTTCAAGATTGAACACTCACAGTATGAGCTGTTTGCCAGCCAGTTTGCTTTTGAGGAGACGCCCGATCAGGCCAATGCTATTCATGCGGTGATGGAGGATATGCGCCAAAATCAGCCAATGGATCGTCTCATTTGCGGTGATGTCGGTTTTGGTAAAACCGAAGTGGCAATGCGTGCCGCCTTTATCGCCGTTAGCGCCGGCTACCAAGTGGCGGTACTCGTGCCAACGACTTTGCTCGCCGGCCAGCATGAGGACAATTTCCGTGACCGCTTCGCTGATTGGCCGGTGCGTATTGAAACGCTATCGCGCTTTGGCGGCAAAAAGCATCAAGACACGGTGCTAGCTGACTTGGCGGCAGGTAAAGTAGATATTGTCATCGGTACTCATAAATTACTGCAAAAAGATGTAAAATTCTCTAATCTTGGCCTAATGATCGTTGATGAAGAGCACCGTTTTGGCGTACGCCATAAAGAGCGTATCAAAGCCATTCAGACCGATGTTGATAGCTTATCAATGACCGCTACGCCTATTCCGCGGACTCTCAATATGGCGTTATCGGGTATGCGTGATATGTCGATTATCGCCACCCCGCCAGCGCGTCGCCTAGCCATTAAAACCTTTGTCATGCAAAAAACTGATTCGCTAATGAAAGAGGCGATTTTACGTGAGCTGTTACGCGGCGGACAAGTGTATCTGCTGCACAATGATGTCGCTAGTATCGAGCGTATGGCAGAAACCATCCGCGAGCTGGTACCTGAGGCTCGCGTAGGGGTAGCGCATGGACAGATGCAAGAGCGGCAACTTGAGCAAATCATGCAGCAGTTTTATCACAAAAAGTTCAACGTATTGGTTTGCTCAACCATTATTGAGACTGGTATCGATGTGCCTAATGCCAATACTATTATTATTGAGCGTGCCGATAAGTTTGGCCTAGCGCAGCTGCATCAATTACGTGGCCGCGTGGGTCGTAGTCATCATCAGGCCTATTGCTATCTACTAGTGCCCTCGTTAAAAGGTCTAAAAGGCGATGCTAAACGCCGGCTACATGCCATCGAGCGTGCCAACACGCTAGGCGCAGGCTTTATGCTAGCGAGCGAAGATTTGGAGATTCGCGGGGCAGGCGAGATATTAGGTAAGCAGCAAAGTGGTAATATGCAGGCGATTGGCTTTAGTCTTTATATGGATATGCTAGAGCGCGCAACCAAGGCTATCAAAGCGGGCCGTGAGCCCGATCTCAATACGCCCTTATCGCTCACTAGTGAGATTAATTTGCATAGCTCAGCGCTGATACCTGAGGAGTATGTGCATGATGTCCATCAGCGTCTGCTATTTTATAAGCGTATTAGTAATGCTGAGGACAAAGAGGGTTTGACTGACATTCGTACCGAGATGATTGATCGTTTCGGCACTTTGCCTGATCAAACCAAGCAGCTATTTGCGGTACATAGTCTGCGCTTGCAAGCCGAGCCGCTGATGATTAATAAAATAGATGCCAATAGTAGTAGTGTCACTCTAGAGTTTGCGCCTGATACGCCGGTCGATGCTTTGGCTATTATTAAGCTGATTCAATCGGATAGTAAGCGTTATCGCATGAATGGCGCTTCAGGCATTCGCTATCATGATCCTGACAAGCTTGAGAGCGCGCAGCAGCGAGTGGGCGCTATTCAAGAATTATTACAGTACTTTGATAAACATAGGGTAGCAGAGCCTGCTTGATAAGGTCAGTAGCGGATTAAAAGCAATTGATCACACGGCAGCATGGATAACTGATAAAATAGAGCCATTATCTTTCAGCCCTTTTATTGTATTTTAAAATTAGAGAAAAATAATTATGTTTCAATTACATCCTAAGCTTGCCGCTGACAGTTTTTTGGTAGGGGATTTCCCTTTATCCACGTGTCGCTTGATTAATGATTGCCAATTTCCTTGGCTAATATTAGTGCCACGGGTCAGCGGTATCAAAGAGTTATATGAGCTATCAGAGGCTGATCAAACGCAGTTTTTACGTGAATCGAGCTGGTTATCTAGCCAATTAGCCAAGACTTTCCAGGCAGAGAAAATGAATGTGGCCGCATTAGGAAATCAAGTGCCACAGTTACATTTTCATCATATCGTTCGCTATCAAAACGATGTTCAATGGCCAAATCCAGTATGGGGCACGCCGGCTATCCCTTATACTCAAGAAGTATTGTCACAAATGCAGCAACCCTTGATGATGGCGCTGCGCGGTCACCATCAAATGCCTTTTGATTGGCAAATGTGATTTATATCATAGTTATCCTCAGCTCATAAAGTCTTGCTAAACAACAAAACCAGATCGCAAAGCATCTGGTTTTGTTGTTTAGCAAGAAAGAAAAGCATAATAGTAAGTTTTTATAGGCTATAAATGACAAGTGGTAGCTTTTTGGTTACCATTGCCGTAGGCTCAATAACTTCATTATACTATAATGTATAAAGTTAAGTTTTAGCTAATAGGCTTCAATAGCTTATTATTATTCACTGCTAGTACTAATTCAGTCCTCACTTGTCATTATACTTTCTTATTACTTAATCAAGCGAATATAAATATGTCACTTTTAGAGACGTTAAAACCGAAATTTTCATTAAAAAACAGTGAAGGTTTTAATTTTAATTATCCTGAAGTTTATGTATTGATACTCAGCGTCGCGCTTATCGCTTTATATTTTGAATTCAGTGCTACTTCGATGGCGCTGTTTGTCATAATCTCTCTGCCAAGTTTGATGATCCTTATCTACAATTATCGGCGTCCAGTCAACTTTTGGACGTCAAACGCTGTAGTTATTTTATTATCCACCGTTATTGGTGTCATGCAGTTTTGTGCCGTGATAGCATTGAGCTTGGCTCTGTTGATTGCTGTGCGCGTTATGATGAGCGTCCCTGAGAATAGAGCTAAGCTTTTGGCGTCTTCGATTATTACTATGATTGTTTTTTGCTACGTTAGTATTACGCTACGCGGCTCTAGATTAGACTGCGCGCAAGGGTTTTTACCGCCTACAATACTTTTTGCTAGTCTGTTAGTAGTACTAGGCCAGTTTTGGGTTATCTATCAGAAGTATACTAGCTATAGCGTAGTGGTGGGGCAGTCCAAAGAGAGACTTAGCACTATGGTATCAGTAATCAGTAAGCTGACCCGTTTTGTACCGCCGCAAATATGGCAGCCTATCGTAAAATCAGATAGTAAAGTACAAGTGGCTAATAAACGCGCTAAATTGTCCATTATGTTTTCAGATATTGTCGGTTTTACTGAGTTATCTGATAGTTTAAGTGCCGATAATTTGGCCGATATTCTCAATACTTATATGGAGGTCATGACCAACATCGCTAATAAACATGGCGCGGTATTAGATAAGTTTATCGGTGATGGTATGGTCTGTTTCTTTGGTGAGCCTAAAAGTAATGGCGTACGGCAAGATGCGCTAAACTGTGTCGCTATGGCAGTAGATATGCGCCGTGAAATGCGCGCCTTACGCATGAAGTGGCGATTAATGGGCTTTAAAGGTCTCTATGTACGTATCGGTATTACCACCGGCTACTGCCACGTAGGTAACTTTGGTAGCAACAATCGCCTCAGCTACACAATTATCGGTAAGGAGGCCAATCTTGCCGCCCGTCTTGAACAAGCCGCGGGTAAAGATGAGATTTTGATAAGCCAAGCGACCTATGATTATATCTGTCACGATTATGACTGCAAACATGCTGGAGGTTATAAACTAAAAGGTTTTGATCACGAAGTTTTAGCTTGGAAAGTCATTGATCCTGATGTCAATAAGCACGAATCGTCCAAATGGGTCGATCACACTTTACCGGGCTTCAATCTGCATCTTAACTTTAAAGACATGAAAAACTACGATTATCAAGAGATTAGAAACCGTTTAAACTTTGCTTTAGAGCGTCTTGAAAAAGAAGAGAGCGCTTCGATATCTAATATTAAAAAGTAAATAAGCTTGGCATAAAAAAAAAGCTAACCTTTTCAGATTAGCTGTTTTATCTTAAGATTAATGGTTTTCTTTGGCATGGTTGAGAGTGTATTTTGGAATCTCAATAGTCAAATCATCTTCCTCGATCATCACCTGACAAGATAGCCGTGAATCAGGCTCAAGTCCCCAAGCTCGATCTAATAAGTCAGCTTCGATATCGTCCATCTCATCCAGACTATTAAAGCCTTTGCGTACTACCACATGACAAGTGGTACAGGCTTTTGACATCTCGCAAGCGTGCTCGATCTTAATACCTTTTTCGAGCAAGGCTTTACATAAGTTGCTGCCAGTTTCAAGCTCAACTTCGGTGCCTTCGGGGCATATCTCAAAATGGGGTAATACAGTAATCTTTGGCATAAATAATCGGTCCGCTATTTATTAATTAGAATAGTTTAGAATAATAAGAATTAAAACTCTCAAGCTCAACTTTGCAAGTGATTCATTTAGTAGGCTAATAGCTCTATAGGCTACCAGTCTTTGGCACTAGTACCCGCCATGCTAGTTTTTACACTCTGATTCATAATGCTAGCAGCGAAAGCATCGCTCAATGGCTTAAGTTTGGCTTGCTGAGCTTCAATTTCAGCTAGATTGTCACTGCTCAAAGCGACTTGCAAAGCCTGCATTTGCGTAGCTAAAGCTTGTTTGCCATCATCAGTTAACAAGTTCTCAAAATCGATAATGGCGGATTGTAGAGCTAATAACTCGCGCTCAGCTTCTACTTTGGTCTCAATTAAGGAGCGAGCATTCTTGTCTTCTTCGGCATGTTTGAAGCCTGCCATTAGCAATTGCTCTTTTTGCTCATCAGCTAATCCATAAGCTGGAGTGATCTC
This sequence comes from Psychrobacter sp. AH5, assembly GCF_040371085.1. Classification (NCBI taxonomy): domain Bacteria; kingdom Pseudomonadati; phylum Pseudomonadota; class Gammaproteobacteria; order Moraxellales; family Moraxellaceae; genus Psychrobacter; species Psychrobacter sp. AH5. Next base: position 824,117 of record NZ_JAMBMT010000001.1, read on the forward strand.
AATTTGACTCTCCGTACCGGTACTAGTCTCTTGCGCGCTCACAGTTAACTGACCATTAGCATCTATACTAAAAGTCACCTCAATACGGGCAAAACCTGCTTTCATTGATGGGATGCCATAAAGCTCGAAGCGGCCCAATGAGCGACAATTATCTACCGTCTCGCGCTCACCTTGTACCACATGAATGACAAGTCCCGTTTGTCCGTCTTGATAAGTAGTAAAAACTTGACGTTTCTTAACAGGAATAGGGGTGTTGCGCGGAATGAGCACCTCAACTAGACCGCCCATAGTCTCAAGGCCGAGCGATAAAGGCGTAACGTCTAAGAGTAGTAGGCTATTATCACTACTGCCATTAACCAATTGGTTTGCAGTTTGTGCAGCTCCTAACGCGACTACCTCGTCAGGATTAAGACGGCAAAGCGGCTCTTTACCAAAAAATTCAGCTACAGTTTCTTGGATAACCGGCATACGAGTAGAGCCGCCGACCAAGATAACTTCATCCAAATCTTCGATAGCTAATTTGGCGTCGCGCAGTACTTGTTCACAGACGCTCAGCGTACGGCGACTGACAGGCTGGGCAATCGTTAGCAAATCCTCACGGCGCAAGATACCTTGAAAAGTCTGCTGATTGATAACTAAATCGATAGCCACTTGTGTCTTATCGGTCAGCGCCTGCTTATAAGCTTTGGCCTGCTGAGCTAAGATGGATTTATCATGAGCACTAACATCAGCAGGATCAATACCAAGCTGCTTGATTAGCCAATGGGTCAATAAGCGATCAATATCATCACCCCCCAGCGCGCTATTACCGCCAGTCGCTAGCACCTCAAACACCCCATCGGTTAATTTGAGAATAGAGACATCAAAAGTACCCCCACCCAAATCATAAATTAGATAATAGCTTTCGGCATTATCTTTGTTAGGTTTGTCTAGACCATAAGCTACGGCCGCTGCTGTCGGCTCATTGAGCAGTCTTAACACGTTGATACCAGCCGCTTGCGCTGCATCTTTGGTCGCTTGGCGCTGAGCCTCATCAAAATAAGCTGGAACGGTTATTACTGCGCCTTCGATACTATCAGCAGGTAAAGCACTCTGAGCACGCTGATTCAGGGCAGCCAAGATACGAGCAGAGACCTCAACCGGAGACACTTCACCTTGCGCGGTTACAAACGTGGGCATATCTTCTTTATGACCGCTTAGCTCATAGGGATGCGAGAACTTAATATCAGCCTGACTTCGGCCCATAAAGCGCTTGGCTGAAATAATAGTATTTTTTGGATCATCAGGTAGATGAGCCAACGCTTCATAACCCACTAAAGGGCTACCAGTAGTAGGATAATAAACCACAGAGGGAAGTAAAGTATCAGTCTGGTCTTTTGCTGGTAGCACTTGCGCTTTACCTGAACGTACTACCGCAGCCAATGAGCGCGTGGTACCCAAATCAATTCCAAGGCCGAAACGGTGTTGATGAGGTTTGGCGCTTTGGTTAGGTTCAGCAATTTGCAATAAAGACATAAGACAACTCAAAATAAAAGGAAAGACGATTTTGGCGATAACCGATTATACGGCATTAATGAGACTATTTTAACTCTGAGGTTTTTTAATAACCATGGGCTCATAGACAAGCGCTAAATATTAGGCATGAATTTATTAAGCTACCGTTATTAAACGTATAGATCATCATCATCTTGAATAGTATTCACTAATTCATCTAACGCGGTAGTGATATCTGCATTTAACTTAACTAAGAACTTTAGTTTTTGTGTAGCGTCGATAGCTGTTTGCCAGTCTTGCTGCTGGTAAGCTTGCTTAAAACGTAAAGATTGCTTATCTAGGCGCTGGGTAATCTGCGGATGCAACTGCTGTAATGCTAGACGATCTTTATCTTCAATAGCCTCTTCTAGCTCGATACGCAATTGCATAGCATCATCTAAAAACTCCAAATCAGCAATCGATTGATCTAGGCTCTCAGCTTGTCCAGCCATATCGAGCATATAAGTAGCTCGGCTGTCAGCGTTACTCAGCGTCTGGTAAGCTTGATTGATGATAGCGGAAGCTTGCTCAGAGTGTTGTTGTAAAGTCTGATTATCAGTACTTGCATTAATATTATTAGCATTAATCTTTGCTAAATTATCAGGATGATAACGCTTTTGTAGGGTACGAAGACGATGATCTAGAGACTCTTGCGATAGTTCAAACTGAACAGGCTGCTCAAATAATACAAAAAAATTATCAAACTGAGCCTCTGACTGCGCATTATTGACTAAAGTCATATCCTATACCTTACTTTGGGTAGCACTAGTTTATTTTTATAATTGATGATTTTCGATAAATTTTAGCTTATCTAATGATAAACTCACTTAAACAGTAAAAGATTCGCCGCAGCCACATTCGCCTTTTTGATTAGGGTTAGTGAACTTAAAGCCTTCGTTTAGGCCCTCTTTTTCATAATCCATCAACAAGCCATCAAGATATACTAAGCTTTTAGGATCAATAAAAATACTCACACCGCGGCTATCATAACGGGTGTCGTTTTCGTCAGGAGTATCTACAAACTCCAAAACATAAGCTAAACCTGAACAACCGGCGGTACGAATACCTACGCGAATACCTTCACCTTTGCCCCGACTCTCCAAAAAATCTCGAACATGCTGAGCGGCGCGTTCTGTCATTTCAATCATGCCAACTCCTATTGAGTGTCTATAAATTATATTAAATTTGCTAAGTAAAACGGTTATTGATTTAGCAAGCGTCTAAATCAAAACCTCTTTATATCATAACGCTATATAAAACAAAGGCGACAATGGCATAAGCTTTATTGTCACCTCCGTAGTCCTAAAAAGCAGCTTGCAACTACTCGTCTTCTAAAGTAGATGACATCTTAACTTATCAAGCTTAGTGAGCGGCTTCTTCTTGCACATCGCTTACACCGTGTTTGCCTTTGTAGTCGCTAATAGCGGCTTTGATGGCATCTTCTGCTAATACCGAGCAATGCACTTTTACCGGTGGTAATGCTAGCTCTTGAGCGATATCGTTGTTTTTGATCTCGCCAGCTTGATCCAAGCTTTTGCCTTTTAGCCACTCAGTAACCAATGAGCTTGAAGCAATAGCAGAGCCGCAGCCATAAGTTTTAAAACGAGCATCTTCAATGATACCGTCGTCACCCACTTGAATTTGTAGACGCATAACGTCACCACAAGCTGGCGCGCCGACCATACCGGTACCAACGTTTTTGGCATTTTTATCAAGATTGCCGACATTGCGTGGATTTTCGTAATGATCAATAACTTGGTCACTATAGGCCATGGGGTTTTCTCCTAGTTAGGCGATGAGTAGAGAGGTCTGGTTAGACTAATTTATCCACTCATCTATAATTGGGGTCAAACTTTTAATAGTTTATAAAGCATTATTTTATAAGTTTAGCTAAATACTAGCTCAATATTAGTGCTCTGCCCATTCTACTGAGTCAAGATCAACCCCGTCTTGGAACATATCCCAAAGAGGGGATAGGGCACGTAATTTATCGACAGCTTCATGCATCTGCTTGATCACTCTATCGATGTCTTCTTCTGTGGTATAACGTCCAAAGCTAAAACGAATAGAGCTATGCGCTAACTCATCTGGGCGACCAATAGCACGTAATACATAAGAGGGCTCAAGCGTCGCTGAAGTACAAGCAGAGCCTGATGAGACCGCTAAGTCTTTTAGCGACATCATTAATGATTCGCCCTCAACAAAGTTAAAGCTAATATTGATAATATTTGGGACGCTATGCTCAAGATCGCCGTTTAAGTAAATCTCTTCAATATCTTGCAAACCATCCCAAAGCTTTTGGCGTAGCTTAGCGGCATGAGCATGATCCTCTTCGCGTTTTTCTTCCGCTAAGCTAAAGGCAGCTCCTAGACCAACAATCTGATGGGTAGGAAGGGTGCCTGAACGCATACCGCGCTCATGTCCACCGCCATGTTGCTCAGCTTTTAGGCGAATACGAGGCTTGCGACGCACAAATAAAGCGCCGATGCCTTTAGGACCATAAGCTTTATGACCTGAGAAACTCATTAAGTCAAACTTAGTAGTCTCAGCATCAATCTTTATCTTGCCAACCGCTTGCGCAGCATCTACATGGAAAATAACGCCAGCAGCTCGAGTAATCTCGCCAATAGCTTTGATATCAGTAACAGTGCCTAATTCATTATTTACTACCATTAAAGAGACTAAGATAGTGTCATCACGTAAAGCTTCTTGAACTTGCTCTGGCAATATCAGGCCAGTCCCTTTTTGCGGCTCAATATAGGTAATCTCAAAGCCTTCTTGCTCAAGCTCACGGCAAGTATCTAATACGGCTTTGTGCTCAATTTTGCTAGTGATAATATGCTTACCACGAGATTGATAAAAATGAGCGACGCCCTTGATAGCTAAGTTATCAGACTCAGTAGCCCCTGAGGTAAAGACAATCTCACGTGGATCAGCATTAATAACTTCAGCCACCTGTCCACGAGCGGTCTCTACTGCTTCCTCAGCTTGCCAACCATAGCCATGAGAGCGCGAAGCTGGGTTACCAAAGACTCCATCTACGGTTAAATATTCGCTCATTTTGGCAGCGACCGGTCTAGCGACAGGAGTAGTGGCGGCGTAGTCTAAGTATATTAAATTATTATGTTGGCTCATGCTGGGTTTGCCTCGCTAGTCGATAAAGTAATAGTATTGATATCTTTGCTAGAGATCTCTTCAAAAATATTGTGCTGACGATCTGAGATGGATTGCACGTTTTTCATATCTAATAGTTGTGCTAAAGTTATATTTTTCAAGTACTGCTCGATGTGATTGGACAGTGCACACCATAAATCATGAGTCAAACACATAGTACCGCCCTGACAATCACCGCGTCCTTCACATTGCATAGCATTGACAGATTCATCGACGGCCAAAATAATGCTCATTACGTCTATCTCATCAAGAGGTTTTGAGAGATAATAGCCTCCTGAAGCGCCGCGAATACTAGTCACCAATCCACGCTTACGCAATTTGGAAAACAACTGTTCTAAATAAGAGATAGATATAGATTGACGCTTAGCAATATCAGAGAGAGAAACGGCGCCATCTTGCTGACTGCTTTGTAATGCTAGATCTAATAATGCAGTAACAGCGTATCTGCCTCGGGTAGTTAAACGCATAAAATATCTCCAAACTGATTAGTAATTAGCTTAAATAAATAACGTATGGTCTTTTATAGTTCAATATATTGGATATAATATAAGTCAACGCCATACGTTATGGCTATTACACAACAGAAGGTTAACCCGGTTCATGCTGCGATAGAGCCATTATACTTAATCCTGAGTAATTTAGTCAAGATTAAAATGTGGTGGAATGGTTAATTGAATTAAAGACTAATATTGATAAAAATGATTAACGATTAGTAATGCTTTGGATGACTACTAATCGCTAAATAGAAGGAGAGACAAGACTAGAACTAGTATTGTTTTACTATGCTATTAGTTTTACTAGGCTATTAGAAGTTATTGAGTTTTAAGCCTACTTTGACAGTTAGCTTATTGAATAAAAGGTATAGGACCAAAATTGCTTGTAGATCTAATTTATGGATATCACAAGTAACTGCAAAATTACATCATAAATAAAGCAATAATAGCGATTAGAGCAACGACAGCGGCTACTATCGCGGTAATAGTGAGCATTTTTTGTTTACTCTCCAGCTCTTTGACAGTCGTTTCAAGCTCGCGATTTTTTACTGTTAAAGTATTTATCTGTGTCTGCTGCTCAGCAATCCGCGCTTTATAATTATCTGCTTTTTCTTGTTTTTCTGCGTCAGTGGCTTTGGTCTTATCGCTACCTTTTATCTTTTTGATAAGTCCTTGAATAATGCCGCCTACACCCATCTGCATGATAAATTGTTTAACCAGTTGAACTTGGACCACCTCACCGCGCATCTGTAGCTTCTCAGTCGTTTCTACATCGTGAGTAGTTAGCGCATTAAGCACCTGAATACTATAAGCGTTGATGATGACATCAGGCTCACTGCGATCGATAGGCAAACTGGCGTCAAGTAAAACCCCTTTATTGCTAAAGGTTGCAAAAACCTCTACATGCGGAAGATACAGGCGTAAGCAAACTACGGTGTTTTGCTTGGCGAGGGGATAGGCCGCCTTACGTAGCTCAGGATCTAAGCGTAATAGTAACGTCATTGCTGATTCAATAAAGACCAGAATGATATTTAGCAGAGAGTGAGATAACGTAGAACGCTTCATGTAGAGTATCCGTTTTTATGATTAAGGGTTATAAAGGAGTTAAAGATAGAGCAATAATAATGCAAATGGTCGCTAAGAGTAGCGTAAAAATAATTATTGTCAAAATTAATCTAACTCTTTGCTGCTTCTTACTAGCCATAAATTAACACAAATAGCTTTAACAACCGTTTTTTGTGTATCGTCTATAACAAAAAAGCTAGGTTACTGACTGAAGGTTAATCGGCACAAGCCAGTATAAAAGGCCAACGACGACGTTTTACCCATTCCATCATAAAAATATTGTTTGTTAGTGTCAGTAATCGAATTGTTGCTGATTTATCCATGTTTTTATAAATACTAATCAGTAGTATTGATAGTAAATAGTAAGTAAAAGAACAGCTTAGCGTCACAAACTAGTAACAAAATACAGCGCTATAGTAAATATCAGTAATAAAGTTACCGATTTTTTGCGTAAAGTTAAGTGACAAATACGTTGTGCAGTAAGCAAAAAAATGTAAAATCGCTTGCGCTCCCTATGCTGCCTTGATATAAAGGCCATAATGAAGTGTCACTCACAAACACGTAAGCTTGAAGTGGTTGTTATTGCTTAAGCAGTATTTGAGCGCTACAATACCTAAGGTTAACGTTTTTTACCGCCCTTAAACTTGAAGGAAATTTTATGAATAAGTCAGAATTAATCGATAGCATTGCAGACAAAAGCGGCCTAAATAAGACCCAAGCTGGTGATGCATTGAACGCTGTTATGGAAAGCGTTGGTGAAGCATTAGAAGCTGGTGAGAGTATCTCATTGGTTGGTTTTGGTACTTTTAGCGTAAAAGACCGTAAAGCACGTACTGGCCGTAACCCTAAGACTGGTGAAGAGTTGGCTATTCCAGCTAGCAAAGTACCAAGCTTTAAAGCTGGTAAAAACCTAAAAGAGCGTTTGAACTAAGCTGACGCTTAGCTTCATTGCTAATTACTGTATTGACAGCCTAAGATAATAGTAAAAACTGGACTGCGTATAGTGATAAAGAGCACCTTTAATACAGGTGCTTTTTTTGTGCCCAAAAAATGTAGCAAACGCTGAGCGAATATTTTTGAGTCTATCGTAAAAATCACGTATCATAGGCGCGCATGTCTCAAAGCTTCACAGATAAACGAAGCATCAAGCAAAATTTGACATCAGCCTTTTATTATTGATAATTCCTACCATTGCCAGTCCTCTAATGACTGATATTCTTATCAATGGTCTTACCAACACGGGTTAATAAAGCAGAAATAATTATGGATAAATTGCGCGATTTTTTGAAAACTTGGCCTGGTCGCATTTTATTGATGTTATGCCTAGCGCCGCTAGCGCTATTAGGTGTTGAGAGCTATTTTGGTGGTAATACTGATCCTAACCAAATCGCTCAGGTAGGAGAGGCCAGTGTTGGGCTTAGCGAGTATCAATCTGCGGTTAATAGCCGCCGCAGTGAGTTATTAGAGCAGATAGAAGATGCTAGTCTGTTGAATGAAGACGTCTTACATGAGCAAGTGTTAAAAGGTCTTATTGATCGCACCTTATTAGAGCAGCAGGCTGGCAAGTTAGGCATGACGGTCTCTGATGACACTATCAATCGCTTGTTATTGCAAGAAGAGATATTTAAAGACGCTGATGGTAACTTCTCTAATGAGCAGTTTTCAAACTTTTTGCGACAGCGCGGGATGACTAAAAATCAGCTTTTTGCTGAATTTCGCAATCAGTTAAGTCTCGATCAGCTCAATGCCAGTATTGTAGGGACGGCTATTTATCCTATGCGCGCGGTCAATCAGCTCATTGATTTGCAACTAGAGACGCGTAAAGTATGGCTGCATCGCTTTAATTGGCAAGATTACCAGCAGCAAGTCAAGATCAGCAAATCTGAGATTGAAAGCTACTATAATACCAATAAAGACAAACTCAAAAGCGCCGCTATGGTCGATTTGGCTTATATCCAGCTGACACCTGCTAACATTAAAGTCAATCAAGTGACGCCAGAGGAGCTGCAACAGCAGTATGAAAGCTACAAGCAACAGCTTGGCGTTAGTGATGAGCGAATGATTAGTCAGATTCTATTAACGGGCGATAATGCCAAGGCTCGCGCGGATAAAGTGCTTGCTAGTCTTAAAAAAGGCGAAGACTTTGCCACGCTTGCCAAGCAGTACTCTGATGATCCTACTGGTGCTAACGGCGGCGCTATTGGCCGCTTTAACCCTTCGGTGTTTGGCAATGACGCCGCTACCGTCGAAAAAGCTCTTGAAGGCCTGGCAGTAGGAGAGGTTAGCCCGGCAGTAAAAACTAGCTTTGGTTATCAGATATTCAAAGTTACGGATGATAATAGTAGCGACATTGCCAGTATGGAGAGCATGCGTGAGGAGCTGACGGCAAAAGCTAAAGAGTATAAGCGCCAGACTATTTATGCAGATAAAGTCACTGCTATCAATGATCTAGCGGCAGATGGTTTTAGTATTGAAGATATTGCTCAGCAAGAAGGTGTTACTCTTAAGCGTATCAAAGATTACAGCAAAAACAATAATACTTCAGCACTGGCACAACCTGCGGTCATTAAGCAGGCTTTTGATGAATTTACTATTCAAGATCAAGCCGTCACTACCGGTATTGAGGTAGGTGATGGTATGGTATGGGCGCAGCCAAGTAACTACCGTCCAACTCAGACGCTAAGCCTCAAAGCAGCTACGCCAACTATCACTCAGACATTACGCAAACAAAAAGCCAGCGCTATGGCTCTAGCGGATGCCAAAAAGCTAGCCGCGGCTATCAAGACTACTGACGATATTGCTAAGCAACCAGTAAGCTTTCAGGCTTTGGGTGAGATCAATCGTCAAACGCCCTTATTATCTGAAAAAGAGCGTGGTTTAGCCTTTAGTAAGCAAGCGCCTATGAATGGCGTAGTGGCGATAGCGAGTGCTACAGAGGTAGGAGCGTCTGTACTGGTCGGTGATCATATAGAGACGCAGGGCGAATCACAATTATCAGCAGCAGAAAAATCGCAAACGGCCTCGATTATCCGTGATAATTTGGGACAAGATCAATTGCAAGATTATCTAGATTATCTGCGTTTGGTTTATAAAGTTGAGATTAATGAAACTAATCTGGCTAATGCTCAGGTTCGTTAATTAACAGTAATGATGTAAAATACCGCAACGATTGAACCGCTCTTATGAGTTTTTATAATTATAAGAGCAGTCTATCATGGCGGTATTTTTATTTAATCCTCTAACACCCTTGCCATCGCTTCAGCCACATAATCAACATTACTAACGTTAAGTCCTGCCATACACATCCGCGAATTTGATACCAAATACACTCCATACTCACTTTGCAAACGTTCAATCTGCTTAGGAGTTAAACCGGTAAAACTGAACATACCTTTTTGCTCAGTAAGATAGTCAAAATTGCGCTCAGGAAGCTTAGTTTGTAATACTGATTTGAGCTTTAAACGCATCGCCTTAATACGGTCGCGCATAGCATAAACCTCGTTGACCCAATGCTGATGCAACTCTTCATCATTCATTACTATATCGACCACATGACCACCGTGCGATGGCGGGCAAGTATAGATACGACGTACAGTATAATTGAGCTGACCAAAGACCCGCTTTGCTTCATCGCTAGTTGGACAAACTACCGACAATCCACCCACACGCTCACCATATAGCGAGAGATTTTTGGAGAATGAATTACTCACAAATACAGGCAAGCCTATCGCCACCGCCTGACGAATAGCATAAGCGTCTTGAGCCATATCTTCGCCAAAACCTTGATAAGCGATATCCATAAAAGCAATCAATTGTTGCTGCTTCATAACTTTCAGCACTTGATCCCATTGTTCAGGCGTCAAATCTACGCCAGTTGGATTATGACAACAAGGATGCAAAAGCACCACGTCGTTTTTATTTAACTGCTTGATAAAGCTAAGCATCTCATCGAACTTTAAGCGGCTAGTGGCATTATCATAATAAGGATAGCTGCCCACTTCGATATCGCAACCCTCAAAGATGGCGATATGATTACTCCAAGTGGGGTCGCTTACATAGCACTTAGACTGCGGAAAAAACTGATGAATAAATTCTGCCCCAACCTTTAATGCTCCTGAACCGCCTAAAGTAGCGATAGTAGCCACGCGGTCTTCTTGCAGCACTTGCGAGCCTGCGCCAAACAGTAAGTTTTGACAGGCCACGCGATGTCCGAGCAAACCTGCCATCGGTAGATAAGGCCGCGGAGTAATAGGATTAGCGATCAGGCGCTCAGCAGTCTTTACGCATTCCAAAACCGGTAATTCGCCCACTTCATCATAGTAAATGCCAATCCCTAGATTCACTTTATGTGGATTATTATCACTGACAAACTTATCCATCAAGCCTAAGATAGGATCGCCAGCATAATAGTCTATATGTGTAAACATGTTATTATTTCCTAAAAATTATGATGATTGGTTTTTATAATATGGCGCTTAAGATTAAACTTCTTGAGAAGGTAATAGCGCGTTATAAGTAAAGAGCATAAGCTAGATTAACCAGTAACTTAATAGCCAAGCTAGTTTATCAGCCTATACTTCAACTCCATACCTTTTCAATGGCTTATTGAGGCATTTAGATAAATGACTATTATTAATACTAATGATAATAAACAAATTATAGACCAAATAAAGACTTGGTTATTTGTCCCTGCTACTAAGCTTACGCTAATAGCTAAAGCATTTGCTAGTGGTGCTGATGCTGTTATCATTGACTTAGAAGATGCAGTGGCGCTGGAGGATAAAGCGCAGGCACGTGAGGATTTGCTTGAGTATTTCAGCGATGAAAATTCAGCTTCGGTCTGGCTGCGGATTAATAAAGCGGGTAGTGCAGAGTTCGATCGAGATATAGAGCTGTGTCGTCAGTTGCCAAATTTAGCGGGCATAATACTGGCAAAAGCTGAGCAGCATGCAGATATAGAGCAAGCGCATAGTGCTACGGGCTTACCCATAATTGCCTTAATCGAAAGTGCGCTTGGCCTTTATCAGTTAGAGGCGATAGCTAAAGCCACTGGCTTGGCCGCTTTTAGCTATGGGTTCTTGGATCTATGTAATGATTTAGGGGTGCAAGTCGGTACGCCCGCGGCAGATATTATCGCGAGTCAAATTCGCTATCAGTTGATTCTAACATCAACAGTGCATCAGTTAGCCGCGCCTATCGACACTATTTATCCAAATTTTAAGGATAGTGAAGGACTTACTGAGCGAGTCAAACTATGGTCGCAGATGGGTATGTCCGGCATGCTTTGTATTCACCCTAAGCAAGTAGCGGTGGTGTCTACGGCTCTACAACCTACTGACAGTGAAATTGAGTTTGCTAAAGAGGTGATAGCTGAATATGAGCGTAGCGAAAAGGCGGTTTTTAAAATAAAAGGTCAGATGATAGATGCGCCCGTTATTCAGCGCTGCTATCGGATTTTGGGTAGGTAGATGGGCTGGGTTTATTTGTAACAGCATATCATGAGGTGATTTGATAATGTCCTGTATAGATATTACCAATAAAAAAATGATGACCAGAACTAAGCTGGTCATCATCTTTAATTGAACCTAAAACGATATCAGTCAGGCATTACGCACCAAATACTTTCATACGCTCCACTATTGGCTGAAACTCTTTGTCGCCTGCTGGCTGCTCGATACCACCAAATACCAATTGCGCAGTAAGATCCCAATGATCATCGATACCCCAAGTTTCAGCGACTTTATTATCGATTACTGGGTTGTAATGCTGTAAGTTTGCACCAACGTCGATGCTAGCTAACGCTGTCCAAAGCACATACTGATGCATGGCGCTAGTATGCTCGGCCCAAATAGGAAATTTATCAGCGTATAAAGGTGCCGCTTCTTGTAGGTTTTTGACTACCGTTTGATCTTCAAAGAACAATATCGTACCGGCAGCAGCTCTAAAACCACCAATTTTTTGCTTAGTAGGAGCAAACTTCTCTTCGTCACCAACGATATCTCGTAGAGTCTCTTCGGTAAGATCCCAAAGCTTGTTGTGATCCGTATCGAACAATACTACGATACGCGTTGATTGAGAGTTAAACGCTGAAGGCGTATGCAAGATAGCATGCTCAACCATCTTTACGATCTCATCTTTTGAGACAGGTAATTGATCGTTAAGCGCATAGATAGAGCGACGCTTTTCGGCTAGTTGTTGTAATTTTTTTAGGTCTGACATGGTTTTTCTCCAAGAGTTAGTGAGTTTTATTAGTTTATACCTAACTAATTTATAGGTGATTAGATGCTACCTAAATTGTGTTTAGTAAAATAAAAGCAGCGGCCAAAATCAAAAACTATTGTAAATAAAACTAGACTCAGTCTATATCTGTTTTTTGTAATTAAACTAATGAATACTATCTGATTTGATAGATAATTTAATTAATTATAGCTTTTAATTTTACTTAGCCGTTGCTTATTTTAGCCTTTAAAACCTTCGGGCAGTTCAGGTGCAGGCAGGCGTTTCATATCAGAATCGACTTCCCCAAAGCGCTCATGACCGTTATTCCAATCGATGATTGATTGCTCAATCTCTTCTTTATTATCAGCGACAAAGTTCCACCATAGCAGTACTTGGTTATTAAGGGGTTCACCGCCGATAAACATGATGCGAGTGCCTTTTTTTGCCGCTATCTTAATGCTCTCGTTATTAGCGACATCACTATCGTGAAAGCGAAAGAGCTGGTCTTGCTTACAAATAAGACCCTCAGACTCTATTTCACCCTCTGAAACTAAAATCCCATACTCAAAACCTGGCTCTAAATTCAGCGTAGCTTCGCCATCTTCAGTAAAATAAACGTCGATACCAACCAGTTTTGAGTACTGAATAGTAGGTGCTTCGAAATGCTGACCTGAAGTATTAGTATAGCTACCAGTAGTTAGGATCATCTCCATACTGTCCTCAGTCCAAGTCGGCAGCTCAGGATAATGATGAAAGCCGCGCTCAATCTGCTGATCGGTAGGTAGCGCAATCCAGAGCTGTACCATGCTAAGGGCGCGCGCCGCATCGCTTGAACCGCCAGTATCTGGAAAGACACTTTGTTCCGTATGACTGATACCTTGATTTAGGCCAGTACCGGCAGTCATGACGTTGACTTGGTTTTTGGTAATCACTTGCTCATTACCTAAGCTGTCTTTGTGCAGTACCTCGCCATTAAGCATCCAGCTAAAAGTTTGTAGATTGGTATGCGGATGACGACCCACTTGCATTCCTGCTTCATCTGCACCAAATTCAGCAGGTCCGGCATGATCCAAAAAGCACCAGGCACCGATAGGCTGCTTGCCTTTATTTGGCAACAAGCGCGCAATTGGAATACCGCCGACATCAGCCAACCTTGGCTCTAGGGTTTGAATACTCATCATTCACCTCTTATTTTTGAGAGCTAATTTTGTATAACTAAAGAGTATTGAATAGTTAGTTATAAATTAACACTACGGTTTGTATGGATTGATAGAGTTTAGTACTCTTGTTTAATAAATTATTTAACGACTTATTGGTAATTTATTTAGTAACTTTTTTAGTAAAGAGGTACTTCCATTAACAATACTCTAGCATTCTCGTTTGCATCCATTGTGAAGTTTTTGGTATCTGAAATACCAAGACCATCACGAGTTTCCAAAACGTTACCGTTGATAGTGACCTTACCTTCTATTACGAACACATAAACGCCATTATTAGCCTCTTTTAGCTGATACGTTTGCGTAACGCCTTTATCAAAATGACCCATATGAAACCAAGCGTCCTGATGAATCCACACGCCAGCATCATCGGGGTTTGGCGAGAGCACTTGATTGAATTCGTTAGCTTTCATCTGCTCATCGATACGCACCTGTTGATAGCGTGGCTCGACACTTGCTTTATTAGGAATGACCCAAATCTGTAAAAACTTCACCGGCTCATTGGCATCGCCATTCATCTCGCTATGAGTGATGCCGGTACCTGCTGACATTACTTGGATCTCGCCGGTCTCAATGACACCTTGGTTACCGATATTATCGCCATGAGCCAATTTTCCGCTTAGTGGGATACTGATAATCTCCATATCACGGTGTGAGTGCTTCGCAAAGCCTTCACCGCCAATCACAAAGTCATCGTTGATGACGCGTAGCGCACCAAAGCCCATACGCTCTGGATTATGATAACTGGCAAAGCTAAAAGTATGCTTACTTTTGAGCCAACCGTGATTGGCATCGCCGCGAGAGTTTGCTGCATGATAGATTGTTTTCATAAATTATCCTTAGTTATTTTTTCAAGCAAATTAATAATAACTTGGCTTGTTTAAGCTATGGGTCTATTATAATTGTTACTATAAGTTAGATAAACTAGGTAAATAGCAATTAACTATTCTTATTATTAGAACAATAATAGGATAAAAATCACGTACTATAATGTTAGTGCGAAAATTAGCATGATCTGCTAGCATTTATTTTCGGATTAATTATTAACTATAAAAAGAGGGAAACTATGTCAAATCTACATACCAAGCAGTATGAGGTGATCGATAATAAACAACAGCACCGCTTTGAGATTCATATTGGTGATCAGGTTGCTTTTGAAGATTATGAGTTTTTTACCACGTCGACAGGCGAAAAGGGTATTGAATATAAGCATACCTTAGTACCCGAGTCGCTTAGTGGTCAAGGTATCGCCGGCTACTTAGTCAAGACTATCTTGGATAATGCCGCGGCTAGAAACTTACGGGTTAAACCGACTTGTCCTTATGTAAAATCATACATCGATAAGCATCCAGAATACCAAGCCAATTCGGTGTTTCATGACTCTAAAGCCTGATACTGTCAAGCTATAAAATCGAGTTATAAAAAAACGCCATACTCTTTAGCATGGCGTTTTTTATTGTTGTGTTTTAAATTTATCTTAATCATCTATTAAATCATGCTTGGATGACTGTTTTAGAGATTATTAACGATGTTTTTTGGTGGATTATAGTAATACTGTACGCCGACACCATAAGCACCGCCATGTTCCTTGACGATATTCATCACATCATCATAAGTCTCTTCACGCGCCCAGTCACGTTGTAACTCGCACAGCACTTGAATCCAAGTCACTGGCGTTACCCCAGCTTCTACCATACGGATAACCGCCATATCGTGGGCTTCTTTACTAGCGCCGCCGCAAGCATCGGTTACCACATAGACATCATAGCCTTGATCGGCTGCTGATATTGCAGGTAGTAGTACGCAGATCTCCGTCCATAAACCTGACATGATAATTTTCTTACGACCGGTCTTTTTGACCGCATCAACCACGCGCTGATCCTCAAAAGCATTGAGCCCGGTTCGATCAATTGGCGTATGCTCTTCAAAGACTCTTTTTTGCTGCTGAGGTATCTCACCGGTGAAATCATCAGTGGTCAACGTCGTTAAGATAGACGGTATATCCCAAACTTTCGCCGTTTTGGCTAAACCTGCGATGGCGTTCATAACAGCATTGGCATCATGACTTTGCAAACCAAAATACATCTGCGGCTGTTGGTCGATAAACATAAAAACGCTATTATCAGGTGTCAACAGCTTGTCGCTACCTTCTGCTTTAACTTGATCAACATTGAAATTAGACATAATTACTTCCCTTTACTATGAATGAGTAGTCAGTGTATATGTTGATTAAAAAGAGATAAACCGGATAAAAAACAAATGTAAATTCTTACTTTAAGAACAATAAGGCTTTGATACGGCTTTACACAAACTGAAGACAATAAATTTATGATTAGAAATTAATAGGGTGTTTCTATTTGAAAGGTATAAGCTTAAAAGGAGTGAGCGTTGAAGATTTAACCGATATGTTGTAAAAACTCTGAATCACGAGCCAAAAAGGATAAATAGATTACGGGTAGTACAAATAAGCCGACTGCCCAATAGCTCAATTGCACATAAAGCAGAGCACCTAATAGCGCCCCAACCACAAAGCTGATGACCAAGGCTGAGCTATTGGCGAGTTTTCTAGCATTATCAGCCGTTCTATTGCCTAAGTAGTCGGTCAGTCCAATCCCTAATTGCGTAGTATTACCTGTCATGAGCACGGTAGGACTCATGCCTTTAATAACGGTTTTGCTAGCGGTATTACGAATAGCCAGCGCTGTTAAGCCCAAGCCCCCTGTTAACGCGACGGTGAGACTATCGGCATCGGTGAAAGGCTGAAAAGATAATCCTGCAATCATAAAGGCGCTCAAAAACAGCGCTTCTGCCAAAAATAAATGACTCAGCACTAACGCAGGCTTGCGGCTATTATCGATATATAGCTTAGTGACTACCACCGTCAAGATAAACAAGGGTACGGAGGCCAGCTTAATCCATAAGCCGTCTTCACCTTTGACCAGACCGCTACCCGCTAATACTAAGTTGCCCGTAACGTGAGCAGTAAAAAAGCCAAAAAGGGTGATAAAGCCAATAGTATCGATAGCGCCGCCCACTACTGTGAGCAAGATAGGCGCTTGGTAGCGTTGCCAAAAGCTTGGCGGCTCAGCATTTAGATCGGTAGTACTGTGATCAGCTACCTTGTTATTCACTGTCGTTTCCAGCAAATAGTACAAATGCATCGACAAATCTTTGCAGGTATTTTTGCGTGCGCTCGCTGACGTTGCCGTCTTCATCCAAGCTGTCGGCCGCATTACCTAAATAGACCTCAGGGCTGATCATCATTTGTGCCGCTAGCATTTGCATACTTTTACGTACATCTAAACCACTATCTCTTGCGCCATAAGTACTAGGAGAGGCAGTGACTACTGCTACTTTTTTGGCCGCCCAAACGTTTTCTTTATAAGGACGCGAGCCGATATCAATGACGTTTTTTAGAGCAGCTGGCATGGTGCGATTATGCTCTGGAGTGACAATCAATACCGCATCGGCAGCTTTGAGCTGTTTGCGGACACGCTCGTAGCTGTCAATCACCTTATCATCATAATCTTGATTATAAATAGGTAAATCGGCAAGATTTACTTCTTCTATAACTACGCTCTCAGGCATTTGCGCTACCATAAGCTCTGCAAATTTACGATTGATCGACTCTGTTCGTAAACTACCGATTATTAGGGCGATATTGGTGGGCGCGCTCATAGCAACTCCTTAATTAGCCTATTAAAACCATACTTGATAGAGCGAATATTCTACTATACTTTATGAGTGTTACGGTAACCGCGATTATCAATCGAATAAGCTCCTGCGCCGTGAGCAAATATCATCAAAAACCCACCAGCCATAGCGATGTTTTTCATAAATGGGTTCATCTGTGACTCATCTATCCAGAACTGATGGAAAATAAGCGCTGATATAATATTAAAACCGACCAATAAAATAGCCACAAAGCGGGCTTTAAACCCAAAGAGAATAGCAAGACCACCAAAAAGCTCAACCGCGATAACTAGAGGTAACAACATGCCCGGTACCCCCATTGACTCCATATAACCTTGAGTACCAGCATAACCGGTAATCTTCGTAAACCCTGAAAAGATAAAAATCATCGATAAAAACAGACGGCCAATAGGGGCGCTTAACTGTTGTAGTTTATCCATTATGTTTCTCCAAATGTTGGTTGTAAGGTGTGAACCACCTTTTAATAAAATCATTATAATCATTGACGCTATTTGAATAAACGCTGATAATTACAATTATAAGTTCTAAATATAAGAACAATAGCGCCATTACTATCGAATGACTAAAAATCGAATGACTAAAATAGGATAATTGATATGGGACAGCTAGAAGATATGGCGATGTTTGTACGAATCGTGGAAGCGGGGAGTATTACCAAAGCCGCGGATCAGCTAAATATTGCCAAGTCTGCGGTCAGTCGTCGTCTCAAAGAGCTAGAGTCGCGCTTAGGAGCGCAGCTGATTAGCCGCACCACACGGCAATCAAACTTGACGCAAGCCGGCGAGCATTATTATCAGCAAGCCTGCAGCATCCTAAATGAGGTCGATGCGCTCAATGAACAAACCAGCGGGGCGCCTACGCAAGTTGAAGGCACGCTAAAGATGACAGCGCCGTTGTCCTTTGGACTGATGCATCTAAACGATGTTATCGATGAATATGCTGATAGACACCCTGATCTAAAATTTGAGCTGGATTTTTCAGATCGACATACTGACTTGATTGAAGAGGGGTTTGAGTTAGCGATTCGCATTAGAGAGCTGCAAGACTCGAGTTATCAAGCCAAACGTTTAGCGCTGATACGCTACGCATTGTGTGCCAGTCCCCAATATTTGGAGGAAATGGGAGTACCCGAGACTTTTGATGATCTAAAAAATCATGAGTTTTTGCAATACGGTATGAATAAAACCAGCACGATAACAGTGATAGATGAGCAAGGTAAAAAACATCAATTAACCTTAAACGCAAAAATTAAAGCGAATAATGGCGATTTTTTACGAGAGATGGCAGTAAAAGGGCATGGGATTGCTTTTCTACCCACTTTTATTACTTATAAAACCTTGGCTAGTGGCGAGCTTGTGCCTATTTTGCAGCAGTATCAATTGCCAACTTTAAGTGCCTACGCGGTTTATCCCAAAAATCGATTTTTATCACAGCGCTGTCGCTATCTAATTGACTTTATTGCTGAGCGTTTCGGTGATGATCCTTATTGGGACAAGTTTTGATAGCTAGTTTTAATAGCTTGTTCTGTTAGTAGCTTAGTCTAGAAACTGCTTGGTACTAAAAAGCCGCTACTAATTTTATAGTCAGGTTGCTATATTATTTTAGTAATAGCTTTTATCAATATGGGAATATTGTTTTATAACAAGGAGGTATAGTGTGAACCTACAAGCTTATGGCATAGAAACCATTGATGATTTTGATGGGGTGCGTCAAAGTCCATTGCCAGAGGAGCGTCTAAAAGCCGTCCGCAAAAAAGCCGAAGCTTTTCGAGAGCGTTTTATGGATGAGCCTTGCGTCGCTTACTATCAAAGCGCTGACATGGTCAGAGTGCCTTATCCGACTTGGTACGCCTATAGCGGTGTCTACACCCAAAGCACTTATAAGTTTCCTTATCTACATATCCTAAACCGCATCTTTATCATTCAGTATTATGACTTTTTAGGCGAATTAAAAACCTTATTATTCTCACCTTCCGATATTGATGCCGATCGTGAAACGCCGTTTTTTAAACGTCTCACTGATAAAATGCCCAATTGGTCGCCTCTTGAAAACCTAGTTGCGCCTATTACTCGCGATGTCACGCAAGCCTTGGCAGAGGTCGGTTTAAAGCCGGCTGACATTGACTATATTAGCTATGATCATCTGCATACGCAGGATGTGCGCGGGTGGTTAGGTAGCAATACTACTGATCAAAAAAGAGAAGCTTATTTCCCGAATGCTAAGCTGTTGGTACACGAAAAAGAGTGGCAAAGTGTGCAAGGATTATTGCCGGTGCAAGCGGATTGGTATTGCCCCAACGGCGTAGCAGGGGTCGATGCAGGCAAGATCATCACCTTTACTAGTAGCTTGCATTTAGGTCAAGGTTTGGCTTTGATTCATACCCCTGGTCATACCGAAGGCAATCACTCTTTAGTTGCGCGCGTCCCTGATGGTATTCGTGTTACCTCAGAAAATGGCGTCGGCGCTGATGCTTATGCGCCTATAAATTCTAAGGTTAATGCCATTCGCCGTTATGCCAAAGATACCGATATGGAAGTGATTCTAAATGGCAACACTTTAGAGGACAGCACTGATCAATATATCTCAATGATTATCGAAAAAACCATTGCTGGCCCTTCAAAAAATCCTGATTTCCCCAACTGTGCGTCCAGTAGTGAAGCCACGCCTTTTTGGTTAATTCCCGGTCACAAAGTCAGTCATTTGATAGGGGAAGCTAAATTTGGCTCCTTACAAAAAGGAGTTGCCAATAGTCCAAAAGCCGCTAAGCAGAAGGAAATTGCCTAATGAGCTATTTTGCGAATAAGACGATTTATATTACTGGTGCGGCCTCAGGTATTGGTTTTGAAACAGCTAGGCAACTGATTAAATTGAGCGCAAATCTAGTACTGTTTGATGTGCAACCTCTCAATGATGCTGTGGCTAGCTTGCAAAGCCTTAATGTCAATAATGCCTCAATTAGCCATTACAATCTCGACGTGACTGATGCGGAGATGACTACTGAGCAGATGGCTACTGCGGCAAACTTATCGACTCCTGATATCCTGATGCATTTTGTGGGTGTCACCGGCCCTTGGACTTTTGATGAGATGAGTCAAGAGCAGTTTGAGCGGGTGATTAACATTAATTTATTTGGTACGCGCAATGTACTAGCTGCAATTAGACCTTTTTTATCTCGCGGCGCGCAGGTCATGGTTGCCGCATCATTGGCATCATTTACCGGCAGCTATGGCTACAGCTCTTATAGCGCCTCCAAGTTTGCTATTTGGGGCATGATGCAATCGATCAGCTACGAGTGGCAACCTTTAGGTATCGATATTACCGTCTTTGCACCGCCGCCCATTGATACGCCGCTGACTCAAGCGGAAGTAGGAGTGATGGCAAAAGCTGGGGTCGGCATGAAAAAACTGGCAGGAGAGCTAAAGATAGAGGATGCGGTTAAGTCAATGCTCAAGGGCGTAGAAAACAGGGAGTTCTTAGTGGTGCCTGGCATTATGGCCAATATTATTCGCTTGCAGTTGCGTTTGTTTCCCGTCAGCTGGGTCAATTGGATCGGCCATAAATCAGTAGCTTTTTCATTAAAAAAATAGGTGGTGTTCTAAAAAGTATGCTGGCATCAGACGTAGCCATAATTGACATAAAAGAACACCAGATCGAATACTTTAAAGTGATTATCAAGCTTTTTTGAGAAGCAACAAGTCTTTCTAACCGCTCGACGCAATCGGTGTCTAAGACGACAGTTATTGCCTTCAATCCCTATCGTATGCTGTTTGCCAATTCGTTTGTTATCACTTTTAAAGGCGGTTATAAAACTGTCCCAGTTGTCCATACTGATAGAGCCATAGCTGACTGTAAGCTGCTTTAAACGTGTTCTTAACTTCTTAGCCGTTTTTAGGTCACGTTTGCCCCAGACATAAGCGACAATCTCATTAGTAGCACGGTCATAAGCGTAGATGAGCCAGACTTTACGCTTCTTGCGATACACGTAAGTCCAGAACTCATCAACCTCTAAGCGTTCATAATAGTGCTTCTTAGGTACAATCTTGTAAATGGATGAGCCTATGGTGCTAAGCACTTTTCCGATGCTAACCTTGGCTATAACGGCTATGTCTCTAACACCACAACCTCGGACAGTCATCAGTCGTATGAGATCTTCTATTCTAGAGTGACAGCCGTTATAGGTTACTGCATGATCGCCAATAAACTGACGTTTGCAGTCCTTACATTGGTAGTTCTGCTTGCCATAGCTTTTTATGCCATTTTTCTTTAGACTAAGACTGTGACAGTCGGGGCAATTGATCTGTATTTGTGTCTTCATAACCTCAAATATATCATCTTGCTTCGGCTGTCACCCTTCCTTTATTACCCCAGCATACTTTTTGATACACCACCAAAAAATAATAGGGTGGCACATCTTTTATTCAATTGAAATATAAGCCATGATCCCTGTCTCTAAGCGTATGCCTATCACTGTGCCTGCTATCAATACTATTTGTGCTCGCGATCCTAATGAGCCCAATCGCGCCTCGAGCACCCTTGAGTTGTTGTTTGACTTAGTCTATGTCATAGCGGTTGCCGCTGCTGCCAGTGGACTGTATCAGCGTTTGCTGGAGCATGATTTTTCAGGGTTTTTGACCTTTACTGTGGCCTTTTTTATTTTATGGAACGCTTGGACAAGCTTTACTTGGTTTGCCTCAGGTTATGACCCCGATGATTGGTATTATCGCCTAGCAGTGATGCTACAAATGCTCGGCTCATTGATGATCGCGGCGAATATCAATCAGTTCTTTGAGCAAGGTCTGACATGGATAGGGGTGACGGGTTATGCCATTATGCGGCTGGCGAGCTGTAGTCAGTGGTGGCGAGTCTATAAGCAAGTGGAAGGCCACAAGCGGGTGGCGGGCCGTAGTATGGTAGGACTGCTAACCTTGCAAAGCCTTTGGATTATCTGGCTATTCTTGCCCGCTTCAATACAAACGCCAGCGCTATTTTTATTTATACTAGCAGAGCTTGTGATGCCCTTATGGGCACGTGCTGCGCAAAATCTTAACTGGCATCCGCAGCATATTGGCGAGCGTTATGGTCTATTGACTATTATTGTTTTAGGGGAGGGTGTGCTCGGCGTCAGTAACAGTATTCAGTATTTTCTAGTCAATTCTGCTTCTGCTGCTAGTGTTATTATTTTATTAGGGTCAAGCTTGGTCGCACTTGTTTTTGCGTTATGGTGGCTGTATTTTACCATTCCTTTTGGCACTATTTTGGATAATGAGCGTCGCCGGTATGATCTATTTTTATTTGGCTACGGTCATTTTTTTGTTTTTGCCAGTCTTGCCGCGCTTGGGAGCGCCCTTAACTTAGTCACTGATGCGCGGGCAGATACTCTAAATCGAGCAGTCACCCAGCCTTATGCTATGGGACTGTTAATGATTATGCTGTTTGGTTTTTTACTGACATTGACCTTGCTTCGAGCGTTAATGTGCCGAAGATCAAGCTACAATATTGTGGCTATTATTATCGCTACAGTCGTTATTGCGCTCAGCTATGTCGCCGTTGCTCAAGGCTTATCTATCACTTATGGTATTTGGCTCAGTATTCTTGCGCCTATGATAATGACGGCGTACTTTAGACAAGATAATAAGCGCTGGCAGAGCAAGGCGATCTAATAGCTTAAACACAACAACTTATAGCAATATTTAACAATAACTATTTTAGTTTGCGTTACTATAACTTTTTTGATAATTCGCTTTTTACTTTATACTTTACCAATAAGGACTCTTATGAAAAAGCTACTGGCTACAATCCCTGCTATGCTACTTTTAACCGCTTGTGCTACTAACGCGCCTATGATGGGCAATAATCAGATGCAGACTTTAAGCTGTGATGATAATGGTCAAGTGAGCGCTGCTTATTCGGCGAATGGTCAAGTAGCTAACCTAAACGTAACCTTGCCTAAAGTCGGTCTTAATAATAAAAAGTTAACGCTAAACCAAGCGGTATCGGCTTCTGGCGCGCGCTATGTCAATACTACTGATCCTAAGATGAGCTATGACTGGCATACCAAAGCAGACTTTGGAGTGATGAGTGTGCGTATGGCTAATGGCCAAGAATATAGTGTCAACTGTCAGCTATAAAGCTAGGTTGTCTTATGTAAGTTATCTTATTTAAATTAAAAGATTGATTGTATTAGAAGCTGCTAATGTCTACTTTATAAGACGTTAGCAGCCTTTTTTTTGATTAATTATTGTCTGTGAAAAAGGACTTAATATAGTTTTATGATTTGAAAAGCTTTACTTTAAGGCGTATTGAATGTTCAACTGTGACAAGGATAGAATAAATAAAAGAATCAACATATAGGGATATTAGATGAAAAACGTGATGTTTATAGGTTACGGCACTATGGCTAGAAAAGTTCATGAGATGCTACCCGATAACGTGGTACTCAAGGCCATAGTAGCTAGTCCTAGAAGTGCTGACAAGATAAGGGCTGAGCTTGGGCAGTCTATAGAAGTGGTGACCTCAGTCGCCGAGTTAACCGTTAAGCCCGATCTAGCGGTTGAGATGGCAGGGCAAGATGGCCTAAAACAACACGCGCTTGATATTTTACAACAAGGTATAGCGCTAGGTATTGTCTCGGTAGGAGCTTTTACCGATGAAAAATTCGCTATGTCATTACATGATACAGCAAAAAAAAATAAGGTAAAAATCCATATTTTAGCAGGGGCTATCGCCGGCATTGACGGTATTAATGCGGCAAGCTTAGCCGGGTTAGAAGATGTGACTTATCAAGGTCGTAAAAAACCCGCCAGTTGGCAAGGCAGTTATGCCGATGAGCTGATTGATTATGATAATTTAGTGCAGCCTGAGGTTTTCTTTACCGGCAGTGCTAGAGAAGCAGCGGCACTCTTTCCGGATAACTCCAACGTAGCAGCGACTATTGCTTTAGCTGGCGTAGGATTAGATAAAACCAAAGTGGAATTAATCGTTGATCCAACCCTTGAGCATAATATTCATCATATTAACGCCAATGGGGTGTTCGGCAAGCTGGAGATTAGTATGACTGGTCTACCATTGGCCGAAAACCCTAAAACTTCTAGTCTGGCAGCCTTTAGTGCCTTGCGGTTATGTTGTCAGCTTGCTGAGGTTTATCAGCTATAACTTGTTAGCATAAAAAACCGCTAAATAAACTCGTTATTTAGCGGTTTTAAAATACAGTGGCTAATCTAAGTAACTATACCTCTAAGTCATTATAGCTCTGAGTCATTATAGCTCTGAGTCATTATAGCTCTGAGTCATTATAGCGAAACGTGCTGAGCTTCGCCTTTTTCAACGGCAAGTCTAGCGGCAGCAGAAGCGACAGCTAAATCTTGTAAGCCAACCCCAGTTCCATCAAATAAAGTGATCTCCTCCTTATGGCTACGGCCCGGATGATCGCCATTAATAACGGCTCCAATCGGTGTGATATCGGACTCTTGAATACTACCTGCTTTGATTGCGTGCTGGGCTTCACCAAGGCTGATCGATTGTGCGATTTCATCAGTAAAGAGCGTCGCTGAGGCTATCAAAGCTGCGTCGACTTCTTGCTTACCGACGGTATCAGTGCCCATGCAAGCGATATGTGTGCCCGGCTTGATCCACTCTTTCATAAGTAATGGCTCAAACGCTGAGGTGATAGTGATGATGACATCGGCCTGCTTGCAAAGCTCTTCGCGATCTACTGATTCAAACGGCACGCCTAATTCTTCAGCGACGGCTTGTAGGTTTTTTAGGCGATCTTTATTGCCATTCCAAGCGACCACTTTTTCAAAACTGCGCTGCTCAAGTGCGGCGCGTAGCTGAAAGGTAGACTGATGACCGGCGCCAACCATACCTAGCACCTTGCTGTCCGCGCGGGCTAGATGGGCGATTGAGACGGCAGAGGCGGCAGCAGTACGCACAGCGGTTAAATAGTTGCCACCGACAAGCGCACGTAATTTGCCATTATCAGGATTGAATAAGAAAATGGTGGATTGATGGTTGGTTAGGCCTTTCGCTTCGTTGCCAGGCCAATAGCCGCCAGATTTTAGGCCTAGAGATTTGCCGGCACGATCAAAGCCAGATTTAAAGCCATATAAGGCATCGGCATAACCAATCGCCTCGCGAATCACTGGGAAGTTATAGGCATCACCGTTTGCCATAGCAGCAAAGACATTCTCAACGGCGCTAAAAGCAGAGTCACGATCGATTACGGCTTTGCAAGCCTCTTCTGAGACGATAATTAAACCTTCATTATTAGCATTGTTTGCATCACTCATTATAAATTCCTTTTTATACTTTTTAATTTAGCTCTCTTAACGGATATCTCTAAAATACTACTAGTGAAATAAAAAAAGGCTATTGTAGGCTAAAGCTACAACAGCCCCTTTTAAATCAAACGAATAATAGTAAGCTTGTCTCTCTTAGTACATTTTACCGCGAGCAGATACCGGCCATACTTTCTCAACTTTACCGTTACGCACACCAACATAGAAGTCATGCACGTTACAAGTAGGGTCGCAATGACCGGGTACAAGTTTTAATTTTTCGTTAATCTTTAGTACTGCGTCAGGATCGCTAACCACGCCATGCTCATCGGAGCATTTGACATATTCAACATCATCACGGCCATAGATGAAGGGTAGGCCGCTGTCCACGGATTGTGCTTTTAGACCAGCATCAACGATAGCTTTGTCCGGTTTTGCATGACTCATAACCGAGGTTAGAATAAATAGTGCATTCTCCCACTCGCCTGCATCGATACGGTTGCCATCTTCATCCAAAATACGCCCGTAGTCGGCGTCCATAAAGGCGTAAGAGCCGCACTGTAATTCATTAAAAACCCCTGAATTACTCTCAAAATAGTAACTACCAGTACCGCCGCCTGAGACAAATTCTGGTTTTAGACCAATCTGCTCAAGAGCGTCGATCGCTTCTTGCACCTGATCGATAGCGACTTGAGTTTTGGCTTTACGGTCGCTGTAGCTGTCCATATGCTGCATCGCGCCTTGATAGGCTTGGATGCCTGTGAAGTTTAAGTTGTCGGCTGCATCAATGGCTTTGGCAATCTCAACTACCGCCTCAGTGGTGGTAACTCCGCAGCGTCCTGCGCCGCAATCAATCTCGATATAACAATTAAGCTCAGTACCTGCTTCGGTTGCCGCAGCCGATAGCTCAGCGACGTTATCAACATCATCGACACAAACGGTAATTTTTGAACCCATTTTAGGTAAGTTAGCCAAACGCTTAATTTTGGCAGGCTCGCGTACTTGGTTTGAGACCAAGACGTCTTTGATGCCGCCGCGTACAAACACTTCAGCTTCAGAGACTTTTTGACAGCAGACGCCTACTGAACCGCCAAGCTCTTGTTGCAACTTTTGTACGTCCACAGATTTATGCATTTTACCGTGGCTACGATGACGCATATTATGATCTTTTGCGTAGTCGCCCATTTTTTTGATGTTGCGCTCAAGGGCGTCTAAATCAAGGATTAGGCAAGGGGTTTGGATATCCGCTTCATCCATACCCACTTCAGCCGGGACGTTAAAACCAACTTCTAATTCTTCAGTAATCATATTCAAGCTCCATTTGTTTGATTGATTGTAATGGTTTAATTCATGCGACTTAATTAATAGTAATTAAGGTTATAAAGGTATTTAAACTTGCGCCTAAGCTGCGCTTAGTTAATACCTAATTTGGGACTGAGTATCTAGCTACCAAAGTTAATTCCAAGGCAGCTTATCAAGATCGACGTTACCACCAGTAATAATAACGCCCACTTTTTTATCGGCAAAAACGTCTTTGTTTTTTAGGATGACAGCAAGGGGCACCGCGCAGCTTGGCTCAATGATAATCTTCATATGCGTCCAAGTTAGCTTCATCGCCTCAACGATCTCTTCTTCGGTTGCGGTCAAGATATCGGTCACGTAGTTACTGACAAAGTGCCAAGTCAAATCTTTGAGCGGTACTTTTAGGCCATCAGCGATCGTATCTGGGGCGTCATCAGCGATAATGTGACCGGCATGTAATGAGCGCGCGGCATCATCTGCGTTTACTGGCTCTGCGGCATAGATTTTGACGTCTGGTGCTAGGTTTGATAGCGTCAAACAAGTGCCCGATATCATACCGCCGCCGCCAATAGGAGCGACGACCATGTCAGGTTTTACGCCGCGCTCTTGCATCTGCTCTAAGAACTCGCGTGAACAAGTGGCCTGACCAGCGATAACGCGAGGGTCATTGTAAGGATGAACAAAGTCGCCACCAGTTTCAGCTTGCACTTTTGCAAAGACTTCTTCGCGAGAAGTGGTTGAGGGCTGACACTCAGTGATGATACCGCCGTAGCCGCGCACTGCTGCTTTTTTGGCTTCGGGCGCGCTGTATGGCATCACTACATTGCAAGGGACGCCGCGCTGTCCGGCAGCATAGGATAAAGACAGCGCATGGTTGCCTGAGCTATGAGTGCAAACGCCGTTTTTAGCTTCTTCATCAGAGAGACCAAAGACCGCGTTTGAGGCACCGCGAACTTTAAAGGCGCCGGCTTTTTGAAAGTTTTCACACTTAAAAAACATCTCGCAGCCTGCCATCTCATTCAAAAAACTTGAGGTCATAACGGGGGTGCGATGGATATAAGGCTTAATGCGCTCATGCGCTGCTAACATATCCTCAAGCGTTGGAATGGTTAGCCCATTTTCATTAGTTATCATCAAAAATATTCCTTTATTTTTTATTTAGAAAGGTCAGTTAATAGCTTTTATCAGAAGGCTATAAACTAATGGTTGCGAAAATATTCTTGGGCGGCAGTGACGCCTTGACCCAGTTTGATTGGGTAGTCCAAATCAACCATTGCCATCTCAAGGGTAGCTAGTCCAGCCAGAACCATCACCTCAGTCAATGAGCCCAAATGCCCAATTCTGAACGCTTTGCCGTTCATCTCACCCAAACCCACACCGAAAGAGATGCCGTATTTGTTAAAAGCATGATTGGTCAGATCATTACTATCAAAACCTTCAGGAACGTATATCGCGCTTACGGTTTGAGAGTATAGATCCGGTGATACTGCACATAGCTTAAAACCCCAGCCATTCACCGCTTGACGCACGCCTTCGGCTAAACGGTAATGACGCGCATAGACATTGTCCAAGCCTTCTTCAAACAGCATATCAAGACTGGCTTTCATACCATAAATCAGGTTTAGCGGCGGGGTATAAGGAAAGCCGCCATTGGCATTGGCTTTGAGCATGTCACGAAAGTCAAAATAGGTACGCGGTAGTTTTGCTTGCTCCATAGCGGCTAGCGCTTTTGGACTTACTGCTAATATCGCCATGCCTGTGGCTAGCATAAAGCCTTTTTGCGAGCCAGCTACCGCGATATCTACACCCCATTCATCCATTTTAAAGGGGACACAAGCGATTGAGCTGACCCCATCGACGAATAAGAGAGCGGGATGATTAGCGTTATCCATAGCGCTACGCACCGCGCCAATGTCACTTAATACACCCGTTGCAGTCTCATTATGCGTGACCATCAAAGCTTTGATTTCGTGATTGGTATCTGCGGCTAGGATCTCTTGAAACTTATCAGCAGGCGCGCCTTCACCCCAAGCACATTCAATCACTTGTACATCCAGGCCATGGCGCTGACACATATCGATCCAGCGATGCGAGAACATTCCATAGCGAGCAATGAGCACTTTATCGCCAGGGGATAAGGTGTTGCTGATAGCCGCTTCCCAGCCGCCTGTGCCACTAGAGGTGAACAAAAGCACTTCACCCTCAATGGTACCAAACACTTTTTTGACGTCGTTGAGTACGGGTAAAAAGGTGTTAGAAAAATCAGGAGCGCGGTGATCTTGAGTTGGCACGTTCATCGCGTGACGTAGTCTTTCTGGGATATTGGTGGGACCAGGAATAAAAATAGGGTTTTGTAGAGACATGATTGACGTCCTTGTAAATGTGTATAAGGTGACACAGTAATGGTTGTATAGGCAGGGTTTCATGCGAATTTAATGCAAGAGTCTTCCTGACTCATACAGTTTGGTTTTTATGTTTTTCGGATTTAAAAACTAGCCATGTCCAAAGAAAGGAGTTGCAGGTGATTGGTCACTTTACTACTTACTGCGTTCTTTTTTATGGTGATCTTGCGGTAAAGGTTTTTGCGAAGAATGAACTAAGAGGTTTCGTTGAAAAAGTGTAGATACTCATCAACGTTTTAAAATATAGCACTAAAGACAAGTTGTAACAAGGTGTTTTTTAAATAAGCTTTGTACTATACTATTCTCGGCTGTCACAATAGCTAGACTAGCCCATAAATAGACATTAGTCCAGCGGTTATCTTTAATTTTATTAGAAATAATTCATCATTGCTTCCTCTTGTGTCTAGAGTCGATTTTGTCTTATGCTATCGCTATTGTCGATGGCTAAGTAGTCTTATTCAAATTAGCGCTATTACTGGCTGTTTTTTAACCGCTTCTGCTTTGAATTCTAAATGTTGCTTCTACGTTTTTAGTGATACTCAATTCTTTACCGTGTTATTAATTTATCCTATTTACTACTACTGTTTTTTTAGCAGTGCTTGATACTTAAATATTTTAAAAAATTACTCTGCTAAAAGCAGGTGTTATCAATCAAGCTATTTATAGCTAATATTGGCTACTTATAAAATACTTTTATGAGTGTTAGCTTATTATTATATTGTTTTGAGCGGTCTTATAAAAACCAGATGAAAAATAAAGTTAAGTCATATTTATCATCTAATAAAAATTTTGAACTCCCGATTTTAACTATTTTCTCTCTTCATCCTTTAACAAGAAGATTTTATTATGTCAAACAAACGTCCGTTATACATCCCTTTTGCTGGGCCTATATTGTTAGAAACTTCCTTATTAAATAAGGGTAGCGCGTTTTCATCAGAAGAGCGTGATAGCTTTAATTTAACTGGTTTATTACCGCATAATATTGAAACCATTGAAGAGCAGTCCTTGCGCGCTTATCATCAGCTTTGCTCATTTGATAATGATATGGATAAGCATATTTATTTGCGTAATATACAAGATACTAATGAAACGCTATTTCATCATTTAATTGAGCAGCATATTGAAGAAGTTATGCCGCTTATTTATACCCCAACTGTGGGACAAGCTTGTGAAAAGTTTTCGCAAATTTATCGGCGTAAACGTGGTTTATTTATCTCTTATCCTGAGCGTCATAAAATCGATGACATGCTACAAAACGCCACCAAACAAAAAGTAAAAGTGATTGTGGTGACCGACGGTGAACGTATTTTAGGCTTAGGCGATCAAGGTATTGGCGGCATGGGGATACCAATTGGTAAACTAGCTTTATATACCGCTTGTGGTGGTATTAGTCCCGCTTATTGCCTACCGATATTGTTAGATGTTGGCACTAATAATCAACAACTGCTTGATGATCCTATGTATATGGGCTGGAGAAATCCACGTATCTCAGGCGATGAGTACAATGAATTTGTAGAGTTATTTATTCAAGCGGTTAAACGTCGCTGGCCTGAGGTGTTGTTACAATTTGAAGATTTTGCTCAAGAAAACGCCACCCCGTTATTAAATAAATATCGTGATGAGCTGTGCTGTTTCAACGATGACATTCAAGGTACTGCCGCAGTTTCGGTAGGTACTTTGATTGCAGCTTGCTTAAATAAAGGCGAAAAGCTTAGCCAACAAAATATAGCTTTTTTGGGGGCAGGATCGGCGGGCTGCGGTATCGCTGAGCATATTGTTCGTCAAATGCAGCGTGAAGGATTGTCCGAGGAGCAAGCGCGCAGTCAGGTATTTATGGTGGATCGCTATGGCCTCTTCACCGATAGCATGACAGAGCTGCAAGACTTCCAAGCGCCGCTGGTACAAAAACAGGCCAATCTTGAGCACTGGGATCATAGTGAGCCGCTCGGTTTAGCGCAAGTGGTTAAACAGGGCAAAATCACGGTATTATTTGGCGTTAGCGGCCAAAAAGGGCTGTTTACTCAAGAGCTTATCGAATCTTTATGTGCTAATACTGAGCATCCCATCGTTCTGCCATTGTCAAATCCAACCTCTCGTGTTGAAGCTACTCCGCAAGAGGTGACTAGCTGGAGTCATGGTAAAGCAATTATCGCTACCGGTAGTCCCTTTCCTTATACCACTTATGAGGGTCAGACTTTTGAGGTGTCTCAGTGTAATAACAGCTACATCTTTCCAGGTATTGGCCTAGGGGTTTTGGCGGCGCGAGCGAGGGGTATCAGCGACAATATGCTTATGGCCGCAAGCCAAGCGCTGGCCGACATCTCAATGGAATATGATAAAGCGCCCGGTGCTATATTGCCGCCGATCAAGGTCATCAGACAGATCAGTGAAAAGATAGCTTATGCCGTAGCTCGACAAGCGGTTGAAGATAAACTGGCGTTACCTGTCACCGCCGAGAATCTACAACGCCGACTAAAATCCAATTTTTGGTTGCCAGAATATCGTAATTATCGTCGTACTTCTTTTTAGAGATTAAAAAATAAATAGTAAACGTAGTTTTAAAAAATAACTCTTAAGAGTTAAACAAAAAATTGCAAGGTAAAAAGCTCAATACTATGACTAAAGTAGTATTGGGCTTTTTTTATAGACTTTAAAGCCTTTTATATGTTCTAAAAATTATACAACCTCATAAAAAAGGCAAATCACACTATAGTGAATCCTGAATAAAAAGAGTACAAGCATTGTAACGTGCTACTGGTATAAATTTTCCTTGCGTGCTGCGTTCCCAGAGGCTGCGCAAAATTCATCCCCGTAGCACTGTATTTCTTTTATAGTGGATCGGCTATACTGCGAACAACCCTACCTTTCTAAGATATAGGTTTGATAAACTCTCATGTTCTACTTCTTTTAAGCTTAGTTATCCTGATTAATGAGTCAAGCGCTTGCTTATTAACATAGCCTTATTCTAAAAATGTCATCTAGAAGCGTTAACTTACCTAATTCCTCATTGTATAAATTCATGTAGTAATATTAATTACCTTTATAAAAATACTAGTTGCAACGCTATAGCTCCTATTTTATTCTAACTCATGGAATGCAATCATCAAAATAGATTGTCAAGCTTTATACAATGGTAATAATAATTACTATTTATTAGAAATAAATCATTAAACCTATTATAAAACTCTATATCCATTCATTTTCGCAAGAAAAAAGCGTTAAGGAAAGTATTATAATTATCAGAACATGTTCAGCAAATTAGATGATCGAAGAGCACGAAATAGTATACGACAGCGCTCTAAAAATGTTTCAAAGCTGGAAGGAAAGAGATGAAGCATGGCGTGATAAGGGTATGATTAATCGTGCGGCTTGAAGAGGCGGTTAAGATAAGGTTTTTATGTGCGTTGATACCGGAAGAATACGGCGGCACTAACGAGATCATGAAAGAGCTTGCCGCGCGCTTTATGTAACGGCTTATAGATAAACGTTATTGCTAATATAAAAGCTAGAATTGGAGTTAAGATAAGTAAGTCAAGCTTTAGAGTTAACTATTATTTAAAAGACAAAAAAAGGGATTTTTATGACTGAGACCGCATACATTTATGACAGTATTCGTACCCCGCGCGGCAAAGGCAAAAAGGACGGCGCTTTGTATCAAGCGTCGCCGATTTGGCTGGTTCGGGGCTTACTCAAAGAGATGGAGCAGCGCCATAGTCTAGACACAAGCTTAGTGGACGACATTGTGCTTGGCTGTGTCACCCCTGTGGGTGAGCAAGGCTCTGATATTGCCCGTATTGCGGCAATCGATGCTGGCTGGCATCAAAGCGTCGCTGGCGTCACGCTCTCTAGATATTGCGCCTCAGGGCTTGAGTCCATCAACCTTGCTGCTGCCAAAGTCATGTCGGGTATGGAGGAGCTAGTCGTCGCAGGCGGCGTTGAGTCTATGAGCCGCGTACCGATGGGCTCAGATGGCGGCGCTTGGTACATGGACCCCCGCGTCAATGACGGTACGGGTTTTGTCCCGCAAGGGGTGGGCGCGGATACCATAGCTACGCTCAAAGGCTTTAGTCGCAGCGACGTCGACGCATTCGCTACCGGCTCGCACCAAAGAGCGGCTAATGCTTGGGAGCAGGGCTATTTTGATAAATCAGTGATACCCGTCAAAGACTTGAACGGCATGCTGCTATTGGCTAAAGATGAGACTATCCGCCCCAATACTACCCCTGAGACGCTAGCAGGTCTCAATCCTTCGTTTGCTATGCCCGGTCAGATGGGTTTTGATAGCGTAATTTTGGATAAATATACCACTATCGAAAAAGTAAACCACGTCCATCACGCGGGCAATTCATCGGGTATCGTCGATGGTGCGGCGCTGTGCTTAGTCGGTAGTGCGGCCGCTGGCAAAAAAGCCGGTCTGAAGCCGCGCGCGAAGATTACTATGGCGGCGGTTATTGGTTCAGAGCCGTCTATTATGCTCACAGGCCCAACCCCTGCCTGCCAAAAAGCTTTAGATAAAGCGGGCATGCAAGTCTCTGATATCGATCTGTGGGAAATCAACGAAGCCTTCGCTGCTGTGCCGATGAATACCGCCGATGACTTAGGTATCTCCATGGATATCGTCAACGTCAATGGCGGCTCTATCGCGATGGGACATCCGCTGGGCGCTACAGGCGCGATGCTGATGACTACCGTGCTCGATGAGCTTGAGCGCCGTGATCTTAAGACTGCGATGATTACTCTATGTGTCGGCGGCGGTATGGGTATTGCCACTATCATTGAGCGCGTATAAAGCTTTTTTAAACACAAAGTGATAACTAAGAGATCATTTAAGGGACAAAAAATGACTACCAACACAGACAGCATTGATGCTATCAACACTCTAGCCAATTTTTCAGCTGAGCGTGATGATGATGGTATCCTCACCGTTACTATCGATCAAAGCGCGCGCAAAATGAACGTCATCGGCGATGGCTTTACCGACGCTTTTGCCGCGATGACAGACAGCTTTATTAGTGACGAGTCGGCTAAAGGCCTCATCCTAACCTCGGCCAAAGACAGCTTTGTGGTTGGCGCGGATATCGATCAACTGGCTCATATCGAAACCGCTGAGCAAGCTTTTGAGTTAGTCGAAGATCTAAAAGGTAGCCTACGTAAACTTGAAACGTCAGGCAAGCCAGTCGTCGCTGCTATGACGGGTACGGCACTCGGCGGCGGGCTTGAGCTGGCATTAGCCTGTCATTACCGCATTGCTATTGATTCGCCAAAGACTAAGCTGGGTCTACCAGAGGTTAAGCTAGGGTTACTGCCCGGCGGCGGCGGTACTCAGCGTTTGCCAAGATTGGTCGGTATCCAAAAAGCGCTTGAGCTGATGACCCAAGGGGTCGAGCTACGGCCTAAAGCGGCTTTGGATATCGGTCTTATCGATGCCACAGCGACTGATAATGACGACATGCTAGCGCAAGCCAAAGCGTGGATCAAAGCCAATCCAAAGGCTAAGCAACCTTGGGACACTAAGGGCTTTAAGATCCCAGGCGGTAACAGCATGCATCCAAAAGTGGTGCAAGTGTTCTCTATCGCGCCGGCTATGGCCAATCAAAAGTCGCACGGCAATTATCCGGCGATTACTCATATCATGTCCTGTGTATTTGAAGGCTGCATCGTCGATATCGATACTGGCCTTGAGCTTGAATCACGCTATTTTGCCGCTTGTGTGTTATCAAGCGAGTCCAGAAATATGATCAATACGCTTTGGACGCAGCTCAATAGCATCAAAAAAGGCCAATCGCGTCCGCAGGGTTTTGAGCGCTACAAAACCAAAAAAGTAGGCATCTTGGGCGCAGGTATGATGGGCGCTGGCATCGCTTGTGTCACGGCCAAAGCCGGTATAGATGTCGTGCTACTCGATACAGATATAGCAGGCGCTGAAAAGGGTAAAGCTTACTCTACCAAGCTTTTGGATAAAGCCATTAGCCGTAAGCGCTCAACTGAGGATAAGAAACAAGCACTACTCAAGCGTATCAAGCCGACCGTCTCTTATGATGATCTAGCAGACTGTGATCTGGTTATCGAAGCGGTGTTCGAAAACCGTGAGATCAAAGCCAGATGTACCGAGCAGTCCGAAGCGGTGATTCCAGAGTCGGCTGTCTATGCGTCTAACACCTCAACCTTACCTATCACCGGCCTGGCAGAGGCGAGCAAGCGTCCAGAGCAATTTATCGGGCTGCATTTTTTCTCACCCGTCGATAAGATGCCACTGGTTGAGATTATCATGGGCGAGAAAACCGATGATGAGACCTTAGCCAAAGCCTTTGATTATGTGCTACAAATCGGTAAAACCCCTATCGTCGTTAACGACAGTCGCGGCTTTTATACCTCACGCGTGTTTGGGACTTATGTCTCTGAAGGCGTCGCCATGTTAGGCGAGGGCGTACATCCGCGTAGTATTGAAGTGGCGGGTCTAAAGACCGGTATGCCGATGCCGCCGCTCGCGCTACAAGATGAGGTGTCATTGAGTCTAGCTCTGCACGTCAGCGAGCAGCAGCAAAAGGATATGGAGGCGGAAGGGAGGACCATGGCGATGCGCCCCTCCTACGATATTTTAAAAACCTTAGTCAAAGAGCATGAGCGCGAAGGTAAAAAGAACGGCAAAGGCTTTTATGACTATCCTGACAAAGGCGATAAGCATCTATGGCCTAAGCTCACCGAGCTTTATCCAACCAGTAGCGAGCAGCCAAGCCAGCAAGATCTAGTGGATCGCTTGATGTTTATTCAGGCCAATGAGTCGGCTAAGTGTTTTGAAGAAAACGTCGTGCGCTCAGTCGCCGATACTAATATCGGCTCTATCTTTGGTTGGGGATTTGCCCCGCATCAAGGCGGCACCTTGCAGTTTATAAACGCTATGAGCGTCGAGCAGTTTGTGGCGCGTAGCCGCGAGCTCGCCAAGCAATATGGCGAGCGTTTTGAGCCGGCTAAGATTTTGGTAGAGATGGCTGCAAATGGTCAGGAGTTTGTGGATGGCTAATTTAGCTCACGCAATAGAGGGTATGAGCGACTGCTTACAAGGACTGCGCGTTGTTGATCTGACGCGCAATCTGCCCGGGCCATTTGCGACGCGTCTGCTGGCTGATTTGGGCGCGGATATCATCAAGATTGAGCCAAAAGGCGGTGATCCTGCGCGCGCGTTAGGCGGATTGTTCGAGGCCTTAAATCACGGAAAAACGACTCAAAAACTAGACTTTCGTGATCCTCAAGGTATTGAAGCGATCAAGGCTCATATTGCAGAAAGCGATGTGATGCTCGACAGCTTTCGTCCGGGTGTTCTTGAAGGTATGGGATTGGATGCACAGACCCTGCACGCTCTTAACCCAGAACTGGTTATCGTCTCAATTACTGGCTATGGCCTGGCTAACGATAGTGATAACTCTCAAATCGCTCATGATTGGGCGAATAAAGCCGGTCACGATATCAATTTTATGGCGATGAGCGGCGTGCTTGATCAGCTACGTACTGCAACTGGTGAGCAGGCCATACCTAACATTCAGTTTGCAGATTTGGCTGGCGGTAGTGATACGGCAGTGATTGCCCTGCTAGCTGCGGTATTTGCCGCCAAGCAAACCGGCAAAGGGCGTCATGTTGCAGTCAGTATGACCCATAGCTTGTACAATCATATGATTATGCCAAAAGCCACAGGGGAGCTGGTCAAAAGCTTCTCAGGTCAGAGTCCGGCGCCGCACCATGATTTTTTGGGCGGACTATTGCCTTGCTACCGCTTATACCAAACTGCGGATAATCGCTATATGGCGGTGGGCTCATTAGAGCTAAAGTTTTGGCAAGGATTGTGCGAGGTGCTCAAGCTGCCGGAGTATAAAGACGTGCATTGGCAGCGCGGGGTAATGCCCAACCTGCCTGCCAGTCAAGAGGCAGCCAAAGCGGTCGCTGATAAGTTCGCCAGTCAGCCGCTTGAGTTTTGGCAGCAAGTGTTTGCATCCGCCGACGTTTGCGTGACGCCTGTACTGAGCTTAGAGGAGGCCAAAGCGCATCCGTTATTTGCCCATCAAGACGCGCATCAAGCCACATCTGGATGGCAACAGGTTAGGTAAGTGCAGATTATCAGCAAGTCGAGCAAACGACAACCAGCACCGCTGCCATCAACAGTGGGTTAGTAATAAAGCGCTACTAGGACAAGTTTTGTATAGCCTCAGGCTTGGACATGGAGCGCCACAATATACCAAATAAAGCATCAAAATTTGCATTGAGCGGGGTGTCTGTCTGACGAATAGTATGCATAATACCCAAGCGACTGATAAACCCCATAAACACGTCAAATAAGATAGGCAGTGGCACCGTATCGACTAGCACGCCGCGCTTTTGACCATCCTCGAGCACGCTCAAAAAAGCATTAATAAGCTCTTTATTATTATAAATAGCGATATTGTGAAAACGCGCTATCGATACTTTGGAGAGCACCATTACCGCGTCAGGATGAGTATCGATAAAATCTAAGCAGACCCATAGCGTTTTACGCAGACGATCCTCGACACTATCAATACCTTGCAGGTGATCCATCATTCTTACTGCTAACTTGCCCAGTACCAAATCCATAATGGTATAAAGCACCGTTTGCTTATCGCCAAAATACTTATAAAGCGTTTGTAGCGACACGTTTGCCGCTTTGGCAATTTGAATCATAGTAATATCACTAGCATCGCTACCTGCAAACAGCTGGCGCACCGCTTTTTCTATTTTATCCAAAGTGGCAGGACGCATCTCACTTAAGGGTGCTAAGGCGGAGGGTCCAGTCTGCTTAGCCGCTTTAGGCAGCTCACTTTTGATGTTAGGGCGCTTGTTAGTTCTGCCAACATCGGCGCTGGATAGTGATTTTGCTCGGGTTTTTTTCATATCTTATAATCCATTGCTCTAGTCGATCCACGATAAAACACGTATAGGGCTACTGGAATGAGTTTTATGTAGTCTTTATAACTGCACGCGAAGAGGGTTTATATGAGTCCTACGCTGCAATACTTGTACTGTTTTTAGTCAAGAGGCGCTATATCGCTACTTTTAGACCGAAGTAAATATTATGATAATTATAATTACCATTGTATAGTACTATATTGCATATCTGATACTTATTTTATAATATAACGATTATAAAACCTGTGTTAATAAGCATTTTATAGCTAAATAAAAGGGTAATATTAATTACCTTAATTTATGATTTAACATTACTTAATAACGGTAAATAGTTTGCTAGCTATTGTAAGCCAATATCTTATCAAGGAAGACTTTATGACTATCGCCTGTTTTAAACCTAGCTGGATGGACGAAGAGATTGAGATGCTACACGCCAGTGCGCTAAAAGTATTTAGAGCTTGGGAGCAGCATGATCAAAAATGGCGCGATAACGGTATGCTGGATCGCGACGCATGGTTAGAAGCTGGCGAGATGGGTTTTTTGTGCGCCTCGATGCCGGAAGAGTATGGCGGTGCAGGCGGTGACTTTCGTCATGAAGCGGCGCTGATTTATGCGCAGTCAGAAGCCAATCAAGCCGGTTTTGGTGGCTTTTTACATTCAGGAATTGTTGCCCCTTATATTTTGCATCATGGTACCGAAGAGCAAAAGCAAAAATGGCTACCGAAGATGGCGACCGGCGAGCTGATTGGCGCCATCGCGATGACTGAGCCGGGCACCGGCTCCGACTTACAAAATATCAAAACCTTTGCGGTCAAAGACGGCGATGATTATATTATCAATGGCTCAAAGACCTTTATCACCAATGGGCAGTTGGGCAATCTGATAATCGTCGCCTGCAAAACCAATAGAGAGCAAGGAGCGAAAGGCGTCTCCTTAATCGTGGTAGAAACCGACAATGCGCCCGGATTTGAGCGGGGCAAAAAACTCAAAAAACTCGGTATGGCTTCACAAGATACCTCGGAGCTGTTTTTTAGTAATATGCGGGTGCCGCAAGCCAATCTGCTGGGTACTGTAGAGGGTATAGGCTTTGCTCAGCTGATGCAGGAGTTGCCGCAGGAGCGCTTGATAGTGGCACTGGCAGGGGTTGGCGCTATGAAGTTAGCGTTAGATTTGACCATTGATTATACCAAAGAGCGCACCGCTTTTGGCAAGCCAGTCTGGAGCTTTCAAAATACGCGCTTCAAATTAGCCGAGTGCAACAGTCACTATATCGCCTCAAGCGCGCTATGTGATGCCGCTATCGAGTCGCTACTAAAAAAGGAGCTTAGCGTGCAGCATGCTGCTTTAATCAAATATTGGGTGACCGAAAAGCAGTGTATCGTTATGGATGAGTGCGTGCAACTATTTGGCGGCTACGGTTATATGATGGAGTATCCTATCGCGCGCCTCTACGCTGATGCCCGAGTACAAAAGATCTATGGCGGTACTAACGAGATTATGAAAGAGCTGGCGTCACGATTTATGTAAAGCGGTTTTTAATATTACTACATATAGTGATTAGTATAAAAGCATTGGTTATAAAAACCAGAATAACTGAACTCTTAAATATCAGACTATTAATATAGGGTGTGTATAGAATTCAAATCAAGGGCAACCAGATAAAGACACAAGCGAGCATTACCGCCGCTGCAAAGCTATCTTTGAGCTTATCATATCGCGTGGCAATGCCCCTAAAATGTTTCAATCTAGCAAAAGCGTTTTCTACCAAATGACGGCAACGATACAAATACCAATCTAGTGTGTCGTTACTGCTTTTAGAGTTCGACTTAACAGGTATGACTGACTGAGCACAGTGCTTGAAGATACACTCTCTAATATCGCTACTATCGTAGCCCCTGTCTGCAATCACCGCTTTAGTCTGGTTGTTAATGGTGCTACATATCAACGCCTTTGCCATCTTAGAGTCATGTACTTGCCCACCTGACAGCTCAACATGTATAGGGTTGCCACAAGCATCGACCACTAAGTGCAGTTTGCTGCTATTACCTGCAACGCTTTTACCAATGGCCTCATCAAGATGACTGGCTGCGCCTGTACTATGCTGATGAGCTTTAACCACGCTACCGTCTATAAATAACCATTCACTATCATAGTTTGCTGTGACTATCTTCATGAGCTTTTGCCATTTACCGGTTTTACGCCAGTAACGGTATTGATGATATATGCTAGACCAATGACCAAAATAAGAAGGTAAGTCTCGCCATGGACAGCCTACTCGTATGCGGTACAACATGCCTTCAACGGTACGTCTTAGATTGGGCTTGTTATATACGTTAATTTGTCGCAATATAATAAATAGCTTGTGCCAATGTTCATCGTTGAGCTTAGTGCGAGCCATAAGTGACGCCTTGTTTCTTTGTTGTGGTAAACATTAGAGTAAGGCGTTGCTTATTTTTTTCAATGCTTTCTCAATTCTATACAGTCCCTAATCCATCGCCTCTTTTAAAATATTGTGCTCCTTTTCGGCAACTTTAAGTTGTCGCTTGAGCTGCTTTATTTTTTGAAGAGCTGTTATACGATTGGGCGCGTATGGCTCTGTGCTGATAAACTTGCTTCGACTAGCTTTGTTCTGTCCGTTAGATAACGTTTGCATGGCAATGCTAAGCTACTTTGCGGTCGCTGAAATATTGCTCTTAATATCTGCTATCTTCTTGACAGCTTCGGCTTTAAATTTGCCACTGTAACTTCTTAGTCATAGCTCAAGTTATTGTTAAAAATAAAAAATCCCATAAAAAAAGGCTTGCCGCATCGCTGCGAACAAGCCTGATTTAATATGTGGTGGGCCCAGTAGGACTTGAACCTACGACCAAAGGATTATGAGTCCTCTGCTCTAACCAACTGAGCTATGGGCCCTAACGTTAGACGCATTATAATACATCAATTATTTAATTTTTCAAGTAAAAGATGATAAGAATAGAGACTATTTGCTTAAATTTAATAGCTACCGCCCGCTAAGGTTAAACTACGGCCACCATCCACACTAATAATCTGACCGGTAATATAGCTGGCTTTTGCCAAATATAGCACGCTTTGAGCGATATCCTCTGGTGTACCTATGCGCCGCATCGGTATAGAGCTGATAATACGATTTTGCTGTGCTTGATCAAGCGCTTGGTCGCTATCGGTTT
Organism: Psychrobacter sp. AH5; assembly: GCF_040371085.1. Taxonomy (NCBI): domain Bacteria; kingdom Pseudomonadati; phylum Pseudomonadota; class Gammaproteobacteria; order Moraxellales; family Moraxellaceae; genus Psychrobacter; species Psychrobacter sp. AH5. Next base: position 865,614 of record NZ_JAMBMT010000001.1, read on the forward strand.
CAGGCAAGATATTGACTCCAGGAGCCACACCGTTGACACGTACTAGCGGCGCTAACTCGAGCGCTAACGACTGAACCATCGTGCGCTGCGCAGCTTTTGCCATATTGTAGACGCTGTATCCGTTAAATGGTTTATCATGCGCGTGAATGTCGAGCAGGCTAATAATGCAGCCTTGTTGTGCTTGCAGATAGGGCAGCAGCGCCTGACTTAGTAGTAGCGGCGCTTTGGCATTACTCAAAAACAGCTCATCCCACTGCTCATCATCGATATCACCAAATGGCGTAGGATAAAACCTTGATGCATTGTGTACTAATACATCGATCTGCCCAAAAGCGGCGATGATATCATCAACAAAGGCTTGTAAGCTTGCTTTAGTATTAATAACGGTCAAATTTGCAATCAATAATCTAGCGCTATCAGGGCACTTATTATTAAGCGCGTCAGCTAGTGACTGCGCTTGTTGGGCGCTACTATTAGCGTGAATAATGACGCGGTAGCCTTGCTGATGAGCCGTCCGAATAATAGCCGCGCCGATACGTTTAGCGCTGCCCGTGACGAGCATAACAGGAGCATGGTTTATAGTATTCATGAGTTACGCTTGGTTGTTTTGAGTCTGCAGGTGCTTAATACGAGCAGCTCGTAGCGCTTCGCCAATAGCTACACCTTTTAGACTACTATCTATACTATCCATGCTAATAGCATGAAAGCTGCCTAGCGCAATCATCATTTGTCGGTGATTCTTCGCTAGTTTTAACACTTGGCTAACGACTAACAGCTGTGAGAGTTTCTCAGGGGTTTTATGAGCGCTACAGGCTTGAATAAGATCAATCTTCTGGGCTGCGCTTAGTTGATCTATTTTCGCTAAATACTGCGCTTGCTGGATAAATAAAGTAGCAAGTTGAGTTTGCGCTTTTGGAACTTTGACAAGCTTAGCTATGACGGTTGTTTGCTTTTCAGCAGCGACAGTCTGCAAATTATCATTCGCAGAGGTTGTTGAATTAAATAAAAAGTTATCAACACTACTCATTAGTAGCGCCCAGCGCTGTGAGAGGTTAAGCTGCATCTGAGCGGCAAAGTATAGCGCTGTTTGTACTGTTTCTTTGATCGAGGTGTTTTGCCAAGCTTGGTGAATAGGCGCAAAATAATCTTTTAACGCCTTAATATCAAATAGCGTTTGCCAATAGACATGCGGGGCCGTTTGCATCATGGCGCGGCTAGACTCTTGCCAAACGCGCTCGCTACTTAAATGATTAAGCTCGCCAGAAGCGACAAGCGCATGCATCAGCTCAAGGGTGTCATTAGCGATACTAAAGCCTAAGTCATAATAACGGCTATAAAAGCGTGCCACTCGCAGTACTCTTAAAGGATCTTCGCTAAAGGCCTCTGAGACATGACGTAGCGTTTTATGCTCGATGTCATTAAGGCCACCATAATAGTCAATAATTTCACCCGTGATAGGGGTATCATCAGTAAGGCTAGTCACTTCAATGGCCATAGCATTGATAGTCAAATCGCGGCGCTGTAAATCTTCCTCTAGAGTGACCTTTGAGCTGGCATCCACACTAAAGCCTTGGTAGCCATGACCTTGTTTACGCTCAGTGCGAGCCAGCGCATATTCTTCATGTGAGATCGGATGCAAAAACACAGGAAAATCAGCCCCCACTTGCTGAAATCCTGCTGCTAGCATTTGTTCAATACTTGCGCCCACAACGACGAAGTCTTTATCCTTGCTAGGCCGTCCTAACAGCTCATCGCGTACCGCACCGCCGACTAGATAGACTTGCATCACTACCTCTTTTAGCTAAATTTTAATCAAAAAAAACAGCCAACGCGTGACGTTAGCTGTTTTTATTATAGCACGGCGCTTATCATTAAAGCATAAGTCCCTAAATCATAAGCACGCAGCAAACCTTTTATTAGGCTTGCAGTGTTACTTTTGCTCTTCTTCTAAATCTAAGGCTTCTGTAACAGCCAGCGCTGTCATGTTGACGATACGGCGAGCAGTCGCTGATGGCGTCAAGATATGCACAGGTTTGTTAGCGCCTAAAAGAATAGGACCGATAGAAGCACTACCAGTAGCTGTTTTTAGCAGGTTAAAGGCAATGTTTGCCGCATCCAGAGTAGGCAGGATGAGCAGGTTAGCAGCGCCTCTAAACTCTGTTGATGGGAAGTCCTCTAAACGGATACGCTCATCTAGAGCAGCATCCCCTTGCATCTCGCCATCGAAATCAAAGTTGACATTCATCTTGGACAGTAACTGATAAACCTCACGCATTTTTACTGCGCTGGCGCGATCTGAGGTACCAAAGTTAGAGTGCGAGACCAAAGCCACTCTTGGTGTGATACCAAAGCGCTCTAATTGCTCAGCGGCTAGCACTGTCATCTCAGCCAACTGCTCAGCGGTAGGATCTTCATGGATGTAAGTATCAGCAATAAAGATATTGCGATCTTGCATTAATACCGCGTTCATCGCATAAAAATCACTAACGCCTTCTTTTTTGCCGATGACGTTTTGCACGTATTTGAGATGCAATTGATAATGACTAAACGTACCACAAATCATTCCTTCAGCATCGCCGTTTTCGACCAATAGTGAGCCAATCAGCGTAGTTTTACGGCGCACATCACGGCGAGCCAGCTCAATACTGACGCCTTTGCGTTTATTCTTCTCATAATAGCCCTGCCAGTAGTCTTTGTAGCGCGGATCATCATCAATATTGACGATAGTGATGTTGACGCCATCTTCTAGGCGTAAGCCAAGCTTTTCGATATTATTGGCGATAACGGCTGGACGACCTACTAAGATAGGATGAGCCAATTGCTCATCGACCACTACTTGTACCGCTAGCAAGACGTTATTATCCTCACCTTCACAATAAACGATGCGCTTAGGATCAGATTTTGCGCGAGCAAAGATGGGCTTCATCACAAACGCTGAGTTATAGACAAACTCAGACAAGCGTTGACGATAGGCATTGATATCATCCAACGGTAGGGTAGCGACTCCTGAATCCATAGCCGCTTGCGCAACCGCCGAGGCAATCTCGATGATTAGGTTAGGCTCTAGAGGACCTGGGATCAAGTACTCACGACCAAAACGGCGTATCTTATCTGTCGTTTTGACATTACCCACCGGTGTCGCTTCCACATGAGCCATGGCTGCAATGGCGCGAACACAAGCAATCTTCATCTCTTCATTGACCGTCGTTGCACCTACATCTAGGGCTCCGCGGAAAATATAGGGGAAGCATAAAGCGTTATTGACTTGGTTAGGATAATCTGAGCGTCCAGTCGCCATGATGACGTCCGGGCGTACAGAATGCGCTACTTCTGGCATAATCTCAGGCGTGGGGTTAGCAAGAGCAAAGATAATAGGGTCTTTTGCCATGCGCTTGACCATATCGGTACTTAAGATACCAGGCATCGATAGTCCTAAGAACATATCGACATCATCCATGACCTCGTCGATAGTAGTCGCATCAGTATCGCGCGCATACTGCTGCTTGGTCTCATCAAGGTTTTCACGTTTGGTGCTGATAATACCGCGTGAGTCTGAGACGAAGATATTATCTTTATTTACCCCAAGAGCGCAGATAATATTTAGACACGAGATAGCAGCAGCGCCAGCACCAGAGCAGACAATCTTGATATCTTCTATTTTTTTCTCAGTGATTATTAGCGCGTTGAGCATAGCGGCGGCAACGATAATAGAGGTACCATGCTGATCATCATGGAACACCGGAATATTCATACGCTCGCGTAGTTCACGCTCAATCTTAAAACACTCAGGCGCTTTGATGTCCTCTAAATTGATACCACCAAAAGTCGGCTCAAGCGCCGCTACCGCTTCGATAAATTTATCTGGATCGTTTTGGGCAATCTCTAAATCGAAAACATCAATACCGGCGAACTTCTTGAATAGTACGCCTTTGCCTTCCATTACCGGCTTTGACGCTAGTGGACCGATATCGCCTAGACCTAATACTGCAGTACCATTGGTAATGACGCCGACTAGATTGCTACGAGCGGTATATTTTGCCGCTAGTTTTGGGTCTTTTTCGATCTCAAGACAAGGTACCGCTACTCCTGGCGAATAGGCTAGAGCTAAATCGCGCTGGTTAGCCATCTGCTTGATAGGGGTGACTGAGATCTTACCGGGACGAGGATGGGCATGATAGTGTAGGGCGGCTTGCTCGAATTGCTCTATTTCTGAAGAAGAGGTGTCCGTATTCAAGGTGGTATCGTCATTCATAATAATGGCCATAGTTGGAATGAAAGGATGGTAGACTCTAAAGAGGTCAAACGAGGGACTAAAAATAACCCCTAAAACTTGTGATGCCAGTAGCTGACTCTTATAAAAATAAGGGTTATGACAGATAACCGTCATCAAAAAGATAATAAGCAAAAAATCATAATATGCTGGAGTCAGTCAAAAATAATTGCACGGCTAAAGACATTGCACTAAAAAAATAACTATTCTAGCATCAATGTTAATTCACTGCCTAGTCAACTCTCACGAAATGTGCAAATCAGCTAAGCAAATTATTAAGTAGCCGTGACCAAACCAATAACCTATCCTAGATTTGCTATTGCTTATTTTGTCTGTAGCGGTTTATCTGTGATGTCAATCATCTAATCGGCTAAGAAGAGCAGCTAATTGGCATTTGCGGCGCGTTAGGCGCTGGCGGCGAGCTATCAAGCACCGTAGCTAGCTCTTGCACCTTATAAGGAGTGGCTAATAAAGTATAAAGTCGATCCACTTCATCGAACTGGCCTTGCTCAGCAGCGGTAATAGCTCGCTGCGCTATATCATTGCGTAGCACATAGACCGGATTGTTATTTTCTATGTTCTCAATCACCTCGTCAATAGATAAGGTGGCGATTTGAGCTAAATAACGCTTGCGCCAATCTTGCCAAACCGTTAATGCCTCGGCGGATAGCTCGTGAGTTAAGGTAGCTAACAGCTGCTTCTCATGGGGATAATTATCCGGTGCAATCAGGCCTAAGAGCGCCCGAAAGCTATTGGTATAATCAAGCAAATTATCTTCTAGTAAACTTAACCAGTCAAAAGCTAACCCTAAGCTTACTTGCTCATGCGGTAATCCTAGCTTGCGACAAAGCCCTTGCTGATAATGCTGCATAAACACAGTCTCATAAGGCGCGAGGCAGTCTGCTAAAGTCTCACGAGTGACGCCTGGCAAGCGCATAAAGTGCGGTAGCCAGACATTGAGGTTCCAGTAGCCGATAGCCGGCTGGTTTTGATAAGCATAGCGACCGGTATGATCGGAGTGATTATTAATCCAAGCAGGGTTAAAGCGCTCCATAAAGCCAAAAGGCCCAAAGTCTAGGGTGCTACCGGTAATCGATAAATTATCAGTATTCATCACCCCGTGCGCAAAACCAATGAGTTGCCAATCGGCGATCATCCGCGCCGTGCGTTCGACCACTGCGCTCAAAAACGATAATACCGGCTGCTCACTATCGCGGCAGTCAGGATAGTAGGTATCGATCATATAATCGGTAAACTCGCCCAATAAGTCCGGCGCAAAACTCGCTATCCACTCGACATGACCGAGGCGGATATGGCTATCAGCGACACGCATTAGCGCCGCTCCTGCTTCCATCTTCTCACGGCGTACTGGCGTGTCAGATACTACAAACCCTAGCGCGTTGGAGGCGGGGATACCTAACTGTGCAAAAGCGTGACCGCATAAATATTCTCGAATAGTACTGCGCAGCACCGCGCGGCCATCACCCATTCTTGAGTAGGGCGTCAAGCCAATGCCCTTGAGGTGTAAGTCTTGTAGAGTATCGTTATTATCCAAGACTTGTGCCATCAGGAGGCCGCGCCCATCGCCTAACTGTCCCGCCCATTGACCGAATTGATGACCAGCATAAGCCATTGCTAAAGGCTCAAAGCCATCCGGAACATAATGACCACCAATAATATCCACCCAGCGCTGCATCAGCTCTTTATCCTCAGACCAGCCTAATTGCTCGGCTACTTGCAGGTTAAAATGCCCAGCACGAGGATTATCAAGCGCAGTTGGCGGCTGCTTATGGTAAAGACGTGGATCTAACTTGGCATAGCTGTTTTGGTAGCGCATAGAGGCTTCCTATTTTTATAGATAGATAAAAAAAATCCCCCTAACTATAGCAGTTAGAGGGAAGGAGAAAAGTAGTAATTTTTTAAACAACCGCTAAGTACTAGCTTAGTTAAAACTAAGCGGCTTTATTGTCAAAACTAATAGAGCGAAACGCCGTTTTTAAATTATCGTTATGCTCAAAGATTTTTTTCTCAACCTTGATGTATTCGTGCTTAAGCTTGTCATCAACCTCATGCAAACGATCAGCAAACTCGGTTTTTTTCATCTCAACCGCTTTAGCTTTTAGTGCTTGCCACTCTTCGACCGTTTGTTTGAAAGCTTCGTATTCAAACTTGATGCGGTCTTGGAAGTTTTGCATCGCTTGCGGAATATCTAAACCTGTAGAGGTTGCTTTTTCGATCTGCTGCTGAGCACGCTTAAACTGCATCTGTACTTCGGCATGTTTAATAGTGGTATCATCGACTCTGCGTAGCTCACTCGTCAAACCAAGCTTAGAGAGGCCAGCGATTAGCCATTTAGTAGGATCGTACTGCCACCATTTCACGCCATTACGATAATCGTATTGGAAGAAGTGATGATAGTTATGATAGCCCTCACCCCAAGTAAAGATAGCTAAGATTGCATTATCACGCGCACTATTGGTATCGGTATAAGGACGCGTACCAAACATGTGACATAGTGAATTGATAAAGAAAGTGAAGTGATGAGTTAGTACCAGACGTAGCAGACCTGCTAATACTAGAGTACCCCAAACGTCACCTATCAACCAACCTACCGCTGCCACCATCGCCACGTTAGTCGCTAATACCCAAAGACCATAATACTTATGCTGAATTTGTAGCACTTTATCTTTGGTCAAGTCAGGGATGTTTTTGTAGTCAAAACGACCACTAGGATAGTTACGTAACATCCAACCTATATGGCTAAAGAAAAATCCACGCTGTGCTGAATACGGGTCGTCCATACGATCATCGACATGACGATGATGGCTACGGTGGCCTGATACCCAGTCAAAGGCCGAGCCCTGAACTGCTAAGGTTGAGCCTAGCAATAAGAAGTTTTTTACCACGGGATGAGCTTTATAAGCGCGATGCGATAACAAGCGATGATAGCCGGCCGTAATACTAATACCCGTCCAAGCCATAAATGCGCCAAACACGCCCCATACTGGCGCACTAACTTCATGAGTCAGTAAGTACCATGGAGTAATGACAGCGGCAGCAATAGGAGTGGCTATCAAGAACATCGCTGGCACTAAGTTGATGGGCGCCTTTTGAAATTCAAGCTCAAGAGGATCAATACCCTCATAATTAGCCATAGTATCAGTTGCTAGCGCATCATCAGCACTGCCATTAGCAGCAATGCGAGTACCAGCTACTTGATCCGTTTTACCATGTTCAAGCCACGTCTTTACTCTTAGTGCTTGAGTACCAGCATTTTGTATAAGCATATCACTAGACTTCATAGCGAGACGTAAGCCTTTGAGTGGTAAACCTATTACTTTTTTAGCAATCATGTAGTATTCCTAATGATATTGATTTCAGCGCCTATATTACCCTAAATAATAGATAAAGTGAACAGTTATACACTAGAAAAATATTGCTAAATAACAATAACTTGTAGGAGTTATGAGATATTTCTCATTAAAACCCCAATAGCTATCAGGAATTAGGTAGAAATGTAAAATTGCGCGAAGATAAGTGAGCTAAGTCTTGATGGCTTTTTTGCTAAAAAATAGAGTTATTTTGAAAAAAAACTGCCCTAAATCATTCAAATAGCAACCCCTAATTTTTACGCTAAAGTCATAAAAGCTGGCTTGGAATGTCAGTAATAATAACATCTACTTGCCAGTTTATGAGCTGCTTTATACTATCGATATCATTGACCGTCCAAGCGCTGATAGGTAGCTGATGACGATGATAATACTCGACTATTTGCTCATCTAATAAAGGATAATATACCCCTAGTTGACTACAGCCTAAACGCAGCGCTATGTTAGGCGCTGATGCTACCAAGCTATGCTCACGGACTAATAAGCCCCGCGTAATAGTGGATAAGTCTTTGTCCCCATGTAGTTGGGCAAGCAGCTGCAAATCAAAACTAGTTAGCACTAAAGGTAGGGTAGATAGAGGGCTATTGACTAAATATCGTTTTAACGCAGTCCTTAGTTTGGAGTAATTAGTACGCTCATTAGTCTTAATCTCAAGCTCTATATGGGTAAACCTAGTTAAAGTATGGGCTTCAATAACTAAGCTCTCAAGCTCGTCTATTGGCTCAAAGCTATTACTATTAGTCAACCCTAGCAGATGGTTAAGTGCCTGACGCTGCGGTTTAAAAAAAGGCTTAGTCATCGACAATGGTAATAACTGCGCTAGCATATCTAACGTAAGAATACGATGACCTGACTGAGTATGACGTTGAATCTCGCGCAGACTTAGCTGATCCACCCGCGCTTGTAAGCCGCACAGCCGCTGCAAAGTGTCATCATGAAAGACAATCAGTTGACCATCAGCAGTCAGCTGCACATCGAACTCTACTCCTGCTAGCCCCTTTGCTTGCAAGCGATTGGCATGTTGAAAGCCGAACAAAGTATTCTCTAGCGCCTCAACTCGAGCGCCGCGATGACCGAGTAGTTGAGTATTCTTAAAATTTATCATAACAATAGAAGCTTATTTTTGAAGTGTTTTAATAGTGCTAAGTTATATAGAGGCCATTTTCATTTATAGCATACGCTCTTATGACACGTGCTTAACTTATAGTAGGCTGATTGTTTTAACGCTAGCTGGTTCTATAAGGCCAATTAATTGATGCTCTGTTGTGTTTTTGCAACTAACGAGAGTTTTAGCGCTATTAAAAGCGTTTATTTGTATATTGACAAGTCGCTATGATGAACATCTTAATTAAACCTCGTATAATGACGTAATTTTCAATAAGGCGGTTATTATCAAACCTTATGAGTAATCAGTATGATCGAGTCTGCTTAATTATATATGATATTTAATAAATCTAGGGCAGCTATAAAGATCAGTAAATCAGGAGCTGGATAAGCATGAGCGTAGTAAAGAAAAAGGGGATGAACTGGCAGCAAGTGGCTGGTATCGGTTTGGTTTGTAGTCTAGCCGTTACGGGCTGTAGCCGTTCAGATGACGATGAAAGCGCCAATACAAATGAGGCTATCGCTGAGGCGCAAAGCGTGAATCAGGTCGATGTTGCTCCAGCTATGAGCTGTGATGATCCCTTGGTACAAGAGCGACTCAGAACGGCGTTAAAAAACACCTTGAACCAACAAGCACAAACGCTTGCTAACAATTATGCCAATGCTGCAGAAGTAACTATCAGCAGTAGCATGGTCAATGACAAAATCGGCAATATTTTGATCGATGTACAAAACGCCGCTTTATTGCAAGAAGGCAATGCTAATGGCATGACTACTTGTCAAGCCAGTGTCAGTATGACTTTACCTAGCGAAGACTTGTATCAAGCCAGCCTTATAGATTCAGCCAATAACAAATCCAGCCTACAATCACGTTTAGCGAACGATAATATCCGTATCAATAACAATATGCTCGTCGATGATGCTTTTAGCTACGTTATTGGCACTCAAAACGGCTTAGTACAAGCGCGTATCGCCGGACAGCCTGCTTTGATAAGTATTGTCGCTGATGTTATGGCCGCCTCATCACTAAAAACACTTATGGATGAGCAGCAAGCCATTCGCCGTGCAGAAGCTGCGGCTGCGCGCCGTGCCGCTGAACCAAAGCCAGCTGAGAACCAAAATATTCGTCAGCCAAGAACGGTGACTCCGGTAGCGCCTATCCGTCCTGCCACGCCACCAACGCCGCCGACATCGCCAACGATTAATAATAGCAACGAAGGCAACATTACAGCAGCGGCTCCTAGTAATGAGGCTAAAGCTCCGGTAGCGCCGCCAGAACCAAAAGTGGTTCCTAAAGATGACAGTATCGATATGGTCATCGTTGAAGATGATAGCGCTACTTATTAATACCGTGGATTTTATAATTGTTGTTCATCAAGTCTTGAGTAAATAAAAAAAGCATCTATAGCTCAAAGTTATAGATGCTTTTTTGTGTTATAAAGCAAAGGTCAAAATTGGCGTTTAAGATAGGGCTAATAAACCCAGCCATAAGCTACAGATTACTAAACACTATTTATGGTTATCAAGATTTTGCAAAGCTTGACTGTTCCATAGTACCTCAGAGACTTGCGCAGGATCAGTACAAAAGCGCGCAGCGACAAATAACCAGTCAGATAAACGATTGATCAAGCGAATAGCAGTTTGGCGAATAGCGGCTGGGTTTTGCTGCTGCAATAGCACCGCTTGGCGCTCGGCTCGGCGGCAAACAGTACGCGCGACGTGCAACTGGCTCACCAATACCGAACCTGTCGGCAAAATAAAGTCTTTTAAAGGCGGCAGGCTTTTATTCATCGTATCGATCTGCTGCTCAAGCCAGTCGATGTGAGTCTCGCTTACGCCTTCATATTCAGGCATGGCAAGCTCGCCGCCGATATTAAATAACAAATGCTGAATAATCACTAAAGCTTGCGCAAAATCGGCAGCATTAAGTCGTTGCAGATGCTCTGATAAGGGTTGATTAGCGGCTTTATTTGTCTGCGCTAAGTAAGCTTGCACCAGTCCAATGTGGGAGTTGAGCTCATCGACATCGCCCATTACATTGAACAAGATGTCCGCTTTACTAACACGGCTGCCATCCGCCATACCGGTCGTGCCATCATCGCCCGTACGAGTGTATATTTTGCTCAAACGATTACTCATTTATAACTCCACATTTTTAGTCTAAGGGTTTGCTTACTTATAGCTATTATTTAGCTAATAGTATCAAGCTGCGCTCATTGTAGTATTTTATGCCCGTTTTCGCTAAGATAATGCGTTAAGTTTTATATTCCTTCATTTAATTAACAAGGCTACTTTTTATGACTACCTCAATTACCGATGCTCAGTCTCAGCTTGTCATCTACGATTCATTGACGGCTCACAAGCAATCATTACAGCCCTTGGTGGCTGGCAAGGTAGGGATGTATGTCTGCGGCATGACAGTCTATGACTATTGTCATATTGGTCATGCGCGGGTGATGGTGGCCTTTGATCTAGTGGTACGCTGGCTAACGCAGTTGGGCTATGAGGTCAATTATGTGCGTAATATTACCGATATCGATGACAAAATTATCGCGCGCGCTATCGAGAATAATGAAGATATTAGCACTTTGACTCAGCGCTTTATTACCGCTATGCATGAGGATGCCACTGCTCTTGGCTGCTTAAGTCCAGATGCTGAGCCGCGCGCGACTGACTATATCGATGAGATGCAGCAGATGATTGCGACGCTTGTCGACGGCAATCATGCTTATGCCGCGGATAATGGCGATGTCTATTATGCGGTAGAGAGCTTCAAAGATTATGGCAAACTCTCAAAGCGCAAGCTTGAGGATATGCAAGCGGGCGCGCGTATTGAGGTTGACAACGTCAAGCGTAATCCTTTTGATTTTGTCCTGTGGAAAGCGGCCAAAGCAGATGAGCCGCAGTGGGCGTCACCTTGGGGGCAAGGGCGTCCGGGCTGGCATATTGAATGCTCAGCGATGTCGACCAAATGCTTAGGCGACACTTTTGATATCCACGGCGGTGGTCATGACTTGCAGTTTCCGCATCACGAAAACGAGATTGCCCAGTCTGAGGCGGCGACGGGCTGCCAGTACGCCAATAACTGGATGCACGTCGGCTTTATCAATGTGGATGGCGAAAAGATGTCCAAATCATTAGGTAATTTCTTTACCATTCGTGAAGTCATAGCTAGATATCATCCTGAAACAGTGCGTTTTTTCTTATTATCAAGTCATTACCGCAGCCAAGTAAACTTTTCAGACAAAGCGCTTGATGAGGCGCATAATAGCCTAAGCAGACTCTATCAAGCGCTAAAAGTGGTAGAGACGCAAAGCGAGCGAACGCTTAAGATAGAGGAAGCTGATAGAGAGCTGATAGAAAGCGCCTTTGCAAGTGCAGCAGGACAGGCTTTTATTGCCGCTATGAACGATGACTTTAATAGCTCAGCGGCTATTAGTGTGTTATTTGGGTTGGCAAAAGAGATAAATAAAGCGATCAAAGCTGAGGATTTTGCAGGCGCTTGGCAATACGCGCAGCAACTCAAGATATTAGCCAAACCGCTCAATATACTGCAGCAGCCAGTAGCGCAGTTTTTGCAGGCTATTATTGGCGAGGCATCAGCCGCGGCGCTAAGCGATACACAGATCGATGATTTGATTACTCAGCGTCAGCAAGCCAAAGCCGATAAGGATTTTGCGCAGGCAGATGCGATAAGAGAAGAGCTCAAAGAGGCGGGCATTGAGCTTGAAGATAGCTCAGCTGGCACCACTTGGCGACGCGCTTAAGGTGCTTTTCAAATTATAGACGCAAACTAACCGATCAAGTCAGCTTAGAGCTGGCTTTTTTGGGTTTACTGATTTAAGTTACTAGCAAACGATATCTGAAATTTGGCTTTTTTATAAGCTATAGGCGTGAGTAGCATCAAGATGAATAGTAACCAAAACGCAATAAGCAACGCTAATAATTGCGCAGTTTGCAACTTCTGTAGAGCGATAACAGTGTTGACAGTGATGTCTTACCCTCAGCGTTTTAGCGACTTATTTAGGCTAACGGGACTTTTGCTGATAGGGCTAAACTTATTATGCACCCCAGCCTTTGCAGCTAGTGATAATAGCCTACGCACTGACGCAGCTAGCATACAGCCACAACATACTTATAATGAATCTGATGCAACCATTAATCAGCAAAACTTTAAGTCTCAGCTCGCAAAGCTACGAGGCAGCAGTGAGGTCACTGGCGAGTACCATCAGAGTTATTATCTATTAAATCAGCTTAATACTGGTCTGCCTTCTTTGAACCCGCCGCCTAATTTATCCACGCCTCTTGCCACATTAGAGTTCTTTAAATTAGCTACTGACAATCAGCACTATAAGCTTGCCGCTCAGGCTTTAAATATGAATTTATTTAATCCTGACATACAGCGTGCACGCGGTGATGAGCTCGCTGAGCGCCTTGATTTTTTATTAGCCAAAAAAGACCTTTATGACTTTAATCAACTGCCAGATCGTCCTGATGGTTTAATCGAGCCCTCTATTGGCAGTAATAGCGATATCGATGGCAGTGTGCGCCGCTCTATTCAGCTCGGTCATATCAAGTATCTTAGCTATCGTATTCCTATTTATATTGAGCGCGTAAAAGTAGAAGGCGCGGACCCCGTTTGGGTGTTTTCCTCGCAAACGGTCGGGCATATCGATAAGCTCTATGAGCAATATAAACCCGCCACTTTTGAGCGCTATTTACCTGACTTTTTACTTTTTAGACCTCTAAATATTGCCATTTGGGAGTATATAGCCTTATCGTTATTTTTTTTACTGACTATCGCTTTAGGATGGGCGATTAGTAAAGGCGCGGGCAAGCTGATGTCTAAGTACGCTCAGGACGAAAATAAACGCGCTACCTTGAGTCTTAAAAGCACGACTGATTTGATCAATAAGCTGATAGTCCCTTTGACTATTACGATTAGCTTGGCCTTAGTTTTTACTTTGGTATCAGGAGGTTTTCCTTACTTGGATGATATTGCCACCGATACTAGGCCCATTATTTGGGTCGCTTTGGTCATCAGCGCCATTTGGCTTGGGGTACGGCTGATTAACTTTTTTGCCGATCGTTATCAAGATTTGCAAATTGACGGCTTAGGTCAGCAGCAATATGATGAATACCGTATAAGAATTACTTATTTATCGGTGTTTCGCCGCGTATTTATTTTTGTGATGATTATTGGTAGCGTTTGGATTGGGCTCAGTGAATTTGTCAATATTGAAGGACTAGGCAAGACGCTACTGACCTCAGCAGGTATCTTGAGTATAGTGATAGGCATAGCTGCGCAGCCTACGCTTGGCAATATTGTAGCGGGTATACAGATTGCGATTACTCAGCCGATACGCATTGGTGATACTATTATGTACGATGGTAATTGGAGCACCGTTGAGGATTTAGGGTATACCTATGCCACCATAAAAACTTGGGATGAGCGGCGATTGTTCGTGCCGATGCGCTATTTTGTCACCGAAACGGTAGAGAACTGGTCGCATCCTGATCCTCACCAAACGCGAACCATCTATCTACTCACAGACTACGGTATAGCTGTAGATGAGGTACGAAAAAAGTTTGTGGAAGTAGTCAAAAACAACTCATACTGGGATGGACAGACCGAGCCGACTTTGCAGGTTTTGTCAACCAAAAGAGATACTCTTCAATTGTATGGCACTATCGCAGCTGACAATCCAGATGATGCTTGGTTATTGGAGTGTCAGGTGCGCGAGCAGATGGTCACTTATCTCAGCGATAAGCAACAGCATTATCTACCGGCTGAGCGTATTGTCTTAATAAATAAAGATGCTGATAGCTAGCGTACGCTTTCGTTGACAAGCTATATTTTCATCATTAACTGTCACTTATATTGAACGAGTATTAGCACAAAACCTACAACGATTAAGTACGTAAACTAACGAAACAAGTCAGCTTAAAGCTGGCTTTTTTTGTGCTACTGTTTTAAGTTATTGATTACTCCGCCATAATTAGACCGCTTATGATTCTCTTTGTTAAGACTAGCATTCAGCTTGCTGATATTCATGACTTTGACTTGGATAACTCTTGCATTGACGATTCTATAACACCCCTTAATGATAACCAAAATCCTAATTCTTCTATAACTATAAACAGCTTGTTTATGGCCTTGATTGGCCTATGGCTGCTTTTTAGTAGTCTATCTGTTTTTGCGGCAAGCGCGCAGCCCGATAATTTTGCTGAATATGCTGAACAGCAAATCAGTCAAGTTGAGGCGCAAGATTTTGATATAAGCGAGGTAACTGACGAGATCTTTGACCCCTCAGAGAGCAATACCGTCAAGCAAGCGGGGCACTTGCAAGGAGATACCGCGCTTAGCGGCGATTACAACCCAAACTACTACCTATTGGATGAGCTCAATACTACTATACCGCCCTTAAACAAGCCCGCCAATCTGACCACACCGCTTGCGATGCTGGAGTTTTTTCAGTCGGCGGTGATGAGGCAACAGTATGACCTTGCCGCTTATGCACTCAATATGAATTTGTTTGATAGAAGTGTACAAAAGAGCCGTAGTATAGAGTTGACTAAGCGTTTGGATTATTTATTGGTCAAAAAAGATCTATATGTCTTTGAGGAGTTGCCGGATCGTCCAGATGGATTGATAGAGCCTGTCGTCGGCAGTAGCAGTAGTATCTTAGGGATACCGCGCCGCTCTATAGTGCTTGGTTACATGAACTACCGCGAGCGTCAAGTGCCTATCACTATCGAGCGAGTAAGGGTCAATGATCAAGCGCCCATTTGGGTATTCTCAGCGCAAACAGTAAGTAATATTGATAATCTATACGAGCAGTATAAGCCGCCACAGTTCGCCCGATATCTGCCTGAATGGATGACGTTACGCTATTTTGGTATGGCGATATGGGAATTTTTGGTATTGATATCATTTTTGCTAGTGACAATGGGGATTGGCTGGCTACTAAGCGCAGGCGTGGGAAAACTAGTCGGCCGCTATTTGAGTCATGAGGATAAGGATGTCGATATCCCTAACAGTAAAAGAGGGGTAAGAGATTTTGTCAAAAAGCTTATCGTACCGCTGACTTTTACTATTGGCTTCTCGTTAGTGTTTACTTTAGTATCAGGCGGTTTTCCGTTTATAGAGTCGGTAGCGACCTCAACTAGACCAATTATCTGGATATTTTTGGTACTGAGCGCTATCTGGCTTGGGGTTCGAGTGGTCAATTTTATGGCCAATCGCTATCGTGACTTGCAGATTGAGAACTTAGATGAGCAAGATTATGATAAATATCGCCGCCGAAGTACTTATGTCTCTATCTTTCGCCGGCTATTTATCTTTGCCATGGTTATCATTAGTGTCTGGATTGGCTTAAGCGAGTTTACTGATATCGAAGGCTTAGGTAAGACTTTACTGACCTCAGCGGGTATCGCAGGGGTGGTATTAGGGGTAGCGGCGCAGCCGACTTTGGGCAATTTGGTAGCAGGCGTACAAATCGCTATGACTCAGCCCATCCGTATTGGCGATACTATTATGATCGATGGTACTTGGTGTACCGTTAATGACTTGCGCTATACCTACGCGGTGATCAAGACGTGGGATGAGCGCCATTTGTTTATCCCAATGCGCTACTTTGTCACTGAAATCGTAGAGAATTGGTCGCATCCTTTTGTCCAGCAAATGCGTCCGATGTACCTCTATTTAGATTACGGGGTCAATATTGAAGAGGTACGGCAAAAATTCATCGCATTGGTCAAGGAGCATGAGCTGTGGGATGGGGAGACGGAGCCTGTGGTGCTGACGGTATCGGTCAATGAGGATACTATAAAGCTACGCTGCGCGGTGCCCTCAGATGGTCCTGATAATGCTTGGGCGATGGAGTGTGATCTGCGCGAACAAATGCTGGATTATCTGTATAAGGAGCAAAAGGCGCACTTGCCAGCGGAGCGTATTACCTTTAAAGAGGGCTAAAATAGTTCATGCGAACATAAGTTAAATTTGCTACAATACGGCGTTATTTTAAAGGGATAACTGAGGTATTCAGATAAGCATGGCGTTATATTTACGCTGTTATAGTCTATCTACTAAGCTCCCACCATCAAAATAGCCACTATTAGGGGTATGTATGTTACGTATTGTCGATGAAGCCTTAACTTTTGATGACGTGTTGTTGTTACCAGCCTATTCAGAAATCCTACCAAAAACTGCCGATCTCTCTACGCGCTTAACCAAGAATATCTCTTTGAACTTACCACTAATCTCAGCGGCTATGGATACGGTAACGGAGTCTGAGATGGCGATTACTATGGCGCAATTAGGCGGTATTGGTATTTTGCATAAGAGTATGGATATCGACAAACAAGCCACGCAAGTTCGCCGCGTCAAAAAGTTTGAAGCGGGCACCGTAGTCGATCCTATTACCGTGCATCCTGAGATGTCTATTGGTGAATTATTGCGTTTGACCGAAGATAATAATATCTCAGGCGTACCAGTAGTTGAGCGAGGCACGGATAAAGTGGTTGGTATCGTCACTCATCGTGACTGGCGTTTTGAGACCAATTTGTCACTGCCAGTTAGTCAGATTATGACGCCAAAAGATCAGCTAGTCACTGTACAAGAAGGCGAGAGTAACGAGAATATCAAAAAGCTACTGCATGAGCATCGTATCGAGAAGGTGATCGTCATTGATGATGATTTTCGTTTGCGTGGCCTGATTACGGTTAATGACTTTGCCAAAGCAGAAAATAATCCAAACGCTTGTAAAGATGAAAAAGGGCGTCTGCGCGTAGGGGCCGCTGTCGGTACTGGCGCTGATACTCAGTCGCGTGTCGAAGCCTTGATTGCCGCTGACGTTGATGTGTTAGTGGTTGATACCGCTCACGGTCATTCAAAAGGCGTCATCGATAAAGTCTCTTGGATCAAAAAAAATTTTCCGCATATTCAAATTATCGGCGGTAATATCGCCACCGGTGACGCAGCTTTAGCGTTACGTGATGCTGGCGCCGATGCGGTAAAAGTTGGTATAGGTCCAGGCTCTATCTGTACTACGCGTATCATCGCCGGTATCGGTGTGCCGCAAATCTCGGCTATCGACAATGTCGCAAGCGCGCTAAAAGATAGTATTCCACTGATTGCTGATGGCGGTATTCGCTATTCAGGCGATATGGCCAAAGCTATCGCGGCAGGTGCCTCTTGTATTATGGTGGGCTCCTTAATGGCGGGTACCGAGGAAGCACCAGGCGAGGTTGAGCTGTTCCAAGGTCGCTATTACAAAGCTTATCGCGGCATGGGCAGCTTAGGCGCCATGTCAGGCTCAAATGGCTCATCAGATCGCTACTTCCAAGACGCCAAAGATGGGGTTGAAAAACTCGTCCCTGAAGGTATCGAAGGCCGCGTACCTTATAAAGGTCCGGTTGCTGGCATCGTCAATCAGTTGGTTGGTGGTCTGCGCTCATCCATGGGCTATACCGGCTGCGGTACTATCGAGGAGATGCGTAGCAAACCGCAGTTTATCAAGGTGACCTCAGCTGGCATGAAAGAGTCGCATGTCCATGATGTACAGATTACCAAAGAGGCGCCTAATTACCGCGTATAATAGGGTTTTTCACTGGTAAAATCTCGCTAATAGCCTAATCATAGTGAGATACAAACAGTCAACAATGCGCCGTCATTGTTGACTGTTTTTTTTCGTAAAATAACTAGTTAATAAAGACCCTTATCAAAGGATGGTTTTTATCTTCATTTTTGGATTAAACTATCTAAGCTAAGTGACTTTAAAAGATAAGTTCCTCAATACTAAGTGTAAGGATGTAAGGATAATGAGCTATTTCGGTACTGACGGCATTCGTGGAAAATTTGGTGAGCTGCCTATCACCCCTGATTTTATTCTAAAATTAGGTTATGTGACCGGACAGGTACTGATGGATAATAATCCTAATCCAGAGCGCAAACCAAGCGTCGTTATCGGCAAAGACACGAGGCTCTCAGGCTATGTGATTGAAGGTGCACTACAAGCAGGGTTTAATGCGGCAGGGGTAGACGTGCATATGCTTGGGCCACTCCCAACGCCGGCTATTGCGCATTTGACGCGCAGCTTTAACGCCGATGCTGGCGTGGTGATTTCAGCTTCACACAACCCTTATTATGATAATGGTATCAAGCTATTTTCAGCAGACGGCAAAAAACTCACCGATGAGATGCAAAACGCTATCAATGATAAGTTAGACGCTATTATAAAAGCCGATAATGAGGATAATGCGTCACTAATGATGCCTATCGCTGACCCTGCTAAACTAGGTAAAAACCACCGTATAGATGATGCCAAAGGGCGCTATATTGAATTTTGTAAGGGCAGCTTTCCTTATCAATATGATCTTAATCATCTAAAAATCGTCATTGACTGCGCCAATGGCGCTGGCTATAGCGTAGCGCCTAGAGTGCTGCGCGAGCTTGGTGCTACGGTTATTGCTATTAATAATAAACCTGACGGTATCAACATCAACGCCGACTGTGGTTCTACCCATCCTAAACGATTGCAGCAAGCAGTATTGGAGCATAGTGCCGACGTTGGTATCGCACTTGATGGCGATGGCGATCGTATTGTGATGGTCGATGATTTAGGTGAGCTAGTCGATGGTGATGGCATCCTGTATGTGCTTGCTACCCAAAGCAAAGCGCCAACCCGAGGGGTTGCTGGTACACTCATGAGCAACATGGGTTTAGAGCTTGCTTTACAAGCGAAAGGTATCGAATTTACGCGCGCCAAAGTCGGTGATCGTTATGTGATGCAAGAGCTTGAAGCTAATGATTGGATATTGGGCGGTGAGCCTTCAGGCCATATCTTGTGTTTAGATAAGAGCCGCACAGGTGATGCTATTATCGCAGGTTTGCAAGTGCTAGCGGTAATGCAAGCACAAAACCGAGCCTTGAGCGCCTTGATGGAAGGCTTTGAGGTGCTGCCGCAAAAGCTAGTCAACGTACGCTTGAGTCAAATGCAAGATCCTTTTGCTAATGCTGAGCTGGTTGCCGCTTTTGACAAAGCGCGTGCCACTTTGGAGGGCCGGGGACGTTTGCTTATTCGTCAGTCCGGCACTGAGCCAATGATTCGAGTCATGGTTGAGTCTGATGATGAGATTGAATGTGATGTGATGGCTAATGAGTTGGCCGATCTAATCAAAGCGCAATTGGCTTAAAAACTGAGGCACTCAAAGCTTTAAGTGATGTTTTTGATAAAAATAATCTATTAAATAAGGAAACACTATGAGCATGGACTTTACCGATCAGCGTTTATCGTATGAGCAAGGACAACTCGATCAGCGCTCAGTGCCAGACTCACCTTTCACGCTATTCAAAACTTGGATGGATGAAGCACTATCGAAAAAGGTAAAAGAGCCTTATGCTATGAGTCTAGCGACTTGCGGCGCGGACAATAAGCCGAGCGTACGTATCGTGCTGCTGCGCGAAGTGACCGAGACGGGCATCATCTTTTATACCAATTATGACAGCGCTAAGGGTCAAGATATCGAAGAGAACCCTAATGCTGAGGCGTTATTCTTTTGGAATGAGCTTGAGCGCCAAGTGCGTATCAGTGGTCATATAGCTAAGATTGACGCGGACAAATCGGCTGACTATTTTCAAAAGCGTCCGCATGATAGTCAGTTGGGCGCGTGGGTGAGTCAGCCGCAAAGTGGCGAGGTTGCCAACCGTGAGGTGATGGAAGATAAGTTTGCGCAGTTAAAAGTCGATTATCCCGAGGATACGACCGTGCCAACTCCTGAGTTTTGGGGCGGCTATGAGATTACTATTGAAACTATTGAATTTTGGCAAGGCCGCGCGAACCGCGTCCATGATCGCGTCGTTTATAGCCAAGATGACCATGAGCAATGGACGACGAAACGTTTATTGCCGTAGCTAAACAACCTATTCACTTTTGCACAGTCCTAGCTAAGCTTGGGCTGTTTTTTTATCCTTTTGAGAAGATGCTATTGATGGGTTAGTATAGTTAGTACGAAATAAAATCGATACACCAATATTAACCGTGCAGCTGGTATAAATTTTCCTTGCGTGCTGTGTCTACGCTGTTTCGATGCTGCGCAAAATTCATTCCAGCCGCACTGTAACGGTTTTAAAGTTAATCAACTATATATTATCAGCTAGCATCGCTGTTATGTGATTTGCAGTCATTATCCCTGTGCTGTGCTCGCATACTATGAATTAAAAGTAACAAAATAGTTTTATGACTATTTTAAGGATAAGTAAAATGGATTTTGCTAATATTATCCCGCGCCAAGCTCCAAGCGCTTGGCTCGATATGGATGCCCTCGATCATAATATTCAACGGGTCAATCACAAGACCCAAGCCGTCAAGCTGCGCCTAGCGACCAAATCGATTCGCTCAATCGAGGTTTTGAGCTACATCAAAGACAGCTCGCCCCATTATATCGGACTGATGTCTTACACTGCGGCTGAGTCGGTTTATCTGTTAGAGAACGGCTTTGATAATATCCTATGCGCTTATCCGACTTTAGATAGCGCTAGCGTAGCGAAAACTTTTACTCATACTGCGCAAGGCGCCACGATGATCTGGATGGTAGATCGCCCCGAACATGTCGAGCTGCTCGATAAAGTCGCTCAAGATAATAATGCAAGCGTCGATATCTGCTTAGATATCAATATGTCGATGCCGCTGCCGAAGCTATACTTCGGTACTAAACGCTCAGCCCTTATGAGCAAAAAAGACGTCAAAGCTTTGCTCAAAACCATTAAACAATGCGCTAATGTGAAGCTAACTGGCGTCATGGGTTATGAGGCGCAAATTGCAGGACTAGCCGAGCAGGTACCAGGTAAAGCTCTACTGTCTCCCGCTATTCGTCTGCTAAAAAACCGCTCCAAAAAACAGCTCAGTCAGCGCCGCCGCTCAATAGTGGCTTGGCTAAAAAAGCAAGGCTATGAGCTACAGCTCGTCAATGGCGGGGGTAGTGGCAGTATGGACTTCACCAGCAGCCAGCCTGAGATTACTGAGATCAGCGTAGGCTCTGCCTATTTTAAGCCCGCTTATTTTGATTATATGGAGAGCATGCAGGCATTTAAACCAGCGGCAGGCTTTGTGTTGCCGGTGACGCGCCAGCCAGAGTGTGGAGTGATCACTTGTCAAGGTGGCGGCTTTATCGCCTCGGGCGCAGCAGGTGCAGACAAAGTCCCTGTGATTCATTATCCAAGCTATTTATCAGTACTGACGGATGAGGGTTTTGGCGAAGTACAAACCCCTATGCTTATCGATAAAAAGACGCTAGGACAAAATAAAGCCATTACTATCGGCGATTATGTATGGTGCCGACATGCCAAGGCCGGCGAGCTATGCGAGCATTTTAATGAGCTTGTGGTTTATAGCAGCTCTCAAAAACATAGCGGTCCTCAAACTAGTCACCAAGAGCTAAAGGCTAATAAGGCTTTTGACACCATGATGACTTACCGAGGAGCGGGACAATGTTTTCATTGATGAAGTGGCAGCGCAGTAACCAATGGCAAAACTGGGTAGGCTACGTGACCGCTGAACCTGAACAAAAGCTAACCCCTGCCTCGGTTGAAGAATTACAATATATCGTCAAACAAGCTCGCGCTGATAACCAACGTGTCAGAGTGACTGGTGCGGCGCATTCTTTTAGTGGCTGCGCCAAACCCGAAGAGATTGCTATTAGCTTGCATAAGATGCGCGGACTGATCTCAGTCGATCAAGAGGCAAAACAGGCAACTTTATATGCTGGCACTTATTTGTACGAGATAGGGGAGGCATTAAGAGAGTATGGGCTAGCGCTTGAGAATATGGGCGATGTACAAGAGCAGAGCATCGCAGGCTCGGCGAGTACCGCCACGCATGGCACCGGTCTAAGCTTAGGCTCGATTGCCAATCAAGTGGTGGCTTGGGAGTGGGTCGATGGCAGAGGAGAGCTACACAGGCATCAAAGAGGAGACGCTAAGACGGATGAGCTTGGTAATGCGCTACATGCAAGTCTCGGTATGCTCGGTATCTTTACCAAGCTTACTATTCAAGCGGTGGATCTGTACGGTTTGGCAGAGCGTAATGAGGTAATAGAGTTTGAACAAGGCTTAGCACAGTTTTATGACGCCGCGCGTAACCATCGGCACATGGAGTGGTTTTTATTCCCCGGCACCAATAAGCTGCAACAAAAAACGCTATCGATGATTGAGCCCAAAGCTATGAGCGCTTGGCAAAAAACCAAAGATCAATTCGATAGTAAAGTCACGTTGAATGGCGCTTTTTATTTGCTATCCGAGCTGGCAAGAATAAATCCGAAATGGACTAAAAAGATCAGTCAAATCTCCGCCAGCTCCATCCCCAATACCAAGCGCGAAGGCTATAGCTATGAGGTGTTTCCCACTCCGCGCGGGGTCAAGTTTAATGAGTCTGAGTACTTTATAAAACTCAAAGATTTTGAGGCTTGTATCTTGGAGATCAATAGTATTTTATTACAAGATAATAAAGGCTCCCATTTTCCTATCGAAGTGCGTACTCACAAAGGCGAGACGGGCATGCTCAGTCCAACGCAAGGCGTAGACTGTGCGGTATTGTCCTTTCATGTCTATAAAGGAATGGATAGTGAGCCGCTATTTAATTGGTTATATGACTACATGAAAAAATGGCAGGGACGTCCGCATTGGGGCAAAGTCAATAAGCTAAGCGCTGAGGAGCTGCATATTCTGTATCCTGATCTTAAGCGCTTTTTAGAGATTAGAGAGCAGTACGATCCTGATAAAGTGTTTATGAACAGCTGGCTTACAGAGAAATTTTTAGCGCATGATAGCTAATGTTAGTTTTAGAATAAATAATAAACAGCTCACTGGGAGCTGTTTATTTTAGATAAATAACGATGATAAAAAGGAATTTATTTCATAATATTAGGTTTCGTTGACTCATCATGATTATCCTCAAGTCGCATAGCGCGCTGATAACTATCGTGACTGGCTAGCTGCAAAGCGTACTGTTTTACGTGAGTATAATCGTCTAGTAGCTTTCTTTGCGCCATCAAAATCAAATCAAAAGACAGCATAAAATCTGCGCCACTAAGCTTATTGGCAACGATATAAGATTTGTTTTCTACTACTTTATTAAGGTAGCTAAGCATCTTGTGTTTTTCGCGAGCGATGTAGCGCTGCAAAAAAGTATCATCGCTTTTGATAGAATCTTTGGTAAAAACATCCAACAGCATAGGCACCATCATAGAGCTCTCAGCAAAGTGAATCCACTGCAGATACTCGCTATAGTATTTGCTATCCGTCTTTGGACGCAAGCGCTCAGCGGCAAAACGCTCAATCAACAGCTCAGTGATGGCTCCTGACTCAGCGATTATTTGACCGTCCATCTCAATGACTGGCGATTTGCCTAGAGGATGCACGGCTTTTAGACTATCTGGCGCCATGAAAGTTTTTGCATCGCGCTGATGACTAATAATCTCATACCGAACCCCAAGCTCTTCTAGTAACCAAAGAATACGCATAGAGCGTGATTGACTGAGATGATGCAAACGAATCATAGTTAACCCTAAAACCTAAATTTACTAATATAAAAAACATTGAACGGCTTAGCCTTTTAGCCTTTTTAATAACTGCTTGGCAGCCTCTTCTGAAGAAGCGGGATTTTGACCGGTAATTAGCAATCCATCTTCAACCACATAAGAGGCCCAATCATCCGCTTTTTGGTAGTTGCCGCCATTGGCTTTTAGCGTGTCCTCCAACAAAAAAGGCACCACGTCAGTAAGCCCAACAGCATCTTCTTCTGAATTAGTAAAGCCGGTGACCTTTTTACCTTTTACTAAATACTCGCCGTCAATTTTGACATTTTTGAGCGCCCCAGGGGCATGACAAACAAAAGCGACCGGCTTGTCTTGCTGAACGAAGTTTTCGATAAGCGTGATAGAGTTTTTATCAACTGCCAAGTCCCATAAGGGGCCATGACCGCCAGGATAAAACACCGCATCAAAGTCTTCTGCTGTTACCTCAGCCAGTTTTTGGGTATTAGCCAGATGATTTTGGGCGTCAGTATCTTCTTTAAAGCGCTTGGTATCTTTGGTTTGCGCGTCCTCAGTATCACTACTAGGATCAAGCGGTGGCTGACCTCCAGCAGGCGAGGCGAGGGTGACAGTAGCGCCTGCATCTATAAAGGCATAATAGGGAGCGGCAAATTCTTCTAACCAAAAACCGGTCTTTTTGCCAGTATCGCCAAGCTTGTCGTGTGAGGTTAATACCATTAAAATTTTCATAATTATCCTTGTTATTGTTTTCAGTATTAAAAATAAATCTGCAATTCAATGACTCAAGACAGCTAAGTAAATAACGAGCATTGAATCATAGTATCTATAAAACAGAGTATCTATAAAATAGTGTATCTATGCAGTGTCTTTATAAAGCCATCATCTATTGAGCCACCTCAGCGACTTTGACCACGGTTTTACCGAAGTTGTCACCATTTAGCATCCCAACAAAAGCATCAGGAGCTTGCCCTAAGCCATCAGCAATATACTCTTTGGTTTTAACTTTACCAGAGGCTACCATCTCGCCCATGGTTTTGAGGAATTTTGGGAAATGCTCGCCATACTCTTCAAAGATAATAAAACCTTTGACGGTCAGACGCTGTCTTAGTATCAGGCCCATCAGCACGCTCAAACGATCTTTGCCATCAGGTAATTGGGTAGCGTTATATTGTGAGACCAAGCCGCAAACCGGAATACGGGCATGGGCATTAAGAAGCGGCATCACCGCATCGAACACTTTACCGCCGACGTTTTCATAATAGATATCGATACCGTTAGGACAAGCCGCTTTTAGCTGCTCAGCAAAGTCATCGGCGTAGTGGTCGATACAAACATCAAAGCCAAGCTCATTAACGGCAAAATCACACTTCTGCTTACCGCCTGCCACTCCAACAGCGCGTACGCCATACTCTTTACCGACTTGTCCAACAGTAGCTCCCACAGGGCCGGTAGCAGCGGCAACTACCAAAGTCTCGCCCTGTTGCGGCTTACCGATGTCGGTCAACCCCATGTAACCGGTAAAGCCTGGCATCCCTAACACGCCTAGACCATAAGAAGGATTGGCCATGTTTTTATCAAGCTTGAGCACGCCCTCGCCATTACTGACGCTATAGTCCTGCCAGCCTGAATTTGAGACCACCAAATCCCCTGCGCTAAACTTGTCAATATTGGACTGAACCACTTGCGCGACGGTTGCACCCATAATCACATCGCCCACTTCTAGTGGATCGGCGTAGCTTTTGGCGTCACTCATACGTCCGCGCATATAAGGATCTAGCGATAAATAAACGGTACGTAGTAGCATCTCGTTGCTACCCGCTTTGGGAATATCGCTAGTAGCCATCTCAAAATTATCGGCTTTTGGCTCGCCTTGCGGACGGCTAGCTAGTTTGATCTGACGGTTCTGCTTATTATTTTGTGATTTATCAAAACTCATAATGGCTCTCCTATTTTATTTATTATTAGAGTAATAAGGGGATTGCAAACTCTTAAAAAACTATTAGTGCTTAACTTTCATAAGCTTTTAATAAAACAAGCTCAGGCTTATAGATGACTTTAACTATCATACTAACAAGCCCTAGCGTTTAGTCTGTGTTAAGTATCACTATCAAAGCGTTAAGAAGCTTTGCTAGTTGTTGCGCGCTCTAAGATGCGACGTGAAACTGCTAGATCGTTTTTACCATGCTCACCTAATTTAACCATGCCGTGAGCCTCTAACTGCTTAATAATAGGCTCAATGGCAGACGCATCAAGCTTGGCATCCGCTAGGCTGACGGGCAGACCTAAGTCACGGAAAAAGTCTTCGGTACGTGCGATAGCGGCTTCTATAATCTCGTCGTCACTTTGGCTATCGCTAGGCTGTAGGTTCCAGACGTTACGCGCATACTGCAGTAGTTTGTCTTTTTTACTGTCTTTGAGTTCACGCAGCACCGAAGGCAGCACGATAGTCAAAGTACGGGCGTGATCGATAGCATGGAGCGAGGTCAGCTCATGACCGATCATATGCGTGGTCCAATCTTGTGGTACACCAGTACCAATCAAGCCGTTTAGCGCCATGGTTGCCGTCCACATAATGTTTTTGCGCGTTTCCATATTGTCAGGATCCGCTTTTACCGCATGACCTTCTTCAATAAGGATTTTGAGTAAGCTCTCGGCAAAAGCGTCTTGCACTTTGGCATTGACCGGATAAGTAAGATACTGCTCCATCACGTGCACAAAAGCATCTGCCACGCCGTTCATGACTTGGCTATCTGGGAGCGTTAAGGTTTTGGCTGGATCTAAAATGGAGAACTTAGGGAAGGCAAGGGGATTACCGAAGGGGAGCTTGGCTTGACGTTCGCTGTAGTTGATAACTCCGCCTGAGTTCATCTCAGAGCCTGTCGCTGGAATGGTTAATACCGCGCCTAAATCGATAGCGGAGTCTACATTTTTGCAATAGCTAATTAGTGCCTCCCAAGCTTGCTCGCGCGAGACGCTGCCATCTTCTTCAGTCATTGAGGCGATTAAGGCGACAAACTTACTACCGTCAATAACCGAGCCGCCACCCACTGCTAAGATAAAGTCGATGTCATGCTCATTTATTTTATCAGCGGCTTTTAAAAGCGTAACAAATTCTGGATTCGCTTCAATACCGCCAAATTCAAAAATCTCACGCTCGCCATTGCTCTTTAAAGCAGTGCGCACTTCATCCAAAGTACCGGTACGCTCTGCCGAGCCGCCGCCATAAGTAATAAGGACGCGTGCATCGCTAGGGACGAGTTTGGAGAGTTGTTTGATTTGACCTTCACCAAAGACGATACGTACCGGGTTGTAATACTGAAAATTATTCATAAAGATCCTAGAGTTAATAGAGAGTGAATAGAAAAGTTAATTATTTTGCTTACTTTATTTTGTTTACTGATAATCTTAATCGTATATTAATAGTCTTAAAGGTAAATCATCTTCATAGTCAAAGTATTTTACATTAATTAGACCGGTCGTCTAGAGTTAATGCTATAAAATTATAAAAGAGATAATTTATAATTATCAATTAACGACCTAATTGTGTAGTGGTCATTTGCCAAACCTCTGATAACGGGGTAGTAGTTTGGCTAATTTTGGCAATAAGACTGGCGCCAAGCCATGCAAAATACCAACGCTTAGCAACACTCTCAGCTGAAATATTATCCATTTTGGCAATAGAGCCATCTGCCCAGCCCGCTTTGACTTGCGCGGTAAGCCAGTCAATAGTTTGCTGATACCCTTGATGTAGAGCCTCACGCATAGGCTCTGAGATATCAGCGACCTCAGCGCTTAATTTGACCACTAAGCATTTTTCGTGGTCGCAGCCGTGCTGCTGAGTATCGTACCAGTTCTGAAAGTAATCATAGAGTTTTTGCTGAGCGCTACCATCCTCTTCAGCGATCAAATCTAAGCGCCTTTTGTAACGGGTGAAGTAGTGGGTAATAATCGCTTCACCAAAAGCTTCTTTTGAGGCAAAGTAATGATAAAAAGAGCCTTTGGGAACCCCTGCAGTATCGAGTATTTGCTTGATACCAACCGCGCTAAAACCTTTATAGGCCAAAAGCTGATAGCCGGTTTCTAACAGGTGAATCTTAGTGTTTGAAACCGTAGTATTAGTATCAATCGATTCATTTGCAAAAAAACTTAATGGGGTGAGGGTGTCAATGGTAGACATAAAAGTAATATTATCCTTATTCTTCTTAAGTTACATTTATAGTTGTTAATCGAGCTTTATATTATTTACAGATTACTTTTTTTCAACAAAGCTTAAGAGAAAAGCTCTCTTGTAATTAGAATAGCTATGCTAGCATTAGACCAGTCGTCTAGCAAGTTAGCTTATGTATTTTCCGCTTGCTAAACCATACCGATTAAAAATAAAACTTTAAATGAAGGAAAAACTATGTCAAATAATAATATATCTAACCAGCAGCAACCCTATAGCGATTTTGATTTGCAATATATCGCAGGAGAGTGGGTCAAAGGGCAGGATAATAGCGTCAATACTGATAACAATCCCTTTAGTGGTGAGACCCTAGTTGAGATTCAGCAGGCTACCGAAACGCAATTAGATGAAGCTTATAAGGCGGCGCAAAAAGCGCAAAAACAATGGGCTAAGACATTGCCCTCAGAGCGCGCAAGCTTATTGTATAAAGTAGTAGAAATTTTAGATAAGCGCCAAGATGAAATCGTTGATTGGTTAATCAAAGAGTCGGGTAGTACCCGTATTAAGGCGATGGTTGAGTTTGGCAGCGCGCGCGCGATTACTATTGAGGCGGCAACTTTTCCTAATCGCGTGCATGGTGAGATTCGCCCCTCTAATATCCCGGACAAACAAAACTTCGCTTACCGTGAGCCGATCGGAGTCATTGCGGTTATTAGTCCTTGGAACTTTCCGCTGCACTTAACGCAGCGCTCTATCGCCCCTGCGCTAGCATTAGGTAATGCCGTGGTGCTAAAGCCTGCAAGCGATACGCCTATCACCGGCGGTCTATTACTGGCTAAAATATTTGAAGAGGCAGGTCTACCCAAAGGCTTATTAAACGTAGTTGTAGGAGCAGGTAGCGAGATTGGCGATGCTATTGTCACTCATGATATTCCAAGCTTTGTCTCCTTTACCGGTTCAACCTCAGTGGGCAAACATATCGGCGAGCTTGCTAATGGCGGCGATATGATAAAATCGGTCGCATTAGAATTAGGCGGTAATAATCCTTTTGTAGTGCTAGCAGATGCTGATTTGGATAACGCAGTAAAAGCGGCGGTGTTTGGTAAATTCTTGCATCAAGGTCAAATCTGTATCGCGATTAACCGTATTATCGTTGAGGACGCCGTTTATGATGAATTCGTCCAGCGTTTCGTTGAGCACGTCAAAACCATCAAAGTAGGCGATCCTAGTGATAAGGATACCGCTATCGGCCCTATTATCAACCAAGATCAGCTCGAATCCTTAAAAGATAAAATCGCTAAAGCTAATAAGCAGGGCGCTAAAACCTTACTAAGCGGCGAGATTAAAGGTCAACTGGTGCCGCCGCATATCTTTAGCGAAGTGACTAAAGATATGGATTTATTCCGTAACGAAATCTTTGGGCCGCTAGTTGGTATTGTCCGCGCTAAAGATGAGGATGAGGCGTTAGAGCTTGCTAACGATACTGAATATGGCCTATCAAGTTCGGTCTTTACGACAGATATGGAAAAAGGCTTACGTTTTGCCCGCGGCATTCGCGCAGGTATGACCCATGTCAATGACATCACCGTCAATGATGAGAGCAATGCGCCCTTTGGCGGGGAGAAAAATTCAGGCATTGGCCGCTTTAATGGTGAATGGGTACTTGAGGAGATGACGCGCTTGCACTGGGTGTCTTATCAGCATCAGCCGCGTGATTATGCGTTTTAAACTATGCATTCTAAATTATGCGTTTTAAATTATGCGCTCTAAGCGACTTATACTTTTGTTAAAGTTTTTATTACAGCTTGGATTTAACCCATATAATGCACAAGTTTGAAATGAGAAGACTGCTTGAGTAGCAGTCTTTTTTATGCGTAAACAAGAAGCTAAAACCTGCTACTTGAGATTAAAACCTAAAATGGACTGTATCTCTTCTACGCTGATATTTCTAACTAGCGCTTGCTCTTCTACGCTTAAGCGATTGGTATGCTCTTTGATTAACACATAAATGCTGCGAGAAATCTCTGAAGTAGAAGCATAATACATTTGCGGCTCATCGCGCGTCAGCTTTGTCAAAAATCTATTGATGATCTTACGTTTTTCAGTGGAGCCGCTTTCTTCTGTCATAGTATCTTCCTAGTAGTTATTATAATTATAGCTATCTAACCATTTAAGCAGTCAACTCACTAGGAGTCAACGTTTATCATAAAGGCATTTTACGATTTTACTGAGAATATATTCGCCCCTTTTAACACGCTTTATACTGCGCTAAACTCTTTATCATATTATAGTTAATCTCAACAGTTAATCCTATCAGTTAAGGTCAAGTAAAACTAAATTTTATGTAGTAGATAAAAGCTTTGTAAATAATAACGGCAGATAACAATATGAATAAAAAGCAAAATGATAAAGTGGTCTTGGTATTATGTCATAATGATTTGCGCTTGCACGATAACGCGACGTTGGTCAAAGCGGCTAAGCAGGCAGAATCAGGGCATCTGCTACTGGCTTATGCAGCCAACTTAACCAATGAGCTAAATCAAAAAGCTTGGGGTCAGTCTTATCATTTTGATAAATTGGGTGATGCGCGTCAGCAGTTTCTCAATGAGAGTTTGGCTGATCTAAACGCGTCCCTAAATAATTTGGGCAATAGATTACTCTACTTATCACAAGAGGGTTCAGAGCATAATCATAACGCCTTTGCACAATTAAGTGAGCTTATAGAGCAGCAGCAAGTTAGCGATATTTTTGTCAGTGATACTGCCGACTATGCGCAAATTAAGATCTATAATCTATTGCGCGCTAAATATCCTGATATTGCTTGGCATAGTGAATCAATCAATACCTTGTATCCCAAAATGCCGACTAAGAAGCTACCGCAAAGCTTTACCCAGTTTCGTAAAAAGGTTGAGTATGATCAAGATTTGCTCAAAGCAGACACGGATTTAGAGATAACTAAGATACCAACGACGTTGCCGCCATTGCCTGAGGCGCTAATTGACGCGTCAAAGTATGCTCTGCAATTACCAAAAATTAATAAGTCTGCCAACCCTGCTAAAGATCAGCCTGAATATAAAGGCGGGGAGAGCGCCGCGCTTGAGCATTTAGAGCGTTATTTCAGCTCTGCTGCGCCAAGTAGCTATAAAATTACTCGTAACGCTCTGGATGAATGGACGCATTCTACTAAGTTCTCAGCTTGGCTTGCCAACGGCACGCTATCGGTAAAAGTACTGCTTAATCGTTTGCGTCAATACGAGCGCGAAGTGGTAGCGAACGGCTCGACTTACTGGATCTGGTTTGAGCTACTATGGCGCGAGTATTTTTATTGGTATGCGCTAGAGCATCAACAGGATTTATTTTTATTCAAAGGCATAAGCGATCATAGACCCTCAAATCGGCATAATCAGCAGCGCTTAGAGAGTTGGCAAAAGGGCGAAACCAAATATCCTATCGTTAATGCTTGTATGCAGCAGCTCAATCACACCGGCTATATGTCAAATCGTGGTCGCCAAATCGTCGCTAGCTGCTTTATCCATGAATTGGGTCTGGATTGGCGCTATGGCGCGGCTTATTTTGAGCAGCAGCTGATCGATTATGATGTCGCCAGTAACTGGGGCAATTGGCAGTATCTTGCCGGAGTAGGGGCCGACCCTCGCGGCTGCAGACAATTCAACTTAAAAAAACAAACCCAACAGCATGATCCTAATGGCGAATTTATCAATAAGTGGTTGTCTTAATAAATTACCATAGGGGCGTGTTGAGGTAGGTTTTACTAGAATAAATGTCTAATGGATAAATCGTGAATGAGCTATAAGCTATGAAAAAACCCAGTCCTTACCTCACCTTTGCAGGTACCATACCCTTTATCGCTTGCGCTATTTTGATTACTTTAGGCGTCGATAGCATTTTGGCATTAGGAAGCACAAGATATATATTAGCGACTTATGGCTTAGTGATTGCCACTTTTATGGCAGGCGCGCAGTGGGGCAATCATTTGGCGCTAGCGGATGATAATCCTTGGGCCTCTCGCTTGCCTATTTTGAGCAATATTATCACCTTGATATTATGGTTCGGCTTTTTGCTGCTATCGACAGCCGCCTTTATTGGGCTATTGATGGTAGGGTTTATCAGCTTACTGCTCATCGATTATAGCCTTAACAAGGCTAGTATCATCACGGCTAAATATTTTAGCGTCAGAAAGTATGTGACACTGATTGTGGTGATCTCTTTGCTTATCTCGGTAGTACAACTATGAGTTAGCGTATAAAGCTGACTCTATTGCTTTATGAAGACCACCCATGAGATGGTTTTTTTATGAGGTTTAATAGTGCAGACGAGCGTTTCGTCTATTTAGAAAAGTAAAAAACATTGTATAATTTATAACATTCATTTAAAATGAATCTTTAAAAGTAGCGTGTTACATCAAGTACTAAATATAAGTAGAACACTATTAAGCAGATAATTATGCAATCGATAAATTTACCTAGCAAACCACCAAGCTCGCCGCACCCCATTCTTAATCTAAGTTTTCGCATATTTTTTAGTGCAGCGGCTATATTTGCCGTAGTAACGATGGTGTTGTGGGCCTTTGTTTTTACCGGTCACACTGATATTGACGCGCAAACGCTAAATCCGTTTTATTGGCACGGTCATGAGATGATTTATGGTTACGCGCTCGCGGTAGTGGCTGGGTTTTTATTGACCGCAGTGCAGACTTGGACTGGCGTCAAGATGCCTTACGGCTACAAGCTATTGGGAATCTTTAGTTGCTGGTTAGTAGCGCGTCTAAGTTGGCTAGCCTTTGGTTTAGGGTGGGATTTTGGTTTAAACTCCCTTTTACTCTATATCGCTGCTGTGTTTGATATGCTGTTCGTTGGGCTAATGGCATGGGTGGTGTTTCGCGCGGTACTGCAAGTTAAGCAGTACAAGCAAATGGGCATTTTGGCCAAATTAGCTTTACTGACCTTGGGTAATGGTCTGTGTTATTGGGGCATTTTTACTCATAATATGACTATGACTAAGATAGGTATCTATCTTGGATTTTATTTGATTATTGGGTTGGTATTGACCATAGGACGGCGAGTAGTACCGTTCTTTATTGAGCGCGGCCTTGCCCATGATGGTATCAATATCAAAGTGCGCAATAGCAAATGGCAAGATATCTTGAGCCTAGCTTTTTTCTTAGCGTTTTTTATAGTCAATCTATTTTATACTAATAAATATCTGCTGACGATTACCGCTACCGGGGTAGCACTGGTCAATATCGTGCGCTTAGTCGGCTGGTATCATCCAAGTATTTGGCAAAAGCCGCTACTGTGGTCATTATATATTGCGTTTTTGGGGATGTGTTTAAGCTTTGTACTATACGCTTTGCAGCCTTGGCTAGGGTTTAGTCATAGTTTGGCGCTGCACGGATTATCTATTGCAGGCGTTGGCATGATGACGCTTGCGATGATGGCGCGAGTATCGCTTGGGCACACCGGACGCAATATTCATCAGCCGCCAAAGTCAGTGAATGCGATGTTTGCGCTGATGGTAGTGGTGTTTATTAGCCGAGCATTTTTGCCTATTGTCGCAATCGAGCACTATCTATTATGGATTATGATCGCTCAAGGGGCTTGGATTGCGTGCTTTGTGCTGTTTTGTATCAGCTATCTGCCGATGCTGTCAAAGCCTAGGCCGGATGGCTTGTTTGGTTAATTCAAGCAAGTGTTGTCTCAATATAGTCAGCTCAAAGTAAAATTGTTATAAATTTAAATGCGCTACTGGTATAAATTTTACTGGCGTGCTGTTATCACAGAGGCTGCGCAAAATTCATCCCAGCAGCGCTATACTATTTTTAGAGTGAATTGACTATAGCAGTACTATAAACTAAAAATATCAAGGAGCGCTTGACCATGAAGCTGACCAATTATAGTGACTATGCGCTGCGCTCGTTAATCTATTTAGCTATTAAGCCTGAGCCGCAAGCATTAGCTAATATTAGCGACATAGCAGACAGCTATCAGATATCCAAAAGCCATCTGACCAAGATTATTCATCAGCTCGGACAGCTGGGCTATATAGAAACCATTCGCGGTAAGAATGGCGGTATCCGGCTAGCGCGTAAACCTGAAGATATTAATTTAGGCATACTCATTAAGCAGATAGAGCCTGATTTTGCATTAGTAGAGTGCTTTGCTGCGAGCGTGCCGACATTAGATCATGTCGAGCAACAGGGATTGCCCATAAAACTTATTAACCAGACGATTAGCGATTCGCCGGCTAAACCAGGCTGCGTGATAAGCCCGGTTTGCCGACTAAAAGGGGTGTTTTTTGAGGCGCTTACTGCTTTTGTAAAAGTCCTAGAAGACTATACTTTGGCAGATATTATCAGTAATGAGGCCGAGTTAGCTAGGATTTTATCTTAGTTTATTATTGTGAAATACCACTAAAAAAGGCTGCCAAATAAGCAGCCTAATTTATAGAAAATTGATTAGCCATTAAGCTTCTTCAAGATCTTCACGTTTTCTCTCAATAGTATTTAATAGCGTTTCTT
Source organism: Psychrobacter sp. AH5 (assembly GCF_040371085.1). Lineage (NCBI taxonomy): Bacteria > Pseudomonadati > Pseudomonadota > Gammaproteobacteria > Moraxellales > Moraxellaceae > Psychrobacter > Psychrobacter sp. AH5. Next base: position 900,632 of record NZ_JAMBMT010000001.1, read on the forward strand.
TAAATTGACCTTTTTCAAACTCAATCATGTGGGTATGCGCGGCGCAAAAATGACGGACATCCCAGTCATGAGCGAGCTGGGTGGCCCAATCACAATACTGCTTACCAGCGTCAGGCTCATCTTTTAGTGCTTTTTTGGTATCCGGCTGCAAAAGTACTTCAGGCAATATGGCATCTAGTATCTTAACGGGCGGGGTCATAAAGGTATCATCGACGTGCAAGCTTTTGCTAGCGGGATGATAAACCAATAGCGAGCCGGCATGCACTGAATCGTCAGGCGCTATGTAATAAATACCCTTGGGCAGTGAAAACTCAAGCTCAGGATAACGCTTGGCGACCGCTTCGCTTTCTACCAAATCAGATGACCAATCGACATTTGGCGCTTGCTCAGGATGACGGCGACTGCCATAGAAGACTGCTTGCGGAAAATCCTTTGCCATCTGCTCACAGTGTACGGTATGAAAAGGATGCACGTTCAATACCGCTTCAACATCTTGACCATCATTGGTTAGCTTCATGACCGTCTTGCGCACCTCATCTTTTAGCTCATAGCTGTCCAAAAAGATAAATTTACCTGACTCTAACTGCACTAGCGAGCACTGCGCGCCCACGTCTAATATGCCGCCTATCTTAAAAGAGCCGCGGACATTCCAAAACCCTGAACTTAAATCGTTAATTGAATCTGCCATTATAGTTATCCTTATTTACTTTAAATGCGTTATAAATTATTTTGATTTTAGTGTTTAGGCAACTTTGAGCGCCAAATAAGCGCCAAGATGCTAACTGTATTTGCTATCACTGCAAATTAGGGTAGGGTATAGTCAGATTAATTTGTAGTCAGGCTTTGTTAAGCTTGTTGGCTTATCTTTATTTGGCTGATTTCATAGTGATAATGATATTAGCTCTAGTTTTATCTAAAAAACCACTTAGTAAAGTTTATATGGCTAATCCTGACTAAAAAGAATACAGCTATGTCAGCGTGCTACTGGTATAAATTTTCCTTGCGTGCTGCGTCCCTTCGATGCTGCGCAAAATTCATCCCAGTAGCACTGTGTTTGTTTTATAGTGAATCGACTATACTATAAAAGTAAATTTATAATCTAAATCATCATAATTTGAATATTAATGAGAGTATCTAATGTTTAAAATCAAAGTAGAGCGCATAGTAAAAAAACCGATAGATGAGGTGTTTGAAGCCATAAGTGACCATGCCAGTTATGGATCGTTTAAGGCGGTGGGGAAAGCTAAACTGTTGACTGAAGGGGATGACGAGCGCAATGGTGCTGGTGCTTTACGCACCATTCAAACCGAACCTGTTAAATTTTGGGAGCGAATTACGGCGTTTGAGCGCCCAACTCACATGCAGTACAAAATCGAAAAAGCTAGACCCGTAAAAGTGAGACACGACAAAGGCAGTATCGATTTAAAAGATTTGGGCGATGGCAGCACACAAGTGACTTGGATATCTGAAGGTCGATTAGTGCTGCCATTACCATTGATTGGCCGCTTACTTGATCGCAAAATGCAGAAACAAGGTACAGTAGGGTTTAACAGCATACTCAAAGCCATAGAAAGCCGCTAACTTAGCGGCTTCGTTTATTTTTGTTTTTGATTTTAGTCTCATAACTTATGACTTTAATCAGCTTTTTTCTTAGCCGCTTCAATCTCGTTAAAGCGGGCTAACTGCTCAGGGGTTGCTGGTTGCTGATATTTTTCCTTCCACTCAGAGTAGGGCATGCCATAAACCAGCTCGCGCGCCTCTTCGTAATCGATATCGATACCGCGCTCTTCACCAGCTGCTTTGTACCATTTGGATAAACAGTTGCGGCAAAAGTCAGCAAGGATCATCAGCTCAATGTTTTGAACGTCCTTACGCTCGTCTAAATGAGCCAAGAGACGACGAAATGCTGCGGCCTCTAATTCGATATTCGGTTCTAGTTTTGCCATAAGGGTGTGTTCCTAGTCGTAATGTGTATTATTAATTAAAGACGTTTAAGCGCTAAGGTGATTAAGCATTCTCAAGCTTAGGACGCGCTTTAGCAACCGCTTTTAATAGTGCCTTTTCAAACTGTCCTTCTTCAAATCTAACCAAATATGAATGCGCGGCACAAAAGTTACGCACATCCCAATCCTGCGCTATTTGCGTGGCCCAATCACAATAGTCTTTGCCCGCATTTGGCTCATCTTTAAGCGCTTTTTTGGTAGTAGGGTGCAGCATCACCTCTGGCAATACTTTGCCAAGCAGCTTGGTTGGCGGACTCATAAAGGTATCATCGACATGTAAGCTTTGGCTAGCAGGGTGATACGCCAATAACGAGCCGGCATGAATCATCTCATTGGCATGAATATAATAAATACCTTGCGACTTAGAGAACTCAAGCTCGGGGTAACGCTCAGCAACCGCTTCACTCTCAACGAGATCCTCACTCCAATTTACCTCAGGCACTTGTTTGGCATGACGGCTACTGCCATAAAATATCGCTTGCGGAAAGTCTTTAGCCATTTGCGCGCAGTGCACGGTATGAAAAGGATGGACATTAAGTACCGCTTCTACGTCCTGCCCATTATTGGTCAATGCCATCACTTTATCGCGCACCTCACCTGTGAGCTTATAGCTGTCTAAAAAAATAAATTTACCTGATGCTAATTTGATTAGCGAGCACTGCGTACCGATATTAATAATGCCGCCAATACGAAATTCGCCGCGTATATTCCAAAACCCTGATCCCAAATCATGTATTTTCTCTGACATTTATGGCTCCTAATAAATCATTATTGATGAATGGTTTTTAACTAGTTATGCAATGCTTGACTGGGTTTAATCTAATACTTTTAAATCTAACCGCTTTAAATATTAAGCTTACAAACTAGCCTGCTTCTAAAGTGGCACGCGCTTTATTGATAGTGTCGGTCAGTTTTTCTTCAAATTCGCCCTCTTTAAAGACCACTAGTCCTGAATGCGCCCCGCAAAAATGTCGTACCTTGCGCCAATCATGCGCAAGCTTGGTTGCCCAATCACAGTATGCTTTACCCGCATCTTCCTCATCCTTTAAGGCTTTTAAAGTTGTCGCATGCAAATTGATACCAGCTTGTACTTTGTCAAACAGCTTGGAGGGTGGAATCTCAAAGGTGTCATCGACATAAAGGCTTTGACTAGCAGCATGATAAACCAGCAGAGAGCCTGAGTGTACCGAATCATCAGGAGCTATATAATAAATCCCTTTAGGCACTGAGAATTCAAGCTCAGGATAGCGCTTGGCTACCGCTGCGCTTTCGACATAATCCTCGCTCCAATCGACCTCTGGCACCTGCTTATGATGGCGAGCACTGCCATAAAAAGTAGCGTGCGGCAAGTCTTTGGCCACGCGGGCGCAATGCACGGTATGAAAGGGATGCACATTGAGCACCGCTTCGATATCTTGACCGTCGTCGGTTAAAGCCATGACTTGTTCTTTGACATCTCCTGTCAAGGTATAGCTGTCTAGTAAGATAAATTTGCCAGAGTTTAGCCTAACTAGGGCGGACTGATTACCGATATCGATCATATTATCTCTGACAAAAGAGCCGCGAATATTCCAAAAGCTGTTGCCTAAGTCGTGTAGTTGATCTGGCATTTATTATAATCCTTTTTTATAGCCCTCAGCCTGTGCACTATAGCGACTAACTACTGCGCTTATACCCGAAGGGTCGAAAATTATATTGATAGTAAAGTGCGTTTAATCATACTTAAACACAGCAGCTATTGCAGTGTTTTTCACCATTACTATACAAGGTCTCAAAACTATACAAGGTCTCAAACGCAGTTAGCATAATCGTAGCTTGAGATACGCCGGCTGTCGCTGTAGTTGTTATTAGCGCATAAAAATTTATCAAAGCGTTGATCTTTATTAATATAGCGCTGCATCCAAGCGATAATCGGTTTGCTCAGCAGTCTCTCATTAAAGCGGTAACTGGGACAAAAGTGACTGGCGTTGTTGACCTCAATCCTCATTTTAGGACCGATCGCTTTTTTATAAAATACCGAGCTGTATTTTTTATTGTTAGCAATACCGTCATACTCGCAAGCGATGACCAAAGTGGGCGTACTCACTGCACCATAGTCTTTGTCATGATACGGCGCAAGCGGCACAATAGCGCGAACCTCCTCTCGCTGGGCGGCCAGTTTTAGCGCGCCGCCGCCGCCCATCGACCAACCAATCGCGCCTAGACGGCTAGCATCTACTACTGCGCCGACGGTTTTATCGGCGATGATAGTATCTAAAGCGGCGCTCAACTGCTGAGCGCGGTTATCAGGATTATCATAGATAGAGTTGGTGTTGATGGTAATAACCACAAAGCCCCAAGAGGCTAGTCTAGGCCCGAGCCATTTGATCGAGGATTCATAAGAGACAAAGCCTGGCACTACCGCAATAGCCGCAAGTAGGCCGCAGTTGCTAGGGTTGGTTGGATGATAAGTCGGATAATAAATAGTACCGCCGCCAAAACCTTTTGCCGATGAGCGAGGTATGACTTTGTTAGTGATAGAGAAGGGGCCGTTATCGAGAGTTTGCGCCAGATTATCAGCGGTAATGACGCTATCCTCTAAGCATTTGGTAGTAGCCGCTAAAGGTTCAACCGCGTTCTTTGATAAGCTCCCATTTAATAGCGCAGTCTTAGTTGAGTAAATAACTTGCTCTTCTATTATATTAATGTCCGCTATCGCAGAGGCAGAAGCGAGTAAGAAAGTTACGATAACCGTAAAAGAGGCAGTAGTAGTAATAGGTTTTGTTAAAAAAATAGTATTAATTAGCATAGTCAGTCATTTTTCATAGATTAGCAAAAGGATAAAAAGTCTAGAGTTGTAGGCTAAAAGGGAGGATAAAAAAACCACAACACATAAATGCTTAGCGTAGTCTGAGACCGTGATACCATAATATCTTTTTGCTAGTATAAACGCCTAGTCAAATTTAAATGACCTTGTCGAACTATGTCCAACTACGCCTATATACGGCGTCATAATAAATCAGAATGTTGTGAATAAAAATAATCCTGCTAGCTTACAGACCCAAGCTCCTACCTTTGCTCCACCCTCGCTGCTCCTCAAGCTGACTATCGGCCTAATAGGCATGTTTGCTTTTTTGCAAGTGTATTCCATTCAAGCGATATTACCCGTAATCATAGACGAGTTTGCCGCTAGCGAAGTGCAAGCGGGGATGGTGGTTGGCGCGACTATCTTAGCTATCGCTATTATGTCGCCATTTTTGGGCATGCTCTCAGACGCAGTAGGGCGCAAGTCCTTTGTGGTCGGAGCCTTGTTATTTTTGACTATTCCTACCGCGCTCATTGCCCAAAGCTCTAGTGTTGAATGGATAGGGCTTTGGCGCTTTATTCAAGGCTTATCTGTACCCGGTATTACTGTGGTTATTATTGCCTATATTGGCGAGGAGTTTGAGGGACAAAGCGTGACTGGGCTGATGTCTTTTTATGTTTCAGGCTCAGTCTTAGGCGGTTTTATGGGCCGGTTTTTATTGGGCCATTTGCATGAGTTTATAGGCTGGCGTCATGCTTATTATGTCTTAGCAGCATTGACTTTGCTAAGCGCGCTTTGGGTAGCCAAAACCTTGCCTAGCTCCAGCCATTTTGAGGCCAATCCTAACTTTCGCTCTGCTATGAAGACATTGGGCGCACATCTGGTCAATCGCTATGTGGTGACCGCTTGTCTACTTGGCGCTTGCGTCTTATTCTCTTTGGTCGGCTGCTTCACCTTTATCAATTTATATCTAGCAGATAACCCTTATAATTTGGGCACTGGCGACTTAGCCAATATCTTTGCAGTTTACTTAATTGGGGTAATCATCACTCCTTTATCCGCCACTTTATTAAGCCGATTTGGCTCAGCTCGGACGATTATAGTAGCGATACTTGTCTCTATTACAGGAGTGTTATTAACGCTAGCGTCGCCCTTATGGCTTATCGTTATGGGACTAGGGGTGATGTCCTCAGGAGTGTTCGTTACTCAGTCAGCAACGATTAGCTACATCGCGGTCAATGTCAAACAAGGCCGATCGCTTGCATCAGGTCTATATTACTTGTTTTATTATGCTGGCGGGACGATAGGCGCTTGGCTGTGCGGCTTAGCCTATGCTTACGGACACTGGCGAACGACAGTCTGGTTATTACTATTGGTGCAAGTGTTGGCCTTGATGATAGCTAGCTTTGGCATGATAAAAACCAAAAGATAGGCGAATGAAGGTCATAGTAAAATCAGCCTACTTACGCAAGCCTACTTTACATCGTTAGTCGTTTTTTTTACTATCGAAGGGATTATTTTGCAAGCTATATAAATCACAAGGAAGATCATTTATGTCAACAGCTTATCATAGTGCGCCCTCTGCTTACGATTATCCGCTCATTATCAAGCAGCTATTGAACCGCGCCAAGACCGTCTCACAAGATCAAGAAATCGTTTATGCGGACAAACAACGCTTTACTTATAGTGAGTTTTTTACCCGTATTAATCGCTTAGCCAATGTCTTAGCCAGTCTAAATTTAGCGGCTGGAGATGTCATCGCCGTGATGGACTGGGACAGCCATCGTTATCTGGAGTCCTACTTTGCTATTCCGATGTCTGAGTATATATTGCAGACGGTTAATATTCGTCTGTCTCCTGAAAAAGTGCTATATACCGTCAATCACGCCAAACCCAAAGTGTTAATGCTAAATTCTGAATTTGCACCATTAGTGAAAGACTATCAGTTTGAAAACTCAAGCATCGAGCATATCATCTGGCTTGATGACAATGGTGTCACCGCTGAGGGCGTATTTGGCGATAACCAAAGCCGCGTTACCGGCGAGTATGAAGCATTGTTGGCTGACGCTGAGGATAGCTTTGACTTTCCAGATTTTGATGAAAACACTATCGCCACTACCTTTTATACTTCAGGCACGACGGGCAATCCCAAAGGGGTATTCTTTAGCCACCGTCAGCTGGTACTGCACAGTATGGCGGAAGCGGCAACGTTAGGAATGTTGCCTGATAAGCAAGGGGTAAGCTACGGCGATGTCTATATGCCGATGACGCCGATGTTCCATGTCCATGCTTGGGGCTTTCCCTATACGGCAACGATGACAGGACTTAAGCAAGTCTATCCGGGCCGATATGCGCCAGATACTTTGCTTGATTTAATCATTAACGAAAAGGTGAGTATTACCCATTGTGTGCCAACGATACTACAAATGGTGCTAGGTGAAGCGCAAAAGCGTAATGAAAGCTTTAATGGTTTAAAGATGATCATTGGCGGCTCTCGATTGACCGAAGGCTTGGCCAAAGCCGCTTTGACGCAAGATATCGAAGTGTACACCGGTTATGGTATGTCAGAGACTGCGCCGCTTATCGGTCTGACTGAGTTTAGTATTGATGAGCCTGAGATGAGCATGGATGAAGATATCCATCGCCGCTGCATGTCGGGCAAACCTGTGATGATGGTCGATGCACAAGTTTGGAACACCAATAATCAGTCGGTCGGAGTCGGTAAAGAGCATACAGGGGAGCTGGTACTACGCGCGCCTTGGCTGACGCAAAGCTACTTTAAAAATGACGATGCCGGCACTGAGCTGTGGGAAAACGGCTATATGCATACCCAAGATATTGCTTATATGACCAAAGACGGCTACTTCAAAATCACCGATCGTCTCAAAGATGTGATTAAATCAGGCGGCGAGTGGATATCTTCATTAGAGATTGAGACGATTTTATCATTGCATCCGGCGGTAGCTGATGTGTCGGTCATTGGCGTGCCTGATAAAAAGTGGGGCGAGCGTCCCGTAGCCTTAATAGTGCTTAAGCCTAGCCATCAAGATACAAATGCTGAGGATATAAAATCTGTCGCTGAACAAGCCGTGAGTAAAGGTATCATTCCCAAGTACGGCATTCCTAGTGAGTTTCAATTCGTTGATGATCTACCAAAGACCTCAGTAGGTAAACATGATAAAAAACTCATGCGTGATCATTATAAAGAGCAAAATAGTAATGAGTAAAAAGTCGCAGTTTGTCAGGATCTGTTGAATATCAAGATAAGCTCATGAACGCTCATGAGCTTATTTTTCATAGTAGAGTCAGGCCAGTTAACAACGGACTTAATCAGCGTAAAAATTAAACTATTGACCACAAATTCACATTATTGTTATAGTCTTTAGCGATAACAAATAAATCATTTTAATATAATTCTCTGTTCTATAAAAAAGATAAGGATATCTTATGCATCACGTTCAACAACTGATTAATGGTCAATTTACCTCATCCAAAACCAGTGAATGGATAGATATCACTAATCCTGCGACGCAAGAGGTCATCGCTAAAGTACCGCAAAGCACTGCTGATGAGATCAATGAAGCCGTAGCTACGGCAAAAGCTGCCTTTCAGACTTGGCGCAAGACCCCTATTACCACCCGCGCGCGTATCTTTTTAAAATACCAACAGCTTATCCGCGAACATATGGATGAGCTGGCAGAAATACTGACAGCTGAGCAAGGCAAAACCCTTGCCGATGCGCGCGGTGATGTATTTCGCGGTTTAGAAGTCGTTGAGCATGCTGCTGGTATTGCCAATCTACAAATGGGCGATTTTGTCGAAAATGTCGCCTCAGATGTCGATACTTATAGTATTTGGCAGCCGCTTGGTGTTTGTGTAGGTATTACTCCTTTTAATTTTCCGGCGATGATTCCGCTATGGATGTTTCCGATGGCTATCGCCACGGGCAATACCTTTATCCTAAAACCCTCTGAGCAAGATCCGATGGTTACTATGCGTCTCGTTGAATTAGCTATAGAGGCGGGCGTGCCAAAAGGCGTATTGAACGTGGTGCACGGTGGTAAGCCAACGGTCGATGCTATCTGTGACCATCCTGATATCAAGGCAGTGTCTTTTGTGGGTTCCACCAAAGTTGGCAAGCATGTCTATGAGCGTGCAAGCCTATCTGGTAAACGCGCCCAGTGCATGATGGGAGCCAAAAACCATGGGGTTATTCTGCCTGACGCCAATAAAGAGCAAACCCTAAATCAGCTTGCAGGAGCCGCCTTTGGCGCAGCAGGGCAGCGCTGCATGGCCTTATCAGTGGTGGTATTAGTCGGCGCGGCAGGCGAGTGGATCGATGAAATCAAAGCCAAAGCGCAAAGCCTAGTGGTCTCTGCGGGCAAGAACGATAAAGATCTAGGGCCATTGATTTCTCCAACAGCAAAAGCTCGCGTTGAGCATCTAATCAACACTGGTGTCGAAGAAGGGGCTAGCCTCATCTTAGACGGTCGCGGCATCCAGGTTGAAGGTTTTGAGAAAGGTAACTTTGTTGGCCCGACAATTTTTGATCATGTCACAGCCGATATGCAAATATACCAGCAAGAAATCTTTGGTCCGGTGCTTTGTATCATGCGCGCGGAAAGTTTGGATGCAGCGATTGAGCTGCTAAATGCCAATCCCAATGGGAATGGCACTGCTATCTTTACCCAGTCAGGAGCCGCCGCGCACAAGTTCCAGCAAGATGTGATGGTCGGTCAAATCGGTATTAATTTGCCTATTCCTGTGCCATTACCGATGTTCTCTTTTTCAGGCTCACGCGCCAGTAAGCTTGGTGATTTGGGTCCTTATGGCAAACAAGCAGTACAGTTTTATACTCAAACCAAAACCGTTACCGCGCGCTGGTTCGATGATGAATCCAGCCAAGGCAAGGTCAATACTACTATTTCGATGTAACTTTATAAAAAGCTATACGCCTAATAAGAAGCTATACGCTTATATTTGCCGCAGATTTAAAGGATTATTCCATGGATTTTACGTTAACAGAAGACCAATTGGCTTTTGCTCAAAGCGCCAAACAATTCGCCAAAAAAGAGCTTAGACCTCATGCGGCGGAGTGGGATCGCAGCTCTTATTTTCCCATAGAGGTCATCAAAAAATCAGGCGAGCTTGGCTTTTTGGGACTTTATACCAACCCTGATTATGGCGGTTTGGGATTGCCGCGACTAGACTCAGCTATCGTTTTTGAAGCTTTAGCTTGGGGCGATACCTCAGTCGCCGCCTATATGAGTATTCATAATATGGTGTCATGGATGATTGGCGCATACGCTAGCGAGGAGCTGTGTCAGCAGTATCTACCAAAGATGATGAGTGGCGAGTGGCTGGGTAGTTATTGTTTGACAGAGCCAAACGCAGGCTCTGATGCCGCCTCGCTACGGACTAAGGCTGATAAGCAAGGCGACTACTATATCCTAAATGGCGAAAAAGCCTTTATCTCAGGCGCAGGTTCTACCGACGTGCTCGTCGTTATGGCGCGCACTGGTGATACTGGCGCAAAAGGGGTGTCAGCCTTTGTGATTGATGCGACTAGCGCTGGTATCGAATACGGCAAAAACGAGCATAAAATGGGCTGGAAAGCGCAGCCTACGCGCACTATTAGCTTCAAAGACGTCAAAGTCCCTGCTGCCAATTTGATAGGAAAAGAGGGGCAAGGCTTTAGTATTGCGATGAAAGGCTTAGATGGTGGGCGTATTAATATCGGTATTTGCGCTGTCGGTACTGCGCAATCAGCGCTTGAAACGGCTACTAGCTATGTCAAAGACAGAAGTCAATTTGGTAAGCCTATAGCAAGCTTTCAATCGGTGCAATTTAAGCTTGCCGATATGCTTACGCAAACCATAGCCGCGCGGCAAATGCTTTATTTGGCCGCCAATAAAGTCGATAACAATGATCCGCAAGCCTCCACCTATTGCGCTATGGCTAAGCAGCTCTCTACTGATTTAAGCTTTGAGGTGGCCAATCAAGCGCTACAATTACATGGCGGCTATGGTTATCTGAACGACTATCCGCTTGAGCGTCATGTAAGAGATCTGCGGGTGCATCAGATATTAGAAGGCACTAATGAGATTATGCGGGTGATAGTCTCGCGGCAAATGCTGCAAGACGATGCCCTTAGCTCCTTGCGTTAGGGTTTGTTTTAATACCTTTTAGCTTTTAATTTATGTACTTTTAATAACCATAATAGGTTCTTTTTATGACCACCAAAACCAGCCCTGAAACTATCCCTTTTCCCAAAAAACAAGCGGCAGTGCTTTTTCACACCGAAGACACTACCTGTGGGCATCGGCTTGGCATTATGACCTTAAATAGTCCCAAATCGCTCAATGCGTTAAGCGTCGAGATGTGTCAGCTGTTATCCAAGCAGCTTGAGCAGTGGCAAACTGATAGTCAGATAGTTGCCATTGTGCTTCGAGGGGCAGGGGACAAGGCTTTTTGTGCCGGCGGTGATATTCGTAAACTCTATGACAGCATGTCAGAGTCAGCGCCACTACCCAATCCTTATGCCACTGAGTTTTTTGGTCATGAGTACCGCTTGTATCGACAAATGCATTTTTATCCAAAGCCGCTCATTCTTTGGGGTGATGGCATTATTATGGGCGGCGGTATGGGACTGATGGCGGCTTGTAGCCATCGTATTGTCACGGAGCGTACCCGCTTTGCCATGCCGGAGATTACCATTGGCTTATTCCCTGATGCTTCTGGTAGCTGGTTTTTGCAGCGTATGCCAGCGAGTAGCGGTTTATTTTTGGGACTGACGGGCGCGCAGTGTAATGGCAGCGATGCTTTATTAGCCAATCTAGCCGAATATAGTGCTAGTAGTGAGGATTACGACGCTATCATTGAGCGTTTAAAGAGCGCTAATTGGCGAGCTGAGATGGAACAAGGCTTTGGCAGGTTGCCTAGCGTGACCAGTCGGGCCTTAGCCTCTCATCGGGTAGCAGAGCTGCCAGAGAGTAAGCTTGCCAAGTACTGGCAGCCGATTCAGCGAGTGATGAATAGTGGAGGTTTGGCAGATATAGATAGACTGCTACAGGACGATGAAGCATTAGCGCAAATTGATGCTGACTTTGCGGCAGATAGCTGGACGCAGCGAGCTATCGCCACTTATCGCCATGGTTGTCCGGTGACCGCTGCTTTGACCTATGCTTTATATTATAAAGTCAGCGCTTTATCGTTAGAGCAAGTGCTATATCTAGAAGCTAACATTGCGGTACACTGCGCGGCCAATCCTGACTTTAAAGAAGGAGTGCGCGCGCTACTGATTGATAAAGATAAAAATCCAAAGTGGTCGCGTACGCTAGCTCAGTGCTTAGATGTAGAAGGACAAGCCTATATTGAGTCGCATTTTGACAATCCTTACGCGCAAGGACAGCATCCTTTGCAAGATTGGCTAGGAGCGGACGCGTTAGGGTCTCAGCACGTTAGATAGTTGAGCTTGCTGATAGGACGCTTAACTCTATAGGATTATTGTGCTTTTGGCTTACTATACACGCGTCAATGCTAGTATGAGTACCAGCACCACAATAAGTATTGAGATAAGCAAAAGGTGATGAATTCATAGTTGACTGATAAACTATCAGCTAACTGATCAAGGAGAGATGTGATGAATATGACAGATAGTACAGCCGCGCAAAATAAAGCCTCAAAGCCGAATATTGCTTTTATTGGTCTAGGTCATATGGGCGCTCCTATGGCAGAGAACTTACTCAAAGCCGGTTACTCTTTGATGGTTTATGATATCTCAGCAGCAGCCACCGAGCGTTTACAACAAGCAGGCGCTAATGTCGCGGCCAATCCAAAGATGGCCGTAGCCAATGCGCAAGTGGTTATCACTATGCTTCCTGCCGGCGAGCAGGTTCTCTCTATATATCTAGGCGAAGATGAGCAAGCAACAGATGGTTTACTAGCGAATTTACCCCAAGGCACACTAGTGATAGACAGTAGCACGATAGCGGCTTCTGATGCGCGAAAGGTAGCCAAAGAGGCTGATAAGCTAGGTATAGATTTTTTAGATGCACCAGTATCCGGTGGCACCGGCGGCGCGATAGCAGGTAGTTTGACTTTTATCGTTGGTGGTAGCTTAGAGGCTTTTACTAAAGCTCAGCCTATCCTTAAATCAATGGGCAAAAACATATTTCATGCAGGCGCTAATGGAGCTGGGCAAGTGGCGAAGATATGCAATAATATGCTGCTTGGCATTCTTATGACCGGTACCGCTGAAGCTATCAATCTAGGGGTCAAAAACGGCTTAGATGCCAAAGTGTTATCCGATATTATGCTACAAAGCTCAGGACGTAATTGGACGTTAGAGGTGTACAACCCTTATCCGCAAGTGATGGAAAATGTACCCTCTAGCCATCACTATAAAGGCGGCTTTATGAGCAAGCTTATGCAAAAAGATCTCAATCTTGCGCTACAAACCGCCAAAGAGATTCAGGTTGAGACGCCAATGGGACAAAGAGCGACTCAGTTGTATGATGAGCATGTAAAAGAAAATGACAATAAAGACTTCTCTAGCATTATGGCTATGTACGATAAGTCGGTGCTGAATTAAGCCTGATTATAACTACTTAATTTTATAAATATTCAATACGCTCTAGGCTTGTACTTCATCAAGCTCGTATAAAAGCGTCTGAATCTCTTGCGCTGCTATTCTCAGCTTTGGCACATGAGTCAATAGCTCCTCTAACGATACGCGAGTGGTAGGAGCATTGACAAAGAGGGAGGCGACATAACGCGATTTTCTATCGAGGATAGGAACAGAGACTGAAAAAGTTCCAGGAATAAATTCCTCGTTATCCATTCCAACGGCGGTTTCAGCGATAGCATCTAATTCTGCATTTAGCTTATCTATATCGGTAAGAGTGTTGTTGGTATATTTATCAAGGGACAGCTGTCGTAGCATTTTTGCCCGTTTTGGCGCTGATAATTGACTAAGATATAGCTTCCCTGTCGCTGTACACCACATAGGCGACTTTGAGCCAACAGGTAAGTAGATCTGTATTGGCAGCTTAGTCTGTACCCGATTGGTGTATAACATGCTCATCTGATAAGGCACAGCGATACCGCAGCTCTCCTTAGTATGCTTAACTAATTCTTGCAATATCAGTTGCCTCTCATCAAAGAACTGTCTTTGTTGCCAAAGCTCAATACTAAGATTGCGCACGCGCTTCCCTGGGATAATCCCGCCGCCTATATCGACCCCTACAAACCCTTCTTCTACCAAAGTCTGTATCAATCTATGAATGGTAGGCTTTGGAATATCAAGCTCTTGGGATAATTCCAGAGGAGATAGAGGTTTGACGGCATAGGATACCGCTTCAACAATCTCTAAGACACGAGTAATAGACGATACTTTAGGCATAAAATGAGCTCAATAATTGATATTTAAATACTAATTAGCGCGAGTAATGATAATTTACTAAGTAGCAGTTACTTGATAAATAGCTAGTTACTTCTAGTAGTATAACGTTTTTACAAATTATATTTTGAAAATTGATTCAAGCTATCATGCCACATTACTGCAAAGCATCTTTATCACCAAGGGTCTTTACTACAAAGCGTCTTTAAAAAGATAGCTTTGATACATCATTTCACAAAAGACAACAAACAGTAGTGTTTGCCTATATAAGCTACACTGTTTTGAGAGCTGTATTAAGACTAGAATAGCTTTAGTCGGATGAAGGCTTTGCTACGCTAATAATTATATTAGACATATTTAGTAACAATATTAAGCTTAATCACTGATTAGTATGGAAATGATTACAATAGCCATGCAATCTTTACATAATGGTAAACAAAAAGCGCCTCTTTAGGGATGACTTTTGAAGCCAAAATTGTTTTAATCTGCTCAACAAAATGATGGTTTAAAAACAACTCTAAATTATCATTAATAGTGGGCAAGCTACTCTACACTTTTAGGAGATTTATAATGAAACTTATCAAACTTACTGCGGTATCTGCTGCTATCTTGGCATCAACCGCTGCTATGGCTGCTGATCCAATCGTTGTTGTCGATAACAATGATGCTGTCGTCTATGAAACAGCGACACCAGCTTATCAGTATCAAAGCGATGCTGGCGTCATTCGCAACACCACAGGCGCAGTAGTTGGCGGTACTAAAACTTTCTTTGGTACAGTATTAAATCCAGCAGCTATCAGTGCTGAAGTGGGTTCACTAGGTTATGGTGCTAACATTGGTTGGGCACTAAATGACAAAACTGAACTGCAAGCGGGTTGGGCAGGCGGCGACGTAGCTGACTTATTCGGTGGTGATTTTGATGCTAACGATGTCAATTATGACGTCGATGCTGATTTTAGTAACCCGTACTTAGGCGTACAGTTACGTCCAGCAGCGAACTGGTTCACTATGGGTGCTGGTATTATCGTTCCTGATAACGATCTTGATGTTACTGCTAATCCTGAAGGTGGCGTGTATAAAATCAATGATGTCGAATATGACGCTAATGATGTGGGTGTATTGCAAGGTAGTCTTGAGCATCGTAACAAATTAGCGCCTTACTTAACCGTTGGTTTCCGTCCTAACATCACTAACAACTTTGGTGTGTTTGGTGAGATCGGTGCGGCTTATCTAGGTAAAACAGACGCTACTGTTACTGCTAACGGTAATAATTTAGCTGTAGGAAATGATGCAGGACTGATAGGTGTTAGCTCAAATGACGTAGCTGCACTTGCTGAAAGAGAATTAGAAGATAAGAACTGGATCGAGTGGTTGCCAATTGTTAAATTAGGTGCAACTTACCGCTTCTAATTTATAGAGACTATTTTCTATAAATAATGAATAAAAAACGGTCTTCGGGCCGTTTTTTTTTGTGTCTTGTGTTTTGTATTTTAAACTAGCTAAAGTAGCGATGGACCAAACTTATAAAGTAGCCTACTAGCAGTAGGCTTTATCAAAAAACAATGACCGTTTGCTGCGCTTTAAGAATAGTCAGCTGGTGCTGAGAAAAAGATCTATCATTCAAGTCAGTAAATGAGCTATCAAATAAGCGATTAGTTAGCATGTCATTTGTAAGCAGTTGCTGCGTAAGGGCCGGATAAGGCATTCCCAACCCAGCTGCTAGTTTGTTTTGATCAATCTTAATGAAGCTTTCTTTGATTTGCCAAAGTAATTTGACCAGATAATCACGTTTAGCCATAGGTAGCAGCTCTAACATAGCAATCTCGCTAGGATGATAATAACGTTTAGCCACTTGCCAAGCTACCTTATTAATCTCAACATCGATACCGATAGCTTGCTTATGACTGATAGCGACCGCTACTTTGTTAGCCGAGTGACTAAAGCAGACATAATGACCATGACGGCTAAGTCTATAAGGAAACTCCAACTCTTCTAAGGTATCTACGATAGCCAGCTCATCTAGTAGCTTTTGTAATAATAGCCGTACGCCCTGACGCTGATCTTGACGTTTTAGACTTTGAGCCGTTGGCGTATTTGTTTTTAATATCGGCAAAACTCCTTCTAGAGTCGCCGTAGCGCAGTAGCTACCAGGATCAAGCTGAGTAAACTGAATATTATTAAGTGATAACATAAGTGATGATAGTAGTGTTAGTGATGGTTTATAAAGTAGATAAACGCAGTTTTAATTCTAAAAAACCCAATGATAATACTATCATTGGGTTTACTTTTTTACAGTAGGCTAGTTACTTTTGGCTTATAAATAATCTGCCATAAACCTTTTATGGCAAACGACGCTATTAGTAAGGCGCTATTAGTAAGACAGTTCTGCACGGCGATTTTGGGCGTAGGCTTCTTCTGTATTGCCCGCTACCGCAGGACGCTCTTCACCATAGCTGATCACTCGAATGTTATTTGCTGACACACCCTGCGCGGCTAGATAATCACGGGCAGCTTGGGCACGGCGCTCACCTAAAGCCATGTTGTATTCACGGCTACCGCGCTCATCAGTGTGGCCAGCGATTAGCACTTCAGCCGTTGGATTTGAGCTTAATAGGCTGGCATGCTGATTCAGTACGCTAGCCGACTGCGCAGTAATCTCACTGCTATCAAATGCAAAATAAACCACCGCTTGGATATTGTTAGCAGCATTGACTACGCCAACTTGATTATCGACAATAACTGCGCCAGTATAAGCGCCTTGACCACCAGGAATACCTAGTGGCGCTACTACCACCTCAGAAGTAGTGCGTTTGGTCGCACAACCGGTCGTTAAAGCGACAGCGCTAGAGAGGACAGCTAAAGCAGCAATCTTGGCAAAACGGCTACTAGAAGAGATATTTTTTGACATTTGAAGCTCCTAAAGTGTTGATTAAATTATTATTTTAAATCACTTATAATAAACGTAGGGAATTGAGGTTTATCATAAAATCAATGTTACGTTGTGTAAGTAGCATTACTGTTAATAATACCAAGGTTTGGTAGGTATTACAGTACGTGTCTGATAATTTAATTTTAAAACCAAGCTATTTATAGTATGAACCAGTTATAGGGTTAACCGTTTTTGGCTATAGCCAAAATCGACTTTGATGAAATTAACTTTAATACTTACCAGCGATGTTTGTCCCAGTTTTCAGGATTGGCCCAGTATTTATTATTTAACCAATTAGGCAAGCGTTTATAATCATAAAGATTAAATTGCCAAAGGGTTAGTCGTGGGTTTGCTACGGCTGCATCATCAGCCCAAGCTACCGCTGACTCTAAAGGGTATTCGCTCATAATATCAAAGGGCGTAAAACCATAAGCTCTTAGGTTTATATCAGCGTTAACCGCAATCAGCAAATGAGCGGCATATAGGTCACGATAGCGCATGATAAGAGGAATAAAGGGCTGTAGCTGCTCCTCTTTAAGAGTAGGTAGCCAAAAGCAGCCTAGCTGGTAGCGTAGCCTAGCGTTTTGTTTGTTAAGCTGAGCTAAGGTGCTGATCTCAATAGGTCTTTTAGTGTCGTTTGTTATAGTGTTTTCACTGTTAGCTTTGCTAAGGTTTTGGCTATCACTCTTGATATTAATGCCTTGTTGATTAAGTTGCTGATTTAGATTTTCAGCCTGGTAATTATCTGCTACCACCCATAAAAGAGGCGAGGAGAGCTTCTCAGCCGTTTGAGTAACCGTATCAGTCTCTTGCTTTTGCCTCTCTGCTAATAGGGAAGTCAGTAAAGCATCGCTATAAGCTATCAATGCAGGCAGGGTAATAGTAGGGCAACTTGAGTGACTGCTCATAAGGGTTTACCAAAGTGATTAAACAAAAAGATTACTCTTGAAATTTGCTCAGCTAAGCCAATGTAGCGTTAAAGCTTACGAGAATCAAACTTAATTTAATAACTGAGCTTAAACCTAAACTAAGCCTTATAATACTCATCAAAAATATCTCTCTAAGCTCAACCACTTTTTTAGAACAATAATAGGAATAGCAATGTCCACGACCCAAACCGATGCCAATATTATCAATGCTGACATGCCGGATGTGCCAGCTCATACGCCTACTAAAATCCATCTAAAAGACTATAAGCGCCCAAGCTTTGATGTCGAAACGGTTGATTTAGATATTAAGCTGTTTGCAGATTTTGCGACGGTTGATAGTACCTTGGTGATGACTCGTCAAAGCAGCGGCGATCTTGAGCTATATGGCGAAGATCTTGAGCTGTTATCTATCAAGATGAATGGCGAGACGCTGACTAGCGATTACTATCAGCAGGCTGGCGGTAAGCTTATTATTAGCAACGCACCAGATGAGGCGACTTTGCAGCTACAAGTCCGTATCCATCCGCATAGCAATACCGAGCTTGAAGGTCTATATATTGCTGGCAGTGGCAGCGATACCATGTTTGTCACTCAGTGCGAGCCTGAGGGGTTTCGTAAGATTACCTTTTATCCGGATCGCCCTGATGTGCTCGCGGTATTTACTACCCGTTTAGAGGCGGATAAGCGCTATCCAACATTGCTTGCCAATGGTAATTTAGTTGAGGCAGGCGAGGTGATGGGCGATAGCAGCCGCCATTACGCTATTTGGCACGATCCAACCAACAAGCCAAGCTATCTATTTGCTAGCGTCATTGCTGATCTAGCAGTACTAAGTGACAGCTACACCACTAGCGAAGGCCGCAAGGTATTGCTTGAGCTCTACGCGAAGCCGGAGGACATCGATAAGTGCCATGTCGGTATGCAAGCGCTCAAAGACTCTATGCAATGGGACGAGGTCAATTATGGCCGCGCTTATGATCTCGATCGTTACATGATCGTGGCGGTCAGCCAGTTCAATATGGGCGCAATGGAGAATAAGGGTCTCAATATCTTTAATACCGCCTGCGTGTTATCGAGTCCTGAGACCACTACTGACGCGCGTAGTTTCAGTGTCAAGGCGATCATTGCTCACGAGTATTTTCATAACTGGACGGGCAACCGTATTACCTGTCGCGACTGGTTTCAGCTGTGCCTAAAAGAGGGCTTTACGGTCTTTCGCGATCAGTCCTTTTCTGCCGATCAGCAGTCTAGCGCCGTGCAGCGTATCGATGATGTGGCGACTTTGCGCGCCCATCAGTTCAGCGAGGATGCCGGGCCATTAGCGCATCCGGTACGTCCTGAGAGCTTCGTTGAGATTAATAACTTTTATACGGCTACGGTTTATGAGAAGGGCGCTGAGATTGTGCGGATGATAGCCAACACTTTGGGCAAAGAGAACTTCCGCACGGGCACCGATGAGTATTTCCGCCGTTATGATGGGCAAGCGGTCACTGTTGAGGATTTTTTATCCGCGCTAAGTATCACTGATCCTAAGATTGAGGGTTTTATCGATTGGTATCGCCAGCCGGGTACGCCGGTAGTATCAGGACATCAAAGCTTTGATAGCGACAGCCAGACTTTGACTATCACTTTGCAGCAGCAAACGCGGCAAGTAGCAGGCTTTGCTGCGCCAAAACCTTTGCCCATTCCGGTAGCGACCGCTTTATTTGACAAGGATTCAGGCGCTATTATTGATGAGCGGATGCTACTGTTAGACCAAGCTGAGCAAACCTTTAGCTTTAATAATATTACTAGCGAGCCTGTGGTCTCTTTGCTGCGTGATTTTAGTGCGCCGGTACAGTTAAACTACGATTATAAAGATGAGGATTTAGCGTTCTTACTTGCGCATGAGACCAATGGCTTTAATCAGTGGCAAGTGACGCAGATGCTAGTCAATCGTATCTTGCTGCCAACAGAGAGCGTCAAAAGTCGTCCTGATATTTATTTGCAGACCTTAGCCAAGACTTTGCCAAAGCTGGCCGCGAGCGATGCTATGTTAGCGGCGCGCCTGCTCGATATTCCCTCCGCACAAGAGCTAGCTGCCGCCACTCATCAAGACTATGATCCCAAAGTCATTAAAGAGCAGCGCGACGGTTTATATAATCAAGTGGCAGAATCCCTCAAAGATCAGTGGGCGGCGCTCTATCAGCAATTGCCGCTACAGCCGTATACCGATAGCCCAGTAGCGCTGGGTAAGCGCGCACTACGTAATGTCATCTTAGACATGGCATTAACGGCTAAAGTTGAGGGCGCCGAGCAGTGGGCTGAGCAGCAGTACCATAATGCCAGCTGTATGACTGAGCGCTTTGGCGCGCTAAAAGCGATGGTTAATCATAAGCTCGCTAAGGCCGATGAATATTTAGCAGATTTTTATCAGCGCTTTAGTGATAATGATTTGGTGATAGATTTATGGTTCAGTGTGCAAGCGGCCAGCCCTCATGTGACTACAAAAGATATCAAAGCCCTATTAGTGCATGATAATTTTGATTGGCATACGCCTAACCGTATCCGCTCAGTGATCAGTGCCTTTACCTCGCAGCCAACGGTGCTATGGACCGAGCAGGGCTTAGATATCTATACTGGCGTGATCAAGACTTTGGACAGCACCAATCCAGTGCTCGCCGCGCGTCTGCTACAGGTGTTAGCGTGTTGGTATACCTTAGTTGCGCCGACACGGCAAATGGCGCACGATAAACTCACGAAGCTGCAGCAGCAAGTGAGCTCTAAAAACGTGCTGGAAACTTTAGATAGTGTGTTAAGTGCGGCAGCTAATTAACTCTTATCAGATCTTCTTTATCCACCAACGAAGGGTACGTGTGGCATGGATCTAAAAAGTATTGAAAAAATTGAAAAAAAGGCCGGCTTTAGTCGCTCAGAGGCGCTACGTATGGCTTGGGTGTTGGTGTTTATTATTGGCGTAATGCTGTACGCGCACTTTAATACTCCGGCTGTGCCTGGCCGGATAATGCTGATAGTCGCGGCGATGATTGGCGGCTACATGGCGCTCAATATTGGCGCAAATGATGTCGCTAATAACGTCGGCCCGGCGGTAGGCTCACAAGCTCTGACTATGGTCGGGGCGATTGTTATCGCTGGTATCTTTGAAGCGGCTGGCGCGTTAATCGCTGGTGGCGATGTGGTTAGCACCATCAAAAATGGCATCATTGATCCAAGCCTAATTCAAGACAGTAATGTGTTTATTTGGATTATGATGGCCGCTTTATTAGCGGGAGCCGTATGGCTGAACTTTGCCACGGCAGTAGGGGCGCCGGTGTCAACCACCCATTCTGTCGTCGGCGGGGTGATGGGAGCGGGTATCGCGGCGGGTGGCTGGGGTATTGTCAATTGGAGTCAGATGGCAGCGATAGCGTCGAGCTGGGTTATCTCTCCGGTTATGGGCGGTATTATAGCCGCCGCTTTTTTGCTACTTATCAAGCACACCATTACTTATAAAGACGACAAAATAGCCGCCGCCAAACGGGTAGTGCCGCTATTGATATCATTAATGGCATGGTCATTTACCACTTATCTACTTATGAAAGGCCTAAATAAGCTTTGGGAGCTGAGCTTTGCTATGGCCTTAGGCTTGGGTTTTTTCGTCGCTATTGCTATTTATATTATTATCAAACCTCTAATCGCTAAAGCGGCAGATAACATTGATAATGATAAACATGCTATTAACTCCCTTTTTACCGTACCGCTAATATTTGCGGCCGCCATGCTCAGCTTTGCCCATGGGGCCAATGACGTTGCCAATGCGGTAGGACCTTTAGCGGCGATTAGTGATGCTATCACTAGTGGCGGTATCGCGAGTCAGGCCTCTATCCCTTTGTGGGTGATGATGGTAGGAGCATTAGGTATCGTATTGGGCTTAGCGTTATTTGGCCCCAAGCTGATTCGTACGGTGGGCTCGGAGATTACTGAGCTGAATAAAATGCGCGCTTTTAGTGTGGCTATGGCCGCCTCCATCACCGTTATAATTGCCTCACAATTAGGCCTGCCAGTAAGCTCTACCCATATCGCTGTCGGCGGTATCTTTGGGGTAGGATTTTTGCGGGAGTACATCAAAAAATCTTATCAGCGTATGGTTGATGAGATTATGGAGCATCACGAAGGCGTCGAACAAGAGATAGTAGAGGCTTTTTTGCAAGATTTTCAAGCCGCTTCGGTGGCGGGCAAGCATGCTATGCTCCAACAACTTAAACAAAATAATACCGCGACGCAGTTTAGTAAAAGGGAAAGAAAGACTCTTAAAAAAGTGTATAAAAATGAGCTAGTAAAACGCTCAGCGCTACTTAGAATCGCCGCAGCTTGGGTAATCACCGTACCTGCTTCTGCGCTTTTGGCCGCGCTTATTTTTTATACCATCAGAGGAGCGCTGTTACCTTAAGTCTCTAACTTTTTCGGTCAAAAAGTATCATCGTGACACCCTAAACGGATCATTAAGCGCATGTATAGAAAGATAATACTGCTAAGCGTCTTTATCATTTTGGCTTATGGCTTTTGGGTAAGTCCAAACCTAAAGCAGATTAGTGCTGGGGTGGCGATATTTTTGTTTGGAATGTTAGCGCTAGAGGAAGGCTTTAGAGCATTTACGGGTGGCTTATTAGAAAAAATTCTAAAAAAAACCACCACTGGCTTATGGAAAAGCATGAGCTTTGGCGTCGTTACCACCACTATAATGCAGTCGAGCTCCTTAGTTTCGGTAATTGCTATCTCATTTTTGTCGGCCGGTTTAATCAGCTTAGTCTCCGGTATCGGTATTATCTTCGGTGCTAATTTAGGCACGACAACAGGCGCTTGGTTGGTTGCAGGTTTGGGGCTAAAAGTCGATATCGCCGCTTATGCTATGCCAATGCTGGTGTTTGGGGTTATTTTGATATTACAAAAGTCCAAGCACCTAAAAGGTATTGGCTATATATTGGCGGGGCTGGGATTTTTGTTTTTAGGTATTCATTATATGAAAGAGGGCTTCGAGCTCTTTCGTGAAAATATCGACCTGACCGCTTATGCCATGACGGGTCTCAAAGGCTTACTGCTTTATACTTTGATAGGTATCGTCGCGACAGTGATTATGCAGTCCAGTCACGCCACCTTAGTGCTGATTATCACCGCGCTTGCCAGTCAGCAAATCACTTATGATAATGCGTTGGCCTTAGCGATTGGCAGTAATATCGGCACCACCGTCACTGCTATTATCGGTGCCATCAGCGCTGGCGTTAACGGCAAAAGACTAGCTGCCGCCCACTTGGTGTTTAACGTCATTACAGGACTAGTAGCCATAGCTCTAATCGCTCAATTGATGGTAACGGTTGATTGGTTATCTAAGCTATTAAACATAGCAGACGATAATTACACCCTTAAACTGGCGGTATTTCATACTTTATTTAATCTATTAGGCGTCATTTTGATGGTGCCTTTCATCGATAAATTAGCCGCTATTATCACCAAACTACTTCCTGATAAAGTCTTTGCGGTTGCAGAGCCAGTTTATTTGTTAGATTCCGCTCTGGAGATTCCGGAGCTGGCAGTGGAGGCGGTGTATCAAGAAACACTGAACCTAGCGAATTATTTCTTTGGCGTACTGTGTCATGGATTGAGCTTTAAAGTCGCTGATATTCGCTCAAATATTGCAATAAAAGAGATTATAGATTCTTTTGAGAAGCCTATTCCTATTAATTTAGATGAAGAATATACCACCAAAATTAAGGGACTCTATGTTGAGATAGTCAATTACACAGGTCAGATCAATAATGAGAATATGACTTCTGCACAAAATAATAGAATATTTGAGCTACGCTCAGCGGGCAGTAGTATGCTAGCGGCTATCAAAAGCACCAAACATCTGCACAAAAATTTATCTCGATATTTAAATGACCCCAATCCTTTTGTGCGAGCCGAATATAACAAGATTCGCTATCGATTGGGCAGCATCCTTAGAAGCCTTATTGAAATACAAGACAATTCGGACAAAATCAGTGAGTTTATTACAATACTACCAACCATTGAGGCTATGAGAGTCGAGGCGATTCAGGCAGATCAGCAGTTTATCATTGATATCAACTCGATCATTCGCGACAGAAAGATTAGCGCTGCTATGGCGACATCCTTGATGAACGATAATAGCTATACTAATAATATTGCCAATCAGCTCTTAGAGATTGCCACAATATTGTTCAAAAAATGAGTTAGCCTTCATTCATGATTATAGAAGCAAGAGGCTAAAGCTGTTAAAGTAGCTATAAAAATAGCCTAAGCAGAATAAAAAAGCTAAATCATTAGTACTTTTATAAATAACTTAAATCAGCCTCACTAAAAAAGCCCGTTTAGCATAACTAATCGTCTGCTAAATGGGCTTATTTATTTTCATAAAGTCAAATTAACGATTAGGTAAAACGTCTTTGACCGCGTCACGTAAATCATGCAAGGCAACGACCGTGCTATCCCAATCTAGACAACCATCAGTAATAGATTTGCCGTATTCAAGCTGGCTTAGATCGGCGGTAAGCTTTTGATTGCCGCCTTTTAGATGACTCTCAATCATCATGCCAATGATAGATTTATTACCGTTTTGGATTTGCTCAGCGACGTTTTTGATAACCATCGGCTGCAAGTAAGGATCTTTACCGGAGTTGGCATGGCTTGAGTCAATCATAATCTTGGTGCTGGTTTTGCCTTTCTCTAACTCATTTTCAGCGGCGGCTACCGCTGTTTCATCATAGTTAGGTTTGCCATTACCACCGCGCAGTACCACATGCGCGTATGGGTTGCCTTTAGATTTGATGATAGAGACCTGCCCATCAGCGGATAGCCCTAAGAAGCTATGACCTTCTTTCACCGCTTGCATCGCATTAACCGCGACGGTCATACCGCCATCGGTGCCGTTTTTGAAGCCAACCGGACAAGATAAGCCTGAGCTCATCTCGCGGTGCGTTTGACTCTCAGTCGTACGTGCGCCGATAGCAGACCAGCTAATCAAATCCTGCATGTACTGCGGGGTATTGGGATCGAGCGCTTCGGTGGCGCAAGGTAGACCTTTTTCATTTAGATCAATCAACAGCTTACGAGCGCTACGCAGACCTTTTTCTATATCGAAACTGTCATTCATATCAGGATCGTTGATCATGCCTTTCCAGCCCACAGTAGTACGCGGCTTTTCAAAATAAACTCGCATCACCACAAATATACTGTCTTCAATCTCTTTGGCCAATACAGCCAAACGATCAGCATATTCGTGAGCGGCTTTTATATCGTGAATAGAGCACGGGCCAATCACCACAAACAAGCGCTTATCTTTGCCATCCAAGATATCTTGAATAGTACGGCGACCTTTTAGCACCGTTTTATAAGCGGCATCGGTAAGTGGTAGCTCAGTTTTTAGCTGAGCAGGAGTGATTAAAGGAATGAATTGTTCAATATTCACGTCATCAATATCTGCGTTATGGGTAGCGGTTGTAGTCATGGTTATCTATCGTCTAGCTGATTTATAGGAATATTCATTATGCGGTCAAAAGCTGCCGTTGACAAGGGTAGTCGGTCAATTAACTGACTCATAACAGGAATGTGAAAACCAAAATTTTGTTATACTTAGCTTTTTATGATTATATTCTCCGCTATTTTTTAACATTAAAGGTTGGTCATGACAGATATTGCTAAGCCTAAAGCTGCAACTGAGCTTATAGATACTTCACAAAACCATTCGCCATTATCAGCGCCATTAGTGATAGGGATAGTGGCAGGCGAGGTATCTGGTGATAGTCTTGGCGCTGATTTTATGCAGCAGATGAATAATTTGCGTGATGATATCATCTGGGTTGGAGTGGGCGGCACAAAAATGCAAGCGCAAGGGCTGCAAAGTCTGTTTCCCTTATCGCGTCTAGCGGTGATGGGCTTAGTGGAAGTCGTCTCACAACTATCTGACTTATTCAAAGCGCGTCGTGAATTGTTAACAGCATTTGCCGCTGCTGATATTGATTGGTTTATTGGTATTGATGCCCCTGATTTTAACTTGCGCGTTGCTAAGAAGCTAAAGCCTAAAGGGGTATTTTGTGTGCAGTATGTTAGCCCCTCTATCTGGGCATGGCGCGAGTCGCGTATTCATGGCATTAAAGAAGCTACTAACTTAGTGCTGTGTCTATTTCCATTCGAGCTACCCGTCTATGAGCGTTATAATCATCCGGCCATTTGTGTCGGTCATCCGCTGCTCAGAACTTTAGATAAGAAGCTTACTCACACTCCGACTAATCAGTTACGTAGCGAGCTGGTTTGGCATAATGATGGCCTGCAGCAATTCTTCATCGAGCGCTTTGAGGCGGTTAGCCAGCTTATTTGTGTGATGCCAGGCTCACGGCGCAGTGAGATTACCGCTATTTTACCCTTAATGCTAGATGGCATTCAAAAGCTATTGTTAGTAGATCCTAAGCTATGTTTTATCATCCCGACCGTCGATCAAAATCATCAATACATCGTGCAAGACGTGATAGATAAGCGCTCTGAGCAGCTACGCGCCGCTATCGCAGTGGTCTATGATGATAGTCAGCCAGCCTTTAGTCAGCAAGCGATGGCCGCCTCCGATATTGTCATGCTAGCCTCAGGCACCGCCACTTTGGAGGCGATGCTGCTTGAGCGCCCCATGGTGGTGATTTATCAGCTCAATCAGTTGACTTATCAAATTGCCAAGCGCTTAGTCAAAACTCCCTTTGTAGCATTGCCTAATATTTTGGCAGGAGAGGCGATAGTAACTGAGCTGATCCAAGAGCAAGCGACAGGCGAAAATATCTGCCGTACTTTGACCAAATTATTGCAGCCACGCGCTTATAGCGAGCAGCTCAATAATCTATTAGCTACCAAGCGAGATTTGCAGCAGCAGAGCAATCACGATCCTGCCAATAGTGTGGTCGAGCAGTGGTACCTGCAAAATCAGGCTTTGACTAAACCTTAGTCTATTTAATTTTTAATAACTTGATAACTTTTAGCGGTATAACATGAGCTTTGAGACCCAAATTTTTCCTATCGACATCTTTATTGATACCTCTATCAAAAGTATTGAGATAAAAGGTCAGTGTATTACTCTGGCGGCAGCTATTCAGTTAACCGGCCAGCTAAAACTCTCAGCGCTGTTAGCTGAGCGTCAGTCAGCAGCGGGGCAAACTACTTCGCTCAAACCGCTACAGTTAGGCATTGATGAAGCAGGGCGCGGACCATTATTAGGCAGCGTTAATGTCGCCGCGGCTCTCTTGCCAAATAATTGGTCTGATTTGATTGATAATCAGCCTTTATTGAATACGCCTTTATCTATCCTAACCGATTCCAAAAAGCTCAGTGAAAAAAAGCGCGACATTCTCTATCCTTTGATACAGCAACATGCGCTAGGGTTTCTTATCGCTGAGATACCAGCGGCGGTAATAGATCAGATCAATATTCTGCAGGCAACGATGCTAGGAATGCGTTTGTGTATTGAGGGCTTACTGGAGCAGATCGCAAAAGGAATAATAGCTAGTAAGCTTATAGAAACTACAAATAAAGCTAAACTGCTAGCTGTTGAAGTATTAGTCGATGGCAATCGCTGCCCTGAGCTGGATTATATGAAGTTGTCTAACTTAGGATTACCTCAGTCCGCTATCGATTGCCAAGCTTGGGTCAAAGGGGACGCGCGTCACACTAGCATGGCGGCAGCGAGTGTCTTAGCCAAAGTGAGCCGCGACCAGACTATGTATGCGCTAGACACAAAGCATCCACAGTATGCTATCGCTAAGCATAAAGGCTATCCAACCAAAGTGCATCTGCAAGCTATAGATACTCATGGCGTGTTAGCTGAGCATCGACGTAGTTTTGCCCCGGTGGCAAAAAAGCTGGATGAGAGTCCATGAGCACTAAATCATCAAGCAAAACTTCAGTAATAGCGATGCTGTTGCTACTATTGTTGCCTGCCTATGATGGAGTAGAGAGACGTCAGCTGAGCGCGATTTATAAAAGTGATTTTGAGGCTTTAATAACCCGTCTTCAATTAGATAGGGCGCTTGATCCTAGCATTAACTTGCCAGAGGATAGCGCTACTGCTCCCGCTCATAAGTCTATCGAGGAGGGTATTAACGCAAAGGTAGCAAATAGTGATTTAATTGCTAGTAATGCTGACAATGATCATGACGAAAATGTCGCTAGTATTGCCAATAATGAATTTAATCTTGCTAGAAGTCGCTGCGGGCTAACGACTTTGACACAAGACCCTGAGCTCAAAGCAATAGCGCTAGACCATGCTAACTATATTGGTTATGTGTTTGCTAACTCAGCGCCTACTAGGTTTAATCCGCATTATCAACATGAAATTGCCGATATTGCTAGCGTTACTGGTAGCAACAACCCTTTTTTTGGCGGTTTAGATGTCAAAAACAGGATGTTTAACGCCAGCTACCCTAATCTCAGCTATGGCATTACCGAAAATATTGCGCAGACAATGTATTATCACTCTGCCGGCAGGCTCATATCGCCAACGACCGCAGCGATCTCTATGGCAAAATCTTTATTAGCCGCCCCTTATCATCTGCGCTCACTAATGGTACCAAGCTCCAAAGTTGTAGGAACGGCGCTGATCGATTACAAGCCTTATGATAAAGAACAGAGCACTAATCAAGGTTACGTATTAGTCACTAACGCGGCGGCTACTAAAGCCACAAAGAACGCAAAGTTTTCAGGGGTTTTTACTTATCCTTGTCAAGGCGTCACTGGTACTGTTACCGGACTTTATAACGAAACGCCTGATCCAGTCAGGCATAGCGGACGCAACTTAACTACTGACCCGATAGGGCAACCTATCTATATTAATGTTCCAGAAGCTCGAAGTATTAAAATTAGTAATATCAGTTTTTATGAGGTAGAGCGCAATATCACTGTACCTACGCAGCTACTCGATTTTCAAAATGATCCCTATAAAAATACTGAGTATCAGCTATCAAAAAACGAAGCCTTTATCTTGCCTATCACTGACTTGCTAAATAGCTGTAAGAGCGTTATAAAAAAATATAACCTGTCAAAAGCTAAAAACTGCGGTCTACATGGCAATAGTGAGTATCAAGTGAGCTTTGATATTAGTATTGATAACAAACGCCTGCAGACTCAGTCCTTTAGCTTTATAACTGGAGAG
Source organism: Psychrobacter sp. AH5 (assembly GCF_040371085.1). Taxonomy (NCBI): domain Bacteria; kingdom Pseudomonadati; phylum Pseudomonadota; class Gammaproteobacteria; order Moraxellales; family Moraxellaceae; genus Psychrobacter; species Psychrobacter sp. AH5. The sequence goes on from NZ_JAMBMT010000001.1 coordinate 929,857, forward strand.
ACTAACTATTCTTGATAAGCTATCTCGTTCATATATCAGAACGACGATCCAGGCTGCTCTAAGAATGCTTTTTCATCAGCGCTAGACTCTCGACCCAAAGTCTCATTACGATGCGGATAACGACCAAATTTCTCAATGATATCTTTGTGACGATGCTCAAACTCTAAGGTGCTTTCGTCACCTAGTTGCTCAAACAACGGCAAGTACTGCTCATGAATAGCCAACGACTCAGAATGCATAAAAGGCATAATCGTAAATCTGCGCCACTCCATTGGTAAGATTGCAAAGTAGGGTTGTTTGATGGCTTCTTGTGCCAACACTACCGCCATACCATCTTGCGAAAAAGAGCGAGCATCACCGCGGCATAAATTACGTGAGAACTGATCTAGTACGATAATCTCAGCTAAGCGACCCGCTAAGTTAGTAATCGCGCTATTGTTATCAGCTTGACTCTCTGTGCGTCGCCAAGAGGCACATTCGCCCTGCTTAGCCGCTTGCCAAATTTGGCCAAACTGCTCGCGTATACACTTATCAAAGTCATCGTTTTTTTCGAACCAATACGGCTGATTGTCTTTATCGAACCAAAACTCCAACACCGCTCGAGCATCCGCATTTAGATGAGTCAGATCGATATCTTTAGCATTAATTTGTGCTAAACCTGCTTTATTGACAGATTTGGAATAATCAGTAGAGAGTGACATAAGCTATTCTATTGGTAGTGGATTCAGCCTACTATAACCAATTTTTCTTTAGGCTCATAATGCTAAAATGTAGCCACAGTTAACCTTGCAAAATACAATATAATCCTTATTATCAGTCGCTACTAGTGCTAGAGCCAGTTTGGTTTTATTAGCCGCATTTTATTCACCGTTCTTTTTTAATAGCTTTAGGTTGTCTTATATGAATGTCACAAATGCTTCAACATCTACTCCTAAAACGTCAGCATCACTGCCTGCTACGCCTTATTACTTATTGGATGAGGCAGCAATCGTTAGTAATATGCAAATTATTGCGCGGCTGTGTGAGTTATCAGGCGCCAAAGCTTTATTGGCCTTAAAGTGTTTTGCGACTTGGGGTGTGTTTGAGGTTATGCGTCCTTATTTGCATGGCACGACTTCATCGTCGCTAAATGAGGTACGCTTAGGTTTTGAGACTTTTGCCAAAGGCGCTACTAATCATAAAGACGATAGCTTGAGTAATGATCAGGCAAATGATAAAAAGGAGACGCACGCTTATAGTGTGGCGTATAGTAGCGATGAGATTGCTGAGGTCTTAAACTATGCTGATAAGATTATTTTTAATTCAATCTCGCAGTTGAGCGCTTTTAAAGCGCAAGCTTTGGCACAAAATACTCCTATCGGTCTGCGTCTAAATCCAAAAACCAGTAACTCCTCTTTTATTATTGCCGATCCAGCGCGTCCTTTTAGTCGTCTTGGTGAGCATGACAAAGCCCGTATTGAGACCGTCATTGCTGATATCAGCGGGGTGATGATTCATAACAATTGTGAGAATGATAGTTTTGAGGCCTTTAGTGCTAGCTTAGCAGATATCGAAGCTAGATTTGGCGATATATTAGCTCAGCTTGAGTGGGTGAGCCTCGGCGGTGGTATTCATTTTATCGCGCCGGATTATCCGCTAGAGAAATTAGCTCAGCGCTTAAAAGGTTTTAGTGAAAAGTACGGGGTACAGGTCTATCTAGAGCCAGGTGAAGCTAGTATTCATGGGGCAGGAACGCTGGTAACTACCGTATTAGATACTCTACATAATCAAAAAAACATTGCTGTCGTTGATGCCTCTATTGAAGCGCACATGCTAGATTTACTGATTTATCAAGAGTCAGCGTCGATAGCGGCTATCAATGGCCATACTACTGAGATTATGCCAATAAAAAGCCAAGACAATGACCAATCTAAAGTGGCTAATGAGTCAGAGAATACTATCATTTGTGGTCGCTCTTGCCTTGCAGGTGATATCTTTGGTGAGTATTCACTAGCCCAGACTTTAGCTATTGGCGATACCGTTACCTTTGGTAATGCTGCTGGCTATACCATGGTCAAAAAGAACTGGTTTAATGGCGTTAACATGCCAGCGATTGTGATTAAACGCTTAGATGGTAGTATTGAGATACAAAGAGAATTTGATTATCAAGAGTTTAAGGCCAGCTTATCTTAATCATTAGTATAGCTATCGGCAAACCTTAGTTCTGCCGTGTATAGCTGTTTTATTGAGATGCTATTTTTGCCAAAAAGAAGATAAAAAATTGTTATAATTGCCCCGGATAAAATATCGAGGCATAACGATATTTTGTTTGACGGGTGCGTGGGTTTTCCTCGGTCTTCCTTTTTAATTCACGCATATCATTCACTCGTTGCTGTTTCGATTGACCTTTATCATAGGCAACGGCAGTAACACAAAGGAGGATTGTTCTTTGAACATAAGTCAAACTAACTTAGCTAAAAAAGATGTGCTTATCATCGGTGCAGGCGGTGTGGCGCAAGTCGTCGCGCATAAATGTGCTATGCATAACGATGTGCTTGGTGCGATTCATATTGCTTCACGTACTTTAGATAAATGCCAAGCTATCGCTCAAAGTGTAGAAGAAAAAGGCAGTTTTAAGCAGCCAGCGACGCTGCATACGCATCAAATTGATGCACTAGATATTCAAGCACTGATCGCTTTGATTGAAAAGACGGGCATTCAAATCGTTATTAATGTAGGCTCACCTTTTGTCAATATGAGCGTACTAGAAGCGTGTATTGAGACTGGCGCCGCTTATATTGATACCGCTATCCATGAAGATCCGCGTAAGATTTGTGAGACGCCGCCGTGGTATAACAACTACGAGTGGCAGCGCCGTGAGCGCTGTGCCGAGCAGGGCATTACCGCTATTTTAGGCGCAGGGTTCGATCCTGGTATGGTCAACGCCTATGCGCGTATCGGCTATGACATGATGGATAAAGGCTCGGTCACTGATATTGATATTATCGATATCAATGCTGGCAGCCACGGCAAATACTTCGCTACTAATTTTGATCCTGAGATTAATTTTCGCGAGTTTACCGGAACCGTTTATTCATGGCAGGATAGCAAGTGGCAGTCGAATAAAATGTTTGAGGTTAAGCGTAACGATGATCTGCCAGTCGTTGGTGTACAAAACAGCTATCTTAGCGGTCATGATGAGATTCACTCGCTATCGGCTAATTTGGATGTGCCAAACATTCGTTTTTGGATGGGCTTTGGTGAGCACTATATCAATGTCTTCACAGTACTTCAAAGCTTAGGATTGTTATCCGAGCAGCCTGTCACTACCGCTGAGGGCTTAGAAGTAGTGCCTTTAAAAGTGGTGAAAGCGGTACTGCCTGATCCAAGCTCACTTGCGCCAGATTATACCGGCAAGACTTGTATTGGTGATAAGATCAAAGGCAAGATAGACGGCGTTGATAGTGAGGTATTTATCTATAATATCTCTGATCATAAAGAAGCTTATGAGGCAATGGGTAGTCAAGGTATCTCCTATACGGCAGGCGTACCACCCGTCGCTGCCGCTATGCTAGTGGCGACTGGCGAGTGGGATGCCGGCAAGATGGTCAACGTTGAAGAGCTAGATGCCAAGCCCTTTATTAATCTGCTAAATAAGATTGGTCTGCCGACTCGTATTCAAGATGCTGATGGGGATAGGGCGCTTGAGTTTGATAACTAATTTGCAAATTTGATTTAACCAAAAGCTTATCTTATTAGATAAGCTTTTTTTGACTCTATTATCCGCTAAAGGGTATATTTAAATTTATTAGTTGTGGTTTTTACAAGGCTTTAGATATGGCAAAAGTATTAATAATAATAGGTGTGGTATTCGTCCTTATAGGGCTAGCTTGGCTTGTATTTCCAGCTCTTTTTAACTGGATAGGAAACCTACCAGGAGATATCAAGTACCGCTCAGGCAATACCAAAATATACTTTCCAGTAGTCAGTATGATTGTAGTAAGTATAGTGGCGACTATAGTGCTTAATCTATTCAACCGTTAAGATAGCCTTATAGTTTAGCTAAATGCTAAGCTAATTTTATCCATATTTTCTATTAATTTTATCTCATAGAGCAAAAGCAGATAAAAACTCTGCTATAGTTAAAGGCTAGTATCAAGTTATCTAAATTGATACCCCTCATAAGCAAGGAGCGCTTTATTCATGGAATTTGACTACGTAATTATTGGTGGCGGCTCATCCGGCTGCGTGATGGCAAGTCGTTTATCTCAAGATCCTACCCTTTCAGTATGCCTACTAGAGTTCGGCGGCGACGGCAAAGATTTGGCGGTACGCGTGCCAGCGGGTGTCATTATGATGATGCGAGATAAGCCTGTAAAAATCAATAACTGGGCTTTTAATACCGTACCGCAAACCCATCTTAATAATCGAATTGGCTATCAGCCGCGCGGACAGTGTTTGGGCGGCTCATCCGCTATCAATGCCATGGTCTATACTCGCGGCAGTGCCAAAGATTACAATCGCTGGGCAGAGAATGGCTGTGAAGGTTGGGGTTATGAAGATATGCTGCCGTTTTTTAAAAAGGCGGAGAATAATATCCACGGCGGCGATGAATATCACGGCGATTCAGGTCCACTGCATGTCTCAGAGCTTCTAAGTCCGCGTCCTATCTCCAAAGCTTTCGTTGATGCCTGCATCGCTAATGGGCTTGACGCTAATAACGACTTTAATGGCACCAAGCAAGATGGCGCTGGTCTCTACCAAGTGACGCATTTTCATGGCGAAAAACAAGGTCAACGCTGTTCAGCGGCCGCCGCTTATCTGCATCCAGTTGAAGACCGTCCGAACCTAACCATTATCACCGCTGCGATGGTCTCAAAAGTCATCATCAAGGACAAACGTGCAACGGCTGTTGCTTACGTCAAGCACGGTGAAGAGTATACCGTCAGCGCTTTAGAAGAAGTGCTGTTATGCGCAGGCGCATTCGGCTCGCCAAAGACGCTGATGCTATCGGGTATTGGTCCAAAAGCGCATTTAGAGGAGCATGGTATTGAAGTCATTCAAGACTCTCCAAATGTTGGTGGTAACTTGCAAGATCACTTGGATGTTGTATTTGATTATAAGGTCAATACCAAAGATATTATCGGTATTGGGCTGGGTACGGTAAGCCAGATGATGTCCGCTTTGGGACAATGGAAAAAAGATGGCACTGGCATACTATCGACCAACTATGCCGAGGGCGGCGCTTTTTATAGTGCAACGGATAAGACGCCAAAAGACTGGCCAGATACTCAGCTGCATTTTGTAATCTCTCGAGTCATCAATCATGGTCGTGAGCTCAAATGGGGCTATGGCGTCTCAGTGCATAGCTGCTATTTGCGTCCTGAGAGCCGTGGTACGGTTAGACTTGCCTCTACTGATCCTAGCGCTGCGCCGCTTATCGATCCCAATTACTTGTCTAACGAGAAAGATATAGAGTTTATGGTTGCAGGGGCTGAACGTGCGCGCGCTATTATGTCGGAGGCACCGCTGGCCAAATTTATCACCGAAGATTACGCCGCTCCCTATATCGAAAAAGACGGTATGATTGGCTATATTCGTAATAAATCCGATACTATTTATCATCCTGTCGGCACTTGCCGGATGGGCTCTGATGAGCTATCGGTCGTCGATACTGATCTAAAGGTAAGAGGAATTGAGAGCTTACGCGTGATTGATGCGTCAATCATGCCAACGCTTATTAGTGCTAATACCAATGCGCCAACTATCGCTATCGCTGAAAAGATAGCTGAACAAATGATGTCTGAGCGTGCTGCTAGTCAAGAAGTACGAACACAGATTAATAACTATGCCAAAGCTGAGCATGTAGCTCGTGTTTAATGCACAGCGGTGAGAGCAGTCTATAGACTTTGAGTATTTCCCATAAAACCAGCCAGATATTGCAATATCTGGCTGGTTAGTTTTGACTGTTTAAAGAACCAATTAAAGCTAATGTTATTGAACTATTAGTCAGTCCTTTAAACTATAGCTTTGAAAAGAATTTATGAGTTGGCACTACCAAGCCTGCTGCCAATACTGCTTTGACAATACCGCCAAGGATAAACGGATATAAGCCAAACTGTAAAACGCTTCCTTTAGGCACAAAGAATGACAGATGAATTAGACCAAACACAAATACCGTCGCAGTCGCTACCAGTGCAACGACAGTGCTCATAAAGTAACTTTTTAAAACGCCTTTATCGCTGAAGTAACCCAAGATAGCAACAGAGGCGATAAAGCCATATAGATAACCGCCAGTAGGACCGAAAAAGGCGGCGAGACCTGCTGAACCGGTAGCAAAGACTGGTAGACCCATCGCGCCTTGCGCCAAATATAATAGTACCGCTGAGACACCTGCTTTTCTACCTAATGCCAAACCCACTACCGTGACGGCTAGAGTTTGTCCAGTGATGGGCACCGGATACATAGGCACTGAGATTTGCGCAAATAAGGCAATCATTAGTGAGCCAAAAACAACCTTGATAAAAAAAGCAGCCTGCTCATTACTCATAAACCACTGTTTGGTGGAAGCTAAGACAGTTGACATAAAAATCCTTATTATTCATTTATGGTTATTGTTTATAGTGTACGCCTGTTAACTGAAATTCAAAGTATACTATTGCTGATAAATTTTCAACTGATATTTAAAAGTTATATGGATAGCAATTTTATGACAAATAATAGCCTCACTATTTGGATTTATGCAGATGAAGGTACTAGCGAGCTTAGCGTAAAATCAGCACTAGTGACCATGAAAAATAAGCTACCCATAGGTTTGGCTAATAGTGTGCAAACCATATCTAGCCAAGACATCATTAATAATAAGCTTAGCGGCTTAAATGGCATTGGCATTTTAGTTATGCCAGGCGGTGCTGACCTGCCTTACTGTCAAAAGCTCAATGGGCTAGGCAATGCTATTATCCGTGAGTTTATTAGCAAAGGAAATATTTATATCGGTATCTGCGCAGGCGGTTATTACGGCGCGCGCGATATTGAATTTATAGGGCGAAGTTATGAGAATGGTAATAGCGAAAAATATGAAATCAATGGGCCGCGTGAGCTTGCTTTTTTCTCAGGTACAGCTATCGGTAGTATAGCTAAGCTTACTAATGGGCGGCTCTATGATGAGACTGCCACTTCTAAAGCCTTAGTCACTCTAGATTATGAAAATGCAGAACAAGACAAGGTTTATTATCACGGCGGCGCTTATTTTGTAGGAGATAAAGATGTGGAGTTTAAGGTTGTAGCAACTTATAGCGATGGCAAAAATGCGGTGGTGAGTGGTAACTTTGGAAAAGGTAAATATTTACTCTCAGGCGTGCATTTTGAGTTGTGTGCTGATGTTTATGAGAGCTATGCTGTTGAATCGGCGAATGAATCGGATATGGAAAAAGAGCAAACTTTATTATCAGCTGTTAGCCATAAAGATTATGGAGCGCTTGTTTATCAGGAGATTTCAGGGATGATAGAGGCTTCTTATAAGAGTGCATAAATTTAGCTGGTGTAGGATAGGTTAGCGTAACCCGCCTGATTAAAAATTAAATTGAGTGACTGAAAAACTAGATATTTAAAGTAGCGTTCCGTCCCACTGGAGGGTGTTTATATTAAACCTAATATAGGTTATCTATACTGCTATAACTTATATAATCACCCTGTTTTTGTAAGACACTAATAGGATAATTATATAGGGAATAACTAAGTTCATTAAACATTTTTTGAATACTCTACAGCCATAGTTTTCGCTTCTATCGACTAAGAAATAGTAAGAATAATGTTATAATCCCTACAAGAATAAAGGATTTAAACTTACTAAAACCCAATGCCGATTAGCACAACTGATCGGCATTATTGAGGAGCAAGATATGGCAAAATCGGCCAAGAAAAAATCAAACAAAATTGAGCTTATCAATGACGATTATGTGACCGATGCCGAAGGTATTGAACGTTACGAAACCACAAAAAAACAAATAAGCTATCCTATAAAAACCAAAGAGGCGATCGATGATATTATCTTGAAAGATCTCAAAAAAGGTAATATTAAGGGCATCTCAGAGCACTTACAAGCGCTGATTCACGATGCCTCCCCCGATGACTTGGTCAAATTAAAAGATCTATTCGCCAACCATGCGCTTGCCAATCAAGTCAGAACCGGCAGTCATAAAGACGATGAGCTATCTGATGACTGGCGAGAGGGCGGCTACCCTTACAAAAACCGTCTATCGCGTAAAATCTATGAAAAAGAAAAGTATCAGCTGCAAGTTGAGCTATTAAAACTACAAAGCTGGGTACGTGAAACCGGTCAAAAAGTCGTCATCCTCTTTGAAGGTCGCGACGCGGCAGGCAAGGGCGGCACGATCAAGCGCTTTATGGAGCATCTAAATCCACGCGGCGCAAGAGTGATTGCTTTAGAGAAACCCAGCGAACAAGAAATAGGTCAATGGTACTTTCAGCGGTATGTGCAGCATCTACCAACCGCAGGCGAGTTTGTCTTTTTTGACCGCTCATGGTATAACCGCGCAGGCGTTGAGCGCGTCATGGGTTTTTGCACTGACGAGCAGTACCAAACCTTTATGAAGCAAGTACCAGACTTCGAAAAAAACCTCACCGACTCAGGCATTCACCTGATTAAATTTTGGTTCTCGGTCAGCCGTGATGAGCAGCGCCGCCGCTTTGCCCAGCGCGAAGCCCATCCACTCAAACAGTGGAAGCTCTCACCCATTGATATGGCATCGTTAGATAAATGGAGCGATTATACTCTTGCCAAAGAAGCGATGTTTTATAACACCGATACCTCAGATTCGCCGTGGATCGTCATTAAATCCGACTGCAAAAAACGCGCCCGCCTCAACGCCATGCGCTATGTGCTCAATAAGCTGCCGTATGACAAAAAAGACGACAAAAAAGTTGGACAAGTTGACCCTCTTATCGTGGGCCGCGCAGGGGCACTCTATGAGCTTGGCGAAAAAGACGATTTAGCAGTAGTGTAGCAAGCTATGTCTTTTTAAATTAAATGGACACTGGTATTATAACTTTAGGCTTTATTCTTAACGTTTAGATAGTCAAAGCTTGGCGGCTATAGAGTCGTTAAGCTTTTTTGCCATAACTCTCATCAAAAATTCGCGTCTTTTGTATTTATTAACGCTTATTTACGGATGAAGAGTGTTTTGCTATAACAGCGAAATAGCTATTATTAATAGCAAGCTTTTAACGCAAATACACTAAAAACGAGCAATTAGATAGTCGAAGATCTAAATAATACTACAAGTTTATAAACCTTAGGGTTATTCTCAGAAGCTGATACCCAAGCATTGGCACAGCAACTAGCGAAACTGCCTATCAAAGTCTCAGTAGCAGGGCTACAAAGACGGGTTAGTAGTCAGTCGCTAGTCGATATCATGTATAACGAATTTTCACCTTTTTGGGCCATTCCGGATCAAATCAGGCACAGGCTAACGAGTGAGACGCCTCTATGGCTTATCTTAGCCGTTATGGCGGTATTGCTGACGGCGATGTTTACGACTATGTGGTACTTCACTAACAGCTTTATGGATGATCGGCTGTCGGTATACAACACTGTCATTTAAGAAAATAAAGAACAAGTGCATATCTCCATATTTTTACCATAAATAGTAAAATTATCGAAGAGCTGACGTCATGTCGGTTCTTTAGTTTCTGCTGGTTAAGAGTAGATTGACTTCATTTATTAGTCAGCAATGACTTCGTGAGTCAATTAATATCTGCACTGTAAAGGAGTTTCAGCTTTACAGTAAATTAGTCATTGCTATATAAATGTAAATACATTAAGTTTGCTGATCAGTTACTAAGCGCTTACCTTAAAAGTGGTAGTGAGCTTTTAAACCAGTGATACACTTTTGACTATTTTAATTTGAGGAATATATGAAAAAAACGTGGAGTAGTGTTGCTATACTTAGTGCAGCGAGTATAGCTTTAACGGGCTGTCAAACTATGAAAAGCTCATTAAATCTTGTCACAGATAATATGTATGTTGCCAAACTACCTGAGAGATCTTCAACTAAATTACAAGTTGTCACCGATTGGGGTGGATCATTTAATGTCGCGCCAAACTCTGACAAATATCGTAGCTCAAAAAAGTCAGGTACAGGAGGCGTATTAGCCATGAATGGCTCTTTAAACCCTACCGGACTTGCCAAATTATCAATGCTACCTTATAGCGATGAAGAAAAACTTCTAATCTACGAAAACGATTTAGATTTACCTAAACCTACCCCTGAAGAAAAGCTCTTTTATAGCCGAACGGGTAGTAGCTCTCCAAATTTTACGGTGACAGAGAGATATATTACTCCAAATCAGCCTATCTCAATTAACTTTAGAGGGAATGATAGTTTTGGCAATTGCAGTGTAAATGGCACTTTTAGACCTGAGGCTGATACTAACTATCGTCTAACAGGTGTATTCGGCAGAAAATGCGTAATATTGTTAGAAAAATTTGTAACTGATAGTAGTGGTCAAACGTCTTTGCAAAACATTGGTTTTGACGACTAATTTTGTTATAAATAATTAAGGTCATTGTATGAGCACTTTAGAGCTAAAAGTACCGCCTGTCGCGCAAGTCGTTGTCACAGCGGCTGCTATGTATGGCATCGCTAAAGTGCTTCCGGCTTTGAAGTTTTCGTTCAATGGCTCAGCAGTGTTAGCGCTTGGTTTGGCTGTCATAGGAGTGAGTAGTGGCATTATGGGCGTCATTCAGTTTAGAGAGGCTCAGACCACTCCTAATCCGCAGGCGCTCGAAAAAGTATCTAGTTTAGTCACTAGTGGCGTCTATAATTATAGCCGTAATCCTATGTATTTAGGACTGGTGCTTATATTGTTAGGTTGGGCGCTTTATTTATCGCATCTGCTAGCTTTTGTATGCGTAGTCTTTTTTGTAGTTTATATTACGCGCTTTCAAATTCGGCCAGAAGAGAGAATGATGGCAAAAAAGTTTGGCAAGCATTATCAGGCTTATCTAGCAAAAGTGAGACGTTGGATTTAGATAAAACAAAGCGCGTAATACAGATAGCAAAGTATTTAGCTATTAAAGACTAAGTGGGTTATCACTATTGCACGTAAGCGTTAATAAGTGCTTGCTTACGACAGCACAGCGATTTGCTATAATAAACGACCAAACTATTTATTTATTCGATAACATGATTGTTTTATCCATTTAGAGGTAACGGAGTAGGTGCAAATAGATGTCTAATACTAAGTTAAACGATACCACAAGTTTGCAAACCTTAAGGTTATCCTCAGAAGCTGATACTCAAACATTGGCACAGCAACTAGCGAAATTACCTATTAAAGGCAGTGTCTGGCTGTCAGGGGACTTAGGCGCTGGCAAGACGACCTTAACGCGTTATTGGCTACAAGCGTTAGGTCATAAAGGGGCGGTGAAAAGTCCGACTTATACCTTGGTTGAGCCTTATCAGCTTAAGCAAAGTGATGGCTTAGTAAAGCCTGTTTATCACGCTGATCTGTATCGATTGCAAGATCCAGAAGAGCTATCGTTTATTGGCTTTGATGAGTATCTTGACGAGCCGGATGCTTTAATTATTATCGAATGGGCTAGCCGCGCTGATAGCTATTTGCCGCCGCCCACTTTGTTCATTGATATAGTGGAGGCCGATAATGGCGCTCGGCAAGTAGAGCTACGTTTGTCAAAAATAGGTCAAGCGCAAAACTTGAATTTAGCAACCCTGAGAATTTGATTTTATAATGCCAGATGTTTTAATGCCCAATGATTTGACTAAAGCTGAAAATACGGCGCATAGCCGTATAAAAAAGCTATCACCGCTACTCATTAACCAATTAGCCGCCGGTGAGGTAGTGACGCGTCCAGCTGCCGTGGTTAAAGAATTGCTTGAGAACGCTATCGATGCCAATGCCACGGATATTGAGGTGCATATCACCCAAGGCGGTATGGGTATGATTCAAGTGATAGATAATGGCGTTGGCATACATCCTGACGATATGGTGATGGCCATCACTCGTCATGCCACTAGTAAAATTGCTGATGTCGCTAATTTGCATGGTATCAGTACGTTGGGATTTCGCGGTGAAGCGCTTGCGGCGACGGCTGCTGTTTCGCGCTTAACATTGGCGAGTAGCTACGATGACAGTGGCATAGGACGGCAATTACAAGTTGCAGGAGTGCTAGCAGAAGAGCCCAAACTCATGCCGGTAGTGCATAGCCGCGGTACCACGGTGACGATTAAGGATTTATATTTCAATGTGCCAGCTCGGCGCGGTAACCTAAAGTCCATCGCTACTGAGTTTGCTCATATCGAGACGATAGTGCGGGAGGTGGCTTTGGCCCGTGCCGATGTGACATTGACGCTATGTCATGATAATAAAAAACGCTTGAGCTTATCGGCAAATATAAAGGCAAATGATAATACAAGCTTTGCCAATGCCACTGCTAATAACAATCGTTATCTGCCTATTTCCCGACTTGAGCAAGCCTTAGATTTGGCGCTCGCTGAGGAGGCGTTAGCAGTTTGGGTAGATTTAACAAGCCTGTTGACTCAGGCTACAAGCGCGACCACAGGACATCAGCCACAGCTCATGGAGACTCAGCAGGCGAGTATTAGCGGTTGGTTATGGCCGACAGCACAAGTATCGAAGCAGCTACCAAAGCTGCTTTATGTCAACGGCCGATTGATCAAAGAACCTATCATCAGTAATCAGTTAAGACAATTAGCCACGAGTGCTGGACTTGCTGCTATGGGCTATGCTTTGTACTTTGAGCTACCTAGTCATTGGCTAAACGTCAACGTACATCCTAGCAAGCAGCGTATCAAAATTAGTCCTTTAAATAATGTGTTAGCGCATCTAAGTCACGTTATTGCTAAAAAGCTTAAAACTGTGGTTGTTAATAGTCCTAAGGCGACTTTATCTAATGAATATTTATCAGATAACCTTTTAGACAACACAAACCATACTAGTAGCGGTGGCATTGAAAGCGTAGCCCATAGTGCTAAACAGTATGCTTCGACGACAAATCATCAGTTGCATTCTACAAAGCAACCTTATCAGTGCTCACAGCAGACATCATCTTATCCGCCGACTTTTGATGATAATGCTTATAAAGAAAAAAGCTTGGAAAATAACAGTTTTGCCGATAAAAACTTGACCCAAAAAAGTATAGATAAAAGTTACGAGCAGATCAATATTGGCTCCATAAATAACCCTGCCAAGCTTGCTATGCTTAGTACTTTGCCTTATTGCCTAGAAGTTATCACTGACTTATCGATGAGCGCTTTTTGGGTAGCAGATGATAATCAGCTCGGCGCGTTACCTTATTCGCCGCCGTGGTTATTATTTTATAATCAAGGACAGCTAACGGTGATTGAACAGAGCGCTTGGCAGCATAGTTTTAACTCTATGTTTGCTTTTAATAATGATAATCCGTCTAGTAATATCGATAAAGATTTGAATGTTAATGAGCTATCAAATCAGCATATAAAACAGCAGATTAATCAACAGATAAGCCATTACGCCATGCAAATGTCACTGCCAGACTTGCAAGCCTTTGCTACCGATATGACACAGATATTTAACCATAAAGCCATTACCCATATCGATAGCCAGCAGTTAATCCCTTTAATGTTATCATCCGCTAAGCCTTAGCCTTTTTCATTTCAGCCATAACCACTTTGTTTGATAGGTAAAAATATGCTAGATGCCACTGATTCTTTGCCAGCCAATAGTGTGGTGTGCCTGATGGCACCAACTGCGAGCGGCAAGACTGCGCTAGCTTATGAGCTATACGATAGTGGTCGTTATGAGCTAATCTCAGTCGATTCGGCATTGATTTATCGGGATATGAATATCGGTACTGCCAAACCGACTGCCGCTGAATTAAGACGTTACCCCCATCATTTAGTCGATATTATTGACCCCACCGAGAGCTATAGCGTGGCCGAATTTGTCAGTGACGTTAAGCACCTCATCGAAGATTGCCATAAAAAAGGTAAAATTCCCTTATTGGTAGGGGGCACTATGATGTATTACATGGCGCTTATTGAAGGCTTATCACCAGTACCTGACAGCGATGAGAGCGTGCGCGCGCAAGTGGAGCAGTGGCGACAGCTAGAAGGTATCGAGGCTTTATATGATTATCTAGCAAAAGTCGATGCTATTAGTCATAAAAGGCTAAAGCCTGCCGACACTCAGCGCATTACCCGAGCTGTTGAAGTGTATCAGCAAACTCATATCCCAATTAGTGAGTGGCAGCGTCAGCCTAAACAAGCATTAGCTCATAATCCTGATCAGCGATGGCAGGTATTATCGGTATTACCGGATCGTCCTTGGCTGCATAAGCGCATCGCCCAACGTTTAGATATTATGTGGAATGAGGGTTTAGTCGCTGAGGTAATCGGTCTACTTGAGCGTTATGCGTTGACGCCAAATATGCCTTCAATGCGCTGCGTGGGCTATCGCCAAGTATTAGAGTATCTAGTTCGAACCCAGCATCCGATATTTGAGCAGCCTCATTTAGATAAAGAGCACTTTTATAGCGCCTTTACTAGTAGTGCCTTTGCTAATAATGATGACGAGCAGAACAGGATATTAAAAGCTGATGATAGTAAGTTAGCCCTCAATGTTATAAAAACCGATAGCAAAGCTCAACAACAACAGCAAGCGCTTGCTTGTGAAGCCATGCAAAATAAGGCATTATATGCTACTAGGCAATTGGCTAAGCGCCAATATACTTGGCTGCGTAAATTATCAAAGGCTGCGTCATTTGAGACCTGTCAAGCGACTGACACTATAGCAGCAGATAGTACTAGCCATACCAATATACCCGCTGACATAGCCACAAAATTAGTGACAAAATCGTTTATATCTATTGAGCAAGTCAGAGAGTATTTGTTGTAACTTAATACTGTTAGGATTTAGCGCTATTGTGAATTATTACATTTATTTATCTTACAATGACGATAAGCGACAAATAGCCAAACGCTAAGCTGTTATAATTTATACCTAGCTTGTAGTGAAGGGATTAAACAGTGACTAAACAACAGGTAGCGCCAAGCTAATTTATAGTAAATTACACTGACGCTTTTATGAATATTTGATGATTATCAGTTATGGGGTTTTATAGATAATAGCTGTAGAAACAAGCAGTTACTTAAATAGCTAATAATAAAATATAATTTGCGTTAAGGTGAAGCGTAGCACTAGTATAATGTAGCTTTAAAGATTGCTATCTCTTAGCGATATGGGTATTTAGCTTTGGTATTAGTATTACTTGGTATTGGTATTAAGAGTATCGTATTAATAAATAACACTTAAAATAAAATAATAACTATTAGGAGAATTTTTATGTCAAAAGGACAAACTTTACAAGATCCGTTTTTGAATTCACTGCGTAAAGATCGTATTCCTGTTTCTATTTTTTTGGTAAATGGTATCAAGCTTCAAGGTCAAATCGAGTCTTTTGATCAGTATGTGGTGCTACTAAAAAACACCGTCAGCCAAATGGTCTATAAGCATGCTATCTCAACGGTAGTGCCTGCCCGTAATCCTCGCAACAGTACGACAGCTACTAGCAGCTCACAGACTTCGGGTGTAACTAGTAGCTATCAGGGTAGTGGCTTTGAGCGCGGTAGTAATCCTAGCGCTAATACTAGCGGTTTTGAAGAACGCGGTTTTCCCTCTAATCGAAGCGGGTTTAATCGTAGTGGCTTTGGTCAAGATCGCGGCTTTGAGCGCGGTGGTTTAGGTCAAGTATCAGAACGAAGCGGTTTTGGACAAAACCAAGAGCGTGCAGGTTTTAGTCAAGATCGCGGTTTTGAAAGCCCAAGTCAAAATACAGGCTTTAGTGATCAGCCCAAAGACGAGTTTGATGATAGCAGTGATAACGAGTAATTTTTATTAAAACTATCAAGTAGCGTATTTATTCTCTCGTTCATATTGACGTTATTACTAAGAAAGACCTGCTGATATAGTGGGTCTTTTTTGTGTAGCGCTCATCTTTGAGCTCTAGATAGCATTATTACTAATAACCACCAGAATATAGTAAAATAGCTTATCAAATCATACTTAACAAATAACACTTATTAAATAATTTCTATTAAATAATACTTATCAAAAAATAATAATACTGAGCGATATATGAATAGCGGTAAAAGTCATCTTACTCATGAGCAGTTTATTACGACTGCTATTGAGGCCATCAATACTGAAAAAGCGGCACTTGCTTTGCTAACTGAACAAATAGACGATCGTTTTGCGCAAGCCTGTGACATTATTTTGGCCTGTCAAGGTCGTCTAGTGGTGACAGGTATGGGCAAATCAGGACTCATTGGTCGAAAGATAGCGGCTACTTTTGCCTCGACTGGTACGCCTGCTTTTTTTATGCATCCAGGCGAGGCCGGTCATGGCGATCTAGGCATGCTGGTGCCTGGTGATGTATTGTTAGCCATTTCAAACTCAGGCGAGTCTGATGAGATTAAGACCTTGATACCCGTGATCAAGCGTCTAGGCATACCCCTTATTAGTATTAGTCGTGATAAGCGAGGCATGTTGCCGCGCGCCGCTGATATAGTATTGACCTTAGGTCAGTCGCAGGAGGCTTGCCCGCTCAATTTAGCGCCGACTTCCAGCACTACTGCTACGTTAGCTTTAGGCGATGCCTTGGCGGTAGTATTAGTACATGCGCGTAACTTTACCTCAGAGGATTTTGCTTTATCACATCCGGCAGGCGCGCTTGGACGACAGTTATTGACTCGAGTAGAAGATTTGATGCATACCAATAATGAGAATTTGCCAGTCGTTAAGCAGCAAACCTCTTTGCATGAAGCGCTATTTACTATGACCAATGGCCGTTTAGGGATGACTGTCGTGGTTGATGATGAAAATAGAGTAGTAGGTATATTTACCGATGGCGACTTACGCCGAGGGCTTGAGAAAGGTATCGATCTGGCAACACCGATGCGCGAGATAATGACGACTGCGCCGCGCCGCGTTAGTAAAACTATGCGAGCATCAGATGCTTTGAGCGTTATGAATGAAAACTCTATTAGCCAGCTATTGGTGATGGATGAGCAAAGTCATTTAGAGGCTGTTATTACCGTGCATGATTTGCTGCAAGCTGGGGTAAAATAGCAGCTCAGCTTCTGTAAGTTATAAACCATAAAAGCTCTATATATAAACAGACATCATTATAATAAGAGGTCGCCTATGCAAGATCTAATCAAAAAAGCCGGTCAAGTCAAAATGCTAGTATTAGATGTCGATGGTATTTTATCAAATGGTCAGATTATTTATGATGCCAATGGCACCGAGACCAAAGCTTTTTCGGTTCAAGATGGCGTGGGTATCAAGTCTTTATCGCGTTTTGGCATTCTGACTGCGATTATCACAGGTCGTAGTAGTCCAATGGTAGACAAGCGCGCCAAGGAGATCGGTATCGACTATGTGGTACAAGGTCGTGATGATAAGTTGGTGGCTTTAGAAGAGCTGATGAGTCTAATTGACAAAGATCTTAATATTACTACCGCAGATTGTGCTTATATGGGCGATGATCTGCCGGATATAAAAGCTATGCAAACGGTAGGTTTTGCGGCTACGGTTCCTAATGCTCACGCTGAGGTTATCAATCGCAGTGATATGGTGACCACTCGCGCTGGCGGCTATGGAGCGGTGCGGGAGATTTGTGATCTTATTTTAAAAGGCCATGGACACTACGAAGACTATATTGCTCAGTATACTTTAGAGGGTAGCACCGCTCAAAAAAGCTCGTTTCAGCCGCAGGATAAACTATCGTGAATACTCGCGTTTTAATCATCTTAGCCCTAGTTATCGCTGCAATTGCCGGTTGGTTCTTTAAACAGCAAGGCGAAATCGCGCCGCCCGTTAGCATAGCTCCCACAGAAGTGGATTATGAAGCTACCGATATTCAAGCGGTACAGACTAATGAGCAAGGCGAAACCGAATATGAGCTTAACGCTGAGTCGCTGAGTCATGATCCCAATACCAATCAAGACGTGATGTCCGGTATTACCATGAATTGGCAGCCCTCCGCCGAGCAGCTGTATCGTATAACCTCTGGGACGGCCACACTCAATCAAGAAACCGGCGACTTGCATCTCTACGGCGGTTTTAGCTTGGCGAGTGAAGATCAGGCAAAGACTACGCAAAGTGGCGAGAAGATAGCGCCCATAACGGTAACTGGCGAGGCGCTCAAAGGTAATACAAAATCACGACAGGTTTATAGCGAGCAGCCAGTACAAGTGGTGCAAGGCAGTAATCGTTTTGAGGCGGCGACTATGAAAGCTGATTTGGAGACGGGCGAATATGAGTTTGGACAAGTGGCGGTAATGTTCACTCCAGCTGAGCGTCAAGACAAAGCATTGTTTTAGTGGAACGGTTTCAATAATTCATAAACAGTATCGCCTTTTAGAGCCCAAGGACGTACTGGTTATATAAACTAAGCGCCTCAACCTTTTAAACCATTTATTTGATATTCTTCATAATAAGAGTAAACAGTCATGAAATCATCCTTTTTACCTCGTCTTCATCTGTTAAAGAAGCGTTTGTCAGTAGCTCATTTGCGCTCATTGCCGGTAGTTATGCTGCTAGCCCTACCCATCTATAGTCACGCGCTGCCTTCTGATGCCAACCAGCCTATCAAGCTGTTGGCCGATAGAGCGACTTATAGCGAGAGCACAGGTGTTACTAGCTATTCAGGAACGGTAGTGATTACGCAGGGCACACTAAAATTGACCGCGGATAATATCACTGTCAATCTATCACAGCAGCGTAGTATTAATTCGGCAGTGGCTACGGGTCGTCCGGCTACTATGCAGCAAGTAGTGACCGCTGATAAAGGCTTAGCAAAAGGCCAAGCCAATAGGATTGATTATAATGCGGTGACTGGTATCATGACTTTGACCGGTAATGCCAAGTTAACTCAAAACGGCGCTAGTTTCGCCGGTAACGTCATACGCTATAGTCTCAAGGCCGGCGATGTTGAGGCGACGGCAGGCGGCAATCAGCGCGTAGAATTAATCTTCCCGCCCAATAGTAATACCAATCAAAGCGGCATACGCTAGATAGCTTAGCAGTAGATATTGACTTGATAAGTGCTATTTTTAGCTAGATAGTAAACCCTATAAATAACCATCGTGACAAATAGCACTTTTATAAAGACATTGTACAAAGGCTTTGTACAAACAGCCATTCATTTATAAGGTGCTAATAAAATATGAGTAAGTTATGACAGAGAATAGTGAAGCCAATCCTTTAGCTAATCGCGATACTGCTGCGACACAAACAGTGATGCCGCGCTTAGTGATGCAAAATCTAGGCAAGCGCTACGGCAAACGTTGGGTAGTCAAAGATGTCTCATTCTCTGTTGAGCAAGGCCAAGTGGTCGGATTATTAGGGCCTAATGGCGCTGGCAAGACCACTAGCTTTTATATGGTTGTAGGCCTAGTCAATATGGATAAGGGCCGCGTGACCTTAGGTAAAGTGGACTTATCCAAATATGCCATGCATGAGCGCGCTCGCGCAGGTATCGGTTATCTGCCGCAAGAAGCCTCTATCTTTCGCAAGCTCTCTATTGAGGATAATATCCTTGCTATTTTACAGACGCGCCGTGAATTATCAGCCAATGAGCAGCAACAAGAGCTTGAAAAACTAATTGGCGAGTTCCATCTAGAACATGTACGTAAGTCTTTGGGTATGAGCGTTTCGGGCGGTGAACGTCGGCGTTGTGAGATAGCAAGAGCTTTGGCTGCTGATCCAAAATTTATTTTATTAGATGAGCCTTTCGCTGGTGTCGATCCTATATCAGTAGGTGATATCAAAGAGGTTATCTTAACGTTGAAGAATCGCGGTATCGGAGTGCTTATCACTGATCATAACGTTCGTGACACGCTTGCCATTTGCGAAAAAGCTTATATCGTCTCAGAGGGCGCTATTATCGCTGAAGGCAGCGCGCAAGAGGTGTTAAGCAATGAATTGGTCAAATCCGTCTACTTGGGTAAAGACTTTCAGGTATAAATATTTTTAGTAAAAATTTGATGGGGTGAGGGTTTAAATAACTTACCCTATCAAATGCATTTTATCTTTTAGGCTTATAAGGCTCTTTAGTTGCTATATCATCATGGTATAAAGCTTTTTAATTGTTATGGTTCAACAGCATTTATCTTTAGTAAGTTCTATCATCTTCTACTGTTTTTATAGCTTTTATTAGCGATCCCTCATTTCTCTACAAGCAGTAATCACTGCTGTGTTTTAAATCCTATTTTACTAATCTCTCAAACCTTTTAGCTTATCGCCTTTTAATGTTTACGATTCATTATCGAATAAGGTTTATACACTATGGCAAAAAATAAAAGCAGCTATGTCTGCCAACATTGCGGCGCTCATTTTGGTAAATGGGCTGGGCAATGTACCGATTGTGGTGAATGGAATAGTTTAGTCGAGGCGCCTAATGTCAGTATGCCGCACCATAATAAAGGCTCAGCCAAATCAGCATCTAGTCGCGCTACGCCGCGTAGTACAGGCGCGCCAGCTGGCAACTATTCAGGGACTCACAGTGCGGTAATGCCGCTTAACGCGGTGAGCGTGACGTTAGACACCCGTTTACCTACTGGTATTGGTGAGTTTGATAGAGTACTCGGCGGCGGCTTGGTAGCCGGCTCAGTAGTGCTGATTGGTGGTGATCCGGGTATCGGTAAATCGACTATTTTACTGCAAACTGCCACTAACATGGCAAAGGCTGACTCGTTAGCCGGTAGCGCGCTCTATGTGACTGGCGAGGAGTCGCTTGCACAAGTAGCCATGCGCGCCAAACGTTTGGACTTGCCCGCTGATAGGCTGCGAGTGTTAGCAGAGACCAATGTCGAGACTATCTGTGCCGCGCTAACTCAAGAACAGCCTGCTATCGCTATTATTGACTCTATTCAAACCATTTATACTGACGCTATTAATTCTGCGCCAGGCGGCGTCAGTCAAATTCGAGAGTCAGCAGCTATTTTAACTCGCTATGCCAAGCAAACAGGTACCGCATTGTTTTTGGTCGGTCACGTCACCAAAGAGGGGACGCTAGCAGGGCCGCGAGTACTTGAACATATGGTTGATACCGTACTATACTTTGAGGGGCAATCCGACTCAAGATTTCGAATGATTCGCGCCGTCAAGAACCGTTTTGGCGCGGTCAATGAGCTGGGTATTTTTGGTATGACCGATATGGGGCTCAAAGAAGTCGCAAACCCTTCGGCGATATTTTTGAGCCGTTATGATAAGCCTGTAGCAGGATCAGTGGTGATGGTCAGTCGTGAGGGCACTAGGCCTTTGCTAGTTGAGGTGCAAGCCTTAGTAGATGATTCGCAAGGGCAACCAAGACGTATGGCGCTTGGTCTTGATTTTCAGCGAATGTCTATGCTACTAGCGGTAATGCACCGTCACGGCGGTATTCA
Source organism: Psychrobacter sp. AH5 (assembly GCF_040371085.1). Lineage (NCBI taxonomy): Bacteria > Pseudomonadati > Pseudomonadota > Gammaproteobacteria > Moraxellales > Moraxellaceae > Psychrobacter > Psychrobacter sp. AH5. The sequence goes on from NZ_JAMBMT010000001.1 coordinate 951,327, forward strand.
CACGAGTGGTCAAGATGTCTATGTCAACGTCGTAGGCGGGGTAAAGGTTATTGAGACTGGCTCTGATTTGGCAGTGCTATTAGCTTGTGCTTCGAGTATAAAGGAGAAGCCTCTGCCATCATCATTAGCGGTATTTGGGGAAGTGGGTTTATCAGGTGAGATTCGTCCCGTACCTAATGGGCAAGAGCGGCTAAAAGAGGCGATGAAGCATGGGTTTAAGCATGCTATTATTCCTAAGTCTAATGCACCAGCGGCCAATTCCCCGCAGTTTCAAGGTATCAATGTCATCGCTGTAGAGCGCTTAGATGATGCTATTGAAAGCGCTTTTGAGATCGATTTTTAAGCGCATGGTCTTTGACTAAGTTTGGTATAAAATAAAAGCGCCTAGTTCATGAACTAGGCGCTTTTATTATTTATATGATAAATAAGGATGAATAAGGACTAACTGATTGATAAAATTAAGGTCCTGAAACGCGCTCGATAGAGACGTTGCCGACCCCTTTACTAGTAATACCTAATTGTTTCGCGGCACCGTAGGATAAGTCCATCACGCGCTTACCATGAAAAGGACCACGATCATTTACTTTGACCACAACACTCTTACCATTCGTTTTGTTTGTAACTTTAACATAGCAGTTCAACGGCAAAGAGCGATGAGCAGCTGTTAAGGCATTCATGTCAAAGGTCTCACCACTAGCGGTTTTGCGACCATGGAACTTACGACCATACCATGAGGCTAGACCGGTTTGCTTAAACTTGCCGACTGAGTTAGAAGCCACTGCAGTCAGACGCTCAAGCACATCTTCATCATTGCTAACTTGTGAGGTATCAGTCGCTAACAATGAGCTATTGAGCGCTAATGAGGTAGGCTGACGGGCTGATTTTACTAAACTTGATGCGCTGTCATGCTGACGAGTTAACTCGCCTAAGACGCGATCAATATGAGAAGTGTTATCTTGTGACAATGCTGCTAATGAAGCATTTGTTTCGACGGCCTGCGCGTTGGACACTACTGCAGAGCCTGTAAATAAAACCACTGACATTGTAATCAAACCAGATAAACGCTTATTCATATATAACTCTCCAACATATACCCCAAAACTTAGTAGTAAAAATCTTTACCAATTATTTTCGCTGTTATTATATTTTTACAGCCATCAAAAAATAATCTTGTAAATACTAAGTTAGAGTAACTTTGTTTTTTAACCATTAGATAACAAATCATATAACCAGCAACGCACTATACGGACAAGCTATGACTTCATTATATACTTATGAAAAGTTGCTTAGCAGCTCTGTATAAGTTATGTACTAAAATAAGATTTAAACAGACTAACGCAATTAAATGTTAATAACAAGGAGAAAAACCTTACAGTATTATGTATATTATAATATAAATTAAGTATATCTAATTTATGACTGCTTTTATATTACTATTATTTCACAATGATATTATAAAAAAGTTATAAATAATAACTAAATATTCTACTGTTGTGCAGGGCTTATCTTAATTTGAAAGCAGTTTATACCGCTCTATGAGTATGAATAGACATCAATAAACCAAAGCCTGCCATCAAAGTTACGATAGCCGTGCCACCATAGCTGATAAAGGGTAGAGGGACTCCAACTACTGGCAAGATACCTCCTACCATGCCGACATTCACAAAAACATAGACAAAAAACGACATAGCAATAGCACCTGCTAATAGTCGACTATAAGTATCTGGATGGGTAAAAGCGATGAATAAAGCGCGGCTTAATAAACAGGCGTAAATAAACATCAATAAAATAACTCCTACCAAGCCAAACTCTTCTGAAAAAGCGGCAATAATAAAGTCGGTATGACCTTCTGGCAAAAAATGCAAATGCGATTGGGTGCCATCTAAATAACCTTTGCCTGTCATACCACCAGAGCCAATAGCAGTTTTTGATTGAATGATATTCCATCCAGCTCCTTGAGCATCAGCGTCAGGATTGAGTAAAGTTAATACTCGAGTACGCTGATAATCATGCAATAAAAAATGCCACGCAAAAGTCACTAAAGGTATAGACAAAGCGACCGCGCCGCCAATCCACCACCAAGACAGCCCCGCTAAAAACAACACAAAAATACCACTAGCGGCTACTAGTATTGAGGTGCCCAAATCAGGCTCTTTGGCGATGAGTAGCACCGGTATAATGATAAGTCCTAAGGTGCCAGCTATACTCATAAAAGAAGGAGGCAACTCACGCCTAGCTAAAAACCAAGCGCACATCATAGGCATACCTAGTTTCATAAACTCTGAGGGCTGCACGCTACCAAACCCTGGCAGATTTATCCAGCGCTGGGCGCCCATACGCACCTCGCCGATAAGATCAACTAGTACTAATAAAAACAAGCCTAAGACATAAAATATAGGCGTAAAGCTGCGATAAACACTGGGCGGAATTTGCGCCATAGTTATCATCACTATAAAGGCCACCACATAACTGACCATTTGGCGGATGACCATATCGACATTTTGTGTAGAAGCGCTATAAAGAATGGTCAAGCCAATACAGCACACTGCTAATAATAATAAAGTTAACCAAGGGTCAATATGAACACGTTGCCAAATATTGGGCTCATGTCTTTGCCCAAAGTGATGGCTTTGGCGGGAAAAGCGATATTGTAAATTAGATGACATAGAGTAAGTCGACTACTAAATAAGTAAAAAAGGGGAGTATATAAGACAAAATTTACAGCGGCTAATTATAAACGGCTAGCAAAAGTCACCTGATTATAAAAATTATGATGATAAATGTTAAACAGACCATTATTGACGATTATCGAAGGCAATAGTTTAGCTTGCTTAGTTAAAATTTGATAGTATCCATAATCTATACTATAGCAATAGTGCCAATAGCAGCGGCTAAGTATCTCGACTTAGCAGTATCGACCAGATGACTGTTAACTAGTGCTGCAACTGTTTTGAATACAGCATTAGTCATTAAGTGGTTTTGAGCCAATAGTACTAATAAGAGTTTTGAGCTAATCGTTCTAATAAAAGTTTTGGGTGGTAATTATTACATATGAACAATACAAAAAATAATGATGATAATGGCATCCATAACCATCACCGCTATCTAGATCAGTCCTATCTGAAAACCGCTAAATCCAATAAAACTACAGCTACCACCATAGCGACTATTGGGCAGCTGACCCTAGCAGCGATAGTTTGCGCTAGTAGTTTGCAAGCGCATGCCGCTATTTTAAATGATAGCAGCGAGCGCCGTATTCAAGTACGTCAAGGCAGCGCTAATCCTCAAGTCTATATTGCTCCTGCTAGTAATCCTACTAATAGCAACTATGCTATTAGCGGTGATAGTCTCCAAGGTTTAATAGAACAAAAAAGTCGTCAATACCATTTTGATGCTCAGCTCTCTATTGAAGAGAGTAAAAGACTTAGCACTACTAGGCGCGCGCCAAGTTATAATACCACCTACAATACTCAATATATTAACGATGAGTATTACGGTAATAGCGCGGCTGACTTCCAGCTTTGGTTAAGCAATAATCGTTTTCGTGCACAGGAAGTTGCCAATTATCAACGTTACTTGAGCTCGCGGCTCGGCGCACAAAACGTCCCGCCACTTGAGCAACTACTAACCACAGCTCGTAGCTGGAACCGCTGTGGCTACGAGCCTTTTCAGCTACCTCCGCAAGAGTTATGGGCAAATATTGTACCGACCTTACGCTTATATAGTCAGTTAAAAACTCAAGGTATTTTGCCAAGAAGTACTGAGATTCGCTCTGTATATCGTAGTCCTAATTTAAACGATTGTGCTGGCGGCGCTGATAATAGCAAACACATGACCGCTGGCGCGATGGACATCTGGGTGCCTGAATATGATGGCGACTTGTGGCAGCTTAGTCGTATGCAAGATAGTTTATGCCAATTTTGGCAATACCAAGGCCAGTCTATGGATTTTGGCTTAGGGTTATACTCGACAGGAGCGATTCATCTAGATACTCAAGGCTACCGAAAATGGGGCTTTAATAACACTAGTAGCAGCTTTGCTTGCCGGTATTAGTATATGACTAGCTTATTATCTATTGTCTATTATTTGAGATATCGAGTATAAATACCGGCTATGCAAAATCTGAAAAAAACGAACCATTGGCTTTATCAGCGTCATAGCGATAACGACATTGATAGAGCTAGGTTAATAAAAAAACCATTAGCGGCACTGATAATAATGCTAGGCGGGATGAGTATTAGTGGCTGTGAGCCTGCTGATGATGTCGAAAACAATAGCTCGATTATAGCCTCTGAGCAAAGAGCACAAAACCTAAAAGTAAGCGCAGATATAGAAGATAAGATTATCAATTCTTACGCTCGCGTGGCATCCAAGCATGCCCATATCTGCCCAAAGCTCATTCAAAAACAACTAGACAATAGCGTTATTGAGCGCACAGCTGAGGTGATGATAAAAGACAGCTGTGATTATTTCTTATATCCTAAGATTGGTGAGCAGATAGCTGTCAGCCTCGATAATGATCAAATCGAGGCTTTATTAATTACTCCCAGAACTTATAACTTTGCTAACGGCGGTTATGAAGTTACCTCCTACGATAAGCACGTCATCCGCTTGGCCTATAACGGCGCTGGTTATAAGCCTGAGAATTTTCGTTATGATGTGGCTATTACCATAGAGTAGCTACTACCATAAATGAATACACCATAAAAAACTAATAGGCGCTGTATTTATCATCATTTACTACTCTCTTTAATACGGTTATTTAGCTGTGGATCATCTGCGCCTACAGTGACGATCAAAAACTTATTGGGATCTAAAGTTTGACGCAAAGTCTCATTAACCTCTGATAACTCAACTTTATCGATACGGCTGATATAGTCGCTTAAGTAGCTATCGGGTAGTTGATAAAAATTCATCATGCCAAGCAGCCCATTAATCCCCGCATTACTAGCAAAACCCATCGGAAAGCTGTTTTTTAAATTATCAGTCGTCAAGCGCATCTCAGCGCTAGTAATGCCTTTATCCAAAGTCTCATTGATAACCTCTAAGCTTGCGTCAATAGCGGCGCGAGTTTTATCGGTGCGAGTCGAAAATCCAATCTTATAAGGCCCACGCGCTAGCATTGGATTCATTGAGCCTGAGATACCATAAGTATAGCCCAAGTTTTGGCGAATCTGAGTCATTAGCCTAGCATTAAAATTCCCACCAGCTAATACCTCGTTACCTACGGTAAAACTCGTTTGTTGCTGCTGAGCGATAGGATCGGTAGCGCGCTTACTGCCAAGTTGCCCCATTAGTACCGTAGTTTGACTACTAGGAAAGTCGATATGAATATGCTTTGCTTGAGTTAAAGCTTTAGGCTCAGGTAACTGCGCGGCTGCTTGTCCTTTTGGTAGATCCTCTGTGATAGCGTTCGCTAGCTTCTTTGCCTCAGCCAGTGTCAAATTACCCGTCATCGCCACCGAAGCATTTGCCGCCACTAAGTAGCGGTTTTTGAAAGCGAGTAAATCCTTTTGGCTAAGAGTAGGCACAGTATCGAGAGTACCGGATGCTGGGTGAGCATAAGGATGGTCACCATATAAGGCATTATTAAAAGCAAGACTGGCAAGGCTACCAGGATCTTGTTTTTGCTGCTGCAGACCGACTAGTAGCCGAGCCTTATTGCGCGCCAAAATCTGCTCATCAAAGCTAGGCTCGGTTAGTATTTGAGTCATTAAATCGATAGCGGGCAATAAATGCTCATCATCGGATAAGCTTCTTAGTGAGACGATAAACATATCTTTATAAGCGCTACTGTTTAGATGAATTCCTAAAGTTTCAACGGCGCGAGTAAAGGCATCTTCATCCAAGCTTTTAGAGCCTTGAGTCAGCATTGTCGCTGTCATATTGGCAATCCCAAAACCTTGCTTACGGATATCGCCATCACGGGCGCTACCAGCGTTGAAGCGCAAGTCGATATCGACGATAGGTAGGGCATCGCTGCGTACAAAGGAGACCGGCACTCCATTGCTAGTAGTGAAGTGCTCAATATCAGGCACAGTCACTTTTAAGGGAGCAACGTTATCAAGGCTAGTGAGTGTCGATAAAGCAGCAATAGGCGCGCTGCTATCTACATCTGCTGCTGAGCCTCTGTACTCCTCAGCCATACTAGTATCCGCTAACGCAGGATTGGCTAATACCAATAGTCCCAACAGCAAGCTACGGGTTAAAGTGGCGACTAAAGGGTTTTTATTAGCTGGTACTGTCATTGTCTTAGCATCTAGCAAGGGTTTATTTTTCATAACTGGTTTCTTATTAATGGTTTTTTTATCAATGGTTTTGTTATTAATAGGTATACTGGGGTCAATGACTGTTTTTGGCTGCTTTATCAGTATTAGTATTATCTGTGCTGTTAGGCGGCACAATATGCATAACCGTTAGATTGTCCTTGACTAGATATTTTTTGCTAGCGGCGTGGATATCTGCCACAGAGATCTCATCGAGCTTCGCCGGCAGAGTAGCCACTATTCGATCATCAATACCGATGGTCTGTAGCGAACCTATCATCCTCGCTTGACCGGCCATACTATCTTGCGCGTAGACTAGCCCCGTCACGGTATTGGTTTTAGCGCGAGCGATCTCATCGGCATCGATAGGGTCAGTAGCAAGCTTGTCAATCTCAGCCGTAATAGCTTGCTGCGCTTCATCTAAGCTTACACCTTCACGCGGAGTGGCTTGAATAAGAAACAAACCATCACCGCGATCAAATAAATCATAAGAAGTGCCGACGCTAGTGAGCAGGTTTTGTTCGCGTATTAAGCGCTTCTCAAGCCTAGCTGACAAGCCGCCATCCAATACATCTTGCGCTAAAGATAAAGCGTAAGCTTGGTTTTCATTACCTGCGCCTACTGTCAGCAGACTTGGCACGTTATAGCCCATTAATAATACTGGCACTTGTACCGCTTGCTCTGAGTCAACTTTTTGATAGCCGCGAAAGCCTGATTGACGGACGGCGGGACGCTTAGGAAGCGGGCTTGGTTTTAAATCGCCAAAGTAGCGTTTAACTTGCGCCAATACCTCTTTTGGCTGCACGTCACCTACGATAACTAAAGTGGCATTGTTGGGCGCGTACCAAGCTTTATACCAGTCTTTGAGCTCGTCAAGAGTGATAGATTCAAGCTCGGCCATAGGGCCAATTACCGATTCGCCTTTTGGACTATCCGGCAAGGCCAGCAGACGAAAAGACTCGTAAGCTTTAGCCAGCGGATTATCATCAGTACGCTGACGGCGCTCCTCCATCACCACTTGATGCTCTTTGGCAAACTCATCCTCATTAAATAATAAATTGGTCATGCGATCCGCTTCAAGCTCGAGCGCTAGCGGCAAGCGATTGGCGGGAAATAGCTCATAGTAACCGGTGTAGTCATAGCTAGTAAAAGCATTGTTGACGCCGCCAAATTTGGCAATCAAACGCTCATAATCGTCGCTTGACACGTTGGAGGTGCCCTTAAACATCATATGCTCAAGCAAATGCGAGATGCCGCCTTTATCTACCGGCTCATCAGTGGAGCCAACCCGATACCAGATCTGAGTCATCGCTACCGGCGCGCGGTGATCTTCTTTAATAATGACTTTGAGACCATTAGCCAATTGATACTCATGACGGCCGGACAGATCCATTTCCAGCTCAGATGAACCGCTAGTCGCATCGTTAGAAATTGCGGTATTAGTAGCTGTTTTATTTTCTGAGCCAGAGCCCATCGTGGTGGTTTGACAAGCAGTAAGCGTAGCCGCTAGTGTCAAAGCGCAAGCTAGACGTAGTGACAGAGTAGTCGGCGACATTAAAAAGGTAAACGGCTTAGCAAGCATAGTATTCTCAAAGTATTTTTAAATGATAAAAACGATAATTAAGGCAAAAGTAAAAAAACAGCAGTGATTAAATCGACTTATGACCACCAACCATAACGCTAGCGGTAGGTTTAAAACCTTGGGTAGTATTACAGCCACTAGTGGCTAAAGCAGTCATGGCGATAGCTAGGACTAAACTGCTAGTCATAACAATATTAGAGATATTAGCTTTAGGCTGGCGTTTTTCATTAAGATTTTGATTTAAGAGCTTCGATGACATTGGCGTTCCTGATGATTAAAACCTTAATAACCACTCATTAAGGCAAACAAGTAATAAAAAAGAGAATAGCGCTTTTTACAAAATAGCGGTATTTATAACTTATAAAGACTACTTTTGCATAGTTTGATGACTATAAATTATAGGTCCTAAGCATAGGCGAATAGAGCCTAAACTAAGGTCAGAGTTTTGTGTCCAAATCTTAAGCGAAGCTTTCGTAATCTAGCTATCTCTTAGCGCTAGCTATTAGTATCTATCTTAGCAAATAAGCACTAAGTATTAACCAGACGCTACTAATGATAATAGGCCATTTTAAGCAAATATAACGCTCAGCAATGAGCTATAGCTGAATTATGATAAACTAAGGCAAACTGCACTAAACTTGTAAACGCTGCAATAGAGAGTTTTTTATAAAAAATAAACTAACTAAAGCCATATTAATCATTTGATAAATTTTAGGGCCAACCTATGAACAATGCTGATAATCCCAATCGTGTAGTCATCAACCTAGATGGCGACTTTGATGACTTAGATGACGATGATATTACCTTACCCAGTTTGCCGGCGCAATCGGTAGCTATTATTGATAAGGCGAAGACAGCTAGCAGCACTACTGAGACTAATAAAGCGGCTGAGCAGACCGGTGCTTCTGACAAGGTTACTTCTGCTACGCAAGTGGGAAATATAGCGCTAGGCTCGCCTATTTTATCTCCTGAAACAGAGCACTCAAAAGCTCAAACCTCAAGTCCAGCAGCAGACGTAGCGATTAGTCATCACAATGTCAAAGCCATTAATACTGTTACTGAGACAGCTACTGCTCATAAAACTAGCAATGACTCAGCTAAAGCTTTACCGCCTAAAATGCCACTACAAGAGCAATTAGGTGACAGCTCTAACAAAGATAATCCTAGTCCTAATACCGCGTCTGTAGCGCAAGAAAACAATGAACCAACGACTGAGGAATCGGCCGCTCGCAAAAAGGGCAGCTGGTTCAACCGTATGAAGTCAGGTCTGAGTAAGTCGCGTAAGAATTTGGCTGAGGGTATGGTCAGTATTCTTATTGGTGGTAAAGAGATTGATGATGAGCTATTAGAAGAGGTTGAGGATCAATTATTGGTGGCAGACATCGGTGTCAATGCGACCAACCGTATTATCAAAAGCTTAACCGAGCAGACCGCTCGCGGCGATTTGATCTATGCGCATTCTTTATATAAAGCGCTGCAAAGCGAGCTGGTCGATATTTTAGCGCCAAAAGTTGCCCCATTAGTGATTGATACCAGCAAAAAACCCTTTGTCATTTTGGTAGTAGGCGTCAATGGTGTCGGTAAAACCACCACTATTGGTAAGCTTGCCAAACGCTTACAAGGCGAGGGTAAATCGGTGATGCTGGCCGCTGGTGATACTTTTCGCGCCGCTGCTACTGAGCAGCTACAAATTTGGGGTGAGCGTAATAATATTCCGGTAGTTGCACAAGGCCATGGCTCTGATAGCGCCTCAGTAATCTTTGATGCCATGCAATCAGCGAAAGCCAAAAACATCGATGTATTAATAGCGGATACCGCTGGGCGTCTGCAAAATAAAACTCATCTAATGGCGGAATTAGAAAAAGTAGTACGCGTGATGCGTAAAGCCGATGAAACTGCGCCGCATGAAGGGATGATTGTACTTGATGCAGGCACGGGCCAAAACGCCATTAATCAAGTGGAGCTCTTTAACAAAGCCGTACCGCTGACGGGTATCACTATCACTAAGCTTGACGGCACTGCAAAAGGCGGGGTGGTCTTCAATATTGCTGAAACTACGGATGTGCCTATTCGCTATATTGGTGTTGGTGAGTCCATTGACGATTTGCGCTCATTTAGTCCCAAACAATTTGTGGCAGCGTTATTTGAGACCGATGACAAAGAGTAGCGGTTAAAGCTATTGCTTAGCTACCGTGTCTAAAATATAAAATAGTGGTTTTTTAGGTTAAGGAGTCATGATGCTAGTTACCATAACCAATTTGCAAACCTATCACTTAGTATTGATGGTGACAGAGACTAACGCACGTTCAACTAGCGATGAGTCGCCAAAGCTTGCCGAGGTGAGCTGGCTGAGCAAAGATCAGTGGTGGACAGACTCAAAGTCATTTAGCAAACTCAAGACGCATTATAAGTTAACTGATAATGACTTTAAGTTTATTGATAAAAATAGCCTAAGCATAAATGATCCAGCCCAAGCTTTACTACTCAAAACTATCGGTCAAATCCATGAGTACGCTATGGAGGAGAGAAAAGAGTTTGAGCTGCCACTAGATTTATCATTGGGCACTAAGTTTCAACAACAGGTCTGGCGCGAGCTACAACAGATTAAGCACGGCGACACGATAAGCTATGCCACTTTAGCCCGCCGTATCGGTAATCCTAAAGCCTGCCGAGCTGTCGCTAATGCTAATGGCAAAAATCCCTTTAGTCTCATTATTCCTTGTCACCGAGTCATTGCTAGTGACGGCAGGCTTGGCGGCTATACCGGTGGTGTTGATAAAAAACAGTACTTACTAGCGCTTGAAGGAGTGAAGTGTAAAATCTAAAAATAAATTTTCTAACCAATAAAATAGGCCAAACGCTGATAACGTTTGGCCGGCTTGTATTTATAGCTATTTATTTCTAAACGGGTTACGCTGTCAACTCATTATGACTCTAACTGCGCCATCACCTCATCTGAGATATGCACATTGCTATAGACTTCTTGCACATCGTCTATGTCCTCTAACATATCGATCATTTTCATTACCTTTTCAGCATCGTCGACATTATCAATCTCTGCACTGGTGGAGGGGGCCATAGTGACCTCGGCATTATCAGAGACTAAGCCCGCTTGATTGAGGGCATCTTTGACCTTACCAAAATCCTCCCACTCGGTAATGACTACTAATGACTCGCCATCGTTTTCGACATCTAATGCTCCAGCATCAAGGGCAGCAAGCATCACCTCATCCTCAAGGCTTATATCATCGAAACGAATCTCGCCGCGCTTGGTAAATAAATAAGCGACTGAACCGCTAGTGCCCAAATTACCGTCAAATTTGGTGAAAGCATGGCGTACTTCACTGACGGTACGGTTAAGATTATCCGTCATCGTCTCTACTAGTACCGCCACGCCGCCGACTCCGTAGCCCTCGTAACTGACTTCTTCCATGTTTTCATTATCGCCGCCGCCAGTACCGCGATCGACAGCCCGATTAATAGTATCGCGGGTCATATTGACAGAAAGCGCCTTTTCGATGACTGCACGCAAACGTGGGTTTTTATCAGGATCAGCATCGCCTTGCTTGGCAGCTGAGACAATCTCACGAATTATTTTGGTAAATATTTTGCCTCTTACCGCGTCTTGACGGGCTTTTCTATGTTTGATGTTTGCCCATTTGGAATGACCTGCCATATTACATCCTTAAAATTGACTTAAATAGCTTACGTCTGAGTGTGCGATTTGTATATTGTTGAAAGCCATTTTTTGCTACACTGTGACAATATGTCCTAGCATGAGTGAGCACGCAAATTAGCTTTAGCGGATGAATAATATTATAAACCACTTAGCGCTATTTTGACAAAAGCCCTTTAGCAACTTCTTTTTTTATCAGATTAACACTTTCATTTAAGCCCCAAATTCTATGAAGCAACCTACCGCTGAAGCCATTACTCATTTACGTAACCGTATCCATATTATTATTGAGGGTACAGATACGCGCTTGGGTAAGCTTTTTGACATCGTATTGTTGATTGCCATTTTAGCCAGTGTCGCTGTGGTCATGCTCGATAGTGTGCTCTATATGCGTTTGCAATATGGCACTATATTCTTTTATGCAGAATGGTTTTTTACCATTTTATTTACTATTGAATATGCTCTAAGACTATTTTCAGCGCCCAATCGCTTGCGTTATGCCTTTAGTTTTTTTGGGATAGTGGACTTGTTATCGGTGCTACCGAGTTATTTGAGTTTATTATTTGTCGGCGTGCAGTACCTATTGGTTATTCGCATACTACGTATCTTGCGGGTGTTTCGCGTACTCAAGCTCAAGGCCTACATGCAGCAAGCTGGGTTTTTGGCATCAGCACTCAAGACTAGCCAACAAAAAATCACCGTTTTTTTCTTATCCTTAGTGCTGCTGGTGACTATTTTTGGCTCTATTATTTATGTGGTAGAAGGTCCAGAAAACGGCTTTACTAGTATACCAGTGTCTATTTATTGGGCCGTTGTCACCGTGACCACTACCGGTTATGGCGATATGTCACCAAAAACGCCGATAGGTCAGGCTATCGCATCGATGGTAATGATAACGGGTTATTCCATTATTGCAGTGCCCACCGGTATTTTTACCGCTGAGCTTGCCCGCAATATGCGCCCACAGCTAAACCCTATAGCTTGCCCAAATTGTGGTAAATTTGGCCATGCGGTAAACGCAGAGTTCTGTGATCGCTGTGGTCATGCCTTACATATATAGCAGTTTTTATCTTATCTCTCATTATAGGTATTGATGCACAAGTGGCGAGAGATCAATCTTAACGCCCAAATTTACCAAGTTCCAATACTGTCCTGAGACCGTTCGATCAAGCATCATAGTGGTCGCTGATGGCTGAAACTGACCAAAATACTTAAGCGAGGTGCGCATTTGAGTAATCGCTTCGTGATGCACTTGACTGTCTGCAAAATCAAACGCTCCTTTATGATAAGGGGCGATAGACAAAGGCTTAAGACCGATTGCAAGCCACTCTTGATAAAACTCGCTCGGAACCTGTTTTTCATCTTCACGGCGAATCCCTAAAGCGATTAAATCTTGCTCCAAAGCTGTCACATCAGATCTGACGGCATGTTTGGCAAAGCGCTTAAATAGCTTTACTTCACTATCGCTATAGCTACGAATACCGCCAAAATCATAAGCAATTACGCTACCATCAGGGCGAAAAGCAAAGTTACCCGGGTGTGGATCACAATGCATCCGATATAAGTTAAAAAGCTGTCCGGCGCTAAAGTGAAATAAACGCTCAGCTATTTTTTGCTTAATCTCATTATCCCAGGTCGCTGCTACCGCTAAACTCTCACCCATCTCTTCAGTCAAAGTCAAGATACGTTTTGAGGAATGACTGCCAATGACTTTAGGAATAATAAGCCCCGTGTCATCAGCATGAAACGCGCCAAAGACTCTTAAGTTATGCGCCTCTTTAATATAATCAAGCTCGTCATGGAGGCTATCACGTATCTCATCAAACAACTGGTTTTGTAGCTCGCGGCTCATATTAAGGACGCCGGCGATCTTAAGTGCCATGCGTACTTGTTTTAGATCGCTATCACAGTTTTCATCGACATCAGGATATTGCACTTTGACCACAACGTTTTGGCCAGAAGGCAGGGTGGCTTTGTGCACCTGCCCAATGGAGGCGGCGGCGAATGGCACTTCTTCAAACTCAGCAAATAACTTATCAATAGGCGCTTTTAGCTCGCGCTCTACTTGCGAGCGTATTTGCGAATAAGGCATAGGCGGCGCATCTTTTTGCAGCTTTTCAAGAGCAGCAGCTACCTCAGGCGGAAAAACATCTTTATACTGCGAGGCGATTTGACCAACTTTCATCACCGCGCCTTTCATCTCACCAAGCGTTCCTGCGATTTGTACCCCGACATCTTGCATCAACTCTGAGCGGGCAAGTAACCTTTTTTCTTCGTCACTGGAGAGATGCTTTAAAGAGTTTTTAGCGGCTTTGCCTGCAATGCTTGCGGTCATACCTGCAAGCTTCATAAAGCGTTTTCCGGACGTTTTTGCCATTCATATCACCATCTGTAGAGTAGTTATTAACGGGTCGTAGTACTGCTGATTTGTATCATCGATTGCTAGCTGTGTTATTAAGGCATTTTTGTTTTAATCAAGCGCTCAGCCTTTAAATAGTAGTCGCCTTTACGTCAACCAAGACACAAAAGTCAAAATTTAAGCTGGCTGATAAAGATTATTCAACCAATATTGCAAGGCCATCTGATAGCCTAGATGCCCTAAACCGCAAATCACGCCGGTCGCCACATCGCTTAGATAAGAGTGCTGACGAAAGCGCTCGCGGCTATGGACATTGGAGAGATGTACTTCTATAAAAGGCTTTTTTGTGGCTAATAGAGCGTCGCGAAGCGCTACTGAGGTATGAGTAAAAGCGCCAGGGTTGATGATAATAGCGTCAACTTGGGCTGCTAGCTCTGCCAATAAACCATAGTGTTGAATCTCATCGACCAGCTGTCCTTCATGATTGGATTGAATGCAGATTAGCTCAACATGGTGTTTGGCCGCATGTGCTATTGCACGCGCTTCTATATCGGCTAAAGTAGTATGCCCATATATCTCAGGCTCACGCTTGCCAAGTAGATTTAGATTAACGCCGTTGATTAATAATAATTTGCGCGTCATCGCGGTTTTAGCAGTATTATTTAAAGCGGCATCTGCCTTACTAGACTGGTGGTCTAGCGGCTTAGTAGACTGGGTTTTTTTGGAATCAAGTTCAGTAGAGGAGGTCATGATTTTCTCAATAAAAATAATAGGTAGCATCGTCTTAAACAATCAAAATAGAAGCAAAAATCAATCATTACTAGCCATTTGACTGCTTAATAGCCAATTATAATAACAGCTTAGACAAAAATTGATAAAAAAATTATCCAAAATCGATTATAGCGCGCAAAAATAGTATCAAAAGCCTTTAAGTTACTAAATACCCGTGCTATGATATTTTTAAGCAACATACCTTACAAATTTATTACTGGTAAGTTCAATAATGATTTAGGTAAGTAGCTTATGGTCTAATAAATACCATTCGATTTCTATTTTATGTAGAGATTTTAAAATTCTAATATCATCATCTTAGTACTCGCTTATATGCAATGTTGCAAAGGAATTCGGGGCTAAGCGCACTGTTTAGGAAGTCTTATTATGTCAGCTCGTGAACAAGGTATCGTTAAGTGGTTTAATGACTCAAAAGGTTTTGGTTTCATTCAACGTAATGGCGGCGAAGATATTTTTGTCCATTTCCGCGCTATTCAAGGTGATGGTTATCGCTCTTTGAAAGATGGTGAAAAAGTAGAATTCAGTGTGGTTGAAGGCGATAAAGGTCTGCAAGCTGAAGAAGTCAGAAAATTAGAAGAGTAATCCATTTAGCAGTTGTGGCATTTTGTCATTACGCTAGCAGTAACTACTGCTATACTACTGAGTCAAACCGCTCTTATCTAACCGATAATGCATATAGCATGTATAGGTGAAGATAAGCTCATAGGTTTGACTCTTTTTCGTTTTGGAGCGGTATAAAAATAAACGCCTTCAAAAACGGCTAGCATTTGCTACATAAGTGCTCAATGTTAGAAGCGCTTAACTCACAAGGATAATTTTTTGAGTCATTTTACCAAATTTACTGATTTGCCACTGTCAGCGCCGACTTTACGCGCCATCAAAGATTTAGGTTTTACCGACCTGACGCCTATTCAGGCACAAATACTGCCTCATACTTTGGCGCATCAAGATGCTATCGGTCAGGCACAAACCGGTACTGGCAAGACCGCTACTTTTTTGATTACTATTATCGAGACGCTACTTAAACGTCCCTTTTCTGCTGATGAAGAGCGCTACCTTGGTGAGCCACGCGCGGTCGTTATGGCACCTACGCGCGAGCTTGCGCAGCAGATATTTGATGATTGTATAGAGCTGACCAAATACACTGACTTGCATAGCGTTTGTATTATGGGCGGTACTAGCTACGATGCTCAGCAGCATGAGCTTGAGCGCCAATATATCGATGTATTAATTGCCACCCCTGGCCGGCTAATAGATCTGATGAATAAGGGTATGGTCTATCTTGATAGAGTAGAGGTACTAGTATTGGATGAAGCCGATCGTATGCTCGATATGGGTTTTATTCCTGATATTAAGCGCTTAGTGGGCCGTATGCCTGCTAATACTGATCGTCAAAGCTTATTATTTTCGGCCACCTTTAATCAAGATGTGATGAATCTGGCTTATCGCTGGTTACATGAGCCGCAGTTTGTAGAGATTGAACCTGAACACAAGACTAGTGAGCTGGTAGATCAGCATTTTTACCTGTTAACCGAAGAGCAAAAATTAGCCGCTTTGCAGCGTATTATCGCTGATGATAAAGTAGATAAGGTTATTGTTTTTGCTAATCGTAAAGATCAGGTCAAGCGCTTATATCATAAGCTGCGTCAAGCACACAAAATTGTGATGTTATCTGGCGATGTCATCCAACAAAAGCGTGAGAAGTACCTACAGCGCTTCAAAGAAGGTCATGCTTCTATCTTAGTAGCCACTGACGTAGCAGGACGCGGTATCCATGTTGACGATATTAGTCATGTGGTCAATTATACTTTACCCGATCAACCCGATGATTATGTGCATCGTATTGGTCGTACCGGACGCGCCGGACAAACTGGTATTAGCATCAGCTTTGTCAGTGAAGACGATGCCTTTAACTTGCCAGCATTAGAGAAGCATTTAGGCACTAAGTTTAGTCTGGAGCAGTGGCAAGAATAGTCAGTCTTCAAAGTCATAATAAACAGCTACTTAAACCTAAAAAAACCTTCAACAAATGATTTTGTTGAAGGTTTTTTAGCATAAACTAACTCGCACTAAAGTTAGCATGCGCTAATAGCTAATTACTCTGTGAGCCATTCGTGTGATGCATGCTATGACCCATCTCATGGCTATCAGCAGAATCAGAGGTAATTGACATAGGAGCGCTATGATTCATGGGCATGTCACTATGATTACTACCGTGACCACCACCATGCATACTGGCCATTAGCATAGGGATAAAGACTACTGCTAATCCCGATAACACCATAATAGCGCCGTTTAGTTGACGCAAACGTAGGCGGCCAATTTGGTTGCGGAGCCAGCCTACTGTTTCGTGCGTTGCTACCAACATCGGTACTGTACCCAAGCCAAATACAAACATTAAAGCTGCGCCGCTTAGCGGGTTATGAGCGACCACGGCAATTAATAACGCGCCATAAACCAAACCACAAGGCAAAAATCCCCATAATAAACCGGCTGCTAATGCACGCGGATAAGTGTTAAGCGGAAACACTTTTTGGCGCACGGGACTCAAAAATTGCCAAAAGCGCATACCCAAACGTTCAAGCTTACTCAAAAACGGTGCGCCAAGCATAGTAACACCGACAAATACCAATACTAAGCCCAATAAAATGCGCGGTGTACTATTTCCCTTCATCAGTGGCTCTAACACCGCAGTACCAATCAATCCAGCTGCTAAACCTAGCATCGCATAGCTAGTCAGACGGCCAAAATGATAAGTAGCAATTAAGGCGCGGCGTTTAGCTGGGCTGACATCTTTCATCGATAGACTAAAAGCGGCGACCAAACCTCCACACATACCTAAGCAGTGCGGAGAACCAAAAAATCCCATAAAAAATGCAGCAACAATTAAAGCGGTGGTCATAGGGAGCGTATCCTATTACAAAGTAAAATGATTGAGTCTAGAATTATTATTTGGAATGCTGATCTTCACGTTTAATATCAGTAGTAACAGAAGAAGCAGTAGTCACATCAAGCGGCTTATCGGTAGCGTCTTCATGAGCTTGAATAGTTTGTCGGCGTTCTTGACGATCCTCTAAGATGATACGCTGAGAGGCATTGTCTAAGTCCTCAAACTGATTGGATCTGACGGCATAGCGTACCGCCCAAATAGCCACCACAAATAACATTAAACTCAATGGGATTAATAAAAAGATACTGAGCATAATAAACCTCTAAGTGACCGTTTTTATAAAACATCATTCTATTATACGCTTATCTTTAGCTGATTAAAGGCACAAGCTAGCTAATTAAAGGTTTTTACCGCATTGCCTCTTGGGGTTAGCAATTGCTCGGTACTCACCTCTTGAGCTTGGCGGCAGTTATTCTGCGGACGAATGACATCACGCAAATACGCTGCAATCTCATAAACCGCCCGCCTTGAATGCGTTAAGTTCTGCGCAGGCTCCCTCCAATCACGTCTCACAGGTAAGGGCGCACTCAAAGGAGTGCTATTAATACCATTTAAGGCAAATTGTCTTCGCGCTCTTGCCATGTGATAGCTATCGGTAATGAGATAGACATGATTTAAGGGAATGCGCTTAGCGGTAAAGCGCGCGTTCTCGCAAGTATTCATACTGGCATTTTCGCTAATCAAACCATCGATACCGTGCTCAAGCAGCCATTGACCAAGCCAAGGAGCTTCCGCGCCGCTGATAACGATAGGTAGAGGTAGATCGTGATACGCCGTAGCTGCAGTGCGCGCACGATTAAGGCTATAGCCATTAAGGATAATCTGATTATTATTGTCGTTGGTCAACCCGCCGCCTAATACCACGTAAGCGGTAGGCGGCGAGCTCATAGCCGATGACGGCATAGTAGGAAGGGGTAGACGCGTTAGCACATAAACAACAGCTTGTGAAAACAACGGGGTAAATAAGCTAATCAGTACTAAAACGACAGAGGTTGAACCAACTAAAAAGGTAATATTAATAATACGAAACACTTTGACCATACGCTCAGCTGAGCGCAGATAATAACGCCATAACCGTTTGGATAAGGGTCTTTTAGTCCCCATAGCTACTCGATCCAAGAGTGCCATCTGCGTTTACCCAAATGGGCTCTCGAGTTAAAGTGATAGCAAATTTATCATAAACACATTGGCTAATATAATCTTGCGCTCTTGCGACATCAATCTGCTTGGCTTGATAAGGCGCATGATTGGTTAATACTAGCGCTTGCTGCTGATGAGTGATAATGGGCGCTATCCCCAAACCTTTTAGGCCAGCGTGCTCAATCAACCAGCCAGCAGCGACTTTGGTTTTTTGCTCGCTCATGGGATAGCCGACAATATCGGGATAGCGGGTTTGTAGCGCCAAAAACTTTGCATTATCAATAATAGGGTTTTGAAAAAAACTACCGCAATTGGCCAGCTTTTTGGGATCAGGGATTTTTCGCTGACGAATATCAATGATCGCTTGCATGACATTATAGGGCGTAGGTTTAGGACGCTTTTGCTGCATTGCATAATGCTGTGCTACCGCTTGCACATCGCCGTAATTGGCCGATATTTGCGTCTGATCGGTGTGCAGGCGTAAGCGCACTCGGCTGATAAGCCAACTATTAGGCTCACGTTTAAACAAACTATCACGATAGCCAAACTGACACTCGGGTTTTGTTAATTCATGCCAAGTTTGCGTCGGCAGGTGATAAGCTCGAACCGATTGTAAGGTATCATCTAATTGCACGCCATAAGCGCCGATATTTTGCACGGGAGCCGCGCCTGTCAATCCTGGTATCAGCGCCAAATTCTCTAAACCATACCAGCCTTGATTAACGGTATAGGTCACTAACTCGTGCCAATTCTCGCCCGCCATCACCTCGATATCGACATAGTCTATAGTCTGATTAGTGACTTTGATACCGCGCATAAAGGGACGCAGCACGATAGCGTTCAGCTTTGAGGGCAGCAAGACATTACTACCGCCTGATAATACAAATAAAGGTGGTGGATTGTCAGGCGCGTTATTATATTCAGCCATAAAGGCATCTAGCTGCGCCTCACTGCTTAAAGTTACCGACTTATCAGCCACGCAGGCAAGCGCCATAGTATTGGCGTGAGAGAGGTCATGCGATAAATGGTAGGAATAAGCATCAGTAGTAGGTGAGTCAATTGGCAAAGCTAGAGTCATAAATAAGCCTGTATAACTGAGAATTAACGAGGAGGCGCTATTAAAACATAATAATGTAATCAATAATTTTGAGCGATAATCAGCTCTAACCAGATATTATAAAGGATAAAAAGCATCCTAATAGCTCAGTTATGAGCCTATAAGCTAAAAACCTACTTAGTTTTTAGCTATTTATGAAAGGGCTAATTGGTTTTCCAGCTCTCAATCCAAGCTTGGGTACTCGACTCAATACGCTTGATTACCTCTTCAAAATCCTCACTTTCACCCTGATAAGGATCAGGCACATCATCGCCGCCGTAAGTAGGATCTTCTTCACTGAATAACGCCAACTTTGCAAGTTTATCTGTTGACTCGGTTATACCGTCTTTTATCTGCTGCAAATCGGCTAGGTTTTGTGCGTCCATCGCTAAGATTAAGTCAAATTTATCAAAATCCTCAGCGCTCACTTGACGCGCTACTAGTTTGCTAATGTTATAGCCATTAGACTTAGCATGGCGCTGAGCGCGCTCATCGGGAGCATGACCGATATGCCAATCACCAGTTCCTGCTGAGTCTATCTTTATATCCAAACCAGCAATAGCAGCCTGCTGACGAAAGATCTCCTCAGCAGTAGGCGAACGACAAATATTACCTAAACAAACTAGCAGTACAGAGGAGGGGGCAGAAGCTTTAATGGGCATGAGATGACCTTTTTATAAGCGATTATTTTATAAAACAAAAGCTACATAACAGAAGCTATGTAGAGCGGTATAACTAGCGACTATCTTGACTAAAAAACAGGCTATTTAACGAGTAAATAACCTGTCATAAAATAGCCACTAGCGTAACGATAAATAGTTATAAAGGCAAGGTAAGCTATCAACTAAGGAGTAGTAAAATTAGAGTTTAAAAACTTAAGCTTAATAAGTATAAAGCTCTAATCTTGATTGTTTTTAAAGCGCTGTAAATCGCGGCGCTCTTTTTTATTGGGCTTATTGTCAGGGCGAGCTAGATTTGATAGTTTACGCTGCTCAGCATAATAGGCACGGCGCTCAGCGCTTTCCTCCGTTTCTGAATATAGCTGTTGTGCTGCACTAGCGTTACCGCGCTGAGCACTTAAGGCTTCGACAATCACGGTTTTCTCGCTCATTGCTGTCGCAGAGCCTTGACGAATCTGCAGCTCATCACCCACCGCAATCTCTTTGCTGGTTTTGACTCGGCTACCGGCATAATGCACGCGTCCACTCTCAATCGCTTCTTTGGCAAGAGTACGAGTCCGATAAAAGCGCGCCGCCCATAGCCATTTGTCGATACGCATTCGCACCGCGTCTGGTTGGCTATGGCTTGGCTGATTATGATTTTTATTATGTTTACTCATCAAAACCTCATTGATATCAGTACATTAGGATATAAATGGTGATTTATTTAGCAATTAAAAGAGCGATTAGCCATAATTAGCACACACATCGAGGTGATTTAGCAGTTTGTTAGTGTTATGCAATTAGTAACACCACTGCTGCTCACAAGGGATGCCGTCATTATTGCCATCCATTTTAGTACCAGGGCAGTTGTTGCTAAAGTAAGTCGCCTCTGCGCAAGACCTCATCTGCGAGCAGTGCTTTCTTCCGTCACACACAAAAGCTTGAGTCGGCGTAGTCGTTTTAGGACTAGGAGCGGTTGTCTCTACGGGACTAGAATAATCAGCTATGGGGGCTACTGTTTCTAGATCCGTATTGGCTACCGACTCGTTATAAGTTGGCGGTATATTGGCAAGCTCTTCCTCACTAAACACGATGTTATCAATATTCTCGGACGAGGTAGTAGTGAGAGTCTCATTTGAAGAGAGTTTGGGCTGTAGATAAATATAAGCAAAAAAAGCTATCAATAATGCTGCGACTATCATAATAATTGGTTTCATGGCTACTCACATAAATTTGCTGATACAAATTTATTCTATGGACGCATTGAGCTTAATTAGCTCCTATAGCCGCTAATTAAGCAGTCAATATATAAACAACGAGACTTATAAATAGGCAAAAACCAACTATTTTAAGAATAGCTGATAGCCAATATTGTCGTTATGCATCATACAATCATAGCCAATATCAAGCAGCGCATCTTGTAGCTGGCGTGAGTTGCTTATTGAAGCTTGCAAGCCTACTAAGACTCGGCCCTCAGCGGCTCCATGATTGCGGTAGTGGAATAAAGTAATATTAAAGTCATCGCCTAATTTTTCAAGGAAAGTTAATAAAGCACCAGGACGCTCAGGGAATTTTACCGTCAATAACTGCTCGTCTTTGACATGAGCATGACCACCAATCAAGTGACGAATATGCGATTTGGCAATATCATCATCGGTCAGATCGTGAGCGACATAACCATCGGCCGCCAACTGCGTGCTAATCGTTTCGCGCTCCTTATAGCCCTCTTTTAGCGCAATACCGACAAAGATTGAGGCCGGTTCCATCGAGTCAGGCGACAACTGATTGTCGGCCCGATAATTAAATTCAGTGATATTTCGGCCCTGTAAGCTGCGGCAGAAGTTTAAGAAAGCGCCAGTTTGCTCAGGAATAGTCACTGCAAAGATCGCTTCTTTTTTCTCACCGATCTCAGTACGCTCAGCGATATAACGCAGGCGATCAAAGTTCATATTTGCGCCGCAAACAATACCGACGCAGTTTTTGCCTTGCAAGTTATGGGCTTTAATATATTTTTTCATGCCAGCGATAGATAGTGCGCCCGCTGGCTCGACGATACTGCGATTCTCTTCAAAGACGTCTTTGAGCGCCGCGCAAACCTCATCATTGCTACAAGTGATGACCTCAGGCTCAACGATTGGCCCTGAGCCATCGCTTTTTTGCGTGCGTACCACCTCGAACGGTAACTCACCAATTTGTGCCACCGCTACGCCATCGACGAATAAACCGACTTGCTCAAGTTTGACACGCTCGCCTGCTTCTAACGCCGCTTTTAGACAAGCGGATTGTTCGGCCTCCACGGCGATGACTTTGACGTGTGGCGCAACTTCTCCCAAAAATGCCGCCACCCCTGAGATTAGACCGCCGCCGCCAACTGCGACGAAGACGTAGTCCATATTGCGCCACTGCTGGGTCAGCTCAAGACCGATAGTGCCTTGACCGGCGATGACCAGCTCATCATCATAAGGCGGAATAAAGGTGAGGCCTTCGATCTGTGCGCGGTTGATCGCATAGCGGTTGGCTTCATCAAAGCTATCACCATGCAGATCGACGTTACCGCCTAAAGCTCTGACCGCTGACACTTTGATATCGGGAGTGGTAGTCGGCATAACGATGATGTTATTGAGCATCAGTTTACGGGCTGAATAAGCGACCCCTTGGGCGTGATTGCCGGCTGAGGCACAGATAACACCGCGCGCTTTTTGCTCAGCACTTAGCTGGCTAATACGATTATATGCGCCGCGCAGTTTAAAAGAGAAGACAGGCTGCAAATCTTCACGCTTAAAGCGAATATCGTTATCAAAGCGCTGGGTTAGCTTTGGAGCCGCCTCAAGTGGCGTTTGAATGGCAACATCATAGACGGTGGCTTGTAAAATGGCTCTTACCCAGTGTGACAGCATAGTGTTTCCTAAAAGACGGTTAATAATGATAAAGGGAGACAAAAAAATTAGGTGGTGTGTCAAAAAGTATGCTGATTAAAATTTGAACAATTTTTGAAGCCTTGAAAGCCCTATAGAATCAGAGAACTTAGCATAGATTTCTTATTGACTTTTATCGCCAGCATACTTTTTAAAACACCACCAAAAATTAAATAGATTAGCCTATGCTGATTTTACGCATCTTGCAAGACACAATTGTATTTTTATGAGCTTTAAACAGCGGTTGAGCGGTTATAATTAAACTGGTTTTGCTTTGGTTTGTAAAGTGCTGATATCGAGAGCGTAATGAGCACTTAGCAGTGCTTAGCAGCTAACCTTTATAAAAGTTATCAGTTATAATAGCCGCGCCTTTTACCGTTTTAAAATGAATTTTATTTTCCCAAGGATTTACCATGAGTGATCAGCATGCACAAAAGCAAGCCGCCGCCCAAGCTGCCCTACAATATATCGAAGACGATATGATATTGGGTGTGGGCACAGGCAGTACGGTTAATTGTTTGATTGAGTTGTTGCCTAAGTTTCGTCTAAAAGGCGCGGTTGCAAGCTCGCAAGTGACCGAAGATAAACTCAAGGCGCTTGGTATCGATGTGGTAGATTTGAACTTTGCTGGTACTCTTGATGTGTATATCGATGGCGCTGATGAAGTCAACGCGCATCTGCAATTAATCAAGGGCGGCGGCGGCGCGCTGACGCGTGAAAAGATCGTCGCTGCCGCTTCCAATAAATTTATCTGCATGGTGGACGAGAGCAAGACGGTAGAGATATTAGGCCGCGCCTTTCCGGTACCGATAGAAGTGCTGCCGCAAGCGCGCTCTTACGTCGCCAGACAATTAGCGCAGATGGGCGGTGAGCCGGTCTATCGTGAAGACTTTGTCACCGATTATGGCAATGTGATATTGGATACTTATGACTTAGATGTCAGCGAGCCTATCAAGCTTGAAGCTAAGCTGAATAATATCGTTGGCGTCGTGTGCAATGGTATCTTTGCTGCCAATCAAGCCGATGTTTTGTTAAAGGCGAGTAGTAGCGGCGTTGAGACTTTATTACGTTAAAAGATTTAAGCATTAACGGACAACGTGGAAAAAACGATAAGGTTTACGTAGGCTACGGCTTTAGCCCAGCAATCGTATGCTTTGTAAGGTTAATTAGCTATGATTCTGTGCTATATATCTAAATAATTAGTAGAGCGCTTTATACTCAGTTATTTTTAAGCCAAGTTTAGGCGATGGTGCGCGGGGCGCACCCTACAAAAAAATAAGCCTAGCATATCGATGAAATTTTAGCTTTAGTCGGTGAATAAGATTTATATTTCAAGGCTTACAAAATCAAATTCTCTATAGTCATAGAGTTTTCAGAGCAATAAGCTTTTGTAGGGTATACCTATAAATCCTGAACCATAAACAGCAAAAAGGCAGACTACTATAAGTACTCTGCCTTTTTGCTGTCTATTTTAAGACTATTTGATGGTAAGGTAATAAGCTATTAACCCCTCAGAGCTATACTTTAATCTTATCTTTGAGTAAGAACTCCATCAGCGCTTTTTGCGCATGTAAACGATTCTCGGCTTCATCCCAAACCACTGAGCGCGGATCATCTAACATATCATGCGAGATCTCTTCACCGCGATGTGCTGGCAGGCAATGCATAAAAACCACTTCTGGATCGGCTTTGTCTAATAATGATGGCGTCACTTGATAAGGGGCAAAACGGCGGGCGCGGGTATTTTGCTCAGACTCTTGTCCCATGCTAGCCCAAACATCGGTAACGATTAGGTTGGAGTCTTTAGCGGCATCTTGCACGTTTTCGACTAAGCTTACGCAATGCGAGAAGCGCTTCATCAGCTCAGGATCTGGCTCAAAGCCATAAGGCGCTGCAACTCTTAGTTCAAAACCAAACTGACTGGCAGCCTGCATAAAGGAGGCGCACATATTATTGCCATCGCCGACCCAAGTGACGATCTTATTCTCGATACTGCCGCGATGCTCATAATAAGTCTGCATATCAGCAAGCAGCTGACAAGGATGAAACTCATCGGTCAAAGCATTGATAATGGGCACGCTTGAGTATTTGGCAAAGGTTTCGACCTTTTCGTGGCCAAAGGTACGAATCATGATGATATCGACCATGCTAGAGATGACCCGCGCTGAATCCTCTAACGGCTCGCCGCGACCGAGCTGGGTATCATTGGGCGACAAAAAAATAGCACTACCGCCAAACTGACCCATACCTGTCTCAAAGGAGATACGGGTACGGGTAGAGGATTTCTCAAATATCATCCCAAGGGTGCGGCCGACAAAGGGCTGATAAATCTCGCCAGCATGTTGCATTTTTCGCAGCTCACTTGCGCGTTTGATAAGGTTTTCAAGCTCTAGTTTGGTTAAATCAGATAAGGTCAAAAAATGGCGCAAGCTCATAGCAATCCTAGCAGTCGATCACGGTCAAGTAAAGGGGTAGGTTATCAGTCGTTGTTAATAGTCTTGCAACGAGGCATTGACCGCGCTGATAACAAACTTTTAGTATAGCGCAATTACTTTTAATGTAAATGGCCAATTTTGCAGACGATAGGGATCTCAAAATTGGATAAGATGGCAACGCAAGTTATGATTTTTTAGGCGATCAGGCCGCGTGCTTAAGCGGCAGAGCAGCTCGTAGCCGATAGTGCCTGCTTGAGCGGCGACTTCATCAACATGTGGCGAGCTACCCCAAAGGATAACTTTACTATCTAACGAGATATCCTCAGGCATTTGGCTGACATCGATAACAATCATATCCATAGCGACGCGGCCGCGCACCGGGCACAGATAACTTTGTACTGAGTTATCTTGCTTATTCTTGGCAAGGACACAGACACAAGCCTCTTCATTGACCACTCTAGGATAGCCATCACCGTAACCTATGCTAACTAGTGCCGTTCTGGTGGGCTGATCTGCGATCCAGCGGCTACCATAGCCGATAGCCTCGCCAGTATTGACCATAGAGAGTGCCATAATCCGCGCGCCAAATTCCATAGCCGCTTGTAAATTGAGCGCTTTGGCAGATTGATCGACGACAGGCGAGCTGCCATAAAGCATAATGCCCGGACGCACCCAATCATAGTGATGCTCTGGGAAATTGACTACTCCTGCTGAATTGCATAGCGAACCTTGAATGTTTTTATTAACCGTACTTTTCAATAGTGTCAGCATCTCAGAAAAGCGCTGAATTTGTTTGGCATTTAACGGGTGATCGCGGTCATCAGCATTAGCAAAGTGGGTGGTCAAAATAAGCTGAAAACCTGCCTCATTTAACTGCTTGGCTGCCGCAATTGTCTGCTGATAATTAAAGCCTAGGCGGTTCATGCCGGTATTATATTTGAGCCAAACGACACGAGTAGCGCTATCAGGGCTAGGGATATTAGCAAGTGCCCAATCGAGCTGCGGCTGATGATGAATAACTGCGCTACAATCCTGCTCAATAGCTTGCTGCCACTCACGAGCACTAAAGACCCCTTCAAGCAGTCCGATGTTTTTAGTCCAGCCCAGTTGCCGCGCCTCTAAAGCTTCGGTGAAGCTTGCGACCCCGATAGCGTCTGCTTGCTGCAAAGCGGGCAATACCATCGCCACGCCATGACCATAAGCATTGGCTTTGACCATGGCTAGCACCTTTGAGCTAGGCGCGCGCTTTTTGACTTGCTTGAGGTTGTGGGTGAGAGCGTTAGGATCGATAGTGACGGTAGCAGTACGCATAGTGGACTTCTTTTACTAAGTTTTAGAAAAGGTTTTAAAATAAAAAAAGGGGTAATAAGGTGTATTAAAAGCTAAATGTAGCGCTTTTATTATTCATCATCAAAAGTGACGCCTTGATAGTACTCAGGGGTCAAATTAGTAAAGCGGGTAAATTGTCCTTCAAAGGCCAAACGTATGGTACCGATAGGCCCATTACGCTGCTTACCGATGATAATCTCAGCCACGCCTTTATGATCAGAGTTTTCGTTATAAACCTCATCCCGATAAATAAACATAATCAAATCGGCATCCTGCTCAATCGCGCCGGACTCACGCAAATCCGACATAATCGGACGCTTATTAGGCCGATTCTCAAGACTACGGTTCAGCTGCGATAAAGCGATAACTGGACATTCAAGCTCACGGGCTAAGGCTTTAAGACTTCGTGAAATCTCGGAGATTTCTCCTACTCGGTTACCATCAAGATTAGGCACTTTCATTAATTGTAGATAATCAACGACGATAGCGCCCAAACGCCCATCATGGTTTTTGGCGATACGGCGACAGCGCGAACGCAGCTCTGAGGGCGGCAGCGCGGTACTATCATCAATATATAAATGCTTGGATTGCAAATGCTGAATGGCATTCATCATCTTTGCCCATTCATCCTCATTCATCTGTCCAGAGCGTAAATGAGTCTGATTAATCGCGCCCCAAGAGGACAGCAAACGCATCACGATAGACTCAGCTGGCATCTCCATCGAGAACACCACCACTGGTAGGTTTTCGTTAAATAAGATGCCTTCTGCTAAGTTCATAGCAAAAGTGGTTTTACCCATAGAAGGCCGCGCGGCGACGATGATTAAATCACCCGCTTGCAAGCCCTGGGTTTTATTATTCAGCTCAGTAAAAGGCGTTTGCAGACCAATCATGCCATCAGGATTGGATTTGAGCTCTTGGATTTTGTCGATGACATTGGTCAATACTGAAGTAATCCCAACAGGGCCGCGCTGTTCAGCCCGTTTATTATGCTGCTCATTAATACTAAAAATAGTCGCCTCAACGCTATCTAAGATGTCGCTGACCGATTGATCTTTTGGGTTATAAGCGAGGCTAAGCATATCATTGCTAGCGGTGATCAATTGCCGTAAAGTCGACAGCTCACGCACCCGCTGCGCGTAAGCGGTCAAATTAAATAAAGTCGCCGGACTTTGACTTAGGATATCGGCTAGATAACTATCACCGCCTGCGCTTTTGAGCAGCTTTTGTGCCTCCAGCCAATCGTGTACCATCACCGTATCATAAGGCTCATTGACCGCGGCTAAATGCGCAATCGCCGCAAAAATATGCTGATGACGCCCAGCATAAAAGTCATCTTTGGTGACAATCTCGGCAATTTTGTCATAAGCTTCTTCGATACTCATCAAAGAGGCCAGTAGCGCCTTTTCAATATCGATATTGTGCGGAGGCTGCTGATTGAGTAAGTCGTCGGTTTTGTCGTTATCTGCCATGAGTGCCTAATATTAAATTGAAAAACAATACAAAGTGCTGCAAAAACTACGATAAATTTTAAGTCGATGAGCTATAAATAAGCAAAGAGGGCGATCATAAAACGCAAAATAAAATTTAGCCTATAGATGCTACAATTAACAGCGAAGTTTAACACATTATGAGCTTTTTTCGGCTGTAGTCCGCAATTATATCTACCTTGACCAGTCGCTTATTATGGTATAAAGGACTTTTGATATAAAAACAGAAAATAATAATAAATGAAATAAAATCAATGCTATAAGTTAATAAGGATAAATATCTAATGCAAAAATTCCCTTTGCTGATCACTACCGGAGAACCTGCTGGTATAGGCATGGACATTGTACTAATGCTAGCTGACGCCGGCAGGCTAGAAGATTTTGCGCGGCCTATTTGGGTCACCGCTGACCATGAGGCGATGAAGGCGCGCGCTGAAGAGTTGATAAAGCCAGGCACCCTAAAAAGCTGTCCAAAATGGCAAAGCGTTGACTGGCAAAGTGCGCAGCAAGACTTAGACACTACCGCTATAGCGACGTTAGCTTCTCAAAATCAGCCTAGTCAAAACGCTTTTGTGTTGTTAAATACGCCTTGTCATACGCCGGTAGTAGCAGGGCGTATCGATACCAATAACTCAGCGATGGTGGCGGCGCAATTAACCCTAGCGCATAAGCTGGCTAGCAATAAAACCATTGCCGCTATCGTCACCGGCCCGCTACAAAAGTCAGCGCTAATAGATGCCGGTATCAAGCTGCCTGATGGCACCATGTTCAGTGGTCATACTGAGTTTTTTATGCAGCAAAGTGGCTGTGATAAAGTGGTGATGATGCTGGCTAACCAAGCGATGAAAGTGGCGCTGGTGACTATTCATTTAGCGCTCAAAGATGTCCCAGCGGCTATTACTCCAGATAACGTTCGGCAAACAGTACAGATCGTCCTTGATGATATGCGCGAAAAGTTCGGTAATGATAATCCGCGTATTTTAGTCTGTGGCCTTAATCCGCATGCCGGCGAGGGCGGTCATCTAGGTCTTGAGGAGATTAATATTATTAACCCCGTGCTGCAAGAGTTTATCGATAACGGCGTCAATATCTCAGAGGCGATGCCCGCCGATACTCTATTTACTACTAGGCATCTAGAGAATTGTGATGCGGTTATCGCCATGTTCCATGATCAGGGCCTCCCGGTACTGAAGTCACATGGCTTTGGTGATACGGTAAATTTGACTCTAGGTTTGCCTTATATTCGCACCTCAGTCGATCATGGCACCGCGCTTGATCTAGCAGGACGCGGCGGCGCTAATGACAGTAGTCTATATCAAGCACTATCTATGGCTAATGAGATGGCGGATAAGGCTTTAGCAACTTAAAGGTAGTAAGTTAGAAGTAAAACGTTGCAGGCCAATACAGCTCAATAATGAGCTGTGATATAATTATTTAACGATAACCTTTTGTAAATGACTTCTATAATGACACTTTGCAAGTCGCAGTGTCTTTTTAGAGGTTTTAATTTTACGCACTATAACTATTAATTAAGAATACTTTATGTCAAAACCCTCGTTCGATGCTCAGACCCTAGCGGCAAGCCTGCGTACTGCTAAGCACCAACCGCGCAAACGCTTTGGGCAAAACTTCTTGCATGATACTAGCGTTATTCGCCAGATTGTCGATAGTATACGTTTAGAGCGCAATGATAATTTGGTTGAGATTGGCCCGGGCATGGGCGCATTGACTGAGCCGTTATTAGCGGAGGTCGACGCGATGACGGTCGTCGAGCTTGATCGGGATTTGGCCGATAGCTTGCGCATTCGTATTGGCGCTAACAGCCATCCAAACTTTACTATTATCAAAGCCAATGCGATGGATGTCGATTATCGCAAGCTTTATAGCGAAGAAAAAGGCAAACTGCGCGTGGTAGGCAATCTGCCTTATAATATCTCAACGCCAATACTGTTTCATTTATTAAGTTACGCTGATGTCATCGAAGATATGCACTTTATGCTGCAAAAAGAAGTCGTTGAGCGTATTACCGCTGAGGTTGGCAGCAAAATATATGGCCGTCTGTCGGTTATTATGCAGTATTACTGTAATACGGATTATCTGCTGACTGTGCCACGCGGCGCTTTTAATCCACCACCCAAAGTGACTAGTGCGGTATTTCGCTTGACTCCTCATATCAATAAACCCGTAGTAGCAGAAGATGAAGAGCACTTCGCTATCGTGGTACGCGAAACTTTCAATCATCGCCGTAAAACACTGCGGGCTATTTTTAAGCAATCGACTTTGTTGCCGACTTTGAGTGAAGATGATTTTGCTGCTTGTGCTATTGACCCGCAAGCGCGGCCTGAGACTTTGAGTGTCAGCGACTTTGTCACGCTTAGCAATCGCGCCAAAACGTTAACGGCAGAGACGGAAGAGTCGACTAATGAAATTTAGTCATTCAAAATAATGGCTCACTGCTATCTACTAAGGCTATCTGTCAATCTTAGCGGCTAATATTAGCTACGAATATCAAAGACAATTATCGGATTTTGAGGCTTTATGAGTTTTCGTCACCAATATGTCATTGGCGATCTACAAGGTTGCTATGATGCTTTTCAACAACTGCTAATCACTTTAGATTTTGATCCTAATCAAGATAAATTATGGTTTGCCGGCGATATAGTGGCGCGTGGTGAAGATTCGCTAAATACTTTACGCGATGTCAAAGCGCTGTGTGAGCGAGGCGCTGCTGCAACTGTCCTAGGCAACCACGATATCAACCTAATCGCTGTATGGCGCGGCGCGGCGAAACTTAAGAAAAAAGATAAAACCGCACCTATTTTTATGGCAGAGGACAGCGATGAGCTATTAAATTGGCTGCGTCATCAGCCAGTTTTGGCTTATCCAGACGAGCAAACGGTGCTGGTTCATGCTGGCATCCCTCCGCATTGGACTATTGAGCAAGCGGACGGCTATGCCAAAGAGTTAGAAGAGCAGTTGCAAAGTAAAAAGAAAAAATTAGATAAGCTGCTACCACATTTATATAGCAAAACCGCTGACGCTTGGCATGAGGATATCAGTGGCTATACTAGATTGCGCGCTATTGCCAATTACTTTACGCGTATGCGCTTGTGCAAGCAAGATGGTAGCTTGGAGTTTAGCTTTACCGCTAGTTTGGATGAGGCTATGCCAGAGGATTTTATGCCTTGGTTTAGCTGGCAAGTACCGCGTACTCGCAAGATAATCTTTGGTCATTGGGCGGCGCTCAAAGGAGCAGTCGATTTACCGCATGCCCGCGCGGTTGACGGCGGCTGTGTTTGGGGCAACTATTTGTTAGCTTATCGTTTAGGTGATGGCAAAGTTATCACCTCAAGCGCTCACTGCCCCAAGCCTTAAAGGCCATTTATATAACAACAAGTGGTATAAGAAACAAGCGCTCAAAGAGTAGCCTAAACCACTTTCTCAGTGACAGAACAACTGTTATTCAAGCTGTCTAAATTATCCTTATTAACTAAGTCAGTTAATAAGGTAATTTAGGCGGCTTTTTCGGTTTAGGTAGCGGTGTTTTGGCATTAGCTTTTTCTTCTCCATCAATCATAGTTGCTGACTGCTGGTTCTTATTGGTTTGTTCATATTGAATATCATTGCTATAAGGCACGCTATTAAGCTCTTCATCATTTAGTCCATCATCTAAATCGACAACTTTTTTCAGCGCGGTAGCCGTATTGCTTGGAGCGCTATTAGTTGAAGAGCTATTACTTGAAGGACTAGGCGTTGATTTGTTTTCAGTAGCTAAAGACGTAGCATGCGCCTCGGATGGCCGATTATCATAATGAATATCAGTGTTTTGTTTGGCTACTGATTGAACAATCTCCGGCGATATTTTAACATCGGATAATCGTCTTATCACATAGTTACTAGGCATAGCATGATTGCTTTTTTGTGCTGAGCTATCCTCAAATATCATGTGACCTTGTCTATCAATACGAGCATAACTCATCGGTTTAGGACGTGGCCAAAAAAAGTCAGAAGGATGGCTGATAACATGACCAAAGACAAGCCGTGTGAGTCGACCCCATTCAAAGAAACGTACCTCTTTTGAGCGCAGTGCCACAAACAAAGCTAGCGAAAAGCTCACCATCAAATTGACGATACCTATCAGTGCTACCCCAAGGATAGAGACCAGTATCAATGACCAACTGATATCCACTGCAGCAATATTGAATAAGCCATGCGC
This sequence comes from Psychrobacter sp. AH5, assembly GCF_040371085.1. Classification (NCBI taxonomy): domain Bacteria; kingdom Pseudomonadati; phylum Pseudomonadota; class Gammaproteobacteria; order Moraxellales; family Moraxellaceae; genus Psychrobacter; species Psychrobacter sp. AH5. The sequence goes on from NZ_JAMBMT010000001.1 coordinate 984,235, forward strand.
AAGGTTAGCAGAGGCAAAAGCAATGTGGCGAATATCGATAGGTAAGCCAAAGATATAACCAATAGTTGCGGTACTACCCAAAAATACCCCAAATAAAAAGTTACCCATGATAGCGCCAAGGTTGGCTTCCACAAAACCGCCTAAGCGAATGAGCCAAGACTTAGGTAATAAAAATTTGAGTAAGCCATGGCGCTGAATTCGAGCCCCTATATTGTTATAAACGGCTAAATTATCATAGTAACCAGCAATGAGACCGGATAAAAATAAATAAACCCCAGCAATAGCCGCGTGAGGTAAGGCTAGAGAGCGAAACGGGTCAAGGTCATGTAGTAGGCTGGCCGCTTTATTATTATCAATCATGGGCACGCCGCTGTACTGTAACCAAGCAAAAGAGATGAGAAGGGCCACTGGCATCGCCAGCATAATATTACCCATGATCGCAATAAACTGTGTGCGTAAAATATCGACGACTAATTCAGACAATTTAGTGAGCTGATGAGATTTTTTGCCGGAGCCATCTGAGATAGTAGAGGCAATGGCTGCTGCGGTCATCGCTGGCTGTTTGGTCGCAACCGTGCCATGGATGACGTGAATAAAGACAAAGCCTAAACCATAAATCATGCTGTTAACAAAGGCGCGGCCTATCGGTGCCAAAGCAAGATGATAAGCCGATATTTTCAAAGTCGCCATAAAGGCAATGACAAAACCGCCAATTGAGGCTTTTTTGAACATTTTTTGATAGCCCGCTTTATCGGTACTAATATAATGCTCGCCAACGCGGCTAGCGTTTTCAGTGACTTTTTTGGATAGTAGCTTAGTATTATTGTCGATCAGGTAGCTAATACTGTAACGACGACTGGCCGTTTCAATAAGCGCTTGAATCAGCTCAATTATCGCACGATCACGCTTTTGCCCATCATCTGAGACTAGCTTGGTCAAAATTCGAATACGCTGCAAACTTTGCTCAAGGCGCATCATCATATTGGTCAGACGGATAGAGATACCGGTCTTATAAATACGTTTGCGGATGGTCGTCACTACATCCTCACACTGCTCTAACATGACTAGGAGCGGCGCAGAATCTACCGCTTGCTCAGGGGTGATATCCGTTAAAGTATCTAGCTCATGGGCTTGGCGATATTGATTGACAAACAGTACTGCTTCTTGGTTTTGCGCCACAAAAGAGGCTGAATAGTTCAGTATTTGTGGATAAGACTCCATCAAATCAGGATGTAAACCGATACCGCTGACCCGATAAGATAAAATAATAATGGCGTTTAATATACTGTTTTTGGCAGTTGCGACTAAGTCTAAATGCTCTTCTTTGACTTTGAGCAAACCCACTAACTCATCCCATTTATCCTTTTCGATATTAGCAAGCCACCGCTCATCCGTCTTTTTATCAAACAGATAGCCGACTAATTCAACCACAGAATCCTCTTGTGGCAACAAAGGTAAAAATCGATGGCCTATCAAACGCCGTAAACTACTAAAAAACCCATGGTCTGACATGATGCCAGTATCAGTATATAAGGCAATTTGGCGATACTGAATAATAAGCTTTAGCACAAAGCTTGCCAGCCCATCACCATACTCTGGATGCTTGCGTAATAGATCAATGAGCGTTTGCATATTTTGATTGGCGAGGGCAGGCTCTTTATCTGTCACCCGCAGCTCATCGACCAAGCGCTTGAGTACTGAGGGCTCAGGAACATCGCTTAAAGCGGTGATCTGCTGTAAAATACGTTTTATTTCAGACACATCATACCCTTGATTATTTTTATATTTTGAGTCGTTATCTTAAAAGCAGTGCTTATGCGCCGTTTGAGAATATTAAGAATGAGTTAATAACATTGAGACATTTTAATCTGAACCCGTTATTTACGGTTAATTATTTTGTTAGCAGTTATTTTGCTCATCTGCCAACCTCTCTAGCTCTGTCATTAGCTATAAAATACTTTGCACAAAAAAGAGGACAGTGCGTAACTGTCCTCTTCGCTCATAATATAAGATTATAAATGATTCACCATTCGCTTATTAGCTATTAGCGACAGCGAAATAATCAAGATCAAAATTCATCATCGGGTCGCTACCTGCTTCTACCATCTGCACATGCGCGTCGATGCGCGGCAAGATACGACCAACAAAGTAATCGGCAAGTTTGGCTTTATTGGTATAAAACTCACCTTCTTTGCCATTAGCCGCTTCAACCATCATGGCAAACATGTACGAGTAGCATAGATAACCAAAGGCATGCATGTAGTCAACCGCGCAGCCGTTAATCTCGTTTTTGCGCTCACTGATATTAGCCAATACGGTATTGGTTAGACTCTCAATCTTATCAGCCGCCTCTAAGGTCGCTTGCTTAACGCCGTGCTCTGCCTTCATATTATTAACGAAGTCACGAATCTCACTCAAGAAATGAGCAATGTATTTCCCATTATTACGCGCCACTTTTCGGCCCAATAAATCTAATGCCTGAATACCATTGGTGCCTTCATAAATCTGGGCAATACGTGTATCACGAACGATCTGCTCCATACCCCATTCGCGCACGTAACCATGACCACCAAAGACTTGCTGGCAATCAATGGTTGCCTCAAGCGCTTTATCGGTTAAAAAGGCTTTGGCTACTGGCGTCAATAATGCTACTCGAGCCGCTGCTGCTTGAGCCACTTCTGGATCATCGCTGAATTTTTCGGCATCAAGATTTTTTGCCACATACATCGCAAAGCAGCGTGACGCCTCAGAGTTTGCCTTAGCATTGAGTAACATGCGGCGCACATCAGCATGGTGGATAATAGCATCCGCTGGTTTTTCAGGGCTTTGTAGTTGAGTATCGCTACGACCTTGACCGCGATCATTGGCATAGATAGCGGCGTTTTGGTAAGCCAGCTCAGAGCCGCCAAGACCTTGTAAGCCCATAGTCACGCGCTCGTAGTTCATCATGACGAACATGGAAGATAAGCCAGTATTTTCGGCGCCAACCATCCAGCCTTTGGCGTCATCAAAATTCATCACACAAGTGGCTGAAGCTTTAATACCCATTTTATGCTCAATAGAGCCCACCGCTAAGGTGTTACGCTCACCTAAGCTGCCATCTTCATTGACCAAGAATTTGGGTACGATAAATAATGAGATGCCTTTTGAGCCCTCTGGTGCGTTTGGCGTTTTGGCTAATACTAAATGAATAATATTCTCGGTTAAATCATGCTCACCGCCAGTAATGAAAATCTTGGTACCAGAGATATTATAGCTACCATCATCGTTAGGCACGGCTTTGGTTTTAATAATACCTAAATCGGTACCAGCATGCGGCTCAGTTAGGCACATGGTACCGGACCATTCACCGCTGTACATTTTTTCTAAATAAGTCTCTTTTTGCTCTTCACTGGCCGCAGCATTCATACAAAGGGTAGCGCCAACGGTAAGGTTAGGGTAGAGGGCAAAAGATTGGTTAGCGGTAAAGATCATCTCTTCGGTCAGCATAGTGACCATTTTTGGAAATCCCTGACCACCATATTCAGGATCGCCGCTTAGTCCTACCCAGCCTGACTCAGCGTATTGCTTATAAGCTTCTTTAAAGCCAGTAGGTGTGGTCACTACGCCGTCACCTTCAAAAGTTGCGCCTTCTTCATCGCCAGTACGGTTGATTGGCAATAAGACGTTTTTGGACAATTTTGCCATCTCTTCTAAGATCATATCGACTGTGTCCATGTCAACGTGAGCAAGCTTATCATTACTTTGCCAAAACTCATGGGCACGAAAGACGTCGGTTAAGATAAAGCGCATGTCATTAAGCGGAGCATTATAAACAGACATAAGAAATCCTTTTATTCAAAAGTAGTAAAAATTGGTGCGAATATAAGTAGCAAGCTTAGCTTGTCATCTACTAACGATAAGCTTTGCAGACTAAGTCGATATAGTTAATATTAAAATAGTTAAGCAGTCACAATAAGCAAAGTTTAGCAAATTCGTGCATTATCATGTGTGTTTGTTCGTGAATAGTGGGTGCACCAAAAGTTCAAAATCAGCCTTGTGGTCTTTAAATAGTGCTTAAGGGCCTGATTTTCTGATAAAGATTAGCTAATCAGTCGCTTGCTACTATCATAAAATAGACTGCAAAAAAAATCGGCAACATACCTAAGTATATTACCGATATTTGCATGCGCTAAAATTCTAGATAAAAAAATTATTGCATTATAAAGCTATATTAAAAAGCAAATTGCTCAACATCCATACTCATGTAAGGTTCAGTACCAGTGCTGATACGCTGGGCGTAAGTGCTAGTACGTGGTAGCAATTTGGTGAAGAAGAACTGCGCCGTCTTCACTTTAGCATCATAGAACGCTTTTTCGCTATTACCATTAGCAATCTCAGTTTGCGCGATCAAAGCCATACGCGCCCATAGATAAGCTTGAGTGACATAACCACTAAAATACATATAGTCAACCGCTGCGCCGCCTACCGCTTGTGGATCTTTTTCAGCTTGAGCAGCAATCTCTTCGGTCAACTCGCCCCATTGCTTGATGTGCTTCACGAGTGGCTCAATAAATGGAGTCATATCGCTATTGTCTTTATTGGCTTCACAAAAATCGCTAATGACTTTGATAAAGTTGGCAAGCAATTTGCCTTTTGAGCCTAAGATTTTACGGCCAATCAAATCAAGCGATTGAATCTGCGTGGTGCCTTCATAAATAGTAGAGATAGTAGAGTCGCGGACGTTTTGCTCTAAACCATACTCGGTACAAAAACCGCTACCGCCCATGACTTGTACACCATGACCTGCTGCCTCTAAACCGGTCTCAGTCAAGAAAGCTTTACCGATTGGCGTTAATAAAGAGAGCATCTGATTGGCATATTCTTGTGCTTCGCCTTCACCTTTAGCAACGATATCAGCGAACTGCGACATATAACCGATAAGCGCGCGGCCACCCTCAGCAAAAGCTTTGGTAGTTAATAACATATCACGAACCGCTGGATGTACAATGATAGGATCGGCAGGCTTGTCTGGATATTTAGCGCCCTCTAATGAGCGAAATGCTAAGCGATCAGTAGCAAAAGCTAGGCCGCCCTGAAAAGCGAACTGAGCGGCAGCAACGCCTTGGATCGCCGTACCGATACGCGCCACGTTCATAAAAGTAAACATAGCGTTTAGGCCGCGGTTTTCTTCGCCGATCAACCAGCCAATAGCGCCATCATAATTCATCACACAAGTCGCTGAGGCTTTGATACCCATTTTGTGCTCAATAGAACCACAAGAGACAGCATTACGCTCGCCTAAGCTTTGGTCGTCATTGACCAGGTACTTTGAGACCACAAATAAAGATAAGCCTTTAGTGCCTTCTGGCGCATTTGGCAGGCGCGCTAAAACGATATGAATAATGTTCTCAGACATATCGTGCTCACCTGCTGAGATCCAGATTTTGCTGCCTTTGATGCTATAACTACCATCCTCATTAGGCTCAGCTTTGGTGCGCACTAAGTTTAGATCAGAGCCACACTGCGGCTCAGTCAAACACATCACTCCAGTCCATTCGCCTGAGACAAGTTTTGGTAGATATTTATTTTTTTGCTCATCAGTACCGTGATGCTCAAGGGTTGAGACGCAGCCTTCTGATAGCCCTGGATACATGCCAAACGACCAGTTTGCTGTACCCATAAATTCAGAAATAGCTGAATTGAGCGACATAGGCATGTTTTGGCCACCGAACTCTTCTTCAGCGGTTAACGAGGTGAAGCCAAGCTCGCAGTACTGCTTATAAGCTTCTTTAAAGCCTTTAGGCGTCGTGACTACGCCGTTTTCAAAGTGACAGCCTTCAGCGTCACCGCTTTGGTTTAGTGGTGATAACTCGTTTTCAGCAAAACTTGCTGCCGTTTCTAAATAGCTATCAACGATATCGGCTTCGATATGGGCATATTCTGGTAGTTTTTGAAAGTGAGCGGTGCTATCTAAAAGCTCATGCATAACAAATTTCATATCACGAATAGGGGCTTTATATTGCATGGTATCCTGTCCTTTTTTTTGATATAACCAATGACGGCCAATAATCGGAGCCGTTATTTAATCATTGTTTAGTAAAATTAAATTTATCGAGTGTTATTTATCAGACTCATAAAAGATAGGCTTTCATAAACAATTATACAAGTTTTGAGCTAGTACTGATAAGTCATGAACCTGGCTTGCAACCGTTATAGGCTAAGCATCATAGCTAAATTTGTCATTGATAATAATAAGGTTTTAGCCTGTTATTTAGCTAGTTTAGGACTTAGTCAACCAAAACTCCATATCGCCTTAGCTATTAAAGTTTAGAGTTTTTGTTATTGGAGTAGCTGCGTCGCTGCCTTTGCACTGACAGGACGACCTAGCCAATAGCCTTGACCGTATTGACAGCCCATCTGTTGTAGTAGCCTATATTGCTGCTCAGTCTCAATTCCTTCAGCGACAGTTTGCATCCCTAAAGCTGATGATAGGTCTAATATAGCTTTGACAATAGCTTGTTGAGTTTTATTTGAAGTTAGCTCTGAGATAAATGTTTTATCAATTTTTATAAAGTCAAAAGGATAATCTTGTAAGTAGCTAAGCGAGGAATAGCCTGTGCCAAAATCATCAAGAGCCAAGCAAATCTTGGACTGTTTAAGCTCAATAAGCCGCTGTTTTATATCCTCGCCGCTTGGCATTAGTGAGGATTCTGTCATCTCGATATGTAGTCTATAAGGGGCAATATTATAGGTATCTAACAATTGACTGACGGTTTTATTAAAATCAGGATGGCTAAATTCGCCAGCATCAGCATTGATACTGAGATACTGAGGTAGTTCCATAGCCTGCCAGTCAGCTAATAGCTGAGCGACCTGTGCGGATAATTTGCAAAATAAAGCGAAGGATAAGTCGTAGTAAACAATCTCATCGATAAAATGTCTTGGCGATAGTAGGCCGCGAGTCGGATGCTGCCAGCGTACCAATGCTTCAAAGCCAACGATAGTATCGGTATCTAGTCGATATTTTGGCTGATAAAAGGCTTCAAATTCGTCATTAGCAATAGCTTGACTGAGCACAAGCTGTCCTAAGCTCAAACCAACTAATGGGTTATCAGCTAGACGCGTGAGCTGTGAAGGTTGAGAGTTGGACTCAAAATCTACTGTTTTTTGCGCTACTAGCTTATTTGATAGTCTGTTTACTGAGCCCACAAAAAAGGACTTTTTATTAATAATGAATCGCTGGAAAACAATAGTATAGTTAATAATTTGGCCATCTCTTCTAGGTAAAGTAAAGCTTTGCTCATAGATGTCGTTATTGTCTAAGCGCTCATTGAGTTTTTTTAGCAGTTTAGCTTCATAAGCTGTCAAAAATTTAATAGCAAAAATGCCAAAAGGTTGACCTAACAAAATAGCTTCACTGTAGCCTGTAAGCTTTTCGTAGGCGTCATTGATTGATAGATAACGTTTATCAGCATCCAAAATAAAGATAGCTTGATTTGAGCGCTCGCAATAGTGCGCTAACAACTGATTTTTATTAGACGAAGATAAAGGGGTAAACACAATTTTATAGTCCTTTTAATTGCGACAAAACATTTGTAGCTTATTATCATTATAACTAAACAATACTCACCAATAATCACTATAAGATAAACAGACTATTATTGTATTGTAGCTTGCAAACCCAAATAAAGTCTGATTTGTTTATAAGTATATCTTCTAATCAACTTATTTTATTTTAATAAAGAGGTTTTTAGTACACTTTAAGCTATATATGGAACTAAGAAGTTAAGAAGTTGAGAAGTTAAGAAGTTAGTATGCCGACAGTTGCGACAAAGCTTGTAGAGTAGCCAAAGCTATCACTGGCGCAGTCTCGGTACGCAATACTCGCTCTCCTATTTGCCAAGGCAAAAATCCTTGTCGCTCAGCTTGCTCGCATTCCTCTTTACTCAAGCCGCCCTCAGGGCCAATAAGCAGCTCAAGGTAGGGCTCGTCTTTAGCCAGTACCGATTTGAGAGCAGTGGGCATTTTGGGTTGATCTTTTGCCGGTACACTCAATTGTAGACGCAAATCTGCTGAGCTATTGAGTATCTGATAATAATGGTCATGGCTCAGTATAGAAACTATAGGGCTGACGACACTAGCTAAGGCATGGCTATTTGCGGTGTGGTCCTCTTTTATCGCATAAGACTCTTGAGATAACCACTGATTAAGCGGCATAGGCGCTAAGATCAGCGGTGGCCGATTGAGTCCGCATTGCTCGCAAGCAGCAATCGCTATTTGTTGCCAATGAGCGAGTTTCTTTTCTACTTGCGCCGGTTTTAGGTTGACCTCGCCGTGCTGACTGCTAAGCAGCTGAATTGCAGTCACGCCAAGCTCGGTTGATTTTTGAATGGCATAGTCCATACGCTCGCCGCGGCTCACCACCAAGCCAATTTTAGTGCGAATTGGGGCAGTACGATTGTCATCATGATAAGAGAGTAGAGTGGCGGTTGCTTGTTTTTTACGGATACTTTGTAGCTGAACTTGATACTCGCCGCCAAACCCGTCAAACAATATTCCTTTATCATTAATATTAGCTCGCAGCACTCGGCACCAATGATGGGTGATAGCTTCGGTCAACTCCACACTATCGCCAAGCGCTCGCGTGCTAAGCTGTGGATATTCGTCAGTATTGGTGGCATAAAAAAAACGTCGCACGTTAGCTATTTCCCGTCGTTGGTCAAAATGTTTATGGTAATGTGTTTTATAGTATAAAAAAGCCAAAAAAAACTGGCACTCCTAAGAGCACCAGTCGATTATACTTTTTTAACCCAATATAGCAATCAACAGACTACTAAGTATAAAAAGAAGGTTTTATACTACTAAAGTCTCAGAGCTCAAAGTTTGAACAGCTGTTTGAGCAGCCAAAGTTTCAGAAACTAGGCCTAAAGCTTCAACCAATCGCTTGTTTGGCTCAACCTTGTTCATGCTATAAAAATGCATAGCAGGCACGCCCTCAGCAATCAAACGCTCACAAAGACGATAAACGACCTCAAAACCAAACTCACGAATGGCTTTGCGATCATCACCAAAGTCCGCTAACTGCCTACGCACATAGCGCGGAATATCAGCACCGCAGCTATCGGCGAAACGCACAAGATTACTTGAGTTAGTAATCGGCATAATGCCAGCTACCAAAGGCTTTTCAGCAGTATCGATACCGCGCAGCTCAAGAGCATCACGCAGGTACAGATAACTATCGGCGTTATAAAAGAATTGAGTAATCGCTGAATTAGCACCCGCTTTATATTTATTGACTAAGTTATCAATGTCAAATAAAAAGCTCTTAGCTTGTGGGTGCATCTCAGGATAAGCGGCAACTTCGATATGGAAATGATCACCTGAATACTCACGGATAAATTTGACTAAATCCAAGGCAAACGGTAGCTCGCCCATACCTACCTGACCTGAGGGTAAGTCGCCACGTAGCGCTACTAAACGATCGATACCCAAGCCTTTATACAGATCAAGTAGCTCAGCAATCTCAGCTTTATCGTCACCGATGCAGGAGATATGCGGAGCCACTGGCGTATCGCTGCGCTCAAGTAACGCCTGAACGATATTTAAAGTACGATCACGAGTCGAGCCGCCAGCGCCATAAGTCACTGAAAAATAAGTCGGAGATAACTTATTAAGCTCATCAAAAGTAGCGATTAGCTTCTCATGTCCTTGCTCAGTTTTGGCAGGGAAAAACTCAAAGGAGAAAGCAGGCTTACTCATAATCACATTCCTCAGGTTTAATATTTATATTCTTCAGGTTTGAATGGACCCTCAACAGGTACCCCTAAATACTCAGCTTGCTTGTCCGTCAGCTTCGTCAGAGTACCATTAAAGCCCGCTACCATGGCCGCGGCAACTTCTTCATCAAGCTTTTTGGGCAGCACTCTGACATACAAGTTATCAAAACGCTCATCGACCGGCAGATCTGCGAACTTCTCTTCAAAGAGATACATCTGCGCCAGTACTTGGTTGGCAAATGAGCCGTCCATCACGCGTGAAGGGTGACCGGTAGCATTACCTAAGTTGACCAAACGACCCTCAGCAAGCAAAATCAGATAATCGTTTTCATCATCAGAGCGGAAGATTTGGTGGACTTGTGGCTTGACTTCACTCCAGCGCCAGTTGTCACGCATAAACTGCGTATCAATCTCAGTATCAAAGTGACCAATATTACAAACTACCGCGCCAGGTTTGAGCGCTGCTAACATGTGCTTATCACAAACATGATAGTTACCCGTGGTGGTGACGATCATGTCAGTATCTTCTAGCAGGCGAGTGTTGATGCTATCGCTGCCGCCGGTGTTGTCGCCGTTAATGTATGGTGATAATACTTCATAACCGTCCATACAAGCCTGCATGGCACAGATAGGATCAATCTCAGAGATACGTACAATCATGCCTTCTTGACGAAGGCTTTGCGCTGAACCTTTACCAACATCACCATAACCGATTACTAGCGCGCGGCGACCGGCGAGGAACATATCAGTACCGCGTTTGATAGCGTCGTTTAGGCTATGACGGCACCCGTATTTGTTATCATTCTTTGACTTAGTAACCGCGTCATTGACGTTGATAGCTGGTACTTTTAGCTCTCCTTGCTTTAGCATATCGATCAGACGATGTACGCCAGTGGTAGTTTCTTCAGAGATACCATGAATGATGTCCAGCATTTGCGGATAGTCATTATGAATAAGCGCGGTCAAGTCGCCGCCGTCGTCTAGGATTAAGTTGGCATCCCAAAGCTGGCCTGACTCTTCGCCATTGACATGGATTTGCTGACGTAGGCACCATTCGTACTCTTCTTCAGTCTCGCCTTTCCAAGCAAATACCGGAATACCAGCAGCAGCAATAGCAGCGGCAGCATGATCTTGGGTTGAGAAGATGTTACAAGAGGTCCAGCGCACTTCAGCACCAAGCGCTATCAAAGTCTCAATAAGCACCGCAGTTTGAATAGTCATGTGGATACAGCCGACGATTTTAGCGCCTTTGAGTGGCTGATCGGCCTCATAGCGACGACGCAAACCCATTAGGGCTGGCATTTCAGCTTCGGCAAGAGTGATTTCGCGGCGACCGTAGTCTGCAAGACTAATGTCAGCGACTTTATAATCAGTAAAAGTGGGATCGAGGGTGTGGACAGATGGGATGTTAGACACTGCGTCCATCATATGCTCCTATTGTTAACAGATTTATGATAAAAATAAAACGCAGGTGCCGTTGTTCATGCTTTTGATAAAAAGCTACCGAGCCTAACATAACTGATTATTGTTAATAATAAATTATGGTGCAACACCTCTCGGAGGTCGTTATTGTAATATATGCGCTGCAGATTGTCACCTTTTGGCTGTTATTATAATGATAAATAGCTATTTTCTAATATAAAAAAGGCCATCAAATGATAGCCTTAATTATTGATAACGTAAGTTTTAATTGGAGCTAGACAAGCTTATTTCCAGTTATAAGTTAGCGAGGTAAAGAAGTTGATGCCATCTTGGTTATAGCGAGTACCAAAGCTCTCATTAGTCGTGTAGTCTTGATTGGTTAAGTTCTCAATACGGCTATTGACTGTCAGATTAGGGTTTAGATAATAATTGCCACTTATACTAAATAACGTGTAATCGTCCATAAAGGTATCATTGCTGACAGAGGTATAGATCTTGCCGACATACTCTGCTTCTAGTCGAATATCATAGTCTAAATCTTGATAACCAATGTATGCGAGTGCGGTATTTTCAGGACGATAAACTAATTGCTTGCCTTTGTTATCACCTGAGCGCTCTTCTGCATCAGTATAAGTATAGTGACCACCGAACAATACGTTATTTAGTTGCCAATCTGACGTTAAGCTATAGCCTGATAATTTTGCTTCACTTATATTTACTGCTTTAAATTTGTTGGTAGCAGGATCAAAAGCATTATTAATAAGACCATCGACATCACTTCTAAACCCTGTAAGACGCGTGGTTTGTATAGCGGTATTAGACTCTATAAATGCTTCTAAATTATCACTTTTTTCGACGTCTAAGTTTTCGTTAGGTACATAAAAAGAGCTTTCTACATACAAATCATTCAATGAGGGCGCTCTATAGCCAGTAGCAAAGCTGGTACCTACACGCAAGCTTGGCAGTATTCTGAAACCATAACCAATACTATAAGTGGTTTCATTGTCAAACTGAGAGTTATCATCGTAGCGGATATTAGCTTGAAAGTCATGAACGTCTTTATTAACTTGATACCCTAAAAAACCACTTTTGATAGTGCGATCATTGATCTTATAACTGTCCGTACCATTTGCTGGTGTATTATCATCAATGTCAATCTTCTGCTTTAGCCATTCTGTACCAGCTTGTAATTGACCGACAGGCAGCTGATAGATACTTAATAGATTGGCTTGTCTTTGTTCAGTTTCAAACGCATCACCAACATTATTATCAAGCTTATCTAAGCTACTACCGACAGATAAGCGCAGGGTCAAATCGTTTTTATCGTATTCTGAAAAGATAGATACTGCGCCATTTTCTTGATCAATCTCTGCATCTGCTACATTGGTAAAGTTATCAAACTCAGTTTTTGATTTGGCATACAGTCCAGTTGCGCCAATACGAACATTATTTGTCACAGGCATACTAGCATTTAAAGAAAAGTTATTACTTTCAAAACCATCATCATCTCTATTAGCACCAGTGGCATTTTCAATAGCACTAATGCCTTTAGTTTGATTACGGCTAGCAGACAAGCTAAGACTTGCACCTTGCTCATTAGCAAATTGCGCCGCTGCACCGTATAGATAATGATCGTTAGAACCAACACCAGCAGTGACTGAATAGCTCGTCTGATTCGTATTTGAGCCTTTAGTAAAAATCTGAATAACACCGCCCATGGCATCTGCGCCATAGATACTAGAACCTGAAGCACCATATAATATTTCAATACGTTCAATTTGCTCAGCAGGTAGTAGCGCTAGAGTAGGTTGACCTGTCGACATAGAGCCGTAGCGTATGCCATCGATTAATACGAGCACTCTCTTACTATCATAACCGCGAACATAAAAGTTACTACTTTGACCCAAATCGCCATCTTGCTTGATATTAAACCCAGGTTGACGCTTTAAGACTTCTATTACACTTTGTCCTTGATAGCGCTTTAATTCTTCCCTATCGACAACGCGAGTTTGGGCAATAGTATTGCTAATCTTAGTTGGCGTACGCGTAGCCGTTACCACAATTTCATCAAGCTGAGTTTGCGGTAGAGTATTCTCATTAGTTAAGGTTTGCTCAGTAGTCGCAGCAGTTGCATTTATGGCACATAGGCCAAGCGTACTCAAGATACATAGTCGTAGGTAGGTGGTCGAAGAGGGAGCCGAAAAGAGCATAGTGTGTTCCAGTGTTATAAAACCAAAAAAAGGATAGAAACAAAAAGAAGAATACGTAAAATAAAAGCGACTAATCATAAAATAAGGGATAAAAGTAGCCTCAAGATTTATAAGAGATTAATATTTTATCGTAACTATAGAAGTGTATATTTATAGGGCGCTTATTATTGCTGAATTATAACGCTTTGCAAGCGCTTTTAAGCTAATGATTATTCATCGTAAGCTGAGCGTTCCTCAGCCTAGCTTAGTGTTTGTACTGCTGTCATTAACCTTAATAAATTTTCAAAAAACTTTGGAGCGATAATAAGATGAAATTTTACTCTTAAATTTTAGTAGCAATTTATTATCAATACAGAGATGCTGATTGCTAGGCTAAGCAGTCAGTTATAAAAAGCAGGCAAACACTATTAATATAGAGATAAATAGTTGTTATCATACCGTCAGTTTGTGTTTTACTAAATGCAGCTTAATCTTCAACTATTTAAATTATGAGGCCTGTTTTGTCAATTGAGCGTCACCTAGAGTCAAGTACCGTATCAGCGTCATCGGCTAAGCTGTCTACTATCGTTACGTTTTTATTAGCGGTTTTGACAGTGCTATTATTTTCAGCGCCAGTCCTAGCGGCCGATGCAAGCGTGCTTGGGGTAGGAGGAAGCGAAAATACTGAAGAGGCGCGGTCGCCAATTCCAGATTCTTTTGGCCGCGATACGCCAAGACAAACGGTACAAGGCTTTTTGAGTGCTCTGGGAGAAAACGATTATCTACTAGCTAGTAATTATCTGAACTTATCTAAATCAGACAATCCCACGCCTATTGTGCGTCAGTTCAAGCAAGCATTGGATGCTGGTGGCCGTTTTCAGCCTGACTTACAAATCAATAATACCCCAGAGGGTAATTTGGCCGATCAGCTACCTCCCAATCAAGAAAAAGTCGGTAGTATCAATATTAACGATAAAAACGTCTCGCTAATATTAGAGCGCGTAGTCGCTGATAATGGTAAGCAGTATTGGCAATTCTCGAGCAGCACGCTAAGCCTAGTCCCAGATGTCATTGAGAATACTGAGCCGACATTGATATCGCGCTATACGATGGAGAGTTTGGAGGACGAAAAGTTTTTTGGCTATCAGTTGGCTGACTTGGTGGCTGCTATTATGTTAGCGGTTGGCAGCTTTGTGCTCACTTATGTCGCTGTATGGTTGTGGTATCATTTTTTGCGCGTGGTTTACCCCCGAGTGCGCGGCGAGCCGTTACCGCTACCTGACAAAATCATTTTGCCATTATCAGTGGTCATCATGGCGCTGATACTCTCTGAGGTCATGGTTTATGCTGGCGTGTCAGTGACTCTACGCGAGCCTATCAATCGCTTTACTGAGATTGCCTCATGGCTGGCTATTACTTGGTTGTTGCTGCGCATTGTCGATGTGCTATTCACCCGCGCGGTCAATCTAAGCTACAAAAAGAACTACATTGAGCGCGTGTCTATCTTAGGTCTTATGCGCAAAGTCACTAAGGCTCTATTATTGATATTTGCCGTCATCGTTATCTTCGGTAATTTAGGTTTTGACTTAACTACTGGTATTGCTGCGCTTGGGGTGGGTGGTTTAGCTTTAGCGCTTGGTGCGCAAAAAACTATCGAAAACTTAGTAGGTAGTGTGGTGGTAGTAGCAGACTCGCCGGTTAGAATAGGTGATTATTGTAAGTTTGGCACCTATGAAGGCACGGTTATCGATATCGGCATTCGCTCCTCACGAGTGCGTACTTTGAACCGTACTGTGGTGACCGTGCCCAATGGCGACTTCTCATCAATGCAAATTGAGAACTTTACTTCGCGCGATATGTTTCACTTTTTGCATAATCTGTATATTAAGCGCAGTGCTGATATTAATGTCATCTTTGCGATGGTCAATGACTTAGACACCTTACTAAAAGAGCATGAGCTGACTAATAAAGAGTGGAATCAGGCGAATATCTTAGAGCTGCGTCAAGACTGCTACGTCATCCAGCTGAGAGCTTATGTCAACTCTTTTGATGTGATAGAGTTTTATGATAAGCAAAATACACTGCTGGTAGATATATTAACCAAGGTCAAAGACTATGACGTTGAGCATGCGCTACCAACGCAGCAATTGATCGTCAATAAAGGACAGCTTGAGGCTCAGTCAGAAACCAATACGCCAAAGACTGATCCTGCTAAAGAGACTGATTCTACGGCAGCTACCACAGCTTTTGAGCCTAATGGCAATGCTGATAACGATACTGATGTCGATACTAATATCGCGATTAACAATAATACCGATATTGGCAGCGGTGTTAACAGCAATTCTACTGTTGAGACAAAATCTACTGAGAAGCAAAATAATAGACTCAGTGATAATAAAGCGACTAAAGCCAAAAATGATAAGGTCATTAATCCTAATAGATCTAAACAAATCACAGCTCTTCGATTAGCTAAGCGCAAGTTTAAGCATAGTAAAAAGAGCTTTAATCTGTCGATATGGAATCAGCCATGGAATAAACCTTAGTAAAGTAATCTATTAAGAGTGTATATTTTATCAGACAGGTATAGCTTGTTTTTGGCGTAGCCAGCCGTAGTGTGCCCATAATAATAAACTAGCAGCACTACGATAAGGCGCCCAAGGCTGCGTAGCTAATTGTAGCTGTTTTGGGGTAGGGCGTTCAGTTAGCGCCAATAATTGCATAGCGGCTACTCGAATGGCTAAATCATCAACGGCAAGTACATCGGCACGACCTAAAGAGAACAGCAAGTACATCTCAGCGGTCCAGCGGCCTATGCCAGTAACTGCCGTCAAAGTGGCGATGACCTCGCTATCACGCATGGTCTTTAGAGTAGCGTAGTCAATATCATGGGCAGCTAAAGAGCGAATATAGCGTATTTTTTGTCTGGAGAGTCCGTGTGATTTTAAGCACTCATCATCGGCCTCACTAATCGCTGACGGGGATATCAGATTGGCATCACTGAGCTTTTGCCAAATGCTGCTGGCTGCCGCGACAGATAACTGCTGACCAATGATCGCCCGCATGAGTTGCTGAAATCCGCCTTTATTACGCCGTAAATCTGGTACGCCAACTTGCTTGTAGATTAGCGCAAACTTAGGCTCTATTGTTATTAGGGCTTGAATATGAGTGTTTAGCTCGGCTTTATTTTGGATAGTTTTTATACTCATAGACTTCTCTTTTAATCATAAAAAAGGACCGCGCTATGCAGTCCTTTCTTTCAAAATCTTATCCGTTACTCAGCATCAGCTTTAGGCTTTTTGAGCAGTACCAATACCGCGCCGTTGCCGCCATCTTTTGGCGGTGCTGAGCAGAATGCTAGTACTTCTGGCAGCTGACGTAACCAACCATTGACGCAAGTTTTTAAGATCGCCTCGCTTCCTTTACCATGGACGATTTTTACTACTGTTTCGTTATTTCTTTTCGCTTGCACTAGTAATTGTGTCATAGCAGTGCGCGCCTCCTCAATAGTACAGCCGTGGATATCGACCGCATCATACCAGCGCAGCTTACCTTGCTTTAATTGAGAAAAGACCTTGTTTTGTAGGGTAGGCTGCTTATAAGACAAGATAGCTTCGCTCGCTACAGGATTTAGTAGCGCCTGCATGTCAGAGAGACCAGTGCTTAGATCACCATCTTCATTGCCTTGAGCGGCGGCGCGTTTGGATAAAGTGGTGGCGTCAGGTTTAGCCGCTTTATTGGCCTTTACTGGCGAGCGCACATTTTTGTCTTCTAGCTGCTCGACCCCATGCATCGCTTGCATAAACAGCACTTTGTCATCATCGACGTGTTCGCTACCGAGCTGCTTGACGGTTTTTTTGACTTGTTTTTGGGTGGGTAGCGAGACCGGCTCAGTAGGCTTTTGATTTTCGCCCTTTGGGCTATTGGTATCACGGCCTTTGCTAAGTTGGCCTTTTAGCTCTTTGAGCTGATCTTGCATTTCTTTAGAGAATAGAGAGTTTGCCATAAGAATTTACGTATTATTAATGAATGATGAAGTAAAAGTTGTATTGATTGACTAGCGCTTTTTATCGGTTATAGGAAGAGGATTATACTCTACCTTTGTGTGGCCACGTCTGCAAGTAAGGATTGTAACGCTTGGCCTGGATGATCGGTTTTCATAAATTGCTCACCGATTAAGAAATGATGGATATCGTTATCTAACATCAGCTTGATATCGGCAGCGCTATGAATACCGCTCTCAGTTACAATAATAGGCTCTAAGTCTAAATCCTCAGCCAAAGCTGCAAGCAAGCGATCTTTTAAGGTTAAGGTATTTTGTAAATCGACCTCAAAAGTGTTGAGATCACGGTTATTGATGCCGTAGATATTGTGCTCGGAGCGCGGCAGTTGCAAAGCACGCTCAAGCTCCTCGCTGGTATGCACCTCAATCAGCACATCCATGCCCAGCTCAATACTCAAAGCATGTAACGCTTTGGCTTGGCTGTCATCAAGACAAGCCATAATCAATAAAATACAATCGGCACCCAGCAAATAAGACTGATAAATCTGATAGCTATCAATCATAAAATCTTTACGTAATACTGGCAAGCTTGCAGCATTATAGGCCTGTAATAAATACTTATCATCGCCTTTGAAGTACTCTTTATCAGTCAATACTGAGAGACAAGTAGCCCCTGCTTGCTGATATTGCTGTGCAAATAAATCAGGCGAGAAGTTATGATTGATCACGCCTTTAGAGGGCGAGGCTTTTTTGATCTCAGCGATGATACCAATGTCAGCTGCACGTAGCGCCGCAGCAAAACCGCGACGGGGGCTTTTGTCTGCTAAAACTTTTGCTTGTAGACTCTCTAAAGAAAGCTGTTTTTTTGCCGCGGCTACTTCTTGATGTTTAGTAGCGACAATGCGCTTTAGCACGGATGGGATTTCGGTATTTGCTTGAGTTGCTGTTGAATGAGAGGTCATAATTTTATCCAAAAAGAGAGGCTTTATAAGTCATGCTTTATAATGTTTAAGCTTTTGCGGCGAGCTGCTGCGTATAAGCCGCTAGCGATTCAAGCTTTAATAGAGCGCTACCATTTTGAATGACCTTTTGCGCTCGGCTAACACCATTGGGATAGTTGCTAGCAAGTCCTGCGGTATAAATCGCCGCGCCTGCATTGAGCGCGATCATATCACGAGCTTTGAGCACCGAGCGATCATAAGTATCCTCCCCTGAGAGGGCTGCACGTATCAGCTCCAAGCTTTGTTCAGGAGAGTCGACATCAAGGCCAATTAGCGTTTGCGATTCAACCCCGGCATCCTCTGGCATCATATCAAAGACCGTTATCTCGCCATCTTTTAATTCAGCAACCGTGGTAGAGGTGGCAAGGCTAATCTCATCTAAGCCGTCTTTGGCACCGACGACCATCACGTGCTCGGCGCCCAAATTTTTCATCACTTTAGCGATAGGCTCACAAAGCTGCGCGGTAAACACCCCAATCACTAAATTGGGCACGCCAGCAGGGTTGGTTAATGGACCTAAGATATTGAAGATCGTCCGCGCTTTGAGGTCGCGGCGGATAGGGTTAGCGTAGCGCATAGCGCTGTGATGATTGGGCGCAAACAAGAAGCCGATCCCTTCATTCTCAATGCATTCGCGCGTTTGTTCAGGGGTTAACGCTAAGCTAATACCTGCCTGCTCCAATAAGTCTGAGCTACCAGACTTAGTCGAGACGCCGCGGTTGCCATGTTTAGCCACTTGCGCGCCTGCCGCTGCTGCTACTAAGGCTGACGCCGTTGAGACGTTAAATAAATTAGCGCCATCACCGCCAGTACCGACGATGTCGACCAGATAATCGCACCCTTTAGGCTCGATATTTGCCGCTAAATTGCGCATCGCACTCGCGGAGGCAGTAATCTCATCGATAGATTCGCCTTTCATGCGTAGCCCGGTCAAAATAGCGCCCATCATCGCATCACTGCATCTACCTTGCATAATGATTAGCATCACCTCGTGCATCTCATCAAAGGTTAGATCAATATGCTGAAAGATGCGCTCCAAAGCTGAGGTGAGCAGCTTGTGTACTTGCTCATCGCTCAGCTGAGCGATATGCTCTGGGGTACTTTTTATATTCTCTGTAATTTGCGTAGCGCTCATACTGTCTCACTTATCATTTATTATTATGTTTTATACTTTTAAGGTCTTATCCTACTTGCGGCAATTCATCGACCGCCAAAACTGCTAACTGATGGCTTTGCAAAAAGTTATTTAACAGCTGATAACCGGCGGCGCTTAAGATAGACTCTGGATGGAACTGTACGCCTTCGATAGCAAACTGCTTATGACGCACGCCCATAATCTCCTCAATGCTGCCATCCTCATTTTGAGTCCAAGCCGTCATCTCTAAGCACTCAGGCAAACTCGCTTTGTCGATCACCAAAGAGTGGTAACGAGTGAACTGTGAGGGATTGGCTAAACCGCTAAACACGCCTTGATCATTATGATGCACCGCCGATAAACGGCCGTGCATTACTGCTCCGGCTTTGACCACTTGTCCGCCAAAAGCTTGACCAATGGCTTGATGTCCTAAGCAGATACCGAGTATGGGAATCACGCCCTTAAAGGTGTCAATCACCTCAAGCGAGATACCAGCACGATCCGGATCGCAAGGCCCTGGGCCAATAACGATGATATCGGGAGCTAAGGTTTTGATCTGCTCAATAGTGGCCTGATCGTTACGCCAGACGGTGATGTCCTGCTGTAGCTCACCGAAGTACTGTACGATGTTGTACGTAAAGCTGTCGTAATTATCGATCATTAAAATCATCAGGGTTTACTCGTCTAAAAGGTGACTGTTTTTGCTAAGCTTGGCTAGATTTGCCTTTATTGAAGCTTTGCTATCTTACCATTATTTAACACGCTATCAAGCTTCTAGCGTTGATAAGCAGCTACTAGCTTAAGATTTTATCAAGAATAGACCATTATTGATAAAGGTTTTGGCTAGCAAACTAAGCACCGTTTTGTTGCAAAAATAAAAACAGCACTGTTATAGTGCGTTTTTTTGCTTCTTTAAGAGGCGCTACTGAGAATAATAGAAGTTTATTTGACTAGAGTAATTAAAGCATAAAAAATAATAGCGGTTTATCTGCTAGAGTTTGAGCCAAAAAAGCCGTCTTTTATAAATAATATAATAGCTTGGCATAGCTGTTGCATCTTTATCAATAGAGAGTTTGATGATATAAGGCGGCGCATGATAAAGCTTGAAGTAATTTGTCAAAGCACAATTTTGATAACAGTTAAGCATCATCGCCTATATGTTGTTAAAATAGCGACAGCAATAGCTAGGATAAGCTAACTGATAGCCTGTAACTATTAGCTTATGCTAAAGCTATAATCACTTTTAGAGCGTAACGATATAAGTAAATCACTGATTATTTGCTATTTAATAAGCCTTTAATAACCTGTTAACCACCACCACGGAGACTATTCATGTCGAATAAACTACTAGATCTTATCGAATCCTCAAATGCCAAATGGGTCGACTTTCGCTTTACCGATACGCGTGGTAAAGAGCATCATATGAGCTTTCCGGCGCATAGCGTTGATGAGGAAGTGATGGAAGATGGCAAGATGTTTGATGGCTCCTCTATCGCTGGCTGGAAAGGTATTGAAGCTTCTGACATGATCCTGCGCCCAGATCCTGAGACTGCCTTTATCGATCCGTTCTTTGATGCGGTCACTGTCGTAGTGACTTGCGACATCATTGAGCCTTCTACATTACAAGGCTATGATCGGGATCCGCGTTCTATCGCTCGCCGTGCTGAGGAGTATCTAAAGTCAACGGGTATCGGTGATACTGCTTATTTTGGTCCTGAGCCTGAGTTTTTTATCTTTGATGAGGTAAAGTGGTCCGTTGAGATGTCAGGGGTTAGCCACGAAATCATCGCAGAAGAGGCCGCTTGGTCTACTAATAAAAACTACGAATGGGGCAACATGGGCCATCGTCCGCGCGTCAAAGGCGGTTATGTTCCTGTACCTCCTATCGATAGCTCACACGATATGCGGGCCGTTATGTGCGAGCGTATTGAGGAGATCATCGGCGAGGGTAGTGTTGAGGTGCACCATCACGAAGTCGCGCCTTGTCAATCAGAGATTGGAGTCGCTTTTAATACTCTGGTCAAAAAAGCCGATGAAGTGCAGCAGCTAAAGTATGTCGTGCATAATGTCGCGCATCAGTTTGGCAAAACGGCTACCTTCATGCCAAAGCCTATAGTCGGTGATAACGGCTCAGGAATGCACGTGCACATGTCGATCTCCAAAGACGGTGTCAATACTTTCGCAGGCGATGAATATGCTGGTTTATCAGAGTCGGCGCTATATTTTATCGGCGGGGTTATCAAACATGCTCGCGCGTTAAATGCCATTACCAATCCCTCAACGAATAGCTATAGACGCCTAGTTCCACATTATGAAGCGCCTATTAAGTTAGCTTATTCTGCCTCTAATCGCTCAGCTTCTATTCGTATCCCGCACGTGAGTAGCCCAAAAGCGGTACGTGTCGAAGCGCGTTTCCCAGATCCTGCGGCCAATCCGTACTTGACCTTTGCCGCTTTATTAATGGCAGGCCTTGATGGTATTCAAAATAAAATCCATCCGGGCGAGGCGGCGGATAAAAACCTATATGATTTGCCGCCAGAAGAAGAAGCGCAAATCCCAACAGTCGCTGAAAACTTAGAAGTCGCACTACAAGCGCTACGCGATGATCATGAGTTTTTATTAAAAGGCGATGTTTTCACCAAAGAGATGATTGAAGCCTTTATCGCGCTAAAACAAGAAGAAGTGCAGCGGGTCAACGTCACCGTGCATCCGGTGGAGTTTGACTTGTACTATAGCTGCTAATAGCAACTTAAAAGCTCAAAGTATTATTGTGCCAAACAACCAGCCGAGTTTATCTTGGCTGGTTTTTTTGTGGTTAAAACTCTCTATTAAGGCTTGCAAAGCAATTACTGTATTACGCCTAAAAATCAAGCATAATAATCAAACTAACGATTATTTGGGTCAATGAACTATGACTATATTACTAAAAAAAATGCCGCCAGCTAAAAAATTGACGCTAAGCCGACTGGCAGGTTTATTAATAACAGCAGCGATCTCTTGTACGCTAACCGCAAATGCCGCGCCTATCTATAAAGTCGTCGATGAGCGTACCGGACAAGTTACCTTTACAGATAATCCGCAGTCTTATGAGCAGCAAGCGGGCAAGCAAATTAGTGAAACTGGTGTCAGTACCGGTAATAGTAGTAATACAAATAGTAGTGCAGATAGCAGTACGGTTAACTCTAATGGCGCTGAGCAAAATAACTCAGGCCTTGATGTAGACAATCAAACAGCGACAAATCAATCTTCAATCAAACCAACCTTGCAAGCGGCGGTCAATTATCAACTAGCGATGTTAGAGCCAAGCGCTGAGCGCGCCTATCAGCGTCCCGGGCAGATCATCACAGTCAAGCTACAACTGAGCCCCGCATTGCAAGCAGGCGACAGTATCAGCATCTATATCGATGATAAGCTAATATCTCAGGGAATAACCGCCTCTATTGCCACCATCGATCTCAATCCGGGCGAGCATACCATTCAAGCAGTTATACAAAACAGAGCAGGGCAGGTGATCAATCGTATTACTCGCCGTGTTTATGTCATTCAAAACACCGCCATATTAAGAAAAAAACAACAGCTCGCTGAGCAAATGCTAGCTTATCAGCGTCTGCCTTGGCAACAAAAGCTGTTATTAAAACTGCGGCAAAAAGACAATATCAATGATAATGCCAACAAGTAAGACAACTAAAACGCTAGCTGTAATTGAACTAGTAATTAAGATTATGCTATGATTATTAGAGCGTTATCGTGGGTTTAATGGATTGGTAATTACT
The DNA here is from genome assembly GCF_040371085.1 of Psychrobacter sp. AH5. NCBI lineage: Bacteria > Pseudomonadati > Pseudomonadota > Gammaproteobacteria > Moraxellales > Moraxellaceae > Psychrobacter > Psychrobacter sp. AH5. Next base: position 1,007,513 of record NZ_JAMBMT010000001.1, read on the forward strand.
TTTATTTTAAAGCAAATAATACAGCCAACCTTGCAACTTCCAGCACGATATAAAACAACCCTGGTAAAGCGCATGAGCCTGTACTCCGACACTCTCATTTGTGCCTAACTTATTTGTCACCCTATGCTGATTTAAGGCTACTTTGACAAATTCTATAACATATTATCGGAGTTACTGGAGTTTGCGATGTCTACTACTTTTACCGCTATAGTTAGTCAAAACAGTCGTCCTCCCAAATATACCCGTCACTATCAGCCGCGTCATCCTTTGGCAAAGCGTATTATCGAGCAGATAGAGAGTCTTGAGATACGTCCGCAAACTATAGTTCAAACAATGGGTTATCTTCCTAAGCACACTATTCCGGCCTGTGATAGGTTACGTCATGTACTTTCAAACCCATACTTAGGGCTTGATGGTAGCTATCAAGATGCGCGTTTTGGCGCTGAGAAATTCTTAGCTGAGCTGCTATCGATAGTTGATATAAAGTATGAAACAGCTGCTGAGGACATTGCTCAGATTCAATATCGCTTAGCCAACCAATCTACTCATACGCTGTCAAAAAAACCGTCAATAGCGAAGATAGATTTTGACTATAGTTAAGAGCTAAACGCTCTAATTTACTATTTGATAACTGACCATAGGCTTTGCACTTGGAATAGTCGCTGCTAATGCAGTGTTATCATCTACCGCGGCCTCCTTTATAGATAGCGCCATAGTTGGTGCTGTTGTTGACGCCGCCGACGACAAGAGTTGCCCGCGGCAGACATCATCACTTGGATCCAAAGACTGATATTGTTTGTAGTAGCTGACTGCTAACTGCTGCATAGCCACACTCGCGGCGTCATCGTTGGCATTGACAAAAGCTTCATGTGCTTGCTCAAGCCAGCGATCCGCCATGCGAAAGTGAGGACTTGAGCTACGAAAGCCATGCTCGCAATGATCGGCCGCTGCCCAAACTAGGCTTACCTCACTAAAAGCAAGCTCGCGCGGGGCATTGGCTATAGCGCCACTATCTTTTAGTGCACTAATATTAGCCCATAGATCTGGACGCATCAATGCGGAGGTCTGAGGAATATCAGTAATTAGCGGTAAGTCGTCTTCGCTATTGCTCTTTAGGGCTTGGAAAATAGCCACAGCGTCATTAAAAGCATAATTACCAGCATCGATTGCGCTATTAATACTGTCTTCGTGATTGGCATAATTGAGCCAAGCTTGAGCTTTATAAGCAAAATACTGTTGACGCGCGCTCATGGTAGCAAGTTGATAAGGCTTTAGCTGCAGCTGCATACAGGCTATTGCACGTTGGCGCGCGCTTTGAGACTTGCTGTAGCGAGATTTTATTTCAAAATAATTGTTGTCACTATCACAGTGATTGACTATGGCGTTAGGACTGACTATCGAGGTTTCACTGACCGAAATATCAGCTTGAGCCAATGACGGCATTACTAGAGCCAAGGTAAATAACAATGAAGAGGTAATAGTGGAGCAAGATAAAGCGATGGCGTTATTACGAATAGTAGTCATAGAGCAGACCTTATACTTATAGTAAGGTAGAATTGGTTATAAATTAGATTAGGCTATCGAGTTAACAAGATTATTGAAACTTAGTTCAAATAGTTTAATTAGGTTAAATAGATAGCCCGGCTCTATAAATGACAGTATCGTAAGGTTGACTTAGGATACTGTCTCATTAAAAACAGCTGCTTTTATAGCATAGTCTATTAATTGATGACTAGGATAGCTAAGCTGGTAGCCGAATTAAAAATTAGAGTTATCATTTAAACGTGGGTTCTTGCTCGCATCTTTAGCTTTAAATAAGTCTTCGTCAAACTTAAAGCGTAATCTAAAATACGCGCCTTGTTGGGTAGTATCTTCATAAGCGATATCATCGTCTTCAAAGCCCATAAAGTTATAGCCAAGTGATAACCAAAGATTGGTCATTGGGCTATAGCCGACCTCAGCACCTAGCATATACGACATATCATCAGCTTGCTTATTCCAATAAGTACCAGCTTGTAATCCTACATCCCAGCGCTCACTGATATCATAAAGACCACGGCCATACAGCGCATGAGCAGTGTTATCGCTGCTGATATTATCGGCGTCAAACTGGGTATGTTTGCCAGCATAGCGACCTGATAAAGTTAAGGGGCGTGTGGGGTGATAGTTACCACTCAATGACCAGACAACAGTATCTTTTTGATAAGCATCATCGCCAGTATTATTATCGTCTAGACGGTATTCAAGCTTAGCTAAAGCGTCTAGCTGATTACTATCATAGTCGCGGAAAGCTGCGCCTAATTGAAAGCGGTTAATAGTACGATCGCCATCCGTATAGTCAACACGCGAGTAGATGTCTTTGGCGAGTAAAGTCACCTCATCGGTGTAGCGATAAGCAATACCTGCGCTACCGAGCAAGGTATCGCTCGTTTCGCCCCAACGCTTCTCAAAACGTCCAGAAGCTTTATAGTCTTCTTTTGCTAAATATTCAACACCAATGCCAGCGGCGGTCGCGGTGTTCTCGGTGTCGCCCTCTAAAGACTCTACGCGCTCAAATAAGGTGTTAATCGTTAGGCCTTGCTGTACATACCATTTGTTTTTTAGACCGATAGCGGCTTCTGCTTCACGTGCGCTAATAGCATCACGCATACGGTATTCGCTATAGACTTTGCCATCTTTCATGTAGTTGGCATCAAAACCAACGACAGTACGTTGACGCTCTTCGGTATCATCCAAGCCATAGCTGCCAGAGAGACTGTTAATTAAGTCATGGCGAGCATAAAGACGACCTAGACCACCTAGCGGCGTCTCGCCACCGATAGAGGTGGCATTACGTTCACTGTTATCGATATCTTGCTCGTATTCTGCAAACACTAGCGAGTTATTAAGCTTTGGCAAACGCGCAGTAATACGGGCGCGAGCAGTGGTGCCTTCAATGTCTTTATCAGCATTATTGACGCCGCTAAGTGCCGATTGATTGATAATATCATCATTAAAGATTGTATCATCAGTGACATCGACGACGTCTGTAGCCTCTTGAATACTGCGTGAGGCGGCTGTCGCATCTTGCTTATAATAACGTACCCCAATCTCACCGACGATGTTAGTACTTAGACGCTGCTCGATACTAGCAAGTACCCCTTGTCGGCTGGCTTCGGTCGTTAAGTCCTTAGTGCGAACGCCTTCTAATTTTAGCGCAGTCTTCTTATCATTGATTAAGTGCGCAACTTCAAACCCAGACTCTTGACGGCCAGCCGTTTGCGGAGAGGCGCCAGTGACAAAGCCCTCATCAGTATCATTATAATAAGCTTTGGCACGGGTGTTTTTCTTATCATCATAATCAAGCTCTACGCGTAGCGCATCACCATCCGCGTCATTACCCTGTAACTTAGTAGTATTGATCTGATTACTAGGCTCAAAGTTAGGATTCTCCGCTTTATTCATCGCGTACTCAGCGACTAGCTTTAGCTTGTCATTCATTTTAATGACGGTATTGACACTAGCAAGCTGTTCTTTATTTAGTGGATCATCGCTATTGATGTAGCTACCGCCAACAGCTACTTTTTTGTTGAGTTGCTGCTTGAGCGCAACGCCGCCCACCCAGTATTTCTCGCCACCTTCATCGACTTCTACGGTGACGCGTAAGTAGATAGGATTGCCATTGATATCTTGGCTAGCGATAGGCGACTTTAAAAATAAGCTGCGGCTAATAGGGTCAATTTCATAATCAGCAAAGCGGGTCAGTATCTCGCGGCTGATGATAAGTCCTGGATTATTGACATCACGAGTGATCACCTCGATCGTTTCAGAGTTCTCTAAAACCGCATCAAAATTCTCAGCTAATGGGTAAGGGCCTGAGATACCCAAACCGCGAGTCTCATTGACGCGCTGGCTAGTGCTAGTCTCAGCGGCAAAGGCGGTCACGCGCGTATCTTCATCTTCATACTGCGCTTTTACGCCAGTCAAAGTACGGTTATATTGGCCAAGCTTAATGCCTTCGTCATTATCTATTTGAGTCTTTAGATCGCCGTACATAGCAAATGAGCGACCTTTATCAACGCGTACATAGAGCTTGCTAGTCGACTGCGCATCAAAGCCCTTAGCTGAGCTATCACCATAGACCGGATAATACTCGCCAGGCTCTATATCACGAAACAGACGCTCGCCTTTTTTGTCACTATCATAAGATAGCGTCAATAGATAATCACCGCGTACTTTGCCTTTTAGGAACATAGCGGCGCGGCCAGAGGCGGCGTAGTCATCGTTACCTGCGTACTCATGCAGCTCTTGCTCAAAGGCGCCTTGAGCGTCAGTGATCTGGCTACCATCAAAGTCTTTGAGTGAAATAGCGCCCTCAACGATACCAACCGCGATAAGCGGACGTAGATTTGCGGTAAATTGCAGTGGAATGACTTGTTTGCTACTACCAGTGTCGATGATCAGCTCACCTTTGCCCGGTACACTTGGCGCTGTCACCGGAATGAGTAGTTCACCGCCAGAGACAGTAACCTGCGTGCCTACTTTATCTTTACTGCTATCTTTTAAATTGATCCGGCCAATGTTGGTATCGATAGTGATAGGAGTTGAGGCGATATAAGGACTACCGTCGCGATTCTTTAGGCTGATAACCACTTGATATTCGCTGACGCCATCGGCGGGAACGAGCTGATCTTGAGTACGGTAATCGATAGCTTGCAAGCTATCCGGTGTCATCACTTTAATGGTTTGCTCAGAGATAACTTTACCATTGACGTCAGTGGCTACGCCGCGCAAAGTATTACTGCCGCGCTTTAGATCAACCGCGTAGTAATCAAAGGCGGTTACACTTTGTTTTTCTTGCTCAGCGGTTTTACCGATTTGCTGCTCTGATACCGCTTTGCCATTGGCATACAGGGTGAAAGTAGAGCCTAGCGGCGCTTGCACTTGTACCATTTGTTTATAAGTACTAAGCTGCTGCCCTTCATTTAAGTTAATAAAGGCCACCTCATTAGTAGCGACTTCTTTTAGGTACTCTTCTAATACTTTGGGCTGCGGCTGCGCAACTTTAGTCACTGCCATATCGACGCGATTGCTAGCAGAACTAACCATATTATTGACGATAGCCGAGTCACACTGGATACCTTGATCTAGCGCATCATTAGACTTACAGCCGCTAGCATCAACATTATCTTTATAATCGCGATTATAAATAGGCTCTAAATCAAGCTCGCTTTTTATCGCTTGCTCAAGTGCATTATTTTTTGCACTTATTGACTTGCTACGGGCAATCAGCTCAGTATTTAGACGCTCCGTACTATCACCCATACCGCCGACGATACCGAAGTCAGCACGATGCAGCTCGCCGTATTTTAAGTCCACAAAACGGCTACCAGCGTCGCCTGTATTACGGTTACTTTGAATTACCAGCTCGGTGGCATTAGGAATGGTAGTGCGATCCACTTTGAGTACATGAGTCTTGGCGCTGATGCCATAAAAGTTATACTTACCTTCAGGATCGGTGACCACGAAGTTACCGTTTTCCATATAGATACGCACGCCAGCGACCCCAAGCTCGCCTTCTTCTTTTTGTTGGATGCCATCACGGTTGATGTCGTGATAGACCTTGCCAACGATGATGCCATCGGTATTCATCACGCCGCGCTCGACATCGATCTGCCACTGCGCTTCTCTAGAGGTAAATAGTCTTTTATTTTCATTACTACCTTGCGCTATAGCACGGTTAATACCATCGCCACCCAAGGCAGAGGCACCAATTAATACTCGATAAGTAATGTCTTTGCTTTCACCTATATCTAAAGTACCTAAATTTAGAACTTGATACTTACCTTCAGTTTTGAATTCTGTAGTTTGTGCTTGAGCGATAGCTATATCACTACTATTTTGGTCTTTAATAATACGTACACTGTTTGAAACAATATCAAAACCACGTGGTAGCGCGTCTTTTAGTTGAACGTCATAAGCTATAGCTTTACCATCATTTTTTACATTGATGGTATAACTAACATAATCACCAAGTTCAGCGCTTTTAACTTCACTCTCTTTAATAACTTTTAATTTTGGCGTTTCATCAATAATGCTGATGGTATTACTGATATCTTCATCAACGGGGGTAAGGTCAGTTGTCTTAGGCAATTCATCAGCGCTGAGACCTACCGAAGGTGCGATACAGGCTTCAAGTTTGGCAGTTAAAGTATCTCCATCTAGTGTCTGAATAATGTCATCAACTATAGCATTGGAGTTGACAGCAGTAGGCGCTTGCAGACGGTATTTACCAGTGTTGACACCAGTTTCAATGGCCTTTAGAGAATATGTGTCGCTTGTTTTTGGTGAAGAAATAGTGACCCAAACCTGATCTTTCTTATCATCTTGTAAATTACACGCTGCATAACCTACTTGAACGAAGATGTCTTCTTCTACTTGAGTTTTAGTTTTAAATTCATTAAAAGTTTCATCCATAAAATCAATACGAGGCGCTACCACTATGACACTATCGGTAGCTAAAGCAGCGCTAACAGAAGGATCTTCTATTATGGTAGCGCCAAGTTTGATATTAGCAGTGTCGCCATCTTGAGCTTCTTTACTGACTAGAGCTTGTACGATAAATTGAATACTTTCAGCTTGTTGAAGTTTTATCTGAGCACTAAGATTATTGAGAATAAGTTCTCGATCAGCTTCATCAATGATGCCATTATTATTAAGATCTTGATAGATTCTTAGATTGGATAGCATTGCTTCAGGAGCCAAACGTAAGCTTACAGTTGCCTCATCCGTACTAGTGTTTTTTAGGACATTTATCCAACTCGCTACTGTACCTGGCGCTACTGTCTTTGGCATGGCTTGCGATAAGCTAAGACCATAAATGATAGGTGTTGATGACACAAGTTGCACAGTGTTTGAGCTAGCATTAATGACAATATCATCTTTATTATCGAGGCTGTAGCTCACTTGTGCGGTATTCTGGATATTATTCACAACAGGAGCTGCCAACGCCATATTTGATTGCATAAGCAACATTGCAGCCGTCAGCGCTGAGATCTTCGCTGTACTATGCATGTTGTGTTTAGACGTATTGAGTACATGTGATGTCATAATAAGTCGCTTATCCAATAAAACATAAAGGGGAGGGTGGTAATGCTCTAGCTTAGCTAATTAAATTCAATCAACTCAAGCTAGAGGGTTTATCTATAAGCGTCTATTGAAGCTTATACTTATAGGTGCTATTTAAATTAAATATTACTGTTTACATTTCTAATTGATATTTAGGGCGTAGGCGGTAATGGTAATCCTCCAGTTGGCGTTACCGCTCCTGTTTCAGAAATCTTAGTAGAAAAATAAACAGTGCCTGTTTCTGACGCTTTTAGAGCTGGAAAAGTAGCGACAAGTGTTGGCGATACATAACTTGAAGTAGCAAATGCTGAGCTATTAGAGGTAGTAGAAGTTAAATTACCGTTATATGTAACCTTATTAGTGTCAAATTTATCGGTTATAATGACATTTTTCACAGCGTTAGCAGCTTCTTTGAAAGTGCTTTCAGCAGTGATCTTGTAGTAGATACAAGCACCAGGTTTTGCATTCTCATTGCTACCTAGAACTGTTTTAACATAGCTAAGTGAAGTTGCTGTTACTCCAGTACAAGCAGCAATTGCTTGCTCTTTAGCTAAAATAATGCCTTCCATAGTAGTTTTAGACGTGGTTTCATTATTGCTTGTAAGCGTAGGTACAGCGGTTCCCTCAACTGCTGTTTGTGGCAATACCTTGATAGTCATAACTTCATAGGTGCCTATGTCGCCAGCTACACCATTGACAGAATTACCATTAGTGCTGACTTTTACAAAAATTCTGACGCCTTCATCAACGCTTAAACCATTCAGTGCAGCATCGGTATTTCCTACAGCGTTATATAAGTCATAAGTTCCAGTAGTACCAGTATTATCAAGCTTAGTGTCCTCTGCGTCAAAAGAACCATTGCCATTTGAGTCGAAATAAACGTCTCCAATAGTAATTTTATTATTATCTGTTGTAGGTGAAATGGTGAAAAGGACGTCACCAGCTTTAGTGGCTTCTTTAATATCAGTACCTTTGTTAGTAATAACGTAGCTATACACATTGTCATTACTAATTAATGGTACTTCTTTATTAGTGCCTTCGCTGATAGTAATGTTACGAGTTTGGTTGCGGGTAGTGACTGTTGCATCAGTGTTGTCATCTTTTCCGTCTTTATCTTCAGGTGCATTAGGATCTTCGTAGTTGTTTTCATTAGCTCCACCACCAGAGACCGTATCTGATCTATCGATTAGATCAGGGTTGTTAGCGTTCGTATCGTTTAAAGTATCATCTTTGACAATAGCTACGTTAGTTAGCGAACTACCTGAGTCTATAGGAGTAGAAATACTGGTATCTTTTTTCGCACGGAAAGTAATAGTAATTGTCTCGCCCTGCTTCAAATTTTGACCAGTGACATTAATTGTATCGTTATTAGTGCCAGAAAAAGTAGGAGTGACTGCAGTAGAGGCAGTACCAGAGGTAGAACCAGTAACGGTAGAAGTAGGGGTAGTAGTAGTAAGTGCAACCAAGCCTATAGGCAATGTATCAATAACATTAAAAGCCTTGGCATCAGCATTACCTTCATTCTTAATAGTGATCGTATAATCGACATAAGCATTATTATTAGCAGTATCGAAAAAATTATTATTAAGATTAGTATTAGCAGACTTGGTAATGGCGTAGATAGGCGTTTTAGTGATAGCATTATCTGTGTTAGATGCCTGATAACTAGCAGGAGTGCTACCAGTCTTGTCTTTCAAATATTTACTAGAGGCGGTAACAGTAAGAGCAGCGTTTTGTCCGACATTACGTTTGATATTAGAGGTTGAGGTAATAGTGATGGTTGCCGTTTCTTCTGGCGCTAGTACGATACCGTCTGCAGCGACGTAATTTTTAACCGTTGCAGGATCTTTAGAAGTAGTATAGGTAATGACGTTACTACTATAATTGAAGTTATCATTAGTCGCTTGAACAATATCGAGAGTATATTTATCAGTGACGTTACCTTTGTTTTGAAGAGTATGTTCGAACGATACTGACTGACCAGCTTGCGGGTTGATTGTTAAGTCTTTGTTCAGATCATCAGTAAGATCATCATCTGCTGAGGTAGCTTCAAAGATAAATGAGCTGGTCTCAGATACAGTCACTGTGACTTTATTAGAAGTGGCGGTCTGTTCCGTTGTATCAGTACCAACTTTGTAAGTAGCACTAGCTGAGTTATCAATTGTTACTGTTTTGGCTGATTTGCCAGAAGGCGCAGCGGCTATAGCGCTAGTAGATAAACCCATCACCGCGGCGACACCGACGGCAAGCAGGCTATAGTTAAAAGTATTTGATTTCATTTAGGACTCCAAGGGTGATTAGTAAAGCTCAGGTTAAAGGGTGTATTAAAGAAACTAACGGTAATAACAGCTTAATTAATTTACAGTCGTATTCAGCGCCACAGCGGCTGATTTTTGTGCCGGTAATAATCTGATATTCCAGCGTAGGCTACGGTATTCAGAGTAAGGAACTTTGACCATCTTGCCATTGACCTTACGCATTAGTGGTATATCAGCATAGTTCTTACCATCAGTGCTGGCTTGAGCACTATTGGGTATAGCTTCACCGGTGAAAGTCATGTTGGCAGGAATAGGAAGTACGACTTCTAAATCCTTTATGTCTTGGTTGATAGTATTCGAGTAAGTGGCTTTGTACTGTACTACTGTGCCAGTGGGCGCAGTGTTGACTGGTATGTAAGAAACCTTGCCTTCGCTATTGGTGACAACCTTATTAGCAGACAGTTGCATCTTTAATGCGTCATCAGCATGAGCAACACCCATTAAGCTAATAGAGGCTGCAGTTGCTATTAGCACCTTACGCAGTGTGATGATATATTTCATAAAGTTATCCTTGCTTGGTCTATTTTTGATACTATCGTTATATTCTTTAAAACAAATATAAATTTAGCCGTTGGTTATGCTTAAAATACCTTTCATTTACTGTTTTTTTTATAAGCAATATTTATGCCAACTTTTTATTAGATAATGATAATTTTGACGAAGGTAAGACATTTAATTACACAGTGTATTTTTACAGAGATAATACAAACAAGCACTATAAAAGCGATGGACGGTACTTAAAAATAGCTGAACGGTCAGCTGATTAAACGCGTAAAGCTCCGTCTAATCAATAGCTTGTACTTACTGCTAAGCATCACAAAGTGACGCTTAGCAAAGATAGGATTATGATATTTAGGTATAATAGGCTGGCTAAGGGTTAGAGCTGTTAGTGATGCCATACTTGGTGTTGAAATACAACGTAGCTTTAGTCGCAGTTGTGCTAGTAGACTTATCTAAATTGAACTTGTTAGAGATAATAGTTTCTGTTGGCAAGATGGTATTGTTACTGTAGACAGTGGTAGGTTTCCCTATAGGGAACGGTAGCGCAAAAGTAGACGTAACCGTTTTACTCTGTAATTTATCGGTAATTTCGATATCTTTTAGATTAACATGGCCTCGGTTATAAGCATCAATCTTATAAGCGATACATTTGCCAGGAGCTATGTTTGTAATCGTATCCGTGCTAAAGACAACAGTTTGAGAAGAAGTGCCAGTAGTACCGTCATAGTTGTTATTAATATCACAATCATTAACGTATTGGGATTTGATTAACACTAAAGAAGCATAATTTGCTTTTACCTCGCCAAAGTCTAGATTGCGTGAGCCATCAGACTCAGTTTTATAATTGAAGGTACCAGTAACTAATTCAATCTCACGAATATTGGGCGTGGTATCGATGCTATATTCCCAAAGATCAGGCTCTACTTGAACTAAGCAAATCTTCCTTTTACCATTTAAAGCACTGACTGGTACAGTAAATCTATATTGACCTAAAGTAGCTGCTGCAGCTGATACGGCTTTAGCAGTAGTGCCAGTAATATTCGTGCCACCATCAGTAGAGCTGCAGTCGGTTAAGCGTATTTGTAGCTTACTGTCGGATATGCCTTTTTCACCATCATCAAAAATACCATTAAAATATTTTTGATTACCTGTAAAGGTACTTGAGATATCAGACTTAGTATTGGTATTTAGGTTACTACTGTTATTCTCAGCGATATTACCATTGTCATTGAAAACAAAACCTGTAAAGGTATAAGGCTTCAAGCTATTCGTGACTGTACAAGTCCAGCTATCACCATAGGTAAGCTTTAAGTTTTTAGGATCTAGTGGCGTGACTATAGAATTATCAGCTCTTCGACACACGTAAGCATCACTATAATTAGCTAAGTTTGTATTTCCCGTGCCTAATTCAGTCAATGTATAAGTTTTGGTAGGATCGACCTTAAAGGTTCCAGTGGTACCTGTACCATTTGTAATCGTATTACCTGTACCTGTAGTTGTCGTAGTTGTAATGCTGTTAGTTACTACTGAATTATCCGCGTTATCTTTTATCTGCACAGTAAATTGGTCAGTATTTGCTCCACGAGAACCTGAAAGCTCCTTTTTGTAAGTCAACCTTGGTTGTGGTTTATAGCAGTAACCATCAAATACAATATTTATAAGCTGATCACCGGGATTATTAGATTTTCTTTGCCAGTAATAATTTAAATCAGTTTTATTTCCATAAACGACATCTACCCTAGCTACTGGCTCATTAAAAGTTACTGAAACTTTGCAATCATTACTCAGGCCACTACAATTAAAATCACCGTTAGTATTTTGTTGTCTATAAGGTGCGCTGTCAGTTATGGTACTACCTTTAGAGCTTAAAGTAGGGCTAACGGGTGTTCCTAAGCTAGTAAACCCTGTTATATTGACTTCATCGAAGAACTCAAAATAGCGTGGTCTAAATATGTTAGGCTCTAATGAAACATTAGAATCGATGTCGTATACCGACAAACTTACTTTGTTAAGTTCTTGAGCTTGTCCAGTAAATTCGTTTTTAAAGGTATAAGATACGGTTCGTGTCGTTTCAGGAGTGGCGAAATCCTGAAAAAACTCAAAATTTTGAATTCTATCCGTCACTGTTGATTTATAAGTATTTTTACCTCCCGAGTCTAATGATCCACTTATGCTGAAACTATTAGCAGCAAGAACATAATTTTCGCTGATAATACCGTCTAAAAGTTTATCAGCTCCAGTGGTAGGAGGAGGAGAGTTAGACGCTAACTTACCGTAATCTGCGTTAGAAAAATTATCCGATACAAATCCTGCATCGCAAGTCACTGCAGCGAAAACCGAGCTACTACCCAAAGAAAACAGTAAAATACTTAGTAGAGCTAATGTCTGTTGCCAACATCTACGATACGAATAAATATCAATAACTTTTGAAATTTTTTGAGATTGACGCATATTGTCACCTTTAATATATTAATTTATTCAATGTTTTTTACGTAGGTGATACAAACATTTTCAATTGAATATCTGTATATTTAGAATGAGGTATAATTTAACTATTTACTGAATGAAACAATATTTATCCGACGAAAGGTATACTTTTTAGGATGGATTGCTTAATAAGTAATCAAATGTTTACTAAAAAAATTTATATTACTTTTCAAAAAAACAAAAAATCTATGAAAATCTGATAAACGGTTGAATAATCCGATAGAGCAATTATATAGCGATTATTTAATATAATAACTGCAATGTTCATGCCACTATCAATAAGTAATAGTATAAAATCTTTAAAAAAACATCTTTGTCTTAATAACGGTAAGCGTTGCAGTAGTCTGAAAATTAAAAATACTGGGGTCCATACCTAATAATCGAGTAGCTAGGACAAAGCTAGGTAACTATATTAACAAACTGCTTTATTAAGCTGAGAATGACCAATATCGTCTGATATGTGAACAAATTTTGTCACTTCTCATTAATTTGAAATCATATTTTGTCAAAGAAAGTAGGTTAATATTTTTAATGTAAAAAAGCTATTGCAGAACTATGCTTTTTAGAATAGTTATATAAGTAAAGAAAGTAGATAGTGATAGCTTTACTGAGCTAATAAAGTAGCGATTATCAAATGGGCTATTTTGCTAATAAATGTATAACGTAGAGGTATTTACTAATAGCCATAAACATTTGCCTCATAAGCGCCTATAATGGAGAACAGTGATTGTTTGTAAACTGATTTGATAAGTCAAAGGTCAGTATCAAAAAAAATCTCACTCGTATGGTCAGTCTCTATTTAAAACCCTGTCAGTGGATGGCACATTTAAGCAGCACAAGGACGTTGCAAAATCGCCTGCCTTTTCATTATTCTAATGAATAATAATCAATCAAATTTTATATAAGAGTTTCAATAATGGACTTCTATATAATTTTTTAGAGTAAATAAGCAATAATCTTGCTTTTTAAACTGGTAAATCACCCTGTAGCCCACAGGAAAAACTCATAAAAAGGAATAAGTAGAATGAATTATTATAAGGATGCCGATAGCTTGGAAACCCAAGAGTGGTTAGATGCTTTTGAATCGGTTATCAAACATGCCGATAAGGATCGTGCGCAGTTTTTGCTAAAAGCACTCTATAACATGTCGGTACAAGAAGGATTGCCTTTTAACCGTTTGGATACCGCTTATATTAATAGTATCGCGGTTGAAGACGAGCCAATGTATCCAGGAGATCTAGCTATTGAGCGCAAAATCCGGGCGCTCATTCGTTATAATGCGCTAGCTATGGTGATGCGTGCTAACAAAAATGACGATGATTTAGGCGGTCACCTAGCCACTTTTGCTTCTAGTGCCACGCTTTATGAAACCGGTTTTAACCATTTCTTCCGAGCGGCAAGCGACCACTTCGGCGGCGATATGATCTACTATCAAGGTCACTCAGCGCCTGGTATCTACGCGCGCTCCTATCTTGAAGGCCGTTTGACGGAAGATCAGCTAGAGAACTTTCGCCGTGAAGTAGGCGGTAAAGGACTGTCAAGCTATCCGCATCCTTATTTGATGCCAGATTATTGGCAGTTCCCGACGGTATCGATGGGTTTAGGACCGATCATGTCTATTTATCATGCCCACGTGCATCGTTATATGGAAAACCGCGGCTTACTTGAGTCCGAGGGTCGCAAGATTTGGACTTTCCTAGGCGATGGTGAGACGGATGAGCCGGAGAGTTTAGGTGCTATTTCTCTTGCTGGTCGCGAGAAGTTAGATAATTTGATATGGGTGGTTAACTGTAACCTGCAGCGTCTTGATGGGCCAGTGCGCGGTAATGGTAAGATTATCCAAGAGCTTGAGTCGGTATTTCGCGGCGCAGGCTGGCGCGTTATTAAAGTGATTTGGGGTGGTCAGTGGGATAATCTGCTTGATAAAGACGTGACTGGGGTGCTAAAGCATCGTATGGAAGAGGCGGTCGATGGCGAGTATCAGCTCTATGAGGCGCGTACTCCTGAATTTACGCGCGAGCATTTCTTTAATAAATATCCTGAGTTAAAAGAGATGGCTGATGAGCTATCAGATCATGATATCTCGCGTCTAAATCGCGGTGGTCATGATCCGGTAAAAGTCTACGCCGCTTTTAGTGAAGCGATGAAAACCAAAGGTCAGCCGACGGTTGTGCTAGTCAAAACCGTCAAAGGTTATGGCTTATCTACGCAGGCGCAAGCGGTTAATAAATCGCATCAGATCAAAAAGCTGGATCATGAGTCGCTAGTCTATTTCCGTGATCGTTTTGATTTGCCGTTTACTGATGAGCAATTAGAGACCTTGCCGTTTTATCGTCCAGAAGAAGACTCTGCGGAGATGAAATATCTAAAAGGTCGCCGTGAAGCCTTAGGCGGTCATCTGCCAAATCGCCGTAGTGGTCATATTCCGCTTAATATTCCTGAGCTGTCTATTTTTGATCGAGTGCTACAAGGTAGTAAAGGTAAAGAGCAATCAACCACGATGGTGTTTGTGCGCCTGCTATCAGCCATGCTAAAGAATAAAGATATCCAAGATCGCGTTGTGCCTATTGTTCCGGATGAAGCGCGTACCTTTGGTTTAGAGGGTATGTTCCGTCAGCTCGGTATCTACTCGGCTTCTGGGCAAAAATATACGCCAGAGGATAGCGAAGCTTTGATGGGTTATAAAGAAGCTATCGATGGTCATATGCTAGAAGAGGGTATCAATGAAGCGGGTGCTATGAGTACTTGGATTGCGCTTGCGACCAGTTATTCGGTCAATGCGCTACCGATGATTCCGCTGTATATTTATTACTCGATGTTTGGTTTCCAGCGCGTAGGTGATTTGGCTTGGGCAGCAGGCGATTGTCAAGCACAAGGCTTCTTATTAGGGGCAACAGCAGGCCGTACTACGCTAAACGGTGAGGGCTTGCAGCATCAAGATGGTCATTCGCAAATCCTCTTTGGAGTCGTGCCTAACTGTGTCACTTATGATCCTTGCTTCGGTTATGAGCTTGCTGTTGTTATGCATGATGGCCTGCGCCGGATGTATGGCGAGGGCGAGCGCGTCTATTATTACTTGACGCTGATGAATGAGAACTACGACCAGCCTGCTATGCCAGAAGGCTGCGAGGAAGGTATCAAGCGCGGTATGTATTTGTTAGAAGACAATGGCTCAAGCCAAGTACAGCTACTCGGTTCAGGGGTGATCTTACGCGAAGTACAAAAAGCGGCGAAAATCTTACAAGATGAATTCAATATCACCGCGAACGTCTGGAGCGTGACTAGCTTTAATGAGTTGACTCGTGACGGTATGGCTTGTGATGATTATAATCGCTTGCATCCTATGGACGAAGAGGTAGTGCCTTGGGTCACAGAGCAATTAGCGCCGCATGAAGGTATCGTCGTCGCGGCTACTGACTATATGCGTAACTATTCAGAGCAGATCCGTGCCTGGTTACCTGATAATCGTCCTTATACTACTTTGGGCACCGATGGTTATGGTCGCTCGGATACACGTGAGAATCTACGTAGCTTCTTCAACGTCGACGCCGCTCATATCGTAGTTGCCACGCTTAAGCGTTTGGCTGATGAAGGTGAGGTTGAGATGCGCTTGGTTAAAGATGCGATCTCAAGCTTTGGTATCGAAGTCGATCAGCCACCAGCTTGGCAGCAACAACCCCATTATGACCATTTCCCAGATGCACCAGCTCCTGCACCTGATAACGTCAATCCGAATCCTGTTCCTGATTTTGTCGGTGAAGATGATGATGAGATCTCTAGTGAAGGCCGCGCCGAAGACCAAGCAGACGCCGCTTTGCTAAATGATGATGACATCCAAGAATAGCCCATTGACAAAACCATTATAAAAGAAGGAGAGTTACGGATGGATATTAAAGCCCCAGATTTAGGTGTGGATAGCGCTGAGGTCAGTGAGATCATGGTCGCTGTCGGTGATATTATCGCTAAAGATGATAATATTGTTTTGTTAGAATCTGATAAAGCCTCGTTTGAAGTGCCAAGCTCTGGCGCTGGTAAAGTCACCAAAATCAGTGTCGAGGTTGGCGATCAAGTCAGCGAAGGCATGGTGCTAATCGAGATTGATAGCGAAGCGGCGGACGAATCATCCAGCGCTAATGACAAGGTCTCTAAAGAAGATAGTAGTGAGTTAAGTAAGCAAGAGTCAAAAGCTGCCGCTGATACTGCTCAATCAACAAACCAGCCTGCTAGTGAAGACAAAGCTAGCTCTGCTAATAACGAGAAAAAATCTGGCAGTGCTACTACTCATGCTTTGCCCGATTTGGGCGTTGATGAAGCACAGGTCGCTGAGATTATGATTAGCGTCGGTGATACGGTTGAGGCTAACGAGTCTATCTTACTCATTGAGTCTGACAAAGCCTCGGTCGAAGTGCCAGCGCCTGAGTCTGGTAAAGTCGAGAAGATACTGGTGCAAGTTGGTGATATGGTTGCCAATGGCCAAGACTTCATCGTGATTATCGGTAGCGAGTCAGCTAATAGCGGCAAAGCTAATGACAATCAAGCGTCTAACGAGCAAAAAGCCGAGGTTTCCAAATCAAGTAGCTCAGCAGCTAAAGAGGACAAGCCGTCAAAACAGACGACTGGTGAGCCTAAACAAGCCGCTGCCCCGTCTACTGCTAATAAATCGACAGTGAATACGGCGAGCACTAAGCTGACCGAAGCACAAGTCAATGATAAGCTAACTGAGGTTTATGCAGGTCCTGCGGTACGTAAGTTGGCACGGCAGTTAGGAGTGGATATTACCCAAGTCTCGGGTTCTGCTATCAATGATCGTATCGTAAAAGAAGATCTCTTTGCTCATGTAAAAAATAGCCTGAGTACTCAAAAAGCCGCGGCTACTAGTGGTGCTGATACAGGGCGAGCTAGTTTACCTAGTTTGCCGGATATGAGTAATTTGGAGATTTGGGGCGAGACGGAAGTACAAGACTTAAGCCGTCTGCAAAAAGTCTCTATCCCGCAATTGAACTATAATACTTATCTGCCGCAAGTGACACAGTTTGATCTATCTGATATTACTGAGACTGAAAAACTACGCGGCGAGCTAAAAGGCGGTATGAAAGCAGAAGGTATCGGCTTTACTATTTTAGCTTTTATTGTCAAAGCTACCGCTTATGCATTGACGCAGCACCCACGTTTTAACAGCCATTTGAGTGATGATAATACCCAAGTGATTCTACGTAAAACGGTCAATATGGGTATTGCCGTCGCGACTGATGATGGTCTTATCGTGCCAGTGATTAAGGATGTACAAAACAAGGGTCTTAAGCAAATCGCTATAGAGATTGGAGAGCTAGCTGCAAAAGCTCGTGATAAAAAGCTCGGTGCCAAAGACTTACAAGGCGCTAGCTTCACTATCTCAAGCCAAGGTAACTTGGGCGGTACAGCCTTTACGCCATTGGTGAATTGGCCACAAGTTGGGATATTAGGAGTGTCTGAGGCAAGCATGCAGCCGCGCTGGAATGAAAGCAAACAAACTTTTGAGCCACGTTTAATGCTGCCATTGTCATTATCTTATGATCACCGAGTCATTAACGGTGCTGATGCTGCGGTATTTACTCGTTACATCGCTACTTTGTTGGCTGATCCACGCCGTATTTTGCTATAAGTATCAACAAATAGTTATTCATAGTATCTTTAAAAGATCGCCTGCGGGCGGTTTTTTTATGCACTATTAATTTTATGCACTATTAATTTTATGCACTATTAATTTTATGCACTATTAATTTTATGCACTATTAATTTTATGCACTATTAATTTTATGCACTATTAATTTTACGCTCTAATCAGCAGACACAAAAAAGCCAGCAATATAGCTGGCTTCTTTATTTGCAATTCTAAGATTATAGCAACAGGCTATTTAATTTATCTTAGAACTGTTTAACAAATGCTACGCCATAAACCCAAGGACTGATGTCGATCTCGCCAATGTCAGCACCATTCAAAGTAGCGTCAGTTTTGATGTCCATATAACGAGCATCAATACGGAAAGCTTCGGTTGGTGCAAAGGGAATATCAAGACCGATGTGACCGGCAACACCAACGCTATCATCAAGATCTAAATCAGCGCCACTGATATTAACTCTTTCTTTAAAGAAAGTAGTGTAGTTAACACCAACACCAATAAATGGTTTTAGATTCATAGGCATATTATAGCCATCAAAGTGATACTGTACGGATAAAGTCGGTGGTAAATGCTGAGTTTTACCTTTAATTTCTACACCAGCAGCGTCAGTTAAGGTGAAGTCATGATGAAACGGAATAGCAGCTAGCAATTCGATACCAACGTTGTCCGCGATAAAATACTCACCACTGATAGTTGGACGAATATCGTCGTCAACTTCTACAGATAAAGCACCATTTAATAACGATCCATTATCGCTTTTTGGGTCAACCATGTGAGTGCCAGCAGCAACAGACCAAGTACCTGCAGGAACTGCAAAGGCAGAAGTCATAGTAAGGGCAGTAGCAGTTGCTAAAACTAGGGATTGTAGTTTCATCATTTGATCCTCAAGGTAATAAATTATTATCAGCTCATAACTAATGAGGGATGACATTAGTGCTGATATCTTATGTTACAGTTATAAGATAAGTTATTTATCTTGTGTTCATTATAATACAATTACCTTACAAAAAGTAGTGGATTACTACTATTCTAGTAATATATTTCAAGTGACTTACAATGAACTCTCTTTGAGTAATTAGTGAGAATGATAAAGGGAGGAATAGATTATGATAGGGTATTGTAGTAATTCACCACTGCGTTGTAGCAACGCTAAATATATGACTTTGCTAAATCGACTAGACAACAGCTGTCCGCAGTGCGGTTTATCATTAGTGGCAAACGATAGTACAGATAGTAGCTCGTATTTTGAACAAGACGTGTTACAACTTGGCTTGGTCGTCACGGTGCTCTTACTACTGGTATTAGTCTACCTTTATTATGCAAACTTTGTATAATTAGAGCTATTTTCGTTCAATTGCTTAGCTTTTTTAGGCTTGATGACAATATCTAATCACAACAAATTATGAAAATTATTAATGTAATTGTTTAACAATAATTAATAATATGGCTTGGACTAATCAATACTAGATAAGGATCAGCATGGCCTTTCAACCCATACGGCACCTTCGTCATTTTGTTTATAACATCTTACAAAACGATGAACATGACACGCTATTTAGCCGTAGCGTTGATTACTTTTTGATATTTCTGATTTTGACTAATGTGGCCGCAGTCATTGCAGAGTCTGTCGATCAGTGGTATTACCCTTATCAAAGTTATTTCACTTTATTTGAGAACTTCTCTATTGTTATATTTTCCGTAGAATATTTACTGCGCTTATGGAGTGTCGCTGAAGCAAAGCCGGATAATACCACTTGGCGACAACGCTGGGAGTGGCTAAAAAGCCCTTCTGCTATGATCGATCTGATCGCGATTGCTCCGGCATTTCTAAACTTCTTTGTCACTATCGATCTGCGTTTCTTGCGGATATTACGATTGTTTCGAATCCTCAAGCTTACCCGCTATTTTGCCTCCATGCGTATTTTATTGGTGGTTATCACCAAAGAGAAGGGCTCGTTTCAAGCGGTTATTTTTATTTTAGTCATTATGATTGTGACAGCCTCAAGCGGTATTTATTTGGTGGAGAACCACGCGCAGCCAGAGGAGTTTGAGTCGATACCTAAAGCCATGTGGTGGGCAGTGGTCACTTTGACGACCGTTGGTTATGGTGACGTGACGCCCATTACTAACGCTGGTAAGATTTTAGGCGCAGTGATAACTATATTGGGCGTTGGTCTAGCGGCATTACCAGCGGGTATTTTGGCAACTGGCCTAGCTAATGAGCTTGCTCTACGCCGAGATGAGCTTGAGCAAGATTTTCGTGAGCAACTGATTAACGGCGATTTTGATTTGGTCCAAAACCAGACGATGATTGATAAGATTCGTCGCGAGCTAGGACTCGATAGAGAGCAAGCCCAAGACATCGTGCTACAAGTGCTGCGCGAGCAGTCGCTTGAGCGCCGCGAAAAACAAGTGGCCGAGGCCAAAAATTTCTGTCCGCACTGCGGTGAGTCATTGCGCTAAGATAATGACTACCTTTTATTGGAGCGATAAATATTTAATTAGCAGCCGGTTGTTCTACAGGAAGCGCACGTGCTAGCTCATGCGCTACTTGCTGCGCAGCTTTTTCGATATCTTCCGCCATTAAAGGTAGGTTTTGTAGGGTTAAATACCAATCATCGACCTCGCGGCGTAAACTTGCCGCCCACAGACAATGACAGTCTCGCGGTACTTGCTTTAGATTAATAGTAAAAGCGCGATTGTCCTCATCATCATTCAAATGTACTTCCCCTATTTCAATCTTGGCCAGCGGCTGCTGGTTATAGGAGTGTACAATCATCGCCACATAACGTATCTCAGCTGGAATATGATCCATATATATGCGGATCTGTTCTTGATCTAGTGGCCCATCGTATAGCGCTTGCTCGCCGCGATCTTTACCATTTAAACTGTCGCCTTGATGGCGAACTGATTCAGCTTTATCACGCAGCTGTTTGAACCATACGATATCACTGATAACGCAATTATCGGTATATAACACGCAGGCGATATCAATATCGATGGCTTTATCATTTTGCTTTAACCGTTTTTTTAGGCCAGTAGGCTTTGGCGGCGTGAACTGATAATTCATCGCAAAAAACAATCTATCAGCGCTTAAGCCAAGAGCGCTTAAGCTTTCAGATTTTGGTAAGAATGGGGCAGTGGTCATAAATTTCCTTAGATAGCGCGGCTATTTTTTATAGTATTTATTAGTATAATAATTTTAGAGAAATAGCGGTTAATACGTAATTTTTTAGTTAATAATGCGCATTGCCTGAAACCACTTGATAAAGCAGCTCAGGCTTGGCAGCAAGTAGCCCGTGGCCGAAACCGCGTAGCCACCAGACCAGTTGTGAGGTCATATTGACCGTGGCTTTGACGGTCAAAGTGTCATCATCATTGATAATGACGGTTTGATCTTCGCTCAACTGACTCTCCGTCAAGCTTTTACCAGCTTGCTTGGTAAAAGTCAGCTCGATAGCAGTGTTTTTACCGTGATCTGGCAAAGTATTGAGTAGCGGATGACTAAAACCCATACCGCCAGCATCTAGATAGCTATCTAACTCAAAGTCCTCAGGGGTTATCGCGCTACTCTCCAAGATCTCAACACTAGCAAAACGGTGCAGAGCAAAGGTGCGAATGATACGCTCAGCATCATCAATGCGTGTCGCTAATAGATAGATAATTACCCCACGCTGAATAATGGCGATAGGGTTTAAAGTATATTCGCTCGCCTCGGATTTATTACTACGAGTATAACAAGCCTTAATCTGCTGCTGATAAAACAGCGCATGATAGATGTTATCTTTACTTTCCAAATCGATAGGCGGCGCGATGAGCGGCTGCGTCGCGGGCTCAATTCGTACCCGATCAAGCCAAGAGTGGGTAACTTTACTGTTTTTGAGTTGCCGGCGCGCTAAATCAAACCAAGGAAATAGCTCATCTAAGATAGCAGGCGGTAGTAATTGAGTTAGATTGGCCTCAACCATATTAAAGGCGACGGCTTGCGATAGATTCATATGCGGCAGGCTTTGTAGTGGCGCATCTTCCTTCCAGCGCCACCCTTGCGGATTGGCGTTATTTTTTTCAATCGGGAAGCGTTTAGCCAAAGCATTTAGATCGCGCTGCACGGTACGCAAACTAATAGCAAAACCGGCTAGTTTAAGCTGCTCATAGATATGGCTTGTGCCAACCCAGCGATTGCGTTGTAGCTGCGACAATACTTGCCACTGCCGCGCGGTGGTGGCAGCGCCGTGGCGACTCGCTGCGGTATCGGCGGCTGAGTCTGTGGCTAGCTCTAACGACACCTCTTTTGCATCGAGCGCTAAGTCTTTAATCGCCACGTCATCAATTGCTTGTGGGTTAGTCAAAGCTTGGTCTTCAGTCTGTCTCTTTTCATTAGCAGTCGCAGGAGTATTTTGCGCAGTCATGGAGGGATAGCCTATGTCGAGTCCGTTTTGCTAGTTTGTATCAAAGTATTTTATCATCGCAGAAAATAGCGCTAGCGTCTAGGCACTTATCGCTATGCTATGAGTCGATAGCCGAGCAAACGCTACCTTTTTGCTAAAGATTATTGGTCAGCATCACTAAAGGAGTTGTCCTCGTTATATTCATCATTATCTAAGTATTCGTGATCTAGCTCATCGTCATCTAAGTCTTCATCGCTAGTATCGTGCTCGCGCTGTATACGCTGGTTATCACCGCGCTTTTGCTCTTTTTTTTGTCGCTTTGCGGCTCTCTTTTTTTTGGCTTTCTTCTTTACTTTTTTATCCTCAATCACTTCCTCGTCTTGTTGGTTTTCATCCCACAAAATTAGCTTACGTAAGATTTTGCCAAACAAAGTGTCTTTGTGATAGCGACCTTTTTTATTCAAGGTATCGATAGGTAGGCCGGTCATCAAGCTCAAAGCTTCATTGATATGCCTGACGCCATAAACGTAGAATTTGCCTTCATTAACCGCCTCAATAATGTCGTCGCGCAGCATCAGCTGATTGATATTAGCCATAGGGATAACGACACCTTGCTCTCCTGTAAGCTCTTGCTCACGGCAAGCATCAAAGAATCCGGCTATTTTGGCATTGATACCGCCGACCGCTTGCACCTCGCCCAATTGGTTCATAGAGCCGGTGATAGCCAAAGCTTGATTGATGGGCACGCCAGCTAAGGCGGAGAGTAGGGCACAAGCTTCGCTAACCGTCGCACTATCGCCATCGATATGAGCATAGCTTTGCTCAAACGCTAACGAGGCGCTAAAGTTTAGCGCATGATGCTGACTAAACAGCGCGCGTAGATAGCTTGTCATAATGAGCATACCTTTGGCATGCAGACTGCCGCCCAAATCGACATCGCGCTCGATATCTAAGATGTCACCGCTACCGATATTAGGCTGAATAACCGCTGTCAAACGTGCTGGCATACCAAACTCACTATCGGCATAGCTGACCACTGTTAGGGCGTTGACTTGTCCAACAGCTTGACCTTGGGTATTAATGAGCTGCTGACCGTTTTTGAGCTCATCCCAATATAAATCGCGCAGATAACCTGAGCGCTCATCCATATCCGTAATAGCTTGGGTGACGTGCTTAGCTGTGACGATTTGTTGATCGCTAAGCCGAGCATGGCGATTGGACTCATGTAGCAGTTTGATTAATAAATCACTATGTAAACTTAACCGATCTTGATCTTCAGCTTGCAGGCTTAAATGCTCAAGCAGTGCCGCTTGCGCGCTACTATCAAAAGGGAGGAGATGAGCGTAATCGATGATATCGGCCATTTTAGCTACTAGCGCTAGCTCATGTTCTTGAGTACGCGGCACGTCATCGTGAAAGTCTGCGCGTACCTTAAACACCGCATCAAACTCTGGCTCTAACTCTAACAGCTCATAATATAAATCAGCCTCACCCAATAAAATAACTTTGACATCCAAATCAATAGCCGCTGGCGCTAACGATAAGCTACCGGTTAAAGTTAGCATTTGCTCAAGGCTTGAGAGTTTGATTTTGCGAGATTGCAAAGAGCGTTTAAGACCTTGCCAAGCATAAGGATGCTCAAGTAAGTGACTGGCCTCTAATAATAAATAACCGCCATTAGCCCGATGCAGCGCGCCGGCGCGGATCATACTGACATCAGTGGTGACTGTGCCCAATTGGGTGATTTGCTCGACATGACCAAGTAGGTTGAGATGAGTTGGCAAATCCTCAAAGATTACCGGCGCGCCGCTACCAGGCTGATGACTGATCATGACATTGACCGCGTAACGACTAGGCGTAGTCGCTAGCAAAGCACTGATAAATTCCTCGTCATCACCATTGACGATAGGAGCGGCGTGAGTGACCATATCATCAAATAAGCTTTGCAGATAATCAAGCACCCCTTGATGGTTAGCAAATTGCTCACGCACCTTTGTAAATAAAGGCTGCAAAGTACGCTGCGCCATATCGCGATGCAGTTTCTCAATCGTGTCATTGGCCTCATCTTCTAACTGCTCAAGCGCAATCGTTAGCTGATTGAAGCGTTTTTGCATATGGTTTTTATGAGTAAAATTACTAAAGTCTTTGGTAGGTTGGTGGCGTTTATCTTGCAGACTAGCCTTATCAGCTTCTAAGCTGGAGTCGCTACTAGCTGTATCAGCAGGCTGCTCATGATATTCCTCGTCAGCGCTTTGTGTTGGCAACTGGCTTGGATGCACAAATACCGCTTTATTATCCGAGGCGCGAAAGCTCAAAGCTAAGTCATATTGCTTACCCTCAGCATTTAAAGCCTCGTAAGCATGACTCTCTTTTTCGTGCGCGGCATTTTTTATCGCCTCAATTTGGCTTTGATAATAATCGCTACGAAAGCGTTGACTCAAGCGTTTTTTGACCTGTAGCCATAACTCATTGACCTGCTGCTTAAGCTGCTGGGCTTGACCGGCTGGCAGACGCAGAGAGAGCGGCGTACGCGGATCGGAGAAATTATGCACATAAACCCAATCATCAGGCGTTGGCTCCTTGGCGGCGATCTGTTGTAGCAAGCGGCTGATAACCGTACGTTTCCCGAGGCCATTTTCGCCGGCGGCAAACACATGATAGCCACTAGCATCGATATCAAGCGCGGTTTGTAAAGCTTTGAGCGCACGCTGCTGACCAAAGCCAATATTTAGCTGGGGCGCCGTGCGAGTATCGCTAGGTAACAAGCTTGCATCGGTATAACGCTTTAACTGCTTGGTACTAATAAGGCAGCGCTGCTTTACCTCAATAAATACCGGATGAGGAGCGAAAGCGTCCTTAGTGTCTTTTGAGTTATTTAAGGAGCTGTTTGAGAGGTTATCTGATAGCTCAGAAGTAGAGACAGTAGGCTGTTTGATCATAAAGTTATGGTAGTCATCTAAAGAGTAAAGGATAAGTAAAAAAGCGTTTTATAAGGTAGAGATAATAGGAGCTGGCAAGCGGCGGATTATCAAAGATAACGGTAGATAGTATAAGATGACAAAGATTGAGGCAATCTATAACTATTCAAGTCTATAGCTGCGTGATAAAATCATCGCTTCAAATGAATAAGGGATAACGTGCTATATGTCAGCTTCTGCCAACTCATCTAATGGTTTTTTAGCCACTCACGCTAGTATTGACCCGACAGGTTTTGCAAAGCTTGGCGCGCAGTTGCCGCAGTTAGCGGATATTTTGGCACAGGCCACTGAGCACTTATCTTTATCACTAACCGCTACGCAGCAGCGCCAGTTATTATTGTATTTAGACCAGCTATTGTTATGGAATAAAGCGTATAATCTGACCGCTATTACCGACCCTACCGAAGCGCTAGTCAAGCACGTCATCGATTGCTTGGCTATTATAGCGCATTTGCCAGCTGGCAATTTGTTAGATATTGGTACCGGTGCTGGTCTGCCAGCCGTGATTATTGCTATTTGTCAGCCTGAGCGCCACTGCACCGCGCTTGATAGTAATCAAAAAAAGATTCGCTTTATCAAACAGATCAGTAGCGAGCTTGGCCTAACTAACATACAGCCTATAGCGGCTCGCATTGAAGCGCATGAGGCTCAATATGAGGTTGTTACCTCGCGAGCTTTTGCTAGCTTAATTGACTTTGTTACTGTGGCGCAGCCGCGTCTAGCGGATAATGGCTATTTGTGTGCGATGAAAGGTAAAGCGCCAACCGCTGAAGAATTATCCTCATTAGCGAGCACATGGCAGATAAAAACCATCAAATTAACGGTACCTCGTTTAGCCGAGAGTAGACATTTAATTGAATTATCTAATAAAAGTGTCTAAGCTATCGCCATTTTGTGTATTATGAGACCGTAGCTGTTGTGAAACAGCCCGGCGTTTTGGTGAAACCTATTTGAGATATTCTTTAGATTAAAGAATGACTAGTTTTTTTAAGCGAGAAAACGCTCTACTAATAGACTTTAATAAATTGAGTAAAAGTATGGAAATCATAGCTATTGCGAATCAAAAAGGCGGCGTAGGTAAAACCACGACGGCGGTAAATTTGACCGCAAGCTTAGCCGATAAGCGTAAGCGTGTTCTACTGATTGACTTAGATCCACAAGGTAATGCCACTACCGGCACTGGCCTGAGTAAAAATAATCTTGAGCTGACCATAGCCGATGTATTGCTTGATGGCGTATCGCTGCAAGAGGCTATTATAAAGAGTCCGGCAGGGTTTGATGTGATTGCTGCTAACCGTGAGCTGGCAGGTATGGACATCACTTTGATGGGTGAGACCAATAGCCATGAGCTGTTAAAGTCAGCTGTGAGCGAGCTTATCGCTGAGCAGGGCGATAAACAAAGCCCGCCTTATGACTATATTATTATGGACTGCGCGCCAAGCCTGAATCTTTTGACTATTAATGCTTTGGTCGCCACCGATAGCGTTATTATTCCGATGCAGTGCGAGTATTATGCGCTAGAGGGCTTAGCCGATTTGTCACAGACCATTGAGCGCTTGACTGAGCTGAACCCTAAGCTGCATATACGCGGCGTCGTCAGAACCTTGTTTGACACGCGTAATACTTTAGCCAAAGATGTCTCAAAGGAGCTTGAGGCGCATTTTGGCGATATTATGTACAAAACGCATATCCCCAGAAACATTCGTTTGGCAGAAGCGCCTGCTCATGGCTTACCAGTGCTCGCTTATGAGCGCTGGTCAAAAGGAGCTAGAGCCTATCAGAAGCTTGCGGCTGAGGTGATCAAACAAAGTAGCTCAAGTTAGAGTCTTTGATTAAAAACTTCAGTTGCAGCAGTATTTTTATTAATGAAGGTAACAACAACGAGGATTAGTCAGTACTTTGATTAATCACGACCTTTATCATTATCATTTGGTTTTTATTGTAGCGTTAGAGGATCAGAAATCATGGCGAAAAAACGAGGATTGGCTGCCAATCGAGGTTTAGATGCCCTATTAGGATCAATCAAAAAAGAGAAGCAAATCACGGCCTCAGCACTACAGGACGATACAGCGCTGCGCGTTGCAAATAGTGATGACTTTGCAACACACACCGCAAGCGAAGCAGAAAATAAAAAGGTCAGCAAACAAGTTATAGAAAATGACACTGTCAATAACGATAAAGAGCAAAAGAGTGCCACTCTAAGTACTAGCGAAAAAGCAAAACGCGCGCCGCGTGCCGCGCGTCATACTGCTAAAACTCGGCACCATCAAAAGACTCGTAGCAGCGAGCAAGATAATATCGCCCCAGAAGATCAAATCAGTTTGGTACAAATAGCTGTCAATCGCTTGCAAGCAGGCAAGTACCAGCCGCGCCGCGATATGAGTGAAACCGCGCTAGCAGAACTAGCTTCTTCTATTGAGCAGCATGGGGTTATGCAGCCTATTGTCATCAGACCTTTGCTCGCTAGCGAAGATAAGAGTAATGACGAGGTGACTCATGAGATCATCGCCGGTGAGCGCCGTTGGCGTGCAGCAAAAATGGCAGGCAAAGCGGTTATTCCAGCCATAGAGCGTGCCTTATCAGACGAGCTGGCTATAGCACTGGCGCTGATCGAAAATATTCAGCGTGAAGATTTATCGGTAATAGAACAAGCAGCGGCCCTGCAGCGCTTCCATACCGAGTTTGGCATGAGTCACGCGATGATTGCTGAGGTGGTCGGCAAAGCAAGAACCACCGTTTCAAATCTATTAAGGCTCAATCAGCTGCATGATACCGTCAAGGATCATCTCTCAAATGGGGCTTTGGATATGGGACATGCGCGTACGCTTTTGGCCTTGTCCTCCAAGCAGCAGCCTATTATCGCCCAAAAAATAATTGACGCTAATATGACCGTGCGCGAAGCAGAAAAGCTAGTGAAGTCCATCTTGCATCCTGTTATAAAGAGCCGCGTTGAGGCTTCGCAGTCGCATGATATTGAACGCTTAACGCAGCGTTTGACCGATGCACTAGGAGCACAGGTCAAGCTTAAGCACAAAAAAGACGGTCAAGGTAGTGTGGAGATTTTCTTTCATAATCAAGATGAGCTTGCCGCGCTAATCAAGCAGTTAGATATTCAAAGCTAATTATATCTCTGGTCGCAACTACTCTTCAAGCGAGTTAAAGTAGCCTAGACAAGCTCAATAACAAAAGAGAACTATCATGTGGGAGTTGGTAAAAGCGGGCGGTTGGCTGATGATGCCGATTGTTATTTGCTCGGTAGTGGCGCTCATCATTATTATAGAGCGCAGCAGCACTTTGCAGTTCGATAAAA
This sequence comes from Psychrobacter sp. AH5, assembly GCF_040371085.1. Classification (NCBI taxonomy): domain Bacteria; kingdom Pseudomonadati; phylum Pseudomonadota; class Gammaproteobacteria; order Moraxellales; family Moraxellaceae; genus Psychrobacter; species Psychrobacter sp. AH5. The sequence goes on from NZ_JAMBMT010000001.1 coordinate 1,036,262, forward strand.
TTATACCAATAAGACTGCGTGAACAGCTGATTAATCGCTTACGTGAAAACGGCACTATAGGCCACACGCAGCTACTTAATGTCAAACAAAAAACTCCCCTAGGAGATATTTTGGCGACCGGTTTGCTTTATAGACAGTACGGCCTTGACTCTATGACCATGCATATGCAGAACCGCGCCAGCGTACAAATTCATCAATTAGAAAAAAACATCAATATGCTAGGAACTATAGGCGCTATAGCTCCGCTCTTAGGCTTATTGGGGACAGTATTAGGTATTATCTCCTCATTCTTAGCTATCACTGATGGCGCTATGCAGGACCCAACCTTACTAGCCGCTGGCGTGTCTCAAGCGCTGATTACTACCGCAGCTGGCATGATCGTGGCAATACCAGCGCTGGTCGCTTATCGCTATTTTCAGCGCCGTATCGTCGATATCAATGCTCAGTTTGAGACTGAGGCGGGGCTTTTGATTCAAGAGCTTTATGACTATAAGCTACTTGATTTCACTCGTCATAATGGTGAGAGCGTGACAGGATTCTCAGAAAAAACAGCTAGTCATGATAGCTCAACTCGCGCTTATGAGCCTGATTTAGCGGTGCATAAACCTATCAATCTAGATAATGCAGCGCTGACAAAATAATTAAGCAATAGCTCGAAGCTATCATGTGGTCATGACCTTGGCTCTATTAAAGCTTGGCTCTATTAAAGCTTGGTCCTATCAAAGCTTAGCCCTATCAAAGAGAGTGTTATGCGTTTTAGAAAACCTACTGTCGAGCCGCTTGAGATTAATTTGACGCCGATGATCGATTGCTTATTGTTTTTGATCATATTCTTATTATTAGCGACTTCATTCAATCACTTTAGCCGCCTTAATATTATCTTGCCAGAAGCGGAAGGGGTAGAGCTGACCGAGCCACAAGATAGTATCGAGGTGGCGGTACAAGAAGATGGCAGTTACCTTGTCAACGGCATAGCGCTTGCAAGCAGCAGCGCCGCTGAATTGACCAGTTTGCTACAACAAGAAGCGGGTAGCAATCGCGAGCTACTGTTTGTGATTGCCGCTGATGCTAATGCGACTCATCAATCAGTGGTACGAGTGATGGATATCGCCGGTAAGCTGGGGTTTTTGAATATTAATATCAGCACGGTAGTACCTTTGGGTCAGCCCCTTCCAGAGTAAATAGCTGTTGGATGATAAATAAAAATAAAGCCATAAAGCACTAGTTTAGCTCTTTAGACTCACATTTTCTATTAGTTATCCTCTATATTCTATAGTCTTAGCAGACATGGCTATCTTTTACAGCATGATGTTATACTCTCTCGCAGTTTGTGCTGGCTTGATACTAGCAAAGCTAATTCTTTTTCTTCTTTTGTATTTGATCCGAGGCTTCTATGAGCCAATCTTGGCCCTCTAATAGTGATAACCGTACGGCTAAAACTAAGCTTGAACCAGTCGCGCCGCCTAAGCATAAAACCCTATTGCGTCTTCTTCGTTATCTAAAACCTTATTGGTGGGCGATATTACTTACCATAGTTGGTTTTGCCATTAACGCGGCTACTGAGATTTGGATTGCTAAATTATTGCAATATATCACTGACGCTATCAATAATAATGATCAAGGCAAACAAAACTTATTCCCAGCTTTAATAATAGGTTTGTTCTTTGTGCGCGGGGTAGGTAGTTTTTTAGGGAACTATTATTCTGCTCTGGTTTCAAGAAATCTAGTTTATGAGCTACGAGTACAGGTGTTTAGCAAGTTGCTGCGTCTGCCAAGCTCATTTTATTTAGCCAATCCATCAGGCACGATATCCTCTAAACTGATTTTCGATGTCGAGCAAGTCACTGCTGCTAGTACTGACTCAATGAAGACTTTGTTGCGTGATGGCTTAACAGTGATCGCTTTACTTGGCTTTTTGTTATATACCAACTGGCGTTTGACGCTGATTTTGTTTTTGGTTTTACCACCTATATTATTGCTAATTCGTATAGCTTCTAGGCGTTACCTTAAGTTGTCAAAAGGCATTCAAAAAACAATGGGCGATGTCAGTCATATTACTAATGAGGTCATTGGCGGTTATCAAGTAGTCAAAAACTATGGCGGACAGGCCTATGAAGCCAAGCGCTTTGATAAGACTTCGCTTGAGAACTTACGCCAAGGGATGAAAGTTGTAGTGACTAACAGCATCAACACGCCAGCGGTACAGCTATTGATGGCAGTAGCGATGTCTGTGGTGGTTTGGCTAGCGCTGCGTCCTCAGGTTATCAGTGACTTCTCAGCAGGGGAGTTTATCTCCTACATTGCAGCAGCAGGACTGCTTAGTAAGCCAGTACGCTCTTTGACTGATGTCAATCAAAAGCTACAAAGAGGGATTGCGGCTGGCGAGTCTATATTTGCCTTGATTGATGAGACAGAAGAGCAGGATACTGGCACGCTAAATCCAACGCTGTCAGGGGAGCTTAAATTAGATAAGGTCAGCTTGATTTATCCTGATTCAACCGTTGCCTTACAAGACTTTAGCTTGGAGGTAAAAGCAGGCGAGACTGTCGCTTTAGTAGGGCGTAGCGGCGCGGGTAAGTCGTCGCTAGTGAATTTGTTGACACGCACGTTATCGACCAGCTCAGGCCAGATTACTATGGATAATATACCTATTGAGGATATTACTTTAGAGAGTCTGCGCGAGCAGATTGCGATGGTCAATCAGCAAGTGGTGCTATTTAATACTAGTGTTTTTGAAAATATCGCCTATGGTAGCTTGGCTACTAAGAGCCAAGCTGAGGTTGAGCGTGCGGCAAGAGATGCTTTTGCCCATGACTTCATTATGAAAATGCCGCAAGGTTATCAAAGTCAAATAGGCGCTGAGGGTTTGCAGCTCTCTGGTGGTCAACGTCAGCGCTTATCTATTGCTAGAGCGCTACTAAAAGATGCGCCTATTTTGATCTTAGATGAGGCCACAAGCGCGCTTGACAATGAGTCAGAATACTATATCCAACAAGCGCTAGATAATGTCATGAAAGATCGGACTACCTTAGTTATCGCTCACCGTTTGACGACTATTGAGTCGGCAGATCGTATCGCGGTGATGGATAGCGGGCGTATTGTGGAGATTGGCACACACGAAGACTTGCTCCAAAAGCAAGGGCATTACGCGCAAATGTATGAGCGTGATTTTGAATAACTTATTATAACCTAAGCTTCGTTATGACATTGGAAACCCTAGTAACTAAAGCGTGGCAGCGCAAAGCCGCTTGGCTATGGCTATTACTGCCCTTTAGTGCATTGTATGGCCTGATAATTTTTTTACGCCGAAAAGCTTATCAATTAGGTCTGCTTGCCAGTTATCGCGCGCCCGCTACGGTCATGGTAATCGGTAATATCAGTGTGGGCGGTAGTGGTAAAACGCCGCTAATTATCAGCTTAGTTAAATATTTGCAGCAGCGCGGCATCAAGGTAGGGGTCATTAGTCGGGGCTATGGCGGTGAGACATCGCAAATGCCAGCGTTAGTCACTAAAGATAGCGCACCGAATATAGTGGGTGATGAGCCGTGTTTGATCGTCAATATGACGGGCGTGGCTATGGCGGTTTGTCCAAACCGTGAGCAAGCTATTACCACTTTACTAGCCGCTCATGATGATATTCAATTGATTATCGCGGATGATGGTCTGCAGCATTATGCTATGCAGCGAGATATTGAATGGATAGTAGTGGATGCAGAGCGCGGCTTTGGTAATGCTCAGCTATTGCCGACAGGGTTTTTGCGAGAGCCTTTATCTCGCCTCGAAAACAGCACCGTTATTTACCACAAAAAGCTGGATAATTTAAAGTTAACTAAAGGTGAGTTAAGCAAAGGCGCGCAGGTCAACGATAGTGCTTTGACTATGCAGCTGCTACCGGATCCATTACAGCTACTTATTATAGATGAGGAAGTAGATAAAAGTGGACATAGAGCTACGCCGCACACTAATTTAGCCTTACCTAAAGTTGGCAGCATAGTACACGGTGTCAGTGGGATCGGCTATCCGCAGCGCTTTTTTGACACCCTAAGCACCCTTGGCTTTGAGGTTATTGAGCACCCTTACCCTGATCATTATGATTTTAGTTTGGCTGAATTATTACAATATACTAAGCATCCTATTATAGTCACTAGTAAAGATGCGGTAAAAATAAAAGCGCTGTGGCGGCAACAAAACTTATTAGACAAATCAGCAAGTGGTAGTGAGTTGACATCTAATCCCGACTGGGATGAATTAGCTGCTAGGCTTTGGGTATTACCGGTGAGCGCTGAGCTATCTGCTGCTTGTTACCAAAGACTAGAGCAGCAACTAAAAAACCTAGGTATTGTTAGTAGTCTAAATAATGATATTAGTCCCTCAACTTAAGATACGCTTATGTCAAGATACTAACCTTTCACCCTACCATCATTAGCTGATATTATTAATTTTAACCTTGTTAGAGAAGCTAGCTATGGCAAATAACTTATCCGATAACGCTTCAAGTACTCCTTTATCTATCTCTACAGCTGCCAAAACTCACATTGTCATTCCGGCTCGTTTTAGCAGTACGCGTTTGCCGGGTAAACCGCTATTACTGATCCATGGTAAGCCGATGATTCTTTGGGTCGCTGAAAAAGCACAAGCGGCGCATTTTGCGGATGATATGTGCATAGCGACTGATGATGAAGCTATAGCTAGGGTCTGTACTGAGGCGGGTTTTGAGGTAGTAATGACGCGTTCTGATCATGTCTCAGGAACCGATCGTTTGGCAGAGGTCGCCGCTATTAAAGGTTGGCCTGAACAAGACATCGTCGTCAATATGCAAGGCGATGAGCCATTAGTGCCGCCGTTATTATTAGAGCAAGTCAAAACTTTATTGGTTAAGGATAGTGCTAGCGTAATGGCAACGTTATATGAGCCGATTGGGGATTGTGCTAGTTTTATGCGTTCCTCAGTCGTCAAAGTAGTTAGCACTAGCGCTCATAGTGATAATCTACAGCGTGCGCTCTATTTTAGCCGGGCGCCTATCCCGCATGACCGTGACTTAGCATTGGCTATGGACAAGCCACCGGCAGCCATAGCTCCAAAAAACGCTTATCGGCATCTGGGCTTATATGCTTACCGTGTCCGTTTATTGCAGCAGTTTGTGCAATGGCCACAGTCGCCGCTTGAGCTCCTTGAGAGCCTAGAGCAGCTACGTATTTTGGAAAACGGTGGACAGATAGCCATCGCAGCAGCTGAGCTGCAATTGCCAGCCGGGGTTGATACACAAGAGGATTTGGATCGTCTAAACGCGATGAGCTTAGCTGACTTTCAACGTGGTCATGGTTAACGAGCTAGTGGCGATGATAAGATGGCAAATATAAGTTAGCAAAGATAGGATGGCAAAGCACATGACACAGAGTATTTATTTTGCGCCTTTGCTACCTTGGCAGCAGACATTATGGACACAGCTGACCGATCGCGTGTTGACACCGCCGCATCATTTGCCGCATGCGCTATTAGCTGCCGGTATGGCAGGTATGGGTAAACGCGCATTCGTTTGGCGTTTTGTGGCTTGGTTATTATGCCAAAGACGAGGTAGTCATCCGCTAGGGGCTTGCGGCGACTGTGAGAGTTGTCAGTGGCTAAAATCAGGCACCCATCCTAGCTTGCAAGTACTGCCACTGACCAGTATGCCGCTAGAGGCTGAGCCTGAAAATCAGCAAGAGCCGTCTCACTCTAATAGCAGCGCTAAGTCCAAAAAGCAAAGCTTAGCCAACAAGTCTGCTAAGTCGGTCAGTAACGCTTTAGTCACCATCAAGGTCGATGATATTCGCGCGCTCCAGCCTTTTATTTATCAAGGCGGGCAGGGCATGCGTATTTGTGTACTGGACTACGCTGAACAGATGACTATTGCCGCTGCTAATGCGCTACTTAAAACTTTAGAAGAACCACAAGCGCAAGTGCATCTGTTTTTGCTTAGTGATACGCCCGCCAAACTACTACCTACTATCAAAAGCCGCGTGCAACAATTACCTTTGCAACATATTGAGAGCTCTATTGCTATTGATTATGTGCAACAAGCGCTTGGTAGTACTATTAATCGTCAAGCAGTCAGCCCTGAGCAGATCCGGCAGCTACTGCAACTGGCTAATGGCGCGCCGCTTGCTGCAATAGATTTAGCGCAGGCTAGTTGGTACGCTAAGCGCGCGTTGTGGCTAACGACGTGGCAGGCCTTACGCAGCGGCAAACGCAGTAGCTTAGCGGCCAGTGACTATTGGCAACAGCAGCTACCATTGACTGATTTTATCAAGTTGACGGAGCTTATGCTGCTTGATATTCGCCGTATAGCTATGGGGTTAGCGAGTAATCAAGTAGACATTGAGCTCTCGCAAGCTTTAGCGCAGTATCAGCCTACAGATACGGGGCTACAAAAGCTTAGCGATAGCTTGCAACAAATCAAAGTCTCGCTACAACAAAATGTTCAAGAAAAATTCGCTTATGATAAGCTGATGCAACAATTAGCTTATTTATAATGGCTGACTATTTACTCTAATTGCTATTTCATAAACTATCTTTTAAGGAGCGGACTATGGCCATGCCAGGACGTGGTGGAATTCTTACTTGTCATATTGAGGATGTAGCAACGCTATATGCTAGCTATTTATCTTTTGTAGAAAACGGTGCATTATTTGTCCCAAGCAGCCTTGAGCAGCAGTTAGGTGACGAGGTTTTTGTAGCATTTACTCTGCCAAACTCCAGCGAGCGTTTGCCGATGAGTGGTAAAGTAGTTTGGCTCAATCATAAAGCCAATGCCCATCGTCCAGCAGGGTTTGCAGTACAGATAGGCAAAGATGTCACCGGCCAAAGAATTAAGAATGAAGTAGAGCGCTTGCTTGCCGGCAAGATTGACAGTCAACAAAACACATATACTATGTAGGCTAATAGCTGTTTATAAAACACCTTAATAGCGCGACGGTACATACATATCATCAGGAATAGGCTCGCGATAATACTCATCATCGCGCTTACGCTCAGGCAGATCGACCTCATCACGAGGCACTTCTTTATAAGGGATTTGTTCTAATAGATGAGCGATACAATTAAGCCGAGCGCGTTTTTTATTATTGCCTTCCACGACCCACCACGGCGCTTCTGGTATATGAGTACGCTCAAACATCGTCTCCTTAGCCTTCGTATAATCCTCCCAGCGTCGTCTCGACTCTAAATCCATAGGGGAGAGCTTCCACTGTTTTAACGGATCGTGAATACGGCTCATAAAACGCGAGTGCTGCTCGTCATCGGTGATAGAAAACCAGTACTTTACTAGCCTAATACCGGAGCGTACCAGCATGCGCTCAAACTCAGGTACCGATTGAAAAAACTCTTCGTACTGCGCATCGGTACAAAATCCCATTACCCGCTCCACGCCCACACGGTTGTACCAGCTGCGATCGAATAATACAATCTCGCCAGCCGCGGGCAGATGGGCAACATAGCGCTGAAAGTACCACTGCGATTGCTCACGCTCAGTAGGTGCAGGCAGCGCCGCCACTCGGCAAACCCTTGGGTTGAGGCGCTGAGTGATACGCTTGATCGCGCCGCCTTTGCCCGCAGAATCCCGTCCCTCAAACACCACCACGATACGCTCACCGCGATCGACTACCCAGTCTTGTAGTTTAATTAGCTCGCGCTGCAAACGTACCAATTCTTGAAAATAAGTACGACGATCTAAGCGCTCTTGTTCGCTCATCTGCCGCCCATCAAAACGAAAGTCACGCACATAGTCGTCTATTTCGTTCTCAAGCTCCTCATCATAACTATCAATTAGATCTTGATGCATTTTGCGCCGAAGCTCATCGTTGAACACCTCCTTATCCATACGACCAATAAAATTATCACGCTCCGCCGCGCTCATCTCGCTATGCTCTTGTCGGCTTAAGGACTTAGGATCTATGGTTGAGGGTATGCTTGCCATATTGTACTCGCTGATAGGGATAGATTTTATTATAGTTGCTAATACTCTATCACAGCTTTGCTATAAGCTAGAGACAGACTACGCTTTGTCAATAAAAAAACTCAAAACAATAAAATAAAAGTCAAAAAAATGCTCCCTAATTAATCATTAGAGAGCATTTTAGTGTAGCTAGTAGGTTTGTAGCGTTTCTTATTTCTCTAAAATACAAGTGACTCCTTGACCACCAGCGGCGCAGATAGAGATAAGCGCGCGGCCTGAGCCTTTTTGATCAAGTAATTTAGCAGCCGTTGCTAAGATACGGCCGCCGGTAGCAGCGAAAGGATGCCCCGCGGCTAGTGATGAGCCATTGACGTTTAGCTTACTACGATCGATTGAGCCTAATGGTGCATCAAGACCTAGACGCTCTTGGCAGAAAGTCTCATCTTCCCATGCTGCAAGCGTGGATAGTACTTGTGAGGCAAAAGCTTCATGTATCTCATAAAAGTCAAAATCTTGCAAAGTCAAACCTGCGCGCTCAAGCATACGCGGTACGGCATAAGCGGGAGCCATAAGCAGGCCTTCTTTATCACCTGATTTACCGATGAAATCGACCGCTGCTGTTTCTTGATGGACGATATAAGCCAAAGGCTTAAGGCCATGCTCTTTTGCCCATTCATCGTTAGCCAATAGCACACAAGAAGCGCCATCGGTTAGCGGCGTAGAGTTGGCGGCTGTCATAGTAGGATTGGCGTTTTTCTTACCAAAGACGGGCTTGAGCTTTGCAAGCTTCTCTAAAGTGGTGTCCGGGCGTAAGTTATTGTCGCGAGTCAAACCCTTATAAGGAGTGATCAAATCGTCAAAGAAACCTTCGTCATAAGCACGCGCCAAGTTTTGATGGCTATTAAACGCTAGCTGGTCTTGATCTTCACGGCTGATGTTCCACTCAAGAGCAGTAATCGCTTGATGATCGCCCATCGATAGCCCTGTACGCGGCTCACCGTTTTGTGGCGAGTCAATAAGATCCTTTGGATTGATGCTCATTAGTGCCTTTAGGCGCTGCTTGTTATCTTTGGCTGCGCCTAATTTAATCATCGCTTTACGTAGGCCGTCCCCAATGGCGATAGGGGCATCTGAGGTAGTATCAACACCGCCAGTAATAGCAGAATCGATAAGACCTAGCGCGATTTTATTAGCGGACGCAAAAGTCGCTTGCAGGCCCGTACCACAAGCTTGGGCTATATCATAAGTGGGCGTATGCGGATTCAGCGCGGTATTCAAAGCGGCTTCGCGAGTTAAGTTTAAGTCGCGGCTTAGCTTAAGAACAGCGCCAGCGACTACTTCGCCGATAAGCTCGCCTTGTAAGTCATAGCGCTCAACTAGTCCGTTTAGCGCGGCGGTTAACATATCGATATTGCTAGCATCAGCATAAGCACCATTTGAGCGTGCAAAAGGAATACGGTTGCCGCCTAAGATAGCTACGCGCTGTAAGCCTGAGCTGTTGCTGCTAGTCGCACTTTTTTTACTAGCCGCTGTCGTCGCTTTTTTAGCGGCTGCTTTTGGTGCCTCTTTTTGTTCAGTTTTTTGCTCAGTCATAGCTTTTTTCTCATTAGTGTTTTTGGTGGTAGCGGTTCTACTAGAGCTGGCTGGTTTTTTTTCATCTGCCGGTTTTTCAGAGGCTTTTTTATCAGCGTTATCTGCTTTAGCTTTATCAGCGTCAGCTTCTTTGCTAGCTTCTGGCTCTACTGATTTTGATTGAGTAGTAGCTTCAAGCTCTTCTTGTTTAGCCGCTTCAGCTTCATTTGCCATGTCTTGTTTTATTTTGGCTTTTTTATCTGCTTGCTCATTAGTCGAGGATTTAGTGACTGGTTGGCCATCAGCATCTACTATTTCAGTATGCTGCTTTAGATCGGCGATTGACTCATAGTTTGCAGTATGGTCTTTATCGCTAGTTTGAGATGCTGCTGCTTGAGTGTCAGTAGTCGTGCTATCATTGCCTTTAACGACTGTGGTTCCAACAATAGGGCTGTCTTTTTTATTACTCATAATAAAGGTATCCTTAAAATAGTGGTGAAAGAAAATAAAGTAAAAGTTAAGTGATAAATAAAAAGTTATAAACAAAGAAAGTAAGATAGTTAGTCAATATATAGGATAATAGTAGGTTATCATAATAATTTTCATGGCCTTCTTGTAGTGCTTTAGCAAATCTTTACTACTCTAAGAGCCGATATTAGGTAACAAGATATAATGGTAGACTCAGCAGTAGTGATAAGAGATATTACTTACTAGCTCATTTAATAATATATTGTTATCATTGATGCTCAAAGACATAACTTATAGTAAAAATATTTTAACATAGGCCAAAGGTTTTTAAATCATTATAGAGTAACTGTGCTGTCTACGTTTGTTGTCTATCTAAGCCCTTGACTTTTTGTTAACTTTGCAAAGGTTGTGATTGAATCTATTTAACTTAGCTTTTCATTATTTATAAATACAGGAGTATTTTATGTCAGATCGTTATGGTGATTTTGTACAATCTTCAATTGGTAAAAAAGTAGCAAAGAATTTAGGTTTGCCGCAGCCTGTGAGTTTGGATCGCTTTGAGGCCGGTCAGCGTTTGGTACGTGGCAGCGTGTTAGTAGGCCGCGCAAATGGTGATGATATGAGCGTTAGTCACTCGGTGGCGCGCATTTTATCTAAATTGCATGCTGAGGTTTTTGTTAATAGCCGTGATGATGCCAAAGACGCCCTAGCCGAAGCGGGTATCGAAGCAAAAGCCAATACCGGCAGTAAAGACAAATTTAAAGTATTATTATTTGACGCCAGTAATATCAGTAATGCCAGTGAGCTCAAACAACTCTATGACTTTTTTCATCAAGTCGCTCGCAGCGTTGAGAAATCAGGCCGCGTGGTCATTATCGGTCGCCCGCCTGAAGCCATTGACGATGTACAAAAAGCGCTGGCTCAGCGCGCGCTAGAAGGTTTTGTGAAGTCAGTAGGCAAAGAGTTCAAACGTGGTATCACCGCTCAGCTGATTTATGTGACTGAAGGGTCTGAGGAAAACCTAGATTCCTCACTGCGCTTTTTTACCTCTGCGCGCTCCGCTTATGTCTCAGGACAAGTGATCCGTGTTGGTAAGGGTCATACTATCGATATCGATTGGTCACAGCCGCTAGCGGGTAAAACTATGCTAGTTACTGGAGCTAGCCGCGGTATCGGTGAAGCTATTGCACGAGTATTGGCACGCGAAGGCGCTCATGTTATGTGCCTTGATGTGCCGCAGCAACAAGCTGACTTACAGAAAGTTGCAAGCGAAATCAGTGGCTCAACCTTGACAGTAGATATCACTAGTGACGATGCTGGCGAGCAAATCGCTGAGGCGGCGCAAAAGCGTGGCGGGCTTGACGCCATTATCCATAATGCTGGGGTGACGCGTGATAAGACGCTAGCGAATATGGATGAGCAAAAGTGGGATATGGTCATCGACATTAACCTAAATAGTGTCGCTGAGCTTAATAAATACTTGCTTGAGAAAAACGTATTAAAAGACGATGCTCGTATTGTCTGCGTCTCTTCAATCTCAGGTATCGCTGGTAACTTGGGCCAGACTAACTATGCTACTTCCAAAGCTGGCGTTATCGGCTTAGTCGATGCTACTGCTAAGCAGTTAGCGACTGAGGGTAAAGGCATGACTATCAATGCGGTGGCACCAGGCTTTATCGAAACGCAAATGACCGAGGCTATTCCTTTTGCTATTCGTGAAGCGGGTCGCCGTATGAACTCTATGAGCCAAGGCGGTCTACCTGTCGATGTCGCTGAAACTATCGCTTGGTTGGCCTCTCCTGCATCCGGCGGCTTAAACGGCAACACCGTACGGGTTTGTGGTCAAAGCTTACTGGGCGCATAAAGCGTTAATCCTGTGCTGGGATAAAAATTACCAGCTAATTTTCGCTTAGCTAGTGACACTGATTTATAATAATATAAGTATTTGATTTTATTATAAATTTTTATAAAAATTCACATATGCTTACGAAAAAATGGTCAATAAATGTTAAGAAAGCTGCCCGAGGGTGGCTTTTTTATGATAAAAACACAGCAATAAAAGCTATTTACCCCATAGTTAAGTTTGTTAAGCCCTATCTAGGATTGATTTATGTCAGATACTCGTTATGATGCGTTGCCTAAGGCGCATACCACTTATGCCAATATTATCAAGAGCTTGTTGCCCATTGGCGATCATTCTAAAGTCAGTAAAGACGCGCTGCCATCAGCGACTTATTCTGTAGATGACTTACATATTGATCAAAGCAATTTGAATGATTATCGTAAGATTTGCGGTTTTGCCGATAATGGTAAAGTGCCTATTACTTACTTTGCGGTATTGTCGCAAACCTTGCAGATGAATATGATGGTCAAGGAGCCGTTCCCGTTTCCGATGTTGGGTCTAGTGCACATTGACAATTTAGTCATTCAGCATCGACCTATTGGTGAGCGCGAGACGGTCACTATGTCAGTTACTTTTGCCAATCTGCGCGATCATGCGCAAGGTCAGCAATTTGACTTTGTCACTACGGTTAAATCACAAGACGATATCATTTGGGAAGGCACTTCTACTTATTTGGCTCGCGGTAAAAAGCCTAAGACTAGTGGCATCAAAAAAAGTGCGCCGCGTCCAGTAACGATCAAGCCTATGGTTGATGAGGCAGGCACGCATAAAGTGTTTGAGGTGCCAGAGGATATCGGCCGCCGTTATGCTTTTATCTCAGGCGACTTTAACTTAATCCATCTACATCCTTTATCGGCAAAAGCCTTTGGTTTCCCAAAAGCTATCGCACATGGTATGTGGTCAAAAGCTAAGTGCTTAGCGATGATGAATGATTTGCCAGACGCTTTTAGTGCTGAGGTTGCTTTTAAATTACCTATCTTTTTGCCATCAGAGGTTGAGCTAATCGCTGAGCCAGTAGCTAAGCTTGAAAGTAGCGACGATCATTGCAACTTTGGCTTATATAGTGCCAAAAATGACAAGCCGCATTTAGCAGGCGTCGTCAAACTTTTAAAAGAAGCTAACTAAGCAAATCCGGGCGTGTTGAACGTCAAGGCGCTCTAGTATTTATACTTTATAAACAGGCTAATAATCTAAGTTTTGTCTGTTTGTTTATCAATAAAGTCATGCTTTAAGACGGCAGTCATCATTTTTGTTAAGATAAAACTAATGGCTGTCCTTATTGCATTTATCCACAAACCGCTATTATCCATTCAATTTACGACTATGACTGAAAATAACCAAACCTTGCCACCTGCCGCAGCAGCGCCAACTGATAGCAACGTAGCCGATCAAAACAGCAAGCTCGATCACGACGTTAATCTGGCGGATGCACTCAATCCTTACTTTCGCCCTGATGAGCAAACCATCGTTTGCGGAGCGCTTGATAGCGAAAAAGTAGCGGCTCTAGCAAAAGCTGGGGTCGAGCTAGTTATCAATTTGCAGACCGATGAGGAGCTTGAATTTGATGAAGCGGCCGCGGTCAAGCAAGCAGGCATGGCTTATGAGCATCTGCCTATTAATGGTGCTGCCGATTTAAAGCAGCTGAATATCTTGGAGTTTGATAAGATATTACGCCAACATCACGGCAAAAAAATGGCTATGCACTGCGGCTCAGGTAATAGAGCAGGCGCGGCAATGGCACTGCGAGCAGGCTGGCTACGAGGACGCAAAATGGATACCGCTATGCAAAGTGGCCGTAGCCATGGCATGACCAAGCTTGAAGAAGAGGTACATAATCGGCTCTTAGTGCCGCGTTAATTACAAACATATTTTACAGCAGCAGGCGACCCATAGGTGGCCTGTTTTGCTATCAAAGCTCATCACTTACCAATACTCTTTAGTTTTAAAACCGACCATCCGTCAGCCAGCAGGAATAGCGATGATAGACAATAATAATATTAATAATGAGCTTGAGCAGCAGTTGCAGCAGCTATTGACTAGATTGCAATTAGATGACGCGCCCGCAGGAGGCTCAGTAGTCGTTTATCAGTCTGGCAAATGTATCGCGCAAGCTAATGTTGGAATGGCGCAGCTAAACTCACCCTGGCAGCCCGATACCTTGGCGCTTAATTTCTCTACTGGTAAAGGCGTGCTGGCAACCCTAGTGCATGTGCTTGTCTCAAAGCAGCTATTAGCTTACGACACGCCTATAGCTCATTATTGGCCTAAGTTTGCGGCTAATAATAAGAGTGCGATTACCCTGCGGCAGGTTATGTCACACCAAGCAAGCTTATTTGCTATTAGCAGTATTGATGCCGATAGTGAGACTTTACTCAATTGGCCTGAGATGTTAGTCAAAGTCGCCGCCATGGCTGTTACTAAACCTGATGATAATGAGCGCTATGACAGCGCTTATAGTGCGTTAGTTTATGGTTGGATATTGGGCGGTTTGGTTGAGGGGGTGACGCAGATGTCACTGGCTGAGGCGCTGCGATTTTACTTAACTGAGCCTTTGGGTATTAGTGATAGTTGCTATTTTGGCGTGCCAGCGGATAAAGTGGGGCAAGTCGCAAAACTAGCCAAAGACTTTGAGCCCATGGCCCAAGATGATTCGCCTTTACGTCACAAACGTCATAAACCAGTGTTAAGAGCTGAGTCAAAACAGACGCTAGCGGTTTACGAGCAGCTACCTAGCTATAAGTGTTGGCAGCGCTTAGCTATCACTAATCAGCAAGTCTCAGCTGAGGCTAGTCTGACCGCTACCCAAATCAATCGCTTGTATTTTAACCATAGTGCTATCCATGCTAGCAACTACCGAGCGGCATTAGTGCCCGCTAATAAACAGCCTATTGATTATTATAATGAACAAACACTCCAAGCGATAATTCCAGCTGCTAATGGTGTAGCGTCAGCAAAAGCACTAGCGACCATTTATACCATGCTGGCAAGTGGCGGAGTCTGGCAAGGTCAAACGCTGATTGATAAAGCAACTTTTGCACAGTTATCTGCGGTGCAAGCTGATGGTGATGACGCGGTTATGCCAGCAAAGATGCAATGGCGTTTGGGTTATCATAGATTATTTAGCGTCTGTCAGCATGATGATAACGCCGCTAATCATAGCGTCCAGCAGGGGTTTGGTCACATGGGTTATAACGGCTCAGTCGCTTGGTGTGACCCTACTCGTAAGCTCTCTTTTGCCTTTATTCATAACTTTGATATAACCATGCTCAATGATATTCGCCAGTTTGCTCTAAGTGAGGCAGTACTAGATCTTATTAAAGCTCAAAGCTAAGTTTGAGAAAAATCAGTTGTATGGTTTGTTAGGTGTCATTTTTAATAAAGAGGGCGCGCTCAAGCCATGGATAAAGATGGAGGTCAAAATCACTATCGAACAAACAACCCATAGTTTAGTAGCATCAGCTTCGCTAAATAAGTCTTTATTGAGCGCATAGGATAAATAATATAAAGTACCAATACCGCGAATACCCAAGGCGGAGATGGCATATTTTTCAGTATGATGCATATTTAGGCCAGTAAGTGCTATCACTCCGCCAATGGGGCGTATCAAAAATAAAAATACGAAGCTGACGATATAGACCGGCCAAGTCAGCTCAATGCCAGATTGTAGCCCTTGACCGATGAGCATGCCAAAAGCAACCAAGACTACTGACATCAATAAACCTTCAGACTGCTCAGCAAAATCGTGTAGTTTTTGGTGGTAAGAGTGCTTATGCTCTGAGCGCCGAAAAGCAAAAGCGGCGACAAATACGGCGATAAAACCATAGCTATGTACGTATTCAGCCAGTCCGTAAGCGAGCAAAGTCAAGGCAATGACTACGTAGCCTTGTGACATGCTGGTCTCGTTAGATTTCTTTGAAAAAACTACTTTAGCTAACACTTTACCCACTACGATACCAACTGCTACGCCTGCTAGTATTTTCCACAATACCTCATACGTGAACCACGACCATAGCATCTCTGCGCTAAAGCGCTGACCGTCGTTGTAAGCCTCAGCGATGTTGATAGCCAGATAAACAAACGGAAAAGCTAGACCATCATTAAGGCCAGCCTCTGAGGTTAAGGTAAAGCGCGGAGTATCCTCACCGCCAGTATTAGGCGGGCCTACTTGAATGCTAGCAGCTAGCACCGGATCGGTTGGCGCTAATACTGCTCCTAACAATACAGCCGCGCCTAAAGTGAGGCCAAAGGTGTAGTAGCCTAATACTGCCATAGCGAAGATACAGATAGGCATAGTAATCAATAGCAAGCGCACAGTAGGACGCCATAAATGCCAAGCCAGCTCAGTATCTATCTTGATGCCAGCGCCTACCAAAGATACTAATACCACAATCTCCGTCACTTTTTCAATGACGATACTATTCTCAAGTGGATTTAAGAACGACAAAGTTAGCCAAAAATAACCCACTATCATACCGAAGCTTACTTGCAGCATAGGCAAAGAGATAGGCAAGCGTTTGGAGATAATAGGGAACAGTGCGCCTAACAAGAACGCCACACCGCCTATTAATAATACAAAGTTATAGTTCTCGATCATAAGGTCTGCATGCGCCAATAAGATAACGTTAATAAGAAATATCGTTAATAACAAGCTTATCTTTATCTAGATAAGTAAGCTAAATCGCTACTTATAATGACAGGAAAAAACAAATTTTTCCGCAAAAAAACGTTATCACTTTAAATAATACGTTGGTTTTTGGTACTGGCTAATAATTGCTTACAGCTAGGATTGAGAATTTGATTGAGAGTTTTTAAAGATAAAATATAAACTCTATCTTCAAACAAAAAAGCCAGCGCTAGGCTGACTTGTTTGAAAAAATAAAATATTTTTATTTAATGACTCTTAACGCTCGACTTGGCTGACGTCACGTACCGCGCCAGTATCAGCGCTCGTAGTCATTGCAGCATAAGCGCGCAGAGCAGGCGAGACATGACGCTCACGGTTGACTGGCTTCCACGCATTACTACCGCGACTCTCCATCTCTTCGCGGCGAGCGGCTAGATCGGCATCGCTCACTTGCACATTGATAGTACGATTAGGGATATCAATATGGATAGTATCGCCCTCGACCACTAAACCAATAGCGCCGCCTTCAGCTGCCTCTGGGCTTGCATGACCGATTGATAACCCTGAAGTACCGCCAGAGAAGCGGCCATCGGTGAGTAGTGCACACTCTTTACCTAAGCCTTTGGACTTCAAATAAGTCGTTGGATAGAGCATCTCTTGCATACCAGGGCCCCCTTTAGGGCCTTCGTAGCGGATAATGACGACATCACCGGCGACTATTTGGTCATCAAGTACCGCAGTGACGGCATCGTCTTGCGACTCAAAGATACGCGCGCGACCGGTGAATACTAGAATGCTCTCATCAACACCAGCGGTCTTGACCACACAGCCACGCTCGGCGATATTACCGTACAGTACAGCAAGGCCACCATCTTCTGAATAAGCGTGCTGGGTACTACGAATACAGCCTGACTCGCGGTTGACATCAAGGTTTGACCACTCTTGAGACTGTGAAAAAGCTTGAGTAGTACGTACACCGCCAGGAGCCGCGATATAGCGTGCGCGCGCCTCAAGATTGTTAGGATTCATGATATCCCATTTATCAATCGCTTCTTTCATCGTCGCGCTGTGGATGGTTGGGATATCAGTATTTAATAATCCGGCGCGATCAAGCTCGGCTAATAAGGCAAAGACCCCGCCGGCACGATGCACATCTTCCATATGGTATTTTTGTGAGGCGGGAGCGACTTTAGCTAGACAAGGCACACCGCGGCTTAAACGGTCAATATCATGCATTTTAAAATCAACTTCTGCTTCATTGGCCGCCGCTAACAGATGCAAAATAGTATTGGTCGAGCCGCCCATAGCGATATCTAAGGTCATCGCGTTCTCAAAGGCAGCTTTGGTTGCAATAGAGCGCGGTAGTACTGAATCATCGTCTTGCTCATAACGACGCTTGGCCAAGTCGACAATAGTACGACCGGCTTCTAAAAATAACTCGCGGCGTAAAGAGTGCGTCGCAAGAAGTGAGCCATTACCCGGTAATGCTAAGCCTAAAGCTTCGGTCAAGCAGTTCATCGAGTTGGCGGTGAACATACCAGAGCATGACCCACAAGTCGGACAAGCGGATGATTCAATAGCCAATACATCTTCATCACTGATATTATCATCAGCGGCGTCCATCATCGCATCGACAAGGTCAAGCTTACGAATCGCGCTACTGTCATCACCATCGGTATTGTGGCTTTTTCCCACTGTGCTGGCAAGAATCTTACCCGCTTCCATTGGGCCACCGGAGATAAACACCACTGGTATATTCAGGCGCATGGCCGCCATTAGCATCCCCGGAGTGATTTTATCACAGTTAGAGATACAGACTAAGGCGTCGGCGCAGTGCGCATTAACCATATATTCTACCGAGTCAGCGATTAAGTCGCGGCTAGGCAAGGAGTAAAGCATACCGCTATGGCCCATGGCAATACCGTCATCGACCGCGATAGTATTGAACTCTTTAGCGACGCCGCCAGCGCTTTCGATCTCGCGCGCTACCATCTGACCTAAGTCTTTAAGATGGACGTGACCGGGCACAAACTGAGTAAACGAGTTGGCTATAGCGATGATAGGCTTACCAAAATCGCCATCAGTCATGCCCGTTGCGCGCCATAACGCTCGCGCGCCTGCCATATTACGACCACCGGTAGAGGTTTTTGAGCGATAATCCATGTGATATTCCTTACAAATAGGTGTGATACATTAGGTGATACATTGTGTGACAAATTGAATGATTATAAATTTACGCCAATAAAGTTCAATAAAATATAGTGCTCATCCTTCTAAAAAGACGGCTACTCAACCCGCTCTAAAATAGCGGCCTCAAACCAAGGCAACTCTGCTTTATTGGCTTCAAGCTTGGTCATAACCGTTAACGCATGAGTGGCTGGCAAATATTGATAATCGCTGCTAGCGGCAAAGCTGATAAAGGGATTGTCATCGACATTTTCTTCATCGATACTGATTAGCGTCTGCTTATCATTCTTGTACAGCACATCAACCCGGCCAAAAAAATGCCAATCCTTAAAAGCAGCCACTAGCGCATCGGCTTGGTTTTGAGTATATATTTGCTGAGTGGCTTTGCCGGTATTACTCCAATGCAAGCGTACTGCCAATTGCAGCGCCTCGCTAAAGACCACCAGCGAGCCTGTTACCTTGACATGCCACGGCTGTGCTATTAGTGCTGCATCTATACCTATCAGCTTGGCCGCTTCACTTGCCGTCATCATAGTATCAAATTGGCTGAGCAATTTGGTAGTCAAAGGATTCGCCTGCTTAATAACGTCCTCTAAACTATCATAATGATATAAAAATGGCAGCGGCAGATCTTGAGTGATGGTTTTTTCATTGACTTTACAGTTATGAATACGCCAGCCAATAGCTTTATCTATCAAAGCTTCTGCTAGGATAATAGCGTTTGGATCAATGCTTTTTTTTATCTCAGTGAGGCTAGCAATATCTTCATAGACCGTTTCGGCTGATAATGGCGTCGCTATAGAGTCGTTAGTATGCTCGACATTAGAGTCGATATCACTAGCTAATTGAGTAGGCAAAAGTGTCAAATGAATAAACCTAATAGCAGTAGAGTAGAGGGCTAATATAACATTATGAGCCGTAACTCGCCAATAAATTCGCGGGCTTAGTTACTTATGCTAGCTATCAATAAAGCCTAGTTTGGAGTATTGAGAGCTTGTGCTAAAGCCCTATTTCGTCCACTATAATAATGATATCTTTGCTGTCGCTAAATCCATTAAGGTATTAAAGTTTTCAGCTTTCAATACCCTTATCATTTTTAACTTTTAATTTTGAAGATTAAAAACCATTTATATAAAGGAGAGAAACTATGAGTCAAGAGAAGCAAGCTAACTATGACGATAATAATATTTTTGCCAAAATGCTAAAGGGTGAGATTCCTTATCATAAGGTTTATGAGGATGATAAGACTTTAGCTTTTATGGATATCATGCCGCAAGCTAAAGGCCATGTACTAATCATTCCAAAACAGCAAGCGGTGGATCTTGCTGATCTTGAGCCAGAATTTGCTACGGCGGTATTGATGACTGCCAAAAAAGTCATGGCAGCTCAGCGTCAGGTATTCGAGCGTGAAGGCATCATTCAGATGCAGCTTAATGGTAGTGAGGCCGGGCAGACGGTCTTTCATTATCATCTGCATCTGATTCCTAGCAGCATTCATGAATTGGGCCGTCATGCAGTCACGCAAGCTGACCAAACAGAGCTTGCCAATATGGCTAAACAGTTGACCGCGGCAATCGCTACTTAATGCTATAGAGAATAAACCATTAAATAACAGTAACTCAAAATTAAATAGGGCAACTTAATAGTTGCCTTTTTTATTCTCCGATTTTGTTGTCCAAGAACTGGTGATATAAAATGTTAACCATTGGCGTTATTTTGGAGTTTAGCAAGCGACTGTGTTATAAAAAGAACCCACAGTTTTTAATCTTGGTAATATTTGATGTTTTTGTAAGTTTTTCGGTGGCCAGATTTTACTAAAAATTGCTGCACAAGCCGAATTTGATAAGTCTACTTTTAGAGACCTATACTATGAAGAATAAGAAATTTCGTTCTACTATTTTGATGCCAGTATTCATCCCGACAGCGGTGGTGATGTTTTTATTGGTCATTGGTACCGCTACTAGTCCTGAATTAGCCAGTAACTTGTTTAGTGAAGTGCTAAGCTTTACCACCTCCAATTTTGGCTGGTTTTATATGCTAGCCACCGCACTGTTTTTGATGTTTATTGTGATCTTGGCTTTCTCGCCTTATGGCACTATCAAGCTTGGGCCGGATCATGGCGTCCCACAATACAACTTTATCGAATGGTTTTCGATGTTGTTTTCGGCAGGGTATGGCATTGCTTTATTATTTTATGGCGTTGCTGAGCCGGTTACGCATTTTGCTATGCCGCCGCTTTCAGAGCCTGAGACGATAGCTGCTGCCAAAGAGGCGATGCAGATTGCTTATTTTCATTGGGGTTTTCATATATGGGCCATCAATGGCGTGGTAGCTTTAACGCTAGCTTATTTTGCTTTTCGTCAAGGATTGCCTTTGTCAATGCGCTCGACGCTTTATCCTATCATCGGTGAAAAAATATATGGCCCTATCGGTCATGCAGTAGATGTATTCGCTATTTTGGGTACTTTGTTTGGTTTGGCAACGAGTCTGGGTATCTCTGTCTCGCAGATTAATACCGGTTTGAATTATTTAGTTCCGAGCATTCCTGTTAATACTACCGTACAGGTGATTGCTATTACTATCATCACCGGATTAGCGCTAATATCGGTGCTGGCAGGGATGGATAAAGGGGTAAAACGCTTATCTATCTTAAATATGATACTGGCCACGGCGCTGATGTTATTTGTGTTTATCGTCGGTCCTTCAGTGTTTATTCTTAATGCCTTTATGGAAAATACCGGCAGCTATCTAGGTAATATTGTCGAGCGTACCTTTAGCCTGCAAGCCTATCAGCAAGGCGATTGGATCACCAGTTGGACACTGTTTATCTTTGCTTGGACGATTTCTTGGTCGCCGTTTGTCGGCATATTTATCGCCAAGATTAGCCGTGGTCGCACGATTCGTGAGTTTATCGCTGGTGTCATGTTAGTACCTACTATCTTTACTTTTTTCTGGTTTGCCGTATTTGGCGATACTGCTCTCAATATGATTATGGTACAAGGCTATGAATCACTGATTACTGAGGTACAAAATAACCAAGCCATTGCTTTATTTAAGCTGCTTGAGAACTTGCCTTTTACCCAGGTAGTATCAGCTTTGGCAGTGGTGCTTATTATTACCTTTTTTATCACCTCCTCTGATTCAGGATCTTTGGTTATTGACTCATTAGCAGCAGGCGGTCGCAGTGATACACCTGCGTGGCAGCGTACCTTTTGGGTGCTGATATTAGGCGTTGTTGCCTCAGTACTCTTGCTAGCAGGGGGCCTTAAGGCACTACAAACCGCGGCTATCGTCAGTGCGTTACCCTTTACTATTATTATTTTGATAGCGATGTTTGGTATGTGGCGGGCGCTTCGTATTGAAGGCCATCGTAATCAGAGCTTGGCTAATGACAGTCACTTGCCGCCGCATCTGCTCAAACTAGAAGCGTGGCGCGACCGGATTGACTATATTACCGAGCAGCCAAGCCGCGAGGAAGTACTGAGCTATATCAAAGGTACAGTAATGTCCTCAATGACAGAGGTGGCAGAGAAATTTGCTGAGACCGGCTGGGTGCCTGAGGTCAACTATGATGACAATAATAATCGAGCGGTGCTCGAGCTGCAGCGCGGTGATGATGTAGAGTTTTGGTACGAAGTTCGCTTATCTAACCACGAAATGCCTGATTATTATCCAGAAGATAGTCAAAGAGATCTATCGCAAGAGCATTTTTATCGGGCGCAAGTGTACCTGCGCCGCGGCGCACAAACGTATGATTTATATGGTTATCAATCAGAATCGGTAATCAACGATATCATTGATCAGTTTGAGAAGTATTTGCACTTCTTACATGAGTCTCCAAACTCTTTGCCATGGCGGATGCAGGAACATGATGACAATATCACTTTGGAGCAGGGTAGTGTGTTTGATAAGTAGCTTTAACTCGCCTTAACTTATCTATTAACGACAAAGTTAATGCCTTGCAATCTAACGATAAACCCTTAGAATAACGGCTTGTTTTTATTGAATTATATTCATTAAGAAGCAAGCCGTTTTTTATGTCTTTAGAGTTTTATACTATGTCTTTATCAGCCACTCATGACCATCCCCTATTACAGCCATTAACTATCGGCGGTCTAACTATCGAAAATCGGCTGATGGTAGCACCCATGGCAGGAGTGACGGACAACCCTTTTCGCAAATTATGCAAGTCATTTGGGGCAGGGCACGCCGTCAGTGAAATGATTATTGCAGATACTGCCTTGTACGCGCGTAAAAAATCCTTGTACCGGGCTAATTTTGAGGGTGAGATTGCGCCGATCTCTGCGCAGATAGCGGGCGCTGAACCTGATAAATTGGCAGAGGCCGCACGTTATCAGATCGACAATGGCGCGCAGATTATCGATATCAATATGGGCTGTCCGGCCAAAAAAGTTTGCCGTAAGCTGGCGGGTTCCGCACTACTGCAAGATGAGGATTTGGTCGCGCGGCTGCTTGATGCGGCGGTAGAGGCGGTCGATGCGCCGGTGACTTTGAAGACGCGCTTAGGCTTTGAAAACGGGCGCGAAAACATTTTGCGCGTGGCAAAAAGAGCAGAGCAAGCGGGTATAGCTGCCATTGCTATTCATGGGCGTACCCGCGAGGATATGTATACCGGCAACGCTCGCTACGAGCTGATACGTGAGGTCAAAGACAGTATAAGTATTCCGGTGATTGCTAACGGCGATATCGATAGTGCCCAAAAAGCCAAACAAGTCTATGAGCTGACCGGCTGTGATGCAGTAATGATTGGCCGCGCGGCGCAAGGACAGCCATGGCTATTTCGCGACATTGAGCACTATTTGTGTACGGGCAAAATATTAGCGGCACCTACGGTTAGTGAGATTAAAGAGATAGTATTAGCGCATTTGCAAGAATTATATGAGTTTTATGGTGAGTATTCAGGCTGCCGTATCGCGCGAAAACATATCGCTTGGTATACCACCGGTATTCCAAATTCTAACGCCTTTCGTCAAGCCATGTATGGTGAGGAAAGTACTGCTGGTCAGTTTAAAGTAGTTGAAGCTTTCTTACAGGCTCATGAGTAGTATTTTTTAGCGGTTATAACAACTATTTATCTATACTAGCAGCGTTATTAGCAGTGTTTGGCCCTTGTTTTGCAGCGCTCCTTTTATTTTGCTTATTTTGCCAAGGGAAGCGGCCCTTCAATTCTACTTGTAGAGACAGGCTTAAAAAAGTACGGATTAGCACGATGATGCCTAACACCAGTACCTTACGTAAAGTCGGTTCTGTGACTACTGTCGCCATAATATCAGCAGCGATAAGCACCTCTAATCCTAGAAGAATGGACTTACCAACGGTTTGTCTGATTTCAGTATAAGCTTGATGAGTAAATCCAGCCCCCATCTTTATAGCTCTATAAAAAGCATAAATAATGCCAAAGAGCATTATCAGCACACCGATAACCTCAACGATCTTAGCAATAATATCAATGTAGTGAGCTAAAACATCTATCAAACCATATCTCCTTATATCCGGTTTATCCTAAGGCTATTGTATATATTCAGCTAATCAAGTAAAGTCAAAGCCTGCCCTGATAAATAACAGTGCTGCGAATTACTTATTAGCCTTTGATTGCTAATACAGGGTTATGATAAAGAAGTAAACCATTGTTTTGTGACTAGAGGGCTTAATGATTAGTACTATGTGGCTAGAAAGCTTTGCTAATATATAATATTAGTAGCGTTATAGTATTTTTATACTGCTAATTATTAGTAGTGATATTTTATTAGAGCTATGTATGGTTATTGGCAGAAGGTTTGATAGTGTGGCATATTGGAGACTTAGTGTGATAGTGAACAGTAATGGATATATCAATTAGATAACAAGGATGTTTTATGGCTAATCCCTCAAAAAAAGCAATCGCGAAAACCGTAAAAGGTAAAAACATCATTATAACGGGTGCTTCAAGCGGCATTGGTGAGCGCACCGCTTTTTTGCTTAGCGAATGCGGCGCTCATGTTATTTTGCTGGCGCGTACCGAAGATAAGCTCAAGGCGGTCAAAGAAAATATTGAAGCTTTGGGCGGCAAGGCGAGTTATTACCCTTGTGATCTAACAGATATGGAGGATATCGAAAAGACCAGCCA
The DNA here is from genome assembly GCF_040371085.1 of Psychrobacter sp. AH5. Taxonomy (NCBI): domain Bacteria; kingdom Pseudomonadati; phylum Pseudomonadota; class Gammaproteobacteria; order Moraxellales; family Moraxellaceae; genus Psychrobacter; species Psychrobacter sp. AH5. The sequence goes on from NZ_JAMBMT010000001.1 coordinate 1,061,076, forward strand.
GCTCATTCGCAATGATTTTGATAGTATCGATGTGCTAGTCAATAACGCTGGTCGCTCCATTCGCCGCTCCGTGCATGAATCGGTCAATCGCTTCCATGATTTTGAGCGTACCATGGATATCAACTACTTTGGTGCGGTGAAGATTATCTTAGCTTTCTTACCAGGTATGATAGAGCGTAAAACCGGTCAAATCGTCAATATCTCATCGATTGGCGTACTGGCGAATAGTCCGCGTTTCGGCGCTTATGTCGCCTCAAAATCAGCTCTAGATGCCTTTAGCCGTTGTCTAGCCGCCGAGGTCAAAGGCGATAATATTACGATTACCAATATTTTTATGCCACTTGTGCGTACGCCAATGATTGCGCCAACGAAGCTTTATCGCTATATGCCGGCGCTGATGCCTAACGAGGCCGCCTTGATGGTTGCCAAAGCCATCGTACAAAAGCCAAATAGTATCGCAAGCGGTATGGGTAAATTCGCTTCTGCGACTTATTCGCTAGCACCAGCGATTAACGTTGGTATTCAGTCTATCGGTTATCGCATCTTCCCAAGCTCGTCAGCGGCGCAAACCACCGATACCAAGCCGACTCTAGCTCAGCGCGCCTTTGCTAGAATTCTGCCGGGCGAGTATCATTAAGGTAGCGTTTGAGTGGATTTGATAGAGATAAAAAAGGAGACTTCGGTGTCCTTTTTTGTCATTATGAGTTTTGTTGTTGCGATAGGTATGGTTCCCTAGTGAGGACTTGAACATAAGGCTGTAGCTAAGTGATATCGGTATATTGAGTTATTTAGGTAGTCGCGGTGTACTTCATGGTGTACTTATCATGTATATTCTGTTCGTGATCGGTGCGCTATACAGGCACCGCTTAAACGCTGGGTAACATAGGTAACCAAATCACTAAGGCTAAAAGCGTTACGAGTAGTACAGGTGGCGTGATTAATAAGCCAATCTTCATATACTGACCCCAGCTGATTTTATAATCCTTTTCCGCCAGTACATGTAGCCATAACAATGTTGCTAAGCTACCAATTGGGGTGAATTTTGGTCCTAAATCATTACCAATAACATTGGCATAAATCATCAACTCACGCGTTGCAGTGGGAACTTGGGCGCTATCAATTGCCAGCGCTCCTATGAGGGTTGACGGCATATTATTCATTACAGATGCTACGATAGCTGATAGAAAGCCTGTGCCGACCGTCGCAATGACGTTACCTTGCTGTCCTAACCAGTTTAGTATTGGCGCGCCATATGCCGTGAGTCCTGCGTTACTTAAGCCATAAACCACTAAATACATACCGATGGAAAACAAGACAATTTGCCAAGGAGCTTTACGTAGAACGTGGGTCACAGAAAATTTGGTATCACGACCGCCTTGCCACCAGCGACCTGCGATTGCCATAAGCACTAGCGCCGCGATACTAGTCACCAATGAAATCACAAGACCTAATGACTCGGTGGCAAAATAAGCGATAAGTAGTAAGGCCAATAATGGAAAGGCCGCTCGAAAAACCAAAGGGTCTTTGATAGCAGATTGCGGTGAGCTTAGACTATCCATTGAATAATGCTTCGGGATATGTCGCGCATAGACAAGCCATAATACCAGTAGCGTTGCGATAACAGATACGATATTCACTGGCACCATGACTGCCGCATAGCGACCAAAACCAATATCAAAATAATTAGCGCTAACGATGTTGACTAGATTAGACGTTACTAATGGCAGACTTGCGGTATCGGCAATAAAGCCAGTAGCGATGATAAAGGCTAAAGCTGATTTGGGTGCAAAATCAAGGCGCAGCAAAATGGCAATGACAATAGGAGTAAGCAATAACGCCGCCCCATCATTAGCAAAAAAGGCGGCAATGAACGCACCTAGAATCACAATCATGGGAAACAGTCGCCGACCATGACCATTACCTAATCTTGCAACATGCAATGCCGCCCAGCCAAAAAATCCAGCCTCATCTAATATCAATGAGATGATGATGAGCGCGACAAAGGTAAAGGTGGCATCCCAGACGATATTCCAGACGATAGCCACATCTGATAATTGCACCACCCCCAAAAGCAGGGCAACTACTGCGCCGCCCATTGCACTCCAACCGATACCCAGTCCTTTTGGCTGCCATATGACTAAGGTCAAGGTGACAATAAAAATCGCTAATGCGAGCATAAATGTGCCTTAATAAAACAATGGTATTAGAGAAGGTTAACGTTAGATACGCTTGAGTTTAGAGTGATTTTTGATTTACACGCTGTGATACTTCCTCACGACTCTCTACGCGCTCAGAATAACGATCGGTTAGATAAGTGGAGCGACCACGTGTGAGCCACGTAAACTTCACTAATTCCTCACACACATCAACGATACGCTGATATAAAGGCGAATTAAGCATACGATTATTGTCATCAAACTCTAAAAAAGCTTTCGGAACAGACGACTGATTGGGTATGGTAATCATACGCATCCAGCGGCCCAAGATACGCAGCTGATTGACGGTATTAAAGCTCTGACTGCCGCCACTGACTTGCATTACTGCCAGCGTCTTGCCTTGAGTCGGTCGAACGCCACCTAATGACAGTGGAATCCAATCAATCTGCGCTTTCATGATGCTAGTGATACTGCCATGGCGCTCAGGGCTAACCCATAGCATGCCCTCAGACCACGCTGCTAGCTCACGTAACTCTCGTACTTTCGGATGATTAGCATCGGTACTATCAGGTAACGGTAAACCTGTGGGATCAAAGGTACGCACCTCGCAACCATACCAACGCAATACCCGACTTGCCTCTTCACTTGCTAATTTAGAGAACGAGCGTTCACGTAAAGAGCCGTATAGCACCAATATTCTTGGTGGATGACGGGGATCATTTGCACCAATCAGAGCCTCAATATCAATCGGTTGCAGCTCTACTGCATCTATATTTGGTAACTCCGTTAAATCGACAGAGGCGTCTAAACTATTATCTTTAGTAGATTGGACTATTTCACCATCTTCTTTGGTAAAACGACTCACTGGATTGTCTAATAATTCAAATACCCGCTCCGAAGGTCGGCACAGCGCTGCGCCGCTAGAGGTCACCACAATAGGACGATTCATCAAAATAGGATGTGTCATCATGGCATCAATCAGTTCATCATCAGATAACGTAGTATTATCCAAACCAAGCTCATCATAAGGCGTACCTTTCTGACGTAGAAGCTCACGCGGTGAAAGTTTCATCAAGCCTAACAGCTCAATCAAATATTCACGAGTAGGCGGTGTTTTGAGGTATTCAATGACGTTCGGTTGCTCGCCTGAAGCCTTCATGATGGCCAAGGTATTGCGAGAGGTACCACAATTAGGGTTGTGAAAAATGATAGGTGTCATAACGACCTTTTTATAGTGTTAGAAGGGTTTGTATTCTTAAAAAAATAGTAGCTTAGCTGTTGGGTTTGTCGGATGGGTTGATATTACAGGCACTCAAGCTGTCCAAAAGAGAGCCACATAACTCTGGGTGACCTGCACAGCAGTCTTTTAACAAGAATTGAATGACATCTTCGACATGCGTAAGAGACGCACGATAAATAATCTGGCGGCTTTGTCGTTGTGACCTTACCCATCCTGCCCGGGCAAGCACGGCTAAATGAGCCGACATCGTATTATGTGGCACACCAAGATTGCGAGCGATTTCACCAGCAGGCAGACCATCAGGCTCATGACTAACCAATAGTCTAAAAGCTTTTAATCGAGTGTCTTGAGAGAGCGCAGCAAAGCTGGCAGTAGCATTTATTATTTCCATAAGTCCAATAATATAGACATATAAGAATAAATCAAGATATTTTATGAGGTCTTCATGAACTGGCTTTCTCAAGCTATAACTGTCTAAATCGAGTTGAGTATTAAGAAACCCCTTGCACAAAATCAATCAAAGCGGGAGTATTTTCTCTGGCACTACGTCCAGCACCAATTAAAGTAGCTGAACCTGGACTTGCCCAATCACCATAGCCAAATAGCCATAAACGAGGCTCTTTTATAGATTGGCCTTGTTTTACTTCTACCTTACCGTCATCCTCTAGCACACCCAAATTGGCTATATGGTCAAGCTCTGGTTTGAACCCAGTGCACCAGATCACCGCATCGATTTGTTCCTCACGTCCATCGCTCCACACGACACCTTGCTCAGTAAATCGGCTAAACATAGACACCGCTTTTAAAATACCTTTATCACGAGCCGCTTTCACTGGAGGCACCATAACAATGTCACCAATTCCGCCCACAGGTGCATCTCCATTATTACCCGTAATCCGAGCCGTAGCTCTCTCAAATAATACGCGACCATCGACATCATCTGCTAAAAATAATGGCGGCTCACGCGTGACCCAGCTTACATCAGCAACCTCAGCTAGCTCAGCATAAATTTGCGCGCCAGAATTGCCACCACCGACTACTAGTATCCGCTTGCCTTTATACGCTTCAATACCAGCATAGTGTGCAGAATGGCACTGCTCACCGCGGTACATTTCTTGGCCAACAAGCGTTGGTATAACGCTATGACTCCATGTACCTGTCGTATTAACCACTGCTTTAGCCAACCAAGTAAATTTTCCATCCGTCACCCGCAAAAAGTTGTGTTCACTATCGCGTTGTACATTGGTCACCTGATATGGTCGATACACAGGCAGTTGGTAGTGTTGCTCATAATCAGCAAGATAACTGAGCACCTCATCTCGATGCGGGTATTCATTATCTTTGGCCTTTGGCATGAGCCTACCAGGTAATGAACTCATTATTGCCGGAGAAAATAACCGTAGTGATGGCCAAGTATGTTGCCACGCTCCACCACTTTGGCTTTGATTATCAAGGATAATAAAGTCAAGCTTAGCGCGTCTAAGATAATATCCTACCGCTAAACCTGCTTGACCGCCGCCAATCACGACCGCATCGAATATCTTAGTTGACATAATTACACTCAGTTCCTGCTACTAAAAAAGTTGGCTGCTCATTTTGGGGTTTTGTTAAAAACTCTGTCTCTGTTAAACGTGCATAGATTTCGATTAAATTACCATCAGGGTCTTTTAGCCATAACTCATGTAAAGGTGTGCCTTTCCAAGTGGTTCTCGGTGGTTTAAAAATAGTTAAGCCAGCATTTTTTGCGCTAAAAAAGGCATCAATGACTTCTTGCCTGTTATTAACATTTATACCTAAATGATAAAGAGTGTCATGATTAAGCTGCTTACCGTCAGATACCACTAACACCATATTTAAATTGAGGTCTTGGCGGATAAAGGTAGCATAACGATGTGTCCACTCTTTTGGCCAAGTGTTCAACAACCAACTATAAAACGCGGTACTCTTGGCTAAGTCATTTACCCGAATACTACCGTGGAACTCTATAGAGTCGATACCAACTGGCATTTTTATTAGCTCTGCTAATATCAATATTCGTTGTCGCAATTGATCTCGCACCATTCTAAAACGCTCAAGTGCTTCGTCTGACGAACTTGAACCAATTGCAGGATCAATTAGCGGCCAGTGCAGCCGTTGAACATCTCTTGAAAAAATAGGACAGACCTCTTCAGCACACAGAGTTATAACAGCATCTACAAGGTGGGTGTCTAGCTCCTCAACTGCTTTGGCATGTTGTTGACTGATATCAATACCTAACTCTGCCATCACCTTAATGGCATAAGGATTAAGGTTAGATGGTATAGATCCAGCGCTCGTAACCTGGATGCTTTCTGGCAGATAATATCTTGCCAATCCTTCAGCGATTTGGCTTCGGGCCGAATTAGCGACACAAAGAAATAGGATGTTTTTCATAGTAAGCCCTGTAAATACACACGATTGATTTGCTTGCTTTGATAAAAATGCGACATATGCTTGATAATATAAATTATCTATACCAATCAGATGGTTCATCAGGATTCTAATGCACAAATCACATAAACACTTTCATCGAATATTTTTTAAAAGTATAGTATTAATTGTTTCTATATGTCCAATAATATAGACATAATGAGATAAATCAAGACTATCCTGACATTAGCTTTAAGTTGTCCGTCAATTCTAGCTCGATATATTTAGGATTTACTATGATATAGCCTGTAAGCTTTTAATTGAAATAGCTAGCTCATGTATAACTGTTTACGATGCACTTTAGGGTATACCCCAAAGGAACCACCAAAACAGACCGTTTAAACCATAAACAGACCACCTAAAATAGACTTCTATAATAGAACCACTTATAACAGACTTACAAAACAGTCATCTAACCAAAAATACGCCACAATACCCAAAACAGGCCCAGCATAATCACAGCGATAATCAATAAGCGCTTAAGCCAGTAAGGAATGAGTGGTTTTTTATAGCCCAAATCATTGAGCCGACTATCGACCCCATGCTGTAAACCCTTAAAGTTTTGCTCAGTCGGCGTAGTTTTTACTCGCTGTTTTTGTAATGCCGAGAAATCCTCGTCAGCGATTTCTCTATCAGAACTAATAGCGCTAGCTGGAATACCTTGTTTATTGGCTATTGTATTTAGCTTTTGCTGCTGCTTCATCTTCAGCTCAGCCTCATAGGCATCGATTCGTACTTTGGCCACATCCATACTGATATTTTCATCGGCCGCTAAAGTCTTAATAGCCATGACTAAGTTGTTTTTTTCGATCATCATAATGACTGCTTTTGGTAGCTTAGCATTAGTCGGTTTTGAGGTAGGGTCAGGGTTAAACATGATTATCCTTGCTAGATTTTATGATAGAGCAGATGAAGAATGACACTATTATAGCAACTATATAAATAAACAGAGGAGTGAGAGATTAAAAAACCGCAATCGAGATAACGACTGCGGCTTATATTATTTAGTAAATACTTATTTTATAACTATTATAGATCTTTCCAGCGCTGGATAGACTCTTTGATGACCTCTTTGGCCTCAGCCACATCGCCCCATGATTCAACTACAGTGGTGCCCGCTTTTTTCAGGTCTTTATAGTGGCTAAAATGGAAGTTCAACTGGTTAATGAGCTGCTTAGGTAAGTCCTCTAGACTGTTATAAGCGTTGCCCGTATCACGATCATCAGCAGGAACGACGACTATTTTGTCATCGACTTCGCCATCATCAACGAACTTCATCACGCCGATGACTTTCGCTTTTAAAAAGATACCCGTAGGTAGCGGCTGCTCGGTGATAATTAAAGCATCCAGCTCATCACCATCTTCATCTAGAGTTTGCGGAATAAAACCATAGTTGCAAGGCTTAGCAAAGATCTGTGGATCGATACGATCCAGCTCAAAGACGGCCAGCTCACGGTTCCACTCGATCTTGTGGCTGCTACCGGTTGGAATCTCAACGACGACATTGATAACGCCGCCATCTACGTCGCCTGCATCTAGAATTTTATTAAAATCGGCCATAAGGGTCTCCAAATACAAAAATTGTTGATAAAAATATCGATTATTAGTTAGAGCGCTCGGCAAACGGTAACTATCACCATGCCTAATTGCTGCAGTGTGCGAGTATAGCAAGTTTGCATTTATTTTTCTTGTTTGCCTTAAGTCGATGCTGGCCTGATATTATGCAATCTACGACTTAGGCAGTACCGGACGCAAAGTTATATCGCCAGCATGACGACGGGCGATATTGTCTATAAGTTTTTGTGTGATTTGAGTATAGCTAATAGCGTTTTCATTACGGTCTTTATCCATATTAATAAAGTCAGATAATCGGAGCATTTGCATACCAGCATAACCGCACGGGTTAATAGCATTAAAGGCGGCCAAGTCGCAGTTAATGTTTAGCGCTAAGCCATGATAGCTAAAGCCATGCTTAATCTTAAAGCCTAAAGAGGCGATTTTGCCAAGCATAATAGCTTCGTCGGGCTGAGCGCTTTGACTATCCGCGTAAATATAAACGCCCGGCGCATCGCGGCGAGCTTTAGCATAAAAATTTGCGTCCATAGTTTTGTTACAAGGATTAAGAAATAGCTCATTGATTACGTCCTCGAGCGCCTGCTCAGCGTGCGAGACGAGCTGACGTACACTCCAATCTAAGCTATTTAAATCAAATAACCAATAAATGACTAACTGGCCATGCCCATGCCAAGTGACTTGACCACCGCGGTCAGTCTGAATAATAGGGGTATCTGTCTGCTGCAAGATATGCTCTTTTTTGCTAGCCTGTCCTAAGGTATAGACATCATTATGATCGACGATCCACAGCTCATCTGGCGTGCGCAAATTTTGCTCTTTTTTTAGCGCTATACGTTCCAGTATCCGCACGCGCATAGCCTCATGAGTAGGGTTATAGTCAGCAGCATGCAGGGTTTTGCTTACCAGCATATCATTAATTTTTGACATTGATTTGACCGTATAATTTGACTTCAGCTTAGCTCAATAGCTAGCTGATTTTGTGAAAGTAACAAGAAGAATAAATAACAAGAATCAGTAATAAAAACCGGTGAATAGAATAAGTGTAGCAGTTTTTTGCCAAGTCGCGCTAATGATTTGATTTATCAAAGCGCTGATTGCTACAAAAATGAGTTTGGCTATAAGCTTAGTAGATAGCTCTAGTTGGCCTGTAACTGTGTTTCAAGGGTCGATATGCGAACCTATAAGTCCGTTAATGGTGCTTTTCATTGGTGAATCAATGCGCTACATTAGATAGCAACCTGCTTGAGCATATTGACTTAAGCGCTTATGACAAGGATGACCAATGACCGATAATAATCAGACCAGCTATCAAGCCGATGATCAAATTATTGCACAAACTAGCGATCATATGGCAAACAAACCCAAAAAACCACTTAGTATCTCTAGAACGATTGAGGAGATGCAAACACAGTTTTCACGCCTGCATAAGCTTAGCCGCCATCAGCCTATCAATGATTGGATGACTCGCTCTGAGCAATTAGATAATTTAGAGCTATTGTTAAGCGATAATCAAGAGCTGTTAACAAAAGCTATCAGTGCTGACTTTGGCTATCGCAGCGAGTCTGAGACCCAGTTTGCTGAGTTATTTCCTAGTTTTACGGGTATTAGTCACGCCAAAAAGTACGGTAAAAAATGGATGAAACCGCGCCGCGCTGCTATCTCAGCTTTATACATGCCAGCGACTAATGAGATTCAGCCGCAGCCTTTAGGCGTGGTCGGTATCATGGTGCCTTGGAACTATCCGCTGTTTTTGGCAGTAGGGCCGATGATTGACGCTCTTGCCGCAGGCAACCGGATTATGGTAAAAATGAGCGAAGCTGCGCCAAAATTCGCCCAAGCTTTTGCTGAGGTGGTCGCGCGTTATTTCTCACCTGATATGGTCTGTGTGGTACTAGGCGAGGTCGATATCGCCGAAGAGTTCAGCAAGCTGCCTTTTGATCATCTGCTTTATACTGGCTCAACCGCTGTCGGCAAAAAAGTCATGGCGGCCGCCGCGCCAAACTTAACGCCAGTGACTTTGGAGCTGGGCGGTAAATCGCCGGTAATCATCTTGGACGGCGCTAACTTAGAAGCAGCAGTGAACCGGGTGATGATGGGTAAGACCCTCAATGCCGGTCAGACTTGTATCGCTCCAGATTATGTTTTAGTGCAGCGCAAGCATCATCAGCAGTTTATTAGTTTAGCCAAAGATTGGATGAATAAGCATTATCCTAATATCAGTGATAATCCTGATTATTCGCGTATTATTAATACTCAGCAGTTCAAGCGTGTCAAAGGCTATTTGGATCAGTTAGGCGGTGAGGGCGTTCATCAACTGACCGATGTTGAACCTAATATCGACAGCCGTTTGATGCCTCCTATCATTATTAGTGAACCAGACTCTGATAGTGAAGTGATGCAAAACGAGATCTTTGCGCCGCTCTTGCCGCTGGTGCACTATGATACGCTAGACGATGCGATTGATTATGTCAATGCGCGCCCACGTCCTCTAGCCTTATATGTGTTTGGTGATAATCAAAACGAGATAGAGCAGGTGCGCTCGCATACGGTTTCTGGGGGTATGTGTATCAATGAAGTGGTGCTACATGTAGTACAGCATGATTTGCCGTTTGGCGGGGTTGGGCACTCAGGTACAGGCGCTTATCATGGCCAAGCTGGTTTTGAGCGTTTAAGCCATATGAAGCCTATATTTATTCAAAGTAAAGTCAATGGTTTGAACTTGTTATTACCACCTTATGGCGGCCTGTTCAAAAAAGCAATGGCTATCATGCTCAAGTAATTTTTTATCGTCATATTCTAATAATAAATAGCGCTTATTTCGATAAGCGCTTTTTTTTGTAAAAAAACTGTCAAAACTCAATAAGGTTATCCATACTATAAAAAACACAATTTTCACAATTGAGTAACAACTAACGTAAGCTATACTCTTTTATAAAGTTTACTTTTACTAGTCTTCAAATTATCTTTATCGCTTATACTCAGATAATAACTAGGATGTATTATGCGCCAATGGACTGCTCTAAGCTTACTCTTATTAAGCTTGTTATTATCTACGTCCGCTTCTGCGGCCGACTCCTCAGCGTGTGCAAGCCCTATCAAATTTGGCGCGCTGACTTGGGAGAGTGGACAGTTCACTACAGGGGTTCTTAAGTACATCACCAAGAGCGGCTATGGCTGTATGGTCGAGGAGGTGCCAGGGGCGGGGCCGGCGCTTGAAAACGCGCTACTACAAGATGATATCCAAGTGATTGGGGAGCAGTGGATAGGGCGCTCGCCGATCTTGGAGCAAGCGATCAGCGATAATAAGGTGACCATTATCGGCGACACTTTAGAGGGCGGTGCGACACAAGGCTGGTACGTGCCGCAGTACGTGATGGATGATCATCCAGGTCTGCGCCGTTATCAAGATTTGCCTGAGTACGCTGAGCTGTTCAAAGACCCTGAAAACCCCGGTGAAGCCCGTTTTATGAACTGTCCAGCGGGCTGGGCTTGTGAGATATTTAACGTACGTTTGCTCAAAAATACCGGCTTAGATCGTATTTTTAACATCACTAGCCCCGGCACGGGAGCGGCGCTTGATGCGGAGATCTCCTCAGCGTTTGAGCAGCGTAAGCCATTATTGTTTTACTATTGGCAGCCAACGGGCCTCATGGCCAAGTACGACTTTGCGCCCTTAGAGTTTCCTAAACATGATAAGAGCTGCTGGGATGATTTATTACTGGCTGACGGCACCTCCGACTGCGTAACTGGCTTTCCGGTGTCGCCCTTAGCCATTGCCGTATCTACGCCTTTTTTAAATAATAATCCTCAGGTAGCAGCCGCTTTCAAAAAAGTTCAATTTACTCCCAGTCAGCTCAATGGCGCGATTCTCTCAATGAGTGAAAACCAGCGTAGTGGTGATGAGCAAGCACTGATTTTTTTGCGCGAAAACCCAAGCGTTTGGCAAAATTGGCTGTCTCCAGAGGCGGCTACTGCTTTGGCAAGCGATTTAGGTATTAGCTTAACGGGAGCTTTAGCAGGCGATACCAGCATAGACTCGCCGCTCAATGAGAGCACTGAGTCCGGCAATCTATTAAGTTTATCCTCAAGCTTTCCTGAGTGGTCGCTTGAGACACCGCTAAATAAAGCCTTAGCCAACGTAGTTCGCGACTATGGCGAGGTGTTTCGTAGCATTAGTAGCGTAACCTTGACTTATTTACTGCTGCCGATTGAGCGGCTATTAACAGTGATTCCGCCTTGGCTAATTATTGCTTTGGTGACCATATTAGCGTGGTTTGGCGTACGCAAAGTCTGGTTCGCTATCGCTTGCGGGGTAGGGCTGTTTTTGATTGGAGCGTTTGGGCTTTGGGGCGCGCTAGTTGATACTTTAGCGTTACTCATCGTCTCGGTATTAGTGACGGTGGTCATCGGTATTCCTATCGGGATTGCCATGTCGAGCAGTCAGCTATTACGCAGAATCATCACGCCCATACTGGATGTGATGCAAACCATGCCAAGCTTTGTCTATCTGATACCGGTGCTGATGCTGTTCGGTATTGGTAAAGTACCGGCATTATTTGCCACTATTATCTACGCGCTGCCACCTTTGATACGTCTCACCACTTTAGGCATCAGGCAGGTCAATCACGAGATGATTGAAGCGGGTCGCTCCTTTGGTAGTACGCACTGGCAGCTACTGATTTGGATCAAACTGCCGCAAGCACTGCCTAGCATCATGGCGGGTATCAATCAGGCGGTGATGATGTCGCTTGCGATGGTGGTACTAGCATCGATGATTGGTGCGCCGGGACTTGGAGAGGACGTGCTGCAATCGATTCAAACGCTCAATATCGGACAAGGCTTACAAGCAGGCACCGCTATCGTCATTGTTGCCATTATTATTGACCGTATTAGCCAAGCCTTCGGGCAAGGCCGCCGCGCACGCCAAAAAACCATTGCTGAGAATAGACGCATCATTGGTTAACTAAATAGCAATTTTCAAAAGTTAAACGGCCCTAATAACCGATACTGAGAATAATAATGGCTCATATTAAATTACAAAACATCAGTAAGATCTATAATGCCAGTCCCAAACAAGCGCAGTCTGCTTTAGCGCTGCTAGCTGAAGGGATGGATAGTAATAGTGTCAAGGCACAGACTGGCTACTCTGTGGGCTTATACGATGTCAATTTGGCGATAGAGGCGGGCGAGCTACACTGTATTATGGGGCTCTCAGGCTCGGGGAAATCAACTCTGATTCGTCATTTGAATCGCCTAATTGACCCCACCACAGGTAAGATTTGGGTGGATACGCAGATTGACAAAAATAGCAGTCAAGATCTCAATAATAGTCGCAACTCCGCAAAACTAGATAATAAAAGCGCTAATACCGCTATTAATATCTTAGAGCTCGATGACAAAGGTCTACAGCAGTATCGGCAAAATCATGTCAGCATGGTGTTTCAGCATTTTGGTCTGATGCCGCATCTGACCGTGATACAAAACGTCGCTTATGGCCTACGTGTGCGCAAAATGAGTGTCAGCGAGCGTCATGACATTGCTCGTCATTGGCTGAATGAAGTTGGCTTGCCAAATCTGGAGCAAAGCTATCCTGATGAATTATCCGGCGGTATGCAGCAGCGTGTCGGGCTGGCGCGCGCTTTGGCTACCAATAATCCGATACTGCTGATGGACGAGGCCTTCTCTGCGCTCGATCCGCTGATTCGCGGTCAACTGCAAGATCAGCTGTTAGAGCTACAAGCGCGGCTGCATAAGACTATCGTTTTTATTACTCACGATATCGATGAGGCGGTAAAAGTCGGTCAGCGCATTAGTATCTTAAACGGTGGACGTTTAGTGCAGACGGGAACCCCAAAGGAGCTGCGCGATCATCCTGCTGATGACTATGTGGCGCAGTTTATGAGCGCTAAACAATAAAAGTAAGCTATAAAAGCTAAATAATCCTATCTAGTTAACATAGTCTTAATATGTAGATAGTATTATTAACATTAGCTAATTGTTTTCAATAAAAAATCCTCGTATCATTACTCTAACTTAGGTAGTAACAACGACAGAAGCCTTTCTTATTTTATTAATTACCAATTTCATTCAGACTCTTATAACTTATCTTTATTTAGCTAAATCCTTACAACGCTTTAATGGCCTTTGCATTATCAAAGAGTCATGTCCAAAGCTTTGCTTAAAGTATATATCAAGCTATCCAAACGAATATATCAATAATTAGGATTAATTATGAGCGATAAAAACCCGCGCTGGCTCAAGAACGTCAGTACTGCTACCATGACCACCGTCTTAAGCGCCGGACTATTATTAGCCTGCGGTCAGGTCAGTAATGCTGAAAACGGCGCTAATAACAGTGTCAAAAACAGTGCCAGTATGACTAACAGCAACAGTCAAAATAGCGGTGTCATTCGCTCACGAGATATGCTGCCCTCTGATATGTTAGGACAAATGCAAGCGCTACCGCAGCTCACAAAAGGGCTGGGTAATAATGGCGCTACGGTTATCGATCCTAATAAGCCGACTTTGATTAAGTTTTGGGCCAGTTGGTGTCCGCTGTGCTTAGGGACGTTAGAGGAGACCGAACAGTGGCGCACTGATCCTAAGTTTGCTGGGTTAAACGTAGTAACAGTAGCTAGTCCAGGACACCTGAACGAAAAAGCAAAAGGCGAGTTTGCCAGTTGGTACGCCGGTATTCAAGCGGACTATCACAAACTGCCAGTGTTAGCTGATGCTGAGGGTACGCTGATCACTACCTTAGGCGTACAAGTTTATCCGAGCTGGGCAATACTTGATAAACAAGGCAATCTGGTGCACCTGGTCAAAGGCAATATCTCAAGCGAACAAGCCTATGCTTTGGCCGCTAATGCAGAGAATGACTTTGCTGAATTAAAGAGTGGTCAGGCCAAGCCTACACAAGCGCAAGCACTAGAGAATAACCCTAATATTGAGACTATTAAACAAAAAGATGGGGTTTATTATAATGATAAAGGCATGCCGATCAATACGCGCACTATCTACTTAGCAGGCGGCTGCTTTTGGGGCGTAGAAGCATATATGGAGCGCGTTAATGGTGTCGTCGATGCGGTATCTGGTTACGCCAATGGCGATACTGCCAAGCCAAGCTATGAGGACGTCATTCGCGGCTCCGGTCATGCCGAGACGGTAAAAGTCACTTATGATGCGGACAAGACAGACTTGGATACTATCTTAAAGTACTACCTGCGAGTGATAGATCCAACGAGCCTCAACAAGCAAGGCAATGATCGCGGCGTACAGTATCGCTCAGGAGTCTACTACACTGATAAAGAAGATAAAGCGGTTATCGATGCGGCGCTTAAACGCGTACAAAGTAAATACAACAAGCCGATAGTGGTTGAAAACGCGCCGCTAGATAACTTTTATCTAGCTGAGATGTATCATCAAGACTATCTAGCCAAAAACCCTAATGGCTACTGTCATGTGGATTTGAGCCTCGCCGATGATAAGCCTGAAGACACTGGTAATAAGCAAAGTAGAGCGACGCGGTTGGCTCCTGTCAGCACTATTGCTGAGACTTTAGATCCAAAACGTTATAGCGGCTTTAATAAAAATGCCCTAAAAAGCACTCTTACTAAAGAGCAATATAATATTACCCAAGATGCTGGCACAGAACGCGCCTTTAGTCACGAGTATGACAACTTATTTGCCCCCGGTATTTATGTCGATGTAGTGAGCGGCGAGCCGTTATTTTTATCGACGGATAAATACCAATCCGGCTGCGGTTGGCCAAGCTTTACTAAGCCTATCGATAAGCAAGTGATCACCGAGCGTGATGATTTATCTTATAACATGGTGCGTACTGAGGTGCGCTCGCGGGTCGCTGACTCGCATTTAGGGCACGTGTTCCCTGATGGGCCCAAAGATCGCGGCGGTTTACGCTACTGTGTCAACGGCGGCGCGCTACAGTTCATTCCGGTCAGTGTCATGCCGCAGTCGGGCTACGCGCCACTGGTAAAATTGATCAAGTCCTAAAGGTTTTAAGGCTATAATCAGCGATATAAGTAAGCAGATCAGCAAAGCTGCGTGAATAGCGTTATACTAAAACCTTTGCTTACTTTGCTAGATTTTATAGTATTAAAATAATTCTACTTTCCTCTTTAAGGTTATAGCATGACCGTGACTTACCAGCCTATTATTACCTCTTTGCTTGATAATGATTTGTACAAATTTACCATGCTCCAAGCCATGCTGCATCAGTTCCCGCAGACTCATGGGGTCTATCGTTTTCGCTGTCGTAATAATAATGATACCGCTTATCCTTTAGCGACTATCAAAGACTCGCTTGAGCAGCAATTAGACAGCTTATGTCAGTTGCGGTTTTTGCCTGATGAGCTTGAGTATCTGCGGACCTTGCGTTTTATGCGCTCAGACTTTGTCGATTATCTAGAGCTATTTCAGCTCAAACGCCGCTTTATCAAAGTCAGTGCCGATAGTAAAGGGCGCTTAGTTATCGATATCGAAGGGCCCATGATTCAAGCGATGTTCTTTGAGGTGTTTGTCTTAGCTATCGTCAATGAGCTGTATTTTAATGCTTTATCAAACCCTGATGTCATCGCAGAAGGTGAGCGCCGTCTACAAGACAAAGTTGATTTGTTGCATCATTATGCTGAGCAGCAAGATAACAACAATAGTGGCAAGCCGCCGTTTATAGTCGCTGATTTTGGCACGCGTCGACGCTTTAGTAAGCGCTGGCAGGCACATGTGGTCAAGACATTGCATCAAGCTGAGCCTAAAATCGTTAGCGGCACCTCTAACGTACTACTGGCCAAAACCTTGGAGATGACGCCGATAGGCACTATGGCACATGAGTTTATGCAAGCTTTTCAGGCCTTGGATGTGCGTCTGCGTGATTCACAAAAGGCGGCGCTTGAGGCCTGGGTGCATGAATATCGCGGCGATTTAGGTATTGCTTTGACCGATGTGGTCGGGATGGATGCATTCTTACGCGATTTTGACTTGTACTTTGCCAAGCTATTTGATGGTCTGCGTCACGATAGCGGCGACCCTTATGCTTGGGGCGATAAAGCTATTGCTCATTATGAGAAGCTCAAGATTGACCCAAAAACCAAAATCCTGACCTTTAGCGATGGTTTAAATTTAGAAAAAGCGTGGGAGCTGCATCAGTATTTTAAGGATCGGATTAAGACAAGCTTTGGCGTTGGCACTAATTTGACCAATGATATGGGGCTAACTCAATTAAATATCGTCCTCAAATTGGTTGAATGTAATGGCCAGCCGGTAGCGAAGATATCCGATAGCCCCGGCAAAACCATGATCAATAACGATACTTACTTGGCCTATTTGCGGCAAGTGTTTGAGGTTGATGAGCCGGAATAGCTTTGTAAGCTCGTCTAACTTACATTGCCGTTATAGGTGGTTTCAACTTTTGGGTGCGCATGACGTACCCTACAAAAAACTCCATTTATTCGGCTAACTTTCTGTTTTGGGTGTAACGTCTTCTTCAGCAAAAGCGGCATCCAAAGCTTGTTGCACGGCATTGATACGGGTTTCACACACGCGGTAAGCGGCGATAGATTCTTCTACCGTCGTCATCAAATTATCAATATCTGGCTCATCTTGCTGCTGCAATTCAGCGGCATTACTCTTTAAAATATCATAGGCCGCCTTAAAGGTCTTTGGGGCGGCTTTTTTGCGTTTGCGAGTTGGGGTGCTCATAGGGTTTCCTTCTATTAAATTATTAGCTTTCAATCTCTACGTTATTAACTTGTAAGATTTGCGCGGTTGCTTGCCCATCTTTAAGTATAATTTTGATCGTTTGTTCAGCATAGAGCTGCGCGCTACTGGTCAATAGCTGCTTGCCTTGATGATCCATTAGCATGCTATAGCCTTGCTTTAGCACGCGCGTCGGTCGATGTAGTAGCACGATATCGCGTAGATGTTCGCTTTCACGCTGGGCTTGGACCAGCTGCTGCTGGGCGCTGTGCATAATGGCTTGCTTTTGGCTCTCAGCTTTTATACTAGCCGTCGCTAATTGCTGCTGCGCTGCGGCTTTGATTTGGCTTTGCCAATCGCTAGTTATTCTTGCTGCCTGTTTGACTTGACGCTTCGCACTTTGCTGAATGCTTTGCCAAGCGTAATCGCTATCTTTTTGTAGCGCGGTGAGCTGGCCAATCGTCTGCGATTGTAATTGGCTAAGTTGCCGTGCGGTTTGTTGCTCGACGACTTTGAGTTGCCGCTGCGCCGCTTGCTTGATTTGCGCCTGAAAATTCAGAGTTTGCGTCACTAAGTTCGCTAGATGCACAGTAATCGCCGCTATCACTTTTGAGGGGGTATCAAAACTAGTATGCGCCACTTCATCTAGGATGACTTTATCGCGCTCATGACCAATGCCGACCCAGACCGGCACCGGCTGCTCAGCGACTAAGGCCGCTAATTCATAATCGTTAAGATAGGCCAAATCACCTACCGCACCGCCGCCGCGAATAATCACCAGCAGATCTGGTAGGCGCTGATAAGTGTCATAGAACTGCTGCTGCGAGGTGACAATAGCTTGGCGAATCTCACTTGGCGCGTGATTGCCCTGAAAGGTCGCATGATGATAATGAAACAGGCAGGCACCAGTAGCAGCCAAACGATCAGCATCGGCTTGAAAGTCGCCTAATCCGGCCGCTTTTTCGGGCGCAATGACGATGACATGCTCAATATCAAAAGGCGAGGGCAGCTGCTGATTGAGATGTATCAAACCCTCGCCTGTCAACTTATCCACCATCTGCGCATACTGCCGCGCCAAGTCTCCTAAGGTGTAACTTGGATCGATATCTTCAATCGTTAGCGCAAAACCATATTGGGCATGAAAGCTCGCTGATACTTTAAGCAATACCGTCAAATCACGGCTGAGCGCCATACCGGTGGCGCGCTCAAACTTAGCCAGTACTCTTGAGGCTTTAAAACGCCATAAGTTACCACGGCAGCTAGCGACTACTTGACCAGCATCATCTTTTTCGGCCAATTCAAAATAATAGTGTCCGCCTTTACTCGATAGGTTACGAATCTCCGCTTTGACCCATACTCGGTGCGCAAAGGTCTGCTTGACCACCATCTCAACCGCTGATAAGTAATCGCTTAGACGCAGTACCGTATCTTCAAGGTTATTTTCAAGGCTGCTTTCGATTTCAGCTAACTCCGCTTCTAGAGTGCCTAAGTCCTTAGCCGGGACTATTGTCTTATTATCAGCTTGTTTAAGATTAGCAAAATTAGGTTTGCGCATAAAATCAGACCAAGAATTGAAGATAAATAAAGTAGTTACAAGTTACTGGCAGCGAAAGTTAATGGTATATTCATAATCGTCATCACGCGACAACTCAGGGGAGCCAGTACCTAGTATAGTGCCTAATACCGCGCCTGCCTGTCCGACCATGCGGCCCATACGTTCATCTAATACGCCATTATACTTGACTGTATCTTTGACCACGATGACTTGTTTGCTACGGCAAGTTTTATTGGCGCTATCGATAGCGTTTTGCTGAGCTTTTATTTTGGTATCGCCAAGCCCTGTGGTCTCAAAAGTGGAGTCAGCACGCTGAATGACAGGAGAGGAAGGCGTGCTTTGACAAGCGCTCAAAGCTAGTGCTGCGATCATGGTTGTCGCTATAAAAGCTGTTTTTTTAATGGAGCCGGTGTTATTAGATTTAGTGCTTTGAGAATGAGTGTTAAAGCTAGTCATGGGACAGTCCTTTGCTATAAGTGAGTCAAAGTGGATAGGGTGAGAGTAAAGGTAATAGTGTACTTAGTAAAGCTTATAAAGTTAACCCATTTGCACTCTTAACGTCTAGAGACTTAATGTATGTACAGTTTCTACAGTTTCTACAGTTTCTACAGTTTCTACAGTTTATTGTTGAGGCGTTATACTTAAGCTGATGATATTGAAACAGCAAATCACTTGAAATATAAGTTAATTCTAGGATAATTGACTTCACCTTTTTAACCAGTAGTTATTATTATGCCTTTAATTCCCGCTCCTGCTGGTGTACTCGAAGTCGATGCGCTTTGGCAGCAAGATAATCCTTGTGATTCTAACACCGATACTGTGGCCTTATTGTGTCATCCCAACCCCCTATTTGAGGGAACGA
This sequence comes from Psychrobacter sp. AH5, assembly GCF_040371085.1. Taxonomy (NCBI): domain Bacteria; kingdom Pseudomonadati; phylum Pseudomonadota; class Gammaproteobacteria; order Moraxellales; family Moraxellaceae; genus Psychrobacter; species Psychrobacter sp. AH5. The sequence continues at coordinate 1,080,626 of NZ_JAMBMT010000001.1, forward strand.
TGAATAATAAAGTCGTGACCACGATGTACCGTTTCGCCCGCGATAGTGGTATGCACGTGGTGCGTTTTAACTTTCGCGGCGTGGGACAATCGACAGGTGAGCATGATTATGCGGAGGGTGAAGTGGTCGATGCTATGACCGTGCTACAATGGATTGCAGGACAAACCAATGCGCGCAAGCTATGGTTAGGCGGCTTCTCTTTTGGCGGTTATATTACCGCGCGCGTGGCTGAGCAACTGCTCGTCTCACCGCATGTTTGGGGTTTAAGCGACTTTGAGATTGCTAATGTGGCGCTTATCTCCCCTTCCATTGAAAAAAATGATAGCGAGCATATTAGTTTGCCGACTGATAAGACTTTTGAGATTTATGGCGATGCTGATGAAGTCATCTCTCCTGATAATATGCAGGCTTTCGCTCAGCGTTTGGGTCTCAAAGTCAGCATTATAGAAGGAGCCGGACATTTTTTTCATGGGCGTTTGAGCGAACTAAAAAAACTATTAGAGCAGCACAGCTCTACAGACTAAAATGTGCTACTGATAATATTGACTATCAACATTATCAATGTAACTATTTAAATTGATTTGGATATAACTATGACTGGCAGTACCAGTCTAAAGAATAGCGAGCAATGTACTATATAATAGTCGTAGATAGAGCTATAGTAAGCTCGCTATTAACCTAATTATTAAGTTAGTATCTTAGCCGTGTTGGCCTAGAGAATAAAAGATGTTTAGCAAGCTTACGTTGCTAGTTATAAGTAATAGAACATCATTTATTCTGACGCCTCTAGCCTTATTATCTCAGTGTAAAAGACATAAGCTGATAAGGGTAGACGGTTACAACACCTGTTTTTGTTTTGTTAAATGATGAGTCGTATTATGAGATTATCTCCATTGCAGCGCTACGAGCAAGCCATCGCCTCAGATGACTTTTCCCGAGATGAACAGCAATACCTAGCCATGAGCTATCTTGATGATCTTTATCATAAGCTTAATAATACAGTTGAAGAAAAAAAGGGTTTTTTCGGTTTTTTAAAAGCTAAGCCTACTGCGCCTAAAGGCCTTTACATGTGGGGCGGTGTCGGCCGCGGTAAGACCTGGATGATGGATATGTTTTATGACTCGCTAACTATCGAGCGTAAGATACGTCAGCATTTTCATCATTTTATGCAGCGAGTGCACAAAGAGCTCAATCAGCTGCAAGGCCAAAGCGATCCACTAGAAAAGGTTGCTGATATTATTCATAAAGAAGCAGTTGTGATCTGCTTTGATGAGTTTTTTGTCTCTAACGTCTCTGATGCAATGATACTTGGCGACTTATTCACTATGCTGTTCAATCGCGGTGTGACTTTGGTGGCGACCTCAAACATTGAGCCGGCAGGTCTATATAAAGACGGTCTGCATCGTGATCGCTTTTTGCCCGCTATTAAGGAAGTTGAGACGCATTGCACTGTTATGAATATCGACTCAGGTATCGATTATCGCTTGCGAGTACTGCAACAAGCAGAGCTTTATAAGTCGCCTATGACGCGTGAGAATCACAACTGGCTGGCTAACCGCTTTGCTAGCTTGTCGAACAATCTTAAGATTAGTAGCGAGCCTATTATTATCAATGGTCGCGAGATTAAGATAAATGCGCGCACAGAAGATATTTTATTCTGCGATTTTCGTCATTTATGTATGCAGCCGCGCTCAGCCGCTGACTTTATTGAGATTGCCAATCGCTTTAGTACGGTTTTGATCAACGCCGTCCCAGCGTTAAATGATGATCTGCGTGATCCTACGCGCCGCTTTATCTACCTTATCGATGAGTTTTATGATCGCCGCGTCAAGCTTTTGGTACGTGCTGAGCAGTCTATTCTTGAGCTATATCAAGGCGAAAAACTCGCTTTTGAGATTGAGCGTACGCGTTCGCGCTTACTTGAGATGCAATCAGAGGACTATCTAAAGCTGAAACATCGTCTTGATGAGGTGGCTTAAAAAATAAGAACAGCTGACTCATTCACTACCTGTCAACACTCAAGAGAACATAGCGTTATAAAAGGGTAAAACCCATTCGATACCATAACAATAAGTATAATAATGGATATATAAAAAAGGATGACCGATGAGCACTGCTAAAGAGCGATTAATTACCGAAGAAGATGAGCAAGATATGCCATTGATGGCAGAGGGCGATATTGAAGATGAAGAGCTATTAGATGAGGCCGAGGTTAAGGGTGCCATGACTGCAAGCCCTGAGCAGCTTATTGACTGGATTAAGTCCAGACGTACTATCGGTAATCTACAACTGCCGGCTCCTACTCATGAACAAATTAGAATGGCAATTGAATGTGCAGCCACAGCGCCCGATCACAAAAAACTGCGTCCTTGGCGCTTTATTGTAACCGAAGGCGAAGCGCGTCAGCAGCTTGGTCAAGCCTTACTTGAGGCGGCAGAAGCGCAAGCGGCTAGAGAAGGCGATAAGCTCTCTGACAAAACACGGCACAAGACCGCTAATCTGCCGATGCGTGCACCCGTTATTATTACTGTAGTGACAAAAATGCAAGAGCACAAAAAAGTACCGCCCTTTGAGCAGATGCTAAGCGCTGGAGCGGCAGTACAAAACCTGCTATTAGCGCTAATGGCGCAAGGATTTAGCACAGTATGGCGCACCGGTCTATTGTGTAATGAGCCTGCGGTAAAGGCTTATTTTGATGTTGGCGATGATGATTATGTCACCGCTTTTGTTTATACTGGCACCAGTCCAAAAAACAACCCACGTCGTAAACCTATGGATATTGAACCGCTGCTGCGCTTTGAGCGTTAAGGCCATTATTAGCGACTCACTTAATAGGTTTAGTGTTTTTAATACGGATATAAGTCTATGACCAGCTCTTCTAATAATGATAATAACAAACCGCTTGCGTCTGATAAAAAAGCGAAGCGTGATAGTAAGGCTGCCAGTAAGAGTGCCAAAGATAACGCTGCAGCGACTATAAAGGATCAGTTAGCTCTTGCGGATGCTAATAATGATTCTGACGCAAAACCAAGTGGCCTATTAGCTAGTATCCTTGATCGAGCCGCAAAGTCAGGCTTTGGTCGCAAAAAATTAAATCCCAGTAAAGTTGAGGCGGCAGTAGCCAAAAAAATGGATCAAATACATAAGAACCCTACAAAAATACGTCTAACGGTCTTAGGCGGTGGTAGTTTTGGTACCGCAATGGCAAATCTTGCTGCGCGTAACGGCTGTGATACTACGCTTTGGGTACGTAATAAGCGTACTGTTAAATCTATGGCCAAGCTGCAGATGAATAAGAAGTATCTGCCAGGTTATAAGCTCGATGATCGCCTCAAATACAGCTATGAGCTAGAGGCGGCAGTCAAAGATAAAGATATTATCTTTTTGGCAGTGCCAAGCTCCGCCTTTCGCGAGACCCTCAAAAATATCAAACCCTTTATCAGCGGTCAGTCTATTGTTTCGCTTACCAAAGGCATGGAAAAAGACACTTTTGCCATGATGAGCGACATCATCAAAGATGAGCTACCAGAGGTCAATTTTGGCGTACTATCAGGGCCTAATCTTGCCGTTGAGATCATGAAAAACATGCCATCAGCCACGGTTATCGCTAGTGAGTCGGAGCCTTTGCGTCATGCGGTACAAGCGGCGCTACACAGTGCTTTTTTTAGAGTATTTGCCAGTGATGATATCCGCGGTGTTGAGCTTGGCGGCGCACTCAAAAACATCTATGCTATCGCTATGGGTATGGCGGCGGCTTATGATGTCGGCGAAAATACTAAGGCCATGCTGCTAACGCGTGCATTGGCTGAGATGAGCCGTTTTGGACTTGAGGAGGGCGCTAATCCGCTTACCTTTTTGGGCCTATCAGGTGTCGGCGATCTGTACGCTACTTGTAGCTCAGAGCTGAGCCGAAACTTTCGTATCGGCAATATGCTCGGGCGCGGCATGAGTATCGATGCGGCGGTCAAAAAACTAGGACAGACCGCAGAAGGCGTCAACACCATTCAGCAAGTGCACGAAAAAGCGACTAAAATGGGTATCTATATGCCTATTACGCACGCGCTTTATGCCGTCATCTATGAAGATAAAGCGGCGTTAGGCGTGGCGCTGCATTTGATGGAAGCTGGCTTTCGCAGCGATGTCGAGTTTGTCATGCCGCACGATCATAGCAATGCCTCCTTAAGCGCGCAGATGAACGCCGCTAGCGATGATGATAGTGACGATGATGGTGGCAACGAGGATGACGATAACAGCAACGCTAAATAAAGCTGTAGCCGTTTTAGAGCAGATAAGAGACAGCTAAAGGATTATTATGAAAATTATACTTATGCGCCACGGACAAGCAGAAGATTACACTCATCCCGATAGCGCTCGACAATTAACTGAGTTTGGTCACAGCCAAGCTGCGCAAACTGCTGATTATGTTATGCAGCATTATTGCCTGGATCATTTTGTCGTTAGCCCCTATGATAGAGCGCAGCAGACGCTAAGCGAGTTGCAGGCGCGAGCAGCAGAGGTTTTTGCAAAGAAGATTCCGGCTACTGTACAAGATAATATCACCCCAGCCGATGATGCTAATGCTGCCTTGATAGAGCTTGGACATGTCGAAGCGCAGTGCTTAGTGGTAGTCTGTCATATGTCTATTGTTGCCAATCTTGCCAGCCTGCTCACTGGCACTAGTCCTGAAGCGTTTTCGCTCGCAGAGGCACGAGTGTTTGAGATGGAATTTGTTATGTCCGGTATGGCAAAAGAGATTGATCGCTTTGTACCCAAGCAGCCTTAATATAGTAATCTCGATATAATCAAATCAGGTTGTGATTGATAAATAGCCTCAGTAGGCTGATGACATAAGGACTTCTGTATTGTTACACGTTTGGTTGAGAGCTCAACATAGCCCACTATTTGTTTGGCACGCTGCCAATAAACAGTGGCAACCAGTTATGGGCTGGCAGCAACTACAAGATAGCTATAATGACTATTATGGCTATAAGTCCGTTAGCAAGTCTGGCCTCGATAAAAAGTTATGTCTGTATTTTCCTTCAACTCATCTGCTACAAATAGAGACGCCGCTAAATGCCAGTCAATTAAAGCAATTAGGAGATAGTGGCAAGCAGTATTTATTTGAAGAGAGCTCAATCGCTCCGGTTGAGCAATTGACTGTGCGCCAACAGAGCTATGGCAGTAGCCATCATCTTTATGCACTAGCGAAGGATGATATTGAGTCGTGGCAACAAAGCGCGACTTTAGTAGGGTTTAGTATTAGTGCGCTGCTGCCTGATTTTTTATTATTGCCCGTGCCAGAAGAAGGTGCCGGACAGCAAGTGGTCATGTATCAAGATACTCAAACTACTTTGTTGCGTCAATCGCCGCAGCATGGCATGGCGGTGAGCTATTTGCCTTTAGTATTTGAGCGCTTGCCTTACTTAAGCGAGGTCTGCTTAGTAGCGCCTTTAGAGCAATCAGCCTCTGACTTATCTAATAACGACTTATCTAATAATGAGTTACCTAATACTATAGATCCTTTATCCATAAATACAGGAACTATTGATTTATCGAAGGTAGATTCAGCAGATATCGATATCCCTCCAAATACACCGAATAACAACCTTACTACTCAAACCCGCGCCTTATTAGCAGAGCAGCAAATACTATTAACTGACCTTAGTACTCAGCCTATGCCCATTGAAGGGGCTGAGCGTCATGCTCTGAACTTTTTTGTCAAAAGCTCAGATAGCAAACTCTCTCCTTACTTACTTGTTGCAGCGATGGTCGCTATGTCAGCGTCAGTGCTACAAATAGCCGCTGATGGCTTACAAGTCTATCGCTATAATGCTGCAAGCGAAGCGACTCAAACCGCTATTGCTAGCCAGTTTCAGTCGTGGTTTCCAGAAGATCGTCTCAATCCGCGTACTCAATTACAGACGCAGATGAGCGCGAAACTACGTAGCAGCAGCCAAGCGCCAGCATCACACCTGGCAGTATTGGCGCGTATCTCACCTTTGATTAAACAGTCTTCTTTACAAGCACAGGCACTAATGATGCAGCCAAATATGCTTAGCTTTACGCTAATAGCGCCCAATCGCACAAGCCTTGATGAATTTGCCAATACCCTTGCGAATCAAGGAATAGCGGCCAATTTGCAACAAGTGAGCGGCAACGAGCAAGGGCAGTTTAGTGGACAGATAACGGTAGATATAGTCAAAGGTGCTAGTGAAAGCATGCCGCCAGCAGTTTGATGATCTAAAAAAGCTGAGATGCGCGAGAAAATACAGAGACTAAATGATGAATATACTACAGCGCCGTAATAAGCGAAAACCCTCAAATAGCTTAAACTCTTCTGTCAGTAACAGTGCTTTTGCAGAGTCCTTGAGTCGTTATCAATCGACGCTATCGGCACGCTGGCAAGCGCTATCTTCTCGTGATCAATTGGCGTTAGCTATTTTAGCCGCTTTTTTATTATTATTGGTAGGCGGCTATGGCGGTTATAGCGTTAACCAAGCGGCCAAAGACAGTAAAGAGCAGTACCAACAGCAAGTAGCGGATTATTTTTGGTTACGCTCGCAGGCAGGTAATATCGATATCAATGCCATCAGTGCTAATACGGATGGTACGGTAGTCACTCCTGCTACTAGTATCAACTCGTTATTGAGTAATGCTGGAATTGACAATGCTCAAGTCGCGGCGGTTGGCGATACGGTGCAATTTAGCTTTAGCCATCCTAGTCAAGCCTTAATTAGCGCCGCTCTTGATAGGCTCAGTGAGCAAGGCTGGCAGTTCACGCAATTATCTATGCAGCAAGATATCAATAGTAAGCAGATTGAAGTGCAAGCGACAGTTACTTCTTAGCTATGCTTGCATCTTGAAAATAGACTGAGCTGCCACAATTACAGTTTTAGAGGCTATGGCTGGTTATAGGTATTTGATATGAATAATTCTTCTGACTTTGATTCTGATTCTGACTCTAAGCTTAATAAACACCCTAAAGCGCCAACTACTGAGCCTGTTACCGGCTACAATGAGCCGACTATCAACGATTCCATTATCGGCTCACAGAGCAGCTATGGGATGTCGCGGCAATCGCAAAATCAGCGGCTTACTGAAGAAAAAAGCCGCTCTTTAATTACTTATAATCACCTTACTTATCTGCTCTATGTGCTTAGTTACTTTACCGCTGGATTGCTTTGGATCGTGCCTATCGTCATGAACTACGCTAAGCGTCATGATGCTGACGGGACTTGGTTAGCTACTCACTTTGACTGGCAAATCAAAACCTTTTGGTACAGTATCGTCTGGTTTGTTATTGGCTCAGTATTGATAGTATTTGCGGTGGGCGGTTTTGCCGTAGGGCTGACGGCGAGCAGTAATAACATCGCTATAGGCAGTGTTTTATTAACCGGTCTTGGGCTGCTTATTATTGCATTTACCCTAATTTGGCATATATATCGCATCGTTCGCGGCTGGATTGCGCTCACTGACAATCGCCCTGTACCTTAATAATTCACTGTAGTGCTAATACTTCTCTAGATAAGCTTATTTCAACCTATGAAACTTTAGTGTTATTTTAGCTAAGCTGATATAATCGCAGCGTTCTACCAGTGTTGCCTTTTTTCCACTCACTAATTAATCAGGGTTTGTTGTCACTATGTCTTACGCCTTACTTCGTCCTTTTTTATTCAAGATGGATCCTGAGCGCGCTCATGATATGACGCTGTCTTTATTAGACAAAGCACACAAAGCCCGTACTTTGGGCTTGGTATATGGTCAGCCTATGCAGCCCACCGATTGTATGGGTTTACAATTTGCAAACCCTGTCGGACTAGCGGCAGGACTTGATAAAAACGGCGATTATATTGACGCTTTAGCTGAATTGGGCTTTGGCTTTATTGAAATAGGAACCGTAACACCTAGAGCGCAAGTAGGTAATGAAAAACCGCGGCTATTTCGCTTAAGACAGGCTGACGCTATTATCAATCGCATGGGCTTTAATAATCAGGGCGTGGATTATTTAATCGATAATGTCAAACGTTGTAAATATAAAGGTAATATCGGGATTAATATTGGCAAAAATGCCAGTACTCCGGTTGAGCAAGCAGCTGATGATTATGTGTATTGCTTAGAGCGCGTTTATCCTCATGCCTCTTATATTACGGTCAACATCTCCTCGCCTAATACCGCAAATTTGCGCGATTTACAAAGTGGTGAGGCCTTGACACAGTTATTAGACACTATCAAAAACCGCCACAGTCAACTGGCGACTGAATATGGTTTTTATGTGCCTTTAGTACTAAAGGTTGCTCCTGATTTAGAGCCGCTACAAGTCGATTATATCTCGCAGCAGTTACTAGATTTTGAGATTGATGGCTTAATTGCCACTAATACCACTTTGAGCCGAGTCGGAGTAGAGGATTTACGCGATGGCGACCAAGCTGGAGGTTTATCGGGTCGACCAGTCAGCCACATTAGTACGCAAATCTTACAACAATTCTCCGATCAATTAGGCGACAAGGTCGCGCTAATAGGAGTAGGCGGTATTGATAGTGGCGAAAAAGCTGTCAAAAAAATAAAAGCTGGGGCAGACTTAGTGCAGATTTATACCGGTCTTATTTATCGCGGTCCAGGATTAGTACAGTCTTGTATACAAGCCATTGGTGGCTACTATGATGCTATAGAAGAATGATTATTAAGTGTTTAATTATTATCCTAAGTCAATTAAATTCATGAGGCAATAGTTATGAGTGGTCTAGATATTATGATTGCCGTTATTGTACTCATCGGTTTATGGCGCGGGTTTCAGGTGGGTCTGATAAAGACCGCGGTAGGGCTAGTGGGCTGGTTTATCGCACTAATTGCCGCTACTCGTTTGGCAAGCTCGATCGCTCCGCAGCTATCCTCGATAGTCGAAAACCCAGTGTTACAGATGGCCTTGGCGTTTTTATCGGTGGTGATAGTGATTTTGGCTGTAATGCATTTATTAGCTTTTGTCTTTGCAAGCGCTCTAAAAACGCTCAATCTTGGCGTAGTCGATAAGATGGCAGGCGGCGTACTAGGGGCAGCCAAGAACGTCTTGATGGTGTTAGTGGTGCTTAGTATCAGCGCGCCTTTATTAGTACAGCTGCCACAGTGGCAGACTTCAGTTTTGGCTCCTGAGCTGATGACTTATGCGCCAATGGGTAAAGAGCTGGCGACAGATATGCTGGGTATCGCCTGGGGGCAGATTAATCAGTCTTAATAGCGATAGAATAGTTTGATACAGCGATACTGTTTTATTAAAAAATCTGTGTTTATTACAAAATTCATGTTTATTATAAAATGAATGGTCATTACAAAACCTAAGCTTTGATTTTTATCACCTCTAGCTAAACCGTCGATACCGGCGATTATTTTATTACTTTCTTACTCACTTTTGATGCAAAACAGGACATAACTATGTGTGGAGTCGTTGGGGTTGCAGCTCATGAACCCGTTAATCAAATTCTTTATGATGGCTTAACTATGCTACAGCATCGCGGCCAAGATGCAGCAGGTATTGTCACTTTGCAAGAGGGACGTTTGTATTTGCGCAAAGAGAATGGCATGGTGCGTGATGTGTTTATGAACCGTCATATGATCAAACTAGTTGGTAAGTTTGGCATCGGTCATGTTCGTTACCCAACGGCTGGTACTTCTAGCAGTGCTGAGGCGCAGCCTTTTTATGTAAACTCGCCTTATGGTATTACCTTGGCTCATAATGGTAACTTGACCAATGCTGAGAGCTTAGCAAAAGAGCTCTATATTGAGGATCGTCGCCATCTAAATACTGACTCAGACTCTGAAGTACTGTTAAACGTACTGGCTCATGAGATGCAAAATTTGGGGAAAACTCATCCCAATGCTGATGATATTTTTGATGCGGTAAAAGCTGTTTATCATCGCTGTGAAGGGGCTTATGGGGTGGTGGCGCTGATAACAGGGCATGGTCTGCTAGCTTTTCGCGATCCTAATGGTATTCGTCCGCTAGTTTTTGGCGAGCGCTTGGCTGCTAATGGCGGCACTGAATACATGGTAGCCTCAGAATCCGTAGCGCTGACTGGTTCAGGTTTTACCATTATTCGTGATGTCAAACCAGGTGAGGCTATTTTTATTGATCTAAATCACAATCTGCATACCTATCAGTGTGTCGAGCCAAAAGAGTATACTCCTTGTATTTTTGAGTATGTCTATTTTGCGCGTCCTGACTCGATTATGGATAATATCTCAGTTTATAAGTCGCGTCTGCGTATGGGTGAGAAACTTGCTGATAAAATTCTCGCTGAATGGGGCGAGGATCATGATATTGATGTGGTCATTCCAATTCCAGATACTTCGCGTACCTCGGCGATGGAGCTGGCACTAAAGATGAACGTCAAATACCGCGAAGGCTTTATGAAAAACCGTTATATCGGTCGCACTTTTATTATGCCAGGTCAGCAGCAACGCAAGAAGTCGGTGCGTCAAAAGCTGAGCGCCGTCCCCTTAGAGTTTAAAGGCAAAAACGTGTTGTTAGTCGATGACTCTATCGTTCGCGGCACCACTTGTCATGAGATTATACAAATGGCCCGTGATGCAGGCGCGCGCAAAGTCTTCTTTGCTAGTGCTGCGCCGCCGGTGAAATATCCTAACGTCTACGGTATCGATATGCCAGTGCGTAGCGAGCTTATCGCCTCAGGTCATAGCGTTGAGGAAGTACGTAAGATTATCGGTGCTGATCGCCTGATTTTTCAGGATTTAGATGACTTAATCGATGCGGTAAAAGATACTAAACACAGCAAAGTTGAAGGCTTTGATTGCGCAGTATTCAACGGCTGCTATGTCACTGGCCAAATTAACGAAGCGTACCTTGATCATTTGCAAGAACAGCGTAATGATACTGCTAAAACAGGTAAAAAAGGCGTGCAAATCGTCGCTGATACTCCAGTTGATATGATGGGCGTAGAAGAGCTGTAATTTTGTTTTAACTTATATTTATAGTATTTGTGCACCTACAAAAAAGCTAGCTTTTATTCTATTAAAGAATCGAAGCTAGCTTTTTTTATAGCTATGATTTTAGTGTTGATTTCAATACCAAGTTTTAAAAAGTATGTCTTTTAAAAAGGACGTTTTAAATCAACAACTGACTAAATACCCAAAGTAGCGCATTTATTGTAGCGATACCGACAACCATGCTAACGAGTAATTGCTTACTAAAATGATAGATTAATAAAACCATAGCTAGAGCGCCAAGCTGCGCTAGTAATAAGTGCACTTGGGGACTAGCCAAATTATCGCTAAACGACAAACCTTGATAGGACAGACTGCTCAAAATAAGTAATACCATTACCGAAAGAGGTAGGCTCTCATTAAGCCGATGCAGCCAAGGCTTATCGAGCAGTTTGCGCGGAATCAAAGCGGGAATAGCTCGAGTGATAAAGGTCACTGCTGCCATGGCAAAAGTAGCGATAATCAGATAGCTACTAGTCATAATGCGCGCCTCCTTTTTCTAAATGCTGCAGCCAAAAGCCACGCAATAAAATAAGCACCATACAAAGGCTAATAGCTACCAATAATAGCCACTCACTAGTAAATAATGACGCTAATATCAAGCCGACAATGGCGATAGCGATAGGGAAGTAGCGCTTGATGTTTTGAAATTGCTCATAAGCCAAAATCGCAAACAAGCAAACCAAAGCAAAATCTAAATGCGGCACTAAGTCGTTGAGGGCGCTACCTATCATCACTCCGATAATGGATGCTAACACCCACCAGCTTTGATTAAATAAGCTAATAGGTAGCATCAAAGTTTGTCTATCCTCCATGGGCAGGCTAGTCATCACCGAAAAAGTCTCGTCAGTCAGCGCAAATAAACAATAAGTCTTCGCAAGTTTTTGCTTAGGCATCGTTTGCAACAACGGCATAGCATAAAACACATGACGCAAGTTAATCGCCGCGATATTAGTAGCGATACTGCCTACAGGTAGCCCAGCACTTAGCATAGGCAAACAAGCGTACTGCGCCGCTCCTGCGTATAAAACCAAACTTAGCATAATGGTCGCCCAAATGGGAATACCAGCGACTTGCGCTAGCACTCCAAAGGCGATACCCGCTGGCAGATAACCCATAGCGACAGGAATGCTTTTTTTAAAGCCTTGTGCCCACTGGGTCGGTTGCGACATTGCTTGAGAATAAGTCTCCACTTAAGCTCCTACCTACTTTTTATTTAATTATTTAGCATTAATAAGCGATTTACGAATTAGGCTGCAGTATCTCATAACTGCCAGTGCGACGCGCTCGATATAAATAAATGCCTAATACCAGCATACGTAATATCAATATGCACCAAACACTCAGCCAAATACCAGTCATAGCATACTGCTGATAGAGTAGCCAACTGATTGGGAAGAAGATAGCTGCCCATATTAGCGCCGCATTCCGAATAACACTACCGGCTGTCAGGCCAAAAAATATACCATCAAGCCAATAAGCACCCACGCCTATGAGTGGTAATAATATCGCATAGTTTTGATACTGACGGGTAAGCATGAGCACCGGTTCAATATTGGTCATCATCTGCAAATAAGTGGGCATGGCTAGCCACCAAATCAAGCTCAACAGGAGTGCCAAAACATAGCTGACAATACCAGTGCGCTTGACGATAATAGCAAAGCGTCGCCAATCTCGCCGTCCGGCTGCTTGTCCGGTTAGCGTCTCAGCAGAAACTGCTACCCCGTCCAATGCAAAGGCGGAGATACTCAATACTTGTAACAAAATAGCATTAGCCGCCAATACTAAGTCGCCGCTTTGCGCTGATAGCTTAGTCACCCAAGCAAAGCTCAAAGTTAAGATAAGCGTACGAATAAAGATATCTTTATTAAGAGAAAATAGCCTAAGCATCTTGGATTTAGTAAAGTATTCAGCATCAGTGGTGAGCAGTGCTGCCCAAGACAACTGCAAATGCTGACGACTAAGCCAAAGAGCGAGGACTACGCCCGACCAAAAGGCAATAGTTGTGCCAAGAGCGACACCGACTAAACCAAGCTTCATAGCGTAGACAAAAAACAGCGTCAAAACAATGTTTAGTAGCGCAATGAAGCCTTGTTGATAAAGCATATAGCGAGTCTTGCCTTGTCCGGCGAACCAGCCAATAAAAGCAAAATTCATCAGCTCCGCGATAACGCCCCAAAAACGCACATCTAAGTAAGTTTTTGCCGCAGCGCCGCTGGCAGGATTGGCAGATAGCGCTTGTAGCCCATATTTTATCAGCCAAGGCTTGGCTATTAATAATACGCCGCCGATAATAAACGCCAAAACCAAAGCTCGCTGCAAAATAGATAATAGGGCAGAAGCCATTTGCTTTACGCCTTCACCACTATCTGCAGAGCTATTAGCTGTATGGCTAGCACTAAGCTGCCCTAAAGCCTGAGCGGAGAGCCCAGAGGAGGCATATTGCAAAAAGTTAAAACTGACTAATAGTAATGACAACAGCTGTATAGCCAACCCCATACCAGCAAGATTGGCCGCCTCATTCATATTGCCAACAACGGCGGTATCAATGACGCTTTGGAGCGGCATGGCTAAATTTGCCAGCATTACCGGCACCGCTATCGAGACGATATGCTGATAGCGAGTGTCAATAGGGTGCTGTGCTGCCGAGTTAGTAGTCATATGGGGCGCTATTTATTGAGTAAGGATAGAACACTTTTATAGATGGTGGTGTTTTAAAAAGTATGCTGGCGATAAAAGTCAATAAGAAATCTATGCTAAGTTCTCTGATTCTATAGGGCTTTCAAGGCTTCAAAAATTGTTCAAATTTTAATCAGCATACTTTTTGACACACCACCTTATAGATTATATAAAAGTAAAAGCACCCAGCACTCATCTATTATGAGTCAGGTGCTTTTATAAAGTACTTTAGCTAATAGCTATTTAATTAATAGCTAGTTAACTATTAGTCAAACCGATTATTTACAATAAATTATTCAAACATCTTCGGATCATTAAAAGTAACGATTTCTTCTTCAAACTCAGGCTTCACTTTTACGACGAAGTCATCACGTGATAGTCCCATTGCCAATGGAATGGAGCTGGCGATATAAGTAGAAGAGTAAGTACCGGCAAGTAAACCGATAAATAACGCCACTGAGAACCAATATAGACCGTCACCGCCCAAGAATAGCATAGCGAGCACGACTAACAGTACTGTTGAGATAGTCATAATAGTACGGCGTAGCGTTTCAGTTAATGACAAATCAATAGTCTGACGCGGAGTAATACCGCGGACACGGCGGAAGTTCTCACGAATACGGTCATAGACCACGATAGTATCATTGAGCGAGTAACCAATCAGCGCTAGCACCGCTGCCAATACCGTCAAGTCAAAGGGGAAGCCAAATAACGCAAAGACCCCGATCGTAACGATAGCATCATGAAATAGTGATAATACCGCGCCCAAGGCTAGTTTGAACTGGAAGCGTAGCGCGACATAGCCTAACATGCTGACCAGTGCTAAAGCTAAAGCCATCACTGAGTTGAGATAAACCTCGTTACCGACCTGACTACCGATGATATTGACGTTGCTGATAGTCGCAGGGTTATTAGGAAGATCAAGTGCTGCATTAAGACTAGTATTAAGGCCATCGATATTGTCAGATTGCGGCGGTAGACGCACTAATAATTCTTTATTGGTGCCTAAGTACTGCACCACCGCATCATCAAAACCATTATCAGCCAAAGCTTGTACTACCGCAACTTGCTCAACCGATTGCTCATAGCTGACATCAGTTGAGACCCCGCCAGTGAAATCAAGTCCGAAGTTTAGACCATTGACCGCAATAGCAATAATACTACCTATCACTAAAATAATCGATAAAATAGCCATCGGCTTTTCTATCTTCATAAAAGGGATAATGCGCTGATCGCCAATGGCTTTGATACCGCCCTCAGCCGCTGCCGCTGCGTCGTCTGCCGCATCGCCCTCAAACTGATTAGGGTCAATGGTATTAGTCGGCTCTAACCCTTGGGTAGCTAGAGCTTTTGTGTCTCTAGTGCCGCGCTTACTGTTTTTGGAGTTTTTAGTTAAGCTATTGGTTTTGGTGTTACTGCCTTTACCATCGCGGCGCGGCTTATTACGGCGACGACGATTAGTATCATTTGGACTATTGCCACTAGGATTATTGTTTGAGTCATCGTTACCTGAATTACCACCTGAGCTGTTCGAGGTTGGCAGATTATCTTTGTTGTTTCGATTGTTCTGTTCGATCGCCATTGCAGTCTCCTAACCGATGCTCAAACGTTTGATAGATTTACGCTTACCATAAGCGATTTGTACTAGCGCACGCGTCACCAAAATAGCGGTAAATAGCGAGCTGACAATACCAATAGCTAGAGTAATAGCGAAGCCTTTGATCGGACCGGTACCGATAGCGAATAAGATAAATGCCACCAATAAAGTAGTAATGTTGGCATCAAAAATACTACTAAAAGCGCGATCGAAGCCGGCGACAATAGCGGTTTTTGGCCGCACCCCATTTGCCAACTCCTCACGTATGCGCTCAAATATCAACACGTTTGCATCAACTGCCATACCGATAGTCAAGACGATACCTGCGATACCAGGTAATGTCAGCGACGAGCCTAATATCGACATAATAGAGATAATGATAATAACGTTAATAGCCAAAGCTACGTTAGCAATCACCCCAAATAAGCGATAAAAAATAATCATAAAGGCAAATACTAATAAATAGCCTACTTGCGTTGAGAACAGCCCTTTATCGATATTCTCTTGACCCAGTGATGGACCAATAGTGCGCTCTTCAACGAAGTACATCGGCGCCGCCAAAGCACCTGAGCGTAATAATAGCGCAAGCTCAGCGGCCTCAGCGCTACTGTCTAAACCAGTAATACGAAATGACGAGCCTAAGACCGCTTGAATATTGGCGCGGTTAATGACTTTGGTTTCGGCATAAGGCGTACGAACTTCTGTAGTTTCACCAGTAGCTGGATCTTCTTCATAAGTAATACGCTGTTTATTTTCAATAAATAGTACAGCCATTTGCTCACCAACAGCGGTGCGCGTGGCATTTTGCATCAATCTACCGCCAGCACTATCCAAGGTAATATTCACCTCAGGAGAACCGTTTTCATCAACGCCCGTTTGCGCGTTAGTAACCTTATCACCGGTAACGATAGCTTGACGCTCTAATAATACCGGCGGGCCATCTAAAGATTGAAAAGGGAAGGCCTCAGTGCCCGCAGGTGGAATACCGCCCATGTAGTTCTCAGCGTCTTTAGCAACCATGCGAAACTCAAGATTGGCAGTACGGCCCAGTACCCGTTTGGCTTCGGCAGTATCTTGTACGCCCGGTAGCTCAACGACGATACGGCTAGCCCCTTGCGACTGTACCAACGCTTCAGCTACCCCAAGCTCTGCAATCCGATTACGCAAAGTGGTTAAGTTTTGGTTGACCGCATAGCTATTGATCTCATCGACCACAGCCTCATTATAAGCCATCACTAGCGCCGGACCTTGATCATCAATAGTGGACTGCAAAGTAAAGTCACGACCCATCGACGCTTGCAAGATATTTTGCGCGCGGCTACGAGCTTCAGTATCAGAGAAGTGTAGGACGATGCTTTGCCCTTCCGTTTTGATACCGGTGACCGCGACGCGCTCAGCACGTAAGTCGCGACGCACATCGCGACTAGCGCTACTTAAACGTTGCTCTAGCGCTTTGTCCATATCGACTTCGAGTACGAAGCGTACCCCGCCGCGCAGATCCAAGCCTAACTTCATAGGCTTAGCGCCGATATCACGTAACCACTGCGGCGTTGTCTGCGCTAAGTTTAGAGCTACGACATAATCATCGCCTAAGTTTTGACGCAGCACTTCTTGAGCCTTTAGCTGCTCATCGGGAGTATTTAGGCGCACTAAAGCACTATTACCCTCAAAGCTACCATCGTGATAGTTGATATTAGCGTCTTTTAGTAGACTCTCAGCTTCAGTCAAAACCCCTTCTGATAGCTGAGTGCCAGCGGCGGCACTAGTGACCTGTACGGCAGGCTCATCAGGATAGAGATTAGGAGCTGCGTAAAGACCGGCTAAGATGAGCACGACTATAATAACTACGTATTTCCATGCAGGATATTGCATAATCACTTCTTTATGTTGATAAAATACTGGTGATGCAGGCCATAGATGAGCAAAGTGGAGGGGAGCTAACAGCAGAAAATGACCGTCAATAGTTAACGGTCATTACATAGGCGGTTACGCTTTTGCCCTTTATTGCCTCATTACAAAACAGCACTAGCGCAAAGCTTATACGCTCTCAATAGTACCAGCGGGTAGTACTGAGATGACGGAGGCGCGCTGTACTTTGACATCCGTGTTATTATTTAAGCTAACGACAGCGTAGTCGCCCTCGATTTGTTTGATACGGCCCATCAAGCCACCGGCAAAGATAACTTCGCTACCCACCGTTAGTGAGCTGACCATAGCACGATGCTCTTTGGTGCGTTTAGACTGCGGACGGATAACCAAAAAGTAAAAGATGGCAAAAAAAGCTACTGGTAGCAGTAGTTGACCAAAAAGTGAAGCGCCGCCAGCGGCATCGCCAGCTGCTTCAGCAGCATAAGCTGACTGGATAAAAAGGCTCATAATCTCTCTCAATATGTGATGTACAACAATAAAATTAGACGCATAGTAACAAAAAATCTTAAGCTTAGCATTAGTTAATCATAGCATCAGCGTATTTTTCTCAGGCCAATAGCGATTTTACAGCAGTATAAAGCTATTGGCAGCTTTTTGTGAGCTCTAGCTATTAAAAGCTTAGTAACGCTATTGTTTTTACTAAGACCAAGCAGCTGAGACAAAAGTGCTGAGACAAAATATTGTGAAACCTTAGTATCAATGATAATATCAGATGCCTATAAAAGTGTTTGCCTTATAGCAGCGCTTTATTTTTGGTTTTAACTAGTCTAGGTTACTCGAATTGTTGCCCAATTTTTCAGCTACTACTCGCTCATACCGCTTGCGCGCTTGTCGTAAACAAGCGTCAGCGGAGCCTCCCCCTATAACGGATTTGGTATTTTATAAATTAATGACACCTTTTACAGTATCTACTTTGAAAGCTACAACGCTCAGCTCTTTATTACTGTTGCTACCTTATTCCGCTCTAGCGGCAAGCTCAACTACAGCAACTGAGGTTGCTGCCCAAGCCACCACTAGTAATGTATTATTATTAGTGCTATTTGTAGTAATGGCTATTGGATTATCTTTTATCTGCTCGCTCGCTGAGTCGGCATTATTGACGATGACTCCCTCATATATCGCTGATGTACAAGAAAGCAACCCTGCCAAAGCGATTATGCTCAAGCGCCTAAAGGTTGATAATATCGATCAATCCTTAGCTGCTATCCTAACTTTGAATACCGTAGCCCATACCGTGGGCTCTATCGGTGCTGGCGCGCAAGCGACTATCGTATTTGGTAGCGCCTGGTTTGGGGTGTTTTCTGCTTTTATGACCCTAGCTATTCTTTTTCTATCAGAGATTATCCCAAAAACGTTAGGTACGGTTTATTGGCGTCAGCTTAGCGGCATAGTTGCCTATTTTGTACGCGGTATCATTATCTTGCTATACCCGCTCATTTGGATCTCAGAGCGTATTACCAAACTGCTGGTTAGTGGTAAAGAAACCGATGTCTTTAGTCGTCGTGAGTTTGCTGCTCTAGCGAGCATAGGCGAAGAGGCGGGACAGATTGATCCATTAGAGTCGCGTATTATTCGTAACTTACTAGCTTTTGGCGCGATAAAAGTCGAAGATATTATGACCCCGCGCTCAGTGATGCTAGCTTTTGAGCAAAATAAAACCGTTACTGAACTGCTAGCTGATCGACCCAAATTGACCTTTTCACGCCTGCCTATTTATGATGGTGATCTTGATAATATTACCGGCTTTGTATTAAAGACCGATATATTGCTGGCAAAAGTCAATCACGCTATGCATAAACCTTTGACCCAGTTTCAGCGTGAGATTACCTTTGTTTTTTCTAAAATGAAGTTATTTGACTTATTAGAGCTGATGCTAAAAAATAGAATTCATATCGCTATTACTGTAGGCGAGTACGGTGAAGTAAAAGGACTGGTCACTTTAGAGGATGTGTTCGAAACGCTTTTAGGTCTTGAGATTGTCGATGAGATTGATCGCGTTGAGGATATGCAAGCGCTAGCTCGGCAGATGATGGATCGCCGGGTTGAGCGCTTGGGTATGAAGCTTAACGATGATGAATACACCGTTGATAATGCAGCTGGTGATACTAATCACCACGACAAACATAAAAATTAAGCTATTGCTTTAAATGCAATTATCACACAGCGTGTTACAAGACTGTGAGAAATTAGTGATAGGCTAAAACTAGTAAAATAACCGCTAAGGATTATAATGAAACGATTATGGAACAAGGGTCTGATAGCTTTATTTATCAAAGGCGCTAGTCTAACAGCCGTTGCTGCTATAGCTAGCACGGTGGCTGTCAATGCGCAGGCCGCCACTATGAGTCAAAGTTTAGTACAAAACTATGCCAGCTCCATGAAAGCGGCCGCTAATAATAAAAACATCTCTCAAGTAGCCGCTTTGGTGTCTGATGACGCGCTTATCTCTTTATCTAGAAAAGGTAAATCAACCAGTTTGGATAAAGATGCTTATCTAAAATTATTGCAAAGCAGCTGGAATCAGACCTCAAACTATCGCTATGATATTAGTATTGATAATATCGTTATCACCGGCGATCAAGCCAAAGCCAATGTCAATACTACTGAGAGCTGGGTGAAAGATGGGCAAAACGTCTCTTTTATTACCACCTCACGCGTTACTTTGACTTTATCAACCGGTAATGCAGTACTACTGCGAGCGGTATCACAAGTAACTATTAATTAACGACTAGTAACTATTAATCAGTAACTGTTAATTAATGGCTCGTAACTAGTGGTTGTTCATTAGCGATTCATCAGAGCAGATCAATGATTTAACCTCTAAAGTATTATTTATAGTCAATTATTTTTGATATGGCTATGATTTTTGTTTTATATTGCCTATTATACTTAGACTAACCCGCTGTTAAGTACTAGCCGTCTATGATGACAAGGTACTTAGCGCTTTGACATGATTCAATTACTTGACCCAGTCACTTGTTCATTATCTATTATCGTTGCTAGGAAGCCCCCCTCATTATGTCTACTGTGCCTTCAAATACTCGCTCATTTATCGCTTTGCCGCTGACGCTTGCCGTGTCTGTTTTACTAATTAGTGGTTGTAGTAATACTACAGCGGTAAAAAATACTGGCAAGAGCAATCGCGGGCCTCTTATCGTTAAGCAGCCAACGACAGCAACTTCAAAAACAACGGCTAACGATGATTATTCGACCGCATTTTTGGATGCAGAGAGCTTAGATGAGTTGGCCGATTTGTTAGAAGCTAGCGATATGACTATGGTGGAGGGTAATAAACTAGCCATTCAGCAGTATGGTGACCTATGGAATCGCTTGCGCGCCGGTTACCGGATGAATGCAGGCCGTCCTATTTATAATCAGCGTATCGAAGCGCAAAAAGGCTGGTTTACGAGTAGACAGGACTATCTTAATCGTCTAACCGCGCGCGCCAGTCGTTATTTGTATCACACGGTACGAGAGGCTGAGCGTCGTAATATTCCTACTGAATTAGCATTATTACCGGTCATTGAGAGCTCCTACGATCCAAGCGGTACTAGTAGCGCTGCGGCCGCTGGGCTTTGGCAGTTTATCCCTAGTACGGGCCGAATTTATGGTCTGAACCAAAGCAGCACTTATGATGGTCGCCGCGACGTTATTGAATCAACGCGCGCCGCCTATGACTTTTTGACCGCGCTGCACAATCAGTTTGGCAGTTGGGAGCTGGCGTTAGCTGCTTACAATGCTGGTCCTGGCCGTGTCCAAAAAGCTATCGATGCTAACGCTGCACAAGGCTTGCCAACAGATTACTGGTCGCTTAGATTGCCTACTGAAACCATGAACTATGTGCCTCGCTTCTTAGCGGTTGCTGAGATTGTAGCGAACCCTTCACAGTTTGGAGTCTACTTGCCAGCTATCGCTAACCGTCAGCATTTTCGCAGTGTACCGGCGAACTACGGCGTAAGTTTGGCAGAAGTCTCACAATTAACCGGTGTCAGTTATGACGAGCTTGAGAGATTAAATACCGCCTTAACGTCTGCTCGCGTCGATTCATCAGGCCCACAGCGAGTCATTATCCCTAACGATGTCGATGTCAATATTGATGCTCGATTGAGCGCGCTTAGAGGCAATGGTAGTAGTAATGTCATCGCCTCTACCACTACTGCCGCTCCTAGCTACTCAGGCTCAAGCCCTAGTTATAATAGCAAGCCCTACAGCAGCGGATCTCTACCATCAACAGGAAGCGCTTTGGCTGAATACGCCGCTAGTGCTAGCGTACCGCAGCAAACCACCAGTTATATCTTACCGACGGTTACCCCTTCTGCAAGCTCTGTCTATAGCAGTAGTGCGGCTATCAGGACTGAGCCACCAATTACCACTAGTGAGACCAATAAGATTAATGCTGAGCTTAAAAAGAGCAACAGTCTACCGACTACCTCAGCGCAAATCACCCGTAATAATACTATCGTACAAGAGCCGCCACTGAGTAAAGAAGAGCGTGATTTTATCGCTCAACAAATCCAGCGACAGACTCCTGAACAGCGCGATATAGTTAGTACGGTTGATGGTAATATCAAGCTCTCAGCGATACAGACGCAGCAGTCGGTACTAGAAGCGACAGGTAAAGAGAAAAAGCTAAGCTTTGCTACTAGCGCTAATACTAAGGCAAAACCACAAGGCAAGCGTAGTACTTATACCGTAGTACGCGGCGACACTTTATCAAACATCGCTAGCAGAGCAGGGGTTGAATGGCGTGATATCGCTGAATGGAACCAGATGGATCCTAATGCTAAGCTCCTATCAGGTAGCACCTTATATCTGTATAACGCCAAAACTATCGAGCCGTTAGCCACTACTACTAGCAGTGCAGCAAGCCAGCCTGAAAGTTACGTAGTTCAAAGCGGCGATACGCTAATTGGTACTGCCAATCGTTTTGGCTTATCGGTGACGCAGCTTGCTACTTATAATAATCTAAGTAGCCGGGCAGATCTGCTTCGAGGCCAAAAGCTTTGGTTAGTACCCGGTAAGGTAAAAGCCCCAGCGGTGACTCCTGCAACTCCCTCACGCAGTAGCACATCGACTACAGCGACTAAAAACTACAAAGTCAAACCCGGTGATGGCCTGATTGCTTTAGCTCGGCAGTTTAATATCACCACCGAGACATTAGCTAGCCTCAACGGTATAGGGACTACGGACTCATTATTTGTCGGTCAAACGCTAAAAATTCCTGCCAATGCCGATGTCACAGCTACTGTTAGCTCCAGCAGTACTAGCGCTAGCAGCTCGGTAGCCACTAGCAATTATACGGTCAAATCAGGCGACACTCTTATTGGTATTGCCAATAGCTTAGGGGTAAGTGCTAGTGACATTGCAGCGGTTAATAGCAGCTTTGATGCTAGAGCGCGCTTGCAACGTGGTCAGACCATTAAAGTACCGGTTTCAAAATCTCAGGTAGATAATAAGCTCAACGACAAACCAGTTAGCTATAAAATACAGTCCGGTGACACTCTCACTGGAGTAGCAAATCGCTATAAAATTGGCGTCAGTGATTTAGCAGCGGCTAATAATCTAAGTACTACCTCAAATCTAATATTAGGACGCACGCTTACTATTCCTGCAGCAGGTAGTAGCTCAGCTAATGCCTCAAGCTCTAACAGTAATACTAGCAGCAGTAAAGCCAATAGCAGTACAGCCAGTACGGGTAAAAAGCTGAGTAATACTGAGAATTACAAAGTACAAGCGGGCGATGGCTTGATCGCGTTAGCAGGACGCTTTGGGGTAGCGGTTGAGGACTTAGCAGCGACTAATGGTATAGCAGCTAACGCCCAACTACAGCGTGGCCAGACCATTAAAGTTCCTAAGGTTACGGTAAGTTATACGGTGGGCGCAGGCGATAGTTTAATTGGGCTGGCTCGCAAATACGGCGTTTCTACTCAAGAGCTAGCTGATATGAATAATATACCAGCGGACACTATGCTGCAGCGTGGTCAACGCTTAACGGTTCCTAATCGTTAATAGCGCTATTTATGAAAGTTAACTTAACATTAAATTAAAAAAGCGGCTCTTAATGATAAGAGCCGCTCTTTTATTGTTAAGCTATAAAGTCAACCGTTAAACGCTATAAGTTTTGATAGTCTCAAGGTAGCTTCTGATATTACTAACATAATGCATGCACTGTCCATAACGACTATTCGAGGCTCTATTATCGGATAAATAAGCATAGACATTAGCCCAGCTCTTATCATCTATCCCTTGCTCGCGTAGCTTGCGCTGGATACGCTTGACTGCATTAGGCCCCATGTTATAGCCGGCAAGCGCAAACCATATCCGCTCTGATTCTGGCACGTCAGCGAAGTCCGCTTTTACTTGCTCTAAATAACGCGCGCCGCCACCAATACTTTGATAGGGATCAACGCGGTCTGAGACGCCCATAGCTTTTGCGGTACTATTGGTCAACATCATGATACCGCGTACGCCAGTGGGAGAGACCGCATTGGCATCTAAATGCGACTCTTGATAGCCCATAGCGACTAATAATTCCCAGTCATGATTGTAGTTCTGCGCTTGCTGCTGAAACTGAGTTTGATAGTCCGGTAGTTTTTCAGTCAAAGTTTGCTGAAAGTGCTGTTGACTATAAGCATCTTTTAGCAATTTTTGATTATAAAAAGCGGCTAATTTTTGAGTATTATTGATTTTGATATTATCACACAAAAAGCTACTAGCGCCCTTAGCTAGAGGATCATTGGCATTATTGAACGTCCAACTCACTTTTGGATTCAAACCGTTTTTGGTTAGGCTGCTATCGTAGCCACAGCTGACAATGACTGAGGGCAGAGCCAGCTGGTTTTTCAGCTCAGTACTAGCAGTAGTCAAAGCCATATCAGCATCGCCGGATTTTAGAGCATTTAATGCTGCCTCTTCGCTAGCATAAGCTTTTAGGTCGATAGAGACGCCAAGCTCATCAGCATAACTGCGAACTAAGTCATAACCAAAACCATGCTGAAAACCGTCGGTAGCAAAATAAGTGCTATCACCAGGAACGGCAGCGATAGTCAAGGTTTTATCTAGCATGACTTGGTCATAGGCAGGAATGGGTACATCCATCGGCGTAAGACTTCTAGCCGGTAGAGAGAGTAGGGCAATACTCGATACTTGCACCATTTTTT
This sequence comes from Psychrobacter sp. AH5, assembly GCF_040371085.1. Classification (NCBI taxonomy): domain Bacteria; kingdom Pseudomonadati; phylum Pseudomonadota; class Gammaproteobacteria; order Moraxellales; family Moraxellaceae; genus Psychrobacter; species Psychrobacter sp. AH5. The sequence goes on from NZ_JAMBMT010000001.1 coordinate 1,104,986, forward strand.
TTGATTTATTAAAACGAGCTACTTTAACCGATGGAACGAGGTTACTTTTGGTGTTAAGTGAGCGCTTAGCTGGACGTAGTAAGTATGAGATACGACGCTTGGCCCCTTGTGCAGACACTTTTACACGATAAGTAATACGCTGCATGGATTTCTCCTAATTGTAGCCATCCTACTTACCAACCGCTATTGCTCTCAGCCGCCGTCATATTGACCGCACCGAGTTCTATAGTTGTACAATACTTCGCTCATCAATGCGTTAGCACCTAGTTGTAAGTTCGGTATTGCTTTGTCTCCATATAACCTTTACTAGTTTTGTCTCAAGCCTGCTAAATATAGCAGCATGGATAATGGCAGATCTTGCATTACCAAGATCTGCAAAAATCAAAGACGAAACATAGTAATCAGTCTTTCATGTCTGTTAATAAAACAAAAAACATCAATAGCAATGAAGGCTATAACGCAAAAAGCTCCCTCTTGCAAACTGACTATATGGTACATAGGTAAGGTCATGAGTAAGTTATTGCGATGACAGCAAAAATAATACTTAGCTAAACTTTAAAAGCTCAAAAAGCGCTGATTTTAAAAATCACTTATAAAATCAGCGCTTAGGCAAGCTTAGTATGTAGTCAAGCTTAGTAGGATCACTATCAATAAAACGCTTTTTGAGATATTGCCAAAAAGCAGGCTATCGATAAGCTGTCATCCAGCGCCACTGCAAACTCTCGAATTACTTAAAAAGCATCATTATTGATGCTCTTTGAGAGTAAGTTTCGCAGTGATTGCAACGCTAAGCTAACTTAAAGACTTAAATAATTTAAGCCTTTAGATCAACTGCTTTACCTTAATAATGGTAAAGCGCTTAGTGCTATAACCGGAGGCTGTAGTTAATGGAAAGTTTCATGACAAAACATTCTTTTTACAAGGATACTATTTGCGGCAAAAATAGCAATTATTCAAGCTATGTTAACAAAGCAGTAATAAAACTTAACAGTCATGCAGGGTTGACAATATCAATAAAATCGACTTCTAAGTTAAATTGTTTACTTACTAATTCTCCAAACGCTTTGATACCACCGCGTTCAGTGGCATGATGACCGCAAGCAAAATAATCCACTCCCAGCTCGCGAGCGCTATGGGTGGTTCTTTCTGAGATTTCGCCTGAAATATAAGCATCACAGTTCATCGCAGCAGCTTGTTCAATCATATCCTGTGCGCCCCCAGTACATATAGCTATACGCTCAATTAGCTTAGGATTGGCTGATGCCGAGATGTCAGTGAGAGAGCTATCATTTGTTACCGTAGATAAGTCTGACTGCTCAGTATTAATATCACTATTTTCAATTCCACTTGGCTTATCATTACTTGAAATATGCAAAGGCTTACGATCTAATACCTTAGTAATGGTTTTTATCAGATCTGCTGCCGTTTGCGGCTTACTAGTTGCTATATTGCCTACCGGATGCGACTCATGAGGATAAAGAGCACCAGTAATAGTTAGCCCCAAGCTTTGTGCAAGCACAGCGTTATTGCCAATCACCGGATGGGCATCAAGCGGTAAGTGGTAGGCAATCAGCGAGATACCATGTTGCATCAATTTACGAATGCGCTTGCCTTTCATACCTACTATCGGCTCAGGCTCTCCTTTCCAAAAATAACCATGATGGACCATAATGGCATCCGCCTTGGCAGCAATAGCGGCATCAATCAAAGCTTCACAAGCTGTTACGCCAGTTATAATACGCTGAATAGGCCGGCCAGCATCGACTTGTAAACCATTTGGGCAATAATCTTTAAAACTATCGACTTGTAGATAATTATTACAAAATTCTGCTAGCTGTTGCGGGCTTATAGCTAAAGGTTGGCTCTTACTAGTAGCCGGCGATATTGGGGCTTGAGGGGTGTTTGACATGCTTTATCCTATTATTGGCTTGTTCTTTTTAGCGGCTTGTTTTGTTTGTTGTATTTGAATGCTATTTTTAGATATTGTTTTAAGGTGAAACGACTATAGTCATTAACTTATAGTGCGTAAGACTACTGCTAAACGTAATAACTGAAAGGCTACACGATGGCTTACTATTGTATAATAAGCACAGTTATAATTCGTATTCACCAGTATTTGTTTTGTAAGAGTGTCAGGATATACCCTAGCACCTTATTATTTATTTTTACACTTAAATTCATAGAGGTCATATATGTCATCATCCCCAAAGCCTAAAAGCAAAGCAACCTTTTGGCAGTGGTTACCTTGGGTTTTGTTACTGATATTCATGGCAGGGTTTGTTTGGCTATTTATGAGTATGAAAACGCCATCTAATACATGGGAGCCGCCTAGAACCACACCTGCCGAGCAGCAAGCTTCAGCGCCAGTAGCAGACACGCCAGCGCCTATCTCCTCTTATCATAATGCGGTGGCGCGTGCTTCGCAATCGGTGGTCAATATCTATACCACGCAAGCGATGGCAGAGCATCCTTATATCGATGATCCGGTATTACGCCGCTTTTTTGAAAATCATGGCGAGCAGCAAGGTGCAGGGCCGACTAACTTAGGCTCAGGGGTTATCGTCTCAGAAGATGGCTATATCGTCACCAATGCGCATGTGGTCGAGAAGGCGGATGAGATTACCGTGGCCTTCAGTGATGGCCGTAAAAGCCGCGCCAAGGTTATCGGTACTGATCCCGATAGTGATTTGGCGGTGATTCGAGTGGATATGACGGGCCTTACGCCGTTAGGGTTTCGTGAAGAGCCTATTCGAGTCGGTGATTTAGCGCTAGCTATTGGTAACCCATTTGGCGTGGGACAAACCGTGACTCAAGGTATCATCTCAGCTACAGGTCGTACAGGACTTGGTGTCAATAAGTTTGAGGACTTTATACAAACTGACGCCGCTATCAACCCTGGTAATTCAGGCGGCGCGCTGGTCGATGCTCACGGTGAGCTGGTTGGGATCAATACCGTGATTTTTTCACGCTCAGGCGGCTCAATGGGTATTGGCTTCGCAATTCCAACGGCGCTCGTTGAACAAGTGATGAATGCCTTGATCAAAGATGGTCGCGTCAGCCGTGGTTGGTTAGGGATTGAGATACAGTCGCAGCTACGTGATCCGACGCAGCTTGAGACCTCTACTGGTGTGGAAGTATTAAATGTAGTACCACAAGGCCCAGCAGCCAAAAGCGGCTTGCAAGTAGGCGATATCATCCTAACTATTGATGATGTCGAGATGACCGATGCCAATACTCTTATTCAGTATGTCGCTCGTAAACCGCCTAATACCGTACTCAACGCGCAAATATTACGTAATGGCAAAAACGCTCAAGTTGAGATTACTTTGCAAGAGCGTCCTGCTCAAGAAGTGATACAGCGTCCCGTGGTCGTAGAGGGTATTCCTGGAGGGCAGCCTAATTATCAAGGTCAGTCGCAAGAGCGGCCTATGATGACAGAGGAGGAGCGCGACCGTATGCGCGAGGAGCTTATGAAGCTCTTTGAGGACCAAGGGGTGCCTCAATAGTATGATAAAATTTATGACGACAGCTTTATAAGAGGCTGTAGATTAACCTTAATAGTAATAAATAAAAACGCGCTATCTTTATAAGATAGCGCGTTTTTTTAGCTTGAGAGTAGTGTTGTAATTGCAAAGATTTGCCAAATGCTTTTAGACTAATCCTAAAGTTTGCTTGAATAAACAAACACTAGCTTTTTATCGCTTCATGATCGATATAAATCACCCCTTTTACGCGGCAACAGCAAGGCAAAATCTCATCGTCTTCAATCATCGCTAGCGGCTCAAATGGGTATTCTACGATATGCGAGCTGGCGATACGGCGTACTCGGCAACTGCCACAATAACCTTCTTTACATTGAAAATTGACCTCATGGCCGGTACGCAAAAGTCCATCCAAGAGACTCTCGTCATCATGTAAATAGAACTGCTGCTTGCTGGTCATAACCCATGTCATAATCAATCCTGCCATGCTTTACTGCTGAAAAATAATTATATTAGCTATCGGTCACTTACAACTTTATTTACCGTTTTTTATAATTCAAAGTCATCAAAGTCGCTATCGGACAAGTCAGAATTAATCTGGCCAACTAAGTATGAGCTAATCTCAGTCTCTTGCGGCGCCACTTGTACATTGTCGGATGACAACCAAGTATTGATCCAAGGAATAGGGTTAGACTTAGAGTTTGGAAAGGCTGACGGCAAGCCTACCGCCTCCATACGCAAGTTAGTAATGTACTCAATATATTGGCAAAGAATGTCTTTATTCAGCCCAATCATTGAGCCATCTTTAAACAGATATCCGGCCCATTCTTTTTCTTGTTCAGCCGCTTTTCGGAAGATCTCAATACCTTCTTCATAACACTCCGCGGCGATCTCCACCATTTCAGGATCATCGCGACCATTACGCATCAGATTGAGCATATGCTGAGTGCCAGTTAGATGTAGCGCTTCATCACGCGCGATTAGCTTAATGATTTTGGCATTACCTTCCATCAATTTGCGCTCAGCAAAGGCAAATGAGCAAGCGAAGGAGACATAAAAACGAATGGCTTCTAAGACGTTGACCGCCATGATGCATAGGTATAATTGCTTCTTTAATATCCGTAGATCAACAGTGATTTGCTCGCCATTGACGCTATGAGTGCCAGCGCCATAGAGGTTGTATAGCTGGGCGTTGTAATACAAATCATCATAGTATTTGGCAATGTCAGAGGCGCGCTCTAAGATATGCTCGTTTTGCATAATGTCATCAAATATCAGCCCTGGGTCATTGACAATATTACGGATGATATGAGTATAGCTGCGCGAGTGAATGGTCTCACTAAACGTCCAAGTCTCAATCCAAGTCTCCAGCTCTGGAATAGACACTAACGGCAGCAACACGACGTTTGGGCTACGACCTTGAATAGAGTCGAGTAGGGTCTGGTACTTAAGGTTACTCAAGAAGATATGCTGCTCATGCGAAGACAAATTACTAAAGTCGATACGATCTTTTGAGACATCGACCTCTTCTGGACGCCAGAAAAAAGATAGCTGCTTTTCAATCAATTGCTCAAAGATGGGGTGCTTTTGTTGATCATAGCGGGCAACATTGACTGGCTGACCAAAAAACATCGGCTCTTTCATTGCGTCATTCGGGGTTTGATTAAAGATTGAATAAGTCATGGGACTGCCTTTTTAATTATCTGGTTGATTAATTTAAACTTTATATACATTCTACAGGGTGCGTTGCAAAATAAACTACAAATTCTCCAAAGATATCTGACCCTCGTTGACATAAGCTTTAAATATCTCGCTGAGCTCTCCATCATCTAAAGCCTCTAATTCATCAATAGCGCTTTTACGCTGTACGCTCAATCCTTCTTCTTGAGGCTGTTTTATAGCGGCTTTCTTAGTTGCTCGTTTTACTGGTTTTTTCGTGGCTTTCACAGCCTCTTTTTTTGCGGATTCTTGATTTAGGGTAGCGTTTGGGTCTAATTGCTCTCGTACCGCTTCGATATCGACGGCTACTTGCACGATGTGCGAGCTACCATCGTTTAGCTCTGAAAATACGTTAGGGATAAACAAACCACCGTCTTTGATGATTGCGGTATAGCTCACGTCTGTGACCTCCGTCGTTTTTGTGCCATCTTTATTATAGTCATAAAGCTTGAGCTTAAAATGCTATGATTTAACATCACGTTTCGTTAACGCTTACGCGTTGTCAGGCTATCATACACTTTGTTGTTTTCTCTTTTGCCTACGGCTAGCACATAAACCACCACTACATCATCTTTTACGGTATACACCAGCCGATAGCCTATGGTGCGTAACTTGATTTTATAGGCGTCTGTATGTCCTGAGAGCTTTGACGCTGGCACATGAGGGTTGAACAGGCGCTGCTGTAATTTTTTCTTAAATTGCTGTTGAATACTTGGCGCAAGCTTTTTCCACTCTTTTAATGCCAAAGGATGAAACTCAAGATTATAAGTCATCCAACGTGACCTTTACAGGTATTTGCCCGTCATTCATTCGTGCGCTCACGGTTTGGCTCAATGCCATATCGTCCATTGCTTCCATCATACGCTCAAACATGTCTGTTGATACTAAGTAAGCCACGGGTTTATTGTGGTTTAAGATAGCAATGGATTCACCGTCTGACTGTTTAATCAATGCAGAAGGGTTGGTCTTAAGCTCTGAGATACTGGCTGTCTGTGTCGCAAATATCGGTTGCATGATTTAATCTCCACTAATATTAAGCTCTAAATATAGGGCTAATTTTAGCACGAAAATTAGGTCTTATTTGTTATTGCATTAATTTTAAATATCTTGGGTAGCCGATCCCGCCTACCGCTTGTATCTGCCTAGCCGCTGGGGTGCAGTCTATCGTGTCTGACCGCATTCCTGTTGTCTCGATACCACGCCCACCACATGAGGAGGGAAGTAGTAAGTGTCTGGGGGACACTTACCCCGACGCAAGAGAAAATCTATGATTTTCTACATCGCCATCGTCGTCAGCAGGATACCGCTATAGTCGGGGCTAAAAAGCCTAGTTATGACTTGTCTTTCTAAGTAAAACTATTATTTGATTGCAAGGCGCATCTTATGTACTTTTTAAATTTTTTCGTCTTATGGGTGTGCTAGTACGTTCAAGCTCGTAATAACCGCATGTTTTACGGTCAGTGAAATAGTTTCCTTCCATTTTTTGATCGCAATGGAGGTTAAGTTTCAGAATAGCAGCACCTTTATATGGCGCTTTAGATCTAATATCACCTTTATCTTTAGGTGTTGTTAAAAAGATGTAATATAATTCAGCTCGTCCTGTCTCGGCATCCTTCTTAGGCTTAGCCATCAATGTTTGAGAATCTGAATCTTCAGCTTCTACATCCATGCCAATCTTGAGAAAGTTCTGAGTTATTACTGCTTTAGCATTAGAAGTGCCTTTTTTACCTTCCCACTCATAATGAATAACCATATCCCAAGTTCCATTTAAGTTTGGAAACAAGATTTTATTGAGGGCTGGACAGATTTTCCATATAATTTGCCATCCAAAATAAAAAATCGCTATTAGTAAAACGTTTAGTAAAGTTGAACCACCAATAGCAGTTGATATTGCAGTCATAAAAGATGTATTTTTATCAAATATAGCCCAAAGAATGAGGCCAGTAACTACAGCATACATGACAGCAATAAGAGAAATTAACTTCCCAATTGGAAGTAAATTGATCATGAATAATCCTCAAAATAAACTTCTTTACCATCTACAAAAATAGAAGCCTTACGATCTTTACTTACAATTCCAGTCATTATTACGTCTTGAAGAACTGAACCAAACAAGGCGGCTATAAAACGTCCTCCTACAAGTCGGGATTTATCAATAAGTTTTTCATCAACAATAGGTGGAGAAAAATATTGAGCAACATGTGTAAGCTCTCCTTTTTCATTTACTATATGAAAACCGTCATGATAATTACTTTTGAGGCTAGAAATTTCTGATAGCACATGAGTAGACGAACCCTTAATATTTGGGTAATCATCTCGCAAACTAACTATAGGTAGGTCAGAAGTAGATTCACAAATAATAATACCTATACCAGAAAAACTCTCTACGGGATTGAAGCCTATACTGTAAAGCAAATTTTTGAATTCGTTTTGTGTCATGAGTAGCTCCTAAAAATCGTAGAGTAGGTATAGGGTGCGCCTCGCGCACATTTAAATACAGTTTCCATATCATCGGTGCGCTGGGCGCATACTACAACTTTATCTAGTGTTTCTAAGGCGTCATCAATTCTGGTTTAAAGTAAGTAATATATTAAATCGAGTTGTCTAATTCTTTAACTTCTTCAATCAATGAGTCAGTATTAACTAGCATTTCATTATTCATTTTTTGCTGAGTTAACTTATATAGCCATTCAAAAATAGGTAAAGTCATTAATCTATAGATCTGCCATCTACTCATTAACTCAATGGTTTTCGAATTTATATCTTCAACATTAAGCCTGTTGTCTAACACGTTGTCCCATACATGGCAGCTATCTGTTCGAATAGAGTTAGCTGTTTTTATACATTCTATATTTTCTAATAACTCTTCTAAGACTAAAGAAATAAATGGCACAATAGGTACTAGCCCAAATATAATAATGTCTCTAGCAGTGAAATTCATAACAATGGAGATTGCAATTGGTATTAGAATACCAATTGAGATTATTATAATTAGAAAAAACTGGTATTTCTTCCTAAGTTCTAACTCCCATGAAAAAGTACTATATACACATATTAGTCTAGCTCTCGGAAAGTCGATCTCTTCTAAATTTGAACTCCACCAAGTAGAAAAACTAAGTATATCTTCATTATTTTTTTTGAGACGTTTTTTATATAATGATTGTATCAGTGAAGGAAGTAATGCAAATTTACTTGGCTTATTTCCTACATCAAGTGTGTAAAAGTCGTGAAGCTCTTGAATTTTACATCCTATATCTTTCCAATATCTCATTCTTGCTTTACCAAAACTGCTAAGCAAAATATATAGAGCTAATATTGAGACCACGAAAACTTCTAAATAAGCGCCATATATTTGATTTTTATCAACTAAAACAGCTAAAAATTGAACTATAGCTAACAAAAAAGTTAGTCCCCATAGAGCAGTCTTATAGCCTTTAGAGTAATTATAAGCCTGACGAAAAGCTAAGCCTGCCTCAATGGCTTTCTCTTTTTTCTGATTCTCTACTATGCTTTTCATTACGCTTATCCATAATCTGGAAAATTGCTACCAAATATTTTACGCCATTCAATAATTGAACTTATATGGTTTTTCTCTTGAGTTTCAAAACGAATTGCATTGTTAGCTATCGTAAAATCATTATTCGCTTTATAAGAAATCTTAATCTTGTCTTCAAATGTTAAAGTATTAATATTACCCTGTATTCCTTTTGGATCTTGTAAATCCTGATAAATTCTATCAACTAAATATCGAAATATATCCCTAATATCGAAATCTATGTAACCAGTTGAATTATTGTTCTCGTAATATTCTAATACGATATTTTCCAATAAATAAGAGGATATAGATGGCATCGTAGCTCGACGTTGCCAATATTTGATAATTCTAATAATGTCTAATATTCTGCCATTATTTTTTTGATTAATTCTAGTAACTCTTGCTCTGTCAATTCTAGGATCAGTTTTCATCCAGTTACCATACCCGTCTGGAATGAGATAATAGCTTTTCCCAAATATATCTTCTGTAGTCATAAATGCTGGAACAATATCAAAATTCCAGTCATAACTGTCCAACGTAAAACTTACTGACTGCATATTGCGATGTATATTAGCCTTAGTGTAATGAGGTATGGATTTTAGAGATATTATGAACTTATTTATTATTTTTCTAGAATTAAGATTCAAGGAATTTGGATGGCAGAAGTTATTGTAGTCTTGCGAATACTCTGGAGGATTTAGGTAAACCGTTCCATTATAGTCTTCAAACCAAGTACAGCCATTGGCTTTTAGAGTAAATATCATATCAATATCATCAAGCTCACGTATTTTTGTCTTCCGTGCAAATGAGCCGTAATCAATATTTCTGTCACTATATAGTGGGAAAAAATCGTCAAAATTACTTATCTTACTCTTTAAGAAGTCTCTGCTACGACGTGCTTGCTCAACTTTTTGGCTTTCTAGATTTACAGTGTTTCTCATAAACTCGGTAAAGGCTGAACTAACTGTCTTTGCCATTATCTAATCCTTGATAAATTTGAATTTATAGTACTCAATAGCGGATTCCACCCAAAAGCCAAACCCGCCATTCATCACTTGCTTAAATCTTACAAGCCCCACCAGCACAATCATCTTCCATATCCGCTTGGGCATCGTTCGCACCATCACGCGTGTTGTGATAATACAAAGTCTTTACGCCAAGCTTATACGCGTTAAGTAGATCCTTAAGCAATATCTTCATCGGTACACGGCCACCTTCATAACGAACCGGATCGTAGTTGGTATTGGCTGAGATACTTTGGTCAACGAACTTCTGCATGATAGCGACCAGCTTGATATAGCCATCGTTGTTGGGCATTTGCCATAGTAGCTCGTATTGACCACGTAGCTTTTCAATTTCAGGCACGACTTGCTTGAGGATGCCATCTTTGGACGCTTTGATAGAGACCAGACCGCGTGGTGGCTCGATACCATTAGTAGCATTAGCAATCTGGCTAGAGGTTTCAGACGGCATCAGTGCAGTGAGGGTCGAGTTGCGTAGACCGTGTTCGGTAATCTCGCCGCGCAAGGTTTCCCAGTCCAGATGCAATGGCTCTTGACAAATCTTATCCAAATCCTTTTTATAGGTATCAATCGGCAAGATACCTTGCGAATAGGTCGTCTCGTTAAAGGCAGGGCACGCGCCTTGCTCTTTTGCGAGTTTATTTGAGGCTTTTAGTAGATAGTACTGCAAGGCTTCAAAGGTTTGATGGGTGAGACCCAATGCTGAGTCGTCTGAATAGCGTACGCCATTCTTCGCAAGGTAATAGGCATAGTTAATGACGCCAACACCGAGGGTACGGCGACGCATGCTACCATTATGAGCGGCTTTGACGGGATAGTCTTGATAGTCGAGTAGGGCATCGAGCGCACGCACGATCAGTTCGGCCGGCTCTTCGATATCGCTGACGTTATCGACTTTGCCTAGATTAACGGCTGATAGCGTACATAGGGCGATCTCACCCTCTTCATCATTGATGTTATCAAGCGGCTTGGTCGGTAGGGCAATCTCCATACATAGATTAGACTGGCGAATCGGCGCAACGGTGGCGTCAAACGGACTATGGGTGTTGCAATGGTCGACGTTTTGAATATAGATACGGCCCGTGCTGGCGCGCTCTTGCATCATCAAGCTAAATAGATCCGCTGCGGGGACTTGGCGCTGACGAATAGATTCATCACCTTCATATTTGGTGTACAGCTCTTCAAATTTGTCTTGATCTTCAAAGAAAGCATCATAAAGACCTGGAGTATCATCAGGCGAGAATAGGGTGATGTCTTGGCCTTTGATCAAACGCGTATACAAGGTTTTGTTAATCTGTACGCCATAATCCATATGACGCACACGGTTGTCTTCGACACCGCGGTTATTTTTCAACACTAACAGCGACTCGACTTCTAAATGCCATAATGGATAAAACAGCGTTGCCGCCCCGCCGCGCACGCCGCCTTGTGAGCAGCATTTGACTGCGGTTTGGAATAACTTGTAGAACGGAATACAGCCGGTATGCTGAGCTTCACCGCCGCGAATTGGGCTACCTAGCGCGCGGATGCGACCAGCGTTAATCCCGATACCGGCGCGCTGCGACACATAACGCACGATAGCGCTGGTGGTGGCGTTGATAGAGTCGAGGCTATCACCGCACTCAATGAGCACGCATGAGCTAAACTGACGCGATGGTGTACGCACGCCTGACATGATAGGTGTGGGCAAGGAAATCTTAAACTGTGAGGTGGCATCATAAAAGCGTTTGACGTAGTTTAAACGCTCGCCTTTGTCATAATTGGCAAATAGACACATACCGACCAGCATGTACAAAAACTGCGGACTCTCATAAACGGTCTTAGTGACGCGATCTTGTACTAAGTATTTACCCGCCATTTGCTCAACCGCCGCATAAGCAAGATTCATATCGCGCCAGTGATCTAGATAGGCTTCTAGCTCGTCAAATTCCTCGCGGCTATAATCGGCTAGGATGTGCTCATCATACTTGCCCGATTTGGTAAGAGTAGTGACATGATCAAATAGATGCGGCGGGGTAAAACGATTATAAGCGATTTTACGCAGATGAAAGATAGCCAAGCGCGCCGCTAAATACTGATAGTCAGGCGTCTCTTCTGAGATCAAATCAGCAGCCGATTTGATAATAGTCTCATGGATGTCGCGAGTTTTGATACCTTCATAGAACTGAATGTGTGATTTTAGCTCGACTTGTGAGACTGACACATTATCCAAATCGTGGGCGGCCCATTCTATAACCTTATGGATTTTGTCCAAATTAATAGGCTCAAGACGTCCGTCACGTTTGGTTACTTGGATTTTGTCAATATGTGTCATGCTGCCCTCACAAATGTTTTGGTGATATGGATATTAGCCAGTCAAAAAACTGAGCTATATTATTATCACGCTATACGTTTTTATAACGGTATTAGTACTATGGCTAAGTTTTTTTAGACAAAACAATACCGATAGCCCTAGTGATGATAAAAACCACTGAGCACTACATATAGCGTGTTTGTTAGTAAGTAGGCACAATATAGCGGGAATAATTTGAAAATGCTATATTGATTTTAGATTGAATTTATGTTGTTGCAGGTAGGAGGGTAGTTCAAATTTGAGCAAAGAGTGATGGCATAAGGCTTAGAAGAAATATCGACAATCATAAAATAAATTGTAAAAAATCGCTTGTCTTTTGCTTTTGTCACTCTAAGTTTTTTATCGCTATTAAATAGCAGCGCAATAGTAAAATAGCGGCAAGGATTGTACCCGATACTGCCTGTTAATACCATAAAAAATCGTCACCCAGAGAGTGACGATAATCAAAGTAATCAACAGAGCCACTTATCTAACGATATCATAATTAGCGGATAAGCAGATTTAACTCATTAAATGACTGTGCGTACTGTTTTGGCATTATCAAGCGCGGCGTAGAGGTTGTTCACTTGCTCAACCGAGGTTAGATATAAGTTGACTCGCACCGAATGGAAGCGGCCTGTTTTTGACGGTTTTACTTGCACAGAAGCTAAGTCAAAATCTGGAAATTGACTTCCTAAAATAAGTTTCACCTCATTGAGTAAGCTGTCATGCTCGCCCTCATTACCGATGATGCTCATAGGATAATTCATAGGAAATTGCCAAAGCTCAGGATTTTGGACATCAGTTTTTTTGCCTTTGATCTCATTATTGCCTAATGACACATCAGAGACATTGACTTCTTTCTTAGGGGGTTGGTTATCACTCATGGGTAATCCTTATCATTGAATTATAGTTTATATTTTTGATTTAAAAAGCAGCAAAGCTCGTTGCTATATTTATATGCTAAGCCACAAAAAAGCTGAGACTCAAGCTCAGCTTTTAAGGTTATTGCTTATTTTATACTCAAAAGCTAAAGTCTTTATAAGGACTGAAGCTTTTGATTTCAAGATTAGTCATTCTCAAGGAACGAGCGTAGATGCTCAGAGCGTGAGGGATGACGTAGTTTACGTAGGGCTTTGGCTTCGATCTGACGAATACGCTCACGGGTGACGTCGAACTGCTTGCCGACTTCCTCTAGGGTATGATCGGTTGGCATATCGATTCCAAAACGCATTTTTAGCACGCGCGCTTCACGTTCGGTCAAGTTACCTAACACATCGCGAGTAGCTTCACGCAGACCTGCTGAGGTGGCATCATCGACGGGACTTGAAATCGTTGAATCCTCGATGAAATCACCTAAGTGCGAATCTTCATCATCACCGATTGGCGTCTCCATAGAGATGGGCTCTTTAGCGATTTTTAGCACTTTACGCACCTTAACCTCATCCATCTCTAGACGTTCGCCCAATTCCTCAGGAGTTGGCTCGCGGCCCATCTCTTGCAAGAGTTGACGTGAGACACGGTTAATCTTGTTAATCGTCTCAATCATGTGCACCGGAATACGGATAGTACGCGCCTGATCGGCGATAGAGCGGGTAATGGCCTGACGAATCCACCAAGTAGCGTAGGTTGAGAACTTATAACCACGGCGATATTCAAACTTATCAACCGCTTTCATCAAGCCAATGTTACCTTCTTGAATCAGATCCAAGAACTGTAGACCACGGTTGGTGTACTTTTTGGCGATAGAGATAACCAGACGAAGGTTAGCTTCGACCATCTCTTTTTTAGCACGGCGCGCTTTGGCTTCACCCACTGCCATACGGCGGGCGACGTCTTTCATATCGTGAATCTCCATGTCGAGCTTTTGCTCATAATCACGGATTTTGCGCTGCAATAAGATCACATCATCAACGACTTTTTCTAACGTCTCGCTAAAGGCAGGCTTGCCTTTGAGACGCTCAGTAAGCCAATCAACATTAGTCTCATTGCTTGGGAAAGTCTTACGAAACTCAGAGCGCGGCATACGACCACGGCGAATCACTAGGCGCATGATTTGACGCTCTTGTTTACGCACATCATCATAGACATCATGCATGATTGCCATTACTTGATCGGACATGCGGTTATTGAGCTTTAGCATCATAAAGCGCTCAGCCAATAGAGCATAAGCGGCTTTGGCTTGCTCGCTACCACGGCCATAGTCAAGTAGCGCTTTTTTGGCAGTGATAAATAGTGCTTCAATCTCTTCTATGCGAATACGCACCTCTTCTGGATCGATACCGCCAGTTTCTTCTTCGACCTCATCTTCAACGGTGTCGTCTTCGTCTTCATCCTCGTCATCGATATCTTTGGCTTTAACCTTGATAATAGGAGGATTGTCTCTCTCCTCTTTTGCTTTTTCTCTTTCTTCTTTGACTCGCTCTTTTTCTTCTTTGGCTGCGATGCGATCCTCTTCGGTTTCTGGATCCAAAAAGCCTGTGATGACATCAGAGAGTTTTTTCTCACCCTCGACTACTTTTTGATACTCATCAAGCACGAATTGTACCGTGCCTGGCCAGTAAGCCATCGCATGCTGGACGTCACGAATACCTTCCTCGATACGCTTAGCAATAGCAATCTCGCCTTCACGCGTCAATAGATCGACCGTACCCATCTCGCGCATATACATACGCACAGGATCAGTGGTGCGACCAGGCTCAGTCTCAACAGAGGCGAGTACCGCTGCCGCTTCATCGGCTGCCATATCATCGTCACTTGAGTCATCATTCATCAAGATATCATCAGCGTCAGGCGCAGACTCAAAAATCTTAATCCCAACGTCTGTCAGCATTTGGACGATATCTTCGATCTGATCGCTTTCGGTAATGGAGTCAGGGAGCTGGTCATTCACCTCAGCATAGGTTAGATACCCTTGCTCTTTACCCATCTGAATTAGGGTAGCTAGCTGGGAGGTGGACTTAGATAAGGAATTATCGTTCATAAATACTCGCTTGCATCGGGCATTGTTACAATAAAATAGAGCAACCTCTAAAAGCACTGAATATCTCAGTCACTTTTATTCCTCTAAAGGTTTGCTGAACAATCATTGCAACAATGAGTTGATATGAATAAGGGCTCAAAAACATCAATAAAACGGCTAAATAAAGTAGTAGGGCTAATCTTATTTAGCTACTCCAAATTTACTATGCAAAATAATTCAAACTGCAAAAAGGCACACAAAGTATGATATAAAAATACTACATAGTCGCTATTAACGGCGTAGTTTAACACAGACGCTCTAAAGGAGACTATCGGCATTAAAAGCAGTATAAGGATAACTTTTATTAACTATCACGCGCTTAGCGCTGATTTTAAATGCCTATTGGGCATAATCATAGATGATGGGGCCAGTAGCTATGATTTTAAAGGGCTTAGCTATTATAAATGTCATTTGCTCAAAATTTTTACTGCAAAATCAACTACTGATCATTTGTGCTGATTGCTCAGCCTGCTGCGCTCGTAGCCAGTCGCTTAAGCGCTGACTTTGCATGCGCACAATAGTCGCTTTGACATAATCAGGATTTTTAATCAGCTTTCTCATATGACGCTCTAATAGTTGACTGACTAAGTTCTCGATTAGCTCATCGACGCTTAAGATGTTTCTGGACATTAACGTTTTATAAAAGCTGCTCCAGTGACGACCTAAAGTCGCTTGATTTGTCGCATCAAGGTTTGAGAGTACAAAATGCGCTGCCGCGTTAGCATCTTTTGGTAGGTGCTTTGCACAGCGTTTAATGGTGCTAACCAGCTCCAGTAAGCCGCTATCTTGTAAGTCCTCCCAAACCACAGCGCGCGTAGCATCACTTGAGGCTTTTTGTTCAATATGGGCAGGCAGTTTTAAGTTATTGAGTCCCGCTTGTTGCCAAATAGCCTCGATAGGATCGTCTATTAACGCTTGCGGCTGAAACAAAAAGCATAGCTGCAACTGCTGGCTAATGGTCATCTCGCCATCAAAATCTAATAAGGCATCTTTGGCAGCCGCGTTCTGACTGCGCCTGCCGCCTAGCTTTTGATAAATATCATTGTTAAGCAGGTAACGAAAGCTACTGCCTTTAGGCAATAAAGTCGTTAGCGTTCGCACTTGTGACATCAGCTTAGCTTTGCCTTCAGCCAGGCTCATATCATAGCGCTCGCTTAGATAAGCAAAGATGTATTGCGATAAGGGCACAGCATTTTTGATCTGCTCGCGCATAGCATCGGCACCGTTACTTTTTATAAAAGTATCGGGATCATGATTATTAGGTAGCGTCAAAAACCTAAGCTCTTTGTCATCAGCGAGCACAGGCAGTGCTATCTCTAGCGTGCGCCAAGCGGCCTTTTGTCCAGCGCTATCTCCATCAAAGCTTAAGGTCAGAGTAGGATTTAAGGTGAGTAGCCGCGAGATTTGACTCTCATTGATAGCCGTGCCCATCGAGGCCACCGCGCCATAAATCCCTGCTTGATAAAGGGCGATGACATCCATGTAGCCTTCGACCACAAGCCAGCTATCGGCGCGCTGTTGCCGCGACTCATAATAGCCGTAGAGCACATGCTGCTTATGAAAGACGGGCGAGTCTGATGAGTTGATATATTTAGGTTTTACCTCATCATCGAGCGCGCGCCCGCCAAAACCTATCGTGCGTCCTTGATTGTCACGAATAGGGAAGATAATCCGATCGCGCAGTAGATCGTAATCGCGGCCTGAGTCTGATTGACGTACTAACCCTAGCGCCTTTAACCCTTCAATATCTTGCGGAAATTCATGCTCAAGGTGCTGCCAACCAAAAGGCGCGTAGCCTAAGCCAAAGGTTTCGATACTTTGTTCACTGACGCCGCGAGCACTAAAATAATGCTTGGCATGCGGATGAGTGGCCAAATTGCGCTGATAAAACTGCTGAATCTGCTCTAATAGCTCATACAAATTGCCTTCTTGCTCATTGACACTGTCATTGACACTGTCATTGGTATTAGCGCCAATACCAGCATGGTCTAGCGTCAGCGAATGCTCATCAGCGCTATGCCACTCAGGCGGCTGATTGTGATAGTCGCTAGCATGATAATCGGCGCTATAAGGTATAGCTGCTGGTAACTGGCCATAATGTTGATCATAAGCTTCAGGGCTATGGTAGGGGTCATAGTCAGTATAGTTAGCCTGACTATTATAATCACTGTAATAATCAGGCGGCGCTGAGTCTGATAAAGATGTCGATTGCGCTGCTGTTGAAGGCGGTTGTTTTGAAGGAGCTATTGTCGTTATTCGAGCGACAGGCGCCCGGGCTTTGGGTTTGCTGCGCTGATAGCTGACGTTTTTTTGCTCGTCTTTGGGAACTTCGATACCCGTTTGTTTGGACAGCTCATCGACTGCCTCCATAAACGTCAGATTTTCATAATCACGCAAAAAACTAATAGCGTTGCCGCCGACACTACAGCCAAAACAGTGATAGATGTTTTTTTGTGGATTAACATAAAAAGAGGGCGATTTTTCACCATGAAAAGGGCAGCAGCCCTTGTACTCGTTTCCGGCACGTTTAAGCGTAGTATGACGGCCAATAAGGCTAATCAAGTCAGCTTGGCTATTTAGTTGCTCGAGGATATGGTTTGGAATACTCATAAGGACAAATATTTTACCATAGACATCAAAAAATACTGACTTTTATTAAAAACAGCAAACGCAAATAAGGCCAACGATAGCGTTGACCTTATTACTATTCATCTGTGTTAATAATAGTGAAGTTGTGAGGCTAAAAACTAAGTGAATACTAATGGTATTAGCTATTGAGCTTCTTCTTCAACCACATCTGTATTAGCAGGCGCTAAGCGGATACGGTCGCGACCATCATCATTAGGCAAAGTGGTGCGGCGGGTAGGATTGACGTTCTGCGGATCGACAGAGGCTTCTCTAGCAGCGGCGCTGGCACTACCTTGACCTGAGACTTGTTCGGTCGAGCTTTCAGGCAACCCTAAACCGATATTGACACCGCGACTACGCTCAGTAGATAGGTTAGTCAAAGGAGCGTTTTGATTGCTTAATGCGGCTTGATTATTACTTGGTAATCTCAGCTGCGTAGCACTGCGGATGATTTGCTCTTTGGTCGCACCTGTATATTGACCGCTGGCTACAGAGGTATCGCTAATACCAGAGCGGCCCAGCTTACCAAAAGTGACTTTATTGAGCCAGTTGCGATCACGCTTAGTATTGAGCTTGACTTGTCCCTCTTTAGTGAGCCAATTTGGATAATTAATCTGTAGTAAGGTTTGATATTCTTGCGCCAAATCAGTAATACCCAATTGCTGATGAGCATACGCCAAAATAGCTAGCGCTTCAGGCACTGACTCACTTAGGGGATAGTACTGTACCACCCATTTAGCACGGTTGACGGCCGCGACATAGGCGGCGCGCTCAATGTACCAATTGGCCGCTGTCAGCTCACTTTGGGCAAACTGATTATAAATAAAAGTCATACGCTGAGCGGCATCAGGCGAGTATGGGCTACTAGGGTACTTATTAATAAGCTCTTGAAAATTAGCAAAAGCAATACGTAAATAAGAGGTATCGCGCTCAGCTTGGTTCATCTTAAATAGCTTTAGGCCTTCAGAGGAGCCTTCCATATTTGCCACGCCGCGCACATAATAAGCATAGCTAACTTGCGGGTTTGAAGGATAAAGGCGAATAAACTGTTCGGCGCTGGCCGCGGCTAGCTCATAGCTGCCGCTTTGATACTGCGCGTACATGAGATCAAGGAGCGCTTGCTCAGCATATTGGCCAGTAGGATAAAAGGTGCGCAAATTATTCAAATCTTCGATAGCTTGGTTATAGCGGCCTTTATCGATTTGAGTAATGGCATCACTATAATAAGCTTGTTCAGATTTTTCAGCCTTTTCGACGGCGTCTACATCTTTACCTGTGAGGTTCTTAAAAGTCTGGCAGCCGACTAAGCTTACACTTAGAGAAAGCAAGGTTATTGAAGATAATTTGATAAACGTGTTGCCTACAGGGCGCATACTTCTCTCCGCACAAAATACATAATAGCAGCGGCGCTATCATGCTAAATAATAGGTTAATGATAAAAGACAGTAGTAGCTCAACTCATAGGCTACCAGCAAAGTTCTGCCTACTTTATAGAATAATACAAGCTTCGTCTATTTTTTCAGGGTTTATTTTCGCAAGCGAAGCGGCTTTAGTTAAGATAGTGCGGCCAAATTGCAACCTTATTTTAGCATTGGGTATCAGCTTGGCACAGCTACTGCGACAGTTTAGCATGAGCGGCGCTAATGGGCGATAATGAATACGGCGGCAATCGCCAAATATACAGTAAATTACCGCCATGTTATAGTTCTGAGAGTTAGCCAAAGGGCACTAAATAACACAATAACGGCTAGATAACTTAGCGAGGCGTTACGGCTCGAGCAGTTGCCATGCTACAATATGGCAATTATTTAACGGGCATTTTGGCTTGATAGTCTATAAACTTAGCTGTCAGATCACTGCCTACATTTTAAAAAGCTCACTATGGTGACTTTACAACTACTGAAACCGCTATGACTAATAATGCTACAAGCACAGATAAACCTTTAAGTATTGCTCAGACTTCAAATCAAAAAACGCTTGATAATCAAGTATCGTTGACAGACTTTGATGCTGAATCAGTTCACTTTAATGATCAAGATTATGATGACATTGACGCTAACTATAATGATGACGATGATGTTGATGATGAGCAAATAGATGGCGATTATGAGCAGCAGCAAAAAGGCCAACCGATACCAGAAGTCATCGATGTGACACACACCGTGAGCGAAGATGAGTCAGGGTTACGCATTGATAAGCTTGCCTCACAAGTGTTTACTGATTTTTCGCGTGGACAGCTACAAGGTTGGATCGGCGATGGTAGCTTGTTATGTAATGATAAAGTAGAGAAGCCTAAATATCGCTGCAAAACAGGCGATGTGCTACAGCTATCAACGACGCTAGAGCAGCATAGTGAAGATCAGCCAGAAAACATCGCGATCGAAGTGGTATACGAGGATGACGCGGTATTAGTCATTAATAAGCCTGTTGGCATGGTGGTGCATCCTGGAGCTGGCAATCAAACAGGTACGCTAGTCAATGCGCTACTTTATCATTATCCGCAGCAGCATCATCTACCGCGCGCAGGTCTTGTGCACCGAATTGATAAAGAGACCTCAGGGCTGTTACTGATTGGCAAGACTAAGCCGGCACAAATGGCATTAATGGAGCAGCTCAAAGATAAGAGCGTCTATCGTCACTATCAATGCGTGGTGGCAGGGGACAAAGCTAGTCTTATGCGTCACCGCCGTATCGATGCGCCAATCGGTCGCCACCGCAATCAGCGTACTAAGATGACAGTGATGACGGCCGGACGTGAAGCGGTTACTCATTTATTAGAGATAACGCCTTTAAATGATAATTACTGCCTGTTAGATGTCGGTCTTGAGACTGGTCGCACCCATCAAATACGCGTGCATTTGAGTCATATCAGCTATCCGATAGTAGGCGACCGTGTCTATGGGGGACGCCGGCAACTGCGTGCAGGCCTTAGCGAGCAGCAGCGCCAAGCCATTAGTAATTTTCCGCGTCAAGCTTTACATGCTTATACTTTGGGTTTTGTGCATCCAACGACTGGCGAGGATATCGAGGTTACCACGCCATTACCCGATGATATGCAGCAGCTCATAGCTGTCTTAAAGGATGATTAGCATCAACTGATAATTAGTTATCACTTAAATAATTATCAATAGTGATCACCACTTTTTTAGCCAACTCAAACCTATGTGAAGCGCGAAATATGACGGACAAGTCCAGCACGCTAGATAATCTGCCAATGCAATTAATCGCTCAGCTTGATAAGGTCGCTGTTTTTCAAACCAAAGCTTTTGCTACTAATGAGGCTAAGCCTTTGGTCAAAAATCAGCAATCACAAAAAGCTCTGGCAAGCTATGGCGAGCTTAATCTAGGTTTACATGTTAATGACGATAGCAAGCAGGTATTGAGCAACCGTATGCGTCTTCTTAGCGCCATTAATAGTCAGTTAAGCTTAAAACATCAATCGACGATTGCTAGTTTGCACTGGGTCAATCAAGTCCATGGTAACCACATTCACATTATAGATACTAAGAGCGCTTGCCTAAATATGCAGCCTTTGAATGCTGATGCTATGGTCAGTCAGCACGGCAATGTCGGTCTGGCGATTATGACCGCAGATTGTGTGCCAATCGCTCTTTATCAGCCAGCGACCGGTCAAATAGCAGCGATTCATGCAGGTTGGCAAGGACTAGCCTGCGGAGTTATCAAAGCGACTTTCGAGCGTTTTGATAGCAGTAAGCCTATCATGGCTTGGATAGGAGCTTGTATCAGTCAAGCCAACTATGAAGTAGATCGTCAGCTGCTAGATAAACTGCGAGCAGGCTGCACTGACAATAAGTTATTAGACGTATCAACGCTCAAAGATTTTGAGCTATTGTTTAGCAGACCATCATCTGTTGAGATTAAGCTGGATGATGGCCGCAATAATGAGAATAAAATCAATAGTGATGATTTATATAAGAGTATTGATAAATTATCAAATTGCGCTACTCTAAGCACAGATAAAGTATATGCAGACAAAGTTAAGCTTAACTTACCAAAGCTTGCTGCGGCTCAGTTGAATAGCTTAGCTATTAGGGTGGCAAATGATGCTGCTATTGATTGTAGCTATGAGAATTCTAGCTATTATTCTTATCGCCGCCAGACCCATTTGCAGCAACCTGCTACCGGCCGCATGGCTTTGGTTATCGTCCGCAGTCGCTAGATAACTCTATTACCTATTACAAACCTATTATTAGAGCATATATGACTACACCTATATCTTCTGTATCTAAAGCTGCTGATGCCAGTACTACTGATAAAACCTCTAATCTCTCCATAGCGGTGATTTATCATAGTAATTATGGTCACACCAAACGCGTCGCCCAAGCCATAGTAACTGGCGCGCGTCAACAGCTTGCTGACTCGCAAGTTAAAGCCGTTGATGTTCACAAGGTGGATTGGGATTTTTTGGATCAGGCTGATTTATTGGTATTTGGTAGCGCCGTTTATATGGGCAGTGTCACCGCTGGTTTTAAAACCTTTATGGATGAGACCTCAAAGCGTTGGTATAACCGCGTATGGGAAGGCAAATGGGCAGCCGCTTTTGCCAATTCTGGTGGACTAAGCGGTGATAAGCTAGCAGTGCTGCAACAAATTAATCTCTACTGCATGCAGCACGGCATGAATTGGATCGGCTTGCCTTTGATGCCTACCGGTCATGGCGATGATGACCTAAACCGTTTATCGAGCTTCTTGGGTTTGATGACGCAGTCAATTGACGGCCCTCCGGAGGAGACGCCTGGTAAAGGCGATATGGATACCGCGGTTTGGTTCGGCAATCATTTAGCAAAAACCATCATCAAGCATCAACCCATTAGCGAAAAATAGCCCAACTATTACACTCAAATTATTCTTAAGCAAGTCATGAATAGCTAAGTAATTAACAGCAAGTCATAAAGCCTTGGCGATAAGCAAAAGGGCAGATATCTAATAAATATCTGCCCTTTTGCTTTTTTATTCTGAAGTTAAATCAAGCTAAGTGTTTGGGTTTTTGTGTTTAAGTAAAACTAGTCAATTAGAGCAGGCCAATTATTTTTGCACGTTATAAGCAATTACCGGAATAGGACTGGCACCAAATTGCAGAGATTGACAACCACTTTGTAGTATCGTCAATAAAAACAGCCCACTAATAGTAAGAGCTTGTAAAGCTGGTTTTCTTATAGAGCTTATAGCCTTTAGCAAAGGAGTGGTTTTCAATGTAGTGCTCTCAAAACAGTTAAGCTTTTTATGATAATAGCAATGACAGGAAATAGCGACAAGATAAGTCTAATTATAACTGATGCTAAGGGTTGCTATTGATATTATTTAGGTTGCTAATAAATCAATTTATTTGTATAGACTTCAACAATATAAATGTAGTGGCGTTTTTGTAAAGTATTTAGACGAATAAGTTAATAAACTAGCAATAATTTAGAAATAATATAAGTTGTTCTTATAGGCCAATCCACAAATAAGTCGCTAAGCGATGAAAATGCTTAACAAATCAATAAGACTAAATAGTAATCGTTGAACCATAAAAGCGTTTAAGTGTTAAACAGACCTGAATCTACTCAATTTTTAATACTTTTATAAAAAATAGTTAATAAAGATTATGCAAAACAATTAGCTAAAAATTAAGCTGCTAGCTTTAAGAGGATACTATGAAGCCACTTTATCTGATGTTATCGATGTTCGCTATCGGTCTTACTTCTACCGCCGCCTTAGCTGAAACCGCGAGTCTATCTGAGGCGGCAGCTCTACCTAATGTAAGCCCAGCTAACAGTGAGCTGGTCAATCGCGGCGCTTATGTCGCTCGTGCTGCTGATTGTATGGCCTGTCATAGAGAGGATTATTCTGGCGGCGTCGCTATTGAGACTCCAATGGGTGATATCTATGCGACCAATATCACCCCCTCTAAGCGCTATGGTATCGGTAATTATACCGAAAACGATCTAAAAAAAGCGCTGCGTAAAGGCCGTGCTCCAGATCATATGATTTATCCTGCCATGCCGTATCCATCTTATCATGGGATGAAAGATGAAGATATCAGCGCGCTTTTTGCTTATTTGCAAACAGTACCAGCCATCGATGAAGAGCCTGAGAATAAGACAGATTTACCGTTTCCTTTTAATATTCGTAGTTTGATATTTTTTTGGAACATCATAAACTTGCCTGCTTATGAAACCCGTGACGATTTAAATCCAGTCCAACAACGCGGCGAATATCTAGTCAATAATCTTGAGCACTGCGGCACTTGTCATACCCCGCGCGATAGTACTATGGGCGCTGATAACAGTAAGTACTTATCAGGGGCGCAGCTCGGTAATTGGTACGCGCCTAACATCACCCCCGATAAGTCAAGCGGCATTGGCAGCTGGAGTGAGAACGATATCGTCACCTATCTGCATACCGGCGAGCTTGATCAGCGCGCTTACGCAGGCGGGCCTATGGGCGAAGCGGTGGCGCATAGTACTCGCTATTTGACCGATGAAGATTTGGGCGCGATTGCTTCTTATCTAAAAGTAGTCCCCGCCATTGAGACACAAGATACCATTACAGAAGTAGACACTGCAAGCCTTCCGGCTCCCATTAATGCGTCTATTACTCATGATTTACTTGCGCAAGATGATTATCTGACCCAAGCAAAAGCTGGTGTGGATAGTAATTCGCCAGAAGGGCTTTATCTTAACGTCTGTGCTAGCTGTCATGGGGTCAATGGTTACGCTCAGCCTGATGCTGGTTACGCGCCTATTGTCGGTCTAAGTAGTATGCGCCGTAAAAATCCGGATACGTTGATCAATGTCATCGCTCATGGCGTAAAAGGCGCGACTAATATTAGACCTAATATGCCAGGATTCTCAGAGGAGTTAAGCTCTGAGCAGATTGCTGCTATCACTAACTATGTACGCGTCAAGTTCGGTGGACTTCAAACGAGTGAAGTCAGTGCTGCGGATGTCGACAGTGCTATGGTCGTAGGATCACAAAAGCCTTTTTTAATTAAGTATGCAGGGGTGTTAGCCATAATCGGTATTTTGGTCGCGCTTATGGTACTTTATTTTATTATCAGAGCGGTGCTACGGTCGCGTCGTCGCCCTTAGAGCGCAAACTAGTAGATAAATTAAACCGCAAATTTGTATAAAATATCGCTGCGGCAGCGCTAGTAGAAGCGTTTAAATGATAAATAATAACCGATTATAAGACTGATTCACCAATATTTAGAGTAATGATCAAGTAGTAAGCCTTGCAAAGATAAGAGTTTATTATAAAGCGGAGGCGCTACTTTTGAGGGTCATACCATAAGGACACTATTATGAAAGATATGCTTCAATCACCCACGCGGCGTCAACTGCTCTCTATGATTGGTAAAACGGCTGGTGCTACTGCCATGTACCAAGCTATGACGACCTTAGGGTTTGCCTCTGAGTCCACTTTTAAGGAAGAGTTGAACCTGACAGGAGCACCTCCTGGCGCCAGTATTATTATCCTTGGCGCAGGGCTTGCAGGCTTGACCGCCGCTTATGAGCTGCGTAAAGCCGGTTATAAAGTTAAGGTTTTGGAGTATCAAAATCGCGGTGGTGGTCGTAGCTGGACGCTTAATAGCGGCGATAAATATACTGAGCTTGGTGGAGAGCAGGTTACGTGTGATTTTGAAGAGGGCAACTACTTTAATGGTGGGCCTTGGCGTCTACCAAGTCATCATTATGCTGTATTTCATTACTGCAAAAAGTTTGGCGTAAAACTTGAGCCATTCATTCAAACCAATAATAGAGCGTATTTACATCGTACTAATCATTTCAATGGCGTACCGCAGCGCTTAGGCGACGTCCGTAGTGATGTGCAAGGCTATGTTTCAGAGCTCCTAGCTAAGTCGGTTAATGTTGGTGGCCTTGATCGCTCAGTAAATACTGAGGATAAAGAGAAGTTATTAGAAGGGTTAAAAGGCTGGGGCGTATTAGATAAAGATTATCGCTATGTCACAAGCCATGCCACTAGTAAGGTTCGTGGTTATAGTGTCTATCCTGGTGGTGGCCTGATGCCTAACCCTCAACCCTCCGATGTCCTACCGATGAGTGAGCTATTGCAATCTGGGGTCTGGTCGGATCTGTATACCAACTTTGATGTCTACGTGCATCATCCTACTATGTTTCAGCCAGTCGGCGGTATGGGCAAAATTGGCGATGCTTTCACTCGTGAATGTAACGATATGATTACTTTAAATGCCAAAGTCACCAAAATTCACCAAGATGAGAGCGGCGTGACCGTTGATTATGTCGATAGTAACAATCCTAATGGCGGCACCAAAACTGAGCGCGCCGATTGGTGTATTTGTACTATACCGCTGACCGTATTGACGCAAATGGACATCAACGTCTCAAAGCCAATGAAAGAGGCAATGTCAGCAGTACCTTATGATACCTCGTTTAAAGTTGGTCTTGAGTTCAAGCGCCGTTTTTGGGAAGAGGATGAATGGATCTATGGCGGGGTAACTTATACTGATATGCCTAACGTACAGATTGCTTATCCTTCAGAGAATATGTTTACCACAGGATCAGGGGTGTTGCTAGGAGGCTACGGTTATGGGCCAACCTCTTATAAGTTCAATGCTTTAACCCCGCAGCAGCGTATTGATGCTGCTCTAGCTTACGGCAAACATATTCATCCGCAGTATCCAAAAGAGTTTAGGACAGGTACCTCTGTTGTTTGGCACCGTATCCCATGGACACTAGGCTGCTATGGTATTTGGAGTGAATCGAGCCGTGAGAAATACTACGATACTTTATGTCAGATCGATAATAGAATTGTACTAGCCGGCGAGCACTGCTCAAATATTCCAGCTTGGCAAGAAGGGGCTATACTATCTGGCTTAGACACCGCCAATCGATTACATAAAAGAGCGAAGGCTGTTTAGCCAGCTGTCATAGATAAATAGATTAAGAGGCAACTATGAAATATTTTAATGGTTCACTATTGACAGCGGCTATCACCATTGCTTTGCTGTCTGGCTGCTCTACCAATCATCAGGCTGAAACGCTAGCAGAGCCAACAGCAGTAGAGTCGGCAGATGATTTTGATTTTGAGGCTGGGCGTAATAATGGCGCATGGGGCGCTGTATATATGAGCCCAGAGGAGCTAGCGAAACCTCAGGTTGATATCGTCAGCTACGCTGGTATTCCTGCTATGGCTGAGGATCCTGAAGTACAAAAATGGAATCAGGTGTTTGGAGAGAGTAATGGCTATCATAGCACCGATGGCCGCGAGCTCTATCATCGTTCTTGCGCGGCTTGTCATATGCATGATGGTAAAGGTGCCTACGGAGCAGGCTATTATCCGCCACTCGCGGATAACAGTAAAATGGCTTCTAAGTTTTATACGATAGGCATTTTGATAAATGGCCTACGCGGTATGCCATCGTTTCATATGATGATGAATGATGAGCAAATGGCGGCGGTGACTCAATATATTATGAGAGATTTAAATGGTCTAGAGGCAACGGTTACCGCCGAAGATGTGGCACAGATAAGACATGACAATCCTCCTGGCTACGATCCTAATGAATAGCCTCTATGTTATGACAAAAATCGCCTGATACTATCAAGCGATTTTTTAGTTTTAGTATACTTCCGCTTATTTAGGACTAGCTGACCAAACCGGTGAGCGTATCACGCCTTGAGCGGATTTACCAAAAGCCTCGCCGCCACTTAATGACTTAATCGTCAACACCCCTTTGCCGCCTTGAGTAGAAGCATAGACCACGCGCTTGCCATTAGGCGAGAAGCTTGGTGCTTCATCAATTCCGGTGTTGCCTAAATTGGCAGTGACCGCGCCGCCGCTATTCATAATGGCAGCCGAGCGCCCATTTAAAAAGGCAATTTGGCTGCCATCACTACTGAACTGCGGACTAGTAGCATAGCTGCTATTGGACACTTTAGTAATGCGTCCTGAACCAAACTCATAGCGATAAATCTGCGGCTTATTAAACCCAGCTTTATCAGAGACAAAGACAAAAGACTGACCATCAGGTGCGTAGCTTGGCTGCACCTCACTACTAGGCCAATTAGTAAGTTTACGCAAATTACCACCATTTGTACTCATCTCGTAGATGTCAGAGCTGCCCTCAAAGCTACTAGAGAATAGTATCTTACTACCATCTGGCGAGAACGCGGGACTTAGATTGCTCCCTTTATAGTTGGCGATGACGCTAGCACCGCCGCCGCTAACGTTTTGAATATAAATCACTGGATAGGATTTCTCGCGTTGTACTGAGTAAGCGATGCGATTGCCATCTGGTGACCAAGCAGGAGAAAAGATAGAGCCTTGCACTTCAGTGATGGTTTTGGCGTTTTCACCATCGGCATCCATTACTCTTAAGCGTGAGGTTTTATTCTTACCCACACCAGTCTCTTCAATATAGGCAATGCGCCCAGAAAAATCACCTGGAGTACCGGTAATCAGCTCATAGATTTTATCAGCAATAACGTGACCGGCATAACGCAGACTTTGTGCATTATTATCAGCGCTTAGGCTCTGCTTACCTTGTATCACACGGCCGGTTTTAACCTCGATAACTTCATACTCTGTCACCACTTTGCCGCGATCGCTACGGGTACTACCGACCACTAAGTAGGGAATAGCTAGATTTTGCCAGACAGGTAGAGTGCCTGCCAACTCGCTACTGCTACGAGGCTGCTGCGGCAGACCTTGAGTTGTGACCTTAAGTTCGGTTCGGTTCAAATCGTTAGCAATAACAGAGGACAATACACTGTCGCCAGCAAAAGGCACTAAAGCGACCTGGTTTTGTTGTCGCGGCGCGACTACCGTGACGTCGATCTCCATCGGTGCTGCTGTTGCAGAGTAAATAGGAGTGAGCAGTAACGGCGTCAGTAATAACGACGCTGATGTTAGGCTTAAAACAGAAGAGGATAATAATTTCATAAGTAAATACCTTAGCTTAGGGTATGTTCAACATTCACAAGAAGGCACTGCTGTTAAAGCAAATGGCTATATTCTATAAAGATTTAATTCTTATAATCAAGGAGGTATCGCCTTTAGCTTTATCTGTATTCATTCGTACAGCGCTTAAGATATCATGAGCTATTGAACCACCACATTAATAGTTAATTCACTATATTTTGCCGGATTGTTTAGATCAATAGGTAAGGGACTAGCAGCGAGCGCGGCATCTTCTGCCGCTTTATTGACCGCCTCGTTACTGCCACTGGCTCTAGCGGATAATACATTGCCTCGACTGTCTAATCTGAGAGCTATTCTAGCGCTCATACCTTGCGTTTCAATGGGCGCTCTTAGATTGCGTTGAATTTTGTCAGCGATCCCCTTTTTATAGTCGCCAGTGGAGCGGGATGAGCCACTACTGCTAGCTGAGCTACCGCCCGTTACTACCGATTGCCCATCTGACAAATCAAAGGTTTTAGCGCTCCCTGAGCTGCCTGTCTCTATCTCGATACTTCGATCCGTACTGCTTGGACGCTTAACTTTGGGAGTAGTTGTACTGTTTTGTTTATGGCGAAACTCTCGCAGCCGCTCGCGCTCTTCGTTGATCTCTTCACGCTTATTTTGTTCGACCTGTTCGAGGCGCTCATTGGCTGAGCTGTCCAGCTGCGCTGCTAATTCTGCCATATTACGCTCATAGGCGGCCGCTTGCTCAGCCAATCGCTGCTGCTGATCTTGGCTCATAAGAATAGAGTCATCAGCGGCATCATCAGAGCGCATAAATACTGGCACGCTTTGCGAATTTGATTCAGCGGGAGCAGGGCTGTCATTACTAGTAGCACTAGCAAACGTTTCGGCGGAAGAGGCGCTAGCTGTTGCGGCCGCTGCGGCGCGATTAGCCATGATCTGCCCTTGTAGTTCAGCTAATTGCTCTGGTGACACCATGGTAGTCTCAAGCGCACCAACCGTTTCGATAGTAGGCTGCTGATAAGTATAGATCAGTAGTCCAATCACTATACCGTGCGCCAGCAAGCTCAAAAACAAAGGCAGGCTTCGCCCGTTGCTCTCAGGTTCAGTCGGAATATAGACGGTAGGCAGATTATTCATTAGTATTATTCATCAGCTTAGCAGAGTATAAAATCTGATTAGCAAGTTTTTGAGTAGTGGACTATAAGTAATGACTAAAGTAATTATAACCCTAGGATAATTATAAAGTACTAGACTTGTCGATATAAAGTATAAGCTTATGGTGTCACCGGTAAAGGCGGACCTGTAAGCAACCCTACCTTTTGAATACCAGCTTGCTGCAAGTTGGCCATTAGCGCCACAATAGCGCCGTACTGATTGTTTTGATCGGCATTGATCATAATCTGTAAAGGCTGCCCCGTTTCAGCATTGCTTTGTATTTGTAGATTAGACAAGGTATCAATCAGCTCAGGCTCGCTAACAGGCACGTCCATATTATTCTCATAACTAATGAAAATCTCGCCATTATCAGTGAGTGAGACGATGACGGGCAACTGGTTTTGGCTCATGCTAGCCGCTTGCTCTTTTGGTAAATCGACCTCCACACCAGTGGTGAGCATAGGCGCGGTTACCATAAAGATGACGAGCAGTACTAGCATGACATCGATATAAGGTACGACGTTCATCTCGCTGTTGAGCGTGGTTTTTTTGCGGCTAAAAGGACTTGGCTTCATAGCGGATTGCTCTGACTTATCTGCGTGCCGCGAGAGGCATTGGTTTGGCTCTCCGTGCTAGTTTCTCGCTGAAGCATGCCGGTCATCTCATCACAAAATAACGCTCGCGACTCATATAACTGCGCTGATTTGGCGGTAAAATGGTTATAAGCAAGTACCGCTGGTATCGCAGCAAACAAGCCCATAGCTGTCGCTATCAACGCTTCAGCGATACCAGGCGCGACTGAGGCAAGAGTCGCCTGCTCGGTTTGTGATAAGCCCAAAAAGGCATTCATAATACCCCAAACCGTACCAAATAGACCGACATAAGGCGCCACTGAGCCTATGCTGGCAAGCGTAGTCAGTCCGGACTCTAACAACTGCTGCTGTCGTCCCAAACCTACCCGTAGCTTGCGCTCAACGCCATCGATAATATCTTCTTTGGGTTGGCGCTTTTTATGCATTCTTAGATATTCAGAAAAACCTACATAAAATATCTGCTCCAAGCCTTGGCGATCAGGAGAGCCTTGTACCCCTTGATAGAGCTTAGCAAGATCTTCTCCTGACCAAAACCAAGTCTCAAACTGCCGATCATAGCTTTTGGCGCTACCCAAACGCGAGCTGAGACGAAAGATAACCATCCAGCTTAGTAAAGAGGCTAATAATAATAACGCCATGACTATCTGAACGAGCAAACTAGCTTGGGTAATAAGGTCAATAATGTTTAGAGATTCAGGCATCTAATGGACTCACGATAACAATAATGGCTAGTAGCAGGGTGCTAGGCCACGAGGTATTAAAATCATTGGTTTAATAATCATTAAGCGACCTTCTTGCAAATTAAGCTACCAATTATTTATGGGGCTACGGTATGAGCGCAAGAAAGTCATATTAACTCGTTAGTGTACTGTTAAATACCAAAAAGGTCATTTATTAATATGTCAAATAATTATAAATGAGCTAAAAACTACCTATAAATAAAAGTTTCCCGTGGAGAACTTGTTACTATTTGGGTAAAATTTAGACCTATTGGTCTCTATAAAGATAGCTAGCTGGTAGTTATAAAGGAGAATAGGACGCTAGGTTCTACTTTAAACGCTAGCTAAGGATTGAATTTATGTGCTAGTTTATCTAGAATGTAACGCTTTGTTAAAAATATTTTATCCATTTTGTTCAGCGTCGCAATACTCTTGCTGGCGTCCTTTATTTTTAGTCTTCTCATTTAGATATCAGCGTAGAGAAGTCTAAATATCTATCCTTTCACCAGCATATTGAGCGCAATACTTATGAATGCAATTGAACGATATTTTGGGATTAATGGTGAAAATACCACCATAAAGACAGAACTACTGGCCGGTCTGACCACCTTTTTGACCATGGCTTATATTATCTTTGTCAACCCGAACGTCTTAGCAGATGCGGGTATGGATAAAGGCGCGGTCTTTGTCGCCACTTGTCTAGCCGCCGCCCTAGGCTGTTTTATTATGGGACTGTACGCCCGCTTGCCGGTCGCTCAGGCTCCTGGTATGGGTCTTAATGCCTTTTTTACCTACGGCGTTGTATTAGGTATGGGCTACACTTGGCAAATCGCTCTTGGCGCGGTGTTTTTATCAGGCTGTATCTTTGTCCTGCTAAGTCTATTTAAAATACGTGAAGTCATTATCAACTCTATTCCCGTCTCGCTCAAGCAAGGCGTGGTAGCAGGTATCGGCGCGTTTTTGGCTTTTATTGCGCTGCAAAGCTCTGGCGTTATCGTCAATAATGACGCCACCTTGGTAGGCTTAGGTGATATGACTACCTTCTCACCGGCGATGGCGGCGTTAGGGTTTATTGTCATTATTGCATTAGCCTACAAAAAAGTACCAGGAGCGGTGACTATAGGGATCTTGTTAGTTGCTTTGATTAGTTTGCTAACTGGTAATACTCAATTTACAGGCATCATGTCAGCGCCGCCGCCTATAGCACCGACCTTTATGCAATTGGATATCGCAGGCGCACTAAATGTCAGTATGATCAGTGTCATCTTTGCTTTTTTGTTTGTGGATTTATTTGATACCGCAGGGACTTTGATTGCGACTACTAGTCAGGCAGGTTTAGTGGGTAAAGATGGCAAGATTCCAAATATGGGCAAAGCGCTATTAGCGGACTCAACAGCGACTGTAGCGGGTACTTTTTTGGGAACCTCATCGACGACTAGTTATATTGAGAGCGTCTCAGGTATCGCCGCCGGTGGCCGTACCGGACTGGTAGCGGTGACCGTAGGGGTGCTGTTTTTATTAAGTACTTTTTTTGCGCCCCTTGCTAGTATGATTCCAGCTTATGCAACCGCTGGCGCTATCTTTTATGTCGCTGTATTGATGCTTGGCACCCTAAAAGAGGTAGAGTGGTTTGACTTGACAGAAGCGGCGCCAGTAGTAGTAGTGTTACTGTTCACTCCGCTGACTTATTCTATTGCCGATGGTATCGCGCTTGGATTTATCACTTATACCGCTGCTAAAGCGCTAACGGGTAAATTTGCTGATATTAGTATCGCTGTTTGGATATTGACTATTGTATTATTAGCGAAAATTATATTTGTCTAAAATCTCATTATCAGCTTTATTAAATCTTAACCCTTGCTACCGCTACTTTTTATTGAGTATAGATAGTGAACCCCACTCTCAACTTGAAATAAGCAAATCAAACTGAAGAGGCGGATTACCAAGTTTTTTGTTGAGTACAAAGCACAGATTGTGTGACAGGATTTTACGAATCAATCGATGAGACAAATGCCATAAATCTCTTGCTCGTACCTTTTGTATATTAAATCGTTCTGATAACTGACCAATGACTGTTTCAACGATACGGCGGGCTTTCATTAGCCGCCTTACCACAGGTTTGGGTCTATCTTCTTTCATATTAGCTCTGAGTGGCGTTTGTAAATCTACTCCTTGAGCGTCGTAGTACGATGTCAGACTCGGGCTGATATACCCTTTATCAGCGCCAAGTAGCCCATGAATATGAGTGGTGATTTCTGGGGCAACCGCTCTTTCATCAACATTGGCAGGAGCAAAGGTAAAGCCTTTAATCATGCCCGATAAGTTAACAAGCAAATGGCCTTCAAAGCCATAGTACCTCTCTTGCTTAGCGGCACAGTAGCTAAAAGCTGCTAAGTCTTGATAATTCTTATGCCGATAAGCGCGTCCATAATGACAGACGGGTATCGGAAAGCCATCCATAAAATGAATGTTGTCACGGCCTTCAATTTGACTGACGTTATCTTGTATCTGCTGTTTGACTTGCCACAGATTGGCGCAGTGCTTTGCGAAGTTAGGGTATGAGCCGATGGCTGGAAACCAGTCTTGCCAATGCTGGGTAAAGTATTGCCAAATTTGTTTGTCTTGATCTAGGTGTAAAAATTCACCGACCATCTCCATGCAAATAACCTCAGGATCACTTAGCTTTGGCGCGTAACCTGCACTTCGCAAGGGTTTGGTGACGACTATTTTGTAATATTGCTCTACCATTAAATAGATATTGATGATAAATTCGTCTATGGACATCTCACAACTCCATTGTATTCTTGGTCGAAAACAATAGATTAGTGAGGTGCTCTTCTTTTTTCAATCACTTTCGAAGTTGAGAGTGGGGTATAGTGAGGGTTTTTTTATATAAGCTATGTATTTGTTTTTAAAACAGTTACCTGTCAAAATAAATATCAGATATGGATAGTTTGCGCTTTTCTTTCATGATAATATGAGCAGGTTAAGCGCATCACCTCAAGCAACGCCGTAGAGGTTTTTCTTACAGTGAATTTGCAGTATCCTAATAACACTCCTTTCACTACCGACAAGAAGAAGGCACTAATGCCGCTTAACGTTATTTTGCCTTTGTATTGTTAACGTAGTCCGTTTAATATGCGACGATCTACTTAACCTTATCTAGCTTTTGCTGGATAGGCTCGTTTTGTAATAGCGCTGTCTGATCTTTTATAACTTAGCCTTTATCTGTATCCAATAGCTATGTGGATTGTCTAGTTTATGGGTTTATAAATAGTGCCCAAAAGTCGCGGCAATCATAGATAATTATTGATATATGAGTCCTAGCGATTAAGTATTAGGTGACAACACCCATAGCGATAAAAAGCACAGTTTTATAAAGATTTAGACACTCTATTTATCATGGTTTTTAGACGATAATTATAATCAATAATTATGGAGTTGGTATGCACCCAATAGATCAGTTCACCCCTCAAGAGCCAATATTATTTAAGCCTACAGACCTGCTTAATCCTGACTATCTTACTCAATCAAGCGATGAGCTATTTGCGCGCATATCGCCGTTATATAGTGTCGATGAGAGTCGTTGGTTATCAGAGTTATTGCCGCTAGCTAAGCCTACCGATGCAGAACGTGAGGCGGCTAGTGAGCAGACGCGAAAGCTTGTTGAGTATGTACGCAGTGATGGCAAAGCGGTAAAAATGGTAGATT
This sequence comes from Psychrobacter sp. AH5, assembly GCF_040371085.1. NCBI lineage: Bacteria > Pseudomonadati > Pseudomonadota > Gammaproteobacteria > Moraxellales > Moraxellaceae > Psychrobacter > Psychrobacter sp. AH5. The sequence goes on from NZ_JAMBMT010000001.1 coordinate 1,139,818, forward strand.
CTTTGCTGCTAGAGTATAGCTTAGATACCCAAGAAGGTATTTTGCTAATGAGCTTGGCAGAAGCTTTAATTCGCGTGCCTGATAACTATACCGCCGACGCGCTTATCCGTGACAAGATGAGTGTCGCTGATTGGAAAAAGCATCTAAAAGATGATAATGGTATGATGGTTAACGCCTCGACTTGGGGTCTGATGATGACCGGCCGCGTCGTTAGTATTGATAGTAGTACGACGGCGTCAGGATTTTTGGATCGGATGACCAAAAAGATGGGCGAGCCGATGATTCGCGCCGCCATGCAAAAAGCCATGCGCATTATGGGTCATCAATTTGTACTTGGCGAGACAATTGAAGAGGCTAGCCGCAATAGCCAGTCTTATCGTAATAAAGGCTACACTTACTCATTTGATATGCTCGGTGAGGCGGCCATTACTAATAAAGATGCCGAAAAATACTTTAATGATTATCTGCATGCAATTAAGGCGACCGCTAGTATCAAAGTCAAAGAGGGCATGCCAAAACCATCGGTCTCTATCAAATTATCAGCGCTACACCCGCGTTATGAAGCCACGCAAGAAGCACAGGTGCTAGGTCTACTGCGTCAGCGCTGCTTACTGCTTATTGAGGCGGCGCGCGAAGTCAATGTTGATCTTAGTATTGATGCCGAAGAAGCCGATCGCTTAGAGATCTCATTAAAACTATTTGAGTCTTTATACCGAGATGCGACCACTGCTGGCTGGGATGGGTTAGGCCTAGTCGTGCAAGGTTATTCAAAACGCGCTATCGCTATTTTTGCCTGGCTGGCTCGCCTAGCAACAGAGGTGGGAGACCGTATTCCACTGCGTTTGGTAAAAGGCGCTTATTGGGATACTGAGATCAAAATGGCCCAGCAAACAGGGCTGTCGGGTTATCCGGTATGGACGCGCAAAGAAGGCACTGACACCGCCTATCTCGCTTGTGCGCGCTTCTTGTTATCCGATCATCTGCGCGGCCTTATTTGGCCACAGTTTGCGACTCATAACGCCCATACTTTAGCGACGGTTATGACCATGAGCGAGCATCGCGACTTTGAATTTCAGCGTTTGCATGGCATGGGTGATGCGCTTTATGATCATATCCTGCAAACTTACCAGATTCCAGTGCGTATCTACGCACCCGTCGGCGCGCACAAAGACTTGCTACCGTATCTAGTGCGCCGTTTGTTAGAAAATGGCGCTAATAGCTCGTTTGTGCATCAATTATTAGACAAGTCTTATCCTATCGATAAGCTGACCGTGCATCCGTATGACAAGCTGGTGGCTAATGAGCAGCTGTATAATCCGGAGATACCGTTGCCATTAGAGATTTATGGCGATCGCAAAGCAAGCTACGGCCCTAACATCTTTGTCGAGTCGCAGTGGCAGCCTTTTAATAAGGCGATTGCAGCGCAGCGTAAACGAACTTGGTCAGCAACTTCCATTATTAATGGTCAAGCTATCCATGAGTACCCTAAGGATGGCAACAGCGAGCAGCTTGAGAGCCAAAGCATTCGTGCGCCATGGAATCATGACATCATCGCAGGCGAAGTCAAATACGCCAATGCTGATATTGCCAGCCAAGCCATTCTTGGCGCTGTGGCAGCTCAAGAGGCTTGGCAAGCGGTTCCGGCGGCTGATCGCGCTCAAATGCTGCGCAAAATAGCAGACTTGTATGAAGAGAACTACGCAGAGTTGATGGCTTTATGCCAGATCGAGGCGGGTAAAACCATGCAAGATGGTATTGATGAGATCAAAGAAGCGGTTGATTTTTGTCGTTTTTATGCTGACGAAGCAGAGCGCTTAGCGGCCGAGGTACAAGAGTTTAGTGACTTATCCGGTAAGAGCATTCGCCAAACTTATCAGCCACGCGGTACTTTTGTTTGTATTAGCCCATGGAACTTTCCACTAGCTATTTATACCGGACAAATTGTGGCAGCGCTAGCGGCTGGCAATACCGTAGTGGCTAAGCCTGCTGAGCAGACCAGCTTAATTGCGCATTTTGCTATACAGCTTATGTATCAAGCCGGCGTGCCAGCTAAAGCACTGCAATTTGTCGTTGGAGCTGGTGAAGTAGGAGCGGCGTTAACGGCATCAGAACATATTGCTGGGGTAATCTTTACCGGCTCAACGCAAACCGCTCAGCGCATCAATCAAAGCTTAAATAGCCATGCACTAGCGAGCGGCGAGCTGCCTGTCTTGATTGCCGAAACAGGTGGTCAAAACGCGATGATCGTTGACTCAACCGCATTGCCTGAGCAAGTGGTTACCGATGCGGTATTATCCGCTTTTGGCTCAGCCGGTCAGCGCTGTTCAGCGTGCCGTATTCTTTGTGTACAAGAAGAAGTGGCGGACGGTATTATCGAATTACTCCAAGGTCATATGGCAGAGCTCAATGTAGGCAATCCTACCTTGGTCTCAACTGATGTCGGTCCGGTTATCGACAGCGATGCCAAAAAAGGACTAGAGGCGCATATTGAACGCATGCAGTCGGAGGCAACCGCGACTATTTTGGTTCAAACACCCATGAGTGCTAGCTCAGCGGTCAGTGCTGAGCAAGCGACTTTTGTACTACCGACAGCGATTGAAGTGAGTAGTATCGATGTCATTGGCGGTGAGCATTTTGGCCCGATATTACATGTGCTGCGTTATAAAGCCCGCGATCTTGACAAGTTGATTGATGCTATCAACGGCACAGGGTTTGGTCTGACTTTAGGTATTCATAGCCGTATCGAAAATGTTGCTGAGCATATCGAGCGCCGCGTAGTGGTCGGTAATACTTATGTGAACCGTAATCAAATTGGTGCGGTTGTTAACGTCCAGCCTTTTGGTGGTACTGGTCTATCTGGCACCGGTCCAAAAGCTGGGGGACCACATTACGTGGCTCGTTTGATGAAGCTTAGCACTGATACTAGTAACCAAACTATAAACAAGTTAGCTAAGGGACAAATCACTAGCGCGCCCCAAGCTCAATCCACTACACAAACACAACTGGCATAAGGAGCAGCAACATGGCCAATGAATTCAAAAAAAATCATGCTGAGGTTTGTGAAGCTTGGCGATTACTAGGCGCTGTTAAGCGCTCGGCATATTTGCAAGCAGCTATCCCTAAGCTTGCTTTATTGACAGGCGATGCCAATAAAGCAAGGCGTTTGTTCCAGCATTTATTAAGCGCTGCTCCAAAGCTTGATGAGGTGCAGCGGATGACGGGTGCCACTGGCGAATCTAATGATTTGTACGTGACAGCTCGCGGTAAAACCATGGTCATCGGCGCTGAATCAGCTCGTGCTATGGCAGTATTAGGACAGCTTATCGCCGCTTTATTGACCGGTAATGAGGTGATACTGCATTGCCCAAGTCAGGTGGATATGTGTGAGGAAGCGGCTAAGATACTTTATAATGCGGGCATCAGTGATGACGTGCTTAGTGTCGCTAATGATTCGCAAACCATCACCTTATTATATATGGAGCGCTTAGCACAGGTGGCTGTCGCTGGTAGTCCTAGTGAGGTGCAGTCTATAAGTCAAGAGCTTGCCAATACTGATGGTATCTTGACGCAAGTGATTGCAGTGACTGATATGGTGGATTTTACTGAGATGCTAAGCATTGATTATCTTTATCGCTTTGTCACTGAGCGGGTAATCACTATAAATACTACTGCTATCGGTGGTAATGCCAGCTTACTGGAGCTAGGTACTAGCTAAGCGTTTGCAAGATAAAATTTATAAGTTTTGATACTCTAGCCTGTGTTTATTTATCTATTCTTTTGATAAATAGACACAGGCTTTTTTTATAGCTAAAAATAATAGAATATAAATACTTTTTTTAAGTTGTAAAATAATTAAATATAGTGCTAGTATAATAATGTTAACTAAACCGTCAACTTTAAAAACAAGCTTGAGGCGTTAGTTAAAATAGAGAATAAGGATTGGCGAGCAGCCAAATTAAAGGGACGTTTTTTTCAATCTTCGTAGATGTTTAAGCCGCGCTTATCGCTACCGAAGCTCCATCCTCAATAAAGATTAAGTCTGAACCAGTCAGCAGTCTCATAGGCAGTCAGCTTATTCAATACCTGTATAACTATCAGTATTGATGTAGGTATGATGATCGTCGTCGTATAAATGTTATGACTCTAATAATTGAATACTACCTTATGGCAGTGTCGCAGTATGCGCCTGAGCTTTGATATATTGATTGTTAACCTATTATTATTCGATTAAAGATAAAAATTTACTTTTTATCTCACCTTTATTCAGACAGCCGAGTATTGCTATGATTAATTTTTATTTAAACGGAAAATACCACCAAGTCAGTCAGCTTAACCCTAATACGACTGTGCTTGAGTATTTGCGCCTGCACGCGCGGCAAATGGATACCAAAGAGGGCTGCGGTAGTGGCGACTGCGGCGCTTGTACGGTCATGGCGCAGCGCTTGCCTAGCCATTCTACAAAAGACTCAAATAACGCTGCTAATACTACAAACGTTAATAGCGCTCCTTTTTATACCCTCAATGCTTGTATCACTTTATTATCCTTGATGGATAATCATCATATTATGACGTCTGGCTTTTTGGCCGATAACCCTGAAAACCATCCCGAACGCGCCCTTTTGCATCCTGCTCAGCAAGCAATGGTGGATTGCCATGGCTCGCAGTGCGGATTTTGTACACCTGGATTTATCATGTCGCTGGCGAGCGTTTATGAAAATAATCGTTTGCAAAGCGCGCAAGATGCCAATACAAATGAGCTAAGCTACGATGAGATTGTCGCCGCCATCTCAGGTAATTTGTGCCGCTGTACTGGCTATCGACCCATTATTGAAGCGGGCCTAGCTATGCAAAAAATTGGTCAACAGCGCGCGGCTGATCAGCTTGCCGGCAAAGATTTGACTATTGACTTAGCTATCGATGCTATGGTCAAGACTAACAGTAATGATGCTCAAGATACGGACGTTAATAATACCACTAGCAAGATGATAGCTCCGGCGCTAATTGAAGGCTCGCGTCAGCTGTATATTCCGACCTCTACCGCTGAGCTTGATCAGCTATTAGCGGTCTATCCCAAAGCTACCATTTGGGCAGGGGGCACCGACTTAGGTTTGAGTGTTACGCAGAATTTAATCGATCATGACACCGTTATTCAACTATCTGCTATCGAATCACTAAAGTCGTGGTCAGTAATAGCTAGTACGGCTGACATATCTGCTAATAATTCAGCTACAGATACAGCTCATCAAGAGCTAGTATTCGGTGCGGGCATGAGCTATAAAGCCATGCTGCCAGCGCTTGAGGAGTATTTTCCAGCATTCGCGCAGCTATTTGAGCGCATTGCCTCGCCGCAAATTCGCAACATGGGTACCATCGGCGGCAACATAGCTAATGCCTCACCTATTGGTGATTTGCCGCCAATTTTATTAGCGTTAGAAGCGCGTATTCATATTCGTCATTGTGACACTGATAGCGATAAGCCCATTGATGAGATCCTGCCTCTAGCTGAATTCTTTTTAGATTATAAAAAGACTAAGCTTTGCGCAGGTAGTTACGTTGTGGCGATTCATATTCCGCTTATGCAAGAGCATCAGCAGTTGTTTATTCATAAAATCAGTAAGCGTTATGAGGATGATATCTCAGCCTGCTTAGTGGCAGTACGTTTAGATTTATCAGCGGATGGCAGCACTATCGATAATGTAAAAATTGGCCTAGGGGGTATGGCAGCGGTGCCTTTACTCATCAAAAACACTCAGCAAGCGCTTATCGGTCAGCCTTTTGAGGTAGCAAGCTTTGAGCAGGCAGCAAAGGCGTTACCAAGAGATGTCTCACCAATGACTCATGTGCGAGCCAGCCGCGAATATCGTATGCATGTGGTTCAGCGCTTATTAATCAAGTGCGGCAAGCAACTGATAAAACGTACGCAAACTGAGAGTGCGTAAAAGCTTATATTTATCTAAAGAAGTTTTGTAAGCCTCTAAAGTAAGCTTTACCGTACTGACCCAAATATTTGAATAGCCCTGCATTCAAAAACGAATAAAAAGAGATTTGTTATGAGCCATCATTCCTCCCTTTTTGATAATTATAGTATTCGCCGCGTGCGTCCTCCTAAGCACAAAATTGGCACGGGTGCCAAGCATGACAGCGCTATTAGCCACGTTATGGGCAGCGCCACTTACGTTGATGATATGCTAAAACCGCAGGATACTTTGCATCTAGCTATTGGTAAAAGCGCTCATGCTCATGCCCGTGTATTGAGTATGGATTTAGCAGCCGTTCGCGCTAGTGATGGAGTCATTGATGTTATTACCTTTAAAGATTTAACGGGTAAAACTGATATCGGCCCGGTATTTGACGGTGATCCGTTGATGGTCGATACCATTACAGAATACATAGGGCAAACGCTATTTGCAGTAGTAGCCACTAGTCATCGTGCCGCCAAAAAAGCCACCCTCAAAGCTATAATTGAATACGAGGCATTAGCAGCGGTTTTGACCATTGAGCAAGCGTTAGCACAACAGCAGTTTGTGCGTCCTAGCCACTTTATGACGCGCGGCGATGCGCAGACTGAGCTTAACAATGCGCCTAAACGTATCTCAGGCCATATTCATATGCTTGGCCAAGAGCATTTTTATTTAGAAAGCCAAGTGTCTTATGTTGTGCCCTGCGATGATGGCGGGCTAGAGGTTTATACCTCCTCGCAGCACCCAAGCGAAGTGCAGCAATTAGTTGCGGAAGTGGTGGATCTGCCTTTTCATGCCGTGACCACTGTGGTACGTAGAATGGGCGGCGGCTTTGGCGGTAAAGAGACGCAGGCTGCCGCTTGGGCCTGTCTGTGCGGCATCGCAGCCAAACGTCACAACGTGCCCGTTAGTATGCGCCTTGATCGCCAAGATGACATGGTGGTGACAGGCAAGCGTCATGAGTTTGCCAATCGCTATGAGGTCGGTGTCAATGACGACGGTCAGATATTAGGCGTTGATATGCAGCTGTCTGCCCTATGTGGTTACTCGCCTGATCTATCCGATGCTATCGTTGATCGAGCGATGTTTCATTGTGATAATGCCTACTACTATCCTGCTGCGAAAGTCGCTGGACATCGCTGCAAAACTCATACGGTCTCTAACACCGCTTATCGCGGCTTTGGTGGCCCGCAAGGTCTATTGACCGCTGAGTATATGATGGATGATATTGCCTACACTTTAGGTCGCGATCCGCTACAAGTGCGCTTGGCTAATCTCTATCAGAACGGTCAAAGTACTCATTATGGTCAGCCAATCGAGCATTTTGATTTAGCGACTATTATCGAGACATTAGCTGAGGACTGCGATTATCAAAGTCGGCGTCAGCAAACCATTGAGTTTAATAAAAAAGCGGAGGCCGAAGGTGGCGATAAGCGTTTAGGTTTAGCACTTACGCCAGTCAAATTCGGTATCTCGTTTACGGTTCAGCATTTGAATCAAGGGGGCGCGCTGGTACATATCTATACCGATGGCACTATTCAGATTAATCATGGTGGCACCGAGATGGGGCAGGGGCTGTATATTAAGATCGCTCAAATCGTCGCTAATGAGTTCGATGTCGATTTAGACAGCGTAAAAGTCACGGCTACGCGCACCGATAAAGTTCCTAATACCTCGCCGACAGCCGCGTCATCAGGGACTGATATCAATGGTAAAGCGGCGCAAAATGCTTGTATTACTATACGTGAGCGCCTAGTTGAATTTGCCGCTGAGCATTTTGAGGTAGCAGCGAAGGATATTAAATTTGAGCGCAATCATGTGCACATTGCCGATAAAGCAGTTCTGACTTTTGCTGAGATGGTGCTACTTGCTTATCAGCACCGTATTAGTCTTTCTGCTACTGGCTACTATAAAACCCCAAAGATATTTTATGATCGTGCAAAGGCTTGGGGTCGTCCGTTCTTTTATTTCGCCTTAGGCGCGGCTTGTGCTGAGGTCGAGATTGATACTTTAACCGGCGAGTATAAGGTGCTGCGCTGCGATATTCTTCACGATGTTGGCCAATCGATTAATCCGGCTATCGATATCGGGCAAATCGAAGGCGGTTTTGTGCAAGGGATGGGCTGGCTGACTAGCGAGGAGCTAACTTGGGATGATAAAGGTAAGCTGGCTTCTAATGGCCCGGCTAATTATAAGATTCCAACCGCTCATGATTTGCCTAAACAGTGGAATGTCAAATTATTCGATCGCAAAAATAAAGAGCAGACTATTTATAATTCCAAAGCTGTTGGCGAGCCGCCCTTTATGCTCGCCGCTAGAGTCTGGTGCGCGATTAATAATGCGGTAGCAAGCTTGGCTGATTATCAAAAAAATCCAGAGCTGACGATGCCAGCTACGCCAGAGGCGGTACTCAAAGCAGTCATGCATATGCAGGGTGAGACTTGGGAGATTGACACTGCTATTAACACTGATGCGATCGATAGCTTAAAGCATAATAAAGATGACACTACTAAAGTTGATGGTCTCGATGATGATAAAGTGGAGCCGCAGCAAGTCTCGCATGGGGAAGAGATTGAGCCGCCAGAAGTGGTAGGTAAGCTGGTGGACGAGCAACCTGAGCAGATAAAAAACCCTAATGTCTCTGTCTCTCGAGGGCCTGCGCACAGTGATTGATTCATCAGCTTCAACGTCAGCTCCAATGTCTTTAAATCAATCGCTGCCGCCGACACGCTGGTATGAATCTCTAGCACAGTATCAGCAGCAGGGAGTCCCGCATGTCTTAGCGACGGTGGTAGCGGTTAATGGCTCGGCTCCGCGTGCGCTACAAGCAAAAATGATTGTGACCCAAGATAGTATTTGCGACACACTTGGCGGCGGTGGTCTGGAGCATGACGTTACCACAACGGCGCGCCAGCTGCTAAGTGGTGAGCTTGCCGCAGAGGTAGTAGCTACTACTGATAAATTAAAAAAAGCTAACTCTGAAAAAGCCAAAGCAATACGCCGAGAAGCCGTCTATACCAAACATTATCCGTTAGGCGCAAAGCTAGCTCAGTGCTGCGGTGGCAGTGTAACGGTGATGTTTGAGTGCTTTAATCTGACGCCGCCTTTATCGTTATTAGTGTTCGGTGCAGGTCATGTAGCGTCTGCCTTGATGACTATTTTGGCAGAACTACCTTGCCAAGTAGACTGGGTAGATAGTCGGTCTGAGAGGTTTGAGCGCTATTTGCTAGAGAATGATAAATATCAGGATGATCAGCCGTCTTATTGCTTGCCTGCGCATATTCGACCTCATGTTGATTATGACCCTGTTGATTTTATTCAGCCATTTATTAGACAACGAGGCCAGCGCTTTATCTTAGTGATGACTCATGATCATAGTCTTGATTTTGATCTAGTAAGGGCCGCGCTAGATAGCTATGTAGCGCTAAATGTGGATTCTGATTCTGATAGTAATGATGCAGAGCAAGTAAATACTACCATGCCCTATATCGGCTGTATCAGCTCAGCGACCAAGGCTAAGCGTTTCAAAGATCGTTTATTACAGCGCGGCTATGATCAGCAATTGGTTGATCAGATTACTATGCCAATCGGTTTTCAGATTGGCGGTAAAGAGCCGATGGCAGTTGCCGTTTCTATCGCCGCACAAATTTTACAGCATTATCATAATTGTTAATCTACAAATTAAATTGTGTTTTTAGATCATTATAAACAACGCTTTTGGCAGAATGTTAGTTTGATTAGCCGCAGTTTCATACGAGCTGCGTTGAGTCGCTTTGTGTCCACATTATGATATTTATAGTTATTTGATAAATCTTCTAGCTTTTAGATGGCAACATCCATTACTTATTTACGCGAGATATTTTTATGACCCTTCACATTTATCAGGCTCAGCTTTTACATTATCTTAGCGAAGATGAGTTAGCCAAACGTAGCAATGCTGCAAATGAATCACAAAAAACAGCAGACGTTGATAAAAATATCGTTTTGACTCCAGTAATAAAAGGCGTAGCGGTCTATCCTGAGTATATCGCTGATGGCGCCTTAGTTGTCGATAATAAGAGTGGCCTGATAGTCGCTTATGGCGATAGCGACTCTATTATGGCAAGGTATGGTCATACTCAAGAAGGGCAACCGCCTGTAGAGATTTACGATCTTAAAGATAAGCTCATTATGCCGGGTTTTATTGATACCCACGTGCATTATCCGCAGGTTGATATGATTGCCTCTTATGGTGAGCAGTTACTCGATTGGCTCAATAATTACACCTTTGTCACGGAAGCCAATTTTGCTAATCCCAAAGTAGCGCATGATACTTCAAGGTTCTTTTTACATCAGCTATTTGCTAATGGCACCACAACAGCGCTGGTGTTTGCCACTAGTCACCCTGAGTCTGTTGAAGCGTTTTTTACTGAGAGCGAGCGCCTTAATACACGGATGATTACTGGTAATGTGCTGATGGACACCAATGCGCCCGAGCACTTGTGTGTGCCTGCCGAACAAAGCATTCGTGACAGTCAAAATCTCATTGATAAGTGGCATAAGCGTGGTCGTCAGCATTTTGCCATTACGCCTAGATTTGCTATTACCTCAACGCCTAAGCAGCTACAAATGGCAAGCGAGCTCTATCAAAGTTATGATGATGTCTATTTGCAAACCCATTTAGCCGAAAACCGCGAGGAAGTAGCTTTTGTTCGTAAGCTTTATCCCAATCATAAAGGCTACTTGGATGTCTACACCGATATGGGGCTGCTTGGTCGCTATAGCACATTGGCGCATGGTATCTATCTTAAAACCTGCGAGTACGAAGTGCTGAGCGAGACCGGTACACAAATCGCTCATTGTCCAACATCCAACTTGTTTTTGGGTAGTGGTCTGTTTGATTTGCCAAAGACTCTAAGCTATACCGGCGTCAGTATCGCCACCGACGTTGGCGCGGGCACTAGTTTGTCGATGTTGACCACCTTAAATGAAGCTTATAAAGTCCAGCAATTGCAGAATAATAAATTATCTGCGCATCAATGTCTTTATCAGATCACTCTTGGCAACGCGCAATCGTTATTGCTAGATAAGCAAATCGGCAACTTTATGCCCAGTAAAGAAGCGGATTTTGTAGTGATTGACTTAGCGGCAACCCCTTTACTTGAGCGCCGTATGAGTCAAACAAAAACTTTTGATGAAAAGTTATTTGTGCTAATGATGCTAGGTGATGATAGAGTCATTGCTGAGACGGTTATTGCGGGGGTGAGTCGGTATAAAAAGGTGGCTTAAACCTCAAAAAAGCTATATCTTAAGGTAATCAAGACTTTATGTAGAATTATCAACGCTTAGTAGTCATTATATCGGTTATCTAAATACCAGTAGTTTAAAAAGGGACTCTAGCATGGCTTTAAATATGTACTATAAAAACGGCATGATTCGCAAAACGCGCTGCCAAATCTCCGATGATCTTATTCCAACCCTTTATCAAGTTCATAATAACGCCAGTTTTCCGCAGTTAACTTGGCTGATTGACAATCTGTATGATCAGCCAAACATTGAGCCTGATATTGCCAAAGCGTTAGCCGAGGAGATGGTAGCATTTGAGACTTTAATACTCTCCCTGCACCTGCCTTTTCCTAGAGTGCCACTGCAAAAGCTACAAAACTTCTTTGTAGGAGCACTCACAAATCAGCAAACTATTTATACTCGTAGCGAGTGATTTCATTTTTAGGCTATTGTTATCATGCTAGAGCGTTTTGAGAATAGCTAAAGTAACTCTCAGCTACCAAGCACCATAACCACCTTGAATCACGTCCAAAATATCCCCATAATCTAAGCACTTCCTAATAATAAATAGCCTAAGCAAATATGCCTAATACCTTGAGTAACGACCAAAACATATCGAACCAAAATAGTTCTGAGAATTTAAATAATCCTTTAAACAATAAAGATCTAAATCATTTTGCAGAATTACCTGTACTTGCCAAAGACAGCCATTATCTAAGCCGCTTAGAGCGTGAGCTGGCGCGTGCTGCTGTGTCCAAACATAAGCAAAATAATAAGCAACATGATAATACTGACAATGACAAACAGCAAAAAGCAGAGAAAGAATTAGCAAAAAAACGCGCCCAATACGACAAAATAAAAGCACGTTCCCAGCAAGTGGTGCAAGCGCGTATTGACAGTATTCCAGAGGATTTGCCCGCTAAACTAAATCTTGATTTGCCAGTGAGTCAACGAGCTGAGGATATCGTCCAAGCCATTATTGATAATCAAGTGATTATCGTTGCAGGCGAGACCGGTTCAGGTAAAACCACGCAATTACCCAAATTAGCAATGCTAGCAGGACGCGGTATCACCGGACAAATAGGGCATACCCAGCCGCGTAGGCTAGCTGCGCGCAGTGTCTCTAATCGTATCGCTGAAGAGTTGGGCGAAAAACTAGGTAATACCGTCAGCTTTAAGATTCGGTTTAATGAAGAGGGCACGGCGCAGTCGGTAGTGAAATTGATGACCGATGGTATTTTGCTCGCAGAATTAGGTCACGATAGGTTTTTAAGTAAGTATGACACCATCATCATCGATGAAGCGCATGAGCGTAGCTTAAATATTGACTTTATTATGGGTTATCTCAAAAAGCTGCTGCCTAAACGTCCTGATTTAAAGGTAATTATCACCTCGGCTACATTAGATACTAAGCGCTTTAGTGAGTATTTTAGTCATTATGATGCCAAGCTAAAACGTCAAGTACCAGCGCCTATCTTCAATGTAGAAGGGCGCAGCTTTCCGGTCGAGGTTCGTTATCGTCCGCTCACTGATGAGCCGGTAAGTAGCTCAGATGATGATAGTTATGATGATTTTGAAGAGAACTTGCCGCGCGCGGTTGTCGCTGCGGTAGAGGAGTGCTTCAATGACGCGCAAAGTAAAGGTCATGCTGACCAGGCGGATATCTTAATCTTTGCCGCTACTGAGGCTGAGATTCGAGATCTTCAAGAAGTGCTTATCCAGCATGGGCCTAAGCACACTGAAGTGTTACCCCTCTTTGCACGGCAAACTTATGAAGAGCAGCAGCGTATCTTTCAGCCATCAGGTCGCGGTCGCCGTATCGTCATTGCTACTAACGTTGCCGAAACTGCTTTGACCGTTCCTGGTATTCGTTATGTTATTGATTTAGGTTTTGCACGGATATCTCGCTACTCTTATCGTTCGCGTGTCCAGCGCCTGCCTATTGAGGCCATCTCTCAAGCGGCAGCCAATCAGCGTAAAGGTCGTTGTGGGCGTGTCGCGCCGGGCGTTTGTATTCGTCTTTATAGTGAAGAGGATTTTAGCGGCCGTCCGGAATTTACAGAACCTGAGATTCTACGGACTAACCTGGCCTCCGTTATTTTGCAGATGGCAAATCTGCGTCTAGGTAGCGTCGATGATTTTGATTTTATTGAGCCGCCTGATAGCCGCCTAGTCACTGATGGTCATAAGCTGCTTGATGAATTAGGAGCTATCGTTCCAAAAAACGACAAAGCTAATATCCCTAAACGCAAACAAACCCTAGATCATCTGCGCCTAACGCGTATCGGTGAAAAAATGGCGCGGATGCCTATAGATCCAAGACTTGCACGAATGCTAGTAGCCGGTAGCGACTACGATTGTATCCGCGAGATGCTCATTATTGTAGCGGCTCTAGCGGTACAAGATCCACGTGAGCGCCCGGCTAATAAGCGCCAACAAGCCGATCAGAAGCATGCTGAGTTTCGTCAAGATGACTCGGATTTTTTATTCTATCTAAGTCTTTGGAAGGCGCTGTTTGAGAGCGATGAGCATGGTAATAAGCTCTCTGGTAATCAGCGCAAGCAGTTTACTAAAAAGAACTATCTTAGCTTTCCGCGCGTACGTGAATGGAATCAGACCCATCGTCAGTTGATGCAGATGGTAACCGATCTAAAGCTTACCGATGTTAGCAATGCCAAAGTTAATGGCAAAAAGGACGTCAAAGAGGTTATCAATGATCCAACCGCTATCGAGGATAAAGAGGTCAAAGCGGTTAAGTATGCTAATTTACATCGAGCGCTTTTGACCGGGTTACTCTCCACTGTCGCACACAAGACAGAGAATCGTGGTGAGTATTTAGCAGCGCGTCAGCAAAAAGCCAAAATATTCCCAGCCAGTACTGTATTTAAGCAAGTACCACCTTGGGTGATGGCTTTTGAGATAGTAGAAACCTCACAAGTATTTATGCGCACGGTTGCCAAGATTGAACCCGAATGGATTATCGCAGAAGCGGGTAATCTGCTCAAATACCACTATTTTGAGCCGCACTGGTCGAAGAAAACTGGGCGCGTCAAGGCATATGCACAAATCAGTTTATTTGGGCTGATTATCATCGCTAAGCAGCTGACCAACTATGAGCAAATCAACTTAAGTGAATCGCGCGAGATTTTTATTCGTGACGGTTTGGTGACGGGTAATCTTGGCCGACAAGCGCCATTTTTGCAGCACAACATGGATAAGATTGCTCACGTGGAGCGTATCGAAGATAAATTACGTCGCCGTGATTTATTGGTTGATGAAGAGGCGCTGTATCAGTTTTATGACAAAAAAATTCCGGAGCATGTCGCGAGTCGTAAAGCTTTTGAGGATTGGCGCGCGGAGGTAGAGAAGAGTGATAATCAGTATCTATTCTTTACGGATGAAGATGTGCTTAATAGCCAAGCACCGACTACTGGTGATTTTCCAGAAGTCTGGCAGTTAGGTGATTTGCGACTGCCACTTCGCTATGTTTTTGATCCTGCAAGCGATGACGATGGCGTGACCATTCGGGTGCCACTTGCGGCGCTTCCGCAGCTTGATGCTATTGAGCTGCTGTGGGGCGTACCTGGCTGGCGCTATGAGCTAGTATTGCAGCTGCTTAAATCTTTACCCAAAGAGATTCGCCGCCAAATCGTGCCTATCCCAGATACTGCCGATAGCTTATTTGATGAGCTCAAGCCTGAAGGCGAACAAGGCTTACTTAAGCAGCTTTGTCACGCTTTGAATCGCCGCGGCATTATGTCAGTGACGCCAGATAAGTTTAATCCCTCCTCTATCGATCGTTATTTACAGCCGCAAATCTCAGTCGTTGATGATAAGAATCGAGTGATTGAAAAAGGTCGCGATCTGCAAACGCTACAAATTCGTCATGCTTCTGAGACTAGTCAAGCGGTGACAGAGCAGCAAGGCGTACATACTGAGTTTCCAGAACATTTTGCTTTTAGCAAAAATCGCCATAGTGCTGGTGTGGTGATGAAGCAGTTCTCAGCCTTAGTGGCAGATGAAGCAGGGGAGGCGGTATCCATTCATCAATATACAGATGTCAATGCCGCTTTGCAGGCGCATCGTATTGGGGTATTGACCCTGATTAAAGCCAAGCTTGGTGCGAAGAAAAAACAGCTAACCGGTCAGATTGATAAAATATTTAAACTCGCCTTTGCGCCTCTTGGTGATATGGAAAAGCTAAAGACTATCGTTATTGATGCAGCGCTTGATGCCGCTCTTGAAGAGCATTACGTGCTGTTCGATCACAGTAGCGACTTGCCTGAAAGTGCGGACAGTATAGCGGTTGGTTTGAGCGAGGAGCTGCCTTTTACGCTAGAGGAATATAAGCAAACCGAAGAGGTGGTAGTCAATAATTTTTTATTGACTGGTCAAAGCGTTATCAAAACGCTTAAACAAGTCTATACCCGCTGGCAACGTATCCGCCAACGTCTATTGATGCTTGATCAAGAGATATTTGGTGAGTCCATCGATGATATCGAAGATCAGCTTGCAGATTTGCATTTAGCTGACTTTGTCTACCGGATGGATTATAGCCACTGGCAACAGTATCCGCGTTATTTAGAAGCGCTAGAGGTGAGAATTGAGAGGCTTGAGCATAATCTAGATTCAGATCTTGAGGGCGTCTATGCGCTAGATGTACACATGGAGCGACTGGCAAATCGTGCGAGTGACGCCGCTATTAGTGAGTATCGCTGGATGGTGGAGGAGTATCGTATTCAGCTATTTGCGCAGCCGATGAAGACGCGTATGGCAGTATCACCAAAGCGCCTAAAAAAGCTTTGGGATGAGACGCGTTAAAAAATCGCACTGCAATTTTAGCATTGTAAGTAAGTAATATGAAGGGTTTACCTTTAATGCTAGACTTAGGATAACAAAGGTTTGTTGAGTGTTCAGCAGACCTTAACTAATAAAACAGCTAATTAATTAAGGATGATTTATGACAGATAAAAAGCATGTTTTAGCTTGTATTGATGGCTCAGCGATTACAGATTCGGTTTGTGACTATGCGTCATGGTATGCCAGTCGGCTTGGGTTACCAGTAACTTTATTAAATGTTATTGAGGTTCCAGCGTCAACAAGGCAGAGTTTAGCCGGTACGATTGGTATGAATAATCGCCAAGAGTTATCGGATCGTCTGACACAACTGGATGCTCAAAGATCGGAGTTGGCAAATGATTATAGCCAAGCGTTGGTAGCAGACGCAAAAAACTATATTACCGCTAATTATGATATCGAGGTCGATACTTATCGGCGCCGTGGTAAGTTATTATCAGTCATTGAGCATATTAAAGATCAAAACCTTGCTATCGTTATGGGACGACACGGCGAAGACTATAAAAACGGTCGTATCAATGTGGGTAGTCATATAGAAACCATAGCACGTGCGACCAGTATGCCTATGCTTATTTGTTCACAGTCCTTTAAGGCGCCAAGCTCTTATATGATTGCTTTTGATGCTAGTGAGACTGCTATAAAAGCTGTAGATCTTATGGCAAAAAGCGCACTACTAAAAGATATGCTAGGTCATATCGTCATGGTAGGTCATCATAATGAAGCCTCTAAGCAAAGTCTATTGACGGTGACTGAGCAGTTGCAATCAGTAGGATTTAAAGTTGAGAGTCATCACTTACCTGAGTCCGATGCGGTAGAAGCTCTCTTGGACTTTCAACAAAAAAACCAGATTGAGCTTATTGTTATCGGGGCTTATGGGCGCTCTAAATGGCAACAGCTATTTTTAGGTAGCACTACCACCAAGCTTATTGCCAAGACCTCTTTGCCTATTCTTTTACTGCGCTAAATATAGCTTTAACTATAGCACTACAATAAATTTATAGATCAAACTACAAAAAAGGCTAGCTTAGCGATTGCTAAGTTAGCCTTTTTATTTAACTTAAGACTACAGGAGTGCTTTAATCTTGGGATAGACCATATTGGCCGGAGATAAAATATCGTCTAAAGTCTCTTTATCCATCAACTTCTCTGCCAATACAATATCATAGACACTGCCGCCTGTTTCTTGCGCTTTTCTAGCGACATAGGAGGAAGCGTCATAGCCGAGATGTGGATTTAGGGCAGTGACTAGGCCGATATTATTGAACACCTCGATATTACAAGCTTTATCATTCATCATCAAACCATCGATACAGCGAGTGGCAAACATCTCACAGATGTTAGCTAGCATACTCATACCGGTAAATAAATTAAAGGCAATAACTGGCTCAAAGACGTTAAGCTGGAGTTGTCCGTTTTCTGACGCCATAGCGATTGTATGGTCGATTCCCATCACATGAAAGCAAGCTTGATTGACTACCTCTGGAATGACCGGATTGACTTTTCCGGGCATAATAGAGCTGCCAGGCTGCATCTCGGGCAAACGGTACTGGGCTAAGCCAGCACGAGGGCCTGAGGACTGCAAACGTAAATCATGAGCGATTTTGGATAAGCGCGCGGCAAAAAGGCGTAAATTACCTGATAGGGCAACGTAAGCGCTAGTATCTTGTGTGGCTTCAATCAAGTCTTCGGCGACATAATAAGGTCGACCGGTAAGATCAGATAGGGTTTTGGCCACCTCTTCAGAATAGCCAGCTGGCGCGTTTAGTCCAGTACCGATTGCTGTACCGCCCATATTGATCTCATGAAACAAAGCACGAGAAGACTCGATACGATCCATCTCTTTTTTTATCATCGTGGCAAAGGCGTTGAACTCTTGACCTGCAGTCATAGGTACAGCGTCTTGTAGATGGGTACGGCCCATTTTTAATCGATCGGCAAGCTCAACGCTTTTTTTCTTAAGACTTTTATGCAATATTGCCATTTTATCTAATAAATGAGTGCAATAATCGTCCAAAGCGATATTCATCGAGGTAGGATAGGCATCATTGGTCGACTGCGATAGATTGACATCATTGTTGGGATGCACATGCTGATAATCGCCTTTTTCGTAGCCTAATATCTCCAGCGCGCGATTGGCAATGACTTCGTTGGCGTTCATATTGGTCGAGGTGCCAGCTCCGCCTTGGAACATATCAACGATAAATTGATCGTGATATTTGTTATCGATTAAATCATCACAAGCGGCGGCAATGGCGTCTTTGACGGTATCATTGAGCACCCCTACTTTATTATTGGCAATAGCCGCTGCTTTTTTGACGGTCGCAAAAGCACGAATGAAGGTAGAAAACTGGTTTAAGCGTACGCCACTGACCGTAAAGTTTTCAAAAGCGCGTAGGGTTTGGATACCGTAGTAAGCATCAGCAGGAACGTCGCGATAGCCGAGTAAATCATGCTCTTGGCGAGTAGCAGTAGTCATTCGATAAAACTCCTTTAATAAGGTATCTGATTCAAATATTGCTCTTTATAATAATAACTAGTATGAATAGCAGATCGATGAATCGTTATAAGCAACCTTATAGAGTAGGCTTTTTATAGAATAATTAATAATGAATATTTATTGTATGATGTATAAATGAACAAAAATCTTTTGTTATCATTAGGGCGTATTGAACATTTGACCTTGGCCCTAACAGAGACTATTTTATCACTTTATTTATCTAAATTTGCTAACTTAAGTCTTATCTCAAAACTTAAGCGCTGTTTGGGATTAATGACTGATATTTCTGGTCATAACGCCCATGCTATAAAGTATAAAGGCAATGATGATTAGCGAGACGATGAACGGAGTGGCGATCCAAATGATTATATTGATGGACAACGATAATAATAATCCATCGAAGAGTACGGTGTTAGGGGCGAAAGCGTCCACCATTACACCGACTGCCCGCTTAGCAATAGGAAACAGTAAAGAGCTGACTGCCAATATATAGACATACTTACTAAAACTAAGGTCACTTGATAAGGTGATAAAATAGAAAGCTAAAAAGAAACTAGCGGCTAATGCCCAGCATTTAAGAGTGTAGCTTAAGCGAATCATCTTAGTTTCTCCCTAACTATACAAATAAAAGTGATGTTTATAAAAGCTGTATTTATAAAACTTTGCTTACAAAAAACGTTTTAGTTAAGGCTGTAAAAAACAGCTATCCGTTAGTTGTAAAATAATGAATATATTATATGTTATATATCGAATATATAGCTTAAGTCAATTAATTTTTATCCTAAAATAAGGAGATAGTATGTGGGATGAGCGCTATAGTGGAGCAGAATTTGCCTTTGGTACTGAGCCTAATGATTTTTTGAGAGAAGAGTTTACGAGAATACCCGCAGGCGGACGCGTACTGTGCTTAGCAGAAGGCGAGGGTAGAAACGCCGTGTTTTTAGCAGAGCAAGGCTACCAAGTGACTGCTATGGATTTGTCTGAGGTAGGCCTACGTAAAGCTGAGCAATTAGCTAAAGATAGAGGCGTGACTATCACCACCGAGGTGGCAGATCTGGCCGAGTACGAGTTTGGAGAGGATAAGTGGGATGCGATAGTCTCTATTTGGGCGCATGTTCCCAAGACGATACGTCAGCATATCCATGCACAAATTATTCCAGCGCTAAAGACCAATGGGGTGTTTATTCTTGAAGCTTATACCCAGCAGCAGCTGGAGATGGAGGCAGTGGGCGGGCCGCCAGCTAGCGAAAAAGAGCGTTTTGGCTCGCTAGCTACCTTGCAGGCAGAGCTTGCAGAATTAGAGCAAGTTGTCGGGGTAGAAAAAAGGCGAATAGTATCGGAGGGCAAGCGCCATCAAGGACTCAGTGCGGTAGTACAGTTCATTGCTAAAAAAATAGCTAAAATGCAGGTTGGTTTTTATTGAGTACAAACACCAATACCGCTCCTAGGATTACGACGGTGGCGATAATAAACCGCAAAGTTAAAGGCTCTGACAAAAACAAAACGCCAGCTATTGCAGCAAGCACAGGCACGCAAAACTGCACCACTGCCGCTTGGCTGCTCTTTAATAATGTCATAGCGACATACCATAGGCAATATCCTAGTCCTGAGGTGATAGCGCCTGATATCGTTGCCAATACGATGCCTTGTAAGCTAATGACTTCAAAATAGCTGATAGCCATAATCAGCAGCAAAGGAGTAGCCACTAAGCTGCGAATAAAATTAAAACCAGTCGCTCGAAGCGGTGATATACAGGCTTTTCCGCGTATGCTATAAATGCCCCACGCTATACCGCTGATAGCCATAATTATAGCGCTTGCTAGTGAAGGAACGGTAGCCGAGGGCAGCATAAGATAAATAAAACCCACTAGCGCCGCACCAAGCGCTAACCACTGCACTAAGCTTAACCGCTCTTTTTGATAAATACCCCAGCCGATCATAGTAAACTGCACGGCGGCAAAAAGTATCAGCGCGCCTGTACCAGTATCTAATGAGACATAAGCTAAGGAGAAACAAAGCGCGTAGATGACTAAGCTTATGCTGCTAAGCCAGCTGCCTTTATCCTGCAAAACGGCTATTTGGTAATCGCTAATAGCAGCTTTATTATCAGCTTTGCTAAGGTGATGACTACTCAAACGCTTAGCATGGATAGTCATGATAACGCCAAGACATAGCGCGCCGCTAACTAAGCGCAAAATCGTAAAACTCCAAGGATCAATATAACCCTCTGCCAAAGCCATCCTGCACAGTAGCGAGTTGGCGGCAAAAGCGATTAACGCAAGAATAGTATAAAAAGTGGCTTTCAAACAAAGTTATCCTTCAAAACAGGATTTTTCACTATAAAATCAACAATAAGAGCGGATTACTAATGTTTTTTGGTATCGCCAACTATTTTATCCATAAAGGCAAATAATAATCCCGATAGCACAAAAGCCATATGGATAATGACTTTCCACATCAGTTTATCGGCATCAAGCTCGCTCATATTGCCTGAGATGTCCATAAAAGACTTTAACAGATCGATTGCCGAGATAGCGACAATAGCGCCAATGACTTTTAGCTTGAGGCCTGAAAAGTCCACCTTGCCCATCCAGCTAGGCCGATCATCGCTAGTACCAGTATCAATTTTGGAGACAAAAATCTCATAGCCACTAAAGATAATAATAAGCAGTAAGCTTGCTACCAAAGAGATATCGACTAGCACCAAAATATTGACGATAACATCTGATACTGAGTCGCTTAAAACATGAGACATCATCCCCAAAAGCTTTTGCACAAACTTGATAAATAGTATAACAATGCCTATTACCAAGCCTAAATAAAACGGTGTCAATATCCAGCGGCTATTAAAGATAGTTTTTTCTAGGTAATATTCAAATTTTTTTAGCATTTATGTCTCTTGAGAGTGTAAGTTAAGCTATTTTATACCAGTCTATTTTTCGGGTCATTATCATAACGCAGGCGAGTAGTATAAAGCAGAATACCGCGCCTAAAAGTAGATTTAAATCCTCAGTAGTCAATATGCCATAGAACGCCGCGTAGAGTCCGGCCAGTATAGCGGTAAAGATAACTGCGCGTTTGACGCCGCCGAGCACATAATAAGTGTACCAACCGATAAGGCCAACGCAGGCACTAGCAGCGATAGTGTAAGCTTGCCAAAAGACAGTTTGCTCAGCTAAGGGTAACAATAATACATAAAAGGTCAGGAGCGCGCAGCCGACTAGCAGATATTGGATAGGGTGAATACGATTTGACTTTATGATCTCAAATAAGAAAAAAGTGCCAAACGAGACTAATATCAGTAACAAGGCATATTTCATGGTACGTTCGGTTTGCAGATAGACATCGTTAGGCTCTGCAAAACTTACCCCAAAACTATTTAAGCGTATGCTATTGAGATGGCCTTGATTGACATAATTAGTATTGTCGGCAGCTGCTGTAGCATCCTCTACTATAAAGGCGGCAGCTTCATAATTAGTCGATTGCTGACTACTTTGCAAGCTAGCTTGACTATCAATCTTGCAGCTATTATTTGGCATAGCAAGGCACTGTGATAAGTATTGATTATTGGCGACTGTCAAATACTGGTTTTGCCAGTGAGCTTCAAAGCCGTCAGCCGTGAGATTTTTGGCATTAGGGAGCGCTTTGCCGATGAAGTTTGGCGCATGCCAGTTGCTACGCATGGTGAGCTCAAAGTTCTGTCCGGTCGGTACCGTATTTAACGTACTAATACCAGATAAGGGCAAGTCAATCACCATATTCACAGCCTTTTTAGCACTGCTGTTAGTGGCCGAAGTATGGGTAACGTTTGAAGTGTTAATAACGTCTGGAGTATTAGCAAGCGGGTTATTAGGGTTTTGAGCAGTCGTAATACTTGATTGTAGCTGAGCTATTACGCTTGTAGGCAGCCTTACTTCAACGTAGCTTAAACCATTAAGCATAACGGTTTGTGGATAAGTGGCTTTGATAGGCTGCTTATCAATAGTAATAGTCGGTAGTGTCGCTACGCCGCGCAAGTCTGATATCGGAATAATGAGCTTGGCTTCATTCCAATGTCTAATGGTTTGTTCTGCCGTTATACCTTCACCAGTTATTGAGCTCTCAGGCGCGCTTGAGTCTATGCTCTCGCCAGTGGTTAGGGGTGCTTGATTGTTGTCTAGCCCGTAGCTTTGCTCAAAGGTTATGTCGCCGCTATAGCTTGTGGCGTGATAGATACCGCGTTGATAAGTATCGGTGCTAACCGCTAGATCTTGCACAGTTGAGGTTTGAGCGGCAAATATAGTATCAACTGACGCATAAGCAGGAGCACATTTGCTAGCTTTGTCAGCGTTCGCCCTAGTGCATTCTGGCGTTATGGTAGTAGGAATAGCAATAAATGGGGTGATAATCTCTTGGGGATTGACGTGTTGATCGGCGATTTCTTTGACTACTGAATCAGCATAATATTGCCTTTCAGTGATGACATCGCTAAACATGGTTAGGCCGATGGCAAAGATTGCACAAAGGCTTACGATGATAGAGAGTTTGATAAATAGAGTCCTTTGCATACGATTATCCTCAGGCTGATGAGTTAAACATCGACTTGGTAACAAGCCGATAAGCTTAACAAGCAGCGTAGAGGAGCCATACTAAAAATCGGTGCAATAAAGATGGAAAGTTTATGAAAAGTCGTTTTATGAAGTCCTAAAATAGCCTAAGCAATTGCTATAAATTACTTATTAAACTCCTTATTAGGTGCTTTGTTAACTTAATTCACTAAGCCAATGAACCACTTGCTGTACTCGCGATTCACGACTACCGCCAATACGCCGAAACGACTTATTATAATAAATAAGCTCATTCTCAAAGCGAGTACTGATAGCCTGACGATCATAAGGAGCATCACGCAGATCATCAGCAACCCAAGGAATATCCACCTCCGTTAATAATATCAAATCATACTGATGGGCTAGAGCCGCTTGCGTCAGCTCATTTGGGCAGTCGCCATAATACCAATTGGCATAGATCATTAGCTCAAACAGACTGGTATCGCAGAATAGATAGTTTTGGGAGGTTTGCTTTACAGTAGTGCCATTTGCTAGTTGCTGCGCTAATTTATTCTCAAGCTCAATCTGACCTTGCGCGATAGGTAATAAATCCTCCCAAGTACAGGTCTGCTGCTTTGTATTCCACTTGTCTTGCAAATAAAGACGCATGTATTCAGGCACCCACAGGCTATCAAAGTGCGCAGCCAAATCGCGGCATAGCGTAGTTTTGCCGGTACTCTCTGCGCCCAAAATAGCTACGGTTATGACCGATTTAGGCGTACGTTGCTTCAAACGAGGACTGACTGCGGTAGCGTTGTTGCCATTCATAATATGCCCAAATAGCGATAAGAGTGAACACCACATATTGTATCGCGGTGAAGGTAAAACCTTTATAAAAATATAACGGTACTGAGATGGTGTTAGCCACTATCCATAATAGCCAATGCTCGATTTTGCGCCGAGCCATCAGCCACATCGCCATCAAAAACAGCGCGGTGGTTAGCATGTCAGTGTAGTCAACCCAAGTAAATAACTGTAGCCCTAATACCGCTCCATCAAAGCTAAAGTTATTATTAATAACCGGCCGGAAGTAATAAATCAGTGCCACAAAGCTCATAGTCAGTACGGCTAGTAGTGCTAAGATAGGCAAATCTTGTTTATTGATATGCTCAACTTGTATCTCAGTAGTAGAGGAGCTCTCAGCGCTCTTTTTCTCAAGATTTTGTGTGTTTGTCGCATTGTGTTTTTGGCGATCGACCTTATTTTTAGTCCAATTAAACCAGCCATATAGGCTCATCACGCTATAATAAGCGTTGATAAACATATCACCAAATAGCTGCCATTGCCAAAGCAAATAGACAAAGATGCCGGTACTAATCAGACCAATAGGAAAAACTAAAACGTTAAGACGGCTGGCAAGTAATACGCTTGCTATCCCGCAAATCACCGCAATCAACTCTAAGCTGATAAATAAGGCGGAGTAGTCCGCATATTGACCAAATAGCCAATTAAAAATCTCTGCCATGAAACTTCCTAGTTATAGTAGAGCGTGTTAAATAGTCATAAAAAGCCGCTGCGGATAGCCAAAATCATAGGCTCAATAGACTCTCGGGTTTATGGATGATAGTAAAGATGGCGTAAATATAATTAATTTCTATCATTCTCTATGGTTTACGACAAGGTTGATAGTTATTTGTAACAAACTATTAGTAAATTTTTATTATTCAGGCATAATAAGGGCATTAGTTTTAAGTTTACAGTTATTCACTGAATATTTATCAACAACCTCATTGAAAAAAGGTCACTAAAAGGTTGAGCCTTATTTTCGTAAATTTTATGCTTATTATAGGCAATATAGTAGTAGACAAGGAAGCTTATCATGACGACTTGTATCACCGGCACCGGTCTTTACATTCCTCCTTACAGCATTAGCAACGAAGAGCTAGTCGAATCATTCAATCAATATGTAGAAAATTATAACGAGCAGCACGCTGATGAGATTGATAATGGCACTATTACTGCCTTACAACCTTCCTCGGCTGAGTTTATCGAAAAAGTCTCTGGTATTAAGTCGCGTTATGTGATGGAAAAAGACGGTATTCTTGATCCTGAGATTATGGCACCAGTCATCGCTTATCGTAACCTTGGCGAAGAGCTGTCAGTGATGGCAGAGATGGGTGTAGCGGCGCTCCAAGATGCATTAGCAGACGCTGGCCTAGAAGCTAATGATTTGGATGGTATTATTCTTGCCTGCTCAAACTTCCAGCGCACTTATCCAGCGGTTGCTATCGAGATTCAAAACGCTATCGGTATGGTTGGCGGTTTTGCTTATGATATGAACGTGGCGTGTAGTGCGGCGACCTTTGGATTGTCACAAGCGCATGGCTCAATCTTATCAGGGCTTGCAAAACGCATTGCGGTAGTCAACGTTGAGATCACCTCCGCGCATTTGAACTGGCGTAATCGTGACAGCCACTTTATCTTCGGTGATGTCGCAACCGCTAGTATCGTTGAAGAGCTTGATACCCCAAAAGGCTATGAGATCCTAAATAGTAAGCTATTTACCCAGTTCTCAACCAACATCAAAAACGAATATGGCTTTATGGATCGCTCAGAGTTTTTGGCCGCTGAGACTGAGATGTATCCAGACCTCAAAGCTCCGGTCACTGATAAATTGTTCTTACAAAACGGACGTAAAGTCTTTCGTGAAGTTTGCCCAAAAGTCTCTGAGGTCATCACCGAGCATTTAACTGAAAATGATCTGACAGCTAAAGATGTCAAAATGATGTGGTTACATCAGGCCAATGCCAATATGCTAGATCTGATCCTGCGCACTGTGGTGGGTAAAGAGGCGGATAAAGCTATTGTCCCAAGCGTCATTGCTGAGTTTGCTAATACCAGCTCAGCGAGCCCTATGATTGTCTTCCACCGCTATAAGGATGATTTGCAATCAGGCGATTTAGGGGTGATTTGCTCATTTGGTGCCGGTTACTCTATCGGTTCAGTACTGGTGCGCAAAGTGTAGATCTACTTTGACTTGGATATGATCTCTACATAAAAAATAGCTAAGAGCACTCTTGGCTATTTTTTTGTTTAGCGATTAATGAAAAAAGAAGTTTTGAGTTTAAAACAGAAGATTACTTAGTGGTTTTAATTTCAGTGCAAAAATTTGCTATAATCGCTCTCTTAATTTAATTATTCAAATAAAAGCCCTTTTATGAAAGAATCCTTACGCCTGCGCTTAGACCAAATGGTAGATCGTTATGAAGAGGTCACCGCCTTACTCTCTGATCCTGGGGTCATTAGCGATAATAATAAATTTCGTGAGCTATCTGTTGAGCACAGCGATTTGATGGATATCACCACTTTGTGGTTGAATTATGGCCGCGCTGAAAAAGATCAAGCTGACGCTGAAGCAATGTTAGAAGACGCCTCAGATCCTGAGATGAAGGAGATGATGCAGGACGAGATTGACAGTGCTCGTGAGGCTATAGTTAAGATGGAAGAGGATCTTAACGTCATGATGCTGCCCAAAGATCCTAATGATAAAGTTCCGGCGTTTTTGGAGATACGTGCTGGCACTGGCGGTGATGAGGCCGCTATCTTTTCAGGCGATCTGTTCCGTATGTATCAAAAATACGCGCAAACCCAAGGCTGGACGCTTGAGATACTATCTGCTAATGAAGGCGAGCATGGCGGCTATAAAGAGATCATCAGCCGCATCTCAGGCAATAGCGTTTATGGGCGCTTAAAGTTCGAATCGGGCGCGCACCGAGTGCAGCGGGTGCCTGAGACTGAGAGCCAAGGCCGCGTCCATACCTCAGCTTGTACGGTAGCCGTTATGCCGGAAGTGGAGATTGACGATAGTGTTGAGCTTAATCCTGCTGATATAAAGATGGATACCTTTCGCTCTAGCGGCGCCGGTGGTCAGCACGTTAACACCACTGATTCAGCGGTGCGCTTAACCCATATACCGACAGGCACGGTGGTGGAGTGTCAGCAAGAGCGTAGCCAACACAAAAACCGAGCTCATGCAATGAAAATGCTGATCTCCAAAATTCAACAAGCCAAAGTACAAGCGCAGGTTGATGTTGCTGATTCTATTCGCCGTGATTTGGTCGGTAGTGGCGATCGTAGCGAGCGTATTCGCACTTACAATTTTCCGCAAGGACGTATGACCGATCACCGTATCAATTTAACTTTGTATAAGCTTGATGCGATTATGGAAGGTGATTTGGATGAGCTGCTAGATGCCTTACTACGCGAGCATCAAGCCGATCTTATGGCTAGTATTGGTGGTGAGTAGTATTATCTAATTTGAATCTTTGCTCGTTTATAACCTTAATTAGAGTTAAATATAAATAAACCCATTGAATTTGAGAATTTTATGTCAAAGCAGAATGCAAATAATCAAGCCTCAGAAGAACAAGCGCCCACTGCCGAGGAAGCTAACGAGCTTATTGCTCAATTACAAGCTAAGCTTGACGACATTAGTGCCTCTGGTAAGCAGCCTTATCCTAATCAGTTCAAACGCACCGATTATGCAGCAGATTTGCAGACTGCTTTTGAAGGCGTATCTAAAGCTGAGATTGAAGAAAAAGTGGCAAATGGCGAGAAGACTCAGGTCCATGTCGCAGGCCGCGTGATGCTTAATCGTGGCTCGTTTATTGTTATCCAAGATATGACCGGTCGTATTCAATTATATGTAGCGCGTAAAGAATTAGACGAGGATACCCTAGCAAGCATTAAGTCACTAGATTTAGGCGACATCGTTGGGGTATCAGGTTATATTGGGCGCTCGGGTAAAGGTGATCTATATGTACATATCGAAGAGTTCACGCTACTAACCAAAGCGTTACGCCCAATGCCAAATAAATTCCATGGTTTAGCCGATGTCGAGGCGCGCTATCGTAACCGTCATTTAGATTTGATGACCAATGAGGCCACGCGAGATACTTTTGTGATTCGTAGTCAGGTGATTAGTGGTATCCGTAAATTTATGCTTAGCGAGCGCTTTATGGAAGTTGAGACGCCGATGATGCATCCAATACCAGGCGGCGCGGTGGCACGTCCGTTTGAGACGCATCATAACGCTCTTGATATGCCGCTGTATCTACGTATTGCACCAGAGCTGTATTTGAAACGCCTAGTGATTGGCGGGTTTGAGAAAGTATTTGAGATCAACCGTAGTTTTCGTAATGAGGGCGTATCGACGCGTCATAATCCTGAATTTACTATGATTGAATTTTATCAAGCTTATGCTGACTATCATGATTTGATGGATTTGACTGAGCGTCTGTTTAATCAGCTAGCTATTGACATATTAGGTACGACTGAGCTGACTTATCAAGGCGAAGCTATTAGTCTAAAAGCGCCTTTCGCGCGTTTATCTATGTCGGATGCTATCGCGCAATATGCTGAAGGTTTTGACATGAGCCGTATTGATGATCGCGACTATCTAGCCGATTATGTAACAAACACTCTGCATCAGCCTATCAATGACGTCTTTGGTGTAGGTAAGCTTAAGACTATCGTGTTTGAAGAGACCGCTGAGCATAAACTTCGTCAGCCGACTTTTATCACTGAATATCCTGCTGAAACCTCGCCACTTGCGCGTCGCAGCGATGATAATCCAGAGATTACCGATCGCTTTGAGCTGTTCATCGGTGGTCGTGAATTAGCCAATGGCTTTAGCGAACTGAATGATCCGGCGGATCAGGCGGAGCGCTTTCGCGGGCAAGTTGCCGAAAAAGATGCGGGCGATGATGAAGCCATGCACTTTGATGAAGAGTATATCGAAGCCTTGTCTTACGGCTTACCGCCAACAGCAGGCGAGGGTATCGGTATCGATCGTTTGGTAATGTTATTCACCAATTCTGCTAGTATTCGTGATGTGATTTTGTTCCCGCATATGCGCCGCAAAGTCGACTAATAGCCCTGATAAGTGTTAACTCATTAAATATTATCATCACAACAAGCCAGACGATTGCTCTGGCTTTTTGCTATACTAAAACGCTTAAAACTTTTAATTTTTTGAAAGCTTTAATCCTCCAAAGACCCTAACTCTACTTGGCACCTTATTGAATACTGGATAGCTATGTCGCAACAATACCAAGTCTTAGCCCGTAAATACCGGCCCAAAAACTTCCACGAGCTAGTAGGGCAAACCCATGTTTCGCAAGCGTTAATTAACGCCATTGACTATAATCGTTTGCATCATGCTTATCTGTTTACCGGCACTCGCGGCGTTGGTAAGACCACTATTGCGCGGATTTTGTCTAAATGCCTAAACTGTGATACTGGTATCACTAGTACCCCATGCGGCGTTTGTGATAACTGCGTGGCCATTGATCAAGGCCGTTTTATTGATTTAATAGAGATTGACGCCGCCTCCCGTACCAAAGTTGAAGACACGCGTGAGCTGTTAGACAATGTGCCTTATGCGCCAAGCCAAGGGCGTTATAAGGTGTACTTGATTGATGAAGTACACATGCTATCGACGCACAGCTTTAATGCTTTGCTCAAGACTTTAGAAGAGCCGCCTGAGCATGTTAAGTTTTTATTAGCCACTACTGATCCACAAAAGCTGCCGATTACTATTATCTCGCGCTGCTTACAGTTTGTGTTACGTCCCTTGCCGCAAACTTTGCTTAGTGAGCATTTAGCTAACGTTTTAATCCAAGAGCAGATTGAGTTCACCCAGCCTGCGCTTTGGCAATTAGCGAGCGCTGCTAAAGGCTCGGTACGTGATGCGATGTCACTGACCGATCAAGCCATTGCTTTTGGGCAAGGAGCGCTGGATGATGTCACTGTTAATGCGATGCTAGGTCTGATTGATGCAGCAGACCTGGTTCATCTAATTACCGATATCTATAACCATGATAAATCAGCAGTAGCCGCTCATATTGAGCAAATGCGCGCGCAAATGGTCGATGCCTCTAGTATGTTTGATGGTCTCGCTGAGTTACTTCATCAGCTAGCGTTGACTCAGCTATTGCCAGAGGTAGCGCTAAACGTCAATGAAGCACAAGCCCAAACTATTACTGCATTGGCGCAGCATATTAGTCCTGATGTATTACAGCTGTATTATGAGATTGTGGTACAAGCTCGTGAAAGTATTAAGCTGGCTAGCACGCCGATGCAGGCGCTAGAGATGTGTATTTTACGTCTACTGGCTTTTCGTCCCTTGCCTGCCGATGAGATATTGACTCCTAGTATGGTTAATAGTAATAGCGTTGAGAATACTAGCGCTTCGATAGATCATGTAGTCACCGCTGCGACTGACTCAGCGACTTATGAGGTAGATTATCAGCCACTAGTTTCTGAGCAAGGCTTTGAGCAAAGCTACGATCCACAAGTGGTTATAAATGCAGAGCTTGAGAATAAAAGTATTAAGAGTCAAGATTTAGAGCATCAAGATTTAGAGCATACAATCCTCAATAGTGAGAATAATGAGTTTGTAGATAATGATAATCAGTACGACGATAAGCTTACTCAAAAATCTGAGCTGCCTATACAAAGTGAAGCTGAGGTTATAAATGAATTGCAAGCGACTGCAGCGGCAACAGAGGCTTATGTTGACCTTGAATCAGCTACTGAATCTGAGCTAATTGCAGAACCAGAACCAGAACCAGAACCAGAACCAAAAAACATTACTGAGCCTGAGCAACAATCAACTCAGCTGTCAAATGAGCTAGATCCACGCACTCTGTTGCGCTGTGCACCGCAGCAGCTAACAGGAGAGTGGACGGCTGAGAAGTGGGATTATTGGTTACAAACAGCGCGTGAGGATAGTATTTTGGCCTCGGACGAATTGGCGCTTGCTCGTCAAGGGATGATGACTGGTCTATGCAATGGCGACGCTACTTTTGTAACTGGTATCGATAGTAAACATCTACAAAGTACTTTTCAGCAATTAGCTGCCAAAATAAAGCAGCAGTTTACTCAGGCTGATATCCAGCTAAAGATCGATAACAGTGTCGCTCAAGCTGAGGATAAAACCCCTGAGAGACGGCAAAAATTACGTATGGAGCAAGCAACACAAACCGCGCAAAAGCTATTACTAGACTCACCTGTGATGCGCTATTTGACAGAGCGCGGTGAGGGAAAAATGGGTAATGTTAAGCTCACCTAACTAAGCAATTTAAAACCCTATTTGTTTAGCACAGTAATACAAGGAAGTATAATCGCTTTTTTAACCATAAAAGGTCTTATTTAAAAGCTATTTTATTGATATAAATAACAATATTGGAGTATAAGACTTATAAATTGTACGCCTTGGATATTTTTTTAATAGGTAAAATAATTTTATTTGGCTATAATGGTTAAGTTATATTAAAAACTAAAAATAGTTTAGGTGAGAATATGTTAGATAATTTACGCGGTATGGCCGTGTTCGCCAGTGTAGTCGGACACGGCTCTTTTAGTGGCTCGGCCCGTGAGCTTGGCATTACTACTAGTGCTGTTAGCCAGCAGATCCGCTCATTAGAGAACGAGCTTGGGGTGGTGCTTTTGCATCGCTCTACTCGTAAGCTTAGCTTAACAGAAGCAGGTGAGAGCTTTTATGAAGCAGCCAAAGATGTGGTTAGTGCTGCTGAGCAAGGGCGCATAAAAGTTAATCAATTACGTGATGAGCTGGCCGGTAGCTTACGTATTGCTACTACGCCTGAGCTTGGTGTTCATCATATCTTGCCTGCGTTATCAAGCTGGATGGCGGCTCATGATGATTTGAGCATTACCTATTTTGCTGACAACCGTTATATAGATATGATTGATGAGCGTATCGATATTGCGGTGCGTATGAGTCCAAGTATTGATGATTCGGCTCTTAGCAGTCATCCTTTATCTGATGTGCGTCAGGTGCTCGTCGCTTCTCCGCAGTATTTGCGTCAGCATAAGAAGATAGAGAGCCCTAAGGATTTGGCTGATCATCAACTTATTGTCATCGATATCATGAAAGATGCCAATTACGTTGAGCTCTCCAAAACTGAAACCAGTAAAAAGACGCGTATTAAGATGGATTCACGTATCCACACCAATAATGTCTTTATGGCGATGACTTTGGCGAAAGAGGGTCATGGCATTATTAGAATTATGGAGATGGATGTTAAGCGGGAGCTTGAAAATGGTAATTTGGTAGAGGTGTTGACCGGTTATCAATTGCCAAGTTTTGTACTCTACGCCGTTACTTTGAATCGTGAGCAACAACCGGCTAAGATTACCCGCTGTTTAGAGGTATTGAAAAAATATTTTCATGCTAGCTAATTTTTAAAAAACATTTGTATTTATAAAAAGGCCTTTAGCTTATCGGTCAGCTAAAGGCCTTTTTATGGACTATTTTAGGACTTAGTTATAACTCCAAAACTACAGGCGTGGTTTTAGTACTTTAACAAGACGCTCTACCACTTGCTCACTCTCATCACGCTTGATGTTCAGCGGCGGTAATAAACGAATTACATGACCGCCAGTCACATTGATAATAAGCTGCTGCTCATCACGAGCAAGATCAACCAGTTGGCTACAATCCATATTCTCTGGCAACACAATACCTATCATCGTGCCAGCTCCGCGGCTGGTGACGCCGTACTGCTTTAATTGCGCAGTGATATTATTCCGGATAAACTGACCCTCATTAATAGAGTTCTGCATAATATCGCTATGGCTTAATACTTCATAAACGCTATGCACAACCCGGCTAGCTAGCGGTGTACCGCCATAAGTGGAGCCATGACTACCCGCGCCAAATAAGTCTTTGGCACGTCCCCGTGCTAGGCAAGCGCCTACTGGAAAGCCGTTACCTAAGCCTTTGGCGGTGGTTAACACGTCAGGACGGGCGCTACTGTGCTGATAAGCAAAGTATTTACCCGTACGACCATTACCGGTCTGCACCTCATCTATCATAAATAACCAGTCATGAGCGTCGCATATTGCCTGTAGCTGTTCTAAATAACTAAAACCGTTGGCAGCAGTATTAAGACCGCCTTCACCTTGGATAGGCTCTACAAAAATAGCGCAAATCTCGTCATTATCGCAAGCGGCTTGCTCGATAGCTTCGATATCACCAAAAGGCAAACGGATGAAATCATCATCTAAAGTAAAAAAGCCGGCGCGGGCTTTGGGATTAGCAGTCGCGGATAAGGATAGGAGAGTACGACCATGAAAAGATTGCTCCATGACGATAACTTTAGGACGCTTAAAGCCTTTATTATGAGCATAAAGTCTCGCCATTTTTAGCGCTGCTTCATTAGCCTCAGCACCGCTATTAGCAAAAAATACACTATCCATCTGCGCCGCTGTACATAGTGCTTCACCAGCGCGCTCCTGCCAGTCAATACCGAATAGATTGCTAGTATGTACTAGGGTAGCGGCCTGCTGCTGGATAGCCTCAGTCACCTGTGGATGACAATGTCCCAAACCACAAACGGCAATGCCGGTTAGCGCATCTAAATAAGCAGTATCATTGTGCGTATAAAGCCAGCTACCTGAGCCGCGCGTAAAGCTGATCGGTTGACGATTATAGGTAGGCATCAGATAAGTAGCTGACATACAGATATCCTTTAAGTATTGAAAGAAGTGTTAAGAGTTATATGTTATGGGGTCTAAGCTTAGGTTATAAGCGCCATTAGCGGGCAGTAGCTGACAATAGGAGATAATATCCGTTATAATTCATCAGAAAATGGCGTAGTTTCAGCTGGTAAGGTATATTCTTCACTGGCCCAAGCACCTAGATCTATCAGCTTACAGCGCTCACTACAAAACGGCTTAGATTTATTATCTTGCCAAGCAGTTTGTTTGCCACAGCGCGGGCAAGGGTAGGTTTTTGGTACTGGCATATCGGTGGCTTCGGTCATAATGAAAGGCTCAGTTTCTCAGATTTGCAATAAATGATAGCCGCTATAATAGCATGCAGTTAATAAAAGACAAACGCGGCGCAAAATAAATAAGCCACTATATGAGTATTTATAAAGACGACAGCGATTATTAATAAATTTAGAAAGTAATAAAATAGCCTAAGCAAAAAACATTAAAAATAAGTAACATATAATGCAAGCTAAGAACAGACCTATGACTAAAAAACAGAATTTATCTCATAAACAAACCAGAGCTTTTCAGCCCGAAAAACTCTCAAAACCACGTGACTTTATTCTACCTGAAGTGATAAAGAATGCTAAAGCTCATAGACAGTCTTTAGTGCTTGAGATAGGTGCAGGGAAGGGCAAGCATGCTTTACTTTTTGCTAAAGCCAATCCTCAAAAGCAGCTGATTGCTATTGAGCGCACCCGTAATAAGTTTGAAGCTTTTGCTAAATTAGTACAAGTCCAAAACCTAGCTAACCTGACCGCCATTCATGCTGATGCTATTGCATGGATAGTACAAGCGATAGCGCCAAATAGCATTACGCAAATATATCTCTTATACCCTAATCCTGAACAGCACAATCCCAATCAGCAGTGGCTGAATATGCCATTTTTTGAGTTTTTATTATCGCGCTTACAAGTAGGCGGTAAGATAATATTAGCGACTAACATTGAGAGATATATTGATAATGCAGAAGAGCAGGCTAGAGAGTTATGGTGTCTGCCTACGGTGCGCCAAGAAGTGGCTATTGACAGCCAGCGCACTCATTTTGAGATAAAGTATTTAGCTCGAGGACAAACTTGCTGGCAGATCACTATGACTAAGCCTGAAGGTTATCAAACTAGATTTGATGACTGGCAAGCGCTATCTAGCCTGTAACCCATCGTATAAAAGAAAATGTAGTTATAAGAGACGTAAAGTATATCAATAGATATAAAATAGCCTAAGCAGATAAAAATAAATAATCAAAGACCGCCACTAGAGGACGATCAAAAAATTGAGCTGAATATTAACTTATAAAAAAGGTTTAACTAACGTCTCGGGATCAGTATGAGCATCTATTACCGTCAAAAAGGTATAAGCACCAATGAACTTTCGGCTAATAAACATAAACTCTTTCGGTGGTAAATTAAACTCAAAAGACTGCATGGCGGAGGAGGCGGCAGCTGAGATACGTGAATGCAGCTTGCTATTGGCCCAAATGTAGCGCTGTTTTTCATCGATAACCTCAGCTGGGATATCTGGGTTATTGGCAAAGTCGCTAAAGGGTTCGGTAGCTAAAAGAAATATATTAGCAATATCAGAGCTGACTTTTTCACTCATGCTATCAAAGAATTCATAACCGGTCATCGCTTTTATCATCGCTTGATGATCATGATGGTAGCCTGCTTTTAATAGCCCATGCGCTATGGTTAATAGCTCATAATCAAACTGACGAATAGCGCCAAAGTCTAGTAATACTAATTTGTCGATCTCATTGTCGTTTTCGCTGATGCGTACCAAATAATTACCAAAATTGGGATCGGTCTGCATCTCGCCCCATACAAATATCTCTTGCATCATAATCTCAATCGCCGCTTGACCAATTGAGTTTCGACGTTCAAAGGGTAGGGCTTTTAGCGAGTCAGAGGTGACAGAAACGCCAGATTCAAACGACATGCATAATAAGCGCTTACTAGAAAAATCACGATAAATTTTGGGTACAACATAGCGCGGATCATCTTGCAAGCGTCCATAAAAGCGCTCAGTAGTAGCAGCCTCAATATTATAATCAACCTCTACATGTAGCAGATCGCGAATCTCTTCAAACCAGGCGTCCAAGGCTCGCGTTTGCGGTACGGCATTACTGACTTTTAGGAGGCGCTTAAACAAAGCCAGATCAGAGTCTATAGCATCAGCAACTCCAGGATATTGTATTTTTAGTACTACATCCTCCCCAGTAGCTTTTATGGTAGCACGGTGAACTTGGGCTAGGGACGCCGTTCCGATAGGTACTTGCTCAATATCAAGCTCATTAAATTTCTCACCTAAAGTACGGCGCAGGGTTTGCTCTATCTTTGGCCAAGCTAGAGTTGCTGTATCATCGTTCAAAGTTTGCAAAGCACGAGTGATTTCAGGAGGTAAAATATGCTCACCGTACAATGCTAGCATTTGTCCTATTTTGACCACTGAGCCTTTGAGCTTGCCCAACTCTTCTGCGACATACTTAGCCTGCGCTTCCATAAATAACTGATTACGCGCTGAACGTGCTTCTTTACCCAAAAACATCCCAGACACGCTATTTCCAGCCCAGCGGCGTCCGATATTTAAAGAGGTTTTAGCAATAGACATCCGGCGCTCAAAACCAGAGGTTTTTAGGTTGTCAATTGACTGCTTATTATTAGAAGGTTTGTACAGATCATTTGCCATAAATATAATCATTCACTAGGTTGATAATGATTTGTGGGTGCATAGTCATAAATGCAAGTCAAAAGCCTTGCAAGTGTACAAAATTGTACCATACAAAGCGCCTTACCTTTCTAATATTAAGGACTGAGGATTTTTATAAACGCTATTATCAAAGCAGCTGTATTGCTAATGCTTTGTTATAAAGTGCTATCGTAAATTAACTATTACGTGCAATTGCTTGATAACCGATATCACGGCGATAATGCGCGCCCTCAAAACTAATAGCGCCGGTTACGGTTAGCGCGGCTTGCTGAGCCTCCAAGATACTATCGGCAAGGGCGGTAACACACAGCACGCGCCCGCCATTGGTGATGATTTCTTTATCTTGGTCATGCTGAGTATCGGCAGTAAGATTATCTGTAGCCGTACCGTGTGCAAAAGCCGTACCGGCATGAAACACCTTTACCGCTGAGTCCTTATTATCAAGCTCAGGAAGACCTGAGATCACATCGCCCTTTGATGAGGTTTCTGGATAACCTTTTGAAGCTACAACAATACCTAAAGCGGGGCGCTTATCCCAATCGGCTTGACTAGGAAGCGTACCTGCCAACCCTTGCGCGACCAAATCCACCATGGAGGACTGCAGACGTATAAGGATAGGCTGAGTTTCAGGATCACCAAAACGGCAGTTAAATTCAATGACGTAAGGGTCGCCCGCTTTATCAATCATAAGGCCTGCATATAAAAATCCAGTATAAGGATGTCCGGCGGCTTTCATGGCAT
This sequence comes from Psychrobacter sp. AH5, assembly GCF_040371085.1. Classification (NCBI taxonomy): domain Bacteria; kingdom Pseudomonadati; phylum Pseudomonadota; class Gammaproteobacteria; order Moraxellales; family Moraxellaceae; genus Psychrobacter; species Psychrobacter sp. AH5. The sequence goes on from NZ_JAMBMT010000001.1 coordinate 1,176,951, forward strand.
CAACGACAGGCTGAATGACTTGTGTCATGACTTTTTCATGAACCTCATTAGTCACTACCGGCGCAGGCGAGTAAGCGCCCATACCGCCAGTGTTGGGTCCGGTGTCACCCTCAAAAGCGCGTTTATGATCTTGGCTAGTCGCCATCGGCAAAACATTATCGCCATCAATCATACAAATAAAGCTGGCTTCTTCACCTTGCAAAAACTGCTCAATAACGACGCGACTACCAGCATCACCAAACTTATTATCAGCTAGCATGTCATCGATAGCGTCATAGGCTTGCTCTATAGTTTCAGCGACGATGACGCCTTTACCGGCAGCAAGGCCATCGGCTTTGATGACAATAGGAGCGCCTTGCTCATTGATATAAGCTTTTGCACTTACCGCATCGGTAAAGCCTTGATAAGCGGCGGTTGGGATGTTGTTTGCTGCCATAAACTCTTTGGCAAATGTTTTTGAGCCCTCTAATTGAGCACAGTAGGCGCTTGGGCCCCAAGCCTTGATGCCAGCCTCTCGGCACGCATCGATAATACCGGTAACTAAAGGCGCCTCAGGACCAACGATGACCATATCTATAGCGTTGTTTTGACAAAATTCTATCACTGCGCTGTGCTCATCGGCATCCTTTTTGTCCGTCAAAATGACGTTTTGGCATTTAGGCTCAAGGGCGGTGCCCGCATTGCCGGGCGCAACGTAGACTTGCTGAACTTTGTCATCTTTGGCACATTGCCATGCCAGTGCATGTTCGCGTCCGCCTGCACCAATTACTAAGATATTCATCATACGTCTAACCCTTATTGTTATTCACGTTGTCAATTTTATTGAGCATTATCGATTAAGTATAATCAGCCACTGAATCACTCAGTGAGTTACGATAAAATATAATGGCGTATTCTAGCAAATAAAGCTGCTCAATTGCCATGAGTATCACTAAGCTTGCCTATTGAGCTATCACTTAAAGGGTTTGCGACAAAATTGTCTCATTAGCAAAGGTTATCCTCTTCAGCCTTATTCATGAAATAATATTGAATGCTTTAGCTATGAGTTAAGGTGCGTTACACTTCCATAGACAAGGGCTATAAATAGCTTTTATCGCGTCAAATAACAAACTATAACCTCAATACTCTCTACAACTATAGAAAATTGCTAATTCTAATTAACTATAAAAACTCATAACAAGGATAGAAGTTATGCCAAACTCTTTAAGTATCAGCAAAGAGCATATCAGCCAAATCAGTGATATAGCCACTAGTTATGTACAAAAAGATAAGTCTCTTTTAGAAAATTTTATGCAAAGTTATTATCGCACTTTGCACCATGAGATTGCTGATGAGATAGATGATATCGATCTAGCTGGCATGGCATTGCACCATTTTATTTTATTAAAAGCCTATGAAGGCAGTAAACCGCAATTAAAAATACTCAATCCTATCGCTGAGGAGCAGCATTTTCATAGCTCGCATACTGTTATTCAGATGGTCGCTTATGATAGGCCTTTTTTGGTAGATACTATCTTGATGAGCCTTGAAGATAAAGGCATCAATGTGCACCGGACTTACAATACTATTATTAGCGTTGAGCGAGATGATGAGGGCAATATCACGCAAATTGATAGCGCCGCTGAAAGTGCAACCTCGCATTTATCGCTGATTCATTGCGAAATCGCTTATCAAGATAGTAGTGAATTGGCTGAGCTACAACAAAGGCTGCTCGAAAAAGTCGATACTTTAGATACGGTAGTAGGCGACTGGCAACAAATGCATGAGCGCTTAACTGAAATAAAAAACGAGCTCTCAAAACAGAATTTACCTGAAGTTTTTTATTCTAAAGAAGAGATACAAGCGTTTCTTGATTGGATATTGGATGATAATTTTATATTTTTGGGATATAGAGAGTATCGTCTAGAAAATGGTCACTCTGTCGCAGTGGATAGTGATGCTAACCGCCCTAATGATGATCTCAATCTATACTTAATCGGTAATAGCGGCCTTGGTCTGCTGCGAGGCGGTAGCGAAGATAGCCTGTCTGAGAGCTTTAGCCAATTGCCAAAAGAGCTAAAAAAATTGCTTACCGGCCCTAGAGTGCTGATGCTCTCAAAGTCTAGTCGTGTCTCGCCCATTCATCGATCGGTGTACATGGACTTTTTGGGTATTCATAAGTTTGATGATAAAGGTAATCTTATTGGCGAATACCGCTTTATTGGTCTGCTAACTTCTCAAGCTTATCAGTTAACTGTCAAAAACATACCGCTACTACGCGAAAAAGCTAATAAAATCATGGCGATGACCGTACTGCCAAAAGATGGGCATGCTTATCATAAGATGACTCATATCATTAACACTTTGCCTCGTGATGATCTGTTTCAAGCCAGCGTCGAAGAGCTTTATCCCATAGTGACGGGTATCTCACAGTTGCAAGATAAAAAGAGCTTGCGTCTGTTTAGCCGCATCGATCATTATCAGCGCTTTGTCTCTTGCCTAGTCTATATTCCAAGAGATAAGTTTAATACTGAGCTACGTATTAAGGTGCAAAATGTCTTAAAAGAAGCTTATGGCGGCACCTCCTCAGGATTTACTACTGAGTTCAATGAGTCCGATCATGCCCGCGTGCACATCCATGTACGAACCGTGCCAGGACAAGTCAATGAGGTCAATACTGCTGATTTGGAAGAGAAGCTAACGACTTTGATGCAATCGTGGCTGGATCATTATCAAAAAATGCTACTAGATAATGTTGGCGAGCAACAAGCAAATAGCATTATGCGTCAGTTTTCACCTTATATCCCTGCCGCTTATCAAGAGCGTTTTGATGCGCGTACAGCGGTTGAAGACACTAAACGCCTCAAGCGACTAGCTAGCCTAAAAGATGAGCTGCCAATGATTTGGCACTTGTATCAATCGACAGGCGATGCCAGTAATCAGCTGCACTTAAAGCTATATGGTCGTCAGCAGCCAGCTATTTTATCCAAAGTACTGCCTGTGCTTGAGAACTTTGGGGTGTCGGTCATCTCCGCGCAATCCTACGAGTTTGATTTGCCTGAACAGCCGATTTGGATGCAAGAGTATGAGCTCACTTTAGAACATGTTGATACTGTCGATATGCAAGTGGTTCGTGAGCAGTTTGAGGAGAGTTTGCAGCAGATATGGATGGGTAAAGTTGAGAGCGATCCGTTCAATGAGCTGGTATTAATCACCGATCTTGACACTTATGATGTGGTTATCCTCCGTGCTTTATCTAGCTATATGCGTCAAGCAAAAGCGCCATTCTCAAGCAGCTATATTCAGCAAACCGTGGTTAAATATAGCGCTATTAGTGTCGCCTTGGTTAATCTGTTTGATGCGCGTATGAATCCTAAATACAGTGAAGAGAGTCGCGAAGAAAAGACGGCACAGATTCGCCAAAAAATCACTGAAGCACTAGTAAAAGTCGATAGCTTGGATGAAGATCGTATTTTGCGTTGGTATTTAGATCTCATTAACGCTATGGTGCGCACTAATTTCTATCAAGTAGACGCTGATGGTCATCGCAAAGATAGAGTGTCGTTTAAGTTCCTAGCGGCAGATATTCCTAATTTGCCTAAACCTAAGCTGATGTTTGAGATCTTTGTCTACTCGCCAAGAGTAGAGGCGGTACATATGCGCGGCGGCAAAGCGGCTCGGGGCGGACTGCGCTGGTCGGATCGGATGGAGGATTTTCGTACCGAAGTGCTCGGTCTGGTCAAAGCGCAAATGGTCAAGAACGCGGTTATTGTGCCGGTTGGCTCTAAAGGCGGCTTTATTGTCAAAACCAAAACTATGGCGGATGGCCGCGAAGCGTTTCAAGCCGAAGGTATCGCTTGCTATCAAACCTTTTTACGCGGTATGTTGGATATCACTGACAATATCGTTGATGGTCAGATTGTGCCGCCAGCCAATACTGTGCGTCATGACGAAGATGATCCGTACTTAGTAGTTGCCGCTGATAAAGGTACGGCAAGCTTTTCTGATATTGCTAATGCCATCTCAAGCGAGTATAACTTTTGGCTCGATGATGCTTTTGCCTCAGGCGGCTCAGTCGGTTACGATCACAAAGCCATGGGCATTACTGCACGCGGCGGCTGGGAGTCGGTAAAACGACACTTTCGTATGCGCGGTATGGACATACAAAACCGCGATGACTTTACCGTAGTCGGTATCGGCGATATGAGCGGTGATGTCTTTGGTAATGGTATGCTTAGATCTACCCATACTAAATTAGTGGCGGCATTCAACCATCTGCATATCTTTATCGATCCAAACCCTGACACAGACAAATCATACGCAGAGCGCGATCGGTTATTTAATATGCCGCGCTCCACTTGGGATGATTACGATAAATCCTTAATTAGCGCTGGCGGTGGGGTATTTTCTCGTACGGACAAGTCGATTGCTATCACCGCTGAGATGAAAGAGCTCTTTGCCATTGAAGCCGATAGTCTCGCACCAAATGAGCTTATTAGTGCTTTACTACGAGCGCCGGTCGATCTTATCTGGAACGGCGGTATCGGTACTTATGTCAAAAGTGCAAATGAGAGCCATGACGATGTTGGCGACAGAGCCAATGATGCGGTACGGGTCAATGGTGGCGAGTTACGCGCTGCTATTGTGGGTGAGGGCGGTAACTTAGGTTTTACCCAGCAAGGACGTATTGAATACGCGCAAACAGGTGGGCGTATTTATACCGATGCTATTGATAACTCAGGCGGCGTCAACTGCTCAGATCATGAGGTCAATATCAAAATCTTACTGGGTAAAGTGGTTGAGCAAGGCGATATGACGCTCAAACAGCGTAATGAATTGCTTGAGAGTATGACCGATACAGTAGCCCACTTAGTGCTGCGTCAAAACTATCTACAGCCGCAGGCCATTGAGCTAAGTCACCTGCGTGCGGCGGCTAATTTAAGTGATCATCAACGCTTTATTCAGTTATTAGAGTCTGAGGGCCGCATAGATAGAGCGATTGAGTATCTACCCTCTGATGAAGAGATTGCTCGCCGGCAAAAAGCCAATACTGGTCTGACCAACCCTGAGCTAGCTATTGTAATGGCTTACGGTAAGATGTGGGTCTATGACAATCTATTATTATCAGATTTGCCTGACGCGCCATACTTCGTCAACGAGCTACGTAAGTATTTCCCCGATGAGCTAGTCGGCCGCTTTTTTGAAGAGATGAAAGAGCATCGATTACATCGCGAAATCATTAGTACTTATCTAACCAATAGCGTGGTCAATCGCCTCGGTATCGAAGCGCTGTTCCGTCTCTATGAAGAGACCGGACAGACGCTTGCGACTATTATTCGGGCTTATGCGATTACCCGTGAAGTGTTCGAGGTCAAAAACACTTGGCAACTGCTTGAGTCGCTCGATAATAAAGTTGATGCCAAGCTATTATTGAACCTTGAGCTGCGCTTGCGTGATGCGTTAGAAAGCGGTGTGGTTTGGTTCATCAACGCCTTTGGTCAAGAGCTGCAAGTTGCTGATATGATTGAGCGTTTCGGTGATAGCGTAGCGCAGTTGACCAAATCAAATGGCTTTATTGAGCAGCAGTTTGCTCAGTATCTACAAGACGATACTGCTAGCCTAATTGCTGATGGCGTCGAGGATAATGACGCGGCGCTATTTGCTATCTTGCCTTATCATGTCGATGCTTTGGATACGGCCTTACTGGCTGAAAAATACGAGCGCTCAGTAGAGGATATCGCCACTTTATACTTTGAGGCTTATCAAGTATTGCAGTTTGATTGGATGATGGACAATATTGCGACACTACCGCAGCAAGACTACTGGGATCGCCGCGCCCGTCATGCTTTGGTCAATGAGCTGACGCGTAGCCTGCGTCTGCTGATGAATGCTATATTATCTGAGTCTGATCCTACTCAAGCGTTTAACGAATGGAAATCACGTCATCAAGTAGCGCTTGAAGCGGTAACCACAGAGATGAGCAAGCTCGATGACAATGATGAGAGCGTCATCAGTCTCTCAACTTTGTCAGTATTGATGAGCGAACTAAGCGCTCTAGTGACAAAATAAAACATAGATAGTTAAGGAATGATTTGAAGTCAAAAAGCCGCCGCTAATGAGTTAGCGGCGGCTTTTTTTATTTGATTAAAAATATAATGTTTAGTTATCCAGAAATAGATATCAGCATTGAGGCTATGAACGCTATTATAAATACGATAAATGCTAATCCATTAGCAGACGTGGATTGAGTGATTTTCTTAATGACCATAGCCATATTAGCCTCTGTTTCTTATTATATTAGTTAGCTATTTGATTAATTAGCAATGTGATAACAGCCTTGTCCGCTGATTTGACTAAAGCCGCCTGAGAGTTTTTTTACCTGAATTTGCGTCAATATCCTCTCCTTGAGCGCTTGTACATGGGAGATTACGCCAATTAATTTACCTTCTTGTTGCAAGCTGGTCAGCGTATCTAACGCAATATCAAGCGATTCTTCATCAAGCGTACCAAACCCTTCATCCAAGAACAATGAGTCAACCCGAATATTTTGGCTCGCCATCTGCGAGAGACCAAGCGCTAAAGCTAGGCTGATAATAAAGCCTTCGCCGCCCGAGAGGTTTTTGGTACTGCGAATCTCGCCGCCTTGATAGTTATCTATTACATTTAATTCAAGCGGATTATTATCATCACGAGCCAGCAAATAGCGATCGCTCATCTTATGCAGCTTGGCATTGGCATGATTGACCATAATATCAAAGGTCAGGCCTTGCGCGAAGGTGCGATACTTTTTGCCATCTTTTGAGCCGATTAACTTATACAATTGTTGCCAAACTTGTAGATTCTGTTTTTGCTCAGCTATGGCTTTAAGCTGGGACTGCTGACTACCTTTTTTGGCTTCGTTATCTTTGAGCTTTTGCGTCATCGCGCCGATGGACTCTATTAAACGATTAGACTCGCTTTGTACTTGCTGCTGCTTATTTAACAGACTTTCTTTGTTCTCTAAGGTTAAAGGATGAGCTTGTTTGTCTGCAAGCGCTTGCTCAGTCTGCTGTAGTAAAGATTTGGCTTGCTTTAATTGATAGTCGATTTGCTGCTGCTGCTCGCTTAAATGATGGCGTTCATTTTGCGATAGGCGCGCGCTGACAAAATCAGCTTCAGTAGCAAAGTCAGAACTCGCTAGCGCCTGTTTAAAAATATCATCTTGACTGTCTAAAGTAGTCTTTGCAGCTAATAATTCACTCGCAAGTCGTGCCTGCTGCTGCTGAGCTATTTGCAGTAGTTGCTCAGCACTATCGACCTGTCTTTGTATCCAGGACTGTTCGGTTTTGGCTTGTTCAAAGTCTAAACGTAACCGATCTTCCTCTTTATCGACATTTTTATCAGCAAATAGAGTCTCTCTATCTTGTTGTAATTCGGCGACAGCTTTTGTCTGTTTTACAATAGATTGGCTTAAGGCGTCAAGCTCGGTGCTCTCTTTATCGAGCTGCGCTTGTTTGCTCTCAATTTGAGTGGTCAAACGACTAAGCTCAGTGGTTAGGGTTTGCTGTTGCTGCTTTTCTTGATTATAGCTCTGTTTTAGCTGCAAAATATAACTACGATGCTGACGTAAAGACACTAGCTGTTGTTCGATTTCTGTATTATTTAATACGGTTTGCTCCTCTATACTCGATTTTAAAAGCTGTATTTCTGGGTATGTTCGCTCAGATTGCGGATCAATAGCAGCGTATTTATTGATAATACTAAGCACATCCGCGATAAGCGTTTGTAGCTCGATAAAATGAGCCTTAGTGTTATCTTGTAGGCCATCAAGTCTTTGCTGATTGAGCTGGTTATTATTATCAAGAAAACTGATTTCGCTTGCCAACTGATATTGCTGTTTCTCGAACAAGGCTAATTCTTTTTCTAGCTTTGCTATCGATTCAGCCAACGTCTCGTAATCAGCCAAAGCTGTCTTCACCTTGTCCTTATGCACAAGCAGTTGCTGTTTGGCTTGATTGAATAGCTCAGTAATATGATTAATAAGTTCAGTGTTTACCGTTTTAGAATTTAGACTCTGTTTAAGTTTTTTAATAAGCGGGCTAATTTCTCTAAGCACTTCGATGTTAGTTAAAATAGTCTCACTATAGTTTTCATTGTCAGTAGTTACACTATTGCTCATTTCTTGCATATTGTGGCTAAGCTCAGTGGCTTGAGCAATCAAGGCTGCTAACTGTCGTTGCTCCTCCTCCGACTGATTAGTAGTAGTAGCGAAGGCAATTTTATACTGTGACAGCTCACTCTCTAAAATCTCTATAACTGAGTTACTGTCGGTCAGCTGTTGCTCTGTGATTGAGATTTGTGAAGGCTTATCAGAGGCTTTTTTATTAGCATTTGGATGTTCTAAAGCGCCACAAAGCGGGCAGGGCTGACCATTTTTTAGCTCATCAATATAGTACTCAAGGCTCGCAACTTTTTGTAGTAGAGTCAATTGCGTCTGCTTCTCTTGACGCTTATCTTTGGCTGCTTTAAGACTTTTTTCGCTGTCAGCGATAGATGCTTTGAGAGTCGCTAAGCTGTCGTTGATACTAAGCTGTGATAATTGAAGGTTTTTTATTTGAGTGGTGAGCGTGTTCAGCTGCTGACTGCTATATATAAGCGGCTCAATTTGACTCATTATCTGTTCAATTTGCTGTTGTTCAGCTCGGTTATCTGCCAATGATTGCATCGCCAGTAACTGCTGTTGCTGGTGGTGTAACTCGCTAAATTGTTTTTGAGTCGCGGCAATTGATAATTTTTGCTCTTGTTGCTGTGATATAAGCTTAGCCATTTCTAGCTGATAGTGCTCGGTTTGCTTCTCAAGAGCCTTTTTTTGCTCCGCTAAAGTAGTGTTATCTTGCAATAGCGTCTTGAGCCGGCGACCGCTACTCTCAAAAGTCGCTATGTCAGTATCAATATCATTAAGCTTGCTATGAGTCTCTAAATACTCTACCGTACTAGCCAGCTGCGACTTGCTTTGCACTGCTGTGGTTTGGTTGGATTTTATTTCTTGCATTAAGCGCTGTACACTAGCTGAGAGCGTCTCTTGACGTTGGCGGCTATCATTTAGACTATGATTTTGCTGCTTGATGCTCGCGTCTAATTCGCGGGTTTTAGCTATCTTAGGTACAGCGTCTTGTAGTGCTAATTGCGCTTGTTGATAGTTTTGATCCGCGCTGTTAAGCTGAGTCAGCAATTGCTGTAAGTCAGCCTTTTGCTTGGGTAATTTCACCGCTATTGCTTGCTGCTCATTGAACAAGCGCTTCACGGTCTCGCGACTACGACTAAGCTGACCAAATTGACTCTCTAACTCCAAGGCTTTTATCGCAGAATTTAAACGCTTAGCATGGGGAATAAAGTCTTGTTTCGATTGTTCAGCTTTGGATAAGTCGCTTTGATAGGCGGCTAGTTTGCTTTGCAACTCGTCAATCGCATCTAACCACTGAATTTGCTCACATACTTGCTGATACTTTTTCTGCTGCTCGGTTTGTGCTGCTTGAGACGCTTTTAATTCCTCATTAATGACTGCCTCTTCATCAGTAGTCATTAATATCAAGCCATCCAAACCAAACTGCAATTTGTCTAAAATCTCTTCCTCAGCTCGTTTCTTCTCAAAAACATGAGTCGAAATCGTTGCATAGATATCAGTACCCGTAATCTTTTCTAAGATATCAGCTCGCTCATCGGCCTTAGCTTTTAAGAAGGCAGAAAAACTCCCTTGTGCGAGCAAAATGGAGCGGGTGAATTGATTAAAGTCCATGCGTGTCAGCTCAATGATTTTCTCTTTAGTGCGCGATAGCTTACTCTCTAAAATCTCATCGCCAGTTTGCTCATCTGAGTCATCACTAATAGCCCTAACTAACGCTATCTCATGGGTGGCATCCTGCAGATTACCGTCAGACTTGCCATAAGCGCGGCGCTGACCCCAACGGCAGCGATACTGAATACCGTTTAGATCAATCACTACTTCGGCAAAACATTCTGCGGTTTGTCGGGTCATGACTTCATTGCTGCTCTTACTAATACTATTAATCCGCGGCGTTTCACCATACAGCGCTAGGCAAATCGCATCCAAAATAGTGGTCTTGCCAGCACCCGTCTGCCCGGTAATGGCAAAGATACCTTCGTTAATAAAAGCAGGATCAGCGAAATCGATGTGCCATTCGCCTTTTAAGGAGTTAAGATTTTTGAGTCGGAGTTCGATTAGGCGCATGGTAGGGTCTTAATGATTTTAGAATTAGAAGTAGAAGTAGAATTTTGACTAAGTTTTAAGGTGGTTTATCTATTCTACCCTACTATCATCATGATAAATATTATGCAGAATCTGCTCATAAGCTTCTAACAACGACTGTTTTTGTGAGTCTGGTACTTCATTAATACTCAAGCAGCGCGCAAATACATCCTTTTCATTTAAGTCTTGTAGGGTCTCAGTGCTTTGCTGTTGATTAAGGACTTTATTATAAGTGCGAATATTTTTGATTTTTAATACCTCACAAGATAAACCTGCTACCATAGCAGCCACTTCTTCACGTAGCTCAGTAACAATATCATCACCGTCATAAATGATTTCAAGCCAAATTGGCTCAGACTGATCTAATAGTCTGATTGTATCTGCAATAGTCGTTAAGTCGCCCGATATTTGCGCTAGCTTTTGAAAACAAGGAATAGGCAGTGAGAGTACTTGCATATTATTAGATTCATTAAAATATAGAACTTCTGAATCGGTAGCATTAGCTTTATTTAACTCTTCATCATTTAGAAGCTGACTAGTATGGTCTTTTTTATCATCAATACTCTCTAGCTCTTCAAAGCCAAACAAATCATCGATTAAACCACTGGTGTTATTAAGCGTTTTTTTAGCTAGTTTTTCGACGGGCTTTACGATGATATCCGCTAATACATCAGTTGATTTTTCTACAATAGATCCATTATGTACTTCGCCAAACTGTACGAGTAGCACTTGTTTTTGCTGTTTTGCTTCTCCAAAACCCATCGGCATAGGCGAGCCGGAATAGCGTATATGCTCGCGTCCACCGACGCGCTGCGGTACGTGCAGATGACCAAGTGCCACATAATCAAAGCAGTTATCGAACATATCGGCCGATATTTTACCGAGATTACCGACGTAGAGATCGCGCACGCCATCATCGTCAGTGGTTTTGCTTCCTGCGGCGAATAGATGGCCGGTGGCAATGATAGGAATATAGCGCTGATGTTGTTTACTAAGCGATGTTTGTTGCTGTTTGGCTAGGCTTGCCACGCGATCATAATGGCTTTGAATACCTTTGACCACATTAGCATCTTTATTATCGGCGGACTCGCCTGCGCTACTGCTACGCACATCACGATCACGCAAATAAGGCACGGCAGCAACAATACAATGCGGATCGCCGTCGCTATCGCCTAATACCAAAACTTCATCGCTCAAATCTTCACAGGCAGTACCGATAACGTGAACGTTTAAAAACTTGAGCACTTGACTGGGCGCATCGAGGAAAGTCGGGGAGTCGTGGTTGCCAGCGACAATGACAATATGCTGGCAGCATAAACTCGACACGTTACCCAAAAACTCATAATACAGCGCCTGCGCGCGATTACTCGGCGTCATGGTATCAAAGATGTCGCCTGCGACAATGAGCACATCGACCTGTTGCGCGCTAATGGTTTTTTTTAGCCAAACCAAAAACGCCTCAAATTCTGCATAGCGCATTCTGCCATAAAGCCTACGGCCCAAATGCCAGTCAGAGGTATGCAGGACAGTTAAAGGTTTGATAGAGTGTGTTAAGTTTGCAGCTGAGGACATAGGGAGAGCTTACTTAGAGGAGATGAATAGCGTTTATTCTAGCAAGAAATGCGCGGATATGCTTAGGGTTTGCTTTACTTCAATAACGGTATGACCTAAATGACGGCTTATTGGTGGATTTAAAATACAAAAAAGCCATGCCAATAAAAATTAGCATGGCAGTTATTTTTGTATGAAAACTAGCCAATAACCAACTGCTCTAAACTATCCTCTTGCGACTCAGCAAGCGTCGTAATCATCGATAGCGCGTGCGCTTGTTGATCAATAGACTTATCCTTCGGTGTTGCCGAGGTACCACCGCGTAACCAGTTATCAGCCGTATCACTAACTGATTGATTATGTAGATTATACCAAGCCAAATCATGATGCAGCGCGACCACGTCACCCATGATAAGTAAGGCAGGAGTCGGTAGCTGGTGTTGCTCTTGTAGCTCAGTGATCGTCGCAAGTGTACCTGTCAATACTTGCTGGTTTGGCATACTTGCGTTAGAAACAATAGCGATAGGGGTCTCAGACGAACGCCCGGCCTTAACAAGGCCTTCGGTCAAACGCGCTAGCGAATGCAAGCCCATATAAAACACCACCGTCTCGTCAGTATTCAAAAAGCTTTTGAAGTTGTTATTCGGCGCGCCAGCTTTCAAAAATCCAGTGACAAAGCGCACGGACTGCGAATGATCGCGGTGCGTGAGCGGGATGCCTGCATAACTAGCAGCGGCATTGGCAGCGGTAATACCCGGAACCACTTGGTAAGGAATATGATGCGCGCGCAAGCTTTCAATCTCTTCGCCGCCGCGACCAAAGATAAACGGATCACCGCCTTTTAGACGCACCACTCGGCGACCTTTTTTGGCCTCATTGATCAATAGCTCATTAATACCTAATTGCGCGACCGCGTGATTGCTGCGTTTTTTGCCGACATAGACTTTATCGGCATCACGGCGGCACAGATCGAGCACTTGCGGTGACACTAGCGCATCATAAAAGACGATATCGGCTTGTTGCATCAGTCTTAAGGCTTTAAAAGTTAATAGCTCTGGATCACCCGGGCCTGCGCCAACGATATACACCTCACCAACTGGTGGCTTTATATTATCATGATTATCATTGCTTGATAGACTCGCTTCTTCGGTATTCGCTTTTTCAGAATGTGCCGCTGCTGTTTGCTTATCGCTGTTTCTATCATCTAAAATCTCTTGATTGGCAATCTTAGCAGCGGTTTCATCTAAGTCTTTTTGCAACTGTACGTTTGCTTCAGTCTCATTACCAGCAAAGATGAGCTCGCTCACCTTGCCTTCAAAAGCACGCTCCCAAAACTGACGACGACCAGTCAACGTTGGAATCTTGGTTTTAACTTCTGCTCGAAAATCCCCTGCCAGCTTAGCTAATTTACCATAGCCTTGCGGGATCAAAGTCTCAAGACGTGCGCGAAGTAAACGCGCTAGAACTGGTGCTTTGCCATTCGATGAGATACCAATCACAATTGGATTGCGATCAACGATAGCGGGAAAAATAAAATCACAAAGCGGCGGCGTATCGACAACGTTGACGGGGATATTAAGCTCGGTCGCGTCGCTATGGACTTGCTGATTTAGCGCCTCATCATCAGTACCAGCGATGATAACTCGCGCGCCAGTCATATAGGATTTGTCATACTTAGCAAAAATAAGCTGGTGCTTGTCACCTTGCAATAAAGCCTGTAGCTCAGCACAAATATCAGGCGCGACCACAGTGATATTTGCACCGGCACGGCTTAGTAAATCCGCTTTTCGCAGCGCCACATCACCGCCGCCCACGATCAATACTTTGCGGTTATCAAGCTTAAAGAATAGGGGAAAGGTATTCATAATAGCACCAACTGTTATGCAAATTTATATATGCCGTCATTATGAAGTATCGCGCGCGGCGTCTCCTCTAGCGAATTGGCATTAATATAGTCGTTTATGTCATAACAAAGAAGATTTATGTCCTAAAAGAGAATAGCTAAAGGTGCTTATACTTAAGGATAGAGATTCGTCTAACACACTCTAACAGGATGATTTTTCTAATCATGTTAGGATATTGAAGACTGACTTCACCCTAATACCCAACAATTAAAAAGGATAAAGACTATGAAATCAAAAAATGGAAAGTTACAAGATAGAGTCGCTATCATATTTGGCGGCACCTCAGGTCTTGGAGAAGCCACAGCAAAAGCGTTTGCGAATGAGGGCGCTAAAGTCGTGGTAACGGGTCGCGACGAGGATGATGGCGAGCGCATTATTAAGGATATTAAAGATAACGGTCAAGAGGCTATTTTTGTAAAAGCTGATGTGACTAGTAAAGCTGAGATTGAGGCCGTAGTTGATAAAGCTTTAGAAACTTATGGTCAAATCGATATTTTATATAATGGCGCTGGCATCCATGACGCTTATAAGAATGCGGTTGAACTGGATGAAGATTTTTACGATAAATTGATGGCGATTAACGTCAAAGCGCCTTATCTAGCGGCTAAAATGGTCATTCCACATTTTATCAAGCAAGGCAGTGGCGCCATCATTAATGTTGGCTCGCAAGCGACACAAATGGCAGGGCCTGGCGGTTCCGCTTATGTCACCTCCAAACATGCAGTTCTCGGATTTACTAAACAACTAGCCTTTGATTTTGGCAGTCAAGGCGTCAAAGTGAATATCTTGTCACCCGGCTTTATTGAGACACCCATGACTGACGGCATTGAAGATGATCGTTTAGATCGTATTCCCGCTCAACGTGCAGGCAAGCCAGAAGAGATTGCCGCTCTTGCCGTATTTTTAGCGTCCGATGATTCAAACTACATGCACGGCGCTAATGTGTTTATGGATGGCGGTTGGGTATTGGGTCGTAAATAGCACGCAGACTTTTTATCAATCGTAAGCACAATAAAAAAACCCTTTCATTACGAGAGGGCTTTTCGATATTACAGCTTACCACTTAAGCTTATAGCTGCGTATGCAAACCACACTCACGGCTTTCTTCTACTTTTGTTGGATCAAAGTAGTCATGCTCGTTCGGCAAGTTATGCTCATCAAGATACTTGTCTAAGTCGCTATCGGTTTTCTCAAATAATGGCGCAACTTTTAATACCCCATCTTTTGACAAGCTAAGCACATCGAGGCCTTGACGGAACTCGGTTTGAACTTTACGAATGGCATTGAACCAAACGTCAGGCTTCAATTCATCTAGCGCGCGGCGAAATGGCTCCAATTTCACTTGTTCAGTAAATTTATCATGCTGAGGATTATCAATACCAGGAATGCCATTCATCGTAGCGTCACGATGAGCAGCGGTTTGCTTAGGAATATAGGTAATGACATTTAAATCTAAATCGTTAATCACTTTATTGGCAAAGCGATAAGTGGCATCGGTGTTATAACCAGAATCTACCCAAAGTACGGTGATATCAGGGCGCTGTTTGGCCACTAAATGCAAAATAGCTGACTCGTAAGGACGAAAATTAGTGGTGATAATTGGGTTTTTGGCTTGCGCTAGTGCCCATTCTACGATTTGCTCAGGCGATTTGCCTTGCAAGTCTTTATTGGCTTGATCAATGTCTAGATTAGGATGTAACTGGCTCATTGTTTTTCCTTAAAGATGGTTAAAGTGGTAGGCTGGGTTAAAACTCAGCCTATAAAAGAAAGCTATTTCTTTTACATAAAATAATAAAACTAAGATGCCGCAAACATAGGCAGTTTGGAGGCATCTTGACCGTTGTAGCTACTCGCTAGGGCAGTAAAGGCTTGCGAGATATCAAAATCAGAGTGTAAATCATGCTCATTGATGACAAAGCTATCAACGCCTACCCGCAATAAATAAGCAATCTGGTCACGGCCAAACTCGCCTGCCACTCGAATCTCTTTGCTATAGCCTAATTGACGCAAGGTTTTTGCAAAGCTAAAGCCGCGACCATCAGCAAACTTAGGAACATCAATAACGATTAGCGATTGCTCTAACAATAGCTCACTTAGCGCCGTTAGCACCGCAGTGTCGGTATCAGCGGTAATCCAAACGCCAACATGGCTACTGTGCTGCACAATAAGGTTATAAACTTCTTTGATCAGTCCACCGGCTAGCGCATTTTCACTATTAAGCAAGTCTGCTAGCGGCACAACTACCTCAGGTTTTTCTTGTCTTTGTAGTAGCTCCAGCAAAGTAATCTCACTGAGCGCGATACCATCTGGCAAAGCATCTGTGCTAAGCGCTAACCAGTGATCTTGCGCGCTAACATCGACGCCACGGCTATCCAAGATATGATGATTAGCCATAGACCTTCTCCTTAAAGGGATCAATACCGACGCGCTCGACCAATTCGCCAAAGCTCTCAACGTCATTATCAGTAGTTGCGCGCAGCTCAACATAGACATCGACGATCTGTTGAATGGTGTCCGCAACCGCTTCGGTAGGGACGGAGCGACCTAAGATTTTGCCCAATTTGGCATCATTGGTAGAATTACCGCCAAGGCTAATCTGATACCAGTTCTCACCCTTTTTATCGACGCCTAATATACCGATATCACCAGTATGATGGTGCGCACAGGCATTGATACAGCCTGACATATTGAGGCGAATATCACCCAGATCATATAAATAATCTAAATCGCTAAATTGCTTTTCGATCTGCTCAGCGATGTTATGAGTCGTGGCATTGGCCAGCGAGCAATAATCCCAGCCCGGACAGACGATCATATCGGTCAAGGTATTGATATTAGGACGCGCTAAATTGAGCTCTACTAACTGCTGCCATAGCTCAAACAGCTCATTAGTTTGCACATCAGCAAATACTAAGTTTTGCTGATAAGTACCGCGCAGCTCGCCAAAGCTATACTTATCTGCTAAGTCGGCAAGCGCGTCCATTTGCGAATCGGTGACATCGCCTGAGGGTACGTATTTACCATTTACCAGACCTGCTTTTAGGGAGATAACTACCGCTCGATAACCGGCCACTTTATGCGCCACAGTGTTTTGCTGATACCAATTGGCAAAGTCTTTATTATTCGCTAATTGCTGCTGCAATTCTGACTGCACTTGTAGAGCGTCAAATGTCTGATAATCAGGCTCACTAAAGAAACTGGTAGCATGTTCAAAGTTGGCATCGCTCAAAGTTAATGGCCCGTCTTTGCTATGCGCTTGCCATTCGGCATCAACCAGTTTGGCAAATTCACGCCCGCCTAGAGTATCGACTAAAATCTTAATACGCGATCTATATTTGCTGCCTTTATCACGGCGACCCTGCAAGTTATACACCCGCAAAATAGCATCTAGATAGCTGAGCAAATGAGCGCGTGGTAAAAACTCATTGATGACTTTGCCTAATACAGGAATACGGCCTAGACCACCGCCGACTAACACTTCAAAACCAAGCTCGCCCTCATTATTTTTCTTTAGGTGCAGGCCAACGTCATGGACTTGCGTCGCCGCCCGATCTTTTTCGGTACCGATAACCGCAATCTTAAATTTACGCGGCAAAAAAGCAAACTCAGGATGAAAGGTTGACCACTGACGGATAATCTCGCAATAAGGACGCGGATCGGCAATCTCATCGACATGAATACCGGCGTAAGGATCGGTTGTGGTATTGCGAATGCAGTTACCAGAGGTTTGGATCGCATGCATCTGTACTGAGGCCAACTCCGCTAAGATGTCTGGCACGTCCTCAAGCTTTGGCCAATTAAGCTGAATGTTAGTACGGGTAGTAAAGTGCCCGTAACCTTTGTCATATTTACGGGTAATCTCAGCCAATTTGCGCAGCTGGTAGCTGGCGAGCAGACCATAAGGAATAGCAATACGCAGCATCGGCGCATAGCGCTGAATGTATAAACCGTTTTGCAAACGCAGTGGCAAAAACTGCTCCTCGGCAAGCTCTCCTTTTAAGAACCGCTCGGTCTGATCGCGAAATTGCTCAACGCGCTCTTCAACCAGCGTTTGGTCAGCGTAGTTATATTGATACATGACGTAATCTCAGTAATGATTTGCGGATGTAATAAGCTGCTCGTGTCAGCATAGCGTTACATCATATAAGCTCAATGCAAAAATTATAAATTCCTTTAAGTCATATCCATATCCAAAGTCAGCATAAATTTTCATAACCAAAGTTAGGTAGCCTATGCTTATTCGATGCAATGAGAAAGTTTTAAGTCAGCTTGATACATATACCTCTTTGTTTAATAACTCATCCTTAAGGTCTTAAAAATGACAACTTCTATAGCCAATCAAGACACCTCAAAACTCGTACCGCCACATGGTAGTGATACACTCAAACCCTTATTATTGTCCGGAAACAAGCGTGAAGAAGCGCTTAAGCTTGCCAAAACTTTACCTGCTATTACCTTAAGCTCACGCGAGCGCGGCGATCTTATCATGCTAGGTATTGGTGGGTTTACGCCACTTGATGGCTTTATGAATAAGGCAGATTGGCAAGGAGTCGTTGCAGAGATGCGCCTAAAATCGGGCGCTAATGCAGGATTATTTTGGCCAATTCCGATTACTTTATCCGCGCCAAAAGTCATGACTGACAATCTCAATCAAGGTGATAAAGTCGCCTTAGTAGCAGAAGATGGCGAGATCATGGGCATCCTCACTGTGGAGGAAACTTATGACATCGATAAAGACTATGAGTGTCAGCAAGTCTTTACCACCACCGATCCTGAGCATCCAGGCGTGCAGCAAGTGCTCAACCAAGGCGAGGTCAATGTCGCAGGCCGCGTTGAAGTGCTAAGCGAAGGCGAATTCCCAGAGCTATATCCAGAGATTTATAAAACTCCAAGTGAGACTCGTGAGATATTAAGTAATAAAGGCTGGAGAACGGTTGCCGCCTTTCAAACCCGTAATCCGATGCATCGCTCGCACGAATATCTAGCGAAGATTGCCATTGAGATTTGTGACGGGGTGTTGATTCACTCTTTACTTGGCGCGCTTAAGCCCGGCGACATTCCAGCTGAGGTTCGTCAGGATGCTATTAAGACCTTGATTGATAACTATTTTAGAGCTGATACCGTCATTCAAGCCGGTTATCCACTAGATATGCGTTATGCTGGTCCGCGTGAAGCGCTATTGCATGCGGTATTCCGCCAAAACTACGGCTGTAGCCATTTGATTGTTGGGCGCGATCATGCCGGTGTTGGCGACTATTATGGCGCGTTTGATGCGCAAACTATCTTTGATTATGTTGGCAAGGACGACTTGATCACACAGCCGCTAAAGATTGGCTGGACCTTTTGGTGTAATGCTTGTCAAGCCATGGCCTCTGATAAGACTTGCCCGCATGAGGCGAGTGAACACGTCAAAGTTTCCGGCACTAAACTGCGTAAAGCACTGTCAGAAGATGAGGAGGTTCCTGAGAACTTTAGCCGCCCTGAGGTGTTGGCAATCTTGCGTGAGTATTATGCGGGTATCGCCAAGGAAGAACGCGCTGAGGTCAAACTGACCGGTGCTTCTGCGGTATAAGTAAAATCTTATTAAATATTAAAAAAAGGTGGCAGACTTAATGTTTGACACCTTTTTTTTCATATAACTTTTTAACTAAACCAAGATCAAGTGATTTTAATTTAGTTCGATCTTGCCTGCCAACTTTTGATAATCACCAACGATACTACCGCCGCCAGAGCAATAATAATTTAGCGCATATTGATCTTCGCTATCTATAATTAGCTTACCCCCTTTAAATTGCAAAAAGACTTTACTGTCATTAGCTGTGGTCGCAAAAATGATGCCATGGGCATTATCTTGACCCATCAAAGTTGCCTGTCCATCAAAACGGCAAGTGGGCTTTTTTATATCACTACGAGCACGCACCTTTATGTTGATTTGCTCAGTACCGTGTGCACTTTTGTTTGCAGTAATGAGCACTGCTACCCAATCATAACCCTCTTCTCTTTTTGCATAACCGCTTGAGACATAATCACCGATAACGCTCGCTACGGCTGGGGATAGGGTAGCTGCTTTTGGGGTATTAATACTAGGTAGGCTAGATGGATCATTAACTACAGGCGAAGTACTCGAAGTGTTGTTACAGCCGGTAAGTGTAGCAGTCATTATGAGAGCTGTACTTAACACAGCTACTGATAAATGAGGGTGACGAGAGGGAAGTAGAGTCATATAAAGGCCTTAACAGGAGCTGGGGATCAGATAGTGGCTTAAGCATAGCTAATAACAGCACTTATGCCAAGTTAATCATTCGCTAAGCGATTTTGTCATTAAGAAATTTTTGTACAAGCTGCTAGCATAATTATCATCATCCATAGAGCCCTCAAAGCTTTTGCTAAGCTCCTACACGAGAATATCAATGTCAACCTTTTCTTTAATCATAAACCCAAAAATTGTCATAACCGTGACTTTACTAGCTGCCAGCTTATTAAGTGGTTGTAATCACACTCAGGCGGATACCAATGATAAAAAACTAGCTAACCCAGAGCAAGAGGTTAGCCTGCTGAATGTCTCCTATGATGTCTCACGCGATTTTTATAAGGAGTATAACGATTTATTTACCTCAAGCTACCAGCAGCAACACCCCGACAGTCAAGTCAAAATCAATCAATCGCATGGCGGCTCAAGTAAGCAAGCGTTATCTGTCGCTAATGGTCTACAAGCAGACGTGGTCACGTTGAATCAGTTAAGCGATATGGAGCTGTTGGTAGAAAAAGGCTTGGTCGCTAAAGAGTGGCAGCAAGCCTTTCCTAATAATGCGGTGCCCTATACTAGTACTATGGTGCTGCTAGTGCGTCATGATAATCCTAAAAATATCCAAGACTGGCAGGATTTAGCGCGCAATGATATCGAGGTGGTCATGCCCAATCCTAAGACTAGCGGAACCGCGCGCTATGCATTTTTAGGCGCTTATGGTTATGGGCTTCATCATTTTAATGAAAGCTTGCAAGCCGCCCCTCAGACCGATAGCTTTATGAAGCGACTCCTCGCCAATGTCGTCACTTACGATAATGGCGCCAGGGCAGCTACCACTAGCTTTACCCAGCGCGGGCTAGGGGATGTGTTAATTACTACTGAAAATGAGGCGCACTTGGTGGCAAATAAATTCGCTAAAGGACAAGTGCAGATTGTCTATCCTAGTTATTCCATTACCATTAATAATCCGGTGGCGGTGGTCAATAAAGTGACGGATAAAAAAGGCAATATGAAGGGCAGCACCAAGGCGGCAACTAGCTATTTAAAATCCCTGTGGGACAAACCGGCGCAGCAGTTAATGGCGCAGATGTATCTAAGGCCTAGCGATACTGAAGTCCTAGCCGCTCATAAGGGCACCTTAATCGAGATAGAGACTTTTGAGCCGACAGCGGTATTTGGCTCATGGCAGCAGATTATGGCGCATTACTTTGTCGATGGCGGTGTATTTGATCAATTAGCGCTTAGTACTAACAGCAATTAATTCATAGCCTAGAGCGCTAGAGTGTTGATAATCTTATCTTTTCTAATACGAGCTCTCAAAGCTCGTTTTTTTTGGGTTCAGATAAAATCTAGTTATTCCATTTTGGCAAAAAGATACGCATATTCGTCATTAAAGATAATAAGCTTACGCTGTTAGCATACTTGCATATTCCATAACCTATTCCAGCTTTTGACTTTTGATAGCTACTATCAATGACTCCTACATTCGAGGCACTTATGACTATTTTTAATAACCACTACTCGTTAGACAAAAAATCTATCAGCAAAAATAAAGCCATTAGCGCGCTTAGCATTGCAGGCGTAGCCGTTACTCTAGGGCTAGCAGGCTGTAGCAGCAACGACAGCGCAGAGACAGTGGCAGCGGACGGAGCAACTACTGGCGAGGCGCAAGATATCGAGCTATTAAACGTCTCTTATGATGTGGCACGTGACTTTTATAAAAGCTACAACCCTTTATTTATCGAGCATTATAAGTCAGAAAATCCAAATGCTAACATCAATGTTAAACAGTCTCATGGCGGCTCAAGCAAGCAAGCATTATCGATAGCCAATGGTCTGCAAGCTGACGTCGCGACTATGAACCAAGGTTCTGATATTGAGTTATTACAAAAAGAGAGCTTGGTCGCTAATGATTGGGAGCAGCAGTTCCCTGATAATGCGGTACCATTTACCAGTACCATCGTCTTTTTGGTACGTAAAGACAATCCAAAAGGCATCAGCGATTGGGAAGATTTGACTAAGCCTGGCGTTGAGATTGTGATGGCCAATCCAAAGGTCACAGGCAATGGTCGTTATGCTTTCTTAGGCGCTTATGGTTATGGCTTGCACGCCTTTGATAATAACGAAGATAAGGCCAAAGGCTACGTTCGTGAAATGCTAAAAAATGTCAAAGTTTATGAGAATGGTGGACGCGCGGCTACCACTACTTTTGTGCAGCGCGGTATCGGTGATGTGCTGGTAACTTTTGAGAACGAAGCCAATCTTGCCGCTACTGACTTTGGCAAAGGACAAGTAGAGATTGTCTATCCAAAATACTCTATTAAGTCTGAGAGCCCAGTCGCTATCGTCAACGCCGTGACTGAGAAAAAAGGCACTACTGCTGCTGCCAAAGCTTATCTAGATTATCTATGGAGCGAGCCGGCTCAGCAATTAGCCGCTGATTTATACCTGCGTCCTAGCGTCAAAAGCGTCCTAGATAAAAACGGCGATAAATTACCACCGGTTGAGACTTTCCGCCCCAATGATACTTTTGGTACTTGGGATGAGATCATGGGTAATTTCTTTAGTGACAATGGCGTCTTTGATCAATTAGCGACAAACGCCCCGCAATAATTGATTGGTTATCAAGAGCGCTTGAGGGCTTATCGAGCTTTATAAAAAACCTCAGCAAAGCTTTTGGCAAGTTTTAATTTTGCAGGACATACTCAAAGGACATGGCTAGGTACGCTATGTCCTTTATACCGTAAGTCATCTGAGCACCATTGTATTAAAAACTATATAAGCAAAACTAGTTACTCAAAATTCACTTGATAAAAACTAAGCCGATAATAATAAGTGGCAATCGGTAGGCAACCACCGATAAGCACACACTGCTAAGCAATAATTAGGAATTACTATGAGCGCATCGACCCCTCCTGTCAGCAAGCCTAATAGATCCGTAAAAAAAGGTTGGCTTACGCGTTTGCGTCAGCGCAATGTGCTACCAGGATTTGGCCTGAGCATGGGCATTACTGTTTTTAGCTTATCGCTACTGGTGGTACTGCCATTTGCGATGATGGCTTATACCACTACCCAAATGGGTTGGTCTGGGTTTTGGCAAACTATCTCGCAGCCGCAGGTTAGCGCCGCTATTAAGCTAACTTTAGGAATGTCGTTCCTAGCGATGCTTACCAACCTGGTATTTGGCACTTTAGTCGCTTGGGTGCTTGTGCGTTATGAGTTTTGGGGTAAATCCTTAATCAATGCTTTAGTAGATCTGCCATTTGCGCTGCCAACAGCGGTAACGGGTATCTCGTTGGCGACGCTGTATGCGCCTAATGGTCTGATTGGGCAATGGTTTGAGAAGTTTGATATTCAAGTGGCTTTTACTCCTATTGGTATTTGGCTGGCTTTAGTCGTGGTCAGCTTTCCCTTTATTGTCCGCGCAGTGCAGCCAGTCCTCGCTGAGCTATCGGTCGAATTTGAAGAGGCCGCTGCGGTATTAGGCGCTAATCGCTTAACTACTTTTCGCAAGGTGATTTTGCCTGAGCTATTACCCGCGATGCTCATGGGCGCAGGCATGATGTTTGCGCGCGCTACGGGCGAGTACGGCTCGGTTATCTTTATCGCCGGCAACATTCCTATGCAGTCGGAGATCTTGCCGCTTATTATCATCAGTAAGCTTGAGCAATTTGATGTACAAGGGGCGTCGGCAGTCGCTTTATTTATGTTACTGATCTCGTTCGTTATTTTATTGACTATTAATATTGTGCAGTGGAAACTGTCGCGCCGTGTAGGAGCTCGCTGATATGCAAATCGCCAATAGTTACGACTACCAGAGTAATCCGGCAACCAAAGATTCGCCTTGGATCAGACGCACCTTTATCACTATTGCGGTACTGTTTATGGTGGTGATGCTAGTGGTACCGCTACTAGCGGTGTTTTATGAAGCTTTTAAAGACGGCTGGCAGTTATACATCGCCTCTTTGGTGGATCCTGAAGCGCTGCAAGCCATCAAGCTGACCTTAATTACCGCCGCTATCGTGCTACCTATTAACATGGTGCTAGGCATAGCCATCGCTTGGCTCGTGACCCGTTATGATTTTAGAGGTAAGCAATTGGTTACTACCTTACTCGATTTACCGTTTTCGGTGTCGCCTGTAGTAGCCGGTTTGATGTTTGTATTGCTGTTTGGACTGAATTCTGCCATTGGCGGCTGGCTTGAGAGTATGGGTATTCAGATTATCTACGCCGTACCGGGTATTGTCTTAGCGACATTATTTGTGACCTTTCCTTTTGTCGCGCGCGAGCTGATACCGCTGATGCAAACCCAAGGCGACTCTGAGGAACAAGCCGCTTTGACCTTAGGCGCGAGCGGTTGGCAGACTTTTTGGCATATCACTTTACCTAATATTAAATGGGCTTTGCTTTATGGTTTAATCTTGACTAACGCGCGCGCCATGGGCGAGTTTGGAGCGGTCAGCGTGGTATCGGGCCATATTCGCGGCGAGACGAACACCATGCCGCTACTAGTTGAGGTGGCTTATAATGATTATAACTTTACCGCCGCCTTTGCATTATCTAGTATCTTGGCGGCCTTAGCGCTCGTGACGCTACTGGTGCAGCAAGTCATGACCAAAGTGCAAGAGCGTAAATTCGCCAAATCTGAGCGTTTGATAGCCGCCCCAAAGCTACCTGTCAGTGCCAATGAAACCGCTACTACTAAGCCATAGGCCGATAACCAGATAAAGACAAGAGATAATGATATGAGTATTGAGATAAGAGAAGTAAATAAAAAATTTGGCGACTTTACTGCCCTAAATAATATCAATATCACCGTACCAACGGGCAAATTGACCACTTTGCTCGGCCCTTCAGGCTGCGGTAAAACCACGCTACTACGTATTATCGCAGGTCTTGAGTATGCTGACTCTGGGCGAATACTCTTTGATGAATTAGACGTTACCAATACGCCAGTGCAAAAGCGCAATATCGGCTTTATGTTTCAGCACTACGCGCTATTTCGGCACAAAAATATCGCTGATAATATAGCGTTTGGTTTAACCTTAGTTCCTAAGTCAGAACGGCTGAGTAAGGCCGATATTAATGCGCGCGTGGCCGAGCTGTTAGAGCTGGTACAATTACCGCAATTGGCCAACGCTTATCCGCATCAGCTCTCCGGCGGTCAACGTCAACGCATTGCTTTGGCAAGAGCCCTTGCGGTAAAACCTAAATTATTATTACTAGATGAGCCATTTGGCGCGCTTGATGCCAAGGTGCGTAAAGAGCTGCGCACTTGGTTAAAGGATATTCATCATGAATTAGGGATTACCAGTATTATGGTCACTCACGACCAAGAAGAGGCGCGCGCGATATCTGATGAGATTGTGGTGATGAACCATGGCCGCGTCGAGCAAGTCGGCACTTCTGAGGAGCTAATCAATCGGCCAGCCAATAATTTTGTTAGCGACTTTTTGGATTTGGCGTAGTAGATATTGTATAACTAAAAAGACCTGTAATTTATTACAGGTCTTTTTTTAGGGTAGCCGAAAATTAATTGAGCACATCGACACCACTTACTTTTTAGCAGCTTTCTGCAGTCGCCTCATCATTCATGACTTCTAAGCCATTATTTTGTTCTTTGAGCGTTTGATAAGTAATCGCCAAAATATCAGCCGACCATTCTGGCATGTCATTAGCGACTTTATACCACATCCAAGTGCCATCACGGACACAGCTTAAGATACCAAGCTTTTTTAGATGATTAAGATGCCGAGAGATAGTAGGCTGCGGCTGATCGAGCATATCTACTAATTCGCCTACACAGCGCGCTTCTTTTTTATAAAGAATCTGAAACAGCTTTAGGCGTGTAGGATCAGACAATACTTTGAACAGCTCGATTGGCTGAATATCAGCGTTAGTAATAGACATATCAATTCTCATAAAGGATAGCGCATCTGCTCGTAAAGCAAAATTCAATGACCAGTTTATCAAACCAGTCTGAGAGATGAGTTATAAGGGGTTAGTAAATTCTAGCAAGTGAAAGACTAGCAAAAATAACAGTAAATAGTCAATCTTTAGCCTAACTACCGTTTATCGGTCATTTTATACGTTCTGTACTGTTTATCATAACAACTTTTTAAGAGCGATTATGTGCAAATAAGTAAATATAGCTATTAAAAGCGACTTAATTTTTTAGTTATCGTCTAGTAGCGAGCAAAACTCTTTTTGCGACCAAAGCGTTTTTATGAGTCATAAGAATAAAATGAGAAAAACGACTAGAAACTATAAAAGTTATTGTAAATGCTAATAATTATCATTATAATAAATCCTAATGAGCCAAACTAGTAAAAAATAGCATTAAAACAGTAGGATAGGGGTAGTTATATGTACGTTTGCATCTGTAATGACGTCAAAGAAAAACAAATCAAGGCCGCTATAGCTTCAGGCATTCATACCCTTGATGGTCTAAAAGATACTTTGGATGTCGCCACTTGCTGCGGCTGTTGTGAGCCTATGGTAAATGATTATCTCGAAGAGCATCACGCTAAGCTTGAAGGATTGGCTTACGCCGTCTAACGTTCTAACCTTACTAAAATACAGTTAATTTTCTATTTTGTTTTTTTTGTAGCCGCTTTACTGATGACAGTAGGGCGGCTTTTTAGATTAGTTAATTATAATTCTCAATTGGCATCTTATTCTTAGTTCCTAATATTACAAGTCATACTGCGCCTTTATGTTAGACTATTTACCTAATAATCATTAGTGATTTTATAACAAGTGATTTTATACTCAGTCACTTTATATTAATGATGTTACGTTATTCACTCTATTAGCAAATAGCTATCAGTAAACACTGATAAGCAGTAATATCAAAAAAGCCAATAAAAAACCCACAAATTAGGGAGTACATATCATGAAAGGTAGCCAAAAAGTTATCGATTATCTAAACTTTTTATTAGGCGGAGAGCTGGCAGCGCGGGATCAGTATTTTATTCATTCTGAGATGTACGCTGAGTGGCATTATGGCAAGCTCTATGAGCGTATTCATCATGAGATGGAAGATGAAACCATGCACGCGCAAGCTATTATTCGCCGTATCTTAATGCTCAGCGGCACACCAAAAATGACGGTTAATGATATTCATATCGGCAGCACCGTGCCTGAGATGCTACAACTGGATCTCAATCTTGAATATGAGGTTCAGCAACATCTCAAAGACGGTATTGCTTTGTGCGAGACTGAGCATGATTATGTGACTCGCGATATGCTAGTTGAGCAGCTAAAAGACACTGAAGAAGACCACGCTCACTGGCTTGAGCAGCAATTGCGTCTCATCGATATGGTCACTTTACCCAATTACTTACAAAGCCAAATAGCTGAGGTGCCACCTGAGTTAACTAATTAGTAGTAACCACTATTTGGATGTAAAGTGATTGATTTTGACTAGTATTAAAGAGCGGGGAGAGAGAGTATGAGAGGCGATAAAGAGGTTATTCGAGCGTTAAATAAAGTGTTAGGCCAGTCATTGATTGCGATTAATCAGTATTTTTTGCACGCCCGTATTGCGCGGCATTGGGGCCTTGAGGCGCTTAATGAGAATTTTTATAAGCAGTCTATTTATGAGATGAAATGGTCCGATGATCTGATTGGCCGCATCTTACTATTAGGCGGCCTACCAAACTTGCAAGATTATGGCAAAATGTTCATTGCAGAGGACGTGCCAGAGATGATCGATTGCAATTTACGCTTGGAGCGGCAAAAGTTTGATATCATTACTGACGCCATTACGCTTTGTGAGCAGCACAAAGATTATGTCTCACGTAAGCTACTCGTTGAGCTAAAAGATGGTAATGAAGAGTATGATGATTGGCTTGATACTCAGCAGGATCTGATCCGCGATGTTGGTATCCATAACTATATTCAATCGCAAATTTGTGATGACGATACGCCTTAATTATTCATAACAGGCTTTAACTCATAAAACCAGTACAAGACTGAACTGACCCTAACAATTGGACAGTTTAAGCCTATACTGGTTTTTTTGGCCGCTCAGTTTAATATTAAAAAACAGATACAATAAATACAATCAATACAAGCCATCACCATCTTTTGCTCCCAAACGCAAAAAGTGTAGGCCGGACAAAATAGTCAAAATACCTAATACCCAGTAAGTGGTTTGAAAAGCCATCAGCATATCAAGCTGCGTGCGCTCACGTAAAAAGTTTAGCAAAGCCGCCCCAAAAGCAATCCCAAAGCTGATAGCCAACTGCTGATTAACAGCCATAAGGCTATTGCCGCTGCTGGTTTGCGCGCCCTCCAAATCACCTATAGTTAGCGTGTTCATCGCGCTGAACTGCATAGAGTTACAGGCGCCCATAATCGTCAGCACCGGAATAAACCAAATCCAATAAGAGGGGTCGTTAAACTGCGCGAGCACAATTATTAATAGTCCTAGCAAAATAGTATTGGAGACCAGCACTTTTCGGTAGCTGAAACGTTGAATGATTTTACTGACCCAAGGCTTGATGCCAATAGCGCCGACTGCGATAGGGGCGAGTAGCCAGCCGGCTTGTGACGGCGAGTATTTAAACACCACCTGCAACAATAATGGCAATAAAAAAGGCACAGCGCTAATGCCTAAGCGGGTAAATAAGTTACCGACGATACCGATGCGAAAGGTGCGAATATTAAATAAGCTTAGCGGAAATAACGGCGCTTGCCGGCGCTTGGCGTGCCAAATATAGACGCCCATGAGCACCGAGGCTACTAACGCTAATATTAAACCATATAGTCCGCGCCCGGCTTGCGAGCTAAACTCAACCGCTAAGGTAAAGCCGCAAGCGGCGGCAGCAAATAAGGCGAAACCTGTCCAGTCCAAGCGCTGAGTCTCCTCAAACAGCGCCGGCACTAGCTTTTTACCCATAATAAAGCCGAGTAGCCCCATAGGAATATTGATCAAAAATATCCAGTGCCAACTAAAGTACTGCACGATATAGCCGCCAAGCACTGGCCCTACTAAAGGGGCAATCAGCGCGGGTATCACCGCAAAATTCATCACCGTCAATAGCTTATTGCGCGGATAGGACTTGACGAGAATCAGCCGAGCCACCGGCGTCATCATCGCCCCGCCAATGCCTTGGACCACGCGTGAGCCGATCAAGATATCTAAAGTTGGCGAGACGGCGCACATCAATGAGCCAACAGAGAAGATGACAATAGCGGATAAGAAGACGCGCTGTGTACCATATTTATCAGCCAAAAAGCCACTTATCGGGATAAAAATCGCTAGCGTTAAGGCATAACTAATGACCGCCCATTGCATCTTGAGCGGCGACTCGCCAAGCGCTGCTGCCATCTGTGGCAGCGAGGTATTCAAAATAGTGGCATCAAGTATCTGCATAAATAAAGCAACGGCCAAGACATAAGGCAGATATTTATCTTGCGTTGGGGTTAGGGTTACCATACTGATGTCATCACTTTTCTTATTTTTGTCATGGTGGAAGAGCGCTGTTATGTCACTGTTTAGCATAACGCTATGAGCTAGCGCGTAGTATAAGAATAAAGCGTTATGAATAAAAGAGAAGCCAAGTAACCGATGGTTAGCCGCAAACTTAAACAGACTCATATTTTGCTTAACAATCGCTACATTAGAGCTCTTTTATCATGCTATGGTTATAGTGGTTATAGTGGTTATAGTAGCCTACTTTTAAAATAATAATTTTTAGACAGTTTAATAATAATTAGGGAACCTTTATGAGTGACACCAATAATAATAGCCAATATCAACCTGCCAAAGTTTGGAAAAACGATAAAGAAAACGGCGGCAAATTTGCCAGTACCAACCGCCCAACCGCCGGCGCGCGTCATGAGCAAACTCTACCTGTTGGTGCAGCGCCCTTACAGCTGTACTCATTGAACACTCCAAACGGGGTCAAAATCAATATTATGTTAGAAGAGCTAAAGGAGCTTGGAGTACAGGGCGCAGCCTATGACGCCTACAAAATAGATATAGGTGAGAATGATCAGTTCGGCTCAGGCTTTGTCGATATCAATCCAAATTCAAAAATTCCTGCGCTAGTGGACTATTCGGTGATCCAAGACAATGACAATGATGGCGAGCCTATAAAGGTTTTTGAGTCCGGAGCTATCTTACTGTATTTAGCCGAAAAGTTTGGTCAATTTGTGCCTATGCAGCAAGGCCGAGCTCGTACTGAATGCTTATCTTGGCTGATGTGGCAGATGGGCAGCGCGCCGTACTTAGGTGGCGGCTTTGGGCATTTTTATGCTTACGCGCCAGAGCCGATGGAATATCCGATCAATCGCTTTACTATGGAAACCAAACGTCAGCTCGATGTACTCGATATTCACTTGCAAAACTGTGACTATATGTGCGGTAACGGTAAAGAGAGTTACACTATCGCTGATATAGCTATTTGGGCTTGGTATGGTCAGCTAGCGCTTGGCAATCTTTATGAGGGTTCAGCGCAGTTTTTGCAGGTCGATAGCTACCAGCATTTGCAGCGCTGGGCAAAAGCTATCGCTGCACGTCCAGCGGTAAAAAGGGCGGTGGATTTACCCTTAAAACCAATAAGTTAATTCTCCTCTTATATAAATAATCACTAAAATAAGCCAAAGGCCGGTAAAAATAATTACTGGCCTTTTTACTAGTGCTTAATAGTTGAATAACTTTTAGTCAGCTCATTCTTAGTATAAAAAAGATAGTTTTTTACTGTTTTTGTTATTTAATTATCCCTTTTAACACTTACACAATGATATATTGGAATAACAAATAGTAACATTACTAAGTTAGTATAGCGACACGTTGGCTTTATAAAGGTAAGCGTTTTCTTTGCCTGACTTAAGAGTACTCATTATGGAAAATAGTAATAATAAAGCTGGGATTTCTCTCTTAAAACAGCATTCAATCTACAATGCTGCAATGCTCAGTCTATTGGCCATCAGTACGGCAACCATTAGCACCCTAACGACAGCGGCGACACCGGTAGCTTTTGACTCTAAGGATTGGCAAGTGGCTTGCGATAATACGCGCACTTGTAGGCTAGCGGGTTATCAGAGCGAGAATAATAGCGAGATGCCAGTATCGGTATTGTTGATACGCCGCGCTGGTAGTAATGCCGGTATTCATGGCAAAGTAAAGCTTGGCGGCGCTAAAGAGGGCTCGGCAAAATCACTGCTACAATTAGGCAGTCGTCATCGTATCTCGCTTATCATCGATGGTAAAGATTATGGCGAAGCGCTGCCGTACTCAAGCACGACTAATGATGCTAGTTTGACTGAAGCTCAGGTTAACGCCCTAATAGAAGCTCTGAGCAAAACCAGTAAGATTGAATTTGTATCGCGTAATACCCGCTGGGAGCTCTCAGGAAAAGGTGCTTCTGCGGTGATGCTAAAAGCGGATGAAGCCCAAGGCCGGCTAGGAACGCCTAGCGCGCTGATCAATAAAGGCAGTAAGTCAAGCTCGCAAGTACTAGCAGCCAAAGCCGCGCCGCAGCTACGTCTAATAACGCCCAAAGCCAAAGCAAGCTCATCAAGTAATAAACCTTTTAAAATGGCTTCCTCTCAGCTAACAACAATGATAGCTAAGACATTAAAGGATGCTGATACTGATTGCCCAAGCCTGATGGATAGCTCATCTGATAATTCAGGCTGGCGGGTGAGCCGGCTAAACGCCAGCCAGTTACTAGTGCAGCACAAATGCTGGGTGAGCGCCTATAATGTCGGTCATGGCATGTGGGTTATTAATGATACCAAGCCTTATAATCCAAAGTTAGTGACGGTCAGTGCGACCAGTTATGATGATGGAAAGATCAGCTCCATACAAAAGGGCCGCGGTATTGGCGACTGTCTAGTCAAAACAGATTGGGTCTGGACTGGTAAGAGTTTTAAAAAGAGCTACGAGAGTACTACCGGGCTTTGCCGAATGATTGAAGCGGGCGGTGCTTGGGATCTACCTACATATGTCACCAACGTCAAAAGCTAAATGAGCGGCTATAAGGTGGCATTGTTATTAAATTATAAAAATAGGTAGGGTTAATAAGATAGCTGTGCTATACTGCGTCGCCACGAAAGCTTTGCTTACGTGTATTATGAGATTGATAACATCGCCTGCGATTTTGGGTCTAGGATGACCATGAGTAATTGTTGCCGATGATTTTGTGTACTTAAATAACGTTTTATTCCATTGTTTTAAATACAATGATTAGCAATACCGTTATTTTTGACTCATATCTTATCTACTAGTTTATTGATACTAGATTGGTTGTGGTTTACGTTTATCGGCTTTGGATTAAGCCTCAATAAACGGGTTACGACAGGCAAGGATAAGACACTCGGCACTACCACCAAAATACGTCAGACATCTTACAGATATTTTATCAAATTCATTGGTAAATAGGCTGTTTGATGAACGGTTATCAGTGGTAGGCAACAAGTACGCTGAATTTACAGCGGCTTAACTACCAAGGATACTCATGACTGACATCTTATCTACTATTGCTGCTGAAAACGGCATCATCGAAAACAACACTACTACAAAAGATACTGCAACTACCGATACTGCCAATGTCGATACGCAAGCGGCTACGACTGACGACAACCAAGTCACCTTTGCTGATCTTGATATTGCCAAGCCGATTCTTACCGCGCTTGATCGCAGTGGCTATACCAATCCTACCCCTATTCAAGCACAAGCTATCCCTTTTGCACTAGCTGGCCGCGATCTTCTATTATCGGCGCAAACCGGTAGTGGTAAAACCGCCGCTTTCGTCATTCCATTACTTGATCGTTTAAGCCGTGCTACAAGTTTTGATAAGCTAACTAAAGCGCTTATTCTAACGCCAACGCGCGAACTTGCTCAGCAGGTTCATGATAGCGTTCGTACTTATTCGCATGATATGCGTGGTCTATTTTGTGTGCCATTAGTTGGCGGCGCACCGTACAACGGTCAGATTCGCGCGCTAAATAAAGGCGTACAAGTCATCGTCGCAACCCCTGGTCGTCTACTTGACCATATCAAAGCAGGCCGCGTTGATTTATCAAACTTAGAAGTACTGGTGCTAGACGAAGCGGATCGTATGCTAGATATGGGTTTTGCTGATGACATCAGCGATATCTTAAAAGCGGCGCCTACTAACCGTCAAACGGTTATGTGCTCAGCGACTTGGGATGGCCCGGTTGGCAAAATTGCCGCTAGCTTCACTAAAAACCCAGAGCGCGTTTCTATCAAAGTTGAGTCCGCTCATATCGAAGAGACCGTCTATTACTGTGATGACTTTAATCACAAAAACAAAATCTTAGACAAGATCGTTTGCCAGCCTGAGATGGAGCAAATCATCATATTTGCCGCCACTAAGCGCAGCACTGAAAAGCTTGCTAAGCAATTACAAGATGACGGTCATAAAGCGAGCTTCTTGCACGGCGATTTACCTCAAAGCAAGCGTAACCGTATTGTACAAGATCTGCGTAACGGTAAATGCAAAATCTTGGTCGCAACAGACGTAGCCGCGCGTGGTCTTGACGTGCCAGCCTTGTCACACGTGATCAACTATGATTTGCCACGTCAAACTGAAGATTATGTGCATCGTATCGGTCGTTGTGGTCGCGCAGGTCGTACCGGCGTGGCTATCAGCCTATGTAGCATGGATGATCGTCCACAGCTGAACAACATTAACCGCTACCTCAATCGCAAAATGGAAGTATCAGTTATCGAAGGTATGGAGCCTAAGAAATCTTACGTACCTAGCGAGAATAAGCCTAAAGGTCGTGGCCGTGGTCGTTCTAACGGCGGTGGCAGTGGTCGTGGCCGCTCTGGTAATGGCGGGGGTTATGCGGCAAAATCAGGTAGCGGTGTTCCTAATCGCGGTCGTGGGGGCGATAGCAGCAAGGGCACTGGCCAACGCGCTAGCAATGATAGCGGCTATGGCGGCAAGCCAAGCGAGCGCTCGGGTGGCAAGCCTTATCAAGGTAAGCGTACTGGCCCAAGCCGCGGTGATGGCACAAGCGCCCCACGTGGTGATCGCGCCGCAACAGGTCGCGGTCGTCCAAGCGGTAGCCAAGGTCGCCCAGCCAATCGTTCAGGCGGCGCAGGTCGTCCCAGCGGTAACCGTGGCAATCGCGGCGGTAACTCGTAATAAGCTGGTAACAAACTAGCTGTTAGCGGTTTGAGTATTAATATTTTTTATTAATCTTAGACGCTTAGGTGAGTGGCAGAGTTTTAACAAAGCCAGATAACTAGTGAATAGCTAGTATCTGGCTTTTTTTTCTGTTTTTTTAGAGTAGATTGGCGATAACAAAGTTAAAGCCTGGCTAAAGTAAGAGATTAAGCTCGGATTTATTGTTGCGCCAATCTATAGCCTTGACTATACTGCCAAGTTTTATTCTCTGGACTACGCTAGGACTCTGCCATGCTTGCCGCCTCCGTTTTAGCTGTTGCTAGTATCAAGATAGATAGTCTGCCCTTAGCTTTTGGCATTATCATGGCTATTATTGGGCTAGTTTTTTATACCCAAGGGTTAAAAGGCACGTTTTGGCGGCGTTTTTATGCAGTGTTGCCCGGTATTGTACTGTGCTGCTTTATACCCGCCACGCTAAATAGTTTAGGGGTGTTTGCTGAGGGCATCGGCGCGCAGATTTATGGCTTTACCGCCACTTATCTTCTGCCTGCCAGCTTATTGCTAATGACATTATCCATGGATGTGCCCAAGATATTAGGTCTAGGCTGGAAGGCTATTGCGATGTTTATGGCAGCGAGCGTCGCTATCGTCATTAGTGGACCGATAAGCTTAGGCTTGGCAAAATGGGTATCGCCGCAGATGTTCAGCGATGACACCTTGTGGCGCGGCTTTTCAGCGGTAGCGGGCAGCTGGATCGGCGGCGCGGCGAATCAAGCGGCAATGAAAGAGCTGTTTGGCGTTAGCGACGATCTATTTGGCATGATGATACTAGTTGATACGACTAACGCCTCGCTTTGGCTGCTAGTTATCTTAGTACTGGCTAAGCACAGTGACAAGATAGATAGGCTGTTAAAAGCTGATAGCAGTAGTATCGATAAGGTAATAGTAGCGGTTGAGAGCTACGAGCGCGATCATGCCCGTCCAGCGACTCTAAATGACTTGATGGTGATGTTTGGGCTATGTTTTGCGATGGTAGGGGTCGCACACTTTTTAGGCGAAAAAATATCGGCGATGTTTGCCCCTTATAGCTGGGCAGTACAATATAGCTTTGCCAGTAGCTTCTTTTGGATGGTAGTGATGATTACTTTAATCGGGGTAGTGTTCTCTTTCACCAAAATTCGCCGCTTAGATCACATCGGTGCCTCAAAAATCGGTACGGTATTTATCTTTGTACTTATTGCTGCTATTGGTATGCAGATTAATCTTGCCGGTATCGTCTCGCAGTGGCGCTTGCTACTTATTGGCCTAGTCTGGATGACTCTTCATGTCATTATGATATTTATCTTTGCTAGAGTCATCCGCGCGCCTTTTTTCTTTTTGGCGGTCGGATCTAATGCCAATACCGGTGGTGCCTCCTCAGCGCCCATTGTCGCCACCGCTTTTCACCCGTCGCTAGCACCAGTTGGGGTGTTTTTGGGCATAT
The DNA here is from genome assembly GCF_040371085.1 of Psychrobacter sp. AH5. Taxonomy (NCBI): domain Bacteria; kingdom Pseudomonadati; phylum Pseudomonadota; class Gammaproteobacteria; order Moraxellales; family Moraxellaceae; genus Psychrobacter; species Psychrobacter sp. AH5. The sequence goes on from NZ_JAMBMT010000001.1 coordinate 1,212,475, forward strand.
TGGGCTATGCGATGGGCACTTTTGGCGGTTATATTAGTACGCAGTTAATGCGCTTGGTGGTTGGATGATGATTATTTTATAATTTGTAGCTAATACTCCAATTAATCTTCATGCCATTCATTTGTTGCTTTAAATATCTTTAGATCTTGAGTGTCTATTAACTTTGCGCTGTTGTCATAAATTTTCACGATATTTTTTTTATCATTAATAGCGTATAGCTTACCTTCAGGGTCGTAATGATTGCGTATTATTCTCAGGTTATCCATAGCAATGACCAACTTGCCTGTTGAATCCATTAGTCCTAGATTACTATTTTGATTATCGTCATTACCGTCACTACTAGCATTATGCTCTTTACTGACTAAAAAGTAGGGAGGATAAGTCAAAGATTGTATATAACTATATGATAGTGGTGCTATAGCTTTGCCGCTATCATCAAAAATACCATATTTGCCACCCTTTTGAGCAACATAAAACACCATAGGCTCTTTATTTTCACCCCAAATTGCACTATAGCTATCCGATAGCTCTTGTAACTCTAAAGAGTCGTAGGCTGCCCGTATGATCGTTTTACCTCTATAATCTATGACTCCATATTTATCGTCGTATGTCTTTACTAAAATCTCATTATTATGACTTGAGCGCCTAATCTCTGCATATTGTGATAAGTCATCAGTAAGAATATTGCCTGAGGTGTCTATCAGTACTTTTTTGCCGTCTAATTGAGCAAGAATACTATCGTTATAGATACGCTCAAAAAAGTCTTCATAGAGGGGCGCAACGATTATTTTTTTATCGGCAACGCTGAATAAACCATATTTTCCGTGCTTTTCAATAACACTCATATTGTCTAGATACTGCAGCTTATTTTCAACAAATCGATAGTTAGAAAAAGGCATCAAAATGCTTCCAAACTTATCGGTGAGTTGTTGCTGATTATCTTTAGTAAAGACAAGGCCGATATTATCTCTAGTACCATTTGAGTCGCTAAGTGATACGATATCATCATATATAGTGGGTTTGATAATCTCGTTATTGCTAGTAAGTAGGCCGTACTGACCCTCTTTTTTTACCTTGATAAAATTTTCAAAATAATTGAGTTCATCATAAATAATAGGGATGACTATCTGACTTTGACTATCGACTATACCAAATTTATGGTCTTTACGGGCAATGTAATGCTTGTTATCAGGATTATAAGGAGGGGCTTTTAGCTCACTAGTAGTATAATCTATAGTGTTATCTTCGCTATATGCTGCATCGGTGTCATCTAAAGTTTGACCTTGGATCTCACTTAAAGTGTAAGTATCATAACTTAGCTCTAAACCATCATAAACTGTATCAACGACTAATTCTTGCTGATTGTTCTTAACAACGATGCCTATTTTTTGCGCTTGAGCTGCCAAAATAGGTGCATTGTATTGACTATACTGACTGTATAGATGATCAAACTGCGCTGGCAATAAGATCACAGCGTTACTATCAATAATACCGTACTTATCAGAATCTTTATATTCGTAAAGCCCACTGTTAAGCAGTCTAATACTAGACTCTGATTTTATTAAAGTTTCGCCATCCGCGTTTATCAAGCTCTCAGCGATCACAGTGTCTCTGTTTAAGTGGCCTATATTGCCCTCACCTTGGGGTACGTAAGATTTAACGCTAAATAACAGCGTCTCTTCGTTAAAGTTCTCAATAGTCGTATTTTGACTAAAAGGAATGATGACTTTTTGATAGTGATCTATTAAGCCAACTTTTTGGTTTAATGTGGCTTTGATAAATAAGCGCTCGTTAGGGCAAGTATTTAACAGCTCTAACTTGTCATATAACGGATGGATTAGGGCTTGTTTTTGACTATTGATTAGACCGTACTTGCCATCTTGAAAAGTTTTGAAGTAAGTAACGCCGCTTGTTTTGTCGCTGTATAAATAATTAACTTGAGTGTTCTTTTCAAATGCGCCGCTGGCAGGGTAGAGCCAATCACCTGAGTTATCGGCTATCGCGGTTGCTGATTGACTGCCAAAGTATTGGGTAAGCTGATAAAAGCCGTTTGCTAATAATTCAATCTCATCGTATTCAAAAGCTACAACGACTTTTCCTGTCGCATCAATCACGCCATAGTAGCCGTTACGTTTGGCAACAATGCGCCCATCTTCATAAGCAGCTATATCATAGAGCTTATCTTGAATCACTTGACCTGTATTATCGATAAGTTGATGATAAGCATGACTTAATTTTAGCTCAAACTGCTTGGGGTGCGACGCGTTTAGCTCAGTTATCTCGATGCTATAGGGCTTACCCTCATTACAGTTACAGTACTCTGCATAAGCTGCGGGCATAATAACCATTGCGGCAATAGCAAACACCGCTGAGGTCATCAAAGCACCTAAAGTGAGCTTGCGTAGCGTTATGATAGTGGGTTTAAAAGTGAATGAGTTTAAGCTTGAAAGTAATACGGACATAAAAATCAAATTTAGTCGATAAGAGTTGTATAGAATTTACGCTAAAGTGCACTGGCTTGGCAATAGTTTAAATAAACATGAATAAAATTAGATCACCTAAAATGTGTGAACTCATTCTATGACTGAACATTTAAGATAAACATTCATAAAAAAGGGCCGCATAATTAAATTATACGGCCCTTTTACGGGTCACTTATTTAACGAGTACTGATTATTAACGTTAATAATTATTACCCTAAATATAAGTTTTATTCATCAAAATGCACCACGGAGCGAATGCTTTTACCTTCATGCATCAGCTCAAACGCTTGGTTAATGTCCTCAAGAGGCATGGTATGAGTGATAAAACTCTCTAAAGGAATATCGCCTTGTAAGTAGCGCTCAACGTAGCCGGGCAATTCTGTGCGGCCTTTGACCCCGCCAAATGCTGAGCCTTTCCAGACGCGACCGGTGACAAGCTGGAACGGACGGGTGGAGATCTCTTTACCTGCGCCGGCGACCCCGATGATAACCGACTCGCCCCAACCTTTATGACAGCACTCAAGTGCTGAGCGCATTACATCGACGTTACCGATACACTCAAACGAATAATCGACGCCGCCATCGGTCATCTCCACGATGACATCTTGGATAGGTTGGTCGTAGTCTTTGGAGTTGATACAATCAGTTGCACCAAGCTTTTTGGCGAGCTCAAACTTATCCTCATTAATATCAACGCCGATAATACGGCGGGCTTTGGCCATTTTTGCGCCGATGATAGCAGCAAGGCCAATACCACCCAGACCAAAAATAGCGACGGTTGAGCCTTCTTCTACTTTCGCGGTATTCATCACCGCGCCCATACCGGTAGTGACGCCGCAGCCGAGCAAGCATACCTTTTCAAGTGGCGCTTCTTTATCGACTTTGGCTAAAGAGATCTCGGGCAGGACGGTATATTCAGAGAAGGTCGAGCAGCCCATGTAATGATAAATTGGCTTGCCGTCTTTATAAAAACGGGTCGTACCATCTGGCATCAAGCCTTTACCTTGGGTCTCGCGTACCGCTGAGCACAGGTTGGTTTTGCCAGAGCGGCACATTTTACAAACGCCGCATTCAGCAGTATATAAAGGAATAACATGATCGCCAACTTGCACGCTGGTGACGCCTTCGCCGATTTGCTCAACGATACCGCCGCCTTCATGACCTAAGATAGTCGGGAATACGCCTTCTGGATCTTCGCCCGATAAGGTAAAGGCATCGGTATGACAGACGCCACTGGCGAGAATTTTTACTAATACTTCGCCTTTACGCGGTAGCATGACATCGACTTCTTCGATAGATAGCGGCTCATTAGGGCCCCAAGCGACGGCGGCTTTAGATTTGATAAATTTATCTGAGTTATTATTTTTATCGACAGGGTTTGTCTTTAGAGTATTGGTATCTGACATGATTTTTCCTTTTTTAATTTATAGGGCTACTTTTTAATCAGCAATAGCTTTATATTGTCTGTTTTATGGTGTCCCTATACTAACATTGAAAGTCTGTTTTACCCAGAGCTAACCGTTATAGACGTCTATAACTTCCTTCTCATTACTGCCAAAATCATCCTTTATATGCAAAAAAATAATAAACTACCAAGCCACGTTTACTTTTTATTAGTCGGACAAAGTATTAACCTAACCACAGCGGTGTTATCGGTGACAGTTGCCGCTTTAGTCGGACTTACTTTAGCGCCGACGGTGAGTTACGCCACCATTCCCTATGGCCTGCAGTTTTTAGCGGTGCTACTAAGTACCGTGTGGTTCTCAAAACTAATGGAGAGATTTGGTCGCTACCGGATTTTTAAGGCCGGTATTGTCTTGTTATTTTTATCGGGCATTGTTGGATTTTTATCACTGACTCAACACAATTTTTGGTATTTATGTCTAAGTCACTTTTTATTAGGGCTGTTTATCTCAACCGCTAACTTTTACCGATTTGCCGCGACCGACACTTTAGATAGTGAGCTTACTGCCAAAGCCACTTCCATGGTGATCTCAGGCGGAGTTATTGCGGCTATCGTCGCGCCGCTACTAGCCATAAACCTAGCCAAAATATCAGATCTGCCCGATTATTCGCTAATCTACTTATCGCTGTCCGCTTTAGCTATGATTTTGCTGGTTATTATCTACCTTTGGAAACGCTCAAACACGCATCATGCCAGCCGCATACAACAAGCTAAAACGGTCACTTTAGATACGATAACGGTCAAAAAATACATCATTGTCATTGCTATACTAGGCGGCGCTTTGGCTACTACATCATGAATCTGATGATGATTGCCTCGTCTATTTTTTTGAAACAAAGCCAGTCCTTTGATTACGCCTCCTACGCGATTCAGATGCACGTGCTCGCGATGTTTTTACCCTCCTTTTTTGTGGCAAGGCTAATCCGCTATATCAATAGCGTCAATACCATCATCTTTGGCTTTTTACTGATATCCCTGTCTTGTTTATTGCCTATATTTTTTGTTGATACTATTTTTATTAATATGGGGCTGATTATCTTAGGCGTCGGCTGGAATTTTACTTATTCAGGCGGCTCGACGCTACTTAGTAATATTCAAGGGGTGCAAAGACTAAAGTATCAAGGAATTAATGAGACCGTGATTGCGCTTTTTGCAACTTTAGGCGCTTTTTTGCCAGCACCGATATTGAGCTATTTTGGCTGGCTAACTACTAACTTAGTCTTTTTTATTTTCTCTAGTGCTATCTCGATATTTTTTATGCTGTTCGTATTTTTTGCCAAAAAAAGGCTGGTAGTAGGGTAAACCGGTCAGTAACTGCTTATAATTTGAGCAATAAATACGACTTATCCTTAGATTTATGTGCCACTAAGCATTTTTGGATAGAACCTTATCAAAGTTATTGTTTTGTCTCTCTATGCAAGTAATACGTAAGCCTAGACCGAACTACTCTTAGTAGCTGTTAGAATACTGGCAAAATAAAGTCTCAACAGGATAAGCTATGACTGCTAATAATAATAAAACGTACCTTAAAGCTAGCTCTAGAAATAGTGATAATTTAAACGATGCTAATAATCAAATCCAAGTCAGAGGTGCGCGCGTTCATAACCTAAAGAACCTCGATGTCGATCTACCGCGTAATGCCTTAGTGGTGTTTACGGGTATCTCAGGCTCTGGTAAATCATCCTTGGCTTTTGGGACTTTATTTGCCGAGTCGCAGCGCCGCTATTTGGACTCAGTGTCGCCTTATGCACGGCGTCTGATTGACCAAGTCGATGAGCCTGATGTCGATAGTATTGAAGGTTTGCCGCCAGCGGTCGCGCTACAACAACAGCGCGGTACGCCATCGGTGCGCTCTTCAGTCGCTAGCGTCACTACCATCTCTAATGGTTTGCGTATGCTGTACTCAAGAGCAGGGGACTATCCTGCCGGGCAAGAGATGCTTTACGCCGATGCCTTTTCGCCCAATACTCCAGAAGGCGCTTGTCCGACTTGCTCGGGGATAGGCCGAGTGTTTGAAGTGACTGAAGATTTGATGGTGCCTGATGCTACCAAGAGCATTCGTGAGCGCGCGATTGCTTCATGGCCGGGCGCTTGGCAAGGTCAAAACTTGAGCCGGATATTGACCACTTTAGGCCACGATATCGATGTTCCTTGGTATAAATTGCCCAAAAAAACTCGTGATTGGATTTTGTACACGGACGAGACGCCAACGGTGCCGGTGTATCCTGAGTATAATATCGAGCAAACCCGCACGGCGATTGAAAAAGGGGAGAAGCCCAATTACATGGGTACTTTTACGGGTGCCAAAAACTTCATCTTGCACTCGTTTGCCAATACTCAAAGCGCGCTGACTAAAAAACGCGTTTCACAATTTATGCAAATCTCCGAGTGCCCAGACTGTCATGGTAAAAAGCTGAAAAAAGAATCGTTATCGGTCAAATTTGCAGGTTTCGATATCGGTGAGCTGTCGCAGTTAACCTTAACTGAGCTGGCATCCAAACTTGAAAGCACAGCGAAAAGTAAACCCACTAGCGACACTGCTAATCGTGAAAAAGCGATTGTCGCGCAGCGGATTGCTAGCGATATATTAGCGCGCGTCGAAGCTTTGACGCGCTTAGGTCTGGGTTATTTATCATTGGAGCGTACCACGCCAACCTTATCTCCTGGTGAGCTACAGCGGCTTAGATTAGCCACGCAAATTCGCTCGCAATTGTTCGGTGTGGTCTATGTGCTAGATGAGCCGTCTGCTGGCTTGCATCCTGCCGATACCCAAGCGCTGCTCGGTGCGCTAGATGAGCTGATAGCCGCGGGTAACTCAGTGTTTGTGGTCGAGCATGATGTCAGCGTGATCCGTCATGCCGATTGGGTAGTCGATGTCGGGCCAGAGGCGGGCACGCATGGCGGTGAAGTTATTTATAGTGGACCTACTGAGGGGCTGCGTGATATTCCTCAGTCGTACACCGCGCAGTATTTGTTCGCGAATAAAACAGCTAGCAGTAATGAGAAAAGCACTCGCCAGCCAGCGGCTTGGCTCAAGCTTAAAGACGTGCAGCGTAATAACGTAGAGGGACTAGATGTCGAATTTCCGCTAGGGGTAATGACTTGTGTGACGGGCGTCTCAGGCTCTGGCAAGTCAAGCTTAGTCAGTCAGGCACTAGTTGAGCTAGTCCAAGAAGCTTTAGGACAAAAGGTAATAGTTGAGGCGCCAACGGGCGAGGCGGATTTACTCGAGCAAGAGCTAGAGAACGTGACTGGCGGTCAGATTACCTCTGGTATGGAGAGTATAAAACGGCTTGTGACTATCGATCAAAAAGCCATCGGCCGCACGCCGCGCTCAAACTTAGCCACTTATACCGGACTATTTGATCATGTGCGTAAACTCTTTGCGCAAACGCCAATGGCAAAACAGCGAGGCTTTAACGCTGGACGCTTCTCCTTTAATACAGTAAAAGGCCGTTGCCCTAATTGTGAAGGTTTAGGCTTTGTTAGCGTTGAGCTGTTATTCTTACCGAGTGTTTACGCACCCTGCCAAGTCTGTCACGGTCAGCGTTATGATGAGGAGACCCTTGCTATCACTTATAAGGATAAAAATATCGCTGAAGTATTAGATTTAACCGTTGAAAAAGCGGCCGAGTTCTTTTGTGATGAGCCGCCTGTGCTACGCGCATTGGAGGCATTATTGCAAGTGGGGTTAGGCTATCTGCGTTTAGGTCAACCGGCGACTGAGCTATCAGGCGGGGAGGCGCAACGTATTAAGCTTGCTACTGAATTGCAGCGCACGCAGCGCGGTGAGACCCTTTATATCCTCGATGAGCCGACGACTGGTCTGCACCCGGCAGATGTTGCTAAGCTGATGACGCAATTGAACGGCTTAGTGGATGCAGGCAATACGGTCATTATGGTCGTGCACGATATGCAAGTGGCTAGTAATAGCGACTGGATTATCGATATGGGTCCTGGTGCTGGAGATAAAGGCGGTATGATAGTGGCGCAAGGAGCTCCTAAAGAGGTTGCTAAGTCGAAGACTAGTCGCACCGCGCCTTTTTTATTACATTAGCATTATAAGTTTACTCATAATATAATTAGCCCCAATAATCATCAGGACAGCTTGGCAGCTCTACTAAAGTATTGCGTAGCGCCTTAGCCCAGTAGCGGCTAATTTTATTAAAGTGCTCATCATCAGCTTCGATACGGCGGCCTTTTGGCATCGTAAAGCTATCGTTTTGATAGATCAAAAAGTCGATTGGCATGCCCACTGACAGGTTGGAGTGAATGGTTGAGTCAAATGATAGCATTAGCGCTTGGGTAGCATGATTAATATCAGTATCATAACTGACCGAGCGATCAAGAATAGGTTTGCCGTATTTAATTTCGCCTAATTGAAAAAACGGCGTATCAGCGGTGGCCTTGATAAAGTTGCCTTCAGGATAAATCATGTAAAGCTCAGGCTTTTGTCCTTTTATTTGCCCGCCTAATAAAAAAGAGCTAGTAAAAGTGCCGCTATTATTATCATTAGCGACTTTTTGCGCGTGAGTCATAACATCACGCATGCATTCGCCAACCATTTGCGCGGCATCAAACAGTGTCGCAACCGTATTAATATTACTCTCAACGCACTGATCAATATCGGTTTGTAGTTTGTTAAATACCGCTTGCGAGGTGGCCAAGCTTCCAGCCGTTTGTAATACCATAAAGCGCTCACCTTCGACGCCGTATTGATAGAGCTTACGAAAAGTTGAGATGTGATCGACGCCGGCATTGGTGCGAGTGTCACTGGCAAAAACTAAGCCGTCTTTGAGACGAATAGCGGCGCAATAAGTCATAAATTATCCTTGTTTAATTTATCCTAAAAACCTTTGAAACTTGGCCTGTTATGATAACCGCGTGACTAACACTTGACTGTAAAGATTCTCGTAGCCGCCGCCCATGCGTACACCGCGTACTGGTGCGGTATCCAAGTAGTCTCGACCGACTGCCACATAGACGTGCGCGTTTGGGGTAAAGGCTTGGTTGGAGATGTCAAAAGTGTACCAGTAGCCCTCTATATAAGCTTCCGCCCAAGCGTGGCTTGCCATATGATTTTCAGTGTCATCATACAGATAGCCTGAGACGTAACGCGCTGGAATTTGGCTGTCGCGCAGCATGCTTATAAACACATGGGTATGATCTTGGCAAACACCGCCGCCCATCTTAAAGGCCTCGCTCGCAGTGGTACCGACATGGGTGACATCTTTAACAAATGGCATTTTCATAATCAGCGCATTGGCCATTTTTTTGAGACTCTCTAAACTAGCATCTTGTAAAAACGGAGCGGCAAATTCGCGCATCTCTTTTGAGCACTTAGTCAACGGACTTTGTACCGTAAACAGCAAGTAGGGAACGTTATCCATATCCTCAAGCCGCTCGGTATCAGTATTAATCTCCACAATGCCCGAGGCTTGCATTTGCAAATTATCATGAGTCTCGTTACGGCTAAGGGTCAGCCAATCATTGCCGAAACCATCTTTTTGACTGACCGCGACTTTAGGCAGTAATACATCCCAGCGGTGAATGATTTGGTGCGGCAGCTGCATCGGCGTCATACGGATATACTGCACACTACGCTGCGCTTGCTCGCCATAATAGTAGTTGGTCTGATGACTTATTTGTAATTTCATAATGTCCTCTTATTTTTTGATACGAGCTTTTTATTTGGCAGTTTTTGTTTATTATTAGCTTAAACGCCTTGCTGCAAAATAATATTGAACTCGCGGCTAATAAGCTTAAAGTCGCTAAACTGCTTGGACTTAATCATCTGATTGGTCAGCCGCGTCAATTCGCGCCAGCGCGTATTTTCAGGGAGCTGATTGATCCAATATTTAAATTGTAGACTAATCTCGCTCGTGTCTTCATCGAGCAATACCGCGCGCTCTAACTGCTCAAAGTAGCGGCCTAACTGCCAAAAGCAAGTCACGGTCGGATGCTCTTGCTGCATCGCTGCATTACAAGCATAGAGCTGCAAAGCTGCCGCGCGATAAGTACCAGCATTGGATAGCCGTTTAATCAAGTTATAAAGCTCAGCGGTGTCTTTACCGATCACGCCTTTGGCCTCTTGCACATTGGTTTCGATGGACTGTACGATGCTTGGAATGACTTTTTGCTCAAGCTCATAGAGCATTTGCGCTTTCATCACCTTTAGCGCTTCGCTAGGGTCCGCGGCAAAGCCTAAATTATTGATTAAGTGCTGCGCTTGGGATTTTTTGATAGTGCCATTGATCAGCTGTTTCATCAGGCCATCATAGTAAAAGAGGCGTTCACTATAGCGACCAAGCCAAATCAGATAGCTACCGGTTGAGAGTAGTAGTATCATTGGCGCATCATCTAGATCCTCAAAACCCGCTTCGGTCGGCTGCACGCGATTATAGTAGCTGGCATGGTTAGCGGCGCTAGTGTCTGTATTTCTATTTTCTGTGCTTTTACTGTCTGTGCTCGAAGTTTCTAAATGATCAGTCTGACGAGCTTTTAAGTTGCTATCTAAATTACTGTCATCAACGACCCAAGTGTCTTTGATACCGCCGCCTTGTGAGGAGTTCACCACTAAGGAGCCCTCAACCATCGCCACCCGCGTCAGGCCGCCTGGTACGATATCCACTGAGCCATCACCATGACTGAGGATAAAGGGTCGCAAGTCGATATGACGCGGGGCAATACCATCGCTGACCGCTGTGGGATTGGTCGATAGCGAGATCGTTGGCTGCGCGATAAAGCCTGCTGGATTTTCAAGTAAGCGCTTGCGATAGTCGCTAATCTCTTGCTTAGTTGAGGTCGGCCCAATCAGCATGCCATAGCCGCCTGAGCCTTGCGTTTCTTTAACCACTAGCTTATCTAGATTATCTAACACATAAGATAATTGCTCAGGCTTACGGCATTGATAAGTCTCGATATTGGGGAGTAGCGGCTCCTCGCCTAGATAGAACTTAATCATATCGGGCACAAAAGCATAAAGACTCTTGTCATCGGCGACCCCAGTACCGGGCGCATTTACGATAACCACGTTACCAGCGCGATAAGCGCTCATTAGGCCTGATACGCCAAGTATGGAGTGAGACTGAAAGGCGAGCGGATCGAGATAAGGGTCGTCAATACGGCGATAAATAATATCGACTTGTACTTTACCGCGAATACTTTGCATATAGACTTTGCTATCTTCGACCACTAAATCATAGCCATGCACTAGCGGTACATTCATCTCATGCGCCAAAAAGGCGTGCTCATAATAAGCACTATTAAAGCGTCCTGGCGTCAAGATGACAATCTGCGGATCGTATTTACTCGTTGAGCTGGCAAGGCATTTTTTTAGGCGTTTAGGATAATCGCTAATCCCTAATACCGGCGTATGAGCAAACAGATCAGACAATAAGGTCTCAGATATAGTGCGGCTCTCAAGCATATACGAGACGCCTGATGGCGTACGCAAATTATCTTCTAACACACAAAAGCGGCCGTCCTCATCACGGATCAGATCAATTCCGCTGATATGCGAATAGATGGGTTTATCAAGCTTGATACCCATCATCCACGGCTCATAACAGCCACTAGCATAAACGTAGCTGGCAGGTACAATGCCCGATTTCATAATGGCTTGCTCGTGATAAATATCATGAAGAAAAGCGTTGAGCGCGGTGATACGTTGCTGACAGCCTTTTTCGATTTTTTGCCATTCACTAGCGGCAATGATACGCGGTACGATGTCAAAGGGGATCATACGCTCGATATTTTTGGCATCGCTATAAACGGTGAAGGTGACGCCTTTACGATAAAAGATGTTTTCGGCTTGCTCATTGAGATGATTAATCGCATCCATGCTAGTGTTGTCTAGCCAGTCGCCAACGGCTTGCGCAGCGGGGCGATAGTTGCCTTTAGCATCTTGTAATTCATCAAAACAAGACCGTTTCTCAGCGGGCGCTTTGGCCTTATCTTTAGTGCCCGATTTTGTTTGACTTTGGCTTTGCGATTGAGTTTGGTTTTGAGGGGCTTGTTTCGTCATAAATACCTCACGCATCCTTGGTAAAGTGATCAATTATGATAAATAGACGAGCTATCATCGACAAACTGAGAGTAATAAAGACAAACTCAGTCGATATCATAGGCTAACTACGACTATACCGCGTCTTTGTGCTATTACACAACAAGCGTTTATTTTTAAATTTAAATCAATTCGTGCCGTTATAGCCAGCTTTATATTGTTAAAATACCTCGTTTCTCACTGCCTCCTATATCTCACTAACGCTACTAAGAAAACTATATGCTCAATACAAATCATCTTATTATCCAAGCTACGATTAGAGGCTCGTCATGCCAGCATAGTGATCTTAGTTGTCAGACTATTGTCAAAACGCCATATAAAATAGCGAAGGAGAGCTGCTGATGACTAGTGATAAACCCGCGCAAAAGTTTCAAAAACCTTCTGCTAAGCTTGCCGCGCTCGCTTTATTGTCCGTGGTTTTTAGTCTGGTATTTTGTCTGATGATCCTAAAGACGGTCTCCATTCAAGTCGGCTTGCTATTAGGTATGGTCTTTGTCACCCTTATCTCCAGAAGGCTCGGCTATCGCTTTAATGATTTGATGGTGCTCATTCAAAAGAGCATTGGTGAGTCGACTTTTGGCTTATGGTTTTTTATTGCTATCGGCGCGATAATCGCCGCTTGGATGGCGGCAGGCACGGTGCCGGCTATCATTTACTATGGTTTGGGAGTTATCTCGCCCACAGTGTTTTTGCCAGCCGGCTTTGTGTTGTGTGCGATTACTGCGCTGTCAACAGGTACTTCTTGGGGTACGGTTGGCACGGTAGGTATTGCCTTAGTAGGGATCGGTCAAGGCTTAGGTATTCCGCTACCTATCACCGCTGGGATGATTATCTCAGGCGCGGTGACGGGGGATAAAATGTCTCCGGTCTCTGATACGCCTAACTTGACGGCTATGTCTGCAGGCGCTGATCTGTACGAGACTATCAAAGCGATGATACAGACCATCACCCCAGCGTTTTTTATTACTTTAGCGCTGTTTATCTATTTAGGCATTCAGTATGGCTCAGCGGATGCCAATCTGAGCGTTATCGATGAGACACGCAGCGTATTGGCAGAGAGCTTTAATCTACATCCTATTGTCATGCTGCCCATGGTTATTTTATTGACTTTGAACGTTATGAAATTCCCATCGCTACCGTCTATGACTATTGCGGTGATAGCAGGTTTAATAGTGGCAGTGGTATTTCAAGATGCCAGTATTGCTGTAGCACTAGAGTATTTAAATTCAGGATTTAAGATTGAAACGGGTTCTAGTTATGTCGATCCCATTCTCAATCGCGGCGGCATTCAAAGCATGATGTGGACCTTTTCAGTGGCTTTTATGGCGTTGTCATTAGGAGGGGTATTAAGTAAAGTCGGCTATATGGAAGCGCTGATCTTAGGCTTAGTGGATAAAGCCAAAACCGTCGGCTCGCTAACCTTATTGGTGATGTCATCCTCTATTGCTTCAACCGCAGCCTTTGGTGAGGCTTATTTATCCTTTATCTTAAACGGTGAGCTATTTAAGAAGCAGTTTGATAAAGTAGGGCTTAATCGGGCGATGCTAGCTCGTATTGTCAGTGAAGGTGGCCTTATGATGGCGCCCTTGATGCCATGGACGACTTTTGGCGCTTTTACTGCAGCGACATTAGGCATCAGCGGCTTTGAGTTTGCGCCATACGCCTTTATGAGCTTTTTGAGTCCGCTAATATCGGTGCTGATGACTTATCTTGGTCTAGCGGTAGTCTGGAATAATAACAAAAACAAGGGAGTGAAAAAGCTTGTAGATGTCGATGTCAGCAATGAGCCTAATTTTATAAATCAGCGCTGATGCTATCAAAGGTACTATCAAATCAATGATAGTCAAAGATAGTCAAATAGACCATAGATAAAAAAAGATAACAGGTTCCATAAAAAGGGAGTGCTTTACTCTCTAATAATCACTAGATTTTAATAAAATATAAGAGAAAACCTATGAATATCCAACAAGCTAAAGCATTAGTACAAGAGTGGCGACAAGCATTGTTTGCGCCCAATGCTGACATCAATAGCGTTATGGCTAAATACTGGCAAGCGGATGCCAGCTTTAAGATAGCGTATCCTTTTGATAATCAAGATCGCGCAGGCGCTATTCAAAACTACTATCGGCCCCTGTTTGATAGCTTCGCTGATATTGCGCTTCGCGATGACATTATGGTCACAGGCATCGATGAGGGCGCTATTTGGGTGGGAATCACCGGTCATTATGAGATGAGCTTTGTTCAGCCTTGGCTTGATATTCCGGCGACAGGTAAGCGTGCCACGCTACGCTTTGGCGAGGTGTACCGCGTTGATGACTGTGGGCTAGTTGAGGCACAGATACTGATAGATATTCCGATGCTAATGACACAAGCAGGGGTCAATCCACTGCCGGCAAGTTTGGGCAGCGAAGCTTTTGTGCCAAGCCCTGCCACGCAAGACGGTATACTTTATGATCCTCAAGCAGCCGAGGCGGGTCAGACGACACTGAAGCTGGTCAACGACATGCTAGCAGGGCTAATGGAGTTCGATGGCAAGACGCTTGAGTCTATGGCGATTGAGCGTTTTTGGCATCCAAATATGAATTGGTATGGCCCTTGTGGCATTGGTACTACTCGCGGGATAGCAGGCTTTCAAAATGCGCATCAGTATGACTTTGTGATGGCTTTTCCGGATCGTGATGTGGTCACCGATGTGCGCTTCGCTGAGGGCAATTATGCAGTCTCAAGCGGTGTGCCTTCGCTGCTAGCTTGCTATTAGATGGCCGTCAAAGTCAGTTATCACGCTATACTATTAAAGGTCAAAAACAGCTGTATCGTGAGCAAAACTTGCCAGAAAAGCAAGAAGGCTGGTATCTGATTCCGGGTAAAGTTGATAAGGTGAGTTGGCTATTAATTGTCTTCTTTGTGACAACTTTAGGGGCTTTATACTTATTAACCGTGTCTATCTAGCCAAACGGTTGTGGTTTTCGTTGCTGTTTGCATAACAGCATTAAGGATAAAAAAATGTTCAATATAATAAAAGAATGGCGCGAGCAGCGAGTGCTTGATAATAGCGAGTTTAGCACAGAGGATTGGCAGCGAGCCGCTGAGCGTATTGTCATACTAGATCGGTTGGATAAAGATGAGCTGACACGCTTATTTGAGTTGGCAACCTTGTTTTTGGACAGTAAATCTATCACAGGTGCACAAGGTTTTGAGATTACTGACGCTGTCAGACAATCTATCGCCTTACAAGCTTGTTTGCCTATCTTAAATTTAAGTCTTGAATGGTACGCTGGCTGGTCATCAATTATTATTTATCAAGGCTCGTACAAAAGCGAGACCAAAAGCGTTGATGAATTTGGTATTGTCCACGAAGGACAACAGCATCGAAGCGGGGAGGCATGGCAGCGCGGACCGGTGATACTATCATGGAAAGATGCTAAGCATTCAGGCGAGCGTGATGGTCATAATGTGGTTATTCATGAGTTTGTGCATAAGCTCGATATGCTCAACGGCAAAGCCAATGGGTTCCCGCCGCTACAACCCGATATGGATCCTGAGCGCTGGACCAAGATTATGAGCCGCGATTTTGAGGACTTTCAAAAGCACCGCAAATCAGGACTAGATCGCTACGGCGCCACCAATCCGGCGGAGTTTTTGGCGGTACTCAGCGAGGTGTTTTTTGAGACGCCGCAAAAACTAGTTGATGCTTATCCAGATATATACGACATTATGGTGAAGTTCTTTCGTCAGACCCCGCTATAGTAAATTACTAAATATGAATAAACAGGGTTAGTAGACAAAAAGGGTAGTTGTTATAAGGTGGGTTAGCGGCAGCGTAACCCGCCGTTATCAGCTATTAATTTTTGCTAAATTGCAGCCATAATCTAAATCGTCCATTGATCAGAGATAATAGCGACAAGATAGCGTTTACCCTGATACTCATCGAATACTAGGCGCATAGCTCGCCAGTCCATACCGCTATATTCTACGCTGCCATCTTTATAAAACTCAACATAATCTGAATTTTGATATATTTTATTTAAGTTGTTGATACTATTGCCAACCGCTTGACTATTATTGACGCTTATCGCTGGGTTATCACCGAACACGCTAGCATTGACCCAATGGCGGAGATAGTCGGGCAAGGTTGTAATTAGCAGATCGCCTGTGCCGTCTTTTTCGCCCCAAGTGAAGCGAATTTTTGATTGTCTTAGATACTGGGCATATTGGTCACGGCTAAAGGTTTTATCAGCTTTTGGCTGAATATAAGCATACATCGAAAAACGCACACCGCGAGTAGGGTGGATATCATCGGTTATCGCTGCATAATCACCCTCAGCTAGAGCTTTTTGGATATGTAACGCTTGCTGAGTCAGTGTTTGCTGGCTTGTCTTTACATTAGGAGGGGCAACAGTAGGGCTTAGGCTGGCTTGATTATTATCTTTTACAGCATGACAGCCAGTCATCGTCAATGATAAGGCAACACCACTTATCATAGCTACGTACATAAACCTCTTATTCATAATACTATCCTTAACATTAATTAGTATGGAGACCAATACTGAGTCCAAAAAGTTACCAATAAGCTGCAAACTAACCGCGCAACTATGCTGTAATATTCTATTAAAAAGATATAATCATTAAAATATAGACTCTGTGATTAATCAAATATAACTATTATTGTTAGCTATAACTGTTGAGAACATCATGCCATATCCCACAAAACAAATCATTACTGAGACGGTGTTAGCCTTTATAGTGTTGGCTGTATTTGTGATGATAGCTATTTTGGCCGTGCGTATGGCTCCAGCTGCCGCTGCTAATATTGAAGCAGATAGCTCTAAATGGGATAGCCTTAAGATGACAACTATTAATGAGATGTATACTAAAGATGCTGCTAATCAATATGCGCAAACTCCAACACTTATGAGCTACGCCGATCAAGACTTACAACAAGCCATGATACTTGAACAAAGTTATTTTGATCAGCATGAGATGATTTGTGGTACCGGTCATGATGTGATGTGGGACTCGCAAGATCCAGATTATGGGCAGGATAAGCAAATCTCTATAAACGCTGAGGGTTTGGTGCAGGTCCATTTGGCACAAGGCAGTGATATTTATTATAAGCTGACGTGCGCTGATGATACTTGTCAGGTCGCTGATGTGATAATTAGCGATAACCAATCGCTTAAGGATTTTTTGAACACTAATTGTCTTTAGGTTAACTTAAACGTTGATACTTTGAGCGTTAGTAATTTAGGACACTAATAATCATTACATATAAATCTCTAAAAGCCGTTGGTTTGTTTTCGCATAATGTATATTATGTTAAATGATGGCTGTGTAGTGTTGAGTTCATGATATCTGTTTAATGCCTTCTAGCTCAATAGCAACACATAGTCTACAACTTATTATTCGGTTCTTACTTTGACCTACTTCACTATCTATTATAGTTCAACAGTTCTTACGATCTGCCTGGGGTTTTTGTACGCCTAAATATTTTTGGACTATAGTGTATTTTTGATTTAGCTCAATGTACTTATTAATACCAATAATGCGTTCAAATCTTGCCAGTACACCAACTTGCTATTCGGTGATTCCCACATGCTTTGTATTGAAGTATTATCAAAGCAATTGTCATGTTCTGATCTTTATCTTTATCTTTAGCCTCTAAAATTATTGACCCCTATAGTCAAATCTATATAAACAAACTTGATATATTTTAGTTAGGCAGCCTGACGATAGAAACTCACCCACATCTGCATCCGTAATCTAGAGCTCAAAGGAACTACTAAAAACTGACTTATTCCATCTATTATCATTTGTCATAACGTTTCTTATAAAGATAAAGATAAGTTCCTCATACAGACATTCAGCTACTAGTATAGCTGAATGTCTAAATTAGTTAACCCTACACTTCTTCAACCTTCCTAAGTTGCTTAGAGTAAAGTAATGTATTTAGGTATCTGAATGTACTTCTCTAGCAATCATCCCGTATTGCGCAAACCTGCTGCTAAAGCATTGATACTGCGTACTAAAGTATCTTCAACAGCAAGATCACCGTCATTACCAGTAGCATCTTTTTGTCTGGCACGTTTTAACAGCTCGATTTGTATATAGTTAATTGGATCTAAATAAGCATCTCGCCATTCAAGGGAAGCGGCAAGATTCTGCTGATGCGCCAATAATGAGGTCTGATTAAGCAGGGAGTTTAAACCTGAATAAGTCAGCTCATGCTCGTCAGTCACCGCTTTCATAATCTGTTCACGTAAAGTCTCATCGTCACATAATTGGCTATAGGCATGAGCAATACTCATATCAGACTTAGTAAACGCCATTTCAATATTGCTAATAAACACGTTAAAAAATGGCCAGTAGTCAATCATTTCCTTCATTAATGCTTCATCATCGATGACGCTATGCAGTGCACTGCCAACGCCATACCAAGCTGGCAGTGTAAAGCGCGCTAATGACCAACCAAATACCCAAGGAATGGCACGCAAAGTGGTTTTACTTGGTAGGCCTTTATTACGGTGCGACGGACGTGAACCAATATTTAATAAAGATATTTCTGCCACTGGCGTCGCTTGTGAGTAGAATTGATAAAAGCCTTCGGTATGGTCAGTCAGCTGACGATAATGCTGTTCACCCGCGTCTGCTAAACGCGCAAAGAGTGCTTCGTAATGTGGCAACTCAGGCGGTTGTATTACAAATTTTGAGGAGCAAGCTTTGAGCGTGCCAGTGATACCCATGGTCAGCTCAAATACCGCAGTATCAGTGTTGGCATATTTGGCATAAAGAACTTCGCCTTGTTCGGTCACTTTGATTTGCCCATGCAGTGTACCGGCAGGTTGCGCCGCAATTGCTTTATGGGTTGAGCCTCCACCACGACTGACTGAGCCACCACGGCCATGAAACAAGCGGGTTTTGATACCATATTCCTCAGCGATACGGTTAATGGTTTGCTGCGCGCTATACAGCTGCCATGCAGAGGTGATAATACCGCCATCTTTTGATGAATCTGAGTAACCCAGCATGATTTCTTGCGTGTTATCTAAGTGTTGCAGCAACCCTCGATAAAGCGGATTATCCAAGACGGCAGGTAAAATCTTATCGATATTTTTAAGGTCTTCGATGGTTTCAAACAAGGGTGCGACGGGTAAGTCAGCGGACAGTTGCCCTTCGTCATTCACTGCACATAAGCCTGCAAAGCGCATGAGTAGTAACACTTCTAATAATTGACTGGCGTTATTGGTCATTGATATGACGTAACTGCCGAAAGTATCTTGCCCGACCAGTTTACGTAAGGTTGCCACAGAGTTCATCAAAGCCAATTGTTCGCGTGTTTTATCACTCAAGTTATCGGTATAAATGAGCGGTGTACCGGGCTTTTCAAGTAAGCGCGTTAGCCATTCTTGGCGCTCAGTTTCAGTGAGCATTTGATAATCTGGCAGATTAGAGGCATTGGCAAAAATATCAGCTATCACCTCGCTATGATAAGAGGACTCTTGACGAATATCGAGCGCTGCCAAATGAAAACCACAGGTTTTGACCAAACGAATCATATCAAGTAATAAGCCTTCGCCATGTGCCGTATCGTGAGTATTGACACTTTTCCGAATGATGCGTAAATCTTCTAACAATTCTTGCGGATTGGTGTAAGCATCTTTTTCAGCCTCGCTATCA
Source organism: Psychrobacter sp. AH5 (assembly GCF_040371085.1). Lineage (NCBI taxonomy): Bacteria > Pseudomonadati > Pseudomonadota > Gammaproteobacteria > Moraxellales > Moraxellaceae > Psychrobacter > Psychrobacter sp. AH5. The sequence goes on from NZ_JAMBMT010000001.1 coordinate 1,232,162, forward strand.
CTACCTTTGCTTTGAATATGGCTATTAGTCGATTTTATTTTGGCAAGAATAATCGATAACAGTCTTCGGTACGGCTCATTGTTGTAATCGTCAGTATTGTAATCAAAGACTCGTCTGTCGAGCTCACGATAACTTTCAATTTTTGTATACACGTCAGGTTCGATAGCGACAATTGTATCGCTGTGAATCAGTTCACGACGCAATTTTTTGATCAACACTTGATAGTGACGCAAGACGGTATTGGCATGCATCAATACGGCCATTTCTGTGGTGTCATGAGTGACAAAGGGATTGCCATCTCTGTCACCACCGATCCAAGAACCAAAGCTCATGAACGCCGGTAAGGGATAGTCTGTTAGCTCAGGATAGATATCAACAATGGCGTCTTTAATATTACGGTAAACTTTGGGAATGGCGCTGAATAAACTGGCATTGAAATAATGCAGGCCATTATTGATCTCGTCATAGACTAAAGGTTTACGCGTCCGTACTTCATCAGATGACCATAATAAATCAATGGTTTGCGCCGTTTGTTCTTTCGCTTGCTCATAGGCGAAACTGTTTTCAGGAAGATTATTCAAAGCATCGCTATGCTTGAATAAACTCTGCAATAGATTCATCGTCGTACGGCGACGCGCTTCAGTCGGATGGGCGGTGAATACTGGGATAAATTTTAGTTGCTCAATCAGCTCTTGCATTTGGGCGGGTTCAATATTGCGCTCACGACATTCAAGCAGCGTACGCCGAAACGAGCCTTCCCAGCTATGTTCCGATTGCATACGCAAGGCTTGACGTTGTTCTCGTAAGTAATTTTCTTCACTGAGATTGGCTAAGAAGAAATAGATAGAAAAGCTGCGGATGACATTTTTTAAGGTTTGGTTGTCTAACGAGGCAATAAAGTCGATGAGTTGTTGCTGGTTCGCTGCGTTAGGCGCCCGGCGTTGCTGGATAAAACCTTGGCGTAGGGTTTCAATCGTGTTGAGTGTTTGTTCGCCCGTTTGCCGAGAAATCGCCTCTCCTAGAAATGAGCCTAATAAGCTGATGCGTTCACGTAGTACGTCGTTATCAATAGTCATCCTTGATCTCCTGATCAAATTCATTCAAATATAGTCGTGCGGTCTTAAATGTAGGTTTTCTATGGTGTAAGCCATTTAACCTGTTTATGTGGATCTCGAAGCTCTCGCTTCTCATCAGCCAAGACGTTGTCAGCTTTATGTATTAATCATTTATTTTTTGGTGATACTGGGTCAGCCATTCCTGTAATGGTATATCTGTCTATCCCTAGTCAGCCAACAATATTATGAGTTTCATTATTACGATTGATGACTAAACTAACGGCTTCAAGTTTAATTATCCAGTTTTACTAAACAGTCAGAATTAATATCAGCAATCGTTTTGGCGCCAGTCAAGGTCATCGCGACGCGCATTTCTTTATCTAGCAGTTCTAGCAAATTGCTTACCCCTGCACCGCCATTCGCTGCTAAAGCATAGATAAAGGCGCGCCCTAGCATGCAAATATCAGCGCCCAAAGCCAACATACGCACAATATCTAAGCCATTACGTATACCAGAGTCGGCTAAAATTTTAATCTCCCCTTTAACTGCATCGGCAATAGGAGGCAGCGCCCGTGCACTGGATAAAACACCGTCTAGTTGTCGTCCACCATGATTGGATACGACTATGCCGTCGGCTCCAAAACGCACCGCATCTTTGGCATCTTCTGAGTCCAAAATACCTTTGATGACCATAGGTCCATCCCAGTACTCGCGAATCCAATCTAAATCTTTCCAAGAAATAGAGGGGTCAAAGTTATTACCTAGCCAGCCTATATAGTCTTCCAATCCTGTTGGCTTACCTAAATAAGTAGAGATATTGCCCAGATCGTGCGGACGGCCATTTAGCCCTACATCCCATGCCCATTGCAGATGCGTCATAGACTGGAAGTAACGGCGCATAGCGGCATTTTTACCGCTCATGCCAGAGTGCATATCTCGGTAGCGTGCCCCTGGTACCGGCATATCCACCGTAAAAACCAAGGTCGAACACCCCGCCGCTTTCGCACGCTCCAAGGCATTTTTCATAAAGCCTCGGTCTTTTAATACATAAAGCTGAAACCACATTGGACGGATGATTTTAGGCGCCACTTCTTCAATCGGACAAACCGAAACCGTCGACATGGTAAACGGAATGCCTTTTTGATCGGCTGCCATAGCGGCTTGTACCTCGCCGCGACGTGCATACATACCTGTGAGACCGACTGGTGACAATGCGACAGGCATGGATAGGGTTTCGTTAAATAATTGCGTCTCGAGACTGAGCTGTGACATATCATTTAGTACACGTTGCCTAAGAGCAATTTTTGATAAATCTTCAACATTACGCTTTAAGGTATATTCCTCATAAGCACCGCCATCTATATAATGAAATAGAAATGGTGGCAGTCTGCGCTTGGCAGCAGCCCTGTAATCGTTTGGAGATGAAATAATCATATGCTTACCCTTTTTATGCTGTTAGATATCTATATAATATTTTTGAATGCATTATTGTGTATAGCTTAGTGCTAAACGATCTACTTCGTGATCTAGCTATCACAAACAGCATGAGCAGTGACGTTTATTTTTTGATGTTTTACCAATGCCAGGATTAAAGGTATTGGTTGGGTCTAAACTTTTATAGAAGTTCTGCAAATCAGGTTCTGCTTCATATAAGTGTCCGACATTATGTTCAGCAGGATATTTTGCGCCGCGTTGATTCAACAGCTCTAGCATCATCGTTTTCACATATTGAGCATCACTACCCTTTTTCAAAATATAGTCTTGATGAAACACATAACAAAAGAAGTGTCCGTAATATAACTTCATTTCTAAATGCTGTGTAATTGCTTCAGGTAGGGTTTCAAGCCACTCTAATTCATTACGTGGTATAGCAATATCGAGCGCTAATATCTCGCCTACTTCTTTTTCATGGATGACCTCATATCTTAATGCTGCACCGGCGGCTGCGAAACGGTTCAAAAAAGCACTTTCTGACTCTTCTTTACTACAATCAAAATAGCTACCGGTTTTTGATGCCGCAAAAAACGACTGCAAAAATTCTTGAGCTTCCACTATCCCGTCATCACTCATTTTTATTATGAGATGATGCTCGTACTTATCACGGTACGCTAGCATGCGCTCAGGTAAATGTTTTGGAAATAAGTTAGCTATAAACTGCATGACTTTATCGGTGAAATGCTTTGGCATCCACGACCACTTATGAAATTTAGCGTCAATAGCGCCTTTGATAGAGAATAACCTTGGTAAGGCATCTGTGCCGAGATGCTTGATACTTAAAAAAGTGTCTTTACCGTATTTAGCGGATACATCAAATATATCGCGATGCATATATTCGCCAACTTCGGGGGTATTTTTGAAAGTTGATAATATCTGCCTTCTTAACTGGGCAAGCTCACTGACACTATTACTGCCTATATAGAAAGCTTTCTCTTTTGTAGCGGTTGGATAAGTATCTAGGCGTACTGCAAATACCGCCAACTTGCCTGCACAGCCACTGGCTTCATACAGTCGGCGCTTATCAGCATTAAAGCGGCTTGGCGTACTTGCATCAATATCTTTTACTCTGGCGATATATTCTTTGTCTGATGCCATCTTGCCACTGTCAGGTAGCTTCCTCTTATCAAAATCACCATTTTGCAATCTCGTCAGTATTTCTTCCGGGGTATCCCCTAGCCCTATATCTAAGTGATTGACCAACACCAACTGACCTTGTGTGTTAATCTGCGCAAACAAAGCCAACTCAGTGTAAGCAGGGCCTCTTTTTACCAAGGACCCTCCCGAGTTATTCGAAATCCCACCAATAATAGACGCCCCTAAAGTCGAGGAACCAATCACCGAATGCGGCGCTCTATTCACCGCTTTCAGCTGACTTTGTAGTTGGTGTAGAGTCGCCCCAGCCAAACTGATTACTTGCTCATTATCATTTATCAAATACAATTGGTCTATTGCCAGCGTATTAATAACCACCACAGGTCTATCGTAGTCATTACCGCTTGGCGTTGAGCCCTCGGTTAGGCCTGTTTTTGCCGCTTGCATGATAATAATGCAGTTACCCTCAACGCACACTTCTAGGCAACGCCAAATTTCCAGCAAGGTTTGCGGAAACAAAACCGCTAAAGCGTTACCGCCACCAGAGCGCCATCCCATTCTATAGTATTCGTTTTTCTCTGGATCAGCCTGGACATTGCGAGTGCCCAGTACGTCTGTGAGCTTATCCAGGACTTGATCAGGACTGAGTATCCCCTGAGAAGGAATGTTTGCTGAAGAGATACGATCCTCCTTATCTCGTGACGGTGTGTCATTCATGATATTAGAGGACCTTGGTAACTAAAAATATAAATGGCGGCCATGACGATGATGCCACAGAACAACACATAATATAGAGTAGGTAAAATAGTACGCCGAAGCGTCGCGCCCTCCATACCAAGTAAACCCACCGTTGCAGAGGCAGCCACCACGTTATGTATGGCAATCATATTACCCGCTGCGGCACCAACAGCTTGAGACGCTATGATTAAAGAAGGTGAAATACGTAGGCTCACCGCCGCTTCATACTGAAATTGACTAAACATCATGTTAGAAACGGTATTAGAACCCGCGATAAAGGCCCCTAGTGCACCAATGGTAGAACTAATTAACGGAAAAGCGTTGCCAAAAGTACCTGTAAACAACTCAGCACTGGCAACTGGCATACTCGCGACATCGGATAGATTGACCCCAGAGTTGATAAAAATCCGAACCATAGGGATGGTAAAAATAAGCACAAACCCAGCGCTTAAGACGGTTTTGCTTGATTCGCTCAAAGCATCACCCAGCGCACGCGTTGGATTTTTAGTTTGTACAAAAGCTGCGATTAAGGCGCTGATTAACAACAGGCCGCCGGGCAAGTATAAAGGACTAAAACCTGCACTGATATCGGCCTCGCCCAAAATCGTATTAAAATCTAGCGTGGCGCTGCTGAGCAAGTCCTTAAAGCCAGCAAACATTCTCGAACACACCAGTAGCAGCGCCACTAGCAAGTAAGGAAACCATGCCATCAGCGTAGACATGGTCTTGCCTGCTGGGGTGGCCACATCTTCTTTGCTGACCACCAGTTTACCCATCCAATCGCTTGGCCAGCTGCTTTTGGCTTCAAAGTCCCACGTGGTCTTTGGTACCAAAAATCCTTTTTTAGCCGCCTGAATGACAATCGCCACACTGACCAGTCCACCAACCAACGATGGAAATTCAGGACCCAAGAAAATACCCGTTAAAGCGTAAGGTACAGTGAAGGCTAACCCTGCAAAGATGGCAAAGGGCCAAATGGCTAAGCCTTCTTTCCAGCTTTTATTTTTACCAAAAAAGCGGGTGAGCATCATCACCATCAGCAGCGGCATAAACGTCCCAATCACACCGTGAATGATCGCCACTTGGGTGGTAATCAGTTGTAAAAATTCTTCCCATTGCATGCCTTCTTGCGCCAGCAGCGCACTGATGGCCACGGTATCTAGACCCTTATTCACCCCAATGACAATCGGCGTACCGACCGCCCCGAACGATACGGGCGTGCTTTGGATCATCATCCCCATAAGCACCGCACCCAATGCAGGGAACCCTATCGCGACCAGCAGCGGTGCCGCAATTGCAGCCGGTGTGCCAAAGCCTGCCGCACCTTCAAGAAACGTCCCAAAACACCATGCAATGATGATGGCTTGCACTCGGCGGTCAGGCGATACGTTGATAAAACCTGCACGAATCACTGCAATAGCGCCCGTGTGTTTTAGAGTATTTAATAAGAACAGGGCACCAAATACGATCCACAATACCGATATCGTAATCACGGTCCCTTGAAGAATAGAGGACGACACGCGGTTAAACGTCATGTCCCAAATAAAAAGTGCGAGCGCGGCAGTCACCGCCAAAATGATCGGCATGGTTTTTTTGGCCGACCATTGTAGACCAATAAGAAATACGCCACTGAGTATGATTGGCAATAGGGCAAGTAGCCCATAGACAGTCTGATTCAAAATTCCCTCTCCCTGTTATCGTCTGTGCATCCTTGAACACCACTCTTAAACGCCGCCCTTAAACACAGTCCTTACATACAGCCACTCAATCGCTCAGATTAACAGCCTCATTGTGCTTAGGGTAGAATTCACACACTCTAACTTTACGCTTTACAAGTGCAAAGATAAACAGCATGATCAGACAAGGTTATTTTCCTTTTTTGCTATAATACGAAATATATTACCCTAATTAGAGAATCGGTATGATCAAAGCTGATGACATGGTTTTGTTTGTTTTGGTGGTCGATGAAGGCTCTTTTTCCAAAGTTGCTGACAAACTGGCGCTGACCAATTCTGTAGTGAGCAAACGTATCGCGCGCCTAGAAGCCAACTTAAATGCACAATTGCTCTACCGAACCACCCGAAAACTCAGCTTGACCGATGCCGGCCGAACGCTGTATCAAAAAGCCAAATTGGCTCAGCTTGCCTTTCAAGAAGCGGAAAATGCTGTCATCGGCTATGGCGAAAACATGAAAGGCTATATCCGCGTCACCGCCCCTGTGGTCTCTTCTGACTTACTACTCAGCACGGCTATCGCTGAATTTTGTAAAAAATATCCTGAGATAACCGTAGAGCTATACATCACCAACCGTTTGATTGATTTGGTCGAAGATGGCTTTGATTTGGCCATCCGAACGGCGGAGCTTGAAGACTCCTCCTTGATTGTCAAACGCCTGATAGACAGTCAATGGGTGATTTGCGCCACGCAAAACTACCTCAATCAGTACGGCACGCCAAAGGCACCAAAACAACTGCAAAACCACGAATGCCTGATTTATAAATTTGACAATACCAGCAGCGACTTGTGGCCGTTATTTGAAGACGGCGCGGAGCTGCTGTTGCCTGTATATGGGCGCTTTTATAGCAATCATTTAAGCGCCATCAAGCACGCCGCGCTTAGTGATTTGGGCATTGCCTTTTTGCCGCAAGCCTTGGTCTATAACGCGTTACAAGAGCAGCGCCTCACGCAGATTTTGCAGCCCTTTACCCGTAAGCGCATGGGCATGTACGCGGTGTATCCCAAATCAAAACAGCCCGATCAAAAGCTCAAATTATTGGTTGCTTATTTGCAAGACGCGCTAAAAGACAAAGAAGCCTACTACTGCTAAAGCACTAGTTTTATAAGCGGCCTCACACCCAACTGTTTTATCAGATATAAAAAAGCCACCTGTTTGGGTGGCTGATTTAATATTTTTCTGTGACATTCCAGATAGCGATACTGAGCTATGCTGAAGAAACCGTAGAGATAAACTTGGTAAACTAAGCGTATTAACCGGAGTTTATCATGACCAAGAAAGTAAGAACCTACAGTGACGAATTTAAAGCCGAAGCTGTTAAGAAGATAGCAGACAACAATGGCAATATTTCAGCGACCGCAAAGCAGCTTGGCATCGCCATGCAGACCTTATCAAACTGGCACAGTAAAGCCAATCAAGGCAAACTTATCGGCACAGAACAATATGATCCTGAGCTTATGGCAGCTATTCAGGAAATAAAGCAGCTCAAGCGGCAGCTTAAAGTTGCCGAAGAGGAGCGCGAAATACTAAATGAGGAGGGATAAAGCGAAGCACTGCTTCGCCCCGACGCAAGGTGAGAGCTATGCTCGAGTTGGCGACGGCGTACTTTGCGAAAAACAGTTAGTAAAGTACGCCTTTATCAAAGACAACCAGCAAGTCTTTAGCATCAGTAGAATGTGCCGCGTACTCAGCGTTAAACCATCAAGCTACTACGACTGGCTGAGTCGTGAAATCAGCTGTCAGCAGATACACCGCAATCAGTGCGAGCTACTAGTTAAAGCCGCTCATAGTGAAGCTCGTGAGCGCTATGGTGTTGATCGACTGCATGCCACGCTCACCGAGCAAGGGCATAATATTAGTCTATACATGGTCAGAAGCATCAAAGAAGAACATAGCATCAAATGCCGTCGTCACAAGCGTTTTAAAGTGACAACCGACTCTGATCACAACAAACTTGTCTATGACAACGTGCTCGATCAGAAGTTTGATACCAATCGTCCCAATGAATCTTGGGTTAGTGATATTACTTACATCTGGACAAATGAGGGCTGGCTGTATTTAGCAGGCGTTAAAGACTTATACACTAAAGAGCTTGTCGGTTACGCTATCAACAAACGCATGACCGCTGATCTAGTATGCCGTGCACTGAATATGGCCATCAAACACAAACGACCTAATAAAGGACTAGTTGTACACTCAGACAGAGGTAGTCAATACTGTAGCCATGCGTATCATAAGATCATTAAACAGTACCAGTTTATAGGCTCAATGAGCGCTAAAGGTAATTGCTTTGATAACGCGCCCATAGAAAGCTTCTGGGGCATATTGAAGAATGAGCTAGTATATCACCAGGACTATAAAACAAGATTTGCAGCCATCAGCGATATCATTGGCTATATTGAGCTGTACTACAACCAAACGAGGATTCAAAAGGGTTTGGCCTATAAATCGCCAAGACAGGTGTGGTTTGATTATTATCGTCAGGCTGCGTAATTAAAATCTCCCAAGTTTATGTCTACGGGATTGACGGCAGGGGTCAGCATTTAAAGTGGTGTACTTAGCCACCCAGCAGGTATCCAAAAAGTGGTCGATGCCCATTCGTAACTGGACGTCTGCTTTGAATCGCTTTATGATTATGTTTGATGATCGTATAAGCAGGCATTTAATCTAAATGGCAGTTACACAGAATCTGAGATGGGCTCGTTACCTGTTCAAATAACCATTGTAATCATCACTAGTATAATTACTAACTGATATACTCGGGGCGGTTCAATAACCTTAAATGATTAAGTCAATCTAAAATATTCTTAGACACGTTGCCCGTAGCATTGAACTCTAAAAAGCATTGTTTCACTACTTATAAATAGCTAATAACCGTTGTGGAATTATGAAGTTCTCCATTAACATACTCCCAATCCTCTTTGGAGGCGTCTGGATTATACGCTGTTCTAACATCTAAATTCCCTTAATTATCATAGTCTAACAGTATTAAAAGACATCTCCCATTTGCTAGATAGATAGTTAGATTCAACAGTTCAACCTCTTTTTCTGCGAGCTCATTTTCTATTGTTATCTTCCCTCTACAATAAGCGTTTGACTTGGCTTATCAATCATACGTAACTGGTTTATTTCCCTTGCCTTCTTTACCTGAATATCCAGAAATAGTTACTGATACCAGATACCATCTCCGCCTTTTCTAGCCATTGCTGCATTGTCAGCTTTACAGTAATTGCATACATTAATAAATGAGGATTATCGTACTCAGTCTAAGTTGAATATTAAGGTTCATGAACCATTTATTTTTATATTGACTATAGGTCATTGTTTTTACTAGATAATTATCTATTTTAACTCGCGAACCCAACTTTAGGTAGCCATAAGTTAAATAGACTCTATTTAGTACGGTGCTACGTATTATGCTTGTTCATTTTACTACTGTAGATATGTGGCTTTAGTTATAGCAACATGTCGGCTCCAAACTACTAATAATCGCTATCGCGATATATAGTGATTTGCGCTTCTTTAGCAAAATCCTCATAACTCACCGCCGCTTGCTTATCACTTTGCGACGTAGATTGTTCTGTAGCTATTGGTTCTGGCTCAGAGGTTGGCTTCACTACGGGCTGCTCAGTTGCGGAATCAATTTGCTGTTTGCGGTTTGCTACAGGAACGTTCAATGCAGCATTGTCATTTATGCTACTGGCGCTACTATCGAAGTCATCTTCTACGCTGGTTGACTGTTGATTATCGCTCAGGTGAGAATCTATAGGTTCTTTTGCTGAAAGGCTTTGTTTATCAGTTGCAGGATCTACCAAAGACTTATTATCAGCAGATGATAAATCTTTAGTCGCTAGATTATCAGTAGCTTTTAACGCAAATATTATAGCCACTAACAACAGTAAAACTAGAATAATACTTGCAATAAGAATCTGTAGGCCTCTACCCTGGCTAGCTAGTACCGCGCTAGTTTTATTGTGATATATTTTTGACTCATTTTGATGAGCTTTAGGGCTAGCGACCGTATTGCCAACATCGTTACTACTGTTATCTGAGTCACGCATAATAAGCCAAGCCATTGCTAATATTAGTCGATTACTATTATGTTGCCATACCACTATAAAGTGAATAATACGGCAAACAACAGCATAGCGCTAATAATTATATAGCTAAAATCATCTAGATGGCTTGGCTCTACCTTTTACGAGGATTAAAGATTAGAAGTATTCAGTTAAGGTGCTACCAACTCTCAGCTAATAGTTTATGACGTTTATGATGATGGTTAGGTTTAAAACATGGTTACTCTTATAGTTAATAAGTGTCATCGCGATATAAGGTGTTTTTTGCTTCTGTAGTAAAATCGTTGTAGCTGATCTTAGCATTAGCTTTTAGGCGCTGAGGCTCGAAAACACGATTATTCTCTACCTTCAAGTTTATAGAAGTTTTTTCTGTAACTATTTCTGTTACCGCTAAAGCTGCCGTTGTAGATTCAGAATCTAGTGTTTTGCTGCTAGTAATAGCAGTTGATGACTGCTTAGCACGGTTATCAGCATTAGCAACAAAATTATTTGACGCCTCGTTTGTAAAGGCCAGCTTATCAGTAGTAGTAAAGGGCTTAGCCTGAGTATGGGTACTATTGGTTTTGAGTACCATCAAACCTATAAATACTACCAATAAAAGGATAAAAATACTGGCTAATTTGATGCGGTTTGAGGGCTTTTTTTCTAAGCTAAGAGTATCGACGTTGAGAGTATCGCTCATCTCATTTGACTTATCTTCAGAATCTATTGGATATTGGCTAGTTGTCGGTGAAAAGCTGCCTTCATTGTTTAGCAGATTAGAGTTAATTTTTTGTACATATTTTTCGTAAACGCTCAAACTACGATTGTTCACTTTAAGTTTTAGCTCGTTTTCTAGCTGCTGTTTTATATTTTTATCTACGATATTATTATTTTTTTGGCTTTTCGTAAATTTGTACTGGACCTGCTAATATCAGTTAATGTTAGGCTGGATGACCATAATGGCGATATAATAAACGTCTTTGAGTGTTACGCAACAACCGTTAAGACAAGCGCGACTTTTAACAGACAGGCGGTAAAATCAGTAAATTTGAAAGGCTTTTTGTCAAAAAAATGAATAGATAGCAAAGAGGTATTGATGGATTTAAAACAGCTAAAAGCTTTTATTGCTATTGCTCAACTACAAAGCTTTAGTGCTGCTGCAAAAATGACGGGCATCTCGCAGCCTAGCCTTAGCCGATTGCTTAAGCAGCTAGAGACTGAGATGAATGTGGTATTGGTTGATCGTTATCATCGTCCTCTACAATTAACGGCGGCAGGTTTGTTTTTTTATGACAAAATTAGCGCTTTATTAATAGAGCTTGATGCTATTACCCATATGACTCAGCGGTTATCAGCACCTAGCAAAGCCTTAAATATTGGCTTTGTACCATCAGTACTGTATGGTTTATTGCCTGAAGTCATTGCTATTTTTAAACGGCAAAACCCTGATATAGAGGTCAATCTAAAAGATATTAGCTCCTATCAGCAGATAGAGGCGCTAAAGTCTGGCGAGATTGATGTAGGCTTTGGTCGCTTTGCCCATCAAGACCCTTGGATACAGCAAATATTACTGCGTCACGAACGTTATCTAGTGGCATTACCCAAAGCGCATCCTTTGGCTAATGTCAAAGAGCAGCGCTTGATTGATTTGGCTAGTAGTCGACTGATTCTGTATCATCAAACCCACCTGCCCGCCTCTATTACTGCTAGTAGTATCAGTAGCACTAATAGTAAAAAGACAAAGCAGAGAGTTGAGCCTATAGCCGACTCAGTGACTGAACCTTTGCTCTATTTATTTGCCCAACATGGTGTTACCCCGCTTAGAACTAGTAAAGTGAGCGACTTACAAGTAGCACTTGGGCTTGTGGCTGCCGGTGAAGGTATCACTTTAGTCCCTGCCAGCTTACAGGTTATGCGTACCAAGCAAATCAGCTATCAGCGCTTGATACACGAAAACGTCACCTCTCCTATCTATCTACATACTCTAAAAGACTTTATCCATCCCAAAGTTCCTGACTTATTAAGCGCTATTTATGAGATTTATGAGAAGCGCGGTATCACTTACCGGCGTCAACAGTTTGTTTGAGGTAAGCTAATAGTTATTATTCCAATCGCTATGGGGTATGCTAAAGTCACCAAAAAACGCTGCATTCTAGCAATCTACAGCGATACCTTCTAACGCTCTTATATTTCAATCCCTATATTTTTCGACTCGTTGATCGGCTATTACTTATGAGTGATAGCTTATCGCTTGATACAAACTGAGGTACGCATGACCACACAATCCATCCCTACTCCTGCTGACGAGAGTGTCGCTCAGCAACCAGGCTTTAGCTGGCGAATTTTTGGCCCCGGTATCTTAATGGCGACAGCAGCTATCGGCGGCTCGCATCTGATCTCATCAACCCAAGCTGGCGCGATATATGGCTGGCAGCTAGCGATTATGATTATTCTTGCGAACGTCTTTAAGTATCCGTTTTTTCGCTTTGGCACCGACTATGTTTACGATACTGGCGAGAGCTTGATTGCCGGTTACGCTAAGCGCTCAAAAGCCTACCTTTGGGTATACTTCATTCTCTCTATCCTATCGGCAGTGATTAGTACGGGCGCGGTCTCTTTGATTGCTGCGGTAATATTGGGCTTTATGCTCCCCGCCTCCATTGGCCTCTCAACCATTAGTTTGTCGTTGATTATTGTCGCCGTCTCTTGGTTTTTCTTAGTAGCGGGTCATTACAAATTGCTCGATGGCGTCACTAAGTGGATTATGATTGCGCTGACGGCAGCGACTGTGGCAGCAGTGCTTATCGCGGCTGGTAAACCTACGGTGATGACCGCTGATTTTGTCGCCGCCTCCCCATGGAATCTTGCGACTTTAGGGTTCATCGTTGCGCTAATGGGCTGGATGCCTGCGCCGCTTGAGTTTGCTGCGATTACCTCGATGTGGACATCAGCTAAGCGCAAAACCGATAACACCACTCATCGCCAAGGCTTATTAGACTTTAATGTGGGTTATTCAGTATCGGCTATTTTGGCGCTGTTTTTCTTATCGCTTGGCGTTTTTGTACAGTACGGCTCAGGCCAAGAGATTGAGCTGGTTGGCGGCGCTTATATCAATCAGCTGATCAATATGTACACCGCTACTATCGGCGATTGGTCGCGGCTATTGGTCGCTTTCGTCGCCTTTATGTGTATGTTTGGCACGACGATTACCTGTGCTGATGGTTATGGCCGTGCCAATGCCGAATGCTGGCGACTGCTCAAAGGCCAAGCTGAGATTAGCAAAAAACAAGTGGCCTTTTGGACCACTTACGCTATCGGTGGCGGCTTAGTGATTATTACCTTTTTTACCGGACAGCTCGGCGCTATGCTCAAATTCGCTATGATATCCGCTTTTGTCTCCGCCCCCATCTTTGGTTGGTTAAATTACTCTTTAGTGAGCAAGCATCAAAAACTCTCCGCTGGCATGAATGCTCTATCTATCGCTGGCCTATTATTTTTGGGCGGCTTTGCTTTATTATTTTTAGCCAATCTTGCTGGTATCGTAGGTTAAGCGCTTGGTTAAAGTTACCACTGCTATTTTTATAGTCTTTCTTTTGATTTTATAACCTTTCTTTTGATAATGATGCAGACCTCTATAGCTAAGCTATGGAGGTTTTTTCTTATATAAAAATTATTATCAATAGCCGCTACCTGTGGCACAACAACAACTAACTCATTCTATGATTCAAAATATATTGTAACTAAATGTAAATAATGCTTGGCTATTATTTGAGGCAAATGAACCGATTTGAATAATAGAAAGATTAAATCAATGAATTTATGGATAATATTATTCATTATGCAAATAGTATTAATTAAAATATACATACTTATTAGAAATTATTATCTATATGGCTTTAAGGTCGCTTTGAAAGTTTAGTGATTAAGTGTACTCTTAGTCCATATTATAAATTCAATAGTTAACCGTTTAGCTTGCTCTAGCGGTAAAACCTCTCTTTTATGCAAGGACTCTCACATGACATCAGCTGGCGCGCGCTTTCGCAGTGCAATGCAACAACAGAACGCTAAAAACCTTCCTTTACAAATCGTCGGTACTATAAACGCTTATACGGCGATGATGGCAACCCAAGTGGGTCATCAGGCTCTATATCTATCCGGTGCTGGCGTGGCCAATGCCTCTTTTGGTTTGCCTGATTTAGGCATGACGAGCCTTGATAACGTGCTAGAAGACGCGCGCCGTATTACTGATGCTGTTGAAACGCCACTGCTTGTCGATATCGATACTGGTTTTGGCGGCGCGTTCAACATCTCGCAAACCATCAAAAAAATGGAAAAAGCTGGCGTTGCGGCAGTCCATATCGAAGATCAAGTAGCACAAAAACGCTGTGGTCACCGCCCAAATAAAGAGATTGTTAGCATCTCAGAGATGGTTGATCGCTTAAAGGCGGCGATGGACGCCAAAACCGATGCTGATTTTGTGGTAATGGCGCGCACGGATGCGTTGTCGGTTGAAGGGCTTGATGCTGCCGTTGAGCGTGCCGTTGCTTTTCAAGAGGCAGGCGCGGATATGATCTTTGCTGAAGCCTTAACCGATATCGAGATGTATCGTAAGTTTACCGACGTATTAGATATTCCTGTGCTAGCAAACATGACTGAGTTTGGTCAGACTGATCTGTATACCACCGAGCAGCTACATAGCGTTGGCGTCGATATGGTGCTCTATCCACTATCTGCATTTCGGGCGATGAATAAAGCGGCTCTTAATGTCTATCAGCATATTTTAGATGATGGCACGCAAGAAAACGTCGTTGATACTATGCAAACGCGTATGGAGCTATACGACTTCTTAAACTATCATGAGTTTGAGCAAACGCTAGATAAGTTGTTTGCTGATAATAAGTAAGCACTAAATTAGATAAAATCTCGTTAAGTAAAAACGAGTCAGGTATAAATGTATTGTATTACCTTTAATACCTAAATACCTGACTTATGCAACTAAGCTATTAACCACAAGCTACCAACAAACCAAAAGGAATTTAATCATGGCAGCAGGCAAGCAATTAACAGGCGCAGGACTACGTGGTCAAGTCGCAGGCAAAACCTCACTCTCAACCGTTGGTAAATCAGGCTCAGGTCTGACCTATCGCGGTTATGATGTCAAAGACTTAGCTGAGCATTGTGTCTTTGAAGAAGTGGCTTACTTACTCCTTTATGGCAATCTGCCGACTCAAAGCGAGCTCGATGCTTATCAAGCCAAACTCAAAACTATGCGCGGCCTACCGCAGCCGCTAAAAGATGTCTTAGAGCGTATCCCAGCAGATTCGCACCCTATGGATGTCCTGCGTACCGGCTGCTCTATGCTTGGTAACTTAGAGACTGAAACCGACTTTGAGCAAGAAAACGATAAAACTGATCGTATGCTCGCGGTATTCCCATCAATTATCAATTACTGGTATCGATTCAGCCACGATAACGTGCGCATCGAAACCGAAACCGATGATGACACTATCGGCGGTCACTTCTTGCACCTCTTAAAAGGTGAGAAGCCAAACGAGCTACACACTAAGGTTATGAACGTATCCTTAATTCTCTATGCTGAGCATGAGTTTAACGCTTCAACCTTTACCGCACGCGTGTGCGCCTCTACCTTATCTGATATCCACTCTTGTATCACCGGTGCGATTGGCTCATTGCGCGGTCACTTGCATGGCGGCGCTAATGAGGCGGCGATGGATATGATCGAAGGCTTTAGCTCACCTGATGAGGCCGAAAAAGAGATGATGGCGATGCTTGAGCGTAAAGACAAAATTATGGGCTTTGGTCATGCCATCTATAGCGAATCTGATCCACGTAACGTCATCATCAAAGAATGGGCGGAAAAATTAGCCGACGATGTTGGTGATACCGTGCTTTATCCAGTATCAGTACGCTGTGAAGAGGTGATGTGGCGCGAGAAGAAGCTATTCTGTAATGCTGATTTTTTCCATGCTTCAGCCTATCACTTCATGGGCATTCCAACCAAGCTATTCACCCCGATCTTTGTCTGCTCGCGTCTAACGGGTTGGGCGGCGCATGTGTTTGAGCAGCGCGCAAACAACCGTATCATTCGCCCAAGTGCGGAATATATCGGTGAAGAGCCAAGAGATGTACCTGCTATTGCAGATCGTTAATTCGTTTCTAAAAGAGCTTTTCGTAGCTTGTAGGGTGGGTTAGTTTTATAAAGCTTTTTTGAAAAGCGCTAGTAAAACGTAACCCACCAATCGATTACTTGACCACAGCGGTGGGTTACACTTCGCTAACCCATCCTACTAGCTAGCTATGTTTTTTGCATCCCTTTATTACAATCCTGTTTATTTAGCAAAACCTATTAGCCTTAATAAATTTTGCCAAGTAAATTATCCTTTATCCCCTCTTTGAACTCTTACGACTCACCTACAAAGGAAAGCCCGCCATGAGCACCGATAGCAAGCAGCCTTTAACGCAAGTTAATCCGCAAACCATGAACGAGCAATATAAAAAGCCATTACCCAATTCTGATCTGTATTATTTCGATGTCGAGCAAGCAGTTAATGAGATTGAGCCGGGCGCTTATGCCAAGCTGCCTTTTAGCTCAAAGGTACTGTGCGAAAATCTTGTACGCCGTTGTCCACCAGAGGATTTGACCGAAGCCTTATCCCAGCATATCTACCGTAAGCAAGAAGTCGATTTTCCTTGGTATCCGGCGCGCGTCGTCTGTCATGATATCTTAGGTCAAACGGCGTTTGTTGATTTGGCAGGCCTACGTGATGCCATCGCGGCAGAAGGCGGCGACCCGTCCAAAGTCAATCCTATTGTACCGACACAGCTCATTGTCGATCACTCTTTAGCGGTTGAACACGCCGGCTTTGAAGAAAACGCTTTTGAAAAAAACCGCGCTATTGAAGAGCGCCGTAACGAAGACCGTTTTCACTTTATCAACTGGTGTCAGTATGCCTTTGATAACGTCAACGTCGTGCCGCCCGGCAACGGTATCATGCATCAGATCAACCTAGAAAAAATGTCACCGGTGGTACAAGTGGTTGCTGATCAAGACGGTGATGCAGTAGCCTTCCCTGATACGCTAGTCGGAACCGATAGTCATACACCTATGGTTGATGCGCTTGGCGTCATCTCTATCGGTGTTGGCGGGCTTGAGGCCGAAAGCGTGATGCTGGGCAACCCCTCTTATATGCGTCTGCCTAATATCGTTGGCGTTGAGCTGACGGGCAAGTTGCAAGAAGGCATTACCGGTACCGATTTGGTACTTGCGATGACCGAATTCTTACGTGATGAAGGCGTGGTATCAGCCTATCTAGAATTTTATGGCGAAGGCGCACGTAATCTGACCGTTGGCGACCGCGCGTCTATCTCCAATATGACGCCAGAGTATGGTGCAACTGCTGCGATGTTCTCTATCGATGAGCAAACGATTGACTATCTGCGTCTCACGGGCCGTAGCGAGCAGCAAATAAAAACCGTTGAAGCTTATGCTAAGCAAACCGGCCTTTGGGCCGATGGTATGAGTGATGCTGAGTACGATCGCGTACTGCATTTTGATCTATCGAAAGTGGTGCGTAATATCGCCGGGCCATCGCGTCCGCACGCTCGCGTCTCAACGACTGATTTAGTGGCTGAAGGTATCGCACATGGCGAAGGCAATAAATTGCCTGAACCAAAAGATGGTTTAATGCCAGATGGTGCGGTGATTATTGCTGCTATCACCAGCTGTACCAATACCTCAAACCCACGTAACATGGTGGCTGCTGGTATTGTGGCTCGTAATGCAGTGGAAAAAGGCTTGGTACGCAAACCTTGGGTCAAGTCTTCCCTAGCACCCGGCTCAAAAACCGTTAAGCTGTATTTAGAGGAAGCAGAATTATTACCTGAGCTACAAAAACTTGGCTTTGATGTGGTCGCTTTTGCTTGTACCACTTGTAACGGTATGAGTGGCGCGCTCGACCCTGATATCCAGCAAGAAATCATCGATCGTGATTTATTTAGTACTGCGGTGCTCTCTGGCAACCGTAACTTTGATGGCCGTATTCATCCGTATGCCAAGCAAGCGTTCTTGGCTTCACCGCCACTGGTTGTCGCTTACGCTATCGCCGGTAATATCCGCTTCGATATCGAAAAAGACTCACTTGGTAAAGACCAAGATGGCAATGATGTATATCTAAAAGACATCTGGTTCGATGACGCAGAAGTCGATGCTATCGTTAAAGCCTCGGTTAAACCTCAGCAATTTAACGAAGTTTATATTCCAATGTTCGATGAGGCCAAAGCGCAGGCAGGTCGTAACGAAGCATCCGTCATCGATCCACAATACGACTGGCGTGAGCTGAGTACTTATATCCGTCGTCCGCCGTACTGGGAAGGCAAAATGGCCGCTATGAACCGTCTAAAAGGTTTGCGTCCACTAGCGGTATTAGGCGATAATATCACCACCGATCATATGTCACCATCGAACGCCATTATGGGTGATTCAGCGGCCGGCGAGTATCTCGATACTATGGGTCTGCCTGCGGAAGATTATAACTCTTATGCTACCCATCGCGGTGATCATTTGACCGCGCAGCGTGCCACTTTTGCCAATCCAAAGTTATTGAACGAGATGGTACGTGACGAGAAAGGCGAAGTCATTCAGGGCTCACTCGCTCGTGTGGAGCCTGAAGGTCAAGTCATGCGGATGTGGGAGGCGATTGAGACTTACATGAATCGTGAGCAGCCGCTTATCATTATCGCTGGAGACGGCTATGGACAAGGCTCAAGCCGTGACTGGGCAGCTAAAGGCGTACGTCTAGCTGGCGTGGAAGTGGTCGTCGCTGAAGACTTTGAGCGCATCCACCGCCAAAACTTAGTGGGTATGGGCGCTTTGCCTGTACAGTTTAAAGAAGGCATTAATCGCAACACGCTAAATATCGATGGTACAGAAATATTTGATCTTGAAGGTGAGGTATCAGCGGGCGGCGAGATGACGTTAGTCATTCATCGTACTGATGGCAGTGTCGATAAAGCCGCCGTTATCTGCCGCTTAGATACCGCTGATGAGGTGAAGATGTATAACTCTGGTGGTATGTTGCAGCGTTTTGCCAAAGAGTTCATAGCTGGTGAAGTGGCTTAAGCTTTTAATATTTAGCTTGTAAGTCATAAAAGAGCCGATGTTGTATAGTTTATATGGCATCGGTTTTTTATGTTGATTGATATACTTTCATAAATAGCGTAACATGTACTATTTACTGTACAAGTATTGGAGTATGTCGTGAGAGGAGTAAGCTATGAGAGTGATTAGTTTTTCAGAAGCAAGAAAGCATCTAAAGTCGGTTTTAGATACCGTCAATGACGATGCCAATGCCACTATTGTGACTCGCCGTGATGCTGATGATGCTGTCGTCATGTCACTTGATTACTATAACAGTCTTATGGAAACGGTCTATTTGTTGAAGTCCCCTGCTAATGCCACTCATCTAGTGAAGTCAATTGCCCAGTATAAAGCTGGAAAGGTGGCAATGCATGATTTAATAGACGACGCTGACACTTATCTAGGCAGTAAAAATGATGCTGAAGACGCTTAATACTATGGTGAGTACACAGATATGAGTGAACAACTAGCATGGACGGATGCTGCTTGGAAAGATTATCTGTATTGGCAAACGCAAGATAAAAAAACGCTCAAACGTATCAATAAATTGATCATAGAGTGCAAACGAAATCCATTTGAAGGTATTGGCAAGCCTGAACCTTTAAAAGAAAATCTATCAGGGTTTTGGTCAAGGCGTATTGATGATGCCAATCGTTTAGTCTATGTGGTTGATGACAATTATCTGACTATTATTTCTTGTCGTTATCATTATTAGCTTTTTAAATATATCTAAACTCAAAAGGCTCAACCTTACCAACAGCAACCTCTGCATGAGCAATCAATAACTGACGCACAAACTCATAAGACAAATCAGGATTGTCTTGCATAATCTGCTTAATTTTAGCTGAGTTTTCGTTTAGCCTTTTATCTCTATCGATGATGATCTCTATCTTTAGCTACTTTATTTCTATTTATATTATCAATAATACAGAATCAAATCATAATTATATTAAGGACGCCCAACAATGACCCAACCAAAACCAACCTTCGCCCCACAAATACCAGTTCCTGCCACCTACATGCGCGGCGGTACTTCAAAAGGCACTTTCTTTAAATTATCCGACTTACCTGAGCGCTGTCAAACAGCAGGTCAAGCGCGTGATAATTTTTTATTAAGAGTCATTGGTAGCCCTGATCCTTATGGCAAGCAAATCGACGGCTTAGGTAATGGTAGCTCTAGTACCTCCAAAACGGTTATTTTATCTGAAGCTAAGCAAGCAGACCATGATGTAAACTACCTATTTGGGCAAGTGAATATCGCCAAACCGATTATAGATTGGGCAGGTAATTGTGGTAATTTGACCGCTGCGGTTGGCGCTTGTGCGATAAACATGGGCTTAGTAGAAGCTAGCAAAGTAGCGGATAGCGCTAATATTGGCATCTGTGAAGTGCGTATTTGGCAAGAAAACATCGGCAAAACTATCATCGCGCATGTGCCTGTATACCAAGACGAACAAGGTAAGGTGCAAGTACAAGAAACGGGCGACTTTGAACTCGACGGCGTGACCTTCCCTGCTGCTGAGGTCAAAATTGAATTTATCGACCCTGTTGACTCATCCAGCGATATGTTCCCAACCAATAATCTAGTCGATGATTTTGATGTCTCAGGTTGTGGTCTTAAGTCCGATAACGTCAAAGCCACTTTTATTAGCGCAGGTATCCCGACTATCTTTATGAAGGCAGAGGACTTAGGTTTTACGGGCACTGAACTCCAAGGCGATATCAATAGTAATAGTGAGCTACTTGCTAAACTTGAAAAGATTCGCGCCCGTGGTGGCGTCGCTATGGGGTTATTCAAAGATGAGAGCGAGGCGCAAAGCAGTCAACACATTCCCAAAATCGCTTGGGTTGCTCCAGCAGCGAGCTACACCTCATCTAGTGGCAAAGCCGTTGATGCTAAGGATATCGACTTAGTGGTACGCGCTATGAGTATGGGACAATTACATCATGCGATGATGGGTACGGCAGCGGTAGCGATTGCCGCCGCAGCAACCACTCAAGGCACACTAGTGAACGAAGCCGCTGGTGGTAGTAGTCTTGGAGAAGTTCGCTTTGGTCATCCGTCGGGTACGCTGCTCGTTGGTGGCAAAACCGAACAAGTCGATGGCCGCTGGCAAGCCAAAAAGGTCTCCATGAGCCGTTCAGCCCGTCGTATTATGGTTGGTGAAGTGTTTGTGTCTGCGGATGCTTTTTAAGTTTTATCAAAAATTATCGTAAACCTAGCTGTCTAATGCCAGGATATCATGAAGATCCTAGAAGTAGGCGTAGGGTGCGTTCCACGCACTGATTATCAAGCATAACTTAATTATTGGTGCGTGGAACAGCACCCTACAAAAGCTGATAACAGAAAATTCTATTTAAGGGATTTTATTTCTAAGTCTAATGAAGCAACGCTTAATTTTCACGACTTTCAGGTGCGCAGGGCGCACCCTACGATTATTTTGATGACACCAAGAAATAAACGTCCAATAATTAAACTTATGGGTGGTGTGTCAAAAAGTATGCTGATTAAAATTTGAACAATTTTTGAAGCCTTGAAAGCCCTATAGAATCAGAGAACTTAGCATAGATTTCTTATTGACTTTTATCGCCAGCATACTTTTTAAAACACCACCAACTTATGAAGATAGATTTTTATCTTTGATTACTTTACCCTACAACCATGACAACTACTCCTAATCTCAGTAAATCCCCATTCGACAAAAAGCCGCCAGTCAAAAAGACTGAGCGGCGCGCTTTATTGTGGAATATTCTAAAAAAGCTCGCGGTCTTTGCTGCGCCTTATAAAACACTGATTGTCGCTACTTTGGTATTGACGGTACTAGGCTCTTTTACTGCGCAGGTCAATGCCTTTGTACTGCGTTATGCTGTCGACACTTTGACTGAGATTGCTACTCTTGCCGAGCCTTGGGAAGCAGGCGTGCGTATGCTAATCATCATTAGCGCCGTACTCCTAACCAAAGAGATACTGTCGATATTTATTAGCTTTGGGCAGCGCTTTTATGGCGAGAAAATCCGTATTAATCTCTCGCGGGATTTATCGCAAAAGATTATTGAGCGCATTCTCACCTACCGTATGGCATTTTATACCAGTAGCGAGAATGATAGCGGTAAATTGCAGACCCGTATCGATTATGGCGTCATGAGCCTGACTAGCCTAGTGCAAAACTTCTTTATCGATATGCTGCCGCTGTTTGCCAGCGCCATTGTTTCCTTGATTATTATGTTCTCCACCAATTTTTGGATTGGTCTCGTTGGGCTGATAATTATTCCAATTTACTTTTTTATCAGTCAAAAACAAGCCAGACGTCTGCAAGGCTTTCGGCGACAGATGCGCGGCTTTCGTGAAGCCAAAAGCGGGCTAGTCATCTCTCTAATTAACTCCATTAGCGTGGTCAAATCCTTCGTCCGTGAACCTATCGAAGCCAAAAAACATCTCAAGATTCAAAAGGAGATGACCGATAATCAGCTGCGTATTCGTAGTATCGGCTTTATTTATGATGCGGTTAAGACCTTTATCGAGCAGATTGGCGTCGTCGTTATTATTCTGTTAACTGCCTATTTTGTCCTGCAAGGTGAGATGACTATTGGCATGATTTTATTTCATGTTTTGCTCTTTCAAAACGTCGCCGCCCCTATTAGACAGCTACACCGTATTTATGATCAGATAAATAATGCCTTGACCTATGCCGAAGGATTTTTTGAGATATTAGAAGCTGACGAACAAGTTGAAAATATTGATGGCATTAGTAGTAAAAACCTAAAGGGTCATATCGAGCTTAAAAATGTTGATTTCAGTTATCCTAATGGCACTCAAGCTCTAAAAGACGTTAGCTTTGAGATTCGTCCAAATCGCATTACCGCGCTTGTGGGTCTTAGCGGTGCAGGTAAGAGTACGATTATCAATTTATTAGTTAAGTTTTATGAGCCAGATGCGGGCATGATCTGCTTAGATGGACATGACTTGGCGGACTGTGATACTCATGACTTACGTCAAAATATCGGTCTGGTTTTGCAGAGTAATCATATCTTCTCAGGTACCATCAGCGAAAACATTCGTTATGGCGATATGAATGCGACGCTAGATGAGATTATTGTGGCGGCAAAAAAAGCCTCGATTCATGAGCAAATTATAGGCCTCGCTGATGGTTATGAGAGCACGGCCAAATCCTTATCTGGCGGTCAGCAGCAGCGTATTGCGCTGGCAAGAATGTTTCTAAAAGATCCGCCTATTGTATTCTTAGATGAGCCAACGGCGAGTCTTGATGCTATCGCCAGTCAACAGGTGAAAAAGAGCTTAGATCTGATTAAACAAGATAGAACGGTGATTATGGTCTCACATAATATCGCCCAAATTATTGATGCTGATGATTTAGTGGTGATTGAAAACGGTCAAGTGGTTGAGACAGGTACACATGAAGAGCTGTATGACAAAGGCGGTAAGTATTATGAGATCTTTAGCGCCATGTCGGATAGTTTGAATTTAGATAAAATTAGCCAGACGATTAATCATACGGTTGATACATAACTTATTCATCATTCAGTTATCGATGGTTGATAGGTCCTTATATCGTTATAATGCGCTTTTATTGATATGCCGAATTTTTATTTTGCTACTATCCCTATTATCTTATTTAACCACTTTTTGCTATAAGCAGCTTAATTATGACCACCCAATTTTCTATAAAAACCTTTGACGAATTAACCTCAGTCGATATCTATCACATCTTAAAAGCGCGCTCACAAGTGTTTGTGGTCGAGCAAAACTGCGTCTATCAGGATATGGATGAGCTCGATTTTGACTGCCTGCACCTTGTCGCGCACCAAAACGAAGCATTAGTAGGCTACTGCCGCATCGTGCCACCTGAGTACAATAGACTTCGATCAAATCTAAGCGTTTCTGATAATACTCAGCTTAATACTGCTATGTCGGCTATTGGGCGGGTGCTAGTATTATCTGAGCATCGCGGTCAAGGTATCGCTAGACAAATCATGATGCAAGCCATAGCACATTGCCGCAAAAAATATGGCAAAAAGCGCCCTATTATTATCTCGGCACAAAGCTATTTGCTCAGTTTTTATCAATCGTTGGGGTTTGTGCCTGAGGGTGATGCTTATCAGATAGATGGTATTGAGCATGTGAAGATGGTGCTACGCGTGGCCAAAAAAACCAAAGTCAAAAAAGTCAGTAATGATAATACTAGCACTACTGTCAAAGTATTGAGCTCGCTGTTGTTTATCTTAGTGGCCTTATTTATTTTAGGTTTGCTGTATCTAATGATTTAAAGAAGCCCAATAAAGATATTAAAAGGTCAACTAAAATGGCAACTTAGGATTTTCGCGTTATCTATAAGCTCCTAACAAAGTTTTAATTTTTAACACAATACAGTTTGGTTGTTGCCTCTCGCCTATGCTACTTTTAACTATAGCTTATGTTTAAGCCCCAAATCGATTGATAAGTTAAGATAGATAGCAAATTCAAGGAAGAGGAGACAACCATGTCTGATAATCAAAATGCTACGGTCGAGAGCAATGTGCGTCCTGAGTATGACGATGAGATTCAAAAAATTGCCGATTATGTGCTCCATTATTCGATAGATCAAGACTCAAACAACAGCGAAGACGCTTGGAATACCGCGCGTCATTGTCTGATAGATACACTCGGCTGTGGTCTACTAGCGCTGCGTTTCCCAGAATGCACCAAGCATTTAGGCCCAGACTGCGAGGATCAGCTCACCCCAAATGGCGCACGAGTTCCGGGCACTACCCACCGACTAGATCCTATCAAAGCTGCCTTTGATATCGGTTGCATGGTACGCTGGCTGGATTATAACGATACTTGGCTGGCAGCTGAATGGGGGCATCCTTCTGATAATTTGGGCGCAATTCTCGCGGTAGCCGATTACATCAGTCAGCAAAATATTAGCCGTAATCGTGAGCCCTTGGTTATGCGCGACGTGCTTGAGGCGATGATTATGGCGCATGAGATTCAAGGGGTGTTGGCTTTAGAGAACTCTTTTAATCGCGTTGGCCTTGACCATGTATTTTTAGTCAAACTTGCCTCAACTGCGGTGGTCGCTAAGCTCTATAAGTTACCACGCGAACGTATTATGGCTGCGATATCGCAAGCGCTAGTCGATGGGCAGGCGCTGCGTACCTATCGCCATGCCCCCAACGCCGGCAGCCGAAAGTCATGGGCAGCAGGTGATGCCACGAGCCGCGCAGTACGGCTAGTAGATATTACTCGCCGCGGTGAAATGGGTATCCCGGGCGCACTCTCAGCGCCGCAGTGGGGCTTTTATGATGTGCTGTTTAGCCATACCAATAAAGACTTGGCACTCAAGCCTGAGAGCGAGCGCAAATTCACCTTTCAGCGTGAGTTTGGCAGCTACGTGATGGAGAACATCTTATTTAAGCTCAGCTTCCCCGCTGAATTCCATGCACAGACCGCTTGCGAAGCTGCTGTTATCTTGCATCCACTTATCGATGATAGGATTGATGAGATTGAGAAAATCGTGCTGACCACTCATGAGTCTGCTATTCGTATTATCTCCAAAGAAGGTACGCTGGCCAATCCTGCTGATCGCGATCATTGTCTACAGTATATGGTCGCTGTGCCTTTACTAACGGGCGACTTGATGGCGGAGAACTATGAGGATGACTACCACGCTCAGCATCATATCTTGATTGACGGCTTACGTCGTAAGATGATCGTCGAGGAAGATGCTAGCTATACCAAGGACTATCATGATCCTAGTAAGCGCTCGATTGCCAATGCGATTCAGATTTTCTTCAAAGATGGTACTAGCACAAGCAAAGTAGTCGTTGAGTATCCTATTGGTCATAAACGTCGCCGCGCTGAGGGTATTCCGATACTAGAAGCTAAGTTCCGCGCCAATTTGAGTACCCGCTTTATAGAAAGTCGCTGTCAAGAAATCATTGAGCTGTGCGATGATCAGCAGCGCTTGGAGCAAACGCCAGTTAATGAATTTATGGACTTGTTTATGGTAAATTAGATCATGTCTAATTGGTTTTTATGAGCTAAATGTGTAATAAGTAAAAGGGCTTGTCGTTAATTGAATAACGCCAAGCCCTTTTAATTTCTATAATTTATTTTTGTACCTTAGTGTACTCATTACCAAGGAATGGACTCCCCTGCCCAATCGACAAAGCTACCGGTTTGCTCACTACTCATTTTTGATAATACTTCTAACAAGGATTCAGCGCTGTAGGCTGGCGAGAACAAGTGGCCCTCTTTAACATTTGCTTGAAAGGGAGCTGAGAGCTGCGTATTGACGGTACCGGGTTGCATGACGACGACACAAGTATCTTTCAAGGAGCGTGCCCACTCAATACTTAGATTTTTCATGCCCATATTGAGAGCCGCTTTACTCATCCGGTAGCTATACCAACCGCCAAGCTCATTATCCGTGATACTGCCTACACGCGCAGATATTGTCGCAAAGATAGCTGGACTGTCGTTATTTCTCTCCGCCTTGCTTAGCAAAGGCTTAATGTGCTTAGCGATTAGCATGCTAGCTAGCGCATTGACTTGCATGTTTTTTAAAAAAAACTCACTCTCAATCTGGCGTAGGGCTTTTTCAGGTTGGGTGTCTGCAGTATGTAGCAGGCCTACACAGTTAATCACCCAATCAAGATGGTTACTGTGCTGTTTGATAGCGTCCGCTCCTTGCTTAATACTATCCTCATCACAGATATCCATCTTTAGCCAATGCAAATTATCGGCCTCCACTTCAGGCACACTACTATAATAGGTAGCAAACACGCGAATGCTTTGGTCTTTATCATTATTATCAGCAGTAGCGGCTACTAGCTGCTCGACCATGGCTTTGCCAATACCGCCCGTACCGCCTACGATAAGGTAAGTCTTTTTATTTAAATTATTCATACTGCCTCCTTTAGACCTTCTGACTATAACCATAGCAAACAGCGCTATAAATTGATACGGTTTACCGCGGACACGCCATAAAAAAGCCTCCTATTTAGGGAGGCCTTTTACTACAATAGACTTATAGCTAATGTGCCGATTTTTCTACCACCACGACTGGAACCTCATTGTGGTCACAATCGTACAGCTTACCCTCAGTAAAATAATCACCTTCTGTCAACTCAACAATGACATCGGAGCGTACTGAGCGATCTTCAGTACCAGCGGCAAATACAGACTGATTTTCTGAATTACCCAGTTTTAGATGATTAAATAATAAGTTTAGGGCAATAGCCATGATAGCTGTAGAGCTAATACCTGAATGGAAGATAGTGGCAAACCAGTCGGGGAATTGATCATAGAACGAAGGCGCGGCAATGGGCAACATACCAAAACCGATGGAAGTGGCTACAATAATTAAATTCATATTATTGGTGTAGTTGACTTGCGCTAGAGTACGTATCCCACTGGCTGCAACAGTACCAAATAATACAATACCAGCACCACCAAGTACGGCGGTTGGAACCGTAGCGATAACACGGCCCATCAGCGGCATTAGTCCTAACACTACTAAGATAATACCAGCAAAGGCCACTACAAATCGGCTCTTAACATTGGTTACTGCTACCAAACCGACGTTTTGAGCAAAAGCACTTTGAGTAAATGAGCCAAAAAATGGCGCAACAACACTCGATATCATATCGGCACGTAAGCCATCGCCTAAACGTCTTGAGTCAATTTTGGTATCAATGATATCGCCTACTGCCAATATATCCGCTGAGGTCTCAACCAAGATGACTAGCACCACGATGAACATCGAGATGATAGCGGCAAGCTCAAAAGTTGGAGCACCAAAGTGCATGGGCGTTGGAAAAGCAAATATCGGCCCTGTCATAACATTGGAAAAATCTACCAGTCCAAGCGCCCAAGCCACCACCGTTCCAATAACCATCGCTAGTAGTATCGATAAGCGACTGATAGCAGCATTACCAAGCTTACTTAGTAACAATACTAACGCTAAGGTAAAAGCGGCTAAGCCGATATTGGTCATACTACCAAAGCTTGGCAAGTTACTGTTACCGCCCATAGCCCAGCGCGCCGCGACAGGCATCAAAGTCAGACCAATAGTAGTAATAACCGCCCCTGTCACCAGTGGTGGGAAGAACTTGATAATCATCGAAAACACAGGCGTAATCAATAACCCTATAATCGAGGCGGCAATGACCGCACCAAACACCGAAGGTAGTCCGCCTCCTGCAGTAACAATAGCGACGATGGTAGCGACACTAGCGAAGGATACCCCTTGGACTAGTGGTAGCTGGCAGCCAAAAAAGGGCACGCCGATAGTTTGTAACAGTGTGGCTAATCCCCCTATGAACAAGGAGGCAGCAATCAGCAGTCCAATCTCTGCCGGTACTAAGCCTGCCGCTTGACCGACAATTAGCGGCACTGCGATAATGCCACCATACATAGTCAGTACGTGCTGAAAGCCGTAAGCAATATTAGCAACAACACCTAGATTCTCATCCTCTGGGCGGGTTGCTATTTTTGGGTTAGTAGTTATATCCATATGTAGTCATGCTCCATGCCTAAGCCTAATCTATTTTGATCTTAAATTATTGCTGAATTAGGATAACGACTATTTGAAAGAACTGCCAGTGTTTTTTGACCATTTGGTCAGCTTTATTGTATATATTATTTTTTTATCAATAAAAACAATCAGTTAATTAATAAATATTACTAATATTAAAGCAAACTTTTTAAATTAAAAGATTAATTCCTTTCACTATAAAAACCATTTACTATCTGCTTGACTGATTTAAGCTTTTATAAGGGTATTATTTACATGTTATCTTCCCAAGACCAACTGACCGAGCTGGTGCGCCTGCTTGAAACTGAGCAGCATGTCTTTGCCACTGACCCTTTATTGGTTACTGAAAAATTACAACATGAAGAGGGTACCCCTACTCAAAAGCTGCATCGCCGTGCCGCGCGTATCGATAGTAATGGTGCGTTAGCAAGAGTACTTGGCAAGATAGACGGTCGTCTCAGAGGCATCATGACTATTATGAGCGTGGTTTGGTGTCTCTCTGGATTTTTGGGATTATTTACCTTACTACAGGCTAATGTGGTTAATTTCTTTTATGTCTTAGTATGCTTGCTAGGTTTTCATACGGTTATGCTAATCGGTTGGCTAGGGTTTACCTTAGTCAAACGCGGTGAGCACTCTAGCAATTGGTTTACAAATTTTGTCAGTCCTAGCTACCTGATACGCGGTAAAGATGACATCACTCAAGCAGCGGTGCGGCTCTATGAGCAGCAATTAGAGCATAGCGGGATGCGCTGGTATTTGGGCAAGTTTAGCCATCAGTTGTGGCTAGCGACTTTGACCGGTATGCTACTGGCAATTATATTTTTATTAGTGGTGCGCCAGTATAGCTTTAGCTGGGAGTCAACCTTACTCTCGGATCAGGCGCTAATTAGCTTGACGCAGTTTTTGGGATGGTTACCTAGTATGGTGGGGTTTGATGTGCCAGATAATGAGGCTATTGTCCAAAGCCGTTTGGTGATTGATGCACTGCCTTTATCGGTAGCTAGGCAATGGGCCAGTTTGTTAGTAGGTAGTTTATTGATGTACGGTATCGTGCCGCGTGCGCTGGCTTGGGGGTTTTGCGCGCTGATGTTTCGTCACAATAAAATGCGCTTGGATCTAAAGCTGCCTTATTATCAAAAAATCATCAACTTTTGGCAACGGCAAGTGATTGATGCTGACGACTTTAAACAACCCCCTGCTCCTGTAGCGCCAAAGGCAACGGTAAGTAGTGGTAATAAGCTGGTTGCCTTATTAGAGTACCCAAGCGAGCAGCAGCACTGGTGGCAGGCAGGATCGGCTATCAGAGCGGATGAAGAGGTGGAGAACTTTGGCATAGTCGATGATCGTGAGGACATGGCGCGTTTGCACGAGTATTTGGATAAGCATCCGGTACAAGTGTTGCTCGGTATTCACAATAAAGCGCTACCTGATCGCGGTACTTTGCGTAAGCTTGACCAAATTGCTACTCATGCCGAGCATGGATTGATTGTACAATTGCTGCATAATGATGCTGCTAATACGGACGCTCAAACCGCAAATGTGCGCTACCAACAGTGGCAGACGGCTTTAGCTGAAAGACAAATAGGATTGGTGGAATGAATAACAATAATAATTTAGATAACAACTTAACTAACAATAAGTCAGTTGGGTTATTCGCTGACAAGGCCTTAGTAGACGATCCAACAGCTGACAGCACTGTCGATACAGAAGCTAATTTACCTGTGAATATTGAAAAAGTATCTCAAACAGACGCTTCAAAAACAGCTGATATTAGCAAAGCCAACTATGCAGCAAATCATAAAGCCACGCTTGCTAGCGGCGAGCGATTAAAATTAGCCGTTGTCGGTCATACCAATACGGGCAAGACATCCGTTTTGCGCACTTTACTACGTGATGTTTATTTTGGAGAAGTCAAAAATGAAGCGGCCACTACGCGTCATGTGGAGCGCGCGCAACTGACTGATAGTCAGACAGGAGAAGTACTAGTCGCTCTATATGATACCCCAGGACTGGAGGATGCTTCGGGGCTAATGGATTGGCTTGAGGATAATACCGCCAGTCGCCGTGATGGTATCGAGCGCTTGCAGCAATTTTTGGCCGCTGATATTGCCACTGGTGCGCACGGCGCGGAGGACTATAGTCAAGAAGCAAAGGTAATTCGTCAGCTGCTGGCGAGCGATATGGCGGTCTACGTCGTTGATGCGCGTGAGCCGGTGCTCGGTAAGTATAAAGATGAGCTGGCGATTTTGTCTTGGGCGGCGATACCGGTGATGCCAGTGTTTAATTTCACCGACAGTCAAGACGCTAATATAGACGCGTGGCAGATGATGCTGGCAAGGCGCAATCTGCATATCTCTACCCGCTTTGATTCGGTCGCTTTTGAGTTTGAAGATGAGATGCAGCTTTGGGAGAACTTAGCGACTATGCTGACTCACTCTGAGATGCTTGAGCAACTGATGCAGCGCCGCAGGGAGTATTGGGCGCAGCTGTACGATGATGCGCACCTTATCATTGCTGATTTTTTGTTAAATGTGGCAGCCTTTGTGCGTGAGATCAACGAAGACGACGATCCTATGCCGGTATTGCATGATATGCAAGAAGCGGTCAGACAGACTGAACGTGCCATGCAGCAGCAATTGCTAAATCTTTATAAGTTTTATGATAATGCCGTGGCAGCGACGCCACTTGAGCTGCAAGCTTATCAGCAAGATCCTTTTGACCCTGAACTGCTAAAAAGCTATGGCATTCGCACCACTTCTGGCGCGGCAGCGGGCGCATTATTAGGACTAGGTATCGATGCGGCAGCACTAGGAACGACTTTAGGCTTGGGCGCAGCATTGGGTGCTATCGGTGGCGGCTTATTATCCAATACTAGTAGTATTGCCGATAAAATAACTGGCGTTAAGCGCTTATATATAGATCCCGCTACTTTGACTTTGCTCGCCACTCGCGCGACTGACTTATTAAAGGCCTTGCGCCATCGTGGTCACGCAGCAACTGACGCCACTCAGATGTTGTATCAAAGTGATAAAGTTAATAACAGTGCTAATGACGAGCCTTCGCTTGAAGATGGCATTGAGAAAAGCAGTGAGACAAATAATGAGGAGCAGGCTATTACGCTTTGGCCTGCCCATAAACTACCAAGCGAGCTCAAAAAAGCGCGCGGAAAGCCGCAGTGGTCGTCCCTCAGTAGCGGTAAGTCAGAACAAGCGCAGAGCCTGCGGATGGATGCAGCGTGGTCGCTGGCTCATAAATTACAGGCAAATCAGCTTTAGGATGATTAGGTGATTTTATATCATACTCAAAAATCAGATGATTCGTAGGGTGCGCTAAATTAAAAACTATATTTAGGTCAATAACGCGCTCAATGCCTCAGTACCACGAACATCCGTCTGCTGCAAATAAATCGGATAAATGGGATATTTTTTAAAGCTCTGCTCAATCTGCTGCATCAATTGCTGCTGTCTATTAGCACGCTGCTGCCAAAATGCATCTTTTTGATCGGTATCAATCAGTTGATTAACGATGATTGCGGCAGGATTGAGTTTACTGTCCTCTAATTGCTCAATGGCTCGCTTAGTCTCAGCTAAAGGTAATACATCCGCCGTCATCACTAATAAGATAGCGGTTTGAGCTGGGTCATGTAGCAGCGCTCCTGCCTGACGAAATAACGCTTTACGCTTCTCTAGTACCAAGACCGCTTGCTCCCACTTATCTGGTTTATGCTTCTCAAAAGGGTTGGCGACGTTTTTGGACGGGTTGTTTTTTAGTGATATCTTATCACTGCTATGACTATCCAAGCGCGTAGCCACTGAACGCAGTTTGGCTTGGCGTCGCTGCTGAGCGAGTAAGCCATCCGTCCACGCGCCCATCATCTCAGGCAACACCAACAACCTTAACGTATGCCCAGTTGGCGCAGTGTCAAAGATAATATGCTCATAACCCTCACTAGCGGCTGCCACTAGATGCTGACACATAGCTTCTAACATCGCCGCTTCCGCTGCGCCTGGTGCTGACTTCGATAACCGAAAATGCTCACGAATTTTGGGCATCATATCAGGGTTGGCGTAAGCTGTGATGGTACGCTCAACTTGCGCAAAGTGCGCGTCGATAATACTATCAGGATCTAGCTCAATGGCATCAAGATAAGGGGTTATAGCGCTCTTTTTATTACTAAGCTTGCTATTTAATACATCGCCTAAACTATGAGCCGGATCGGTTGAGACTATCAAGGTCTTTTTTTGTTGCTTAGCATATTGGCTGGCAAGGGCGGCTGCCGTAGTGGTCTTCCCTACGCCGCCTTTACCGCCGACAAAGATAATGGGTTGATTGGCTAGCTGAGAGATTAAATGATTTAAAGGGTGCAAGGACATATTCTACCTTAGTTTTTTGGCTCTATAATTTGTTTCAAACGGACTATAATTAACAGCAGCCAACATGATCAAAGGGACATTTATCCATGCCCATACGCGTATGCCATTCATGAAAGTTTTCTAAAAATAGTGGCTGTAATTCCAAAGTATAAAAGCTGGCTGGATTATCAATCCCCAAACTCTCGGCAAACATCATTAGCATAAAAAAATCTTCTTCATCACGAGCCGCCCGTGCCATGGTTTGTCGATAGGGCGCATGATAAAACTCATTGAGTCCGGCGCTAAAACGCTGCCACCAAGATTGATTTTTTTCCATATTATTCATAATCCGACTTTAAAAGTTTAATACTCTATGACTAGATCATATCATTAAGGGCTGATTTATGCTTTGTTCAAGCATAAAAAACGCCAGCAATTGCCAGCGTTTTATTCTCTTTATATATCAATGTTCTGCTAAACGTTTTTACCTTTATGCTTGCCCCACTCTCGGCGTAGTACCGAAAAGCTCTCAAAAGTCACTAGCACTGATGCAATCAAAATTACTAAATCCATCACAATCAATAGCCAGTTACCATCATCATAGAAGGTTTTTAGCTGAATTAATAAGGCAAATAGTGTCATCACTAATAAGAAACATAAGGGCGCTAAAGTGTACCAAACGGTTTTGCCATTACGTAGCAAAATGACGGTGACAATCATCAACGTCAATGCGGCCATCAGTTGGTTAGTGGTACCAAATAGTGGCCAGATAATCATACCACCGGCACCGTCGATGCCGCCTGCACCAAACGCTAGTACTAGACAGGTTCCTACCGCTAATAGTGTCGCCACCCAGCCTTTATTTAGAGTGGGCAAGTTATAAAACTCGCCAAACTCTTGGAAGATATAACGCTGCAAACGCACACCCGTATCCATAGTGGTACCGGCGAACAGCGCTGCCATAACTGTCAGCATCGTTTGTGATAACACCATCTCGATACCAACACCATTACTTAAGATGGTAGCGCCGCCATCGATGAAGGCGCCGATAGAACCATCACCAAAGTTTTGATAAACCGCTTGCCAATCGCCTAATGTCGCAAAACCAGCAGTCGCTGCCAAGATAGCGCCAAGTGCGAGCATGCCCTCGCCTAATGCGCCAAAATAGCCTACAAAACGGGCATCTTCTTCTTTATCGATCTGCTTTGAGGTGGTCCCTGTCGCCACCAATCCATGGAATCCTGATATCGCCCCGCAAGCAATAGTCACAAATAGTAGTGGCACAATAGAAGGCGCGCTCATCGGTAAGTCTGTATTAATAGCGGGCGCGACAATGTTAGGGGTTGAGATAAAAATAGCAGCGTATAACAATATCAGGCCAACGAATAACTGTAAGCCGTTAATGTAATCACGCGGCTGTAATAACATCCATACCGGTAACAACGATGCTACTGCTGCATAAGCGAATAGGATAAGGATCCATACCGCATTATCAGGCAAGCCTAAAAAAGTCTCTGGCAACACTACCGGGAACATAGGTCCTAGATAAATAAGCCCATAAAGTGCAATCACCCCAATGATAGATACCCAAACTAAGCTCATATTGTAGCGGTAGATACATTGGCCGATAATAAAGGCGACCACTAACGCGCCCCAGACTGGCAATACCGCAGATGGTGTTTTGATAAGCATATTGGCGATAGCGACACCGAATACCGCGTTAACCATTAGCAGTAGTAAAAAAATCACTACCATCATCAAGCTACGCACCCGTGTGCCCATCACTGTCCCAGCGATTGAGCCGATAGACTGACCACGGTTACGCATACTAGCCCAAATAGCAGACATGTCATGCACCCCTGCCATAAATATCGTGCCAAAAACCACCCAAATAACAGCAGGCACCCAGCCCCAAATAACCGCAATGGCAGGGCCGATAATAGGCGCGGCTCCAGCTACTGATGTAAAGTGATGACCCCACAATACGTATTTATTGGTAGGTACATAATCCACGCCATCCTTCATGGTATGCGCGGGCGTCGGTAGACTATTATCTAATCCTAAGATTTTGCTAGCTATAAATTTTGAATAAAAAGCATAGCCACATAGCATCAAGCCGACACCAATTGCTAACACAATAGCACTGTTCATTTCATTTCTCCTTGCATATCCTCTCTCCTTACCTAAGCCTAAAACGGCTGCTCTCAAATTAAATAATACTTCTCAAAAATGAAAATGCTAGCAGGGTTATGCGTAACCGCTACTATTTAGCATACAAGTGTTGTAGTATCGCCTTATATCATCGCGCTGGTCAATTACAATCTTCAGATCTATAACTTACTAACCTAGTAACTTATCAACCTAGCAACTGAGTCTTTATTCGCATAAAAGAACGTCACGTCATTAGTTTATTTCGTATGACTACAAATTTAATTTAAAATACTCTGTTCAAAATACTTCATTAATAAAATATCAAGGTAAAAAAATGGCATATTATTTTGGATTTGTTCCCTCAGATGAATTGAAAAAGCTTATCAAGGAGGCTGCAGAAGCAGTAGCTTCAGACGAATATGTTGAGTATTATCCTTATCGTGACGCGCTTACTCATAAGACAGCTCGAGACTTGATCGATAATCTACTAGTAGGTTTGGTTGAGATTATACCCAATCCAGAGCGCCAAGCTTCCATGCGTAAAATCGTAGGTACTATTGAGCGTTCTGCCGATACGCTACTCAATATTTTATTAGGGAAAGAGAATAACGAAGAGGTGCTACCAAGCTTTCATTTTTTGCGAGACAGAGCTACTTTTACTGATAATGAAGGGGTAAGCCGTGTTGGTTTTGAGCTCTCAGAGAACGCCGCTCAAAAGATAGTTGAAGGTTTTGCGGCAGTGACTCCCGATGACGTCGATATGAGTAAATTTAAATTAGCGTTAGAGACGATGAATGAGGAGACCTTAACGCATTTTATTACTCGTTATGCTGAAACGCTACAGCTAGGACTTATCAAACGTAAGTCAGTGCCGGTGGCCAAAGCGGCTATCGATAAAGGCATGAGTATGGCACTTAATAAGCTATTACCAGATCTGCCTATCGACTCATTGAACCGTTTGGCTAATTATTACCGTCCTTTTATAATAGAAAAAGCCGATTAGTCACTATTATTAGAACAATCTTTATTTAATCGCCTTTTGTAATTAGGCAAATTCATCAAAACTTGCTAAAATATGTGGCACTTTTATCAAAGGCGCAACCTACTATGACTCAAATCAGCAACCAAGAGATTGAACAAACCCTGCGTAACTCAGAGTGCCTAATCAGCAGTATAGAAGTTGCTGCTGCCTATGAGCGTCTTGCCGCTCAGCTCAACCTACATTATGTTGGCCTAAATCCTATCGTAATGGTGGTGATGAATGGCGGTCTTATTCCGGCAGGACAGCTGTTGACTCATCTTACTTTCTATCACCGCATGCATTATATTCATGCTTCACGTTATCGTGATAATGAAGGAACAAATGATCTTGATTGGAAGTTTAAACCTGACGTTAGTATTGAAGGCGAACACGTCTTGTTGATCGATGATATTTTTGATGAAGGCATCACTCTAAAAGCCATTGTTGAAGAATTAGGCAAAGAAAAACCGTTATCTATTGAGACTTGTGTTTTGTTGAATAAAGAACACGACCGCAAAGTGGCTAACTTTGATGTTGATTTTGTAGGTATCAATGTTGCTGATCGCTATGTTTACGGCTGTGGTATGGACTTTCATGGTTATCTGCGTCACTTGCCCGGTATCTATGCTATCAAAGAAGACAAATTATAACTTGAATAAGTTTTAACCATAAAAAAGCATCCTTTTTGGATGCTTTTTTATTATTTGGATTTTAACTATCTTTTAGGTTAGAGAACTGCTGAGCCAATCCAGTATAACGCTCAGTTGGGGTCTGGACAGCCTTTTCAAAAGCCTGCTTAGTACTATATATCGTCACCTGCTTCTTAGCGCGCGTCACCGCCGTATAGATAAGCTCTTTACTCAGTAATCTAGCCTGACTATTATCAAAAGTAGTCGCTACGTGATCAAACTCAGAGCCTTGCGATTTATGAATAGTCATCGCATACGCTGTGGCAATGACTTCTTCATTTAACAAATTGACAGCGATTCCCTGCTCCTTGTTCTCAAAAAACACCTCTAGTTGCCCACTATCCTCACCTATCTGTAAACAAAACCCAATATCGCCATTGAACAATCCTAGCTCATAGTTATTTTGTAGTATCATCACAGGACGACCATGAAACCAAGTGTTTTGACCCAGTGGCAGCTTTAACTCCGTAAGATGCCACTGAGTTAGATAGTTATTAATATATTGATCGCCCCACTCGCCTTTATGAACGGCGGTCAATATCCTAAATTGATTAAAAACTGCGGTTAGTGAAGCAATAGTAGCTTTTACCGGTTTTGGCATAGATTTTTCTATTGGGTCTAATAGTAGTTCTTCAACTTTAATAATGTAATTTTGGTAGTTATCTGATATCTCTTTTAATATTATTAAATTACTTAGGCTATTTTCTATCTTATTAGCTAGTAATATATCTGCTGGTAACGCATTAACACGCTGGAAGCTTAACGCTTCATCGGTTTTTAGTAATTGCCAAATAGCTTGGGTGTCTGTCTCTGCTTTATTAATTTGTGCGGCAAGCTGACCAATACCTGAATCAGCGCCAAATCGTCGACTCTCTGTTAGCTCCGCATGTATCGGCTGCAATATTGGAATACGGCACAAATCGGCTAATACTGCCCCAGCATCTACCGCTGCTAACTGATTGGCATCGCCTAGCAGTATCAATCTTGCGCCCGGTTTTATTGCACTCACTAGGTAATTCGCAAGCTCCACCCCTAACATAGAGGCTTCATCAATGATAATAATATCTTCGCCAAGTGGATTGGTAGCATCGTAACGCGGTCTACCCGTACGGCCTATGCCTAACAAGCGATGAATAGTTTTGGCTTCTTGTAATTGTAGCTTAACCTTTGAACTATCTAGCGCCGCTTGTAAAGACTCTTGCATGCGCTGAGCGGCCTTACCTGTCGGCGCGGCTAATGCTAGACTGGCACTGTCTGTACTAAATCTAATATTATCATGCTCCTCTCCCCTACTCTGTGTCGCTTGTTGTAAAGCAATGACTAACTGCGCAACAGTATAAGTTTTCCCTGTTCCTGGACCACCGGTAATAATACTAAAAGCGTTATTATTAGCGACATCAATGGCTGTCACTTGGTTTTTATGCAGACCTTCAGGTATGCCTATCGGTAAAGGGGTTATTTGCTGATTTAAGATATTATTGATATTTTTTGCTAAACTGAATTCTGCTTGCCAAGCGCGGTGTAGCCATAACGTTAGTGATATATGATTATCTTTCTTTACCTGCTGGTAAATTATTGGTTGATTAAATTTATTTATATTGCTTAGGCTATTTTTATTATCGTGATAAGACTCATAACTATTAAGATTAGTAAATAAATCATCTTCATTAATCCGCTTGATAAAAGCATTTAAATCAGTGTTTTTAAGTATGTGATAAATCTTAGTGACGGCAGCAAAGCGCTTATGTAGCATCTCTTTCTCATAATTGCTAACCGCTAGCTGTGTCCATAACTGAGCTTGCTTAGCAAACAAAGTGTCTAGCGAATCAAATATCGATAGCTCATTGACACGCTCTTCTGGTGGTTGAATACCTACTTGCGTATCAAGTAGTGCTAGCATTGGCGCAGCTAGCCTCTCTAATAATCGCTGCTGCCAAGCATATAGGGTAGCTGTCTCACCATTGGTTGAGCCTTGTAACGGCTTTTCCTGCTCAGCTTCGGCGATCGTTAATACCGTGTGCCCCTCTTCTAAATGAGCAGCTAGCATAATAAATAACGCACTAAATAAGCTACTGTTTTGAGTTTGAGCATCTTGCTGATGACTTGTATCAGAACTTGCCGCTACCCTGTCACTGCTTACGCTATAAGCCTCATAGGTTTGCCGGCGGCGTAGCAACATATAATCACTAATATTACTCGCCCAACTTTCCTGTACGCTCATTGCCGCTTTGTTATTATTGGTCTTGCTCATAAATTGTTACTCATAGACTGTTACTTATATTTTGTATAAACCGTATGCCGATCTTTATCATTAGCTCATTGATAAGCTAATCTGGCGTACCAAATAACTCATCTAAAACTTTGACAAATTCGATTGGAATATCCCAAGTGACTAATCCATAGCTGTCACTACGCATAGTATCGCTACTATCAGCTTTATAAGTATCTTGTGATTTATCATCAGTAGCTACTTGATAAGCTGAGTCATATACCCCTCGCAAAAACACATATTCGACTGGCCCTAGATATTTATTTTCATTACCCACGTAATCACTAATTCTCATACCAAGGAAACGATGTAGGGCTACTTGATAAATTGCGGCCTGTAGCCAGTATCCTGCTTTTGACATAGCTTGCTTGAGCGTTTTTTCATCATAATTACTTAGGCTATTTCCTAAAAAATTACTCTTATAATCCACTACATAATACCTGCCAGCGTGCTCATAGACCAAGTCAATCTCACCACGCAGATAACGATATAGATGCATTTTGTTTTGAGTGACAAGCGTGACGTGCTTATCACTCTCATCTGGCAGATGCTGCTGAAAAAGCTGATTAATCTCTTGCACTCTAAAGCGATCTGACAGGCCCATATTAAACTCTAGTTCAGCAAATCTTTGACTGGCATTTAGGGATCGTAGAGATTGCTTTGAGGCCAATAATGGCGCTTGTAACACCTCTTCAATCCAGTTTATTAATGCCTTATGCTGACTTGCATCAATTGAGTCTAGCTCGGTTGGGCTACTACCTTTTGCTTGCTTCCCTTGCAACAGTCGGCTCTGCTGTTCTGCGCTGCTATAGATTAATGGTAGCTGATAGCTACTAACCGCTCTATCAATGACCTGAGACCACTGTGATCGGTTATTAAAATCAATTTTTTCAAATACTTCATGCAAAAAAGTACCAGCATTAGCGCCTTTGACAAAAGTAAAACGAATATCGTCTTCCGACTTCAGATGAGACTGCTCGTTGGCCTGTAGAGAATGAGTATGATTGGCTTGTAAAGTCCCTGTTATATCTAAAGCATCATCCATGCGCTCATCTACTACCGCCATCGCCTGAGTAGACTCATCTAACTGCCGCGCTAAAGCGGTAAAGCTGGTTTTGGACCACCCTTGAAAGTAATTGATTTCCATGACTTCTGCAAACGGCGCATACTCGATAGCTTCGGTAGTAGGTTTTGTAATAGCAAGCTTAGGGTGATTTAAACCTTTTGCTTTAGCAAAGTTATTATAGAATTCATTAATATTATGCCCTCTAAGCATACCTATAATGCCTTTGAGTCTATCAGGTAATTCAAAGTTTGTAGCAGGTATATCAAACCAATAGCATACTGGTCTTACATCGGGGTTGGTATTTTTAAAGGCATCTTTTAAGACAACATAAAGCTGCTCACTGGCTCGAGTAAAGGCCACATAGCCAAGCCTACGTAGCTCGTCAAAACCCTCCTTGGTCTCGATTTCGGTATAATAGTCTGCAGTCGTAGCAGAACCTTGCAGTGGTGAGAAGCGACGCTGATTACTGATTGCTTGCGTAGTCGATTGCGGCATTAAAGCTGATAGCGATTGTTGAGCGTTGTATAAATATAGGCCATAGTTTTCTTTATTGCCCGACTTTCGACTGGCATCGCCCATACCTAGTACATAAACAATAGGAAACTCTAAACCTTTGGATTTATGAATAGTCATCAGCTGCACGCCAGACTCGGTTGGTAGCGGATACTGCTTAGCCCAGTCGCTATTGGGAGCCGCGTCTATGTTCTGTCTAAACCAAGCTAACAGCTCATGCTCGCCCATTCCTATACCGAACTGCGCCATGACGTCCATGATATGACGCAAATCCATAATATGACGATCGCCCTGTGGATGAGCCGCTAATGCTTGCCAAACGCCTTGTGGCTGTACTGGGTTTTTGTCTAACAGATAATGCAGTGCCGATAACACACCAAAACGCTGCCAGCGCTGCGCTGCCTCTTTTAAGTAGCTAATAAAGTCTTGATAGCTTGTATGGTTAATAGTTAGAATTTCTTTTTTGCTTAGGCTATTGTCTATTGCTTTTGAAACTTGCCCTGACTCATGATCTCTCATCATGGCTTTGACTTGTTTGATACTCAGGCCATACAGATGACTGGTGAGCACCCGATTAATCATGTCATGACGGTACGGGTATAGCATAGCGCTAAGCAGTGCGGCGACGTCTTCAGCCATGATGGTCTCAAAGATACTGACATCGCTAGTGGTCAAAGTCGGCACTTTTAGCTTAACAAGTTCATCTTCAACTTGCTTTAGATCTTTTTTGGTACGTGCCAGCACGCCAATATCGCTAGGCTGAATGGGTTTGCCTTTTAGAGTCTGAGCACTAGCCAGTAAAGTGGCAATATGCCGCGCGGTAATCTCATGCTCATCATAATCAAGCTCTTTATCATAAGGCAGCTGTAATAAGCTCACGGGCTGATTGGATAGCACCTCAGTAACCAAAGCACTATTAACCGCATCAGGCTCATGAAACCATGACAGCTGATTGTCTAGTTTTTCAGCTTTAATATACTGATAATAAATACCCGTCCCTAGCTGCGCAAGCTTATTATCAGTAGTCGTTGCTGCGGGCTTACCAAACCAGCAGTTTAACGCATGAATAACACCAGCGTTTGAACGGCGGTTAATGTTGAGCGTCCAAAGGCTACTGTTATCAAACTGCGCTTTCATATAGTTGTAGTTGGCGACATCACCGCCGCGAAAGCCATAAATCGCTTGCTTGGGATCACCAACCAATAATAAAAACTCATGGCTGGCCTTTTTGCTCGTTGACGGCTGCGGTTTGGCTTTAGATAAATAAATACTCTCAATCATAGTCGCTTGCTCGCCATTGATATCTTGCGATTCATCAATCAGTGCCACTGGATAATGATGGCGAATATAACGCGCCAGCTTCTGCCCTTGCCGACCTGTTAACGCTTGATTAAGGCGTACCATCTGCAAGCTAAAAGTCGTCTCGCCGCGCTCTTCTAAAATCACTGGTAATCTTTCGCGTACCGCAAGGACGATATGGCGATTGAGATTGGCTAGCAGCAATACAATATGCTGATTTAAATTATCAACCTTATCCAAAATAGCCATTAACTTACGGATAGTTTGTAAGCTAAAAAAAGCTTCATGCTCTTTTTCTTTATTCTTATTAAAGTTTTTAATTTTGCCGTCTTCATTGGGATATCTAGAATCCTGCAACGAGGCAATAATCTTGTGCTCTCGCTCGTTTAAATAGCTAGTAAACGCTAGCTGATATTCTGCTACCTTTTTATGCACCTCAATAATGGCATCAAATTGTTTAAATAAAATAGACCCAGCGTGAAAACCTTGCGACTTTCGATAATCAGGATCTAGATAAGGTTGAATATCAACCAAATCTACATCAGTAAACTCATAAAGTAGCTGCTCATATTCACTAAAGTCAAACTCTTCATCCAGCTCTATCTCATCAATAGGCGCAGAGATAAAATTAAGCGAACGGGTCACAAAATTTTTATGATCACTAACCGCCGTTAATTTGCCTTGCTGATCGAGTAAATCATATAGTTTGGGCTGCTCACGATGTAATCGGCTTTGAAACTGACGCAGCTCATCATGAATAATACTATCTGTCACCTGCTGGATACCGCTATCCTCAACAATGCCCATACCCTGCTGATGACCGGTCTCGCTACTATACTCGGTAAGCCATTTTTGCGCTAAGCTATCGAGCGTACCGACAAACAGTCTATCGAGGGTATTTAACACTAGCGCCGTACGCCGAATGGCCTCAGCCATTGGATAGC
The DNA here is from genome assembly GCF_040371085.1 of Psychrobacter sp. AH5. NCBI lineage: Bacteria > Pseudomonadati > Pseudomonadota > Gammaproteobacteria > Moraxellales > Moraxellaceae > Psychrobacter > Psychrobacter sp. AH5. The sequence goes on from NZ_JAMBMT010000001.1 coordinate 1,275,340, forward strand.
TATAGACATGATCTAGCAAATAACCTATTAAATGCAGGTTAAGCGGATCTTGCATCAAATCAGCTAAGTGCGCGTACTGAGCTTGCTCTATGAGCCAATTCTCACGCTTTTTTTTAGCCGCTTCACGCTTGTTAGCAGCGGCTTGTTTATCATAGTTATAATCTTGGTTGAATTGGTTAGCGTTTGAATCTGTAGCTGCATCCTTTTTTGCTGGTTTATTACTGCCACTTTCAGGCGTTACTTGAAGCAGATCAGGATATAAGCTGGCCTTATTATTAATATCAGCACTCAAGCTATTAACGAACTGCAATAATTGATAAAACGCTACCAGACGATCATGAATACGCTGGCGCATCTCCGCCGCAGCAGCGCGAGTAAAGGTCGTGGCAATGATTTGCTCAGGCGCGCGCCGTGCCTCAATCAGTAGCCGTAGCACAATGCCCGTTAATGTCCAAGTCTTGCCAGTACCTGCTGAGGCTTCAATAAGATGCTTGCCCGTGAGTTTGACCGCGACCGCTGGTATCACCTCAGCTTTGCGCTCATTATTAGCATCGCTCTCAACCACGAGCTCCGGCTGCAGTAGAGATGGTGTAGAGATGTCAAGGATATCAGAGCTGTCGGTAAAGTCTTTCATATAAGCGTACACTTTTATTATTCTGTCTCAAATTCATAAGCTAGAAACTAGCGCTGCTAAATTACTAGCTATCTAAAGTCTCTAACGCTGCAAACATTGGCTTATACAGCGGCTGCGACAAGGTGGTCAAAGCCGATGATAGCGCTTTAAAAGCATCTTGATCACGCAGCACATACTGCCAAATGGCATGCTGCGAGCAACTATCGTATACCGTATCTATATGAGAGCCCGCCCTTAGCCAATCTGAGAAGTCCGCGCGTTTTGGCCAATAGCTACCGCTCGCGCCTTCTTCAGCGTTTAAGGACTTCTCAAGAAACTTAAGCGCATACTCAGGCAATAGGGTAATGGGCACTTGACCCGTTAACTTGGCAAACAGCGCCCACTTAACCAATTCAACCACCGCATTTTCATACAGGATAGGTTTTAGCTTAAACGCGATTGTGTTCTCATACTTCTTAATCCCTGCTCTTGGCTTATTAAAGCGCCAAATACTTACCCCATCATTTAACGCCACTTGCTCGGCAGTAGTACATCTAGCCACTTGCCAATAGATGTGCGCCAACCAAAACTTAAGTAAATGTTTTGGATCGGCGGAATTAGGGAGAATATTTAACCACTGCTTAGGAGACTGCCCAGTATCTATCGGTGCTGATGTTAGTACTAGTGTAGGCACTGCGCCTTTTATTTTAATCACTTTAGGTAGCAGTTTCAGCAGTGAGTCATTATCTATACCCTTTAATACCGCTGCTAGCTCTAGCTGAACCGGCTTTTCAGTAGTTGGGGTAAGTAGCTGTAAGCCATCTGTGCCCGTTTCAAGGTTTTCATTGGCTAAACCAGAACCATCAAAGCCATTAGCCAATAACTGCTCTTTAAACTCTAAGCATTGCTGTTGCAGCTTTTTATGTTGATTAGGCAAAGTGGTTTGTCGAGCGACCCCAGCTGGCATGATTTTTTGATACAGCAAAGTCTGATTAACAGTGTCATTTGTTTTATTGCTGCCATTATTATCGGCCGCTAGCTCCTTGAGCAAATGCTCCTTAATCTGATAAGTGGTTAAACCATCCAAAAATAGTGGCTCTTGCTGCGCTATGGCCTCCTCGCCTTGTATTATATGCAGCTTTTGCGTACGCAAAAACGCTTTGGCAGGATGGCGCACTTGATAAGCTAGCACCTCTTCAACATCGATCTCGCCAATATTAAAGACGCTATCAAATAAGGTTTGGTTAAGCGCTTCTTTATCATTAGCAGTATTGCCATTATCAGGGTTCTCTAGCGCTAGCAGCTCAATCAAGGTTTGCAAAGTTTGATTGTCGGCCTGTCCTAGCTGACCCAAACCTGTACCAAGTAGCTGAGCGATGCATTCATATTGCGTTTTTGATGGTAAAGCGACCAGTTGCGGCGGCGTGCCAGCTACGCGTCCCTTCAAGGTATGAAACACCGCCTGCCAAATCGGCGCAGGAGGAAATTGCTTTTTTTGTGCCAACTTGGTTTTGCGCATGGCTGTATTTAACAGCGTATCTAGCTCATCGATAATGTCGTCTTTGCTGTTATCTACAATATCATTGTCAGCATCTGCAATTTCTGTTTCAAATAAACTTTCATGAAAAGGCAATGCCGGATGCTCAGTGACTAGCCACTGCCGGATTAATTTAGGCAAATATCGCTTAAGGCTTTCGGTCGTTGCATCAACGCTCTCCGGTAAAACAGCTAAGGCATCTAGGGATTTTACCTGCCACTGCACCTCGCCTTGCAAAAAATGCAGTAGCTCGCTCACAGGATTGGCTGGCAAATGCTCATGGGTATCAGTCAAGCTTTGACCATTATAAAATATCCAGCAAGCACTACGCGCGCATAGCATGGCATCCAAAAATGCGCCGTTATCATCATCCTCGCTGACCCTATCACCGCGGCGCGAATTGGCCGCTTTCATCAAGTCATAACGGTTATCACGATCACGCGCCGGAAACTCCGATAGATCCATATTGAGCATCACCACTAAGTCAAAAGGCACGTTTCTTAAGGCACCAAAACGGCCAAAGGTAATCACCCCCGTCGGCTCAGCACTGACTTGCTGACTCTCAAGCTCAGCCTCAATACTATCTAGCATAAAGCTAAGCTTAAGCGGCAGTTGCTCAACGCCTGCCAGCTTTTTTTCCACCTCATGATTGTTACTATCACTACTAGCGTACTGGCGATAATGACGATTGGCCCGCAGGCTTGATTTAAAGCCATTCATAGCATTATAGATAGCGCGCATGGTACGGGTTTGATCGACATCGCCAAAGTAGCGATGAATGACTTGCGTTTCGATTTGATCAAGCCAATCTTCCGCTTTTAGCTTTTGGGTATGATCATCACGGCGCGCGCTCAAGCCGGTATAAATACGGCAAAGCGCCTCCACAATCAGCGCATCATTTAGACTCACTTGCGACAGCGGCAAGGTCATCTCAGCCATTGCTGAACTTGGCCACTCCTCCTCTACTAAAGGATATAAACAAGCGCTCATATTGGCCTCTGGCATCACCAGGCCCAAAGTCAATCGATCTAACGCTTGCGCGAAGCTAAAGCGATAATCATAGTCATGATGATCTAAGGTGGTTTTCAGATGACGCTCATCAAAACCGCGGATAAAACCTGCCTCGATCAGCAAATCACAGCCGCGGCTCATCTGTTCATGAGTTAATCCAAAGCTTTCAAACAGCGGCGGCAGCATCAGCCAGTCTAAAACCTCAGCCGCCTCAAAACGGGCATTATGACTGCCCAATAACTTATAAAAACCAATGATCGCCTCCCATAACTGACGAATATCGGCATCGACCACACCCGTTACTTTGGCAGGCAAGGTCAAGCCATCTTGCCCTTTACCATTGACAAAAATAGAGCTAATCAGCGCATGATGCTGCTCAACATTGGGCAGTAAAACAACAATGTCAGATATATGGCGTTTTTTCTCGCCAGATTTGACTGGCTCATTAAGCCAGCGCCCAATCATAATACGCAGCACCTCTAACTGACGCTGTAAGCTATGGCACGAATGTATGCTTAGGCTATTGTCTTGCGCAGACATGTCCCAAAAGCGCTGTTTCTCAAAGCGCTTATTCTCTAGTACCTCGTCGTCATACCACGAGGATTGCGGCTCAAAACTTAGCTCTATTTGACTGCTAAGAGCTTCCGAGACTTTTGCCGCGGTGGCTTGCTGGGTCGATTGCTCATCAAGCATCAATACATCATTTTGCAGACGTTTTAATAAACTAAGGCTATTTTGCCTAGTATGAGCGCTAGCTGCAAACTCATCTTTGCAATCATTATCTAAACTATCAACATCAACATCAAAGCTATCTTGCCACTCTACTAACGCGTCTAAGTGTTGCTCATTACCCGATAAGTTAGCGAGCATAGCAAAAGTATCGCGTGACTGCTTGCCCAAACGCGACAGCAAGCTGTGACCATAATCACGCAAAAACACACTTTCAGGATTAATAATCTGCTGACGCTGTAGCCAAGATTTATCGACAATATCCGCCCAAAATAGCTTGGAGGGATTATAGTGCAGTAGCATAATGTCCATGTATTTCGATAAACGCTGCAAAAAGTCAAGCTCGGTTTGCGGCAATTGCTGAATGGTAAAGATACGCAGCACCTTTGGTAATTGTCCGCGCTCATTGGCTTTATTATTCTCTAAAGCTGACCAAAAGCTGTTTTCAAGCGCTACCCGGTGCAGATGCACATCAGCAAATAGCTGCGACCATAAAAAACGCTGGGCCGCCTCCAACTCCATATAATGAGCAACCAACCACTCAGGGGTTGCGCGCGCATACTGATCAAAGCGCAGTGACAAGGCATCTTTATCAGCTATCAGAGCCTCCACATTCAGCGGCTTATTATTCGACCACAGCGCTAACCAATCCTCGCGATGGGTCAAGTAGCGATTAAACACTCGCGCCAAATCGCTTGCCAGCTGCCAAATACGCGCATCTTGCTGCGCTTTATCTGACCCGGCTCCTAATTGCGACTCATCAACCAAAGACGCTAATAGGGGATGAAGCGGATGCTGCTCGTCTGCTACAATCGACTGTTGGTAGTAGGTCAAATAACCAAACAAGCGCCACTGCATAACCGTTGGTGATAATACGGCCACTTCAGGCACATTTAAAGTTATCGCTGTAGGATCAGTCTCTAATAAATAAGCGTTATGGCGGCTAAGTACATTTTGCATCAAAGTCCACTGATACTGACCCCAAAAGGTAGTGGTGACCAAAGTGCTGATACCCGCCTGACTAGCAATTGACTTATCGAGCCAATCGCCTAATACCATCGACGGCACAATGACAATAAACTCTGCAAAGATAGGCTGGTTTTTGGCCTTGTAGGCAGTCAATAACTCATCTACCAAATATTCGGTGCGGTGCGACTGGATAATTTTAAACATAAATGACAATCTAATTGGAGTAGAAGAATAAAAAATACAAAGTAGAAGACTTTAGCTTTAGTATCAGTATCAGTATCAGTATCAGTATCAGTAAAAGTAATTACAGCAAACATCATAGTTTCAACGATAGCTACGCTGACAATGATAAAGCGATATAAAGCTAGGTTTGGCAGTCGTGGCAACTGTTTTTTTCTGTTAAGATAACGACGCTTAATCACGATAGGTAATTATTTTTTTACCCTAGTTTTTGGTAAAGCCTATTATAACGATATAGCTAGTATGCTACTAATTTGATTGCTTTTGAGTGTGCCACTGATAAGCTGCATTTACCAGTGTACTTCCCCAATATTAAACCCACTTAGCATAGCTTGCGACAGCTAGTGTCGTATCATATACAAAGTGTCCTATAAAAAGAGCCATAGCCTATGAAAGACTACAAGTTAGTAATTGCTGGATTAGTATTGCTATTTATAGTTATCCTGTTGGGCGTCTTTGCATGGCTTTGGATAAATAATAATAAAAACATCGACCCGCTTCCTATCTTGAGTGACAAAAACGCGCAATCAGGGCAAGATAACACAGAAGAAGATAGCAATGATGTCAAAAACGATACTGATGCCAATACTTTATATATTCAAGCGCAGCAGCCTTTGCAAGTGCCTTTAGACGCGGTCATCGTCAGCTTTGAAGCGCGTTACCCGCATATTCAAATACTAACAAATTACGTGCCAGCTACCGATTTGCTAATTTTAGACAATTCTAACGCCACTGATATAGTCATTGCGGATGATAAATTATCTGATACGCTGCTTAGTCTCTTGCAAGACGAGCTTAATCGAAACGTACAAAACAATGTCGTTAATCCACCAGCGCAGAGCCGTTCTGATACAGAGTCTGAAGAAGCGGCGGTAGAGAATAATGAAGCTCGCATTCTTAATCCGTTTGGTTATGCAATGAGAAATTCGCAAACGGTAGAAGGGGTGATATTGAGCGATAAACCGGTAGCCATTAGTTTTCGCAACTTCTTAATATCAAGCACAGGGCAAGACATTCTAAGACAGTATGAATTTAATAATATTGATGGCTATCAAAATAGTGTAGATGACTTATTTAACCCCACTTCAACTGCAAAAACTGCTGTGGAGCAAACGGAGGTAGTCAAAGAAGCGCTGACAAATGGTGAGTAACCAACAGTGCTGCTTTTAGGCAAATAAGTTAGCAACCAAAGTACTCAGTGATTGCTTTTGTGGCTTAGGTTTTTTACAATAGCACTCCAAAATGCGCCTATAGCTCAACAGGACAGAGCAGTTGCCTCCTAAGCGATCGATCGGGGTTCGAGTCCCTGTGGGCGCACCAACGACTATTATATTGCACTATAATAAGCTCTTGTAAGCTATGCGCTGCAAGGACTTATTGTTATTTTACACTCTACTGTAAATAGCCATTTTCAGCGGTTAATTCAGCTGGCAGATCTGTTTCTCCCAGTGCTTCTAACAAATTAATCTCTATAGTTCGAGATATCGCCGTAAGAGGCAGATGATTTGCCTCAATTCCAAAAGGATCTGTTATCTCCTCGCTTAGTGCATCCAACCCAAAAAAAGTATAAGCAATCACACCGCAAACTAAAGGCGTCACCCAGCCAAGTGACGTCGCTAAGCCAAAAGGCAACATAAAGCAGTAAAGATAAGTCGTCCGATGCACTAATAAAGTATAAGCGAATGGCAATGGTGTGTTATGAATACGCTCGCAAGCGGCTAAGACTATAGTCATAGAGGTTAGCTGATTGTCCATATTTTGTATCATAAGATCCGATGTCAATGAATGACGACGACTGTCACCAAGCTTTTTACCCATTAATCTTAGTAGATATTCAGGTAAATTGCCCGCTTGCTGCATAGCAAGATGATACTTAGGCTCCACAAAGCGCTCAACGTCCTGCCAAGGAGAGGTTTTGCGCAGTCTATGGCGAAGCGCATGCACAAAAGCAATGTTAAGGTTGATAAGACAGCGCTGGGTCTCTCGTCCAATCTCATCCTTATCCTCTATAAACGAGAGCACTTGACGAGTTAAACTGCGAGAATCAAATACCAGCTGTCCCCATAATCCTCGAGCCTCCCACCAGCGCTGATAGCTTGCATTGTTACGAAAGCCCAAAAACAAAGATAAAGCTATTCCTAACAAAGTAAATGGCGCAGCACCATAGGTAGAAAAAGAGCTGGGAATCCAGTGTTGGACAGCCGATATTAAAGCACTAAGCAAAGTAATAAGTAAAATCTGAGGATAAATATGAGGAATTACAGAGCCGCGCAGACTAAAAAGTATTTTGAAGGCATTAGGTTTTTGCCGGACAATCATGTCAGCTTCCTATCGATATCATGTCACTTGACTACCCTACAAACCAGTAGCTGGTAGTAAATAGATAGTAACAAGCCACTTGCTAAACTAGACGAATAAAATAATAGTTCGCTAATTTAACAGTAATGCGCTTAAATATCACCTTAACTACGTAAATATTTTAGCAGTGCCATAATAGCTAATATGAGTACTAAAAAAACTAGCGCCATAAATAAAAAGTAAATTATCATCATCCCCAAACCCATACCCTGCATCATTGAGCCATTCATCATACCGTGCATCGAGCCATGAGGCATACCATACCTAATTATCATTACAGTCTCTCCTTATCTGGCCTATTTCAGCTCCTCTACATCATCCTTTGTAACCTTAAAACCAAAACTTTACCCCAGCGGTCACACTGCTAGAATCAACGGCCGCGCCTTGTTGACGCCGCAGATCTCTTGCATTCCCCAAAGCTGACTCATAGCTAAAGCCGACATAAGGCGCTAGCTGACGACTTAGCATCTCATAAGTCAATCTAACTTCAGCTTCCATCTCATTAAAGCCTTTAGCAATACTATTATCTTTATCATCCTTGCTAAAAGCGCTTAGCTCCACCTCGGGTATCACTACCCAGTGCTGATCCAAGCGCCACTCGTATTCTGCACCCAAATCAAGCTGGACTTGACCATCGGTATATAAATAGGCTCTAGCATCGGTCTCAATAAAGTAAGGCGTCGTACCGACAATTCCAGCCATTATCGCAGATTTATCGTTTTCGGTATTATAAGCAACGCCAGCTTCGCCATTCCAAAAGGCAGCAAGCGGCGCCCAGTAAGCTAGTGAAGTTAGACTGTCAATGTCTTTATCATCTTTAGTTTGTACACTGCCTTCAGTGCGTAATCTGAGACGGCGGCTATCATCACCATACCAGCCTGTAACCTCAAAGTTTATTTGATCGTCCTCGAACTGATAGCCAAGATCATCTATTGATATTCCCCATAACGGCATACTACCCATCATCACCGGCTTACCATACTCGCCATAGCCCACACCGTTTGAGTAATCTGAACTACGAGCATCGGCTGGCGCTTCCCCACCTTGCATCCCAGACATATCCATACTGCCATGATCCATATCTGACATATCACCTGACATGTTCATGTCGCTATGATCCATGTCTGACATCTCAGCAGCATTGGCTAGAGGTGATAGTAGTAACAGCAAAGATGACATAAACGCTAGACTTACTTTATACCTTTTCATAATAACACTCATATTTGCAGGTTTATTAAACGACGGCAACTTCTCTAAACATGCCGGCTTCCATGTGATAAAGCAGATGGCAATGCCACGCCCATCGTCCCGCCTCTCCTGTGACATCGAAACTAATCTTTTGTGCAGGTTGTACCATTATCGTATGCTTGCGAACTTGAAAGTCGCCATTTGGCGCGCGCAAATCGCTCCACATTCCATGCAGATGCATCGGATGATTCATCATAGTGTCATTGACTAAAGTAATACGCACACGCTCGCTTGGTTTGATATTGACCGGCAAAGCATCTTTAAACATAAAGCCATCAAGCCCCCAAATATAGCGATCCATGTTACCGGTCAGATGAATCTCAAGCTCTCGTGTGGGTTTATGCTGCTCGGCCATTATGTCATCGCCGACAGAGCGCAGCTGACTATAATTCAAAACCTCTCGTTCAATGTTACGCAGGTTAATACCGGGATCATCGAGATTCATGCGCGGGCTATCGACACGCATAGCCGTTTTAAAATCATATTCGCTCTTAGCATGTTTTGCTTTATAGCCCTTATCACCCATCGCGCCCATCATATCGGCCATGGTTAGCCATTCGATCTTATCCATAGCTGGAATATTAGCGCGAGCGCCTTTTTTGGTAGCAAGCGTAGTAGCGACAAAGCCTGTGCGGTCAATATTTTGCGCGAATATAGTATGCGCGTCTTTAATCGGGGTAACGATGACATCATAACTCTCGGCGACACCAATACGAAAATCATCGACATCGACCGGCGCCACATCATTACCGTCGGTGCCGACGACTTTTATTTTAAGTCCAGGAATACGCACATCAAAGATGGTCTGCGCTGAGCCATTGATAAAGCGTAGTTTGACCGGCTGACCTGCTTTGACGAGCTGCGTCCAATTAGCCGCCGTGGTTTTACCATTCATCAGATAAGTAAAGGTAGTCTCACCCGATAGATCACTAAAATCTGTCGGCATCATGCGCATCTGGTTCCACATTTTGCGCTTATCGTAAGCGGCTTCTAAATCGGTAGCGGCAATATCAGACAACAGCTTTTTGAAATCTGGCAAATGATAATTATCAAAGTCAGCACGCTGCTTGAGTAGTTTTAACAAGTTATGCGGATCGCGATGTGTCCAATCACTAAGCAAAATAACATGGTCTTCCTCGACTGGATAACGCTCCGATCCTTTGGGCTCGATTACAATCGCGCCGCGCATACCGGTTTGCTCTTGAAAGCCAGTATGCGAGTGATACCAGTAAGTACCTGATTGCTTGAGGGTGAACTTATAAGTAAAAGTGCTATTGGCGGGTATGCCCTCAAAGCTAATACCAGGTACGCCATCCATCTCGAACGGTACTAGCAAGCCATGCCAATGAATAGAGGTCGACTCATCCATTTGATTATGGACACGAATGATTACCGTATCACCCTCTTGCATCTTAAGCGTTGGCGCTGGCAGTGAGTCATTAATGAGCGTGGCCAGGCTTTTTTTGCCGTTAACGATAATCATCTTTTGGCTGACATAAAGATCAAACTCATTACCCGTGAGGATGGGCACTTTATGATCGGGTTTATCGCTATTGACGGCGATATCTTTTTGACTGATAGCACTATTCGCTATGGACGGCAATGTGGATAGCATTGACGCACCGACTAAGGCCGATGAGCCTGTCAAAAAACGACGGCGGTTGAGACTATTATTATTCATAATATGACCTAGTTTATCTTATTGAAAATCTACTAACTGTTGTTTGACTTAGATAATTAATAGCTTATTACCAATGAGGTATCTTCTTGGCGCTTGGCGTAGGCTAAGACTTATTTACTGATTGAGACTACAGCTACAGCTGCGCTTCAGGTGACTCAATCTGCGCATAAACCGTGCTACTTCCATCTTTGTTAATTTGCATCACTTGATAAGGATCAAATCTGTTTTGATACTCCATGCCGGGGCTTCCCATTGGCATACCCGGAACCGCAAGGCCGATCGCATCACTTGGCGGATTGGCCAAAAACTGGGCGACATATTTGGCTGGCACATGACCCTCAAACACGTAGCCATCGGTAGTAACAGTAGTATGACAAGAGCGCATATTATTAGGGACGCCGTAACGCTGTTTAAAAACCGCTAAGTCTGCTACATCCTGCCCGGTGGCAGTCATTCCATGATCCTCAGTATGATCGATCCACTCTTTACAGCAGCCGCAATTGGCATCTTTATACACCGTGGCTGAGACGTTTTGTAAAAGTGTGGACGGCGTAGCGGATTTCGTTATAGGACTTTGTTCTACTGACGTTGCCTGAGACTCAGCAGCACTGGTGCTTGGTTGGCTACAAGCCACTAGCATAGAGCTGGCACTTAGCAAAACCATGGCAGCAAATCGCTTACTGTGTTTATTGTGTTTATTATTACTCATACTTTCACCCTTATTTATAAGATTGCTATTTGTAAAGTTGCTGTTTATAACATTGCTTTCATTCCATAATTTTATGATATAAAAGCGCTTGTTTATCGTGCTATCTCTTTAACTCTCTAATAGCTCTCGTCACTATAGAGTGTAGCTGATACATTCTGACTAATAGATGACGTACAGATGACAATGCTGTCATCTTCAGCGATTTAGATACTCAACCCTTAGCTATTGCTTTACTATTATTCCACAAAGTTTAGCATAGCTAGTTAGTGATAGCGGCCCGGCCAACTTAAAGGATAAAGCATGAAACTGTTATTGGTAGAAGATGAGCTGAAACTTGGCGAGTATATAAAAAAAGGGCTCAGTGAGGCCGGCTTTATTGTTGAGCATCAAGCGACAGGCTTAGATGGCTATCAGGCGATGATGAGTGGCAGCTTTAATGTCATCATTATGGATGTGATGCTCCCTGATGTTAGTGGCTTTGAGCTGGTAAAAAACTACCGCGCGGCTGGCAAGCTGACGCCTGTACTGTTTTTGACTGCCAAAGATGAGCTAAGCGATAGAGTAAAGGGCATTGAGATCGGCGGAGATGACTATTTAACCAAGCCTTTTGCTTTTGCCGAACTGATTGTGCGGATCAAAAGCTTATTGCGCCGAGCCAATCAAGCCGATTATCAAAACACTGTCTTGCAAGTGGCCGATCTTCAGCTAGATATCCTCAAGCGCAGCGTCTATAGAGGTGAGACGCCGATCAAACTGACGGCCAAAGAGTTTGCTTTATTGCAGTTTTTGCTTGAGCGGCAAGGAGAGGTCCTACCGCGTTCGGTTATTGCTTCGCAGGTTTGGGATATAAATTTTGATAGTGATACCAATGTCATTGATGTGGCGATAAGGCGACTGCGTATAAAAATAGATGATGATTTTGAGCTAAAGCTTATTCATACCATACGCGGTATGGGTTACAAATTAGAAGCGCAAGAGGCGTTAGATGTCTCTGGTGATAGCGCCACTAAATCCAATCCTAGTAGCGCAAAATAGCATGGCTTATCTATCTGACAAGGCTGACAGTCGACGACTGCCGTTACTATGGCGCACAATATTTTTATTGACCGTATTTGTAGTCATCTCGCAGGTTATTATCTATATCTGGGTTCAGCGCTCAGTCAAAGGTCATTTTGAAGAAATGGACGCTGAGATTATCACTCATGCTGCCTTTAATTGGCGACAGCGTCTGACTCATATTGCAAAGCCAAGTACTAACGCTAGCCTTTCAGAGTCACTAAACCCACCCAAACCTATAAGGCCAATGGGCAATCATTATTTGCATTCTTCTTGGCTTGATTACGATCTAAAAACCGTTATTAGCAATAAAAATGGCTCCTTGTTATTTAGCGTGCCAAGTGAGTTTGCTAATGAGTTGGACCGCAGCTTTGATCTGCTAGCTTTAAAACAAGCTCATCAAGAGCAGCAATTTGTAATTGAGATAAACGATAGACGCTATCGAGCTATCATTATTGAAAACGACAACGATAACGAGCAAACACTAGCGCTCATTGCCTTACCTATCGATATTCATCACCATTATTTATTGCAGTTTAATCGTCAGCTGAGTCTGATTTTATTGGCCATTACCCTGCTATTGGTCTCTATCGCTGCCCTAAGTGTGTATTGGGGATTTGCGCCGTTAGCCACTATTGTCCAAAAGATGAAAGCTATCAATCCAGAGAGACTCGATGAGAGACTCAAGGTAGAGGAGATGCCAACAGAGCTTAGAGCTTTGGCAGCATCCTATAACTTAATGCTGGCAAAACTTGATGATAATTTTCAATCCTTATCGCGCTTTTCGGACAATATCGCTCACGAGTTACGCACGCCAATAGCCACACTGAGTACACAAACGCAGGTGATGCTCACTAAGCCTAGAGAAAAGCTAGAATACATCGAACAACTGCATCAGCAGCATGACACCTTAGAGCAATTATCAGCGATGATTAATAATATGCTCCTGCTAGCCAAGACTCAAAAAGGGCTAAGTGATTCGCAGATTACTAGCGTAGATACCGAGAGACTCATTAGTAAGTTACTAGATTATTTTGAGATGATAGCTGAGGAGCGTGAGATCACTTTTACAAAAACTGGAGAGTTTCAGCCAGTATTAGGTGATGAAGGTTTATTGCAAAGATTATTTGCCAATTTACTGACAAACGCCATCTATTATGCCGCCAGCAATAGCACCGTTACTATATCAGCTGCTATCAATCCTACAAACACGGCTGTTAATGATAGGGATATCTCTAAAGATAATAAGAGTGATGCCCAAGCCTCAAAACAGTGTTGGCTACAGATAACTTTCACCAATCGCTTAACAAAACCGTTAACGCAAAGCGAAGCGGATCGATTGTTTGAGCGCTTTTATCGTCAGGATAAAACCAGCCAGCAGCAGTCAGGGTCAGGCTTGGGACTCTCTATCGTTCAGGCCATCGTCAATGCTCATAAAGGCCGAGTTACTATCACTATCAAGGATGAGTATGAGTTTGAGGTTGTAGTAGAGTTATTGATGGCTAAAAATCTCTCTAAAACTCAGTGATAGCAGCTGCCCGTACGTGCGCCGCTGGAAAGATGGCGCTAAAGGTTGAGCCTTTTCCCTCTATAGATTCAATCTGCAGAGTAGTGTCATATTGATAGAGTACATGCTTGACTATCGCTAGCCCCAACCCTGTACCGCCCGTGGCTCGACTACGTCCGCTATCCACCCGATAAAAACGCTCGGTCAACCGTGTGACATGGTTTGGGGCGATACCAATACCATTATCAGTAACCGCAAACTGACAACCTGCTGCCGTCTTGGTCCAGCTAATAACAATATTGCCTTGTCTTGGCGTATATTTGATAGCATTGATCACTAGATTAGATAAGGCACTGTTTAGATACATCTCTGAGCCGTAGAGACCATCATAGGTGTCTATCTGCAAATGTAGCGTATGGTCATATTCTTGGTTATAAGCCTGCGCGTCATCATAAACTTGCGTGAGCAGCTTAGTCATATCAATGAAATGCAGCTCATGGGTCTCTTCAATCTCAATGCGCGATAATAATAATAAATCATTGACCACTCTATTCATGCGCGCGGTCTGCTGGGTCATCAGCTCAAACCCGCGTCGCCACTGGGCTGGCATATCGGGCTGATCGGAGAAATTCTCCAAATAACCCATCAGCACCGTTAAGGGCGTGCGTAGCTCGTGCGAGACATTGGCCACAAAGTCGCGGCGCATTTGCTCTAAATGTTGCAGGCGCGTCACGTCATAAATAATCAGTAATTTCTCATCACCAAAAGGCGTCAGCTCGCATTTTAGGTAACGATTAGAATCACGCCATGACGCAATATGTACCCCATCATTGGGTGTCGCTGTACTCTGATAATACTGCCGAAACTCAGGCACATCAATAAAATCAAAAATACTAGCGCCCTGATCGCTGGGCTGCAATAGTAATAAATCCTCAGCCGCTTGATTCCACCACTGCAAACCGTCATCGTCATTGAGCAAAATCACCGCGTCACGTAAAGCCCGCAGAGCACTTCTTATTTTTTTAAGCTGTTCGGTATTATTCTCTAGTGAGGTTTGATGCTGCTGTTGCGCGCTTTGTCTTGGCATTATCTTTATTCCTTTTACTTACTGCTTTCACCTATTATTGTTCAGTCGAGACTATTCAATCAAACTAGAAAACCGATAGCCAGTACCACGCACGGTTTGAATCAAGGTATTGCAGTCATAAGGTCGTAGTAATTTGCGTAGGCGCCTGATATGCACATCAATAGTGCGATCTTCGATATAAACGTTGCCACCCCAGACCTGATCTAGCAGCTGCGCTCGGGTGTAAGCACGCTCCGGATGGCTCATAAAAAATGCCAATAGACGATACTCTGTCGGACCGAGCTCAATAACCTTATCATCGGCAGTGATGCGCTGGCTTTTGGTATCTAGGCTCAGCTTGCCGATCTCAATGGGCTTATCGCGACTCAGCGCGCTAGTACGGCGCAGTACCGCCTTGATTCTGGAGATTAATTCACGGGTTGAAAAAGGTTTGGTCATATAATCATCGGCGCCAGCATCAAGCCCGTGCACCTTGCTATCCTCTTCGCTTTTCGCAGTCAGCATAATAACCGGTATCTCAGCAAGCAGCTCATCACTTTTTAGCATCCGGCAAAAATCAATGCCGCTTTTGTCTCCAGGTAGCATCCAATCGAGCAAAATAAGCGCCGGCCTATGATCCACTACTTGCTGGTGCGCCTCTGCAACATCAGTGGCCTGCAAACTCTCAAAGCCTGCCATCTCTAGGGTCATTATTACCATCTCACGAATGGCAGGCTCATCTTCCACAATCAAAATCTGCTCATTACGCATACCACGACCTCAAAATCAAAGAGTGAAATTAGGAAATAAAAAACATTTAGCAGATAGGAAGTATTAAATGTCTGCCAATATCGGCCTATTAAAGCACTTTATTATGACAACTTTATGACATTTAGCTTTTAAAAAGACTAACAAAAAAGCTGACGGCTCATGATAACGACTTTTAGCCTAGATATCAGTCGTAAACGTCTCTTATGTAAATATTCGGCAAATCAAACTTTTATTATAAAAATCTCTTTTTCATCAAACTGTCATATTTGCCAGTCACAATGGCCTCACTAAACACGCAGCATGATTTACAAAGTACCAAAATTAACAATTATAAATATTCAATAAACACTTAAATAGGTCTAATTTTTAGGAGAAATAATGCGTTATTCATTGATGGCGATAGCAATCATTAGCAGCTTTACCTTAGCCGCTTGCAATCAATCACCCAATAGCAACCAAAGCAATGAGCCAAATACTTCAGCCGCTAATGTCCAATCTGCCCCATCTGCTGAAAGTATCTCGCTGAATATCACCGGAGCCGGTGCTTCTTTTCCGCAGCCCATCTACGCTAAATGGTCAGCGGCCTATAACGAAGCGACCGGCGCTCAAGTGAACTATCAGTCGATTGGCTCCTCGGGTGGTATCAAACAAATCATTGCCAAAACCGTTGATTTTGGGGCGTCCGATGCGCCTATGACGCCAGATGAGTTAGACGCAGCTGGCTTGATTCAATTCCCAACCGTTATCGGCGGCGTGGTGCCTATCGTCAATATAAAAGGTATTAAGCCTGGGCAATTAAATTTAGATGGCGCGATGCTAGCTGATATCTATCTAGGCAAAATCAGTCACTGGAATGATCCTGCCATTGTCGCTATGAACCCTGATCTAAGCCTTCCTGATGCGGCTATTACCACGGTCTTTCGCTCAGACGGTTCGGGCACGACGTTTAACTTTACCGATTATCTGGCTAAAGTCTCAAGCGCTTGGAGCACTAATGTCGGCGTCGATAAAACCGTGAAATGGCCAACCTCCGCAACTGGTGCGGGCGGCAAAGGGAACGAGGGCGTTTCAAGCTATGTAACACGTATGAATAACTCTATCGGTTATGTCGAATACGCTTATGCCAAGCAAAACGGCATGGCACACGTGGCGCTGAAGAACGCCGCCGGCAATATAGTGCAACCTTCTGCGCAAACATTTGCCGCCGCCGGTGACATCGACTGGTCTCAGCAAGAAGGGTTTTATAAAGTCATTACCAACTCTGAGACCGAGCAAGCCTGGCCCATCGCTGCGGCAACTTTTATCTTAGTGCATAAGCAGCCTGAGAATGCCAAACAAGTGGCAGGCGTATTGAGGTTTTTTGATTGGGCTTATAGCCAAGGCGGCGATGATGCTCTTGCTCTAGACTATGTGCCCTTCTCGGATACTGCCGTGGCTTTGTTCAAAGCAAAATGGAACGAGGTGGTAGATAGCGAAGGCAAGCCTATCTATATCACTAGCGCTAGTCCTGCGCAATAAATCAAGACTTAACCCGCTTAGAAAATAGAGGCTGTTATGGCAGATCTAAAATCGCAACTGGCAAAACAAAAACGCTATGACGCGATATTTGTCAATGCGACCAAAGCATTTGCACTGTTAGTGCTATTGTCGCTTGGCGGCATTATGCTGTCGTTGATTGTCGGAGCTTGGCCGAGTATCACCGAGTTTGGTTTGGGGTTTTATACCAGTAATAACTGGGATACGGTAAATGAGCAATACGGTGCGCTTGCGCCCATTTACGGTACGCTGGTTACCTCCTTTATCGCTATTTGTATTGCCGTACCCGTCAGCTTTGGGATTGCTATCTTTTTGACCGAGCTATGCCCCAACTTTTTAAAAAAGCCTTTGGGTATTGCCATTGAGCTGCTGGCAGGCATTCCCTCTATCATTTATGGTATGTGGGGCTTGTTTGTATTTGCGCCGTTTTTTGGTAATCACATTCAGCCTTGGTTTATTGAAAATATTGGCCCGCTACCTATTATTGGCAAAGTCTTTACCGGTGCGCCGATGGGTTTAGGCATCTTTACCGCCTCGTTAATACTGGCGATTATGATTATCCCTTTTATTGCCGCGACCATGCGCGATGTCTTCTCGGTGGTGCCAGACCTGCTAAAAGAGTCGGCGTATGGCATGGGCGCCACCACTTGGGAGGTGATGTGCAAAATCATCCTGCCTTATACCAAAGCCGGTGTGGTGGGCGGAGTGATTTTAGGTCTTGGTCGGGCGCTTGGCGAGACCATGGCCGTGACTTTTTTGATTGGCAATGCCTTTAATATTAGCCCCAGTCTCTTCACCTCTGGAGTGACCATCACCTCAGCACTGGCTAACGAGTTTGCTGAAGCCTCTAGTGAGCTGCACTTAGCGTCTTTACTACATTTAGGCTTAATACTATTTGTGATTACCTTTGTGGTGCTATCAATAGCTAAGCTGATGCTGATGCGTATCGACCAAAAAGCGGGGATTTAACTCATGAGTGCCATAGACAGTAATAGATATTTAAATACGCAAACGGCGCAGACCAGCCAGCCAACGTTAAGCTTTAAAAATCGCTATGATAAACAGCTATATAACAAACGCCGTTTTATTAATAAATCGGGACTCGCTTTTGCCGCATCCGCGCTGATATTTGGTTTGTTTTGGCTCATTTGGATCTTAATTACGCTGTTTGTCGAGGGCTTGCAAGGGTTAGTTGCGATGCCAGTATTTATGGCAGATACGCCGCCGCCAATGGGTGAAGGCGGTCTGCGTAACGCCATTGTCGGCTCAGTGCTACTGGCAGGTTCAGGATTAGCGATTGGAGCGCCAGTCGGCATGATGGCGGGCATTTATTTAGCAGAATTCTCTAATGGCAATCTGCTTGGCAAAGTCACTCGCTTTTTAAACGATATTTTATTGTCCGCACCATCGATTGTGATCGGCTTATTCGTTTATGCGCTGATGGTCAAGGGGCAAAGCTTTTCGGGCTGGGCCGGCGCTTTGGCATTGGCGCTGATTGTCATTCCTATTGTGGTACGCGCCACAGAAAACATGCTCAATCTAGTGCCCAATACTCTGCGCGAAGCTGCTTATGCCCTAGGTACGCCCAAATGGAAACTGGTCAGTACGGTGACGCTCAAAGCGGCTAAAGCCGGTCTGACGACTGGTGTGCTACTGGCTTTCGCGCGGATTACTGGTGAGACCGCGCCGTTATTATTCACCGCCTTAAACAATCAATACTTTAGCACTGATATGAGCAAGCCTATGGCTAATCTTCCCAATACCATTTATCAGTTTGCCATGAGTCCTTATGATAATTGGCATACGCTGGCTTGGGCGGCGGCGCTACTGATTACTATGAGCGTATTACTGTTAAATGTTATCGCGCGCTTTATCGGCGGTAAAGATTACCGTCAATAACTTAAAACCAATAACGAACATGGTTAATAGCCAAAAACAACACACTTATCTAAAAGCTCAACCTTTAAAATTTGAAACAATAGGATAATATGATGACCGAGGTATTAGAGAGAAAAGCGCTTGGCCAGATGACAAATACAAGCAGCAAACGCAGCTTACTAGACGAGGTGATGTATAGCCATAATCCGTATAAACAGCCAAGCGTCGACCATTTTATCAAGCAAACCATGGCAGGCATCTCTCATAATACGCCGCCTGCCAAAATAGCTATTCGTAACTTAGATTTTTATTATGATAATTTTCAAGCATTAAAAAACATCACTATCGATATTCCAGAGAGACAGGTCACCGCTTTTATTGGTCCCTCAGGCTGCGGTAAATCAACGCTGCTACGTACCTTTAATCGTATGTATGACTTATATCCTAGCATGCGCGCTGAAGGTCAAATCATGCTTGATAACCAAAACATTCTCGCCAAAGATGTAGATGTCAATTTGCTGCGGGCGCAGGTCGGCATGGTGTTTCAAAAGCCCACCCCCTTCCCGATGTCCATCTATGACAATGTCGCCTTTGGCGTGCGTCTCTATGAAAGGCTTAGCAAAGAAGAGCTGAATGCGCGTGTCGAGTGGGCGCTAAAAAAAGCAGCATTATGGCTGGAGGTCAAAGACAAGCTAAAAGCCTCAGGCCTATCCTTGTCAGGCGGTCAGCAGCAAAGGCTTTGTATCGCGCGCGCGGTAGCCACAAAACCTGAGGTTTTACTGTTAGATGAGCCAACCTCAGCCCTTGATCCACTCTCTACTGGCGCGATTGAGGAATTAATTAGCGATTTAAAAAACGATTATACTATTGCTATGGTGACGCATAACATGCAGCAGGCGGCTCGCGTCTCCGATTACACCGCTTATATGTATTTGGGCGATATGGTAGAGATGGGTGAGACTGATCAGATATTCACCCATCCAGCACAAAAAGCGACTGAGGACTATATCGCTGGTCGTTATGGTTAGACTGTGGTTGCTTAATAACTAAAAATAGCCTTTGCAATCTACGCCTTGCAAGGGTTTAACTTTTTATATAGTCGATACACTTTAAAAATGACATAGCGCTGCTGGTATAAATTTTGCTGGCGTGCTGCTTACATTCGAGCCTGCACGAAATTCACCCGAGCAGCGCCCTTAAATCTATAACAGTTTTACTTTCAACTGACTATAGTTAGAGAGATTGCTTTGGGACTGTAATTTATAAGCTTTAGCAATTAGATTATGGTTAAGCAGGAGGCAACCCCTCATAAGCCTTTTCTAGCAACTCTTTTAGCTCCTGATAATTATAGTCACGCGGATTATAATAAGGACTATCACCAACCATTTGTGCCACTTTAGTAGGACCCTCTTTAGGTAAACCAATATTTTTGAGTGCCATCTCGATACCCAAAAACTGGTTCAGACGATAAATTGCTAAACCCAATTCTTCGCGACTATCCACTGCTAATGCCATAGCCAATCTATCCATCGCTTCACTATCAGCATGGCGGTTATAATGTACGGAGTACGCAAGGATAATAGCGTGCGCCTCGGCATGAGGTAAATTAAAAGTACCGCCCAAGACATGACAAATTTTATGATGCATCGCCATACCCACCGAACCTAAACAAACTCCTGCCAGCCAAGCGCCATAGCTGGCTTTTTGTCGTGCGGCGATATTACTAATATCTTTGACGATTATAGGTAAGGCAGACTTTAGGGCTTGAATAGACTCAATGGCCATCAGACTAATAATTGGGTTTTTATCCTCTGCATATAAAGCTTCTATAGCATGCGCCATAGCATTCATACCTGAACAAGCTGAAACTTGCGCGGGTAAGCTTAGGTTCAATTCTGGATCATAAATCACCATCTTTGGCAGTACGCAGTTGTTTTTCCCTGTAGTCTTATGATGGTTATCAGTCACGCCATAGATAGCTGTCATCTCACTACCGGCATAAGTGGTCGGTATAGCGACTATCGGTAAATGCGTCTGTAAGGCAATCGCTTTGGCAAGTCCAATAGTAGAGCCACCGCCTAAAGACAGACAGCAGTCTACCTCATGCAGTTGAGCGTACGCTACCGCTTCATCGGCAATGGCTATCGGCACATGCATAACCGCATGCGGATAGACGCCGATGGATATATCTCCTAGTTTGTTTGCTAGCTCTTGCCCTGCTTTTTCTTGACCAGGCGTAGTAATGACTAAAACCCTTTGATAGCCCTGTTCGAGCAAAATATCTTTTACTTGCGCGGACTGACCTAAACCAAAATAAACCTCGACTGGCAACCCTTTATAATGAAAATCCTGCATTTTTCTTCCCTAATTATTAACTTTACTAAAATTAAAAGGTAACAAGATCACTCTATTTAAATCTCCTCACGCTGATAGACAAACCCTTCTTCCTCATAAATCTGATAAGTCACTTCTAGCAAAGTTTTTAGCAAATCCGACTTATCAAAATGACGAACGTTCATGATCACAGGTGAGGTCAACAAGCCATCTTCAAACGGAAGGTAGCCAATCTCCGTACCTCGTAGATTCTTGAGCGCTCTTGGCACAATAGTTACGCCCTCTCCAGCGGCCACTAACCCTAAGGCCACCTGTAACTCACTAACTTCTGAAAAAGAGCTTGGCTCAATATTGTGCTCCTCAAATAAACCCAGAACATAATCAATAAAACTAGGCCGCGGTGCCTTTGGATATAATAATAAATTCTCATCACTTAAGTCAGCGATCGTTATACTGCTACGTTTTTGTTGCATAATAGGATGATCGATAGGAGCGGCAACCATCAAACTCTCCTCTCTGAGTAAAATACGTCTGACCGAAGCGTCCTCAAAGAACAGCCTCCCAAACCCCACATCTATCTTGCCGTTGGTGAGCGCCTGCGTCTGTTGCCAAGAGTTTAATTCATGCAATTTGATTTCAATATTGGGATGAACTTTACGAAAGCGTGAGATTACTTTTGGCAAGGTACCATATAATATTGAGGCGACAAAACCTATCGATAAAGAGCCATCAAAGACCCCTTTACGCATGGTCATCGCTCGCAGATTATCAGATTTTTTGAGAATCTGAGTGGCATGCTCATAAAAAAACACCCCAGCTTCGGTCAACTTAAGTGGGCGCTGATCTCTATCTATTAATACCACTCCCATCTCTTCTTCTAACTGCTTTATCTGCCGACTCAGCGGCGGCTGTGAGATAAAGAGACGCTCAGCCGCTTTATTAAAGCTTTTCTCTTCGGCGACTGCCACAAAGTAACGTAAATGTCTAAGTTCCATATCCTACCCTTTTTACTGATATCTTAGCAAAACGACTAAACCCTCATAATGACCGTGTAAATGTACGTTATAAGATTATATTTTTGCGTGATTATATGAAGCTAAAAACTAGATGACTCCTCATATTATACCTAAAAGGTATTAAACATCGTTAAATAAGGTCTTAGACAAGCCCATGAATAAAACCTATAGTAAATAGCAAGCCTAAGGAACTAATAACCAACGGGTAAGGATAAATATGATTCGTTCAATAACCACATTGCTGGTGCCAATACCGACTATTCGAGAGCATAAGTTGGCCTGTACGGTAATGAGAGAGCAGACTCTGGTGTTAGTTCATATTCAAACAGCAGATGGTTTTGAGGGCTGGGGTGAAGCGACGACTATTGGCGGGCTCAATTATGCTGAAGAGAGTCCACATAGTATCAAGACTAATATCGACACTTACTTTACCCCGTTGCTCCTAAAAGAAGCCCCTACCTCTACTGCTAAAGCTATGCAGCTATTGAACCAGCATATCAGCGGTAACCGCTTTGCAAAATGTGCTATTGAGACCGCATTACTCGATATCGAAGGCAAACGTCTTGGCATACCGATCAGCGAATTATTAGGCGGCCGGGTTCGTGATGAGCTTGAAGTAGCGTGGACCCTTGCTAGCGGTGATACTGCCAAGGATATCAGTGAAGCTAAGCAGATGATTGCTCAAAAAAAGCATCGAATATTCAAGCTAAAAATCGGTAGTAACCCTATTGATGAAGACATTGCTCACGTATTAGCTATTAAACAAGCCATACCAGAGTACCGTGTCACAGTCGATGTCAATCAAGCATGGACAGAGCTTGAGGCGATGAGCGCTATCAAACGTCTGCAAGATGGCGGGATAGATTTGATAGAACAGCCGATCTCAATGCGCAATCAGGCAGGGCTTAAACGTCTAAAAGAATATTTTGAAGTGGCTATTATGGCCGATGAGATCGTTCAAGACCCACAAAATGCTTTTCGGTTAGCGGCCGATCATTGCGCTGATGTTTTTGCGGTCAAAATCAATCAGGCGGGCGGACTAAAAGCGGCTTGTCTTATCGGACAAATGGCAAAGCTTGCAGGAATAGAGTTATACGGCGGCACCATGTTAGAGGGTCCTATTGGTACTGCTGCATCGGCTCATGTGTTCTCTACTTATTCTAGTTTGAATTTTGATACTGAGCTTTTTGGACCTTTATTGCTGACTGACGATATTTTGACTCGTCCGCTTGAGTACCATAATTACGGACTTACGGTGCCGACAGCTCCTGGACTAGGGATAGAAGTAGATAAAGACAAAATTTATCACTATGCAGAGCGCAGTCTACTCTCAGCAGCAGCTGCAAGCCGGCAACAATATTTTGCTACCGAAAAAACTTAATAGCAAATAATAATCATCTAAAACCAATAAGGAAATAACGATGCTATATCACGTACGAATGGATGTGTTAATACCTAATGATATGGATGCCGATAAAGTAGCTGAGCTCAAAGCGACTGAAAAAGCGCTATCGCAAAAACTGCAAGAACAAGGTAAATGGCGTCATATTTGGCGCTTGGCTGGCGAATATTCTAACTTTAGTATCTTTGATGTTGAGAGTAATGAAGAGCTGCACGATATCATGATGTCGCTACCTCTTTATCCTTATATGAAAGTTCAGGTTACACCATTATTGCGTCATCCTTCCTCCATACGTAGTGATGATAGTTAGATTAACCTTTAAATAACCCAAAATATTGAGCAAGGTCGCTTAATATCATCTTTATTAACCAGATAGTCCTCAACAAGGAGAGAGACATGGAACACAAGCAAATAGAAGCATTGGCTGAAAAATTTGTCAAAGGCAAAATCGATTTTCCTGAAAAAGTCAATCCACGCGTACAAGAGATTACTCTGCGCATCGTGACCGATTTGATGAAAACCATTAACGACTTGCATATCACAGCTGACGAGTATTGGAGCGGTGTATCATACATCGGTGACTTGGGTAAAGAAGCAGGTCTGTTATCACCCGGCTTAGGTTTTGATCACTTTATGGATCTGATGATTGAAGAGGATATGAAAGCGGCAGGTCTTGAAGGCGGTACTGTACGTACTATTGAAGGGCCCCTATATGTCGCAGGCGCACCAGAAGAACACGGCTTTGCAAGGCTTGATGATGGTACTGAAGATAAAGAAGGCACTGTGCTATTTATGCAAGGGTATGTCTACGACGAAGACGGCAACGCTCTTCCTAATGCTAAAGTTGAAGTTTGGCATGCCAATACTTTAGGTAACTACTCCTTCTTTGATGAGTCGCAGTCTGACTTTAATCTACGCCGGACTATCATTACTGATGAGAATGGTAAATATGCCTTCCGTAGTATTGTGCCTCTAGGCTATTCAGTACCACCAGGCGGTATGACTGATAAAGTGTTGAGCGCGCTAGGACGTCATGGTAATCGCCCTGCTCATATCCATTTCTTTGCTAGCGCCGATGGTATGCGTAAACTGACTACGCAGATCAATATCGATGGCGACGAGTATCTATGGGACGACTTTGCTTTTGCCAGTCGTGAAGGCTTAGTACCCGAAGTCACTATGGTTGATGACGCTGATAAGCTCAAAGAAAAAGGCCTTGATAAGCCTTATGCATCCATCGACTTTGACTTTCATTTATTAAAAAACACTAAGTCTGATGTGCAAGGGGCAGAAGTCGAACGTCGCCGCGCTCAAGCTTAGACATTCGTAGGTCTGATCCCAATCTATTATCAAACTTTACTTTTTAAAACTTTATAAAGCGGCTTGATATTACACCAGTTGTAGTATCAAGCTTAATTTATGAAATAAAATACGAACAAGGATGTTCTATGAAAATCACTGTGCATAAAACTATCTTACTAACGATCGCCACGAGCTTATCATTGACTGTTTATGCTTCTGACTCGCACTATGTGCCGGGTATTGAAGGGATCAAAGCAAGCGTAGTACCGCCTTCTGGGGTTTATTACAAAGGCTATATCGTCAATTACAACGCTGATGAAAACGAAGCCTTGCCAGCTGATAGCGAAGTTAGCGTTACCGCTCTAGCTAGCCGCGCCATATGGGTAACGCCGCAAAAGATACTAGGCGGCGACTTGGCATTGGAAGCTATTGTACCGCTAATAAAAACAGATCTAAAAGTCGGCGGTCAAGATATTGATGAGCGCACAGGTTTAGGCGATCTGTATGTGGGCGGCGTATTAGGCTGGCACGGCGATAGATGGGATGCGGTCACTGGTGTTGGTTACTGGGCGGAAACTGGCGACTATGATAGTAATCGATTTGCAAGCCCGGGCAAAGGTTATGATTCGGTCATGCTCACCCTTGGCGGCAACCTCAAACTCAATCAACAAGGTGATATTAACCTCAGCGCCTTGAGTCGTTATGAGATGCCAAACGGTGATAATCTTGAAGATGAGCTTATTATTGAATGGGGTTTGAGCAAAAGCTACGGCTTGCTAGATGTTGGTTTGGTCGGTTATAACACTTTTGAGACTGGTGATGGCAACGAGGAAAGAAACGCTTTAGGCTTATCGATGGGCTATTTTTCACCGCCCAATCTACTAGGCGGTGATATAGCGTTATATAAAGAGTACTCAAATAAAGATACTTTTGAGGGAAAAGTCATAAGAGCTTCGTTAACTAAAGTATTCTAAAGGTTTTATATAATCGATACTAAATAAAACGGATACATTATATTATGCCGCGAAACTGGTATAAATTTTTCTAGCGTGCTGTGTCTGCGCTGACAGAGGCTGCGAAAAATTAATCCCAGTCCCGCTGTATTCTTTTTATATTGGACAAACTATAGGGTCTAACTATGATAAATAAAGCCGAAAAAAGTATGACTGAGGTTCTAAGTCAAATAAAAGACGGCGCGACGATTATGATTGGCGGCTTTGGTACTGCAGGTCAGCCCGCTGAGCTTATTGACGGACTTATAGATTTGGGCGTAAAAGATTTAGTCATTATTAATAATAATGCCGGTAATGGCGATCATGGACTGGCCAAATTACTTAAGACTGGCGCGGTACGTAAGATTATTTGCTCCTTTCCGCGTCAGGCTGATTCTTGGGTATTTGATGAGCTCTATCATGCTGGCAAGATAGAGCTTGAGCTAGTACCGCAGGGCAATTTGGCCTGCCGTATTCAAGCAGCTGGCATGGGGCTTGGTGCGGTCTATACCCCAACTGGCTTTGGGACTTTACTGGCTGAAGGTAAAGAGACTCGTCACATCGATGGCAAAGACTATGTTCTTGAATACCCCATCAAAGCGGATTTTGCCTTAATTAAAGCCTTCAAAGGCGATCGTTGGGGAAACCTAGTCTATCGCAAATCTGCCCGTAACTTTGGTCCTATCATGGCGATGGCCGCTGACGTTACTATTGCTCAAGTCTCTGAGATCGTTGAACTAGGCGAGCTTGATCCTGAGCATATCGTTACCCCTAGCATCTTTGTGCAGCACGTAGTAAAAACGGTCAGCACCGATGCTAATCGTGCAAAGATTACAGCCGCTACCCTATAAAATAAATACAGTCCTACTATCTAAACACTGCTATTTAAATTCTGCTATCCATAAAGGAGCGTGATAATGAAATATACGCCACTAACACGCGACCAAATCGCTCAGCGTGCCGCGCAAGATATTCCAGATGGGGCTTATGTCAATCTAGGCATCGGTCAGCCTACTAAAATCGCTAAATACCTACCTAATGATAAAGAGGTGTTCCTGCATTCTGAAAATGGTTTATTGGCTTTTGGCCCGCCGCCTGCTAAAGGTGAAGAGGATCCTGAGCTGATTAATGCGGGTAAGGAATATGTCACGATGCTTGAGGGCGGTAGCTTTTTTCATCATGGCGACTCTTTTGCCATGATGCGCGGCGGTCATATCGACATCTGTGTACTAGGCGCTTTTCAAGTAGCTGCCAATGGCGATCTTGCTAATTGGAGCACGGGCGCTGAAGATGCGATACCAGCGGTTGGTGGTGCTATGGATCTAGCAGTGGGTGCCAAAAAAGTCTTTGTGATGACCAATCATACGACCAAAGAAGGCGAGCCAAAGATTGTCAGCAAGCTTAGCTACCCTGTCACTGGTAAAAACTGCGTTGACCGTATTTATACTGATCTGTGTGTGATCGACGTTACCAATAAAGGTTTAGAAGTCACTGAAATGGTGGATAATTTAAGCTTTACTGACTTGCAAGCGTTCACTGGCGCGCAATTAATAGATGCTACTAAAACACAATAATAATTATGATGAAGGGATAGTTACGATGAGTGAATCTAGTGAAGACTTAAACCCTACTTTAAACAATGCCTATATTATTGATGCTATTCGCACCCCTTTTGGCCGTTATGGCGGTAGCCTAGCAGCAGTACGAGCTGATGATCTAGGCGCTATTCCTATCAAAGCGCTGATGCAGCGCAATAGTGATATTGACTGGCAAAAAGTCGATGACGTTATCTACGGCTGTGCCAATCAAAGCGGCGAAGATAATCGCAATGTTGGCCGTATGTCCTCACTACTAGCCGGTATGCCTTATCAAGTACCGGCAACCACTATAAACCGGTTATGCGGCTCTTCCATGGATGCGGTCGCCATAGCAGCGCGAGCCATTAAAGCAGGTGAAGCTCATTTGATCGTCGCAGGCGGGGTTGAGAGCATGAGCCGCGCGCCCTTTGTTATGGGTAAATCAAATAGTGCCTTTGACCGTAATCAAAAGCTCGAAGATACCACCATGGGCTGGCGTTTCGTTAATCCAAAGCTTGACGAACTATATGGCACTGAGTCTATGCCACAAACGGCTGAAAATGTTGCTCAGCAGTTCAATATTAATCGTGCCGATCAAGATGCTTTTGCGCTACGTAGCCAACAGCGCACCGCAGCAGCGCAAAAGGTAGGTTTCTTTAAAGATGAGATCGTTCCTGTCACTATCTCGCAGCGTAAAGGCGAGCCTATTATTGTCGATACTGATGAGCATCCGCGCCCCAATACTACTGTTGAAAAATTAGCTAAACTGCGCCCTATCGTCAGCGCTGATGGTACAGTGACCGCTGGTAATGCTTCTGGAATTAACGATGGTGCTGCTGCCTTTTTAATCGCCTCAGAGCAAGCCATTAAAGAATACAACTTAAAGCCTCGCGCCCGCATCATAGCCTCTACCACAGTAGGCGTAGAACCACGTATTATGGGCTTTGCGCCAGCACCTGCTATGAAGAAACTGCTTGCGCATACTGGTCTAACACTTGATGAGATGGATGTGATCGAATTGAACGAGGCCTTTGCCGCACAAGCACTAGCTTGTACTCGTGATTTAGAGTTAGCTGACGACAGCGAACGGGTTAATCCGAATGGTGGCGCTATTGCGCTTGGGCACCCTCTTGGCGCATCGGGAGGTCGAATAATCCTAACCGCCCTCAATCAACTTGAGCATACTGGCAAGCGCTACGCCATTTGCTCGATGTGTATTGGTGTTGGTCAGGGTATTGCGATGATTATTGAGCGTGTTGATGATGAAGATCGCAAAGTTGCATAAATTAAAATAAAGGACAGCGATTATGCCTGTATTTAACAATAAAGATATCACTCTACACTACGCTACTTTTGGTGATAAGGACAAACCGGCTTTACTTTTTTCTAACTCTCTAGGTACCAGCTATCAGATGTGGCAGCCGCAGATTGATGTGTTGCAAAATGCCTACTTTATTATCTGTTACGATACTCGTGGGCATGGGCAATCCTCTGCGCCAAAAGGCCCTTATAGCATAGAACAACTTGGACAGGATGTCATTGATTTACTCGAGCATTTAGATATCAACAAAGCCTTTTTTTGTGGCATATCGATGGGCGGTATGACGGGTCAATGGCTAGCTATTAACCACCCTGAGCGCTTTCACCACTTGATGCTGTGTAATACTGCTGCCAAGATTGGTAATGAAGCTGCTTGGCTTGAGCGCGCCCAATTAGTACGTGCGCAAGGACTAAAGCCTATCGCTGATACCGCAGCGTCACGTTGGTTTACTCCAAGCTTTATCGAAAATAATCCGGCTGTTATCAAGCAGCTATCTGATACGCTAGCCGCTGGTAGTCCTGAAGGTTACGCCAGTTGCTGTGAAGCTTTAGCAAAGGCTGATACTCGTGAGCAGCTCAAAAATATTGAAGTAGCAATCACTGTACTGGCAGGTGAGCAAGACCCGATTACTACCGTTAGCGATGGTCAATATATGGTCGATCGTATCGCTAATGCTAGGCTTGCTACTATTGACGCCTCACATATCTCAAATATTGAGCAGACACAAGTGTTTAATCAGCTTATTCAGCAGTACTTAGTTTAGAACCTTCTTTATATAAATAATGAATAAAGCCCCAGTTCAATTTTGAACTGGGGCTTTGTGTTATTTTAAATCCGTTTTAATATTGAAAGTTATATGCGTTTAAATAAAGCGGAACGACTTGATTCACCTGTGCCATCAGCAGCAGTTAAGAAACGCTCCATGTGAATATCGCGCTCAAACAGACGCGCTTGCATCAAAGTGGTGATAGTAGCGTCAATCATTGGCGGCGGCCCACACATATAGGCTTTATGGCCTGAACACTTGCCATCGAAATGATATTTAACTGCATCATTCACATAACCTTTAAAACCTGACCATTCCCCTAAGGTGTCTTCATCACTTAACGCCGGAATGTAATGAAAGTTGTCATGCTCTGTGGCTAGCTGCTCAAACTTCTCTCTATGATACAGCTCGGGGACATTTCTAGCCCCTTGAAACAGATAAATCTGCCGGGTCTCCCCTTGCTCTAGTAAGTCCATAATCATCGACTCAGGACTTGATAGACCAGAGCCGCCTGCGATAAAGATCATATCTTGGCTATCACTACTACGCACAAAGAACTGGCCGTAAGGGCCTGATAGCTCAATACTATCGCCAACCGTAAGCTCATTATGTAGCCAAGTAGTCCCTCTGCCTTCATTAACCAAGCGCACATGCAGCTCAACGATATCAGACTGTGATGGCGGATTGGCAATAGAAAAAGCCCTAGTACCTACATCAGGAATATTTAGGTTAATATACTGACCCGCTTGAAACTGCATATCACGATCCAACTGCAAGCGAATACCTAAAATAGTAGGTGACAAAGGCGTCACTGACTCAACCGTTGCCACATAATCCTCTACCGGATAACCCAAAAAGTCAGGATCGACATCAATATCAGCTTCTATCACTAAGTCAGACTCAGGATAACAGCAGCAAGCCAGCACTTTGCCTTCATCGCGCTCAACTTCCATCAGTGCAAAGGTAGAAGCCTCTCCAAGATCAGCAAAGCCCTCTAAAACCTGAACCTTACAAGTCCCACAAGTGCCATGACCACAAGCAAAAGGCAACCATACCCCTTGCCTCAAAGCCGCTTGTAATACCGTTTGACCGTCTTCTACTTCGATGACATCGCCGGTCGGCTCAATAGTGACTTCATATGACATATCGCTCTCCATTGCAATATTTATTAAAACTAGTCGTTTAAATTATTGATAGATTGAACTGAGGTTTACACCCCAGTTGCTTTTTATACTCCAGCTGCCTTTTATACCCCAGTACCCTTCCAACCATTAAGGCCTGGCGTCTTGAAACGCAATAAGGATTTGTGATCAAACCCTAGCTCTTCTAGCGTTTGCTCATCCGTTGGGGTAATCATCTCACCATTAAGGTTCCACTCAACTTCATCCCATTTGATATTTTCAAAATCAGGATGCTGATTAAAACCCTCTGGTAATACGCCAGCTTTAAAATCTGCAAAAGTCATTGTCGGTGGTAATGGAAAGGCTTTTGCCGAGCAAAACAATAAATGCTCATCCCAACCAATAAACACCAAAATGTTATCGCCATAGTTGGCTTGTTTATCCATAACTTCGCCTGTATAACCCGGGCGGATTGCTGTAACTGCCATAATAATTTCCTTATTACTATTTATTTAAGAGAGCAAGGCTGACTACTAATGCTTATTACTAGCCAGCTTTGCTAAACTTTAAAAACGACTTCTGTATTAATCATTGGTTGCTAAGTTAAGCAACGCCTTTCCATTTTTTCCAGTTCTTCTCATCAAGAGAACCTTTGAAATCCATGTTATCGGCACCCACATTGAAGCGGTAATACTCGCTAAGGATCTTTTCAAGCTCAGGACCGCCGCAATTGCCTTGTAGTATTTGCTGTACCGGTAACCAAGCCTGCACATACTTTTCAGGCTCATCAACGAAGATATCGTGGCAGCCATCTGAACACATGTGATAGCGCTCGTCGTTATAAACGGTAGTACGATAACTGAACATACCGGGGTCACTGTCCATTTCGGTAAAGGTCATCGGCACTTGGCAGATCTGACATAGCATGGGCAGGCCTGAGCTATAAAAACGCTTACCTTCAGCTTCCATTTTCTTCGCCAATTCCCAACGCGGACGATAGTACTTATCGAAAGTGTCAGGATATTTCTCGCTTAACCAATCAAGCTCTTCATCGGAAGGGATAAAGGTATGGAAACCAGCCGCATGACCAAAGTTATAGAAGATCCACCACGCTTGATGCGAGATATGCTCTTTTTCCTTTTCGATCACTTCGCTATATTTTGGCTTTTCAATACCGTAGCGCGCTAAATCAGCAAACAACGCTCCGCCGGCATCTTCAAAGTACACTTCCCACGCCTCTTTCCAAGACATCACTTTATTTGGCAACATATAGTCCATCATCATCGCCACAATAGAGAGCAAACGCGTACCGCGCCAGAACCACTTATCGATCCATTTTTGTACGATAGGTAGGTTATCTTCATGCTGCTCAAGCAAGAACTTGATAATCTCAAGACCCAAAGTCATGTGACGAGCTTCATCAGACTGAGCGCTAAAGCCGAAGGTTACCGTTGCCATATCACCATTGTGTGCTGCACCTGACATGAACGGCACGAATAACAAGTTGGTTAATACGTACTCAAAAGAGAATGAGATCGCCAGTAAGAACTCAAACGGTCCTGCTGAGCGCGCATCTTCAAAGAACGACTTAGGAACCGATAAGTACCAAACGCGGTCATGCATATGGCTCCAATCTTGAAAACCATTAAAGTACTTATTGAAATGACTCATCGCATGAACTTGGGTTTGCACATGACGCAGCTCATCAATGGACTGCATCTGACAAGCGATGCGCGCGCCAATACCGCCAAACTGACGACCCACATTGGCATAGCGTTGATAAGCTTGATATTCAAGCGGTGTAACACCCGTCAAGAAGATTTTGATGGCATTCAGATAACGCGGGTCTGAAACGTTCATCTGACCGTTGTTTTGCGAGAATGCATCAAAGATAGCATAGAGCTTCTTCTCTTTTTCCGCCTGATACTTCCAGTAAGTATCCATAGTCAGACGGAAAGGATCTTCCCATTTTGACCAATCTGTAATCTTGATACCTTCCTTTAGGACACACCGCCGCCCAACGACTCAACGAACAACTGCGGCCATATTTAGTGATAGCAGTGGATACCGCGCTGACACTAAGTGATGAGGAGCTTGGGCCGATATTACCAGGATTGGCGCTAGGTAGCGCCCATCACGAAACCCAATATTCAAGATTATTTAGAAGCTAAAAGTTATCCTTTTTATGCTTTGCACTTATAACGATTTTAATTAGCAGCGCTTTTGACATTATATAAGGAGATATTATGAAACACTGTTTACGAGTAGGCGTCGGTGGTCCTGTAGGTTCGGGTAAGACGGCGTTGCTACGCCAGTTATGTAGCGCCCTAAAAGATTATTATGATATTGCCGTTGTTACCAACGATATCTATACTCGTGAAGATGCCGATTTTTTACTCAAGCATGACGCTCTGCCTGCCGATCGTATTCTTGGGGTGGAGACTGGCGGCTGTCCGCATACCGCTATTCGTGAAGACGCTTCTATGAACTTGGCGGCGATTGATGATTTGCAAAGCCGCCATCCTAATCTAGAGCTGGTATTGGTCGAGTCAGGTGGCGACAATCTAGCTGCTACTTTTAGTCCAGAGCTCTCTGATCTGACCCTTTATGTCATTGATGTCGCTGCTGGTGACAAAATCCCGCGTAAAGGCGGCCCTGGCATCACTAAATCGGATCTACTTATTATTAACAAAATCGATATCGCTGAATACGTCCATGCTTCGCTCGATATTATGGAGCGCGACTCCAAAAAAATGCGCGGCGAGCGGCCTTTTATCTTTACCAACCTGTATGACGGTGTGGGCGTGGATGAGATTATCAGCTTTATTCTAAAACAAGGCATGTTACCTGAGCGTCGTCCCGGCAAAGTAGCTGACAAAGCTTAATTATCAAGACGACTATCTACAAAGTCGATCGCAATCAAAAAAATGGGAGAGGATAATGAATAAAATGACTACTTTGCCAACGAGCAAAATGACCCGTAAGCTACTGATGACTTTTGCTCTGATGCTTACGACAACTTTAGCCTTTGCCCACCCGGGGCATAGCGAGCCGGTGAGTAATGGCTTTTTGAGCGGTTTATTGCATCCGCTGATGGGGCTTGATCACCTATTAGCGATGGGAGCTATCGGCTTTTGGAGTATTCGCCAAAATACTACTATGAAGCGCGGTACACCTTTATTCGTCATAGGCGGCATGATAGCAGGTGCAGGTATTGCTTGGATGGGTGTCAGCTTGGCAGGTATCGAGACGGGCATTGCTATGTCAGTGCTGTTAGTTGGGGTGCTGATTGCCACACTTGCAAAGCTACCGACCGCTGTTGGTGGCACTTTGGTGGCGCTATTTATGGTCGCTCATGGCTACGCGCACGGTACTGAGATGGCTCAAGGCTCTAGCATGCTACTTTATATGTCAGGCTTTGTGATAGCCACTTTAGCCATTACTTTTGTTGGTCGCGGATTAGGCGCATTAATGCTCAAAGCGGATAATCGTATGACTCGTGCTTTAGGCGGTGTGGTTGCGGTCATTGGTGGGGTGTTAGCGGCTGGCTAATGGCTGCTGATAGCATCACTGATACACACCAATCATCACTACCCTTCCAAAAAGCTGCACGGGATTCCTGCAGCTTTTTGGCTTTAAAGGTTTTTATATAAGGATATATTAAGATGAATGACACTATTATCAAAGTATCAAGAAACACGGATCGCTCGCCAACCGATGCCGCTTCCACTCAGACAGTAGCTTTCTCCCACTACAACTACCTCTCAGCCCAGCTGCCGATTAATACCACCACCAAGGACTTAGTCGCCAATGATATAAGGGTACAGGCTACGCAGTGCTTAAGAAATATCAAATCTATCGTTGAGAGTATCGATCATAATATGAATGATGTGATCAAAATTAACATCTATTTAAAAGATCTAAAGGATGCAGATAAGGATATCGAACAAGATATCAAAGCCATAGACACTATTTACGCCGCGTTTTTTCAAGGTTATCTACCTACCAGAACCATCATTGCCGTAGCCAACTTGCCTAATGATGCTTTGGTACAGATGGACGCGGTTATCTCAAACGGTAGAGGCACGCATCCACAAGTGCCTAGTGAGCTGATAAAAGTGGCTAGAAACACCGAAGAGGTACCAAGGGATTCAGCCTCCCCTCATACCATTGCCTTTTCTCATTATAATAATATCTCAGCCCAGCTGCCGATAGACTGCGCCACCGGCGAGCTGATTGCTGGTGGCATAAAAGAGCAAACTGAGCAGTGCTTGCATAATGTCAAAGCGATCTTGGCCAGTATTGAGGTACCTTTGCAGGACATCGTCAAGGTCAATATCTTTTTAACCCGTTTAGCAGACATAAAGGCGGTAGATGAGGTTTACGCGATGTTTTTTTCGGACTCCATCATTACCAATGAGCAAAGCTATATACCAGCGCGGACTATTACCGCGGTGTCAGCGCTGCCGATGGATGCTTTAGTGCAGATCGATGTCATCGTCTCGCATGGGGATGGCACGCCGCCGCAAGCGGTTGAAGATAAACACGGCATCGTCATTGAGGCAAACAACACCGATAAAGCACCAATGGATCCTCTATCCACCCAGACGGTGGCTTTTTCTCACTATAATCACCTCTCAGGACAGCTGCCTATCGATCCTGATACTGGCAAGATAATTGACGGTGATATAGCCGCGCAAACCAAGCAATGTTTAGAGAATATAAAAGCTATTGTAGAGAGCGTCGATCACGTGATGGATGATGTAGTAAAAATAAACATTCAGCTCAAAAACATCGAGGATATCGATAAGGTAAATGCAGTTTATACGCCTTTTTTTAATGCTGACTTGCCTGCTAGAACTGTCGTTGGGGTATCTGATATCGCTATGGACGCGGTCATTCAAATCGAGGCTATTGTCTCTAATGCGGAGGGAACAGTGCCTACTTAATAAAAGCTAGCAGCGTAATAATAGCTATACTCACGGTAATGTTGAGCAAAATCTATTGACGCTTCACTAGGGCGTGTTAAACCTTTACAAATAAGCACTGCTAATAAAAGACACCCAGCCGTCAAGCTGAGTGTCTTAGCTTATCAAAGCGCTGCTACTCAAGCTTTTATTAGCTTAGCTTCTGAACTACGCACAACGCAATAACTTACTAACGCAAATCATCAAC
The DNA here is from genome assembly GCF_040371085.1 of Psychrobacter sp. AH5. Taxonomy (NCBI): domain Bacteria; kingdom Pseudomonadati; phylum Pseudomonadota; class Gammaproteobacteria; order Moraxellales; family Moraxellaceae; genus Psychrobacter; species Psychrobacter sp. AH5. The sequence goes on from NZ_JAMBMT010000001.1 coordinate 1,311,255, forward strand.
CACCGCTAACATCGCCACTAAGGAGGCCTCCCCTAATTTGCTACAGCGCTCTGGCGACCAGCCGGTCTCGGCGTTAGGCATATTATCATTGTCTTTGAACGGCATCTCCAAAGTATTGGCCAAGCAATCAAAATGCTCAGCGACCCAGTGGGTGGCAAGCGTCATATTGGCTGTGCCTGGTGCATCAATCTCATAGCCCTCTTGGGTCTGAAAATCAGCACTGGCAAGCTGTAATACTTCGGCAAATCTATCACGTAGACGCGCCAAACGGTCGTTATAACTTGGCGTGCCTTGAGAGCCGGCTAAAAAAACAAAAGGTATCGCTTCATCACCGTGCACATCATAAAACAGATCTACCCCAGTCTCTTGCATTTTATTAATGACATAAAAGACCTCGGGGCTCTTATCTAAGCTTGGGTTGGCCCATTCGCGATTTAGATTAGTGCCAGCGGCATTGGTACGCAGATGGCCGCGCACGCTACCATCGGGGTTCATATTGGGTACGATATAAAAATTAGCTTTATTTAATAACGCTTTGGCGGTGGCATTATCTTCATCGAGTAAACTATGCAGCAGACCCTCGATCAACCATTCAGCCATAGTTTCGCCCGGGTGCTGGCGCGCGGTAATCCAGATAGTACGTTTTTTAGTAGCTTTATTGTCGTTAACATCGTCGTTAATATCGCCATCATTATTACCATCGTCATTAACATAGCCATCATTATTAGCCACTTTGACTAGGGTTAAGTCGCGCTTATCCAAAGTCTGGCCTAAGTGCTCTAAAGTGACCAAAGGATGCGTCTGTACCGCTGCCAATAGATCTTGATGACGCTCATAGCTGTAAGGGGCAAAATAAGCGATCTGAATGGTTTGGCACTGTAGTTCTACCTTTATGGTCAATTTGCCGTCTTGATAACTAGTGGGGAGACGAAACCAATAGTCGCGATCATAAGAGGCCACCGCTTGATAATTGTCCCAGCCTGCAACGTAGGAGGCCTCACCAGCATTAATAATATTAAGAGTATAGTGCTCGCCAATCTCACCAGTTAGGCGAAAATTAAACCACTGAAAAAACTCGCCACCCACGTCTGGGCGAATGGCTAACTGAATATCTTGTTTATTTTCTAGGTTAATAACCTCGATATTACCAGCGTCAAAATGAGCTGAGATATGCATAATATTTCCTTTATCATTTTTGGTTTTGTGAGTGAAACTCTTATTAATTGGCGCTAGCTGCAGCTTTTAGCTTACTGAGCCTTATTAAGCCTTACTTAACTTAGTGTCTAGCATCAATCGGATAAATTGCTTGAACTGCTGAGGATTAGATAATAGGTGCATGGTCATATCCTCAAAAGCCTCCTTGGCATCGAACATAGCGTCCTCAGCGGCATTGGGATAACCGCCTAGCATAATCTGCTCAGTGCTGTTATTGCTAAACTGCTTAACCACGATCTCGTTCTCAGTGACCTTGTCCCAGATAGTATTCATAAAATTCACTTTATCTTTATCGGTAAAGTCCTCGCCTGCGAACACCTCATTTAAGCGCTCAATAATCTGCGATAAATAAGCTTCTTTTTTATCCTTGGGAGTTGCTGTACCAGCGCCGCTACCGCTCTCTAACTGATACTCAGACTTGCCTTCTTGCAGCTTTAGATCCTGCTGATAGAGCTTGGAGACTCGGTAATGACTCATAACGATATTACTCAAATCGACCTCTTCTTCGTCATCGAAGCTCTCGCGTAGTAGCGGCTGCAGATTACGCGCATATAGACTGAGCTTCTCAAGATCCTTGCTATCATAATCGACGATTTGCGACATAAACTCATACTGACGGGTAAAAGTGCCTAGATCTTTTTTGAAAATCTCCAGCGCGTCTTGATCGGTTTTAAAGCCTTTATAGTCATTCTCCGCATTGGTGATGAGTACCACATCGCCAGTCGCCTTAGTGCGCTCAAGCATTATCTTAGCTTGCTGAGCTTGTTCGCGTGCTAGCTTATAGCGCTTTTGCCAGCGCTCAACCGCAGGCTTACAGATATTACTGATGGCGGCATTGAATTTGTTTTTGCTATAAAACGCCTCAACGAACTGCTCGACTTCATGCCAAACAAAAATTTGAGCGGCACATAATTTATCATATAGATCATAAACCTTATCAGGGTCAGAAACCTTGGCTAAAGTAGCGGTTTCATAATAAGGCTGAAAGGCTTCAAGGATATCCTCAGGATCGTTAAAGAAGTCGAGCACAAAGGTGCCACTCTCAGCCTTACCTTTATAAGTGCGATTCAGCCGTGATAACGTCTGCACGCAGTCCACGCCAGTGAGCTTTTTATCGACGTACATAGCGCAAAGCTTGGGCTGATCAAAGCCGGTCTGAAATTTATTTGCCACGAGCATCACTTGATAGTCATCACTATCAAAGGCTTTACGCAGATCGCGACCTTTTAGGCCGATATTCATATTGTGCTCAGTGAATTTTTTGCCTAGTAAGGCGTCGCTATCCGGGTCATTATCATGAAAGGTAACCTCTCCTGAAAAGGCCACCATAACATTGATATTGCGATAGCCATACTGAGCAATATAGTTATCAAAGGCCAGCTTATAGCGCACCGCTTCTTTACGCGAGCCGGTCACTACCATCGCTTTGGCTTGCCCGCCAAGTAAACCTTTAATATTGTCGTTAAAGTGCTCGATGATGATTTTTACTTTTTGGGCAATATTATGCTCATGCAGGCGCACCCAGCTACCTAGTTTAATCTTGGCGCGGCGCGCATCGACTTCATTATCTTTGGCAGCGAGTTTTTGCTTTAACTGATAGACCACTTTATAGTTGGTATAGTTTTTGAGTACATCTAGGATAAAGCCCTCCTCTATCGCTTGGCGCATGGAGTAGACATGAAAAGCGGCAGGCAAATTATCTTTAGAGGCTGGCAGATTTGGATTAGGCAAACGGCCAAATAGCTCAATCGTTTTGGGCTTAGGCGTCGCGGTAAAAGCGTAATAGCTTAGATTGTCACTGCTACGGCGAGCCGCTAGCACACTATCGAGCATATCTTCGCTAGATAGCGCCCTATTATCCGGCTCTAACTCGCCTGAGATCAGCACTTCTTTGAGCTGGCGCGCGGTCGAGCCGGTCTGCGACGAGTGCGCTTCATCAGCGATAATGGCATAACGGCGCGATTTGAGCACACTTGAGTCTTCGATAGCTTTGAGTACAAAGGGAAAGGTTTGAATAGTGACAATGATAATCGGCTGCGAATTTATCAAAGCTTCGGCCAGCTTTTCAGACTTAGAGCCGTCGCCCTCTTTATTATTAATACGTCCGACCACACCATCAGCATGCTCAAACTGATAGATGGTATCTTGTAGCTGGTCATCGAGCACGGTGCGATCGGTAATGACGATGACGGAATGAAATTGCTTATCGCCTTGCTCATTATAAAGGGTGGAGAGCTGATGCGCGGTCCAAGCGATAGAGTTGGACTTGCCCGAACCAGCACTGTGCTGAATAAGGTAACGTTGCTCAGAGCTGCCAGCTTTACTCTCATTAATAGCTGCATCAACCAGTTTAGTGACTACCTCCCACTGATGATAACGCGGAAATACCATGGTCTCACGCTTGGACTTGCGCCCAATAGCGTCCTCTTCTTCCTCAATTTGCAGATGCATAAAGTGGCCAAGAATCGCCAACAGATTAGCAGGGGTGAGCACTTCATTCCACAAATAGTCAGTGGCATAGCGGCTACTATCTACTGGCACATCGTTACCGGCGCCGCCCTCGCTGGTGCCTTTATTAAAGGGTAAGAAGTAGGTATTATCGCCTGCCAGCCTCGTGGTCATGTAGACCTCGTACTGGCTAACGGCAAAGTGTACCAAAGCGCCGCGCTTAAAGCTCAGTAGCGGCTCAGGTTTGCCGGTATCCGCATCTTTTGGCAGACGAGTGCGCTTGTATTGGCTAATAGCGTTTTGTACCGATTGTTTAAACTCAGACTTTAGCTCCATAGTGCTGACGGGCAAGCCATTCACAAACAGCACGATATCGATACGGTTACGTTTGGCGACTTTGTTATCGTTGCTAGCTTCGACAGCATTTTTATTAGCGACAGTATGCGGGCTATAGACCAGCTCAGGCACGATACGGCAGATATTGGCCTGATAGCGCGCCATGATCTCAGGATTGAGATTGTGCTCAGGCTTAAACTGGCAAAGGGAGAAGCGCGCGTTACGAATCTTTAGGCCATGACGCAATACGCCCAAAGTGCCATAAGTGCGCGAGGCTCTATCTGTTGAGTGCTCATCGGCCTTATTGAGCTGCTTGACCAATGCTTCGATAAAATGACGTTCAGAGTCGATAGGAAAGGTTTTGCAGAATTTTTGCCATTGTTGCGGCTGGGTGGTCTGCACAAAGTCGAGCACATCTTGCTCATAGAGCGCGGTTGCTGCTTGATAGTCAGCAGAGCTACCGAGCTGCCAACCTTTTGCTTGCATTTGCGCCACGATATCGGCTTGAAAGATAGACTCATAGGTGACGTTGTGCGCGTTGATCATATTTAGTCCGTTGTTATTATTATTTTTAGGGTTCGCTGACGACTGCTGCCGCGGCGGCAGCAGCGGCCTCTAGCGCGGCAATAGTAGCATCGTTAGTCATGGCATAGGCTTCATAAAGCTCGCAGCTTCTAGTATCGCCATTATCACAGGCTATGCTAAACCACTCCAAGGCTTTTTCACTGTCTTGCTCAACCCCATAACCGCCAGCATAAAACACCCCCATATTACGCTGACCGTTTGGGCTGTGCTGCGCGGCAGATAGCTGTAATAGCTCAAAAGCTTTGTCAAAATCTTGCGGCACGCCCATACCCATAGAGTATAGAACCGCCGTATTATTTTGGCCAGTAGCATCGCCCTGTGCGACGGACTGTTGGAGGAGCTGAGCGGCTTTGTCATAATCGCGCTCAACCCCTTGTCCACTAGCGTATGCCCAGCCAAGCCCTGCTTGCGCGGTAGCATAGCCTTGATCGGCGGCTTTTTGATACCAGTAGACCGCTTGGCTATAGTCTTGCTCAACGACGGTGCCGCTCTCATAAAAATAGCCGATATTGTTTTGCGCGCCCGCTTCCCCTTGAGCCGCCGCTTTTTGGTACCAGTCATAAGCTTTGGCATAATCTTGCTCGACTGCGATGCCATCATTGTACAACACGCCTAAGTTATTTTGTGCAGTAGCATCGCCTTGAATGGCGGCTTTTTTGATAAGCCGATAGGCTTTATCATAGTCCACCTCTGCCCCTTCGCCGCTATAGTACATCCAGCCAAGCGCGCTTTGAGCCAAAGCATTGTCATGATCGGCAGCTCTTTGATACCACTCGATAGCTTGGGCGTAATCCTGCTCAACGCCTAGCCCCGACTCATACATCAAGCCCAAATTATACTCGCCAGAGGCATCGCCTTGCCTAGCGGCTTGCTCAAACCAAGAGTAGGCTGCGGTATAATCTTGCGCCGCACCTGTACCCTCAAAATACATAGCGCCAAGATTATTCTGCGCTTGTATATCGCCTTGAATAGCGGCTTTTTGATACCAGTAGAGCGCTTTGGCGCTATCTTGCTTGACGCCTCTGCCTTGATCATAAAACACGCCTATATTGTACTGAGCGACGATATCGCCTTGTTCAGCCGCCTTTTCAAACCAATAAGCGGCCTGCCTATCATTCTGCTCAACGCCGCTGCCCATCTCGTACATAAGCGCTAGGTTTTTTTGGGCCAAAGGATTGCCTTGCTCAGCCGCTTTTTGATACCAGTAGACCGCTTTGACAAAGTCTTGTTCGATACCTTCGCCAAAATCATACATCAAGCCTAGATTGTTTTGTGCGGCGGTATCGCCTTGTTCGGCAGCTTGTTGATACCAGTAGGCCGCTTTGGCGCTATCTTGCTCAACCCCATTGCCTCTATCATACATCATCGCTAGATTGTATTGAGCAGAGGCGGAGCCTTTAGCCGCTAAGGCTTGAGCGGTAATCAAGCTATTTGCCTGCGCAAAAGCGCTAAGCGCAAACGCTAGGCTTAAGGCTATGATTTGATAAGCAAGTTTTGGGTTTAATAACGATGCTTTCATTTTTTTCTCTACAGGCAATAGCGAAGTATTGGTTTGGTTTTAGACTTTGTGCTATTGCGTACCATACTAGAGATTAGTACCTATGGGTATACTCCACACTCACATTATTCACATTTACTAAGCTAACTACCGATGGTAATATAACGGCACTTATATAGGTACATAAATATATGACTGCACATCAAGCACAGTCTAAGCTTAACGAAGTCTATGACTTTCTAATATCTTTTGAAGGGATGATCAATCCTGACAATATTAGATTCAGTCGTTGGCTTAGAGATGCTCAAGCATTGCGTAACAGCAATCCTGCTGAGGGCTTTTTGATGGAAGCTCTAGTCTACCGTGCGCAAGGTAAGCTTGACCAAGCGGTTGATTATGCCGAGAAGTCTTATCGACTAGATAAAACCGTTGCTCGTGACAATTATGCAATACTTTTATCAGAAGCTGGGCAATTTAAAGAAGCTATCGCTTTAACTTTACTAAACTTGCAAGAAGATAATTTTAATACATATGCATTAAAAAGACTTATTGTAGATTCATCTATAACACTAGACAAAGAAGCATTATCACAAGGTTTGTCGTTATTCAAAGACCCTAACAATCAATTTAAAGATTTATTGCATCTAGGTCATAGTAAGTTAGAGTATTTTGAGAAAGAAATATTTGACCTAGAGCAAACAGAAATAACGATTGATAGCCTTATAGAGGTTTCGTCTATAGCAGCCAAAGCTTCAAACTCATATTATTTAGGTAATAGTCAAGTCAGTATGACTATCCAACATAATGAGGTAGGCACTTTTTTAATCGTAAACGAAGAAATACCAAGTATCGATATCGATACTTGCTTTATGATTCATGATAAATACACTGAATATTTGCTTGATAGTGACTTATCGTTTAAAGATTATAAACGCATCGTCTATAATTTCTTACCTTTAGAAGATGACAGTTTACCAAATGATGATCTACTTAGTCAGCAAGGGATTTTAGTTTGAGCGTTACTATAGAGGATATGAAGCAAGCAGTAGATCACTTATTTCCCAATCCTAAAACAATCGAAGATGAAGCCATTCAAAGAGCCTGTATCAATCGTCATTACTATTTGATCTATTATATGATGCTCAATGTCATTAAAGATAACTTTCCACAGTACGATATGAGTAGAGACGGCTCGTTTAATAATACGGGCTCTCATAAGCGCGTCTTTCTGGTCTTTGAAGAGATAGCAGAGCTGACAGAGAGTAAGGCAGCTAAAAGACTCGCTTTACAATTTACAGACTTTTTGACTAAGCGCCACAAAGCTGATTATAGGCTTGAAGAGAACTTTAGTAGCGGCGAATATGCTCAATGTTTAAGGTACGCTGATAGAATACCTGAATTAGCGCAAGCGCTCATAGATGAGCAATAGCTCTCTTGTTCATTTACCTTAATACCAATCAGATACCACATTTACTATTAAGCTAAATCCGTAAGGTGATTTTTTAGCCCTATACCTATTCTTAATTTGCTAATAACCGCGTTCATTCAACCGTTTATACTCATCACACCCACTCTGAAGACCTTGATCACAAGCTTTTCCATACCATTCTTTCGCCGTAGCTCGGTTTTGCTTTAACCCACCTAAACCTTCTTCATAAAAAGTCCCAAATATATTTTGGCCATACATATTTCCTTGATTCGCTGCTTTTTGAAACATTTGGTGGTGTATCAGAAAGTATGCTGAGGTAATAAAGGAGGGTGACAGCCAAAGCAAGATGATATATTTGAGGTTATGAAGACACAAATACAGATCAGTTGCCCCGACTGTCACAGTCCCAGTTTAAAGAAAAATGGCATAAAAAGCTATGGCAAGCAGAACTACCAATGTAAGGACTGCAAACGTCAGTTTATTGGCGACCATGCCTTAAGCTACCAAGGCTGTCACTCTCAAATAGAAGACATCATACGGCTAATGACGGTTAGAGGCTGCGGTGTTAGAGACATAGCCATCATTACCTCGGTGAGTATTGGTAAAGTGCTCAGCACCATAGGCTCATCTGTTTATAAGATCGCGCCTAAGAAGCGATATTATGAACGCTTAGAGGTTGATGAGTTCTGGACTTACGTGTATCGCAAGAAGCGTAAAGTCTGGCTTATTTATGCTTATGACCGTGCTACTAATGAGATTGTCGCTTATGTCTGGGGCAAACGTGATTTGAGAACGGCTAAGAAGCTAAGAGCACGTCTAAATCAGCTCAAAGTCAGCTATGACTCTATTAGTATGGACAACTGGGATAGCTTTTTGACGGCTTTTAAATCAGATCATAAGCGAGTTGGCAAACAGCACACGGTAGGTATAGAAGGCAATAACTGTCGCTTGAGACACCGGTTACGTCGAGCCGTTAGAAAAACCTGCTGCTTCTCGAAAAAGCTTGATAATCACTTTAAGGTATTCGATCTGGTGTTCTTCTATGTCAATTATGGCTACGTCTGATGCCAGCATACTTTTTAGAACACCACCAAACATTTTTCTAGCTAAGACCATATCCTGACGGACACCTTGACCACTGTAGTATATCCATCCAGTCATAATTTGATATTTTGCACTCCCTTGATTCGCCCATTTCTTCATATTCTCTAAGCTATTTGGTACAGTCTGTAAAGATGACCGATACTTTTTTTGCTTCGGATAAGCGCTCAAGTTATCAATTGATTGTGCTATGTCGTTATTATTATATACGCCTGAGCTCTTGCTACTACTATATATATTAGGCCTAGTGCGATAGTCGTCAGAATTAGAAGTATTGGTAACAGTATGACTCAGGCTGTTGTTTGACTTGAACGTCGTTTCGGCAGCACCACTTGTTTGGACTATACCAATTCCTAATACTGCTAAAATCAATAGTATCTTTTTCATAAACTCACTACCTATAACCTATCGCTAATCATAATCAACCTTTGATACTTTATTTTACTACCATCAGAACAAATCCTACGGCTCATAGCACATTTCTTTAAAGCTATTACCAAACAAGGTTTTATTCAATTTTTTAGTGTCGCTATAAACTCTGTCACTGTCAGCACGATAAGCCTGCATGTTTACACAGTTACCATAACCAAGTCGCACCAAATCCATTTTGGCATATTTGGCAGGGTTACTTGCTTTTTCTTGCTGATAGCGTTTAGTTGCGATTTTTCGATAACGTGCTACTTCATCAGCTCCATATTGGCTTTGTTCCTGAATTTGCTCTTCAACAAACTGTTTCCATCTAATCTGCACAGCTTTTTCACTCTGCAAGAAGGGTTCAATATAAGTCTTACACATTTTCGGGCTTTGTTTAAGCGCTTCACTAGGATTGAGATAAGCTAAAAGCGTTAACCGATTTCTTTCATATTCTCCATCAATAGTCTTAAGTAATTCTTGTTTATAGCCTTTTGCTTCGGGTACGACATTTAATCGCTCTACGTTACTTTTGACTTGTTCATATTCTTCAGTGAGCGTATCTATATCTTTCATAGATAGTCTATCCAGTGCATCAATATCGCCAACTGAAACAAAACCTTCTATATTTAGTCTATTCAACCCTTCCAATACGAAATATGAATTTTCAATCTGCTTAGCGGTGTACTTTTTATTGTCAAAGCTACCTTGCATACTGCAATAATCATCTTCCCATTGATATACTTGTGCTTGGGCGCTATAGCTGACAGTCATTGCAGCTAATATAGTGGCTACGGTCAATTTTTTCATGCGTTAATGTCCTTATACACGCTTATTACAGTTTAAAAACCCAACTATTGTACTACAGTTTATCAGGCGCTTGCCAGCCGCGAACATCAATCTTACCGGTAACGGCAGCCGATATTAAAGCGGTGCGGCGTTCTTGCATAAGTTGAATGGCTGTTATTGCTTTATACTCTAACTCTTCAAGTTTAGTGTTTTGACTAACTATAAATTTGCATATACTCATTTGTTCAGTGGCTGGTGGTATAGGCAATTTATAATCATTTAAAGATTCCCTGTTTATCTTAGGCATTGCAACCCTATCAGAATCTAAAATTGCTGCTTTTGTAAAGTTATCGGACAACATAAAAAAGTATAAAAATCGATTATCCAATCCATTTACTGCATTTATTGGGTACATATCGGCACTACATAACGCAGTTTTTTCTTCGCAAATAGCTACCTTTGCCAACGCAGGACGTATTTTGCTATAGATCACTTCCCCTTTATAACAAAGATATTTGCTACTATCTGCGCCTTGTTCTTCCGCAGTCTCTTTGTAGACAATCTTGCCCGTACCTTTTTCAATATGATTTGGCGCATATAGAACTAAGTTTTTAAAATCAGGAGCTTTAGGATCAACTAACCCATTTCTTATTTGAGCACAATGACTGAATTTAGTTACAGACCAATGCTTAGGCACTTCCCCTAACCATTCAACACCCGAATCTTTCATCGGTACGTCAGGGTTTAAACCTTTGGTCACCGCATGACTAATCACGGCTTGGCGCTTTTCTTTTAGCAGTTGAATAAGGGTTTGTTGTTTTTCAATTAAAGTGTCAATTTGGGCGGTTTCGTAGTCGAGAAAGTTGGCGATTTGGGTTTGTTCTTCATGAGAAGGACAAGGCATTTTAATATTACCGAACGTTTCTGACCTAACAACTTTTCTAAGACCTGTATAAAAAGGACGTAAACCTTTGCGTAAATCGATGTGTAAAAAATAATAGTAAGCATACCGAGATGAACATCTATCGCTAGTTTCATAAACGTTATATGCTCCAGTAATCATGCCATTTTGCGGTGACAAACCAACTGTTCTAGGAGTTTCATCAATGTCGAAAAGACAAAATATTAAATCTTTTTTTTCAACTTCTTGGTACGTACTAAAATCCGCAGGTATCTTTCCATCACCATTGGAAACATCTCTTGGTATAACACCTCTGAGAGTAAGCGATAAGAGCTGATAATCTAATGAATTAGCCCCTACTAACTCCCTTCTTAAAAGCAACATACGTTTTGTTCTTTCAATATTCCAACTTACAGGTAATTTACTTAACCACTCAACCCTAGAATCTTTATATTCTGGATAACTTAAATATTTTTCAGCCATTACGAATGCACCTCACCCAATAACTGCATAATCTCCTGACTGACCTTATCTAAGTCCGCATCAATCTCGGCAAGCGCTCTAGGCGGCTCGTACACATAAAAATGACGGTTAAACGGTATCTCAAAGCCAACAATGCCGATCTCCTCATCGATAGCATCTACCTTATCGCTATTTATCCACGCATCCGGCACATGCAGCTGTACTTCGCGTTTGAAATAGTCTTCAATCAATTCGGTAGTAGTGATGCTAGGATCGAGCGGCACGTTTTCATAATCGCGCAAATCGCTATCGGCTTGGAATTCTACGATTTTGGCTGGCTTGTCTGAATTAGTAGCTTTATAGCTAAATGCACCATAAAGCGGATTAGCAGCTTTGACCACCTTTTTTATCACCGGCTCAGCTTCAGGATTTTTCCACGTTATTGCCTCAAGTAGTTGTTTCTTTTCTTTGGCATCCAGACTGATATCAAGATTGGTTTCTGCATCTTTTAACGCTTGCTTAAACACGGTTTCAAACTCGTTGTAATCATCGAATTGTTGCTCACCGTGCTGTTTATAAATGAGCGCTTGTAAGGCTTTGGCTTTATTCATAATCGCTAGCTGCTGTTGCCAAAGCTGACTACCCAGCACCTCTTTGATTTGCTTCTCTTTTAACTCGCTAAAATCCGCCTTTATAAGTGCTCTTGCCTCTAATGTCACCGCGGATAAATCGCCATAGCTTTCATTAGTCCAATCCTTACCAAAAGCTTCATACAGCGCTGGCATCACCATATCAAAGGGTTTTGGCGCATAACGCAAGGTTTCTAGCGCCTCATTGGAGAGCTGCGCCGATAGTCGTAGCGGCCGCTCGATAGTCAGGCGGCGATAGCCAAACTCGTGAGTGGCAAATATCTTACTGGCAAAGGTTTTGGCTAGATCTGATTTAGGGTTAGCAGACTGACGACCGCGATTGGATTTTACTTCCTCAGGCTTATCGAGTACGCGCGCATCCACCACCTCAAAGTCGCCAAAGCTGCGAATGATGGTCTTGATATCGTCCTCGCTCATCTCATTACGCTTGGAGCCTAATGACTTACGCATCTTGCTATATAGATGACTGCCATCGATTAATTGCACTTTTCCTTGACGCTCGGGAGCTTTTTTATTACTAAGTATCCAAATATAGGTGGCGATACCGGTGTTATAGAACATATCGTTGGGCAAGGCGATGATGGCTTCTAACAAATCGGCCTCAAGGATATAACGGCGAATCTCACTCTCGCCGCTACCCGCGCCGCCAGTGAATAGCGGTGAACCATTCAAGATAATACCGATACGGCTGCCTTGATTGTGGTTTGAACTGTTTTGCGAGCTGCTGTCTGTCTCTTTATCATTATCAGTAATCGGACGCATTTTGCTAAGCAGATGCATCAAGAATAATAGCGAACCATCAGAGACGCGCGGCAAGCCTGCACCAAAGCGGCCATCAAAGCCTTTTTGCTCATGCTCGTCTTTGATCTCCCCTGCTATCTTTTTCCAATCGACCCCAAACGGCGGGTTTGACAGCATATAGTCGAACTGCTCGCCGACCAGTTGATCATTAGATAAGGTATTGCCGAGCTTAATATTATTGACCTCTTGGCCTTTTATCAGCATATCGGCTTTACAAATCGCATAAGACTCAGGGTTCAGCTCCTGCCCATAAGTGCGCATCACCGCCTCAGGATTTAGCTCAAGCACATATTCCATACCGGAGGATAAGAAGCCGCCAGTACCGGCTGTTGGATCATAAATAGTACGGATAATGCCGTCTTTGGTCAGCGCGTCATCGTCTTCCATAAATACTAAGGACGTGGTTAAGCGCACGATATCACGCGGGGTAAAGTGCTCGCCCGCGGTCTCATTAGAGCTCTCAGCAAAGCGGCGGATCAGCTCTTCAAAGATAAAGCCCATTTCGTGGTTGGATATCGCCTCAGGACTCAGATCAGTATTGGCAAACATCTGCACCACTTTATAGAGTAAATTGGCATCGGCTAGCTGCCCGACAAACTCTTCAAACTTAAAATGCTCAAAGATTTCACGCGCGTCCTTGGAGAACGATTGCACGTAAGTATTAAGGTTATCTTTGATATCGCTTTGACCCATTTTGCTAAGATCCATCGGCGAGATATTATAAAAAGGTCGCTTGCTGACACGCAATAAGAAGCGCTCTTGCGCCTCCTCTTTTAGCCCTTTATCAGCGATACGCTGACTCTCTGCCACCACCTCAGCTTTGGTCGCCTCTAACACGCACTCCAAACGGCGCAATAGCGTAAATGGTAGGATGATGCGACCGTACTGCGATTGCTTAAAGTCGCCGCGCAATAGATCGGCGACCGACCAGATAAAAGCAGCGGTTTGGGAAAAATTAGTACTCATAGCATTGTCTTATCGTTTGGATGTGTCGGTAATGGTTAATAAAGCGGGCAAGAATAAATGCTTGGAAGTATAGCGCAGAATAAATCGTCTCACTAGCGCAATCCGCTGCGCTTATGGCAAGTTTAATTAGACTATCGGCAGTTTGAGGCAGCTGACTTGCTTAATACTGGGGTTTGGGCTAACTTAATAGTGTTTATCGTAGCGCTAAACGGCTGGCCTCAGATAAAGGCTCAACCGTACTATAAAACATAACTAGTAAAGCTAACTATTCTAACTATAAAAACGAAAGGGAGAGTTAACAATGGACATTGTACTCTTAGAATCGCTAGGCATTAGTGAGGAGGAATTAAATAAACTCTCAAAACCTCTCACCGATAATGGCCACCACTTAGTAGTCTATGACGATGGCAAACTCGACGATGACACTATCAAGCAGCGCATCAAAAACGTCGAGGTTTTAGTCCTCGCTAATACGCCACTAAGCGGGGATGTCATCGAGGCGGCCGACAAATTAAAATTTATCGCCGTAGCTTTTACCGGCTTTAATCATATCGACTTAGAAAAGTGTAAAGAAAAAGGCATTCAAGTCTCAAACGCCGCTGGTTATAGCACTCACTCAGTGGCCGAAATCACCTTTGGGCTAATCCTTTCCTTGCTGCGTAACATTGTGCCTTTAGAGGCCATCGTCAGAGACGGCGGTACTAAGGATGGCTACAGACAGCGCGACTTAAGAGGGAAAACCTTGGGCGTTATCGGCACTGGCGACATAGGCGGCGCGGTGGCGGAAATAGGCTTAGCTTTTGGCTGTAAAGTCATTGCTTATAACCGCAGTGAAAAGCCTGACTTAATCAATAAAGGGGTCGAATACAAATCGTTAGATGAAGTGCTAAAGGCTAGCGACATTGTTACTCTGCATACGCCATTAACCGATGACACCAAGCATTTAATTGATAAAAACAAGCTGGCGTTGATGAAAGATAGTGCCTTATTAATTAATACCGCTGTCGGTCCGATTGTCGATAATGAAGCTTTGGCAGCAGCGCTACGCAATGGCACCATCGCCGGCGTGGGTTTGGATAGAGTCGATATAGAGCCGCCAATTCCGGCTGATTATCCGATTTTGGATGCGCCAAATGTGGTGCTACTGCCGCATATCGGCTTTGCTACCGAAGAGGCGATGGTAAGAAGAGCTAAGATTACCTTTGATAATATAGTGAACTGGGAAAAAGGCGCGCAAGAAAACGTTGTTGTTTAAGACCAAAAAAGCAGATACCAAAACGGGTATCTGCTTTTATCTATAATTATTTCAAAATAAAATTGATACGCTAATATTAACGTGCAACTGGTATAAATTTTCCTTGCGTGCTGTGTCTACGCTGACAGAGGCTGCGCAAAATTCATTCCAGCTGCACTGTATCAGTTTTAAAATGAGTCAGCTATAACCTAAAATCAATAGCTTAACAGGATTACTTTTGCGGCGTAATTAAGTATTTCTCACCGGTGGCTTGTTTGCCATAAGCCGCTATCGACTTCATATCCAATACCTCTGCCAATGACACTTCATGAGTATAGCTACTAGCGAAAGTGGTAGTGATTTCATCCGCCACCCGCTTACGCATCGACATGACCGTATCGGTGCCTAATTTGCTTAGCGCATTGAATAATAAGAAACCATTGACGCCCCAAGCAAAACCGAAGTTACGGTTTAAAGTAATAGGGCCACGGTTTAAGGCGCCATAGATATAAACCTGTTTGTAAGTGTCAGAGCCATAGACATTATATTCTGTGACGTCTTGAGTAATCGCCGCTTCCATACAGTTAAGGATATCGCTGGCCAGTTGACCGCCACCGATCGGATCAAAGGCGATAGTTGCGCCGGTCTCAGCTATAGCCGCGGTTAGATCTGCAAGGAATGAGTCTTTGCTAGAGTTGACCACATACTTTGCGCCCATATCGCGTAGCAAGGTTTCTTGCTCCTCTCTACGCACGATATTGACCAAATCAATGCCATCTGCCAGACAGATACGATTCAGCATTTGACCCAAGCTAGAGGCCGCCGCCGCGTGGACGATAGCTTTATGACCTTCAGCGCGCATGGTTTCGACCATTGCCAGCGACGTCAGCGGATTGACAAAAGAGGACGCGCCTTCTTTGGCCGTGGTGCCTTCTTTTAGTGGTAAGCAGCTTTTGACATTGACGCAGTGATATTGACGATAAGTACCACCGCCAATCACCGCTACCATCTTACCCATTAATGCTTGCGCGGCAGCTGACGAGCCGGCGGCAACTACCGTGCCAGCGCCTTCATTACCGACTGGCGTAGCTTTATCGACCCGAGTTTTAACCGCAGACATAAACTTCTTAGGCACCTCAGCGCTAATCACTGGGTTTTGCTCGTTGCCTGACTGCTGTGCGGTTGACATATCAGCGACGCTGAACATCACCGCTAAATCAGAGGGGTTTAATGGTGCCGCTTCGATACGAACCACTACTTCATCCGCCTTAGGCTGCGGCATGTCAATCTCTTGCAACGCTAAAGTGAGCTTATTATCTGAGCTAATGGTTGAGGTCAGTTGTATATTTTTATCGGTCATAGGTTTGCTCCTGCAAAGTATTCATTTTATTTTAGGGTTAGTATTTAACTCAAAGCTATTATTACTGGTTTTAATAAGCTTGTATATGTCTTAAGCTGCCAATCACTATTGCTTTTAAGACAATAATAGCGCGAAAATAGCTAGTTATGCCGTCAGTTCACTATAGTCATTTGAAAGTAAAACTGTTATTGGATTTAAACGTGCTACTGGTATAAATTTTCCTGGCTTGCTGCGTTCCTAGAGGCTGCAAAACCTATGTTTAAAAAAAGCATCCCAGTAGCACTGCACCACTGCACCACTGCACCTATTCTATTTAGTATGAACTATGCAGTTAATGGAGAAATAAGTTGGATCAATTACGTGCCATCCGCTATTTTTGTAAAGTTGCCGAAACCGGCAGTTTTACTAAAGCGGCAAAGAGCTTCAATGTACCGCCGTCATCGCTCTCAAGGCGAGTGGCGGACTTAGAAAAAAGCTTGGGCGCAACCTTACTCAAGCGCTCAACCCGTATGGTGAAACTAACAGAAGTCGGGCAGATTTATTATGAAGATATGCAGCAGGTATTAAGCCAGCTCAAGCAAAGCCATGAAACGGTGCGCAGTTATCAAAGCACGCCCATGGGACGTCTACGCATTAGCTCGATGGTCGGTTTTGGCGAAAAGATATTATTGCCGCTGCTAGACGAATTCAGCGCTTTATATCCTGAGATTGTATTAGATATCAGCCTCAGTGATGAATTATCGACCCTCGGACGTGATGATGTCGATATTGCTATTCGCGGTGGTTACGCGCCCAATGAGCGCGTGCTCGCGATAAGGCTGATGGATAATGGTTTTATTCCAGTCGCCGCGCCAGCTTATTTAGAGAAGTATGGTGTGCCTAAGACAGTAATGGAATTAAAGCAGCATAACGGTCTTTATTTTAAAGCGCCAACTGGGGCAACGCCTTGGCTAGCTCGTATCAGCGGGCAATGGCAGGACGTCTCAGGGCCGGCGGTCGCAATCTCCAACAACGGCGATTGGCTCGCAAAAAAAGCCTGTAATGGCGAGGGTATCTTGATGTCGACCCGCTGGGCGTTGGCGTCTTATCTTCAGTCAGAGCAATTGCAGGAGCTCACCTTTGAGCATGAGCTAGCTATCACTCAACACGCGGATGTGGCAGTATATTTGCTCTATCAAAAACAGCGCTACTTAGTGCCTAAAGTTAAAGCGGCGGTAGACTTTTTGGTGGATAGGATAAAAAACAGTTATAGTGGACTGGCTATAAAATAAATACAGGGTAGCTGGGATAACTGGGATAGCGGCAATACGTTTATTTAAGCTCAGCTATATAATGAGTCAGCCATTCAAAGTAAACTACTACCCTAGCGCATAAATCACTGTGATTGATTTAGAAACAGAACCGCAAATGCACGTTATCAACTCTTTGCTAGCTTTAACCAAGCTCAAAACGCTTAATAAGCTAAGCCGCTATAGCGGTTTTGCTGTGCTACTTAGCGTTTGTCTAGGGATTTCTGCTAGCAGCGCCTCTAGCATTCATGCCGCAAACGATAGCGCTCAGTCGCCATGGCAGCAGTTGCAAAATAGCGGTGAGAACCAAGACGTTTATTTCCACACTTGGGGCGGCGATCCACAAATTAACGCCTATATTCAATGGGCAGCGGACGCGCTCAAGGATAAATACAATATTAACTTAGTCCATGTCAAATTAAGCGACACTAGCGAAGCGGTCAGCCGCGTACTGGCTGAAAAATCTGCTAATAATAATCAGCAAGGAAGCGTTGATCTGATTTGGATCAATGGCGCTAACTTTGCCACCATGAGTGACAATGACTTATTATTAAAAGATTGGGCCAGTAACTTACCTAATTTTAAATTAACTGATCCTAAGAATAATCCAGCGGTGACCCTTGATTTTGGGGTGCCGACCCAAGGGATGGAAGCGCCATGGGGACAAGCTTCGCTGACCTTTTATTATGATAGTTTGGCGCTTGATAAGCCGCCAGCTACTTTAAGCGAGCTCGCCAGTTGGACCCAGAAAAATCCTGGCCGTTTCAGTTATCCAAAGCCGCCTGACTTTTTGGGTATGAGCTTTTTGAAATATGCTTTGGTAATACTGCATGAGCAAAACGATGCTGAGACTGGCAGCAATAGCAGAGCGCAGCTCGATCAGCCAGTCACTGAAGCTAATAAAGAGGTAGTACTCAAGCCGCTATGGCAGTTTTTGGATAAGCTGCATCCAAGCCTTTGGCGTGACGGCCAACAGTTCCCACAAAGTGGCGCGCAGATGCGCAGGCTTGTCGATGATACTGAGCTGAGCCTCGCCTTTACCTTCTCAGGTCCTGAAGTACCAGCCGCGGTGCAGCGTTATGACCTACCGCCGAGCATCCGTAGCTATGCTATGCGTGATGGCAGTTTAAGTAACACCCATTTTGTCGCTATTCCCTATAACGCGAGCCACCCTGAGGCAGCGCAATTGGTCGCTAATTTTCTATTAAGCCCCGAGGCGCAAGCGTATAAACAGCAGCCTAGCGTTTGGGGCGATAAAACAGTGTTAGTACCGGCTATGCTAAGCCCAGAGCAGCAAGCACTATTCAAAACGACTAAGCCGCATCCAAGCGCGCTAGCTTTTGATGCCATCAAACGCACGGTTAGTGAGCCGCATCCGAGCTGGGTTGATGCCATTATGCAAGGTTGGCAGACGCGCTACGGAGTCAGCCAATGAGGCCACTAAATGACGAGCCGCAGCACTCTAACGATAAAGACCCAAATACTAAAAAAGTAAATACGGGCAATATTATCTTTTTTAAAACTGACCTATTTACCCGTCTAGTCAGCCTTAGCCCGAAATTTTTACTGCTAATACTGCTACTGCCAGTACTCGGCGGCCTAATCAGTGTACTGCTGCCAGCCTTTGGTTGGATACCGGCTATCGGACAAACTAGCATTGGCCTACAAGGCTTTCAAGCACTAGCGCAAACGCCCGGTCTCAGCCAAATGGTGGCTCTAAGTGTCGGCACGGGACTAATTAGCACTCTGCTGGCTTTTGTCAGTATGCTGATGATATTAGCGGCGTTTTTTAATAGTGTTTGGCTGACGCGTATCGAGCGTTTGCTTAGCCCTATTTTGGTCATTCCTCATGCCGCCGCGGCAATAGCGATTGGCTTTTTAATTGCGCCATCCGGTCTTATTGTGCGATTATTTTCGCCATGGCTTAGCGGTTGGGAGCTAGCGCCGCCGGGGATATTTCCGCACGATCCTTATGGCATCAGCATCATCTTAGGACTGATGCTCAAAGAGCTGCCTTTTTTATTATTAATGTCACTCGGCGTGTTAGCACAGCCGGAGCTTGGTAAAACCCTGCGCCTGAATTATAAAGTCGCGCTAACTCTAGGCTACTATCCTTTTACCGCCTTTTTTAAGGCGGTATTTCCAGTGCTCTATCCGCTACTGCGCCTACCTGTCTTGGCAGTATTGGCTTATGCTAGCGCCAGTGTCGAGATGCCGCTCATTCTAGGACCCAATACGCCGCCTACTTTGGCGGTGACTATCCTGCAATGGTTCAATGATGTTGATTTGAATTTGCGTATCAAGGCCTCAGCCGGTGCCATACTACAGCTAGCAGTCACTGGCGGCTTAATCGCCTTATGGCTCGCTGCTGAAAAAGCGATTAAAGCGCTGTGCCGTCCTGCTTTGATAAATGGGAAGCGCCGCTATATCGATGCTATCTGGCAAAAATTCACTGTTGCCCTAACTGTGGTGATTATCGGCTTTATTATGCTTGCGCTTATTGGTCTAGTGCTGTGGTCAGTAGCAGGCTATTGGCGCTTTCCGGCCGTCTTGCCTGAGCAGCTAGTATTGCTGCACTTTCAAAGCGCTTTTACCCAAATAGGTACGCCATTATTTAACACCTTAGCGCTTGGTGTAGTATCTACCTTCGTTGCGATAATCCTAACCTTGCTATGCTTAGAGGCGGAACAATTAAGGGCTAAATCAATCTCTAGCTTTACTAGCTTGATTATCTATTTACCGCTATTAGTGCCCAGCATTGCTTTTTTATTCGGCCTGGTTTGGCTACAGCAATTATTTAATAATCAAGTGGCGTTTTTAAATGTTGCTTTTACCCATTTATTATTCGTGCTGCCCTATGTGTTTTTGTCGCTTGCTAGTAGTTATCGGCGCTTAGATACGCGCTTCGCTAATGTCGCCGCTAGCCTTGGTGCGCCGCCTAGCAAAGTGTTTTTGCAAGTGAAATTGCCGCAATTATTCGCCCCTATTTTGATCGCTATCGCTTTGGGGTTGGCCATTAGTTTTGGTCAGTATTTGCCAACATTGCTGGCAGGTGGCGGCCGTATCGCTACTATTACCACCGAAGCGGTAACGCTGGCGAATGGCGCAAGTCGGCGTACCAGTGCCGTTTATGCGATTATGCAAATGCTACTGCCGCTGTTTGGTTTTATACTGGCATGGATACTGCCAAAATATTTTTTTCGCAGTGCTAATCGTTAATATTTTGAATGATAAAATTCTGCAGAGATATAATGCTAGGCTAAAGCACTAGCCTACAAAGACTTGACTATGCTCAATAGAAAATAAAATAGATATCTGTTATTAGACGCGAGACTGGGATAAATATTTTTGGCGTGCTGTGTCTACGCTGACAGAGGCTGCAAAATCTTTATTCTAGCCTCGCTGTATCGTGCGTAAGCTGCGACTTTCGCCTAGTACGTTAATTCAATAGTTAAAGATCAGCTCCATAATTAAAATAAAGGGTCTTAAATGCCATCTTCTTTACAGATAAAAGACTTACAGCTTTATCGTCAGGGCGAGCTATTATTAAGCTTAAATGAGCAAGTCCATGGCGGTGAGATTCTGACTATTATGGGGCCCTCTGGTAGTGGCAAATCAAGCTTATTGAACTGGATTACTGGCACTTTAGCCAGTGACTTTAGCGCTACTGGCGAGGTTTGGCTCAATGATAAAAATATCAGTCACCTGCCCACGCACCGGCGTCATATTGGCGTACTTTATCAAGATGCTTTGCTGTTCTCACACTTATCAGTAGCCGGTAATATCGCTTTTGCTATGCCTAAAAAAGATAGCAACAATAACAATAGTAATAAAAAGCAGCGCCTACAAAAAATAGAGCAAGCTCTTGAGCAAGTAGGTCTAAAAGGAATGGCAAAGCGGCATCCGGACAATCTCTCTGGTGGTCAGCAAGCGCGCGTGGCTTTGCTGCGAGTACTGCTGAGCGAGCCGAAAGCCATATTGCTCGATGAGCCTTTTAGTAAGCTCGATACCGAGCTACGATCTGAGGTGCAGCAGTTAGTGTTCACCCAAATACGCAGCCGCAAACTTCCTACCATTATGGTCACGCACGACCATAGCGATGCAGAAGCCGCTGGCGGTAAAATCATTACGCTTAACGATCAAACCACAACAGAGCCAAATTTAAGCAAGCCAAAATAAAAAGCGAAACAATAAACAAGGCAAATACGTGCTGGATAAATACCTAACGCCTATTATAAAACCGATACTAACGCCGCTAGCCGCTAGCCTGCATAAACGCGGCATCACGGCGGATCAGTTGACGCTATTAGGTTTTGTTATTGGCGTATTGGCATTGCCATTATTAGCTTATCAGCTGTGGTTTGGCGCGCTGATTGCTATTATATTGAATCGGATTTTTGATGGCTTAGATGGCGCCCTTG
Organism: Psychrobacter sp. AH5; assembly: GCF_040371085.1. Lineage (NCBI taxonomy): Bacteria > Pseudomonadati > Pseudomonadota > Gammaproteobacteria > Moraxellales > Moraxellaceae > Psychrobacter > Psychrobacter sp. AH5. The sequence goes on from NZ_JAMBMT010000001.1 coordinate 1,333,151, forward strand.
CTCGTTATGCCAAGCAAAGCTCGAGTGCTGGCGGCTACTTAGATATTACCCTCGATTTTTTATTTTATGCCGCTATCCCGCTCGGCTTTATCTTCGCTGATCCAGCACAAAACACTATTGCCGGAGCGCTGTTACTAGCCGCCTTTATCGGTACTGGCTCAAGCTTTTTGGCCTTTGCGATAGCGGCTGAAAAATTTGCATTAGATAAGCCGCAGTTTAAGTATAAGAGCTTTTATTATCTAAATGGGCTGACCGAAGGCACCGAAACTATTGCTTTTTTTATCGCTTTTTGTATTTGGCCTCAGCATTTTGTGCTACTAGCCAGTATCTTTGCCGCGGCTTGCGCCATTACTATCGTGACTCGTATTTATGGCGGTTATCAGACTTTGAGACGCTTTGAAGCTAAGTAATACAGGCGCACGATTATCTTAAAAATAAAACATTTATATCAAATTATTAAACGCTAGTTATCAGCTTATCGCGCTTTAAACCGACCGATCTCAGCTTGCCTTTATCATCGACCTCTTTGACCACCAATGACCACTCGTTATTGATAGCGACAGTGTCGCCTGATACTGGCGCGGTCTCTAAGCTGGCTTTGACATATTCGGCGACTGTTTTTTGCCATAAACTTGGCGCGTTATCAGGCTTGGATCGAAGCTTGGCGGTCAGTGAGGTGGAGCTCATGACATCCTTAGAAAAAGGTAGATCTTCAAGCTTAGCGCTAGGCGACAATAACCAGTCGCCATAAAAGTCATCGATGGTTTTGCGATCAATAGTGATATCATTAAAAATCCGCGCAATTTGAGCCGCATGATTACCGCGCATAGCGTACCAAACCCTATCGCCGCATTTAAGCTTAGTCTCTTCATCGACGATGACTATTTTTTGATTACGTATCAAAGCAAAAATACTAATCTCATCGGGACTTATGCGCATAGAGATACCTTTGGGATGACGGCCAATAGCAAAAGCTCCTGGCTTGACCTCAAACTCATAAAGGGTAATGCTGGCTTTATCCGATACCCAAACCTCATGCTCTGCTTCTGGATCTTTATTATTAGGAATGCGCACTTTAAATAAATTAGCCATAAACGGAATGGTTGTTCCTTGCAACACTAATGATAGCACCACTACCCCAAAAGCCACATCAAAGAGCATAAATGCCCCATCGACGCCGGCCATCACTGGCAAAATCGCTAAGGTAATCGGTACGGCGCCGCGCAAGCCTACCCAAGAGATAAAGCCAACTTCTCTATCCTTAAACCTAAAAGGTTTGACGCTACTATAGACAGCAAGAGGACGGGCAATAAGGATCATAAAGGCGGTAATCGCTACCGAATAAGGCCAGACATCGATAACGTTCGACGGCGTCACTAGCAGTCCTAATACCACAAATAACACCGCTTGCGATAACCAAGCAAAGCTATCCATCACCCGCATTACATGCTCTGTGGCTCGTACTTTATAGTTGCCGATTAGCACCCCAGTTAGATACGCCGCCAAAAAACCACTACCGCCTATCAAGTTGGTCGCAGCAAACACTGACAAGCCTGCCGACAGTATCAAAATGGCGTACATGCCTTCTGCCAGATGCACTTTTGGCAGCAGCCTAGCCAATAGATAACCGAACAGCAGTCCCATGCCCAAACCAAAGCCTAGCTGCTGTAATAGCAATCCCAAAAATCCGAACAGCGTCTGACCGGCAGGATCGACATTTAGGGCAATCAAGCCTGTGACCAAAAGTATCGCTAGCGGATCGTTAGCCCCAGATTCCAATTCTAGCGTGGCCTGTACCCGATCATTGAGCTTGACGCCGCCATTACGCAGTAAGGAGAATACCGCCGCAGCATCGGTGGAGCCGACGATAGCTGCCATCAACAGGCCAATACGCCAATCGACATCGAGTAGCCAAGTGACAAACACGCCCAATACCAATACTGTCGCCAATACGCCCCAAGTGGCCAAAGTGACTGCTGGCTTGAGTCCGACTCGAAAGGATTTAAAGGAAGTGCGTAGACCGCCATCAAGCAAGATACAGGCCAATGCCGCTTGCCCGACAAAGTTAGCAAGCGCATATTGTGAGAATTCAATGCCCAAAAGGCCTTCTTCGCCTGCCAGCATGCCCACTACCAAAAACAATAGTAATAACGGTACGCCCAAACGTGCCGATAAGGTACTCGCCATAATGCTAGCAAATATCAATAACGCCCCTACTAAATAGAGGATATTTAGGGTATCCATTTTTTAATCCTATATGAATGCTGATCGCAGTGTGTTTGCTGATCAAAGCTGACAACTTGCCGCCTATTGACTCGTAGTAGCTGGTAGTAGCTGGCACTTCGCTAAATGCCTAGGATTATAACCTACCCTATCGCCTCTGATGACAATAGTTTGTGCAAAAGCTGTTTGGGAATTAACCATAAACTTAAAAACCGCAAAACAAAAATTACCACTAAAATTTAGACGCAGTATAGCTCTAAGGGTAAAGCGCTACAGGATTTTTACTATGGTTTATGACAAAGTCTGAAAATTTAGGATATGGGCTAGAAGCAAACATTAATGCTTAGGTAGAGAGTCGCGCTTTATCTTAATACTTCAAGACGGACAGCGCTTTGAGGCCAGCTTTGGCAATCTGCACATCTTCACTACCATGCGCGCCGCCGACTCCAATACCGCCAACCACCACACCGTCAATATAAATCTGCACGCCGCCTGCTAGTATTAGCATGTTTTCATCTAAATATCTAACATCAGCGCCGATACTACCGTCTTTTACGCCTTGGGCGATCACTGCTGTTTCTCTTTTTTGTGAATTAGCCGTGTAGGCTTTTTTATAACTGGAGCGAATAGTATGGACGCCGGCTTGATGGTCTCTGAGCATAGCTAGAGTTTGTCCTGAGCGATCGACTATGGTTATCGATACTTTAAACTGGTTTTTATTAGCTTCTATGACGGCAGCATTGATAATGCTATGCGCCATCGCGCCCGTGAGTATAGGGATGTTGACTACCAAAGGGTTGGCAGCTTGCATAGCAGCTAAGTTGGGATCAGCGATAAAATCGTGATCGATAGGCGCGATAGGATTGCAGACAGGGCTTAATACTTTAGACATATTCATTCTTCCATAAATGATGAATTGTTAATCTATCGTAATTTGACTATTTTCTACAGCTAAATTTACAATTAATTCTTCATTAATTTTATGCTCTATCTAAACTTTTGCTCATAGTATAAAAACTACAGCTCCCCTGCGAACTGATAGCGATCGCCTGCATGCCACATTTTTACCACCGTTAGTACTTTGCCAGCCGAATAAGTCTGGCGCTGTAGCATTAAAGTGGGCGAATCTATGGCTATCTGCAACCCCTCCGCGATGTCCTTAGGAGCCGCTAGCGCTTGAATGGTATAACTACCCCGCTCAAGCGGTATCTGCTCAATCAGATAATCGCTAGTATTGACCCTAGTAAAATCTTGTTCAATAAACTCAGGCAATTGCCGCGCATCTACCCAGCGCTCCTCAAACTGTATAGGCAGACCATCAGCAAGATGAATGATTTTTACCTCATATAATAGCGCTATATCATGATCGGCTGGCACCGGCTTTGAGGCGATCCCAAACTTAACGCCTAACTCTTTATAAATTACGGTGTAGCTCCCTTGGCGCTGTTGTTGATCGCTATCTCCCTTTAGCATGGCTAGAGTAATACGGCGTTTGCTAATGACTTTGGCTTGATAATCACGATTGGCTGATTTTAGGTCTTCAGCGATATTACGCACCTCGATAAAGGTATGGTTAAACTGCTGCTGCGCCACAAAGGTGCCAGAGCCTTGACGACGCTCCAATACCCGCTCCTCGCTCAGCTCTTTTAGCGCTCGATTGACGGTCATGCGCGATACGCCAAACTGTTCAGCTAGTGCCATTTCGGTGGAGATGGCCTCGCCTGCTTGCCATTCACCGCTATGAATATTATCCAAAATTGCGTTTTTTATCAGCTGATACGCTGGAATTTTTTTATCTTTTACCATTTTTACCTCAGTTTTATCCATTAGCTGATATCGCTACCTATTAGCAAAGCCGCCTCATAATATCATGAGCCTAGAAATAATTATAAAAATCGCTTGCAAGATAAAATCATCTTTGATAATTTGTATATACAACTTACTTATACCATTATTTTGACTCTTATCAAAACCTCTTTTTAGATAATCATAAGGATTAATGATGACTAATCAATCAGCACCGCACGCCACCTTTACCCGCCGTGATGACAGCCGTGAGATCGCAGCGCCCACTGGCAGCGAGCTACATTGCAAAAGCTGGCTGACCGAAGCGCCGTTTCGTATGCTACAAAACAACTTGCACCCCGATGTTGCAGAAAACCCAAAGAGCCTCGTGGTCTATGGCGGTATTGGCCGCGCCGCGCGTAATTGGGAGAGCTATGATCAAATTCTAGAATCTTTGAAAGAGTTAGAGGATGATGAAACTTTACTGGTGCAATCCGGCAAACCAGTCGGCGTGTTTAAAACCCATGAAGATGCGCCGCGGGTATTAATCGCTAACTCCAACCTAGTGCCGCGCTGGGCCACATGGGAGCACTTTAATGAGCTCGATCGCAAAGACTTAATGATGTACGGGCAAATGACGGCGGGCAGCTGGATCTATATCGGCACCCAAGGCATCGTGCAAGGCACTTATGAGACCTTTGTCGAGGCGGGTCGTCAGCATTATGATGGTGATTGGAGTGGTCGCTGGATCTTGACCGCAGGTCTCGGCGGTATGGGCGGCGCGCAGCCATTAGCGGCAACTTTCGCTGGCGCGGTCTCCTTAAACATCGAATGCCAACAGTCCAGTATTGATTTTCGGTTGCGTACCGGCTATGTCGATAAGCAAGCCGATGATCTCGATCACGCTTATGAGCTGATCAAGCAGCATACTGATGCAGGGGATGCGGTATCAATTGCCCTACTCGGTAATGCCGCCGATATCTTGCCTGAGATGGTCAAGCGCGCGAAAGCTGGCGCTATAAAGCCCGATTTAGTTACTGATCAAACCTCGGCTCACGACTTAATCAACGGTTATCTACCAAGTGGCTGGACGGTTGAAGAGTGGAGGTCGGCGCAAGAGGATGCTCGCCAGCATGAAGCCTTGACCAAAGCCGCTGCCAAGTCGTGTGCGCGACATGTACAAGCTATCTTGGACTTGCAAGCGATGGGCATTCCAGCGACCGATTATGGTAACAATATTCGTCAAGTCGCCTTTGATGAAGGGGTCAAAAACGCCTTTGATTTCCCAGGATTTGTGCCCGCTTATATCCGTCCGCTATTCTGCCAAGGTAAAGGGCCGTTTCGCTGGGTGGCGCTCTCAGGTGATCCAGAAGACATCTATAAGACCGATCAAAAGATCAAAGAGCTATTCCCTGAAAATAAGCATATCCACCGCTGGCTAGATATGGCAAAAGAGCGTATTCAGTTCCAAGGTTTGCCTGCCCGTATTTGCTGGCTTGGGCTCGGTGAGCGCGATAAAGCGGGTCTGGCGTTTAATGAGATGGTCAAAAACGGCGAGCTTAAAGGTCCTATCGTCATCGGCCGTGATCATCTAGATACTGGTTCGGTCGCTAGCCCTAACCGTGAGACTGAAAGCATGAAAGATGGCACCGATGCCGTATCAGATTGGGCGCTATTGAACGCTATGCTTAACGTGGCAGGCGGCGCCACTTGGGTCTCCTTGCATCACGGCGGCGGCGTCGGTATGGGCTACTCGCAGCATTCTGGCATGGTTATCGTCGCTGATGGCACTGACGCGGCAGCCAAACGTTTAGCGCGGGTACTGGTCAATGATTGCGGCTCAGGGGTGATGCGCCACGCTGACGCCGGCTACGAGCTTGCGATAAAAACTGCTCAAGACTATGGTTTGAATTTGCCAATGATTGAGTAGTTTTAGTTTAGTAAAACTATACTGCAAAACTTTCTCACGCTTATTAAAGATATCTAAAAATCATTAGGACTACCGTCATGACGACCCCCAACACAAAAGCTATAAAACAGATGACCCTAAACCCGCGCCAGCTAAGTATGGCGATGCTTCGTGATATTTATGATCATCCCGTCACCCTAACCCTGCCTGACAGCGCCTATGACGCCATTGACGCCTCACACGAAGACGTGCGTACTATCATTGCGCGCGATAAAAGCGCTTATGGCATTAACACCGGCTTTGGTTTACTGGCCAAAACTCGCATTAGCGATGATCAGCTAGAATTATTGCAGCGTAATCTAATCGTTTCGCATTCGGTTGGTACTGGTGACTCCTTGCCAGCCGACGTAGTACGTTTGGTTATGGTAATGAAAGTCGCAAGCCTTGCGCAAGGGGTCTCAGGGGTGCGCCGCCTTGTTGTCGATAGCTTACTGGCGCTGATTAATAACCAAATCACCCCGCATATCCCAGCCAAAGGCTCAGTTGGCGCCTCAGGGGATTTAGCGCCCTTATCGCATATGACTCTGACGATGATGGGAGAAGGTCATGCGTATGTTCAGGGAGAAAAAATCCTCGCCGCCGATGCGTTGGCTCAGCACGGACTTGAGCCTATTACTTTGGCAGCCAAAGAAGGGCTAGCGCTCATCAATGGTACGCAAGTCTCCACCGCCTTAGCGCTACGCGGTTATTTCCACGCGCGCGACTTACTGGAGAGCGCAACTATCGTCGGCTCGTTGTCTATCGATGCCGCCAAAGGCTCAGATGCGCCTTTTGATGCGCGTATTCATGAAGTACGCGGTCATCATGGCCAGATTCAGATCGCGCAAGCGCATAGAAGCCTAATCAGAGGTAGCGAGATTCGCGCCTCACATGATGGCGAGCAAGACGATCGCGTACAAGACCCGTATTGCTTGCGTTGTCAGCCACAAGTGATGGGCGCTTGCCTTGATATCATCAATCAAGCTGGTCAAACTTTATTAATTGAAGCCAATGCGGTCACTGATAATCCGCTTATCTTCAATAATGAAGACGGCCCGGTGGCGATCTCTGGCGGCAACTTCCATGCCGAGCCAGTGGCTTTTGCCGCTGACATCTTGGCTCTAGCAATTGCTGAGATTGGTTCGATGTCTGAGCGCCGCGTGGCCCTGCTTATTGATGCCACTTTATCAGCCGGTTTGCCGCCATTTTTGGTTGAGAACGCTGGGGTCAATTCTGGCTTTATGATTGCGCATGTGACCGCCGCGGCCTTGGCGTCAGAAAATAAGTCTATGGCGCATCCAGGCAGTGTCGATAGTATCCCAACCTCCGCTAACCAAGAAGATCACGTGTCAATGGCGACTTATTGCGCGCGCCGACTGTACGAGATGGTACAAAACACTGCCACCATCATCGGTATTGAGCTACTAGCAGCTGGTCAAGGTATTGATTTTCGTGGCGACTTGCAAACCTCCAAACCCTTACAAACGGCTCATAATACCTTGCGAGATAAGGTAAGCTTTTATGACAAAGATCGCTATCTTGCCCCTGATATCGAAGCGGCAAAACAGCTAGTATTAACGCGGGCATTGAGCAATCATTGGCAGGACTTGCGCGCCGATTGGTATTTGTCTCAGTAGCAACTCATCAAGGAGCGCCATCATGACAGCCACAACTGTAGAGCACGCTAAAGCCGATATGAGCCTATGGACAGGACGTGTAGAGCCGTTTGAGACTGCGCGTGCCCGCTATTGGTATCAGCTTGCTCAGCCTTATGCTTTTGATAAAGCAGCTCAGCGTATCGGCCAGCGTATTGGACTGGTAGGCTTCGCTTGCGATCAAGGGGTGCGCCGCAATCAAGGCCGCGTTGGAGCTAGAATGTCGCCGCCACTGCTACGTAGCACTTTTGCAAAGCTGCCAGTCATTAGCGAGATTCAAGATCGTTTTGCAGATGAGCTGCCAACCTTGTTAGGCGACGCCGGCGACATTCATTGTCACGATAATGATGATTTTGCCGATCAGCTACTTGAGCAAGCGCAGCAGCAATACGCTGATGTAGTCACTGATGTCATCAAGCAAGATAGCTTAGCTATTGGTTTGGGCGGCGGTCACGCTATGGCCTATGGTAGTTTTTTGGGCTTATGGCAGGCGCTTAATCTAAGCCCTAACAGCGCGGCTCATGCGCCAATGCCGACGATTGGCATTATTAATTTTGATGCGCACCTTGATATTCGTGCATCCAATGTCGCCACTTCCGGCACCCCTTTTCGCCAAATCGCTGAGCACTTACAGCAGCATAACCATCCGTTTCATTATTGCTGTATTGGCGTTAGCCGTCTATCAAACACTGCTGCTCTATTCGATCGCGCTGAGCAATTAGGGGTTCAGGTTATAAGTGATGAGGACTGCCATCATAAAAAATGGAAAAAGCTGGCAGCGCAAATTGAGAGCTTTATCGAGCAAGTCGATATTATTTATCTGACCATTGACATGGACTGTCTGCCAGCCAGCGTAGTACCTGGTGTTAGTGCGCCAGCGGCCTACGGTATTGAGCTTAGCTTTGTAGAGCGCGCGGTCAAATTAATAATGGCATCCGCTAAAGTAAAAATGGCCGATATCGCTGAGATTAATCCGACTTATGATAGTGATGGGCGTAGTTGCAAAGTTGCTGCGCTACTACTGGCGACGATTATTGAGCGGCATCTACTTCAATCATAACCTCTAAAGACTTAAATTAGCATTAGGTGTAGGATGCTTTTTAGGCCCTTTTAAGACATGAGAAATACATAGAGTAGTTTTGAGCAAAACATATTATTAAAATTTTAGTTTAAATCTGCATGGAATGCAGTCTATAGTTAATCCTAAATGAAAAGAATACAGCTATGCCAGCGTGCTACTGGTATAAATTTTCCTTGCGTGCTGCGTTCCCAGAGGCTGCGCAAAATTCATCCCAGTAGCACTGTGTTTGTTTTAGAGTGCATCGACTATACAACAGTTCACCCTGTTACCAACAAAATCACTTCTACTTAAATAAATTTAAGCTCATTTTCTGTAAAATAATCAGGAGCACAACATGACGACTTCTAACGCTCAAAGCTCTACAAAATCGGTAACAATGACCGACTTTGATAGCATTATTATCAATGCTAATTTGGCTACTTTTTCAGCGGATTACGGCTTTGATATTTATGCTAATGCTGATACGAATGCTGATAGAACGCCTTATGGACAATTGCACAACGCTGCTATCGGCATTAAAGCGGACAAAATCGCTTGGATTGGCTCAAATAATGAGATGGCTGAGCATGTTGCCAACTATAAAGAGGAGCAAATCAAAGACGCTAATAACGGTTGGATAACGCCGGGTCTAATCGATTGTCATACACATCTAGTCTATGCTGGCAACCGTAGCAACGAGTTTGAGGCGCGCCTGCACGGGGCAAGCTACCAACAGATCGCCGAACAAGGCGGCGGCATCGTAGCGTCAGTCAATGCTACTCGTCAGGCTAGCGAGGAGGAGCTATTTGTACAAAGTGAAAAGCGGCTACTGGCGCTCATGCGCGAAGGCGTAACCAGTATCGAGATCAAATCCGGGTATGGTCTTGATCTAGAGAGCGAGCGCAAAATGCTCACGGTCGCGCGTCAGCTTGGTAAAAAACATAATATCCATGTCAGTACCAGTTATCTTGCCGCGCATGCCTTGCCACCAGAGTATAAAGAGCGTGCTGATAAGTATATCGAGCAGGTTTGTACGTGGTTGCCGATACTGCATAGTGAAGGGTTGGTCGATGCCGTCGATGGCTTTTGTGAAGGTATCGCCTTTAGTAGCGAGCAAATCAAGCGCGTCTTTGAGGTAGCGCGCGCGCTTGATCTACCCGTCAAATTGCACTCAGAGCAGCTCTCCAATATAGGCGCTAGCGCTTTGGTTGCAGACTTTAAAGGCTTATCGAGCGATCATTTAGAGCACTTATCAGAAGCTGATATCAAGAAGATGGCAGCAAGTAACACCGTAGCGGTACTACTGCCAGGAGCCTTCTATACCTTACGTGATACCAAGCTGCCCCCTATTGAGGCTCTTCGCCAGCATCAAGTGTCTATGGCGATCTCTACCGATTGCAATCCCGGTACCTCACCTATGACCTCCCTGCTACTAGCGATGAATATGGGCTGTACTTTATTTTATTTAACCACCGAAGAGGTGCTAGCGGGAGCAACGGTTTATGCCGCGCAAGCATTGGGCCTCACTCAAAAAGGTAAAATAGCAGTGGGCTGTGACGCTGATTTGGTATTGTGGGATATCGCCCGCCCTGCGGATCTGGCTTATCAGATCGGACTTAACCCTATCCTAGCGACTATGTATCATGGCCAATGGCGCTAGTTGTTAGACATTTGACTTATTGCTTAGGTCCTATTAAAGACAATAAACCCTTTGATACTATCGTTAAATAGCGCTAAGGGGCTTAGTTTATGCCTAGCAGTTTAGCTAAAACCACTACTCTGCAATCTCTTCCTCAACAGCTTCTAGGTTCGCCTGTTGATACTGCGCTTGCTCAATCATTGAGAGATATACCGCCTTATTGTTAGGCAGTGCACTGTAGATCATCTTTCCAATCGCAGTACCATTACCCTCTTTATAATACTGCATCAGCTCGCGTCCATACTCCCGTATATCGACGCTATTGCTAGCATTAGGGATTTGTTTATCCGCTGGCAAGTTCGGAAACGCGACGGCCGAAGATACTGGCATATACTGCTGCAACACATCTATGGTCATGCCTTTGGCAGCCTTCTGACTATCTGCATATTGGTTACGTTGATGCTGCCACTGTATTTGCCCGCGTTGGTTTAGGCCATATAGCAGCTGGATAGTAGGCGGCGGCGGGTTAGCTACTACCTCTTCTTCACTATCAGGGCGTGACGAGGCGCTCATTACCTCGCTGACTAAATTATCCGCCTGACGATCAGTAATCTTCTTCATCACCGCTAATGCTTGCTGCACCAATACTTTGCTAGTGAGGTTCGTCGCATCTAGCCGCGGATCGCTTGGCTCATCAGGAGGGTTGTTTTTTATCAGCTCAGGATATTGATTGGTTATAAGCTCATAAAAGATGCTGATGTAATCTTTATAAAATTGCTCGTAGCTCTCAGCGCTTTGGATACGGCGAACGATTTGTTTGGTGGGTAGCATCGTCATGGCATTGAGCTGCGATGCGGGCAGTTTCGGTGATAGTGCTGCTAAACGGGTAGGCGCAATATAGTCAAACTGAGTGAGTGGCGCGGCTTCATAAGTCCGATCTAACGCCTCAAAGTGCGCCTTAATCACGGCGCTACCAAAGCCTTTGGGTAGGCTGCCATCATCAATAGCCAAGCGCAGCCATTTATTTTGCCACTGGGTGCCAAGCTTATCATCGGCAAACTCAGAGGTCAGTAGCGCAAAGTTATCTGCCCAAAGATAGATATTGCCAGTCTTAAAATCGACATAAATAGGCTGGTTCACGCTAGTATGATTATTACGGGCCTGATACTGAGCGCTCATTAGCATCGTAAACCTGCCAGCTAACGGCTGATAAACGCCTTGGGCGTTAATGGATAACGGCTTGAGCAAATACGCATCAAGTAATTGCGCTTTTTTGATATCTAGCGCTGTTGATTTGTTTTCATAATCATCAAACAGCTGCTGATAATAAGGGCTTACGTTTTGAGGAGGGCTTATACTCTCGCTATCCTCATAACCATACTCATCATAGTGGTAGCGTTGTTCCTCTTCATATCGATTAGCGTCCCACGCTTGATAGGCGGCAGCACATTTTAAGTAAGCGTTTTTTAATGAGTCACGCTCAGCTGCGAGCTGTCCTGCAGAAACGTCTAAACTCTGCGCTTGTGCTTGCGCGATTATCTCAGCATAAGCGTTATCATGAGTGTCTTCACAGTAGCTCTCGACGCTCTCAGCAGCTACCAGTTGACTCTTGTCAATAGCGGTAAATTGTTGCTCGTTACTAATCTCAATATTGCTATGATAGCTAAACGAGCTACGGCGCTGCTTTTGTAGCGCGGCGCTCAAGGTAGACTTTGCCGCACTTTGGCTAGCACTGCTATTGGCTGCTAAGCGCTCATTACTGGTTAAACTTGCTGTGGTTGATTGACAGCCAACCAGCGCTGCACTGCTGACTAGTAACAAGCTACCAACAAGCGAGCGCTTGGTCGTTATAGCCCTTGAAGATAACGGTGAAGCCAAGAGCTTGAGTTTGAATTTACGGTTCATTTTTTATCCTTAAAATCTAAATCTTGAGGTGAGATTTGACATAAGCGCCAGCTTTTATTTAGCCTCAGTATTTAACAGCTACTTATGGTCAATCGCATTATTTTTTGTCAAACTCAACCGCTTCGTCTTCGGTATAAGCATCATTATTATAGCCATCATAAGCGTAGTCATAGCGCGCATAGCGAGCCTGCTCAAGGCGCTCGGTTTGTTTGCGCTGCTCGCTTAACCAAGCATTGCCATCGATAGCGGGCTTGGCATTGGCGCCAAAGGATTGCTCTAATAATGGCGTCAAAGCGCTGCTCGCAAAGCTGCGCCGATCATAACGTATCTCATTGACCACGGTAGTATTGGAGCCCATCAAATCGCCACCGATAGTGATGCGCTGCTGCTTGGCTAATAGCTCATCTGAGCTATCAAGATAATAGTAATTGACTTGATTAAAAGAGATAGGCACTACCGCTTCAATGAGCTGTAATAACGCGCCGACATCCGCGCTTTGATAGCCTTTATTATAAATCTCAACCTTAGCTATTGCTTTTTTTAGCAGCGCCTCATCTGGGTATTGGCTAGGATTGGCATCGACATATTGCTGTAGCGATTGGCTCATATATTTGAGCATTTTACCGATGATCTCGCCGGTTTGTTTACTACCAAAATAGACTTTAACCGCGCGAGAAGCGCCTACTTCTTTAGCAAAGCTATCCTCCCTAATATCAACCGCGCTAAAATGCTCAGGCGCTAATTCTGCTAGGCTTGCCTGCATAGCATTGATGGCGGCGTCACAGATAACGGTGGAGGGGATTTGCGCGGTAATGGCTTCTGGCAAGCCAAAATCGACAGTATGCGCTGTCATCTGTACCGGAGTATTCTCAGGATTGGCTAAAGCCACTATCGGCATAATAGCCGCCGGATCTACGGTCACTTTACTGTTACTAAAATCAAGTGCTATCGGCAGCTGCACTGATGAGCTAATAGTAGGCGCAGCATAGTCGTAGCTATAGACACTGTTGAACTGGCGCTGTTTTGGCAGATAGTGACTGACACTATTAAAGGTTAAGTATTGGTACTGATAAGCGTTGGCAGCAGCGACTTGCTCAGGGATCTTATGCAGCATACCCAAAATTAGGCTTATAGCGCCGGGTGTCTGTCTAGCAAATGGGTTGGCAGATTGCTCAGTTGAATTTTTCTTGCTTTGCTTGGCCGCTTGCATGGCTTCATAGTCTGCAAGTAGCTGTTTGGGATTATTATCGGCTATAAGCTCACGAATGCTATTATCGCTGCCGTCGCTTTCATAACCCTCGTCATAATCCTCTAGATACTCCCCCTCTCTATCATAACCATAATAGTCATAACCGGCGCTGTCATACCCCTCTTTATCAAAGCCATCATAGTCATAACCGCTTCGATCAAAGCCTTGTTCATCATAGCCATCACTATCGTAGCCCTCACTATCATAGTCATAACCGTCTTTGCTATACGCAACTTCAAAGGCGCTATCCTCCTCTTCAACCACTACCACTTCTTCGGCAGCATCTACCTCCTCATCCCACTGGGTTCTCTCAGCGTACTCAGCATACTGCACACCAGGATTATCTTCATCTTCAATCCAGAGCGTATCGGCTTGTTGTTGCCTATCACTATAATCACTATAATCATTGTCATCATAATCGTCATAGTCGTCGTCATAATCATAGTCGCTTGCAGTGTCGCTATTTTCTTTATTTTCGCGGTAAGCATAGACCTCAAGGATAGTTCTCAGTAGGCCAGTCGAGCCGGCGTCAATACTATCGGCGTCAATAAAAGGCACGGCGTTATAATTAGCCTTTGCTACCGCGACATGCTCAGCGGCCAGATGCTGACGAATAGCGCTCAGCAAATGGCGTTTGGCTTGGCTATCACTATTAGGATAGCTATTTTGATCAAATAATTGCTGATAACGCTTATCACTGGCTTTTAGGCTTTTATTAAAGGCCTCACTTTGCGCTTGCATAGCAGCGGGATTGGCGACAGTGAAGTCAATAAGTGCGGAGCGATTGGTCGGTTTGGATAGAGCGTTATTAGACTGACAAGCAGATAACACGATTACCCCGCCTAACATCAAGCTATAACTAGCTACGGTCTGCCAGTAGCGCGTGATGAGAGGTTTTTTGACAATAGTGCTTTTGGCATTAGCTCTTTTAGCAGTAGGGTTTCGCACTGTCAAAGCTGATAGAGATGAGGGCTTATGAGTATGGTCGACGCTTTTATTAGTGCTAGCGTGATTAATAGGGGCAGATGACATAAAGTTTCCCTTTTCGTTCTCAAAATAGCGAGGCTAAGTGTATTAGCGTTTGACTGATTGGTAGCACAAAAGATTACACGGCAGTAATATATAGACAAGTTTAGAGGATAACGACTGAGAAGGTAAACATTTTTTTATTTAAAATGATTAACCATTTCTTTTAAAGCCTTATTGAGGCATAATTTTGCTTGAGCTACTGTTTATGTTATTTATTATCACAGGTCACCTTTTGGGAATTATCATTCCCGTCTTTATCTTCAAAGATATCAAGCTAATACCAACCGAGTTTGCTGGCACCGCTCCGGTTTATTTAGGCTTACTTGTTTTGTGGCTCTTTGTCGAATACCAGCTTTATCGCAGCCGCAAATATGGAGTGATTTATTTTCGCGGCACTATTGATGAGTCTGACGAGGTTAAATTCAACAGCTGTCAGTTTGCTTATGCAGTTCAAGGCGGAGCTTTTATGATGGTTTTATTACAAAATACCTTTTAGAACCTTTAGTTAATCCTAAAGCTTAGGGGGTGTAATAAAAGAGCGGTTGCTAGTCGGCGCTTTTAGCATTACCATCTTTGCATACTATCTAAACTTCTGTACGTTACATTGCTAATATTCTCTACCGTAAAAAGGACTTTACGATGCTAAAACCAAACCTCGCTGCTGAGCAAAAAAACAATAATAAAACCACTGTAAAGGCGGCTATGTTGTTAATGAGTAGCAGCTTCTTGCTCTCCATCTGCGCTCATGCCGCGCCGCTAAGCATTTCTAATCCAACTGCTAATGACACTACCGTCAATAATGCTGTTGTCAATAACACCTCTATCAATACGAGCGCTATTAATTTAGCGATTATGACTCAGACGCCAACGCTAGTATCTGAGACCCAGCGCATTACGGTTGCTAATTCTAATCGCTTAAACTCTTTAGCAAAACCCCCTATCCTCACCAATGCCGATACCACCAAAGCTGAGCAAGCTATTTATTCTAACGATGCCATCGTTCATCCGCTATGGGCCAAGAATGGTATGGTCGCAAGCCAAGAGGCGCTAGCATCGAATATTGGTCTGCAAATCCTCAAAGACGGCGGCAATGCCGTTGATGCGGCGGTTGCCGTTGGCTTCGCTCTAGCGGTGACTTTGCCGCGTGCCGGCAATATCGGCGGCGGCGGTTTTATGATGATTTATGATGCCAAGCAAGACAAAACCATCGCGCTTGACTACCGCGAAAAAGCGCCGAGTAGCGCCACCCGTGATATGTACTTAGGTGCTGATGGCGAAGCGGTGAGCGACCTATCGCGCTATCATGGCCTCGCCGTTGGCGTACCTGGCACCGTAGCAGGATTGCTCAAAGCGTTGGAGGATCATGGCACCATGACGCGCGAGCAAGTGCTGGCACCCGCGATTTCGCTTGCCACTGATGGTATCGAGGTTACCGCAGGTTTGTCTGAATCGTTAGATGCTTTAAAAGATCGTATGCAAAAGTGGCCAAGTACCAAAAAGATATTCTTTAAGGCCGATGGTAGCAGCTATCAGCCCGGTGAGCGTTTACGGCAGCCTGAGCTTGCGCAGTCCTTACAACTGATAGCCGATAAAGGCGCTGATGGGTTTTATAAAGGCGAGACGGCAGCTAAATTGGTCAAGGCGGTCAATGACGCTGGCGGTAATATGAGCTTACAAGACTTGGCTAATTATGAAGCGATTGCACGCCAGCCGGTTAAAGGCAATTATCGTGGTTACGAGATTGTCTCTATGCCGCCGCCGTCCTCGGGCGGTATTCATATTGTGCAAATTTTGAATATCTTAGAAGGTTATCCGCTAAAAGACTATGGTCAAAATAGCGCGCAAACCATTCACTTAATGAGCGAGGCTATGCAATTGGCTTATGCCGATCGCGCCGAATATTTGGGTGATGCCGACTTTATCGATGTGCCAACTAGCGGACTGACCGCGCAAGCTTATGCCAATAAATTACGCAATCTCATCGATCCTAACAAGGCCACACCAGCCGCTACCGTCAAAGCCAATAATCCGCTGCCCTTTGAGAGCGATCAAACCACCCACTTCTCTATCGTTGATAAAGCTGGCAATGCAGTAGCCAATACTTATACGCTAAACTTCTCTTATGGCACCGGTCTGGTCGCTGAAGGCACGGGGATACTGCTCAATAATGAGATGGATGATTTCTCAGCCAAACCTGGCACCCCCAATGCTTATGGCCTCATCGGCGGTGATGCCAATAGCGTTGAGGCTAATAAACGCCCGCTGTCTTCAATGAGTCCAACTTTGGTGTTCAAGGACAGTAAGCCTTATATCGTCACCGGTAGCCCGGGCGGCAGCCGTATTATTACCACGGTGACGCAAATTATCTCAAACGTCATTGACCACGATATGAATATCGCTGAGGCGACTCATGCGCCGCGTATCCATGACCAATGGCTGCCCGATGAGATACGCGTTGAAAAAGCCCTCAATATCGATACGGTCAAAAAGCTTGAATCCATGGGTCATAAAGTCAGCCCAAAAGAGGCGATGGGCTCGACGCAGTCTATTATGCTCACACCAAACGGCATTTATGGCGCGTCCGATCCGCGTATTGTCGATGCGGCAGTGGTTGGCTATTAAGTTATGTATTGAATAAACAATGAGAGTCTATTCATTTAGCTAAGGAGAGCGGTGTGATTGAAAACAAAAGACTTGATAAGGCGGCGCTGGTGACTATGTTTCGCGCCTTTATCGAGCCTGAATATGTGATCAGTGATGAAGAAACCCAAAAACCTTTTGAGTGTGATGGCTTGTCTGTGTATTGTGATATGCCGCTGCTAGTGGTGTTGCCAAATACCGTTGAGCAGGTACAAGAAGTCATGCGTATCTGCCATCGTTATCAGATTCCAGTAGTAGCTCGCGGCGCTGGCACTGGCCTTTGCGCTGGAGCCATGCCCAATCCTGATGGCGTGTTATTAGTCCTGTCGCGCTTTAAACATATCCTTGATATAAATCCTTTAGCGCGTACAGCGCGTTTGCAGCCTGGCGTGCGTAACTTAGCCATTAGCGAGGCGGCGGCTGTACATGGCTTGTATTATGGCCCCGATCCCTCCTCGCAGATTGCTTGTACCATAGGCGGCAACGTCGCTGAAAACTCCGGCGGTGTACACTGCCTCAAATACGGGCTGACCACTCATAACTTATTAAAAGTCGAGATGGTAACCGTCGAAGGAGAGCTGATCAGTATTGGTAGCGAGGGGCTTGATAGTAACGGTATTGATCTGATGGCCTTGATAACGGGGTCTGAGGGATTGTTAGGGGTGGTCACTGAGGTGATGGTGAAATTACTCCCTAGTCCCGAAAAAGCGCAAGTTATTATGGCAGGGTTTGATAACGTTCAGACCGCAGGGGACGCTGTAGGCGCCATCATTGCCAAAGGCATTATCCCAGCAGGGCTTGAGATGATGGACAGCTACGCCATTGTAGCGGCCGAAGCCTTTGCGCAAGCCGGTTATCCCACTGAGGCCAAAGCGCTGCTACTTTGTGAATTAGATGGCACGGCGGCTGAGGTGCAAGAGCAAATCGTCGAAGTTGAACGGCTTTTTGCCCAATTAGGCGCCACTTCAACTCGAGTCTCGCAAAGCGAGGCCGAGCGCGCTTTATTATGGAAAGGTCGTAAGTCGGCTTTTCCAGCAGTAGGCCGAATATCGCCAGATTATTATTGCATGGACGGCACTATTCCTCGCGGCCAGCTAGCGCATGTATTGACTGAGATGCAAAAGCTCTCGGAGCATTATGACCTGCGGGTGGCTAATGTCTTTCATGCCGGAGACGGTAATTTGCATCCCCTGATTTTGTTTGATGCTAATAAGCCAGGTCAGCTTGAAAAGACTGAGGAATTTGGCGCTCGTATTTTAGAGCTTTGTGTCAAAGTGGGCGGCTGTATCACTGGTGAGCACGGCGTTGGTGTCGAAAAAATCCGTCAAATGACAGTACAGTTTAATGAGCAAGAGTTACGCCAATTTCATGCCATTAAGTTCGCTTTTGATGCTAATGGTACGCTCAATCCGGGTAAAGGTATTCCTGTGTTAAAGAACTGTCAAGAATACCGCTCGCTTGACAAGATAATGGACGATTCAGTGCGTCAGCCACTACAGCAGGGAGCACCCGCATGAAGGACATCAGTCATGAGCTAATCGAACAAGTCAAACAAGCAGGACTTGAGGGCAGAAAATTACAAATAGTGGGCGGTGGTAGCAAAGATTTTATGGGCCGCAAACCTACAGGCACTCCCCTTAATATGGCTGAGCATAGCGGTATTGTCAGTTATGAGCCAATTGAGCTGGTATTGAGCGCACGTGCTGGCACGCCGCTAACCCAGATTAACGCTGCTTTGAGCGAGCATAATCAAAGGCTGGCTTTTGAGCCGCCGTTATTTGACGGTCAAGCCACCTTAGGCGGTACTTTAGCCTGTCATTTGTCAGGGCCAGGACGTCCTTGGCATGGTTCGATAAGAGATCATGTCTTGGGTATACGCCTAATTAATGGCCGCGGCGAAGAGCTACGCTTTGGCGGTCAGGTAATGAAAAACGTCGCCGGCTACGATGTCTCAAGAATGCAGGCCGGAGCGATGGGGACTTTAGGCGTGATTAGCGAAGTCAGCCTAAAAGTCATGCCCAAACCAGCGGCTACCCTAACTCTTAGCTATGAAATGGAGGCGGCGCAGGCTATCCAAGAGATGAACCGTTTGGCAGGGCTTCCCAATCCTTTGACCGCCGCTTGTTGGTTTGAAGGTCAGCTTTATCTGCGTCTGAGCGGCGCGCGCAGTGCCGTTGATAGCACCGCCAAACAGTGGCAAGGTGTGGTCGTAGAAGACTCAGAGACTCTATGGACACAGCTACGCGAGCAGCAGTTAGATTACTTTGCTACTCAAGCGCCTTTGTGGCGTTTCTCGGTAAATAGTAATGCAGAGCACCTATTGCCAGATGAGAATTGGCTAATCGATTGGGGCGGCAGTCAACGCTGGCTGCGCGGCGATTTTGAACCCAAATCGCTAGAAGCTCTCGCTAATCGCATGGGTGGTCAAGTCAGCCTTTATCGCGGCGGCGATCGATCACAAGAGGTGTTTCATACTCAGCCTCAGCCGCTACGTCAATTGCATCAACGGCTCAAACATGCCTTTGATCCGCTAAATATCTTCAACCCCGGTCGCCTCTATAGCTGGATGTAGTAATAGCTTTATAACCGCTATCTGCGCGTGATAGGTGATACCTGCACGTGCCAGCTAAAAGCAATAGGAAAACCTTATGCGTACCCAAATTAATGTAAAGTATCTGGATCATCCAGAGATTAAGGAAGCCGATTCTATCTTACGCAGCTGCGTACACTGCGGCTTTTGTAATGCCACCTGTCCCACTTATCAACAATTAGGCGATGAAAGAGATGGCCCACGTGGACGTATTTATCTAGTCAAGCAGCTACTTGAGACAGCAGAGATCAGCGAGAAATCCCAAACTCATTTAGATCGGTGCCTGACCTGTCGAAGCTGCGAAACCACTTGTCCCTCTGGTGTAAAATACGGCCGCTTAGCTGAAATAGGCCGCGGCATCATGGAGGAGCAATTACCAAGACCATTGCAGCAAAGGATGCTACGCTGGTTATTACGCCATATCTTGCCCTATCCCAATCGCTTTGGACCTTTGTTACGCTTAGGCCAGATGTTTCGAGCGTTTTTGCCTAGAGATTTAAAGCAGCAAGTGCCACTCAAACAAGTTAAGCGTCCTTTGCCGTCTCAGCAGCACCCGCGGCGTATGCTAGTATTAGCCGGATGCGCGCAGCCCTCTGCTACTCCAAACACTAATATCGTAGCAGCTCGAGTGCTGGATAAACTAGGCGTTAGCTTATTTGCTGCTCCTGAAGCCGGATGCTGCGGAGCTGTCAGCTATCATATGCCCGCCCATGAAGAGGGGCTTATGTTCATGCGCCGCAACATTGATGCTTGGTGGCCGTATATCGAAGATGGCATAGAAGCTATTGTCATTAGCGCCTCAGGCTGTGGCTCAATGGTCAAGGAGTACGGCGAAAAACTAAAACATGATCCTGCTTATGCCGTCAAGGCCAAGCGCATCAGCGAGCTGGCCTGTGATCTTGGTGAGGTATTGGTTAAGGAGGATCTCAGTCAGCTACAATTACAAGATAAACAGCGCAAAACAGCGGTACATTGTCCCTGCTCATTACAACATGCGCAAAAGCTTAGCGGTTTAGTTGAGCAGATTTTGCAGCAAGCGGGTGTTGAGCTTACGCCTACTAAAGATAAGCATTTATGCTGCGGCTCGGCTGGAACTTATTCCCTACTACAGCCTGAGCTTAGCCAGCAACTATTAACCAATAAGCTGGCGGACTTGACGATTGGTAATCCTGAGCAAATAGTGACCGCTAACATTGGTTGCCAGCTACACTTAGGTAGCCGATCAAGTGTACCGGTGAAACACTGGATTGAGTTATTGGATCCGCAGTAGTCAAGCTAGCTTATTTAAGCTTTTATAAGCCCAAAGTAACCTCTTATTAGCTTAAAGAATTATTCTACTATGAACAGTCAGTCTTTATAGTAATTACATAAAGGCTGACGTTAGGTTAGTGACACATCAACACCTTTGACCTGTCTATTATTCTATTATTCCTTGATAACTAATCTATAAGCCCTCCTTGAAAACATAGCCGTCAACGCCAAACAATGCTATCATTAACGGCTAGATTTGATACAGCCAAAGACTGTATTTGGACAATTCTAGCGATTAACCCTCTCACCTTAAACGCTTGATAATAAATGATTTATTTTATATGGATTATTTATTATCAGTCATCAGCAAGAGCACTCTATGGCATTTGTACACCTCGGCATTCATAGCGAATATTCCATCACTGACTCTATCGTGCGTATCAAGCCGCTAATCAAAGCGGCGGCGGCGGATAATCAGCGCGCGCTTGCTTTGACTGACTTATCTAACCTTTATGCCACGGTGAAGTTTTATCGTGCCTGTCTAAATGCTGGCATCAAGCCGATTATCGGTAGCGAGATTATCATGGATAATGAAGACTCGCGCTTAGTGTTACTAGCGATGAATAATGAGGGCTATCAAAATGTCACTCGTATCGTCTCGCTTGGCTTTACCAAAGGCCGCGCAGATCCGGCCAATCATGGCACCCCTATTGTGAGTCGTAGCGATATCCTAGAGCATGCCGCTGGCGTGTTAGTACTATTTACCGAAAAATCTGACGTTGGCCAAGCGCTAGTCGGCTCTATGCCAGAGCGCGCTGATGAATTGATTACTGAATGGCAAGACAAGTTTGCCGATCGCTTGTACTTCGCGGTCAAGCGCACCAATCGCAGCGGTGAAGACGCGTTTATTGCCGCCGCTATTCATGCCGGCGCTAAGCACCATATTCCTTTGGTAGCTCATAACGATGTGCGCTTTTTGCAGCAAGAGGATTTTGATGCGCACGAAGCTCGCGTTTGTATTGCTGGCTCTTATGTCTTAGCTGATGCCAATCGTCCGCGCCATTACTCTGAGGAGCAATATCTAAAAACCCAAGCACAGATGGCAGCGCTATTTGCTGATATTCCACAAGTCGTTGATAACACTATGCGCTTGGCAACGCGCTGTAACGTCACTTTGACGCTTGGCATTAACGTGCTGCCAGAGTTTCCTGTACCTGAAGGCGAGACCATTGAGTCGTTTTTTCGCGCAGAATCACAGCGCGGTCTGACGCAGCGTTTAGACAAGCTGTTTCCTGTCGATAAACGCGGCGCTAATTGGCCAACTATTCAGCAAAAGTATGATGAGCGCTTGGAGTACGAGTTAGAAGTTATCCTATCGATGGGTTTCCCCGGTTACTTCTTGATCGTTATGGACTTTATCCGCTGGGCCAAGGCCAATGGCGTACCAGTTGGTCCTGGTCGGGGTTCTGGTGCTGGCTCTTTGGTCGCTTATGCGCTCAATATTACCGATCTCGATCCTATTCATTATGATCTACTTTTTGAGCGCTTCTTAAACCCTGAGCGGGTATCCATGCCTGACTTTGATATTGACTTTTGTATCGAGGGCCGCGATAGAGTGATTGATTATGTCGCGCAAACTTATGGCCGTGAGGCGGTCTCGCAAATCATCACCTTTGGTACTATGGCAGCAAAGGCGGTGGTGCGCGATGTGGCGCGAGTACAAAGCAAATCTTACTTTTTAGCCAATAAAATCTCTAAGCTTATTCCAAAGACGCCTGGCATTACCCTTAGCCAAGCGCTAGAGCAAGAGCCGCAGCTCAAAGACCTCATCTCCAACCCTGATAATATGGATTATGAAGACGCCATTGAGATCTGGGAGATGGCGATCAAATTAGAAGGCGTTTGTCGTAACGTGGGCAAACACGCAGGTGGAGTGTTAATCGCTCCCCATAAAATTACTGATTTTAGCGCGATTTATTGTGATGATGAAGGTCACCGCGTCAGTCAATTCGATAAGGACGATGTCGAAGATGTGGGCCTGGTGAAGTTTGACTTTTTGGGTTTGCGTAACTTAACGGTCATCGATGCTGCGGTCAAAAACATTAACGAGCGCCGCGCGCGTGAAGGCAAAGAGGCCTTGGTCTTAGAAGACTTACCGCTAGATGACAGCAAAGCCTATAAACTACTGCAAGATGCCAAGACCACCGCGGTGTTTCAGTTAGAGAGTATGGGTATGAAAAAATACCTAGCCAAACTGCAACCCACCAACATCGAAGACGTCATCGCGATGTGCGCGCTTTATCGCCCCGGCCCACTCGATGCAGGTATGGTGGAGATGTATATCGACCGTAAGCATGGCCGCGAGGAAGTCATCTACGATCATCCCAACCTTGAGCCGATCCTTGAGAACACCAATGGCGTTATCGTCTATCAAGAACAAGTAATGCAAATCTCGCAGGTGATGGCCGGTTATAGCCTTGGCGGCGCGGATATGCTACGCCGAGCTATGGGTAAAAAGAAACCGGAGGAGATGGCTAAGCAGCGTGATATTTTTGTCACTGGAGCCACTGCGCAAGGCATTGATGAAGTCACCTCAGGCGGGGTATTTGACTTGATGGAGAAGTTTGCTGGTTACGGTTTTAACCGCTCGCATTCTGCCGCCTACGGGGTTTTGGCTTATCAGACCGCTTATCTTAAGCAATATTATCCAAGCGAATTTATGGCAGCGGTCTTAACCTCAGATATGAACAACACCGACAACGTAGTGTTCTTTATCAATGATTGCCGTGAGAATTTTAATTTAACGGTGGTCAACCCTTCGGTTAATAAAAGCGAATGGCATTTTGTTGCCGATACTCCAACCAATATCATTTACGGCCTAGGCGCGATCAAAGGCGTCGGTGAAGGCGCGGTTGAGTCTATTGTGGAGGCGCGCCGCACGGGTGGCCCATTTAAAGATTTATACGACTTTTGTCGCCGCGTCGATATCAAAAAAGTCAATAAGCGTACCTTAGAAGCTTTAGTTAGCGCTGGCTGCTTTGATGATTTTGCTGCCACTTTGCGTCCTGATTTGCCTAGTGATGAGGCCTATGAGATACGCGGTGCATTGATGAGCCAATTACCAAGTGCGGTACAAGCGGCTGAGCAAGATCGCCAAAATCGTGAGATTGGCATGATGGACTTGTTTGGTGAGATGGATGGCGTGGTTGCCGCGCCGCCGCTGGTAATGACCTCTGAGCTGATTTGGGGAGATAAGCATCGCCTAAAAGCAGAAAAAAACACCTTAGGTTTGTATCTCACCGGCCATCCTATCAATGAGTATTTAGATGAATTAAAGCATTATACTTCAGGGGCAAGACTCAATAAGCTGACTGATACCGGCTATAACGGTAGCTGCTATTTTGCTGGTCTCATTATCGACATCGCTAACTTTGGTAATCGTAATGTCATTATGCTCGATGATGGTACTTCACGCTTGGAGGTTAGCTGTTATGCGGAGCGCTTTAACCGCGTCAAAGAGCAGCTAAAGGTCGATGAAGTCGTGATTATAAAAGGTAGTATTCGTGAGCGCGAAGGTCGCCTCTTTGCCCGTCTAGATAACGCCATGACTATAATCGATGCGCGTCTGCGTTGGCTCAAAAAGATCAGTATCAAGATTCATAATGAAGATCTTAAACTACTAGCGCGTCTGCAACCTTTATTAAAATCAGCACAAGCCGATATCATTCCAGCGCCCAGACTGTCTCATTATAGCGAGGATGACGAGCAAAACGACTCTGCGCAAAACTATTATGATAGTGCGATGGGCGGCAGCTTGTATGA
Source organism: Psychrobacter sp. AH5 (assembly GCF_040371085.1). NCBI lineage: Bacteria > Pseudomonadati > Pseudomonadota > Gammaproteobacteria > Moraxellales > Moraxellaceae > Psychrobacter > Psychrobacter sp. AH5. Next base: position 1,357,947 of record NZ_JAMBMT010000001.1, read on the forward strand.
TGAGGATGGCAATGATCTTATGGCTTTAGAGAGTCATAATGGTTTTGAGAGTCAAGAGGATCATTTCACTCAAAATGATAGCGTGCTCAATGATAATTGTACCCCGCTTGGCTTAGCTATTTATGCCGATTACGGTATTGCCAATGTTGCCCTGTCAGAGCATTGGCGCGTTTATCCTAATGATGATAATCTACAGCAATTAAAAACAATAATTAGTGAAGAGGATTTGCACTTTCACTACAGCTAGCATTGTGTTTATAGGTTATATATAACTCTCTTTCGATGCTTTATACTTGGGCAGCTTGCCTTTAACAAGCATCCTACCCCTATTGGATTTTTTATGATGACTAATGCTGAATATAAAAATTTTGATAACCTTGGCGACAACCTTAGTCGTTTTACTACCGATAATAATGACGATATCTCCATCATAGACGAGGCACAGTTTGAAGAGATGCGCGAGTTGTTAGAAGAGGATTTTGCTGATTTATTGCAGACTTTTATTGACGATAGCAAGCAGCGTATTGTGATGATGAAAGCTGCGCAAGCTAATAACGATAATGCTAATGGCTTTGAGTTTTCTCATGCTCTAAAAGGCGCTAGCGCTACTCTAGGAGCAACGCAGTTAGTAGTGCTTAGTGAACAGCTCGAGGAGGCTTGCCGTATGCAAGAGGTTGGTGAACAAAACCACCTTATTGAGCAGATATCAATAGCGCTACAAAAGGTTGAAAAAGAGATTAACCAGCGTCTAGAGCTATAAGAGTGATAATGAATAGTATGAATAATCATCCTACGCCGAGTCGCTCCAAAAGTATTTTGAGCGCCAAGCCCCCCTTTAACATCAGCGATTATCTAAATTGTTTACAAGTCGTCATGGTCAACACCACCTTGCCGGCCAATATCGGTTCGGCGGCAAGGGCCATGCATACGATGGGGCTATCGCATCTGACGGTCGTTGATCCCAAGCTGCCCATTGATGACACTAGCGTCTCACACGCCGCTGGTGGCAATGACATTTTAGCCGCTGCCAAAATTACCGCGACTTTGGCAGAAACCGTTAGCAATTGCCAGTTGGTATTTGCTGCCAGCAGCCGTAGTCGTCATCTACCGCGCCCTGTCGTGAACCCTACGCAAGCGGCGAAAATCATGCTCGATTTTATCGATACTCAAAATAGCCTTAGCACCGAATCTAAGCACTCAGCCGCAACTCCCCCTAACATAGCTATCATTTTTGGCCGTGAAGATCGTGGCCTGACTAATGAAGAGCTGGCTTTTGCCGACTACCATATTCAAATCGATGCCAATCCTGATTATCCGGTACTCAATGTCGCCTCCGCAGTGCAAGTAATCGCCAGCTTTATTTTCGCTTATGCACAAACCCATCAAGCTAGCGTTATTGAAAAAAGCAAGATAGATGAAAGCAAGATGGATAAAAATAGCATCGAGCAAAGCAATAATGATAATGATAATGATGAGAAATTAGCAGCGCCACTGCTCAATACTTATATTCGCCAGCAGTGGGATGAGCCTGCCATTACTCAGCAGCAGTTGCAGCAGCTGACTCAGCGAGTCACCGATTTGATGGTGGCGCGTAATCTGGCAGATAGTGAGCATTTACGCGCTCTGCCAACACGCCTATCTAGGTTAGGCTCGCGTCTACAGCTCGACCAAAAAGAGTATCAGCTGCTCAGCGCCTTGATTGCCAAGCTAATAAAAGATTAGCTTAATGTTAGAGAGATAAATCGATCTTAGCGTCCCTACTTTTGTATCCCTCGACGGCGGCTGATATACTGCCGCAGACTATAGTTATGACTTACCATAACCTACCAACAACCTATAAATGGAGTTACTTATGAAATGGACAGTATATTTATCGGGCGAGATTCACACCGATTGGCGCGAAAAGATTATGCAAGGCGCTAAACAGCACGGCCTTGATATTGAGTTCACCTCTGCGGTGACTGATCACGAAGCGAGCGATGCGGCCGGTGATCTATTGGGCGAAAATGACAATCAATTTTGGCGTGATCATCAGTCGTCTAAAGTAAATGCCATTCGTACCAAAAATCTAATCCAAAAATGCGATATCGCTATCATTCGCTTTGGTGATAAATACAAGCAGTGGAACGCAGCCTTTGATGCTGGTTACTGCTCAGCTTTAGGTAAGCCCTACATCACTCTACACAGTGATGATGTTATTCATCCGCTAAAAGAAGTCGATGCCGCCGCAATGGCTTGGGCGCAAACCCCCGAACAAGTGGTTGAGCTACTAAAATACACCACTAGCGGCAGCTAAACTTTAAAGAGTGAGTGTTAAGCGCAGCCTATATGGCTTTATCATCTGCTTATAAGTTGCCTTTGCAGATAAGCAGCTAACTCTATTTATGAGTTTGCTGTTATTTATAGCTCATAGCTATATTTTATGCTACAAAGCTGCTATAACTAAAAACTACCACCCAGCACTTAACTTTAGTACTGTAAACCAAATACGATAGGACGCGTTATGCCATCGCCAGCTACCCTACTAAAATCGCTTAATACCATAAAAAAAGACCTCAAAGAAGATATCGATGCGGTGTTCAAACGCGATCCTGCCGCCCGTAATAGTCTAGAGGTGATCCTTACCTATCCTGGTATTCACGCTTTGATACTGCACCGCGGTGCTCATTACTTATGGAATCATGAGCAAAAACTAGCGGCGCGGGTGATTTCTTACGGCTCGCGTATTATTACTGGTATTGAGATTCATCCGGCAGCCAAAATCGGTAGACGTTTTTTTATCGATCATGGTGTCGGCGTAGTGATTGGGGAGACGGCTGAGATTGGCGATGATGTCACCTTATATCATGGCGTGACTCTAGGCGGCGTCTCACAAGACAATGGCAAACGCCATCCTACCTTGGAGGACGGCGTCACCGTTGGCGCAGGAGCCAAAGTATTAGGGCCCTTTGCCGTCGGTAAAAACGCCAAGATCGGCTCAAATGCTGTCGTAGTCAAGCCCGTCCCTGCTAATGCCACCATGGTCGGCAGCGCCGCGCGCATGATCTCTGAGTATCATGACGAAAAAGGCAATCCTATCGTCGCAAAAATTAACGACTCTAAGCAACAAGAAAAAGCGGCCAAAGGTACTATTACTAGCTCTGATTCTGGTACTGGCTCTGATAAAGAACAACCAAAAACCGCTCAGCAAGATAGCGCTAATAACACTACTGCCAGCTCAGCCCGCGATACCGCCTTCCAAGCTTATGGTATTGACCCCTCTTCACAAGATCCAGTTGCCGAAGCTTTTGCCAAAATGCTAGAGCACATTCAGCAGTCCGAGACTCGCTTAGATCAACTACAAGCCGCTATGTGCAAGCTTGATCCTGAGTTTTGTCAAAAAGAGTATGACAAGCTGTGCTTAGAAGACATTGACGTTATTGATCAAAACGATGTCAATCAAGCGGATACTACAAACAAATAATAAATATCTAAGCTCCTCCTAGTCCTCTTTCTATAAGATAAATTAGAAAGAGGAGTTGGGCTCTTTTAAAAACTCTACTTCCTCAGTGCTAGACACTCGTCCTAATATCTTATTGCGATGCGGATAACGTCCAAATCGATCTATAATCACTTTATGTTTTATCTCAGCATTTACTGTCTCTAAATTTGTATAGCTTTTAAATAACGCTAAGGCTTGTTCGTGGATAAGCTTAGACTCGCTATGCATATAGGGCATCAATAAAAACTTACGCTCCTCCACCGTTTTTAGCTGCTGCAAATCATTAACAGCTACTGCCTGTTGCGCTAACACTAACGCCATGCCGTCTTGAGCAAAAGCTGCTCGACTATCACGGTAGATATTTCGCGAAAACTGATCTAGCACTATTATTTCAGCCAAACGTCCATTCGTGCTAGTGCGCCAACTGTATAGCTCAGCGGCGGCCGCTTGCTTTAGTACTTCGCCAAAACGCTCTTGCAGTAATTTATCAAAGTCTAAGTCTTTTTCAAAAAACTGCTGACTGCCGACTTCATCAAAACAAAACTCTAATATCTGTTTATAAGTAGTATCGGTGTTATACATAACTATCCTCTAAATAAATTCCATCGATGCGCGTAATGTTATCTACTATTATGATAAGGGCGTAGTATTGTATCCCTATACTACAAGTCTTTAAGCTTCATTACTGAAAGGCTGCTAATAATGGCCTATAGTAGTTGATTCATATTTTACTTTTTATCCAATAACCCTTTTTTATTCAAAACCTCATAATTATAACGATTAGGAGATATCATGGCACGCTTACAAAACAAAGTAATCATTATCACTGGAGCCGCTCAAGGTATGGGTGAGACTCATGCTCGAGTTTGTATTGCTGAGGGCGCAAAAGTAGTATTAACCGATATCAACAGCGAAAAAGGCGCAGCACTAGCCAAAGAGCTTGGTGATCATGCTTTATTTATCAAGCAAGATGTCACTAGCGAAGCCGATTGGAGCGAGGTTATTAGACAGAGCGAAGCTAAGTTTGGTCAAATTGACGTGTTAGTGAATAATGCTGGCATTACCACACATAAGTCTATCTTAGAGACTTCTTTGGAGGATTACCGCAGAATCCTTGAGATTAATCAAGTGTCAGTATTTTTGGGTATGAAAGCAGTCATCCCTTTGATGAAACAAGCCAAGCAAGGCTCGATTATCAATATCTCATCGATTAACGGTTTAGTGGGCGGCGCTATTGGCTATACCGACTCCAAGTTTGCGGTACGCGGCATGACTAAAGCGGCCGCTCTTGAATGCGCCCCGCATGGTATTCGCGTCAACTCTATTCATCCAGGTGTTATCGCCACGCCGATGATTATGCAAGGCGATACTAAAGATGCGGTAGAAGCTTTTGCTAAGACTATTCCAATGAAACGCGTGGCTGAGGCCCAAGAAGTTAGTAACATGGTATTGTTTTTGGCCTCGGATGATTCGAGCTATTCAACCGGTTCAGAGTTTATCGTTGATGGTGGCTTGACGGCGCAGTAACTGCTGGATTAGTTGATTTCTATTATTCCTCTCTACAAAAGAGCTAGGTTTTTACGCTAGCTTTTTTTTGCAACTCTTTTAAGCCAACTCTTTCATGCTCTGCCAAAGGTAAACGCTCTGCTACGATAACCCATTTATTTTTATTATTGCTTAGGCTATTTGCTTGATCTTTTAACTTTACCATTAGTATATCGATATCCATACTCACCCTGGCAATTGCTACTGGTTTGCTTGAGATTTTTGACTTTTGCGCACGTTCTCTAGCACATTCGTCCTCTAAATTTTTACAAAACATCTGTAACTGAGCCAAAGTCATCCCTTTACTCAAAGCTAAATAAACACTTTGATTAATATAATCCGGCTTTGGCTGCTCAGCGGTGGCGGTGATATCAGGGTTTTTTAAGGCGCTAGATAGGGCTATCTGCCCTAGCTCAGCCAAGCGTTCACGTACGTGCGGTAAATAGTAGTCCGCTTGATAATTACTGCCTAACGCTAATAATACCGCACTAATAGTCTGCCCTTGCAGCTGAGCAAAAGGTAGCCTTGCTAAGCTCTCTAGCTGCAAATCAGCCAAGTTTTTATTGCTCATTAGTTTCATTATCGGTGGTTTTATCATCATTTTTTGCCAAGCGGGTAATTTGTACCCCAACCGCGTTTGCCTCTTTGATAGCTGTCGGCTTAGCCACGCTTAATATCACTTTTTGACAATGGTATTTTGCTAATAATTTCTCGGCAATTTGTTCGGCTAAATGCTCAAGCAGTTTTGCTTTGATGTCTTTACACAAATGACTGACATCGTCGCAGACTTCTTTGTAGCTCAAAGCGTCCTTGACATCATCTGACAGCGCCGCTTTACTAATATCAGTCTCTAGCGCGATATCGATTAATATAGGCTGAGTGATGGCGCGCTCCCAGTCAAACACGCCAATGACCGCCTCAACGGTTAAGCCTTTTACAAATACTACATCCGCTTCACTATTGAACATCCGGTTATCCTTGATTGACGTTTTTCATAATAGGTCGATTTTAACTACATTTAACCACTGCTATTTGCTGTGCTAAAGACTAAAGCGGCAACCTACCAGACTGCTCGTCCTCATTAAGATGATTAAATAACAGTGTTGCTCATTTATGTTTTTTAAGGGAGCTAACTAGCTATCTGTTGCTCTCTTAACGCTTGCATTTTTAGCATCTTGCTAGGACGATGTCGCCATAGATCGATACTAAATAAGAGCAGACCGAGCCAAATCAGCCCAAACACTGCCAAACGATGTAGATCAAAAGGCTCTTTATAATAAAATACTGCTAATAAGAAAATAAAGGTCGGCGTTAAGTAATTCATAAAGCTTAGAATACTATAAGCGACCAATTTGGTAGATTTATTAAATAGCAATAGCGGTATCAACGTAATTGGTCCTGCTAGCATTAATAGCCAAATATTGGAGGTAAACCAAAAGCTAATCTGGGAACTCACCACGTCTGCCTGCCAAAACCACCAGACACATACTGGCACTAACATCGCCGTCTCGACAAACATCGCATCGACCGCAGTTAGCGGCGTTTGTCGTTGAATAGTGCCATAAGTGCTAAAGCTAAAAGCCAATATTAGCGATATCCAAGGCAGACTGCCGAGCATAACGACCTGAATGAGCACTGATACCAAGGCAAAACCAATCGCCACCCATTGTAGTGGCCGCATACGCTCTTTGAATAAAATCATCGACAGCGCAACCCCGACTAGCGGCCCAATAAAGTAGCCAAGGCTCGCCTCTAATATCTGATCGCTATTGACCGCCCAAACGTAGGTGAGCCAGTTAGTGGCAATGATAATACCCGATACAAAGGTTAGTGCTATCCATCTTGGGTTTTTTTTGAGAACCTCAATCCACTGCCAGCGCTTAGTAGCGACTAATACCACTAGCAGGCATACAAACGTCCAGATAATACGGTGGCCGATGATTTCGGTGGCGTTATACTCACTTAATTGCTTAAAGTATAGCGGAAAAGCGCCCCAAATACAGAACGCTATCAGCGCGGTGATGATACCGCGCCGAGTGGTTTGCACCGCGGCTACTGGTTTTTTTAGCACATTTTGGGTAGTCATAATACAAGACAACTTATTAGCATAAAACACATTTTTTGAATATAAAACAGTAACGGCTAAAGTAGAAAAGCAATGCGTCGATGCCAAAAGCACATCGACCCATTGCTTGCTCATTATTTCGTTAAGCTTTTTTGCTGATTAATTGATGAATTCATTAACTCTAAAAAAGTTAAGCTTTATCACCTGCCTCATTATTAGCATCGCCTTTATCCACTTCGATCGACATGCCCACCTCATTGGCCAGCTCTGCAAAGCCTGGGAAGCTAGTATTGACGGTCTCTACCCCTTCGATGACGATCTGCTCTGAGGCGCGCAGACTTGCGACCGCAAAGCTCATCGCGATACGATGATCATGATGCGAGGTAATATGACCGCCCGAAAAAACCGGCTCATCATTATGAGTCTGACTGCCAATGACCTTTGTTGGCTGATTGTGAGTACCTTGACCTTCAATAATCAGACCATCTTCGGTCACCGTACAATCGATACCTAAGGTTTGTAAGCCATCTGCCATTACCGCAATACGATCAGACTCTTTGACGCGTAGCTCTTTAGCCCCGGTAAGCGTCGTACGCCCTTTTGCGCAGGCCGCGGCAATAAACAGTACAGGGAACTCATCAATAGCTAGCGGCACTAGCGACTCTGGAATCTTGATACCGACTAAGTTTGATGAGCGAATAGTAATATCAGCAACCGGCTCTTCGCCAACGTAAGTCTTATTCGTTAGGGTAATATCTGCTTGCATCAGCTTAAGGATATCGATGACACCGGTACGCGTCGGGTTAATGCCTACTTGGGTTAAGGTCAGCTCGCTGCCTTGGCTGATGGCTGCGGCCACCATAAAAAACGCCGCTGAGGAGATATCGGCAGGTACGGCTATATCACCAGCAGTCAGCTTACCACCGCCCTCAACGCTAATGCGATTACCCTCGACGCTCACCTCATAACCAAAGGCGGAGAGCATGCGTTCGGTATGATCACGGCTGACCTCTGGCTGAGTCACGCTCGTGGTACCCTCAGCCCAAAGACCGGCTAATAATAAGCAGGATTTGATCTGTGCTGAAGCCACCGGCATATCATAATCGATGCCTTGTAGCGGTTTGCCGACTTTTTCGCGACCGGTGATGCTAAGTGGCGAGGTGCCACTAGTGCCAGTGCTTTGAATGACTGCGCCCATCTCACGTAGCGGTGCAGCGATACGCTCCATCGGGCGCTTATTAAGGCTAGTATCGCCGGTCAATACACTATCAAACTCTTGCGCCGCTAAGATACCTGCCAGCAGGCGCATGCTAGTACCTGAGTTACCCATATAGATAGGGGTTTTGCTAGGTTTTAGCCCATGCATACCGACGCCATGAATGGTCAGCTTACCGTTATCTGGCCCTTCAATGGTGACTCCCATGTCTCTAAAGGCTTGCAAAGTCGCTAAAGCGTCCTCTCCTTCCAAAAACCCTGTCACGTGCGTGACGCCCTCGGCAAGACTCCCGAACATGATGCTACGATGCGAGATTGACTTATCACCGGGGATAGTAATGGTGCCGTTAATAGCGTTATTGGTATTAGGGGAGATAATATAAGAAGCTGACATAGCAGAGGTATCCGTATAAGGGGTGCTGGCTAGCATATGACCAAAATGTCGCCGCGCGGCTTGCGCTCGGCCCAAAAGTCCCATTAGGGCGGTTGAATCTTTATCAATGATAAGCTGACGTATATTTTGTAGATAATCGCTGTATTCATCCAGCGCATCAATTATCGCGCTTTGATTGGCAAAAAATATATCATGCCACATCTTTGGGTCGCTGGCAGCAATACGGGTAAAGTCCCGAAAGCCGCCAGCAGCATAGCGAAACATGTTTAGATTATCATCATGACTGGCCAGCTGATCAACTAGATTATAAGCAAGCAGATGCGGCAAATGACTAGTGTGCGCGAGCACTGAGTCATGATGCTGAGCCTCCATCGATATCACGCTTGCCCCTACTGACTCCCAAAGTGCTCGGACCTTACGAAGGGCTCTATCTTCTGTGCTAGCAAGCGGACAAATAATAACCCTATGATTGATAAATAAATCACTGCGGCGCGCATGATAGCCTGAATTCTCGCCGCCAGCAATGGGATGGGCCGGCACTAATCCGTTAGGCAGACCATTAGTAATGCCATTAGGCAAATCTGTAAAGACCTGTTTGGCGGCGGCAATGATATTGACTTTAGTACTACAAACATCGGTGATAATACAGTCATTACTGATTTGACCATTTTGCATGGCGGCTTTGATGTCAGTAAATACCGCTTCTGCCGCCTGCACGGGAATAGCAATAACGATCAAATCAGAGCCGCTGACAACTTGGCTAAGCGCGTCAGCACCTGCATCTAGCAAGCCTTGTTCAATAGCGGCTTCGATACTGGGCTGATGTCTATCGACAGCAACCAAGCGTTTGCTTAGGCTATTATTTTTTATCGCTTGCGCCAGACTGGCACCAATGAGCCCAAGCCCTATGATGCAGACTTGCTCAAATAGCGGCTTAGAAGTTAAAGGATTTTTATAATTTGAAGGGCTCATTTATTTCTTATTATTTTATCTAAAATTTTACGATTAATGCTCATTCACTATAAAAGTTATTAGCCTTAAATAGCAATAACATTTATTCAGCGTTTAAGATTGACTTTAGCGTATCAATCAAGCGCGTATTTTCTTCTGCTACGCCTACAGTGACTCGCAGCCAATCCTCTAAGCCATAGCCTATTAGCGGGCGTACAATCACCCCCTGCTCTAATAACGCCTGATTGATAACAGCCGCCTCTTCTATCTGTACCATGATAAAGTTGGCGGATGATTTGATAAACGCCAGTCCTAACGCGTCAAACTGCTTCTCTAACCAGCGCATCTGTCCGGCATTGGTTTGGCGCACCTCGCTAATAAAGCTTTGATCCGCTAGCGCTGCCGCCGCTGCTGCTAGTCCGACGCGGCTAACATTAAACGGCTGGCGAATACGATTAAGTAGATCTGCTACCGCAGGCGAGCTTAGCGCGTAGCCCACCCGTAACCCCGCTAGACCATAAGCTTTGGAGAAGGTGCGCACGATGACTACATTATCAAACTCATCTAAGAGCGCTCGATTATTGCTCTCAGGGCTGTACTCGATATAGGCTTCGTCTAATACCACTAGTACTGAGCTTGGCACACTAGCGACAAAATCATATAGCTCGGCGCTCTGTAATAAAGTGCCGGTTGGATTATTGGGATTGGCAATAAACACTATCTTGGTATTGGCATTATCTGCAACCGCTTGGCGCATTGCTTTTAGATCGTGGCCAAAGCGCTGGGCGGGCACTTCAATACCCGTCGCGCCTTGCATCTTCGCTAACATTGAATACACCACAAAGCCATATTGGCTATAAACAATAGCATCCTTACTACCGACAAAGCTGCGCGCCAAGATATCGAGTAAGTCATTGGAGCCATTACCCAAAGTAATACAGTCGATGCTTATATTGGTAAAGTCAGACAAGGCTTGCTTAAGATAATAGCCATTGCCATCAGGATATCGCGCCAACTCCCCTAGCTGCTCGGTAATGGCCAAAGTGACTTTGGGCGAGCAGCCCATAGGGTTCTCATTACTCGCCAGCTTCACCACATCAAACACCCCGTATTCACGGGTCAACTCTTCGACAGGCTTGCCCGTCTGATAAGGGGCTAGCTCTAATATACTATCGTAGGCTGGCGTCAATGCATTAAGACTTTTAGCTTGAGAAGCTTTAGAGGATGGCATGATTTATCCTTATCAGAGAAGTAAATTTATTTAAATCTAAACCGTAATTTTTTAACTTAAAGCACCGCTTTTGGGTAAGACCCCAAAATACGCACATCTTTGACCAATGGACGAATATCAGCAATAGCGGCACTGACATTAGGGCTATCAATATGGCCATCCATATCAATAAAGAACACGTAAGCCCACTTATTTGGACGCTCAGGGCGAGTTTCAATACTAGTCATAGAAACGCCATGATACGATAATGGCTTGAGAATTTCGATCAAGGCTCCGGCTTTATCATGAGCAGAGACTACAATCGAGGTCTTATCTTGGCCTGATGGCGCGATAGCCTCGTGACCGATAATCAGGAAACGGGTAGTATTGCTAGGATTGTCTTCGATGTTTGAGTAGAGCTTATGCAAGTCGTATTCAGCCACGGCCACGTCGCCTGCGATAGCCGCTGAGTGCCATTCATTCTTCAAGCGACGAGCGGCCTCGCCATTGCTTGAGACAGCCACACGCTCGACGTTAGGATAATTGACATCGAGCCAATGACGACACTGAGCTAGTGACTGCTGATGCGAATAAATACGGCTAATACTATCGACTTTGGTATGCTCAGCCACCAAGAAGTTTTGATGAATGGGCAGCTCAACCTCGCCGATGATCTTTAGCGATGACGATAAAAAACCATCCAAAGTATGGTTGACCACGCCCTCAGAAGAGTTCTCTACTGGCACCACGCCATACATCGCCGTACCTGCTTCGACTTCTCGAAACACATCGGTAATCGTCGTCAGTGGCACAGTGTCAGCGGCTTTACCGAAGTGTTTGAGCGCAGCAGCATGAGTAAAAGTACCGACTGGGCCTAAAAAAGCAATACGCTGCGGCGCTTCTAAATCCAAGCAAACCGACATAATCTCACGAAACAGCCGCGCCATTTTTTCATCGCTTATAGGCCCTTCGTTACGTGCCATAACCGCTTTTAGTACTTGTGCTTCACGCTCAGGACGATAAAAAATAGGATTGCTATCAGAGGAATTGCCACTATCAGCGACATGCTGTTTTTTGACTACCGCCACTTGTTGAGCCAGCTTAGCGCGATTATTAATTAGCGTATGAATCTGCGTATCAATGCTATCAATATCTTGACGCAATTGATTCAACCTCTCTTTATCGTTAGAGTTGTCGCTAATATCAGGGTTTGCTGATTTTGAATCTTGTCGTTTTTGCTCTGCTGATTGCTCACTCATACCCTTTATCCTTTTTTAGCGCTATGAACTTTTTATTAAAAATGGTTATATTGAACAACTATTATTCTGCTCTGCTATTATCTTTTATAGCTAATACTAAATACAATTAGCAAAAATAACTAGCCACTAGCTGACCGCCCCTACTATAACAAAAACTCCTGACAGTGCCCATGCATAAATGGCTGAAATAAATTAAATAGCCTTATATCTTTTAGTTATCCCGCTATAATAGGGTTATGCCAGCAATAAAGGCCACTAGCGGTAAATCTGTAAGCAAATCTATGTTAAAGTCTAAATCAAGCTAATCGCTGTCTAAAAACAGCCCAACAACTTCACCGATAGTTATTATCACCCCAAAAACCACTAGTCATAAAAATCACTATTGCCAAAATTAGTATAGTTATAAGGATATTTGATGAGCGCATTACAACAGCTTCGCACCATGACCACTATAGTCGCTGATACCGGCGATTTGGCCGCTATTGAGCGCCTAAAACCTATCGATGCCACTACCAATCCCAGCCTGATTACCAAGGCGTTGATCCATCCTGATAATCAATCGATGCTAGCGGAAACCATGAGCCAACATCAGGGTAATGTAGATGCGGTCATCGACGCGCTAACTATTCAGATCGGTTGTGATATTTTACAGCTGATTGAGGGGCGGGTATCGACTGAGGTTGATGCCCGCTTATCTTATGATACTGGGGCGACTATTGACAAGGCTTTAGAGTTTATTGAAGCTTATCAAAAGGCGGGGGTGGATTCGGAGCGTGTACTGATTAAGATGGCAGCCACTTGGCAAGGAATTGAAGCTGCGCGTTATCTAGAAACCCAAAACATTCATTGTAATTTGACCCTGCTGTTTGGTCAGCATCAAGCCATTGCTTGTGCTGATGCTGGTGTTACCTTGATATCGCCTTTTGTAGGGCGCATCTTAGATTGGCAAAAACGTCAACAAAACCGCCAAAACGTGCCAGCTACCGATGATATGGGCGTACAATCGGTTAAACTCATTTATCAGTATTACAAACAAAACGGTTATAAAACTCAGGTCATGGGCGCAAGCTTTCGCTCAACCGAACAGATATTAGCTTTGGCAGGTTGTGATTTATTGACTATTGCCCCCAATCTGATTGATGAATTGGCAGCAATGGATACAAAGGTAACGCGCCAGCTCTCGCCGACTTTATCTATGGATTTGCAAACTATGAGCAAAGTCAGCTTGACGCAAGAGCAGTTCAGCGCCGCCTACCAGCAAGACAAAGTCACCCAAGACTTATTGCCAAAAGGTATCGATGGCTTTATCAGTGCGCGTGATGAGTTAGCGCAGGCTTTGGCCGCCATGCGTTAGTTGAAAATATTTTTATGTGGCGTATTATAATATAAGAGCCACTTATCTAATACAAAAGGGATTTTTAGTGAGGGGCTTTTAGTATTAGCCAAAATCCCTATCTTCTGTTACCTCTCTTTGACTAAAAAAAGGATCATTAATGTTAAAGTCTAGAACCTCAAAAAAGCCGAAACAAGAAAATTTTATTAGTATTGTGCATAGTAAGCGCTTAAAGCCCCTAAAAAAACAGCCTGCTGTACAATGTATAGAGGCGGTAGAATCCATAAATAAAGCTTATTTGGCACAGTTAGCGGGATCTGATGAGTATATCTCCATTGCTTTTTGCTACAAAAACTATAATGAGGATAGCAATCCACGCTTAAGTGAGAATGAAAGCTGCGCGGTTATCAGCGTTGCCAAAGCCAAAGAGCTGTTGCGCACTGAAGTGTTGGCAGAAGAAGCGCTTAGCGCGGTCAGTATTATCTTATTTAGCGCCGTCTCGCAGACTTTTGGCGGCTTTTTGACTGACGGCGAAACCAATAAGCGCTATGTGCTCTCAAAAGGGACAGAATACGCAGGCTTATCCTCCCTACCTTTGGACTTGTAATACCATAAGGCACAAAATATAAAATGCTAAAATTTAGGATATAAAGCTTTATTACTCAGCCTTATCGCCAAGAAAAGCGCTCAAAATAGAGCGCTTTTTTGTATTTGCAGCTAGAGTGATAGCGGTTTAGGCTTTTAAAACGGTATAAACCGGCACTGGAAACTCGCCATGTAAATCCACTAAATCTAATAACACCAAAGCGCCTACCACCGTATGTTCAGCCGATTTACATAGCTCATAGGCGGTGGTCAAAGTACCGCCTGTGGCTAAGATATCATCGACCAACAGTACGCGCTCAGGAGGCAAATTATTTTGCATCTCCAAAGTATCTTTACCATACTCCAGCGCATAAGCTTTATTGGCTACGGGCGGTGGCAGCTTACCAGGTTTACGAAGCAAAATCATACCTTTACCTAGGCGACCTGCTAGCAGGCTTGCAAACACAAAGCCGCGCGCCTCAACCGCTCCTAAGCAGTCTACATCGTCTATTAGCCCTGCCGGTAAGGCGGCTAGCAAGGCATCGATAACCTCATCGACATGACTACGCAGTAACGGCGTAATATCATAAAAATCGATACCGGCTTTAGGAAAATTAGGGACAGTACGTATGATTTGCCAAAACGGATGGTCAGTATTCAAAGTGTTAGCGGTATCAGATAAAGGGCAAGCTGATGGTGTCGCTTTGGTGGCGCTCATAATAATCCTTAACGGGTTGCGTCTATAGCAATAGTAACTATCATCAAAAAAGCACTTCTTATAAAAAGTATTGACCTCTTATAAAAGTGACTAATAATCGGGCGCTATAATAACACAATCGCTATTATGGTGGCGGTTGCTGCTTAAAATGACGAGTGCTTCACGATTAAACGTAGCGATATACTCTTGATAAAGGCATACTTGTCTCAATATACAAGTGTAAACTTAAACTAGCGAGCATGCGATATATGCTACACTACGCGCGTTTTTTCTTGATAATACCATCTTAGTAATGATGATAATATTGGCAATAATAGATAGGATTAAATATGAAACGTTATGAATGTATCGTCTGTGGCTGGATCTATGATGAAGAGCTTGGCTGCCCTGAAGAAGGCATCGCTCCTGGCACCCGCTGGGAAGATGTGCCTGATGACTGGATTTGTCCTGAATGCGGCGTAGGTAAGCTCGACTTTGAGATGGCAGAGTTTTAGGCCTAGTAGGCTCTAAACTGAGACTCTCTAAATAGGAAACCGTATGACGACTTCAAAATCTTCTAACCCTGATACTGATATTAGTACTAATCATATCGATGCAAACCATAACCATGCTGATAATACTAATGCTGATGTAGCTAAAAAAACTATCAACTACCCTACGGCTGAATGGCAAAAATTCGGTGAACACAACTGGTCACCCTCAGATCTTAGTAAGGATCTTTTTCAGGCGATGATCGATATTGGTGATGGTATTGAGCTGTGCGTAGAAGCGGGCGGCAATCCTAACCATCCGCCGCTACTGATGATAATGGGTTTAGGCTCACAGATGATTTTTTGGCCTAACAGCTTTATCAAAAGGCTCATTGAAGCAGGCTTTTTTGTCATTCGTTTTGATAATAGGGATATCGGTCTCTCCTCCAAGGTGCAGATTGAAGGTCTGCCGCGAGTTAATCAGCTAAAGATGATGTTCCGTCTGCAAACCGGCTTGTCAAATAAAGGCGAACAGGTGGCTTATAAACTTACCGATATGGCAGAGGATACGGTGCGTTTGATCAAAGCCTTGCGTCTAGGTAGCACCCATTTGATCGGCGCTTCTATGGGCGGGATGATCGCGCAAATCGTCGCCGCTCGCTATCCAAGCTTAGTCAAGCGTATGGCATTGATGTTTACTACTACCAATCGTCCTTTTTTAAAGCCGCCAAAACCTAAGCAGCTCTATACCCTTATCAATCGTCCAGAGAGTCACTCTGAGCGTGACATTGTCCGTCATAGTGTCTGGTTTATTAAGACCGTTGGCACGCCTGGGCACATTGATATTCGTGCGGTGCGTGAAGTGGCAGAGCTGCGTTATCAGCGTAGCTTTCATCCGTTAGGCACCTTGCAGCAGCTCAATGCTATCTTGGCATCTGGCTCTATCGCCCGCTTTAGCAAAAAAGTCAAAGCACCAACCATTGTCATGCATGGTAGCGAGGACGGCCTACTGCCAGCCTCTCAAGGTAAGGTGGTTGCCAAGACTATTCCTAATGCCAAGTTTCATCTGATCGAAGGTATGGGTCACGATATTCCGGCTTATTATCAGCCTTATATGGTCGATTTGATTCGCAATCATCTTTTGGGATAATAGTGTTTTTAGTGGTTAAACTAACGCATACAAAAAAGCGCTGCATAACTTGATTATGCAGCGCTTTTATTTTCTAAAGAGTTATCTTTTTAACGTCAAACATCGTGCATCACTCACAGCTGACGCTGCTGCCTTGGGTATCGATACACATTTTGGCTCCATTCTCTAAACTACCTACCCAGGCTTTGCCTTGATTAAACACAAAAGAGGAGACTCCTTGATAGAGACCACTGCTTGCTACGCTAGCATTATCAAAACTAAAAGGAATCACCAGCTCGCCGCCTAAGGTAATAAAGCCCCATTTACCATCAATGAGCACGCCAGCTAAACCCTCAGAAAAGGGGCGCACCTCATCAAAAGCGTAAGTAATCATAGTGACATTACGATCATCAACAAAGCCCCATTTACCATCACGCTTATCGGCTTGCAAAGTCGTAAATGCTGCACCTGCTAAGGACTGCTCATCCGATTTGGCTGCTAAAGCGGCGCTGTTATTGACAGCTTTATTAGCGTTATTAGTGGCTTTATTAGCTGTACTCGGCTCAGCGATAGCGTTGCCTTTTTTATCAAACCAGCTAACAGAATTGCCTTTACTAACCCGTGCCCTACCAGCTTTATAATCCTCGATAGTCGTTATAGAAGAGGAGAACGGTACAATGGTCTTATTATCCGTACTGATAACCCCATAGCTGCCCCCTCTTTTAACTACTATACGCCCATCAATGGCGGCTCGCGCCCAACCAGAGGCTTCATTTAGCCTATCATAAAGAATAGGCACGACTTCTCGGCCTTGCATATCGATATAACCGACTTTGCTATTGCGCTGTACTGGCATCAGCCCGCCTGCAATCTTATTAGCATCCACCTGCTGATAGCGCAGTAGATCAACCACTTTTTTGCCTTGTTGGTCAATTAAAGCCACTGGCGCGCCAAAATCTTTAGTCGCCAAAAAGTAAGCTTTGCTCGAGGTGCAAGTAACATGCTTATAATAGCTCTTAGGTACTTTACAGCTTGCTGCTTGTACAGTAGCGGCCATCAACATCGAGCTGACCACAACTATGCCTATTAGCAACAGCCGCTTGAGAGCAGAATAGCTAGAGGAAGGCGTTTTAGCTAAAATTAGCTGACCTACGGGTGAGTCATTTGATAAAAAAATAGAGTTTAAGCTAAAAACAAGCATAGGCAATTTGGATATCGGTAGTTTTGGGAGGGATGGACGGCATATTATAGACTGGCAAATGTACAAATAGCGAGTATAGCCATTTAGCTTTATGGCTAAAAGGTTTAGACTGGTACTTTTTTTAATATTTAACCGCTTTTAAAGCTCTATCTTGTAAGCAGTTATTTAAGCTTGTTTATTGATAAGTCAAAGAGATAATTTATGGCTAATACCTCTACTCGTACCGCTACCATTGGCTTAGTCATAGGCTGTATCATTTTTGGTTTAGGAAGCCTGATTGTCGCGCATGTCGATATCGGCGGCTGGGCTATGTCTTTTTGGCGACTGGCTATCTCCGGTATTATCTTCACCTTTTTGGCTAAAGTGGCCGGTCAGCGTCTACCTAGCTCCAAACGGGCTATCGTTTATGGCCTGTTGTCGGGAGTGTTTTTAGGCTTAGATTTAGCGCTTTGGCATGAGAGTATCTACGCTGTCGGCCCTGGTATCTCAACGCTACTCAATAGCTTGCAGATTTTCTTTTTGGCGGCGATTGGCTTTTTGTACTTTAGTGAGCGCCAGTCAATTTTGCAGCTGATTAGCTTATGCTTAGCGATGCTAGGGGTGGCGATGATAGGTAGTCCTGAGTTTGCCCAAAACTCTGCCGCAACCTGGGGCTTTGTCACCGGTATCGTCTCAGGCGGCATGCTCGCAGCGTCGATGACCTTTATTCGTAAGACCCATGACACGGAGCCGACGCCTATTTTTGTGCTCATGCAGCTGGTCAGTATCGGCGGCGTATTGGCTATGATAGTGCCGATGCTTATACTAGATAAAGGTCATATCCTGCCTAGCAGCTGGTCAGAGATTGTCTGGATATTGATTTATGGTGCGGTGATGCAGTGCTTGGCTTGGGGCCTGATTGCCTACTCTATTCCTAAGCTCTCCTTGGCTTTGACCGGTCTGTTATTATTGACCGAACCGGTTGCCGCTTTAGTGATTGATTATACTTGGCTTGATAAGCCTATTAATACTTTGCAATGGATGGGCGCTATTTTGACTATGCTAGCGATATATTTGGGCTCTTTAAAGCCAAAACCGCGAGCACTGCGCCGTTATCGGTTTTTTGCACGCTTTTATAAAAATAAATACTAGAGCAAACCAAACATAAAAGAGGCGAGCTATCAGATATAGCTCGCTCTTTTTTTATGCTAACACTCTATAAAACCTTAGCTAATATTACTAGGGCGTGTATTCAATTGGATAAGCCCTAAATAATAGTTACAATACCGCATCTATTGAGACGATGCGAGAAATACAAGTTATGGCAAGAAAAGCATTAACAGATACGCTTTGGGATCAATTGCAATCGACGATGATAAAGTACGGCTGCTATCAAACTCAAAACAGCCGAGAGATCATGGAAGCCATACTGTGGAAACTACGCCTTGGCGTGACATACCTGAAGAATTATGTTCGTGGAAAACAGCCTATAGTCGTTTCAACCGCTGGTCGAAAACTGGCTTATGGGCGGATTTTTTTTTGGCTTTGAGCAGAAGTTGATACGGAATGGGTATTCACAGACGGAAGCTATGTTCGCTGTCATCAGCATGCAAGTGGAGCTCGGCGTGGTGAAGAGCGAGCAATTGGACAAAGCCGTGGCGGAGCAACTACAAAGATACACCTATCCTGTGATGCCGATGGATATCCGCTCCATTTTAAAATCACTGGGGGTGAAGTCCACGACAGTCAAGTTGCAGGTGAATTGATTGAAATGATTGGGCAGGCAGATTACTTTATCGCTGATAAAGGCTATGACTCAGAGTCTATCAGAGACAAAGCTCGAAGCCATAATATGATACCTGTCGTTCCTAAAAGGAAAAATGCCAAACAGCCTAATCCAGAGTTTGATAGCTATTTGTACAAACTGCGTCATCTTGTTGAAAATATGTTTGCAAGGCTTAAACACTTTCGTAGTATCGCCACTCGCTATGAGAAGTTAGCGCGTAATTTTAAGTCAATGCTTTATCTGGCGTGTACTATCGTTCATTGTAAGATGAATTGAAGACACGCCCTAGTCTTTTTGACGATTAAATAAGGCATTAAGGACAATAGCGGTCAAAGTAGCCGTACCGATACCGCCTAGATCAAAACCGCCTAGATGCAAACTAAAATTACCCGTCCCCATAATGACGGTAACAGCTGCGATAATTAAGTTGCTATTCTTACTAAAATCAACTTTACTATCTATCCAAATCTTCGCGCCAGCAATAGCAATTAGACCGAAGACCACGATGGATGCGCCGCCCAATAAAGCGACTGGAATCGTTTGGATAATCGCGCCAAATTTTGGCGAGAGTCCTAATAGCACCGCTACTATCCCCGCAATCACAAAGATGGTGGTGCTATAGACTTTAGTGACGGCCATCACGCCGATATTCTCAGCGTAAGTTGTGACCCCAGTACCGCCAAAACCTGCTGAAAAAGTGGTAGCTAAACCATCAGCAAAAAAGGCGCGTCCCATATAAGGGGTGACTCGCGCTTTGGTCATGCCCTCTACCGCTTTAAAATGGCCTAAATTTTCGGCAACCAAAATAAAGGCTACAGGCGCAATAAGGACAATAGCGCTCATCTCAAAACGCGGCGTGTGGATGCTCGGTAAACCAAACCAAGCAGCGGCCTCGACACTACTAAAATCAATAGCAACCCCGTAGCCCATGATATTGCTGACGATATAATAAACGATATAAGACAATATCAAACCGACCAACAACAATAAGCGGCGCAGCATACCACGGGTAAATACCGCGACTGCGCTTATAAGTAGTACGGTAAAGGCGGCCATCCAAGCATCGAACTGATTGGCAGAGACGCCCTGAATGGTCACCGGCGCTAAATTTAGACCGATAATCATCACAATAGCACCAGTAACAATAGGCGGCATCAAGCGCTCTATCCAGCCAGTACCGGTCTTCATCACTAACAGCCCTACCAAGGCGTAGATGATACCGCAAGCCATAATACCGCCTAAAGCCACATCTAAGCTGGCATTAAAACCAGTACCGGCATAAGCGGTCACCGCAATAACTGGGCCGATAAAGGCAAAGCTAGAACCTAGATAACTTGGCATACGTCCGCCGGTAATTATGAAGAACATAATCGTGCAGATACCCGACATTAAAATAGCTAAATTGGGATCAAAGCCCATCAATAATGGCGCTAGTACCGTCGCACCAAACATAGCAAAAGTATGTTGAATACCTAATAAAATGCTCTTTGATGGTGGTAAGTATTCATTAATACCAACCGGATTACGATCCAAATCCCCGGTAAAAGGTCGCCATGTAGGAAACCACTTACCGTTATCAAAGTCTGGGTTATGAGGCAGACTGATAGCGTCGATGCCCGCAGACTCTAAGGCGTTCAGCTTAGGTGGAGTGGATGAAGAGTGCTCTGATGACGGTGACATGCGTGATTCCTGTTTGGTCTAAACGGTGTGGTTATATAGTACTGGCTGTATTTTGCTAGATATGTTCTACTAAATTTGTACTAAAGCCCCATAATCAGCTAAAATTATCATTTACAGAATGTTACATAGGTATATTCGCTCAGCATCATAACGGAATTTTACGGCAAAAAAAAGCCAATCTTCTTTTGTTCTAAAGACTCACCTGTCTATAAATTGACTTAGGCGACTTATGTAAGTGCATACAAAATTGGAGCTACCCATCAGTAGTGTCCAAAGCTCACTCATTCAACTTTAGGTTCAATTAAAGCTCTCAATTCTAGATTTAAACGATTATTTTTTACTTTTATGATGATAAGGTTATAGCGCCAAGCTGACCACTGATATCATCATTTATCTTAACTATGGATGGTCTTATTATGATTAGTGTTTTTGATTTATTCAAAATTGGTATTGGCCCTTCAAGCTCACATACCGTTGGTCCGATGGTAGCCGCTAACTTATTTTTGCGCTCATTACGTAAGCACACTGAGCTAAGCGCTGTTAAAGCGATAGAGATTGAGCTCTTTGGTTCACTTGCCGCCACTGGTAAAGGTCATGCCACTGATACCGCTATCTTATTAGGCTTATTAGGTCATGCGCCTAGCACGATAGATACCCGCCTAACTAGCCAGTATCTGCTACCTATATTCTCAGATAAGCGCCTTAATATCGCAGGCGAGCACAGCGTTGATTTTAATACTGAATACGATATTCATTGGTATAGCGATACGGTACTACCCTATCATCCTAATGCGATGACAATTAGCGCGTGCTTAGCCGATGAGGTGATTTATCGTCAAACTTACTATTCAGTAGGCGGCGGCTTTGTGATTAATGAAGAAGACGCTACCAACCCTGATGATGATCACGCTGCGCCAACTATTGATGCTATCCCCTATCCGTTTAATAGTGCTGATGAGCTGCTTGAGCGTTGCCAAAAAAACGGCTTAAGTATCAGCGAGTTGGTATTGGCGAACGAATGTCATTACCGTGATAAAGCAGAGGTTTTTGCCTACTTAGATGCTATTTGGGACTCGATGCAAGACTGCGTGACGCGTGGCTGTCAAAGTAGCGGCATATTACCTGGAGGCTTAGATGTCAAACGCCGTGCTCAAGCTCTCTACTTGCAGCTATGCGCTGAAAAAGATCGGCCAATTGCCAAAACAGATAAGCTTGCGGCAATGGACTGGATAGACTTGTATGCTTTAGCGGTCAATGAGGAGAACGCTAATGGCGGTAATGTGGTCACCGCACCAACCAATGGCGCGGCGGGTATTATCCCAGCCGTCATGCATTATTATCGTGATTTTTTAGCGGACTATAGTATAGACGGCGCGCGCAAGTTTTTATTAAATGCCACGGCTATTGGTAGCTTAATTAAAGAAAATGCTTCGATCTCAGGCGCGGAGGTCGGCTGTCAAGGAGAAGTGGGCTCCGCTTGCGCAATGGCGGCATCGGCTTTGGCAGAGATAATCGGTGGCGACCCTGCTAAATGCCTAAATGCCGCTGAGATTGGTATTGAGCATAACTTAGGTTTGACCTGCGATCCTATCGGCGGCCTCGTTCAAGTGCCTTGTATCGAGCGTAATGCTATGGGCGCGGTAAAAGCTGTCAACGCTGCCCGTCTTGCCTGCCGCGGTGATGGACAGCATTTTGTCTCCTTTGATAAAGTGGTCGAAACCATGAAACAAACGGGCGCTGATATGCTTGATAGCTATAAAGAGACCTCCCGCGGCGGTCTAGCCGTCATTGCCGACAATCGCATTCCTACCGCCAGCCAAGGCGTCAGCGTAAAATACAGTCAGTGTTAAGGTTTATAACAACTTTAATACCTTTGTTAAAAGCTTAATGACAAAACCAAAAAAAGCCTCTAATAAATTAGAGGCTCTCTTATAAGCTAAAGTAGTATTATTTATTTAACCACACTATTCAGCATTTTTTGAGATGACTTTATTCAAATACCATACTGGCTTAACCATACCTGAAGCTTCATCAGCAACGGCTTCTTGACGCAAATCTAGCACATAGCGATAGCCTGGCTCATAAGTAAAGCCTTGGATATTACCATTGAGTGTATTGAAGTTCTTCTGATAAGTTTGACGATATTGGATGCACTCTGACTGAATCATTGTGCCGTTAGAAGCCATCACATCACAAACCGCTTTACGCGGTGCTAGCTCCACCTCAAAGCTTGAGATATTAACGACTTTGACGTCTTGAGCTTGGCCTTCGACGACCATAGTGCGTTTGTCATCAAGATTCATCGTAGAACAACCTGCCAAGGCAAAAGTGGTTACTAAAGCTGCTATTGCTAATTTTTTCATAATTAAATCCTCAATTAATAACGGTAAAACATTAATATTTTTAGGAAACTAATCATCAAGCTTATAGCTTGATCGGTTATGGTTTCTAAATACTAACTGGGTTGACTATAGTTTTTTTAAATCAAAATAATTATAGAGCGGATAGGCGCTTTAGCACTATGACTGCTTTGTAACTTAACGTCAAGCTTTGCAACTTTTGTCAACCGCCTAGCCAATCAAATTAACAGCCAGTTGAGTTAACAGGTAGTTGAGTTAACTACGGTAATCGGCATTTATCTTGACGTAATCATAGGATAGATCACAAGTATAAACCGTATCACTAGCTGAGCCACGAGCAAGATCAATATGAATAGTAATCTCAGGACGACTCATAACTTCCTTGCCTGCCGCCTCGGTATAATCCGCTGCTACACCGCCGTTTTGGCAGATCATCACCTCATCCAAGTACACATCGATTTGTTCAGTATCCAAATCAGGTACACCAGCATAACCGACTGCGGCAAGTATGCGTCCCCAGTTGGCATCGCTGGCAAAAAACGCCGTCTTAACTAGCGGTGAGTGCGCTACAACGTAGGCCACATCGCAGCATTCTTCAGTGTTAAGGCCGCCGCTAACTTTGACGGTCATAAACTTAGTTGCCCCTTCGCCATCACGGACGATCAATTGCGCTAAGCGCACGAATACTTGGGTTAGAGCAGTCAATAGCGGCTGATAATGAGGATGCTCGGTGCTATCGATAATCTCCGAGCTAGCTTTGCCCGTTGCGATTAACGTACAGCAATCATTGGTTGAGGTGTCACCATCAACGGTAATACGGTTAAAGGACTTCTCATTGATAGCCACTAGCATCTCTTGCAATAAATCAGCGCTAATATTGGCATCAGTGGCCACAAACCCAAGCATGGTTGCCATATTCGGGCGTATCATGCCTGAGCCTTTGGATATCCCAGTAATATGATAGCTAGTAGCCTGTTGATGTTGGTTAGCACTATCAATCTCTACTTTTTGGCTAGCTAATTTAGGCAGAGTATCGGTTGTGCGAATACCATTGGCAGCCGCTAACCAATTATCAGCACTCAGCTGCGCCAAAGCGTTCTCTAAACCATTGATGATTGCGGCGCTATTTAACGGCTCACCAATCACTCCGGTAGAAAAAGGCAATACTGTGTTGGCATCGACCTGAGCCTTATCTGCTAGAGCGGCGCAAATATCGCTAGCACGGCGTATACCATCGCTACCCGTTCCAGCATTAGCGTTACCGGTGTTGATGACTAAGTAGCGCGGACTGGCCTTGGCAAAGTGCTCGCGCAATACTCGTACTGGCGCGGCACAAAAGGCGTTTTTGGTCGTGACAATCGCGGTTGTCGCCTCTGCTGCAATCTCAATCACGACTAGATCATCGCGATCTTTATAGCGTACACCAGCCGCTGTTGCGCTAAGAGTGATGCCATCGATTGCATATATTGTCTCTGGTATTGCTGTATTTCCAACCGCCATAATAGCTCCTTTATTTACTTTGATTTATTGACTTATTTATTTTTAACTGATTATCTTTATCAAAACTTTTGTTAATTCTACTGACTTAATTTTAGTGCTTTAATTTTAATGCTCTGAGTCTATTCACTTAATTTAAAAGCCGACCAAATAGGCGTATGATCGGATGGTTTTTCCATTGCGCGTAGCTCATAGCTAATGCCTGCATCGACACAGTGCTCTACCAAGTCTGGCGTACATAAGATATGGTCAATACGCAGGCCGCGCTTAGGATCGTCATTAAAACCGCGACTACGGTAGTCAAACCAGCTATAAAACTCTTCACTATCTGGATAATGCAAACGATAAGTATCGGTCAAGTCACGTGACATAAGATCGGCATACCATTCACGCTCCTCAGGTAAAAAAGAGGTTTTTCTATTTTTCAGCCAGCGTTTGGCATTGGCTTCACCAATTCCGACATCGATATCCTCTGGCGCGATATTCATATCACCCATTACTACTAGCGTGCGACCCTCTGCTATTAATCCATCAATATAAGTCATCAAATCGGCATAATAAGCTCTTTTCATCGGGTATTTTGTCGGATGATCTTGACTCTCGCCCTGCGGAAAATAGCCATTGAGCACATCAATCTCACGATCTGCCAAAAGGTAGCGGGCATGTATAAAGCGCTTTTGTGCCTCATCATCCTCACCCGGAAAGCCTTTTTGTACAAAGATAGGAGCGACTTTTGAGAGCAGCGCAACGCCATAATGAGCTTTTTGACCGAAATATTCGACGTGATAGCCTAGAGATTCGACCTGTTTTAGCGGAAACTGCTCATCATGAACTTTGGTCTCTTGTAGGCCCATGACATCGGGATCAATAATATCACGCACCGCCTCTAACTGATGCTGACGAGCACGTATACCATTGATATTAAAACTTACGAAACGATACATACACTATCCTGTTAATAGATTGAATCAACCTGACGACTTTATAAATACAAAATCATACTTTTTATTAAGAGGGTAATAATAACAGAGTTACCGCGCTCTAGCTGTTGCTCGATGCCAATTCTTACGCTAAAGTGTCAAGCTTAACCTTCATCATTCATGGCCGTTAGTAGGACTAAAGCATAAAGAGATTTTATAAACAACTCACTATAAAAATAATGCCACACCGTGCTACTTATCTAGCAGCCATACTATCTATCTATAACCTATAATCGAGTAAAGTTATGACTACCCAATCTACCAGTTCGACAACCCTACAGACTACCCCGTTATTTACTACTGATTATGCTATTTATATCAATCATACTGACGCTGGCGGTATTGTTTATCATGCTAATCATTTGGTTTTTTTTGAGAATTGTCGCCGTGACTGGTTTACTAAGCTTAATCTTAGTGGTTATTTTTTGCAGACAGATGACGGGCAAATACAGCACTTTGTAGTCTCTCAAGCGCAGCTACAGTACCGAAAAGCTATCTTATTAGATGAAAGGATAAACGTACGCATCGATAAGGTCGAGCTCAAGCCTGCCAGCATTATCTTTTATCAAAGCATTCATCGTAAGCCGTCCGCGCCGCAAGCCACAAACGACAATGACACCTTATTAAGTAGTGCAAAGATCGTCATCGCTTGTGTGCAAAATCAACTTAATCCTACTCAAAATGACAAGAATAGCAAGAATACACCAACAGCTCCTATGAAACCGGTACGAGTACCCAAAGATCTACATCAAGTGATTAAGCAAGCTATTGATCAGCAGGGTCCTGATTTATAAAAATAATAATGATTTTTATCAATACTGATACTAAATATTTATCTCAAAAATAAACACTAGTTTATTAAGAATTATTGCGGTAAGTATTTGAACGGATAAGATTTTTTAATGCAGATTTATCTCTATACTTTTTATATTTTTTTACCTATTATTTAACCCCTATCTATAAAATTATTGCCTGCCAGCTTGGCCTAA
Organism: Psychrobacter sp. AH5; assembly: GCF_040371085.1. NCBI lineage: Bacteria > Pseudomonadati > Pseudomonadota > Gammaproteobacteria > Moraxellales > Moraxellaceae > Psychrobacter > Psychrobacter sp. AH5. Next base: position 1,384,774 of record NZ_JAMBMT010000001.1, read on the forward strand.
AAATCAGCTAATCTCAGCTCGTTAAAGTGCTTAGTAAAAAAAGATAAACGCTTACGTCATCGAATAATAGCGGATAAATGACTAAATCACTGCTAAGCTGGTTAGCTGTATAAAGTGTAAATGGAATTGCTCGATTACCACTATCAAAAACTCAAGGACGCAGAAAATGACTACCGATAAACCTTGGCATGCTAGTTATCCCGTTGGTGTACCTAAGACTATTTATCCTGATAATTACTCAAGCATTATAGAGCTTTATGAAGAGAGCTTTAGTCGTTATCGTCTGCATCCTATGAGCGTTTGTATGGGCGTGACTCATACTTATGGCGACGTTGATAATGCCTCACAAGCGGTTGCAGCTTGGTTACAAGCTCAAGGTTTGCCCAAAGGCAGTGTGATAGCGCTGATGATGCCAAACGTTCCTCAGTATCTTCCAACGATGATAGGTATTTTGCGCGCAGGCTATATCTGCACGCCAGTCAACCCTTTATATACAGGCCGTGAGCTACGCCATCAGCTCAATGATTCGGGTGCCAAAGCGATATTTTTGGTAGATAATTTCGCTCAAGCGCTTGAGCAAGTGGTTGATGAGACGGCTATCAAGCATATCGTCCTCTCCAAAATGGGCGATATGATGGGTCTAAAAGGTATTTTGGTCAATACTATTATTCGTCAGGTCAAGCGCTTGGTTCCCAAGTACAAACTCAACGATCCTAAGCGTACAGTAACTAAGTTTCCAGAGGTACTTAAACAAGGCAAAAACCTGCCTTTGCAAAAGCCAAAAATGGATTTGGAACAAAAAGCCTTTTTGCAGTATACCGGTGGTACCACAGGCTTATCCAAAGGCGCTATTTTATCTCAGCGCAACGTAGTCGCTGCCGCTCTTCAGTCTGAGGCTTGGACTCGCCCTATCACCGCTGAGATGGACGAGGTTTATATCAATATGGTTATGGCGCTACCGCTGTATCATATCTTCGCTTTTATGCTCAACTTATTAGGCATGCGCTCAGGCTATACCTTTATTTTGGTACCAAACCCGCGTGACATTCCAGGGTTCATTAAAACTCTATCCAAGCAGCCGTTCCATATCTTCCCAGCGGTAAATACTTTATTTAAAGGTTTGCTGGATAATCCTAATTTTAAAAACTTGGATTTTAGCTCATTGAAGATATCTCAAGCAGGCGGTATGGCAGCTACTGAACAAACCGCCGAGCGCTGGTTAGAGGTAACCGGCTGTCCGATGATTGAAGGTTGGGGCATGACTGAATCGGTGGCTGCTGGCACGGCTAATGTCGTTACTGATCGCAAGTTTAACGGTACTATAGGTTTGCCAGTACCCGGTATTGATATTATTATTATCGATGAAGAGGGTCAGCGCGTAGCTTTCAATCAAGCAGGCGAGATGTGTATCAAAGGGCCTAATATCACCTCAGGATATTTTAATCGCGATAATACGCAAGAGTTCACAGACGACGGCTATTTTAAGACCGGCGATATCGTCAGCATGGATGAGAAAGGCTATATCAGACTACTCGATCGCAAAAAAGATATGATTTTGGTCTCAGGCTTCAACGTTTATCCCAATGAGCTTGAAGCGGTTATGCTCGATTATGATGGCATTATTGATTGCGCGGTGATTGGCGTTCCTGATAAATATCAAGGCGAATCTATCAAGATGTACGTTATCCGAAAAGATGATAATGTCACCAAAGACACTGTCAAGGAGTTTGCTTTGGATAATTTGACCGGTTATAAGTGTCCACGTTATATCGAGTTTGTAGATGAGCTACCCAAATCCAATGTTGGCAAAGTACTACGCCAAAAACTACGTGAGAAGCATTTAGAAGATAATCCTGTTATGTAACATCACTGACAAAATGATGACTCTATAAAGGCCCTTTATCGTTGTAAAGGGCTTTTTTTATGAGTATAACCTGCCCCTATTAACTGCATTATTCGCTTTATTTATCAGCTTATCTGTCCATACTGCCGCTTATCTAGTCGATCTTCCATCATAATATGAATTATTTATCAAATTTATATCTGTACTCTAAAGTCCTCGTAAGCAATTATTACCAAAAGTTAAGGTTGTGTTAGTGTATCGGCAGATTATTTTGGCAGGTTGCTAATAGCTAAGTCAGTTATCTTTCTATAAAACTCTGAGCCTAACTCTATAAACACTAAGATAAATTTTAGTGGCTATTAATTAATGGTTAGTGGCTATTTATAGAGAAATAATTGGACAGCTTTTGCTAGCAATCATGCTTTTTACAAAGGTTTCAATAGGTTGGCAGTCAGCTAATATTGAGGATAGCACTCAGCATGGTATGATTTGGCAGATTTGACGATAGTTATTATTTTGCCCAGATCATAAATTGTGCTGACAAGGATGTGACTACTTGCTTATAAACCCTTATATTGGATTTAAGGACGCTAGATATGACAGTGAATAAACCTTGGCTTGATCAGTATCCCACCAATGTACCTAAGTCGATCAATCCAGATAAGTACGGCAACATAGTAGATTTATATGAGGAGTGTTTTGATCGCTTTCGTATGCATCCTATGAGTATTTGTATGGGAGTGACTCACACTTATGATGACATTGACAAAACCTCGCTAGCTATTGCCTCTTGGCTACAAGCGCAAGGCTTGCCTAAAGGCAGTATTGTGGCGCTCATGATGCCTAATGTGCCCCAATATCTGCCAACCATGATAGGTATTTTACGTGCAGGCTACGTTTGCACTCCTATCAACCCGCTATACACTGGCCGTGAGCTGCGTCATCAGCTTAACGACTCAGGTGCCAAGATTATCTTTGTCGTCGATAATTTCGCGCAAGCGCTTGAGCAAGTCGTTGATGAGACGGCTATCAATCGCATTGTATTATCAAAGATGGGCGATATGATGGGGCTAAAAGGCATCTTGGTAAATACTATTATTCGCCAAGTCAAACGCCTAGTTCCTAAGTACAAGCTTAACGATCCCAAGCACGAGGTCACAAAGTTTCCTGATGTGCTCAAAAAAGGCAAAGAGCTGCCTTTTAACAAGCCCAAGATGAGCTTGGATCAAAAAGCTATCTTACAGTACACCGGTGGCACCACAGGTTTATCCAAAGGCGCCATCCTATCGCAGCGTAACGTGGTCGCCGCTGCACTACAGTCGGAGGCTTGGTATTCGCCTATTACCTCAGAGATCAATGAGGTCTATATCAATATGGTGATGGCTTTGCCTCTCTATCATATTTTTGCCTTTATGCTCAGCTTATTAGGCATGCGCTCAGGCTATACCTTCATCTTAGTGCCAAACCCTCGCGATATGCCAGGCTTTGTCAAGACTTTATCGAAGCAGCCGTTTCATATCTTCCCTGCGGTCAACACCTTATTCAAAGGCTTATTGGCTCAGCCAAACTTTAAGGATTTGGACTTTAGCTCACTACGTATCACTCAAGCTGGCGGTATGGCGGCCACTGAACAAACCGCGCAAAAATGGCTAGAGGTGACCGGTTGTCCAATGGTTGAAGGTTGGGGCATGACCGAAGGCGTTGCTGGAGGAACGGCCAATGTGATTACCAATCGTGAGTTCAATGGTACTATTGGCATTCCTGTGCCTAGCGTTGATATCATTGTCGTTGATGATAGCGGCAAGCGTTTGGGCGTACATCAAGCAGGCGAGATGTGCTTTAAAGGGCCCAATGTCACTATGGGCTATCATAATAGTGATAATAAAGACGTTTTCACCACTGAAGGCTATTTTCGTACAGGAGATATCGCTAGCATGGATGAAAAAGGCTACTTTACTCTACTTGATCGCAAAAAAGACATGGTTTTAGTCTCAGGTTTTAATGTGTTTCCTAACGAGATTGAATCAGTAATGCTAGACTGTGCAGCTATCATTGATTGTGCGGTCATCGGCGTTCCTGATGAGCGTCAAGGCGAAGCGGTCAAGATTTATGTCGTTCCTGCCAACAATGCAGTTAGCAAGGAGGATATCAAAGAGTTTGCCTTGGATAATTTGACCGGTTATAAGTGCCCTTGCTATGTTGAATTTGTGACTGAGCTGCCAAAGTCCAATGTCGGTAAAGTTCTACGCCAAAAACTACGTGAAAAGCATTTGTCCGATAACCCGCAGCTGCTGTAATTGTTTTAATTATCTATATTTTCAGTAACTTAAACAGCCCTCTATAGTCATATAGAGGGATTTTTATAATAGTAAAAATAGTATAGAATTTTAGCCACATGCTGACATTTTAAGATATAAGGATTTATCGGCGATGCTAAACAGCTAAAGCAAAAACAACTCCTCTCCACCATTTATCAGATAATAAGGACATTACTAATGATAGATAAACCTTGGCTCGCTCAGTATCCTGCAACGGTTCCTGCAACCATTGACCCCGAGCAGTACTCAAGCTTGATAGAGCTCTATGAAGAGAGTTTCGCAAGTTTTGCTAAGCAAACTTTTAGTATCTGTATGGGCGTCAAACACAGCTATGATGATATCGATAAAGCCTCAAAAGCCATCGCTGCTTGGCTGCAAGCTCAAGATTTGGCACAAGGTAGCGTAGTTGCGCTGATGATGCCAAACATTCCGCAGTATCTGCCAACGATGCTTGGTATCTTACGAGCCGGTTACGTGTGTACTCCAGTCAACCCACTTTATACTGGCCGTGAGCTACGCCATCAACTCAATGACTCGGGTGCCAAAGCTATATTCTTAGTCGATAACTTTGCAAAAGCGCTTGAAGAAGTGGTTGATAATACCGATGTTGAAGCTATCGTTATCTCAAAAATAGGCGATATGATGGGTGTTAAAGGTATAATCGTCAATACGCTAATACAGCATGTCAAAAAACTAATCCCTGATTATAACCTTAATAGTGCTAAGCATAGCGTTACTAACTTCCCCGATGTCCTTAAAAAAGGCAAAAAACTCACCGTAAAAAAAGCTCATGCAGCTCTAGATCAAACCGCATTCTTACAATATACCGGTGGTACTACTGGGCTATCAAAAGGCGCTATTCTCACCCAACGTAATATCGTTGCCGCCGGCCTTCAATCTGAGACTTGGTCAGAACCTATTATCTCGCAAGTGGGTGATGAGCAAATAAATATGGTTTTGGCCTTACCGCTCTATCATATCTTTGCTTTTATGCTCAGCTTAGTAGGTGTGCGCTCTGGTAATGCCTTTATCCTGATACCTAATCCGCGTGATATTCCAGGCTTTATCAAAGCGTTATCCAAACAACCTTTTCATGTGTTGCCAGCGGTTAATACTTTATTTAAAGGCTTACTCGATCACCCCGATTTTAGTAAGCTTGATTTTAGCAACTTACATATGTCGCAAGCTGGCGGCATGGCGGCGACTGAACAGACCGCCGCGCGTTGGTTACAAGTGACGGGCTGCCCGATGATTGAAGGCTGGGGTATGACTGAGTGCGTAGCGGTCGGCACCTGTAACCTTCTCACCAATACCGAGTTTAATGGTACGATTGGTATTCCTTTGCCTAGTATTGATATCATCATTATCGATGAAAGTGGCGAGCGCGCCGCAGTTAATGAGGCCGGCGAGATCTGCATAAAAGGCCCCAATGTAACGCCCGGCTATCTTAACAAAGACAGTAGTAAGGACTTTACCGCCGACGGTTATTTTCGTACCGGTGATATTGGCAAGATGAATGAGCAAGGCTACTTCACCCTACTCGATCGAAAAAAAGATATGATTTTGGTCTCAGGGTTTAACGTTTTTCCTAATGAGGTTGAGTCCGTCATGCTTGATTGTGAAGGTATCTCAGACTGTGCAGTCATTGGGGTGGCGGACGATAGTCAAGGTGAAGCGGTAAAAATATATGTGATACGTGACAATGAGACACTTACAAAACAGAGAGTTAAAGACTTTGCGCAGCAGAATCTAACTCGTTATAAATGCCCTAGTCAGATTGAGTTCGTTGATGACTTGCCAAAAAGTAATGTCGGTAAAGTGTTACGTCAACAGCTACGTGAAAAGCATAAAGCAGATCATGCCTAGTCGCTCATTAATGCTATATCTACACAGCGTCATTACTAAAAAGCCCTCAATATTTTGAGGGCTTTTGTTATACAAGCTGGCTTTAACTAATCTTACTAACGAGCTGTAGAGGTAGACGTTTCATCGCTTGACCAACTATCGACCAAGGCAGACTTGGGACGCAAGCTTCATCAACTCCCGCCTCTATAGCCGCGACGATAGCTTTGGTGCCGGTATCTGCATCCACCTCGAACGGTAAGGGTTTGGCATCTTTATTGATCTCAGTACGGATGTAACCAGGATAAATAGTGCTGACTTTAATAGGCAGGTTACTCAGCAGCATATCAGCGCGAATGCCTTCAGCCAGATAAGCGATACCCGCTTTGGCAGCGCCATAAGTAGTCATGTGCCCAGGCAAGCCACGCATCGCTGACATGCTAGAGATCACCACCAAATGCCCGTCGTTTTGCTCGCGAAAGATCTTCATCGCCGCTTCACACTGCGCGAGTGCTGAGACAAAATTAATCTCGGCGGTACGGCGATTGGTCTCAAAACGGCCTTTGCCGATACGGCGACTGTCGCCTACGCCTGCATTGACTACTACGCGGTCGATATGCCCAAAGTCGGCAGCAAACTCATTAAAGACCTTAAAGATAGCATCATAGTCGCTGACATCTAAGACTTTATACTCTACTCGAATATCAGGATAGCTCTTAGTAAGGTCAGCTTTGAGCTGCGCTAAGCGCTCACTACGGCGCGCACAAATCGCTAGATTATAACCAAGCTTGGCAAATAATCGCGCCATAACCTCACCAAGACCGGAGCTTGCGCCGGTTACTAGCACGGTTTTGCCTTGACCTACTTGCGCTTTGGTTAAGCGCTTTAAATAGCGCGCGGGTTGTACAGCGCTGATAGCTTGCGCGCGACTTTGCTTAGCGGTTTGGGTTACTAGGCTTATTAGTTTATTCTGCATAGCACTCTCGTCTCATCAATACTATAGTGAATTTAGTATAAAAACGATACAGCGGAACTGGGATGAATTTTGCGCAGCCTCTGTCAGCGTAGACACAGCACGCAAGTAAAATTTATACCAGTTCCGCGCTGAAATACAATGTATCTATCTTATTTAGAATCGACTATGTATCGTTAAAATTAAAAATTAAGTGTTTAAAAATTAACATCATAATATAGCAAAGATATTTTAGATAGCTTGTACTAAAAATTGTCTTTAATCATAGCTTTTTTAACGCCAAGTCACAAAGCGCTCGCCTGCAGAGAATAAGTGGCTATATTCATTTAACGATAGTAGCCTTAAATCTTGTCTTTGTAAGGTAATAGCGGTTACTCCAGTGTTTATCAGGCGTTTATTAAGCTGATAGGCCATTTGGCTATCTTGCTTAAATAACTGCGCGGTGATCGCCGCTATCACGCCACCTGAGGTAAACACTAATACCGTCGTGTCAGTGTCATCAGACCTCGTCTCTTTAGCAGCGGTATTTAATAAGCTGGCTTTATGACGTATTTGCGCGAGTGCTTGCTGCGTACGCGCGTTAAACTCAGTCCAGCTTTCGATATAATCATCATCATAGTCGCCGCCATGCCAGCGCTGCATCGCCTCATCAAATAGCTGAGCCAACCGCAGCTTAGGTACTTCAGCTTTGCCAATCTCAGCTGCGATAGCGGCTTGGCTAGCAAAGGCTGGGTTGGATTTGGTCAAGACATCTTGGTGGTTAAACTCATTAAATTCAGCGATCAAATTATCATCGTTAAGACCAGATAAAGTCGTGGCAAGCTTAGTCGCTTTATTATTCTCTAAAGCCGCCTGATAGCTATCAATAAAATGACGGGCAGAATCCTGTTGACGCACTAAGCCCCCACTAAACACCGCATCGATACGGCGCTCAGTATTGGCATAATGCTCACCAAGCATTCGCGCTTGTGTGACGCCTAACTTTGATAATTGATCGTAGTTTTTTCTACCAAAAGAGGCTTGTCCATGCCGAGCCAAAAGAATAGTAATCATTAATTATCGCCTGTTTATTGTCATGTTTTGAGCAGATTAATTAGTCATCAGCGGACTTGGAGCTTGACTCAAAATAGCCTTTGGGCAAAATACTTTTGACCAGCTTTTGTACCGGCTCTGGCAACTGCTCTATAGCGGCTTTATCCATGCCTCGCTCTTTTAGGCGCGGCTGCACGTGCGTCATAAATAACGCCTCACCTTCATACTGAGCGATAAGTTTTAGACATTTGGCATTTAACACATGCACGATCAGCCAAAAGTTCTTGAAGGCTGGGTTTTTAGTTTGCTTATTATAATAGCGATAATAGATTTGCTGGACGATACCGGCTAAGCGAAATAAGCCAAACACTTCATAAAAAGTCCAGTTATCAATCTCAAGCCCAGTCTTATCTAAATAATAACGAACCACTTCGTCGCGCGTCATCATGCCTTTTAGATGAGTCGGCTGACGGCGCGACTGCTGCATGATGATATTGTCATCCTCCTCAATCCAATAAGCTAGCGCGCTGCCTAGATCCATTAAAGGATCACCAAGCGTCGCCATCTCCCAATCGAGCACGCCGATGACTTCAGTAGGATTATTGGCAGCCAAAATGACATTGTCAAAACGCCAGTCGTTATGAATAAGACAAGTTTTGCTATCTTTTGGTGTGTGCTTAGCCAGCCATTGACGCACTATGCCAAAGCTTGGAACATTTGGGGTTTTTGCTTTGACATAACGCTTGTCCCAACCGGTGACTTGACGCTCGCAGTAACCTTCACCGCGACCCAGCGCCACCAAATCCGGATACTGAGTATAATCGACTTGATGCAGCTCAATAAGAGCATCGATGACATTAGTGCATAACGCGCGCGTTTGTTTAACATCAAAATCAAGCGCTTTGGGTAAGCTTGCACGGGGAATAATCCCTTGCATACGCTCCATAATATAAAAATCTGCGCCAATGACCGCCTCATCGGTACAAAGCGCAATCATCTTTGGCACATACGGATAAGCGTCTTTGAGCGCTTTTTGCACCGTATATTCGCGCACCATATCGTGAGCGGACTTCGCTTTAGTGCCCTTGGGCGGACGGCGCAAAATAAGATCTTGATTGTCATACTGTAAGCGATAAGTCCAGTTAGACGCGCCACCGGAGAATTGAGTCACTATGGGCTCGCCCTTAACATCAACGCCTTGCGCTTTGAGCCAAGCGCTGACGGCAGCGCTGTCAAGCTCCTCGCCTTCACGCACCTCTCCGCCTTTATCCAATATCCCTTTGTCTAACACATCAGTTACAGTCTGTTTATTTGCGCTATTATCCATCTTGTCTTCACTATTTTGAGTGTTAGTTTCCATACTAAATTCCTTGAGGTTTAATGGCTTATAAGCCTAAGTTGCAGAACAAAAGATTATTTAAGTCATGAGTTTTTAGTTATTTATTACACAATAAATGCTTAGGCTATTAGGTAAAAATTCACTACCAATTACTTGATAGTGAATAATAAACCTCCCTACTCAAACTCATAAATATTACTTGTTAGATTTAGAACGGCTATAACCTTGGCGCTTTAGCTCTAATTTGGCAATCATAGTTTTATGCACCTCATCTGGACCATCGGCTAGGCGCAGTACTCGGCCCTGTGCATAAAATCCTGGCAACATGGTATCTTGGCATACCCCCATACCGCCATAAATCTGAATGGCCATATCAGCCACTTCTTGTAGTACGGTTGGCGCAACGACTTTGATCGCTGAGATCTCCGTCAATGCCGCTTTGGTGCCTTGAGAGTCCATCTTTTGCGCTGCGTATAGCGTTAATAGGCGCGCTTGATCGATCTTGATACGAGCATCCGCAATACGCTCTAAATTACCGCCTAGTTGCAAAATTGGCTTACCAAAAGCGACCCGCTCCATACCGCGATGAATCGCCAGCTCAAGTGACTTCTCAGCGGCGCCAATACAGCGCATACAGTGGTGAATACGCCCCGGCCCTAAACGGCCCTGCGCAATCTCAAAGCCCATGCCTGGCCCGCCGATAAAGCTATCGACTGGCACGCGTACCTCATCAAAACTGACTTCACCGTGACCATGCGGCGCGTCATAATCACCAAACACTTTGAGCATCCGCTCAATCTTTACGCCTTTGGTATCGGCAGGAACTAACACCATAGAGTGCTGCTGATGACGACCCTTGCTCTCATCAGGGGTATAAGCCATGACAATTAAAATGTTAACCGCCGGATCACCTAGGCCTGATGACCACCATTTGCTGCCATTAATCACGATCTCATCGCCATCGATAACCGCAGTCGCTTGCATATTGGTCGCATCGCTTGAAGCGACATCCGGCTCAGTCATACAAAATACTGAACGGGTCTTGCCCTCAAGCAGCGGCGTGAGCCATTTACCTTGCTGCGCCTCAGAACCATAACGCCATAACAGCTCCATATTGCCACTATCAGGAGCGTTACAATTAAAGATATGCGGCGCTAGAATACTACGGCCAGTCAATTCGGCAATCGGCGCGTAGTCCGTGACTGATAAGCCTGCACCTAATTTGTCATCAGGAAGAAATAAATTCCAAAGTCCAGCCTCGCGCGCTTGCTGACGCAGCTCGTCATAAGCGGCAGGCCACTGCCAATTCTCCCAATTACCATCGGGGTTTAAGCGATGACACTCCTGCCAAAACTCAGTCTCTATCGGTTCAATTTTTGTGGCTATAAACTCTTTAACCTTGGCGTGCATCTCTTGACCGTGCTCAGTGGCGCTAAACATTAAGCTATTATCGCTAGACATAATTGACTTCCCTCTCATCATTGTTTATTAGCTTTCAAGGGCTAATAGGGTTTTACGGTGTACGTTCGTGTACTGTTCTAATCCTGCCCTATTTATAACATAGCTGTTAGGATTAAACAGCAAAAAAGGCGCGACTGTTTAGGACACGCCTTTTACAAAATATATACACTAAGAGTTTTATAACGACTACGTTTAAAAATCTGCCAAATTAGCAAGCTCTGGATAGCCAATAGACTAAATTCAATAAGCTACTTTAGCCCCTTATTTCAAAATATTTAAACGACTATTAAGATCAAAACGCATTAGCGCCTCTGGTAATTTATCCACCGCCATAGTCAATGTCGCTTCAGCCGCTTGTGATAAGCCAAGTTTTTCGGCAAGCGTAGGCTTTTGACGAGAGTGCAAAGCGTAGACTTCATTGTCCTCCATTAGCGCTAAGATATAACTGTCCGAGGTTTGCAATTTATCAACTAGCTTTAGCTTGATCGCGTCTTCGCCATACCAGTGCTCGCCGTTAGCGACTTTATCCAAATCAAGCTGCGAGCGGTAAGTATTAACAAAATGCTTAAACAAATCATGGGTTTGCTCAAGCTCTTCTTGATACTTAGCGCGATCTTCATCATCGTTTTCGCCAAATACGGTCACCGTACGTTTGTAGTCGCCGGCGGTAAACATCTCGTAATCGACATCATTTTTTTTCAGTAGTTTATGAAAGTTTGGCAATTGCGAGACCACACCAATTGAGCCAATCACCGCAAAGGGCGCAGCAATAATGTTATCGGCGACGCAGGCCATCATATAGCCACCGCTTGCGGCTATTTTGTCGACACAAACCGTAAGCTTGAGACCTGCCTCTTTTAGACGTACCAATTGCGCCGCAGCTAGGCCATAGCTGTGCACCATACCGCCGCCAGACTCTAAACGAATGATGACCTCATCGCCTTTATTAGCAGTGCTGACAATAGTGCTAATCTCTTCACGCAGATGCTTAACCGCGCTGGCTTTTATATCACCATCGAAATCTAAAACAAACACTTGCGAGTTATGGCTATCTTTATTCTTGTTTTTCGATTTTACTTTTAGTGCCTTCTTAGCTTTTTTGGCCATACTCTTTTTTAGTTGCTTAAGCGCGGCTTTACCTTGTGTTGCTTCCATCAAGTCTTCACGGCGCTGCTCTTGAACTTTATTCAAGTGCATAACTTTGAGCTCGACAGGGTTTTTGGGCGGATGAAATAACATAAAGGGTATTCCTTAGGGTTGAATGCAAAGAGGTTAACTCAATGATTTTTGCATGAGTAAAGATAAATTAGAATTTGATATTAATTTTAGAGTTTAGCTGATATGCGCGCGCTGAGCTTTATTTTCAAGCGTATAGCGAGACTATAATAAAAATATTATAGCTATATGTTGCGGATACATTTATCAGTACAGATTTTAGAATCAAAGATTAGATGCATTAGTTACTCTAAACTCTGTCTCAAATTGCCGGCTCATCAAAGCGCTTATTACTAAGCAGTGTTGTATAACAAAAGTACTTTAGGCATAATATGCGTTTGAATCGAATTTTATGCAGCCTACGTGAAGACTAATAGTCTCAATCGCGGCAAATGGCTGTTTTTTTTGCGAATGACTGTATTGATGACATTAAATATTGCGATAAAAGCAGTATTATTCTTTGAATTGGGCAGATAACTGGATAACTAATCTTATGACAGACAGTATGATGACTGACAACGCTATGAAACCGAGCACTATAACGCAAAAAGATCAAGCCGTACACAGCGGTTATCGTGATGAATACTGCGGTGCTGTGACTGAGAAGCTATTAGAGCAAACCATTACTATTGTCGGCTGGGTGCATCGTCGCCGTGACCATGGCGGTGTTATCTTTTTAGATATGCGTGATCGTGCTGGTATTTTGCAGGTGGTCGTTGATCCAGATACCCCCGAAGCTTTTGCCACTGCTGATGCGGCGCGTCCTGAATATGTGCTCAAAATCACCGGCCGTGTGCGTCGTCGTTATGAGGGCACCGAAAATAAAAACATGACTAGTGGTCAAGTTGAGTTATTAGGTAAACAGATTGAAGTATTGGCCAAGTCTGAAACGCCGCCTTTCCCGCTCAATGATGAAAACATGACCGTCTCAGAGGATCTGCGCCTTAAGTATCGCTATCTCGATATGCGTCGTCCAGAGATGCAAGAGCGCATGGTGTTCCGTGCCAAAGCGACTTCTGCTATTCGCCGCTATCTTGATGACCATGGCTTTTTGGATGTCGAAACGCCTATCTTGACTCGTGCCACGCCAGAAGGTGCGCGTGATTATCTAGTGCCTTCACGTACCCGTCCGGGCAACTTCTTTGCGCTACCGCAGTCGCCGCAGCTATTTAAGCAGCTACTTATGGTGTCAGGCTTTGATCGCTATTATCAAATCGCTAAGTGCTTTCGTGATGAAGACTTGCGTGCTGATCGCCAGCCTGAATTTACCCAAGTTGATATCGAGACTTCTTTTTTAAACGAAGAAGAGATCATGACTATCAACGAAGGTCTAATCAAGCATCTGTTCAAAACCATGATGGATATTGAGTTGGCTGACTTCCCGCGGATGACTTACGAAGAGGCTATGCGTGATTACGCTTCTGACAAGCCTGATCTACGTATTCCATTAAAGCTACAAGACGTTGCTGACTTGATGAAAGACGTCGACTTCAAAGTCTTTGCCGGCCCTGCTAACGATCCAAAAGGCCGCGTCGCCGCGCTACGTATCCCTAATGGTAGCTCTCTTAGCCGTAAGCAAATCGATGAATATACTAAGTTTGTCGGTATTTATGGCGCACGCGGTTTGGCTTACATCAAAGTCAATGACGCAAGCAACATTAATAATGGCGTGGATAAAGAATCAGGCTTACAGTCGCCTATCATCAAAAACATGAGCGATGAGGTGCTAGCTAGCCTAATCGAGCGCACTGAAGCAAAAGATGGCGATATTATCTTCTTTGGCGCGGACAAAGCCAGTGTCGTCAACGATGCGATGGGCGCGTTACGTCAGAAGATCGGCCTTGATATGGATATGGCGACTTGCCAGTGGGCGCCGCTTTGGGTCACTGACTTCCCGATGTTTGAAGAGACTGACGATGGCAAGTGGACCTCTATGCACCATCCATTCACTAAGCCAAAAGGCTCGGTCGATGAGCTAAAGACCAATCCGGCCAATGCTCTGTCTATCGCTTATGATATGGTACTAAACGGCACTGAGATCGGCGGTGGTAGCCTGCGTATCAATACTTTAGAGATGCAGCAAGCAGTCTTTGAAGCATTAGGTATCGATGAGCAAGAAGCTGAGGACAAGTTTAGCTTCTTGCTTGACGCGCTAAAATTCGGTGCGCCGCCGCATGGTGGTCTCGCCTTCGGTTTGGATCGCCTGATTATGCTGATGGTGGGTGCAAGCTCTATCCGTGACGTCATCGCTTTCCCAAAAACCAAAACCGCTGAAGATCCGTTAACGCAAGCGCCTGCTCCAGTTGACTCTAAACAGTTACGTGATTTAGGTATTCGCCTACGCGAAAAAGCTCAAGCTGATACCAATAAACCCGCTCAATAATTCATGTGATGATGACTTATTTTATGTGCGGTGATTCATAATGAATCCCTATCAGGTTTTCAAATACGTGCCACTGTCTGTGCTACAGATGCTGGCACGTTTTGTTGCGCGGATTATGATGTGGCTACCTAACTTGAGTATCAAGCGTACCATTCGTATTAACATGCGTCTGATTGAACCAAATATAAGCAAAAATCACAAACAACAACTCATAAGCCAAATTATACGAAATCAAAGTCTGAGTAGTGTTGAGTCTATAAAAAGCTGGGCAATGCCGCCTGAATGGAGCATCAAACAGATACGTGACGTTCACAATAAACAGATCCTGTTAGAAGGCTTAGCCAATCCCAATGGCATGCTCGCTATCGTCCCCCACCTTGGTACTTGGGAGATCATGAATGCCTGGCTCAATCAATTCGGCGCGCCTACCATCATGTATAAGCCCGTCAAAGGTAAACGAATTGATGAGTTTGTACTTCAAGGACGTCAGCGTCTTAACGCCACTTTAGTGCCTACCGATGGTAGCGGTGTCAAAGCGGTATTTAAGACACTAAAGCAAGGCGGCTTTAGCATTATATTGCCCGATCATGTTCCCGATACTTCAGGCGGCGTAGTCGTGCCCTTCTTTGGCGTTGAGACTTTGACCAGCACCTTAGCCTCTAAGCTAGCTAACAAAACAAAATGTGCTCTGGTTGGGGTGTCTTGTATTCGCCGTGAGGATAATAAAGGCTTTGATATTTATTGCTATAAGCTTGATGACCCCGCGCTGTATAACCGGGATACCTCCATCGCTGCTGCTGCTTTAAACAAAGCGATGCAAATGATGATAGAACCGCACTTTAATCATTATATGTGGGGTTATCGCCGCTTTAAGCACTTACCTGTCATAGGCAATCCTTATCGCGCCAGTGACTCTGACTTGCAAGACTTTATTAGCAGACTGTGTGATACTAATTCTTAAACGTGGCCCTACAAGCTGGTGTTAATGAGACAGACTCTGCTATAAGACCACTTATCTGACAGGCTAAATAGTTACTAACCAGCGAGTTGTTTTATCCTATTAATAAGAGTAACTTATGACCACCGATACTAGCAATAATACTTCTAATACGCAGCTGAACACCTCTACCAATGAGCAGCGCTATATTATCTGTATGAAATGGGGCAAAAAGTACGGTAGCGAGTACGTCAATCGTCTCTACAATATGGTCACACGGCATCTAACCCTAGATTTTCAGATGGTCTGCTTGACTGACGATAGTGAAGGTATAAATGCTGCGGTGCAGTGCTACCCTATCCCTGAGATGGACTTGCCGGCTGGGCCTGAGCGTGGTTGGAAAAAACTCACCACTTTCAAGCCTGAGCTCTACGATCTCAAAGGTACAGCTTTATTTTTGGATATCGATATCGTTATTGTTGATAATATAGATGGTTTTTTTACTTATCAGGCTAAGTTTGAAGACAGCGTAGTCATTATCCGCGACTGGAAAAAACCATGGCGCATGATTGGCAATAGCTCTGTCTATCGCTTTAAAGTGGGTCAAAATACTTATCCTGATCTGCTAGCGAACTTTGAGCGCAACTTTGAGACTATTCGCATCCAGGTACGGCATGAGCAAGCCTATTTATCCAACTATCTGCGCGAGCATCATCACTTAGAGTACTGGGACAAATCGTGGTGCGTCAGCTTTAAATATCAATGTATGGCCAAGCCGCCCTTTAATTTTGTGCTAGCGCCAAAGCTGCCCGATGGCGCAAAAATCGTTATCTTTCATGGTGAGATCAATCCGCCAGAAGCAATCAAAGGTGGCGGCGGCAAATGGTATCGCCATGTCAAGCCTACTCCTTGGCTTGAGGAGTATTGGCGATAAAGACGTCATCTATAAGTAGTCAACCAAAAATTATAGGCAAATTTATGCACGACCCTAACAAAGAAAATATAGACTTAGTGATCACTTGGGTCGATGGCGATGATCCGCTTCTTAAACAAAAAAGAGCGCCTTATCTAGCGCAAGAAGACGTTGCTTCGGGCGCTATTAGCGCTACCCGCTTCGCTAGCAACGACGAGATATATTATAATGTGGCCTCTATACTCAAATACGTGCCCTTTTGTCGGCATATCTATATCATAACCGATCAACAAAAACCTAAATTCATTGACGAATTTGTCAATCAAGGTGTCTGTAGCGCTGATAAAATCCGTATTGTCGATCATCAAGAGATTTTTTTGGGTTATGAGCAGTTTTTGCCTACTTTTAATAGCCTGACTATTGAGACTATGCTATGGAATATCTCAGATCTTTCGGACTATTTTATTACCCTAGACGATGATTTTTTCTTTAACCAGCCTGCCAGTATAAGTGACTTTTTGGATCAAAATAACATCATAATTCGTGGTCACTGGCGAAAAAGTGCACCCCTAAAAGCTAAGCTACACTACCGACAGCTTATGAATAAAGCTTTTAATACCACTTTGCAACCTAAATATGTCGTTTCGCAGATGTTAGGCGCTGAAGTCTATAAGTCTAGTAAGTTTTTTGAGATTCATCACTATCCTCATATCATTGATAAAAGCGTCATAAAAAGTTATTTTTTAGCTCATCCCGATTATCTAAACAATCAAATCAAGCACCGGTTTAGAGACATCTCACAATTTGATCCGGTATCGTTGATGAATCATTTAAAAATAAAAAAGGGTGAAGCCATTTTAAAGCCTAATCTCAATCTAAACTATCTAAAAAATGAGAAAAGCGTTAGCGATTTTATTAAAAATCTAGATAATACCTCAATGAAATATGGCTGTATACAAAGCATGGATCAGCTTGATGCTACTAGCTTTAAGCAAGTACAAAGCGCCATGACTGAGAAGCTCTCATCACATTTGCCGTCTTCTTTAGTCAATGTTAGAGAATAGCTAATACTTACAAAATTCAAAAAGCTCTTTAGCTATCTGGTTTAAAAGACTATTGTTAAATCACCTTGATGTTATTAAAAGATATAAACTATGAAAACGATAACTTACTTAATCAATTTAGATGGCAGTCATCAGCGTTTGCAGAGTGCTACCCATCAGCTGCAGCAAATCAATTGGGAGTTTGAGAGAGTCTCAGCCTATGATGGTCGAGGAAAAGCGTTATCTAGCTTTGAGGGTTATGACGATCAGCAAACCAGAAAAAACTTAGGCCGTAGTCTATTAAGCTCTGAGATTGGTTGCTATCTCAGTCATTATAAATGCGCCCAGAAGTTTCTACAGACAGATGCAGACTTCTTAATTGTACTAGAAGACGATATGAAAATATCTGCCGATTTTAAAGCTATTATGGAAGATACTTTAGACTTTTTGGCTAATAAGCAAAATCTAGACTGGTATCTCATCAATATCGCCGCTAAGAAAAAAAAGCTGGCCAAAGAGATCACCACTTTTAATGATCACAGTTTGTGGCATGCCTATTATTTTCCTATTCGCGGATTGGGCTTAATATGGTCGCGTCAAGGTGCCAAAGATTTCGTGGAACAGGCTAAACCCATTACTATGCCAGTCGATATCTTTTTTCAAAGATGGCTAAGTGGTAACGGTAAAGGTTTGGGAATCTGGCCGCCTTTGGTCAAACCGTTAGGCTTAGACAGTGACATATTAGGCACAGAGGCGGCACAAAACATCAAGCGCAAGGATAAAGAAAACAGGGATTTCACTTACAAAGCTAAAAAACAAAAAAGAATGTTGCAAGATAAAACTGCCGCCATCAAAAACTTATACTTTAATAAGTAGTGCAATTATGATAAAAAATATAGTTATTAGCCTAACATCTGCGACCGAGCGTAGAGAGCACATTAAAAAAGAGTTTGGTAAACACAATGTGGCTTTTGAGTTTTTTGATGCTTTGACGCCTGAGACTGTCTCGTCTTACATCAAAGGCTTGCCATATAATTTTGATTCAAGTGGTTTATCTCCTATAGAGCTCGCTTGTATGATGAGTCATGTCGCTATATGGCAAAAAATGATCAACGAAAACATACCTTACATAACTATATTTGAGGACGATGTTTATTTAGGCCAAGACGCTAAATATTTACTTAATAGTTCTGAATGGATAAAACCTGAATGGAATATTATAAAGATTGAAACGGTATATAATAAAGTCTTTTTGGCGTCTAAAAGCCAAGATATCTTATCAAGCAAGCGTTGTATTACTCAACTCAAAGGTAAGCATTTAGGAGCAGGAGGCTACATATTATCTTTAAAAGGTATCAAACTATTATTAGACTATACCTTCAACAAACCGTTACTGCCTATCGATGAAATCGTTTTTAAAAACTTTATCACTCAAAGCTCTGAACCCGTCTACCAGATGGTACCTGCGCTTTGTATCCAAGATATTATTATCAATGCTGATAAAGAAGCGCTTATCCTTCCTAGCTCACTTGAGGAGGATCGTAGAAAGCGTATGCGTTCAGAGAAAAAAGGTGGTTTAGCAAAAATAAGTAGAGAAACCCGTAGAATGGTTTCGCAAACAAAGGAATCTCTATTCGCAAAGCAAATTCCTTTTAATTAAATATCAATTCAATCATTAAAAATATGACTGTGGGCTAACAGAGGTAATATGAGCATACTTATAACTGAAGATTTAGAGCTATTGGGTCAGGGTACTCAAAAGCTCGTCTATGCTCATCCGGATAGTTTAGATAAAGTGATTAAGCTGATGAGACCTGAAAACGCTACTCCTGATGGTGGAAGAGCTACACAGAATCGTTGGCGTTCACAGCGTTCACAAGGCATCTATCGTCAGTTCCGCAGGGAGCTATTACAATATTTACAGCTTTGTAAAAACAGCTATAGCGCAAAAAAGTTTATTTTTCCTATCGAAACGGTATATGGTTTTGTCGCAACTGACAAAGGTTTAGGATTGGTTACTGAAAAGATAATTAGCCCTACTGGTTCCTCCCTCACCTTGGATCATCTAGTCGCTTATAAAATGTTTGGTAAAAAACAGAAAAAGGCCTTAGATCAATTTTTTAATGATTGTTGCTATCATCACGTGGTATTCGGTGAAGTGAATGTCGGTGGAATCATGTATACTGAACAACGTCAAGGCTATCCTGAATTTGTGTTAGTAGATGGGATCGGTGAAAAACTGATCATTCCTTTTAGAGCTATGAGCAAAACAATTAACACTCGTAATGTCAAAAAAGTGGAGCGAAAGATTAAAGAGCAGATAGGTTTTCATAATCAACATAGAGCTTAATCTTTTAAAAACCCATTCAGAAACTTATGCAGCTATCTAAGCTATAAGTTACGATTGCTATTTTTAAGACACTTAATTAGCATCGTTAATTCAATTTTTGTTTCTTAGCTTTTTTATACTATTATTTAATAGCATATTAGCTGTTGTAAAGGGCTGCATTCTAAACATATCCGCAAGCTTACTCATCCGACCCTCCTTATTATTTTCATACTCTCTACGTACATTAGACCATAATATATTTTTCATGGCTTTATCATAAAGTGGAGAGTCTTTGAAACAATTTAAAACGTCTATACGGCCTTGAGCCATTTTTTCAAAATTATTTGATAGATTATTATCATGACGTCTATAACAAGCAAATACTTCATCCATATAATATAGCTGACCAATTTGACTCAATTTTAACCACATGTACCAATCTTCTAGAATAATTGTAGGATCAAATCCTCCTACTTCTTTTATCGCACTTAGTCTTATCATTTGTGTCGCTGTAGGAAAGTCTATTTTATTCATAATGATGGTTTTAAAATCATAAAATCCCGACTTCTTCATAACGGTTCTTATCTCGTTATTATCTTTACTAAGTAATTTTATACCTCCAAAAACAGCCGTAATTTTTGGACGTTCTTCTAAAAAATCCACTTGAATACTAGTTTTATCTTTAAAAATAATATCATCAGAGGCTAATAAACCTAGATACTCACCTTCGCACCACTCTATAGCTTCGTTAAGCGTAGCACTTAAACCTTTATTGGGCCTCGTTCTAAACTCAAACCTGACAAACCTTTTTTGACAGGAACTAATCATTTCTTGTATCTTTTCAACAGAGTTATCTTTAGAACCATCATCTATAATAATCAACTCAATATTTTGGTACGTTTGATCAATGACACTTTGAATGGAGTCTTGAATAAAATCTTGATGGTTATAGCAAGGAATAACAACTGAGACTAATGGGCTTGTTTTTTTCATATAATTTAGTTTGTTAATTTAATGTGAAAATAATATTTTATAGTATGGTCATAAATTAAATACTTAGACTAACCTATTTTTTTACTAACAACTTTTCTTTTGAGTGTCCGTAAAAACTTGCTAGTGCTATAGTTAAAAAGATATAAAAAACTAGATAAATTTATGTGCTTAACTATAGAAGCTTTGGTAGTCTTTATCTCAGATTTAGTTATATTTAATCTTTCTTTATGCTCTAATAAAAATAATAGCAAACTAAATTGAGCAATAGACTTATATCTTGGAATTGAATAACAGGCTAAGCTTTTGCGGACTTCATAGGACTGTACCAATTGCCTATCCTCAGAAATTCCTGACCAGATACCACCATCGTGTATTCGGTAAGCTGCCATTGCTTTCTTAAAGTTATAAGCTTTACCAAAATTGCCGTAGTAACCAAATAAAAAAGTATCACTAAATGGCATTTTTGGTCCTAGGCAGGGCAAATCTGAACGCCATACTGCTGATTTGGAAGGTAGGTTAAAACCCATGGCTATTTTATTTTGAGAATATCTCTTATTCTTTGAAAGCCTTAGCTCTGAATCTAAAATAACTTTATTTTTTGCATCGATTCTTATAACATCATGACCACACATTACCACTTCAGGGTTTTCTTCCAAAAAATCGACTTGGGTCTGCAGTTTGCTCTTATCAAACCAAAAGTCATCGCCTTCGCACAGAGCTGTATACTTTCCTCGTACCCGTAAAGCATTAAATAGAAAAGTACCATAACCTTTGCTATAAGTATTTTGCGACTGGTAAATCGGATGTATTATATTGGGATACTGTTCTACATATTTTTTGATAATCTGGGCAGTGTTATCAGTTGAAGCATCGTCATGGATTAACACTTCAAAAGCAAAATTAGTTTCTTGTATTAGGAATCCATTTATAGCATCTTCTATAAACTTTGCATGGTTGAAGGTCAAACAACAGATACTAACTACTATTTCATTTTTATTATCCCAAGAAGCCATAATTTCAGCTTCTGATTTTAATGCTTTAGGAGCAGTTACATACTCTATTGATTCAGATGTTACATTTATAGTTGAAGACCTACTCATTGAATACTAACCTAAATTTTTGTTGTCGAAATTATTTAAAGCCTTAATCACATCAGCGATTTCTTGCTCAGTGATAGTTGGTCCTATTGGCAAGCTTAGGGCTTGCTGATGAATCATTTCAGATACGGGATAGCTTAGATCATTCCACTCTTTATAAGCCTGCTGCTTATGCGGCGGTATTGGATAATGAATCAAGGTTTGAACACCTTGATTTGCCAAATGCTTTTGTAGTGCCTCTCTTTTTTCACAGCGAATAACAAATACATGCCAAACATGAGCGTCCCTAGATTTACAAGTCGGCAAAATAATACTTGGATGGTTTATACCTTTAAGATATAAGTCAGCGACTTCACGGCGATGAGCTATTTCCGTCTCTAAATGACCAAGCTTTACGCTAAGCATAGCGGCTTGGATTTCATCCAAACGACTATTTATACCTTGCATGATATTTCTATACTTTTCGTACGAACCATAGTTACGTAGTGCGCGTAGTGTCTCAGCCAGTTCGGTATCATTAGTAGTAACGGCCCCAGCATCACCAAGAGCGCCTAGATTTTTACCAGGATAAAAGCTAAACCCAGCGGCATCGCCCCAATTCCCTGCTTTTCTGTCCTCTAGTATAGCACCGTGTGCCTGTGCAGCATCTTCTAGCACTAGCAAATTGTGACGCTGAGCAATGTCCATAATAGCTGGCATATCTGCTAGCTGACCATAAAGATGGACTGGCAATATCACCTTAGTTTTTTTAGTTATCGCTGATTCAATATTTTTAGGGTCGATATTATAAGTATCAAGATCAGGTTCGACTAATATAGGTGTTAGATCATTAGCGCTAATCGCTAAAATGCTAGCAATATAAGTATTAGAGGGCACAATGACTTCGTTACCTTTTTGGAGTTTCCCCAGTTCTTTCCAAGCTCGTAACGTTAGTATCAATGCATCCAAACCATTCGCAACTCCTATAGCGTGCTTGGCACCACAATAGTTAGTGAACTCTTTTTCAAATGCTTCAAGCTCATCACCATTAATGTACCAACCTGAATCAATTACTCGGGTAGCAGCTACGACAAGCTCATCACGATATTGAGCATTAATTGCTTTCAGATCTAAAAATGGAATCATTTTATATACCTAATAATTTTTGCAGGATTACCGATAACTACAGCATGATCTGGCACATCTTTGGTGACTACTGAACCAGCACCAACCATGGCACTTTTGCCAATTGTGATTCCTGGTAATAAAGTTGCATTCGCCCCAATACTTGCACCTTTTTTTAAAGTTATTCCTAAAAAAACCTCTGGGAAGTTTTTAGAACGAGGCATTAAGTCATTTGTTAAAGTAGCATTGGGGCCCAAAAACACGTCGTCTTCTATACGAGTACCATTCCAAATATAAACCCCTGACTTTACGATCACATTATTACCAATAATCACATCGCCTTCAATCAAACTATTAGCGCAGATATTACAGTTTTCACCAATTATAGCGCCTTCTAGAATAACCACAAACTGCCAAACTCTTGTTCCTTTCCCAATTTCACAAGCAGCAACATCAGATAGACTATGTATAAAACTCATGATTTTGTTTCCTTCAAAAACTGTTCATAATCGCGAATATAATCAGTCTCATCATAATGTTCACTAGCCAACACTAGAAGTACACAGTCTTCACTAAAATCATGCATCTCTCGCCAGACTAAGTCTTTTATCAACACACCCTTGGTAGGAGAATCTAATAAAAACTCCTCACGGGTACTGCCATCATCAAGGATCATACGACAGCTCCCTGTCACGCACACCGCTACTTGCTTGAGATCACGATGCGCGTGGAACCCACGAGCAACTTTTGGTTGAGTACCAAAAATATAGTAAACACGCTTGATAGCAAAAGGGACAGTCTTTTCTCCCTCTAACGCTACTAGAGAACCACGAGCATCACCTAATGGCGGAAAGTGAACCCATTGAATTAAACTCATTATTATTTTTCCATCAAAAATCAATTTATAAGATAATTTCAAATACTAATTTTTTAAATATCCCAGTAATTTGTTTTTTCCATAAAGCTGTCGTACTGCTTATGAGTAATTCCTATTAAAACCTGATCATGAAATTTACCATTTCGATAGATCGATTCTAATTTTTTACCTTCTATTTCCCAACCACATTTTTTAGTATAAAGTCCGATAGATCTATCATTATAGCCTAAAATATAAGCACTCAAACGATTCAAACCTAGTTCTTTAAAAGCAAATCTCATTATGGTCATTGCAGCATCTAAAGCGTAACCCTTTCCTCTAGTTTCAATATTACCAAGCATAATACCGTGATACGCATCTCTATTTTTCCAATCTATATCTGATAAGCTTATGGTTCCAATTAGTCCTATATCATTAGCTTCTATGGCAAAGTTTTGGTACTCATTATTGTTATTATCTATATTTCTAATATATGTTTCAGTGCTTAATTTAGAATAAGGAAAATGCCATCCACCCAGATGATGCCAAATTTCAGGAGAGTTTGACCATTCTGCTAATAGATCTAAATCTTTCATCTCTATTGCACGTAGCGTAACTACTTTACCTTCTATGTTCATTGAAGTATTCCTTAATTTTATCTACTTGAAACTGCATCTGTTTTTGAGAATATCGTTGGTCACAGACGATGTGAGTAATGCCTGTAACAAGCTTATATTCGAAACTATCAACGTCTAATCTTTGTAAACTATCAAGCCAATAAGTAGGTGTATATATATTATTTCCAATTAGCTCTTTAGAAATACTACTTTTCAATAGTAGTGGATAAGTCAATGGCGACTCTATATCTGCGATATCTATATTTAAATGATTTATATCGGCCAACTGTGAATGTAGAAACTTAAAATTATCTAATCGTTGCATTTGGATACTTGAGTAATTGAGACATTCCATTATCTCTTTAGTCATTCCTGAAATTTTTTTAGGGATACAATCATTTAACAGCATTTCATTATTTTTGAATATATCATAAGCCTCAGATGCACTTGACAAACGTCTAACAAAACAATGATGATATTGTTGAATCATCATTTCTACGTTTCTAGCTATATAGTTAGGCTTAGTTAACGCTTTACTAATTAATAACCCTCCTTCAGCTACAGGTAAGAACTTCCTAAGGGAATAAATAGTGGCAAAACAGTCAAAGGGTTTGACAAAGAAGGCTTGGGAATGATCAAAAATTATCTGATCGTTAGGATAAATATTTATTAATTTTTGCTGAATGGCGGTGCATAGTCCAAAATAATTGACATAAAGAAGATATTCATCTTCTTTCAAATGATTTGGTAAAACTGGATAGAACTCTTCATTTATATCATAGTATTGAATTTCAATGTCTAATATCAACAATGGATCAATCATAGCATCGCAGATAAACTTTGGCATCCATATTTTTTTGATATTATTCTGATTTAGTAGATCAAAAAAAGCTGAACGTGCTGAAATATAGTTTAATGCTTGTGGGTAAGGAAACTGCTCGTAATTTGGTAAGCAAAACTCGAAGTATCCGCCAATTTCTATTTGATTATCTAACATATTATAAACCTATATTTTATTCTACTGTTAGACTAGCTCAAAATTGTTAAGCATAATTAATACCTCATCCTTATTATTAAACATAAGTACATCAATTATAGATAAAAAGGGTATAAACTCATTTGAAAATTGCTTATACACCTTTTTATTAGCGCTAATAAAAGAAAGCTCTATATCTTTTTCAGAAAAATCTGCTGTATTATAAAGCGCTCTACCATTTATCGGATTTATATAGGTACTTGCATTTTCTTGTTGGCAGATATCTAGTACTCTATCTTGTCCTGATAAATGAGTATTGCTGTAATATTTACTACAAATTTCAAATTTTGTTTGAATATCTAGATAGTTCGACACCTCAATCACACTTTTAATTGCTAGATCAGAAATATTTTTTGGTGGATCTAATAAGATATTCTCAATTAACTCTCGAACAGCTTCGTAATTCTTAGCCTTTTTATAGCTAAACATAATTGAACTTAGGAAAGACTTTTTCCATTTCTCATATCTATTATCACTTATCAAAACATCTTTGATTAAAGTATGAGAACTCGCATTAGCTAATGGGATACTAAACATTTTTGCTTGATTATTAATGAGGATTTGGTTCCTATTGATCCATCCCTGTTTAATAAAGGTCACATCATCATAGAATATAAACTTATCTACAGTATTAACAAGCTGAAAGTAGCCAATATAAGGCATGAAATAAGGCTGCATTATTGCAAGTTTCATTTTTTTTCATCACTTTTTATAATGCTTAAAATCTTTTCAATACTCTTAAAATCTAGATTTGGATATATAGGTAAACATAAAACACGACTAGCAATATCTCTTGATTGTTTGCAAAACTGCTCACCATTCAAATAGCTTAACGTATCTAAACTTGGATAGAAATATCGTCTTGGTACTATACCGCTTTCTTTAAGTTTAGCTTCAATTATGAGCAGCTGTTCTTCATTACTAAAAAGTACTGGTGCATAGGCTGCATTGTTTTCACCATATTCGTTCCACTGCTGTATCTGCACTAAGTGATTGAGGCTCTTCTTATAAGCTTGCCATATCTCTTCACGTTGTCTTCTAATTGTCTCTATCTCATCTAGTACACACAATCCCATTGCTGCTTGAAATTCGTTCATCTTAGCATTCGTTCCTAGTGATTCAACAGTTGTAGGACCAGTGATACCAAAATTAATCATCAATCTAATTTTCTTAGCCAGTTCATCATCATTAGTAATGACAGCGCCACCTTCAATGGTGTGAAACAATTTGGTCGCATGGAAACTAAGGGTACTGATATCACCAAAGTTAAGTACACTTTGGCCTTTATACTCCGATCCAAAAGCGTGAGCAGCATCATAGATTACTTTCAAATTATGTTTATCAGCGATACTTTGAATTTTTTCAACATCGCAAGGGTTACCAAAGACATGAACTGGCACAATGGCACAAGTTTTTGCTGTTATCCATCTTTCTATTTGAGTTGGATCTATATTAAAGCTGTTTGGATCTATATCGGCAAAAACAGGGGTCAATCCCTCCCAAGCTAAAGTACTAGTCGTTGCCGCGAAACTAAATGGCGTTGTAATAACCTCACCATCTAACTCTAAAGCCTTGTAAGCCACCTGTAAAGCAAACGAGCCATTAGCGACTAGAATGATGTTTTTTACTCCTAAATACTCTGCCAGCCTTCGCTCTAACTCTTGTAACAGACTGCCATTATTAGTCAGCCAACCACTCTCGAATATACGCTCAACATAGAGTTGATATTTTTCTTTATTAGGCAAATAAGCTTTAGTAACCGGAATCATGAGTATTACTCTTGTATTAAACCTATCAGATACTGACCATAAATATTCTTACTCATGGACTTCCCGATATCTAACAGCTGCTGCTTCGTCAGCCAGCCATTATTGTAGGCAATCTCTTCCAAACAAGCGATTTTATAACCTTGACGCTTTTCAATGGTCTCTACAAACATCCCAGCTTCAAGCAAGCTTTCATGAGTACCTGTGTCAAGCCAAGCAAAACCGCGACCTAACAACTCTACGCTTAGATCACCACGCTCCATATACAGCTGATTGACAGTCGTAATCTCAAGCTCGCCTCGCTCAGAAGGTTTTACTTGCTTAGCGATCTCAATCACATCGTTGTCATAGAAATAAAGACCAGTGACAGCATAATTAGACTTGGGCTTATTAGGCTTTTCTTCTATAGAAATGGCACGTTTATTCTCATTAAATGCTACCACTCCAAAACGCTCTGGATCTTTGACTTGATAGCCAAAAACCGTGGCACCTTTTTGACGATTGACCGCTTGCTGTAATAATGGAGTAAATCCTTGACCGTAAAATATATTATCGCCAAGTACTAGACAGACATTACTATCGCCAATAAAGTCTTCACCGATGATAAAGGCTTGAGCAAGGCCATCAGGACTAGGCTGTACGGCATAACTAATATCAATACCAAGCTCTGTACCATCACCTAATAAACGTTTAAAACCATCGATATCATCAGGCGTACTAATGATAAGCACTTCACGAATACCTGCCAGCATTAGCACTGATAAAGGATAATAAATCATTGGTTTATCATAGATAGGTAATAGCTGCTTGGAAACGCCTTTAGTGATAGGATAGAGCCGAGTGCCAGAACCACCTGCTAATATAATGCCTTTGGTATTCATTTATTGTCCTACTCCTAATCTTTCGCGTTGATAGCTGCCATCTTGAACTCGACGGCACCATTCTAAATTATACAAATACCACTCAACTGTTTTACGAATACCACTCTCAAATGTCTCTTTTGGAACCCAACCTAACTCATTTTTTATTTTACTAGCGTCTATAGCATAACGCATGTCATGACCTGGACGATCTTTTACATAAGTAATTAATGAGTCGTAGAGTTCGTTATTAGCTTGTGGCTTTAGTTCATCTAATATCTGACAAATAGTTTTTACCACTTCAATATTTTGTTTTTCATTATGACCACCGATATTGTAAGTTTCGCCTATTTTACCTACTGTCACTACTTTGTACAGCGCTCTTGCATGGTCTTCTACAAATAGCCAGTCTCGTATTTGATCCCCTTTACCATAAATAGGTAACGGTTTACCCTCCAAAGCATTGAGAATGACTAAAGGAATAAGCTTTTCTGGAAAATGATAAGGACCATAGTTATTTGAGCAATTGGTAATAACTATTGGCAAACCATAAGTACGATGCCACGCCCTTACTAGATGGTCAGAGCTAGCTTTAGACGCTGAGTAAGGAGAACTTGGCGCATAGGCAGTAGATTCAGTAAACAGATCTGTTGTATTCTCTAGATCACCATAAACTTCGTCTGTAGAGATATGGTGAAACTTGAATTTCCCTTTGTCTTTGTCATTTAAATCTTGCCAATAGTGACGAGCCACTTCTAACAGGTTATAAGTCCCAACAATATTGGTACTAATGAACTCAGCCGGTCCATCAATGGATCGGTCTACATGCGATTCTGCTGCTAGATGCATGACGATATCGGGATTGAAGTCTGCAAAAGACTGCTCTAGAGCCTCCTTATCGCAGATATCAATCTGTCGAAAGCTATATCTAGAACTTTCAGAAACCTCGCTAAGCGACTCTAAGTTACCCGCATAAGTAAGCTTATCGATATTTAAAACATTATCAGTAGTGTTCTTTATAATATGCCGTATTAAGGCAGAACCAATAAATCCTGCGCCACCGGTAACTAGTATTCTCATATAAATATACTCTTGCCTAATAAAAAGCTAAGAACCTATAAAGGCCTTAGCTTCTGTATTTCTTAAATATGATAACAGGTATGGACTTTGTTTGACAAAAATTAATCAATAAAACTTAACCAATCCATATACTGCTCATTGCGCCCGTGCACGACATCAAAGTATAAAGTTTGCAGCTTTTCAGTGATCTCACCGCGCCCGCCGTTACCAATGACGCGATCATCATACTCACGGATCGGCGTGACCTCAGCAGCAGTCCCTGTCATAAAGATCTCATCAGCAAGGTAGAACTCATCACGAGTGATACGGCGCTCAGTAACTTTGATGCCAAGATCGGCTGCGAACTGAATAATAGTACGACGGGTAATACCGTCAAGCGCGCCGCCCGCTAGATCTGGTGTGTGCAGCTCGCCGTTTTTGACTAAAAATAAGTTCTCGCCTGAGCCTTGGCAAACGTAGCCTTGTGAGTCCATCATAATCGCTTCATCGTAGCCGTTACGCGTCACTTCACGATTGGCCATAATTGATACTGGATAATTGCTTGAGGCTTTGGCCTTACACATAGTGACGTTCGGCAAATGATGAGTGTAAGAGGAGGTCTTAACGCGGATACCGTTTTGGATACCTTCCTCGCCCAGATAAGCACCCCAGTGCCAAGCGGCAACCATAGCATTAACGCTATTGGTATGTGCCGAGAGTCCTAGTTTTTCAGCGCCTACCCATATCAGCGGACGAATATAAGCCTCAGCTAAATTGTTTTGTTTGACTACATCTTTATGCGCTTGCTCAAGTGTGGCCTGATCGAACGGGACTTCTAATTGGAATATTTTTGCTGATCCTAACAGACGCTCAGTGTGCTCTTTTAGACGAAAAACAGCGGTACGCTTATCATCGGTTTGATAAGCTCGAACTCCCTCGAACACCGCTATGCCATAGTGCAAACTGTGAGTTAAAACATGGATTTTGGCATCAGGCTGGTTAATTATGGTGCCGTTCATCCAAAGCTTGCCGTCTTGTGTAGCCATATTCATGCAATTGTCCTTAGGTTAGCTATTGTCTAACTTTTTATTGAGTTGGGTAGTGAGTTAACAAGTAAATTCTAAATTTAATCGTTCAAATTGAGCTGATTATAGCACTGGCAGCCGCCGCAAATAAATTATTTTATTTTCCTTACTGATAGCTTTTATTCCTGAGTATAGCCAAGTCTTTATATAAATATGATCTAGCTTTTATTTATCATTCATCGATATCGACTACGCCCATCAAATGCTGCCATTGATTTTGTACCAGCGTACGGGTCTCAATCCATAGCGTTTCATCCACTAAGACAGATTGTTCAGCTAGTGCAAGCTGATGAGTCGCCGCACGTATGCGCAGATACGCATCGGTCAAGTCTTGGCAGACTTTTTCTTCCCAAATACCAAGCTTGGCCATCTCCTCAAAGATGCGTACATTATCGCTCCATTTGGTAAGGCTTGGATAATCATGCGCGTAAGCTAAGACGGCAAACTGCGCTAAGAATTCAATATCGACAATGCCGCCGGCGTCTTGTTTTAGATCAAACTTGCCCTCGCGCTGCGCGGTGCGACTACTGCCTAAATGCCGCTGCATCTTTAAGCGCATACGGGTCACCTCCAAGCGCACCTCATCAAGGGTACGGGGTAGCGACAACACTTCGCGGCGAATATCTACAAATCTTGCGGTTACGCGCCTATCGCCGCAAATCGCTCTAGCCCGAACTAGCGCTTGGTGCTCCCATGCCCAAGCTTTATCACGCTGATAAGTCTCAAACGCATGGCAAGAGACAATCATCATGCCCGCATTACCAGAGGGGCGCAGGCGCATATCAATTTCATAGGCGCGGCCATCACGAGTTTGGGTGTTGAGATAAGTCATCAGCTTTTGTGCCAAGCGCGCGGCAAACTTCATACCACTCACCGACTTGCTGCCCGTGGTCATACCCTGCTCTTTAATCTGATGTAAAAACACTAGATCTAGATCGGAGGAATAAGACAGCTCAAGACCGCCAAGCTTACCGTAGCCGATAATAGCAAACCCGCAGTCCGCTTCTGTCACCGGATCACCATCTTTGCCGATAGGATAACCGTAACGTTTGACCAATTCTGCAAAAGCGCGCTCAAGTGCCGCCTCTAGTACCACCGCGGCAATGTAAGTCAGCGAGTCTGAGACTTTCATAATTGGCCGCTCTGCCAACACATCACTAGCAGCTACCGCTAATACTTGATTTTTTTTGAATAATCTAAGTACGCTTAGTAGTTCTTCTTCATCGCTTGGCTCAACGCGGAGCAAGCGCTGACGCAGGATATCTCGTAGCTCAAGCTTGTCCGGCAGATGACGATAGCGCTGCTGCAAAAAAGTATCGAGCAGTACCGGATAACGCGCCAGCTCATTAGCAATCCATGGGCTCGCCGAGAGCATAGGGATCAGCTCAACGGTGGCGTTAGGGTTTTCAGCGATCATTACCAAATAGATGGAGCGGCGGCAAATCGCCTCTAGCAGATTAATCAGACGCGGCAAAGCGGTATTGGCTAGTTGCAGCTGCTCTTGGTGAGCAAGTAGCGCATGAACGATGACCGGATAAGCATCATCTAAACGCTCGCGTGCCTCAGCACTGAGATTGGCAATCATTTTAGACTCCCAAAAAGCTTGTAGATGAGCACGATTGTCCTCGCTCAATATGGTATTAAGCTTCGCTAGTTGTTCATCAAGGTTATCAGGCTCAGGTAGCGTATCATCTTTGGTAGGCATTTGCCGTTCAGTGACCATGCGCTCAAAGGGTACATTGACGTTATCGCGGTGCGCATTTAGCGTTGCTAATAACCCTGCCCAATCCTCAAAGCCTAGAGTAATTGCTAAGTTGTGTCGCCAGTAGTTATCCTGAGGTAATCGCTGAGTTTGCTGATCATTAATGGCTTGAATGCCATGCTCAAGCCGACGTAAAAACCGGTAAGCGGCTTGTAGTTGCTGATAAGTAGCCGGATCTAGATATTCAAGCTCGCATAATGCTTGCATAGCCTGCAAGCAAGATTTGACTTGCAGCTGGGGATGACGGCCGCCATAGATAAGCTGAAAGGCTTGTACGATGAATTCGATATCACGAATACCGCCTGCGCCAAGCTTAATATTATCCAAATCCTCACGCTGAGCCACTTGGTTTTGGATCAAAGACTTCATCTCTCTAAGCGCAGCAAAGGCGCTATAATCCACATAATAGCGAAACACAAAAGGCTTAACTAACGCTTGTAGCTGATTATAAAAACGGAGCTCTACTTGCCCTACTACCCTTGCTTTGAGCCAAGCAAATCGCTCCCAAGCACGGCCATGATTGGCAAAGTACTTTTGTAGTGCTGAGAGATGAATAGCCAAATCGCTACCATCGCCCCAAGGACGCAAGCGCATATCAACTCGAAACACAAAACCATCGGCAGTATTATTATCCAATAGCCTGATAATGCCTTGACCAAGGCGCGTCATAAAGCGCTTGTTATCGATACTACGCGTGCCTTTAGCCTTATCGCCATCGGTCATACCGCGAGCTTGATGAATAAACACTAAATCAATATCGCTAGATAAATTAAGCTCATGAGCGCCTAATTTTCCCATCGCCATAATCGCCATATCATCTACTTGCAGCGCGCTTTTTTCATCCATGAAAGTAGGTTTGCCATACTTAACAATCAGCTGCTCATAAGTATACTCTTTAGCGAATAAGATGCAGCCGTCGGCAAACTCAGACAGCTCATCAGTTAGCTGCTCAAGCGTAATAGCACTAAGAGCATCTTGCCAAATCCAGCGCATCATTAGTAAATTACGCAAAGCGCGCAGGCCGCTCATAACGTTGGGCTCATCGGCAGTTTGATAATTATCATCTAGCGTATAATCTTGAATAAGATCGTCGATTTGTTGACGCGTCAACGTTTGATCCAAAGGATAACTACGTAAAAAAGTCTGACACGATATTGTCCGACTCTGCCATATCTGATAGGCAAACTCACTAGCCATTTGCAAAGCTTGTAGCTGCTCAGCGCTAGGCTGATAGCCAGTAGTATTGGGCGTTGCCGATGATACGGCAGATGACGCAGATAACATAGTAAAAACCCCTTGGCATAGATTGGCTTTATGTTAGCATAACGCATACTTCAATAAAGCTTGAAAACCTCAGCGAAACTGCCATAACCATATTATTGATACTTTTTCTGCTTATAAATAACGATGATAATATAGTCGGTAAATAAGACATTATTTAGAATCTTAGAAACAAAGCCAATCTTACTTTTATAACGCCGCTTTTATAACTTGCCTAACTTTGTGATACTTAATTTATGACTACCAAGACTACTTTGCTAATCACTAAAGATCCTAGCCATCCGCTAGCTCATTTGGCCCTGCGTTACGCGCAAGCTTTACTCAATGATGAAGCTGATAAGACTAAGGCTGATAATAGTCATCAGCCAAACTTGCAGCTGTTCTTTTATGCAGATGCCGCGCCTTTGGCAAATCGCTTGCGCTGGCAATCAGCCGATCAGCTTGACTTAACCCAAGCCTGGCAAACGCTAGCTGCTGAGCATAATATCACTTTACCTATATGCGTCAGCACCGCGCTTAGCCGCGGCGTCAGTGATAGTGATAACAGTGCTCGTCATCAGTTAAGCGGTGATAACTTAGCCAGTGGCTTTGAATTAGTCGGACTAAGTGAGCTGGCTATGATGCTACAAACCCATAGTCGCCTAATCTCATTTTAAGGATTTATCATGAAACTGTTGATTCAACTGCGCACTCCGACTGAGATGGCAAGCTATGAAGGCTGCGCCTTAGCTTTGACGTTGGCAACTTTTGGCCATGAAGTGCAGCTGTATCTGGACGCGCCAGTGTTTGGCTTATTGATGCAGCCCAAATCACGTTTGCATGGCATGATTCAATCGTTAGAGCTATATGATATGCCTGCCGCTTGGCTGCCAGATGATGTCTTTAGTGGCTGGCTCACAGGTATGTTACCCAATGATTTGGCTACTCAATTAACACTAGTTCCTGAGGTTATTGACGCTAATGATTTTGAGCAGATACTGACTTTTTAATGTACTTTTAAGGTGCTTTTAAAGGTGCTTTTTTATTTGACACCTTTTATTTAGTCCCTTTTATATAAAAATTGATTACTCTAATAAACCATTTGGTGGTGTATCAAAAAGTATGCTGGGGTAATAAAGGAAGGGTGACAGCCGAAGCAAGATGATATATTTGAGGTTATGAAGACACAAATACAGATCAATTGCCCCGACTGTCACAGTCTTAGTCTAAAGAAAAATGGCATAAAAAGCTATGGCAAGCAGAACTACCAATGTAAGGACTGCAAACGTCAGTTTATTGGCGATCATGCAGTAACCTATAACGGCTGTCACTCTAGAATAGAAGATCTCATACGACTGATGACTGTCCGAGGTTGTGGTGTTAGAGACATAGCCGTTATAGCCAAGGTTAGCATCGGAAAAGTGCTTAGCACCATAGGCTCATCCATTTACAAGATTGTACCTAAGAAGCACTATTATGAACGCTTAGAGGTTGATGAGTTCTGGACTTACGTGTATCGCAAGAAGCGTAAAGTCTGGCTCATCTACGCTTATGACCGTGCTACTAATGAGATTGTCGCTTATGTCTGGGGCAAACGTGACCTAAAAACGGCTAAGAAGTTAAGAATACGTTTAAAGCAGCTTACAGTCAGCTATGGCTCTATTAGTATGGACAACTGGGACAGTTTTATAACCGCCTTTAAAAGTGATAACAAACGAATTGGCAAACAGCATACGATAGGGATTGAAGGCAATAACTGCCGTCTTAGACACCGATTGCGTCGAGCGGTTAGAAAGACTTGTTGCTTCTCAAAAAAGCTTGATAATCACTTTAAAGTATTCGATCTGGTGTTCTTTTATGTCAATTATGGCTACGTCTGATGCCAGCATACTTTTTAGAACACCACCAACCATTTTAAAGCTCTACGGATAATTTTATGGCCACTTTATATCAATTGCATAGCACTATGGATAACCTGCGACGCAGTACCGATCAGCTTGCTCTCACTTGGCGTAGAGGAGACAGTCTATTGTTATTAGGCAGCACAGTGGCTTTTATCGATTGGCTAAAAGCTTATTTAAATGAGAACGAGATAGTAGGGATAAGCGCTATTTATGCTTTAGCAGATGATATCTCACAGCTTGGCGAGACTACTGCCGCAAAACTCAAGCTTGAGACCAAAATTGATAAAGTCATGAGCGACGTTGAGTGGGTCAAGCTCACGCAGGACAGTCAATTTGATAAAGTAGTGACGATTAGCTTATGAATAATGATGATTTTGTTACTTTGGCGACTCTCACTTTAGATCAAGATGGTCATCTTTGCGATCACAGTCTTTGGACACCGGTTATTGCTCAGCAGCTAGCAGATACTTTGGCAGTCGAATTAACTGATGAGCATTTACAAGTATTGCTGCAAGTACGAGAATTCTTTGACAAATTCAATCATGCGCCGGCTACCCGCCCGCTGATTAAATGGCTACAAAAAACTTTGCCTGAACAGAATATAAGTAATCAAAAACTGCAGCAGCTCTTCAATACCGGTTTAGTCGCGCGCCATGTCAATCGGCTAGCAGGCTTACCAAAGCCGCCTAATTGCTTATAAAGATTAGTTAAGCGCAGCTTTAGGCTGCGTTTTCAACTACCGCCATTATTCTTTTGGATTATACACACTCAAAGTATCATAACCGATACTTTGACCTGTATCACCATAAAAGCCCTGCTGACGCCATACCTCATATAGACATATCGCTACACTATTGGCTAGGTTTAGGCTGCGCGAGTCCGGTAACATCGGTAATCTCAGCCAATTATCAGCGCCAATATCCGCGCGGATGTTATCGGCTAAACCTGAGGTTTCTGAGCCAAACACCAAGGCGACATTCGGTAAAACCTTCTGTTTTGACAGCTTAGCAAAATCATAATCGTATAAGGGACGGCTAAGCTTAGTGGTCAAAGCAGTAATAATGTGACAATCAGCCGCGCCTAAAGCTTGTTTAGCGGCCGCCCAGTCTTCATGCACTTGCAAATGCGCATATTCATGGTAATCCAAACCCGCTCGGCGCAGTTTTTTATTATCAAGCTCAAAGCCTAAGGGTCTGACTAAATGTAGTTGCGCGCCACTATTGGCACAAAGACGAATAATGTTACCTGTGTTGCTGGGCATTTTGGGAGCTACGAGTACGATATGAATAGTCATAGAAGGTCCATAAAAAGGCAGTTTTGTAGTTTACTTAAATATTAATGGAGGGTAATTAGCGCTAAAATAGCTCTTTATTAGCTCTCAATAAGGTAAAGCCATTTAACTCGTTGGTAATCAAAAGTTACAGTTTATGGCTAATAATTACACTTTGATACTTTGCATAGATTTTAACTTTTACTATGATGGCTTTATCGGATAGCAAGGCAATATCGATAACTTGTAGCTAAGTTAATTATTGTTTTTCCTGATGTTGATAGGTGGTTTTAGCCTTTTGTTATTATTTATCTTGATTAACATTAATATGGTTTTAACGCCTAAAGCCATTTAAATTATTTTAAATAACCCATCCATTTTGAGGAAATAATTATGAAAAAATTAGTAATCGCATCTTTGACTGCTATGTTTGTATTGACTGGTTGCAACACTTTTAAAGGTCTTGGCCAAGACGTCTCAAGTGCTGGTGATGCTGTTAGCAACACCGCTACTGACGTAAAGCAAAAAATCTAAGCAGCATTTTTAGATTTTTATTCAAAGACTTATCATTAATTTGGTAAGTCTTTTTTAGTTGCATCTACTTATTTATTTTTGAGGTACTAAGTTATAGAAACTCTCGTAATATCTGATTTAGATAGCGCTGACCAAGCTTAGTAGTCTGTAGTTTTTCTGCATTCGCCACAAGCAACTTTTGGGTAATTAATTTTTCTATCGGCTTGGCAATAGCGCTGTAGTTTAGACCAGTGCGGGTCTCAAACAACTGCCAAGTAACCCCGTCATGTAGCCTTAATGCATTAAGCATAAACTCACTGACCATCTCATCACCAGCAATCGGCTGCCAACCTACCATTTTAGGAGCTATAACGCGCTCAGTGTTATCTCTCAAGCCTTTGTAGTCAACGTAATCTTTATAATTAATATAATCTCTAGGTAGACGCGACTTACTAAAGCGATAAATACCGGACTCGATCGATGATTGGTCAAATAAATCTACGTGTTTTTTAGCAAGTTTAGCCGGGTTAATACTCACTTTGCCATGAGCGCCGGCGCCAATCGCTAAATAATCGCCAAATTGCCAATAATTGAGGTTATGCCGACAAGGCTTATCCAGCCTGCCTACCCAAGCCGATACTTCATAATTTTGATAACCCAAGCTTTGTAGCAAAGCCTGCCCTGCCTCTTCAATGTCAGCTAAATTATCCTCATCAGGCAAGATAGGCTGTTCGCGATAAAATACGGTGTTTGGCTCGATAGTCAGCTGATACCAAGAGATATGGGTAGCGCCAGTATCATGCGCTAACTGAATATCGTGTAGCGCCTCGACGAGGCTTTGCTGCGGCAGACCGTGCATTAAGTCGACATTGACTCTACTAAAACCCGCTTCACGCGCCGCCTGAATAGCCGTTAGCGCTTGCTTTGGGTCATGAATACGCCCAAGGGTTTTGAGCTTATCAGCACTAAAGCTTTGCACGCCAATAGACAAGCGGTTAATGCCTACCTGTAGATACTCGCGAAAGGGCGCGTGCTCAAGCGTGCCTGGATTGGCCTCCATGGTGATCTCAATATCATCGCAAAAGTCAAAACACTGACGCAGACCGTGAAAGAGGCGTTGATAGTGAATAATCGGCAACAAGGATGGCGTACCGCCACCGATGAATATCGAGACGAGTTTACGCCCCTGCGCTAAAGGCTGCTGCAGCTTGGCATCAGCCAGTAGCGCATCGACATACTCATCATACATAGATATGGAGCTATGCTCTGGCAGCTCATGCGAGTTAAAATCGCAATAAGGGCACTTTTTTATACACCAAGGGATATGGATATAGAGCGCTAGCGGAATACTGGTAACCTCAAGCTCACCGATTTTAGGGCTTTGGCTATGATTTGAGTCATTGCTCAAGCCATTTGTAGGGTGGTTATAACAAGCATTAGCTTTCATTTCTGACATAATTAGACTTAAGGTTAAATGGCAACTGTAAAGCTCGTTAGGATAACCACTATAGCGCGTAAATAAAAGAGGCTTGATAACAAAACCTTTAATAAATAGGCCTACTAATAACTCAGTATTTTAGGCAAAGTTAACTCCTATATATTAAAACAGAAAATTAGGATCATTTATGGCTTATTGGCTAATGAAATCTAACCCCAAATATTTTGGCATAACCGATTTGCAGCGCTTAGGAGTAGAGTGTTGGGACGGGGTACGTAATTACCGTGCTCGTAACTTTATGCGTGATGAGATGCGCGTTGGTGATCAAGTTATCTTTTATCACTCAAGCGCTAAGCCCTCAGGCGTCGCTGGTATTATGAGGGTGGTAAAAGCCGGCTATCCTGATCCGAGTCAATTTCACCCAGAGCACAAACATTATGATCCGCTAGCAACTATCGAGACGCCTCGTTGGTATATGGTTGACTTAAGCTTTGAGCAGGCTTTTAAAGATATCTTGCCCTTGTCTCAGCTTAAGTTTATACCGGCGTTAGAGGATTCGCTACTACTCAAAAAAGGCTGCGAGCAATTAACCGTGATTCCACTACAACCTAAGCATTGGCAAGCTATTATGGAGATGGCTGAGATTTTAGAGCTGCTATAGCTTTGCTTTAGTCAATTGTTAAATCATAACTTTAGATTTTCCTAAAACCTTATCATTTGAGCCAGTTAGCGCTATAATGAGGCGGTATGAGCGTTATAGTAAGTTTGACGCTTATTTATTCTTCTTTTTTGACCCATCAATTCATCGCTTGGATTGATGGGTTATTTTTATTTTAACTAGTTACCGCAGAATTCCCCCACCTCTATAGGTGGTGGGATGAATGCGATACTTATTGATTTCGATGTTGCACTAAGTCATAATCAGTCTTAATCACTTGAAGCTATACATTGCTATGATACTAGACACTAATTCCCATTCAGTCTTTTTGCTAAACTATCACCTTGTCATGGTTACCAAGTATCGTCGTGAGGTGTTTGACGATGAAGTGTCAGATGCCGCCAAGTCAATATTTGAGCGCATTGGTGATAGCTATAAGATTGAGCTAATAGAGTGGAATCATGATAAAGACCATATTCATGTTTTATTCAAGGCTCACCCTAAAACGGAAATCAGCAAGTTCATTAATGCTTATAA
Source organism: Psychrobacter sp. AH5 (assembly GCF_040371085.1). NCBI lineage: Bacteria > Pseudomonadati > Pseudomonadota > Gammaproteobacteria > Moraxellales > Moraxellaceae > Psychrobacter > Psychrobacter sp. AH5. Next base: position 1,424,217 of record NZ_JAMBMT010000001.1, read on the forward strand.
ATCGGCTAGTTCTCGCTTACTTAAAAAAGACTATCCCAAAATCAAAGAAAAACTTTGGAAGTCCAAGTTTTGGTCACAATCTTTTTGCTTAATCACTACAGGCGGAGCGCCTTTAGATGTTATCAAACAGTATGTTATTGATCAGGGTCAATAATGACAAAGCAACTCCTAAAAGCCTATAAAGTAAGATTGTATCCTAATGATGAGCAGAAAGAATTTTTTGCCAAGCCGCCGGCTGCACGCGCTTTATCTGGAATATGATGCTTGCTGATAAGATTGAGTATTACAACGAGCATAAGGTCGAGCTTAAAAACACCCCTGCGCAATACAAAAAAGAGTTCGAATGGCTTAAAGAGGTAGATAGCTTAGCACTAGCCAATGTTCAGCAAAACCTAAGGGCCGCCTATAGTAAGTTTTTCAAAGGCGCGGGCTTCCCTAAATTCAAGAAAAAGGGTCATCGTGATAGCTACACCACCAACAACCAAAAGGGCAGCGTGTCTACAACCAGTAATAGCGTTAAACTACCCAAGATTGGTCGTGTTAAAGCTAGTTTTCCAAGCAGTATAAATGGGTTGATAAAGAACGCCACAGTAAGCCGTAAGCCGGATGCCATCAGGTAAATACTATGTCAGCTTATTGGTAGAAACAATAATTGATGAACTACCCAAAACTGGCTCAAACATTGGTGTTGATTTAGGATTAACAGACTTCATCGTCTTATCAGATGGTAGTAAAGCTGCTAACCCTAAGTTTCTATCAAAGCTACAAGACAAGCTTGCGCGAGAGCAAAAAACACTAGCCAGAAGGCGAGAAATTGCCAATACTGAACAACGTAAGCTGTCTGATAGTAAGAACTATCAAAAGCAAAAGCTCAAGGTTGCCAAAGTCTATGAGAGGATAACTAACTGCCGCAAAGACTTTCTGCATAAACTCTCATTCAATCTCATCAAAAACCACGATGTGATTGCAATTGAGGACTTGAACGTCAAGGGCATGGTCAAGAACCGTAAGCTTGCCAAAGCCATATCAGATAGCTCATGGTCAACCTTTACCACGATGCTGGCTTATAAAGCAGAATGGTACGGCAAAGCGCTGATTAAAATAGATAGATGGTATCCATCTTCTAAAACCTGCTCAGGATGCGGTCACTTACTGATAAAAGATAAGCTATCTCTGTCAGTAAGGTCTTGGACTTGTCCTAGTTGCCAACAAAATAACAATAGAGACATCAACGCTAGCATAAACATCCTCAATGAGGGGTTGAAGCTGGCATCAATCAAAACCGTCGGTGCGGCGGGGTTAGCTTAGTCCATTTACCTAACCGCTGATACAAAGCATCGTATCAAGTAAAGGTATTACCTAAGAAACCCCTACCTCTTTAGGTAGCGGGTAGTTCATGCAGTTGCTAACTATGGTTTCCCCAATATCGTTTATAGATTTTAAGAGTTACAGCTTACGTTTAGGTGTACTCGCGCTCCCTATCTTAATCACTCAGTTTTGCCAAGCTGCCTTAGGTGTAGTTGATGCCATCATGGCCGGACGCGTCTCAGCACTTGATTTGGCAGCTGTCGCTGTCGGCTCTGGCATTTGGCTGCCGTTGTTTTTATTAGCGACTGGCATTTTGATCGCTACTACGCCGCTGATTGGTGAAGCCGTAGGTCAAAATAAAAACGAGCAAGTACCGCATATCACTCAGCAATCGCTTTGGACAGCTGGGGTCATCGGTATTATTGGTTTTATAATTGTCAATCTTATGCCCAGTATATTGCCAGTGATGGGCGTCCCTGAAAATATCCAACCTATCGCCGCGCAGTATTTGCATGGCGTGTCTTTTGGCTTTCCGGCGATGGCTGTTTATGCGGTGCTGCGTAGTTATTGCGAGGCTTTAGGCCGACCTGAGCCTGTGACTGTCATCAGTATTATTGGTTTACTCGCCGATATTCCATTGAACTATATTTTTATTCATGGGCTGTTTGGGATGCCGGAGATGGGCGGTGCAGGCTGCGGGGTAGCGACTGCTATAGTGCTATGGATTACAGTACTGTTATTGGCAGCTTATACCGCTTTTACTAAACGTCAGCAATTTGCCAGTACGCGTTTTTTCCTTGGTTTTAGTGCGCCCAATCGGGTACAAATCACTAAGCTGCTAAGGCTAGGTATTCCTATTGGTGTCTCTATCTTTTTTGAGGCCAGTCTTTTTAGTTTAGGAGCACTAGTCATCAGCCCATTAGGTGAGATCGCTACCGCCTCGCATCAGGTAGCGCTTTCGGTCACCGGCCAGCTATTTATGATACCGATATCGGTCGCTATGGCGCTGACCATTATGGTGTCCAATCGCTATGGCGAGAGAAACTTATTAGCGCTGCGTCATGTACAAGTGACTGGTCTTATTTGGACTATATTGATTGCTATTACTTGTATGCTTGGCATATGGTTTTTTCGCCCGCAAGTGGCCGCCGCGTTTACTGATAATTTAGAGGTACGAGCGCAAGCTATGCACCTGCTTATCTTTGCTCTTGCCTATCAGCTGTTCGATGGCTGGCAGGTCAATGTCGCCGGTATCCTACGCGGCATGCAAGATACCACTATACCGATGTGGGTGACGCTGTTTTGTTATTGGATCGTGGCGCTACCTTTAGGGATTTATTTGGTACGTTATACTGATACTGGCGCTCAAGGATTTTGGATGGCGCTAATTGCTGGTTTATTTTTAGCCTCTATTTTGCTGACTATACGTTTGCGTTATCAACAAAAACGCTTGGCGCTGCAGTGGAGCTAATCATCTTTATTCATTATTTGCCATAATAAGTCTTAAAGCTTTAAAATGACCTTGCCATAATAAACCGTAGCAGTACGACTAAATAGCTTATATTAAGATAAATCATCAGCAATTTATTGCTAACGCTGTCTATTAAGTCAATAAAATGTAAAAAAATTCAGTTAACAACTGTACATTGATTGCTCATTGCTGCGAAGATAGGTATCATGAGTCATTAATTATTGAATACTTTGTTACACTGTTAATCATAGGATTTGGAGTTAACACAGCTTCATCTTCTGTGCATGCTACTTTATTGAATTTAACTTTTTTGAACTTAAGCATAAGGTCTTTATAAAAATGGATATCGAAAAAATTCGCACGCTAATCGCCCTCATGGAAGAAAACGAGCTAGTCAATCTAGAAGTCAGCTCTGATGATGAGCATATTAGTTTGACTCGTCACTATGAAGCTCCTGCTCCGACCATGATGGCAGCACCAGCTGCTGGTGTCGCTCCGGCTACCGCTAGCGCTAAACCTGCGGCCAAAGCGGGCAGCGTTGAGACCTCTCCTATGGTTGGGGTGTTTTATGCTGCCGCTAGCCCTAATGATCCTCCTTTTGTCAAAGTCGGTCAGCAAGTACAAGCGGGTGATACGTTGGGTATCATCGAAGCTATGAAAATCATGAATCCTCTAGAAGCCACGCAAAGCGGGGTTATCGCTGAGATCTTGGTCAATAACTCTGAAGTTGTGCAGTTCGGTCAGCCCGTTATTCGCTATAAGGCTTAAAGACGGCATGTACCCTACTCTTAGAACGACTTTGACAAGGATGACCCCATGATAAAAAAACTGCTTATCGCCAATAGAGGTGAGATTGCCCTACGTATTGTCCGTGCCTGTAAAGCGCTCGGCATAGAAACAGTAGGCGTCTACTCCACCGCTGATGCTAATCTTATGCATTTACGCTTCGTTGACGAAGCGATATGTATCGGCAATCCAAGTGCTACTGAAAGCTATTTGAATATCGATACCATCTTAACGGCAGCTGAGATCTCGGGCGCGGATGCTATCCATCCTGGTTATGGCTTTTTGGCCGAAAATGCTGAATTTGCTGAACGTATTGAAGAAGCAGGGCTGACCTTTGTAGGCCCTAACGCCGATCACATTCGCTTAATGGGTAATAAAGTCTCTGCCATTAATGCTATGAAAAAAGCAGGCGTACCAACGGTACCTGGCTCTGTTGGCGCGGTAACTATCACCAACGCTGAAGAGCAAGCTCGCAATATTGGTTTCCCGCTTATCATCAAAGCGGCCTCCGGTGGCGGTGGCCGCGGTATGCGAGTCGTTGAGCGCTTTGATGAATTAGTAGGCCAAGTGCAAGCGGCAAGACAAGAAGCGGAGCTGTGGTTCGGTGATGATACCGTCTACATGGAACGCTTTTTGCAAAACCCTCGTCACGTTGAGATACAAGTGCTAGGCGATGGCAATGGTAATGCTATTCATCTGTTTGATCGTGACTGCTCACTACAGCGCCGCCATCAAAAAGTGCTAGAAGAAGCGCCTGCTCCAGATATCCCAGATGATGTGCGCCAGCCTATCTTAGAAGCTTGTGTGAAAGCCTGCAAATTAGTGAAATATCGCGGTGCGGGTACTTTTGAGTTCTTATTTGAAAATAATGAATTTTTCTTTATTGAGATGAACACGCGAGTGCAGGTTGAACATACCATTACCGAGATGATCACTGGTATCGACATCGTGGTTGAGCAGCTAAAAATTGCCGCAGGCTACGGTCTGTCTTATCGCCAAAGCGAGATTGAAGTTCAGGGGCATGCTATCGAATGCCGGATTAATGCTGAAGATCCTAGAACCTTCGCGCCCTCTCCTGGTACGATCACGCAGCTATATAGCCCAAGCGGTGCAGGCATACGCTTTGACTCGCATCTGTATCCTGGTTATGAGATTCCAAGCTACTATGACTCTATGGTTGGCAAGCTGATCTGTCATGGTCAAACTCGTAAGCAAGCCATTGCAAAGACTTTGCAGGCTCTAGATGAATTGATCATTGAAGGCATCAAGACCAATATTCCACTACATCGGGATGTTATCTTAGCTGATGAGAGCTTTGTGGAAGAAGCGCAAAACATTCATTACCTAGAAAGAGAGTTATTAGAGGCTAATAAGAAAGAAAAAGTCTCGTAGCCGTATAAGCCAAAAGTTTAACAATGAAAAGCCGCTGTCTACTGAGACAGCGGCTTTTTTACTTTATCGTCTTTGAACAAATAGATAACTTGCCCTTGAAAAAATAGATGACACCCTACGATATCAACAATGAAACTTATTAATAAAACTTATTAGGGCAGCACTTTTTTAAAAGTCATAAAGCACTCTTTACCTTCGGGATCAGCGCACCACTGCATCTGATTACCCTTATGATTCAGAAAGGCAATAAAAGACTCGCCACTTTGATCGACTTGATTACCTGAGCAATCTTTTTCATTATTATCATAAATAGTTTTTAGTGCAATAATAGGCAGTCCTTCTTCTAGATGAGTGACGATATAACGCCCATAGGTCCATTCTTTATCACTTACAGACCACATCTCATTATCAGCGCCAAAGTGATAAATCTCACGGCACTGCTTAGCATTAGCAGCGGACAGATCCATAGTTACATCGCTCGCTGGTTTATCTACACTAGGTTTAGCTCTAACAATACGCTGCTCACTTTGAGCAACAATGCCGCCTAAATTATCTATACTTATATCTGCCTCTTCGCTTCGCTGAACATTGGATATAGTACGCTCAAAGGTAGCATCAGTGCTATTATCAAGCTCAATCTCCCATTGGCCAGCGATAGCAGGGCTAATGTGAGTGGTAATAACCGCTTGGCTAACTTGTTCGCCAGCAGCCGGAAAAGTAGATAAAATACCTGCTAAGGTAAATGACGCAAATGAGAGGGGTTCCATAATCAACCTTTTTTAATTTTGTTTATTATCTATCCCAGCGTAAATCTTTGTCAGGCAAAAGACAAGTAACATTATGCGTTCCACCCCTACCCTAAGCTTTGCACGACGATGCATGACGGCAAGCTTAGGCCTTATTTTTATCAGTTAAGCAAACTCATACCCTAACGGGTAGCCTTTTTAACTAAAAAAACGTCATCACTCACTGCTAAGACAGTTTGTAATGACGTTTTTATTAGTGGCTTTTTACTAACACTAAGCCGCTGTAGTGACTGGTGCGGAAGCTTGAGCAAAAGCAGATAATGCACCCTTTAGCATCGCTGAGACGGTACTGCTACAAGTACCAATACCCGAGTAAACTTCGCCATCAACATTGAGCTGAATATAAGCGGCAGCGTTAGCATTAGTCTTATTATCGTTATCATCCTCTTCATCGCTACGCTGAGCGCTAATGGCATGCTCTGCGTAATTAATAATATGTAAAGATTTGCCAGTATGATGTGCAAGACCATCGATAAAGGAGGATAACGGTCCATTACCTTTGCCTTTGATAGTGATGACTTCATCATTCATCTGCACTTGCCCATCAAAGAACACCTCGCCGCCTTTATTATTTACCGTATAATCGAGCAAATCAAAATCGCCTTGTTGCAAATAAGTCTTCTCAAAGGTCTGTAAGATCTCATCGTTTTGCAACTCGCGAGCAGCATTTTCAGCTTGTTTTTGTACCACGCCGCTAAAGTCAATTTGCATCCAGCGCGGCAAGTTAAAGCCATAATTACGCTGTAAAATGTAAGCCACGCCGCCTTTACCCGACTGACTATTGATACGCACCACGTCTTGATAGCTACGACCAATGTGCGCCGGATCTATCGGCAGATAAGCCACATCCCAGAAGTTTTCGGTCTCATCGACATGCTTTTCGTTATAATCAAGCGACTTTTTAATGGCATCTTGATGCGAGCCACTAAAGGCGGTGAAGACCAACTCGCCGACATACGGATGACGCGGATGCACTGGCAGATTTGTGCATTCGGTTGCCACTTGTACAATCTCGCTCATATTACTAAAATCAAGCTCAGGATCGATGCCTTGGCTAAATAGATTCATCGCCATGACCATGATATCCATATTACCGGTGCGCTCACCATTACCAAGTAGCGTGCCTTCAATACGATCCGCGCCTGCCAATACCCCAAGCTCAGCGGCCGCTACTGCGCAGCCTCTATCATTATGGGTATGGAGGCTGACAATCACATGCTCACGCTGGGCGAGATTACGGCAAAAGTACTCGACTTGATCAGCAAAGACATTGGGCATAGACGCTTCAACTGTCGCTGGCAAGTTAAAGATAACCTCTTGGCCGTTTTGTGGTTGCCAAACCGCGCATACCGCGTCACAAACTTCTACCGCGTAGTCAGTTTCAGTCTGACTAAAGCTTTCGGGTGAGTACTGAAACACCCATTCCGTCTCTGGATATTTTGCCGCATAGTCGACTAATAATTGTGCGCCAGCAACAGCAATGGCTTTAATCTCGTCTTTATTTTTACCATAGACTTTTTCGCGCTGAATACGGCAAGTTGAGTTATAAACATGGACAATAGCGCGTTTAGCACCTTTTAAAGACTCAAAGGTACGAGCAATTAGATGCTCACGAGCCTGTACCAATACTTGCAAGGTCACATCTTCTGGTACGTGGTTTTCTTCGATAAGTTTGCGAGCAAAATCAAACTCCACTTGCGCCGCTGAAGGAAAGCCAATCTCAATATCTTTAAACCCTACGCCTACTAAAGTCTTAAAAAAGCGCATTTTTTGTTCAATAGTCATCGGATCAATCAGCGCCTGATTACCATCACGCAGATCGACACTTGCCCACATCGGTGCTTTTTCAATGGTTTTACTCGGCCAAGTACGATCCGTTAATTGCGGCGCAAAAGCAAAAGGACGATATTTGCGAAAGTCAAAAGCAGCATGCTTAGGAGTGATTTTGGCAGTGCGTGTGATCGATTCAGACATAATAAATCCTTAATGGTCTACAAGGTTTTGATGAATTTGAGTAGCTTATATAAAAAATAGATAAAACCTACCTTTATTATTACCTTAGCCTTATCATAGAAGAAAACTAAAGTTGATGTCATTATAATAACAAAGTTTGATAGGTGAAAAGCCGCTTATTTTAAGGTTTTTATTATGATTATTAGTGAATAATCACGTTCTTGTCTTTATAATTGTATTAATTCCCTAAATTTTGGACAAAGCATGTCTAATACTATTATACAAACCAACCAAGCCTCTACTAATCCGCTCCAAAGCAACTCATTAGATTATACTCTCGATGAGACCGACAGACGACTATTACAGCTATTGCAAACCGATGCGCGTATCAGTATTACCGAGCTTGCTGAGCGCGTCAATCTATCGGCGACGCCTTGTGCGCGTAGGGTTAAGCGTTTAGAAGATAGCGGTATCATCACCGGATATCATACGCAAACGGACGCACAAAAATTAGGCTATCCCCTAGCTGTTTTTATTGCGGTAAGTATGGATCGTCATACCGCTGAGCGTTTCGAGCAGTTTGAGCGAAAAGTACAAAGTTTCAATGAGGTGATTAGCTGTAGTATCGTCACTGGTCGCAGTGAGGATTATTTGATAAAGGTACGGGTACGTGATATGGCGCATTACGAAGAGTTTTTATTGCACCGTCTCAACCGCATCGAAGGCGTGGCGCAAGTCCATACTAGTTTTGAGTTACGTGAGATATTTAGCCGTAGTATTGTTTAGTCCGTTTAATAAAAGAGAGATGTTGTAAAGCTAGTATTCATATTTTGCAGCCTCTGTCAGCGTAGACACAGCCAACGTAGACACAGCACGCAAAAAATATTTGTACCAGTCTCGCGCTATAATACTGTGTATCTACTTTATAAAGTATCTAGCCTGAGCGGACAAGAAGCTGCCGTTTAAATAATACTATCAATATAAGACTAAGGATCAGGCCTACTCCTGCGACTAGTAATCCGGCATCAAAGTTGTCCTTAGCGCCAGCTAAAGCCACGGTTACTAATGGCCCTAAAAATTGCCCAACCGCGTAGGCTAACGTGGCAAGTCCTATCAATAAATTAGAATACGCAGGATTCATATTTTTGATGATATTTAACGTCATCGATACAATACCAACAAAGGTTGCGCCCAAAATAGCGGCATTGACATACAAGCCAACCGCGCCCTCAAACCATAAAGGCACGAACATTCCAAGCGCTTGCAGCAAGGTCAGACCCATCAAGGTTTTTATCTCGCCAATACGCTTGGCAAGCGCGCCCCATAACGGATTCGATAGCATGGCAAACACCCCAACCACCAGCCAAATAAGCAAGCCGGCATGAGTCTGGGTAGGCAACTGCTGCACCGCCATCACGGGTAAAAAAGTCGCTGAGGTAATATAACCAAATCCTGCCAATACATAGCTCAGCGACAATAGTGAGATGGCTTTGGTTTGGCCGATAAGCGCCTCATACAGCGAGTGCTTAAAATTGACATAGGTCTGTTTGATAGAGGGCTGCTTTTTTGCCTTATCAGCTGCTGATATTTCGGAGTTAGGTCGAATAGCATAGAGCAATAATAACAGTGGCAGACTACTCAGCCCTGCTACTAACCAAATACTATCAAAATGTAGATCAAGGCTAAGCAGCCACCAAGTCAAGATAGCGGAGGCGCTAATACCGACCCCGATACCAGCGTAATGGACAGTCGATAGCAAGGAGCGCTTATTGATACTAAAATTTTGAATAACGTAGGAGGAGCCTAGTATCATCCCTATGCCACTAGCGATACCCGCTAACAGACGGATGATATACCACAAACTCAGCGGCATATTAGGTATAAACAACAATAAAGTGGTGACGATACTCAGCAGCGTACCAAGCATTAAAGCTCGCCACGTCAGACGATGCGGTACAAACATCGCTATCAATGAGCCGATAAAGTAGCCCATATAATTGATAGATGCCAGCCAGCCGGCGATAGTGGTTGACAGCGACAGCTCACTCATAATATCAGGCAAGGTGGCGGTAAATAAAAAACGCCCATAGCCCATTACTACTGCTAGGCAATACAGCCCTATCCAAGCAATAAGCGTCTGATTGGTAATAGTAGGGATTAGGGAATGCGGCGCTACCTTTGCCATAACGAATTCCCTATCGTAACGGCTGTTATCACCGCAGCACCTCTCTGCGCCAATTTATACTCACAATCCACCATCCTTGGTTTTATTTTACTATTGGCTAATAGCTTCAGGCTGTCCTAATATCGCTACCCGCTGATCGCTAAACATATCCATATCCGGCGCTAGCGCGCGCATAAAGCGATCAAAATATAACAGCTGCTTAGTGAGTAAAGCAAAATCGCGCGGGAAATGAATACCGTGACGCTTACCGACATCGACGATCTCAAGCATCATCTTGTTGAGCTCATCGGCTTGCTCTTTACTATTGAACGGTACGCCGCTAGTAAAAGCCATATCTTCGGCCATAATAGTCTGCATCATACGCTGCAAGTCAGTTGTAAGCGTCGCCACATCGACATCACTCTCGCCTTTAGTCATCTCCATATCGATCATATGGCGCGCCATAGCCTGATAATCATTATCTTGCAAAGCCTGCATCATACCCATACAAGCGCGCCAGCTTTCAGCTTTTAGCTTACCGACGATACCAAAGTCCAAAAAGCCGATGCGTCCATCGGTCAATAGCATCAAATTACCAGCGTGCAAATCAGCATGGAAGCTGTTGCATAGCATCAGGCTTGCAAACCAAGTATTTAGCGTATCTGCCATCACCTGCGCGGGGTCACTACAGTACTGACGCATAGCGGTTTCATCAATCATCGAAACTCCATGCAGACGGCTCATAGTCAGCACCCGCTTGGTGGTCAGCTTATCATAAACCTCAGGCGCAACGACTCGCGTGTTGCCGGATACCGCTAAAAACTGCTGAAAGTCTCGGATATTGCTAGCCTCGGCGATAAAGTCTGTCTCAGCGAGCATCCGCAGACGAATCTCATCAATAATAGGCGCGATGCTAGCAAACTTCATCGAAGGCATCAGTAGCTCAAGCAGCTTAGTGACGCCATGCAGCACGCCCAAATCAGTCTGCATAATAATCTCAACGCCAGGCTTTTGTACCTTAAGCACCACCTCATCGCCGCTGTGCAAACGCGCTACATGTACCTGAGCAATAGAAGCCGAGGCTAGCGGCTGCTGTTCTATATCTGCAAAGATATCAGTTAGCGTCTGACCATTAATCGCTAGCTCCTCTTGTAGTACTTGCTCGATATAACTATAAGAGATCGGCGTAGTTTGATCCAAAAAGCCTTGAAAAGCCTCGACATAATCGCGTGGAAATAACGACGGCGTACTGGCGATAAATTGCCCAATCTTGATATAAGTGGTGCCTAATTGCTCAAAGGTTTCTTTTAACAAATAAGCATCGGGCTTTTCACCCTTTGCTACCCTCAGCGCTGACAAGCCTGCTACACTAGCGGTTTGACGAATGCGGTTAGCGACATTGAGACTATGCTTTAATAAATGCGGACGATGTAATTTCATAAATGACAACTGTTTTGATAAAAAGTATAAATAGCGAGTAGGTTTTAGACTTAATTATAAATCACTAAAAATAATAAGCGATTTAAACGAATTTGGAGTTTAAAATTAAACCATTAAGTAATGAAGCTATAAGGCACACACAGAGCACTGCGCGTCCTGACGATAACCCATCAAACGCTGCTGCATACGGCTGCCATCCCACAATAATAGCTTGCCTGTCAGCGGATTATTACCAACACCTAAATACTGTAGCGCTGCGTTAGCCTGCAAATTACCCATGATAGCGGTAGTGCTGGCTAGCACCCCTGAGTTGGCACAAGTGCGCTCGTCTACTGCCGCGTCCATACCGCCGAACACACAATGATAACAGCCTGAGTGCAACTGCGGTTCAAACAGCGCAAGCTGCCCTTGCATAGCAATTGCTGAGGCGCTAAGCAGTGGAATCTGATAACGCACGCTAATACGATTAATAATATCACGAGTCGCAAAATTATCAGTACAGTCTAATAATAAATCAGGTTTGCCAGCGGCTAGCTCTAATAGCTCATAGGCATTGTCTAAGGTTAGCCGTGCCACTGACCCTCTCGCTTTTATAAGAGGGTTAATCTGGTTAAGCATCTTTGCAGCCGTTAGCGCTTTGGCTCTACCAATATCACTTGGCATGAATAAGCTTTGACGCTGCAAATTACTCGCTTCAATCTCATCATCATCAATCAGATGTACTTGTCCAAGTCCTGCTCGAACCAAAGTCTCAGACGCCGGGCAACCAAGACCCCCCGCCCCAATCATCACTATACGCGAAGACTTTAGCCGCAATTGAGCTTCGATATCCCAGCCCTCAAGCAAGACTTGCCGGGCATAACGCATCAACTCATCATCGGTTAAGAACGGATTATCTGTTGCCTGAGTCATATTTATTACCAAAGTAAGATGTTAATAAAAAGCATAAAAAAATAATTAGCTAAGCTGACCAAGAGTGACCCTATCATTACCGCCATAATCTTGCACTGTCGCCACCGACTCAAAGCCTGCTTTATTAAACAAATCTCTAACCGCTGCGCCTTGCTCAAAGCCATGCTCAATCGCTAATAATCCAGCCCCTTGCAAATAATTAGGCGCTTGCTCGACGATATGTTCAATATCGGCTAAGCCTTTATTAGCTGCACTCAAAGCGCTGATAGGCTCAGCTTTTAACCCTTGCAAGTGCTTATCACTTTCATCGATATAAGGCGGATTGGAGACGATAATATCAAAGCGCTTATCTGCCTCGCGCGATAGCTGCTCGTACCAGCTACTCTTTATAAATTCAACGGTAGTGTTATTAGCCGCAGCATTATGACGCGCAACCTTTAGCGCCTCGGTAGACAGATCAACGGCGACCACTTGCCAGTTTGACGGTTTTAGCTCATGAGCCAAACTAATAGCAATACAGCCTGTACCCGTACCCAAATCAAGGAGGCGTTTTGGTGAATTATCAGGTGCTTGCGCCTTTATCCAATCAAGCGCTTGCTCAACCAAAATCTCGGTATCCGGTCTGGGTATTAAAGTATGCTTATTAACCCTAAAATCAAGCGACCAGAATGCTTGGCTTCCGGTCAAATAAGCAAGCGGCGTCCCTTGCTGCATCTGTTCAATACCAGCGTTAAACTGCGCAAGCTCGCTATCGGTAAGCGGATAATTCTCCTCAGTCAATAAAGATAGCGCAGGCTTATCGATAACGTATAATAGCCAATCAGTCAGCCAAAATGTCGGTACAGCTAGCGCTTTAGATAGCTGCAAGGCGTCATTTTTGATCTGCTTTATAGTTTTTTTCTCTACTTGCGGCGCGCTCATAGTTTACTCTTATTTACTGTTTATACTCATTGACTAACTGTGATAGCGGCTTTATTCTGCTGCGCGTGGCGGCTCATTGGTCTGAGTTAGATTAGGATTGGCCTTTATCAAATCAACACCTTCTTTGCCATTATCGCTGTTATCCCCGCTATCATCATCGCCCCCATAAATATCATCATTATCGCCAATAACAATATGCTTATCGACCAAATAAATGAGCGCTAAAATAGGAATACCGGCGGCAAAGGTGAACATAAAGAAGAACGGATAACTGGTACTATCAACGATGGTGCCGGAATAACCGCCTATTACTTTGGGTAATAACGTCATAAGCGATGAAAATATTGAGTACTGCACTGCCGTGAAGCGAATGGAGGTCAGCGCGGATAAAAAAGCAATAAATACGGCACTGGCAAGACCGGCCGCAAGATTATCCAAGATGACAGCCAAATACATATAAGGCAAACTACCCGGATGATAAGTCAAGAGTATAAAGAGCAGGTTGGTCACGCAAGCAAGGATAGCGCCGACCATCATCGCGCGCATAATACGCATTTTTTGCGCGAGTATACCACCTAAAAAGCCTCCCCCAATCGCCATAATAACGCCAACTAACTTGACCGCATTGGCGATATCGACCTTGGTAAACTGCATATCTTGATAAAAGACGTTGGAGATGACCCCAGCGACAATATCAGAGATACGGTAAAGACCGATCAAAGCTAGTAATAATAAAGCCTTCATACCATAGCGCCGAAAAAAATCAGCAATCGGCTCCACCCAAGTGGTGCGAGCAAACTCTGGCGCGACTAAATTGGCTTTTACCAAACCGTAACCTATAGCGATAGCCGCCGTCAAACTCGCGGTCATACGTACCACTTCAACTAAAAACCCTGAGAACACGCCTTCGGTTTCAGGAAGCACAGCGCCTGCATTGGCAAAGACTAGTACAAAGCCTATCACCGAGATGGCAAATACCATAACCAGACGCGCATAATCAGAAGTCTCACGCTCAACTAGCACTTGCTGGCTGATAGGCTCATGGATAATTAGCGTAGTAATAACGCCAACGCTCATCACTCCAGCCATAATCCAATAAGTATTACGCCAAGCCTCATAGCTATAAAAAGCTTCTGTGGAGCCAAAATAATCCGCTAAGTACAGAGCGCCTGCACCCGCAACAATCATCCCTAGTCGATAGCCGGTGACGTACATCGCGGACAGTACCGCCTGTAAGCTTGGCGGTGCCAGCTCAATGCGATAAGCGTCAATGACAATATCTTGCGTCGCTGATGAAAAGCCTAATAACACTGCTCCCACTGCCATCAATACTAGGCTACCTTGATTAGCAGGATTGACACTTGCCATAATACAAATAGCAGCAATAATCATCAGCTGCGACACCAGTATCCAGCTACGCCTACGGCCCAATAACTTAGTCAATATCGGCAGCGGTACCGCATCGATAAGCGGCGCCCAAATAAACTTAAAAGCGTACCCTAGAGCAGCCCAGCTAAACATCGTCACCACGCTACGATCAATACCTGCTTCTCGTAGCCATAATGAAAGACTTGAGAAAATAAGCAAGATAGGTATCCCAGCTACAAAACCCAAAAACAACATAATAATCGCCCGGCGATCAAGATAAGCCTTAAGGCTTTCACTCAATGACTTTTTGGCGACAGGAGGCTCAGGCGGTATAGATTTGACAGCGGACATAACAGCTCACCACAACAAGGATAAATAAAATTGAATTATGGTACTTGAGAACGCTTACTATGACTAGACTTTATAGTGATATATTTGCATTAATCTGTTTGTCTAAGCGCAAGCTGTTTTTTATCTATCACAGCCGTAACTCAATGTAGTTTAAGCTTACTGAACCCTAGCTGTGAAAATTACACCCACAAAACCTTTCATATTCCAAAATAGTATAAATAGATAGCTATCTAGTATATACAAGAATAATAGCTTTGTTTTACACTAGGCGCTTACGCCCGTTAAGCTTTTTATTTGAGGAATAAGTTATGGCAATCGATGTAGTGGTGAATCAGCGACACCTGCAAATTCAGCTCAAGCAGCTAGAAACTGTGTGGCACACCGTTATCAATGGCTATAATTTAAGCCAAGCGGCAACCGTGCTACATACTAGTCAATCAAGCTTATCTAAACACATTGCCGCGCTTGAAAACCAGCTAAAGACGGAGGTTTTTGTCCGCCAAGGTAAGCGCTTAACCGGTCTAACAGCGATGGGTACTGCCCTATTGCCGCACATTGAAGCTATTTTTGCTGAGATTCGTACTATTGAGAATTTGAGCCTTGATTTTAATAATCCTAGTACAGGTACTTTGACCATTGCCACCACCCACACCCAAGCGCGTTACGTGCTACCGCATGTGGTTAAGGAGTTCAAAGATCGCTTTCCCAAGGTCAACCTAATCTTACAGCAAGCGGACCCTGAAACTATTGCGCAGATGGTCATTCGTGGTCAGGCAGATATTGGTATTGCTACCGAATCTTTATTACACAATGACTATCTACGCTGCTATCGCTATTATGATTGGACGCACCGTATTATTGTGCCCAAAGACCACGAGCTTGCAGGCTTAGACACTATCGATTTGCCGACGCTTGCCAGCTACCCTATCGTCACCTACCATGGCGGCTTTACTGGCCGCGGTACCATTGACAAAGCCTTTAGTGAGGCAGGGCTTGAGCCTGATATTGTACTATCAGCGCTCGATGCTGATGTGATTAGTACCTATGTTGGACTCGGTCTAGGCGTCGGTATTATCGCTGAGATGGCCTTTGAGCCGAGTCATTATCACAATTTGACAGCTATTCCAGTCGATCATTTCGGGCGTTTTACTAGTTGGATGGCGGTACGTGATGATGCAGAAATTCGCCAATATGGTCGTGCTTTTATGGAGCTCTGTCAAAAGCAGTTTAGTGAGTAGCTTTTTAAATAGTAGCTTGTTAAATAGTAACTACTCTACGCATAGCTAATGAGCACTTTTATCTATAAAAATTCAACGGCATCGTTATCAGCAGATAGCGGTGCCGCTTGCTTTTTATACTATTATTTCTCCTAAAAACTGTATTTCACTCCTGTACAACCATCACATTATTAAGATTTGTTATTACCTCATACTCTGACCTTGATATTCACTATAACTGCCCCATCATACTAATTATTGAACAATCAGTAGGCAGTCACGTCAAACTAGTGCCTTCTATAACTATAATTGAATACAAATATAATAATGTCGTTGAGACACGGCATCATAACAATAGGTGAATCATGAGTAATACAATCCCTTTGTCATTTTTAGACCTAGCGCCCGTTCCTGAGGGTAACACCATCGCTGAAGGTATCGCCCAGACTGTTGAGACCGCACAACAAGCAGAGGCAGCCGGCTTCAACCGTTATTGGATGGCAGAGCACCACAATATGCCCGGTATCGCTAGTGCAGCGACCTCGGTGCTACTATCGCATATTGGTAGTCAAACCAAGCGCATCCGTATTGGTGCAGGCGGTGTGATGTTACCTAACCATGCTCCGCTGGTCATCGCTGAGCAATTTGGTACCTTGCAAGCACTCTATGGCGACCGTATTGATTTGGGCTTGGGCCGCGCCCCTGGTACAGATGGAGCGACTTTTCAGGCGCTACGTCGGCAAATGAAAGATGCTGAGCGCTTTCCGCAAGATGTACAAGAACTGATGTATTTTTTGGGCAATGATACTGATAATAGTCCTGTACAGGCATTCCCAGGCGCCAAATCAAACATTCCCATTTGGATATTAGGCTCATCATTATTTGGGGCGACCCTAGCTGCACATTTGGGTCTACCTTATGTGTTCGCTTCTCATTTTGCCCCGCAGATGCTTGGTCAAGCCATCACTGCTTACCGTGAGCAGTTCAAACCGTCGGCTTATTTAGATAAGCCTTACGTGATGTTAGCTGCGAATTTATTACTTGCTGATGATGATGAAACGGCAAACTATCACTTTAGCTCCGCTCAGCAGAGCTTTGTAAGGCTGCGCCGCGGTGAAAAGGGACAAATGCCAAAGCCTGTCGCCGATATGAATACTATTTGGAGCCCTGCGGAAAAAGCGATGGTTGATGCAGCGTTATCAGTCTCGTTTGTAGGGTCTGTCGAGACGGTTCAGCCAAAGCTTGCCGCCTTTATTGATAAATACCAGCCCGATGAATTGATTGTCACTGCTAACATTTATGATCAAGCAGCGCGCTTGCGTTCACTAGAATTAACAGCTTATCTAAATTTGTTTACTTTACAATCTACTAGCGCCCCTGCATAATTATTACATAAGAAGATATTCTTTGATAATAATAAAAGGGAATTGAGTATGGAAGTTACTAACGTTATGGGTGCCTCATTATTTATTGGTACTTCAATATTTGTATACATTGTCGCTTTTATCCTAGTTTTAGTGTTTTTTGGTTATTTGACTTATCGCGTTAGTCCTAAAGGTAAAGCGCGCCGGGAAGCAAAACGTAATAAACGTCATTAACAAAGGGGTTAGAATTTAGCGAGTTAGAATAGGCGACTAATTATAAATAAAAGTCCCAAATAAAAGCCTCCTACTCAATAAAGTAGGAGGCTTTTTTATAAGGATTTTAATCGATTAAAATTAGCTTGCATTAATTTAAATGTCGTTAATTTAAATAGGTGTAATGGACATTTTTCATGCTGGCGTAGGGTCTAACGCTATATACTGTCTATATTTGCAAGGAATCAACGCCATGAATCAAAAAACTGCCCTTTTTGTCGTGATAAACACACCAAGAAGAACGGACGCAAGCTTGGTAAACAGCAGTATCAATGTCTCGCTTGCAGACGGCAGTTTTTAGGTGGCACAAGACTCAATAACCAGACCCTTTGGACGGAATACACTCAGGGAAAACAGACCTATAAGCAACTGGCTGATAAATATCACTGTAGTCTTAAAACCATTCAAAGACGCTTAGATAAAGTCAGTACCCAGTATCAGATTAAGCGACCAAAGACTGCTAATATCATCATGGACACCACTTACTTTGGTCGCAAGTTTGGTTTAATGGTCTTTATGGACAATACCACTAAAGCCGTTCTTTACTACGCGATAGTGAGTCATGAAACCAACAGCGCCTACAAACAAGGAGTGGATCATCTAGCATCGTTAGGCGTTGATATACAAAGCATCACCTGTGATGGTAGACGAGGACTGCGTACGTTATTCACCCGCACCCCTTGCCAGATGTGCCAGTTTCATCAGGTGCAAATAGTGACCCGCTACCTCACTCGTCGACCTAAGAACATTGCTAGTATCGAGCTTAGACGACTTACTTTAGAAATAAAACTGCTTGATAAAGAGGCGTTCATACAGCGCTTAGATCACTGGTATGTGACTCATGAAGCCTATCTTAATGAACGTAGTACCAATGATGATAACAGTAGAACGTGGTACACGCATAAGCGCCTTAGAAGTGCTTATCGTAGCCTCAGAACCAATAGTGATTGGTTATTCACTTATCAAGAATATAAGCATTTAGACATACCAAATACCACCAATTCTCTTGAAGGATTATTCAGTGAGCTCAAGCGACAATTACACAGTCATCATGGTCTAAATAATTACCGTAAATTACGGTTTATTAAAGACTTTTTAGGGTCAAAGTCTCTCAAATAGCATGAGTTATGTCCATTAGCGACTACCTTCTACTTTTTAGCATGAATTTTGTCCATTACACCTTTAAATACTATTAATTTTAATTCTATTAATTTTAATTCTATTAATTTGAATAAGTACTATTTGTTCTATAGTCGATACACTTTAAAAATGACATAGCGCTGCTGGGATGAATTTTGTGCAGGCTCGAATGCAAGCAGCACGCCAGCAAAATTTACATCAGTAGCGCGCTTAAATCTATAACAGTTTTACTTTCAACTGACTATATGATAAATAGGACGCTTAAGCTTTTAAGATAAACAAACGCCTATATTTCTTGCTTGCGCTTGCTTGGCAAGGTACAAAGCGACAGCGGCATCAAAACTTGCAGCACCAACGGACTTAAATAAAGTAATGCCTGCTGAATTTTTATCTATTTTTTCAGCACCTGTTGTTATTAGCCCCTGCAAGTCCCCACTGAGATTATCCCACCTCCAAGGACAATCAGACGCTTCATCAGCTTGAATTAAGTCGCCCGCTTCGTGCCTGCTACTCGCTTTATCGTCCACTATTACCATACTACTAGCGGCAATAACCTCATTGCTAATCTCTTTCATGCTAGGCTGATAGGCTCCTACCGCATTAATATGGACGTCAGGTTTGATATGCTCAGCACTAAATAAACCTTGTGTAGCGCGGGTCGCTACATTAATGATATCTGCATTCTTTATGGCTTTATCTATGTGCTCACAAACATCTAACTCCAAATCCCATTGGCTATAATCTTCACTAAACCGTTGTTTAAACTGCTCAGCCCTTTTTGTATCTCTATTCCATAAGTAGACTTTTTTGATCGTTGGTCGCACTGTTAGTACAGCGTTCAATTGCTCATAAGCCATACCTCCGCAGCCAATAACGGCGACAGTTTCGCATTGTTGTTTTGCCATATGTTTAGTAGCAATAGCGGATAGCGCGCCTGTTCGCACTTGGGTAATATAAATACCATCCATTACTGCTAATATTGCGCCTGTAGCATTATTAGAAACGGTAATCAGCGCGGTGGTAGTTGGTAGCTTACGGCTAGGATTATCCGGACAGATAGTCACTAATTTGACAGTGGCATATTCATTTTCGCCATCATAAATAGTCGCTGGCATGGACAGGTGTGATCCTGAGCTCGGCTTATCTTCATTATGCTCAGTATCTGCTAGCATATCCTCACTGAAAGTTTTTATTACTAGCCGCTCAGGTGCTTTTATCCAGCTCGGATGATTAGTCTGTACGTGCAATAGTTGCTCGATAGCCTCTATCGCCGCCGGCATGCTCAGATGATCAATCACTGTTTGTTTATTCAGCCAGTTCATAGTTTACAATCCTTAGATGCGATGTAAGCGTTATTTATGATCAGGCTTTTTGACCCATCTGCCCTCGTCATTTTTATGATAGACGTTTTCAACCGCCGCCCATGCTGTCGCAAACTGGCG
The DNA here is from genome assembly GCF_040371085.1 of Psychrobacter sp. AH5. Classification (NCBI taxonomy): domain Bacteria; kingdom Pseudomonadati; phylum Pseudomonadota; class Gammaproteobacteria; order Moraxellales; family Moraxellaceae; genus Psychrobacter; species Psychrobacter sp. AH5. The sequence continues at coordinate 1,444,525 of NZ_JAMBMT010000001.1, forward strand.
TGATTCGTCATCATATTGCTCGCTGGCACTATTAAAGGCCGCTTGAAATATCTCCTGCGCGTGTTTGGGAAGGTTGTCTTTTACGCTGTCCGGTAAGTCTGATAATTTATCGTAAGGCATAGCTGTCTCCTTTTTTCGTTTTAATTATATTAAGAATAAAGAAACGGTACGGCTATAGCGTTTTGGTTAAGGCTTGTAATACTTATAGACTACATTAGCCCCAAAGCCCGCAAGATAGCCGCGCCAATAGCCATAGCGAACAGCCCTACCACCGTAGTAAAGGCTAAAATATTGGCCGCTAAAATATCATTACCGCCCATCGCTTTAACCATCACATAACTAGCAGCAGCTGTTGGCGACGCTACCATCAGAAATAATACCCCCATGTGCACACCTGTCAAACCAAAAGCTAAGCCAACCGCAATAGCGAGTATTGGTGCAATAATAATACGGCCAAAACTTGCCTGCATTGATAAGCCTGACAGACTGAGCATAGATTTGAGATTGATACTGGCACCAGCGCAAATCAGTGCTAGCGGCAATGCCACTGCGGCTAGTAAATCACCGGTAGTATGAATGACTTTAGGTATCGGCGGCAAAGCTAAGGCCTTATAAATAAAGGCGGCAAGTAGCGCTAGGATAAGCGGATTGGTAAATACCTTTTTTATTACCATCAGGCTGCGAGTAAGCCGAGTATCATCAGCACTTTTAGAGACGCGGCTTAAGGTAATGACCGCTAGAATATTAAATAAGATGGTGACAATGCCCATATAGACCGCGCCGATACTTAAGCCTACAGCGCCATAAGCGTTAGCGACGGTAGCAAGGCCGATAATCGCCATGTTGCTACGAAAGATACCTTGCACAAAAACACCTTGATCGTTGATGTCAGTGATAAAGCGTTTGGCGTAAAGCTCGCTGCCAATAAATAAAATAAAAGTGACGATTATACCAGCCGTTATCAACGTGATTTGCTTAGCATAATCGACCTCACTATCGACGACACTGAAGAATAACAAAGCTGGCAGGCAGTAGTTAAAAACGAAATAAGAGGCTTGGTCGATAAACGCTTGACTGACTTGTCCTTTACGGCGCATAAAAAAACCTAACCCCATCAAAAAAAGGTTGGGCAGTACGATAGTAATGGCAAAGATAACCGCAGCGATCATAAGGGACCCAAATTAGGGAAGCTTTTTAGTAAAGCCGTTTATGATTCCAGTGCCGCTTTGGCTTTTTTGTGTTTTTTCACCGTCATCGCGAGCAGCTGAATAGCAGCTGGCGTCACGCCGCTAATACGCCCTGCCTGCGCTAGAGTGGCTGGCCGCACTTTACTGAGTTTCTGTACGATCTCATTAGAAAGACCTGAGACGATACTATAATCAAAGTCTAGTGGTAGCGCCGTATTCTCAAGCCGCTTCATCTGCTCGATGTCCTCACGCTGACGATCGATGTAACCGGCATATTTGACCGAGATTTCAATCTGCTCACCAACTTGGCTATCAACCTTAGAGTCGGTAATAGCCGCGATATCAGCAAAGTTAATTTGCGGACGTTTTAGCAAGTCATAAGCGGTGGCTTCTTTGGACAATACTTCACCTGTTTGTGCAGTGAGCTGCTTACCCAAGTCATTCACTGGCGTCGCCCACATATCTTTTAGACGCGCCGACTCGCTAGCGATGGCCTCCATTTTTTCTTGATAGGCTTGCCAGCGGGTATCATCAACTAAGCCCAATTTACGACCAGTCTCAGTCAAGCGCTGATCGGCATTGTCTTCGCGCAATAATAGACGATACTCGGCACGGCTGGTAAACATCCGGTACGGCTCAGTAGTACCATGGGTGATTAAGTCATCGACCAATACGCCAAGATACGCCTCATCGCGGCGCGGTGTCCACGTATCAAAATCAGGATTGTTGGTGGTCACGAGTGCCGCATTAGTGCCTGCCAGCAAGCCTTGCACGCCCGCCTCTTCATAGCCTGTGGTGCCGTTGATTTGTCCGGCAAAATATAGCCCATCAATGGACTTGGTCTCAAGCGTGGGTTTTAAGTTTTGCGGATCAAAATAATCATACTCAATCGCATAACCGGGACGGGTAATATGGGCGCTCTCTAAGCCCTTCATACTATGGATAAACTCTAATTGCACATCAAACGGTAAGCTGGTGGAGATACCATTAGGATAAAGCTCATGGGTGGTTAACCCTTCCGGCTCTATAAAGATTTGATGGCTGTCTTTGTCAGCAAAGCGGTGTATTTTATCCTCAATTGACGGGCAATAACGCGGCCCCACGCCTTCGATCTTGCCTGAGAACATCGGCGAGCGATCTAGATTGTCGCGGATGATGTCATGGGTACGCGCATTGGTATGCGTGATATAACAATTAACCTGTTCAGGGTGCATAGCCACATCGCCCATATAACTCATCACTGGTAGCGGCGTATCGCCGGGCTGCACTGTCATCACGCTAAAGTCTACCGTGCGGGCATCGATACGCGCTGGCGTACCTGTCTTGAGACGACCGACAGGTAGCTTTAATTCACGCAAACGATCGGCAAGTTTGATGGACGGCTGATCCCCTGCCCGTCCGCCTTTGGAGTTCTCAAGACCAATATGTATTACTCCGCCTAAAAAAGTCCCTGAGGTCAAAATAACCGTCTGGGTTTTGAAAATAATACCCGTTGAAGTGACGACAGCCGTCGCGCGACCATTCTCAACCAAAATATCATCCGCGCCTTGCTGAAATAAGTCTAAGTTCGGCTGATTCTCAAGTGTATGACGAATAGCGGCTTTATACAGAATACGATCCGCTTGCGCGCGCGTGGCTCGAACCGCTGCACCTTTACGGCTATTTAATACTCGAAACTGAATACCAGCTTTGTCGGTAGCAAGCGCCATAGCGCCGCCTAACGCATCAATCTCACGTACGAGATGCGACTTGCCGATACCGCCAATAGCTGGGTTACAGCTCATCTGACCTAATGTTTCGATATTATGCGTCAATAGCAAGGTTTGCGCACCCATACGCGCTGCTGCCAGAGCCGCCTCGGTACCAGCATGACCGCCACCGATCACCACTACGTCGTAAGTTTTTGGGTATTGCATTTGAGCCTCGCTTGACGTTTAGAGTCAACTTTAAAAACCGATGTGAAATTCATGAACCATAAAAATTTGCTTAGAAAAAGCAAGCGCTAATTATACCAATTTTTAGTCGGTATTAGTATGCGTAACAGATAGCATTATCTGCTTATTGCTAGCTTTGTCCTGACTCTATTTTTCTTGATTTAATGGCACTACCTGATCGGCATGCCCGCTCACCAGCATATGCTGGCTACCATAACCTTCTGGATTAATTTGCAGATAAGCATTCATAAGGCCAATAGCTTCGCCATCATCACTCATCAAAATCTTTGACTTAATCATCTCTACAGGCGGTAACGGTAAATTCTTTAATAGAGCTAAAAGCTGCTCATTATCGCCTTTATCAATGACTAACTCGATAAGCTGACGCGCATCAATAGGTAAATCTGGCGTATTTTGTGCTAAAAGCGCAAAGTGATAAGCTCCTGCCGCATCCTGATCGGCGACAATACGGCGCTCAATAGCTAAATAAGTCGGCTCAGTCGCCCCGCCCGCTACGCTAAGCTGGTGAATACATCTAAGCGCTGAGTTTGGCTCGTTGTCCGCTATCTCAATAATTCGCGCTGATTCATTCTTTAGATGCTCGCGGCGTTTTTCTAAAGCGGCATTTTTATGAGCCTCTACGTCCATAGCTTGGAATTGGGTTGCTTGATTCGTCATAATAGCCTCTTATTATTTATCTGACTTTATTTATACAACTTTATGTCTATAAGTATGCAGCCATATATGGGGATAAATACCTCAAAAACAACAAAGCCTGAGCCGGCCACTACTGGCTCACTCAGGCTTTGTTAGACTTAACTTATAACGTTAAACTTATAGTCTTATAAAGTTATTAAGCAGCAGGGCTATTGGCTTCTACTAAAGGCTTAAGCTCGCCTGATTGATACATCTGTAAGATAATATCTGAGCCGCCCATCAGCTCGCCATCAATCCATAGCTGCGGAAAAGTCGGCCAGTTGGCAACTTTTGGCAGTGTCGCACGAATCTCTGGGTTCTCTAAGATATTAACAAAAGCAAAGGGACGACCAATTTGCGTTAGCACTTCAATAGAACGTGCTGAAAACCCGCACTGCGGAAACTGCGGCGTGCCTTTCATATAAAGAATCACTTTATTATCACGAATTTGATCACGGATCAGTTGTTCGACATCATTGGTATCGGTATTTGGGGTTTGCTCGCTCATATTAGCTCCTATTAATAAGGGTTGTGGATATTTGATTGTCAATATGTGCTACATGGGGTAGCGATAACTTTATTACAAGTAGAGGGTCTATCAGTTAGACGATTATAACCTATTTTATAAATAGTGCTTTATACCGCTACTTTTATATTTTTGGCACTAACAATACCACCGCATTCGCCATAATGCCTTCTTGACGACCAGTAAAACCTAACTTCTCAGTAGTGGTCGCTTTGACACTGATATTAGAGATATCGGTTTGCAAGTCGCTTGCGATATTAGCGCGCATGGCTGCATTATGCGCAGCCAGCTTTGGACGCTCGCACATCACGGTGATATCAGCGTTGCCAAGTTTATAGCCTGCAGCCAGTATTTTATTATAGACGTAACGCAGTAATATCCGTGAATCGAGGCCGGCATGTGCGCTATCAGTATCAGGGAAATGCTGACCGATATCGCCCATTGCTAGAGCTCCTAACAGCGCATCAGCCAACGCATGAAGCACTACATCGCCATCAGAATGCGCCAGCAAGCTATGGGTATGCTCAATCGGCACGCCAGCGAGTATCACGTATTGCTGCTGCTCGCCATTATTATGAAAAGCATGAACGTCAATGCCTTGACCTATTTTTATCATTATTAAAACTTCCAAAGTTAGAAATAATACCTCACAACTAGCAACTTAGTTAAACAACGTATAGCCAGTTGAGAATAAAACTGTCATAAATTGATCACTAATAAGTCCGTGCCATTGGCTACTGTTGCCAACACATCTCAATTAGCTGTTATAATATGGGGCTTATTTTATCACAAGTTGTTGAGCCTTTTTATGTCAGCTATGCTAAATGCTTCTGTCGCCTCAGTTTCAGATACTACCCCCGCCCATCGCGCCTTAAACCTTGCCGATATTCAACACCCAAGTCAAGTGCGCGTCATCGTCGGCATGTCAGGCGGTGTTGACTCTTCGGTATCCGCCGTTCTCTTGCAGCAAGCAGGGTTTATGGTCGAAGGTCTGTTTATGAAAAACTGGGAAGAGGATGACGGCACCGAATACTGTACAGCGATGGATGATTTGGCAGACGCACAAGCGGTCTGCGACAAGATCGGCATGACACTGCACACCGCCAACTTTGCTATGGAATATTGGGACAGAGTTTTCGAGCACTTCTTAGCCGAATATCAAGCAGGTCGTACGCCAAATCCTGATATCTTATGCAATAAAGAGATTAAATTTAAGGCATTCTTAGACTATGCTTTGACTCTAGGTGCTGACTACATTGCGACAGGGCATTACACACGCCGCAGTGTCAATTATAAAAATGCTGATGGCATGGATGTGGCGCAGCTATTGCGTGGCCTTGATAATAATAAAGATCAAAGCTACTTTCTGCATGCAGTTGGCGGTGATAAAATCGCCAAAACTTTATTTCCAGTCGGCGAGCTTGAAAAACCAATCGTGCGTCAAATCGCTGAAGAGCATGATTTAGCGACGGCTAAAAAGAAAGACTCTACCGGTATTTGCTTTATTGGGGAGCGTAGATTCAAAGACTTCTTACAGCAGTACTTACCGGCGCAAAAAGGCGATATCATCACTGACGATGGTCATATCATTGGTCAGCATGATGGGCTGATGTATTACACTTTAGGACAGCGCGGCGGCATTGGCATTGGCGGGGTCAAAGACCGCCCGGAGGAGCCGTGGTTTGTGTTAGCTAAAGACTTAGATAAAAACCAGCTCATTGTCGGTCAAGGTCACGAGCATCCAATGCTGATGAGCACGGAGCTGCAGGCTTATAAAATGGACTGGGTCGATGGCTTAGCGCCAAAAGCTGTTTTTACTAGCGAGGGCTTAAGCTGTATGGCAAAATCGCGCTATCGTCAGCCGGATCAAGCCTGCCGTGTGTTTGCTATCGATGAGCAAGGGCTGCAAGTAAGAGTCGTTTTTGATGAGCCCCAGCGCGCGGTAACCCCTGGTCAATCGGCAGTGTTTTATATCGATGAGGTCTGCCTTGGCGGCGGGGTTATTGAGTCTATCGATGCGCCGTGTGAGCTTTAATCGCTGTTTATAACTTTTTAATAGTTCTAATAGACTATTTTTATTGATTTTATTTTACATTTTTATTTATTAACCTAAAGGTATTACTATGAATTTATTGACTGCCCTCTCCCCAATCGATGGTCGCTACGCCTCCAAAGCCGACAGCTTACGCCCTTATTTATCAGAATTTGGGCTGATTAAAGCTCGCGTCACCGTTGAGATTCGCTGGTTACAGTCGCTAGCGGATAATGAAGCTATTGGTGAGTTGGCAGCATTTGATCAAGATACCACTGCTTTTTTAAACAGTATCGTTGACAATTTCAGTGAAGATGACGCGCAAACGATCAAAGATATCGAAGCGACGACCAACCATGATGTCAAAGCGGTTGAGTATTTTATCAAGGATAAGTTTCGTGGTAACGAGCAATTAGAGGACAGCTTAGAGTTTATTCACTTTGCTTGTACTAGCGAAGATATCAACAATTTATCTTATGCACTCATGCTAAAAGACAGCCGCGAGCTAGTGGTTGCCAAGATGCAGCAAGTGACCGACAGTATCGTCGATTTGGCTATCGCTCACGCCGATCAGCCGATGCTGTCACGTACTCATGGTCAAACCGCAAGCCCTACTACCTTAGGCAAAGAGATGGCTAACGTCGCTTATCGCTTAGCCCGTCAAATCAAGCAAGTGCAGCAAGTAGAGCTACTAGGCAAGATTAATGGCGCGGTCGGTAATTATAACGCTCATTTTTCAGCTTATCCTGATGTCGATTGGCAGACGCATGCTGAGCAGTTTATTGATAAGCGTTTAGAGTTAACTTTCAACCCTTATACTACCCAAATTGAGCCGCATGATTATATCGCTGAATTATTTGATGTGGTCAAACGCTTTAATACCATTTTGATCGATTTTAACCGTGACATTTGGCAATATATCAGCTTAGGCTATTTTAAGCAGCGTCTTAAAGATGGTGAAGTCGGCTCATCAACCATGCCGCATAAAGTCAATCCTATCGACTTTGAAAACTCAGAAGGCAACTTAGGCGTTGCTAATGCTATGCTCGCGCATTTGGGTGAGAAGCTACCGATCTCACGTATGCAGCGTGACTTGTCCGACTCAACGGTACTGCGTAATATTGGGGTGGGCTTAGCACAAAGCATGATCGCTTATGACGCTTGTCTAAAAGGTGTCGGCAAGTTAGAGCTGAACGCGCAGCGTCTCAATGATGATTTGGAGCAAGCGCAAGAAGTACTAGCGGAACCGATTCAAACCGTTATGCGCCGCTACCGCGTTGAAAACCCTTATGAGAAGCTCAAAGCCTTGACTCGCGGTAATGCGATGTCTCGTGAAGCGATGCTAACCTTTGTAGAGAGCGACGAGCTTGGTGACGTCAGTGATGCGGATAAACAGCGCCTACGTGATTTAACTCCAGCGACTTATATCGGCAATGCCGCCGAGCAAGCTCGTAATATCAAAGAGTGGATTGCTAAGCTGTAGCTTATAAGCTGTTATTTATCAGTCAGATAGCCAATGAGCGCCTCTTTTAGACCTATACTTTTTAGCACTATAGCGGTAATCCTCGTTATGGTGCTAGCGAGTATTCAGCCTTTGGCCTGGTCAAGCTACTTGCTGCATCAAGCCGGAACTTTGCTGTTTTTAGCTTTTATATTATACGCGTACCGCTTTTGGCAAATCAGCTCAAAGTCTTATGTGTTAGCGACGCTATTTTTAATTATTCATATCGTTGGCGCGCGTTATTTGTATTCTTATGTGCCCTATGATGATTGGACGCTGCAAATTTTTGGTATTCGTTTGAGTGAGCTTATGGGTTGGCAGCGCAATATGTACGATCGCTTGGTACATTTTAGCTATGGCTTACTGCTGTTTGGTTTGATGTTTGATGGTTTTAAGAACGCCTTTAATAGTGCTGACACTAAGCAATTGATAGCGCTAGTTTTAATGCTCAACCTCGCTAGTAGCGCGCTTTATGAGCTATTTGAATGGGCGCTAGCTATGACCATGTCGCCAGAAGCGGCTGAGGCTTACAACGGTCAGCAAGGCGATATTTGGGATGCGCACAAAGATATGGCTTTGGCACTTGTTGGCGGGCTACTGGCAGCGACTGTCTTTATATGGCTAAAGTCTAAAGCCAAAACGACGCTTTAATCGTCTTTTTTATCATCACTATCGCCTGGGATGATCGCTTTGCCAACAGCGACCGTGCCTTTAGCGATACCTTTGGTGGTTTTATAAGCGACTTTTACGGGTACAGTGACGACTTTATGAACGCAAGCTTGTAAGAACAAAAGACTAGTCACTATGGCGATAAGTTGTAATTTTTTCATAAGTTTTTACTGACAGTAGAATGAGAAACAATCATAAACTATTCGCTATAAATTCTAAAGTAAAGCTAGCTTTTATCACAAAATATACTCGCATTGTTTATAACTAAAGTCTTAATATCCCAAAACCTATTACGATTTAAGCCTTTGATATTTTGGATTGAACCATGACTTCTATACCCCTTTGTCTACCTGATGGCATGACGCCTGAGCAATTTCTCAACGACTACTGGCAAAAAAAGCCGTTACTTATCAAGCAAGGCCTGCCGCAGCTTATCGGTATGTTTGAGCCGGAAGATATGCTTGGACTAGCGCTAGAAGAAGACGCTGCGGCGCGCTTACTGACCCAAGCGGCAACTAAGCCTATTGATAAACCCCAATGGCAAATTAAAAAAAGCCCATTATCTGAGTCTGACTTTGATAATTTGCCTCCGCAGTGGACGGTGCTAGTACAGAACCTTGAGCAGTGGTCACCCAAGCTTGGCCAGCTCTGGCAAGCTTTTGATTTTATTCCGCAGTGGCAGCGTGATGATATCATGGTCTCTTATGCGCCAAAGGGCGGCTCTGTTGGCAAACATTATGATGATTACGATGTATTTTTGGCACAAGGTTATGGCTCACGGCGCTGGCAGCTGGGCAAATTCTGTGACGAAAATACCGAGTTTGTAGCGGATGAGCCGATTCGTATCTTTGATGATATGGGCGAGATTATCTTTGAGGAGATTCTACAAGCTGGCGACGTGCTGTATGTCCCGCCCAAACTATCCCATTTTGGCGTAGCACAGGACGATTGCCTGACCTTTTCTTTTGGCTGTCGCCGTCCGAATCTGATGCAAATTATCGACAGTATCGCTGATGTAGCGACTAATGACAGTCAGTTATTTATTCCGATGCTACTGCTACAAACGCTACAAGCCTCAGGTGAGCTTCAAGCTGACAGCATTCAGGCGATTAAAGAGCAATTACTACAAATGCTACAATCTACGCGCGGTGATGACATAATTCGCCAAGCAGTCTCTGAGGTGGTCAGTAAGCGTCAGTACGATGCGCTCGTTCCTGAAGAGAGCTTAAATACAGATGAGCTTATGCAAGCGCTAGAAGAGGGCGCAACGCTGCAAGCGGACTATAGCAATCGCTTGCTCTATACTCAGACTGACGCAGGCGATAGGTTATATGCCAACGGTCAGCGCCTTGATGGCCTTGAGGATACAGCAGTGGCATTATTAAAAAGACTGGCAGATGGTGAGCTGCTAAGCGCGAATGACGTGATAGCGATTGATGCTGATGAATTGATGGAATGGCTTGAGAATGGCTGGATTTGGGTGAATTATCCTGACTGATTTCACAGTTATTCAAAACAATGAGTTGAATGTAAGCCCAAAAAAACCGCTACCTAATAGCTTTTAGATAGCGGTTTTTGCTTGTGACGGCCTAGCAAATTACATCAAGAATAAATACGCCCATAAACCAACCACGATAGTGGCGATAATATTAAGGATGACCCCGGTACGCACCATCTCTGATTGTTTAATCAAACCAGTACCGAAGACAATGGCGTTCGGCGGCGTAGCTACTGGTAGCATAAAGGCACAAGAAGCCCCGATACCGATGACCAATACTAATACCTCAGCAGGTAAGCCCATCTGCTCAGCAATAGCAGCAAAAACAGGCACCAGTAACGCAGCAGACGCCGTATTAGAAGCGAACTCTGTCAAGAAGATAATAAATGCTGAAACGGCAATCATAATGATAATCAGCGGCGCTACCGATAAGGCATTGGCGACACTTTGACCTAGTACTAGAGACGCGCCAGATATTTTGAGAATATTAGATAACGCAATGCCGCCGCCAAATAGCATGAGTACGCCCCAATCGGTATTGTCAGAGACCTGCTTCCACGACACTAAGCCCAAGCTCACCACCGCTGCCGCTGCTGTCAAAGCAATAACTGCATCAGTATCTTCAATGGATAAAGCGGCGCCAATTTTTTTAGAAAATATCCAGCTTAGCGCGGTAATAATAAAGACAATAATCGTCAAGACGCGAGTCTTCGTCCAAGCAATCGGCTCATCTTGATTAAGAGTGATTTTGCGATTGAGATTAGGCTTTAGTACCAAATACATGGCCCCTAATAACAAAGGCAATAGCACCAACATGATAGGAATACCAAACTTCATCCAATCCACAAAGGCGATATTTAGAGCTTTGGCAGCGATAGCGTTTGGCGGCGAGCCAACGATAGTTCCCAAACCGCCCAAACTTGCTGAATACGCTATACCCAAAAGTACAAACACAAAAGTGCCACGGTCTTTTTCACGATCCACTTGCGTCAAGATACCTAGCGCCAAGGGTAACATCATCGCTGCTGTCGCCGTGTTCGATATCCACATCGATAAAAATGCAGTCACTGCAAATATCAAAAAAACTGCGGTACTAAGTTTACCGCCAGACATCGATAAAATTTTCAGCGCGATTTTTCTATCCAATTGCTGTACGTGCAAAGCCGCTGCTAAGGCAAAACCGCCAAAGAATAGATAAATAGTAGGATTGGCAAAGCTTTGTAAACCTACCTCAGCATCAAACTCTGGTATGCCGATCAAAGTTCCTACGACGACAACCAATATCGCTGTAATAGTCACATGCACTGCTTCAGTTAGCCATAATGCACCAATAAAAAACAACATAGCCAAACCTTTATTGGCGTTGACCTCAAAGGGTAGTATGTTATAAATAACCATACTAATAATAGCGGCAATCGCCACAACTATTAGCCCTTTACCCGTACCCTTAGGAAAAGTATCGGTAAACAGATACTCGTTGCCATCATCGGGAATATGGCTATCTAACTTTTTTTCTGACATAAATTATCCTTATTTTGCTAAAACAGAGTTTTAACACATGGAGTTTTTTGTTACACACAGACACCAAAGTTATGCAGTTGTACTGTGTACAAGGGATAACTAGTGACTCATACTTATAAAGTTCACTCATAAGTACGAGATAACACTAATCAGGAGTACTACATGTCAAATCGTGATACCGCCGATTCAACTACCAAGATGGCACCTACAGATATCAATCAAGATGGTCTTGATAAAGAAGATCAACAGCGTACCGATGATTCCGCCTTAGACATGATGCAAGGTATGCATGAGCATGAAGATCATAACGAAGATGAGTAAATTCTCTTCTTGCTCTATTCATCAGCGTATAAATTAAAGCCAATGAATATAAACCATAAAAGCGCCCATCATATGATGAGCGCTTTTTTGATGACTCTATACCATCGTCTATAATGTCGGACGGCGTCTCTCAGGAAGCCGATCTGAGACTTTATTATAAATAAATGCAGCAGCCAATACTATAATAATAGGCACTATAAAAGCGGCGTAATTTATTTTGGCATATAAAAAAGCCCCTACTACGCCGCCCCCGCAAAAACAATACCAAATAATAGCTTGAAAACCTAAGGTTGGCTTACTAATGGAGCGTCCTGCCATCCAGTTACCAATCGCAGCGCCCATATCTGAGGTTAGACCCGTTAAGTGAGTCGTGCGAATGACTGCTCCACTATAAGTGGCTACCATGGCGTTTTGTAGGCCGCAAGCCATCGCTGCGGCCAATTGTCCTAAATAATCATGCTGCTGATAAAGCCAATAGCTTAGCATCAATAATGTCGCCTCTAAATATAAGGCGCTGCCATAACGTCGACCTAACTTTAAAGAGTTTTGACCAATAATAAAGCCGCTTAAGATAGAGCCTGCCAAAAAAGCTAGCAAAGATGCGCCTATCAATAACACGCTACGCCCATCAAAATGCGCGATAGCCGCTGAAAATAAACTAACATTACCTGTGACGTGCGATACCGACAAATTGGTAAAACCAAGCAGCGCGATACTATTGACACTACCGGCACTAAACGCTAATACTGCTCCGCCCCACAGTATCCATTTTGGTAATTTGGTTATCATAGCTATCGCCTAAGCACTTATTAAATGACGTTCTAAAAAGCGCCTATCATACACTAAACTCGCCCCATTAAAAAAGACAGCCATCTAGGCTGTCTTTTTTGACGATAGATCCTACTACTTATCAGTCTCATCAAGCATCATTAGTTGCTCACTGATGGCGACAGTATTGAAGCCAGCATCAACGAACATAATCTCGCCGGTGATACCCGAGGCCCATGGTGATAATAAGAATAGCGCCGCATTTCCCACTTCCATTTGGCTGACATTACGCTGTAGTGGCGCTATCTTTTCGCTGATATCAAGCATTTTACGAAAAGACTTGATGCCACTAGCCGCTAATGTACGAATAGGACCAGCGGAGATAGCATTAACGCGAATACCCTCGCTGCCCATAGATGTCGCCAAATAGCGCACGCTCGCCTCTAAGCTGGCTTTTGCCATACCCATGACATTATAGTTTGGTAGTACTGAAATACTACCTTCATAAGTCAAAGTCAGCATAGAGCCATGACGCATAGCTAGCAGCTCACGCGCCGCTTTGGCAAGAGCGACAAAGCTATAGCTTGAGATATCATGAGCAATATGGCTACCCTCGCGAGTGGTAGCGCTAACAAAATCGCCATCGAGCTGATCCATTGGCGCAAAACCAATAGCGTGTACCACTCCATCAATACCATCGCCCCAATGCGCAGCGACTTGCTCAAAGCAGGCAGCAATAGACTCATCAGAGGCAACATCGCACTCAAGCACCAAATCGGCCTCAAAATGTTCAGCCGCCATATCAACCCGCTTTTTTATCTTATCGTTAGGATAAGTCAAAATCAAAGAGGCGCCTTCGCGGTGTAGTGCCTCAGCGATAGCCCAAGCGATCGAGAGTTTGCTGGCGATACCGGTAACGACAAAACGTTGGCCTTGCAGTAGCATAAGATGTCCTTTTTTGGCGATTATAACTATCGAATATGATGATTAAATATAATTTAAATGAACGGCTTATTATTATACACGAATCGATTTAAGTAAACAGTCGTAAACTAAAATCCTTTTACCATGATTTACAGCGGTATGAAGTTACGCAGATTTCTAGTATAATCACAGCCCTTCCAAGCTTGCACAATTTTATAAATCTTTATAGCAATCAAAGACAAGCTGTCTTCGATACCACAGGATTTAGCGTTAAGCGATACCCACATTTTGGATGGCTGCCAAACTTATGAGTAATGACTCAACCTTAGTATCAAACCTAGCATCAAATTATCAAGAGAGCATCGAGTCTTATCGTCAACTGATAGGCTCAACGGGTGAGGATTTAGAGCGTCCTGGCCTGCAAGATACGCCTATGCGCGCTGCAAAAGCTTTTGCGCACTTGACCGAAGGCTACCATCAAAACTTAGCGGAAGTCGTTAATGAGGCGGTATTTCCCTCAACCAATCGTGAGCTGGTACTAGTACAAAATATAGAGTTTTATTCTTTATGCGAGCACCACATGCTTCCTTTTCATGGTATCGCCCATATTGGTTACCTGCCTAACGGTCACGTACTAGGACTATCAAAATTCGCTCGTATCGTCGATATGTTTGCGCGGCGCTTACAAATTCAAGAAAATCTTAGCGAGCAAGTGGCACAAGCTATAATGGATGTCACAGGCTGTCGCGGCGTGGCAGTAGTAATGGATGCCTCACACATGTGTATGATGATGCGCGGCGTGGGTAAGCAGCATTCAACCACCCGTAGCACCGCTATGCTGGGCGAATATGTCCATGACAATCAAGCGCGTAATGAGTTTTTGAATGCTTTGCCAACTCGTAGAGCGGCGTTTTAGAGCCGTTTTTAAATGCTTTCTTAAGTTAAATGCGGTTATAATTTATAACTATTAGACAATAAAAAGGACACTTATAAGTGTCCTTTTCTACATCACCGATTAGCTACTATCAATGAAACTTCCCCTCTAATTAACCGTTAGTTTTTACATCATCAATCCATGCGCCATAACCTTCTGCTTCCATCTGATCGAGTGGAATAAAACGCATTGCGGCTGAATTCATGCAATAGCGCTTACCCGTAGGTGCTGGGCCATCATCGAACACATGACCAACATGTGAGTCGGCATAACGGCTACGAATCTCAGTACGATTACCAAAGATTCCGAAATCTGCTTTTTCTACCACCATTTCAGGGTTTAAGGGGCGGGTAAAGCTTGGCCAACCAGTTCCTGATTTATACTGATCGCGTGAAGAGTACAAAGGCTCACCTGATACCACATCAACATAGAGTCCCGGTTCTTTATTATCCCAATATTCATTATCAAAAGCACGCTCTGTGCCTTCTTTTTGCGTTACTTTATATTGAATACTGCTAAGTGATTTTTTTAGCTCTTCCTGTGAGGGTTTAACAAAACTCTTAGGATCAAAGCCTTTAGTTGTCGTATTACTAGCGGTTGTACTCGAGTTTGTTTGTGCGGTTTGTGCTACAGTGTCATTGGCGCTGGGCTTAAACTGCGAAAAGTCTAGCTCATAGTCTTTACCATAGACGCTTTCGATAAACTGATAACGACCAGAATTGAAGGTATAAGCCTTATAGCGCAGTGGGTTTTTTTTGTAATAATCTTGATGATACTCTTCAGCCGGATAAAAGGTGCTAGCAGGGACAATTTCAATAACTACTGGTTTTTCATAGACGCCAGAGGCTTGTAGATCTTGCTTAGCTTTTTCTGCTATTTGCTTCTCTTGCTCATTGTGATAAAAAATAGCCGGACGATACTGAGTGCCGCGATCGACAAACTGTCCCTTATCATCGGTCGGATCAGCTATCCGCCATAACGCTTGCACAATGCCATTATAAGTAATTTTAGTAGGATCATAATAAATTTGAGCGGCCTCAGTATGGCCGGTGCCGCCCGCTGATACGGTATTATAAGTAGGATTATCTGTGTCGCCACCGCTATAGCCTGATACGACCTCTACCACCCCAGGTATCTTCTCATAGCCCGCCTCTACGCACCAAAAACAGCCACCAGCAACAGTCGCCACCGCAAGATTAGGGTCGGTCGGAGCATAAGGGTTATCGGCAGTAGGATTTTTTACTGTAGGAGTGTTGTCTGTAGAGCTACAGCCTAGCAAAAAGGCACTACTAGTCAAGATAGCCATACTAATGATTTTGGCCGGTTTTCTAAAATTCATAAAGCACTCCTAGCGGTTGTTTTTAGTATATATCATATGCTGTGGTCACCATTTTATTCTGTGTCACTACGCCCTATTGAACTATAGTAAGGCTTAAGCATTACAAAAATATTCCAATACTGTAAGATATGTATTATTTATAGTTTCTAAAAAGTCCTAGCCGCTGATTAACATTTATTAAAGCTTCGGGCAAAAAAAGAGTCTACTACCTTTAAGGTAGTAGACTCTAATTATAATTTCAATTTATGGAATTAAAAGATATCAATCATACCCTAATCTAAGCGACAAATGACTTAAGCGACTTTATCCTCTTTAGCCTTTGTATTGATGCGCTCTTCGCTAGTGGTTTTAATCTGCTGCAATATCTTTTTGATACCTGCTGGCGGCATATAAGTGGGCACCGCATAAGTGTCACTGACCTCTTTGGCAGCGGCCTTGGCGATATCATCAAAATCGCTCTCGCTCATACCTTTGACCGTTGGATCAATACCCACGGTTTCGATAAGCTTGCGTACTTGCTCAATAAAATAACTGGCTAACTCTTTATCGGTTTGAGACGTTTGGCCATGCTCAACAATGCCGATCTTTTTGGCTAATTTGGCTAGTCTTTTCTCGCTACCTTTGCGGTTTACATCAAGCACATAAGGCAGCACGATAGCATTGGCACGGCCATGAGCAATACTGTAATGAGCACCCAACTGATGAGCAATAGCATGCACATAACCAAGACCAGCTTTATTAAAAGCAATACCACCATAATGGGCAGCAATACCCATCTGTTCACGAGCTTTTAAATCATCACCGTTCTTGTAAGCGATAGGCAAATAATGCATCACCGCTTTGGTCGCAGAAGCCGCGTAATAATCGGTCTCGACGCTAGCGTTGGCACTCATCCACGCCTCTAAAGCGTGAGTCAAGACATCAATACCGGTATCAGCAGTGATATGAGGCGGCATGCCTTTCATAATCACCGGATCAATGGCTGCCGCGAGCGGAATCATGCGCGGATCAATAGACAGCGCTTTTTGATGAGTGTCGTTGTCTGATACTACCGCGCCAAGGGTCGCCTCTGAACCGGTACCCGCGGTAGTAGGAATACAATACAGCGGCACTCCTGGCTTTCTAGCTTTGAGAATACCGATAAGCTTTTGCGGCTTACAGTTATTGCCTTGCGACATCGCGATCATTTTTGCCGCATCAATCACCGAACCGCCACCAATAGCAATTATCGCATCGCATTTTGCATGAACCGTTTGGCTTAACCCCTCTTCCACTACTGCAAAAGTAGGATCTGGGGTAATCCCATCATAGAGCTGATAGCGAATGTTATTTTTATCTAGATAATCGGTCACTTTTTTGGGGATACCAAGCTTATTTAGCACCTCATCCGTAACGATAAAGACGTTAGTAGCGCCCTCATTGATAATCATATCGCACAGCTCAGTACAGGAGTCTTCACCAACGAATAGTAGTGGTCTGGGTAGTGGAATAAGGTGCGAGAACACTTTTAGCACTTTAGCGCGTGTTTTTGCTACGGCTAAGTAGCCAGCGTGTTGGAGCGTATCGTTATTCATTAATTTTGTAAGAGTGGAGTTTTTGCTAGTCATAGAAGTATCCTTTTCAATAGTGCATGAATAGTTTAGCCAAAAAGCAAACTAGTGTTTAAATGAATTGTACCACTGTCATTTTTTATATATCACTATTATTATGAACTCATATGTTCTCACTGTTAGACAGTGCTTGCCTGCAATAAGCGCTGAGAATAAGGATGCTGCGGATGCTTGAATAACCTCTCTGTTGCTCCTGACTCTACGCACTCGCCCTGCTTTAGCACTATAATGTGTTGGCACAAAGCCCGTACTACCTTTAAGTCATGACTGATAAAAACGTAGCTAATATTGAGTTTGGCTTGGATTTCTCGTAGTAGATTAACCACGGTGACTTGGGTAGTGCTATCAAGCGCTGAGGTCGGCTCATCGAGTATCAGTAGCTTTGGCTGCATTACCAACGCTCTAGCTAGAGCGACTCGCTGACGTTGACCGCCGGAGAGCTCATGCGGATAACGATGGATAAAGTCCTCTGGCAGGTGTACCGTCTGTAGACTCTCTATAACCGCTTGTTGACGAGCATCCTTACTAACGCCTTGTACCAGTAGCCCTTCTTCGATAATTTGCATCACTGTCATGCGCGGATTAATACTGGCAAAGGGGTCTTGAAACACCATCTGAATCTGCGCGCGAAATTGACGTAATTCGTTATTAGATAAGGTAAATAGCGCTTGTCCATTGACTAGTACTTGCCCCCTAACTTTTGCCTGATTGCTAAGCAGCTTGCTTAAGGCAAGGGCAATGGTGGTCTTACCAGAGCCGGACTCACCGACGATGCCTAAAGCTTGCCCAGCGGGTAGAGTGATAGCGATATCTTTTAACGCCTCAAACCAGCGTTTAGTGCCGCCAAATAAGTTTTTTTCTATCGGAAAGTCAACCTGTAGATTATTAACCTGTAATACAGGATTATCGTTAATCGCTGTATCATCAGCAAACTTTAACGCTTGACCAAAGTCTTGCTGCATTAGCGTACGCGTATAGTCCGCTTTTGGCTGATCGAAAATAGCTGCGGTTTTGCCTTGCTCAATAGTTTGACCTTGACGCATAACGATAATCTCATCGCTATAGCGTTTGACCAGATTGAGGTCATGACTGATCAAAACCATCGCCATATTATGCTCAGCTTTTAGCGCATTTAGTAGCGAGAGTATCTCATGTTGCAGGGTCACATCAAGCGCGGTGGTCGGCTCATCAGCGATTAAGATATCAGGCTTTTGCGCTAAGGCCATCGCTATCATCACCCGCTGACGTTGGCCACCTGAGAGCTCATGCGGATAGCGCTTTAGTTTGTCCTCAGCATCGGTAATATTGACATCATTTAATAACGCGAGGGTTTGCTTGCGCCATTGCTGCTTAGGGATGCCGCTTAGACGCAGTGATTCGGCGATTTGTTTGGCGACGGTATGCAGCGGATTGAGCGCGGTCATCGGCTCTTGAAATATCATACCGATACGCTGACCGCGAATGGACTTGAGCGCCCTATTACGAGCTTTCGCATTAGCACGGCTATATTGGCTACTGGCAATGGCAAGCTCACCAATACCAGCAATGCTAGCTTTGCCGCTTATGCTTAGGCTATTTGGTAATAAGCCCAATAACGCCAGACTAGCGATGGATTTTCCTGATCCCGATTCGCCAACGATAGCTAGCGTCTGTCCTTGGCTAAGCTGATAAGATAACCTATCGACCAATATTGCACCGCTATCAGCCACAATGCTCAAGTCAGTAACGCTTAAGATAGGCGCGTTTTGCTCAGTGTTTTGCGCTGTATTGTGCCTAGTCATATTAGCTACGCCTCGGATCAAAAGCATCACGTAACGCTTCACCAATAAAGATGAGCAACGATAGAATAAAGGTCAAACTAAAAAAACCTGATAACGCCAACCACGGCGCATCCAAGTTATTCTTGCCTTGTACCATCAGCTCGCCTAACGATGGTGAACCAGGCGGCAGACCATAACCCAAGAAATCAAGCGCTGTTAGCACAATAATATTAGCAGTTAAGATAAAAGGCAGCTGCGATAAGCTTGAAGCTAAAGCGTTAGGTAAGATATGTTTGCGCATAATTTGACTATCAGAGACCCCTAAGTTACGCGCCGCTCGTACATAATCAAAATTTCGCGCGCGCAAAAACTCAGCTCGCACTAAACCCACTAAACCCATCCAACCAAATAACAGCATCAAGGCAAACAGGACATAAATACTAGGGCTAAATAGGCTGACCAATATAATAATCATAAATAGCTGCGGCAAACCGCCCCAAACCTCCATGAAGCGCTGCCCTGCTAGATCAACCCAGCCGCCATAATAGCCTTGAATAGCGCCAACGATTATTCCTATCAGCGCGCCAGCTAAAGTCAAGGCTAAACCAAATAGTAGAGATACCCGCATACCATAGAGAATACGCGCTAGCACATCACGGCCCTGATCATCAGTGCCTAGCCAGTTCTGAGCATTGGGCGCTGCCGGATAAGGTAAACCCAACTCAACGTTTGGCGTTTGATCGGCAAAGGGTATCAGCGGCATTACATAAAAGCCTTTTGCCTCAATTAGCTGTTGTACCGCTGGATCTTTATAATTAGCCTCGGTCTCAAAAATACCGCCAAAAGTAGTCTCAGGATAAGCTTTGAGCACGGGCACATAGTAACTACCGTCATAGCTTACTAGCAGCGGCTTGTCGTTAGCAATGACATTGACTGCCATACAAAGCACAAAAACGATAGTAAAGATAACTAAGGAGATTACCCCCAAGCGATTACGACGAAAACGATCGAGCCGTGCCTGCCATATTGGATTTAGCCGTTTCGCTTTTGATTGATTTATAGCAGGCGGCGCGGCAGAAGTAGAATAATTAGCCATTAGCGACCCTCAAAATCAATGCGAGGATCAATCAGATGATAGCTAAGATCACTGATTAATTGCAGTAGTAAGCCAAGTAAAGTAAAGATAAATAATGTGCCAAATATGACCGGATAATCGCGCTGCTGAATGGCTTCAAAACCAAGCAGGCCTAATCCGTCAAGCTTAAAGATAATCTCAATCAAAAAATTGCCGGCAAAGAAAATACCAACGATAGCGGCTGGAATCCCAGCAATAACGATTAGCATGGCATTACGAAACACATGACCATATAATACTTGGCGCTCGCCTAAACCTTTGGCACGCGCAGTCAGTACATACTGCTTGCCAAGCTCCTCTAAAAAGCTAAACTTAGTCAAATAAGTCAAACCTGCAAAACCGCCTACCGTGCTTGCTAATAAAGGTAGCGCTAAATGCCAAAAGTAATCTTTTATTTTACCGAGCGTCGTTAATTGATCGAAGTTCTCTGAGATCAGACCTTGCAGTGGAAAAATATTAAAGTAACTGCCACCTGCGAAAAATACCAATAATATCACCGCAAAGACAAACACCGGTATCGCATGACCGACGGCTAATAGCATAGCGGTAGCTTTGTCAACGGCTGAGCCATGATGCATGGCTTTATAAATGCCAAGTGGTATGGCAATCATATATATCAGCAAAGTGCTCCAAAGCCCTAAGGAGATAGACACCGGTAGCTTCTCAACGATTAGATCCGTGACCGTCTGCCCTTTAAAGAAAGACTGGCCAAAGTCCAACTGCGCATAACTCTTTAGCATAATCCAAAAGCGTTCAGGAGCGGATTTATCAAAGCCATACTGCGCATTAATCGCCGCTACCATCTCCTCAGACAGACCACGCGTACCTTGATAAGTACTGGTATTGCCGCTAGCGCTACCGGCGCCTACACTACTATTGAGCGCATTATCTTTCGCGCCTTGCTCAATTAAGGCTAGTTGCTGCTCTACTGGGCCACCTGGAGCGGCTTGTACAATCACAAAATTGGCTAACAGTATTAGAAATAGCGTCGGTAATATCAGCAGTAATCTTTTTAAGATATAACGACCCATATTGATGACTTCCTAAAAGAGCAATATTAAGTGGATAAAGTAAAGATTAAATAAAGAGCCTAAAAGTCGTTTTTAAGCGCTCTGAGGGCTGCAAATATCGTTAAACGCTCTTCGTCTTCGATATCCATTTTGGTTTTTACGCCAGCGATGACACTAGGCTCATCCACTCGCAAAAACACATTAACCTCGCGCTCATGAGCTAGAGTCACCGGCAAAGTACACGCCCCTGCTGCCGTTTGCTCTTCTGCTTGCGCCAATGCTTGTTGCATTGCCACATTGCCCGGCTCAATAGCTAAGCCAAAGCGTAAGTTATTGGCAGTATATTCATGAGCAGGATAGAGCAATGTCTCGTCTGGCAGACCGTTCAAACGTCTAAAGCTTTGATAAAGCTGCTCGATAGTGCCGGTAAACACACGCCCACAACCGGCACTAAATAAGGTATCGCCGCAAAAACAGTGTTTTTGTCCCTCGATATCGAGGACATAAGCCATGTGACTTGCAGTGTGACCTGGAATATCCCAAACTTGTGCCGAACAGCCCCAAGCACTAACGCTGCTACCATCTTTGATGGTTTGATCCTGCTCAACGCCGTGCTCGCTATGAGCCACAATGTGAGTCATAGGAAAATACTCTTGTAGCTCCATCACCCCGCCAATATGATCAAAATGATGATGAGTAGTCCAAATGGAGGTCAGCTCTAAGCCATGCTCCTCCATATAATCGGCTACTGGTTTGGCTTGACCGGGGTCGATGACAATCGCCTGTTTATTATTCTTATTGATAAGTGTCCAAATATAATTATCATTAAAAGCTTTGATAGGATGGATTTGAATAGTCATATTGAACCCTTATTATTAACTGTCTACTTAATTTTAATAGAAATAATTTTGATTTATGATTTATGAAGAGATTAATTTTATCTAACATCTTAACGCCGTAAATAGCTATCTACCTTGGCCTCAGCTTCTTTATCCACCCACCAGTAATCTATCCCTACAGCATTGGTCGGCAAAGTTGCGTGACGATATTGGTTCCAATAAGCGACATTAGTGCCCGATTTACCATATAAAGGTACTAAATAATGTCCGGCTCGCAGCAAACGATCGAGCACCTTAGTATAAAGGATAATCTCCTCCCGGCTCTCAGCGTCGCCAAGCGCTTCTACTACTTTATCGATAGCAGGATTTTTTATGCCGATAGTGTTGTGATTACCTGGCTCATCTGCCGCCGTACTACCCCAAAACGCCGCTTGCTCAGCACCAGGTGATAGACTTTGTGCAAACACATCAGTGGTCATATCATAGTCATAACTACGGGTACGCTCATAATATTGCGGGCCGTCCACTTGCCGTAGATTGGCGGTAAATCCTAAGCGCTCTATATTACGAATATAAGGCAATAGCACTCGGCTCAAGCTATCACCGGTCATCAAAATCTCAATTTGGGCAAGCTGACCATTCGGCTGATAAAGCTTCATATCCTGATAATAAAACCCAGCATCCAGTAACAGCTGACGAGCTTTGAGTAAACTATCACGATTAAAACCGCTGCCATCGCTTTTGGGTAATTGCCATTCGCTCAATACGCCTTGACGCTGCCTAGGCTCAAGCTCCTTGAGTAACGGCGTCAATACTTGCATCTCCAAAGTTGAAGGCGTGCCGTTAGCGGCCAACTCCGATCCATGAAAAAAACTCTGCAAGCGCTCATACTGACCATGAAATAAGGTCTTATTCATCCATTCAAAATCATACGCTAAGCTAAGCGCTTGACGCACCCGAATATCTTGAAACAAAGGCTTGCGCAGATTCATAATCAATCCCTGCATCGGTACAGGATTTTGACTGCTTATCGATTCTTTTACTATCATGCCCGCTTTGATCGCCGGAAAATTATAGCCCGTTGCCCAGTTAGAGGCTTTATTTTCAGGCCGGAAGCGATATTGTCCCGACTTAAAGCCTTCAAAGGCAATCTCATCGCTTTGATAATAGACAAACTTGATTATATCAAAGTTATAGCGACCGCGATTGACCGCTAGATTACGCCCCCAATAATTGGGGTCACGCACGTAGCTGACTGAACGCCCAGCATCGACACGGCCTAGCTTATAAGGGCCACTGCCCATCAATGGCGTCAAAGTTATTTTTTCAAAATCGGCATCAACCGAGGATTTGGCAAAGATAGGAAACTGTCCTACCGTCAATAAGATCTCTTTGTTATCGCCGGATTTAAATATAAATTTTACTTGCTGCTCATCGATAATTTGCACTTCTTTTATATCACTCAAATAGCTGCGAATATACATCGGCCCTTTGCTTAATATCGCCTCATAAGTGGCTTTGACGTCCGTACTGGTCACCGGCGTACCATCCCAAAACTTCGCTTTGGGATTG
Source organism: Psychrobacter sp. AH5 (assembly GCF_040371085.1). NCBI lineage: Bacteria > Pseudomonadati > Pseudomonadota > Gammaproteobacteria > Moraxellales > Moraxellaceae > Psychrobacter > Psychrobacter sp. AH5. The sequence goes on from NZ_JAMBMT010000001.1 coordinate 1,468,301, forward strand.
AGATGATAAATAATCCAGCTGGCATCCTCAGTATCGTAAGTCACGCCTGTCGCTAGCTGCGGATACATGGTAAAGGCCTCATTCAATGAGCCCGTCATTAGCGTATCGTACATATAATCGGTGCCAACCATCGCCACACCGGTGGTCATCCACTTATTAGCGGCATTAAAAGTGCCGCGCGCATCAAGTGACAAAGTACCACCACTTGGCGCCTCAGGATTGGCATAAGGCATGAAGGGCGCATCGATATATTCAGCGGTGCTGTTATGATCAAGGGCTTTGGTTGAGATAATCTCAGCGTGACTGATAGAAGCTAAGCTTATTGCTACGCTCAAAGAGGTAGCGTTTAACCAGATAGCTTTTAGTAACGCTGATTTCATCATAACTTATCGGTCGCAGTAACTATTAATATTGAATGCAGGTAACGTTGAAGGCAGGTTTTCATCAATGAAACGCTTGGGCTAAATAAATAATACAGATACTTATCATTGATAAATGAGTAATGCTAAATTTATCATACCAAACTTCGCTTTTTTAACCTAATCAATTGCACAAATGGATTTTGTCATATTTGACGATCTTATTTTTAGTAAGCTCGTTTTTTATACTAATTAATTCTGCTTAATGCTGCTTAATATTATTTAGCGACTGCATAAAAAAAGACGCCGCTAATAAAGTGACGTCCTTTAAAATGAACGAGCCATCTTAATTGTTTGGCCAATTAAGCGTGTTTTTTTTCAAAGTCCTGCATAAAGTCAACAAGCTTTTGTACCCACGCAAGTGGCACTGCGTTATAGATACTAGCGCGCATACCGCCAACATCGCGATGACCTTTTAGATGCAGCAAGCCCGCTTTTTCTGACTCTTCTAAAAACACTTTATCTAAATTGCTATCCGCTAGAGTAAAAGGCACGTTCATAATAGAGCGATAGTCTTTGGCGACAGGATTATTATAAAAGGCGCTATCATCGATAGTCTTATACAATAAATCAGCTTTTTGCTGATTAATCTTACCGATAGCTTCAACACCGCCCTGCTCTTCTAACCACTCAAACACCAGTCCTGCTAAATACCATGAATAAGTGGCTGGCGTATTAGACATCGACTCTTTTTCGGCTTGATGGGTATAGTTCATCAGCAAGGGGCACCAATCGCTAGCTTGATCTAACAAGTCTTCGCGGATAATGACAATAACTAATCCTGCAGGACCGATGTTTTTTTGTGCGCCAGCATAAATCATACCGTATTGAGAGACGTCAATAGGCTGCGATAAGATGCATGAGGACATATCGACAATGAGCGGTACATCAACTTTGGGTGGCTCAAAGATTTGTAGACCATGGATAGTCTCGTTAGCGCAGTAATGAAAATACTTAGCGTCCGCGCTGATATTCCATTCGCTCGGCGCTGGAACGTCAGTAAAATTACTATCTTTGCCACTAGCTACCACATTAATCTCACCCAAACCTAGCTTGGCATAGCGCTTAGCTTCTTTGATAGCTTTATCTGACCAAGTACCCGTAGATAAATAATCAGCGCGGCCGTTGTTCAATAGATTCAGCGGAATAGCAGAGAACTGTAAACTTGCGCCGCCTTGCAAAAACAGCACTTTATAATTATCAGGAATAGCCATTAAGGAGCGTAGTTTGGCCTCCGCTTTTTCGGTAATAGCGATATACTCTTTACTACGATGACTCACCTCCATCACTGATACGCCGCGATTTTGCCAATTGAGCATCTCGCTTTGCGCGCGCTGCAAAACTTCGGTAGGAATGGTCGCCGGACCCGCAGAAAAGTTTGGCACACGGTAGGGGGTGGTATTACCTGACATGTCTGACATATTAGCAGTCCTAAATAATAAGCAATGAGATAAAAAAGGGTTGAGTTATCTAATAAAGTTGATTTGTAGGGATATTTTATAACGTAATCATTAGCTAAAGAAACATTAGCTAAAGAACTATTAGCTAAAGAACCATTAGCTAGAGAGTTGCTGCCAGAGCTGACGCTTGAGGGCACTATCAGTAAGCATTGCTTCTAAGCTTGGAGATTCAACGAAATTGGGATGCATTAAACCCTCAGGCAAGGACGTCAATACTGCTATTTTTATATCCTCACTTTGCGCAATTCTAAAGATATAACCGGCCAGGCTAGCATTAGCAAGCTCTGCGGTATCCATACCTTCACAAATAGGAAAGGAGCTAGTCTCACACTGTAATGATAGCGCTTGAGTGATATTTTGCCACAACTTTTGCGTATCATTATTGAGCGCTTGAATATCAACGATTAACACCCAATCGCCATAACGTCCCCCTTGCAAATCAAAAGGCGCTACTTTTTCAAAGTTAATAGGGTCTAAATGGCTCGATTCTAAACTAGTAGCGTCGCTAGTATTAACCGCTTCTTCAACTCGCTCTGATTCAACGAAACTATTTAAATCATTAAAGTTATAAGACTTATTTGCAGTCTCTGCACTAGCTATGTTGTTATCAGTATTATTTTCAACGACTGGCGCACTAGTAAAGGCGTCTTCTGCTTGGCTACTTTTCAAACTATCTTGCTGCTGAGTAGGCTGAGCAAATGCTGGCTGCTGCTCGCTAAGTGTGTCGAATGTTGACACTAGCTGCGGTGTTTCGCTATCGCCGATATCGCTAATCTTTAGCGTTGGCGTGTCCGGCCTTACCCATTGCCCAATACCCATCATCGCCAAAATTTGTCGCTGCTGAGCTTGCCGCTGATAGGCCAAAAGCTCTAAGCACTGCTCAGTAGATAATAAAGGCGTTTGGCTATCACTCATTTGGGCGAATTATCCTACTCATTTAGACTCAATATCGTAGCGTTTAAGCCCGCCGTATGCAAGGCTAGCACAAAATTTTGACCAAAAAAAACCCTTGACTAATAAGGGCTAAATGGGGGGTATAACTATTTTTAAGACAAAAAAAAGCGACTCCATCAGCACATCCTCGGCACACATTGAAACTAATACCGTTGCTACCTTCCGGTCCTGGCGGGGTTCATAGAACAATGTTGCGAGGCTACCAATGGAGCCACCAGTTGCAAATTATACTTACTTTTTCTTATTTTACAACCCCTATCGCTGTTATCTTTACCGCAAGCACTACTCTTAGCTTTGATTAAAGAAGAAATCAGTAACTTAGTGACAAAATGCTAATATTATTTATTATAAAATTTGCTATGTTAATCTTGTCTAAAAATACTATTAACTTGTTTAATTTTACCGCTGACTTATTTAAAGGATTTATTATGAAAAACAACTTATCGAGCAACTTAGCTTTGGTTTCTGGTAGCGCGCTTTTGCTCAGCGCTCTTATTAGCCCCGCTCATGCTGAGCCAACAGGTTATGATCAGATTACTTTTCAGACCGAAGTCAAAGAAGAGATTGCCAATGATGAGGTACGAGCGAGCCTATATAAAAAAGCGCAAGCGGGCGATGCCAAATCTCTAGCGACTACGCTAAATACTTCTATTAATAGAGCGCTGGCAATTGCCAAGCGCTATCCCACCGTTACTGTTAGTACCGGTCAGCAAAGCACTTATCCGCGTTATGATAAAAACGATAAAATTATCGGTTGGACAGGTCAGGCAAACATTGATATCAAGAGTACTGATTTTACTGCCACTAGCCAGCTTATTGCTGATTTACAAAAAACTTTAGTGATGAATAATCTAACCTTTGGCGTCTCAGAGCTCAAAAAAGACGCGCTTGAGAGAAAGCTTATGACTGAGGCTTCACGCGCTTTTCAGCAGCAAGCCAGAAACTTAACTCGCGCTTGGGACGCTCGCGGCTATCGGGTCATAAACGTCAATCTCAACACTGGCAATGACAACTACCCACGTCCTATGTACAGCAGCATGCGCACCACTAGTGCCGACGCTTCTGTCCCAAGCCAAAACTTTGAGTCTGGTAATAGTACCGTCTCTGTTACTGCCAATGGCACTATTGAGCTGTCTAAATAAATAACTTTGTAGTCGTAGTACCATTGATATTAGCTATAGTCAGTTGACCTTTTAATTGACTATAGCTACTACTTTTTATGGCTATTTTTTTGCTTGTGCTTGCCACGCGCTCATGCCGCCAAGATAAATATCAAGGTGCTCAAAGCCTTGGCTGGCCAGCCACCCTGCTGCTATCGTTGCACGCTCGCCACTAGCGCACATCAAAGTGTAATGGCGGTTTTTGTCCAGCTCACGCCAGCGCTCATTGAGCTGACCGACATAAATATGCTCAGAGCCTTCTATAGCCGCCTCAGCACGTTCATCAGCATCGCGGACATCGAGTAATGTCCACGTATCATCGCCGCTATCTACATTATCCTTATGTCTTTGGAGGCGATATTTGACGACATCCGTCGTTACCATCGCTATCTGCTCTACACTCTCGCCTTGCTTGGCAGCGGATACTACGCCGACATAGCCTCCTACGATATTATCTAGCGCTATTCGCACTAAATGCTCCATCGCTGTCGCTAGTTGCTGCTCATCTTCGGCTACTAGTGCTACGCGCTCGCCTTCACTGATGAACCAGCCAGCAAAGGAGGGAATCATACCGACAGGTAAACTCATCGACCCCGGCAGATGCGCTGAAGCATAAGATAATGGCTCCCGAATATCTATTAAGTGATCGACGTCGCAGTTATGCAGTTGCTCAAGCGTTAGATTGGGCGGCCGCATAATAATAGGCGCAGGCTCGCCGCCTTGCATATTTAGGCGCTCCATTAGTCTAAAATATGGCGGTTGATAATGATTTTCGCTAATCTTGTCTTCGATGAACTGCTCTCGGCTCTGGATTTGTAATCTTGGATTATTGAGCCTTTCATGACCGACGCTTGAGAACTCACGATCTGCCATACCCGAACCACAAACCGAACCGGCACCATGAGCCGGATAAATTATCGCCTGATCGCCCAAAGCTAGGATTTTTTGTAGAGAGTCATAGAGTAATCCGGCGACTTTTTCTCGCTGATCCGGATAAAAATCAGTACGCCCCACATCACCGACAAATAGCGCGTCCCCAGTAAACACCCCAACGGCGCGCTCAGGATAAGCGCTATCATATATGGCATAAGCCAGATGATCAAAAGTATGACCGGGCGTCTCTAATACCTTTATCTCAAGCTGACCGATAGCGAAACTATCTGCTTCACGCGCCGTTTGTGCATAGACAACAGGCTGCTCTGGATTGGGCCCATGATAGACGCTAGCGCCCGTCAGTGCTGCTAGCATTGGTGCACCAGACACCAGATCTTCATTACGATGGGTCTCGAATATATGAGTAATCCTCAGCCCTGCTGCTCGCGCTTTTTCGACATAAATATCACAGTCGCGGCGCGGATCAATCACTGCTGCTTGACCATCAGAGCCAAGTAAATATGAGAGGTGCGAGAGTCCTGAGGTTTTTATCGTCTCAAACAGCATAGCTGTCTCCTATTATCGTATTAAGCTAGAGTTATTACTATGAATTGCTTTTAACCTAGCACAGATAAAGGATTGGCATCAATATACGATAACATATATTAACAAGCTATTTTTAGGCTTATAAGCGATAAGCTAAGAGTCACTAGAGGCGTTAATCCTTAACTATTGCAGCGTTAGCAGAACTAATAGTAATACCAGTAAAACCAAACAGTAAGGTCAATAGTAACGATAGATAACAGAAAAAAGCATAAGGCAAATAATCAAGCACAGGTACGCCTAATGCTTGACTAATAAAGACACCGCAGACACTCCAAGGCACTAGCGGATTGATCACCGTGCCCGCATCTTCGATGGTGCGAGACAGGTTTTTGGGATGCAAATTCAAGCGCTCAAACGTTGAGCGAAAAGTAGTCCCTGAAATGAGAATGCTTAAGTACTGCTCGCCGATAAGCACATTGATACTAAGTGCTGACATAGCAGCGGCAAATATCGCTCGTCCGGAGGAAGTCAAAGAGGATTTTATGCCTAACAATAGCGCAGGCAAAATACCCAGTGCTGTCAATAAGCCGCCAAGGCTCAGCGCTAATATCACGATCATTTGAGTAAAAAACATGCTTTGTACGCCGCCGCGCGATAGCATACCGCCCACCTCCCCTAGCTCTAACGACTCAGCAGGAGCATAACCGCCAAACAGATAACTACCCAAGGCACCAAGGCTTGGTGAGCTATGTATATAAGTGATAATTAAGGCTGCGATGATGGTACAAATAATAGTATAGATAGCGTTGACACGTAAAAGCGCGAGCCCGATCAACACAATAAAGGGTAATACGGCATAGTTGTGGATGAGACCACTATCAATCAGCTGACCTTGAAGCAAAGTCACTTGGTTAAGATCTGAGCCAGTGGTGCTACCAGATAAGAACCAAAATAGTACCACTGTCAATAGCCACGCTGGGACAGTGGTATACATCATATTGCGAATGTGTGCAAACAGATCGATACCCACCACTGAGGAGGCAATCGTACAAGTATCTGATAAGGGCGACATTTTATCGCCAAAAAACGCGCCTGATACTACCGCTCCTGCGGCAATAGCTACATTGGCATCAAAAGCATGGCTCATTCCGATGAACGCTACGCCCAAAGTGGCCGCTGTGGTCAAGCTACTGCCTAAAGCAATACCAATAATTGAGGTCAAAACAAAAGCGGATATGTAATAAAACTCCGGCGATATCAGCTCAAAACCATAATACATCAAAGTCGGTATAGCCCCTGACATCATCAAGGTCGCGACCATCAAACCAATAAAGAAAAATAGATAAATCGCGCCGATACCACTCATAACCCCTGATGCCATCTGCGCTTGCATATCATCAAAGCTTAGGCCCTTAAACAAGCCAATGGCGAGTAGCACACAAATAGCAAGTAGCAAAGATAAATGCGGCACCCAGCCAAACCCTATCATAGTTACACCCATGACAGCGATAACGATGGCGGAGATCATAAAAGCCAGTTGCGCTGATATCTGGGTTAGAGGTTTGGTGCCATCACACATCGTTAGCTAGCCAACGATAATTGGCTAAATAGTGTTTATTGAATTGGGTTTTAGGTGGACAAGTTTACTGAGTTACGGCTATTTTTGCCACCCTCATTATCTAAGAGGCTAGGGTCTGTTGAATTATTTAGCTAGTAGCTGATCTGTTTTTGCCGCCATAATAAAGTCATTGCGATGCAAACCTGCAATGCTATGTGTCCACCAAGTGACAGTAGCTTTGCCCCACTCGACCAAAATCGCAGGATGATGATCCTGTTGCTCAGCAATCTCAGTAAGCTCATTAGCAAAGCTCATAGCCGCGACAAAATTGTTAAATTTAAACTGCCGCTGTAATTGCTCGATGCCATCCACTTTTATCAATGACCATTTAGGAATTTGCAGTAACCACTCTTCTACCTCGCTAGTACACGCGCTAAGTGCACCAGCACGGCAAGCCTGACAGTTAGCCTTTGCTAAAGTTGACATGACCTTTCCTTCTGCGTTTATTAGTGTTTTAGAGCTATGAGTTCTCAGAGCTACGCTTAACTTTTCGTTTTTGTGCAACTCAATATCGATCCGCTCATTTAAGTACTGGTTTGACAATCGTGATACGCGTCACTTCTATAAATACTCTCACTATAATATATATTATCCCTATCAAACCTTGTCGAATGAATTATAAAAAGGCTATTTTATATAAAATCGATAGTTTTGGTTTGAGCTAATATTAAATAATTCAAAAGTTAAAGAAAAAACCCTTTTTTTAAGCCAATTAAATAAAATTAGTAAAATCAAAAGGTTATGATGAAGCCAAAAAGGTAGGGTAAAATAGGGTCTTTCGCACGCTAAGCCTTGTTGTAGCTCATTTTTTTAAGGTATACTTCTTCTTAATCACCGCATAGGTGACTTAGAAAAAGTTTAGCAAGGGCGTACAAGCAGATAGTGACTTAATCACCGCATAGGTGACTTAGAAAGATCTGAAAGTAAAATATGATAACGTAAAGAACTTAATCACCGCATAGGTGACTTAGAAATTATTCGTTACAGCGCTCTGCTAAAACACTAACTTAATCACCGCATAGGTGACTTAGAAAAATAAGCGTGCTTGATGAAAGGCTTTTAAGTTCTTAATCACCGCATAGGTGACTTAGAAATGCATTACACCGTGGGTTTCTAGTTGCCCACTCTTAATCACCGCATAGGTGACTTAGAAAAGCCTTTTCCAGATATTGATAATCATCTTGACCTTAATCACCGCATAGGTGACTTAGAAATTTCGGTCAGTCTCAAGGTTGCGAAGCTGGTGCTTAATCACCGCATAGGTGACTTAGAAATTGATTGATTTGAGGTGGCAGAACGCCTATCTCTTAATCACCGCATAGGTGACTTAGAAATAAGTACGACTACAGCAAGACTAAATATACTTCTTAATCACCGCATAGGTGACTTAGAAAATAGCGACATGACCGCCTTGCGAGTAACCCGTCTTAATCACCGCATAGGTGACTTAGAAACAGACTACACCAAACTTGGCGGATACCGCTAACTTAATCACCGCATAGGTGACTTAGAAACGCAGAGTGCATATTCAAAACCACTCGTCTGTCTTAATCACCGCATAGGTGACTTAGAAATTGGTGTACGCTGGATGAGCATCCCACTCTTGCTTAATCACCGCATAGGTGACTTAGAAATTCTATGAGTTTGGCGTACTAACCTCTATGATCTTAATCACCGCATAGGTGACTTAGAAAACCTGAACCAGTGTTTTTCTGATGTTTTTGGGCTTAATCACCGCATAGGTGACTTAGAAAATCGCGAATATCATCTAGACTTTTTATTGTTGCTTAATCACCGCATAGGTGACTTAGAAATTAAGCATGACACCCGCCTATTTTTTGGCAAACTTAATCACCGCATAGGTGACTTAGAAAATTATGGACGGAGCATACATCTTAATTAGCCTCTTAATCACCGCATAGGTGACTTAGAAATGAACCGTTCGAGCTTCCTGAGTTCTGCGACTCTTAATCACCGCATAGGTGACTTAGAAACACAAGGTGAAAGGGGTGCAGATGGTGCAGATCTTAATCACCGCATAGGTGACTTAGAAAACGCGCACCATCTGCGCCGTCTTTACCGTCTGCTTAATCACCGCATAGGTGACTTAGAAAGTTACTAGGGTTGTCACTCATGGCGAGCTATACTTAATCACCGCATAGGTGACTTAGAAATGAACCACCACCTGAATCCGAACCTGAACCGTCTTAATCACCGCATAGGTGACTTAGAAATCTAAATAATATTTACTTTGGTGGGGCTGTTACTTAATCACCGCATAGGTGACTTAGAAAAACTGATTTTATGATGGTTCAACTACGCTGTTCTTAATCACCGCATAGGTGACTTAGAAATTAGATTGGCAATAGTTTGATTGATACGGAGCCTTAATCACCGCATAGGTGACTTAGAAACAGTAAAATGTTAGTCGTATCTAGCAGTACAACTTAATCACCGCATAGGTGACTTAGAAATATTGTTTCGACACCAAAAACGAAGTTACAAGCTTAATCACCGCATAGGTGACTTAGAAAAAAGACAGGCGGCTTGCCCAAGCAGGCATTGTCTTAATCACCGCATAGGTGACTTAGAAAAAATCAGGATAACCACGCTTCACGCCGTTGTGCTTAATCACCGCATAGGTGACTTAGAAAGTAATATCCTAATATATCTTTGAGCGGCGTTGCTTAATCACCGCATAGGTGACTTAGAAATCTCATAACTTCCCGCAAATCAATCGCCAACACTTAATCACCGCATAGGTGACTTAGAAATGACGGTGATTTTACTGGCAATGCTAGCACTGCTTAATCACCGCATAGGTGACTTAGAAAACTCATATTAACCGTGTTATTGACAACACCCGCTTAATCACCGCATAGGTGACTTAGAAATGTTTTACCTGCGTTTAAGTAACCCGTCCCAGCTTAATCACCGCATAGGTGACTTAGAAAAGTATCATCAGCCGCTTGATCTGCTGCACCGCCTTAATCACCGCATAGGTGACTTAGAAAACTTTAAACGGCTTTACGACCCATTCCTGACCCTTAATCACCGCATAGGTGACTTAGAAAGCCGTTAAAAAATTGTATACCAATTTTAGGCTTGCAAAGGAAACGCTTTGGATAGTGTTTCCAAAACCAGAAGTCATAATTACTAGTAAAGACTGAATAGGAAAATCATAGATTTCCCCTTGCGACGAGCTGAACATTTCCTAAATGTTCAGAATACCCTCGCCTCATACGCCTATAGGTGACTTATGAGAGCCATCGAAAACTAAATATAAGCAGAGACAAAAAAAGCGCATCAGACTGGCTGATACGCTTTTTATTGTTTTGATAGTCTAGCTGAGTTACGCTAGCTTTTATTTGATATAAGCGATAACTATTGAGCTCGATGATATCCCTTAGTTTATCTTTGTGACTTTAAAGCTTCAAGCTGCGCACGTTGCTCAGCCGTTAATACTGCCATTACCGCTTGCTGTCTTTGCAAACGATTGCTATTAGGATCGTTATGAATTGCTTCGATTTGAGCTTGCTGAGTGGCTGTCAGATTGAGCTGTGACCATCCTTGTTTGCCCATATTATGCCCCCCTCTTTTATGCATGCCATGATGAGCCTGTCTCTGCGCTCTCATATCGGCTAGCTGTTTACGCTGCTCATCTGTTAGCACCGCCTCCATAGCGGCACGAGTTTGCACATGTGTATTATGACTATTTTGTCTGATGGCTTGCATTTGCGCTTTTTGCGTATCGCTAAGATTAAGCTGTGAAAAAGACCCTTTCATATGACCCTGTTTCATGCCGCCTTTGTGATGTTTTTGCATAGAGGTTGAGGCTGGCGTATTAGTATTTGCGCCAACGCTAGTACAGGCGCTTACTGCAAATACGCTGGAGAGTGCTACTACTGAAGCCATTACTAGTTTTTTCATTGTGATATCCTTACTTGGTTTTGTTTAAGCTTACTGACAGGACACATCATACGACAGTACAAGGTTACAAACCTTTATGAAACATTAAGAAAGGTAACGTTTTTGCTTTATCCGCGAGTCTTTGTTAGATAATACAAAGATTAAAAATGCTAATAAAATAAACAATATAAAAGAGAACAGATATGGCAAAGATACTTTTAGGTGATGATGATGAAGAGCTGACACAGCTCTTACAAGAATATCTGCAAAATCACGGTGTTGACTGCGACTGTGTCCATGATGGACAAGCGGTTGTCGAGCGCTTGCAAAAGATGTCTAAGAGTTTTGCTAATCAGACTATAAAAAGTGCTGAATACGATTTGTTAGTTCTTGATATTATGATGCCAAAGATGGACGGTCTCAGTGTGCTGCGTCAATTGCCTGCTATCAGTAACATACCGGTCATCATGCTGACTGCAAAAGGAGAGGAGATCGATCGTATCATCGGTCTAGAGCTTGGCGCGGATGATTATATCACCAAACCCTGTAATCCGCGTGAGCTACTCGCCCGTATCAATGCAGTGATCAAACGTACTCAAAGTACAGCAACTCCCGCAGCTGAGCTGGCGGCGCTGCCCGAGAGCCGCTTGCAGCTAGATCAAAGCCAACGCCTTTGCACTATAGACGGTACCCCCATACAGGTCACTGGCACTGAGTTTGACTTGTTACTAGCACTGATCAAACAAAAAGGCGAAGTGGTCAGTAAAGACTGGCTTTCAGAGCAAGTATTGCAGCGTGAGCTACAGCCTTTTGATCGAAGCTTGGATGTGCATGTCTCACGCCTACGTAAAAAACTACAACCCTTTCACGATGAACCCATCAAGGCTGTTCGTGGCAAAGGTTATCAGCTAGTGCTTTAATAAATCGCTATCTTATAACGCTACTATCAACAATAATGTCCTGACTGTTGACAAATCCATGATAAAGACAACACTACTTGAAAATCGTTTGACACTGTTTTGGCGCTTATTTTTAAGTTTGCTACTGACGATTTTATTTACCGCCATCTGCTCTATTTTAGTGGAGCGCTGGCTAACTGAGCGCGCGTTAAATGCGCGTATGGAGGTACAAATTGAGCGTATATTGGCCAAACGTGAGCTAATAATAAACGCTCTAGAAGCGGGCGATATGGCTAGAGTCAGGCAGCTGTATCAAGAAGACCGCCGTTTTATGAATCAGATCAGCCTTTATGATGAACAAGGAGCGCTTATTTTTCCTAGATATAATCGTATGCCCCATCATAGAGGACGCTCGCACTCTAACGCCTCGCTGACTTTTGGTTTTTCGATGACTATGAGCCGCCCAAAGCAGACCATGCAGCAAACAGTGTTAGGAAATACTGAGCGTTTTGAAGTAGCAAATACCACGGTTACTTTGCCAGACGGTCAACTAGTTATTATTCAGATACGGCCCAACTTGCCTTTTAGCGAAGTAGTTGAGCTACAACGTGGCCATGTTATGGTGCGCTTGATACTAATTATTTTATTTAGCCTGTTAGTTTGTTTTTGGCTTAGTCGGACGATGACGAGTCGCATGCGTCAGCTGCAGCATACGGTACGCCAATTAATAGAGGGTAATTATCAAATCGATCCTACTATTTATAAGCTTGGCGCAGATGAGCTGGGTCTATTAGCAAAAGATGTCGCACAATTAGCGACTCGTCTAGCGGACAGTGAGCTGGCACGCAAACAGATGCTCAGTGACATCTCGCATGAGCTACGCTCACCACTTGCCCGCTTGGAAGTAGCTACCGAGCTGACTCGCGACTTTGCACCAAGTGCTGAGCGTTATCTCAATCGTATCGATAAAGAGTCGGCGCGGATGAATGAGCTAATCGAACAGATTATTCATATTCAGTCCTTGCAAATGCAGCAATACACTAGTGATGACTCAGAAAAACAGCCGGTCAATCTTATCGATATTATTAGTGAGATTGGTGAAGATGTCTGCTTTGAGTTTCAGCATAAACAGCTGCATTGGTACTGGCAGCCAGCTAAAGATAGTGAAAGATCCACCGTACTAGGTGATTATGAGCAGCTGTATAGTGCGCTTGAAAATGTGATTCGTAACGCCTTTATACATACGCCTGTGCAGGGTAACGTTAGCGTCGAGGTCGATAAGATTGGGCTAAATGACAAGAGCTATTCTACAGTAAAAAAATCGGCTCTAAACACTGACTGTGCTATACAAATCAGCATCACCGATGAAGGTGGCGGCGTAGCTGAACAAGATTTGAAGCGTATCTTTCAGCCTTTTGTTCGCCTTGACTCGGCTCGTGATCGGCAAACGGGCGGCTATGGCTTAGGTTTAGCGATTGTTCATGCGGTAATAACGGCGCACCGTGGTCAGATTCGTGCTTATAATCGTCAGGATAACAATCGTGGGCTAGTAATAGAGATCAGGTTACCTACGGTGAATTAGCAAATGGGTTATAGAAGTTAAAAATAATCACATCTCAAGCTAAGCTTGCACAGTCTCGGTGTTGGGTATAGGAAATACTTTATCGTAAGCCCAATTAAATACAAAAGCGTATATTAGATAAAAAGTCGCCATAGCGATATCCATCTTAAACGCTTCCCAAAGGCTGATACTTAGATAAATCGCTATGATTGGCATAAATAGTAACAGTAAGCCACCCTCAAATAACACTGCATGAAAAACTCTAATGGCTACCGTCTTTTGGACTCTACCTCGCCATTTCATCATCGCATTATCGAAGAGAATATTATAATAATAGTTCCAAACGGTAGCGATGATTGAGCCTACTACTGCCATAATTCCCATAGTATGCAGCTCAAAACCAAAGACAAAACTTGCCAATGGCGCAAATATGAGCAAGCCTATAATCTCAAAGCTTAGAGTATGACGGATACGGTCTTTCTTATTACGCATTACTATCCTAACTAAATACTGAACAAATCGCCTCTACGAGCTACCGACTTATGAGTACATCGTAATAGGTTTATTGATATAAAAATAGTTATCAAACAAAGCTTTATCTTAAAAATAAATATTACGACTTGTTTTTGAATAACTCTATTAGCATTTATAAAATACGATTGATAAGCTTGTCTTTTTTGATGTATTGATGATAGAGCGCAGCCAAAATATGAGCGGCGGTAAAGGCTAAAATCAGTGGCCAAATAATATCGGTGTGCCAATCATTAAAGGTACGAGCCAAACCACGATCTGGGGTCACAAACACTGGAATCTCAAACAAGCCAAACATATCAACAGCGCGGCCGCCATAGACTGACATTAGCAGCCCTGCTATCGGCATCGCAATCAGTAATGCATAGAGCGCAAAATGGGTGAACTTGGCAATTATATCTTGCCATTTTGGCATGGGGGCTGCGGGCGGCGCTTTGACAAAGACGCGGCTAATGACCCGAGCTAGCATCCAAAATAGCAAACTTATACCAAAGGCTTTATGAAGAGCGATATAAAAAGAATCATCCGTATTATCATAAAGAAATATTAGCGCCCAAGTCACTACTAATAGCAGCGCACTAATCCAATGAAAAACACGGCTTACCACTGGCCATTTATTCATGGTCGTTATTGTAGATTGAAGCTGACTCATAATTCACCTTTGCTATAGAAACGATTGCTAGCGGCACCGCTATTAACGGATGGATGCCTTATTGTGAAACTGCTACTCATAATGGCGCTAATGATAGCAAATCTATCAGCAAAAGACTGCCCTTACACACATTTAGTCGCACTTTAGTAGTCATTAAGTAATAATAGTCGACGATAACCTCACCGCTTGTAACCATAAAAACAGTTAGTATTGAAAATAACTGTTGTCGTTCACAGTTATAAGAGGACGACCTCAGCTTTAGTAAGTTCAGAGCAAAGTGTGAATTCACAATAACAAGGAGATAGTATGAGTAATAATAATGACAGTCCTAAAAAGCAGCCACTTAGAATAGATATCGTCTCAGACGTGGTTTGTCCGTGGTGTGTGGTTGGTTACAAACAGTTAGATGAAGCGTTAAGACAAACCAATACCGATTATGAGATCCATTGGCATCCATTTGAGCTAAATCCTAATATGCCAAGCGAAGGGCAAAACATGCGCGAGCATATCATGGAGAAGTACGGCTCAACCGCTCAGCAGTCAGATGAAAGCCGAGCTAGGATCACTCAGGCAGGCGCTGAGGTTGGCTTTGACTTTAATTTTACAGATGATATGCGTATGCATAATACCTTTAATTTGCATTAACTACTGCACTGGGCTGAGAGTCAAGGGCAAATGCATGAGCTAAAACAAGCCTTGTTTACCGCGCACTTTACCGATGGCCGTAATATCTTTGATAATGAAGTATTAGCGGATATAGCGGCAGAGACTGGGCTTGATCGTGACGAGGCATTAGCGGTGTTGCAAGATCAGCGCTTTGCTCAAGAGGTTCGTGAAATAGAGCAGCATTGGCAGCGTCAGGGAGTACAAAGCGTACCCGCTATTGTTTTTAATGAGCAGCATTTAGTCAGTGGTGCTCAAGGTGTTGAAAATTTTACTAGCATATTGAAGCAATTAGCGGATATGCCAAAATAGTTTTAGACAATTCTTTTATTTACATTTAAGCTCAGTTGCAGCTGTTTTGACTAAATTAAGCTTAGGTTAATTCGCTTTGATTTAACTCACTTTTTAGCTTTTTGGCCGCCTTAATGATTTGTTTTCTAGTGGCTTTGATAGCGCCATGATACAGCGCGGTCTCTCGCATTTGCACAGTGATATCATAGTGCGGATAACTGGCGTTACGATGAAATAAACGCTTATCTACTTCTATTAGAGCGGCAAACTCATGCAGCTCTTGTAGATTATCGGCAAGCATATGACACCATTTGTAGCCTCTAAACTCGATACTGACAAAATCGACATAAATGGCCATCGTTATGACTCCTTAATCAATGACAGCTGTCATCTGTAGTCTTTATGATTATAGATTACTCTCAAAATAAATAGCTCTAAAAAGCGGCAATTCAGCTTCTATTACTAAATAACCGCTTGGTTTGGTGCTGAGCGTTTATTTTAGGGCGGCCGTCACCTCAGCTAGTAACGGTGGTATATCATGCTTATCGGTTATCACCTCTAGCATAATCAACTTATCGTCGGTCGCGACAGCCTTTTTGAGTGCTTCTTTAA
Organism: Psychrobacter sp. AH5; assembly: GCF_040371085.1. Taxonomy (NCBI): domain Bacteria; kingdom Pseudomonadati; phylum Pseudomonadota; class Gammaproteobacteria; order Moraxellales; family Moraxellaceae; genus Psychrobacter; species Psychrobacter sp. AH5. Next base: position 1,484,449 of record NZ_JAMBMT010000001.1, read on the forward strand.
GCTCGCCTGCCGTCTCTACTTTAAGAGACAAACAGTTATCCTCATTACCTCCAAAGACTTGCGGCATCCGCTGCCAGTCGCAGTTAGGAATATCATTATACCGCTCATTTTCCCCATGAATGGCGCGCTCAACCGTGTAGCCGCTATTATTAATTAACACTATGATAGGATTGGTGCGATGATGAATCATGATGGATAATTCTTGAATAGTGAGCAGTGCAGAACCATCACCGATCAGCAGCACACCGCGCTTATCTGTAGAAGCTAAACTTGCTCCTAAGCTTGCTGGCAAGGTATAGCCTATCGAGCCCCACATCGGCTGTCCATAGCAAGTCACCCCATCCGGTAATCTGACATCGCTTATGCCAAAATAGGAGGTTCCTTGATCCGCAAAAACGACACTATCCGCTTGTAAATGCTCTGCAATGATGTGCCATAAATCCTTTTGTAAAATAGCCTCATTATCACCGCCTTGCTGCTCAAACTTAGCTACTGACTCACAAAATGGCTTGGGAATAATCTTAATCCCTGAAGTCATGACTTCATGCAAAGCTTGCAGCGACTCTTTTAGCGCAATAGGAGCAAAGTTCTGTCCGCCGATGCTCGCCCGTTCATAATGCAAGTCAACGACTCTCTTATCATCAATATCTTGGCTAAAACCTGCAGTAGTGGTATCGGTAAACTGCACGCCCACTTTTATCAAACACTCGCAGTTCTCAACCGCATCTTTGACCACCGGACGTGAGGCATCGCCGGCATAAGTACCCGCCCAGCGCTCGCCTTGTTCATCAAGCAAAGTTTTGCCCCATGATAAGGTAGTATAAGGCACCTGAGTATCGGCAATTAAAGCTTTTAGCTCGTTTTGTAATCCTAAGCGATGTACCATCAAATCAGCTAACAACGTCGTAGTCTTATTCGGCAAAAACATGCTTAGCTGTTGCTTAAAAGCAGTAAGTGCAGCTTGGCTAGTGATATCCTCTTGGCTATCATTGAGCTTGGTCGTTGGCGGATAGATAGATAATTTTGCTACATCAGGCGATAACATCAAATAACCGGGACGATGCTTTTTGAGTACCATACGTATCACCCGATCAATCTCAGAGGCGGCATTTTCAGCGGTAATCTGCGCTCGGGCGACAGTGACAGGCTCGACCATTTTGATAAAATGATTAAAAGTACCATCTCCTAAGGAGTGATGCAGACGGCGCTTGTCATGCTGCTGCTGAATCGTTGGGGTGCCCACAACTTGCAATACTGGCACATATTCAGCAAAGGAGCCCGCCGTGGCATTAATAGCCGACAGCTCCCCTACGCCAAAGGTCGTCACTAGAGCTGCAAAACCACGCTCACGAGCATAGCCATCAGCAGCATAACCAGCGTTGAGCTCATTGGTATTACCGATCCAGCGCAGTTTATCTGATTTTATAATGTTATCAAGAAATGATAAATTATAGTCGCCAGGTACTCCGAATACTTCGGTAGCACCGGCCTCGCTGATACGGTCAAATAGATAGTCAGCAATAGTATAAGCTTGGCTCATAGTGTTTATCCTTATAATTTTATGTAGGTATGGTGACTGACTAAGTCGTTATAAAGTCATGTTCGTATCTCTTATTAGTCAAAGGCTTTATAGAAATACTTTGGAATACTTAATACAAAAATAAGTGGTGGTGTTCTAAAAAGTATGCTGGCATCAGACGTAGCCATAATTGACATAAAAGAACACCAGATCGAATACTTTAAAGTGATTATCAAGCTTTTTTGAGAAGCAACAAGTCTTTCTAACCGCTCGACGCAATCGGTGTCTAAGACGGCAGTTATTGCCTTCAATCCCTATCGTATGCTGTTTGCCAATTCGTTTGTTATCACTTTTAAAGGCGGTTATAAAACTGTCCCAGTTGTCCATACTAATAGAGCCATAGCTGACTGTAAGCTGCTTTAAACGTATTCTTAACTTCTTAGCCGTTTTTAGGTCACGTTTGCCCCAGACATAAGCGACAATCTCATTAGTAGCACGGTCATAAGCGTAGATGAGCCAGACTTTACGCTTCTTGCGATACACGTAAGTCCAGAACTCATCAACCTCTAAGCGTTCATAATAGTGCTTCTTAGGTACAATCTTGTAAATGGATGAGCCTATGGTGCTAAGCACTTTTCCGATGCTAACCTTGGCTATAACGGCTATGTCTCTAACACCACAACCTCGGACAGTCATCAGTCGTATGAGATCTTCTATTCTAGAGTGACAGCCGTTATAGGTTACTGCATGATCGCCAATAAACTGACGTTTGCAGTCCTTACATTGGTAGTTCTGCTTGCCATAGCTTTTTATGCCATTTTTCTTTAGACTAAGACTGTGACAGTCGGGGCAATTGATCTGTATTTGTGTCTTCATAACCTCAAATATATCATCTTGCTTCGGCTGTCACCCTTCCTTTATTACCCCAGCATACTTTTTGATACACCACCAAATAAGTTATATCACAAGATAAGGGTTCGATAACATAGCGACTTTGCCAAATTTTATTTTCTTCGACACAAACTATTGACAGCATCAAAAAACTGCGTATAATGTGCTGTCATCAACTGGCGATACTATTATCAATTCATATCTTGAATACTATAGTTCAGCTACTGATAATTAGCGGGATTAGCTCAGTGGTAGAGCATAACCTTGCCAAGGTTGGGGTCGAGAGTTCGAATCTCTTATCCCGCTCCAAATACTTAAAAAGCCTCACTTCTCTTTATATGAGCAGTGAGGCTTTTTTTTGTTTAAAATTAGATACTTATTTTCTTAGCAATGTCTTTACTCTAAACAAATACGGTAAAGAAAATTCATAAAGATATTCAGTTCTTATCGAATAGCCATTTGGTGCCCTTGCAAAATGACGTTAAATGAGATAAAAGTACATCTAGCGTAAAGTACTATTAATATAAACGGCTCATTACAAACGTATATCACCGTAGCATATTTGAGTAAATAATGAACTTTATCGATGTTGAGCCCACGTTAGAAAACTACTGGCGAGCCATTATCCTATTTGGTAAAAATACCGCCTCTTATAAGTTTGCTCTTGCTAAAAGCCTAATTGATATTAGTTTGGCGAAAGACTCTGATTTGATCAGCTTAGAGGATTTAGCTTTACCCTACGCCATGCACCTATGTGAACATTTAAAACATAACCCCAAACAAAGCACTTTTAAAAGTGGTAAGTTTATCAATGCTTGTTATGATTTTAACAATCAAGCTATCGGTCAAGACGAGCTGATGCATATCACTACCAAAGAAGGTTTTAAATATGTTTTAGATGCGTTTCATGTGGTCAACACCAAGGCGGTGAATGAGCGATTTTTTGATGTGATTGATGAGCAGTTTTTTATAGATGAGCGCAAATATAACAAAGGCATTCGGTTAACAGATAACCTGTTCAAGCTATTTTATGTATTTGACAATTCTGCTGATAACCTCAACCAAGAAACAGAATCACGCTGGAATTTGGTTGAAAAAGCGTGGGCGCTTAATATGAATAAAAACCTATTAAGTGTTGAATACGATAACGCGACGAAACAGCTATTTACCCAAGATACTAACCATAGACGTACTGATATTACATGCTCTCGTGGGGCGTTAAATGGCTATCAAAAAAGTCGCTGTTTTTATTGCTTTACGCCTATCAGCATTGCCTCCTATCACTCCATGCTTGCTGATGTTGATCATTTTTTTCCGCATACGTTAAAACCACAAGTAGCAAATGCGGGTTGCTGTCGTCCGGTGAATGTCGATGGCGTTTGGAACTTAGTATTGTCTTGCACCGATTGCAATCGTGGCGAAAACGGCAAATTTGCCCAAGTACCCGCCCCGCAATTACTACAACGTCTACATACGCGTAATGAATACCTGATTAATAGTCATCATCCACTACGTGAAACGTTGATAATGCAAACAGGAAAAAATGAACGCTCGCGGCAGTATTTTTTGCAAAAGTCTTTTAAATTTTCAAAAGAACATTTACTTCACATTTGGCAGCCTATGCCAAAAGCCAGTCAGTTATTTTAATATGAATACCCATTCCAATACGCTAGATTTTTATAATAAACATGCTCATGACTTCATTAAGCAAACTCTCGATGTTGATATGCATACGTTGTATCAGCCCTTTATTAATCACTTATCAAATTCTGATGACTCCCATATTTTAGATATAGGCTGCGGCTCTGGTCGCGATGCGGTATATTTTGCAAGTTTAGGCTATCAGGTGACCGCTATTGATGGTAGCCAACAACTGATTGATTGGGCGAAGTGTCATCATGATAGCGATATTGATTGGCAGAGCTGCACTTTTAGTGATTTAGTGCAAAAGAATGGACCAAACAAGTTCAGCGGGATTTGGGCGTGTGCGTCGTTATTACACGTACCTTTTACTGAGTTATCCACTTTAATAAACACACTATTAGCGATGCTAGAAAAGGGTGGCGTTTTTTATATCTCTTTTAAACATGGTAATCATGAGCGCTTCGATAATGGGCGTTTTTTTTGTGATATGAATGAAAGGCGCTGGCAATTCATTAAGCAAAAGCTCAATTATAATTTCAGCGATACAATTTGGCTAACCGAAGATCAAAGAATCGATAAAACTAAAACGTGGTTTAATATTCTAATTAAGCGATGACTAACTTAAGTTCTCACATTAAGCAATAAATAAGTTAGAGCGCTTAAATGGTCTGGCTTTCTTGTGTGTCCCATTTATTAACAACAGCTCAAATCTTTATGTCACTTTAGACTCTAATACTTACGTTCTATAAAGCACTTTAACCACATGCCAGCCAAATTTGGTTTTGACTAAATGCGGGGTGAAGAGCTCACTGTTAAAACAAACTTTATCAAAAGCTGGCACCATAGCGCCTTTTTTAAACTCCCCTAAGCTGCCGCCTTTTTTACCTGATGGACAGGTTGAATGTTTCTTAGCCAACACGTCGAACTGAGCGCCTTTTTTGAGCTTAGCGATAATATCCTCCGCCAGCTCTTTGTCTTTGACCAAAATGTGTAATGCGCTAGCGCTGCGAGCCATAATATAAACCTTTTATAAAGTATTGATGATCGCGGCATTATATCATTACTACGGCAATCCGGTGATGACTGCGAGCAAAGCAATCTACCTCCCAACTTTTGGGTAAGTTGATTAATGTTTGTCTGGCAACAGCCATCCACATCCACGTACTCATTATTAACCCTAATTATTACTCACTTAACTAAGCTATGACAGCTTTTAGAATTATAAAACTAATATGCTCTTACTAAATTTTGCTGAGCTTTATTTTATTTGTAATAAAGCTATTTTGCTGATCATTAAAGATCTGTATAAAACATAAATCAATCAGTGCTTTATATTTTATTTGAGCACAAATAGACTATCGTTCAGTAAAAACCGACAATGCTTAACCATTTTCTAATTATTAATGATTAAGTTTAGTTGAATTTGATAGATTAAAATTAACTTTAAAGTCAGAAAAAAAACCTCGCTACCTAATAAGTAGCGAGGCCTTTATAATTAGTACTTACAGCTATTCAACGTTATTTTTCAGTAGTAACAGCTAATTCAACACTTAAAACCAACCTTTCTGCAAAAGCTGCTCAGTGTTACTTACTTTAAATCCATCGCACAGATCATAAAAAGCAATGGGGTCTTCGACATTATCTAGCAAGTTTCGTTTATTAAGCGCTACAAATAGAGCTAGCGAATAAGCGGCACAGTGGATAGATTTTTTTGGATTAAACTCAATATCGGTAAAAGCTTGATACTGCTTAACCTCTCCATGCAGATGCACATTTTGCTTTAGCGCGTTGACATACAGCCAATCATAAAACATTGTTAAAGGCGCTATATTCCACTCCATACCAAAGTCATTATAGCCAATCAGCTCGCCTAAAGTTTTTAAGCGCTCATCTTTTTTGGCTTGTCTGGGCGCGGCGGTTAACAAATCAGTAAACGGACCACCGTACTCAAAAACTTTACTGGCTTGAAAGATGTTTTCAACGCTATATTGCCCGCCACTCTCTTCATCTGTTAACTGTAAGCTGAGTGGACTGAGCAAAAAGCTCAACTTGTTACCTGATTTACTAGATAGCTCTAAGACATTATTGAATCCATACTTTTTACGAATAACTTGATGCATATCATTGATGGTTTTTTTCTTTTGGCGACTGGCAAATCCTACATGGCGCTCGATGCTAATCATATCCGTTTTGACCAGATTGTCACTGTTGACTCTTGGCATAAATACCGGTCTTTGTTCTATAGCGTCTCTTCTTTGTTCCATAGTTTTCTGTCTTTAAGTTATGACGGTAGGTATTATATCAACAGTTTGCTGCAAGTGGGCTTTGATATAAATCTCCTGTCTATTGGTATCTTTGATGCTGCTATATAGTCGCTAATAAATAATCAAATAATGCTTGAATTTAGAACATAAAACCTCACTCTAACCTGCAAAAACAACGACCTCATCTCCTTCTTGCCAAAGCGGATACTTAGTCATAGCTTGTACAAATAGCGGATGCTCTAGCCAATATTGTAGCCAGCGCTGCAAATTTGGATAAGGTAAGCTATAAAAAGTCTCGCGATCGACGTGAGCGAACTGACGCACAAAAGGCATAATGCCAATATCAGCAATACTTACCCTCTCTGCTAATAGGTAAGTATTTTTTGTTAGCAGACTCTCTAAAGCTTGTAAAAACATCTCGCCCTGCTCTTTATACTCTGCCTGAGTCCCCTCTGGGTAGCGGTCAGCGTATTTGTAGCGATCTAGCCAATGCTTGAACTCATTGTCATTTTTATCAATCAGTACACCAGCTTGCTCTAAAACCTTTTTATCAAGCAGCCTTTGTGGATCGTTGTGCCCAAGCGCCCACCTCATAATCTCACGACTCTCTTCAATAACTGTACCATCAGGCAGTTGCAAAACTGGTACCGTGCCTTTAGGACTAATCGCTAACATCTCTGGCGGCTTGTTTTTTAAAATAATCTCGCGTAGCTCCACTTCTGTGTTGGCAAACAATAAACCAAGGCGAGCACGCATAGCATAAGGACAGCGACGAAACGAGTATAAACAAGGCAATGAAGAAGTTACGGTATTGGTTTGCACATTATACTCCTGCTACTTCAGCACCAATGATTGCGGATAAATGATTAATCTTAAGATAAACCGTAGCTCCTTGCTCGCCAGCTTTTATTAAAGGAGCTACATCGATAGGCAGGCGTAGCCAACTTCTGCGCTTATAAACCTGATGCTCTTCTATCAGCTCACCTTCTAAGACTAGTATCTCAGCGCCACCACTAATAGGTGCAGTAAATAGTGGCTCATTAGCTTTCAAGCGCTGCAGCATAACCTGTTCGCTACTATCGGTAAATAAAGGACAAATCTCACGATTGTCTTTCACTTGCCAGCTTGACTTATCGTTAGTATCGATGGTCACATGACGCTGTTCATCAGCTCTCATTTGACGCAGCTTAACAAAGATAATCGCACCCTCATCACTATAAGGCTGATGTCCTGACTTGGGCGGATTACGTAAATACCAGCCTGCTGGATAATCAGTGTCGTCGGCTGAAAAGGTCCCGGACAATACTAATATCTCCTCGCCGCCTGGATGATAATGACGCGGAAAGTGAGAATGAGGAGCATAGCGTACTAAACTAGTAGCCCGAGCTTTTTCTGCGCCAATACGATCGAGCATTATCCGCTCGACACCGCTTTGCGGAGAGGCAATCCACTGCTGCTGCTCTGGTAGTAGTGACACCCGTTGAGAAAAATCAGCATTGATCAGCATAAAGTCGTCCTAATTTTTAATTATTCTAAAGTTTAGCGCTTAATTTTTAGTGTTGAATTTTGGCGCTTGTTGTATTAACCGTTTTATCTAAGTAGCTTAATCAATAGTCAATACTCCACCTTACCTCTTAGTGCTTTGGTTCTACCGCGCTGAGTCTTTTCATCTACCCGTTTGCGTTTGGCATTTCGGCTTGGCTTAGTCGCTTTTCTAGTTTTATTGACGTAGCTGGCTTGTTTGATAAAGCTCTGTAAGCGCTCAATAGCATCAATTTTATTGCGCTCTTGGGTACGAAACTGCTGAGCCTTGAGTACAAACACTCCCTCTTTAGTTATTCGGCTATCTTTACTTGCCAATAAGCGTTGTTTTTGGGTTTCGCTAAGACTAGACGCCCTTATATCAAAGCGCAGATGAATAGCAGAAGCGACTTTGTTGACGTTTTGACCGCCAGCACCTTGAGCTCGTATGGCGCTAATGTCTACTTCATGGTCTTGGAGGCAAATGTCATTAGTAATAAATATCATAGTTTTAACATCACAATTTTAACATCATAGTTTTAACTGGTTATCGTTTTGAGGTTAATGTATATTATTGATAATTAGATAATAATCATGATAGCGACAGCTTATAACAATACAATATCCGACCATACTAGTTTTGTCTTAACCCTGTACTATAGTGGTGAGACTAAACAGTAAAAACCAAAAAACCGACATCAGGTCGGCTTTTTGTTAAATGACAGCTTATATCTATAACCTAACGGTTTTTACGCGGTAGTTTCTCTGGTAAGTAGCAGCGCAGATAAGCAATTGACGCCGTTCCTGCTTCTTGGACATAATGCTCAGTAATACTAGCGTGTTGACGATAAGATAAAGTAAATATCGCGTTAATGATGCTATAAGTGACTAATAAAATCTCTTTTATACTCTCAAAAGCTGGCATCTCATAACGCTCAGATAAGCGCTCATATACCAATTCAACGATCTGATGATCGATATCTTCACCAAAGCTGTCTCCTTCAAAATCAGGAGTATTGGTATCATAGATAAGCTTAGCTTTTGTCTCATCATCATGAAAAATATTGACACAACGCTCAATCAGCGCCGTTAGATATCCCTGCCATCTATCATAATCTACCGTCTCAACGGTCGCTAATATCTCTAAAATATCAATGGCATTTAAAAAGCGTAATGCCAAAAATATCGCTTCAACATTAGGGAAAAAGTGATAAGCAGAAGCTCGTGGAATACCCGCTTCTTCACAGACCGCCGCCAATGTAATATCATTGATAGGCATTGTTTCACTAAGCTTTTTTGCACCCATCAATAATTTTTGACGGCGAGCACGGCCTTGTTGACTGGTAAACTTAAATTTATTAGGTACCAGTTTTTTTGCTAGCTCTGAATCCACTAGCACATCTTCGATTTTATCGTCTTTTTGTTCACTCATTACAGACCTCTTAATATTAATCCTATTTTTTATAATTTGCTTTCATTCGTTTATCAGCGCCGAATTAAGCGCTTAGTTGGTAGTATAATGATAAGCATTATTATCATAATAATCGCTACCATACGATGAGAGCGCATCATAAACACTTGTCTTTTCACAAGCAAGGGCTAGATATGGGATAGAACCACAATGTATTGACTAATCCGACAAGGCACTAGCCGTAAAGTTTTATTTTCGCTCGTATAATACCATGATCAGTGACTCTGTCGGCAAAGTCCCATTTTAGATGATCATTAAAATAATCTACTCTCTCAACATGACCTAGTGCAAATTTACTTTCAGGCAAAAATTCTTCTGAGACAAATAATTGATCGATAACCTCTGGCATACCCTGATAAATATGGGTATAAGCCACATCTTTCATCCAACCATAACGAGCTTGAACTCGAGCAGCGTCAAATAACGACACATCGCGCATACTTTTATCATAATTTACCTCGCCTGTCTCTGTCATCAACTGAGTAGTCACGCTACCAGTGACATCATTCATATCTCCTAGCAATATCAAAGGCTCACGAGTACGATGCAGACGCTCAATAATAGCCATCCTAATCGAAGCGGCCTCGCTTGCTCGCATACACAAACTGCGAAGCTTGGCACGAACCCGGATATTAGGATCATCCATATCCTCTAGTAAATCGCCATTCTCATCTCGTAAGAAAAAAGCTCGTTTACTTTTTAGATGAGCGGTAATAATAGTAATCGGCTGCCCAAAAGCATCTACTCTAACTAATAGCGGCGGACGTTGAAATTTTTGATAAGCACCAATATCGGGTATATCAATTACCGCTGAGCTTTTGACATTCTCTAATAAAGTACTCTCTAGCGTTTCAAAGCGGCTGATAATACCGACAGCAGGAGTTCCTTGAGCGCCTTTGCCTTGAGTATAAGGACTAGCTTTATCATTGCTAGCCAATGGAATAATCACATCACTGGCTTTAAAGCCCAGCGAGATAGCTAAAGATTCAAGCGCTTCACTATCCCAAACTTCTTGCACTGCCATGATATCAGCATGGGACTTGGCAAGTAAATCACTTATACCCTGCAATTTATGCTCATAATCCTCATTAGAGTAAGCAGGAGCATTGTCATAATAAATACGATTAGGATTGGCAAAATTAAGTAAGTTGGCAGTAGCAATATAAAAGTGTTTGTTAGCCCCGTCATATTGGCTCATAAAAGACCTATTGTTTTTATTATAAAGTTATAAGAAGTATATTGTGTTGTTGTACCTAAAGCAGCGATAAATCCTAATCTTTGAGGGCTTAACATAGCATAACCATGCTATGACAATGTTAAACACTTGTACACCGATACTAACTATTATGTTGCTAACATTGCTAATATAAAATCTATATTGTACTCAGTTATTATCTATTGTACTTAGTTAGAATGGCACTAATTTATAACGGTACTAATTATTGTTTACTAAATAAGTATTACTTAAAAAAAGGCTTCTAGAATAAATTCTAGAAGCCTTTTAATAGTAGTACAATCTATAGTTATAAGTGATATTTTTATTATCTAAATAACTAGTAGCTAAATAAACATAGCTTAATAACTTAAAATTAGCTAACTCTATTCCATGCATCACGTGATGCTAAGCGCGCTTCTTCCCACTGCATACGCGACTCACCTTTTACCTCTTCCCAAGAACGCTTTAAGTCATTTTCGTGATCTTCAAAGCGAGCATCGGCAGGATAACGAGCACGATTAGCATATCCTACAGCGTAGGCTGGATGCAAATCACGATCAAAATCATAGCCATCTCTATAGTAGCTTGCATTGGCATGTTCAGCACGCCAATAAGCTTCTTCATGAGTGGGATTAATGGCTTCGGCTGAAGCATGACCAGCACCGCCGCCTACTACTGCACCAATAGCGCCGCCAATCAGCGTACCTAACGGGCCTGCCATAGAGCCAATGGCCGCTCCTGCTGCTGCGCCGCCTACTCCGCCAATCCCTGTACCTACGGGATGCGAACCTGGCTCACCAGTAATCATATCAGCGTTAAGATCATCTTTGGTCTCTTTTGACATATGCTTGACTTCACTGCGGTCAATATTATCAGGATCATTAGTGACTACTCTTCTATCAACCACTTCTTGATCGGCCATACGGCGAGCATTGTCATCAATAATACGCTGCTTATCAGCAATCTCCATATTGTCACTAGTGATGACGCGATCGTCAGCATCAATAACATTGCCATTCGCGTCTACTCTTGGTTCGTTATTTATTATATTATCGCGATTATCATGGTTCATAATTAATTCCTTTAATGGATGAATTTATATGGCTTATATTTATACTATAAAGCTTAAGTATTTTTACTTTGGCTAAAAACAAACTTTGATGATGTAAGTTATTATTATTCAAAATTTATTTAGCCAGTATCATTATTACCCTTACAGTATATGAATAACTAATAATGACTAGCTACAGCGGATATGTAAGCTATGTCATCTTCGATATTAGCTTACGTTACAAGATGTATTTTTATGGCGCAATTGCACAAATTAATAGCCTTTTAGGTATCTATGTATCTATACCATAATTTTGATTTTACTATCGTACGACTCGAAAAGTGAACTTAAAGAGTTCATTTAAAGAATTAACTTAAACAGCTACCTTAAAAAGATATTAGTGCTCTATTCACAGCCCCTTGCCACTTTTGCAAATGTTGATTACGCTTATCGGCACTCATAGTAGGCTCAAAGCAGCGATCAATCTCCCATGAGTCTTTCATAATCCTATTATCGTATAAGCCACTATTTAGACCCGCCAATATAGCCGCTCCTTTTGCGGTAATTTCGGTATCTTTTGGCCGTAATACAGGTACGCCTAACAAGTCCGCTTGAAACTGCATCAATAAATCATTATTGGCTGCGCCGCCATCGACTCGTAATTCTGTAAGCGCTTGCGGGCTGTCTTTTTGCATAGCCACTAGCACATCGTAGGTTTGATAGGCGATAGCCTCCAGCGCCGCACGAGCGATATGAGCTTTACTAGTACCGCGGCTCATGCCGGTGATGCTAGCACTGACATCTGAGCGCCAATAAGGAGCGCCTAAACCGGTGAAGGCTGGTAGTAACACCACCTCTTCGCTACCACTGACCTGCTGAGCCAAGCGCTCGATATCACTACTGTTTTTTATCATGCCCAAATTATCGCGCAGCCACTGCACGATAGCGCCTGCCATAAAGACACTACCTTCTAAGGCATAAGTGGTTTGTCTTTTGGAAGGTTGCAATATGCGTTTGCCAGATTGCACCAGTTGTCCAAGAGAGGATTGATCGGTGCGGCTAGCACTAGCTTTACGCTGCCAAGCTATAGTAGTTAAAAGCTTTTGCTCACTTAACCTTGGCGTTTGTCCTATATTCATCAGCATAAAACAGCCAGTACCATAAGTGTTTTTTGCCATGCCAGCCTCAAGGCAGCCTTGACCAAACAAGGCGGCTTGTTGGTCTCCTAGTACCGCTTGAATGGGGATTTGCTTGGCGAATAAGCCTTTTTTGGTTTTACCAAAGTCGCCATCTGAGGGCAGAGCTTTAGGCAAGATAGTCATAGGAATATCAAAGCGCGCGCAAAGCTCATCTGACCAAGCCAGCTTATTGATATCGTATAACAAGGTCCTTGAGGCATTGGTCACTTCTATGACATGCTCGCCGCCTGTCAGCTGATAAATAAGCCAGCTGTCAATCGTTCCAACGGCGATACCGTGATCGTCTGTAGCTTTTATACGCTCAGCAATCTTAGGGTTATCTTTAAGCAGCCAAGCGATTTTACTGGCACTAAAGTAAGGGTCTAAGCGCAGACCTGTAGTGCTTCGTATCATTTCAGAGAGCGTTTGCTTCTTTTGATGATTATCTTTTTGATTCAGCAATGCTGGCTGCGTAGCCAATGATTCGCAGTAGCCTGCGGTACGTCTATCTTGCCAAATAATAGCGGGTGCAAGAGGCACGCCCGTACGTTTGTCCCAAATCACGATAGACTCGCGCTGATTGGTAATAGCGATACTGCTGACATCAGTGGCCAACAGACCGGCTTGATTGATCACATCGTGCGCACAGCTGATTTGCGTCTGCCATATTTGCCTAGCGTCTTGTTCGACAAAACCTGCTTTAGGTGTTTTGAGCGTGGTAGGCTTTTGTACTATCTTGATAGGACGCGCCTTATCATCGTACAAGATGGCTCGGCTGGAGGTCGTTCCTTGATCTAAAGCTAAAATATACCCTGCCATGTGCTACTCCTAGATTTTGTCTAACGGCTACTATCTAACGCATACTAATATAGCAAAAAGCCACAGGCTATTAGTTAGATAACGTTTATCAGTTGTTGTTAAACTATTTTATCGATGCGATTATTCACAATAACGTTAAACTATAGTCCTAGTTGATTTACTATAGCTATAATCAAAGAATTTTGGTTAAAACTCAATACTGGTGCGTCAACCTTAGCAGGTCTATAATGCCGTAGTCGATTTTAAGCACCTCCTAGCACCCTAATTTTGATGAGTGGTTTACTCCTATTATGAAATTCGCTTTATTATCTCTGCCTACTATCATTATTGTGCCTTTATTAGGCAGTGCCGCAGGTCAGGCGCTAGCGGCTGAGTCTACAGTGACTACGCCAATCAGTGAGGCTTATAACGTTAATAATAATAGTGACGACAACGTTAATTATGATATAACCAGCGCTACTATAAACCGCTCTACTATAAACAGTACCACTATAAACACTACCACAACGGCTAACCCTGCATTAACGACGCTAATAGATCCTACTACCCAAAAGCTTATCGATAATAGCTACGCTTTAGAGGTTTCTAGCTTTTTGAGTTTGGAGCAAGCGCAGCAAATATTATTACAAGTCTCGCCTAAGCTTGCTGCCAATCAAGCTGCCATTACTGCTAGTAGCTTACAAACCGATGCCTTAGCTACTGTCGATAATCCCTTTGTGTTTGCGCGAGTCTCAGCTAGCACCTACCATCTAGACGCTGATGTCGATTTGTCCTCGCTTAGAAACGGAGTGGTGAATGAGGTTAATAATAGCGTCGATAATGTCCTCCCCTCTATCCCAGCTATTCCAGATCTGCCAAACTTTGGGGAATTGGTAGGTGATCGTATTCCTGATTCTTATGATTTTAAGCGCTCAGGCTCTACTACCAGTGCTGGGCTCGGTGTCGCTTGGCCCATTTATACCGCTGGACGCACCAAAGCATTGACTGGCATCTCTAATGCGCGTACCCAAGAAGCAATAGCGGATGGTACTTTGGATAAAAACGAGCTTTATAATACTTTAATTGAGCGTTACTTTAATGCGCAGTTAGCCATTATCGCCGCTTACTTACGCGCTGATGCTTATGATACTTTGCAGCAAACCGACCATATGGCAAAGCGGCTCTTTGAAGAGGGCTTTATCTCGCGTGTCGATCGCTTGCAAGCTCAGTCGGCGCTAGCAGATGCCAAGAGCGAAGCGACTAATGCTAGTAATAGTGCTCGTCTAGCGATGATTGCTTTGCAGCGGCTACTGCGGACTGATTACCGCATCAAACCCACTACCCCGCTGTTCGTCTCTAGTAAACCCTTACCCGATGTCAGCTACTTTCAAGATCTAGCGCTCAATAACCATCCCGGCTTACAAAAGGTAGCCGCAAAGCGAGCGCAAGCACAGCAGTTACGCGCGCTTTCAGATACGGGTTATAAACCTACTGTACTGCTGTATGGCTATAGGCAAGTTGAAAACGACCCTAGCTGGATAGCTGGGGTTTCTGCGAGCTGGAAGCTGTGGGGCGGTCTTGATAAGACTGCGTCAATTGCCTCAAGCGAGGCTAGTATTCGTCAAGCGGATTTATCAGAGATTGAAGTCAGCGATAATTTATTGCTACTAGTAGAAAAGAGTTGGTACGATGTCAATAATGCTCAAGCTCGTTATCAAGCGCTACAAAGCAATGTTGATTTAGCGCAAGAGGTATTACGGCTGCGGCGTCTTGGTTTACAAGAAGGCGTAAATACCACTATAGAGGTGGTGCAAGCGCAAACCCAAGCGCTAAAAGCGCGCACTGAACAAGCACAAGCGGCCAATGATTATGTACAGGCATTAGCGAGTTTGATGCTCAGCTGCGGTACTCCGCTAGCTTTTAACGCTTATGTTAATGCCGCTGATATAAGGCTACCGACGTTGTATAGTGAGTAGTGAATAACGCTAAAATTAATGAAAGTTTTTAATAGTATAGGGCTTGCTTAACAACATTCATGCCAGCTCGGTTGTATCTTTTTTATACTGGATTGACTATATTTGATTTCTCTACTATTAAATCCTCAACTAAGAATAATAATGCTATGAATATTGCCATCACTAAAATTAAAAAATTACCGTCGCTACTATTACGAACATGGGGCGAAGCCAATAACTCCAATATCTGGGCTCACTGTGCTAGTGTAGGGTTTTTTGGCTTTTTGTCTATTTTTCCTGTAATGGCTGTATTTGTGCTGCTGTATGGACTGGCCTTCTCGCCAGCTGAGATGCAAGAACAAATCTCACTGTTACGTCAGTATATACCGCCGTCAGTCTACGACGTTCTTGACTCTCGTTTAACACAGCTAGTCTCTAATACCGCCTCAGCTTTGACTTTTAGTTTATTACTCTCCTCGTTATTAGCGCTTTATGCAGGTTCTAAAGGCATCAAATCATTAGTCATTCTTATCAATATCGCTTTTGGAATCAGTGAGCAGCGCAGCTTTATAGCAAGTACTATTCGAGCCCTGACGCTAACTTTTGCCGCATTGGTAGTGTTAATCATAGCCATATCTTCCATCGCTATTGTACCTCTAGTGGCGGCATATTTTCCATTCGAGCATATAGCGAAGACTATCGCGCTTTGGAGTAGGTGGCCTATACTGGCAGGCATAATATTTATCAGTTTTTTAGGCTTCTACCGTCTTGCGCCTAATCGTGACATTATCTCATTAAAAAAATTGATGCCAGGAGCCGCTTTAGCAACCGTTCTTTGGATTTTACTCTCTATCCTTTTTTCTATTTATGTACAAAACTTTAATAACTATAGTGCTGAGTTTGGAGCACTGTCAGCGGCAGTAGTTATTATGCTATGGCTGTATTATTCCGCTTTTATTGTAGCTTTTGGCGCGGTGTTTAATTTTGAGGTGTCCGAGGGCTCAAAAGCAGATGCTATTCGAGTCTATCCTGAAAATCCTTAGTTTTATAGCCTAGCTGACTAACCCTTATTGCTGATTAACCCTTTACTTAAAATTTTACTGCTCTAGGAATTACGCTGTCATGCCTGACCCTCATAATGAAGCTGATGATTTGAATCACTCAGACCTTACTGATAATAAGCAAACCGCTACTGATACGGCTAACCTAGAGCAAACGACACCCGCCTACCCTCGCAATAAAGCGGCTGATAAGTCTGGCGTTATAAAAAAAGTCATTCTTGCGCTAGTGATTATAGGCGTGCTAGCCCTTATCGCTTATGGACTCTACAAGAGTAATCAGGCAAGCGCGCCTACAAGCATTACTTTGCAAGGGCAGATGCAAATGCAGCAAACCTCTATTGCCGCAAAAGTACCAGGACGTATAGCACAAATCTTTGTCACAGAAGGCGATATGGTAGCAGTTGGGCAGCAGCTCATTGAGATGGATTCGCCGGAGATTAATGCCAAAATCAATCAAGCTCGCGCAGGCAAACAAGCCGCGCAGAGCCAACTAGACAAAGCTGAGAACGGTGCTCGCCCTCAAGAGATTGCACAGGCCAAAGCCGCATGGCAAGCTAATAAAGCAGCTTCAGACTTGGCGGCCAATACTTATCAGCGTGTCAATCGCTTGTATCAAGAAGGCTTAATGGCTCGGCAAAAGCGTGATGAAGCTTATGCGCAATATCAAGCCACTCAAGATCAAACCGAAGCGGCGCGCTTGCAATATGAGCTGGCGATGGAAGGGGCTCGTTCTGAGGATAAATCAGCGGCGGCGGCGCAAGTGGCGCAAGTGGATGCCCAATTAGAAGAGGCTTTAGTTGCCAAAGAAGAGGCTAATCTAAAAAGCCCTATCACAGGTGTGGTCGATAATGTGATTGTCAACGCCGGCGAAGTAATTGGGCAAGGAGTACCATTATTAACCTTGGTTAATACTAACGATCAATGGGTGGTGTTAAACGTCACTGAGACTTATCTCAATCAATTCGCTATTGGCCAGCAGTTTACTGGTCTCATTCCGGCCCTATCTACCACTGAGCGACCTTACACTAAGTCGTTTACCGTTTATGCAACCTCAACTTTATCCAACTTTGCCACTTATCGTCCCACCAATAGCGATGATGGTTTTGATGTACGTACCTTTGAGATAAAGGCGCGACCCAGCTCCCCTGACGCGCGTATTCGCTCGGGTATGAGTGTCATTGTCACTATTGATCCGGCAGCCTCGCCAGTGCTAGCAAAGTCCTCAAGCCCGCAGCTCCAAGAGTAACCCATTATGCGTCTACTAGAGGCTTTTGTCCGCAGTGCCGCTTATGAGCGCCGGTTTTTATTACAGAACCGTTGGGACTTAGCGATGGTATTATGGATCCCTTTGCTAACGGTTTTGCTAGTTTGGTGGATATTTTCGCAAACGCAAATCACTGATCTTCCTATCGGTGTAATCGCAGAAGAGGATGGCCCAGTAACTAGCACTTTAGTGCGCTATCTAGATGCTCATCCTAATATTAATATAGCTGGCTTTTATGCTAATTCTCGCGATGCTGAGGCTGCTATTTTGCAGCGTGATATTTATGCAGTAGTAATTATACCCGATAATTTTTCAACAAATATATTCTCCGGCAAGCCCTCACCAGTAGTACTACAAGTCAACGCTCAATATGGTACCCATTCTGGTATTATCCAAAATAGCGTGCAGGCAGTGACCGCTACGCTATCGGCTGGAGTTGAAATCCAGCGACTTATCAAACAAGGAGTAGCGCCCTCACAAGCGGCTATTGACTACTCGCCTATTAGTATTCAGCGTATTAGCCTGTTTAACGCTGCTACTAACTATCAGCAGTTTTTGGCCTCAACGGTTATCCCAGCGTTACTGCATATCTTAGCGATGGTCATCGGCGCGACGACTATCGGCCGTGAACTACGTGATAAGCAGCTTGATAAATGGTACGGTTTTATCAACGGCAATCAATCCGATTATAGGCTGTTACAAGACCCGCCGATTAATCCATCAGCAGATGAATTACCGCCTACGAAGTCATCAGTAAGCGTTGCCGTATTACTAGTTGCGCTAATTGGTAAATATTTTTGGCCGATGCTAGCTTTTATTTTGTGGTCAGCGCTAGGGGTAGGTTTGGCCTCTTATCAACAAAACATTGATCTACAGTCATTGATGGCGGTATTTTTGGGCTTGATTTTGCTTATGATACTATCCTTTTGGCTAGGAGCTATCTTTACTTTGATCCCGCTATCACTGCGAATGGGTCTGTCTACCACTGGCTTTATCTCTGCTCCTTCTTACGCTTTTGCCGGTGTCACTTTTCCCTACATTGCTATCAGTGACAAGGCTAAGTACTGGGCGGATGCGCTACCATTGACTCATTACCTAAAGCTGCATATCGCTCAGCTACAAATGCAAGCGCCTTTAGCGCTATCCTCTCCTATTATTTATGGGCTCATGCTAGCCACTATTATTGCCGCGCTGCTTAGCGCCTTATTAACGAAACGGGCTCTTGCGCATCCTGAACGTTGGGGAGCTCGCTAATGTCAGAGCCCTTATCAAAGTCTTTATCAAAGTCAAAGGCTGCTATTAAGCAAAACAAAGCTTCATTAAATAAACCGTCTTCATCAGCCTCTTTAGGTTTCTTAGCTAGTTTTGTGCAGACCCTAAAAGACATCTTTACCGATAAAGGGGTGGTCTTGATGTTGCTCATCGCTCCTGTCATTTACGGATTTTTTTATCCTTGGCCCTACTCTTCTGAGGTGGTCAATCATGTGCCCGTAGGCATTATTGATTATGATAATAGCGATCTATCACGCACTATTATTCGTTACTCAAGCGCTAGTCCGCAGCTGGATACTTCGAGTTTTATCAATGAGCAAGCAGCAAAAGAGGCGCTTTGGGCCGATCAAATCGCAGGCTACTTAGTGATTCCTAGTGGCCTTGAGCAGCAAGTGCTCTCCGGTAAAGCCGCTAGCGTCAGCGTGCTTGGGAACGGCAGTTACTTTATTCTCAATAAAAATGTGCAGTTAGGCTTTTTACAAGCGATCAGTACGGTATCGGCAGGTATTGAGGTCAAAAAAAATGTCGCCCAAGGCGCTTATCTACCAACGGCGGCCGCTAATACCCAAGCCATTCCTCTACAAATCAATCCTTTATACAATAAGGCAGAAGGCTACGGCGCTTATGTCGTGCCCGCGGTAGCTATTATTATCTTGCAGCAGACCTTATTGATGGCGACAGCGATGCTCATTGGCACTTGGTATGAGCAGCGCAATCATACAGCGAGTATAGGCGGCTGGTTTGGACGTATAACGGCGCTTAGTCTGCTAAGCTTTTTGGTGGGCTGTTTTTATTATGGCTGGGCGTTTGAATTACATCACTATCCCCGCGGCGCTAATATGCTAGGGAGTTTATTATTCTTAGCGCTGTTTTGTCCAACGGTTGCTACGCTTGGCTGCGTCTTAGGACTGTGGTTTCGTCAGCGTGAGCGCAGTATGCAGATTTTGATTTTTAGCTCCCTACCGATGTTTTTTGTGAGCGGTTATCCATGGCCTGCCGATCAATTACCACAGCTATTGCAAGTGCTACGTTGGCTAGTGCCTACCACCCCAGCGATCAATACCTCGGTACAGCTCAATCAAATGGGTGCTAGCGTAGCGCAGGTAGCGACTGGTTTTTGTGTATTAGTAGCCCTATGGTTATTTTATTTTATAGGGCTACTACTTTTGCGTTGGCGCATGGCGCAAAAAGATAACGCTGTTTATTAATAATAGCTGTATATTAATAATAGATTAAGCATAAAAAAAGCGCCTATAAAATATACAGACGCTTTTCTATCGTTATCCATTCATGCTATCGTTTAAAACACTCGATTCAAGCCATTTAACGCCGCTACTCGATATGCTTCTGCCATAGTAGGATAGTTAAAGGTAGTGTTAACAAAATACTCTAAAGTTGCGTTGCATTTCATTACCGCCTGTCCAATATGGATAATCTCTGAGGCGTGGTTACCATAGCAATGAATGCCTAAAACCTCCAAAGTCTCGCGGTGGAATAAGATCTTTAGTACCCCTGAGCGCTCACCAATGATTTGCGCGCGGGCTAGATGTTTAAAGAAAGCCTGACCGACCTCATAAGGCACCTGCTCATCGGTGAGCTCTTGCTCGGTCTTACCGATACTTGAGATCTCAGGAATAGTAT
The DNA here is from genome assembly GCF_040371085.1 of Psychrobacter sp. AH5. Lineage (NCBI taxonomy): Bacteria > Pseudomonadati > Pseudomonadota > Gammaproteobacteria > Moraxellales > Moraxellaceae > Psychrobacter > Psychrobacter sp. AH5. The sequence goes on from NZ_JAMBMT010000001.1 coordinate 1,505,195, forward strand.
AAATCCCTGTCGGTACGCTAGAGACGGGCTCTGCATCTTCATCACCCACCATAAAGGCAGCAGCACAGCGGCCTTGATCATAGGCAGCTGACGCTAAGGAGGGCCAGCCAATCACATCACCAGCAGCATAGATATTAGCGACCTCAGTGCGATAGTTATCATCGACTTTTAGCTGACCACGGCTGTTAGCTTTTAGGCCGATAGCTTCTAGATTTAGACCTTCGGTGTTTCCTGAGCGGCCATTAGACCAAAGAATAGCATCCGATTTTATTTTTTTGCCGCTCTTTAAATGCAAAATAATATGCTCATCATGAGTCTCTAAATGGTCAATCTCTTCGTTGTTACGAATAAGTACGCCAAATTGTCTAAAGTCATGAGCTAGAGCATCACTGATCTCGCTATCAAGATAGCTTAGCAGCTTACCTTGGTTGTTGATCAAATCTACTTTGTAACCAAGACCGGTAAAGATAGAAGCATATTCGCAGCCAATCACACCGGCGCCATAAATAATAATCTTTCTGACCACATAATCCATCTGTAGTATTTTGTCCGAATCAAAAACACGCGGATGATCAAAATCTAAAATCTCCGGACGGTAAGGTCGACTACCCACAGTGATAATAGCCTTATTAAAGGTGACCGTCTCAAAGATATTTTCATCCGTTTCTACCCGCAAAGTATTGGCATCGACAAAGCTTGCCCAGCCTTGAATAACATCAATTCGGTTGCGCTCATAAAAACGCGTGTGCGTACTGACCTGACTGCGTATGACTTTTCTGGCGTTCGCCAGTACCTTATTTAGCGGGACTTGCTGATACTCTAATGCTTTGGTAAACATCGGATCACGGCGAAAGTTAATCAGGTTAAACACTGATTGACGCAAAGCCTTACTAGGAATAGTACCTACGTGAGTAGAGTTACCGCCCACCTGCTCACGAGGATCAATGACCGCTACCTTTTTGCCAGACTTAGTCAGCTTCATAGCAGCCGCCTCACCAGCAGGACCGGCTCCTAAGATGACAGCATCATACTCAAAATCGTGCTTGTCGCTTTTGATACGCTGTGAATCTTTGGTAAAGCCTGATTTTACGTCAATACGCTTGTCATCAAGCGGATTAACCAAGTCCGGATGGTGCATGATATCTTCGGTCACTTGCTCATGCGTTTGCTCGATTTTTTCTTTTTTACTGATATCTTCGGTTTGGTCTGGAGCCGTAGTTGGCGCGCTGCCACTGTCCTTGTTCGATACCTCGGTGTTAGTATCTAGACCGGTATCATTGGTGTCGTCACCTTTACGCTTGCTTACCATCATAACCTCTTTGTTTATTGATTTAGGTGATTTTAATATCGATAATTTGTGCTATATCGGCAAACCTGTATCACCAACAGGCTCGCTTAACTAATTATTGTAAACTAACCTCATAGTGCGCGATGCTCTACTATAAAGGAGGCCCACCGTACTTGATGAGCGTCATTTTTGCAATATGCTATATTAAGAATTAGGTATTACTATGTTTATGCTAGCATACTTAGCCAATACGACGTTTTAGACCTGTCATTTGCAATATGCGTGTCGCAATCTCTTCTACTGACATCTCAGAGACATCAAGGCTTGGGATACCTTGCGAGATATAGATACCTTGAATGGCGCGCTGCTCTTGTTGCACTTGCTGATAGCTAGAATAGCGGCTGCCAGCTCGGCGTTCTTGACGAATCTTCACTAAGCGATCGGTGTTAATCACTAGACCAAATAGCTTATCTTTGTGCTCACGCAAAGATTTTGGTAATTGATTATCGTATAAGTCGTCTTCCGTCAGCGGATAGTTCGCTGCGCGAATACCAAATTGTAGTGCTAAGTACAACGAAGTCGGTGTCTTGCCAGAACGCGAGACGCCAATGAGAATAATATCAGCCATACTATAATGACGAGTACGCGCGCCATCATCATTATCTAAAGCGAAATGTACCGCATCAATACGCTCTTTATAGGTTTCTGAATCGACATTATCATGCGCGTGTCCTGAATGACCATCGGGCTCAACGCCTGTCTCCTCAGCGATACGGCCAATAAGACCCTCATACATATCCAAATTACAACTTTGAGCTGAATTGATTTTTTCACGAATCTCAGGGCTGACGATGGTATCGAACACCAATGGCAATAGACCATCGCGCTGATAAGCCATATTGATCTGTGCTACTGCATCTTCTGCGCGCTCTAAGCTATCGACATAAGGTAAGACTCGCGTCTCAAAAGGCACCGAGGCAAACTGACTTAAAATAGAGCGGCCCAGAGTCTCAGCGGTAATCGCTGTACCATCAGAGATAAAAAAAGCACTTCTTATCGTTTGCGAATTGTCCAAGCTCATAGCATGACGGTTCTGAATAGTCGGCTTATTTTGTTCAGATGGATTATTGGAATACATAGCTTATAACCTCAATGCCCGGTGGAGTATTTATTATTATGGCGTAACCACATTTATAGCTAACATTATACTCATAATAGACCATGAATAGTAATCCAAGTTATAGCCAAAAGCTTACTATTGTCTTTATAAAACATCCCTGTTATCCAAGCTTATAACTTACGACCTATAAAAAAAGGTTTTAGCAATACTCCAGCCACATTTGGGCTACTGAGACTAGGTCAAATCATCGTTACTCTACTCTCCAAATCCAAAAATAACGAGAAACTCTAAATTTTGTATCTTTTTCGAGAAATATCTCATTATCCTCTCGAAATTATCTAAATATAGCGTTATAATCCACCGTTATAATCCTTACTAAATAACCTTATTTTCTGGAGTTATCATGGCAACGCAATCAACAGCACTTGTAATCAATCTTGATCAGTTAGGAAAAGACGATATTGAGATGGTCGGTGGTAAGAATGCTTCACTTGGCGAGATGATCAGCCACTTATCAGATTTGGGTGTTAGCGTTCCTGGCGGCTTTGCCACAACCTCAAACGCTTTTTACCGCTTTTTGAATGAAACCGGTCTGCTTGATAAGATCAATAGCGAGCTGAAAACCTTAGATGTGAATGATGTTAATAAGCTTGCTGCTACCGGTAAAAAGATCCGTAACTGGATTGTCGAGCAAGAACTGCCAAAAGATCTAGAAGCGGACGTGCGTCAATCATTTGAGCAGATGAGCGGCGGCGAAGATATCGCGGTTGCGGTGCGCTCTTCTGCGACTGCTGAGGATTTGCCTGATGCCTCCTTTGCTGGTCAACAAGAAACTTATCTAAATATTCGCGGTATCGATAACGTACTGATCGCGATTAAAGAAGTATTTGCCTCACTATATAATGACCGCGCTATCTCTTATCGCGTGCATAAAGGTTTTGAGCATGAAGGCGTAGCGCTATCAGCTGCTGTACAGCGTATGGTACGCTCAGAGACGGGCGCGGCGGGCGTTATGTTCACCTTAGACACCGAAAGCGGCTTTGATGAAGTGGTATTTATCACCTCAAGCTATGGCCTTGGCGAGATGGTCGTACAAGGCGCGGTTAACCCTGACGAATTTTATCTATCAAAACGTCTACTAACTGCTGGTAAGCCTTCAGTTATCCGTCGTAACTTGGGTAGCAAGCATAAAAAAATGATCTATGGTGAGGAAGGTAGCACCGCTAAATCTGTCAAAGTGGTCGATGTCGAAAAACAAGATCGTATGCAGTTCTCTTTGACCACTGACGAGCTGACCTCCCTTGCCAAACAAGCGATGACTATCGAGAAGCATTATGGCCAAGCGATGGATATCGAGTGGGCAAAAGATGGTGATAGTGGTCAAATCTTCATCGTGCAAGCGCGTCCTGAAACCGTTAAGAGCCGCCAAGACAGCAATGTCATGGAGCGCTACATCATCAAAACTGGCGATGCCAAAGTATTATGTGAAGGTCGTTCAATCGGTCAGCGTATCGGCGCAGGTAAAGTGCGTATCGTTAGTAACCTAAATGAGATGGATAAAGTTGAAGATGGCGATGTGCTAGTGTCAGACATGACGGATCCGGATTGGGAGCCGGTTATGAAGCGCGCCTCCGCTATCATTACTAACCGCGGTGGTCGTACTTGTCACGCCGCTATTATCGCGCGTGAGCTTGGTGTGCCAGCAATCGTTGGTTGTGGTAATGCCACCGAGCTTTTGGTCGATGGTCAAGACGTCACTGTGTCTTGTGCTGAGGGTGATACCGGCTTTATCTACGAAGGTCAGCTTGATTTTGATATTCAAACCAACTCTATTGAGTCTATGCCGGAGCTGGCATTTAAAGTGATGATGAACGTCGGTAACCCTGATCGTGCTTTCTCATTTGCGCAAATGCCTAATGAAGGGATTGGCCTTGCCCGTCTTGAATTTATCATCAACCGTATGATCGGGGTGCATCCAAAAGCGCTGCTTAATATGAACAGCTTACCACGTGAGGTGTCACAAGCCATTCATGAACGTATCGCAGGCTATGCTTCACCCGTTGACTTCTATGTTGATAAATTAGTGGAAGGTATCTCAACGCTAGCGGTTGCCTTTATGGATCAGCCCGTTATCGTACGCATGTCAGATTTTAAATCGAACGAATATGCCAACCTATTGGGCGGTAAATTATACGAGCCGTCTGAAGAAAACCCAATGCTTGGTTTCCGCGGCGCTAGTCGTTATGTCTCTGACAATTTCCGCGACTGCTTTGAGCTTGAGTGTAAAGCGCTTAAACGCGTGCGTGATGAGATGGGTCTAACTAACGTTGAGATTATGATCCCCTTCGTGCGTACCGTTGGTGAAGCGGCGCAAGTGATTGAGCTACTTGAGAAAAACGGTCTTAAGCGCGGCGAGAACGGCCTACGCGTCATCATGATGTGTGAGCTGCCAACTAACGCGCTACTTGCTGAAGAATTCTTAGAGCATTTCGATGGTTTCTCTATTGGCTCAAATGATTTGACTCAGTTAACGCTAGGTCTAGACCGTGATTCAGGTATTGTCTCGCATCTGTTTGATGAGCGTGATCCTGCGGTCAAAAAGCTACTATCTATGGCGATTCAAGCTTGTAACAAAGCTGGCAAGTACATTGGTATTTGTGGTCAAGGCCCATCCGATCATCCTGATTTAGCTTTTTGGCTGATGGAGCAAGGTATCAATTCCGTGTCGCTAAACCCTGATTCTGTGCTAGATACTTGGTTCTTTTTAGCCGGTGAAGAAGCAAAATAGTTGTCTATAAATAAATCATCATAAAAGGACGGTTATAACGATTCATTTTTGTGACTGTCTCAAAATAGATCATTGAAGTCATGGCTTTGATTGGTCTTATTATTAGGGTTTGTTTGCTGATTATCATTCGTTTTGATAAAACAGCGAGCAGACCCTAAGTCGTATTTACTATTGGGATCTATTTGCTGACCGTCATTACAAAAAAGCCTTACAATAAGCTATTATTATACCTAAGCTTGTGGCACGGCTACTGTGATATTGACCTTGTTAAAAGCAACTTTGACCCAATAACATGACTTATAAAAGCCAAAACTTATCATCAGCGAATTAAGATATAACTAACTATGCAAATTTTTCTTGCTCGAAATAATGTACAAGCAGGGCCTTATAATTTAGATCAGCTCAATATCATGCTGGCCTCAGGCGAAGTCGTGTTGGATGACTTAGTCTGGCATGAAGGCTTAGCCAATTGGCAGCGTCTCGGCGACTTGACAGCAAATCAGTATAGCTATCGTCCTGTACCGACCGCTGACAACACCATAACGACTTATAACGATAGCGATGACGACTCTATCATTAATAACGTCACTGTTTTTCCAGATGACTCTGATGACAGTACTAATAGCACTATTCATAAAGCTAATCAAAGCAGTTTGAATGGCAAAAAGCTCTCTATCGATAGACTCTATGGTAAGCCTGAGCGCGCTAGTACCGATAGTAGCAAAAAATCCAAAGTTGATATGACCACCAATCGTAATCATACCTCCTCTAATAACGTCTCACTAAATAAGTCTGCTAATACTAAAGTAGCGGGCGCTAATGATGTGGTCATTGGCGATGTGATTTTAGCGCCTATTATGTCGCGAATGCTAGCTACTGCCATCAATGGTCTACTCTATATCTTGGCGATATTTCCGCTAGTATTGGCACTAACCAAGATGGATATCGACTATACTAAGTTTCAAGACATCCAAAATATGGACGCCGCTTACCAGTATTCGATGACACTGATAGAAAGCATTCCTAGTGGCACTTTAATGATGTCACAGGTGATGGTATTTGGCCTGTTTGCTTTGCAACTGGTGTTTATTACTCTGAGGGGGCAGTCATTAGGTAAGCTAATTACCGGTATTCGTGTGGTGGATCAAACGACGCACAAACTACCCTCTTTTTTCAGACTTATTATGACGCGCACTGTATTGTTGATTATTATCTATAACCTATTGTTCTCGTTTACCAGCTTTTTAGGGTTTGTGCTGATTGCTATTCATTATTATATGGCTTCAAAAAGTCCTGAAAATATCGGTTGGCATGATAAACTTGCCAAAACCTTAGTAGTAAAGGCCGATAGCAAGCAGCTTATTAAGCAGCCTAAAGTTAAGTAGCTTCTACCTGTTAGGCTATTAAGATATAAGTCAGCAGTTCTTAATACAGTATTATGCAAAAGCAGCGCTCAGGCGTTGCTTTTTTATGGCGGGTTTTATTAGCTCTTAAACGCTAGCTATATACTTTTGTGCTTATCCACAGTATTAACCTTTGTGTTAAATCTTGAGTGCTGTTATAATACGGCGCTTTATATCCTAAGCTTAACGTCTACTATTTATCATAATAGCTTTGAGCTTACCTTATAAATCTCCTTGCTATTAACATAGGGTTGATAGCTACTAATCCGTAAGGAGTCCAAATGCGACATTACGAAGTGGTGTTAATTGTACACCCAGACCAAAGCGACCAAGTAGTCGGTATGGTTGAACGCTATATCAAGTTGGTTCAAGACAATGGCGGTGTTATCCATCGTTTAGAAGATTGGGGCCGTCGTCAACTGGCTTATCCAATTAACAAGATTCATAAAGCTCATTACGTTCTTTTCAACATCGAAACTGACGGTGAGACTTTAGAAGAGCTTGAAGAATTATTCCGTTATAACGACGCCATCATCCGTAGCTTAGTCATGCGCCGTGATGAAGCGGTCACTGAAGAGTCGCAGCTAGCTAAGAATGCCGATGAAAAACGTGCACGCAAAGCTACTCCACGTCGTTCAGACGACAATGACAACGACAACAGTGAAGACTAATTAAAGGAGAATACTCATGGCACGTTTCTATCGCCGTCGCAAATTCTGCCGTTTCACTGCTGAAGGCATCACTCACATCGATTATAAAGATGTTGAATTGCTAAAACAGTATATCAGTGACAATGGCAAAATCGTACCGAGTCGTATTACCGGTACTTCTACAAAATATCAGCGTCAACTAGCTACTGCTATCAAGCAAGCTCGTTACTTGTCGCTATTACCATACACTGATAACCATCAGGGTTAACCGTTAACTAGGAATGACTCATGCAAATTATTTTGTTACAGCGTATCGTCAACCTTGGTAAACTCGGTGAAACTGTCGATGTAAAACCAGGTTACGGACGTAACTTTCTTATCCCTCATGGCAAAGCTCTTCCTGCTACTAAAGCTAACATCGAAAAGTTCGAAGCGCGCCGCGCAGAGCTTGAAGCTGAAGAAGCCAAAGAGATCGCCACTGCTCAAACACGTGCTGATGCGTTAACTGATGTTAATGTCATTATGCGTGCTAAATCTGGTGATGAAGGCAAATTGTTCGGTTCTATCGGTACTCGTGATATCGCTGAAGCTTTGACTAACTCAGGTCTAGAAGTTGACCGTGCTGAGATTAAACTTCCAGAAGGTACACTACGTCAGATCGGCGAGTACAATGTTGATATCCAGCTTCATCATGACGTTACTGCTACTATCTTGGTCACTATCTTATCTGAAGATGGCAATGACGAAGATGAAGCCGTAGAAGATGATGCTACTGATGAGAACGAAGATTATTCTGAAGAGTAATTGTTAGACTCTCTATTTTGAATGCAAAAAGAGCCAGTGACTTTGAGTCGCTGGTTTTTTTATTTAAAGAATTAATTTTTTAAAACTTAGATTAACACACCAAGTGCAACGCTAATTAATATTACAGAACGCCTGCATAGGCGTCTTAAACCCTAATCGTTTTCTTGGTCTGTTGTTTAGTTTGTTCTCAATGTCCTGTATTTCATTATCAGAGACTTGTCTAAAGTCACAACCCTTAGGCAAGTACTCTCTGATAAGGCCATTGGTATTCTCGTTGGTTCCTCGCTGCCATGACGCATAAGCATCGGCAAAGAAGAAAGGGCTAAAGAGCTTTTGTTTCACCTTCTTATGCTGAGCAAACTCTTTACCATTGTCAGAGGTAATGGTCTTAACCTGCAAACTCACTGGCGCTAAGAGTTCTATCATTGCCTCTGATACTTGCTGTGCTGTTTTATGACCCACACGCTTCATCTTCAGCAGCCCCGTTTTACGTTCAACGAGCGTGACAATCGCTTGCTTGTGATGCTGACCGATAACGGTATCCGCTTCCCAGTCACCAATACGTGAGCGTTCTTCAACAATACAAGGGCGCTCATGAATCGAGACTCTGTCATTGATACGGCCTCGAGTCTCAGCGGTTAGACGCTGCCGGTATGGTTTGGCTTTACGTCTGAGACACTGCCACAATGTGCCACCCTGCCTCTTATCACGCCAAATATAGCGATAAATGCTCATATGACTGATACCAGCATGAACGCCAGATATTTGCTCAGGACTCCAGTTCTCTTTAAGCTTGTCTGTCACCCATGCCCAGATGTCAGCCACAATAGTTGTGGCGTTGTTAGCCCGTCTGTCACAAGCCTTGTTATTAGCATGCTTTGCTCGGTAACCTCGTAGGCTTTTATTGCGTCTAAGCTCTCTTGATATGGTACTGGGACTTCTGTTTAACTCTCGAGCTATGAAATTAATACTATGTTTTGCCCCTATTAGGGCATAAATCTGGTATCGTTCCCCTAGGCTTAGATGCGTATAGCTCATGGTTGCAATCTCACTTTGGTCGGTGGATAAAAACTTTGATGCTAGCGCATCTAGGTCTTTTTTTCACCTGCTCTTTGAAATTGCACTTCATGTGTTAATCTAAGAAACTATTACTATTATCAATTTAGAAAATATATTTAATCCTGTTAAAACAATAACTTATATATAAGGAAGCCTACCGTCTATACCATTTATTCGACCGCTCATAACCTTATTGGTTTTTTATTCAACAGTAGTCTATTACTATATGTAGCTTTAGAATTCATCAATAAGATTAGGATAAAGATATGATTCAAACCGGTGATAAACTAGTCTGCACGAGTGGCAATGCTTTTTACTCAGTAGGTAAAGTCTATACGGTAGGCGAATACGTCAATGATAAGTTTTTTGAGATACCAACAGGTTGTAACGATGAGCACTGGTATGCCACTATAGACAGCTCAGGTATATATATTCGTTTTGAAACTATGGAAAGAAAAATGGCAAACGCTTATTTTGATAAATTAAACAATCAAATCTACGCTTAATACCACTCCTTCTCTAAATATTGCGTTCGCAGTTTTGACTTAGATCATTAACCTACACCGTATTTACTCAAGCTTCGGCTATTTGTTCTATGTCAATACCTATTGAACATACTCAAGACAAATTTTTTGCAATTTCTGCTAAAACTTAGATATAAAAAAATTCGACCACATTACGTGATCGGATTTTTAATATTTGGTGGAGATGGCGGAAACTAAACTACACTTATAAGTAATTGATAATAGAAGTTATTAATCTTTTTAAAATAGACGATACCAACCATAATACCAACAATAGATTTTAGTTTTAACTGTTGTTGAATACTGACTATTTTACTTAGATGTTATTTGTAACTTATTGCGCTGATGTGCTGTTATTTGACGTCACGCTTAATTTCGCTCGATATATTTAACTTCGCTCACCATGTCGTTAAAAGTTAAGCGTTTATCGCGCATTTTTTGTGCGTGCTGCCTGTATAGCCCCGTAACGTCCATATTACAGTATATTTTTTCGCTCAATAAGCATCAAAGAATGCGCGAGAACGAGCGAAATATGAGCGCCCGTACAACTCTAACCTGCACAATACACGCAATATGTGCGCTTCTAACTGTGATTCGATTGCGTTTCTCGTGCATCGGCCGCATCTGGTGGGTGTAAAGTGTCAGTATTACTGTTTATTTGCGCGATAAAAACGTCATTTACAGTCGCGCACAATCGCTTATTTATCGTGCATCTACTCGCATGGATCAACTATTTGCGCTTAAAGGTAAGTGTTTAGTAGTGTCAGTGCTAATGCTTGCCAGCCACAAAAAAAGGCAGACGCTTAACGCCTACCTCTGATTACTTTATCTTAACGTAATTTTATTATTATACCGATTTAACCCACTACGTTGATATTATCAATCTGTTGCATCAGCTCATTTGTTAAGCTAAGTGACGCGATGATATTCAGGTAATGCTTAATATCATGATGGTCTAGCATGCGATCACGGCGGTCTTTTAGCCACTTTTGCGCGGGCTGATAGCCACCGATATAGAACTCCCATGCCACTAAAGGCACATTGGTAAAATACTGAGTATCGTTAAGCCAAACTTTGCCAATGCTGCTATCTGCTTCGTCAGGCTCAAAGCCAACGCTGGTTTTGGTCATCTTGCGAGTAACCGAATTATCACCGCCTATTGGATAGCCAAGGCTGAGCGCCTTAATCTGTGCGGCAAGCTTCGGGGATTCTAACAAATGAATTTGGCGTAGCTCGCCACCGAGCGCCACCAACTGCCAAAACGTATCGGCATCGCTAGGATAAGGCACGCGAGGGAAGTCAATTTTTAGGAATTCTTTATAAGTCTCACGATATGTTGGGCTGTGTAATACTGCATAGATATAATCGAGAGTATCTATCGGGGCAAACGTGCCAGCCTCATCAGATTTTTCATTAGTAAAGGTTAAGCCAATGGCTTTGGCAATGGCTGCCACGATTTCAGGATCAAAGTTTGGGGTTCGGGTTGGGGTTTCTTGTGCACCTAATAACTCGGTTTGGTTGTCTTCTTCATGATATAGGTAAAGTGGAAATAGAGCTGATTGAGTGGTTCTCTCGCCACACTTCGTTTCTATAGGTTTATCAGTAATAAAAAAATGATCGCATGATTCAGACTTATTACTTCGCGCAGTTATAAAACCTGTATTGGATTGATGCAACATATGCTTCATTACTTCATTTCTAGGATAACAATGAAAACCCTTTGATTTTCCAGTGTAAAAAGTCCATTTATCTTCAAATGGTCTATAAGATATTTTTATTATCTTACCTTTTCCATTCTTATAGTTATTTTCGATATCTTTCCTAGCATAGCTGACCTTCCAGTCTCTTACATCTTTTCCTAGATGAAATTTCTTTCTAGCCTCTTCATCTTCGAGATTTATGAAACTTTCTATGGTCTCAATAACTTCATTTTCAGTTTCATGAAGGGTGAAGCTATCTCTAGCTGTCACTATTCCCACACTGTTTACAACAAATAATTTTTCTACATTAAAACCATTCAAATATATATTCTCAACTTTAGAATCTCTTTTTACCATAAAGTAGTTTGGGGCATGATTTGGTATTTCTGAGAAATCGATATCTTCTAAGCTAGTTTCTGTTAAGAAATCATATTTATCCTCTCTGATTCCATACAAGTCAAAATGATAAACCTTACCAAGCTCACCAGATTTTTTCTTGCCAGTTTTAACCAATATATTTATAGAAACGCCTTGCTGTATATCAAAAACGTTTTCATCTTTACTGCCATCAGGAGAAGTTTCTTGTTTATTGGAATTGCCATGCAAGTCAATAGTAAAAATTTTATCGTAAGTATTTAACAGTTGCCAGCGCATACCGCGAAAGGTTGGGTTGTCCAAAAAGCCATGCGGATTGATAAAGGCTAAGACACCCTCGCCATTCTTTTCTATAAAATGTTGCCCATAACGCATGAACTTCACATAATCATCATTTATCCATTTTGAATTGCGCTCATTTAATTTTTCAATACCACCTGGCTCTTTTTTATAATCTTTCATAAGGGACATGATCCAGTCACCCTTATTAGTACTCTCTCCGCTATACGGTGGATTGCCCATGACAACCATCACTGGCGCATCACGTTTGACCGCATTAGCTTCGTTCGCCTCAGCAGACAGCCAGCCAGCAAATAGCGTCCCTGTATCGGGATTATGTTCTTCTAGTGAGTTGGTGAGATAGACTTGCATACGCTTAGGTTTAATCGGCTGATAGCCTGTATCGGTCAATAGCATATCGAGCTTGAGGTGTGCCATTGCATAGCTTGCCATCAGTAGTTCAAAGCCGTGTAAGCGCGGTAATAGATCTTGCTCGACATAACTGCTCCACATGCCGCCCATATTCTCAAACTGATCATGAAAAATATGCTGAATAATGGCGGCAAGGAATGTACCCGTGCCAGTTGCAGGATCAAGGATTTGTACCTTATGCACCAACTCTTTAACCATCTTATAGCCTGTTTTAGTACGACTATCAGGGGTTTGTGTCTGTTTTTCTATCTCAATCTTACTGGTATCAGCGATACCCTCGGGTAAATCAAATTCAGACTTCAATATATCGTCCACAGCACGCACGATAAACTTTACCACTGGCTCAGGCGTGTACCAAACACCGCGCTGCTTACGAAGCTTGGGATTGTATTCCGCCAAAAATGTTTCGTAAAAGTGAATAATCGGGTCTTGGGTTTGGGTAGTTTTACCGAAGTTTTTTAGGATAGCTGCGACATCAGTGGCGCGGAATACATCCGCTAAGTTATCGACAGTGGTTTTGATACGGTCATCAATATCGACACCAGCAACATGAGAGAATAGTTTTCGTAAAAATGGATTGGTTTTGGGAATGCGTTCCGCCGCTTCTTGACGGCTAAAAGTATCTAAGGTGTCATCATGCAGACGGGCGGCAAACATGCCATAAGCTAGCGTTTGCGCATAAATATCGGCAAAGTCACTAGGGGTTAAGTCATGGATAAGCACAGACTTAAAGGTATTGAACTGATCACGTAAGTCAGTATTGGCATTATTATCTTCATCACTGGTCAGTGCTTGATATAGAATATTCTCTAACAGCCTTGCCTTGCCAGCCATTAAGATAGCCAAACGCTGGGCTGACCTGATGGTCTGTCCAACATAGACACAGAAGTCACGCAGTAGCTCAGCCAAGCGCTCAAACTCACTGTCATGCGACTGCACTACGCCTGCGACTAACTCACCGACACAGACTTCATGAATGCGCTCGCTATTGACATAAAACTGAAAGCGTAGATAGTCCGTGATGACGAGGTTATCAAGTGCGGCCTTATAGCGATCAAACTGCTCTTTGTACTGTTTAGAGTTTAAGTCTTTGCCAACGTCTTTGGCTTCGATAAAACCAATAGGAATCTCTTTTTTACTAATCAAAAAGTCAGGGTTACCGCAGTCCGTTACTTGGCTTGGCTCATTGGTTACCATCACATCAGGCGCTAAATGATTTATCAAATCCTCTAAATCTTTACGGAAAGTATGTTCTGAGCTATGACCTAATTTAACCCTTGATGCTACTTTATTGACGTAATCGCTAACGTGTTGGTGATTGCTATCTGACATAGATATTCCTAGGTTGGATTATAAGATTTGAAACAAGATATAAAAGTCGTGGGGGTTCGCCTATAGGGTGAGAGTGCTATATCAATATCACGTCACTGTTTGGCATCTTAGCGATGATACTCACCTCACCACCCAACGCTCTAACATAGTTTTGCAAGGTCGATAGCTGAATATCCTTACCACTTTCTACCTTTGATATGCTGGCTTGTGACACACCCATTATGGCGGCAAGTTCGGTCTGTTTTAACTGTTTAATTTTGCGCAATTTGGCAAGCTCAATAGACTGGCTTAATATCTTGGATTTATTATTGATCGCTTGTTGTCTATCGGCTGGCAAGTCTGCTACATAATCATTTAGTGCGCTAAAATGCGTCATAGATTAGACCCCTGTTTTTATATGTCACCATGATACAACAATACAGTTATATTTTGTCGAGTTTTGGGCTATTGGTTTCAGTCCATTATAATAATGATAGGAGTATCAGATATAAAAAAAGGCAGACGATGAACGCCTACCTTTGATTCTTTTTGCTGTACCTTAGTTTTTGCGTGGGACAGACGGGCATCTTAAAGTGATCTAAATAACTGAAAAATAAGTGTACTTAAATGATAAAGACTATGTACGAAATAGTAGGTCTAGGGGTGACGAAACATTGTTTTGTTTACTTAATGGATTTAGCTATCTTGAAGTCTATCAAAATATATTTACAGTGCAATACATCTAAATCATTAAACAAGTTTGCTTTTTCTATTAACTAATCTCTGATCTAAATTCATCTAATTGCTGTTGTACCTGTTTACACCTATCTAACCCCATTCTAATAGCTTCGGACAAATCAGCATTAGGCTTGATAGCATTCTCCACGTTTGGCTTCATACCACTAGATTTTAGACTATCTTGAGCTACTTTGTTTAGTGGCCAACCTATGCTTGACTCATCATTAGCCGTATCATCGGGGTAAAAATCTACTTCGTTGAAACTGCAAGCAATATGTCCAGATTTAATAGTAAATGGGTATTGCTTAACATTGCCATAAGATGACCAAAAAATATCAACGACTGCTATATCATCATCAGTATCAGTGTCGTAATCCGCAATAGGTTGGCAAGCTGTCAATGATAGTAAGATCATGAAGATTAACTTATTCATCTATCCACCTATATTTATCCATTCTATGAACCATACCTTAGTATGATTAATAAAAGTCACGCTTTAACTTTTTAACATGGCATTAACCTACTCATAGTGGCTGTAAGTCACGCGCCTACGTTACTTGTCGCGAAAGTTTTTTAACTTCTGTTTGAAACGGTTTTTTTCTTGTGCGTGTGAATGGTGGCGGTGTTCATTGGTTTGCCTGTTCAATCTCGATTTATAGCTCCCCCTCTAACGTGTCCGAAAACTAGCACCCTCTGTCAGGAGTGCGAGCATCAACCATATTTATTATGGTCAAATTCCAATGATAGTTCTTTGACTAGATCTGAAATTAGAACAAAATCTAAAGCTTATTATTATTTGTTGTGCATATAATGCTGCAATCTACAGTGTGTCGTAGCTTATAGTTGCTTGCCGATATTGCTCAAAGCTTACTAATCGGTTAAAGTCGATTAATATTTAGCTGTTTGCTAACAACGATTAGCATGTGGTTTATCAAACTATGAGTAATACAAGTAAGAAAGGTGCTGACTCGGATGATGCTAGAGAGATAGGGCTGAAGGTATGTGTAACCTGAGGCCTTTGGATTGAGACTAATATAAGGACGTGATTATGCTGTTAGATAGAGAAATGCAGTTGGCTATTTTGACTGAATTAAGTGAAACCTACCCCTCATCAGTGAACATTAGTGAAAAATATGATTACGGAAGTGATGATTACTATAAGTTAATCGCCAACTTGGCTTACCTCAAAGATCATAAACTCATTTCTGAAAAGAGCCTGCTTGTATCGCCGTCTATGCAAGGTGAATCTTTCCAACCTCATTTGGCTTCTATCACTCATATAGGCATGGACTTTCTTGCAGATGATGGCGGGCTATCAGCCATCTTAGGTGTAGTGACTATTAAGTTTGAAGCCGAACAGTTTAGGACAATCCTAGAGTCTATGATTCTGTCCTCTAATCTACCAACTGAACGTAAACAGACAATGATTGACGCGCTTCGAGAGCTGCCCGCTGAGAGTATAAAACACCTGACAACAAGAATTGTGGATGCGGGCTGGGATAATCTAGACTCTCTAATGACAATAATTCAAAACAGTCTTCTTTAAGAGCATAAGAAAAAGTTGAGATGATCAACTAATCATAGGATGTTGTTATGAAAAAAATACTAAATCTTGTTATGCCATTTGATATAGAGCGCATTATTCAAGCTAAAAAAAATGACCCTATTAGCAACGTATTAATGGGTAGCTTGCTTCTAAACAATCAACCTCATTCTGTATATTTTAAATTTTACTCATTACAAGAAGGCAATCGTGGTTTGCTGAATGAGATTCTTGGTTATTTATATGGCACAATTTCAAATATACCTCAGCCAGAATTTGCAGGAGTTGCCTTAGTACCAACTAAAATGCTTCGTCCTTTTTATCCGTTACTTACCAAAGAAATGCAGGGGTGTGTTGATCAGGAAGAAACATTACCTGCTTTTTTTACCACGGCAGCTACTAGCACACACTACGAGTTTCATACCTTAAATGACTGGCTGCGCAATCAGATAATTAAATGGAAAGACTTTAATAAGGCTGTTGTGTTTGATGAGGTAATAGCGAATACTGACCGTTATCCACGCAACCTTATTCATACGGGAAATAATCTTTTTTGCATGATCGACAATGGATTTCTAGCAACTGAGGATAGCAGTAATCCAAACTGGAATTACAGCTCTCTCCAGCCTCAACTCAATTACTCAAACCAACTTGCTTCAATTAATCAAAATGAGATAGAGTCTGATGTCAGGAAAGGTAATCGCTTCATCTCCGTTGCTGAAGATTATTTCTTGTCACATCAACACTTATTACCTGAGATGAAGTTCTGGATAGATAACTTTGCCACAAATAATAAAAAAGATTGGCAATCTTTCTTGGATTTTTTACAATGGCGAACGGATAATGTGAACGAATTAATAAGCAATCGTTATGGTTTACTGGGGTAGTTAGTGATGAGCTGGAAGAGTTTACTAGAAAATACCGAACAGCATAGAGTATCTGGCCATTACCAAGTAATTAAATTTACTCCAAACTTAATTGCTCAGGAAACCTTTAATATTGGCATCGTATTTCATGATAATGAAGACAATCGTCATGTTCGTATGTTAAAAAATGCTAAGGCCTTTGAGTGCTTATACGGTAAAGAGGGTGCGACCCAAGTTCAAAATATGCTTAACTATGCAAAAGATATCGCTGTGAAATTGGGCGATACTGTTATTGCTTCACCTCATTTGAGTTATTCCGCACCCTTATTTACTCAAGGCTTAACTATTGACCAAATACTATCTAGCTTGTATGGACAGTATATTAATTTGATTTGCGATCATATGGAGACTCAATCAACCCAACGTCAATCAATAAATACCGACTCTTTACGTAAAAAATTATTCAAAGATTTACGCAAAGCCAACCCAGAAGGCTTCAAGGATATCTTGCGTGAAGAGCCTTTTATTATTGGCGGTGATAGCAAAGTTGAGATAAATATGCCTATTTGGAAACATGGGGATATTTTCAAAAACAACTTTTTTGGTACGTTGGTATCAGCAGACTTCATTCCAGAAGCTTATTTAGGATATAACCTAGATACGCTTGGCGCCATGAACCTACAAACAGCATGTGAGATATCGGGAGGAAAAAGCAGAGCCGGATTCTTTATCTATTGCCCCACACCTGATAATAGTGACATTAGCGAAGAGAATTACACAAACATAATCAAGCACATAAATAAAACATCAAATAATGTTAAATATATGGCAGACCGTACTAACATACCTTTAAAGTTTGTTCAGTCTGATGACCTAAAGAAACTATATGAAGATATATTAAATTTTACTTACGCATAAACAAAAATTTGTTTCTAGTAATAAGGCTTTTAATTACTTGCGAATAACTACTCAAGCTTCTCTCTAACCGCCCTAGTGGCAATTTTTACTATTTACTCATCGCCTACCTTGCGTTAAGCGCGCTTTATTAATCAATTAAAAAGTCGCTATAGTTGCTAAAGTTGGTCATAAGCCTTTGTTGTCAAGTCTTGTAGGTTAGCTCACTACCTGCTAAGGGTCGCTAAAGTTGCTATAGTTCTGCTAAATTTCGTCTGTTTTGGCTAAGTTTAGCGATAGATTAGCAAATTTAGCTATGCTTAGCAGCGCACTACCTAAAGTTAAGCCCTCGACTGGCAAGGGCTAGATAAAGTTTAGCAACTATAGCAGCTTTTTAAGGGTAGCTAATTAATCAGCTTAGGGTTGATACATACTAAACGCCTGCGCCCCTCACTCTCTAACCTGATATGCCCCATACTCTCTAAGTCGTCGAGCAAGCCATTAAGTTTCTTACCTCTTAGGGTATTGGGTGCGTTCTGTGACACAAACGACTTATTCAAGATAGGCGGATTTTTAGCCCTTGCTTTATCCACTAGCCAGCTGCTTAACTTCTCACTGTCGTTCTGCTCACCTGTTGGAGTTGCATCAAGGTAGCGCAAGCGTTCGGCTGTTGAGTATTCCACAAGCATAAACGCCCGTTTAATATCATCAGTAGTGATTGTATGACGTCTATCGAAGAACGCCATCAATGACGCTATACGGCTGGCATTCTCCGCCATGCGTGAGGCATACGCTTTTAGATACTCTAAAGGCTGCCCGTGTGCCTGTCTGTCTTCTATTGCCTGTTTAAAGTCACTGAAAACTTGCCTAGTCTGTTTGTCTGCCCATTGCATTTTAATGCGCTGTGGTGCGCCTGTGCTGTCATTGGGTAGATTGGCTGGCAATGGATCAAGTAAGCTCTGACAACGTGCCCAGTAGTTTATTAAGTAGTCATTATCATACGGGCTGTCATTATTGCGCTGCTCATCGTTCCATACTCTTTGGCCGCGCAAGTCCTCAGGGCAGGCAATCAAAGCACGGGCTAAAAACCCTTGTCCATTCATAACGGGATCGGCTAGTGCTGGCTCTAAGATAACTCGCTGCCCTTGTAGTAATAGCGTCATACGCACGTTATAAGCGTCTGTGTGCGGTGTTGCATAGGCAGACTTTTGCGAGCGTAAACGGGACACTTCACCATCACTGTATAGCGTTGTTAATGATGATAAGGCATTGCCTGCAGTATCGCCTTTCATGGTATGACCGTTAAAGAATTGGGCGGCTTCGTCTGTCGTCCATGACGCATTACTGATACTGCCATCAATAAACTTATCGAGTATCGGCTCAATGGTCGCTTCTTTGAACATGGTCTTAGGATTTTGGGGCTTTGGGTTGGACTCTAAGAAGTCGGCTAGCTCTTTACCTTTAAGACTTACCCTGTCATTCTCCCATGATGACAAGGCAATAAGATAATCAGCATATAGCTGCTTCTCATACTCACGTATTTTGAAGTGAGTTAAGCCCATAGCTTGTGACTTACCGCTACCGCTTTCGCCCTCTGTGATTAATATTAGGCTGGTTGGCATGTGTCCGTGTCCCATCGGTGCATCAATGAACCGTTGCCCCATGTGTGCCAGTGCCCCTAAAACGCATTGACCTGCAATAGCTGTAGGTGCTTGCGTGTAATGTGCTACTGCCTTAACAACGTGCTGTAGCAAGCCTGTGAACGCATCTATGGGGTATGGCGTGGGCTTGTTTGGGCTATTGGCTAATGGTTCAGGTTCGCCCCATATCTCAGCTTGTAAATCGAGTATGGCTGTATCATCAAGGGTTAATATGTCGCTATAGCTTAGATTGCCATACTCTAAATGTTCTAAGACGTTTCTATCACTGGTAACAATGGCTTTTACGTTCTCACCTTTGAACGGCTTACAAACTTTGTCTTTCTGATCTAGGGTAGTAAAGATAGTCACGGGATAAACTTCGGCAAAATGCTTTACCATGCCATTGAATAGCAGACTATCAACGCTTGCCAGTACCGTAACATTGTCATTTATTAAGCATTGAGCAAGCATTACAGCGTCATCTAAGTTATCAACGGCTATCAGCTCACAGGTGCTATCTAACGTCCCAATGATTAAGGCAGACGGCTGCATACGGTCAATGATTAACGGCTTTTGACTGCCATTAGGTGTGACGCTGGCAAGGGTTACGGGCTGATCTTGGTTACTGCTCAATACTAGCCCTATCGTGCCAGCTGTAGGCGATATCGTTCCTGTATCAAAGCCTGTAGTTATGGTAATATTGTCATCAATGCTCAATAACTTATCTTGTATGCCTAACTGCTCACATAGGTTATATAAATTTAATAGTGTATTGTCATCTGCCAGACCTTGCCGTGTGGCTGCATTAAACCTACTTATCATTTCAAAGCCTGTGCTGAATGCACGGGCTTTTTCATGGGTATTTTTTGGTGTGGTGGTCATTCAGCCCCCCTTACCTGCGATTGGTTAGGCTGGCGCATGGCTCTATACTTGTTAAATTTGCGCTGTTTACTTTGAACCATAGACAAGCCGTCATCATGTACACCGTTAATGGCTTGATTGGCTAATGTTCTATTGGTAGTGGCTTGAGTGTTTGAGGTCGTGCTGATTGAGTTAGCCATGATAGCTACCTCCTAGTGATTTATGAGTTAATGTCACACTATACGGTAAAGATATAGGGTGACGGGTCTTACTCTCGGCATCACTAGAAGCCGCCCCGCATATTCGCCTTGCGGCTATTGTATTTTGCAGCGTCAACCCGTCATAGTCGGTTAGCAAATGATTTGCTATAGATATGGGGGAGTGCCCCCTTGTGGCGCGTAAATGCGCTTTTAGGGCGGTACTTGATGGCACAGTAACAGCTTGAGAGGCTGCACTACTATCAGGCACAAAAAAAGCCAATAAATAACGGCTGGCTTGTCCGCTAGTGATTTTTGAGAGGTCTATATAGTAACCGCTGCTATTATCACTTGCAATCGGTTTTGCATGGACTGGCTGGCATGTGACCAATGATAGTAGTAAGCCAATACCTACCACCCATGCTATAAAAACAGTAAGGCTAAGTAGTAAGCTGCGTTTGTAGAGCTGGCTGTCGCTGTGCTTCCCGTGGTCGGCTTTTAGATTGGTTTTTTTATCTATGCTCATTTCTTACTTCCTCCACGTTAAAAAGGCTGGGATGTATCTGCTTTAGAGTGCTATTAATATCTTGCTGTATTTGTGGCTTGATCTGCTTACCACCAACGCAAAGGAAGCGACCTGCGCTAGTGAGTGCAGTATCAACCACCTGTAAATCATGGCATAAGTTATTGAGTCGCTGGCTAAGCTGGTTTTGCTGATCGGCGATTGAGTGAAAGGCACGTATAACCAGTAGGTGAAAGCGTGGGCTAACCCACATTGCGTAGCTATAAACAAGCTCATAGCATACAAATGTACCTTGTGGTGCTCCGTCTAACTGTATGCCCTCTACAACCCTTATTGGCTCTAAGCTCCTCATTTCTGAGGATCTAAAATTTTCAGTCTTTATTTCAGTTATTAATTCTTGAGTTTGTTTTCTACGAATAAAGTTACTTGGTTGATGTCGTTTAAGTCCGCCACTGGCTCTGTGTAGGTCATTGAGTGAGTAAAGCCCGTCTTGCATATCTATGTTGCTGTTTGAGATAGTAAGCATGATTACACCCCCTCTACGGTTTGCGGTGTCTGCTGATCTATCCAATACTGTTTAAACGTCTTACCGTTGCGTTTGATGGTCTTATCTTGGATAACCACGCCTTGCGCTCTTAGCTCGCTGATCCGCTGTAAAAAGCACGTTATTTGCCATAGATCAAAGGCTTCATAAGTAGATATGCTGTGACCTGCCAGCATGTGATTATGAATAATCTGCTTATAGCTCTTTTTTGGTTGCCGTGTGCTCATGATCTACACCTCGCTAGTGGTTGAGGTGTGAGAGTTCAGCCATTCGTGAACGTCCGCATAGCTCCATGCGGTCATCGTTGGTGATAGCTTTTTGCCAGCTGGGAAACGTCCATCTTTCGACCATTCAAACAAGGTAGTTTTGCTAAAGGGTAGGAACGGCAAAATGTCCTTTGCTCTGCCCATGCCTGTAGTAGGCAGTTGCATAGATAGACTGTTTACAGTGGTTGATTCGGTATCGTGAGAGGTGTTATCAGTAGAGGGAATTACTGGGGTGTTTTGAGTGGGGTGTGTCATCTTAACTGCTCCATATCGTATGATTTGCACCGCTGCGATGTGCTGCGATATGGATAGAATAGAGAGTGGGTACGGCTATCAGGCAAGGACTTTTGATATGATGTAATAGCAATATCATTGATATTAGGGCATTAAAAAACCCTTGATACACAAGGGCTCAATGATGTTATAGCAATAGATCGAAAATTTAACTACCTTTTGTATTTCCCTCCACTCCTTGCACTGGTATGACGGCAAACTTTATCAATATTTAGTGCTAAAGCATCTGATACATCATCAAATTTATCTGTTATCCAGTCAGTGATGGTGCTTTGTTTAGGTGCTGGGTCATTAGGATCATAATCAATCCAAAACTCTGCAATAACTTCATTCATTATGCTTATGGCTGGGGTAACGTATAGGATTGTATTATTTTCAATAATAGCTGGCTTGTCTGTTAATTCTACTTTATTAAGCTGCTCAATAAGTTTCGCTTTTTCAATATCTGCCTGTTTAATCTTTTCTTGGAGCGCTTTTATCTCGTTTCTGTGTTGCTTGTAAGTGTTTCTAGCAGTACTCAACCTAGAATTAAGATTGTCATTCTCAGCTTGTAACTTTTCTAGCTTTGCAAGTAATTCACTATCATGTTGTACAGAGGAATCATTTTGGTTTTCATTACTATTGGTAAGTGAAGCTATATAACTATTTATTTCTCGCTTTGAAAACCTAATCTCGTCCGCTTCAATACACTTTAGTTCTACTTTTTCAGTATCATGAAATCCTTGAGGTTTCTTTTCTAATAAAAATACGCCATTGTCATTATCTACATATTCCGCTGTGTGTTTCTCGAGAATTCTATAAATTCTGATTTCATTACCAGTTTCACAAGATGGTATAGTTATATAATCGTCCGAACTGCAAACTTCTTCTGCCAGTAGTCTATACGTGAAATAGCCTGTTATAACTTCTACATAAAAATTCTTTGTGTTTTCAAATGAGAAACTACCAACATAACCACTAAAGTAAAAGCACGGCGTCAGAAGTTTCTTCCTCGCCAAATCTCTTAATTTCCTTAAATCATAACTTGAAGTATTAAAACCTTTCTTAGAGTTAAGAAAATCTAATGTTTCACTTAACGTTAGGTAATCATCCTCGCGATTTCTTTTATGATGATTAATATCATAGGTACGCTCATAAACATCATTAATCACATTGTTTGTGACTTGGTTTTTTCCAAAAATGCCATGCTTATTAATTGGTTCAAACATCATCGCATCTTTTAGGGCAAAGTAAGTAGTTTCTGTCTCATAACCCAAACCTACTAAGGGCTTTCTATATGAATGAAAATTATATCTTTCGTCCATATAAAATATGGTGAGACGTTCATCAATATTATTAGTATCAAGATAATCCAATACTTGAGATGGTGTACTATTTGTCGCATTTGCCATTAGATTTATTACATCTGCTACTAGAATAAAATCATTTTTCCGTGCTTCTAGCTCATCAATTAAAGAACTCACATTCACACCCCTACACCCTTTAATCAAAGTAGGTGCAAGGCAGTGACAGCATAAGGGTGTGTAAATAGCTGTCGTTCGGGTAATTAGTCCTAGCCTTGCATAGTCGTTATAGCATGACGTTAGCCATGCTTTTGTGTCTGTTGTTTGAAGTCTGCACGGATCACGTTGTCCAGCTTGCCAGCATAGGCATCATCAACGAAACTTGCCCATTCGTTCATCATATTAATTCTGTATTGCAAGTGCTGCGCCCCGTTATAAGCTGCGCTGATCTTATTTTCCCTATCATGAGCCAGCTGTAGCTCTATCGCTTCGTGCATGTATTCCTGCTCATGCAATGTGGTACTAGCAAGCCCTCTAAAGCCGTGCCCTGTCATCTTGCCTTTATATTGCATGTTCCATAGGGCATTAATAAATGCGCTTTGACTGTACGGCTTACGGGTTGAGGTATTAAAAAAAACGTATTTATCGGAAAAACCTAGCTCTCTTATTTGCTTTAGTATTGCTATTGCTTGCGGTGCTAGTGGCACGATATGCAAGCGCCCAGCTTTCATCTTTATAGCTGGTATAGTCCATAAGCCACGTTTAAAGTCCACATCTTGCCATTCCATGTACCTAATTTCATTGGTACGCACAAACGTATAGCACATAAACCATAAGCCTAGCTTCACTAATAGGTCACCACCATAAGCATCAATGTCTTTTAATAGTTTAGGTAATTGTTGGCTAGTGATTCGACTATGATTGACTGTTTTATGTGGTTTGATTGCTTCGGCTAAATCGGTGGCTGGGTTATGCGTGGCTAGTCCATTGCGTATAGCGTGCTTGAATATCTGCCCTATCTCTCTAATGGTACGCCTTGCCATTTCACTAGCGCCGCGGCTCTCTACTGCTTTACCAATAGCCAATATGTCAGGCGCGGTTATGTCGTTTATATTTTTATGACCAATGGAGGGCTTTACATCGCGCATATAGGCGGAATAGTTACGGCTAAAGGTGTTTTGTGCTAGGTAGGTTTTGCGCTCGCTATACCATGATTGAGCTATGTTATCGAAAATATTAGAACCATCTTGGCTGGCTTGCTGCTCTTTTTTATGGTCTTTAGGGTTCACACCCTCAGCTATTAAGCGTTTGATCTCAATATTGCGCTGCCTTGCGCTTTGTAGGCTCATAACTGGATAAGTACCAATAGTGAGGGTTTGTTGCTTACCTTGCCAGCGGTAGGCGCTGATCCATGACTTGACGCCCGTATATCTAACCCATAGTTGCAGCCCGTTACCGTCACTATGCTTGTCAGGTCGTTTGCTCTCGATAGCTTTATCGCTTGGCTGCAGCTTATTAATGACCGTATGAGTTAAGGGCATTTGACTATCCTTTGTTGGTATTGAAAAGGTGTATAAACTCTAATACCAACAATAATACCAACATTCTATATAGGACGCCATACCCCTATAAGGTAGTGAAAACCTGAAAAACGCCCAAAATAAAGGGCTGACGGTCTATGACGGTCAGCCCTTTATCAATGTTTGGTGGAGATGGCGGGAGTTGAACCCGCGTCCGCCGGCATTACGCTCATGACTCTACATGTTTAGATTCTGTCTTTGGATTTAATCCGCACCGATCCGACAGGCAGGATGGATTGGACGATTCTCTACTTTTGAACCCAAGCGATTGAGACAATCCCTTGTGGCGAACCTATATTCGGACGCTTCAACTGGGCTGGTCAACTATAGGTAATCGGCAGCGCAGTAAGCAGGGTTTAAGCTGCTAGAGCGTAAGTTTCGTCGTTTGCGACTATAACAATATATGTTTGATTTACGAGAGGACATACACTCTCGACATGCATCATTGAGTTTCATCACCAGCGTCGAAGCCAGAACATCCCCAATAAGATCGAGTATTATAAGCGAACTTAAGATTTTTCTCAACTGCTAATAGACAGCTATTACATTACGTTACAGGTTAATAATTACCTTCAAAGCTTATTCATTCACTTAATAACTCTAACTTATATATATGGCTTACCAGCATATTTTCAATAGCTAATGATTTATGAATACAGAGCTTTAAGCTAATACCTTATTTAACCATTTACCGATATTTTGAATTTGCGGCATACAGACCTGATGCGCCATTGGATACGTATTGTATTCAACGCTGTAGCCTTTATCGCTTAGTAATTGCTGAGCTTGCTGACCTAAGACAACGGGCACGACCGGATCTTGTACGCCATGCTCAATAAGTATCGGCAAGCCTTTATTTATATCGCTATACTCAAGATTATCATTAGTAGCTAGATAAGTCGACAAAGTCATAAGACCAGCTAACCGCTGCGGGTAGCCCAGCGCCACATGATAGGCCACTGCCCCGCCTTGTGAGAAACCGGCGATAACGATATGCTCAGGTTTGACACCTCGCTCAATCTCACGCTGAATCAAATCGCGAATTTGCTGCGCTGAGCGCTCGATTTGAGTGACATCAATTTTGCGCTCAAGGCTCATCTCTAGTATGTCGTACCAAGCCGGCATCACCATGCCGCCATTAATCGTTACTGGTATTTGCGGCGCATGCGGAAAGATAAAGCGTACCGCCATATTATCATCAAGACCCAATTGCGGCACTACTGGCTCAAAGTCATGCCCACTGGCTCCTAAACCATGCAGCCAAATCACCGCTCTATCAATCGGCTTATTCGAAGGGTTATGCTCAACCGTGACTACCTCTAGATAACTGCTCATACTTTCTCCTTAATTGAACTAGAATAAAACAACATTCGCTATAGCATTAAGAGCTATTAGATTAAACTTATTTTAATCCATAAATTCTTCATAATCTTTGCTTGCTTAACGCATAATTTTATCAGCTTTCCATGCTAGGATAGCTTTACCAGACTTCTAACAATGACTATGCTTTATGATGTTAGATATTGAGTTTTCAATGCTCAATCAAAAAACACAGCAAGCAGTCTTCAATAAACTCTCTACTTTTAGCCAATAAAATAATTGGGAAAATCCTATGACTCATATCCTATTAGTAGAAGACGATCCGGCCATTGCTATGTCGTTGCAAGTGACCGCTAAGCGTGAGGGTTGGCAAATGACTTGGCTTGATAACGCCAGTAGCGTGTTGCCGATGCTCCATAGCTTAGATAATGCTGAGTCACAGGACTTGTCGGCTATTATTTTAGATGTAGGACTTCCAGATGGTGATGGCTTAAATCTATGCCAACAGATTCGCCATGCCGCTGATATTAATAGTCTAAAAGATATTCCTATTATATTTTTGACCGCGCGTAGTGACGAGGTTGATCGTATTTTGGGGCTAGAGATGGGCGGCGATGATTATTGTGCCAAGCCTTTTAGTCCAAGGGAATTAGTCGCTCGCTTAAAAGCGATTTGGCGTCGTGAACAGCTCTCAAGCCAGCAAGCAAAACCTCAAGACGCTGAGCAGAAGCTCGATAACGAAGATCAACTGGTGAAACAGACAGCAGAGCAAGCAATAACTTTTGAGCATTCATCAGGTCATTGGTATTATCAGCCTCTAAATTATACGTTAACTTGGAATGAGCAAAAGCTCGAGCTTAGCAATACCGAGCGCAAAATCTTATTAACTTTATTACACGCTCCAAATCAAGTTTTTAGCCGTGAACAACTGTTAAATGCCGTTAGCGACTATCCTGATCATCGTTTGGCTCGCACGATAGACAGCCATGTCAAATCTATTCGCAAGCAGCTCGCGACTCTTCATCCTGATATCGACGTTATCCATACCCATCGCGGTTTGGGTTATGCCTTGTGTCCATAATAATGACTAATAATCAAGCTGGCGATAATCCTAAGACTGAATCTACTAGCGAGTCTAATGCGCAGCTGCAGCAAAGTAATTGGTATACCAAACTGCATCCGATTGGTACGGCTAAGCAGCAGGATCAGCCTAATAAGTTATTAAACCTAAGTATATTTTTTCGAATCTGGTTGGCGGTAGCTTTAGTATTAATCGTTTCTGGTACGGTCGTTTTTACCCAATTATTTGAACATGTCAAACCTACCGCGCAGCAAGTCATTGAGGATACCTTATTAGATACCAGCAAGATGATGGCTGCTAACCTACAAGCGCCTTTGCAGTCTGGGCAACTATTAGACGCCAGCTATCAGCGCCAGTTGGATAGCGCCTTTATAGCAAAGCCTGCTAGCGTTAAAGATATCAACAGCAAATATTCTTATGAGCTAGAGGAGCAGCCTGAGTATCAACAAAAAACAGCCAGCAGCTTTCGCCTGTATGTGACTGATAATAAAGGAATGGTGATCTATGATTCCCTGCCCGCGCCTAGCAACGCTGAAGGCGAAGATTACAGCCGCTGGAATGATGTTTATCTAACGCTCAAAGGTCAATACGGCGCGCGTAGTACCCCAGATGCTAATAGCAAGCGTGATAGCTCTATTATGTATGTCGCCCAGCCTATAAAAAATAATCTGGGCCAGCTTATCGGTGTGGTCAGCGTCGGTAAACCCGTCGATAGCGTTATGCCTTACCTCGATAATACTCGTCAGCGTATGCTAGTGACTACTCTGCTCATTAGTATTGCGGCGCTTATTTTAGCCGGCCTAGTGGCTTGGTGGCTCAAACAAAGTATTAGCCTGGTCACGCGCTACACTGGCGCTCTCGCTGAAGACACTAAAAAACCTTATTTTTATTTAGCTCACGAGCTCAACAGCTTGACCGATACTATCGAGTCGATGAAACACCGCCTAGAAAATAGAGCTTATGTCAGTGATTATGTGCATACGCTGACCCATGAGCTAAAAAGTCCATTAACCGCCATTCGCGCTAGCAGTGAGCTATTAGAAGATGAGGGCTTAGATGACGATGATAGGCAAATGCTGACCCAAGCAATTGGCGAGCAAAGTATTAAGATGCAGCAATTAATAGATAGGCTATTATTATTAGCCAAAGTTGAGCAGCCGACCTTTAGATTAAATCGTCAAGCCATCTCCATTATCCCTATGCTGAACAGCTTAATAAAAGATAGCGCACCTAAAGCGCAGCAACGTGGTTTATCTGCAATGAAGTTATTCATTAATGGTTATAGTGTTGAAGACATAGACGAAGAACATCCGTCGGTGTTACTCGATAAAACAATGATTAATGGCGATAGCTTTTGGCTAGTGCAAGCGCTGCAAAACGTCTTAGACAATACTATTTATTTTGCTGATAATGAAGTAAATATCGAGGTGACAACGGCAGATCAGAGCGTAACTATTGATATCTTTAATGACGGTCAGCCTCTCCCCGACTATGCTATCGCCAAAGCTTTCGATCGTTATTTTAGCCTCTCGCATCAAAAGCAATCGCCGCAGCAGCATAGAAATAATCTAAAAAAAGGCACAGGACTGGGCTTAACTTTGGTCAAGCAAGTGATTGAACATCACGGCGGTAGCGTTAGTATCAGTAACGTAGATGATAATACAGCTGAGAACCTTGGAAGTCACTCTCGAGGTGTTATAGTGCGTGTTACTTTACCGTTAGCTAACTAAGCATAATTCATCAAATTTTCATCATTGTTGCACAGCTTTTATACCTGGTTATTTTACGATAGCCCTATCCAAACTTGCTATCAAAACAGGAATAACTGCTATGAAACCTAACCTTTCTATAACAAGCGCTAGCCAATCAATAAAATCTTACTTAGGCTATAGTCGTCATGATTGTACGCAGCTTTTAGCTAACAAAAATATTGATAGTATTGCTTTTGCTCATTGGCTTGCGATTCCGAGTCAGCAATTGTTATTAGTGTTTAGACATCAGCATTGTGTGGCGGTGGACTGTTATTCATTAGCCGCTTAGTATAAATGCTTATTATTCAACGCTTAACTTATTATAGAACAAGGCATTAAAGCTAAAAAAACCTTTTACCTTATCGATAATTATTCATCAACAGGTAAAAGGCTTTTTACTAACAAATCAAGCGTTCTCAAAGCACTAAGTAATCGACATAACCGGCGCGACCACATCGGCATTTTGACCACGATGACGTAGATAATGATCGAGCAATACAATCGCTAGCATGGCCTCAGCGATAGGGGTTGCGCGTACACCAACGCAAGGATCATGACGACCTTTGGTTATCATATCGATAGCTTCCCCATCAGTATTAATACTCTTGCCAGCTGTGGTAATGCTTGAGGTGGGTTTGAGCGCGATACTGACGCTAATATCTTGACCGGAGGAGATACCGCCTAAGATACCGCCTGCATGATTGGCAGTAAAGCCATCAGGGGTCATCTCATCACGCGCTTTATGACCGAACTGACCGGCGACCGCCATACCATCACCAATCTCCACCCCTTTGACCGCATTGATACTCATCATCGCATGAGCAATCTCAGCATCCAAGCGATCAAATACCGGCTCGCCTAAGCCTACTGGTACGCCGCTGGCGATAATCTCAAGCTTAGCGCCGCAGCTAGTGCCTTCTCGGCGTAGACTATCAATCAAGCTCTCAAAGCGCGGCACCGCTTCACTATCAGCGCAAAAAAACGGATTGCTATTGACAAATTCCCAGTCAATTAAGCTAGGATCGGTCACTTGGCTGTACTCATTACCAATCTGAGTGACATGACCGCGAATCTGCACGCCTAAACGCTCAAACAAATACTTCTTAGCAATAGCACCTGCAGCAACGCGCATAGCAGTCTCACGAGCCGAAGAGCGTCCGCCGCCGCGATAATCACGAAAGCCGTATTTCATACTGTAAGTATAATCGGCATGACCAGGACGAAAGGTGTCTTTGATGTCGCTATAATCTTTGGATTTTTGATTGGTATTACGAATGAGTAAGCCAATAGAGGTGCCTGTGGTCTTACCTTCAAAGACCCCTGAGATAATCTCCACCTCATCATCTTCACGGCGCTGAGTTGCGTACTTAGAAGTCCCAGGCTTACGGCGATCCAAATCGACTTGTAAGTCTTCACTAGATAGCGCCATACCTGGTGGTACGCCATCAACGATAGCTAATAAACCTGCGCCGTGCGACTCTCCGCAAGTGGTGACACTAAAGAGCTTACCTATACTATTACCTGCCATGTCTATCCTTAAACATCTAATACTATTTATTAATAATAAGAGCTATAACATCTGTAATTAGCGTTATCACCCTTAATCGATATGCCTATTGAGCGTTATTAGCCTCTAACAACTGCACGTAATGAGCAAAGGCTTGACGATGCTCCATTAGCTCAGCATAGCTAATAGCAAAGATACCATGGCCGCCATGAGCGAACTTGAGCCAATCAAACTGAATATCAGGATAAGCTTGCATCAGCGCCCATTCGCTATCGCCCACTTCGCAGACTAGCAGACCTTCAGGGGTTAGATAATCAGCTGCTTCAAATAAAATTCTATGGACCAAATCAAGACCATCCTGACCTGCTGCTAGCGCGTGCTCAGGCTCATACAAAAACTCCGGCGGCAGATCTGCCATGATAGCGGCATCGACATAAGGCGGGTTGGTCACGATAAGCTCATATTGGTTATCGCTTGGCAGCTTACTAAATAAATCCGATTCAATAACGTTGACTTGATGACCCAAATCATGGTGATCGACATTGACCATCGCCACCTCAAGCGCGCCTTTATCAATGTCAGCGGCGTCCACCAAAGCATCAACAAAACGCGTCGCCAAGGCAATAGCAATACAACCAGAACCGGTACACAGATCCAAGATACGCTCAGGCTGGGTTAATTGTTTCATCTCAAGCCCATGCTCAAAAAACTTAGCTGATGCCTCGCCAGTCTTGATACCAACAGGCTGTGCTAGCTCATTAACATCAAAATAAGGATAGAATTGTTGACGAATAAGCTCAGCTATCGGCGAGCGTGGAATCAGCACGCGCTCATCTATATAAAAAGGCAGATCACAGAAATAAGCTAGGTTAATCAGATAGCTTAAAGGTTTACGATCGCTAATACGCTGCTCTAATAGCTCAAGTACTGACTGTTTCTCCGATGAGGTCAAACGGCAATCTAATATTTGCTCATTGGCTGACCAATCGAGTGATAAAGAATGCAAAACGATAGCAGAAGCTTCAGCGAACTCATCAGTCGTGCCTTGTGCGACCACAACATCATAATTACGTAATTGGGTGACACAAAAGCGGATAAAGTCGCGAATAGTGACTAGCTGCTGACGCGCCTCTTCAAGCTCGCTATGAAAATTGGCGAATTGGCCATGCTCAGTATCGTCGCCATCAAAATCATCATCAGATAAATGATCCCCATTATAGTCATACTGATGTTGGCTTTGTTTTTGGAACTCTTCTGCACTGATTATCTGCTCGTCTGACATAATGCCTCTTTTATAATTTGTTTGCTAGCGTAAACTTTATTCATCGCATTATAGACGTAAACCGCCTATGACGCCAATCAATACCCCACTCTACCATCACATTTACTGGCACAAAACCTGCTGCACTAAACATAAATTTAAGCATCGCCAATATAGAGCTATCTTTATAAATTATATCTTACCAAAAAATTGCTAGGGCTAGTTTCTAAGCAATATCATCGTTAGATTATAGCCAGATTATTACGCTGTTGTTAGCGATACGTCAACAGCTGACGTCTTGCAAGCGATTACTACAAAAAGATGTGTCAAAAGTTTGCGAAGCGTCCAGATTATGAGCATAATACCCCAATCGTAACCTTCAATTTGTGACTGTATATTATGAAAATAAAACCTATTGTTTCCGCTATATCGATTGCTACTCTTAGCTTAAGTGCCAGTATCAGTGCTTTTGCTGCACCTGCAGATAATCTACCGAGCATCTCTAGCTTATCGGGTGTAAATGTCGAGGAGAGTCGTAGCAGCTCAATCGATGATGGCAATACCCGTATTACTTTACCTACTGAGGCGATTAAGCCTAATAAAGCGCAAACCAAACGCCCGCCGGCAGCGGATAGTATGGGGCAGCTCATTGATAGTAAACGTGCTAGTCAAGCAAATGTCGTTGCCGCTGACAACATGAGCGTAGAAGAGCTAACCTTAAAAGATGAGCAATCTGATAGCACTGATGACATTAGTGAAGGTCAAGCTGTTGCAGGTCCTGAGACTAGCACTGACACCGCAAATTTTGAGGTGACAGATAATGCTCAATTACAAAATATCGGTGACAACTCTGCTATCAAGAGCATCGAGGATAAAGACGGTAAAAGATATACCACGCTGAACTTGTCTAATTATGCCAAACAAGTCAACAGCGCCACTTGGTCGCCAAACATGAATGTCAATTCAGCGATGACCATCAAACTACAAGCTTTGTTAGATTGGAATCACGCCTCGCCTGGTCCTATCGATGGCGGCTGGGGTATGAACAGTAAAAAAGCTTTGGTCAATTTCCAAAACATGAAAGGTCTGCCAGCGACAGGTAAGATGGATCAAAAAACTTGGAATGCTTTGATTAAAAATATTCCTGCTAACAAGCCAGTACTGGTAACTTATACCATCACCGAAGAGGATGTAAAAACCAACTTTGCACCTCTGCCCTCAAGCTCAGAAGCTAAGTCAAAAGTCAAAGGCCTGTACTACCAAGACATTAAGGAGATGTTAGGCGAGCGTTTCCATATGGATGTTCGTTATCTTGATAAGCTTAATAAGAATAAAAGCTACAAAGTGGGCGAAACTATCACTGTCTTGAATAATCGTGGCCCGCTAAACCAGCGTATCAATCGCGTGGTCGCTAATAAAGCTGACAAAACTCTATATGCCTATAACGGCGATAAGTTAGTAGCAGCTTATCCAACTACTATCGGTAGTACTAGCACACCCTCACCGCAAGGCAGCTTTAAGATTGTTAATAAAGTAAAAATGCCATGGTACAAAGCGACGGTCGGTGAAGGTAGCGACAAAAAAGTACACATGCTACCGCCAGGCCCTAACAGCCCAGTAGGTGTAGTATGGATGGGACTCTCAAAACCCTCTTATGGTATCCACGGCTCGCCGAAGCCTGAAGGTATCAGTCGTCAAGCGTCAGCAGGTTGTGTACGTCTAACCAACTGGGACGTATTAGAGGTTTATGCCAATATCGAAAATGGCGCGACTGTTGAGCTACAGTAAACGACTTTGAATGAAAGGTTTAATAATAAAAAAACAGCATCTTAAAAGGTGCTGTTTTTTTATATTATGCAGAAATGGATTTGGTAATTTTAAGGATAGTACTAAGTCTACAAGCTACTAAGTCTACAAGCTGGACTTTGCTAAAAAGTCTTTAGGCTTTATAGCCTTCTTCATTACCCGTAATGCTACCTACTTTTTTGGTAAACAATATCCCAAACGGGATAGAAACTACCAACCCTACGGCTATTGCTATTTGGATGTGAGGGATTTGATTCCATCCTGTCACTAAAGCGGCGATCATAAATACTCCAACGATGACAGTAGCGGCAATAGAGTAGATAACGGAGAATAATGGCCAGTTCATAATGCAATCCTTATAATTTGTGTGGGTATAGTTACTTTATACCTTAAAACCACAAAATTAGTAAGTATTTATTTTGGACTCCAAAGCCAGTAAAATTAACTGACTACTAGAAAAAACCATGCTATTATTAGGGAGTTATCTGCCGAACTAAAAAAGCTTAAAAATTCTGTGCTAAAGCTATTTATTAAAGCGGTTCTCTCACAAAAACTATTCTAGTTTTGATCATTTCTTACAGCTTGCCTGTTTATCTTTCTAGTAATAAAAACCTGTACCCTTCTATATAATTATCTTTACAATATGACTTTCTCTTCATCTTTAAGAAAGCTCAATTCCTATGACCTCAAAACTTGACATTACCTCGCCAGCAGCAGCTATTAAAGATGATAGCAATGGCTCAGCCTCATCGGTAGCTGAGCAAAATCAAAGCTCAAATTTTCTAGACGGTGACTTTCCAGAATGTTGCGTATTAAAAAGCAACGCTTTAGAAAATGACTCACAAAATGCCGATTCAACCACTAACTCCAATGATGAGCAAGCACAAGACCCTCATAACGAAGACGATAGTCACTCAAAAGAGGCTAAGATTTATTATCCTGAAGCAAAAGCGACGCTGACGGCTATTAGTGAAGAAGAGGTTTTGGTCACTGTTGAAAATAGCCCTCCTGAAACTGCTTATCCAGATAGCGCTGAGTTGCAAGTTATCAAAGAAAATAAAGCGGATAATTTAGCAGCTTTAGCCCGTAATGCTGACGATAGCGCCATAGAGACTGACAGCGATACCACTGTTATCAGTGCGGGCAATGGTACTAATAATCCCAAAAAGAGCGAAAATGACGCCGAGCCAGTGCCGGACACGGACACGGACACGGACACGGACGATAGCGCGAGTGATGATATAAAGGACAAAAAAGAAGCCAAACTTGAGTCTTACAAACAGTTTGTCGCTGAGCAATTTAGCAATCAAAAAGTAGATTATCCAGAAGTACGGGTCAAAATTGAGGCCAATGCGCTACCGAGTAAAATGTACTTTATTATGAACATTCTCTCGGCTATTATCGCAAGCTATGGCTTAGTGACCAACTCAGCTGCGGTAGTGATCGGCGCGATGTTAGTGGCGATGATGTTAGGGCCCATCACTGGCGTAGCATTAGCTATTATTGACCACCGTATGCCGCTACTGTGGAAGTCACTATTTACGGTAGTAGCAGGCGTCTCTTTGGTGGTAATTGTCGGATTTTTGATTGGTCTGCTGCATAACGAGCAGCCTTTGACCGCTGAGATCTTATCTCGTACTCAGCCCACTTCTATGGATTTGATGATAGCCTTAGCAGGCGGCACTGCAGGTGCTTATGCAATGGTGTCGCCGCACTTGTCGGTGGCCGTGGTTGGCGTGGCGGTCGCAACAGCCTTAGTACCGCCACTCGCCGCTAGTGGTATCTTATTTGCTCATGGCGAGATGCAGCTTGGCTTTGGGGCGCTGCTACTGGCTATTACTAACATTATCGCTATTCAATTTACCAATGCGTTAGTGCTTTGGCTGCTAGGCTTTCGCCGCTTAATCGATGATGATTATAAATCAAGCACCTACTTAACTTTTTTACGCCGTAACGCGGTGACTTTATTATTGCTTGCTGGCCTGGGTACTTATTTGAGTATCAATCTGCAAACCAATGCCAAGCAGCAAGTGTTTGAGAGCAGTACCAAAGAGGCTATAAGTAGCTACTTTATTGATAAAGGCAATGTGCTAACTAATACTCAGTTTGACACCTCAGATGAAAATCAAATAGTGCGGGCGGTTATTCGCGGTGAGACTACTCCCAGCTCCTATGATGTGCGCCAAATTGAGGCAATCATTAGTGAAAATATGGCAGCCAACTTTCCAGACTATCTGCCAATAAAGCTACAACTGCGCTATTTGCCCGTGCAAGTGATTGAGGCCAATCCGCTAGTGACCGATAAGCTTGATAAAACCGATGCGGCTATTTTGACCAATTAGCTTCTACCTTTATTATCAGCCCTAACAGTGACTATTTGCGAATGTTCAATACCCGCAGTATGTGCTAAAATCGCGAGCAAATTTATATATTCTATGACGATTTAAACGCTGTTTTAATTGTCTCAAAACCGCTAATACCATTGTTTATTAAGGAGCCGCTGTGAGCCAGCCACATCAAACAGCCGATATTCGTCAAGCTTTCATTGATTTTTTTGTGAGCAAAGAGCACACCCCTGTCTCCTCATCGAGCCTAATTCCGCATAATGATCCAACGTTACTGTTTACCAATGCTGGGATGAATCAGTTCAAAGAGACCTTTTTGGGTTTAGAGCCGCGCGATTATACCCGAGCGGTCACTTCACAAAAATGCGTTCGCGCTGGCGGCAAGCACAACGATCTTGATAATGTCGGCTATACTGCGCGTCATCATACTTTTTTTGAGATGTTAGGAAATTTCTCTTTTGGTGATTATTTTAAAGAGGCTGGTATTGCTTATATTTGGGAGTTTTTGACCTCAAAAGAGTGGCTGGCTATCGATAAAGATCGTCTGTATGTCACGATATACGAGACTGACGATGAAGCCTTTGATATTTGGCATGATCAGATTGGCTTGCCAGCGGAGCGTATTATTCGTATCGGTGATAATAAAGGCGCGCCTTATGCCTCTGACAACTTTTGGACCATGGGTGATACCGGTCCCTGCGGCCCTTGTACCGAAGTGTTTTATGACCATGGCGCTGATATCGAAGGCGGCCTGCCTGGTACTCCTGAGGAAGACGGCGATCGTTATATCGAGATTTGGAACTGCGTGTTTATGCAGTTTAATCGTCAAAAAGATGGCACGATGCTGCCACTACCCGCGCCTAGTGTCGATACGGGTATGGGGCTTGAGCGTATTAGCGCCATTATGCAAGGCGTGCACGGCAACTATGAGATCGATCTATTTACTCATTTGATGGATGCTGCCGCTGCTATTTTGCAGATTAAGAATGAGCAGCAATCCTCCTTAAAGGTGATTGCCGATCATATTCGTGCGGTTGCCTTTTTGATCGCTGATGGGGTGCTGCCAAGTAATGAAGGACGCGGTTATGTACTGCGCCGAGTGATTCGCCGTGCGGTCCGTCATGGCAATAAACTTGGCGCTGAGAGTGATTTCTTTTATAAGATGGTCGCGCCTTTAGTCCGTGAGATGGGCGACGCCTATCCTGAATTAAAAGCTAAGCAAAGCGTGATTGAAACGGCGATTCAAAAAGAAGAAGCGCAATTTGCCAAGACGCTTGCCCAAGGCCTACGTCTGCTTGCTACTGAGCTTGAAGCCTTACAAGACGGCGATACGCTCTCAGGTGCGGCTGCTTTTAAGCTGTATGATACTTATGGTTTCCCGCTTGATCTGACTGCTGATATCACTCGTGAGCGCGGTATCATCATTGACGAAGAAGAGTTTGATGAACACATGCAAGCACAGCGCGATCGCGCTCGTGATGCTGGCAAGTTCGATGTCGATTATAGTAGCGTTATTCAAGTAGATACGCCAACCGAGTTTATCGGTTATGAGCAGTTAAATGATGACAACGTCACTATCATCGCTCTGTACCAAGATGGTAATCCGATTGGAACATTAGAAGAAGGCTCTGAGGGCGTTATTGTGCTTGATCGCACGCCTTTTTATGCTGAGGGCGGCGGCCAAGTCGGTGAGCTGGGTGAGATCTCAACGTCAACCGGCGTCTTTACCGTACAAGATACTAAAGAGTCCGGCCAAGCCATTATCCATTATGGCGTGGTCAGCATGGGCACGATTGAGGCCAGTCAATCAGCTGAGGCAAAAGTGCTATCGAGTATCCGTGCTGCTAGTGCCAAAAACCACTCAGCGACGCATCTTTTACATGCCGCACTACGGCAAATACTTGGCGATAGCGTCAGTCAAAAAGGCTCGCTAGTCTCAAGCGAAGTGCTGCGTTTTGACTTTGCGTATGATAAGCCAGTCAGTGCCGCGCAACTTACTCAAATTGAGCGCTTAGTTAATGAACAAATCCAAGCCAATACGCCAGCCTGTATTGAGAATATGGCTATCGATGAAGCGATGGAAAAAGGCGCAGTGGCCTTATTTGGCGAGAAGTACGGTAAAGATGTTCGCGTATTAACGATGGGTACCGAAAAGATAGTCAATGACAAGCGTCAGCCCTTCTCTATTGAGCTATGCGGCGGTTTGCACGTTGAGCGTACAGGCGATATTGGCCTATTAAAGATCACTAGCGAGTCAGGTATCGCTGCTGGTATTCGCCGGATTGAGGCCGTCACGGGAATGGGCGCTATCAAATACGTGCAGCAAAATGATCAGCAGCTAAGCACTCTAGCAAGCCAGCTAAAGGTCAAACGTCCAGAGGTTGCTGAGCGCGTACAAACCATGGCGGACAAGCAGCGCGATTTAGAGAAGCAGCTTGAGCGTCTACAGCAAAAGCTTGCCAGCGCCCAAGCGGCCGATTTACTCAGTGAAGTGCAAACCATTGCCGGAACGCCAGTACTTATCAGCACTCTAAGCGGTATTGATGGCAAATCGATTCGACCGTTGATGGATGATATCAAGTCCAAGCTTCCTGATAGCATTATCGTGCTACTAGGCGATAAAGACGAGCAGTTAGCTCTAGCAGCTAGCGTGGCTAAGTCTATGACCGCGCGTATCAAAGCTGGTGATATTATTCGTCACTTAGCGGGCGAGCTTGGCGGTAAAGGCGGCGGTAAGCCTGACTACGCGCAAGGCGGCGCGCCAAAAGCGGCGAATACCCATGCTGTAATAGCCGCGCTACCTGCTTGGATTGCCGATCAGCTTGGCTAAGATTTTACTAAGTTAGCCTTGGTAAATTGAAAGCACTTTTATAAGGCAAATTAAACTTTAGAGGTAGTTGATGGCAGTTGGTTATAGCATTGATAATTAATTGCCATATATCTAAGCGCTATGGTGGCTTAAATTTGTAGCGCTAGTATGGTATAAAGGTCAGCGTTTCAATAATAATATGGTTTTATCATTATTAACGTGAATTAAAATATTAATGAGTTTTGATGAGCGCTAACAATCGATAATTGATGAATAACAGGTAAATTCTTATGGCGTTAATAGTACAAAAATACGGCGGCACGTCAATGGGTAGTATTGACCGTATCAAAAACGTAGCCAAACGCGTCAAACGTTGGCACGATAACGGTCACCAAATAGTCGTAGTAGTATCCGCCATGAGCGGTGAAACCAACCGTCTAATCGATTTAGCGCGTCAAATTAGCAATCAGCCTGATCCGCGCGAGTACGATCAGATGGTCTCAACCGGCGAGCAAGTATCAATCTCTCTACTGGCTATGGCTATTCAAGAGCTTGGGATTGGCGCGCGCTCTATGACCGGCCGTCAAGTCGCCATCAAGACTGATACCTCACACAACAAAGCCCGTATTCAAAGCATAGATGACAAAAATATTCGCGAGCAGCTCGATGCCGGTAACGTGGTGATTGTCGCAGGCTTTCAGGGCATAGACGAGCATGACAATATCACCACCTTAGGGCGCGGCGGCTCAGATACGACCGGCGTCGCTATTGCAGCAGCTCTTGGCGCTGATGAATGTCAAATTTATACTGACGTCGATGGCGTCTACACCACTGATCCACGTGTCACCTCAAAAGCGAAAAAGCTCAAAAAAATCACCTTTGAGGAGATGCTAGAGATGGCGAGCCTTGGCTCCAAAATCTTGCAAATCCGCTCCGTAGAGTTCGCTGGCAAGTACGGCGTACCACTGCGGGTGTTATCGAGCTTTGATGACAATAACGATGGCAGCTTTGATGACGACTTTAAAAACAACGTGGGTACTTTAATTACCATAGATGAAGGAGACAGTATGGAACAGGCAATTATCTCAGGTATCGCTTTTAACCGTGACGAGGCAAAAATTGTCGTGCGCGGCGTCCCGGATCACCCTGGCATTGCCTCTGCAATCCTCACTCCTATTGGCCGCGCTAATATCGAGATCGATATGATTGTCCAAAATCTATCGACCGGCGGCACCACTGATTTCACATTTACCGTCAATCGCACTGACTTAGATAAAGCGATGAAAGTACTCAATGATGAAGTCAAAGATGAGATTGGCGCTAAAGAAATACTTGGTAATAGTGAGGTGGTCAAAGTCTCTTTGGTAGGTGTCGGTATGCGCTCACATGCCGGCGTTGCTAGCCTTATGTTTCAAACTTTAGCTGAAAACAATATCAATATTCAGATGATATCGACCAGTGAGATCAAAGTCTCTGTACTGATTCAAGATCAACATCTAGAAAAAGCGGTCAAATCCTTACATACTGCTTTTGGTCTTGATCGCGCGGATGGGGATAGTCAGGTAGCTGGCCAATAATTATTCTACAGATTTAGCCATTTAGCCTTATGGTGACTATTTGGCTAATAAATTTAAGCTATTGATTATTGTAAGACTAATTAACACCCTAACAGAACCTTTATAGGTTCTGTTTTTTATATTATTAATACCCAAATACTGACCGATACTCTCTATAAATGATACTTTACCTTGTAGTATTGTTAAAATCCGTGACAGCTTGAGTTATGGCACTTATAATGGGTCGTTCATTTGGGCAAATGAGATTTATAATTTTATTAGCGGCTATTTTAGACGATTTAGGCTAAACCATAGTCTGCTAGTGATTTATTCAGTGATATTTAGTAATTGAGAAGTAATATGAGAAGTATTAATTTTTTATTGCGACATAAGGAGCGTGACGCATGTTAATTTTGACTCGCCGTGTGGGCGAAACTTTAATGATTGGCGATGAAGTCAGTGTGACGGTTTTGGGCGTCAAGGGCAATCAAGTCCGTATTGGGGTTAATGCTCCAAAAGATATCGCGGTACATCGCGAAGAGATCTATCAGCGCATTCAACAAGAGCGTACGGTACAATCACAAATGCAGCATCTTGAGCAAGGTAGTTTTGCGCCGTCTTTTGATGATGAAGATTATTTTAATCGTTAAATGTTAATTGCTAAACTAGAGCTTGATAGCTTATAGCTAATGGTTTATTGACCACTATCACTATCAGCTATTCATTTCTATCCCTTTAATTTGCTTTGAGGTCACCTACTATGAGCATCCGCCAATCAGACGTCTCGGCCCTGCTTAATGGCTTGAATAAAAAAGCTTTAGGTTTTAACGATGTTATCAGCTTTATCGATGATTTTTATCGTTATACCCCAGCACCTTTTGTCAACGGTATGCTGCACAATGCTGCTGGCGAAAATGAAGGTATCGCCAAAATTTTTGGCTTTGCTAAGCATCACAAACTCAGTCAGCTTGATACGCTTAGACTATTTGGTGAGCATTTTGATAAGGTGCAAGCGACTCCTAACGGTACTGATCACGCCAATATCCGTAACTTTTTACATTGGGGCTGGCAGGGATTTTTGATGCAAAAAAACCCACTAACGCCGCGTCCAACGGTTGATACAACGGCACTGTAGATACATCACCTTTGGTTTATAGGCTTTAACATTTATAATTTTAATGACTAAAAATCCACGCTATAGCGTGGATTTTTAGTATCTGTCTAGTTTTAATAAGATAGTCAGCTTATTGCTACTTATCTCTAAATTTAACCGGCTGAATAGCGCCTTTAGGATTTGGCATATTGGGATAATGGTGCTCGTGCTCAACATCACATTCAGCGCCCACAATAGTACCATCATCTTTGACAGGTTTATGAATATAACCCACACGTTCAGCGGGCGGCAGATGCTCATGCTCCCATACCATCACCGCTTGCATACAAGTCTCGCGCTGCTCAGCGCTTAGCGGTCGACCATCTGGCCATTTACCAATCTCAATCGCTACCCGAAATTTATCGACTATCTCAGGGGTCAAACTGGCTAGTATTGTCTCTTTATTCATCTTACCTACTCTCCTCTAGCTATCTATAAGCGTTTTTGGCTAATTTTGTTATGACAAATTATCATCATCGCGGACTCTCGCTATCGTCATCAGCACCATAACCGCTAGTATTGTCATTAAACTCAATGTTAGCAATATCTGCACTCTCAGAGTCTACTATATCTGCCACATCCTCAATATCATCATCGTCATCGCTATCTAAACTAAACTCTTCGGCATGGACGTTCCAGTGCAGCTTGGTGCGGCAGGCTTCATAAAACTCAAAGCCAGGAGGATGTAATAATGTTAGCTTATCAGGATGCTTACGAATATAGAGGCGCTGGTCTTGTTCAAGCGGCACACTTGGCTTACCATCAGCGCTTACCATCGGCTGGGTACGATTGTCCTCATGAATACGAATACAAATCTCACTATTACCGCTGACCACAATCGGCCTGCTCGATAAGGTGTGCGGATGCATGGGCACCAGACAAATAGCGTCCATACTTGGATGAATAATAGGCCCGCCACCTGAGAGCGCATAGGCGGTTGAGCCTGTAGGTGTAGCGGCAATCAAGCCATCACTGTGTTGACGATAGACATCTTGACCATCAATCTTCATCTGAAAGTCGATCATGTGCACTGATTTACCAGCATGTAGCACGATATCGTTCAATGCCATATCTTCGTGAAGAATGTTGTCGCCTTCTCGAATCTCCATCGTCAATAAAAACCGATGATCAAGCTGATAATCGCCCATCAATACTTGCCGTAATTTAAAAGCCACTTCATTGGGTTTGACATCAGCCAAAAATCCAAGGCGACCGCGGTTGACTCCCAGTACCGGCACTCGGTAACGCGCCAAAGCTTCGGCAGCATGCAAGATAGAGCCATCACCGCCGACTACTATGACTAAATCACAAATCTCGCCAATCAAACTACGCTTAACGATTTTTACCTTTTCGATATCCACCAAATTCAGCGTCGGCAGATTAGCGGTTTGCACATCCATAATTAGCGTCAGATTCATCTCATTGACGGTATTCGCCACTTGAATAAGACTTTGAATAACGCTACGTTTACCGGCGCGTCCCATCAGACCAATACGGCGAAAGGCTGGGTTTTTTATAGCATGAAATAATTCTGATTCGTGCAAGTGTGGCAATCGTTCTGACTGCGCAGAGTTTTCCATAAAGCGACTCGACCAAACTTAAAGAGGTGCAATGGTGAATGATGCGATGGCATCAATTATTAGGCTAATGATAGCGATAAATGAGTCGTTAAACTAGCATGTTTTTTTAATAAGCGTTGTTAACTGTGGTAATCGGCCCCATCTATAGACTATCAAACGCTTACTTTAACAGGCTGATAGCACTGCTTATCTCTCTTATAAAGAGCGAGTTTGTCGTTAGTGCTTTAGTCGATGCTCAATTCGAGCTATAACCCATCAATACTAGTGCTGAGAGCTAATAGCGCTCACGCAAAGGCAGTTGACAATGATAGCGGTTTTGCTAAAGTAGCGTTACTTTATACTATTTTATATTAAGGACATATGTATGGCCAATCCTATTGTCAGTCGCGCAGAATTTGCGATCGGCGGCGAGCCAATGACCGTCAAGGGTGTAATACAAAAGACCAGTCTATTACTTGGACTGGCTGCTATCACAGGTGTAGGCTTTTTCTTCTACGCGCTAATGGCAGGATTATCACAAGGCTTTATCACTATGGTAGCCTTTGGTAGCATGTTTGCCGCTTTTGGCTTAGCTATCTTTATGACGTTTAAACCCAAAAAAGCCAAAACTTTAGCTATCCCTTACGCTTTGCTTGAAGGGCTATTTTTGGGCGGTATCTCATTGTTCTTTATGAGAATGTACCCAAGTGTGCCAGTTACGGCTATGTGTGCGACCTTTGTCACCGCCGCGGTCATGTTAGGGCTTTATCGCTCGGGTTTAGTCAAAGTCACTGAGAAGTTTCGCTCGATTGTCACCTCAGCGCTTATCGCTATTATGCTAGTGTATGTCGCTCAGTGGATACTGTCTTTGGCTTTTGGTTCAAGCTTGCCTTTCTTGTTTGAAGGCGGCGC
Source organism: Psychrobacter sp. AH5 (assembly GCF_040371085.1). Taxonomy (NCBI): domain Bacteria; kingdom Pseudomonadati; phylum Pseudomonadota; class Gammaproteobacteria; order Moraxellales; family Moraxellaceae; genus Psychrobacter; species Psychrobacter sp. AH5. Next base: position 1,549,217 of record NZ_JAMBMT010000001.1, read on the forward strand.
TATCGCTATCGGCTTTAGCTTATTTGTCATTGTTATCGCCTCTTTTACGCTACTGCTTGATTTTGATAATATTGATCGGGGCGTAGCGGCTGGTATCTCAGAAGATTACGAGTGGTTATTTAGTATTGGTATTTTGGCAACGCTAGTGTGGATGTATATTGAATTTATGCGTTTGCTTAGCTACTTACAAGACTAACTTCAAAGTTTCTCGCTACTCAATTTTGAAACTAAAAGCAAAACCGCCTGTTATAGCTAGCAGGCGGTTTTTTATGGTCTAGGCTTTAGATCCAAACTATAGTAAATCCTAATTAAAAAGAATGCAGCTATTACAGCGTGCTACTGGTATAAATTTTACTTGCGTGCTGTGTCTACGCTGTTTCGATGCTGCATAAAATTCATCCCAGCAGCACTGCATTTATTTTATAGTGGGTTGATTTTACAATCGATAATTTAAGCCCGTTTGAGACGTAAAGCGTTTAGTACTACCAACAATGAGCTTAGCGACATACCGATAGCGGCAAGCCAAGGCGGCACATAACCGAAGATAGCTGGCAGCAAGACGATGCCGTTATAGCCGAGCGCCCAGCGGAAGTTTTGTTTGATGATGCGCTCAGTCTTATTAGCGATATGTTTCGCAGACTTAATAGCTTCGATTTGACCATTTAGAATAATACTATCGCTTGAGACTTGCGCAAGATCTGCCGCGCCAGCAATTGAGGTAGAAACATCAGCGGCTGCCAGTACTGGCGCATCATTGATACCATCACCGACCATCAATACCACCCCTCCTTCGCTCTGTAGCTGCTGGATATGATTGACTTTATCGGTTGGTGACAGACCGTTGAAAGCAGCCGACATACCCAAAGAGTCCGCCATGACTAGCGCTTGCGGACTAGGATCTCCGGTCAACATGATAGATTCTATACCAAGCTCTTTGAGGCTATCAAGGGTCGCTTTGGCGCTATCGCGAACTTTATCATTGAAATAAAAGCAGGCGAGCGCTTGCCAACTAGGCTCGCTATTAGCCGTATCATCCACGAGCGCTTGGCAAGATAATACTACCGCGGAACTGGCTCGATGAGTAAGTAAATCAATATCTAACGTTTGCGAACGGCCATTGCTATTAGCCGTGTCCATAGCGAACTCGGCATGACCGATACGGTATAGCACCCCATCAATCATCGCCTCAACACCGCCCGCTGGATAATGCTGCAGATCTTGGGTGGCAGGCAGATGCAGCTGATAAGCGGCGGTAAGTAGCGCGTGAGCAATGGGATGACGACTACCGACCTCAAGCGCTGCTGCTATCGATAATAGCTGGTCTTGGTAGTCCGTTGCCGTGCTAACCTTTGTCTTTTTTTCAATTAAGCTAGCCTTGTTTTGAGTTAACCTATTAAACGCTGCAGCAGAAGTTAATAGCTCAATATTCAATAAGTTCGGCTTACCAAAGGTAAGCGTGCCGGTCTTATCAAAAGCTACATGAGTAATCTCAGCAAGAGTTTGTAGCGTATGACCACGCGTGGTCAAAAAGCCATAGCTCGCCAACCTATTGGTCGCCACCGTCAAGGCAATCGGTGTTGCTAGAGACAAGGCGCAAGGACAAGTAGCGACCAATACCGCCACCGTCGCCCAAATAGCTTGGCTTGGATCAACAATGTACCAGCCAATAAATACCAGTACCGATAACACCAAAATACGTGCCACGAACCAACGCGCGAGCTTATCGGCTTGCTGAGCGAGTTTGGGCTTTTCACTCATAGCGCGGTTCATTAGCCGATCGATCAGCCCCATTTGGCTGTCTTCTGGCAAGGCCGTCACTAGCATCTCAAATGGCTGACTGTCGTTTTGCGCGCCGCCAACGATATAATCGCCCTGACGCTTGATGATTAAGTCGCCCTCACCAGTAAGCAAGCTTTGTGACACAGTAGCGGTTGGGCTAAGTAAGATACCATCGCTGATGATCTCAGCACCAGCTTCAACCATAATGATATCGCCTACTTGCAAGCTGTGGGCGGTGACCATTTTATTCGCTATAGATGAATCAGTAGAAGCCTCACTCGCAGCGGTTGATTGTTGCCAGGCTAAAGCAATCTCTTCGGTCAGCTGCTTAACGCTGGCGTCCATAGTTTGCTTAAAGTTAGGCAATGCACTGACCTGCTGCTCCGGTAACGGCTCTGATTGCTGCAAACTGTCCAAACGCTCTAAAATATGATTAGCAGAAGCTTTGTCCTCAGCGATTTTTTGGACCAGTATCGGCTCAACCACTACTAGATCGTTCGCCATCGTGGCCGCTTTTAGACGGGCATTGTGCTCGATATAGCGTCCTGCCAATAAGAAGAAGATAAACATACTAACCGAGTCGTAGTAGGTCTCCCCTTGTCCAGTCACCGTGGCATAGAGGCTGGCGAAAAAAGTCACTATTAAAGCGACACTGACTGGCACATCCATATTGACTTGACGCGCCCGAATCGCCGCCCATGCGGAGGTAAAAAACGGCACGCCAGCATAAAAGAACACCGGAATGCTGACAAATAGCGACACCCAGCGCAAAAAGTCACGCTGAAAGACCAACATGTCGCTATATTCACCAAAATAAATCGCCACCGCATACATCATCGCTTGCATAGAGCCCAATGCAGCGATACCGAGCCTTAATAGCATCTGATTATTATGACGAGCGAGCATCGCCTCATGAGTATCTTGCCGATAAGGTTTGGCCTCGTAACCAATCTCATTAATGACTGCCAAAATACGACTAATCGGCAGCTTGTCCTCATTCCAAATGACGCGCATACGCTGATTGGTCAGATTGACCTGACACTTATCGATGCCATTAATCTCATACAAGCGCGACTCAATCAGCCATGTACAAGCGGCGCAGCGCAAATTATTGACCGAGAGCTCAGCGACTGACAAGCCATCTTGCGCATAAACAAACTGCGACTTAATCTCATCATGATCATAAGCTTCGAGGCGCGTCAGCTGAGTTGGCAGGCTAGCGGTACGGTTAATCTCCGAGCGATCCAAATAATACTGCTCAAGTCCAGTCTCAACGATACTCTGAGCCGCCAATTGACAACCCATACAGCACATCTCACGCGACTCTCCTAATATCTGTGCGTGAAATGGGGGCTTGGGTACCGGATCACCGCAGTGAAAACAGTGCTCAGCCGGGGGCAACACTAAGCCTTCGATGATAGAGTTATCCTCGTATCGAGCATCAGACGCGGAGGAGTACTTGGAGGATGATGTAAAAGAACTGGACATAGTCGCTCTTATTTTTGACAGACTTATCTGTTGGACAAGTAGGTTACGATTTCATATAAAAAACATAATAAACATAGGCACAAGCCATTATCTTATATGGCAGCTATAATCAATATTAAAAGTGGCTGAGCATTTAAAAGCCCCTTTTACTATTAACACGTATCAAACCTTCAAAACGTACCCCTGCTCAGAATCTATCCAATCTCCATACTAGTGTTATTAAGCTCATTTATTATAACGGTTTAGCGAATCTAAGTTATAAACGCTTAAGCTGAGATGATAGATTGAAAAATTTGTTAAATTGCGTCATTATGAGGCAGTTTTTTTATGTCAAAACGGTGTGTTATCAGTGCAAAAACCTAATCTTACTAAGCTGCAGTCACCAAAACGGGTGATAAGCTCCCTGCCCTCAAAACAAGGCGGGATTGTTTTTAGCAGTATTTTGCTAATCATTGTCATCGTGGCTATGGTTTTATTAGCCCTGTATCTGATCAAGCTTGATCGTACTATTACCCATAAGTTTGAAGGCAAACGTTGGGATATTCCAGCCAAGGTTTACTCGCAGCCGCTTGAATTATACCAAGGGGCTAACGTCGATAATGAGACGATGAAAACTTGGCTTGAGCTGCTAAATTACCAAAATAAAAAAGATTATGATCGCACCGGTAGCTTCCATAAATCTGGTAGCACTTACTTTATCCATACTCGCGGCTTTAGTTATAGCGCTAATGATGTCGATAAAGAACAAGTCATAAAAATGACTATTGCTAATAAAAAAATCAAAAGCATTCAGAGCACTGAGCCAAATGACACCGGTATTATTCGCCTAGAACCGGTCAGTATTGGCGGTATTTATCCAGATAGCAATGAAGATCGTTTAGTGGTCTCTTTAGACGAGGTGCCACAGCCACTGATAGACGCGCTAATTGCCACCGAAGATCGCGGTTTTTATGAGCATAAAGGTATCTCAATAAGAGGCATCGCGCGAGCAGTAGCCAACAACTTCTCGGGCGGCTCTATGCAAGGCGGCTCTACCATCACTCAGCAGCTGATAAAGAACTTTTATCTAAATTCAGACCGTACTATGAAGCGTAAGGCCAACGAGGCGCTGATGGCGGTACTGCTAGAGCTGCATTATAGCAAGGATGAGATACTACAAACTTATCTAAACGAGATTTACTTGGGTCAAAACGGCAATCGCTCTATCAATGGCTTTGGCTTGGCTTCACAGTTTTATTTTAACAAACCTCTAAACGAGCTACGCTTGGATCAACAAGCCATGCTAGTGGGTATGGCTAAAGGCCCAAGCGTCTATAACCCTCGTCGTCATCCCGAAGCGGCCAAAACTCGTCGTAACGTAGTGCTTAGCAATATGCAAGCTATGGGTACACTAAGCCAAGAAGAGTTTGAAGCTGCTAGCGAAAAATCTTTGGGCGTAGTCGATAAACCTGTCGAGGGCAAAAGCCAATTCCCTGACTTTTTGGACATTGTCAAACGTGAGCTAAACGACGTTTATTATTCAGATGATCTCAAAAACGAAGGACTTATCATTATCAGTACCCTCGATCCTATTGCCCAGCTAGCGGCTGACAAGGCTGTGGATAATAAGCTAGGTGAGCTGCGCCGCAGTAGTAGCAAAACCAAAGATCTGCAAGGGGCTTTAGTCAGTGCCAATCCTGAAACCGGCGAGCTGGTCTCTGTGGTCGGTAGCGGTAGCGAATTTACTGGCTTTAACCGTGCAGTAGACGCCAAACGTCCGGTAGGCTCATTGCTCAAACCCATCATTTATATGACCGCTCTTGAGAGTGGCCGCTATAACCTAGCCAGCTCCGTAGATGACTCTCCTATTACTATTACTCTAAAAGATGGCGACTGGAACCCCAAAAACTACGATGGCCGTGATCACGGTTTTGTGCCCTTATCGACTGCCCTAGCCAAGTCCTATAACCAAAGTGCGGTACGTTTGGGTATGGAATTTGGGTTAGATACCTTTGCCAAACAGCTTCGCCGCATGGGCATTGAGGAGAAAATACCGCCTTACCCTTCAACATTGTTAGGCGCTGTTAACCTAAGCCCTATGGATATGCTTGGGGTTTATCAAGTCTTTGCCACCGGCGGTTTTCGTACTCCTATTCATAGTATTCGGACGGTTATCGATGATCGCGGTCGTATTTTGCAGCGCACCGGACTAAACACCCAGCGTAGCTTGCCGCCAGAAGCGAACTTTTTGACTAACTATGCCTTGCAACAAGTGGTAAAAGAGGGCACTGGGCGCCGGGCCAATTCTTTGGGTAGCAGCCTTAATATAGCCGGCAAGACGGGAACCACTAACGACTACCGCGACGCTTGGTTTGCCGGTTATAGTGGCAACTATGTCAGCGTGGTTTGGGTAGGCCGCGATGATAATAAACCTATTGGTCTAAGCGGTGGTACCGGAGCGCTACCAGTTTGGGTGGATTATATGCGCAGGCTTAAACTGACACCGGTGGCGATGGCTGAGCCTGAAGGTATCGAGTGGTTATGGCTTGAGAATAACTCAGGCAAGCTGTCTAATGAAAAATGCGCTAACGCCCGCTATTTGCCCGTGATGTCGGCTTATCTGCCAAAAGAAGCTAGTGATTGTGCTTTGCAGCTTTATCAACAAGAGCGCGCGCGTGAGCAAGGGTTTAGTATTGAGCCTGCGCAGCCAGAAGCGGGAGATAATAAGCAGCAAGTTAACTCTGATGAAGAAACACAGAATAACGGCGATGAGAGAAATGCAGATACTTGGTATGATCGAGCGCTTGAGTGGTTTTGATTGGTAGGAATGGGTAGGATATGTTGAGTAGCTCCGATTAAGTCCGTATAATCTACTAGCTATAATATCGAGTAGATAGTCTGCTAATTATGAGATTATTAATACATTAGGTAAAGTAAAGGTAGCAGGTTTGACATGACGATATTAGCACCGCAAAAATCACCCGCTTTATTCGTAGTACTCTTTAAATTACGCTTACTGACCTCAAATCTAAAGCTGTTAGCTTCTATTTTGCTATCCGCTTTAGTATTAACGGCTTGCCAAACTGTGCCTTCTGTCCCGGCGATTAGCCAAAAACCGATTAGCTCAGAGCAAACGGTGACTAGCACGGCTCAGTCTGGAGATGGTGATCAAGGCTATTATGAAGCTTATAGTGATGATGATTATCCTATTGAGCCTTATACTGCGCCTGAAGAAGAGATTTCCCCTTCTTATCCTGTCTATGACGATGCTTTATATAACGATAACAGCTCGCAACCTGCAACTTATAGCTCATCATTACCACCGATGCCTAGTGATAGTGCTATTGAGACCGTGCTGCCGCCGGTGATTACTCCTCCAGCTAGTAGAGGCGATTACGTTGTCCCCCAGCAGCCCACATTGCCCTCACATAGCGAGCTATTGGAGCGGGCACGACAAAATTCGCAGCAGCAAAGTCGTCAATCTACTAGTAGTAATAGCAACTTGCCAGCGTTTCGCAATCTTATGCAAATGGGCACCTCTCAGCTAAAAGCTGGCAATCTTAGCGCGGCGGAAAGTAGCTTTACGCGGGCTCAGCGCTTAGCTCCTAGATCCTCGGCGGTCTATTTTTATTTATCACAAGTGGCGCTAAAGAAAAACCAGCCTCGTAAAGCTGAAGCCATGGCTCGTCGCGGCCTCACTGTCTCACAAGACGCTAGTCGTCGCCGCGCTCTATGGCAGCTTATCCTCAGATCTGGGCAGGCTCAAAATAATGCTCGCGTTATCAAAGAGGCGCAGCAAGCGCTACGCTAGCGATGAAGCTAGGTTACAAGACTTTTATTGAACTTATAAATCTATAACTGACTCGTTCTAATTCAAAATTTAGCTTATTTTTACTTATTAAGGTTATTTTTATGGCATGGCAACAACTGCATTTACAGTGCGAAAAAACCAACGTCGATCTTGCTGAGGCATTATTATTAGAAGCGGGCGCTTTATCCATCATGCTAGACGATGCCGGTGATCAGCCACTGTTTGAGCCGCTGCCAGGTGAATCGCCGTTATGGGATGAAGTAATATTGACTGGTATCTTTGATGCAAGCTCTGAAAATGGTAGTCGGCAAGCGGTTGAGCAATTAAGCCATGAGATTGCCGCGCAAGTACAAGCCAGTCGTATTTGGCTGAGCGCTATCGAAGATAAGGACTGGGAGCGCGAATGGATGACCCATTACCAGCCTATAGAGTGCGCTAACAACCTATGGATTGTGCCTGAATGGTTGACCCCGCCGGCTCCTGAGGCCACCAATATTATTATGGATCCAGGCTTAGCTTTTGGCACCGGCTACCACGCCACCACTCGCCTTTGTTTAGACTGGCTAACTACAGAGAGTTTGCAAGATAAAGTGGTCATCGATTATGGCTGCGGTTCTGGTATTTTGGGTATTGCCGCCTTATTATTAGGGGCGCGCCAAGTCTATGCGGTAGATATTGATCCACAAGCGGTATTAGCAACTAATCAAAACGCTGAGCGTAATCATGTCGATGATCGCCTGCTGGCTTTTTTACCTGAAGAGTTCAACGACTATTGTGCCAATAATAAGGTGATACCAGTAGATATCATAGTCGCTAACATATTGGCAAAGCCGCTCATTGGCTTAGCGCCTTATTTTGCTACCCTTATCGCTCCTAAAGGCAGAATCGTGTTAGCAGGACTTATTGAGTCGCAAACCGAAGCTGTGACTGAGGCATATCAGCCTTACTTTACTCTTGATCCTAAGCATGCTTTTACGGCACAAGAGGATCATCACTGGCAACGTTTATCAGGAACGTTTACAGACTAGCAACATCTAATTACATCTGTTACGATATCCACTGCAGTCCATAGTTAGGGCTAGTTTATGCAGCTTTTGGAATGGATAACATGACGACGCAAATCAAAACCCAGTGCCCCAATTGCTATTCATATTTTGATTTGCCGCTAGAGTTAACGTCGCTATTGCATCATCCCAATACTCCAATGCGCTGTGGTCATTGTCAGCACGATTTTATTATTAACGAGCATTTGATAGCCTCGGCTGATAAAGCTACCTGTGTTAGCTCTACCGACTCAGAATCTGAACACGATAGTGATAATTCTTGGTTAGAAGAGCTGATTTTAAATTTAAATAACGAAGGTCAACCTCATTATTCAACGAGCGCGACAGAAAAAAAGCTTAATCAGCCCTTGGATGAATCATTAACTAGCGCTGTATGGGACGCTTCACCGTCTTCGATAAAAAGTGAGGCTGCAAGTATTTTCTCAAAACCGCTTTATGTACCAGACAAAATACTAGCAGATGATAAAAAACAGCTCTCGTGGGGAGAGGATAAAAAGCGGCGTTCATTAGCTACGCTATTATGGCTAATAGGTTGTTTAGTCTTAGTGCTAGCGCTATTTGCGCAGTATGTTGTTTTTAATCTAAACACTTTGCTCAAAAACCCAGATCACGCCGCTCGCTTAGAGACCGTCTGTGCTATAGCGGCCTGTAGCTTGCCTTCTGCTGATCTAGAGGCTTTTATCATTACCGATATTGACTTTAGCGCTAGCAAGATTGAAAACGCTAACACCTTTACCGATATAAAAGCGACTTTAGAGAATCAAAGCACCAAAACGCAACTGCTTCCTAGCCTTAAAGTTAGTATTTATGACCATGACTCTCTACTTGGTGAATTCATCGCCCTACCAGAGGATTATTTGATAGGTCGTCAAGAGCAGTTAGCAGCAGGTTACGGTAAACCTTTTATATTCACTATTCCCATCAGCGCTAAACAAATTAGCCAAGTGACTATAAAAGCTATTTATTAAAGTGATTTACTAAAGTTATTGACTGAACATCATGAAGGACATTACCTTATGGCACCCTATGCGCAATCTCCAGCCAACCGTTTTGCCCAAAGCGTTCATTATACTAAACCTGCTGAGGGCTCAGAGCCTCTACGCTACCATGTCGAGCGTATGGTTCGTGAGTATTTTTCGGCATTAGGCGATGAATTACCAACCGATCTGTATGAGCTTATCTTAAAAGAAGTTGAGCTGCCTTTACTAAAGGTTGTCCTTGAAAAGACGCGCGGTAATCAAACAAAATGCGCGCAAGTGCTAGGATTGAACCGTGGTACTTTACGAAAAAAGCTAAAATGCTACGATTTGATGTAAATAACTGCTTTGAATGAATTAAAGCCACTGATGTAATCACGTAAAAAAGACAAAAGCTGACCACCCTTAATTAAACATGGCAATGAACAAACGGGCTACTCCTTAGCGCACATTGCCTATACTACCTTGCCTAAAGTGTCATGTATCAAACAGTCATAGTGTTAATTTACTGTCGAATACTTTTCACTTTCAGGCTTTTTTTATGGAATGATTTTATGACTAGCAAACCATTAGCTCTTCTTTCAGTATCTGACAAAGCCGGTATCGTAGCATTCGCGCAAGGTCTTATCCAATCAGGTTTTGGCCTGCTATCTACCGGTGGTACTTACCGCCTGCTAAAAGATAATAATATCGAAGTCACCGAAGTCTCAGACTACACCGGTTTTGCTGAGATGATGGATGGCCGCGTCAAAACTCTACACCCTAAGATCCACGGCGGTATCTTAGGTCGCCGCGGTATCGATGATAAGATTATGAGCGAGCATGCTATTGAGCGTATCGATATGGTGGTGGTCAATCTATATCCGTTCGCTGAAACTATCGCGCGCGCTGACGTTACTATGACTGAGGCTATCGAAAATATCGATATTGGTGGCCCTACCATGGTTCGCGCCGCGGCTAAGAACCATGCTCACGTGGGCATCGTCACAAGTCCTGCTGACTATGATCGCGTACTTAGCGCATTGGGTAAAGGCACGACGCTTACGCCAGCTTTGCGTTACGATTTGGCGGTAAAAGCCTTTGAGCATACTGCTCAATACGATGGCATGATTGCTAATTTTTTAGGTAGCCGCGTTAATGAGACTCAGCAGCCAGAAGCTTTTTCGCGTACGCTAAATCTACAATTTGATAAAGTAGAGGATTTGCGCTACGGTGAAAATCCGCATCAGCAAGCGGCTTTTTATGTCGAAAACAGCGCTTCAAGTGGCGCAGATGCTTCGATTGCCACCGCAAAGCAGCTACAAGGTAAAGCTTTGTCTTATAATAATATCGCTGATACTGACGCCGCTCTTGAGTGCGTAAAAGCCTTTAGTGCGCCAGCTTGTGTCATCGTCAAGCATGCTAACCCTTGCGGCGTGGCTATCGACTCCGACCAAGTAGCCGCTTATCGTACCGCTTTTAGCACCGATCCTGAGTCCTCTTTTGGCGGTATTATTGCTTTTAATACGCAGCTCACTGTAGCCGCTGCAAAAGATATTATTGATAATCAATTCGTAGAAGTCATCATTGCCCCAAGTATTGAAGAGGGCGTGTTAGCCGTAACTGGCGCCAAGAAAAACGTTCGTGTCTTAGTATGCGGTGAGCTGCCAGCATTGACAGAGCACAAGGCTAAGTTTGACTACAAACGCGTCAATGGCGGCCTACTAGTCCAAGAGCAAGATTTGGCGATAATCGGCGCTAATGAGCTGCAAATCGTCACTGACGTGCAGCCAACCGAGGCGCAAATTGCTGATCTGTTATTTACTTGGACAGTAGCTAAGTACGTCAAATCAAACGCTATCGTTTATGGCAAAAATAAGCGTACTATTGGCGTGGGCGCAGGCCAAATGAGCCGGGTCAACTCTGCACGCATTGCCGCGATTAAAGCGGAGCACGCCGGCCTTGCAACCGAAGGCGCAGTGATGGCATCAGATGCCTTCTTCCCGTTCCGTGATGGTATCGACAATGCCGCTGAGGTAGGTATTGCTGCTATCATTCAGCCGGGCGGCTCTATGCGCGATGATGAGACTATCGCTGCTGCCAATGAGCATGGCATAGCTATGGTGTTCACCGGTATGCGTCATTTCCGTCATTAATAGTGATAGGGTTTTAGAATAGATCGTTTGTTAATCTATTGATAAACTAGCCGCTTAGCATTTTATAATACTAAGCGGTTTTTTATGGTTTTCTATTTGACTGACTTTTGAATAAAAGCTTTACGGTAGTGACTTGGCGACTGACCATAGCGCCTTTTAAAAGCGCCACTAAAAGAATGATCAGAGGCGTAACCGACAAGCTCGCTTATCTTGCCGATAGAGTATTGCTCTTGCCGCAAAAACCTAGCGGCAAGTCGCAAGCGATAGTGACTAAGATAAGCTTGTGGAGTAATGCCAATCAGCTGCCTAAAGCGCGCGCTCAGGCTTGAGCGCGATAGCCCAGACTCTTTAGCCAACTCTTGCAACGTCCAAGCTTCTTGTGGATAACTGTGCATCAAGTATAAAGTCTTTGATAGATAAGGGTCTTTGAGAGCGGCGAGCCAATGAGCGTTATTATGCTCTTTTGTAGCGCTAGACGACCTATCATCCGCTAAACTTTCTACCGCTGTTTTCGGGGTTAGCTGCCAAGGAGCGTCCGCCCATAGCTCAGCTTTTTGCTTGGTAGGATGAGTGACAGCAGTGACGTACTGCTTGCTGCTCGAGACTGTCTCTAGTTGCTCGACATACTCTCTTATGCATTCGATCATAAGCATACTAGCCAGCCGCTCTAGCATAGTGCTCTTGCCTGGTCGTTGTAGCCCTACTTCTAATTGAAAAAACTGTAAGCCAATTTTAACGACTTCGTTATAGGCGGAGTGCTGTTGAGTGGGCTGCGGTAAGCTATCTGGTAATGAGGACAATAGTGGTCTTGCCATATCCCTATCAAACTGGCTACGCACGACGATAAACCTAGCTAGCATAGTGCTCTTTATTTGAGTGCTCTTTATTTGTTCGCTCTCTTTGTTCTCAATATTAGTATCAGTGTGGGTTTCGATAAGAGTATCGTTTTTACGGCTAGAACCATTGATCACTAAATTGATCTGGCCTTGTTTATGAGCTGGCATGTCAGTACTAGTAACCGCTTTAGATATATCAGGACTGGACTGAATGCGGTAGCCTTGTTTCGAAGTTAGCATAATCATATTGTTAGCGGTTATAGATTGATACTGATTGGCATAATACAAAACTATCTCACCGCTCATCACGACGATAAATGTCAGATAATCGCGCTTGTGCTGTTCAAGTCGCCATTCACCCCCTGCCTGCACGCTAATATATTGTACTTGTTGTAAGTGCATCTCATCGAACAAACGACTCAAAATATCCATGACTTAGCCTACGCTTAAATTACTAAAGTAAGATTAACATAACGAAAACTTAATGATAAATGGACACTGATAAAGCGTTTTGGACGCAAAGTGAGATATCAGTGTATTTAAGCGACGTTTTGACCCCTTCTAAAGCTCATAATGCATTATAAGCGTCACCCTATTTAATAATTTTCAGTAGAGTTTGAGATTCCTATAGTTTTGATACAAGGATAGTATGATGACTAAAACTTTAAATAGTCAGCAAAATGCCATTATTCAAAATGCTGTCAATCAGTCAGCTTGGCAAGATCCAAAACGGCGCTTTTGGCTCTGTAGCCCAGCTTTACCATTTTTAGGCTGCTTGTTTGCAATAGGATTAAGGGATCAAAAAGGGTTTGACCTCAAAAACACAGCCATGGCGTGGGCAGGCACTTTACTCATCCATGCCATCATACCGCTTGCAGATGTCATCGTGGGCAGAGATGATAGCAATCCTCCTGATAATGCTATGAAAGCGCTGGAACAAGATCCTTATTATCGATGGATAGCCCATGCTTTTATACCGCTGCAATATACTGCCCTTATATTGTTGGCTCGTCAATATATCGAACGAGATCTGCCTTGGTACAATCGATTAGGAGTGGCGTTGACGGCAGGTATAGTAAGCGGTGTCGCTATTAATACCGCCCATGAACTGGGACATAAGACTGATCGTCTCAATCGTAATTTAGCGCGTTTAAGCTTAGCACCAGCGGCCTACGGACATTTTGCCATAGAGCACAACTTTGGTCATCATCGCTGGGTTGCTACCCCAAAAGATCCTGCAAGTAGTCAGTATAATGAGAGTTTTTGGCAGTTTTTGCCCCGTACCGTAATAGGCGGATTGCGCTCATCGATAAATATTGAGAGCGAACGTCTCGCGCGCCGAGAAAAAAGCTTTTGGCATCCAGACAATGAATTATTACAAGGATGGGCGTTATCTGTAGCGCTTTATGCCCTTCTTTACAAAGTGTTTGGAAAAAGAATTCTTCCATTTATAGGCTTGCAAGCCATATATGGACTTAGTTTATTGGAAGTGGTCAATTATTTAGAGCATTATGGCTTACTTAGACAGCAGGACGAAAAAGGTCGCTTTGAGCGTACCCAACCTGAGCATAGCTGGAATAGCAATCATACCGTCACTAATTTATTCTTGTACCAGTTGCAACGTCACTCTGATCACCATGCGCATCCGAGTCGCGCTTATCAGCTATTGCGACATTTCGATGAAGCACCGCAGTTGCCTATTGGCTATGCGTCTATGATCCTGCCCGCTTATATTCCACCCTTGTGGTTTGCTATTATGAATAAGCGCGTTAAGGCGCACTATGATAATGACATGAGTAAAGTCAATATGCACCCTAAGCCTTTGAGTCCAATGATGCAGCGTATAACAGATAGCATAGAAAAAGGGTTAGACTTGTTTGGACGTTTGAGATCTAAGCGTTGGGATGATAAGTAAAATATCATTGAGATTAAATTTATCCATAAAAAAGGACAGACTATTTATTATTCTGTCCTTTTTAAAGCTTTATTTGCTCAAAACGACTAAACTATAAAGCTATCAAATCAAGCGAGCATGCCGCCATCTACTAGCACACAAGCGCCCGTAGTATAGCTTGAAGCATCAGATACTAAGTACAAGACCGTACCTGCCATCTCATCAGGATCAGCGACGCGCCCTAATGGAATCGCATGCAGCGCCATTTTTAGTACTTTATCATTAGTGGTCAATGCTGAGGCAAACTTAGTATCGGTCAGACCTGGCAATAAAGCATTGACGCGAATATTTAGCGGGCCACATTCTTTGGCAAAGGATTTCGTCATGCTAATCACCGCCGCTTTGGTAATCGAGTAAATACCTTGCTTGTCGCCTGCGACGATACCATTGACCGAAGCGGTATTCAGAATAACGCCGCCGCCCTGCTCTTTCATCATCTTGCCCGCCGCGATCGACATAAAGAAGTAACCGCGAATATTAACATCGACCGTCTTCTCAAAAGCGCCAAGATCGGTGTCCAAAATATGACCATAATAAGGGTTAGCCGCGGCATTATTAACTAAGATATCGATTTGACCAAACTCGCTTTTGATATGCGCAAATATGGCTTCGATCTGATCCATCTCGCCCACGTGACAGGCATAGGCGCTCGCTTTATCGCCGTTAGCGACTATGCTATCAGCAACCGCTTGGCAAGCGTCAATCTTGCGACTAGAGACGATGACATGCGCGCCGCGTGAAGCAAGAAGACGAGCAATAGACTCACCAATACCACGGCTTGCGCCTGTGACTAAAGCAATCTTACCGGTTAAATCAAATAAATCTTTCATTGTTATTCCTTCTATTTAAAAATTTTAGAATTAACTATAGTCAGTTCAAAATAAAGTCGATACGCTAATATTAACGTGCAGCTGGTATAAATTTTCCTTGCGTGCTGTGTCTACGCTGACAGAGGCTGCATAAAATTCATCCCAGCTGCCCTGTATCTGTTTTAAAGTGAGTCGACTATATCACTGTAAATTATTAAGCCAACATACCGCCATCTAAAGTAAAGGAATGACCATTCATAAAGCTACTCTCATCGCTAGCCAGCCAAGCGATAGCGCCTGACACCTCTTCTACTTTACCTAGGCGGCGTAACGGACTGGCTTTGATAGTCGCTTGTTGTGCGCGCTCATCCATTTTCGCCATAGTGTTTTGTACCATTGGCGTATCGATAAAGCTTGGACAAACCGCATTAAAGCGAATATTGACCCGTGCATACTCGTGAGCTGCCGACTTGGTTAAGCCCATAACCCCATGCTTAGCGGCACTATAAGCGGACAGTAGCGGCGCTGAACGCAAGCCAGCAATAGAAGCCACATTTATCACATGACCACCGCCGTTCGGAGCCATACAAGCTACTGCGGCGCGCATACAATGCCAAACGCCTTTTAAGTTTACCGCGATATTACGATCAAACTCATCATCGCTCAGCTCATGCATGGGTTTTGGCGCATGGTCGATACCAGCGTTATTGATGACGACATCAAGACCGCCAAGCTCGCTCATAGCAAACTCAAATAGCGCGCGGACATCATCGCCGTCAGTGACATCGACTCGTCTAAAAGTAATACTTTGATTTGCCGCTAACGCCTCTTTATAGACGCTATCGCCTAGCGTCTCGTTCAGATCACCGATAACCACTTTTGCGCCGCGACTGGCTAATAGCTTCGCACTAGCTGCGCCAATACCTGAAGCGCCGCCAGTGATTAGAATACGTTTACCCTCGACGTTTGAGGCAGGTAAGTTGCTGAGAGTGGTTGCTTCAATTCCGTTTGCAGTCATGATTTATCCCTTTAAAGTTTTGATTATAGTTTACTACTGATTATTAGAACCACTCCGCTTGCATATCGGTGCAGACGGAGTTGTCATTAGTTAATAATTGAATGTCGCGCTGAATAGTGGGCAACTCCCAATCGATAAAATATTTCGCCGCTTGAATTTTGCCATGATAGAAGTTTTGCTTATCGCTATCTTCTTCATTAGCGAGCAGTTGCTCGGCAATGCTAGCTTGGCGAATCCAAATCCAGCTCACCACGATGGAAGCAAAAATATTCATTAAAGCTTGCGCGTTACCGGTCAAAGTAATGGCTTTTTCAGTCGGTAAAATTTTACTCAAATGCACTAATACTTCATGCAAATGCTCCGTATAAGGCATCAATTTTCCGGCAAGTTTTGCGGTCTCAGGCGTAGTAATACTTTGCAAATCTTGGGTGATTTCACGCTTAAGAATTTGAATGCCAAGACCACCCTTTTGCCATAGCTTACGAAATGACAAATCTAGTGCTTGTACGCCGTTTGTGCCTTCATGAATGGGATTGAGACGATTATCACGCCAAAACTGCTCAGCATGATATTCACGCGTGTAGCCTGCGCCGCCTAACACTTGAATGCCTAAGTCATTGGCTTTAGGCCCATATTCAGAAGGCCATGCTTTGATGACTGGTGTTAACAAATCGAGCAATTCTGATAGCTCATTTTTGACGGTTTCATTGTCGCTGGTATTGATGCGGTCAATGAGGTTTGAGCCGTATAGACACAGAGCCATACCGCCCTCAGAATAAGCTTTTTGTGCCAACAGCATCCGCTTAACATCACCATGATTAATGATAGCAGTCGCCTCATGCTCAGGCTTATTATTCGGGGCAATACGGCCTTGGGTTCTATCTTTGGCATAATCAAGCGAGTATTGATAACCGCGATAACCAATCATCGCCGCGCCAAAGCCAACGCCGATACGCGCCTCGTTCATCATCTTAAACATATAGCGCAGACCAAAATGCGGTTCGCCCACTAAGTAGCCATAGCACTCGCCTTTATCACCAAAGCTTAAAGCGGTAGAAGTGGTACCACGATAACCTAGCTTATGTAGCAACCCTGTCAAATGCACGTCGTTACGCTCGCCGATTGAGCCGTCCTCCTTGAGGCGATATTTTGGCACCACAAATAAGGAGATGCCTTTGACGCCGCCGGGCCCACCGGGTATTTTTGCTAATACTAAATGCACGATATTATCGGATAGCTCATGGTCGCCACCAGAGATGTAGATTTTGCTACCCTTGATACGATAAGAGCCATCTTCTTGAAGAGTTGCCGTGGTTTTGATATCTGCTAATGACGAGCCGGCATGTGGTTCAGTCAAAGCCATCGTTCCGGTAAATTCGCCCGTTAGCATTCCCGGCATAAAAGCCTCTTTGACTTCATCGCTAGCAAAATGCGCGATGACGTTAATAGCCGCTGAGGTCAAAAAAGGATAAGCGGTGGTAGAAGGATTTGCCGCCATAAAATAACCCGCCACTGCGGTCATCACCGTTTCTGGTAATTGCATGCCGCCATCTGCAAAGCTATAACGACCAGCAATAAATCCTGACTCACGAAAAGCGTCAAAAGCGACCTTAACGTCATCAATCATGCTAACGGTTTTGCCATCAAACTTTGGCTCATCTTTATCAGCCAAATGGTTATGCGGTAAAAACAAATCGGTCGCTATCTTTTTGGCGGTATCTAATACCGCATCAAAAGTGTCGCGGCTATGCTCAGCAAATTTATTATGCTCAGTCAACGCTTCGCTATCTAAAACATCGTACAACTGAAAAGGTAATTCGAAGTCATTAATCAAAGTATCGGCAGCCATAATAATCCCTTATTATTCGAGCTTATTGAAGCTCATAAATTTAAGTAGAGTTTAATAAACTCAGTTATTGATTAATAGTAAGCTAATTTAGCGCTATACCGTATTGTCATTTATGACATAATTAAGGTGAAAGAAGACATTTAATTTTTAATTTAAAGCATTAAGGATACATCTCATGCCACAAGCAAAGCCTTATGAAGTCATCATTCTCGGATTTGACGGCGTGCTTGGTAGCGTGCTCTCAGGAGCGCTTGATTTGTTTTCTTTTACTGGGGTAAGCTGGCAGCGATTTTTGGATTTGGAAGTACAGCCGAGATTTAGAGTACAAATTGCAAGCTTAGGCGGCGTCGACATTAGAGCCAGTAATCGACTTATCATTCAAGCGCATTGCGATATCAGTAAGGTAGCAAGTTGTGATTTATTACTCATTCCCACCATTGGCGATTCGATAGATAAAGTACTGAGACAAAATGCACCACTGTTACCTCACTTGCAACGCTTAGCGGCAACGCAGGCCGATATCGCTAGTAATTGTAGCGGTGCTTTTCTACTAGCGGCAGCAGGGTTACTCGACGGCAAAATAGCAACGACGCATTGGGGCTATGCTGATAAGTTTAAAGCGGACTACCCACAAGTTAATTTGCAAGAAAATCAGTTTGTCACCCAGTCAGGTAATATATTTTGTGCGGCAGGAGGCAGCGCTTTTTATGATTTAGCGCTACTACTGATTGAGCGCTATTGTGGACGCGAAGTTTCTACCCAAGTGGCAAAGACGCAGATTATTGATAGTAAAAGAGGCAGTCAAAATAGCTATATCAATGTGACTTTGCATAAGCCGCATAGCGATACGCTCATAAAGCAAGTACAGGAATTTATCGAAAACAACTTTGAGCAGCCGCTACAAGTTAGCGAGCTTGCAGCGATGATTAACGTGACGCCGCGCACCTTGAACAGGCGCTTTCAAGCTTGCGTGGCGATGCGGCCGATTGAGTATATCCAAGCAGTAAGAATTGAGCAGGCCAAAAGGCTACTAGAATCAGGCGAGGTCACGATAAAATCGCTCGCCTACCAAGTCGGCTATAGCGACATCTCATCATTCACTCGGCTGTTTAAACGAGCGACAGAGCTAACCCCCAAAGAATATCGCGATAAATTTTCACGCTTGGCGATTTAACAGTAAAGTTGCGTAGCAAGATGCTGAGTCAAAAACCCAGCCTAAGCCTCAAAAATCCTTAACCTTAGTTAATACTAACGCACCAAAATAACCGGAGAGACGGTACTCGCCAAAATCTCAGTCGTGGTACTACCCAAAAATAGTTGCTGCCATTTAGAATGACCATAAGCACCAATCACCATGATATCGATGTTATTTTCTAATTGAAAAGTCAATAAGCCATTGACGGCATCGCCTTGCGGTAGATGATGACAGTCAATGTTATAACCTGCGTTAAGCAGTTCAGCTGCCGCCGCTGATAAGCTGTTTTTTGAGGTGGCGTCATGATTACCTATCATCACCAAATGACCTTGCAGCTTTTTTAATACTTCACTTTTGGCAATACGTTTGATGACTTTAATCGCCGTTTTGCTAGCATCAAAAGCAATCATATAGGAGCTTGGCTCTTTAAATGGCTCTGAGCAAATTAAGATAGGCACACTTGAGGCGCGAGCAACGGTTTCGATTTGGCTACCGATATTGATCCGGCTATTTTTATGATCTTCGCCGCGGCGTCCCATCACGATAGCGCGATTCATATCGCTAAAATGCTCAATGGCGGGCAATAATTTACTATGGCGCTGATAGATATTAACAGGTACAGTGAAGTTTTTATTAATAT
Source organism: Psychrobacter sp. AH5 (assembly GCF_040371085.1). Taxonomy (NCBI): domain Bacteria; kingdom Pseudomonadati; phylum Pseudomonadota; class Gammaproteobacteria; order Moraxellales; family Moraxellaceae; genus Psychrobacter; species Psychrobacter sp. AH5. The sequence continues at coordinate 1,568,751 of NZ_JAMBMT010000001.1, forward strand.
AGCTTTTGGCATCTTTCACCAAAGCGGCGCTATAGTTATTGGCGATCTTAGCTCGGCGCTCGTCTATCTCTGACAATTCTTGCAATAGGATTTGCCGACTGTCTATGCCAATAGAGCCTGATAAGTCGCGCCTTACCGAAGCTGGCACTTCGATAATGTTCAATAATCCGACGGGCAAACTAAGTCGATCAGCATACCATGCCGCGTAGCCACAGATAGACTCAGTGACTGCTGAGCCGTCGATACAAGCTAAAATGTGTTGTTGAGCCGCCATGACAATCCTCCAATAATCGTCTAAATTAATGCTAATAACATAGTTACCATTTATAACAGCTTATTAGCAGATATTAATGATTTCAAAAACTTTAAACCAACCAGTTATCCCTTGATCATAGACTGTTGCCAATCTTTTTGGCTTATTTTATATAATACATGTTTTGCTAATGGATGATTAGAGTCTAGCATAGGATGATAAAAGTCTTGATAACTATTGCTCATGCCTAGACGCTGCATCAACCTTTGTGAAGGCTTATTAATCACCGCGGTAAAAGCCACCACTTCATCTAGATCTAATACTTCAAAGGCAAATTTTAACGATTCTTTTGCTGCTTCTAACGCGTAGCCCTTGCGCCAATACTCTTCATGCAAGCGCAGCCAATCTCAACATTAGGGGCAAATGGCATATCCTTATGTACTTTATTTAGACCAACCATGCCAATAAATTTATCATTCTTTGTAGAGTCGCCTTTTAGACTGACTGCCCAAAAGCCCCAACCGTTATCTTTTAGCAACTGCTGGCACTTATTAGCAATGATGTTACTAGTCTCTGTTGACAGCACTTTAGGGAAATATTGCATGACATCGCTATCAGCATTCATTTGCGCAAATATTGCAAAATCTTTTGGCTGCCATTGTCTTAATATGAGTCGTTCGGTCTCAAGCTTAGCTGTAAGTTTTATCATAATTCAAATAGGTTTTATAACTCATTAATAAGCGAGTGAATATCAATAATTATCAATGGCGCTCTAATAAGAGCTGTACCCGCGAATACATAATCAAAGAAACACCGTTAGAGATTAGCTCAATCGCTAGTAATACGCCAAGGGTATAGATTGAGGATTGCGGATAGCCACTAAAAATAAGAATCGCTAAGGCTATAGAGATTAGGCCTGATAATAATACCGGTACAAAAGCAGGACTACCTTTGAGGCCAAAAGCTACCACCATTCTAACTAGACCTGTCGCCATAAATAAAATAGCGATCGCCATGGTCAAAGTTAAGATGCCTTGCATAGGGTTTTGTAATAGCTCAATACCAATAAACACGCCCAATACCCCACCTAGAGCAGCTAGAACTTTACCACTGGTACTAGGCGCACGAAACAGCGCTATAAATTGTAATATACCAACAAATAAAAAGATAAAGCCTGCCAACTGCTCAGCGGCAAAACTTGCACTAAGCGGATTGAATAAAGCAAATATCCCCCCAAGAATACTAATAACACCAATCACTAGCCATAAAGTCCGACTCATAAGACAACCTTAGTTACCATTTAATAATCGATAAATTATACCCTTAACGATAATTTTTGTTGTCAGCTAGTGGTAATGGCTTTGTTCCATCCTGTTAATAGTAAAGTTTCGTCATTGAATTAGGCTGATAACTCTGCTAACTGCGGGCAAACATCAGTTAACAATTAAAAAATTCTAGTTATTTATTAGCAGTTATAGTCATAAGCTCTAAAGTGCTAAGCTCACCATAAGCCGCAGCAGAGTGCCAATCGCTAGCCAGCTGCGGTATAGGCTGATGATTGACTAGCATTTTGGCGGCGTTAATCCAGCCTCCATGTCCAACCGCTAAGATAGGCTCATCATCATGTGCTCGCGTCTTTAGCCAGTGCTCTACTCGAGTAAATAACTGCGTTAGACTCTCACCCGTTTCAAAATTAAAATCGGTAAAATGATCGCACCACTCGTCAATCTCTTGCTTAGTAATGTGCTGCCAAGCCTGCCCATCCCACGCACCAAAATTAAGCTCAGATAACTCACCAGCCATATTTAATTGAAAACCTCGCTGCGCCAATATCTCACCGACTTTTAATGAGCGCTGTAGCGGACTAACCCAAATCACTTTAGGCAATTTATGCACACAAGCAAAGCGCTCGATCTGATTGGCCAAACGTTTCAGCTTGCGCCGATCAACTGTCATATCTGTTTGCCCCAGACAAATGCCCTTTGCTGCAACTGGTTTAGGATGACGCCAGATATAGAGTTTCATTAAGAATAATCCTCATAAATATCACTTTAAAAAACCTATTTATAGCCAGTTGAAAGTAAAACTGTTATAGATTTAAGCGCGCTACTGGTATAAATTTTGCTGGCGTGCTGCTTGCATTCGAGCCTGCACAAAATTCATCCCAGCAGCGCTATGTCATTTTTAAAGTGTATCGACTATATCAAAAAGGTAGAGTGGCGGCCAATCCTGCATAAATAGCCACTTCGCTTAACTGCTGAGTCGCGCCAAGTCCATCACCAGTATAACCCTGCAAACGACGACGCAATAATCGGCGCATATAGTCGGTCGCTATCAGTGCTAGCGCTAATGCGAGCAGCCCTTGCCAAATACTAATTTGCTTAATAGCGTCAGGAAAGATTAGTCCAATTAAAACCAGCCCAATCACTACCCAACTACTAGCAAATAGCGCTTGTATCGGGGTTAACTGCTGCGCCATCGGTTTGGCTTTGGCGTGACGGGTATCGCCGCCATAAGGCAATAGTGCTATTAGGCTGATACAAAGCAAGCGTGAGGCGCTATGAGCGATAATCAAAGCGACCACGGTGACAGGTATCGGCATAGTCGCTAGCAAGGTGATTTTGATTAGTAGCGCGGAGACCAAACCCAAAACCCCATAAGTACCTAAGCGCGAGTCTTTCATAATCTCCAAGGTACGCTTGCGAGTCAGACCACCGCCAAGCCCATCACAAGTATCGGCAAGGCCATCTTCATGAAAAGCACCTGTCAGCCGAATACCAAAAACCGTACTAATCACTGCGCCAACTAATGGATTAAACCCTATACTGGTTAGCCAAAACACGCCTGCACATAGTAGCCCAACCATTAAACCGACGGCAGGAAAATGACGACTACTTTGATGCAGCCAATCAGGCTCATAATGAGTAAATGCAGGTACAGGCAAGCGCGTTAAAAACTGCATGGCGACTAATAAAAGCGTCCATTCGTGCTTAAAGCGTCTCCAAGCACTCATTTTGTTATCTAAATTAGCTTTTGGTCTACGCGGTTTAAATAGCTTGGGTAGCGGTGACATTATTGGTTTTTCTCGCTATTGTTGTTCGCACTACTGTTTTTTTCACTACTATTTTTCTCGCTAATGCCGGCATCACTAAAACTTGCCATCTCATTGATAATCGCGCAGGCTGATTGTAATAGCGGATAAGCTAACGCCGCGCCGCTACCCTCGCCTAAGCGCATTTGCATATCAAGTAGCGGCTCAGCATTTAATAGCTTTAATAATTGCGCATGACCCGGCTCGACTGAATGATGAGCGAATACTGCATATTGAACAACTCCTGGCGCGAGACGCTCGGCCACTAATAAGGACACGCTAGCGATAAAACCATCGATTAACAATATCCGTCTATCACTAGCCGCTTGTATTAGCGCTCCTACCATCATCGCAATCTCAAGCCCGCCCAAAGCCGCGAGTGCTGCAAATGGCGATTTAGCCTTACGATGAAACTGTAGCACTTGGCTGAGTATCTGCTGTTTATGTTTGAGTCCTGCATCATCAAGCCCTGTACCACGGCCGATACAATCGGCTATTGGCAAATCGCCTAAACGTGCAAGCAACAGACTTGCCGCTGAAGTATTGCCAATGCCCATCTCCCCGACGATTAGCAAATTACCGGTTAGCTGTTTGGCCACGCTCATACCATTATTAAGCGCCAGCAAACACTCCTCGTCTGTCATCGCAGGCTCAGTTAGCGCGTCCCGACTGCCCTTTTTAACCTTATAGCCACTGAGTAATTGCGGATGCGTATCAAAATCGGCATCAACGCCGGCGTCCACAACCTTAAGCTCGATATCATGCTGACGCGCTAATACATTAATAGCCGCGCCGCCATTTAGGAAGTTATGCACCATTTGCGCGGTTACCGCACTAGGAAAGGCTGAAGTGCCATGCTTAGTCAAGCCATGATCGGCGGCAAACACTCTTATCTGCGGCTGCTCAATCTGCGGCTGAGTGCTGCCTTGGATCATACCTAGTTGCAGACCAAGCGACTCTAAGCGCCCAAGCGCGCCGAGTGGTTTTGTCTTATTATCGATAATCTGCTTGAGCTGCTGATAAAGTTGCTCATTGGCAACAGCGGTAATGTTTGGAGGTGTCATCAATGGTTAATCTTAGTTATTCAATAAATAAAAATAGCTGACTATGGTAGCAGATTATTTTACTGATAATGCTATGATTGACAGACTTAACCACCTTTACCTTTATATGATAAAAGAGCTCTCAATGAATATCTTAATCGCACCCGACTCTTTTAAAGAAAGCCTTGATGCTATAGACGTTTGCCGCGCTATTGAGTCAGGGTTTAGACAAGTTTTTGCAGAGGCGAATTATACGCTACTGCCGATGGCAGACGGCGGCGAAGGCACTACAAGCGTCATATCCTACGCGCTTAAAGGACGCTGGATGACAGCCACCGTCCACGATCCGCTGATGCGGCCTATTACGGCCAAATATCTGCTGTTAGCTGATAACACCGCTGTGATAGAAATCGCTGCAGCGTGCGGGTTGGCTTTATTGACAGACGCCGAGCGTAACCCTTTAATCACCAGTAGTTATGGCGTCGGCGAGCTGATCTTAGCTGCTTTAGCTAACGGGGCACAGCGTTTTATCATTGGCCTTGGCGGCAGCGCCACCAATGACGCGGGGCTTGGTATGTTAACCGCGTTGGGTATCAGGTTTTATGATAGCGATAATAATGAATTAGCGCCAGGCGGATCGCAACTAGCCAATTTGCAGCGAATAGATAGCTCGACTATGCACGCAAACATTAAACAAATCTTATCGCAAGAAACAACGGCTTTTAGAGTGGCTTGTGATGTAACCAATCCTTTATACGGTAGCAATGGTGCCAGCAACATTTTTGGCCCGCAAAAAGGCGCTGATAAGCAGCAAGTTAAGATCTTAGATAAAGCGTTAGCGCATTTTGCCGATATTTTTATAGCTCAAAACGCGCAAGGCAATGCTCATAAAAACTATCACAATACTGCAGGTGCAGGCGCTGCGGGCGGACTGGGGTTTGCCTTAATGGCTTTTTTAAATGCAGAGTTGCAATCTGGATTTGATATTGTCGCTAAGGCAACTGATCTTGCTGCGCATATTGCTAAAGCTGATTTAATTATCACAGGAGAGGGCAAGCTTGACGCGCAAACCACGATGGGTAAAGTGGCAGGCGCTATCCACAAGCTGGCGAAAGCTCAGCAAAAACCTGTGATCGCTATTTGCGGCGCGGTTGATCGGCCCAAAAGCGCCTCTGCTTTAAACGCGGCTCAAAACCAAGATTTTGCGGTAATTCTGCCTAGTATTCAAAAGCTTAGCACTATCGATGAAGTACTAAAAAACGGCTACGATAATATCGAAACCACTGCCGCAAACTTGGCAGCAGCGCTACGCCTAGGTCAACAGCTCAGTAATAAAGCTCCTAAACTATAGCCTAAATAATAGACTCGTATTGATCTCAACCATATTTTCATAAAAAATACCCCTTAACTAGATAATAGCTAAGGGGCATTGTCATAAACTGAGCGAATTAGGACTAAGCTTTTTGCGCTTATTTAATACGCATATCACCAGTTTCGACGAAACGCTGATGCCATGACAAGGCTTCTGTCAAGATATGCGGCGTGTGCAGAGATCCTGCTTTTTGAGCGCGGTCATAGTAGTCTTGGAGCATAGGACGATAATCAGGATGCGCGCACTTATCGATAATCAGCTGGGCACGCTGACGCGGCGACTTACCACGCAGATCAGCAAAGCCTTGCTCAGTCACCAAGAACATCACATCATGCTCAGTATGGTCGTGATGCGAGACCATAGGTACGATGGCTGAGATCGCGCCGCCTTTCGCGGTTGATGGGCTCACAAAAAATGAGAAATGCGAGTTACGGGTAAAGTCGCCAGAACCACCGATACCATTCATCATCTTCGTACCCATGATGTGGGTTGAGTTGACGTTACCATAGATGTCCGCTTCAATCATCGCATTCATCGCGATAATACCTAAACGGCGAATCACTTCTGGATGATTGGTATACTCTTGGGGACGCAGGATCAGCTTGTTACGCAAAAACTCAATATTATCATTAAAGCGTTGTAGCGCATCAGGACTGAACGATAATGCCGTGGCAGATGCTGAGGTCATCTTACCGCTTAGCACTAGATCAAGCATACCATCTTGCAGAACTTCGGTATAACCCATCAAGTTATCAAACGGGCTATCTTGAAGACCCATTAACACCGCATTTGCCACGTTACCAACGCCAGATTGTAGCGGTAGTAAGTTTTTAGGCAAACGGCCTTGTTTGACTTCATGATCCAAAAACTCAATGATTTGTGAAGCGATGGTTTTTGAATTTTCATCAGGATCAGCGAATTTACTATTGCGATCAGGCGCGTCAGTCATGACGATACCGATAATCTTATCAAGATCACACTCTAAGTACGGCGTACCAATACGGTTAGCAGACTCAACGATAGGAATCGGCTGACGATGCGGCGGCTCGCCCATGTCTTCTGGAATGTCATGCATGTTCTCTAACATCATATTTTGACGCGCATTGACTTCAATGATGACTTTTTTGGCAGATTTGAGCCACTGATTATTGGTGCCGATACCCATTGAAGGAATGATTTTTCCTTCAGACGTAATAGCGGTCGCTTCAATCAAGGCGATGTCCATATCACCATAAAAACCAAAGCGTACTTGCTGCTCAAAATGTGATAAATGCATATCAACATAATCGGTTTGACCGGCGTTAATATTGTTACGCATTACTGGATCAGACTGGAAAGGAGCACGGAAATTAACACAGTTTGCTTCTGCCAATACGCCATCACAGTCATGAGCAGTTGAGGCACCTGTTAGCATACCGATGCTAAATTCTTCGCCATTCGCGTGAGCCGCTTTTGCGCGATTAGCAATAGCCGTTGGTACGAATTTAGGATAGCCTGCACCGGTAAACCCTGCAATACCAAGAGTCATACCGTTTTTTACAAATGAGGCCGCCTCTTCAGCAGACATAATCTTTTCACGTAAACCTTCGTGTTGTACGCGTTGTTCATGGTTGTTTGAGCTCATATTTTTATCCTAATAACTTCCTTATTAATGTTAACCCCTATTTGAGCAATAAGGGCCTGTTGAGAAGAGGTATATAATACAACCTCATCTCGTCTGTCAAACCACTACATCATAAAATATAAACAGCAACTACTAGCTGGCATAAAACAAAGTAGCCTGATTATTACTTTGACTATTACGCTTACCTTATATTTTCTGTGCCAATAGTTTAGCAAGCAATTCGTCTATTTCAACCTTAAATTCCTTATCTTCGATCTTATTTGCTGATATTTTTGCATTTTCTAAGCTTTTTATCGCCGCATCCGTCTGAGCTAGCTCAATTTGTAGTACCGCCATAGAAAAAGCGATAGAGGCTAGATGATCTTTTGAATTGATAGCGGCCGCTTTGGCTAATGCTTTTTCATAAATTACTAACGCTTGGTCCAGATCTTCGGTAAAATCTGCCAAAGTCTCCCACTGCTCGGGATGATCTTTATCGCTATTTTCATTATCGGTACAAATCGCTTGCAAGTCGCCATACAATTTATCAAAAGCGGCTTGATCGCCTATACGGTCAGCCTCAAGTAGCTCTTCGGCTAAGATATAAATAGCCTTATAAATTTTGGTATTAATCATGGTATTACCTTTATAGACAAGAGCTTTTTATTAATGAGAGCTTATGAGCAAATAAAGAAGTATAACTTAAAACACGATATTGAGATACTTATTGTGACGTTTATAACCCGGTTAATAAAAATGAGAAGCCAGCAAAAAGGACAAGATTGTTTATACCTTGCCCTTGTTATTATGATAAGTCTTTATCGCTGTCAGCGCTATTATCTAAAAGCTAACCACTTTTGTTGTAAGATCAGTGATCAGCTCAGCAATATCTGAGGGGTCTGCAGTGCCAACGCCCTCAATCAGTGCTGAGGGATCAAGCCCTTTACCCGGCAGATAAATCGCGCAGACTTCAACCTTAGTATTACTATTCTCCATCACCGCTTTCATAAGGCCTTGTGGACTCATATTAAAAGGGGGCTGACCAGTAGTGGCGCTTGCTGGTGCATCACGCAGTGCCATATCACCCGCTTTACCGCAGAGTAATACTCGAGTATCTGCCCCTTGTTTTGCTGATTGCATAGTCAATACCATAGACATCAGCTGCACTTGGGGATCCTCTGAGGTCACATTAAATAGCACCGATGACTTAGCTACCGGGTCTTTCACTACAGGGGCAGCTTGAGGTTTTTGCACCATGGCATTGCTAGCGCTACAACCAATCATCAACGAGGTTGCGCCTACTGCTAATAAAGCGGTCAGCATCTTTTTCATCGTCTTCTCCATTAAGGCTTATATTTAGGATTATTACTACTAGCTCATATTAAATATAATATAAAAATATATAATATGGTTAACAGCATAACGCAAATCAAAACAATAAACGAGCCTTAAATAAGATTATTTAGCACTAAAAACTTTGGTGGTGTGTCAAAAAGTATGCTGATTAAAATTTGAACAATTTTTGAAGCCTTGAAAGCCCTATAGAATCAGAGAACTTAGCATAGATTTCTTATTGACTTTTATCGCCAGCATACTTTTTAAAACACCACCAAAACTTTTAAGATCTGCAACCATTATCTGCTTTGTGACTCGTTGACAATGGCTGTTTACTCAGCAGCGATAGCGATCATCTCAACAAGTAGCTCAGGACGCGCGAGTGCCGACTCCCCGCAAGCGCGCGCAGGGGGCTCGATACCTTCAAACCAAGCATCATAAACCTCATTCATCGCTGCAAAGTCGGCCATATCTTTTACCCAAACGGTCATCGATAATAGCTTTGATTTATCGCTACCGACTTCTTCTAATAGTGTTTGGATCTTCTCAAGACAAGTCAAAGTTTGCGCTTTGATATCGTCTTCTGCGTTACCTACTTGCCCGCACAGATAAATGGTTTTATTATAAATAACGGTTTTACTCATGCGCTGAGTGCTATGTAGCTTTTTAATCATTATCTATCCTTACTTTATAGAATTTTATTACGCAATCATTAAAAACAGCTAAAACGTGAAAGCCGCTATCTTAGAGCATTACAAACTAAAAGATAGCGGCAAAACCAGTCTTATTTTTTAGAGAAACGCTGCGCATTAAACGGCTCAACATCGACCATTAGCGGCTTATCATGAATCAGCTCTTCAATGAGGCGACCAGTGACCGGGCCTAGCGTGAAGCCTTGATGACTGTGACCAAAAGCGAACCATAGCTTGTCATGCTTGCCAGCAGGACCAATGACCGGCTTCATATCCGGCATACAAGGACGCGAGCCGGCCCAAGCTTCGCTCTCTACTGCGTCTTCTAATGGTAATATTTTGCGTGCAAGTTTTAGCACGGTATTTAACTGCCCAAAGTTCTTGGGCGCGTTCATCGTGGTCATCTCAGCACCGGTAGTGATACGAATACCTTGCTGCATGGGCCCCATCACAAACCCTTTATCCATATCAAACATACTGTGATGAATGGTGTTTTTGTCATGCACTTTAAAATGCTGATGATAGCCGCGCATCGGGAATAACGGCAGATCATAACCAAGCGGTTTGATCAGCTCATTGGACCAAGGACCGGCGGCAATAACTAGCTTATCACTATAATAAGTCTCGCTATCGGTAACCACCTTCCAGCCCTGACCCTCTTCAGGCTCAATCTTAGTCACATTACTCTCTACTATCGTACCATCCATCTGCTCAAAGTTTTTGGCATAAGCTTTGACCAAAGAGCTTGGGTTTGACACTTGCCAAGAGTTTAGCCAATGGATAGCGCCAACGAAACCATCAAAATTAGCATTGGGCTCTAAGGCTTTTAATTCATCCAAGCTTAATACTCTATGCTCAACGCCCTGTTCGCGATCTTTTATCGCCGTCTCGATAGCCGTCTGTAGCGTCTCTTTTGAGCGGTGCAATTGTAGCCAGCCATCACGAGTGATCAGCTCATCAGCGCCTGAGGCCTCAATCATGGTTTGATGCTCGCTAGTACAATGAGCAATCAAGGTCTGCCACTCACTTTCTATCTGCTTGACTGAAGCGGGCGATGAGAATTTCCAGTACTGCAATAGCGCTTGGTGATAACGCAGAATAGCAGGAACTCGGTAGCGAATATCAGTGCCTTGATTGGGCAGCACTCTCACCATCTCAGTGATCTGACGCGGAAACGGATGCGTATGAATGGCTTCTCGTTGAATGAGGCCTGCATTACCATAAGAGGTCTCAAGACCCGGCAGCTTACGATCTAGCATCAGCACCTTAGCATTGTTTTTTTGTAGATGCCAAGCAATTGAGGTGCCGACCATGCCCGCACCAATAACTATAACGTCATAACGCATAACATACCCTTAAAGTAGGAGGAGAAATAGAGTTTGTAGAATGATAAGATAAATAACCCAGAGCACTTTAAGGGGTTATGGTAACGCATTATAGCGAAGATTAAAGCACTTATTAATAATAAATTTTGGCTAAAATACTTTTAGTTATAAGTTATTGAAAGCGCTTTTTATTTTTATAAAAAATATGCTAGTACTGGCCATTTAGTGCTTAGCACTTAGTAACAGGGTTATCCTAGCTAGCCAGTATATAAGAGTTTATGATAGACGCCTTAAATTTACCCTTGTCATGATTATATTGGAGTATGCGCTTTGAGTCCTATCTTAGTCGGCTATAGCTTTTTGATGTTAGCTATTATTTTTGAAGTCTTGGGCACGACTTTTTTGGTCAAATCTGAGCAGTTTACGCGCTTAGTGCCGACGCTCTTTATGGCAGTACTTTATATTGGCTCGTTTTATTTTTTATCACAAACCATCAAGACTATTCCCTTAGGTATTGCCTATGCTATTTGGGGCGGCGTGGGTATTATTCTAACCGCTATGATTGGCTTTGTTATTTTTAAGCAAAGCATCGATATACCGGCGATTATTGGCATCGCTTTGATTATCAGCGGAGTTATTGTGATTAATGTATTCTCAAAAACGGTGGGACATTAGGACTTTTTCACCACCAAACCGGATCGGCGCTTGCCAGTCTTGCTAAACCTTTTTTCGCTGACTTAACCTCAACCTTATCCGCTGGCAACTCGGCAATAAACCTTGAAGGCTTATCGAAGTAGCCTGAGTAGCTGGCAAAATAATCAGGCGCGGTCAAGTACAGCTTATTTTTCGCACGGCTACAAGCGACGTAGAACAGCTTACGCTCTTCTTCTAACTCCTCAAAATCATCTAAGGAGCGATAGTGCGGGGTCATGCCATCGACTAGTGAGTTGACAAACACTATCGGCCATTCAAGTCCCTTAGCGCTATGAATGGTCGAGATAGTGACTTTGTCATTATTATCATCTTCGGGCGTGTCCATTGCTGCCACTGAATCATTGGGTGGATCAAGTGCTAGGTTTTCTAAAAAGTCATCGAGACTGCCATACTCAGTCGCTAAGTTTTTGAGGACGCGAAAGTCTTCACTGCGCTCGCGCCAGTTCTCCTCAACTGTTTTTAGGATAGGAATATAAAAATCAAGGATCAGCTCAATGATAGTTTCAACTGACTGAGCTTGTTGCGCTTTGCTCAAGGTGCTATGCAGCGGCGCAAGCTGCGGACTTTTTTTACTAAACTTGGGCAGTAACAGCGGCTCAAACGAGTTGTCATCGCTATTGATCGCTTGCGTTAAGCGCGTAGCGGTGACCGCCCCTACCCCCTTAAACAGCGTTAAAATTCGATGCCAAGCGATAGTATCATTGGGGTTATAAAGGATTTTGACAAAGGCGAGTACGTCTTTGACATGGCGGCGCTCAATAAACTTAATACCGCCAACGACGATAAAAGGAATGCCGCGCTCCATAAACTCTAGCTGTACATAGTTAGATTGAAATGAGGTTCGGCATAGCACCGCAAAGTCGTTATAATCATAGTCGGCTTTGTGTTCAACGACTTTATCGGCGATATCTTTGGCTTCGCGGGTCTCGTCGCTGCCCCGGCTAAAGACAGGCTTATCGCCTGTGATAGTCGCGTTCGAATAGAGCTGCTTTTGATAGCCTAGAGTGATTTGCTTAGATAAAGCATTGATGTAGTCCAAAATAGCCGGCGTACTACGATAGTTTTGCTCAAGCTTAATCAAGCTCGCTTCAGGATAAGTCTCACCAAACAGTAAGATGTTTTCATAATTAGCGCCGCGAAAGGCGTAGATGCTTTGATTGTCATCACCTACCACCATTAAGGATACTGAAGCAGGAGCACAGATCAGATCAATGAGCTGCTTTTGCGGAATATTAGTATCTTGATACTCATCCACCATCACATAGCGATAATTGTCCTGCAAGAGCTGACGGAACTTGTCATTGGTTTTTAGATGACGCACCACTTGACTGATGATATCATCAAAATCATATAGGTGGTTGGCGCGTTTATACTCATGAAAATCAATAGCTAGCTGCTCGATAATAGGAATATGAATGGCGATATCAGGATAGCTATCCTCAACTAAGTCTTTGATAGCAATGCGGCGATTTCTAGAAGTAGAGAATATATTTTGCAAAGTACGTTTGCGCGGAAAGGCTTGTTTCTTAGTCTGAGCCGGATACTTTTTTTCTTTGAAAATAAGATCTATAGCGTCCTCGCTATCCCCGGTATCCAAAATAGTAAAGCGCGGATTAATACCGAGTAGGCCTGAGTACTGCCGCAGTAGCCGATTACAGAACGAATGAAAAGTGCCGCTAGTAATATCATTGAGCATTTTGCTGGTCGGTAAAGTATCTTCTGCTAACTCATCCTCAGATAAGGTATCGACAAGCAGGGTTTTGGCGCGACTTTTTATCTCATTAGCAGCTTTACGAGTAAAGGTTAGTAGCAATATTTGTTTGGGCGCCACGCCGTTCTCTAATAGATAGCTGGTGCGATAAGTTAAGGTTTTAGTTTTACCCGAACCTGCGCCGGCGATGACTAAAGCTTTACCTGCGATAGTGGTCGCAGCCAGCAATTGATTAGGATTTAGCTCACGAGCATAATCGACTTTTAGACCTAACTCTGCACGCAAACGCGGCTTTAACACATTGTCATCAGCGTCAATCAAATTAGCCTCAAGCTTTTTGATAGCCAGTTGCAAGCGCTCAAGTTTGGGCTTGATATCAGCGAAGTTTTGGGGATATTGGTAGGATTCAGTATTAAAAACGGTAGCTGACATTAGGAGCGATAACCTTTGGCTTGATGGCTTTGAATTTATAGTATTCGATTTATACTTTTTGCTTGATAACAAAAGATGTTCGATATAAAAAAACTGGCCATTAATAGTATCAATGACCAGCGCTAACAACAATCACAATTGGCAGGATTTAGAGGTTTAGATCTTAACGGCCTAATACTGCACGAGGATCGATAGGATTGCCATTGAGACGAACTTGGAACTCCAGCGCCACTTGCTGAGTTTGACCGGTGCTGCCCATCGTGGCGATACGTTGACCCGTCTGCACCTGCTCGCCCTCTGCTACCAACAGCTGACTGTTATGCGCGTAAGCGGTAATGTAATTATCACTGTGGCGAATCATAATCAAGTTGCCGTATTCGGCTAGGCCATTGCCAGAATACAGAACAGTGCCGCTTTGGCTGGCTAGTACCGGATCGCCCTCACGGCCAGCGAACCACATTCCCATATTGCCGGTAGTGCTATCAAAATTACGGATGACTTGGTTTTGGGTAGGATACTGATAGCCTGAGGTAGAGTTGGCAGTATTTTGATAAACAGGGGCTGGCGTTGGCGCAGGGCTAGGCGTATAGGTTGGGCGGGTGTTAACCGGCGGGCGATTATTGGCATTATAAGTAGTAGTGCTAGCCGCTTGATTTCCTTGCCACAGCTTTAGCCATTGTCCGGTGTAGATGGTATATTTGCTATCAAGATTATTGAGCGCGCCAATTTGGCGATAATTTAAGCGATAGCGCTCAGCGATTTGGCTCACGGTATCGCCGCGTTTGACTAGATGATAATTAGGCACGCCTTGATTATTGGTAACAATTTGAGGGCCTGAGACATTATTATTTTGGTAGGTAGGCTTGGTGGCACAGCCTGACACAGTAAGCATAGCTATGCTCAAAGAGCCAATAAAAGCAGCTGTTAGCGGCGATTTGAGAGTGAGGGTTTTCATACGAGTTTTCCTATAGTTCATTCGACTCATGGAGATGCTATAAAATACAGTTACGACACGCGCTAGTATAGAACGATAAACTAAGGCTTTATCAAGAGGATGTCAAATCGATTCGCTAGCCGCTTTATCACTGGTAATAAACCTATCCTTTGAGCCATTCTCTGCGCACTAGCAACACCGTTACTAAAAGCTGTTTCTTAGAGAATTTTAAAGGTTTTAATTTCGCTTCTTTTTCGCTTCTTTCTCGCTTTTTTTAGTATCTTTGAACGAGCTGTCCAACCTTTTTTGCAGTGAAGTCAAAGTATTAGGTTATAATACCTACTACTAGCAGGGTTATATCATTGAGGTGATGTAACAATATTACGCTATTGGTTAATGATAGAGTAACGTAGATAAATATACTACCGTTATGTTGCTGTGATTGGCTCTCAGGTCACAATACATCTACACATTGGCCGATATTTTATGTGACATTTTAAGCTTTTCCTATTACCATAAGACCACTCAATAATGTTAAGCGAGCGTGATACCGGATGAATAATAATTTGATTTTATCTACCTTTTTTGTTGCCAAAAAAACGGCCTCTAAAATTGGCATTGCAGGTCTAATCATGTCCGCTGCGATGTTATCCCAAGTTAGCCAAGCAGCAGATAATGTAGCCACTACTATTCCCTTAGATATGTCGGGCATGAATATTACCAAGCACGAGATTGCAGTGATGCAAGTATTGTCAGAGATCTGTCCGCCTATGCTCTATGGCAACCAAAAACAGCGTTTTTATAAGTCTTATAATGTGCAATTGCATGAGCTGATGCCCTCATTAGAAGACCCTAAAGCGGCGATTCAATACTTATCTACTCAGCAAGATTATCGCCAAATTTTACAAGGCATTCGTAGCTGGACTATGAAATTCTCAAAAAGTGAAAATAAAGCGCTTTGTGAAGATCTAGCCAATGCTGCTTTGTAGATTGGCTTGGTAAGTCGTGTCATTAAGGCTTAAAAAGTAATACTCGTATAAAGTAATTATAACAGCTTGCTATCGCTATTCTTATCTAAGAGCAGCATGGCAAGCTTTTTTGTGCAAAGGATTATTAGCGATAAAGTGCTGATCTAACACTTACTAAGCTTTTATAGGCTCTAAGAGTAACCCAACTGACTTTTGTTGCTTTCAAGGACTATAAATTTCGTCAATCGTGTGCTTAGCTATTGATGACTAAGCCTTTTTAGATTATTCTTGCTAGCGTTAATGAGTAAGCTCACTAGCCGTTTTGATTAAGCTAGTTTTAGGAAATAATCACTTATACGGTGATTGTAAAAACGATCAGCAGTGAGCGGATGACTTCAAATTTATCGTACTTATTTGTCATATCTAAACAGGTATTTGAGATAGGTGTTCATTTTATATCTATTAAAATTAGTAATTATTTAACTCTTTAGTATTACTAATGCGGTTAGTAGATGTCTTTAGATTCATGATGTGGTGTAACAATTTATGACAGTTAAGCGTGTAAAAAAACAGCTTGTACAGCTAGTGATTGGTGTTAGCGTCTCATTGGGTGCAGTAGCCGCTAGCGGCGCTATTCAGCCACCTGAGATGGACAATACGGCTTATGTATTGATGGATTACAATACGGGTGAGATCTTGGCTCAAAAAAATGCCAATCAGCCTCTCCCGCCGGCCTCACTAACCAAAATGATGACCAGTTATATCATCGAACAACGTTTGGCCTCAGGAGATCTAAAGGAAGATGAACAGGTTTTGATGAGTGAGAATGCTTGGTGCCGCGGTACTAGTAGTCAATCGTGCATGTATGTTCCTGTCAATCAGACAGCTAGTGTTATCGATATGCTACGCGGTATTATCATTCAATCCGGAAACGATGCTTCAACAGCTATGGCTGAGCATATCGCAGGCTCTGAGGCCTCGTTTGCCATTTTGATGAATGAGCAAGCCAAAAAATTAGGTATGGAGAATACTAATTTTGTCAATCCAACCGGCATGCCAGCTGAGAGCCACCGAGCATCAGCACTTGATTTGGCTAAGCTTGCCCGCGCTATCATCAAAAACAGCGGTGATTACTATAGTTTATACGCTGAAAAAGAGTTTACCTATAATGGCATCACGCAAGGGAACCGTAATGCCTTATTAGCCACTGACTCAACTGTTGATGGTCTAAAAACAGGTCATACCGATGCGGCAGGTTACTGCTTAGTAGCCTCAAGTAATCGCGATGGTATGCGTCTGATCTCTGTAATTATGGGCACTGAGAGTCAGCAAGCGCGTGCTGATCAGTCTCGTGAGCTGCTCAACTGGGGCTATGGTCATTTTACTACGGTCACCAAAGCGCCTGCTGGACAATTTGTCAGCAAAGTGCCGGTTTGGTTTGGTGAAGCAGAAGAGGTTGAGCTTGCTACAGCTGATAACCTACAAATACTCACCACCAAAACGCAAAAGAATAAAATCACTACGGTAGTCGATATTCCTGAGAATTTACAAGCGCCTATCACTAAAGGTCAAGAAATCGGCAAAATGATGGCGGTAATCGATGGTAAAGCAGTCGCCTCGGTGCCTATCATCGCTACCAATGATGTCGCTCAATCCGGTTTTTTCAGTCGTATGTGGGAGCACGTAGTACGCTGGGCACAAAACTTGTTTTAGTGGTTAGATAGTCCAGACTAACAGGCCAGGCATTTATGCTTGGCCTTTTTTATTATTTTTTTAATAGATGATAAAGAGTCCTACTATCTTGAGTTGCAGCATAGCAATAGTCTACTCCTGCCGCTTTAAGCAAATATTCAAAATTCTCCAAAAACCGCTCTTGGTGCGCAGGATACCAATAAATGATTAGTACTCGGTAGCTTGTTTCTTTTGCACGAATTAATTTGGCTAGATGAGCGGCTTGTTTTGGTAATAGCTCTTGAGCAATCATAACTATATCGACTTTCGACGCTTCAAGCTCTTGTAAGACTGCAAACTCGTGCTGCTTAGCCATAACTCTTGCGCCCAAAGCTTGCAATCGGTCAGCTATCACGCCCATTTTTTCATTATGATAATAAATAATAGTTAGAGCAGAAAGCGGTTTTTTAGAATACTGAAGACTAGAGTACTGCAGATTAGAATACTGGGAGTCAGAGTAGTGAGAATTATTCTGATAAGCGTTTTGTAGCGGTAAAATGATAGTGAACTGACTCCCTACCTCAAGCTCGCTAGTAACTTCAATAGAGGCTCCTAATAACTGCGCTATTTGGCTAATCACTGGTAAGCCCACTCCAGCCCCTTCATAATCACGCGTCCGACTTGGATCTATCTGAAAAAAGGGTTCAAAAATGTCTTTTAGATACCTCTTATCAATACCTATACCGGTATCGCTTACTTTAATCTCCCAGCGAATACTTTTATTAAAATGAGTCAATTGCGATTCAATAATAATCTGGCCACTTTCAGTGAATTTAATAGCGTTTTCAATCAAAGCTCTCAAGATCTGTTTTATTTTATTAGCGTCGCCTTCAAGCTCATAATCTATATGATAAATACGACTAATAAGCTCCAAATCTTTTTGTTTAGCGGCTGCTTCAAATTCAGCTATTAGCTCTGAGAGTAGCTGTAGCGGATTAAACACCCTAAGATTGATACTGATCTGCCCTTTCTCTATTTTATTAAGCTGAATGATACGCTCAATGGTCGCCTCTAAATGCTGGCTACCTTTATTGATAATAGCTAAAGTATCTTTTTGCTCCATACTCAGATAGTAATTATCAAGTAATTGCAAACCGCCAGAGATAGCATTTAATGAGGTTTTTAACTCATGAGTGATCATGCTCTGAAAGTTGTTGCGCTGTACGTTTAAAGACAAGTCCTTATTGTATAACTGCTGCTCAAATACCGCTAACGCCTCAAGCTGTTGTTGGTGTTTTTTTAGCTGCTCAAATAAACCTACCAAAGCCAGACGAATAGCTGTCAGCTCTGTAAGTTTAAAATGCTGCTGAATAACGGGTAATTGCTCAATGTCGGGATTGCTTACTACTATTTGGCACACTTTTGGTAGCTCAGCTATCTCTTTAGTTGCGCCTTTTAGACGACGCAGCAGATAAAATAAACTAGCAATGCTAACCAAAAAAATACCCAATAACAGCAAATAATTTTGAGATAACCACTGCAAACGTAGTTGTTTTATATCTAGGCTAATATTGATATAACCAATCAATACTTGTTGCGCGCCCAAGGGCTCAGCTTCTTGAGCATTAGCGCTCTCGGTGTTGCGACTTTGATTATCAATAGCTGCTAATTGTGCAGCATTATAATAATGACTACTGCCCAAATAACGGCTAGTTACCGCTCTATTAAAACTAATACTATCGGCAAATAGAGCTTTATACCAATCGCGATTATTGCGCTCGATATTATTAATATCGTTAGTTTCATTGGTATCGTTAATATCGTTGGCATCCACTGCCAATATAGGAGAATCAGAGGAATAAAAAGTTATGTTACTTAAGGCCGGGTTATTATCTAATAGTACATTAATCTGCCTAGCAACTAGCCTGGCGCCATCTACCGTTGAGGCACTATTCACTAGTAACTTTGAGAGCTGCTGCACATGTGAGCGCTGCTGTTTATAATATTGCACAAAACCATACACTATAGACCAACCACAGATAATGATAAAGACCACTAAAAAGGTTGGAACAATCAATCGCCTAATAAAGCTAGCAAAAGAGGTTGAGAATAGGTTGCTCATATTATCGACTTAAAGTAGCAGCGCTTGAAGTTATATGACTAATGGTAGGACTAAAAAGCTAGATCAGTGATGTAACGACATTATTGACAATAACTAAACATCGCCATCAACACAGGAGTAGAAGCAAAGCCCTACTATAAAATAAAAAGGCAAGGAATACGAATGATTCCTTGCCTTTACTGATATTTTTTAGAGTCAATAAATGCCTCTATCGACTCTAGTAGCTTTTCACAGCTTTTCACAATAGATAGCTTCTAACCCTAAAGAGATAACTATTAGCGTTTTTTGTCGCTGCGCTTGTCACTTTTTTTATCGCGTGAGGTATACTTATGCGCGCGGTTACGCTCGCGCTGTTTTAGCTGCTGAGCCTTGGCTTTGGTTGGCGTATCGCTCTTATTGGCATAAGGGTTTTCATTGAGCTTAAAAACGACATTAAGCGGTGTACCCTCAAGCTTGAACACTTGACGAAATTGGTTTTCAAGGTAGCGCTGATAGCTCTTAGGTAGTGAGCCGGTCTGATTACCATGAATCACAATTACCGGCGGATTGTGACCACCGATGTGCGCGTAACGCAGCTTAATACGGCGACCCGCTACCGTTGGCGGCGGATTGGCGGCGACGGCATCTTGCAAAATCTGTGTTAAGCGATTGGTTGAGACCTCAAACATCGAGGATTTATAGGCCTTTAGAATGGACGGATAAAGATTACCCACGCCGGTACCATGTAAAGCTGATATCAGGTGCACCTTAACGTAAGGAATGAAGTTAAAGCGGCGATCCATCTCAATTTTGATATAGTCTTTTTGCTCAACGCTTAAACCATCCCACTTATTGATCGCGACCACTAAAGCGCGTCCTGCATCTAACGCATAACCAATCATGTGCAGATCTTGATCAACGATACCTTCTTGCGCGTCAATGACAATCACCGTCACGTTTGAGTCTTCGATAGCTTGCAAAGTTTTGATGACTGAGAATTTCTCGACCTTTTCATCGATTTTACCGCGGCGGCGCACTCCAGCTGTATCGATCAATACATAATCTCTGCCCTCGCGCTGATACGGAATATAAATACTATCTCGAGTGGTGCCGGGCATATCAAACACCACTACTCTATCTTCACCAAGTAATCGGTTCACTAGCGTTGACTTGCCAACATTAGGGCGACCGATAATCGCCAGCTTTAGGCCATTTGGCTCTTGGATATTTTCTTGCTCTGGCATATCGGCGGTAATGACTTCTAGCAAGTTGCCTACGCCGCGCCCGTGACTGGCCGCCATCGGGAAAGGCTCGCCTAACCCCAACGCATAAAACTCAGCCGGCGCTGAATCATGGACGCCATCGACTTTGTTAGCCACCACATAGACAGGCTTGCCTAAGGTATGCAAAAACTTACCAATCTCAGCATCAGCGCCAATCATACCCGCTCGTGCATCCACCACAAAGACAATAATATCCGCTTCATGAATAGCGGTGTGCGACTGCTCAGACATATAGTCATCAATATTGCCGCTGCCATCATCCGCTTCACCTATACCGCCGGTGTCTACCACGATAAAGGCTTTACCTTCATACACCGCATCGCCATATTGACGATCACGCGTCAGCCCAGACAAGTCCGCTACTAGCGCTTGACGGCTTTTGGTGAATTGATTAAATAAGGTAGATTTACCTACATTTGGGCGACCGATTAAAGCCACTACAGGCTTGATACTCATGGGTTACTCTCAATAATAGTCCGTAACAGATAATAATGATAGCAATAGGCTACCAACTATCCTAGACCTAAATAAATGATGATAAATAATAATAGCAGTGAGGTTGGCCTTGATGACGATACTTTAGGCTGTCATAGCCAGTAGCCAGCACTAAATTAGCAATCGTCTAAAGACAAGCGCGCAAGGGTACGTGAATTCACCGTTTTAAACAAGCTTTAATAAAAAGCATGAAACGCTGAACTGGCAGCGTTTACTAAAGATAAGTCTATTGGTGTCTATTAGTGGTTTTATAGCCGTTACTCAATACAGTAGCTACCTTATATTATAGCGTAAGATAGCTATCGTCTTTATATCGAACCAGTATAATCAAGCCACCTATAGCTAGCGGCTAATGATGGCTAGCGCGGCAGTTGCCAAATGGCCACTTGACCGGCCTTACTTTGAGTCATCAAACGATTACCAACAACTTTTAGGCTACTCAAAGCGCCTTTGGTCTCTACGCGGCTGACGATAGCACCTGAGGCTGGATTGAATAGATGCACCACCCCTTCCAAATCACCAACCGCGATATAATTGCCGATCATCACCGGATTGGTAAGTTGACGATAAGCAAGCTCATCACTCTCCCACAGTATCTCACCAGTGCTACGGTTATAGGCGACGACTTTGCCCTCTAAGCTTGTAGCGATAACTTGCTGGTTATTGACCGCTAACGATTTGAGGCTAGCCAATTCATTGACAAACATCACTTCTCGAGAGGCTAAATCGATACCTAGTAGCTGACCGCTGTAGCTAATAGCAAACAGCTGATTATTATCAACGATAGGCATACCATCGACATCGCTCATGCGCTCAACTTCACTACTACCCGTACCGATACCGATACGGCGTGACCACTGTGGCAAGCCATCATCGACCGTAATAGCATGCAAACGACCATCAGCCGTAGCTAATAGAGCAGTCTTATCATCTAATAATGTTGGCTCAGCGGCGCCGCGCACACTGATCGTGGGCACTCTAGTAGAAAACTGCCAAACCGACTGACCGTTTTGTAGCGATAGACCATGCAAAAAGCCATCAGTCGCTGATAAAATAACGCGGTTGCTAGTAACAAGCGCCGGTGTCAACACCGAAGCGGATAACTGTTTTTGCCAACGCTTAGCACCGGTGGTACTATCAAAAGCTATAACCTGTCCGCTACGAGTACTGACTATGGCCGTCTGACTAAAAGCATCTAAAGCCACGCCGCCGGTGATCTCTTCACCGACATCGAATGACCATAAGCGCTGTCCGGTACTATCAAAGCCGCTTAGATTACCACCGCGACTCGCCACTACTATTTGACCGTTATCGTAGCCTACTTGCAAATCTAGAGGATCTTTTTTGCCCGCTCCCTTACCAGTATCGACACTAAATACAGGCTGAAGCACACTAATAGGCTGTGCAATTTGTACTAGTTTGACAGGATCATTGACCACCGGCTTGATACCACGATTACAGCCTACGGCAGCGGTAGCCATTAACGCTACTACTGCCACCTGCATGACAGTCTTTTTTATAGTACTGTGCTTGGTAGTCTGGCTTGCCTGAACAAATCGGGTCATTATATTCTCACTACAAAATTAACGGTCAATAAATTGGCTGTCGGTCGTTGCCCAGCCATCACTATACTTTGCTACGGGTATAAATATAGATATAAATGATAAAGGTATCAACTACAAAACACCCAAATCTGATAAAACTACAAAAATAAAGAGATTATACGATGACTTTACTGCGCTTGTTGTGCAGCCTCGTTGCTATTGTTAATCTCGCTAACACTAACATCGCTCGTGGCTAATGCTTGAGCGCTGCTCTCAGGACTAGCAGGTTGTTCAATAAGGCTAGTTTGCGCTTCTATAGGTTCAGGATATAGACCTAGGCTCTCCATTTTTAATGCCAACACTGCACGCGGCTCATTACGAGCGCTTAATAATTTCCACGCATTATTATAGGCCTTGATGGCTGCATCATTATTATTTTGCGCTTGATAAATATCGCCCAATAACTCTTGTTGACTGGCTTCAAACGAGCTAGGCAAATCACTTTTGGCTTCAGACAAAGCAGCCTCCACCTCCCCGGCAGCTAGTAATACTTGCGCATAACGTAAACGCGTTATCGCTTTGAGTCCAGCGTCGTCAAGCTCGATAGCTAAAGCCTGTTTTAGGCTATCGGCGGCGGCGGCAAAGTCATCACTATCCGCTTGCAAGCGTGATTTTAGCATTAGCGCCTGCCAAGCATAAATAGACTCGCGATGAGCGCTAACTAAGCTGTCGATATCACTATTGAGCTGAGTACGGCTTGCATCCAGTGCCGTTAATGCCTCAGCTTCTAGATCTGGGTTTTGAGCTGCTAAACTCACTTGTTCATTCAATAACTGGATATCGGCATACTGATCGGCGGCTACCGTATCGACACGCGCATGGTTATTTTGCCAATAAGTCCAACCAAAATAACCCGCTAACGCAAGCAAAATAATCGTCACAATATTGCCGCCGTATTGCTTAAGCGCTTGCATCGAATTGTCTGAATTTGGCGAACTAGGATTCAAAGCCATGGGTAATTACCTGATTGAGATTTATAATGAATGCTTATTTTATAACGCTACAAGCATTACCCCCAAAAGGGGAACGCTTTATTTAGGCTCGCTGGTTTTATGACGATTTGATTGAAAAGTTAGCGGCATCTAACAGCCATTCTTGAGCAGCGGTAGTTTGCTCACCTGTCTGCATGTTTTTAATGCTAACAGTATGATCCTCAAGCTCTTGCTGAGCCAAAATAACCGTCAATGCCGCGCCTGATTTGTCCGCCTTTTTCATTTGTGCTTTTAGGCTAGTGGCACTCGCCATCTTAATACGCAGATCAGGACGCTTATAACGAAGGTTTTGAGCATAAGCCATACCCGCGCCATAGACATCCGGATGCGCTACTACAAATACATCACAAGCTGAGGTTTGCTCAAAAGGCGCGACGGCTTCGATAAGCAATAATAAGCGCTCAAGACCCATAGCAAAACCAACCGCTGGCTCAGACTTCACCGGTTTATCGTTATCTGCGCCGATAGATTTTAATTGACCAATAAGACCATCATAGCGGCCACCGGCACAAACCGTAGCTTGGCTACCAAGCTTATCGGTCACCCATTCAAATACGGTTTTGTTATAATAATCAAGGCCCCGTACTAGATGTGGGTTGATCTCAAAATCGATGCCCAATGCTGTCAAATACGCTTGTACTTGCTCAAAGTGCGCGACACTCTCCTCACCCAAAAAATCAGCAAGTTTAGGAGCATCAGCAAGCAGCGCTTGTGTGCTAGCTTCTTTACTATCTAAAATACGTAAAGGGTTTGTCGTTAAGCGGCGCTTGCTATCTTCATCAAGCTCTTCTTGCTTATCGGTCAAATAGCTAACTAGCGCCTCGCGATAAGCCTGACGCTCATCAAGCTCGCCTAAGCTATTAAGCTGTAAGCGCATCTCATCTTTGAGATTAAGCTGTTGCCACATCAGGTGGGTCATAGCAATCAGCTCAGCATCAGCATCAGGTAGCGGGCTACCAAAGCTCTCAACGCCTAATTGATGAAACTGACGATAGCGACCTTTTTGTGGACGCTCATAGCGAAACATCGGCCCCATGTACCACACTTTGGGCGTATCACCGCGCAGTAGATTATGCTCGATAACCGCCCTTACCGCTCCTGCAGTACCTTCAGGGCGCAGCGTTAAAGGCGTTGGTGGCTCTGACTTATCGGCAAAGCTATACATCTCTTTTTCAACAATGTCGGTCGCACCGCCAATAGCACGGGCAAATAGATCGGTCTGCTCAACGATAGGTAAGCGTATATGCTCATAACCGTAGCGACCCAAAATATTAGCTAATACTGCCTCCAATTGCAGCCACTGCGCTGACTGGCTTGGCAAGATATCATTAAACCCTTTAATAGCTTTGATCATGGTACGCTTCTATCCTCAAACTTTAAGACGGTTATTTATAAAGGTGATTTTTATGCTAAGCACTCTGGCAAATAAGTCTTGCCAATATTATTTTAATAACGACACTGTTTAGTTAACGACTGTTTTATTAACAACTATCTAACTCGAATGATTTCATTCTCACGTGATTTGGCTAATTCTTCAGCGTGAGCGCGCACCATCTGCTCAATCTCATCCACTAAATTATCGGTATCGATTAGATGACTCTTCTCGCCCATTCGATAAACTAACGATTTAGGAGACGCACCAACGATACCGATATCGGCTTCTTTAGCCTCACCTGGACCATTTACTTTACAACCAATAACCGACAAATTCATTGGTTCACGTAGATCCTCTAAACGCGACTCTAAAGCCGTCATCACTTTAATAACGTCAAACTCTTGACGCGAGCAGCTAGGACAAGCGATGAAGTTTACGCCATTGGAGCGAATATTGAGTGATTTTAGAATATCAAAACCGATCTTAATCTCCTCTTCCGGCTCAGCGGCCAAAGAGATGCGAATAGTATCACCAATACCATCAAGCAACAAACCGCCTAAAGCAATAGCAGATTTGACCGCGCCCGTGCGATAAACGCCCGCTTCTGTCACTCCTAAATGCAAGGGATTATCAATCTGCGCCGATATCAAGCGATAAGCATCTAAGGTCAAAAATACGTTACTGGCTTTGACGGATACTTTGTATTGATCAAAATTAAGCCGATCTAAAATATCGATATGACGCATTGCAGATTCGAGCATCGCCTCGCCCGTGGGCTCAGTATATTTGCGCTGAATATCTTTTTCTAAAGATCCAGCATTAACGCCGATACGAATAGGAATATTGTAATCACGGGCACAGGCTACTACTTCACGAACCTTAGCATCACTACCAATATTACCTGGGTTAATACGCAGACAATCAGCACCAGCCGCCGCTACTGCTAAGGCAATTTTATGATCAAAATGCACATCAGCAATAAGCGGTACGCTGACCAATTTACGAATCTCGCCAAAAGCTTTTACCGTATCCATAGTTGGAGTAGAGACGCGCATCAAGTCCGCACCCGCTTCTACGCAGCGCTCGATTTGGGCGACGGTGGCGGCCACATCACAAGTATCGGTATTGGTCATACTCTGCACACTGATCGGCGCATCGCCACCAACGGCCACATCACCTACATATATTTTTTTAGTAACACGGCGATGAATAGGCGTTGACGTTGACATACAAAATCCTTTACATAAGTAAAAATATTAAAAGTTTATGGCGCAAGCTCAAATATAGCGCGATTGCCTGCTGAGTACTGATCAAGAGCTACAGTTTGTTGATTGAGGACTAAGCTGACATTATCAACATCATCAATTTGGATACTAAATGGCGGTGTCCCTATTAGCGTATAGTTGCCTTTGGTCTGCTCACCATTCATCAAACTATTGCCCGAGGCGTCTGTGATATCGACATCGACTGCATCGGTAAGTTTAACCTCTAAAGTAGCACTACTTTGCACTTCACCGCCTAAATTAATTGCTGAACCAGAAGCCCCAACGCCGTCATTTTCTGTAATGATTGCCGCGCCTTGCGCTTGTTCAATGGAGCTAATATCCTCTGCTACCGGCGTGGTTTCATCTACGTCTTGACTGGCATTACTCACCATACGAAACAAAAATACCGCTAGGATAATCAGCGCAATCACGCCAAATATCAACAAAGGGTTGAAGCGAATACGACTGGTCGTATCACGCTGCAAAGTACCCATAGGTCGCAGTAGCGACTCAGCATTCGTAGCTGAACGCGCTTTTAGCTCATTGGGATAAGCCATATCAAAAGCATTAGCAACGCTATTGGGATCTAGCTGTAAGTATTTGGCATAATTAATAGCAAAACCGCGAGCAAAAGCCACTTGTGGTAATTCGGCAAAATTTTCGTTTTCAAGCGCCTCAAGGTGACGCTTGAGAATAAAAAGCTCAGCTGCCGCAGTCTCAATACTGACCTGTTTCTCTTTACGGGCTTGCTGCAACATGGCACCAAATGATTTTTGCGCATTAAGTTGGGTATTTAGTGATGGTTCGGTCATTGCCATGGTGCCTCTGGATTGTTTAGCCAAATCTTAAGTTGTTTTGCCTCGATGCTTAATGGATAAGCGGATAATAACTGACGCGATAATTGCTGGCGCTGTTTGATATCGTTTTGTGCAGCGGCTAGTTTGATACCTTGTAACATCAAACGCGGACTGACTCCCTGCCCCTGTACCAATATTAAAGTTTCATCGTACAAGCGCTGGGCTTGCTGTACACGATTTTGTTCTAGTAATAAATCAACCAGTTCGATATGAGCGATTAAACTATTGCGATTGCCCTCTAAGGCACGCAAAAAAGCCTTAGCGGCAGCGGCATTATCGCCTAGTTGCAAATAAGTGCGACCTAGGTTTTCAAGAGCACCAATACGGCCCTCATAACCTAATGCAGAACCGGCAATCTCAAACTGCGCGGCCGCCTCGCTATAGCGTTTCATCTGTGATAAATAAACGCCATAGTTATTACGAGCTTGCTCAAAGTCCGCGTCCAGGGCGATCGCCTTTTTGAAATATTCATCCGCTTTTTCAAGATTAAGGCGGCTACCCTCTTGCTGTAATAAAACGCCCATCATATCATAGGCGGGCGCATATCGGCTATTGGCAGCAAAAGCTTTTTCGAGTTGGCGCTGCGCAGCATCAAGCTCGTTTTTACGAATATACTGCGCTGCAAGTGAGGTTCTGACTCGGGCCACTTCTTGTTTATCGCTCTTTTTATTACTATTTTCGCTATTTGGACTTTGATAACGAGTACTGCCCGTCAAATCAGGGTTAGTAGTACTTTGACAGGCTGTTAATAGTAAAACTATCAAGCTACTTGCTATAACCAATCGCTGGTTTATGAGCAGCTTATTAGTTATAGACTGTCTTTTTTTCATAGACAAATATCTCAATTTACTAGTATTAGCGTCATTCATAGCATCCAAATCCTTGGTTTTACTAGCACCAGCATTTATGACACAGGGCGAGTTAAAAAGGCTTTAGTGTAATGGATTTAGCGGCATTAAGTACAGTTAAGTTGCGACTTAGTCTTACTTGATCTCTCTAGATAACGATATAACCGTTTTCAAAAGCTAAAACTTTCTATCAGTATGTTAATCAGATTTCTAAAATATCTCTAATTTTGCTTAGGCTATTATTGTATCTAAGCCTTATCTTTAAAAGGGCTGTCCTTGATAATCACCTTCTGGGCGCTTCTATCTTTGATACTTTGCTGCCATTTAGCTGAGCGGCGCGTACGATCAGCCACTTGCCCTACTAGCTGACCACAAGCGGCATCGATATCATCACCGCGCGTTTGACGGATAGTACAGACAAAACCGGCCTGACTTAAGATATCACTAAAGGCATGGATGCGGTTGTTGCTTGATTTGCCATAATCTGCGTGCGGAAAAGGGTTGAAGGGAATCAAGTTAATTTTGCTAGGCAAATCGCCTAGTAGCGCCACCAATTGACGAGCATGGACATCGCTATCGTTAACACCATCGAGCATCACATACTCAATAGTGACGTGCTTTTTGTGACGCGGATTGATATCGAACACGTAGTTTCTGGCAGCTGCCATCAGCTCGCTTAAAGGATACTTTTTATTAATAGGTACTAGCTCATCGCGCAGCTCATCATTAGGCGCATGCAAAGAGATCGCGAGCGCCACATCGATATCTTTGGCCAGCTGATACATCTTAGGCACTACCCCTGAGGTCGATAACGTCACGCGGCGCTTAGATAAGCCGTACGCATGATCGCTTAGCATCAGCTGCATCGAGCTGACCACAGGCTCATAGTTCAGTAGCGGCTCGCCCATACCCATCATCACCACGTTAGTGACTTTATTTTCCCACAAGCTATGATCAACATGGGCTAAACTGTCATTGTCATCACTCATATAAGAAGCGTTAGCGACCCATAATTGACCTAAAATCTCAGCAGCGGTTAAGTCGCGCTCAAAGCCTTGTTTGCCCGTACTACAAAAACTGCAATCAAGCGCGCAGCCCACTTGCGAGGAGATACAAAGTGTCTTACGGCCATCGATCTTACTATCATCAGCTGGAATAAGCACCGTCTCAACTAAGGAGCCGCCGGTGACTTCAAACACCCATTTGCGCGTGCCATCATCGCTATATTGACGATGAACGACTTTAGGCGCAGTGACACAAGCATTAGCTGACAACTTATCACGTAAGCCTTTACTAAGGTTGGTCATCTGCTCAAAATCAGTGACGCCGTGCTGATAAATCCACTTAATGACTTGGGTCGCCCGAAAAGGCTTCTCGCCGATACTTTTGAAATAATCGCTAAGCTGCGACTGTGTCATGCCTAATAAATTGGTTTTAAGAGGAGCTGACGGATTAGACGTTTGATGCACTGACATAATAAATAACCTTGTTGCATAAGCTAAAACAGCAATGCAGTATTGTGAAGCATGAGCAATCCGCTATGAGCGCGGTCATCATCAATAGCAATCAATTTTATGGATCAAAAACTAAAGCATTGATAAAAAGGTGCTGATAAGGGATTGATAACGCTATTAATTTTAAATACTTAGGGTGAGCTATTTTAAACTAAATTATCGCTAATTATAAAGCAATAATGAATATTAGGCTAACGACTGCCTATTTCAACCATCCACTGCTAGCGCTATATTTACACTTTATAGCACAAACGGCTTACACCCCATAGAGTATAAGCCGTTTGGCGCTACTATTGATAAGCTTGTACCGCTTAGCTAAACGACGTCCAATAGCAACGCCCCTACCCTGATAAATACTAAACCGTTTGGGTAGTATTAACGAGTACGAGTAGTAATTTCGTTATCATCGAAGAAGTAGCTGATTTCGCGCTGAGCTGATTCAGCAGAATCTGAACCATGAACGGCGTTTTCATCAATGCTGCTAGCAAAATCTGCACGGATAGTTCCTTCAGCCGCTTCCTTTGGGTTGGTTGCGCCCATGATTTCACGATGCTTAGCAATAGCGTTTTCGCCCTCTAGTACTGATACTAGTACTGGACCTGACATCATGAATGATTTTAGATCGTTGTAGAATGGACGCTCAGCGTGCTCAGCGTAAAAACCACCCGCTTTTTCGTCATCAAGCTGTAGCATTTTTGCCGCAACAATTTTTAGACCATTTTTCTCAAAACGGCTGTAGATCTCGCCGATATTATTGTTACCAACCGCATCAGGTTTGATGATAGATAAAGTACGTTCGTTAGCCATGAAAAGCTCCTAATAAATAGTGAAGTAAATAAAATAAGGCGTCAAAATATGACTGCCTTATGCTTAGCAAATAAGTGCTGCCTATTATAATGATTAAGACTATAAATGATAGGGTTAATTTAGGGCTGTGCCTTGCAAAACCGTAAATATTATTACAGTCCATAAAGAAAAATCCCAGTGTCTTAACATATTAAGGCACTGGGATTTAGTTATATTATTTTTATGATTTACGCATCATACGGATCACTTATGCGTCATACGGATCACTTATGCATCATACGGATCACGCAGCACGATAGTCTCTTCACGATCAGGACCGGTTGAGATAATATCGACTGGGCAATTGATCAGCTCTTCGATACGCTTGATATAAATCTTGGCATTTTCTGGCAAATCATCATAGTTTGTGATACCAACGGTAGACTCGCTCCACCCTTGTAGCGTCTCATATTTTGGCGTTACTGACTCATAAAACTCAGCATCATGAGCGCCTGCACACTCTGTCTCTGGCAGATTATAACCGACACCGATAAGTAGCTCTTCTAGACCATCTAATACGTCAAGCTTTGTTAAGCAAATACCAGATAATGAGTTGAGCACCACCGCGCGGCGTAATGCTTCAGCATCGAACCAACCACAGCGACGAGCACGACCAGTCGTTGCGCCAAACTCATGACCGACTTTAGCCAAATGCGCGCCAACATCGTCAAATAATTCTGTTGGAAACGGACCACTACCGACGCGCGTGGTGTAGGCTTTAGTGATACCTAATACATAATCTAAGTATAATGGGCCAATACCAGTACCCGTAGACACCCCGCCTGCGGTAACACTTGAGCTGGTCACAAACGGATAAGTACCATGATCGATATCTAGAAGCGTACCTTGCGCGCCTTCAAACATCAAATTCTTGCCAGCCAAACGCAATTGGTTCAGCTCTTCGGTGACATCACAAACCATACCAGTGATCTCCGCCTTCCACTGTTGGCAAAGCTGATAAGTCTCATCAAAATCGATGGCATCTACTTTATAATACTGAGTCAATTGGAAGTTGTGGTATTCGATAAGGTTACGTAGTTTCTCTTCTAGATCATCACGGAACAGATCGGCTAATTTGATAGCACGGCGGGCGACTTTATCTTCATAGGCGGGGCCAATACCGCGGCCCGTCGTACCGATTTTACCGCTACCACGCTTGGCTTCACGCGCTTGGTCTAGTGCCACGTGATAAGGCATAATCAGCGGGCAATTTGGTGAGATACGTAGACGCTCACGGACGGGCACATCATTGTCCTCAAGCTCTTTCATCTCTTTGAGCAGTGCATCAGGAGCTAGCACTACCCCATTACCGATAAAGCAAGTCACGCCTTCACGCAAAATGCCAGACGGGATCAAATGTAGTACGGTGGTTTTGCCGTCAACGACTAGCGTATGTCCCGCATTGTGGCCGCCTTGAAAACGCGCAACGGCTGAAGCTTTTTCGGTAAGCAAATCGACGATTTTACCTTTACCCTCATCGCCCCATTGGCTCCCTAAAACTACGACATTCTTACCCATGATAGATCCTTACAATAATGTATTTAAATAATTTGATAAAACGCTTATCAAACAAAAAGCGAAACTAAAAGTCATACTAAAGCTTTTAGCTGAAAATTAAACGATAAAATTAAAATGCTTTGAAAAACTTCTTAATCAATATTCTTTAATCAATGTTTTATTCTGCTAACTCTCTGTGCTTAAACTCTAATACTATTAAAAGTTAGATAGTAGATAATTGCCACTGCTCATCGATGAGACTGAGACGATGAGTGACCCCAGCTGGACTATCCTCAATATTTAACGGCACCGTGACCCGATAACCTTGCTGACGGTATTGATCAATTTGTTGTTGCAACGCCTGATTTTGATTATCATCAGCATCTGTCATAGCACTATAATCGACAATCACTACTGGCGCGCTTGCAAGCTCGATATGCGCAAGCAGACGACTGATATCCATACTAAAACCAGTAGCAGCACGTGGCGGCTGGTTTTGGATTAATTGGCTATCTTGACTTTGCATGCCATCAAAACGGCCACCACGCACTAGCGGCTGAGTCTCACTATTGATATAGCCATTAAAGACAATACCGGTATGATAATGATAGCCTGAAAGCTCCGTGATATCGATGCTAACCTGACACTGCCACTGCTGCTGTAAGTGAGTAGCCAAACGCTGTAATTCATCAGCGGCGGTAGCGATTTGCTTATCTTGCTTAGCGCTAGCTGAGAGCTTAGCTAATAAGCTATCCATGTTGTGACCAAAACGCGCTAAAGCATAAAAGTCCTCACCCATTGGTAGGGTTTGGCTAATGCGTTTGAGCTCAGGCAAATTCTTATTAGCGTATAAATTCATCAGCTGATCGGTATCACTATCAGAGAGCTTAGCCAATTGCGCTAAGCGCTTAAATATCGCGACGTGACCCAAATCAATATGCAAACTAGCTTTGAGCTTTAGACCATTGACCATAGTAAATAGTACATCTATTAGCTCAATATCTGCCTTTAGATCATCACAGCCAAAGATCTCAGCCCCTAACTGTAGCGGCGTGCGTGAGCCAAACAGCCCTGAAGGCAGGGTATGAATCACGTGACCGGCATAACAATAACGCGCCACGCCCTCGCCGTGCTGAGCATCAATACGCAAGATTTGCGGCGTTATATCAGCACGCAAGCCCATCAAGCGACCGGTGAGCTGATCGATAATCTTAAAGGTCTGACGCTTAAGATCTTCTGAGGCGTCACTCAATAAGGACTCGGTATACTCAATAAGCGGCGGACAAACCAGCTTATAACCATGAGTAATAAGCTGCTGAGTGAGCTGATGACGAAGCACCTCTTGTTTTTGTGCCTCCTCAAATAAGACATCAGCGACCCCATCCGGTAGTAACCAATTATTAGCGACTTCGGCAGCATAATTACTCAAAAAAGGCAGGGTATTACTCATCGCTTGCTGATTATTTTTATTATTATTATGCTGCTGAGTAGCGACTGGGGCTTCAGCAGAGGCTTGAGCAAAACTAGTAGAATCAGAACTGACAGACACAATAAATCCTTGTTTGGCTTATCGCACAAACGCGACAGATAAGTTACATTGACACAAATGTTATGAGCGCTTTATATTTTTAGCACGCCTTATTATTAACCTAATTATGATAAAGCCGCTCGGCTTTGTAAATAACAGGTCTGCTATAATAGGTAGTTTTAACTATGGTATTTTAATAACGAATAGATTGGAATGATAAAAGCTATTTTTGTACAACAAAATCATCTTTGTACAATAAAAACAATGCTCTAAAAACAACTGACATGCAAATCCCAGCTTTTAAACGTACTAACGCAAAAGGCTCACGGCACTGAATTTATAGCTTGAGCTTTTAGTTTATCATAGCCGCCAACATTCGACTAGTCACAATTGTGGTTAATGACCGGCGGTTATTCTACTAATTGACATTATCTCACGCGCTGATTTAGCTTATGCCAACCTGCTATACCCATGTTACACTAGCGCATATTTTTTGAGAAGTTTTTGAGAGTTACTATGTCGACTAATTATCATCCAAATCCTGCTATCAACCAAACTAACGTCTTAGGGACAGCGCTTGCTAGCTGCTGCTTTGACCCTATCACTGGCTACTATCGCAACGGCTTTTGTCATACTGGCAATCAAGATGTCGGACAGCATACGGTTTGCGCCAAAATGACAAGTGAGTTTTTGAATTTCTCAGCCAGTCGCGGCAATGATTTAATCACCCCTCTACCTGAGTATAATTTTGCTGGCTTAAAACCGGGCGATTATTGGTGTATTTGTGCGCTGCGCTGGGTGGAGGCGCTTGATTTCGATATTGCGCCGATGATTAAGTTAGAGGCCTGTCACGAGAGCTTATTAACTCTAGTCGATATCGAAACGCTAAAGCGTTATGCCTTATAGAGCCTTTAGAGCTTTATACCTTATAAAGACAAGGAGGGTATATGGATCGCGATGAAGACCTACTAGTCAAGACCACCACTCGTATTACCGCTGATACCAATATCGACAACCTCTATGCCAACAATGAGGAGGAGCGCTCGTACTTGGTCGATGATGACAGTTACATCTATGGTGATGCTGAGGCTACCGTCGAAGATACTATAGAGACTATGACCGTCTACGATCCTGAGGCTGAGCGTTACGAAGAGATTGAGCCCTTTAGCGCTGATGAGGTAGTCAATTGCTATGCTTATTCGCGTAAAACAGGCGAACAGCTCGACGAGGTAAAATTAGGCGATGTCAGTAAAGCGCTGACTAATAATAATAAGTTTATTTGGCTAGGACTTTATGAGCCAAGCTTGCAAACTATGGCTAAGGTGCAAAGCGCTTTTGATCTGCATGAGCTGGCCATTGAAGATGCTTTTAACGATTATCAACGCGCTAAAGTTGAGAACTATGACAATGACACTATCTTTGTGGTTATTCGTACTGCAAAGCTTGAGGACAATGTCATTCGTTATGGCACTACTGCTGTCTTTATGGGTAAAAACTATCTGATTACTATTCGTAACGGCCCTTCAAACTCTTATGCCCCAGTTCGTGATCATTGCCGTCGTCGCCCTGAAAAGCTGCGTATGGGGCCCATCTTTGTACTACACGCCATTCTTGATTTTATCGTTGATAACTATATGCCTGTGACCGATCGTTTAGGCAATTATCTGCGTGAGCAAGAGCGCAATATTTTTACTTACGAATTTAATAAAACCACGCTGCGTAACTTGTATGAGCTAAAATCACAGCTGGTACATATGCGCGCGGTGATTTTGCCCGTACAAGACATCTGTAGCTTTTTTATTAATCACAAAAAGAGTGATTTAGTCGCCTCATTTTCTCAAGCGGCACGGCCTTATTTTAGAGATGTCAACGACCATTTGCTACATTCACTAGACGCTATTAACGGTCTAAATGAGATGTTAAGTGTGGTCATGAATACTTATATGGCTATGGTCAATATGGGACAGAATGAGGTGGTCAGAAAGCTTGCCGCTTGGGCAGGTATTTTGGCAGTACCTACGGCGATAGCAGGTATCTATGGCATGAACTTTGACTTTATGCCAGAGCTGCATTGGCAGTACTCTTACTTAGTCATCATGGCAATCATCATCTCACTTTGCGGATTTTTATATTACAACTTTAAGCGTTTAGGCTGGTTGTAGTGCTTAATTAATGTTCTTGAAAGGTCTAACGTTAAGAAATAACCCCGATAAGTGTATGCAACTTACCGGGGTTATTTTATGAGATGAATCTTTATTACCAAATAGAAGTAACGACTGTTTTTACAAGCCCGCCGCCTTTTCCGCTGCCTCAACCGTTTGGCGAATAAGCGTATTGATTGTCATCGGTCCCACGCCGCCCGGTACTGGCGTATAAGCACTAGCGATACTTTCAATACCCGTCAGCTCTATATCACCGACGCCGCCATTATCCGTAGGATGGAAGCCTGCATCGACGACTACTGCGCCTTGTTTGATCCAATCGGCTTTAATGAGCTCAGGCACGCCTACTGCCCCGACGACAATATCAGCGCGCTCAATGTGAGCTTGTAGATCTTCGGTTTTTGAGTGGCAAATCGTTACGGTACAGTTGGCATTGAGCAGCATCATGGCCATAGGCTTTCCTAAGATTGGACTACGACCAACGACGACCGCCTGCTTACCCGATAGCTCAATACCGTAATGCTCTAGCAGATGCATGATGCCCTGCGGCGTACAAGAGCCGAAAGCTGTCTCCCCCATACTCATGCGTCCAAAGCCCAAACAAGTCACGCCATCGACATCTTTTGCCAGATCAATTTGCTCAAAGCAAGCGCGTTCGTCAATGTGGCTTGGCACCGGATGCTGGAGCAAAATACCATGTACATCTGGATTACTATTGAGCTCATCAATCTTAGCTTTTAGCTGCTCGGTGGTGGTCTCAGATGCCATCTCAACTTTGATAGAGTCCATACCCACGCGTGTGCAAGCGTTGCCCTTCATACGTACATAAGTCGCTGAAGCTGGATCAGCACCAACCAAAATTGTCGCAAGGCTTGGCGTACGCCCGGTCTTATTTTTGATGGCCGCTACCCTTTGGCTTAGTGATTGCTCTATCTGTTTGGCAAGCGCCTTACCGTCCAAAACAGTAGCAGAATTTTGTTCCGTTGACGACTCGTTGATGTTTGACGAACTAGACATGATAACTCCAAGAATTTGACAATAAACATAGAGGGATTGGCTATGATTTTACGCGTGATATTGTACCTCTGTTGCCTACAAAAACCCAGCTATTGAGCTTTATTAAAATAAAACTCTTTACATTTTTTAGTTATTGGCGAGCCTTTTATTACTGTTTTTATAGCATCTACCTTCTTGCTATGACTAATAGTTTACTGCGGTGTCATTAGATTTGAAGTTACATCTGTGTTAGGTTATTAACACAAAATTAATATTTAAGGTTATAAAGCTTAATATTCTTTTATTTTCAATCACATTTATGATTATAGTTAGGTGTAAACTTGCAAAATGAGACATTGTTTCAGTTTTCAGCGTTAACCGTTATTTTATTACTTTTAGCTTTTTATGGAGGGACTTACCTTCTATCGTTATTAATCAAAAAAGACAAGGAGTCGACCACAGGTTTTATGGTAGCCGGTCATGGCGTAGGCTTTGGTATGGGCGCGGCTAGTATGACGGCCACTTGGATTTGGGCGGCCTCTTTTTATGCTGCGGCAACCTCCGTTTATAAATACGGTATATCCGGTCCGATTCATTACGGCTTTTGGGGCGCACTGATGATTTTATTCATCTACCCCTTTGGGATGCGCTTTCGCGAACTGGCTCCAAACGGTCACACTTTAGGCGAGCTGATACACGCCCGCCATGGCTCATCAAGCCAATTGATTTTAGCCATATCTAATATTATGGGCAGCTTAATTAGCTTGATGGTCAATTTTACCGCTGCAGGTGCTTTAGTATCGGTATTATCGCCTTTGTCTTTTCAGACTGGGGTACTTATCGCTGGTATCGGTGTATTGAGTTATACCTTAACCTCCGGCTTCAGGGCTTCGGTGTTTACCGACTTTGCTCAGCTTGTCGCCTTAATGGCTATCGGCGTGGTCATTATTCCAGCGGTATTATTCTCTATGGGTGGTCCTGAAGTGATGGTCAGCGAGCTGTCTAATTTAACCTTAGAGCAGCAAGATATCTTTTCATCAGAAGCCTTCTTAAATCAAGGCGCGCCTTTCTTTGTCGCGGTGTTAGCTTACGCTATTGGTAATCAGACCATTACCCAGCGCTTGTTCGCTATCGATAAAACCAAAATCAAAGCCACCTTTGTCACCGCTACCGTCGGTTATGCTGGTATCGTCATCGGCCTCGGTATGATTGGCCTTATGGCCTTAACTATCGGTATTGAGCCGTTAAATGGTGATATGAATAATCTAATCCCGCAAATGGTCAGTAGTTATTTGCACCCCATCTTTATTGCGTTATTCTTTATCTTAGTGATTGGTTCCTTATCCTCCACTGCTGACTCAGACTTATCAGCGCTATCAACCATTATGATGGCTGATGTCTACGGCAAAAACATCGCCAAAAAAGGCCAAGCAAAACCAAAAACCATGATGCTTGTTGGTCGCGGCACTATGATTGTCGCTACAGTTGCTGGCCTAATTTTTGCTAGCTTCAAGCTTGATATCTTGGTCATGTTAGTATTCGTTGGTGCTTTATGGGGCGCGGTAGTGTTCCCTGTCATTGCTAGTGTGTTCTGGGATCGCGTAACTAATGCCGCGTTTACCTCAGCGGTTATTGTCGCCTTAATATTCTTCTGTATCGCCCGTTTTGAGCTGATCCCTATCACCGGTATTAGTGCATTATTCTTCGAAACTATGGCCAGCGTTGGCGCGGCAGTGGTGATTGGCCTGATGGTCTTTGGCTTTTTGGGTCGCAAGGCTGGCATGGGCGCAGCCCTTATTACTTTAATTTTGATGTTGATATTTGCCACTGGCTTCTTACGTGATTATATGGTGCTGGTCGCCTCGTTAACTGCTTATGGCGTCAGTGCTATCGTTTGTACATTAGTGAGTCTCATGAGCAATGAGCGCTTCGAATTTGACTTGATCAAACAGCGCGTTGGCGACTACGATAAAAAAGCCAAACTACCGCAACCTTCAAAATCTTAATGAAATACTTTTTATAAAAATAGTAGTAGTTAAATTTTTGATAGATAGCGATTGGCAACTATTGTGCTAAGCGTTATCTATTTATAAGCCTCGAAAGGAGACAATATGGACAACACTTTTATCTATGGACTTTATATCCTAATATGGCCAGCTATTACCTTAGCCGTACTAGTATTGATTTGTACTGCGACCTATCGTGATATCAAAAAAGCCAAACGCAATAATAAGGATATTGTCTAACTAAGCTTTATCACGCTAACTAATTGTAATAGCTAGGTTAATTTATTATCGTTAGCAAAAGGATAATTATGATTAGCAAATAAGATTAATTTAGTCAAAAAATAGCTTGTAATTTAAATTAATTTTGCTAATATAGTGACCCTTGGCTGGGTAGCACAGTGGTTATGCAGCGGATTGCAAATCCGTAGACGCCGGTTCGATTCCGACCCCAGCCTCCAGTTTTTAGCTTTACTATTTATCGCATTATTTATAAAAATCACGTCAATTTTGACTTGCATTATTAAGATAACCGATTATAATAGCGAGCACTTATCTAGTAACTAGACGGTCTATCAGCTAGCTTACATATTGGATAAAATAAGTTTTGCCCGGGTGGTGAAATTGGTAGACACAAGGGATTTAAAATCCCTCGCTCTAACGAGCGTGCCGGTTCAAGTCCGGCTCCGGGTACCATTACATAGTTCTATGCTATCTCATAGAGTAGCCAAAGCCCCTGATATCAGGGGCTTTGCTGTATCTGACGTCCTATACTGTCTTTTAATATCTATCCCAATCCATGCATCTGATGTACACTACTATGTACACTGACTTTTAAATGTACATTGGGTGGCAGTCATGGGAATACGCAAGCCAATCAGCTCTGATCGCAGCATCAGCAGTCACAAGGCCGAAGACAAAGAATATCTGGTCTCTGTAAGAAACTACCCCATGCTGTATCTCATGGTCAGACCTAACGGCACTAAGTCTTGGGTTTATCGCTACCTGTCTCCTACTCACTCAAAAAATAAACGTATATCGCTTGGCGTGTATCCAAACGTCTCGTTCGCTCGTGCCTGTGAAATCTGGCGTGACTATGAAGAGCTACTAAGTCGTAATATTGATCCTAAAAATCACCGTGAAGAATTAAAGAATAGTATTATTAGTAAAACTAAAAACTCATTTAATCATTTTGCTTGGGAGTACTTTGATAGTTTAGAGCAGACTCAAAAAGGTAATACGTTAATTCGTAAGAAAGGTCGCTTGGAGCTAATATGCTCATATATTGGTGATCAGCCTATCAGTGAAATCGACTCACCTAGAATGCTTGAAGTGCTTTTAGACATCCAAGCTAAGTCATTAAACAAAGCTGGCAAGCCCACAGATAAGGCGGAGCGCTGTGCTGGTATTGCTAGTGATGTTTTTATCTATGCTGGGGCACGAGGCTTCTGTACGAGTGATCCTGCGGCGCTCATTAAAAGCCAGTTAGCTAAGTCAAGTTACGGTCATCGTCCTGCGGTTACTAAACCGAAGGACTTGGCTAAATTACTTAAAGCTATCGAGACAATAGAAGGTGATCCAAACACTATCAACTCTCTTAGGCTATTATCGTTACTGTTCGTGCGTAATGGAGATCTCAGGCGCATGCGCTGGGCTGACGTCGACTTAGATGTTGGTAGGTGGACATTAAAGCCGCTCAAAGGACAAGGCAAGGTAAACATGGTTAAGGACATGGTCGTGCCCCTACCTCGTCAGGCAGTGGCTATCTTACGCGCGCAGCAGCAAATCAATGGTCATACTAAATTCGTCTTCTACAGTGAGACGGCAAAAAAGCATCAGATCATCTCTGATGCGACAGCGAATAAGCGTTTAAAAGATTTGGGCTACAAAGACATTCATTGTGCTCACGGCTTTAGAGCGACAGCGAAAACCATCCTACAAGAGCATTTAAAGTATCCTCTCGTGCTTGTTGAGATGGCTTTGGGACATACAACCAAAGATCCTAATGGCACCGCCTATGGTCGATTTGAGTACATTGATGATCGTAGTGATATGATGCAGAAGTGGGCTGATTATTTAGATGCTTTGCGAGAAGGCAGAGATACAGCAGAATTTAAAGCAGATGCGCAATCCAAAACTGACTCTACCGCGCAGCTCCAAGCATTGATTGATCAGCTGGGAGAGGATAAAGTAATGGAACTTCTTAAGAAGGAAGAGGCATAGTCTTTCAGCTAATAAGTACTACTATATTCTAAGATCATATACAGCAATATTTGTGCTCATTAAACTATGACTATTAGAGTCATTATAATCATCATAAAAAATATTGTTATCTGGGATTCCGATGCTAGCTATGTAAGCTTTTACTGATTCACGATTTCTTATATATGCCTTCTCAGCATCTTTATAATCTTCTTCCTTAGCCTCTATTTCCTCCGATAGAAGCTTAGTCACATAGTCTGGCAACATTTCTGAAGATACTACACAACTGGTAATTTCTTCAGAACTATCTACTAAAGCTGAAAGCCTTTCTATAATTAGCCCTACGATGTTGCTATTATTCTGGTCGAGATATTCCTGTCCATAACAAAATAACTCATGAAAGTGGATACTTTTAGAGAGTAGTTTAGTCTTTGATAACTTCGCATATGGCTTCTGCGGTGCAAGTTTATTCACAGTTTTAGCATGGGCTATGAATACACCAGAATCTTTGAGAAGCTTGCGTGAAACAATATTAACTTTACTTGTAGAAGAAGCACTGTAAAAAATATATAAGGGCACTTTTTTAGTTATATTAGCGTGACCTAATAATTTAGTAATTTGTCCCTTCGATTGGTCTGGATAATTAATAGCTGAAACGTATTTATTATGCTCTTTACTAATTTTTTTCGCTTGAAACAGTAAAGGCAAGCTCTGAGTTTTACCTACTAACCAAATCTCCATTCTAAAGTCAGCGCCTGATGTCTTGCTCTCCTGAAGTTTAGTATAGTGTCTGAAATCTAAATGTTGGAAACACTTATTAATATCTGCCCACTTCCAAAATAAATAGTCGGTAATAGATTCTTCGCCTACGTGTCTAACATTTTCAGTAAATTCTACTACTTGCCTTTCGACCTCTTTATGTTTTTCACACATGTTCATATTAGGCTTTCCTAGCTATCAAATTAATAAGTTGTATTTAAAAAACAATCGTCTTACAGGCATATACTATCTTCAAAAAACCGATTTTTCATCAAGCACAATTCAAGATAACTATTATTTATAAGAAAGCTGTTTGTGTTAGCGTTTATGTCTAGCAGAATTACTGTAGAGAGTTATACGCCCTCACCCATCTGTATTTCTAAAGCTTGGCGAATCAGACCCATGACGTAAGGCACCTGAGAGATATTATTAATTCCTACCTCAGCATCCCCATTTCCCCATCGACCAAGATTGGTAACATCACGAGCTATACCTTTAGGATCATTTAGATCATGGAAGGGTATATTTAAAGTGAGACGCAGTCTACTCTTTTGAGGAACAACGTCCACAAAATTGGTATCCGCTTTAAACGCAACATAAAGTTTCAATATATCTTCAGTGACACTAGGATCAAGTGCCATTATTTCATTGCGTAGCTGTTCAAAAAGCTCGCGCATGGGCATTCCTTTATTTAGTTGAGGATGATCAGCTAATGTGTAACTTCCTTGCTTTGGTGGAGTATTTTGATAAGTTCTTAATACCTCTTCAGTCAGCGAAGGAGTATCCCAAACTTTAATAGCACGATTAGCAAGTTGATTGGCTCTAGCCTTGATTGCTTGTTCATTCCATAATTCTACAGCACCTAAGCCTTCATTGAGTATAAGAGGGCTATACTTGAAACCACCTGACATATCGCGTTTATCAGTAAATGGACGGTCACTATATTCAGAGTTATAACCAGTGAGTGTTAAGTTGCCCAAGGTATGTAGATAGGTTTCATGCACTCGTACCCATTCTTCACCAAGCTCATTCTGCCATTCTTTGGAAAGCTTTTCATTTTGAGGCATGATATGTTCGACGGTATATTCGTGCACTGGAACACGCTCTTTGCGTTCAAAATTTTCCAAACGGCGTAACCAATAACTTCTACTACGTATGGTATACAAATCGCGGAGAACTAAATCACGCTTAAACTCATCATTACGTGGAAATCTCTTATAAGAACGCAATCCTAGTAAATGCGCTTTAAAACTTTCTAAATAACGTTCTTTATCCAAAGATTTATGAAAAGTGGCAAAGGTTTTATTTAGAGAGTTGGTAGGAATAGCACAGACTGCACGGCGAAATACATAAGCTTCAATTAAGCGAATTGCTGTATGGAAGTCCTCTTTAGTAAGCTGCCCTTGACTATAGTCGTCATATAACTCAAGCAATAATGGATAAGCTACATCGACCTTTAATTCACGCAAGTCTCTGAACGCCATAGACAGTTGATTATCAGCCTCTTTATCTAGTGCCATTGCACAGAAGTAGCTTGCAAATGCGTGGATATCTGCTACTAGCTGATCTACACCTAAGCCCATTGTTTCAGCATTTTGCGCGTGTTGCTTAAAGGCATCATAGACACCGTCGATACGCGGTATATCCCCAGTCTTAACAGTAAGGTAATGGCGCATAAAACTATCAAAATAGCTGCCATATCCTTCCTGACCAAACTCAATTTCCATCGGTCGCCAATGATTATTATATAGTTTAGCTTGATGTTCTGGTTCTAACCCCATTAGTACAAAGTTACGAATCAGATCAGCTTGGCTCAATGCCTTACCAGTAGAGTTCATACTCTCAAAAATCAGCTGTGGATTATCTTGATCTCGGCTTAGAGCGATATCAACAATAATTAGCTTAGCTAAACCACGGCAGAGTTGTTCCAAATTATTATTCAGTTTTTCGATCTTCTTATCAAAGAAATTGAAATTTTCTTCAACACGAAGTGAATGATTCTCTGGAAGTGGCTTCTGTGTTACTAACGCCAAAAGACTGTCTTTATCAGTCTGTGTCAATATTAATTTATATTTGCGTTCACCTTTTTCATAAGGATTAAGCAAATAGTAGTTACGTAACTTTTCTGCTGAGAACCCTTCTATTGGCTCGCTGTCACCAAGATGCCTTGATAAAGCCTCTAACAGTAACATAGCCGTCGTTAAGCGCTGTTGTCCATCTATAACTAACAATGGAGACTGACTTGATATTTGGTATAAACCTTGCTCGATATAAACAACAGATCCAATAAAATGACCTCCTACAGCGTCATTACTACCTGCTCGAATGATATCATCCCACAGCTGTTGGCA
Organism: Psychrobacter sp. AH5; assembly: GCF_040371085.1. Classification (NCBI taxonomy): domain Bacteria; kingdom Pseudomonadati; phylum Pseudomonadota; class Gammaproteobacteria; order Moraxellales; family Moraxellaceae; genus Psychrobacter; species Psychrobacter sp. AH5. The sequence continues at coordinate 1,612,573 of NZ_JAMBMT010000001.1, forward strand.
CTGTTGCTCGGTCCATGAGTAGGTACGCTGATAAATAGGAATAACAAATTGTGGTGACTTTTGCAGGAATTTAAGGAGTTTGGCTTCTGTTGCTTTCATAGCTGTAAATATTTCCTTGATATTAATTTTGTCATTTATTAATTGATCACTACAATAACTTCAGAATTTGGGTATAGCTTAATTGATTCCAATAACGAGGTAGATTGAACCCTCTATATTGTTACTGTATGCTTATAAGCTATTCCCGTATTTATCAAGCCAGTTAATCGCCTCTTTATAATCAGGATACAGTGACTTTAATAACGTCCAAAACTTAGCTGAATGATTCATGATTTTTGTGTGTACAAGTTCATGAATGATAATATAATCTGATACTAGAGTTGGCACCTTAATCAAACGCCAATTTAGAGAAATATTTTTATCACTAGAACAATTTCCTAGTTTAGTTTTTTGATCTTTAATGTAGACAGCTTTGTAAGTGAAATTCAACCTTCCTGCTAGCTCTTTAGTTCTAGGCACTAAGTATTTTTTGGCTTCAGCCTTATACCACTTTTTTTGAACAACGGGATCTAGCAGATCTTTTTTGGCTCGAATTGTCTTATATTCATGGTCAATGATGACTTTAGTACTACAAGTTTCATCGTAGAAGTAAGAGTACCTGTTACCAAACATTAAGAGTTGGTTACGGCCCAACTCAATCTGGATTTTCTTACTAAAAAAAGACTGCTGCTTAGTGACCCATTTTGATTTCTTAGTAATTAATGCCTCTATTTCATTATCAGCAAATGAAGTCGGCACAAGAACTCTGACTTGTCCATCTTCTGACACCCTTATTCTGGCGTGTTTAACATCTTTTTTCTCTATTATGTAATTCTTTGATGACATTTTTAATTTAATCCAAAATACTTAATAATACTCAGCATAATAGCATCCATAAGTTGCGAGTCATCTTCAATACCCAACTCTTGGTATTTGTCTGAAGCTGCAAATATTTCAATATAAACCTGCAAACGTGTAACTTCTTTAGGTATATCCTGCCAACCAATGTAAATTTTCCTTTTAACAATTAATTCTACTATATCCTTAGCAAGCTCTTTGGTTAACTCATCATTAAAGCTAATTAGATTGGCGTTTTTAATGTGGGCATAGATCTCAAACGTCCCTTTATCTGCAAATCCCATTTTTTGAGGCAAGGTAGCAATATCATCAAGTTCATCGTAAAGCTTTCCTAGCTCAAGTAAAAGCTGCTCAATCGCCTGATTTTCTTCATTTTTCTTTTTTACTAGCTCATCCAATCGGTTCTGAAACTCAACATATGCTGCACTATTTACTTCATTCCTGCGGATGACTGTTTCAATATCACGTATAATTTTTTCTGCCTTATCTGATGGAGACAACTTAGTTTGTCTTAACTCATCCAGATAGTTCGAATCAATAGTGACCTCAGGCAGATGTCCCTTAAAGTCAATTAATTGAGCGCTTTCTTCTATCAGCTTTCTAGTTTTAGCTGCATATATCTCAGCATCGAAGTCCAAGCGTTTAAATTCTTCCAGATAAATCTCATATATTACATTGAGCCATAGATACTTATTGCGGTACTCTCTTAGTTTAGGATGTGGTGATATTGCCTCCCATAACTGAAGTACTTCTTTATAATCCTGTTCAAATTTGCCTTGGTCTAATTCATTTAATTTGCGTACAATTGCCATTGAGCATTCGTAACTATCTTCTAGCTCTATATCTTCAAAAGGCTTTAATGCCGCTTCTAAAACCTTAGGAAACTGATCTACTAAACTCTCAACATCCTCAAACTCTCCGATGTCTTCAGGATCATAATTTAAAGCTGCTTTATAGTTTTGGAATACGCCAACATAGTCCACAATGCGACCAAACTCTTTAGATAGATTAGATATTTTGTCATCATAAGGGCGGTTAGTACGAGCAACTGCTTGTAGTAAGTTGTGGTCTCTAATTGGACTATCCAAATACATGGTTTGTTCAATGGGTGCATCAAATCCAGTAAGAAGCATATTGCAAACAATAATGATTTTAAGGTTATTACCACTCTTCAATTCTTTAGGAGTAATACGTTTTTTAAAGTTCGTAATTAATTTACGACGTTCTTTATCTTCTTTATAATGATCTTTGAACAGCTCGTACTTCTCACCTTCTTCATAATTACCTGTAGAGAAGATAATCGTCATTTCTGATTGATCAAAATAATTTAGTAGCTCATTATAGTAAAGAACACACGCTTCTTTATCACAGGCTACTAGCTGTGCCTTATAGCCTTGAGGCTCAACACCTTCTTTGAAATCGTGAGCAATATCTTTGGCAAGAACTTCGATTCTATCAGGATGTTTTAAAAAAACCTTCCACGCCTGAACTCTTCTCTCTACTAGTCTCTTTTCATCTTCACTTAAATCAGCCGCAATCTCATCATAGCCTTGCTTGAGCTTATCTTTGTCAAGAAACCATTCTTGCGGACCGAAAGTGTAGCGAATGGGTACAGTAGCTCCGTCTTCGATAGCGTCTTGAATGCTATACTTGTCTAGATAATGCTCATGAGAGCCTTCTTCCTTTTTTATACCAAATTCTTGATGAGTCTTGGGGATTGGTGTGCCGGTGAACGCAAAACGACGCGCGTTAGGCAAAACGTTTTGTAGCTCTATCTGAAAGTTACCATACTGAGTACGATGTGCCTCATCAATAAGTATAATGATGTTATCTCGAGAGTCTTGGACATTACCAAGCTCTCTAAATTTTTGCACTGTAGTGATAAACACCCCTGCTGGTGATTTATCAATAATATATTTTAAATCGCCGATGTTGTGGACAGGCCTAACATTAGGAAAGTCGCAATCATCGAAAGTCCCACCTATTTGCTCTCGAAGCCCCTTACGGTCGACTACTATGTATACGGTTGGATCTTTAAGTGAGGGAGTATTGCGAAGCTTATAAGCGGTATATAGCATGGTCAAGCTTTTGCCTGACCCTTGAGTATGCCATATTACACCTTGCTTTAAATCCGACTCTGCAACTCGGTGCACGATTTTATTAGCCGCACGAAATTGCTGATAGCGTGCTACTTTCTTGATAACACTGCTTTCAGCTCGCTCAAAGACCAAAAAGTTTTTAACAATATCTAGCACTCGAGCTGGTTGTAACAGACCAACTATACCAAGCTTCATCTGCTCTAAGACTTTACCGTTAGGTAAGCGCTCTACATCGAAGTGATAAAAACCATCTTCTTCATTTATTGAGGTATGGCATAGATCATTATTTTCATCCAAGATAGGGTTGGGATAATCTGTTTCTAACAAAGTACTCTTCCATTCGTTGAAATACGACGAAGATGCGCCTAGAATACCGTATTTTGCAATGCGCCCATTACATGCCACACCAAAGCCGTGACACATATAGAATTTATCAGCACGTTGTTTGTAGGTAGAAAACTGCTTAACACCTTCGAGCCAGTTCGTGCCCTTGCGTGCTCGTTGTTTTGCTTCAATAGGCACTAATGGAATACCATTTACCAACAGGACGATATCCGTCCTTACCAATTCCAAGCCTTGTACTGAATACTGGTTGGTGACGATAAAGCTATTTTGCCAAATATCATTAAAATCAATAAAACAGAAATCTTTATCCTCACCGTCTACTGATAAAGTAATACCCTTTACAAGCTTTTCTAAAAAAGCTTCGTTTCCAAGAGTCGGGTTAAAATTATTAAAGTTGTGAGTTAACTGCTCTACCACTCTCTCGGCGATATCGACTGAAACCTGATTGATACTAGCGACTTTATCAATAAGAATTGTGTCGATAATAGGATTGGCAACTGGTCGGTTATACCTTTTTAAGTCATTACAACTTTCAAAGACCCAACCCATCTTAGATAACCATTCCGTGACTGGCTTCTCAACACCTTTAAGTTCTGACAGTTTACCCATGACTTACGCCTTATCCAATAGCTTATTTATTTTGTCCACATCCACTCGGACTTTTCCTGTTAATAGGTTTTGCATTAATGATTTTTTTAAACTTTTAAGAGTTTTTACTTTAGCATTCTTAGAAACTACAATATTGTTTACCTTATCTATATTTTCAGCAATTAAAACTTGCTCAGTAAGTGACTCAGGTATTACAAATTTAAACTTCCTAAAATCACTTAAAGATAAGTTTGCTCGTGCGGTTTCAACTTGCGAACCAAGAAGCCTTCTCTGTGTTTTGTCAGTTTGTAGATAATAGGCTAAAAATTTACTATCGTTACCTTCATTAGACCTAAAAACACAAACTGCCTGATTTGTATTAGCACACTTGACATTCAAATCATAGACTGCACAGCGTCCGATAGAAGCTCCTACAATATTAATTAAGATATCGCCTTTAATTAACTGACTGTTTTTTATTTTATTATTGAACTCAATTGGTAGATATTTTGGCTTAGATACATCAATATATCCATCTCTAACGTTTTCACTTGTTATAAACAGTATGCCTGAAGATTGATAGTCAAATCCTTGCCATTTAGGTGATTGGCCTTTAGCAATTTTTGTAGTAATTATATTTCCTTTTACTACAGACCAGCCTTTTGGGATTTTTCCAAGCTTATCATCATTATAGAACTCATCTTCCTTTCGCCAAGTCCAATCAGGCTTCAACTTGCCAATTAGTAAATTTTGCATTAGTGATTTTTTAAGGCATTCTGCTGAAAGAATACTATTCTCTATTGCTTCAATAGATTCATCTACTGTAGACAGAATGCCAGCAATAGCTTTTTGTTCAGGAAGTGGAGCACAGGGTAGCTTAAGTTTTGAAAAATAACGTTTTGATAACTCGATCTGATTTGTTGATCCTGTATAGCAGACCGACTCCAAATATCGTTGACCAAGTTCAGATGTCAAAAAGTAGCGAGCATATGTACTATCAATGGAATCTTCCGTCGTTCTTAGTACAGTAACATGACTGTCCGCAACTGCCTGAACGTCAGAGTATGACCATTGATTTACTCTACCTATAGTACCTGTACCTGTAGAGTTGATTAGAATATCCCCTTCACGCAAATAGAAAGAATCATCTATCTGATTAGGTACTACATGATATTTAACCTTTTCTAAATTAACGCAGTTCCATCTAATGCAATCTTGATTAACGACAAACAAGCCCTGATCATCTTCACTATAAATAGGAGACTTGCCACGACGCATAAAGGTGTTGTTATCTTTCAATTGCTTTTCAGTCCAGCCTATAGGCAAATTTTCAATAACTTTTTTCATTATTGAATTACCTCCATTAGTTCCTTAAGTAAGTCATCAAACGAACTTTCAATAACTAATGACGACTTAAAGTCTGAAACTGCTTCTTTTAAATCAATTTCTTCTTCAGGCTCAAAAGTATCAACGTAACGTGGAATATTAAGGTTAAATTCGTTTTCTTCCAATTCTTCCATATCTACTACAGAGAAATAACGCTTACTTAGCTGTGGATCAGCTAGTACAGTTAATAACTCAGTTTCGACCTCATCAATAGCCAGTCGCTCTTTATTTGCTTGCTCTTGAGCATCTGATATTTTTTGTTCTTTTTCAAAGATCAGCTTTTCGAGTAAATCTTCGCCCTTTACTTTGTTATTGATCATCGTTTTAGTTGGCTTTTTATCTTCAGACTCTCGCTTTAATATCTGCTCATCCGCTTCTATTATTTTATTCTTAGCAAACTCAATGTCATCAATACTATCAATCTCTATTTCATTTAGTTTAAAAGCTAGCTCTTCATCAATAAGTTCACGCAGCCGCGTTTTTTGCGAGTCTATCCACGCTTTGGCTATTTCTATATCACCCCAGCTCTCTAATATGGTAGATATACGCAGCATATCTTGCGGCATAAGCGTATTCATATTGGACTCTTCTTTATACCAGCCCTCTCTAGCAGCATAGACCATCAGCACCTTGTTTTTGCGCTCTTCTGGTTTATTTTTATCAATAAGCAAGATTGAGCCAGGTATTGTCGTTCCATAAAACAAGTTGCTCGGTAATACGACTATGGCATCAATAATGTTGACGCCCTTAACGAACTCACCGTCCTTATTAACTGCACCTTGTAAAAAACCACGACGAATTAAATATTCATCATCCGCTTTGCGGTTCTGTCCATCCTCTTCTTCCGTTTTTTCAGGCTGACCACGAAACAATACCCCTTGTGGGCATACTACACCAGCCTTACCATTTTCATTGATTGAGGCAACGATATGCTGTAGAAATGCGAAATCACCATTTGAATAAGGCGGAATGCCATAATCAAAACGTTTATATTGATCACTGAACTCTTCTTTACCTGGATAGCTCAGTTTAGGAGAGCCATCCTTATTAGTTTCAGGTTTACCCTTTTTGTTCTTCTTAGGTTCACCGTTCTTCCACCAGTTTTCCTGTGAGAATGGGAAATTAGCAGTGGCATAATCAAATTTCTTTATAGCTAAACTATTATCTTCTTCAGTAAATTTAGGGTCTTTTAGAGTATCCCCTTTTTCGATAGAAGCGTCTAACCCATGAAGAATCATATTTATATTAGCAATTGCCCAAGTATTCCACACATCCTCTTGCCCAAATAACCGAATGTTTTTTTGAGATCCTGTGGTTTTTTTGATGTATTTGGCGGCATTAATTAAGAAGCCTCCAGAACCACAAGTTGGATCGTATAATGTAGTGCCTTTTTGAGGCTTTAGATAACGCACGATAATATCAACGACTTCTTGCGGGGTATAAAACTGCCCAGCCGTAGTGCCACCTTTATTTTCGTCTGCAAATCGCTTAATCAGGTATTCATAAGCATCACCAAGTATATCTACTGAAGCATTTCTATTACTTAAATCTACTGCATCCAAATAGCTAACTAGAAGGCTAACAACCTCAGGATGCAACTTTTTACCACCAGAACCATCTGGAGATGGCTCATTCCAGCGTACTGTATTGATGACGCCCTTAAGTGATGGGTTAGCATCAGCAATTGCATTAACGGCTTTATTTAAAGCATCGTTTTTTCTATCCAATGGTGCGTTTCGGACATCTGTCCAAAAATGACCTTCAGGAATAATAAAGTCGTGTTTGTCCTTAATAATTTTTTGTTTTTGTTTTTCATTAGGCTCTACGCCATACTCTTTTACAAACTCTTTGATGCCATGCTCAATCTCCCAAGCATAGTTGTCTGATAAGCGCTTAAAGAATAGGAGTGATAGTATATATGACTTATAATCCTCAACTTTATCTCGTAGAATATCTGCCATTCCAAAAAGAGTACTACCTAATGCTTGCTTACTAATCATTTTTGCTCCGTTAAACTGCTGCCTATAATTGCTTCAGATATATTTAAAAAATTTGATTAAGATGTTTAAAACTAGATCATGATGCCTTACATGTATCATTACATTGTGGTTCATTGGATACTAATTTACAATCCTTCCACCATTTAAAACGTCAATTTGTGTCGCGCAATTAAACGACTTATCTATTTAATTACTAATTACTTTATGATACCTCACCTACTAAAATTCGTAGATCACCAATATTTAAGTATTTGGATTTTCACATCTTAGCAAATTATCCACTCCCAAAAACCATCCTTTCATCGTCATCCGATCAAAGCTATATACATGTGCATGAGGCGCTTCTCTACAGCGTCCTACTAGCGGCTGCTTTTGATCAGGCTTGCCATCAGCAAGCTCTATCAATCCTGAGCAAATTGGACAAGTTGCAGTAAACTCTGTGACTCTCGCTACATTCAGCCTATCTTTGTCCCAATACATCTCGATATCCGCATTTACGACATTAATATTTGCAAAGAACATAGGCGCTTTAACAACACGGTAATAAGGCAGTCTATATAACGGCACAAAGAAATATCGCCAGTTAAGATAAGCCAGAGGAATGAATGCTACAAAAATTATGGCTTGCCAAAGCTTAAAATTTGGCAAGTCGCTTAGCAATAAGATGACGAGTAAGGAAAATATAGCAATAAAGATATCCAATAAAAAACTTAGCATCAGCAAAACCATTAGCAAAACGCCTCGAAAGCTTAAGATCTTTAGCTCACCCTTTTTGAAGAAAAGCCGAGTGAATAAAGATGGCTTAATCTCAGAAGCCGCTTTTCGCTCATAAGTAACACTACTTAAATATTCATCATCCTCAATGTCATCAGAGTCAATGACGGCAGATCCAGCTATCTGCTCTTCATCTACTTCCTCATTTTCAATAGCTTTAATGCTCATCCATACGAGGGTTCTGTTCTTGGCACCACCCTCTGATAAAGATGAGATAACTTCTGGCAAATAGCCTATATCATTAAACGCCTGTTCACAGTCTGGTTGTGACTCAATAAACTTTACTAACTCTATATTTAATCTATCCGTTTTTATCTTATTTTTAGCGATTTCACTGCTTACAGTATTTTCATTTACGCCTCTAGCTTTGGCGTAAATAACTTGCCTCGATAGCTTCTCAGGCTCAAACTCTTCATCTGAATATTTTAGTTTGTTGAGCTGTGCGTCAACTATTATTCTTAGACAATGATCATAAAAAGTATTTCTTGGAAAATTAAGCAATTGTTTTTTGAGCTCTTCAAAAACAACTAAGTGTATGTTTTTCATAGATAAATACCGATTAAAACCCTATTATATCCCCTATAGCAGTCTGTTCCAGAGGCAGAATTCTTCTCATAATTACCTCACTCCTAACCAACTAACAAGAGGATGGTAACTATGTCAATGTCAATCGCTGTTAATGAGCAAAAGCAAATCGTCAATATTAAGCAAGTCGAGCGAGGGCTGGCTTGTATGTGTTTTTGCTTTGAATGTGGTGAGCCTGTAGTGGCTCGTAAAGGTGAGAAAAATGAGCATCATTTTGCGCATCTCAACAATAAGGAAAGCTGCACTATCCACCCTGAAAGTATCCTACACAAGTTTGCCAAGCAAGTCATTATGGAACAGAGGTATTTAACACTGCCATCACTACCTGATGACGAAAATAGCGAGGATAAAACTTGGGAGTTTGATCAGCTGATTGAGGAACAAGCTGTTGGCTGTATTCGGCCTGATATAGTCGCAACGGTTGACGGGGAAATGATGTTTATTGAAGTTGCTGTGACTTCTTTCATCGATACCGATAAAGCGGATTTTATTAAGCAATTAGGTATTAAGACCGTTGAGATCGATTTGAGAGGAATCATCACACAAGGTATTGAGTTGCCAAGTGAGGAAGCCAAAGATTACATTTTAGACTGTGTCAGTAATAAGCAGTGGATATTTCCAGCACCGAAATCGTTAGCAGTACCAATAGCCCCTGCACCATCACCTGAGCCTCTTTATAATTGCCAGAGCAGTACTGATGAGAATAACAACGGAAGCTTTGATAAAGGCTATACCATCTATCGCTTTACCATCAAACACGCTTGGGTAGATGTCAGGGTCTTTAATTCAGGCATGGTATCTATTAAGTGTGTGACCTACAACCATGATGTCATTGAGATACTAAAGCAATGGCGTAACGAAGGCGGTGGTCAGTACAACCAAAAATATAAGTCATGGAATTACTTTAAGCCGTTTTCAGACACCGTCTTGCGACGATTACAAGAGATGGATAGCTCCCCCAAGCAATGAGCTAATCCAGTGCATTCAAGGTAAGGCCTTACTATCAGCATTGATAGTAAGGCCTTACCTTATAACAAACTATAGGAGTTTTTGTCTAAACTCTATCATATCTAGATTAATTTGAAATAGGAGATAAAAAACCAGGACTTATGACTTGCTTTTGTTCAGCACGCGAAGACATAGCAAAAGATAGAACAATATGTAAAACAAAGGTAATTATTAATGCCGCTAGACCTGCGGGGAAATCAAATGGTATAGATATTTTATACTGAAATAAAACTCCCATAATCGCTCCAACTATGAATGAAATTATGGCAGGCCATCGTACTGGTGGCATATCATTAGGATTTGCTGTCGCATATTCAGAACGTCTAATGATGTAGAAATCTGCTAGGATTGGTCCTGCCAAGGGCACAAATGCGGCTCCTAGAATTGTAATAAAATCACTGAAAAAATAACTATAAAAGCCTAACGCCCCTAATACACTACCAATAGCTCCCATTGTAATAACGATTTTACCACGTGGTAATGTAATGCCCATAGACTCAGCTGAAGGGCCGATATATAAAGCATTACAGTAAAGCTCAGACATGTTAGTCGTCCAAAGAGCTACGACCCATAATGTAACACCCATTACCGTTAAGACAAGCCCATTTTGTACCATCCACGTTATAAAATTCGCATCTCCAGTTGTTATAGCACCTAAATAACCGACAACATTCAGAAGAGGGTTAGTTAATACGAAGCAGGCCATTGCACCAATAAAAACATGTGACGTACGTTTAGCATAACGAAAGATATCAACACCCATAATAACGCCAGCGATCCAAGCACCAATCATCACAGTAACTGCAGTACCTCGTGATAACCCTTCTCGTGTTGAAGCCTCAACCATCACTTTATCAAAACCGCCAAACTGTTTGACCATTATATAAGAAGCAACTATAGCGATGACCAAAACAAATGGTGCCGCGAAACTTGAAATCTTTTCAATTGCAGCTATACCTTTCCATGCAGAATACGTAAAAACAGCTCCCCATATTAAACAAATTAAAATATATTCTAGACTAAGGCCATTAATAACAGTTATTCCTGTTACATCTCCTAGTGCTACGTTGAAGATATCACCTACCATACCTACAATTGAAGCAAACCAACCTAAAGTTAAACAAGCCATAATTAGCATAGGTAGGATCATGCCTTTTTTACCATAGGAAATGCGAGATATAAGAGAAAGGTTCAATCCAGTCTTCATAGCGGCAAAACCAAGTAAAAACGTAAGTACTAGTAAGACCCCCTCTCCAACTGATATAGCAATCAGAGCATCAGTAAAAGACATTCCGGGATTGCCGTCTTGGCCTGCTAATAGTCCTCCAATAATAAGTCCCGTAGGTACATAGCCAAAACCTACCCAAATCGCAAACATCGCCCACCATGAACGTCTTTCACTGGTTGGCACAGGTGTAAGCATATGTTCTTCATGACTATCTTGCTCATCCAACTGAGCTGTATGTAGATGATCAGACATACGTATTCCCTCCATTGAAGTTTTTTAACATCCTCATTCTCTATATCATTACAACATATAATGACAAATGTAAAGATTTACTTACTCACTTCTTTGTTATAGGGTATATAGGAAGAATATCTTTATTAAAGGGAGTTAATATGTCTAGAAAAGAGCAGCTTTCAAAAAATCATTGGTATCGTAACGACGATCTACCAAATGTGAGCGGACCCAATCGCGAAATACAAGGTTACGGAGAACACCCTCCAAAAATAAGATGGAATAACGGTGCGAAAGTCGCAATTAATATCGTTGTTAACTATGAAGAAGGGTCTGAGAAAACCTTTGCTATGGGCGATGGTATGAATGATGGCATGCATGAGTTACCGTTTGAAGTAGATGATCAGCGTGATCTTGCTAAAGAATCAATGTATGAATATGGATCTAGAGCAGGCATTTGGCGTCTATTTAGAATATTTGATCGTTATAAAGTTCCAGCAACCTTTTTTGCTGCAGCCGTAGCACTTGAACGCAATCCTGATGTTGCAAAAAAAATGAATGAGCGCAAAGACGAGATTGTTGGTCATGGTTATCGTTGGATTGATCATTATGAGTATTCACGTGAAGAAGAAAAAGATCTCATAAATTTAGCAATGGACTCTTTCCAAAAGACACTTGGACGACAGCCCATAGGATGGTATTGCCGTGAAATGTCAGTTAACACGCGTGAGCTTTTAGTCGAAGATGGACGTTTCACTTATGATTCAGATTACTATGGTGATGATCTACCATTCTGGACTTTTGTGGATGGAAAGTCACATTTAGTAATACCCTATTCCTTAGTCAGTAACGACTGTCGATATATCATAGGTACAGGCTTTGGAGCACCATCAGACTTTGTTGAAACAGCATCACGTATGTTGGACCAATTGTTAGAAGATGGCGACGACTGTGGTCGTATGATGTCTATTGGTATACATCCGCGCATTACTGGAAACCCAGCACGTGCACATGGTTTGGCTGAATTTATTCGCTATGCACAATCTAAAGAAGACGTAGTATTTATGCATAGAGATGATATTGCAAAAAAATTCATTGAGCAGGTTCCACGTCCTGCATCTCCAGAAGATTGCCTTAATAAGTAAGTGACATACGTCGGTTTTATACTTTTAGGGTTTAAATATAGATAGTTAGTGATATTAGAATAAAACCTCTTAATGAAATTAAGAGGTTTTTTAGTATATTATTCTGAGATTTGTCTCACTACCCACATAAACTGCCTTAACCTTTTCGACTGTTCAGTTAGGATCGAAATGTCGTAAACTTTACTCATTACCTATTCTTTGGTTAGTGGATTATAAGCAGTTACACAATTTTCAGGGAAACTCCATCATCACAAGATTCAACATACTGCTAAGTTGACTTAGTTTCATTTATAGAACCCCTCTTTATTTCAATATAACCATCAACATGTGTATAGCTAAAAAAATGTTTTCGTATCCCCAGAAACAATAAGAAATGCATACCTGAAAACTAAACAACATCACTCTTAGGCAGTTGAAAAGGCTAATGTTTTCAATCATTATCCTAAAGCAATCCAATTGAAAGTGAGTATGAATACCATATAGTATCGAGGTTGTAGAATATCAGAGAACTGACCCCTGCTGTCAAATCCGTACAGTTAAACTTGGGAGATTTTAATTACGCAGCTTGACGATAATAATCAAACCACACCTGTCTTGGCGATTTATAGCCCAAGCCCTTTTGAATTCTCGTTTGGTTGTAATACAGCTCAATATATCCAACGATATCGCTGATAGCTGCAAATCTTGTTTTATAGTCCTGGTGATATACTAGCTCATTCTTCAATATGCCCCAGAAGCTTTCTATGGGCGCGTTATCAAAGCAATTACCTTTAGCGCTCATTGAACCTGTAAACTGATGCTGCTTGATGATCTTATGGTACGCGTGGCTACAGTACTGACTGCCTCTGTCAGAGTGGACTATTAGCCCTTGGCTGGGTCGTTTGTTCTTAATAGCCATATTGAGTGCACGGCAGACCAAATCTGCGGTCATGCGTTTGTTGATAGCGTAACCGACAAGCTCTTTAGTGTATAAGTCTTTAACGCCTGCTAAATACAGCCAGCCCTCATTTGTCCAGATGTAAGTAATATCACTAACCCAAGATTCATTGGGACGATTGGTATCAAACTTCTGATCGAGCACGTTGTCATAGACAAGTTTGTTGTGATCAGAGTCGGTTGTCACTTTAAAACGCTTGTGACGACGGCATTTGATGCCGTGTTCCTCTTTGATGCTTCTGACCATGTATAGACTAATATTATGCCCTTGCTCGGTGAGCGTGGCATGCAGTCGATCAACACCATAGCGCTCACGAGCTTCACTATGAGCGGCTTTAACTAGTAGCTCGCACTGATTGCGGTGTATCTGCTGACAGCTGATTTCACGACTCAGCCAGTCGTAGTAGCTTGATGGTTTAACGCTGAGTACGCGGCACATTCTACTGATGCTAAAGACTTGCTGGTTGTCTTTGATAAAGGCGTACTTTACTAACTGTTTTTCGCGAAGTACGCCGTCGCCAACTCGAGCATAGCTCTCACCTTGCGTCGGGGCGAAGCAGTGCTTCGCTTTATCCCTCCTCATTTAGTATTTCGCGCTCCTCTTCGGCAACTTTAAGCTGCCGCTTGAGCTGCTTTATTTCCTGAATAGCTGCCATAAGCTCAGGATCATATTGTTCTGTGCCGATAAGTTTGCCTTGATTGGCTTTACTGTGCCAGTTTGATAAGGTCTGCATGGCGATGCCAAGCTGCTTTGCGGTCGCTGAAATATTGCCGTTATTGTCTGCTATCTTCTTGACGGCTTCTGCTTTAAATTCTGGGCTGTAAGTTCTAATTTTCTTGGTCATGGTAAACTCCTGTTATTGTGCTTAGTTTACCAAGTTTAGGTGTACGGTTTATTCAGCATAGTTCAAACAACCGTACGCTATAATTGACAATACCTACTTGTAAGAGATATAGTCTTTAAGAGATATAGTTTTTAAGAGCTATAGCTCTTACAAGCAGATATTGTCCGTAAAAAATATACTTTCTATTTGGTATATTCTTTTTTTGAAATGATTCTCACTTATATCAACAGATTATACTTTTCGACTCACTTTGAAAAGCATGCTATTTAGCGATTAGTAAAATTTTTACTGCTGCATATGGATTTCAGCAATAGAGTAAATAAAAATAACCATGGAGAGGAATTTATGACTATTCAAAAATTAGATAGCGAGCTATCTGTAAGTCAACAAGTAACTAATTGGCTGGAAGGTTTTGATCAAGCCTTGCGTGTAAAAGATATAGACAAAGCAGCAGAGTATTTTGAAGAAGAAGGATTTTGGCGTGATTTAATTTCATTCACTTGGAATATAAAAACGTTAGAAGGTCAAGATGAAATTAAAGACATGCTTTCACATACTTTAGAAACGACTGAACCGTATAACTGGAAGCTTGATGGAGAAGCGGTAGAAAATGATGGCGTTATAGAAGCTTGGATAAGCTTTAACACTAAGGTGGCGAAAGGCTATGGACATTTGCGTCTGCGTAACGGCAAAGCTTGGACCTTATTAACGACTATGGTTGAGCTCAAAGACTTCCCTGAAAAGCGTAAAAGATTACGCCCAAAAGGTGCTGAACACGGTGCTGACCCCAATCGTTTAACGTGGCAGGAAAAACGTGAAGCTGAAGAGAAGAACCTTGGTTATAGCGAGCAACCTTATTGCTTAATCATTGGTGGTGGACAGGGTGGTATAGGTTTAGGAGCTCGCTTGAGACAACTCGAAGTTCCAACAATTGTTATTGATAAGCAGCCTAGACCAGGTGATACGTGGCGTAATCGTTATAAGTCATTATGTTTGCATGATCCTGTCTGGTACGACCACATGCCTTATCTTCCTTTTCCTGAGAACTGGCCAGTATTTACTCCAAAAGATAAAGTTGGTGATTGGCTGGAAATGTACACTAAGATTATGGAGTTGAACTATTGGGGGTCAACTGAGTGTATTAGCGCTGAATTTGATGAAGAACTAAAGCAGTGGAATGTAGAGGTTGATAGAGCGGGTGAGCGTTTAACATTACACCCTCAGCAATTGGTTTTAGCTACTGGTATGTCAGGACTACCAAATATTCCAGAAATTACTGGCATGGAAGATTTTTCTGGAGAGCAACATCACTCAAGCCAACACCCAGGTGGTGAGGCTTATAGAGGAAAGAAATGTATTGTACTAGGTGCCAATAACTCAGCGCATGATATTTGTGCCGCCCTTTGGGAAAATGGCGCAGACGTAACTATGATACAACGCTCCTCAACGCATATTATTAAATCAGACACATTAATGGAAGAAGTATTAGGTGGCTTATATTCTGAAGAAGCGGTTGAAAAAGGAATAACTACATATAAGGCAGACCTCACTTTTGGCTCAATACCTTTTAAAATCATGCCACAATTTCATGAGCCCGTTTACCGTAGAGTGGCGGAACTAGATGCTGACTTTTATGAAAAGCTAACCGATGCAGGCTTTATGCTTGACTTTGGTGAAGATCATACTGGTCTATTTATGAAATATTTACGTCGAGGTTCTGGTTATTATATTGATGTAGGTGCTTCTGATCTTGTAGCGAAAGGTAAAATAAAACTTAAATCCAATGTAAGTATCGATCATATCAAATCTAATTCAGTAGTCTTAACTGACGGGTCGGAGTTAGAAGCCGATTTAATTGTATATGCGACCGGATATGGTTCCATGAATGGCTGGGCTGCAAAAATTATTTCACAAGAGGTAGCCGATAAAGTTGGTAAATGTTGGGGAATGGGCTCAGATACCGCTAAAGACCCAGGTCCTTGGGAAGGCGAGCTAAGAAATATGTGGAGACCAACGCAACAAGATGCGTTATGGTTCCATGGTGGAAACCTTCATCAGTCGCGACATTACTCTCAATACTTATCATTGCAACTTAAAGCCAGAATGGAAGGGATAGAAACGCCAGTTTATGGTTTACAGGAGGTTCACCACTTAGAGTGATCTGAACGCCACTACTCAAAGTAAATTATAAAAAGTAGTAATTTTAAAGGCCATGCTGATGTAATTCAGTATGGCTTTTTTATTAGGTAAGCTACTATTGTTAAAAACAGCTTTATCTATACAGATAACATCCTCGTTACACTTTTTTAGGATTTTTAATACCTCTAAAATATCTACTTTTTTATTTTACTAATGCTAAATACAAGAAATAAACCGCCCTACTCTTAGGGCTAGAGCGGTCAGATACATCTAAGCTGAACGCTCAGCAATCTTAGTATTAATCCACTCCGCAATCTCACTTGCCACCCAAGCTACTCTCACTTGTGTCAGTTGGAGCTTTTTAGGGAATGTTGGATCATATTGATCAGAATCTACGTCGCCCATTGCATAGATAGTTGAGCGGCTGATACCTGTATATTCTATGACTTTTTTGACACTAAGTAGCTGCGGTATATGATTGCATTGCTCGATTACTGGCTGTGCTGCGTTTAAATTATCCATTGTTTTCTCCTTGTAAGTTAATGAGAGCGTTATCTCTCATACAGTTAGGGAGTCCTATATTTTTTTACGGCATCCTATACAGTCCGACCGTTAGCCTTGAACGAAACTATAAAAAAAGGAGCAGAATGAATCCGCTCCTCTTTATGTCACCTATTTGGCTTGATAGGTTTAACTCACCGCTGTCACGCTTTGTCGTAATCCTTTCTCAATGCTATTCACGTTACGAGTGGCTAACCCATTCTGATAATTACCTTGCTGATTGCTACTGATGTCATCTGTTTCTACTGGATAAAACTCTTCAACCACATCAAGCAGACCATCGCTATCAACCTCAAAGCACGAGTTCACATAACCAAGCTTTGCTGCTTCCTCTAGTGCCGCTTGATCAAAGCCGTGTTCACTTAGCTCATTATCAATCACTCTGGCATGTTGTACCGCATCTTTAAGTGTTACCCCATCACGCAAGGTCAGGTCCACAAAGTAAATCGGTGTGCGATAGCTTTGCGTGGTGCTTTTGCCTCTTAGCGTTAATTGCAGTGGTAGACATGACAGCTTATTGCCTGATACCGCAGCAAAGTAGCTCAGCCTTGCTGCAAGCGTTCTAATACTATTAAAGCCTGTGGTGCGAAAGATGAATGTTCCTAGCTCATCATCTTCACTGAGATTAACGTATAGCCTGCCATACGGCTTACAAGCACCGCCTTGTGCTAATGGGCAACGATCAGGTGATGGGCAAGGCAATTGCTCAACGCCACCATTCGTTCGACGTTGACACTGCTCACCGTCACCGACGCAGAGTGGTCGTCCAGTTTGTCGATCAAACAGTGTGTACTCAGCTCTCAGGTTTAGTGTCGGATCGTTAAACAGCATGCGTACTGGTATTTGCCTCAATTTACCGTCACTATTTGCGCGTAGCTTTGCATCAAGTGGATGATTGATCCAGCCATCCTTGTTTTGAACTTGGCTGGTAATGGTGAATTGATCGTCTTTAGCAGGTAAGCGTTTGCCATCTTTTACAATGACACGCCCAATGCTGATACGACCTAAAACTGGTGGGGTAATAGTTAGACCTTTAATCATAGTCATGTTCCTTTTGTGTTTGATAGGTTTTGTTTAGCCATAAAAAAGCCCACCTATGACGGATGGGCTATTATGTGCTTACTTTGATTGATTGGCTTTGAGTGGTTGATGAATGTGTTAATAATTAAATGACTGATAGCTTAGTCATTAAGAATAACAAATCGACGGCTGCCTTGACGGGTTTTACTAAACCGCTCGAGTAATTCCGGATGGGCTTTAATGACCGCCTTGCTATCCAAGCCAATACTGTCTTTAGAGCGCTTCCACGAGATAGCCCCTTTCTCGAACACTGCGACCTCATTATCTTGAATTAAGCTTTGCAGCTGATGCTTCACTTGGTCATGACGCTGCTCTAGCTCTTGCATATAGTCACGGTAGCTAAGCAGTTGCTCAAATAACTTATTGGCACCATCGTCCTCTCGCAGATCAACCTTGCTTGATGGCTCAGGGGTTGGATACAGCTGCTTTAATGCTCTCGCTGCGGATTCAGAATGATCAGGCGTTGGCGGGGTATCGGCTTCCACATACTGCCAGAATAACCGCTCATGTTCGATGATGGATGCAATCAAGCGCTCATCACGCTCAACCTTATAAATCTTCGCTTCATGACCACAAAGCAGCACGCAGATATGAGCAGCCTGTTTACCTGTGACTGCCAACTGGTGCTGTACTTGGCAGGTGACATATAAAGGCACGCCATGCTTCCATAGCTTAGCACCATGTTCACCAGCAGTTTTACACTCTAGTATCTGCGCCTCTGTACACCCTGTAATAGCATAGTCTAAGTTCACCAGAATAAAGGCTTTGTCAGGATCAGGATGCTGCAAGATCGCGTTTACGCGGCGTACCTTATTACCTGTATGCTCTTG
This sequence comes from Psychrobacter sp. AH5, assembly GCF_040371085.1. Lineage (NCBI taxonomy): Bacteria > Pseudomonadati > Pseudomonadota > Gammaproteobacteria > Moraxellales > Moraxellaceae > Psychrobacter > Psychrobacter sp. AH5. The sequence continues at coordinate 1,631,250 of NZ_JAMBMT010000001.1, forward strand.
ATAGTATTTAGCGACCATTGGCTCTAGGGTATTGCCCCAATACAGCGGTGAGTAGCCCTCTAAGCTCTCATCGATATCTGAGCTCATACGTCCTGTCTTAATCATCCATAGCTCAAGCATGGAAAGGTAAGGATGAATACCACAGGCAGCAGCAGCATCCGAGCTGCCAATACCTTGCTTACGAAATTGCAGCCAGTCTTCACGACTTAGGTTTTTGGTGTTGACCAAACGTTTAGCTGTGGTTGATGTATTTGCTTGAGTAGGTCTACCAACCGTTTCATTTTGCTTTAGCGTTAGCTCTGCTGGTTTACCCTTGGTTTCAGGCTTAGCAATTCGCGATGCTTTGCCCTTAACGGTTACACGTTTAACTCTTGGCTGAGTAGTTGTATTGTTTAATGCGATCATGTTCATAATGAACTCCTTCGTTAGATTTATTATTGGTAATTAGTTAATTCAAATAACCTTGCTGACGGCATAAAAAAACCACGCTTAAAGGCGTGGTTGATTCATCAAGTAAACAAAGTCATTAAGAGATTAGGCAATTAAGCGCAGCGCTTCATCCAAGCTTTTATCTTTAAGCTTTGCCCCGGCACCAAACCAAGCTGAGTCAAGGCGATGATCTTGCGACATGGCACGGCGTTCATGATCGACAAACTCTGTCATCGCAGAGAGTAAGCCATAAGCGGTGTCTTTAGCAGAATCTAAATCCGCACCGCGTCCTTGACCGTTAAACATCGTCATCACCTGATTCATGGCGCGAGCATTCGGAACCGCTTCTTTCTCCTTCTTAGCGGTATTAAACAGAATAAGGCCATCGTCTTTGACATCGTTAAACACCCGATTTAAATAATTGGCGGCTTCTGCTTGGGTTACTCGTCTATTGGTGAGCTGCTTCATCTCATAATTAAAGTCATCCCACTGGCTAACGGATACGCCTAATTGCTGTTTGACTTTGTCGGCATCAAAGGTAGTACTATGCGGAACTTTGACCACGCCTCCTGAGCCATCAGCTAAGCTAATCGCTAAGGTGTTATTACATACCACACGGATATTAGTAAACTGTGCTGTGGTCGCTAATGTCCCATCACAGGCGGTTGCTAATAGCAAATAGCCATGACTGACATCGCCGCCACGTAGTGTTGCTGATTGACCAGTTCGAGCGAGGGCCCAGAACTTACGACCACCTTTTAACACACCTGCCGTTTCCAGCTCAAAGTCTGCTTGCTCGGTCAGATCCCGATAAAACTCTAGAATCTCACTGGGTTGTACTTCTTGATAGCGTTGACTGACTACTGATAACGGCTCTAAATTATCAGAGCGATACAGTACCTTGTTATTGTCAAAAGGCATGATCAGGTTTTGACCTTTATCATTGGTTGCCATGTAGCTGACATCCGATGATTCAATACGCCAATCCATACCCGCCTCACGTGCCCAGACTTCGATAGGCTGCTTGGGTGACAACTCTTGCCCTAGTCCATGCCAAGGGGTATCGCCAACGTATGCCATTGATTCGATTAAATGTGCCATGATTAATTTCCTTTTTATTGTTTAATGGTTTTACTTAATGGGTTGTAGGGGTACTTTAGAACGTAAAGGTTGATAAGCAGGTATGACATGAATAACGGGGTCTTTCAGATAAAGTGATCAACGGTGGCTGCTGTCGCTTGTCTTTAGCCAAGCTGATTGCAGATGCCATTGCTGACCCTATCACCACACCGATCGTTGAATTGATTTTGTAGTACTTGCAGATACTCACGCCAAGCCCTGAAAGGGTAGATTGTGAACACAGTTGCTCAAAGATAGTAGATGAACTTGCACTAGGTAGATTACTTGTGACGTTTGATGAATGACAGTGAGGGCAGATCGGTCTCATAGAGAACTCCTTTTTTATTGCGCATAAAAAAAGGCCTGCAATGAAGCAGACCTTTAACTAGGATGAATGAGTGAGTGTTAAACAGACAGGTAAGCGAGGCTACCTGTCTTATCTCATAGGGGTACTATATACCTAAGATTACTTTGCTATGAGATAGTACCTCTACGCTTTTCCTACATTGATTCCCTTTTACTAAGCTATTGAAGCATGCTTTGCCCAAAGGTATTCATGTTGGGTACAGACACCTTAAGACGTTGATAACTTTTATCACGCTTATCAGGACGGGTTAAATACAAAGCAGCATTAACCGCATTCTCGACTTCTTGCATGTTGTTACGATGGATCATCCCGATACCAAGTTTGCCGTAGCGTGCAAGACCTTCCTTATATTCTTTAGTATTTAAGATAAAGCAGTAGCCAACGCCCTCAGTAATCTCTCGCCATTTTTGTCCAACTTGATCAGCCAAATAACTGTCCTTGTAATGTTTTGAACCATCAAAGATCAATAGCAGATGACAGTGAAAGCCACCATTGTCTTCACCATGTTCTAATGACCAAGCATGGTGAAGTAAATGCTTAAAACAAGTATCGCCATTATGAATGGCATCTCTTAACTTTTTCATATGAAAGTCAAAATCACGGATAGTAATGTGATGACTGATCTCTTGTATGTATTTTAAATCCACTCTCACAAACAACAATCTTGGATGATCTGCGATAAGGGTTCTGATATTAGGCTCTAAGCTTTTGCTGTTTTGATTACTTTGATAACGCCACGCATTGTAATCTTGCTTAATGGTCTTTTTATAATTTGGTAGTAACTTAATAAACAGCCCTGTTTTTTCATCATCCCAAAAGACGTTGTAAGGATAATCGTTACCAATAATCATATTGGTGGTTTCTATAAATGCTTGGAGTGGTTTTGAGTATCTGTCTTCAGAATTAAGGCTGATCATAAACGAATAATAGAACTCGTTCAACTGACTTTTGATTTGTTGGAAATTGATGGTACCAAATAATACATCTCTAACCAGTCTGTCGACGTTAGAGATGAGTTGAGACTGATTAACAGGTGAATAGATCATGTCTTGTTTTCCTATGAATATAAAGTTGAATGGGTGCTACATATATTCATAGGGTTGTATATTTTTTTACTGTTAAGTGCGGATAGCATCCGCCTTAGTTAAGCAGTACTTAATATAACCTATATTATCGTACCGTCTTTCCATGAGTATCCAAAATCAAGTTTTCTGTAAGCTAGCCTTGGGTTTATTAAAAACCCAACACAGCAAATTACTGTGTTTTAGGTAAGACTGTGAAGATGGAGTTAGCTAATTGCTTGCAATTGAAACAGTTAAATCAAATCCTGATTTTGTGGTTTAGTAATTGATTGATAAAAAATTACCACTATTCATTAAAGATATATAATTAGCAGATTGCTACGTAAGTAGAGTATATCCGCAATTTATAAGGATCATAGTTGGAATAGTATTACTATAAATACTACGATAAAAGCACTGATATGATATTATAATGTCTTATGGTATTTATTCTGATATCACTTAAATACTTACAATTTATAAGTAAATCGACCTCAACTATATGGAACTTCCTATGTCAAGTGATCAAACTACTAAAGATAAATTGCTACATAAAGTTAATGAATTAACAGAACGAGAGATAGCTATTTTTCTGAGTATTCTACAGTTCCATAATAACGAAATTATTATAATTAGGAATAAAGACTATCTGCTCAGAGCAATTGATCAAGTAAACTTAGATGAAGAAGATTTATTAGATCTACTTAATGATTTGAAAGGTGTTTTATTACCTCAAGACAACATAGACTGGATAACGAAAGACTTAAGAACATCTCTATGGTTCTATAACTATTACCAAGAACATCTTATGCCAATGATACATTTTGCTAGTAATGATATTAGCAACTATGAGGATTACTTAATAACTGGCATAGACTGCTCTTTCATATTGTTAGAACAAAATGATCAAATTAACCTGCCATTTGATTCAAATGATAGTAAAAAACCACGCCTTATTAATCGTCATAACTTTTATTTAGAAAATAAAATAAAAATTATTAATAATACGAAAGCACTTCATCATACAATACTTACGGAAAATAAATATATAGATTGGATTGATGTTAAAAATACAGATCAACTATATTGGGCTACAGATTATCTTCGTAAGGCTGGTATGCTAATAGGCGCTAAGCTATTTTTGGCTCAAACTAATGAAGATATGTTTGCCAGAGTTTGTGCAAGCTTAGATGCAATGGATAATTTTCATAATTTAAATCTCCAATATATACCTACTGCTCATAAAAAATACTTTATCTCAAGTATGCGTAAGGCATGGAGTCAGAAAAAATTCAGAGACAAAAAAGACGTAGAAGCAGCACAGGATCTTCTTCTAACAAGAAAAGCTAAAAAGCAGTTGTCCGAATTATCCAGAGCTTACGGTATAAGCTCAGTTGAAATGCTTACTGATATTATTGAGACAGCTCATCAGACTGCTAATATTTAGTATGTTGTGATAAAATTTATTTATCTGATCACTATTAACAAATAATGAAGTAATAATCTCATGTACACCATTGTGTACACTATAGATCCAGCGTTTTAAAATATTTATAAAAATCAATTGCTTAAGTATAAAGCATCGTTCCGGCTCCGGGTACCATTATAGTAGTAAATAAAAAGGCTTCCAATTATTTGGAAGCCTTTTTTTTGGCTAAAAATTCTTTAATATCTCACAGCTAGGCTGATGAGCTTGAGCACAAGTTTGGCTACTAATACCACCTTATCTAAGCCCACAACCCCTCAACATTAATAGCACTAGCATTAATAGTCGGATAGTCCAAAAAGCTTAACTGATAGCCGCCAGTCAAATTAGCACGGATCTGACAAGTCGCTCCCAACGGGAAGCTTGCCTTTTGGGCGATATGGCCGAAGCGCATACCGTTATAAATCGGTAGCCCAGTGAGCTTATGCAGCTGATGAACTACGGTTGCCACATCAAAACGCTTGTCATAGCTGTCCTCACCCGTACCAGAAAACGCGCCAAACACTATCGCTTGTTGATTTTTAAACACCCCTGCTAGATACAACTCATAAAGCATGCGCTCGATACGATAAGTCTGCTCGCCAACATCCTCTAAAAACACAATACCGCCATCGATACGGGGTAGATACTCACTTCCAGTCAAAGCAGAAACGACGCTGAGATTGCCACCCCAGATGGTGCCCGTTATCGTTTGCGTTTCTTTATTGGCCAAGATAGTAGGCAGTTTGGGATTGGTTAATTCAGCACTATTAATATCGATAGTCAGGCGAGGATTGCTGAGCGCTTCTACAAAATTGCGACAGCTGAGTTGATCAGGATTATTTTTACCAAACTCGCTATACAGCATAGGGGCGGCAAGCGAGCTCATGCCCCCTTTGGCAAGTAACGCACATTGAATAGCCGTGACATCACTGAAGCCTGCCAATATAGTGCCGCGCTCTTTCATAACACGACCAAGCGTCGTCCAGTCAATCAATGGTAATATGCGCGAGGCCCCATAACCGCCGCGCACTCCGAGCAGTAGCTTAGGCGCTTTGATCGCGCCGGTAGCGATATTTTGTAAGTCGCTTGCCCGCCGCGTATCGGTACCTGCAAAGCGCAAATACTGGCGGCTGACTACCTCAGGGTTTTGTACTTTAAATCCAGCGCAGGCCACCCGCTGCAAGGCAACTTTATTACGAGCCTCATTACTACCGACATTGGAGCTTGCAAATAGCCTAGTATCAATACTAGCAGCAATACATTGGTTAGTCTGAGCAACTTGCTGATAGCTTGAATTTTCACTTACCGTAACGATTGGCAGCTCATCTTTAGTAAACGCGGCAGTATTATTGCCTAATAAATCCTCGTCCGCCCAAGCACTGACCATACTTTGACTAGCCAGCAAACTGGCGCTTACCCCTACTCCTATGTGCCGCAAGAACTGTCGACGATTAAGCTCAAAAAAGGTATTGCTCATTGTTTTTACTCTATAAAAATAGTCTATGTAAAGCCGCTGTTGGTACTAATAGTAAGCTTACTGACGCAGTATCTAATAATAACTACAGCACTAAAACGCTACATTTTACCTTACCCCTTTATTTGGCGCTTGCCATTACTCTTGCTATAGTAATAAAAGCAGTAACAAGCCCATCATAAACAAGGATTATAACTATGAGTGATAAAGACAAACCACAAGATGAAAAAGGTCTGATCGACAGTATTAAACTGATTGTCAGTAAAGAGGATAAAATAAACGATCAGCTGGAGAATGGCCGCGGACTTGAGCGCTACGCGAAGGACTTATTACTGCTAGTAAGCTTAGTCAAAGACTATTATCAGGGTCATTATCGCGATATTCCTTATAAGACCATCTCAGCGGCGGTAGTCGGTTTATTGTACGTGATAAATCCTATTGATATCATTCCAGACTTTATCCCATTTATTGGCCAAGTGGATGACGCCTTAGTATTAGGCTTTTGTCTCAAGCTAATAGAAAAAGACTTATTAAAATACAAAAAATGGAAAGACAAGCAGTCAGAGACGACCAAGGATAAAACAAAAACTACGAAAAAAAGCTCAAAATCAGACACGGACGAGGAAGAAAAAAGCGCAGAGGTAAAAGATAAAGAAAATAATAACAGCAATGATGGCAAACAAAAAGCTTAACTCACTTTGTTATTGAGTTTGTTAAGGCTTTGACAAAATAAATATTAAATCAAAAAACACGCTCAACAAGCTATTGTTGTTGAGCGTGTTACTTTTATTATCGTTTTGATATGCCACTATTTTGGTAAATCATAACGTGACTTTTCTGGATTAACACCAAAGGAGAAAACAAAAGTCGCCACCAAACTATTGACGATAATAAAGGGCAAATCAATAGTAATATGACCTAACAAATAGCGGCCAATCAACCAAGAGATGATTAGCATAATAATAAAAAACCCGCCCATATAACCCAAGATAGCCGGATGCTTCAAACTGTAAGGCTCATCTGGAGTGGTTTCATCTAATACTTTAGTGCGAATGAGCCAACCAGCGCCATAAGAGAGACCACCTAATATTACATAACTCAAAAAATTCATAACGTATGCTCTAGACTTATTATTTAAAGATTAGCTTGTACCGCTTAGGCTATATTACTTGATTTACATTCAAACTTTATACGCTCTCATTGACATTATCTATGACGATATCGGCGTGTGGATCAGCTAATATATCAGTATTGACCTCATCGCATTCTACGCGGTAGATAGTGTTTGCGCCTTTGTAGATATAAGATAAATACTCGCTATCAAGTAGCGGATCGATATTGGCATAAGCGCTTTTGACATGTGCTAATACTAACACTCTATCAGGACGAGCGATCACCGCATCGACATTATCCGGATCAATAGAGAAAAACTTGGGAATCTCGCTATTGTCAATCAGCTCCAAGGCTTCTGGATCATCCCAAACTCGATTAGCGCTAGCTGGCTCCTTCATTTGCATCACCCAATTACCATCTTGTTCGCTGACTTTAATCTGCGCAGGCTCGTCATAGCTCACCGTATAGCACCCTGCAAATAATGACAGATCTGTCTGCGTTGCCACTGTAGCTGCTTCCATTTCGGTATCAGTACTACTATTATTACAGCCGCTTAGCGCGAGTATTAGTAGGCTACTAGCTATAGCAGAGCAGATAAGATTGAAAAATGAGCGATTAGTGACCTTTGAGCGTCTAGGCATCATGAGGTATTCCTGCATTAGGGAGTGAAGTGGTATTTGGTTTTAGCTTCTTTGGTTTGAGCTTAAAGCGGCGTCAAAGAGTAGAGATAAATTGTCAAAAAATTGGCGTTATTTTGCTCAATAAGCGTTATTTTAACTCAAAAACCCAAGCCTTGCTTTTTAGATATGTGGTATTACAGTTTTATGTATTGTAATCGCCCTATCAAGCCCAGATTTGCTATAATCGTGAGCACCTTTTATAGTAAATAGTGGCACTATTTTTGCCATCGATTTTGCCATTGATTTTGCCTTTGCCAGAGCCTTGAATTTATATGTCCGATTATCCTTCTATCCGCCCTAACTCTCTCACCGCCAAATCAGCTGACCTGTTGGCAGCTAAAGCTAATACTACTATCGCTTTTACTGACGGCGCTTGTAAAGGCAATCCTGGCGCAGGTGGTTGGGGCGCGCATCTTATCTTTAGTGATGGACACACGCAGGATTTGTATGGCGGTGAAGCCATGACTACCAATAACCGTATGGAATTGATGGGCGCGATAAAAGCTTTAGAGCACAGTCCGATTGAGACAACTTTAGAGATTTGGACCGACTCAAGCTATGTACAAAAAGGCATTACTGATTGGATTGAGGGCTGGAAAAAACGCGGCTGGAAAACAGCGAGCAAAAAACCAGTCGCTAATCAAGATCTTTGGCAACAGCTAGATACTCTGCGCCAACATCGTAATGTAGAATGGCACTGGGTCAAAGGTCACGCAGGTCACGCGGGTAACGAAAAAGCCGATGAGCTGGCCAATCTTGGAGTCACAGCTAGTAGCGAGCCCTCCTCTACGGTTACTATCAGCCAAACACATACTGATACTGATAAAAAAAAAGCGCTTGCTAGCGCGCCAGTAAATAATGCAGCTATTAATAAGGTTGATAAAGACGATTGGCTGAGCTTTGATCCTTTAGGTCTGGATGAATTTGACGATGTTGAAGATATTGAAGATATTGAAGATATTGAGGATGAAGAGATCAATGAAGTGGCAGATAAAGATCAACCACCTAACTTTGTAAGTAACACGACTACAGGCCATGCTATGACTGATGATACTACTTTGCAGCACTCTGCCGCTCAAGAAGCTGATTTACCAAAATTCGATGGTGATACTAGCCGTGCCAATCCGTATTTTCAGCCGTTACTGCCAAAGCCTATTCACAAAGGTGAGAGTAATCGTCAGCTAATTATGGATACCGAGACTACCGGACTTGACGCGCTAAAAGGCGATAGAGTGATAGAGGTCGGTATCGTAGAGCTAGTCGGTCGTAAGTTTACTGGTGAGAAGCTGCATGTCTATATCAATCCGCAGCGCGGGATGGATGAAGAGGTCATTCGTATTCACGGTATCTCTGAGGCTTTTTTGGCAGATAAACCGACCTTTGATAAAGTGGCACAAGCGCTTTATGATTTTATGGATGGTGCTGAGATTATCGCTCACAATGCTTCGTTTGATATGAACTTTTTGAACATGGAATTTGCTAAAGTTGGCCTGAACGATTTTGCTGAGCGAGTGCAAGTCACTGACTCCCTACTCATGGCAAAACAGCAATATCCGGGGCAAAAAAACACTCTTGATGCGCTAGTTCGCCGCTTAGATGTCGGTAAGCAAGACCGTACTTTTCATGGCGCTTTACTGGATTCGGAGATTTTGGCTGAAGTCTATTTGGCGATGACCGGTGGTCAGGTGTCATTAGCGATTGAAGAGGATAGTATCAGCGAGGATGGTCAAACCACTCATGCCAACTTTGCTAACCTAGCGGCACTACTATTAGAGTCTAGTAAAGATGAGCAGGCCAATCAAGATTGGTTTACTAACCTTGCCGCTGATTATCCAGTAATGAGCGACAGTCTAGCTCATTGGTAAGTACGACAAGATAGCACAGGGAAAGTTATTCACTCTAAACGGTATTATCTATAATTTATAAGGGAAAACTATGAGTCAATCCGAAAAAACCACTTTAAGCGCCCCTACGCTTAGTATCACTAATTTTGACTTACCTTCCCTACATTTATTGCATAGTGAGATTATAGTCACTCTAAAAAACGCGGAGATTCATCTAAGCGATTTTAATGATAACAACTCGCAAGCACCGCTGCTTCTTGATTCAATAGAAGTACTAACCCAGCTATCAAACATTTTTCAGCTAATCTCCCTCAAAGGCGGTCAGTTTTTAAGCACCGCTATTGCCCAAGGCATGCAGCAGCTTTATGACAGTCAAGATCACCACCATGACGCGCTTATTATGGATCTCTCAGAGGCCATAATCACGCTCGATCGCTACATAGAGTTTGTGCTATTGACAGAAACGGTAGAGCCCTCTTTATTGCTGCCTATCATTAATAAGCTAAATGCTTATAGTAATAAACAGCCTATTGCCGCAGATCACTTTGCCAATTTTGGTAGTAGTAGCGTCATCATCGCTAATCCTGAAAATAACTTTCAGTCGCTAGACTCGCTAGGGCTAGATAGTCATTTGCTCACTAACGTCTATCGTAGCGGTCTGAGTGTATTATTAACCAATAAAGACGGCAAGATATCTGCAAGCGATGCCGAAAAGCTTAAGGCTATGAGCAGCGCTTGTGCTTTGATAGCCGGATATAGTAACAGTCTATTTTGGCAAGCAGCTTTGGCAGCCGTTACCGATATCGAGACGCTGCTACCACTCTCTTTGAGTCAAAAACATCTGTTGATCTATCTAGAGCAGCAGTTTAATAGCTATCTGCCGGTGATGGATATTCGCTTTGCCGATCTTGTCAGCTTTGCTTGTAGTCGTGAAAATGCTCCATCGCTTAAACTACGTGAGCAGTACGCCAATAATCAGCTCGACTTACCGCAGCTTGAACAGATGAAACGCTTCTTATTTGGCCCTAATCGTGCCATAACAGATATCTCTAATGACTTAATTCAACAAAAAATCAGTATCATCAAAGAACAAGTCGATAGCTATGCTCGTAGAGATGATATTAGTATTACGCCTATACAGCCCAAGGATATTGCAACCAACATAAAGGAGCTAAGCTCCACATTAAGCCTGTTTAATCTAAACGATACCGCCGCTTTATTGACTCAGGCCGCTCAAGCAGTAGCAACTTGGCATAATCCTATCTCTGAGGATTTTGATGACTTGTTATTGGCTTTGATGGCTGCCGAAAACGCTGCTATCGCAATGGCAAAAATGCATACGCCTGGCGCTATTAACTTATCGCTCAATAGTCAGCAAATCTCTTTGCATCAGCTTGATACTGCTTATGATATTTTAGTACAAGAAAGTCGCAGTAATATTATAAAAGCTGAGCAAGCGATTATAGATTATTCAGCAGAAGGTAATAATCAGCTAGCGCTGCTAACACCGATACCAGAGCTGATCCATCAAGTGGCAGGAGCTTTACGATTTTTGGCGCTACCTACATTATCTTACATGTTTAGTCAGCTCGCCAGCTTTATACAGCAGCAATTATCAGCTGAGCAGCCATTTGATGAGCAAATGCTTAGCCGTATAGCAGATGTGCTAATGTCCGTGGACTACCGATTAGATGGTTTTGAGCATAATAGACCGGTGAATAAGCGCTCGCTAGATGTCGGTCAGCACAGCTTGAGTCAGCTACTAGCCGCCTAATTATTCCGGATTGATTTAAATGAGTCATACCTTTGTTTTTGAAAAAGAAGCTATCTTATGTCGCCATACTTTGGATGGTTGGCAGCCTTTTGCTCTCCCTCTAGCAGCTGAGCTAACTAGTGAGCAGCCCCGTTATCAATTAGGCCGGGTTGAGCTGCTAGAGAGCTTAGCGCCTAGTTACTGGCAACAGGATGATAAAGATTGTGCAATCAGCCAAGCTCAGCTTAGCAGTGCACCGGCAACCAGCGCTATAAGTTATGACTATGCTCGCCTGCATCAATTAACGCTGCCAAAGATAACCGCCAGTGCTGATCTACAAACTATAGTAGAGACGGCTTTAGAGAGTGAGAGTGATAAAGTAGCGCCTATATACGCTTTTATCTCCTACCGTAAGCTCGTCACTCAGCTTGCGCCTGCGCTAGCCGATCAGCTCAGCCAAGCCATTCAGCTGCTGCGTTGGCAAGCGGATACTCGGTTTTGTAGTCGCTGTAGTGCGCCTGTAGCTGCAGCCGAAACCGGTGAGCGGGCGATGGTTTGTAGCGTTTGTCGCTTACGCCAATATCCGCGTGTACAGCCTTGCATTATTACCGCTATTACCCGCCCCAATCCGCAAACAGGCGAGATGCAAGTACTACTCGCGCATCACCATCGTTATGGTCAGACTAGCCTGCCGCTACAATACGGGCTGATTGCTGGGTTTGTCGAAGTCGGTGAAAGCCTAGAGCATGCCGTGGTTCGTGAAGTCTATGAAGAGGTGAATATACACTTAACTGATATTCGTTATGTTAGTAGTCAACCTTGGCCCTTTCCTTCAAACTTAATGCTAGGGTTTCGAGCTGACTACGCCAGTGGCGAGATTGTTTGGCAAGAAGATGAGCTCTCTCATGCCGATTTCTTTGATTTATCAGACTTGCCGAAGATACCTTTTAAAGGTAGCATCGCCTACGAATTGATTGCTCAAATCGCTGAGGAACAAGGAGTTGAGCTTTGTTAACTATGAACTGCCATTAGTATTAGTCTCATCCTAATCCTTTTATTCCCATTATTATTTACTGCTATTTATGTCCGCTTTAAGGTCAGTATTCAATGTCTGATAACCACGCTAAGCCCTTATTAACACGCTTGACGAATTTGCCTATTTTATTCGATACCCTGACGATTGAGACGCTACCGGCGGCTACTCAAAATAAGATTGCGCGTATTGATAGCTGCTTACCGCAGACTCAGTGCGGCCTTTGCGATCATCCTGATGGCTGTCTGCCTTATGCGGCAGCGATTGTGGTCGACAATGAGCCGTATAATAAATGTGTGCCTGGTGGACAGCCAGTGACTGACGCTATTGGCAGCATTATCCACTCTGATGAAAGCAGCGATAGCAGTGCACCGGTCATTGCTGAGCCATCAAAATGGCCGATAGATATTGCTACTAGCCGCCCAACTGAGGTGCGCGCTATCATTCGTGAAGACGACTGTATTGGCTGCACAAAGTGTATTCCTGCCTGTCCGGTCGATGCTATCGTCGGTACTGGTAAGCATATGCATACTATCTTTACCGATCTTTGTACCGGCTGCGAGCTATGTATAGCGCCTTGTCCGGTGGATTGCATTGATTTGGTGACCGTCCATCGTCAGCTGTCCGAGACTGAACGCGAAGAGGAGCAACAGGATCTGCGTCAGCGTTATCATACGCATTTGCAGCGCGTGACCAAGCAGCTAGCCGACAGTAGTAATGCCAAGCCAGTCGTTAGTATGGTGGAAGCCAAACTCAATAATGTAGCGAGCCAAGCTTTAGATATCAGTGAGCAACAAGCCAAGCAAACTATTGCAGCTGCCAAGCTGCGTAGCAAGATTAAAAAGCTAGAAAAACAGCTGAGCCTCCGGCCTAATGATAAAAAACAAAGCGAGCTTATCGCTCTGCAAAATGAGCTCGCCGGCTTGTAAAGCCTCAAGCTACTTTCTCCCTAAAGCTTTTACACTAAGAATTCACAGCAAATAAAGACCCCCTTTTATGAGTAAAACTGTCAAACATAAAACCGCCGATACGCCGCCCTCAAGACTGATGCCAAAGCGTAATGTACGACCTTTTTTTGACAAACTAGCGGCGACTATAGAGGAGCCTGTCACTGAGCTGCAGTTCAATAGTAACTTTGAGCTATTGATTGCAGTTATCCTCTCCGCGCAGGCGACAGATGTCAGTGTCAATATCGCTACCCAGCAGCTCTATCCGGTAGCCAATACTCCCGAAGCGATTTGGGAATTAGGGGAAGAAGGTCTAAAACCCTATATTAAGAATATTGGCCTTTATAACGCTAAAGCCAAAAATGTTATCAAGACCTGCCGTGATCTGATCGATAAGTTCGATAGCCAAGTGCCTGATAATCGTAAAGATCTAGAATCTCTTGCCGGCGTTGGGCGCAAAACGGCTAACGTGGTGCTTAATACCGCTTTCGGTCAGCCCACTATGGCGGTCGATACTCATATCTTCCGTGTCGGTAATCGCACTGGCCTAGCGACCGGTAAAAACGTGTTAATTGTTGAGAAAAAGTTAGTGGCGCGTATTCCAGAAGATATGCTGCTAGACGCTCATCATTATTTGATTTTACATGGGCGTTATACTTGTCAGGCGCGCACGCCAAAATGTGGTCAATGTCCGGTTTATGAAGAGTGCATGTTTAAGGATAAGGCTAAATTTTTGGAATTATAATCATTTAGGTTTATAGCTTTTTAAGGGTATAAGTGCTTAGATTTACAACCCATCATAGCAATTTGTAATGCACTACTATTCAATAATTTTGAAAATTTAGATTTGTTTATCCCGATCAAGAGATTTGCTAGTTTGCTTGAGTCGCAAAGACACCCTAGAGTTTTGGGGCAAATCACGGTAAGATATGGTAATTTTTTTGAGCCACTTTTTTTATTTTTATAACATTTAATAATGACTGATTTTTTGTAACAGTCCCTGCCATTAAGCGATCCCATTATGCGTGAATATAGTTTATTTACCTCAGAATCTGTCAGTGAAGGCCATCCCGATAAAATGGCTGATCAAATCTCCGATGCCATACTTGACGCCATTTTGCGTGAAGATCTGCATGCTCGTGTGGCCTGCGAGACCTTAGTAAAAACGGGCGCAGTAGTGCTAGCCGGCGAGATCTCAACCACCGCCAATATCGACTTTGAACGTATCGTCCGTGATACCGTCAATGGTATCGGCTATCATCATTCAGACTTAGGTTTTGATGGCGAAACCTGTGCGGTTATCAATATGCTTGGCAAACAGTCGCCTGAGATTGCGCAAGGCGTTGATCGTAGCAGCCCAGAAGAACAAGGCGCTGGCGATCAAGGCTTGATGTTTGGTTATGCCAGTAACGAGACCGAAGTGTTAATGCCCGCCCCTATTGAATACGCTCATCGCTTGATGCAGCGTCAATCTGAGCTGCGCCGCGCCGGTGAGCTGCCGTGGTTACGTCCTGATGCTAAGGCGCAAGTCACGCTAAACTACGAGGGTAATCGCCCTGTCGCTATCGATGCGGTAGTGCTCTCAACCCAGCATGATCCAAGTATTTCACAAGCGGATCTACAAGAAGCGGTGATGGAGAATATCATCAAGCAAGTGCTACCCGCCGAGCTACTGCACAAAGGCACACGCTATCATATTAATCCAACCGGTAAATTTGTCATTGGTGGTCCGGTAGGTGATGCCGGCTTGACAGGTCGAAAAATCATCGTTGACACTTACGGCGGTATGGCTCGTCATGGCGGCGGCGCTTTTAGTGGTAAAGATCCCTCTAAAGTCGATCGTAGCGCGGCTTATGCGGTACGCTATGTCGCCAAAAACATTGTCGCTGCTGGCATTGCTGATCGCTGTGAAGTTCAGGTCAGTTATGCCATCGGCGTAGCAGAGCCGACTTCTATCTCTATCAATACTTTTGGCACCAATAAAATCGATAACGATGAGATCATTCGCCTGATTCGTAAGCATTTTGACTTGCGCCCTTATGGTATCACTCGTATGCTTAATCTATTGCAGCCTATGTATCAGCAAACCTCTACTTTTGGACACTTTGGTCGTCCTGGTTCTGAGACGGCCTTTACTTGGGAAAAAACCGATAAAGCTGAGATTCTAAAGGCCGATGCGGGTTTATAATTGCCAGTACTAGACCCAGACTGACAACATTGGCATTGCACCACTTAACTTGCACCATTTAGATAAGACACGATTTAATTAATATCACCTAATAGGAGTCTTTTATGTCCGATAATAATGTACAAAACGATACGGAAAACACCGATAACAGCGTTGAGATTACTCCTGAAATGCAGTCTTTTTATCAACGAGCTGATGAGATTATTGGCGTGGCAAATAGTCAACTGGGCGAAAAAGCGCATTCCGGACAAGTTGGCGCATCTCTACTATATGCCGCGGCGCGTTATAGCGCTTCAGTTGCTTCTATTGGCTTTGTAAAAGGTGAGGATTTTGCCAAAGAAAAAGAAGATATTATTGAATTTTATGTCAAGCAGTACCGTCAAATGCTAAGTGACAATTTGACCGATTATGCACAGAACTTTGATAATTATGTACAGCTCAATAAAAACGGCAATGCTGAATAAAACTGTTTAATAAAGTCTTTATAAATAAAAACAGCCTATCCTCCAAAGCTAAGTACAAGCGAGCCCTAGATTATTATCATTAAAATAAAATGCCTAGCTTATCTAGATAAGCTAGGCATTTTTTATTGAAATCTTATAATCAAGCGACTAATTTTTGGGCAACGAATTATTAAATTAACACTTATTCATCCGTCTTTTCAATAGCTGGAGGACCAGTTAACAGCTCCTCATCACGGAACTCATTAGCGGAGTTATGCTCTGCTGACTCTTCGGTGATAAACCACTGCTGATTGCGATAAAGAATCAGATGATCTCGGCTCAAACCACGCAGCAGCGAGTACATCATAATCATAATCACAATAGCGAATGGAAAGCCTGAAACAATGGAAGCGGCTTGTAAAGCGCCTAAGCCGCCCGCTGCTAATAGTACCGCAGCGATAACGCCTTCAGTACCTGCCCAAAATAGACGCTGTATCTTTGGTGGGTTAGTATCACCGCCAGAGGTTAGCATATCGATAACGAAACTAGCAGAATCCGAGGAAGTCACAAACCAAAGTACGATCATAACCACAATGAGCAAGTTTACCGCTGAGGTTAGTGGATAAGATTCCATTAGCTTGAAGATAGCGCTACCAGTATCAGCTTTTACTGCTTCGATCAAACCTGGGCTTGCTATGTTAGGATCGATTGCTGCCATCAACTCCAAGTGTACTGCTGAGCCACCAAAAGCGGTGAACCATAAAAATAAAATAGTAATAGGTATAAATAACACGCCTAAGATAAACTCGCGAATAGTACGGCCACGTGAGATGCGAGCGACGAACACACCAACAAATGGCGACCAACTGATCCACCAAGCCCAATAAAAAATAGTCCAAGACGACTGCCAGTTTTCTTGACCCTCATAAGACTCAGTCCACAGACCTAACGGAATCACTTGATGTAAATAATTACCGACGTTTTCAACGAAGCTATTAAAAATAAACTGCGTAGGCCCTAAGATAATCACGAAGCTTAACAGCACAGCGGTGAATAAAATATTGATATCACTTAAACGCTTGATGCCTTTATCTAATCCTAAAAACAGCGACATCCCTGCTAATACTGTGATGAAGGCAATTAGAATAATCTGTACGGTGATGTTGTTTGGAATACCAAATAAGCTCTCAAGGCCTGAGTTAATCTGTAATACCCCAAGGCCTAGCGTGGTCACTACCCCAAACATAGTACCGAATACCGCTAGCGTATCTACCGTATGCCCCATAGGGCCATAAATCTTTTTACCAATGAGCGGATATAGTGTTGAGCGAATAGCCAATGGCAAACCGACCCGATAGTGAAAATAGGCCAAAGCTAACGCCACCATGCCATAGATCGCCCAGACATGAAGACCATAATGTAGAAAGGAGATGTTCATCGCAAGCTTAGCTGCTTCAACGCTTTCAGGCGTCCCTAAAGGCGGCGCCATAAAGTGATAAAGAGGCTCGGCAGTACCCCAATACAGCAAGCCAATACCGATACCAGCTGAGAACAACATACCAATCCAAGAGACTAAATTATACTCAGGCCTCTCGGTTTGATGACCTAATCTGATATCTCCATATCGGCTAAATATCATGTAAATACTCATGACTAAAGCTAAGTTCACCACCACAATAAAGAACCAACCAAAGCGCAAAGAGACAAAGGCTTTTGCGGCATTAAAGAGCACTTCAGCTTGGGCATTAAAAAAAGCACCAAAGATAATGAAGACTAAAATCAAAATCGCTGAGGTCAAAAACACCGGTTTACTTACCCGTGGAAAAGGGCCTAAGCGGCCAACTTTTACGTGATCCATAGACTTTCCAAAGTATAAAATTGCGTCACCATATCAAGATATGGCCTAATTATCAAATGCAACGCTGTTGCAAGCTTTTTTAATATACAGATATATTTGGGTGATAATCAAATTTAATTTGTGAAGCTGAGTTGGTTTTTGAGGTTTAAAAAGTGAGATTAGCTAGCGTTAGCTATTAGCTCATTTGATAAAAAAAACCCCAACCTAGTTATAGATTGGGGCTTGTAGCTCTAGCATTTAGCGCAAGATGAAAGACTAATCACCTTGCACAATCTTTGGCGGACCTTTTAGCAGATGCTCATCTGTAAATTCGTCAGCAGTATTATGATCGACTGACTCGTCAGTTATAAATTGCTGCTGCGCGCGATACAATATCAAGCGATCACGGCCAAGGCCGCGCCATAGCGCATACATCATCACAAAAACGACGATAGCAAAAGGTAGACCAGCTACGATAGCCGCCGCTTGTAGCGCGCCTAAGCCTCCTGCTGCTAATAATATAGCGGCGATAAGACCCTGCATGATGGCCCAAAATAGACGCTGGATCTTAGGCGGATTAGTGTCGCCGCCCGCGGTCAACATATCAATGACAAAACTGGCTGAATCCGATGACGTCACAAACCATAAGACAATCATAATGACAATCAAAAAAGTAATCGGCTTGGTCAATGGATAGTACTCAACCAGCTTAAAGATAGCGCTACCGGTATCGGCTTGTACCGCTTCGACTAGACCCGGGCTAGCCAACAAAGGATCCAAAGCTGCTAATAGCTCCATATGGATAGCAACGCCGCCAAAGGTGGTGAACCAAAAAAACAAAATAGTCATAGGAATCAGTAGTACCCCTAAGACAAACTCGCGAATAGTACGGCCACGGCTGATACGAGCGATAAACACACCAACAAATGGAGCCCAGCTGACCCACCATGCCCAATAAAATATCGTCCAGCCTGCCTGCCAATCTGTACCGCTATAAGCCTCACCCCAAAAGCTCAGAGGAACCACCGCCGCTAAGTAATTACCGATATTCTCAAAAAAGCTATCAAAGATAAATAGCGTTGGGCCAAGGATAACCATAAAGGCTAACAATACGCCAGTAAAGCCCATATTAATATCACTCAGGCGCTTGATGCCTTTATCCAAACCTAGCATCAGTGAACCACAAGCCAGCAGCGTCACAAAGGTAATAATGACAAACTGCACGCCGATACTATTAGGAATGCCAAACAAGCCTTCAAGACCTGAGTTGATCTGCATCACCCCTAAGCCTAAAGAAGTGACTACCCCAAACATTGTGCCAAATACCGCTAAAATATCGACCGTATGACCCCAACGTCCGTATATTTTTTGACCTAAAATAGGATAAAGAGTGGAGCGAATAGAGAGCGGTAAACCGCGTCTAAAATGAAAATAAGCTAGCGCTAAAGCAACAATAGTATAGATCGCCCAAGCGTGTAGACCCCAGTGCAAAAAGGAGATATTCATCGCTTGCTTGGCGGACTCTATAGTTTCCGCGTCTCCCACTGGCGGCGCCATGTAATGATATAGCGGCTCGGCGGTACCCCAATACACCAGTCCAATACCGATACCCGCTGAAAACAGCATAGCAATCCAAGAAAATAGCGGATACTGCGCGCGCTCCGTTTGCTTACCTAAGCGAATATCACCATAGCGACTCGCAATAAGATAAATACAAAACGCCAAAGCGACGTTCATTAGTAAAATAAAAAACCAACCAAAATTGGTAGTGATAAAGCTTTGTAAAAAGCTAAATAGTGCGCCGGCTGTTTCGGTAAAAAACGTACCAAAGATAATAAAACCGACAATTAACAGACCTGAGGTGATAAAAACAGGTTTATTAACTCTTGGAAACGGGCCCAATCTTTCGACCTTGACATGATCCATCTGTTTAGTAACCTTAATTTTTTAGGAAAGTTACTTTAACAAAGTAACCCTTTATTATCAATAGATTACCTACTATAACCAAATAGGAATACGTCAGTAGCCTTCGTATTATTCCACCATTTTGCGGCTTTAAACCGCTGTATAATTAACTAGCTATCAGTTTTAATAATCTACTATTATTACCATCCTCCAATAAAAACACCTCGCCATCGACCGCTAAAACACTGCGAATGCGTTCATTCATATCATAACGATAGCGCTCTGACACTTGATTAGTAGCGTCCATAGTCACTACAATCAGAGCTTGTGAGGACAGACCGCTAAGTAGCGCATTGCCCTCCCAAGTAGGAAAGTCGTTATGGCTGCCTGCGCTATAGATACTCATTGAAGAGGGAGAGATGACTGGTGTCCAACTGATTTTGGGCGCAGCGAATTCAGGACGAGTGTCGTGATCTGGAATATCAGTACCTGAATAATTGCGACCATTGGACACTAACGGCCAACCATAATTAGCGCCTTTATTAATCAAGTTAAACTCATCCCCGCCTCTTGGCCCCATTTCATGCGCCCAAAGCTGAGCTTTATTATCAAAGCTCATTCCTAATACATTACGGTGTCCTATACTCCAAAACTGACTACTAATGTCTTTATTACTGGCAAAAGGATTATCCGCCGGTACAGAGCCGTCAGGATATAGGCGAATGATCTTGCCTAAATTGACGCTCATATCTTGCGCTGGATCTTTCTGCTGACGATCGCCTGAGCTGATATATAGATATTTGCCGTCAGGAGAAAACAGCAATCGATGACTATAGTGACCTTGGCCTTCAACCTTAGGTGTCTGCTGCCAGATGGGGGTTATCGCTTGTAGACTTGGGTTGACGCTGTCTACTCCGGCAAACTTTGCTTTGATAACTTTGGCGCCATATTTATTACTCTCGCTGACTGTACCTGCTTCGACATAACTAAGGTAGACGTTATTAGTAGTGGCAAAGTCCGGAGCTAGAATGATATCGCCAAGTCCGCCCTGCCCGCCATAAGCGACCTTTGGCACACCTGCGATTGCTACTTTTTTGCCAGTTGCGGTATCAACGATAAATAGCTCGCCTGTTTTTTGGGTGACTAGTAGTTTTGGCTCATTCTCACCTGCGCTTTTAGGCAAAGCGCTCATCGCCCAAGGCTCATCAAAAGTGGCGATGGTTTGCGTAGTAAAGCTAGGTTTGCTAGCGCTCGATTGCTCATTAGTTTGCTTGTTAGAACTATTAGAACTATCACTAGCGCTGGCTATATGTGTAGCATTATTGGTCGGCTCAGAACAAGCTGACGTGCTAAATAGTAAGGCGCTTATAGTCAATGATAAAATAGTTTGGCTTTTTTTAATACTTAGGCTATTTATTAACATAATATTCATCCTTTGCATTTTTATAATCGCACTTTTAGCATCGCACTGTTAACATTGTAGCTATCTGAAGCAGGCAGTGTCTTTAGCTCAGCGTTTTGTCACTTTATCCCTGTAAAAGATAGCTCGGTGCTGGTACACGCAGCCTAAAGAGAACAGATAAAGGCATCCTTAGATACAATATACGCAACAAAAAACCCTTTATCTACTATGGCAGATAAAGGGTTAGATTAAAAATTAGTAAGCTAAAACGCTATTAACTCATTCTAAGCTTATCAAAAGTGAGTTTGTCATCTTGACCGACATCGACCTTGATAATGTCACCAGCGACAAAATCACCGGCCAGCAGTCTTAGCGATAGTGGGTTTTCGATCTCTTGCTGGATGGCACGTTTAAGCGGACGCGCGCCATAAACCGGATCATAACCTACCGCCACTAGCTGATTCATCGCTTCATCAGATAAAGCGATATCAAGCTCACGATCTTGCAAACGTGTGCGTAGACGATCGATCTGAATATCAGCAATACCTGCCATTTGCGCTTGACCTAAGGCATGGAAAACCACAATCTCATCGATACGGTTCACAAACTCTGGACGGAAATGCTCGCCCACTGACTCCATCACCTCTGCCTTGATATCCTCGTAGCTCTCACCAACCATCTCTTGAATCTTATGCGAGCCCAAGTTACTGGTCATGATAATAACGGTATTTTTAAAATCCACGACTCGGCCTTGCGAGTCAGTCAAACGGCCATCATCGAGCACTTGCAGTAAGATGTTAAAGACATCGGGATGCGCTTTTTCGACTTCGTCAAATAGCACCACGCTATAAGGCTTACGGCGTACCGCTTCTGTTAAAGCACCGCCTTCTTCATAGCCTACGTAGCCAGGAGGCGCACCGACGAGACGGCTAACACTATGCTTCTCCATATACTCGCTCATATCGATACGGATCAGCGCGTCTTCACTATCAAATAAGAAATTGGCCAATGATTTAGTCAACTCAGTCTTACCCACGCCCGTTGGTCCAAGGAACAAGAACGATCCTGAGGGACGATTCGGGTCTGATAATCCCGCGCGGCTACGACGTACCGCGTTTGCCACCGACTGTACCGCTTCGTCTTGACCGATGACGCGCTCATGCAGCTTGTCTTCCATCGCTATGAGTTTATCGCGCTCGCCTTGCATCATTTTACTAACCGGAATACCGGTGGCGGCGCTAACCACTTCGGCAATCTCATTATCAGTGACCTTATTACGCAGCAGCTTAATACCACTATTCTCACCTGTCTGCTCTTTTTGCTCAGCCAAATCTGACTCAGTGATACGGCGCTCTAGCTGAGGAATGGTTTCATATTGCAGGCGACTCATGGTCTCATAATCACCTTCACGACTGGCTTTGTCATAAGCGATACGTGCTTTATCTAGCTCGTCTTTGAGCTGCTGACTACCTTTAACCAGTGCCTTCTCAGCTTGCCAAATCTCATTGAGATCGGCGTATTCTTTTTCAAGCTCTTCAATTTGCTGATCCAAAGCTTTACGTTCCGCTTTTGCGCCAGCATCTTCTTCGTTTTTGAGCACTTCGCGCTGCATTTTGAGCTGAATCAGACGGCTATCAAGCTTACCTAAAGACTCAGGCTTACTATCCATCTCCATCCGTAAGCGGCTTGCTGCCTCATCGACCAAATCAATGGCTTTGTCCGGCAGCTTACGATCGGTGATATAACGATGACTCATGCGCGCCGCTGCAATAATAGCGCTATCTTGAATATCGACGCCGTGGTGCAGCTCATAGCGCTCTTTGAGACCGCGCAAGATAGCAATGGTATCCTCAACGCTTGGCTCATCGACCAGCACCTTTTGGAACCGGCGCTCAAGGGCGGCATCTTTTTCGATATACTGGCGATACTCATCAAGAGTGGTTGCGCCAACACAGTGCAGCTCGCCGCGAGCAAGAGCAGGCTTGAGCATATTACCAGCGTCCATTGCGCCATCGGCTTTACCTGCGCCCACCATGGTATGCAGCTCGTCGATAAATAAGATGACATTACCTTCTTGCTTAGCCAAATCACTAAGCACGCCTTTGAGTCGCTCTTCAAACTCACCGCGGAACTTCGCCCCGGCAATTAAGGCGCCCAAATCTAGCGACAATACTTCTTTATGACGTAGACCTTCTGGTACGTCCCCATTAATAATTTTTTGTGCCAAACCCTCAACGATAGCGGTTTTACCCACCCCTGGCTCACCGATAAGCACGGGGTTATTTTTGGTACGGCGCGAGAGGACTTGAATAGTACGGCGGATCTCTTCATCACGACCAACCACTGGATCAAGCTTACCCATCTCCGCGCGTTCAGTTAAATTAATGGTATATTTATTTAGCGCATCACGCTGATCTTCAGCGTTTTGGTTATTGACAGTTTCATCACCGCGCAACTGCTCGATCACCGCTTTTAATTTGGCAGCGGTCACCCCTGCACTTTCAAATATTTTTTTGGTATCGCCCTGCTCTGCTAAGGTCAATAATACCCATTCAGTCGCGATAAAGTCATCGCCTTCTTTTTGTGCTTGGCGATCGGCAAGGTTCAATACTTTAACGGAGTTTGGGTTTAGATTGACATCGCCCGTCGGTTCGCTAATAGTTGCTTGATTGTCCAATGCTTTTGCCACACCGTTTTTCAAAGCTGGAATAGAAGCGCCTGCTTGCTGGCAAATCGATATATTAGACTCATCTTGTAGTAGCACGGCTAATAAATGCACCGGATCAATGCCAGTATGGTCACGACCTAACGCTAGACTTTGCGCCTCTTGAATGGCAGATTGCAGTTTTTGCGTAAACTTCTCAAATCTCATATGTTATCCTCTGATAATTTGTAATTGGCAACCGATTTTTATAAGTACTAGACTCATCTGTTTGCCTTTGGTTGCTATCTATATAAGGGATACGGCTTAGCATTTCAAGCAAATTAAATATAAAACCTTACTAATAGCAGTGGTATAAATCCATGACAATTAAGTAACTATTAATGACCAATATTTCAAGACCAAATTAAAAAATTACCTATAATTTAAAAGGCTCTTATTCTATTTAGCTCCTGATTTAGCTGCTGTCAGTATAGTTCAATCACTATAAACTGATATAATGCTTAAAAGTACGCTACCTCGACTTACCTCAAACCCTTTTATCTCTACTCGACAATCTCAATAGGCATACCCGCTTTATAAACTGCCATAATCTCATCCATCTCAGCATTGGTAACGGCAATACAGCCATCGGTCCAGTCGCGCTGCTGGTTAAACCATGCCAAATGACTAAAACCATTCATCTGACCATGGATCATAATATTGCCGCCGGGACTGACGCCAAGCTCTTTGGCACGGGCTTTGTCAGTAGTATTGGGGTAGCTGATATGAATGGAGCGATGAGCAATAGAGTTCTCATTTTTATAATCAAGGATGTAATGACCAGTAGGCGTACGCTCATCGCCTTGTTGCTGCTTGTGACCGACCGGACTATCCCCTAAAGCAACGTGGTAGGTTTTGATTACCTTGTCGCCGCTCAATAGCTTTAATACGCGCTCAGATTTATCGACATAGACTTTGTCGATTGTGACACTAGCAGGAATGGTTTTAGCAGCGTCCTTTGCAACGGCTAGCGCACTCACACTTAGTACACCAATTACCATAAGTGTCAGCATAGCCAAACAGATAAATATGGTTTTTCGGGAAGTTAGATAAGAAAATGACATAGTTTTAGCTTCTTATAGTTTTATTAAAGGTAGCAAATAACTATGTCAAATTTGTGCAGAGATTATGAATAAATAAAGAACGCGATAATAAGTACAGTTTAAAAACAACGTAGCGCTACTGGCATGATTATTGCGCAGCCTGTGGGGACGTAGCAAACAAGGTTTATACCAGTAGCACTTTATAATCTTAAGCGTTTATTTTACTAAATATTTACTATACCATCCGAATCGCGCCATCTAAGCGAATGACTTCACCATTGAGATAAGCATTATCGATAATATGGCTTACTAGTTTGGCAAACTCATTTGGGACACCTAAGCGTTTAGGATAAGGAACCGCACCCTCTAACTGCGTACGCGCTTTTTCCGGTAAGCTCTCCATCATTGGCGTCGCAAATACGCCTGGGGCAATAGTCATCACGCGGATACCATGACGAGTCAGCTCACGCGCTAGCGGCAACATCATCCCGACCACGCCCGCTTTGGAGGAGGCATAACTGGCTTGCCCCACTTGCCCATCGAAGGCGGCGATAGAGGCAGTATTGATAATAATGCCATTATCCGCGTTTTGTTCCGTGTTCGTGCTAGCATTAGCCGCGACACGCTTAGCGATACTTGAGGCCACCAAGCGCGCAACATTGAATGAACCGACCTGATTGATAGTGACGCCGCGAGTAAAAGCCTCTAAATCGGCGGGATTATTGTCTCGATCTAACAGCTTTTGTACCACCGCTATACCCGCGCAGTTGATAGAGCCTTGAAGTCCGCCAAAGTCTTGTTCCGCTAAGTCTACCGCCGCTTGCACCTCATCAGCGCTAGTGACATCACAGCGCACAAAACGCACTTTGTCCCCTAATTCGCTGACCAAAGCCTTACCCGTCTCTTCATTAAGATCAGCGATAACCACCTTGCCGCCTTGCGCAGCAATAGCGCGAACCACTGCTTCTCCTAACCCTGACGCCCCGCCTGTCACCAAAAAGCTATTGTCCTTAATTTGCATAAATATTCCTTAAACCTTTTTGAAAGTTGCTATCAATAAATGGCTGAAACTGCTGGTTTAACCTTCGGACAAGCTGCGTAATAAAAAGCGCTGTATTTTGCCGCTTGGGGTTTTGGGCAAAGCCTCAACAAACTCAATCTCACGCGGATAAGCATGAGCCGATAGTCGCTCTTTTACCAAGGCTTTGATTTGCTGTGCAATCTCATCACTGCCTACGATACCCTCTTTGAGCACCACAAAGGATTTTATAATCTGGCCACGCGCTTCATCAGCTATGCCCACCGCCGCAGATTCAGCGACCGCTTCATGCTCCATGACACTGTTTTCGACATCGGTCGGCCCTACGCGGTATCCGGCGGTAGTAATAATATCATCGTCGCGGCCTGAGAACCAATAAGTACCATCGCTATGGCGCTCAACCACATCGCCTGTCAGGTAATAATCGCCAAAAAAGGCTTGCTTCTCATTCCAGCTATAACCTTGGAAATAAAAGGCTGGCGACTGACTAACCACTACCGCCAGCTGCCCCTGCTCGCCATCTGGGAGTACTTGCATCTCCTCACCTAAGACCGCCAAGCTATGACCAGGCAGCGCCAACCCCATCGAACCTACCGGACACTTATGCTCAAGTGCATGATGCTCACAGCAAGTCATGCCCGTCTCGGTCTGTCCGTATTGATCGCAAACTTTGCAGCCCAAATGACTCTCAACCCAGCCGACGACTTCGGTGTTCAAAGTCTCGCCTGCAGAGTTGGCGACACGTAACGAAGGGTGCTCATCGCTATGCTCATCAGTGGGTTTTTGGAAAACCCCGCTTGATTTCATCATACGAAAAGCCGTCGGTGATGAGGCCAAATTGGTAATTTTATGACGCAGCATAAAGTCGCGGGTATCAGCAGCATCAAAGCCTGCTTCATTAAAGTGAGTAGTGATACCTAATAATAATGGCCCTGTAATCGCATAATAAAGACCATAAGCCCAGCCCGGATCGGCCATATTCCAATAGTTATCCGACTCCTGTAAATCAATCGCATAACGCATATACAGATAGAACGCTGGCAATGCGGCTAAAGGTACGCTGACGCCTTTCGATTTGCCGACGGTGCCTGAGGTAAACATCTGCAAAAACGGCGCATCAGTCTTAAGTTCTACTGGCGCAAAGCTTTGCGCCTGGCCTGCGACACTATTATGATAATCATCGTCAGGCCACTGCTGATCTTCATTCTCTCCAACCAATACCATCTTTGCTTGCTTTGCTAAATCGGCAAATTTGCTACGATTCTCACTATTGGTAAAGACAATTTTAGTATCAGCTTTATCCATGCGATACTTAATCGAATCATAGCCAAAGGCGGTGAATAGCGGCTGATACACTGCTCCAATGCGCCAAGTTGCCAGCACAATAACCAATAGCTCAGGGGTGCGAGGCAACATCGTAGCGACTTGATCGCCTACTTTTACGCCATAAGACTGCAATAGATTAGCCACCTGAGCACTGGCTTTATCAAGCTCAGCAAAACTCATACGAGTAATGTTATTGGCGGTATCTTCATGTACTAGCGCTATTTTATTGCCTTGTCCTGCTCGAATATGACGGCCACAACAAGCCATGTAGGCATTAAGACGATCCTCAGGATAATCGCCAAATATCTCTGTCAGTAGTGACGACATATCAAAATTATTATAATACTCGTAATAGTTTTGGGAAGTGAAGGTGGTAGAGGTCATAAGCTAATCCTTTAGCAAAAGCCGTCAAGCTTATAAGCTTGAGCGATCATTATTAAAAATTATAAGCTACCAAGTGCTTTGCCATACTTTGATAACTTGCTCTATTAGTAACGTATTTTGATTATTAATTCAATACGTAGCGTATCGGTTTTAATAAATGTATGACACTAACTGCGACAGTTAGTATTAAAAATTAATTTATACTAGATAAGAAACCAAGCAGCGCTTTTTCCTCCACGCTTTGATAGTTTTTGGTACGTCCACGTCGCGCCTGTTTATACGCCTCAAAGAACTCGCCCGCCAAGAACTTATCAATAATGATGGGGTTGATATAAGAGCTGCGGCACACTGTCGGCGTATTACCCAGCTCTTCTGCGACACTTTTTACCATCTCAGTGACTAGATTTTGACGCAATTTGCTATCAGGCGCACTGGCTAAAATCTTTTCGCCTTCACCGTTCTGCAGCTCGTCATATAAATAACTGGCCGCCAGCACACTAGCCATCCAAGTGCGAAAGTCTTTGGCGCTATAGAGTCTATTCGTGCAGTCCGATTCAGTCTTAATATCCTCACAAAGATGCTGACGCAAATAACTATTAACATCGGAGCTGTCAACCACTTGCTTATCGCCATTATCGTCTAGATATTTAAAAATCTGATAGCCTGGCAGCTCTGAGCAGGCCTGGACAATATCGATTAAACGCTCATCTTGCAGCTCGATATGATGAGCTTTGGCGCTTTTACCGACAAAATCAAAAGCAAGACCATTATCAGTCTCAGAGACATGCTTGCTACGCAGGGTGCTAAGACCATAGCTTTTGTTTAGCTTAGCATAGCGACTATTGCCGATACGGATCAAAGTGGTCTCGAGCAGCTTGACCACTGCCGCTAGTACATTATCATGCGATAAGGTTTGTGCCTCTAGATCCTTTTCAACTTGCGCCCGTAGATTAGGGAGCGCGGCTGCAAACCCTATCATCGCCGCAAACTTGGCCTGATCGCGCACGCTATCCCACAGCTTGTGATACAAATACTGCTTGCGTGCTTTATCATCACGCCCTGTCGATTGCAAATGACCGTTTTCATGACGACAAATCCACACCTCGGACCACATAGGCGGAATCACTAAAGCCTCAAACCGCTGGCGCAGTTTTTTATCCTTAACCGTCTGGCCATTTGGATCACGATAAGTAAAGCCGCGTCCATGACGACGACGGGTGAAGCCTGGTTCATCATCACTGACATAACGCAGTTTTGCTCGCTTGGCTAAGCGCTCATAATCGTGGCGCAGATCTACAGCAGCCTTTGCTTGAGCCTTATTCGCCATAAGTGAAAATCCTTAATATTTCTCGTTGCCTATGATAACTGCTAAGGCTTAAGCATAATGAATAAAAGCGCTTTTTACTGTTAAATTGACGCCGATAATATATAGCGCTATGTAAAGGTAAACTTCTCTAATAGATCGCCATAAAAAAACGCCAAACGATGAGCTTGACGTTTTTGGTCATATTAGTTTTGGTTTAATAGCATTATTTACCGTAAGTGCATAAATAAGCGGACTCGACTTCGACTTTAACGTTAAATTTTTGATTGGCTTCAACGGTGAATTGCTCGCCAGCGTTAAAGGTTTGCCACTCTTCGCTATCGGGTAGCTTAACGGTTAATGCGCCACTAACCACACTCATAGTTTCAAACTCGCTAGTGCCAAATTCGTACTCGCCTATCTCCATCACCCCGACAGTCGCAGGCTTCGTTGCCGTTTGAAAAGCAATAGAGGTCACTTTATTATCAAAATAGTTATTCACGCTTGGCATTATTTTTCCTTAAGGTTTATTAAACAGTTAATATTAAAATTTAATTATTGTAGGCTGGTGCTTTAGCCCAGCATTTTACTTTGTAATAAAGTTTACAAACCTGCTTTGAGACTAGCCTCAATAAATTGATCTAAATCGCCGTCCAATACCGCGCCCGTATTAAAAGTCTCAACGCCAGTGCGCAGATCTTTAATCCGCGAATCATCGAGCACATACGAGCGGATTTGGCTACCCCAACCCACATCGGATTTATTATCTTCCACCGCTTGTTGCGACGCCATCCGCTTTTGCATCTCTAGCTCATAGAGCTTGGCACGCAGCATTTTCATCGCCGTGGCTTTGTTACCGTGTTGGCTACGCTCGTTTTGACACGTCACCACCACCCCGCTTGGCTCATGAGTGATACGTACCGCCGAATCCGTGGTGTTGACGTGCTGACCACCCGCGCCTGATGAGCGATAAGTATCGATACGTAGATCAGCGGGATTGATATCGATCTCAATATCATCATCAATCTCAGGCGACACAAACACCGCAGCGAACGAGGTATGACGACCATTATTACTATCAAACGGCGACTTGCGTACCAGACGGTGTACGCCAATCTCAGTACGTAGCCAACCAAAAGCGTAATCGCCTTTGATCTCAATAGTGGCAGATTTAATACCGGCAACGCTACCGGAAGACACCTCAATGACGTCTACCTTAAAGCCGTGCGACTCCGCCCAGCGCGTGTACATGCGTAGTAGCATCTCCGCCCAATCCTGCGC
This sequence comes from Psychrobacter sp. AH5, assembly GCF_040371085.1. Classification (NCBI taxonomy): domain Bacteria; kingdom Pseudomonadati; phylum Pseudomonadota; class Gammaproteobacteria; order Moraxellales; family Moraxellaceae; genus Psychrobacter; species Psychrobacter sp. AH5. The sequence goes on from NZ_JAMBMT010000001.1 coordinate 1,661,393, forward strand.
TTCCGTGCCGCCGCTACCCGACTGGATATCTAAATAGCAATTGTTTGGGTCCATCTCGCCGCTAAACATCCGGCGAAACTCCAAATCAGCGACGCGTTTTTCCGCATCGTCTAATTCTGATTGCACATCTTTAAGTAGCGACTTATCATCCGCTTCGACCGCGAGCTCTAGCATAGCTGCTGCGTCCTCAAGCGTGGTCTCAAGTGACACCACCACATCGATGACACTATCGAGCTGGCTTTTTTCTTTACTGATTTTGGTCGCGCGCTCGGGATCGTTCCAAAGATCGGGACTCTCCATCTCTAAATTGACTTCTTCTAGGCGCTCTTGCTTACCATCGAAGTCAAAGATACCTCCGCAGGTCCTGTCCACGCTCGGATAAGTCTTTGATTTGCTCTTGGTAGGGGTTGATTTCCATCGGGGTTCCTATTTTGAGGTTATATAGTTTTCATTTTAATAAAAGGTATAGCTTGTAGAGTACTTTTAAATAGCTCTAAATCGACCAATCCTCAACCGCCCAGCGATGTGCTAAAGCGTGCGCATGTAATGCATCATCCGGCGAGACACAAACCGCGACATCCGCCCACTCCAGTAATGGAATGTCGTTTTTGGAATCAGAATAAGCATAGGTTTTATCGAACTTGTTACCATCTATTTGCTGCTTACCCAGCCATTTATCAAGATGATAAATTTTACCTTCTTTGAAGTTCGGCTTATCGGTGAGTTTTCCGGTGTAGCGCTCATCTTTAATCTCTAATGGCGTTGATAATACATTAGCCGCCTCAATACCAAAGCGCTTAGCAATCGCTGAGACCACAAAATCATTGGTCGCTGAGATAATCACCACCTCATGACCAAGCTCAACGTGTTGACATAATACCTCCATCGCTTTGGGGCGGATATGCGGCTCAATCTCAGACTGGATATAATCCTCTCGTAGCGCGTGTAGCCTGTCCATCGGTAAACTTGCTAAAAACTGCGCGACAAACTCATTGTACTCAGTCGCATCAAGCGTGCCTTCTATATAGTCATTATAAAATTTCTGATTAGCGGTGCGATACTCCGCTTCATCAACTAAGCCGTGCTTGACAATATACTCGCCCCAAAGATAATCACTATCGACATCGAGCAAAGTATGGTCGAGATCAAATAACGCTAAGATGCGCTCATCATTGAGGCTTGGGGTAGAAGGCTTATTCATAAAATAGACTCGCTGGGGATAAGGGATAACGTGCTCATTTAAGCGCCTTAAATTAAGACGCTTGCTTACATTTAGAAACTATAAACATTTAAAAACTATAAAAGTATTTTGGCTTTATTCTGGCTGCTGCATCTCAATCAGGCCGGTTTTGAACTTTTGACAACGATCCGCGTAATGCACGGCTGATAGCTTGAGCATCGCCGCTTGCTCATCAGTTAAGGTTTTCACTACTTTAGCAGGTGCGCCCATCACCAGCGAATTATCAGGAATCTCTTTACCTTCGGTGACTAAGGCCTTAGCACCGATAATACAGTTTTTGCCAATTTTGGCTTTATTCAAGACTACCGCACCAATACCAATTAGGCTGTTATCACCGACTTCACAGCCATGCAGCATCGCTAAATGTCCAATGGTGACATAATCGCCGATTTTTACTTCGATACCAGCATCAGTATGGATAACGCTGTTTTCTTGTACATTACTGTAGTCGCCGATATGAATGCGCTCGTTATCACCGCGAATTACCGTGCCAAACCAAACGCTGGCCTTGTGACCTAAGTACACATCGCCAATGACGCGAGCGGTATCAGCGACCCAACCGTTAAAGGGAGAAGCAAATTCAGGTTTTTTATCTAAATATTGATAAATCATAACGATCCTTGTTAATTATAAAAATTTTATAGGTTTTATGAGCCAGTTGTCCTAAAATAAGGCCGCTCAAGACTCACTCACTAACGCTGCGAATAATAGCACTTTGATAGTGATAGTGAAAAGCCTCTTTGGAAATCCTGCCATGACTCTTCGTGTAACAACTCGCTCTTCTGTCTTGCTGCTGCTATTGGCCAGTAGCCCTTTTTTACTGACAACCAGTTATGCAGGCAGCGACTCGAGCTTAGAGAAAGCAGGAAGTGTCGTTGCCATAGCGATACCAGCTATCGCTTATGGTAGCACTTATTATAAGGATGACAAGCAAGGCCGTGAGCAGTTTTATCAGGCTTTTGGTACTACTGTGGCGACCACTTATGCGCTAAAAGCGGTTATTGATAAAGAGCGACCCAATGGCGACGGTGATAATTCTTTTCCTTCTAGTCATGCCTCAGCAGCTTTTCAGAGCGCAAGCTTCATCCATCAGCGTTATGGACTTGAGTATAGCATTCCGGCCTATTTAGGCGCAGGTTTTGTCGCTTATAGTCGGCTAGAAGCAGATGAGCACGATACAGTAGATGTGTTAGCGGGAGCGGCTTTGGGCATGGTAAGCAGCTGGTATTTTACCACCAACTATAACGATCAGCTGCTCATTGCGCCTAATTTATCGCCCGATTATTATGGCTTGACGGTCAACTATCAATTTAAATGATTTACTTTAATAATAGTACTAGCTCTCATTATCAAAGTTTAGTACAATGCTCAAAATCTGTGCCTAAGCGAGTGGACATGATGTAAGTTACTCTTCACCAATATGTGAACCAAGTATCTTTTCATCTATTTGTCTTCTCGCTTTTTTGTGGAAAAATTTTGACTGTAGTTGATTTTATCGCTTCATAAAAATAAGCATAAATTATCGATTCATTACCAAATTCACTTCTACAAAAATGACGGCAATCAACATAAATAGCGGAGGCAAACCCTTGAATTCATCGACACAAACACAAGCAATTTTGGCATTAGCAGATGGGACGATTTTTCGAGGGGTAAGTATCGGTAGCAGCGGTCATAGGGTCGGTGAAGTGGTTTTTAATACCGCCATGACTGGCTACCAAGAAATCCTAACCGACCCAAGCTACGCGCGTCAATTGGTCACCCTCACCTATCCGCATATCGGCAATACTGGTACTAATGATGAAGATGGTGAATCGGGTAACGTCGATTATAAGCATCAAGTCTGGGCTGAAGGCCTAATCATTCGTGATGCGACTTTATCCACTTCTAACTTTCGCAGCACCGAATCGCTTAGCGACTATTTACAGCGTCACGATACCGTCGCTATCGCTGAGATTGATACTCGTCAATTGACTCGTTTACTACGTGAAAAAGGCTCGCAAAACGGTTGTATCTTGACCGCCTCTAACGGGAATGAAATCAGCCCTGAAGACGAGCAAAAAGCTCTACAACTGGCCAAAGAATTCGCTGGTATAGAAGGCATGGACTTGGCAAAAGAATGTTGCCATCCTGAAGGCTTTGAGTGGACAGCAGGCACTTGGGAATTATCAGACACCTTGCTTAATCGTGATGCGCCGGGCAGCCATGACAGCGGTACCGGTGGCTTCTTCAAACAGTTAGGTACGCATATTGAGCATAAATATGACGTGGTAGCTTATGACTTCGGCACCAAGACCAATATCCTGCGTATGCTAGTAGACCTCGGCTGTAAAGTCACCGTTGTGCCGGCGCAAACGCCTATTGAAGACGTCATCGCGATGAATCCAGATGGTATCTTTTTATCAAATGGCCCTGGTGATCCAGCGGCGTGTAGCTATGCTATCGATAGCGTCCGTCATATCATCGAAGAAACCGACATTCCAACCTTTGGCATTTGCTTAGGTCATCAGCTTGTCGGACTTGCCAGCGGTGCCAATACTATCAAGATGAAAACCGGCCATCATGGTGCCAACCATCCGGTACAAGATCTTGAGACGGGCGTAGTCATGATTACCAGTCAAAATCACGGTTTCGCAATCGATGAAGACACTTTGCCGGATAATGTAAAGTCCACTCATCGCTCACTCTTTGACGGTACTAACCAAGGCATTGAGCTAACCAATAAGCCAGTATTTAGCTTCCAAGGCCATCCAGAAGCCAGTCCTGGCCCGCATGATGCGGCTGAATTGTTTGCTAAGTTTGCTGGGATGATGGAAAAGGCTAAGAAATAGCAATGAGTATTCCACATTTTGATGACTTGAGAAAGCCTATACTGATGCTTCTAAATGATGGTGAAGTATGGAAAAAATCTGAGTTTACAGAACCTCTTATAAAACATTTTAACCTAACCAAGGAAGAAGCATCCGAGGAATATGAATCAGGTAATGGACTTATATTAGTTGATAGGATTTCTTGGGCATTAAGTTATTTCGCTCTTACAGGAATGTTACATAGACCAAAAAGGGGTTACTACAAACTCAATGGTTTAGGAAAATCCTTTTTAAATAAGAGTAACGAAGATATTAATATCTTTGTTAAGCAAAAAATGGCAGAAAGACAAGCGGAGAAATCAAATCAAACCTTGTTAACACGAGATATTCAAGATAAGCATCCTAATCAAAACACCAATACACCTCAAGAACAGTTGTATGCTTCTTATGAAACTATTCGCCAAGAAACTTATGACGAAATATTAGATACTATTTTAACTAAAACGCCTTTATCTTTTGAGCGTCTAGTTGTTGAGCTTCTACAAAAAATGGGATATGGCGGTGCAGTTGAAAAAGCAGGCCGAGTGACACAGTATGTCAAAGACGGTGGTATTGACGGTGAAATTTATGAAGATGTATTAGGCTTAGGAAGAATACATATTCAAGCAAAACGTTATAACAAAGCCAGCGCTATTGGACGTCCAGACATTCAGAGTTTCGCCGGTGCCTTGCTTGGTGATAACGCAAACAAAGGCGTATTCATAACTACTTCAAGATTTTCTGCCGATGCAATTGCTTACGCGCAAAATTTATCTAATGCAAGAATTGCTTTAATAGACGGTCAAAAACTTGCTGAATATATTTATAAATATGGATTAGGTGTTCAGGTTGAACAAACTATTAGCATAAAAAAACTTGATACAGATTATTGGGATAATATGCCTGATGATACCAATTTAACTAAATCTGAACACACTATTTTAAATTGAAATCCCCACCCGCCAAAATAGGACTTAAAAACATTATGCCAAAACGTACCGACATAAAAAGCATTCTTATCATTGGCGCCGGCCCCATCGTCATCGGTCAAGCTTGCGAGTTTGACTATTCAGGCGCGCAGGCGTGTAAAGCCCTTCGCGAAGAGGGCTACCGAGTGATCTTAGTCAACTCAAACCCAGCCACTATCATGACCGATCCGGCAATGGCTGATGCCACTTATATCGAGCCGATTACTTGGCAAACCGTTGAGCAAATCATCGATAAAGAGCGCCCTGATGCTATCTTGCCAACCATGGGCGGTCAGACCGCACTCAACTGTGCCCTAGAGCTGGACCGTAATGGCGTGTTAGAAAAATACGGCTGTGAGCTAATCGGTGCGACCAAAGACGCCATCGAGATGGCAGAAGACCGCGACTTATTTGACAAAGCGATGAAGCGTATCGGCCTTGAGTGTCCGCGCGCTGAGATCGCAAATACCATGGAAGAGGCGTTTGCCACTCAAGAAAAAATGGGCTATCCGTGTATTATTCGTCCCTCTTATACCATGGGCGGCTCAGGCGGCGGTATCGCTTATAACCGCGAAGAGTTTATCGAGATTTGTGAGCGCGGTTTTGACTTATCGCCTACTCATCAGCTGTTGATTGATGAATCACTAATCGGCTGGAAAGAGTACGAGACCGAAGTAGTACGTGATAAAAACGACAACTGTATCATCATCTGTACCATTGAGAACTTCGATCCGATGGGTGTGCATACCGGCGATTCTATCACTGTGGCGCCCGCGCAAACTTTGACCGATAAAGAATATCAAATCATGCGTAATGCTTCACTGGCAGTACTGCGCGAAATTGGGGTTGAGACCGGCGGCTCTAACGTGCAGTTTGGTATTAACCCAAAAAATGGTCGCATGGTGGTCATTGAGATGAATCCGCGCGTGTCGCGCTCATCAGCACTAGCCTCAAAAGCAACCGGCTTCCCGATTGCCCGTATCGCGGCGAAGCTTGCGATTGGTTATACCTTGGATGAATTGCAAAACGATATCACTGGCGGCGCTACTCCTGCTAGCTTTGAGCCAACGCTTGATTATGTCGTTACCAAAATTCCACGCTTTAACTTTGAGAAGTTCCCGCAAGCGGATAATATCTTATCGACGCAGATGAAATCAGTCGGTGAAGTGATGGCTATCGGCCGTAACTTTCAAGAGTCGATGCAAAAAGCGCTGCGCGGCCTTGAGACTGGCGCCGATGGTTTCGATGAGCAAATTGACTTAGCGGCAGTGAAACCTGAAAAAGCCCGTAGCGAGATTATCAATCGTTTGACGGTACCCACCCCTGATCGTATCTTCTATATCGGCGATGCTTTTCGTATCGGCATGAGCGTCAATGAAGTGTTTAAATTCACTAACGTCGATCCTTGGTTCTTGGTACAAATCGAAGACATTATTAAAACCGAAGAGCATATCAAAGCGCTTGGGTTTGGTGATTTAAATGAGAAAAACCTGCGTAGCTTTAAGCGCAAAGGCTTATCTGATCTGCGTTTAGCCAAACTACTGGGTATCTCGCAAAAGCAGCTACGTGCCAAGCGTTGGGATTTGAATATCCATCCGGTCTATAAGCGCGTCGATACCGCAGCGGCAGAGTTTGCCACCAGCACCGCCTATATGTACTCAAGCTACGATAGCGAATGTGAAGCCAATCCAACCGATAAAAAGAAAATCATGGTCATAGGTGGCGGCCCGAATCGTATCGGTCAAGGCATTGAGTTTGACTACTGCTGCGTCCATGCGGCTCTTGCCATGCGCGAAGATGGCTATGAGACCATCATGGTCAACTGCAACCCCGAAACCGTCTCGACCGACTATGATACCTCAGATCGCCTCTACTTTGAGTCCATCACCTTAGAGGACGTATTAGAGATTGTCCGTATTGAGCAACCTGATGGCGTTATCGTGCAATTCGGTGGACAGACGCCACTGAAACTTGCTCGCGCGCTAGAGCAAGCTGGCGTCAACATCATCGGTACTAGCCCTGATGCTATCGACCGCGCTGAGGATCGCGAACGCTTCCAGCACATGATTCAGCAGTTAAACCTAGTGCAGCCAACCAACGCTTTGGCCACTAGCTTAGAGGATGGTTTAATCAAAGCCAAAGACGTCGGTTATCCGCTAGTAGTACGCCCCTCTTACGTATTAGGCGGTCGGGCGATGGAGATCGTTTATAACGAAGACGAGCTTAAGCACTATTTGCGCACCGCAGTACAAGCGTCGAACGAAGCGCCAGTACTCCTTGATCGCTTCTTAGATGATGCTGTTGAAGTCGATGTCGATTGTGTCTGTGACGGTACTGACGTAGTGATCGGCGGCATCATGCAGCATATCGAACAGGCTGGCGTGCACTCTGGTGACTCAGCGTGTTCATTACCGCCTTATTCATTATCGGATGAGCTGTGCGATGTGATGCGCGAGCAAACGGTTGCTATGGCAAAAGAGCTTGGCGTCGTCGGTCTGATGAACGTGCAGTTTGCGGTCAAAGGTGAAACCGTCTATATCTTGGAAGTCAATCCACGCGCCGCTCGTACCGTGCCTTTCGTTTCAAAGTGCATCGGTACCTCATTAGCACAAGTGGCCGCTCGCTGTATGGCGGGTACTTCTTTAAAAGACCAAGGATTTACTACTGAGATTGTGCCGTCATTTTATGCGGTAAAAGAGTCAGTCTTTCCCTTTGCCAAATTCCCAGGCGTTGATCCTATTCTAAGTCCTGAGATGAAATCGACTGGGGAGGTCATGGGCGTAGGTAAAACCTTTGGCGAGGCCTTTTATAAAGCCGTTATCGGTAGTAATGAGCGCCTGCCCGGATTGCCTGTTGAGGGCGAGACCAAAACGGTCTTTATCTCGGTGCGTGATAGCGACAAAGAACAAATCGTCCCTGTGGCGCGTCAGCTTAAAGACTATGGCTTTGAGATCGTCGCGACGACGGGCACGCAAGCGGTGTTGGCGGATAATGGTATTGAGTGTAAGCAGATTAATAAAGTCACCGAAGGTCGCCCGCATATCGTTGACGCGGTCAAAAACGGCAAGATTGATTTGATTATTAATACCACTGAAGGTAAGCAAGCGCAAGAGGACTCCTTCTCTATTCGCCGTAGCGCGCTACTTGGTAAAGTGTTTTATGTCACCACACTAGGCGCAGCAGAAGCGGTCTGCAAATCTTACGCTATTGACTTGCCGTTTGCGGTTTATAAGCTACAAGACTTACATGCACAAGCTAAGCCTGTCGCTCAGTAGCGCTTTGAGGGGTAGTTATATTCTATTGACTTAACTTGATAAATTCAGTAGATTAGAGCTTATTGTAAATCGTACTTCTTAAAGTTTTGTAAAGAGCATAGTGGCATCACTGCTACTATGCTTTTTATTAGGTCGTTTTACCCCCATATTATGCCTATATTATATGGCACACTCATTGTCATAATAACAGCACCATCTCACTATTCACTGGGAGTAGGAGATGGTGTGCTGTTATTGGTTTAAGGAAAAAACATGCAACGTTACCCTATGACTCCAGAAGGACACGCCGCTCTAGAAGCGGAACTTAAACAATTAAAAACGGTGGATCGTCCGCGTATCACCGCCTCTATTGCTGAAGCTCGTGAACATGGCGATCTCAAAGAAAACGCGGAGTATCACGCCGCTCGTGAGCAACAAGGCTTTTGTGAAGCGCGTATTCGTGATATCGAAGCCAAACTTGGCGGCGCTCAGGTAATCGACACCTCAACCTTAAAACAAGAAGGTCGAGTGGTTTTTGGCGTGACCGTGGTTATTGAAAACATGGACACTGAAGAGGAAAAACGCTACCAAATCGTCGGCGACGATGAAGCAGACTTTAAGGCTGGCAAAATCTCAGTCAACTCGCCTATCGCTCGCGGCTTAATCGGCAAATTTGAAGGCGATGAAGTGCGTATCGAAACCCCTAAAGGTGTGGTCGAGTACGAAGTGATGAAAGTGATCTATAGCTAATTTAGCTCAGCCTTTCTTAAAATACCTCAACGGATTAAAGGCATTCTCCTTTATCATTTGGGGTCTTTTTTATTCCAATTACACAATGCTACTGTTCTAGCCCTCTATATTTAGCAGATAATCAGTTAGATTTTCATCCAATAGCTGAGTATTTATTTTGAGGACTTTATTATGAGCGTAGATAATATTATCAAAAAGACGGTTTTGGCGGCTGGCGTGACCGGCTTGATGCTATTGAGTTTTAGCGCTAGCGCCGCCTCTGAGATTACTATTAATCAGCCGGTCACTGGCAGCACTACTGTCGTTGAGCAATACTCTGACGGTAAAGTTGCGACTATTACTAGTACGCCAAGCGGTATTAGTATGCGTGACGGCATGCCTTATGCTGTGACGCAAGTGACTACTGTGCCGCGCTATACCCTTCATCAAGGCTCATCGACCATGATCACTACCGATGTAGTTACTACCGGCCCCGTGACTAGTCAAGTGATTACCAGTCCGTCTACGACCACGCTAACTTTGGACGCTTTGCAGTTAAATCCAACTTTTAGCACTCCTGGTATCGTTAATGCCAACACCAAAGTGATGAAGATTCTAAAAGATAGTAATGGCCGTGATGTGGCGGTGCCTGCCAATAGTATTAAGCCAGGTGACATCATCGAATACCACACCACTTATACCAATAGTAGCACGCGACCTATTAGTGATATCAATGCTATGGTCTCGCTGCCCAATGGCGTTAGAGTGGTGTCGCTAAACAGTCCGCTACCTACTTTGGCGACGACTGGCGGCGATAGCTATCAAACCATTCAACAAGTCGGCAATACTGTCGTAGTGCAAGAGAATTATTCTGGTCTAAAGTGGAACTTAGCTAGCTTGCCTGCCAACTCTCCACAGACGGTAGTTATTCGCGCTAAAGTGCAATAATGACTTGTGTTAAATAGCTTGCAATAAAATTAATAAAAGGTCTTGTTGGTTCAAGGCCTTTTTTTATATGCCATCAAGCGACAACAGTTGTCGCATATCTTTACCAATTCTTCAATAATTACAGTGACTTACAGAGCCATTTGCTAAAATAGTATTCTATTAATGAATGGGTAATTTGCACTTATGGCAACCATCAATTACGAAAGACTTCAAGGTAAGCTCAATATTTTGGCCGATGCCGCTAAGTATGATGTTTCTTGCTCCTCCTCTGCTGGCACGCGCAAAAACCAAGGCGGCGGTCTTGGCGATGCCTCAGCCACCGGTATCTGCCACAGTTATACCGAAGACGGACGCTGCGTCAGTTTGCTTAAGATTTTACTGACCAATCATTGTATTTATGACTGCGCTTACTGTACTTCTCGCAAAAGTAACGACACGCCGCGCGCCGCTTTTAGTGTAGAAGAAGTGGTTGATTTGACCATGCAATTTTATCGCCGTAACTATATCGAAGGGTTATTTTTAAGCTCAGGTATTTTTAAAAGTGGCGACTACACCATGGAGCGCTTGGTGGAAGTGGCAAAAATCTTGCGTACTCGTGAGCGCTTTAACGGTTATATTCACCTGAAGACCATTCCTGGCGCCTCCAAAGAATTACTACTAGAAGCCGGACTTTATGCCGATCGCTTAAGCGTCAATATTGAAATTCCGACCAAATCAGGATTGGCTCTATTAGCGCCAGAAAAGTCGCACGATGAGCTTAAAGCGCCGATGGAGACGGTCAAAACTGAAATCATCACCATTAAAGAGAGCCGTAAAACTCATAAAAAAGCGCCAAAATTTGTGCCAGCAGGGCAGACTAGCCAGATGATCGTTGGCGCGAGCAACGAGACTGATTTGCAAGTGATTCAGCTCTCAAGTCACTTTTATAAACAGTATGATCTCAAGCGCGTTTATTATTCCGGTTATGTACCGATGTTGACGGATTCACGTCTGCCAGCGATTGGGACGCCGGTGCCAATGATACGTGAGAATCGTCTGTATCAAGCAGACTGGCTGATGCGTTTTTATGGTTTTGGCGCGCATGAAATCGTTGAGCCTGACTCACCATTTCTGGATCTAGACTGCGACCCCAAACTAGCTTGGGCGATTCGTCATCGCGAGCATTTTCCGGTGAATATCCAAACCGCTAGTTATGAGATGATTGTGCGCATTCCGGGTATCGGCACGAAGACGGCTAAAAAGATTGTCAAAGCGCGTAAGTTTAATCAGCTTACTTTAGAGCATCTCAAAAAAATGGGCGCGGCGGTCAATCGCGCCAAATACTTTATCGCTACAACTGGCAAAAACGAGCACCTCGCGCATCTAACCCGTAATAATTTTCGCCAGTACGTGCTGGCGCAAACGCAAACGAAGTATAAAGATCAGCGGAGCGGACAGATGGCGTTGTTTTAATTCACTACAAAAAGCTTTGGGATAAACTATGTCGCAACTTGCCTTAAAAAACAGCTTTGCCGTCGGTAATCTAACGCCAAGTATTTTATTATATGAGCCAAGCTTTGAGGGTTGGCTCACAGCCGTCTACCAAGTCTATGAGCGCAAAATGCAACATGACGAGTCTTTGCAGCTTATCGCTGAGGATAAATACATTCCCTCCTTAATTAGCAGCGCTGCTAGCGTTATCACGAATGATGAACAAGCTCAGCGCGTACTTATCAAACTCAATAAACTCCTTGGGCGCTCCGGTATGCGCCAAATGTTATGGGGGTTTTTGTCTGAAAAAGATAATATCGGCACTACCCTATTTCATATTGTCAAATATGCTATTGACTATCCTAAGCGGCAGGTATTAGAAGACTTGGGACATTTAGACGTGTTGGAGCTGGCGCAAACGGTCAAGTCCGTACATCGTGAAAATCATCGCATGGAAGCTTTTGTACGCTTTGAGCACACCACCGATGATATTTATTTTGCGCGTATTGAGCCTGATTTTAATGTGTTACCGATCATAGGTGAGCATTTTCGTCAGCGCTATCAAGATCAGCACTGGGCGATTTATGATTTGGCGCGTGGTTATGGTATTTATTATGATAAAAGCCTTAGCACCCCTTCGCGTCCTGCCGAGCTACAAACCATTACTGACTTAGATGAGGCAGTGCTGCGCAACCCCGCTAGCATTCATAGTGACGATGAGCAGCGCTATCAGCGTTTTTGGCAAGGCTACTTTACCAATATCAATATTAAAGAGCGTAAAAACAACCGCTTGCATAGACAGCACATGCCGCAGCGTTATTGGAAATATCTGAGTGAAAAACAGATTTTGCCTAATGCTGATTATCTTGAAAAAAGAAGATAGCAAAAAAATCGCTAACCTTATTGACTATATTTATCTGAACTTATTTATCTGACTCGGCCAAGTTATAAGGTTGAGTTTTTTGTGTTTATGACTGACAATATAAGCTTAATATAATCTAGAGTTATCTTTTTTATTATGATAGTAATGCGCTTATTATCGTCTTTGAAACATGATGAATCCGAACGCGGTATTTTTCATCTTGGGCGGGCTTTGGTCAAAAACGGCCATACCTCTATTATTGTCTCTAGCGCTGATGATGATAATGAGCTGGTAAAGCGTTTAGAGCGCGACGGTAATTTATACCATCAGCTTCATATGAATAAGAAGTCTTGGTTATCGCTATTGCAAGTGGCTCCCCTGCGTCATTTGATTGAGAATTACAAACCAGACGTCATTCATGTGCACTCACGTACGCCGGCTTGGATACTGCATTTAGCACTCAAACGCGCCAAAGTAAAACGTCGGCCCAAGCTGGTCTCAACGATGTACGGCTTTTATCCGATTAATAAGTATTCACAAGCGCTATTGGATGTCGATACGATTATTACCGTCTCTGATAGCGTAACTAATTATTTGGTAAAAGGTATTCGCCGCGAAGAGCTTGGCCCCAGACATATCAAACGTATTTATCGAGGTATTGATACGCGCCGCTATCCTTATCGGCATAATCCTTCAGTCTACTGGTTACGGCGCACTTTCGCTGAATATCCTGAGCTTGAGCACAAAAAATGGCTGGTGTTTCCTACTATTATCGGTAACGAGTATGGGCAAGAGTGGCTTATCGATATCTTAGGTAATCTAAAAGAGCAGTTTCCAAACATTCATGCCATCATTATGGATGAGGACTATCGAGAAGGCGATGTGGCCCATGAGGATTTTCGTCAGCGTACCAATGCTTTGGGCTTAGGGGAATACATTACTTATGTCGGTAGCAAGCGTAATGATATGCGTGAGTGGTTATCAGCGGCCAATATCGTTATGGCCCTAGCCAATCAGCCGGAGTCTATCGGTATTAATGCGCTACAAGCTATCCATTTAGGTACGCCGGTTATTGGCTGGGATCAAGCGGCTTTTAGTGAGATTCTGCAGCCTTTGTATCCGCAAGGACTGGTGAAAAAATATAATGCTCAAGCGCTATGTAAAGTGGTTAGAAGTCAATTAGAAAGCGTAACTCGTCCTGAGATGACTAATAAATTTACTATGCGCGAGATGATCGCTGAGACCCTTGCTGTCTATCAAGAATTATATGAAGAGTCGTTGATGCAGGAGCAAGCAAAGCCGAATAGTGATTCGGCGAAGAAGCTGAGAAAACATCTCAAGTCCGCCGTGCAAACTTTGAGTAAACCCTCCAACCATCTTGTTGAGCAGTCACCGATTAAGACTATTGGCTCTAACAAGCAAACAAGTCCGATTACTGTTACTAAAAACTCGATTCACAACGCTGAGCACAAAAAAGCTACCTCAGCCACTACTGGCAAAGATATCGATAAATAGACAGGCTAATTTTATATTTAGTGCTATTCAATGATAAAACACCAGCCCAATATAATCATTATACTGGGCTGGTGTTTTATCTGCTGGTTGTTATCAAAGTGAGCTTTACTTTTTGGTAAAGTTGTCCTTTAGCCAAAGCTGGTTGACTACTTTTAATTGGAGTAGCTCCTCGGCCATGATAGCTTCACTTTGACCTGGATATTTAGATTTTGCATAGCCAAATAGTATGACTCCTAGTACCGTCCAGCCAAAGAAGATCCACCATTCAACAGGGATAAGTGCTGATGGCATACCGGGCATATATAGAACCAGTAGACCAAAACTTAAGACGATAGTGACTATACCTACCAACTTGCCTGCAGGTACTCTAAAGGGCCTTACCATATCAGGCTCACGATAGCGCAATACTAAAAATGAGATAGCAACACAAGTATAAGCGATAACGATACCAAAGCCGCCGGCATCCACGATCCACACTAGCATTTTGCGACCAAACAAAGGTGCTAAAGTCGCTAAGCCGCCTATTAATAAAATAGCGTTGACCGGCGTATTGTATTTGGGATGTAATTTACCCAAAAACGCTGGCAGCATTTTTGCTTTTGACATAGCATAAAGCAAACGGCTACCCCCGATCAAAAAAGCATTCCAGCTTGATAAAATACCAAGTACTCCGCCGATAACTAGCAAGATGCCCGCCCATTTTCCTTGCCAGGCATTGGTCATCGCATCCGCTGTCGCTAAGGTTGAATTCTCAGCTTGTACCAAAGGTAGCGTAGTGCCGACACTCCAAGCGATGCCCACATACCACATAACTGCTACTAAGATTGAGATAATCAAAAACTTACCAATATTTGGCCGAGTCAAATCAATCTCTTCTGCTGCCTGCGGAATCACGTCAAAACCGACAAACATAAAGGGCACCATCACAATAACCGCCATGACTCCAGCCGCTCCGCCAATAAAAGCTGGCGCTTGTACCACTTGTGCATCGGCCGGGTTATAAAGCACCGCTCCGACGAATAGCAAAGTACCTACAAATAAAATACCGATGACCGCTAACTTTTGGAACCAAGCACTGACCTCCATACCACGAATATTGAGCCAAGTGACGATGATTGAACCAAGCATACCAACGCCTACCCAAGTGGCATAAACCTCCCAGCCTGCAATCGTCCATAAGTAGCCTTGGTTGTAATTAGGGATAAAATATTCTACTACGGTTGGCAGTGCCACCGCTTCAAAAGCAACTACTGAGAAGTAACCGAACAAAATACTCCATGAACAAATAAAGGAGACATTCACACCTAGGGCCCGATGAGTATAAGTGTGCTCACCTCCGGTAATAGGCATGGATGAGGCCAGCTCAGCATAAGTCACCCCGATTAATACCACCGCAAGCCCGCCTAGCAAAAAAGCTAGCATCGCGCCCCAAGTACCCGCTGATAATACCCAGCCACCTGCCAATACTACCCAGCCCCAACCTACCATAGCTCCAAAGGCTAAGGCGATGATATCGAGCGTTCCTAACGATTTTTTTAGCTCAGACATTATATTCTCCTTGTCTGTATAGTCATCCTTAATCATGCTTGTTGATCAAAATAAAGATCAGCCCAGCATAGCTATTTTGTTTAAAGCTCATAATCACTAGTTAGGGTCTATTGAGTATTAAGCTTTATTTATCAGTCATAAAAAACGGCGCGTTGTCGTGCAAGGCGCCGTTTTTACTTTATGTCAATTAAGTAAGCTTTACTAAGCAAGGCCTTGCTAATCACTCAAACATCTAAAATAGCTTTTTTGTCGCTGCTTTAACGACACTAAGCGGTGAGTATAGAGGCGATGATATCTAGGCCTTCTTGTAATACCTCATCTTCAACCGTCAAGGGCACCATCACGCGAATAGCGTTACCATACATACCGCAGGAGGCTAGCAATAAGCCCTGCTCAAAGGCTTTGGCTTTTAGCTCAGTGGTCGCAGCGGCGTCAGGCTTGCCTTCGCTATCAATGAGCTCAAACGCTAACATTGCGCCTTTATGACGAATATGACCGATACAATCGAGGTTTAAATCTTGCAAAAATGACGCTATTTTTTTGCCAATTTGGATACTACGCTCCAGTAAGTTTTCCTCCTCAATCACTTCCATAACCGCAAGCGCTGCCGCTACTGCTACTGGGTTACCTGAGTAAGTACCGCCAAGACCGCCTACTTGTGGCGCGTTCATAATATCAGCGCGACCTACGACCGCCGAGATTGGATAGCCGCCGGCTAAGCTTTTGGCGCTAGTCATCAAATCAGGCTCAACCCCTAACTGCTCGGTGGCAAATAAAGTACCGGTTCTAGCAAAACCGCACTGTACCTCATCAAAAATCAGCACGATGCCATGCTCATCACAGATAGCGCGTAGGGCTTTGGCAAATGATGGCGTCACTTGATGAAAACCGCCCTCGCCTTGTACCGGCTCAATGATCATCGCCGCCACTTCACTTGGATCAATGGATGCCTGGAAGATCATATCTAAGCTATGTAGCGCCTGCTCTTCAGTGACGTTGTGCTCCTCACAGGGAAACAATGCGTGAAATACAGGGCCTGGCATCGGGCCAAAGTCTTTTTTGTAAGGGATGACTTTACCGGTCAAGCTCATACACATCAGCGTACGTCCATGCCAGCCACCAACAAAAGAGATGACGCCCGGGCGACCGGTTTTGGCGCGAGCGATTTTGATAGAGTTCTCTACCGCTTCTGCGCCTGTGGTCAAAAAGAACGCTCTTTTCTCGCCACTAATAGGCGCTTTTTCACACAGCTTTTCAGCCAAATCGACATAAATCTCATAGTTGACCATTTGCGCAGCAGTATGAGTAAACTTATCAATTTGCTCATGGACGCGCTGAGTGATTTTGGGGTGGCTATGTCCGGTATTTAGTACTGAGATGCCGCCGACAAAGTCAATATAGCGATTGCCTTCGATATCCCAAATCTCAGAGTTTTTGGCATGCGAGGCAAACACTGGAAAGGCCACACCGAGTCCCGTTGGTAGGACGGCTTTACGGCGTGCGAGTAGTTTCTCGTTAGTCATTTTATTATTATCATTGGAGATATCATGAAGATGGCTGTCATCAAGCACTTGGTTAGTGGTATCTTCAAAGTCGGTATCTAGATGAGTAGAGCGGAGCTGAGTAGTCGTAGTCATAAGAGTATCCTTTTCTTTATTCCTAATTAAAGCCAGTCATTTGCGGTTGAGTCAATCATTTACCCATGAGATTGCGCATCAAAGCGCTATAAAAATTATTTATCGTAGTGATCAGCTAATATCTGAACACCAGTATTTGGTCACCACGTATTCTTCGATACCGTACTTTGAGCCTTCACGACCAAAACCCGATTGTTTCACCCCGCCAAACGGTGCTACTTCAGTTGAGATCAGGCCAGTATTGTGACCGACGATACCGTATTCTAAGCCTTCGGTAACTCGCCAAGCGCGCGCGTAATCACGACAATAAAAGTAAGCGGCCAAACCATAAATGGTGTCATTGGCCTGCTTTATGGCCTCGTCTTCGTGCGTAAAGCTAAATATTGTGGCAATAGGGCCAAATATCTCCTCAGCGGCAATATCCATACTGCTATCGACATCTGTAATGACCGTAGGGTTAAAGCTCAGCTTTGAGGCTTCATTGGTGTCGCCACCTGCTACTAACGTTGCGCCTTTATCCAAAGCATCTTGTAATAAGGATTGCACCTTCTCAAGACCGCCTTTATTAATGAGTGGTCCGATATCGGTGCCCTCCTGCATGCCATCCCCTACTTTTAGCGCTTTGACTTTTTTGACAAAAATAGCTAAAAACTTATCTTTAATACTGTCTTGCACGTAGATGCGATTGGCGCAAACACAAGTTTGACCAGCGTTACGGAATTTGGAGGCAATCAGACCGTCCGCCGCTTTTTCCAAATCAGCATCATCAAAAACGATAAAAGGAGCGTTGCCGCCAAGCTCAAGCGATACTTTTTTGATAGTCGGCGCGCACTGCGCCATTAAGGTGCGACCCACTTCGGTGGATCCGGTAAAGGAGAGCTTTTGGATACGGCTATCGCCCGTTAAGATATCGCCGATGACTGAGGATTTGCCAGTAACGACTTGGATGACGCCTGCAGGAATGCCGGCTTGCTCAGCGAGTACCGCTAACGCTAAGGCAGAAAAAGGCGTTTCGGTCGCAGGTTTGATAATCATAGTACAGCCTGCGGCTAAAGCCGGAGCGGCTTTACGGGTAATCATCGCTGCAGGAAAGTTCCAAGGCGTGATAGCCGCGCAAACACCAACCGGCTGTTTTAAGATGACATAACGTAGCTGGGTTTGCGTGGCTGGTATGATATCGCCATACACGCGTTTGCCTTCCTCAGCAAACCAGCGAATAAAGCTATTGGCATAACCAATCTCACCGCGCGACTCAGTCAAAGGCTTGCCTTGCTCGGCGGTCATTAGTACCGCAAGATCCTCTTTGTTAGCGTCAATAAGATCGGCCCATTTTTGTAATAAACCAGCACGCTCTTGAGCCGTTTTGGCCGCCCAGCTCGCTTGCGCCTCATGTGAATAGGCGACAGCTTGCTCGACATCTTGCTGAGTGAGACTAGGCACCTTACCGATGACTTCGCCATTGAAAGGGTTGACGACCTCGATAGTCGCCTCATCACTGGCCGCGTGCCAGCCGTCTTTGATTAGGCACTGCTCTTTGAGTAGCTCTGGGTTAGATAGTACTAGCGATGATGACATCGTGACGCTCCTTGTCGTTTGGGCAACTAACTCATTTCCCCTATTTATAATAAAAATACCTTCACTACTTTTAGGCTTGATACACATTTGCAAAGTAGATACTTATCAATCCGATTGTTAGTAGTAGAAACGGGTAGTGATAGAAATAATTATTGATATATCTTTATATGTTCATTATATTGAACAATAATTCTATATATAGAACATCATTATAAGAATGAATTATCGTCTATTGCAACCCTTATTCATAAAATTCTTATAAAATAATAAAACTTTACATATCTAATTTAATTCACTTAAATAGGCCATTTATGACCACCACTGCTGTTCCAGCGTTAGACAAAACTTTTCAGATTTTGGATCTTATTACCGAAAGCTCGCAGCCTTTGACCGCCGCTCAAATCGCTAAGCAGCTAGCCTTTGCGCGCAGCTCAACCCATAATATTTTACAAAGCTTATTGGATAAGCATGTCATTCATAAAGACGCCGAAAATCGTTTTCACTTAGGCTCATATTTGCTGTATTGGGCGGGCAAATATGAGCAGCAGCAAGGCGTCATTCATCTCTTCAAAGAGCTCATTGTGCAGTATCCTATCCTGCTGCAGCATACCGTCACCCTATCAAAACTAGACTTAGGCGAGGTGGTGTTTCTTGCTTGTCATGAGTCTCCAGCGCCGCTTGGCTTTACCTTTCGCGCTGGTGTTCGGGTGCCAGCAGTCTTCTCAGCGACGGGTAAAGCTATGCTCTCAACACTACCGATGCAGACCATTAAGTCGCTCTACGAAGACCAATTTCCGCAGCCGATGACTATCCATGGAGTCGATAATTTCGCTGATCTAGCGACTGAGCTTAGCGCTATTCATGACAGTCGTATCTCGCTTGATGACGGTCAGCTCCGCGATGGTATGTACTGCTTAGGCACTTATATTCGTAATGCTTCTGGCAATGCCAGCGTAGGTATGGCGGTTAGCTTTTTGCAAAGAGAGTACGAGGCAAAGCGTCATGAGGTCAGTGCCGCTCTCATCGAGCTTGCTCAGCAAATGGAGCAGCGTTTAGGGTTTGGCGGCGTGTAGCTCGCTTAGTTGGTACAATTAAAAGCTTAGACAATACCATCGGCTTTTAGCTTAGCTATGGTCTCGATATCGTAGCCCAAACTTGCAAGCGTACTGTCGGTATGCTCGCTTAATTTTGGTGGCGGCGAGCGATAGCTAACCGGCGACTTAGACAGTTTAATTGGGTTACCCAAAGCTCGTACCGGACTGCCCTGAGCGCCAAAATCCACAATCATCTCGCGCGCTTTGGCCTGCGGCATTGCCAAAGCCTCACTGATATCATGAATCGGTCCACAAGGTATCCCTGCCTGACTCAAAGCTTTGAGCCAATACTCACGCGGCTGCTGCGCAAACTTCTGTGATAGCTGCTCGCACAATAGCTTACGGTTTGCCACTCGCGCAGGGTTACTAGCAAACCTATCCTCTTGCTGCCAATCTACAGCTAGCACTTGGCACAGCTTAGCAAATTGACTGTCGTTACCGCAGGCTAGGATAAAGTGCTGCGCGCCTTTGCCTGCAAACACTTGATAAGGGACGATATTAGGATGCTGATTGCCCAGTCTTGGCGGCACATTACCGGACGCTAAATGATTCATACCGACATTTGCTAGCATCGATAGCGCACTATCTAGCAGCGCCACATCGACATGCTGACCAAGGCCGCTTTGTTGTCTAGCTAATAGTGCCGCTTGAATACCAATAGTTAGCTGCAAGCCTGCAAATAGATCGACTACCGCCACCCCAACCTTGTGCGGTTCGCCGTCAGTAGGCCCGGTGATACTCATAAGCCCTGATAATCCTTGGATAATATAATCATAGCCTGGCAGATGGGCGTCAGGTCCGGTCTGCCCAAATCCTGTCAATGAGGCATAAATCAGCCGCGGATTGAGCGCTTTGAGATTATGGTAATCAAGACCGTACTTTTTGAGTCCGCCCACTTTAAAATTTTCTACCAAAATATCGCTGTCAGTAGCTAGCTTTTTGATAATGGCCTGCCCCTCAGCAGTAGTAATATCGACAGTGAGCGATTTTTTATTGCGGTTGATAGTGGCGTAATAGGCAGAAGTCTCATCACTAAAAGTAGGCGGCGCCCAGTGCCGAGTCTCATCACCGATACGTGGCCGCTCAATCTTGATAACCTCAGCGCCCAAATCTGCTAATATTTGCGTGCAAGAAGGTCCTGCTAATACTCTAGATAAGTCGAGAACCTTAATCCCTTGTAACGCGCTTTGATGAGTATCAGTAGCTTCACTGCCATTATTATCATTGTTATTGTCATTATTAATCTTGGCTGCCATTATTATTCTCCTTATTCTAAAGCACTGTTGCTGTTTTTAACCTTATGAACCATGACTAAAAACGTACGCTAGCGTTGAGCCTGTTATAGCCAAACTCCAACGTACGTTAGTCACCCTCTAGCTGCCATTTTCTATTTTTGACTTAGCAGCCTAGAAAAAAGCCTGAATACCGGTTTGCGCGCGACCTAAAATTAGCGCATGAATATCGTGAGTACCTTCATAAGTATTGACCGCCTCTAGGTTCATCACGTGGCGGATGATATGATACTCATCAGAGATACCATTGCCGCCGTGCATATCACGAGCGACGCGAGCGATATCGAGCGCCTTACCGCAGTTATTACGCTTAATCAGCGATATCATCTCAGGGGCAGCGTTATGCTCATCCATCAAACGACCAACGCGTAGCGCGGCTTGCAAGCCAAGCGCAATCTCCGTTTGCATATTGGCAAGTTTTAATTGCACCAGCTGAGTGGCAGCTAGTGGACGCCCAAACTGTTTACGATCTAGAGTGTATTGACGCGCCGCCTTCCAGCAAAACTCAGCTGCGCCCATCGCGCCCCAAGCGATACCGTAGCGCGCTTTATTTAGGCAGCCAAACGGACCACTGAGGCCGCGGATATCAGGGAAAGCATTGGCTTCTGGCACAAACACTTTATCCATCACAATCTCACCGGTGATAGAGGCTCGCAAGGAGAACTTACCCTCAATCTTGGGCGCTGATAAGCCTTTCATACCTTTATCTAAGATAAAACCGCGAATCTTATCTTCATCATCTTTAGCCCAAACCACAAACACATCGGCGATAGGACTATTAGTAATCCACATCTTTGTGCCAGTCAGCTCATAACCGCCGTCAACAGCGCGCGCACGCGTAGACATAGACGCAGGGTCGGAGCCTGAGTCCGGCTCTGTCAGACCAAAGCAGCCGACATACTCGCCAGTGGCAAGCTTTGGCAGATACTTCTCTTTTTGCTCTTTGGTGCCGTATTCATGAATCGGATGCATAACAAGGCTTGATTGCACGCTCATTGCCGAGCGATAACCTGAGTCTACCGCCTCGATCTCACGCGCCAATAATCCATAAGCCACGCTTGATAACCCGGCACAGCCATAGCCTTCGATCGTGACACCAAGTAGGCCCATCTCGCCCATTTGCCGCATGATATTGCGATCAAAGGTTTCATTGCGATTGGCTTGTAGGATACCCGGCATCAGCTCTTTTTGAAAAAACTGATGGGCGCTATCGCTGACCATACGCTCTTCATCTGTTAACTGTGTCCGTAGTAAAAAAGGATCTTCCCAATCGAAGCTTGGGCTTTTATTGGTGCGTAGAGTGGTAGGGTGAGACATGTCATGCTCCTTGATCTGTCTGTTGGCTATAATCGGATTGACTCATTATTCAAATTATTACTTGAATTATTAAAACTTGAACGGTGACTTAAATCATTACTTGACTTATTAGTTCCGCTGTGCAAAACTTAGTTTCATAATATAAAACTATTAAAGCAGAATACATCTTCGCTGTAAACCTCAGATTCACGATTAGGTAAAATAATGACAAAAAATTCTCTTTTAGAGCGTATGCATAGTACGCTTGAGCATCATAAAAGTATTGAGGATCGGCAGTTTGTAACTGCTCTTGGACGTGGTTTGAGTTTGTTAGCGGCGTTTGAACAGCAGCAACAATTGAGCCATCAGCAGCTGTGTCAGATGAGCGGGCTACCCAAAGCCACCGTGACTCGTCTGATTTATACTTTGACGGTATTAGGATTTTTGCGCGCCACTACCGGCGGTCAGTATCAGTTAGGCAGTAGCGCGGTAAGGCTAAGCGCAGCCGCTTGGAGTCGTCATGATATCGTAGCTTTTGCCGAACCACTACTGCGTCAATTTGCCAGTGAGCAGCAAGTTTCGGTGAATCTAGCAACAGAGATAGATGGCGAGATGCGCTACTTGGCGTGTTGTCGTAGTCCGGCGCGGCTCTCGGTCAATCTACAAGTCGGCTCAGCAGTCCCTGTAGCCAAGACCGCTATCGGACGAGCTTTTTATGCCACAAGCTCGCCTGCGCGTCAATCCGTCATTCAAACCAATTTACAACAGCACTTGTCGACAGCCGATTATGAGCAAGCGCAAATTATGCTAACGCAGGCGCAGCAGCATTATCAACAGCAAGGCTATACTGTGTCCGATGGCGAGTTCTCCCCTGATATATTGGCGGTTGCGGTTGGAGTTTTTGATATGACCACAGATCGTTACGAGTATTCATTGAATGCTAGTGTCCCGCGCGCAAACTGGGATAGCGATGATTATGCCGCGATGCTAGTGCCTAGATTACAAGAGCTGGCTGAGCGGATTAGGGGCAGCTAACAGCGTATAAACGGCTCACCGACCCATCACAAAATATAAGCCAACGTTAGCACACCGTTACTCAATTAAAATCCACTCATGATATGATCTACGTATAATATTAACGATAAATGATTAACTGATTCAGCTTTTATTTACTGCCATACTTTTAATTTTTATCTTACTGCCGAGCCTTGCCATGCCCCAATCTCGTACCAATCTAAATGCCGAACCCAAAGCGGATTTCCCTTATCTTATTGGCTTAATGCTACGCTACAGTACTTTTTTAGCGGTCGCTTTACTGTTTTTGGCAGGCTTACTGCTAACCAATTGGTGGCTGATTATCATCGCAGGCCTACTCTTGGCTTTGGGTATCTATGATATTATCCAGTCCAAACATGCCATCCTAAATAACTACCCTATCGCTGGTCATATTCGCTATGTACTAGAGGATTTTCGGCCGGAGATTCGTCAGTATTTGTTGGAAGATGATAAAGAACAAGTGCCTTTTTCACGCCAGCAAAGAGCGCTTGTATATCAGCGCGCCAAAAACGTCAGTGATACCAATGCATTTGGCACTTTAGATAACTTGTACGCGCACGGTAAAGAGTGGTTTTTGCAGTCCTCTTTGAGTCATCCTATTATTGATCAAGATTTTCGTATCACCGTCGGCGGTGAGCGTTGTCAGCAGCCGCATGATATGTCGGTATTTAATATCTCAGCGATGAGCTTTGGGAGTCTCTCTGCTAACGCCATTATGGCGCTCAATCAAGGCGCTAAGATAGGCGGCTTTACTCATGATACGGGTGAGGGCGCGATTAGTCCTTATCATCGTAAGTTCGGCGGTGATCTGATTTGGGAATTAGGCACCGGTTATTTTGGTTGCCGTGATGATAATGGCAACTTTGATGCGCAGTCTTTCGCTGAAAAAGCGGTTGATCCCCAAGTCAAAATGATTGAGATTAAACTCTCGCAAGGCGCAAAGCCGGGCAAAGGTGGGGTGCTACCGACTGAGAAGATTACTCAAGAGATTGCCAATACCCGCCAAGTGACTATGGGGCAAGATTGTATCTCGCCTGCCTCCCATACCGCCTTTAATACGCCGCTTGAGTTGGTGGCATTTTGGCAGCAGCTACGTGAGCTATCGGGCGGTAAACCGGTCGGCTTTAAGCTTTGTATCGGTCAGCCTTGGCAGTTTATGGCGATAGTCAAAGCGATGATAGAGACCGATAACTATCCAGATTTTATCGTTATAGACGGCGCTGAGGGCGGTACGGGAGCCGCGCCTGTTGAGTTCATGGATAATGTCGGTATGCCGATGGTTGATGGGTTTTTATTGGTGCATAACACTTTAGTGGGCGCAGGCATCCGCGACAAGATTAAGCTTGGGGTCAGTGGCAAGATCGTCTCAGGTTTTGATATTGCCCGTATGCTAGCGCTAGGTGCCGACTGGTGTAACTCGGCGCGCGGCTTTATGTTTGCCGTGGGTTGTATTCAGTCGCGCTCGTGCCATACCAATACTTGTCCAACTGGCGTTGCCACTCAAGACCCTTATCGCCAAAAAGCCTTAGACGTCCCTAGTAAGGCTGAGCGGGTGGCAAGCTTTCATAAAAACACCCTAAAGTCGCTAGCCAGCATCGTTGGAGCAGTAGGACTTGAGCACCCCAGTCAATTACAGCCCTATCATATCGCGCGCCGCTTAGATGATGGACAAATTAAGCTATTATCGAAGTTCTTTTATTTTGCCGATGAGGGCGCGTTACTCGATCATAGCGCCCGTGCTGATGTCTTTAACCAGATGTGGGTGATGGCAGATGCCAATACTTTCTTGCCTGATAATGATGCACTGATCGCCTACAATAAAGACTCGCGTGATAAAGGTAAAAAGCCTAAATTAAAACCAGAGCATAGCGTCAAAGACGTTACCGAAAATATTAATACCAACTTAAAAGATTAGTTAGTTATGCGCTTTAAAAAAACAGTTAGCACTGCTAATAGTCGTCTTGTTCTATTAGCAAGCTGCTTTGTGGCGATAAGTATAAGCGCGTGCCAGCCTTTTGAGAGTGATTCAGCTCATGCAGCAGAGCAAGTTTGGTCATGTACTACTAAGGATGCGCCTTTTAGTTACAGTGCTTGTGGTATCGATATGCAGGCGCTCATGGCTGATAATTATCAATTAAAGCTTTTTTGGCAAGATGCTAATAAGCAGCCACTACTAACTTTTGCCTCCTTATTAAACACCCTACCCTCGACGCAAACCCTAGCCTTTGCGATGAATGCGGGGATGTACAATGACCGCTACGCACCTATTGGCTATACAGTCATTGCTGGGGAAGAAAAACGCGCGCTCAATCTAAAAGAGGGCGGTGGCAATTTTCATCTGCTCCCTAATGGCGTGATATGGTGGGATCAAACAGGCAAGGTACAAATTACTGAGAGCCATGCGCTAGCTAAGCTCATCGATGACAAGCAAGCAAATATCTGGTACGCCACTCAATCAGGGCCGATGCTAGTGATTGATGGCAAGATTCATCCAAAGTTTAATGCTAAGAGTACTTCAGCAAAGTTTCGTAACGGTATTGGAATTTGTAGCGCTGGCAATGATATCAATATACAGATGGTCAATAGCGATGAGCCAGTGAATTTTTATCAGTTTGCTAAGCTATTTAAAGATGATTTGAATTGTTCTAATGCGCTATTTTTGGATGGCGGTATCGCCTCAGCGCTTTATGCACCCACTATCGATAAACACGATAAAAAAGATATGGGTGTGATGATTGGTGTTCTTGAGCTTAAATAACATAGAGACTAACTAACACAAAGGCTGATTGACTTATTTTTCAGTCTGTAACTGACATAACTCTGCCACTAGCTTATACCAATCTTGCTTTAGACAAAATCTGTAGAACTTTATTTTTGCAGCCACTTTTTTACGATAGAGCCAACTCTTTTGTAATTTAAGTAAATGTCTATTTATACTACTAATGACATATTCTTCGCTAAAGCCTTTATGGTTATTGGCTTTGAGAGTTAATAAGTTACTCATAAACACCGGAGCGACTTCATAAAACAAAATACGCTCGACCTCACTAATTGGCAGATGAGCGACTCGCTCAGCGATGCCTTCATAGCTTATCTCATTATCAATAAACAAATCTGACAATGCCATCCAAACTAACTTTTTATCCGTTACCCTACCCATAGATATACTCAGTTATCGCATTAGTATCGCCCTAATATTATACTAAGACTCAATGCCTTAGCCTAAAATTAGCACATCTATACGCCCCTTAGTAGCTAAACTTTGCTACAATAGCGCCAATTTTTATACTGAATTCGTTTTTATTGCAAATAGCTAACTCCTGCTTTTTTATTATATTGAGAGACCATTATGGGTTTTAACTGCGGTATCGTCGGCCTACCTAACGTAGGCAAATCCACTTTATTTAATGCCTTGACCAAAGCGGGAATTGCCGCTGAAAACTTCCCCTTTTGTACCAAAGATCCCAATACCGGTATTGTCCCCGTGCCTGATCCACGCCTCAAAGAGCTTGCCGATATTGTCAAGCCTGAGCGCGTCTTGCCGACCACAATGGAGTTTGTCGATATCGCAGGCTTAGTGGCTGGTGCCTCCAAAGGCGAAGGTATGGGCAACCAGTTCTTAGCCAATATCCGTGAGACCGATGCTATCGCCCACGTGGTACGCTGCTTTGATGATGACAACGTGGTGCACGTTGATGGCCGCGTCAGCCCTATCGATGATATCGAAACTATCAATACTGAATTAGCACTAGCCGATTTAGAAGCGGTTGAGCGCGCCATTCATAACCAAAGCAAAAAAGCCAAAGGCGGCGATAAAGACGCACAAGCATTGCTTGATGTGTTCAAAAAAATTGAACCGCTGCTAGCGGAAGGAAAAGCGGCACGCGGTGCAAACTTGGATCGCGATGAGAAAAAACTCATCAGAAGCTATGGTCTTATCACCTTAAAGCCAACGATGTATATCGCTAACGTTGCTGAGGACGGTTTTGAGAATAATCCTTATCTGGACGCGGTTCGTAACTACGCGACAGGTGAGGACTCTATCGTCATCGCTTTATGCAATCAGATCGAGTCTGAGATTGCCCAGCTTGATGAAGACGATAAAAAAGATTTCCTAGCTGAGATGGACATGATCGAGGCCGGTCTGGATCAAGTGATACGCGGTGGTTATGATCTGCTCGATATGCAAACTTACTTTACCGCTGGGGTCAAAGAGGTGCGCGCTTGGACGGTTGAAGTGGGCGCTACTGCTCCGCAAGCGGCTGGTGTCATCCACACCGATTTTGAGCGCGGCTTTATTCGTGCTGAAGTCATCGCCTATGACGACTTTATCGAATACGGCGGCGAAAAAGGCGCAGCGGCCGCTGGTAAATCACGATTAGAGGGTAAAACCTATATCGTGCAAGATGGCGATGTGATGCATTTTAGATTTAACGTCTAATCTGTGTAACTAAACTACTTTACTTAACGTCTTAAAATTGTTAGCAAAAGTCAGCCTTGGTGCTGGCTTTTTTTATGTTTGATATCTTTCCTATAGCTTAGCCATCGTTTTATTACAAGACTTCATGGAAATTCTATTTAAAGAATTTCCCTTGCAAAGCTAAAATTGCAATGCAATTTTTTAACGCTTCTCAGAGTGCGCCCCGCGCACCAATGCATAATTTATGTCAT
Source organism: Psychrobacter sp. AH5 (assembly GCF_040371085.1). Classification (NCBI taxonomy): domain Bacteria; kingdom Pseudomonadati; phylum Pseudomonadota; class Gammaproteobacteria; order Moraxellales; family Moraxellaceae; genus Psychrobacter; species Psychrobacter sp. AH5. Next base: position 1,689,397 of record NZ_JAMBMT010000001.1, read on the forward strand.
TTAAAAGTTAACCCATGTATTGCCATTCCCACTACAAACATTATTAAATAGTATCTACAAATGCTATAAGAGTTTAAGTATCATAAAGAACACTATAAAAATAATAACGGACGATAAATAATGAGTACTTACTCTAAAAAACCAAACAATGCTACGGAGCACTGGGCAAGGCTATTTAATGCGCAGCGTTTAGGGAGTGATAAACAAGCGCCAGTACAAGATAGCGCCCGTACTTCTTTCCATAAGGACTATGACAGGCTAGTGTTTTCGCACTCCTTTCGCCAGCTTAATCAAAAAACCCAAGTCCATCCGCTGACCAATCAGCTCGGCATTCATACGCGCTTGACGCACTCACTAGAGGTCTCTTGTATTGGTCGCTCTTTAGGTATGATGGCGGCAGAAAAACTCGATGATAAATTAGCAAATGGCTTACCTATTGGCGTCTCGCCAGCCGATGTTGGGGTGATAGTACAAGCCGCTTGTTTGGCGCATGATATTGGTAATCCGCCTTTTGGTCATGCAGGCGAGTATGCCATTCGCGATTGGTTTATGCATCCTGAGCGTCGGCCGATATTGCAGCACTTGAGCGCCAATGAGCGTTTAGATATCTTAGCTTATGAAGGCAATGCGCAGGGCTTTCGGCTGTTAGTACGCAATGAGCACCATCCTGATAAAGGCGGTATGCGTCTCACTTGCGCGACACTCGGCGCTTTTATGAAATATCCTTGGTTAGCTAGCCATAGTAATATCATAACTAGCGATGATAACTACGCTATTAATAAGGTAAAAAAGTTCGGTAGCTTTATGAGTGAGTCAGCACAACTAGAGGAGCTAGCAGCCTGTCTGCAGCTGCCGCGCTCAAAGCAGCACGATGGTTTTGCCCGGCATCCTCTAGCCTATTTGTTAGAGGCGGCTGATGATATCTGCTATGCGCTAATAGATTTGGAAGATGGTATTCATTTGGGTATGTTGCCATTTGCTGAAGTGGCAGCAATATTTTATCAGCTGATAGGCGCGCGCCCGACGACTATTAGCTTGCCTACAAATATGTCAGTGCGGCAGCAACTTGCCTCTTTGCGAGCGCAAGCGATGATGCGCCTAGTCAATACCGTAACCGATGCTTTTGTGACCAATAGCGATGAGCTGCTCGCCGGAGAGCTTAGCGGTAGCTTATTTGCGTACTCTGATAGCGAAGTACAAAACGGTATCACTCAGGCCAAACAGTTGGCTCGCGAGCGTATATTCAACCACCCGAGTAAAGTACGCATGGAGCTGATGGCAAATCAGTGCTTGCATCGTCTGCTCGATGCGTTTATGCCACTAGCTTGGACGGGGCTCAACAAGACTCCCAAACCATTTGAGCAGCAGCGCTTATTGAGTCTGTTGCAGCCACACCTTAGCGAGCAGCAGCGCCAACTATCGACCAATATTTATCACAATATTCTTAATATCTTAGACTTTATTACTGGCATGAATGATCACGAAGCTTATCGTTTAGCGCAGGAGCTACAAGGTCATTGGGGCACTATGGTCTAAAAGAATAGTTTAAGAGAGTGGTTTGAGAAAAGCTCTAAGAAAATATTACAACCTCAAACACTATAAGCACGGATTTTATTCGTATTTTTGCTTTGAGATAGGTATCATAAACAACAACTCAACCATATTAGATACATTATGAGCAGCCGCGAACAAAAAAAACTGCAAACCAGACGGGCTTTTTTTAATGCCGTATTAGATATTTGCATGACAGGACAGTCTTTTAGCTCGATTAGTCTTCGTCAAATCACCCGTGAAGTCGGCGTAGTACCGACCGCTTTTTATCGCCACTTCGATGATATGGAATCACTGGGTAAAGCTTTGGTGATAGAGGAGCTTGGCGATACCCTAGCCGCGCTAAGTGAAAATTTGCATATTGGCAAAACCCGTAGCTTTGAGCGCCAGATTGCCAAGAGTATTCAGCTGTTTTTGCAGATGGTCAGCGAGCAGCCTTACTACTGGCAGTTTTTGGTCAGTGAGCGCTTTGGCGGTTCTGAGGCGGTACGCAATACTATCAATAAACTGATTAAGCTGCATGTACAAAGCTTAGCTGAGGATTTGGCCTTGCAGCCGGCTTTTAATCATATCAATGACTATGATCGCCGCCTGCTTGCCGATGCGGGTATTAATATGTTTTTTTCTTGGATTATCGATTGGCTGGAGCTGACCTACTCTGAGGATCATGATGAAGAGGCGGATCTAGCGGACATTGAGCGCAAAAAGCAACTCATGCAGCATAACTGTACGCGGCAAGCGCAAATGCTGTTTTATGGCGCTTATAATTGGAAATCTAGTGAGGAGACTTTACTGGATGAATAAAAAAAATGTAAATTAAATACTCAAAAATTTGGCGGAAACGCCCAGAGCCGCTGAGACACTACGCTGATGGTTTTGGCGGCTTTATCGTCCTTATTATCAGCGTTGTTGTTATTATTATTGTTATTAACTGCATTACTGCTATTACCATTAGCAGCTGTATTATTATTGGCCTTACTACTATCAGCAGCGTCTGTTTTAGCAATCAATACGGTGGCAAATCTTTGCCTTGCCTCGCCTAAGTTGCCACTATCTGTAGCGGTAATAACTGCGGTAAAAGCGCGGCTATCGACTGCTAATAATGGCGCTAATAGCTGACGCTGCTCGGCGCTTATAGCATTCAATGGCGGCTGCTCCCAAATACTATCAATCGACTCAATGACTTGCTGCTGCCGCAATGTAACCAGCGCCTGTGCTTGCTGAGCGCTGACACCATCTACCAGAGCGGCAAGGATTTCAGGGCTTGCGGTATTGATATTTAGTGGCAAATAATAAGGCACTGCGGTAATAAAAGGTCGTAAGCTTGCTAATGCCTCCGCGCTCATGCCGCGCACTTGTTGCAGCTGATCAATACTGACAAACGGCTGATTTGGCAAGGAAGTGTTCAAAGTATTGACGCTTGCTCCTTGCTGACCATAAACCGCTCCCTCATCGCCGCCATCGTTATACACCTCGCTATCACTATCTTGCCAATCAAGAGCGGCAATAGCGATATCTGGCTCTAAATTTAACTGTATCAATAAACGCTGAAAAACGGCTAAAGCGGCGCTATCAGGTGCGCCATCATGATAGAGATTGTTAATATTAAAACGACCGGCCTCATCACGTATCTTCATAGTAACGCTATGGCTGCCTAGAGGATAAGGCGCTATAGGCTGTGCCCAAATATCTTGCAGGCTATCGCTGTCGTTAAGCATACTGTCGGCATTGATAATAGTGACGGCTAACTGTTTAGCGGCGTCAATATCTTGTAACAACTGGTTTTGATTAAATAGCAGGCCACTGCGGCGAATGGCAATCTTTTGACTGGCAAGCATTGCGCCTGCCACCACAGTGATACTGACGACTAATAAAAGAATCGTCAATAGAGCCACACCGCGCTGAGAATGCATTGAGGTCGTCATAGACTAATTGCTACTGCCGCTATTATTCGAATTACTTTGATTATTAGCGCTATTGTTAGTGTTATTTTGAGAGTTGTTATTATTGCCACTACTGTCCGTATTAGTTTTACTACCATTATTAAGAGCTGAAGTATTAAGCGCTAAGGGCTGCGGCGCTAGTGACCATTGCCAAGTGATAGGCATGTCTTGATAAGTAAAGCTAACGGCCACGCCCTTGGGTAATAGGCTGACCTCATTAGCGCTAGCCGCTGTCGCTGCGTTACTAGTATTGCTGTTGTTATTATTGCTATTTTTATCAGGAAAACGATTAGCCAATTCAGGTAATAAAGCTTGCCAACGCAAAGCGCTAACCCCTTCTAAAAGCACACTGTCCAAACTAACACTGTCACTGCCGCCTTGAATGTTAGTATATTGTCGCCGAATCAGACGCTGACCTGCAAAGACATATTCGATACGCTGCAAACTGGGGCTGCTTTGATAACGGGGATCGGGATCAGCGAAACGGACAAAGCTCATCTGCTCGCTGTCTAAGCGCATAAAGGGTTCAGGCGCTATAATTGCCGAGTCAGCTCTCTTGACGTTGTTACCATCAGCATTATTATTGCTAGCGTTGTTAGCAGCTGTATTAGTATTTGTAGTCGCGTTTGTCATATTAGGCGCTTGATAAGCAATAATCTGACTCATATCTTGTTGCAGCTGCAAATAAGCGTACTGCAATACTGCTAGATTATCTGCCTGCAACTGCGCGCGCTCCCGCGCTCGATTGACACTATCAAATACTTGCCAGCCTGCCACCGCTAGCATCGCAAATATCGCCATAGCTACCATCAGCTCAAGCAGCGTAAAGCCGCGCTGTGCATTCATGACGCGCTTCCTGTTTGCGCGTTAGCTGACTCTACTCCAAAAGAGCTTACACTTGCACTATCAGGATTACTGATTACTACGGTAATATCGGTCACTACCCTGCGAGCCGCGCCATCTATTATAGGCGCTACGCTGATATTGACCTCTTTTAACGCTGGACTCAAAGTATCAGCCACGCTCATTAGTACTTGCCAATCGCGGCCCTGTGCATTTATCGTTTGCGTGCGGTTAGCCGTCAGCCAAGTTTGCTGAATACGCAGATCAGCGGCGGCGTTTTGCGCGACGAAATGCGCTAAAGTTCGCGTTTTCAGCACATCGACAGAAGACAGATACGCGCTACTTGCTCGGCTTGCCGCCACCGCGACCACTGCCAAAATAGCAAGCGCTACCATGACCTCGATTAGGGTAAAGCCGCGCTGTACTTGGTGCAAACTTGTGGACTTAGATGGGATGCTCATAGCTACAACCCTTGCCCTAGCAGCATACTGCCATCTGGCATAATGGTAATCACCTCGCCAACCAGTCTTGACTGATGGCGCACCTCTATGGTCACCGGGGTCGCCTGACCCGTACCAAACCATAACACTTGCGGCACGGCTTGCTCAGTGAACCAAGGCTGTAAGGTTTGTTGTTGTCCAGCGTTATTTAGCGTGCGGATACCGCTAGTCTCTAAGCTTTGGATAGCCAAACTCACTCCTGCTGGCATCTCAGGCAAAGTAATCTCAGATTCCGACTGCCAGCTTGGTGTCGGCTTACTGTCTTTAAGAGAAGCTGACGAGGCTGTCATCGCTGACAACTCCATGGCGTTTTTTGGTGAGCTATCAGTATTAGCGCTATTAACATTTTGGTAGGTAATATAAGGATTGGAGAGGGTAACGATGGTAGGAACGACTTGACCTTGCTTATTAGACTGTAAGCTCAATCCCATCGGCTGCATACGTTCTGCCGAGAGCAGACGCACGTAACTGAGTGAATCGGTCAAATGCTCATAAAAAGCTAGGTTTTTACGCGATTCACTGCTGCCGACAGATAAGCTAATCATGCCAGCGAAGATGGACAAAATGACCACCACCACTATAATCTCAACTAAGGTGAAACCCGTTTGCGAGTGTTTCATGATAAGAGGGTTATCATTAATAAGGGGTTATCATTAATAAGTGATTTTCATCAATAATTAGTATTACGATGCTCTGCTGACTCAGTCTCAATTTGCTCTACTAGCTCTTGCATATCCTCATCATTGATCTCATCATCATGAGTATGCGCCGGATAATGCCCAGGAAGATCAAGCATCTGCTGCACTAAAGCATAACGCAGAGTATCGCGGCGACCCAAATAGCGCTGATAAAAACTTGAATTAAGCAGTCCAGCCCCGCCTTGACCCATCGCCCAAATAGTACACAGATAATCACGAGTCGTCATGCTGCTCTGTTGCTCTTTTAGATAAGCACTGACAATATCAATCAGACGCTTCATACGTTGACGGCGAATATCATAAAGCTCGCCAAATAAGCGATTAAGACCAGTAACCGACGCCGCTAGACGCTCTTCTATTTGATTAAGAAGCATCGCTTTTTGCGGATTGAGCAGCTGCTGAAAAATCATCCGTGCCACCCCAGCTGAGGCACAATCATCAACACGATTGATCTCAAACAGCTGCTCTTCATAGCGAATAATGATACGCAAATACAGCTCATCTTTACTTGAGAAATGCTTATACAGAGTGCCTTTAGCCAAATCAAGCTGATCGGCTAAGCTATCTAAAGTAATATCACCATCGCCTGACTCAAGCAGCAATTGCTCAGCCATCGCTAAGATATTTTCTTCCCTTACTTTAAACTGGTGCTGACGACTCATAACTGCTCCTAAACTTTGATAAAATTAAGCATAGGGCTATGTATATAATCCCTGTCTGTGACCATAGCTCGACTATCGAGCGCCAATGACGCTGTTGATGACCCTATGGACAACTATGACGAGTAGCTATAGCTATGCTTAGCAATCACTTACTATTGCCGCCCTTAACTAACTTTAGCAAGGGTTCTTGCCCGTTAAATAAAGACGCCGCTATAATAAACGAGGCAAACAGTAATACTTTAAAAATAACCATAAGCATTACTAATAAATGACTGACTGGTCATAGCATAACGATTTTAATGGTATTGCGCTAGTAGATTTTCAAAGTTTTTTGCAGTTAATTGTCCAAGCTCCTCTCGACTACAACCATACATATTGGCAAGGTAGCTTGCGACATAAGGCACATAAGCGGGTTCGTTAGGACAACCACGCTTAGGCACGGGCGCTAAATAAGGACTATCGGTTTCGATAAGTATTCTATCTCTTGGCATATTTTTAGCGGCTTGTTGAATGTTTTTGGCACTGTTAAAGCTGACAATACCCGAAAAAGAGATATAAAAGCCTAGATCAAGCGCGCGCTTGGCGGTGTCCCAATCCTCAGTAAAGCAGTGAATGATACCGTGCTCTGCGCCCTCAGACTTTAGAATATCGATAGTGTCATCTTTGGCCTCACGCATATGCACCACCAACGGCTTTTTCAATTGCTGGCTGGCATGAATATGCCGCGCAAAACTTTCACGCTGCGCTTGCGCATTCTGCGTCGACCAATAGTAATCTAGCCCCGTCTCCCCTATCGCCCATACTTTATCGTCATTAGCCGTCTCTACAAGACGCTCAACAGTCGCTGATTGCAAAACGTTGATATCCTCACAAGGATGAATACCCACGCTCATCCCTAAAGTGAGCTGCTCATCGCTAAAGGTATCGACAATATTGGCAATCTCGTCATATTCTGCAAAGTCGCACATAATGGCCATGGCGCGTGTGACTTGAGCTTCTTTCATCGCATTAATAGCACCGGACAGCTCTCCATCGTATTTAGTAAGATCTAGGCGGTTAAGGTGGCAATGAGTATCGGTAAACATAAATAATCTCTATAATAATTTGGCTAAGCGTTGTACTATTAATGCTGTTAAGGTAGCTTTTTTCAAGGTTGGGTTTATAAGCTACAAGCTAGCTATGTTTTGACGATTAAGCTATAGCGGCACCACTCGCATTACCTCTTCTATGGTAGTCACCCCTTCACTAATACGCTTGGCACCTGAGAGCCGTAACGGCTGCACCCCTTCACGATAGGCCTGCTGCTTGATAGCTTCTAAATTCGCATCAGCGGCGACTAGCTTTTTGAGCTCATTAGAGAGCGGCATAATCTCATAAAGTCCAATACGCCCCTGATAGCCAGTATGACGGCAGTGCTCACAGCCTTTGGCACTATAGATTTGCGGCGGCAAAGTAGCGCGCCACGGCTGTACTAACTCTTGCCATTGCAGAGCGATTTCACTGTCGCTACTGAGCTCCTGTGCTTGCTTGCAATGCGGGCACAGCGTCCGGATAAGTCGCTGCGCCATCACCCCAAGGATAGTCGCTGAGCTCAAGAACGGCTGTACGCCCAAATCATGCAGACGCGGCAAGGAGCTTGGCGCATCATTGGTATGCAAAGTCGAGAGCACCAAATGACCAGTCAAAGAGGCTTGCACCGCCATATTAGCCGTCTCAGAATCACGGATCTCCCCCACCATAATAATGTCAGGATCTTGGCGCATAAGCGAGCGAATACCATCGGCGAAGTGCAGATCAATCGCCGGATTGACCTGCATCTGATTAAAGGCCGGCTCAATCATCTCGATAGGATCTTCGATAGTGCAGACGTTGACCTGCTCAGTAGCGAGCTGCTTGAGCGTGCTATATAAAGTTGTGGTCTTACCAGAACCGGTCGGCCCCGTCACTAAGATAATGCCATTGGGATGGCTGGTCAGCTCATGCCACATCGCAAGCTGCTTGCCTGAGAGTCCAAGCTGCGCAAACGAGCGCACCAGCACTTCGGGATCAAAGACGCGCATGACCAGCTTTTCACCAAAGGCGGTCGGCAAAGTCGACAGCCGCAGCTCAGTCTCTAAACCTTTATGAGTCCGCGTCTTTAGGCGACCATCTTGCGGTTTGCGCTTTTCAGCGACATTGAGCCGACCCAAAATTTTGATCCGCGCGGTTACCGCCATCAAAATCGCGATGGGCATCTCATAAACGGTATGCAGCACGCCATCGATACGAAAGCGCACTTTACCCGTCTCACGGCGCGGCTCTAAATGAATATCACTGGCGCGTTGCTCAAAGGCATAGAGCAGTAACCAATCGACGACTTTGACGATATGCTGATCATTGGCATCAGGATTGGTATTATCGCCAAGTTGCAGTAGCGCCTCGACATTGGTGACATCGGCTGCCGCCCGTTTATGCACACTATTAGCGCCAGCAATCGCTTGCGTCACTTGATAAAACTCTTGCCGATAGCGATTGATCTGATCAGGACCGATATAAACCGTACGATAGCTTTTTTTATGAATGATCTTTTCGATATTGCCATGCCAATCGCTATAAAAAGGCTGATCGGTACCAATGACGACTTCATCATCAGCTACATCAATGGGCAAAATATGCTGCGAGCGCGCATATTCAAAGGACATCAATTGTGTCACTGCCGGCACGTCAATTTTTAGCGGATCGATACGCACTAAGGGCATATTGGCTTTGGCAGCTAGCCATTGATTGAGCCACGTGAGCGTCAGCTTATTCTCACCTTCTATATCATGAGCATTTGGCAGTGCAAACTCGCTAATGGTTATCAGCGGATGTTGCGCCTTATCGCGGCGACTGGTCATCACCAAATTATAACCGCGCTGATCGATGACCTTATCCGCTAGCAGCTCATCGAGGCACCAACGCAAATCAATCATTAACGAGTAATCTGGAACCGACATAATTATCTTCTTATATTATTAAAACTAAATGGCTTAATTTTGGCGTAGGGTGTGCCTCGTGCACCATTAAAATAGCTATTATTCAAATCTACTGCATCACAAAGTCCAATGATTATTTATCATCAAAGCACCTCATTAATAGCCACTATCTGCAATGTCCCAAGCTCATTCTGACAAAAGCTGACATCGACAGACTTATAGCGCATAATAAAGGTAGTGTTTATCTCTTTACGCCGATACGCCGGCCGCGGGTCTTGCGCAATTAATGCTTGGATTAAGTCTTTATCCTCGCCAACTAATTGCTGCTGCAGCTTAGAGATAACCGCTTCGCTGCTTAAGCTAGCTGCGTCATTCTCGCTATTAATTAAAGTTAAAAACTGCGTCTGCGCCTCATTAGTCATACTTACATCTAGCAGCACTGGAGCATCGGTGGCAAAACCGCTCTGAGCGTGCTCAATACTATCACTATAAGCGACGTAAGGCTTGATATCGATAATCGGTGTGCCGTCAATCATATCGGCGCCGCTAATGATAAGGATGACTCGCCCCTCGATGACTTGTAAGCGTTCAAGTTTAACCACTGATAGCCCTAGCTGTGAAGGCCGATACATGCTGCGGCTAGCAAAGACGCCTATCTTTTGGTTACCACCCAGTCTAGGCGGTCTAACTTGCGCCCGAAAGGATTGGCTATTACTAGCGTTTTCATTTTTAGCGTCATTATTGCTAGCGCCTCTATTATGATGAAACTGCCAACTGAGCCAAAGATGACTAAATTCCTCCAAGCCTACAAAGGCCGCTGGCGTATCAAAGGGAGCAATCATCTCGATTGCGCTAGTCAAGCCTACTAAATTGGGCTGCCTTGGCGCGCCAAATTTTTGTGACAAGGGCGCACGATGATAGCCGATAATAGGCGCTTTATGAAAAGTATCATAAGAGGCTAGTTGCTGGTGAGTCTGACTGCTCATTCGTTATTCCAAAGCCAAAAAGAGTCCATAGTAAGATAAAATCTGCCAATCATACAAATATACTCACTAACGATATTCCATATTATCATGGTGCGTGCGCATTTCATGGCGGATTTTTATTTTGAAATTTGTTATGATGTGCTCCATTATATATTGAGAATAACTTGCATCTGGCTATTAGCTTTTGATGCGTTTATCGACTAATTAGAGGGCTTTATGTCAAAACTGCGCACCGAAACGGTCACCGAAGTTCATCATTGGAACGATTCGCTATTCACTATCAAGACCACTCGCGACGATGGCCTACGCTTTCGTAACGGTGAGTTTGCGATGATAGGTATCATCGTTGATGGCAGGCCATTACTGCGAGCTTACTCGATTGCTAGCCCTAATTATGAGGATCATTTAGAGTTCTTTTCGATCAAAGTACCCGATGGCCCATTGACTTCGCGCTTACAACATATCAAAGTTGGTGATGAGCTATTAGTCAGTAAAAAACCTACTGGCACGCTAGTATTGGACGATTTGCTACCGGGCAAAAATCTTTATATGCTTGCGACCGGTACGGGGCTTGCGCCGTTCTTAGCGTTATCACGCGATCCTGAGGTTTATGAGCGCTTTGATAAGATTATTCTCGTCCACGGCGTGCGTAATGTGGAAGACTTGGCCTATCGTGAGATGTTCGAAAACGAGCTGCCAAATGATGAGATCTTTGGCGAGTGGTATCGTGAGAAGTTTATTTACTACCCCACCACTACCCGTGAAGAGTTTAGAAACACTGGCCGTATCACGGATCTTATGGAGTCAGGTAAACTATTTCAAGACATTGGCTTACCGCAGATGAATAAGGATGACGATCGTGTGTTGATTTGTGGTAGTATGCCTTTTAACGCTGATATCTCCAAAATTCTTGATGGTTTTGGTTTAACAGTATCGCCACGCATGGGCGTACAAGCGGATTATGTGATTGAGCGTGCGTTTGTCGGCTAGAAAACTACTCAATTAAGCTAAATAATTCTTGACGACCAAAAATAGGCTGTTATAATACGCAGCCTATACAGCACAACCTGTAGCCCCATTCGATAAAGCTTAGCGCTTTATACCTAATACGCCGGTGTGATGGAATTGGTAGACATGACGGATTCAAAATCCGTTGCCTTTAAAAGCGTGTCGGTTCGAGTCCGACCACCGGTACCACTATACGAAACCCTTACAGTCTATGGATTGTGAGGGTTTTTTATTGCGTGAATTATTTATAAATTGGTCGAGTAATACTAGCGTCAAATAAAATTTTGATACTATCTTGATACTTTGATGCATCTGTTATTTAACGTATTATAGTATTATTAACACGATAAATAATGCGGTACGGATGAGATATGAAAGTTAAGCTTAGTAAGAAGTTTGTTGATTCAGTAGCATACACCTCAAGCGGCACAGATATTTACATGGATGAAGTATTAACAGGCTTCGCACTTCGTGTGGGTAAACAATCTAAGCGATACACACTTCACAAACGCATTAACGGTAAGCTCTATCGTGACGAAGTTGAAGAAACACATCTTATCACTTTGACTGAAGCTCGTGAAAAAGCCAGCACAATGATGGTCAACATAAAGAAGGGACTTGATGTATATGATAGCTATCACGCTACTCCAAAAATAAAAGATACACCAGATTTTAACGTGCCAACACTAAATGAAGCTTATATCTACTTTAAATCTATGAAACCTAATCTTGCCAGCCGTACTGTTGAGACTTACGACCAACAGATACTTGGTCGACTCGATGACTGGCTTGAAGTGTCTTTAAACGATATAACTAAAACTATGATAAGTGAAAAACATAAGCAAATAAGTAAGTCTAGTCCAGCTCAGGCAAATGCCACTATGCGAGCTCTTCGATCAGTATGGAATTATTGTCAAGATAGCTTCTTAGATGATGATGAAGAGTACATAATAAAGGACCAACCCATTCGAATACTGAATGCCAAAAATGATTGGAACAAAATTAAACCTCGTACTCACCATGTTGAGGAGGAATATTTGGGAGTATATTTTAAAACTTTGATAGAGCACCGAGACGGTAGTTCATTTAAACAAGCACCTTATAGTAATAACGCTCGCGATATTTTATTGCTTTTTATGTTTGCTGGTGTTCGTTTAAATGAAGCGCAATCACTAAGATGGGAAGATGTAGACCTTGACGCTGCTCGCATTGTCTTTAAAGCCACTAAAAACGGTTCTGATTACCATATGCCAACTGGAAAAATACTTCAAGCCATACTCAGTGAACGATTTAGATTGAGCTATGGAGAGCATTGGGTATTTCCGAGTGATTTGCAGAGAAATGATGACCATGTCAAGGATTTGAGCGGTAGTTACCGTTCGATATCAAATAAGGCTAGCATGCATATTACCCCTCACGATTTACGCCGTACATTTGGCACTGTCGCCAATAGTCTCAATGTAAGCTACCCTGTGCTCAAGAGACTGCTAAATCATCGTGAGGCTAAATCTAGTGATGATGTGACACTACATTACATACAGGTATCACAGCGACAATTACGTGAAGCTTTAGATGAGATTGAAGCTTTTTATTGCAAGCATATAGGAATGACTCAAGATGAGGTGATTAAGAGCCTCTTACAGACATAACTTCATATAATTTTTTAAAGTTCTGTACAACTAAATAATCGATAGAACATATAACGACATTTTGATTAGGAGACATACTATGGGTATCAAACTTGAATTTGGTATGACACAGAATAGTAGAGATCAAAAAATCTGTGTTGATTATTGGGCATATGATCATAAGGAGGATTATCTTGAACATGTACGAATGCTATGTCATAAATATAGAATCAGCTCAAATCTATTGTTTGAGACGATTGCTCAATGTTACGCTTGTTTAGATGATGTGCTCTGTGAGTACTGCGCAAGTGCTTGCCCGGTAGAGATGCCAGCAGATATCCTATATATGCGTGCTCAAGATAGTTGGTGTTGTATGGTTTGCAAAAACGCAGTATGGCAAAAGGATTACGTTTGATTGCTTTCAAACTTATATAGTAATTATTGCAAAATCTACAGTAGTAAATTACATTTTATGATTTTTTATAAACAATCATATATGCCAATTATCCTGATTAAACTGGTTCACTATCTCTAGTAACCCATTTACCAAACTCAAAACTCTCGTTATATTTGATTTTAAAACTGTTGTTTACACGGTAGACACATTCCGTATTAAGAGTTGTATTCGAAGTATAGAATTTTTCTGTATTAAGGAGCCCATCCCGAATTCTGTGTAACTGCCATTTAGATTAAATGCTTACTAATACGGTCATCAAACATAATCATAAAGCGATTCAGAGCAGACGTCCAGTTACGGATTGGCATCGACCACTTTTTGGATGCCTGCTGGGTGGCTAAGTACACCACTTTGAATGCTGCCTGATCAGATGGGAACACCTTACGCTTATTCACCGCCGTACGAATCACACTGTTTAATGATTCTATAGCATTGGTGGTATATATGACTTTTCTGATGTCTTTCGGATACTCAAAGAACACCGTTAGGCCCTCCCAGTTATTGCGCCAAGACTTAACCACGTGCGGGTAATCCTTACCCCAAGTCTCATCAAAGTGCTCAAGATTGGCCTCTGCTATCTCAAGCGTATCCGCACCGTAGATGGCTTTTAAATCAGCCGCTACGGCCTTTTTATCCGTCCACGGTACGAACTTCATTGAGTAACGCACCATGTGTACGATACACAGCTGAACCTGAGCGTTGGGGTAGACGGTGTTAATGGCATCAGGGAAGCCCTTTAAGCCGTCGACACAGGCAATGAGGATATCTTGTACCCCGCGGTTTTGTAGTTCAGTGAGAACACCCAGCCAGAACTTAGCCCCTTCATTCTCTGAGAGCCACATACCAAGCAGCTCTTTTTTACCGTTAAGAGCAACACCTAGGGCTAAGTAAATGGCTTTGTTGATGATCTGCTTGTCTTGACGTACTTTGACGACGATGCAGTCTAAATAGACGATAGGATAAACACTGCTCAGTGGCCGGTTCTGCCAAGCGGTGATGTCGTCTAAGATATTATTGGTGACTCTTGAGACAAGAGAGCTTGAGATGTCGACATCGTAGAGCTCTTTGATGGTCTCTACAATCTCAGTCGTGGTTTGACCTTTGGCGTAAAAGAATATGATCTTGTCATCAAGACCTGAGATACGGGTTTGATGCTTACGCACGAGTGTAGGTTCAAACTCACCATCACGGTCTCTTGGAGTGGATATCTCAAGATCGCCTGTGTCACTGCGGACGGTCTTTTTAGTATGCCCATTGCGTTTATTTGGCTTATCTACTTTCTCATGCTTAGGATAGCCGAGATGGTCTTCCATCTCAGCTTCAAGGGCAGTGTCGATAAAGGATTGCATGAGCTGCTTTTGAAAGTCTTTGATGTCATCGAAGCTATTCATGCTACCAGCCATTTGCTCAGCCAGTTTCTTGATGTCAGTTTGGTTAGTCATTGCTTATTCTCCTGTTAGTGGATTATAAGCAGTTACACAGTTTTTAGGAAAGGCTCGTATTAAGACCTAAATGCTTTATAAAAAGCGGCTTAGTGAAAATTTTTTTTAAATAGGTACTATACTGACCATCTCTATCTATGACAAAACCACATTCAACACAAGTGTTGACTATAAAAACTTTGTTCAGTATTTCACTACGCACCTTTTTTATGGGTGAAAAAACATAATGCTTAGAAAAATGCGTATTAATAATTCTAAGCTCTTTATCGCTACAATTTTTTATTTTCTTAGAACGTACTTTATAGTCTTCTTTATATCTCACCTCAGAAATTATCGGATTGGAGTAACCACATTTAGCGCAAGAGTCTTTACTCACCCCTAAAGTCATCTCAGTGATACCATTGGATTTAAATCTAAACTTTGTAGAGGTGAATCGCTCATAAGGTATAAAAACTAGGCCTTGTGACACCAATCTTTGTATAAAACTCTCTAATGGTAGCGTAATAGGCTTAAATGAACGGTGGTTGTACCGACTACTGTTGCTGTCTAGCCTATTCACGTTATAGATCATATAAGCTTGATTGTCCTGCGTCTTATTTCTATAAATAGAGAATACAGGTATGTCTTTCGTACTATAGGCATAATCGCCTGTAATTGCATTAGTATCTTTAACTGAGCCACTTCTAAGCAACCACGCACACCTTACGCCTGATTGAGCATATTTTTCTTGTCTGCGTTTTGTTTCTATAAAAGCTTGAGGGCTCCATTGCACTTCAATGGCAATCTTAGCTTTGCCTTTCTCTGCATAAATATCAGCAATCCACTCCTCACCACTTGGGGTAAGCCCCGCTTTTTCAACTTCTACAACCCAACCGTTTCTATCCAATTCTTTCATAACAAGATATTTGATATGCATGTGTTCGGCAGTTTCACCACCAGTCGAGCAGTTAGAGTCTTTAGGTTTTGCCTTATGAGCGAAGAACTTCGTACCTAGCTTACTTGTCTTTAGTATTGCCTGATTACCACAGCAAGCCATATTGAAACTGGACGATTTATCTTCTTTTAAAACTATCCAATCTTTTAAGCTATATATAAAACTATAGATTTTTTCATCATTTTTTATGCAAATAAAAGCCATGTTGACCCTTAATTATTTTGACTCTTGAGCTAGCAATTCATTCTTACATATGCTCATGCTTTCTATAGTGAATACGCTTTAAAAATAACATAGCGCTACTGGGATGAATTTTGCGCAGCCTCTAGGAACACAGCACGCAAGTAAAATTTATACCAGTAGCGTGTCTAAACTTATAACAGTTTTATTTTCAAAGGACTATAAGATAATTGCACGTAATTAGGGTTTATCTTCTCCTAAGCCTTCATCTGATTTAGTATTTTACTTAGGTAACGTTGTGAATACTGGGGTTTGATCTCAAAGCGTGTCTGTTAGTGCTTTTCTTGCAATAACTTGTATTTTTAGTAGCGACTCAATAGATGCGGTATTGTAACTATTACTTATAGCTTATCCAATTGAAGACACGCTAGCCCTAGACTAAAGATGAAAAAATAGTTTATAAAACTAATAAATATGAACTAAAAGTTAGTATATGATTTTAACAAATAAGCATTTATCTATTCTAATTCAGGATATAAAAATTGAGTCAACTCATAGATCTCATCTTCTGCCGCCATACCTTTTTTATCAGGATTTGGATAGAGAGCCGCTGTAAGAATTAATCTAGGAAGCTGCCAATACTCAGCAAATACCTTCTCAAGCTCTTTTCTAAGAAATTCAAGCCAAAGTGCTACAGTCTCTTCGGGTGTATGAGGGTCTGGTATTTTGTAAATGAGAAAATCTGCATTAAGACAATACTCCATACGGAACGCAGCTGCCATACAGTCATGAAGCCACTGCAGGGTTCTATGGTCAAAACCTCTCAGCCCATCACGTAAATCACTAAATTCCGTACGAACAGCAACCACCCTTTCAGCATGACGGTGTTTATCGATAGCAAAATCGATGATACGTAAGGCTTTTCCATAGCTGTCATGCTGGATCCATCCAATACGATCAGAATCACCGTGAAAACAACTACCAACTATCATTACCAAGTCCCATTAACAAAGTTTTAGTCTTATTATTTAAAATGATAAGAGTCTATCAACTCTCATTTAAAACACCTAACACTTCAAATACGATAAGATATGGCTATAATTGCACATTAGCCTGCTTATTTACACCCGTAATTCATCTACAGAGACAGCCATGGCATTTAACCAAACCCAGTTTTTTGAAGATTTAGAAAAACTAACCGCTAAAGTTATTGATAAAAAAAATAAAGAAGACTTTATCTTTGATTTCCTAACACTGCTAGATGTCTCAAAGTCCACGATTACTTCTCTCAAAAAGAACGATAATCGTTTCAATGTAGCAGCCCATCCTGAAGCTGGCGAGGTTGCCAACAAGCATCGTATCTACTTCAAGCCTGTAGAGGAAGGTCAAGACCTTGCTAAAGCCCTGAGTGGGGTGATGAACAGCCCAATCATCAATCAGCACAAAATCCGCATGATAATGGTGACGGATTTCGACACCGTACTGATTAACGACACCAAGTATGATGAGACCCTCGACTGCGATTTTACTGACCTTTATAAGAACTATCATTTCCTATTGCCACTTGCCGGCCTAGAGCGTGCTCGTGAGTACTCAGAGCACCCTGCTGATGTGCAAGCCTCTGAAAAGATGGGGCGCTTGTTCGACCATATCCGCAAGCTCAACGAGTTTAATACTGCTGATGACTTGCATGCGCTCAATATATTTTTAACGCGACTACTATTCTGTTTTTATGCCGAAGACACGGGTATTTTTAAAGCAGACCAGTTCTATGACGTGATTGATAGAACCACCAATATAGATGGCAGCGACGTCGATAGCACACTGTTTGAGCTGTTCGAGGTTCTCGACTTACCTGAGTCTAGCAGCGAGCGTAGTGCCAAGCCTACTCATTTAAGTGCATTCCCCTATGTGAACGGCAGCTTATTTGAATATCAGTTCGCCATTCCTGAGTTTGATGCGCGGACCCGCCCTATCTTACTAGAGTGTGCACGTTTGAGCTGGGCCGAGATTAACCCTGATATTTTTGGTTCCATGTTTCAAGCGGTCATTGACCCTGAGCAGCGTGGCAGCTTAGGACAGCATTACACCAGTGTTAGCAATATCATGAAGGTCATACAGCCGCTATTCTTAGACGAGCTACTTGCAGAGCTAGACACAGTCATAGCGCTAAGCCATGACAATCGCCATAAGAACAATAAAGCTGAGCGCCTAGATGCTCTACTTAAGCGTATCAGCCAAATCAAAGTATTTGACCCAGCTTGCGGATCAGGCAACTTCTTGATCATTGCCTATAAAGAGTTACGCAAACTAGAGATTGATGTATTAAAAGCACAGCGCGACTTACTGGGCTCTAAAGACAACCTACTAGGTCTAGGCTTTGACAGTGTGGTCAGCTTAGATAATTTATACGGTATCGAGTATGACGACTTTGCCAGTCAAATAGCGCGTTTGTCGCTGTGGCTAGCTGAACACCAAATGAATGTACTATTCGAGCAAGAGTTCGGCGCATCTCAGCCTATGCTTCCGCTGAAAGATAGCGGACACATTGTTTATGGCAATAGCTTGCGTATCGACTGGAAGGAGGTATGTCCAAATAATGGCAGTGATGAGATTTATATCATTGGTAATCCGCCATTTGGGGGTACTGGGAGTCGTAACGATGAGCAAACAGAGGATATGACGCAAGTATTTAAGGAGTTCAAAAATTTCAAATCTCTAGATTATGTTGCTTCTTGGTTTTGGAAAGGCTCACAGTATATTGCTAATTCTAATGCCGAACTGGCTTTAGTATCAACCAACTCTATTGCTCAAGGCGCTCAAGTATCTGCGTTATTTCCCCATATTTTCAATCTAAGTATTCATATTAGTTTTGCCTATCAAAGTTTCCCTTGGAAAAACAATGCTAAACATAATGCTGCTGTCCACGTAGTCATTATCGGGCTATCTGCAAAGATAAATAAGCTGAAAAGAATATATAAAGTTGTAGAGAACACCTGGCATTGCGAATCTGTAAATAATATCAGCCCCTATTTGATTAAAGGTAGCAACCTAGCAATTGAAAGTAGGCGTCAACCTTTCTATGATGATTTACAACCTATGATACAAGGTAGCAAAGCTACCGACTTTGGAAACTTCTTTTTAAACCATAATGAAAGAGACGAGCTTCTTTTGATTGAGCCAAACTCTAAAAAATGGCTAAGAAAAACTATAGGTTCGGAAGAGTTTATTAATAATAAAGAACGATGGTGTTTATGGCTTAACGATATTACTGAAGACGAGCTCAATGAACTTCCAGAAATTAAGAGACGAATTGAAAATGTTAGAGAAAATAGGCTTATCAGTAAAAAGCTTGCTACTCAAAAGCTTGCTGCTACACCTCATAAATTTGACGAGATTAAACAACCTTTAGATGGAAATTATATAGTTGCTCCTATTGTCTCTTCTGAACGTAGACGCTATATTCCCATGGGAATAGTAAGCTCAGATACTATAGCTACTATAGTCAAGCCCACCTAAAAATGTTATAAATTAATTATCAAACCCAATTGTTATTATAAAGACCATGACTTACTCACTAGATTTTCGTAAACAAGTTCTTAAAAGTATAGATGATGGTATGACCTTTGCCGAGGCAGCTGAGTTCTATAATCTTAGCCCAACCACTATACAGAACTGGAAGAGACGTGTTCATAGTAAAACAAACAGGCAAACTAAACCCTATAAAATACCAGATGACGTGCTACTTAATGATGTTAAAGAACATCCTGATGATTACCAGTATGAGCGAGCTCGTCGTTTAAACTGTAGTAAAACAGGCATTTATCATGCCCTAAAGCGACTTGGCATCAGTCAAAAAAAAGACCTTAGAGCATCCAAAAGCGTGTCCGATCAAAAGAGCGATATATCACAGTAAGCTTAATAGCTTTACGCAGCAAGGCTATCCCATCGTTTATATGGATGAAAGTGGCTTTGAGGCTGAAACTATTCGTCCTTATGGCTATGCACCGATTGGTAAGCCTTGTATCGATAGCTACAACTGGCAAGGTAAAAAGCGAACCAACGTTATCGGTGCTCTATATGAAAAGATGCTGTTTGCATTAGATTACTTTGAGACAAACATCAACAGCATCGTTTTCTATCACTGGTGCAAACACAAGCTAATCCCAAGTCTTAAAACCAAATGCGTGATTGTCATGGATAATGCCAGATCTCATAAGAGCAAACGCATTCAAAAGCTACTGAACAGGCACGGTCATCGTATTCTATGGCTGCCACCGTACAGCCCTGATCTGAACCCTATCGAGAAAAAATGGGCTCAGGTGAAGCTTCTACGCCAAGGTTGGATGGAAAATGACTTATCCAAATTGTTTCATGATATTTGCCCTAGTCATAACAATTTTATTTTGAACTGACTATAACCTTCTGCAAATAATACCTAATGGTAATATGTATGAGTTTGGAATATTGAATTCTACAACTCATAATGACTGGATGAGAACTGTTAGTAGTCGTTTAAAAAGTGATTATCGTTATCTCAACACACTTGTATACAACACCTTCCCCTTCCCTGATGCCACTGACGAGCAAAAAAACAATATAGAAAATCTTGCAGAAGAAATCCTACTCGCCAGAGCCAGTAATGCTGGCATGACTCTCGCAGAGCTATACGATCCAGAGAAGATGCCTGAGGATTTAAAACAAGCGCATAGCAACCTCGATGATGCGGTAGACAAGCTGTATCGTCCGCAAGGCTTTACCAATACCGAAGAGCGTTTGGCGCATTTGCTGGCACGTTATGAGCAGCTTATCGAAGCGGAAAAACAGAGCAAAGGTAAAAAGAAAGCTAAGTAGCTTATTTGGTTATTTGGCATCAATATCCATACAAAAACAACATCAAACCCCTTATAAAGAGCATTCTCTTATGATTCCTAAAGTCTTATCAAGTATAGCCTTAGCTGCACTACTCGTGTTTTCTATGGGCCAAGCATCAGCCGTGCCACAAAGCGAGCTCATATCGCTAAAGGGCAAAAATGGTCAAGACCTTCCTGAGGGCGATATGTTCATAATGTTTGCTTGGATGGAGGATGGCTGTATCGGAGACGGGCCAATTTATAGTTCTATCAATGAAAATCATAATAAATTCATTAGTAAAACTATGAAAATGAAGACACTTACAAAACCAAATAAAAATGATGAAATCTATGAGTTTTCTATAGCTCCGCGCTCTCAATGGGCCCCTGGTTATAGCCCACTAATGAAAGATGTGAGTATTCTTACCAATCTTGAATATACTGAATATCATATTAAATTTGCAAGTGGTGTCAAATACCGCGAACAGCCCATAGCAGAATATCACTATAAGTTTAGACCAGAATCTGAAGGTGGCGAATACGTTCTTAAGTTTGCTAAAAACGCAGATATGCAAAGTGTTTGGAAACATTTCAAAACACGTCAGACATCAGACTATATGGATGACGGTTTTTATGACTCAAAAGCTAGGTTTGATCGTAATAATAATACGATAACTTGTGTTTACTAATTTCACACTATTGTTATGATAAATGAGCTGTATTTTTACTACGCTACAGATTTACGAGCATCTCTACTTATAATGAATCTACTATGACTGCAACTGTTAATATCCTAAATCAAACTTATGCCCGCACGGGTCAAAGCAAAACACATAATTCGATGGGCATGCGTGAAATGCAGGCACGTGCATTCGAGAAGCGTCATAGCCAATACTTACTCATTAAGTCGCCGCCTGCCTCTGGTAAGTCACGCGCCATGATGTTCTTGGCGTTAGACAAGCTCATCAACCAAGGTGTCAAAAAAGTCATCATTACCGTGCCAGAGATGAGTATTGGTAAATCCTTTAAATCAACAGCGCTAAGTGATTATGGTTTCTTTGCCGATTGGGAAGTAGCAGATCGCTATAACTTATGCTTAAGTCTTGCTCAAAGTGATACTCGTAAGACTGCCATCTTCTCAGAATTTATCACTTCAGATGTCAATGATAACTCTCTTCCCCAAGTATTAGTCTGCACGCATCATAGCTTCCGATATGGCTTTGACAAAGTGATTGAGGACGGCTGTAGCATAGCGTTATTTAACGATGTACTTATCGGTATTGATGAATTCCATCACGTCTCAGCGGATGAATCTAACCGCTTGGGTGCCATACTCGATGGCATTATGACGCAGACTAGCGCGCATATTGTGGCAATGACTGGCTCCTACTTCCGTGGCGACTCAATACCTATCTTGTCAGATAGCGATGAAGAAAAGTTTGATAAGGTGACTTATACCTATTACGAACAGCTGAATGGTTATGAGCACCTAAAGTCATTAGGACTTGGCTATCACTTTTATAAAAAATCATTTTTTGATGCCTTAAATGAATGCTTGGATACCAGTAAAAAGACCATTATTCACATCCCTAACGTCAATAGCTTAACCGCTGAGACAGACAAGTATGAGACCGTTGGTCGTATCATAGATATTATAGGTGAAAGTGAATCTCGTGATGAGAATACTGGCGTTATCACCATACGATCACATGATGGCAGGCGCTTACTCCTCGCTGACTTAGTGACTGATGACGCCATACGGGTAAATACACAGGCTTACTTAGCGGATATTACTTCTCGTGATCAGATGGATATCATCGTAGCCCTTGGGATGGCAAAAGAGGGCTTTGACTGGGAGTATTGTGAGCATGTATTAACCATTGGCTATCGCGGTTCTCTAACCGAGGTGGTGCAGATTATTGGGCGCTCAACCCGTGATAGCGCGGGCAAACACCATGCACAGTTCACCAACCTAATCGCTGAGCCAGAAGCGGATAAGTCTGAGGTGACAAGCTCTGTCAATGACTTATTAAAAGCCATTACTTTATCACTACTAATGGAGCAGGTGCTCAAGCCTAACATCAGCTTTAAGCGTCGTAGTGAACTGGATATATTAGGCACGTTAGACTTGCCGGCAGGTACCGTTATCATTGATGACACCGTAAACCCGCCCTCTGATCGAGTCATGAAGATACTTAACCAAGACCGTGACGAGATATTGGCACAGCTAGCCCAAAATACAGATAGCATTAAAAAGTATATCGCTGCCGAAACCAATAACGTCGAGACCGAATCGGTATCGGATAACGTTATCCCCAGTATTATTCGTAGTAAGTACCCAGCGCTGGAAGAAAATGAAGTACGGCAAGTACAAGAAGGCGTCATGCAGTATATGGCCATCAACCGCCAAGGCGGCGTTATTGACGGCAAAGACATTCCTGAAGATGCCATTATCGAAAATGAACGCTGTTTCATTAAGCAAGGTCATGAATATATAGATATCACTACTTTAAATGCTGAACGAAAAAGTCAGCTCAATGAAAACGACATTATTAAAGAGCGCCACCTACCATCTGACGCAAAAATATATAACCCTAAAACCAAATCAAGCAGCAGCAATGACTCAAATCCTAGCAACGGCTTTGTGAAGGTTGGCAGTAAGTTTGTCAATGTAAACAACCTTCCCATCGATCTTGTGAAATCGGTCAACCCATTTCATGATGCGTATGAAGTCCTTTCTAGGACAGTCGATAAAGAAGTACTACAAACCATCAATGACGTCGTTCATGCCAGCCGTTCGACCGTAACTGAGGCAGAAGCGGTCCTAATGTGGCCAAAGATAGTGGCGTTTATAAAGAATAAAGGACGTCAGCCAAATAGAAACTCAGAAGATGCTATCGAGCGTCGTATGACTGAAGTTATCTCCTATGTCAGAAACCAAAAAGCCAAGCGAGAAGCCAACAGTCATGATTAAACTTGATGAGATCTATCAAAGTCGTGAGTACAAAACGCTAGAAGATATTTTTTCTAATGACAGTACCGGTCTATTAGACGACATAAAGCCCGTTACCAAAAGCTCAGCGAATAACAGCGTTTTAGCGCAGCAGTTTGACACTATCAACCTTTTTATCGATCAACAGGGGCGCGTGCCTAGTAGCAGTGCCAATGATATTAATGAAAAGATAAATGCTCGCCTGTTAGCTACCATACAAACCAACCACGCAAACTCGCAAGAACTGCTAGCCTTAGATAAGCATGGTTTATTGGCTGCTCAAAGTACTGATTCTGCCCTACCTGACAAACCGACACTCTCAGACAAAGGCGTGAACAATAAGGATGATGGGTCTGAAAAGGCAGTCAGCGCTAGCACTAAAGAAGCTGAGCCGGTAACCGAGGCTGTTAGCGAGCCACCTGTTATTAATAGTCTAGATGATATCTTTAACAGCGATGACCTAGGAATTTTTGACAACATCCATTCTGAAATCTTAGTCAGTGATAGTCAGAGCAATACACGTGCCAGCTACGATCAATACAATGACGAAGATATAGCCAGCCGGTTCGAATGTAAGGACTTTTATAAGTTTGAAGCAACCTTTGAGCGCATATCTAAAGCTATTCAAATGGGTGCTTTTGCTAAAACCAACTTTTCATCAGTGAAAGATATCAACATTGGCAGTGTATTCGTTCTAAACGGCATGCTTTGCTATGTGGCTAATATATATAAAGCAGAAGCTAGAAAAAATACTCGTAGTCAAGAAAGACTACGCTTAATACTCTCTAATGGTACAGAGTCAAATATGCTCACCCATTCATTAGCTACCGCTCAATATAAATATGAAAACAGCTATCAGTTGTTAATTACTGATCCTGACTGGATGGATGATGAATTGGCCAAAAACTTCGGAGATGATCGTCAGCTTACTGGTGTCATTTATGTCGCTAAGCTAACTGATACGCCAAGCAATTTAGCACACTATAAGCACCTGCATAAAGTAGGTTTCTCTACCCTTACAGGAGAGGCTCGCACAAAGCACTCGATTAGAGATACTGCCTTCTTGCAACAACCAGTAGATATCATTGCTGAGTGGCAGGTCTATGATGCCAATGCGCGTAGTGTAGAAGGTGTACTGCATGCTTTCTTCTATGATCAAAGGGTCAAGGTATCTTCAAAAGCAGCAAACGATAACCTCTACAAGGCTACAGAGTGGTTTAACGTTCCCCTTGATGAGATCGAAAAAGCCATTAATTTGGTTATCGCTGGTGACATTAAAAACTATCGAATGGATGGTGCGGCTGGCAAGGTGGTTTTGAAGTAATGAGCGTTTGCAGAATTAATCTGTATCCATAACTCAAAATTGTTAGATGTGATTTCCTATAACATTGCGGGTCTGCAAATCGCATTTATAGATGTACTGATTACTTACCAAAATGTGAAAATGCTATATCACTAGTTCATCTGAGCCTTTCCATACAAGGATTTCACTACAAATGGCTAATAATAAGATTTCTAAGGTGGCTTTGTTAAGCTCGGGGTATCTTATTATATTAGATGTATGCCCTTATTTTTTAGACATTAGAGACATCAAATAAAGGCTTCCAACACTACTATAGGTAGCGTTAGGAACTTTTATCTGATTTGGTATTTTACTTAGGTGAGTTTATTAATATTGGGGTATCAACATCTGCATATGCCATGGAACAACCTTACTCTGATAAGTCAGAAAAGCTCTATATGCTATTATTTATATAGCATATAGGGCTGAGCTATGAAATTTACTTTTCTTAGGTGACGCTATTAATATCGGGGTTTGTCATTCAATTACTTAGCCCTAGCAACGATGATTCAAGGCTTAAATAAGCGTACCATTTGCCTTATCAAGTTTATGCTAAGCACAGTAACTTTCATGTGTTCTAGCGAAAATCAAAGAACTCATAATGAATGTTTTTGGCGGGAATGCCATACTCTTTCATGAGTGACTGTACATTTTGTAGCAGTCCTTTGGGGCCGCAGAAGCTGATTTGAACCTCCTTTGGATTGACTTCACTGGTTGCTTTGCGAATTGCATCAGCCATGGCATCGCTACCACTCGGATTGGCCACAAAATCGGCACCAGATTGATCTGTTACTTCTTTCATACGCTCAACACTAGGAAAAGCGCGTGAGGGACTGAAGCAATAAACCAAAGTAGCCTGTTCAAAATGACCGACCGTTTTATCCTCTAACCATGAAATAAAGGGTGAGATTCCTACTCCAGCCCCAATCCAGATTTCACGCTCTGCGTTCGGCTTGCGTTTGAAATGACCATAAGGGGCATAAATATCAGCCAACATACCCACTTTAGCTTGTTCACTAAGCTTTTTTGTGTAGTCGCCTAATGCTCGAATCACAAAATGAATGTGTCCAGTATCTGAGGGCGCACTGGCTATGGTAAAGGGATGCGGCTCACGCAAACCTGATTCTTTAAGAGAGATAAAAGCGAATTGACCGGCTTTAAAGGGGAATTTACTATCCACTGGCTCAAATTCCAAGTGTATAGCCGCTTTGCCATGAGACATAGACACGAGCTTATATTCGCCAACTTTGGCAACGAAAGGGTACAGTAGCATTTTGTACAGCGCGGCAATCACCCCTAAACCACAAATTAGCGCTAACCAAATGCCCGCTGGGCTAGTCAAGGTAATAGGTGACTTAAAGCTCAACCAATGCAGTATGACGATTAAAAAAAGTGGCCCTGAGAACTTATGTAACCAACGCCAGTTGCCATAGGGAATTTTTCTGTTCAATGCCAACATCACAATTAGACCTAAGGCGACAATGCTGAGTTGTCGGATCAAACGCGTCCAATACTTGGACAATTCTAAAATGGGCGCAAGATCCCAAGAGTCTAGTTTGGCTTTAAAAACGAAATGATAGACAGCAAAAACCAGTGCCCATATGGCAATCCATTTATGAGCTTCATACACTCTATCTAGACCACCAAATAATCTTTCAACAACATGCCAACGACTAGCAAGTATGCATGAGATTGCCATACATGCTAAAGCTGAAGCACCCAGTATTAGGCTGGCTGTTGCTGCTGTTGCCCATGTCTCAGAGGGGATTTGCATGAGTACAGTGACTGAAGTAATTGCTACGATGCCAACGATAGCTTGCCAGACCTTTAAGGCCATAATAGACTCCCTAAAATTATTTCATTAAAGTTAAGAAAGCTTGTTTTACCAAGTTTAGATTTTTTGAAAAAGCATGAATGATACTACTACTTAATTCTTAACTGAGTCTTAAGGTAGCATATGACCTCAGATATGCCACTATATCCACTACCTAAGTTTTTACATTCTTTGATTTCCTAAGCTCGCCTTAAGCTTCATTTGTTGTAATAACTGTAAGACAGACACTGCGACATCTAGTCTGCTTACGATATCTCGCTTCGCTTTAGTTTCTTGCAGCCAAATATCGTTAATAAACAAATGTATTCTTAAGGGAGTGACGATCATGAGCCAAAATAACACCACCAATTTGATCCCTAATTCTGGCGTACCGTCATCCAGCATCCCCAAGATGAGACAAGTACGAGTTTGGGATATTTTAGTTAGAATCACCCACTGGACAGTGGCAGCGGGTATTATTGCCAATCTACTCTTTACTGAAGACGGTAGCGATCTACACGCCTATGTAGGCTATACCGTGGTAGGATTAGTGGTGATACGCTTGCTTTGGGGTTTAATTGGCACTCGATATGCACGCTTTACTAATTTCTTTCCCACACCAACACGACTTAAGTATCATATATCAGACTTAAGTGTTCGCCGTGTTGATGAGCAGCATCTTGGGCATAATCCATTGGCAGCCCTTATGATACTATCGTTATGGGCAGTAATTATAGGATTAGGAATAACCGGTTATCTAATGGAATCAGAAATCATTGGTAATGAAGATTTTCTTGAAGATGTGCATGAGCTATTAGCAAACAGTTTATATCTACTCGTTCCTTTGCATATTATCGCTGCGATTGCCATGAGTTACTGGCAACGCCAAAACCTGATTAAATCGATGATAACCGGCAATAAAATGGTGACAGATGAACCGTCAAATATGAAATAAACGAAGCGGCAGAATAAATAGAGCGATGGAAAACACATGTCACGTATATTATTAATAGAAGACGATAGCAGCATTGCTGAAGGTATTATTCTCGGCTTAAAAAGCCATGGCATGATGGTCGATTGGTTCAGTGATGCTAAGCAAGGTGAAATGGCGCTGCAAGAGGATATGTTTGATGCGGTGCTGCTTGATTTAACCTTGCCAAAAGGGGACGGCATGACCGTGCTGCAAAATTGGCGCGCCAAACACATTGATACGCCGGTTTTAATTATCACTGCACGCGACGCGATTGCCAATCGGGTGGCAGGACTCAATGTGGGCGCTGACGATTATTTGGTTAAGCCGTTTGCATTAGATGAAGTTGTTGCTCGTCTGCAAGCTTTGATGCGACGCAGTCAGGGACGTAGCCAACCTGAAATCCGTTATGGCGAGGTTGCCTATCAGCCTCATAATCAGCAACTAACGTATCAAGGTCAAGTGATTGAATTGACCATCAAAGAAGTGGCAATCTTGGAGCAAATGCTGACCCATCCCAAACAAATACATAGTAGAGCGAGCTTAGAAGATAAACTGTATGGATGGCAACAAGATATCGAAAGTAATGCCATTGAAGTGCACATTCATCACTTACGTAAAAAACTGGGCAATGACTTTATCTTGACCAAACGCGGTATCGGCTACTATCTCAATCCCGCTTATAACAGTCATGAATGATATCCTTGATTACCTTTAGCTTATCTATCTTGTCTATTTTATTTAATATACCCCACTCTCAACTTCGAAAGTGATTGAAAAAAGAAGAGCACCTCACTAATCTATTGTTTTCGACCAAGAATACAATGGAGTTGTGAGATGTCCATAGACGAATTTATCATCAATATCTATTTAATGGTAGAGCAATATTACAAAATAGTCGTCACCAAACCCTTGCGAAGTGCAGGTTACGCGCCAAAGCTAAGTGATCCTGAGGTTATTTGCATGGAGATGGTCGGTGAATTTTTACACCTAGATCAAGACAAACAAATTTGGCAATACTTTACCCAGCATTGGCAAGACTGGTTTCCAGCCATCGGCTCATACCCTAACTTCGCAAAGCACTGCGCCAATCTGTGGCAAGTCAAACAGCAGATACAAGATAACGTCAGTCAAATTGAAGGCCGTGACAACATTCATTTTATGGATGGCTTTCCGATACCCGTCTGTCATTATGGACGCGCTTATCGGCATAAGAATTATCAAGACTTAGCAGCTTTTAGCTACTGTGCCGCTAAGCAAGAGAGGTACTATGGCTTTGAAGGCCATTTGCTTGTTAACTTATCGGGCATGATTAAAGGCTTTACCTTTGCTCCTGCCAATGTTGATGAAAGAGCGGTTGCCCCAGAAATCACCACTCATATTCATGGGCTACTTGGCGCTGATAAAGGGTATATCAGCCCGAGTCTGACATCGTACTACGACGCTCAAGGAGTAGATTTACAAACGCCACTCAGAGCTAATATGAAAGAAGATAGACCCAAACCTGTGGTAAGGCGGCTAATGAAAGCCCGCCGTATCGTTGAAACAGTCATTGGTCAGTTATCAGAACGATTTAATATACAAAAGGTACGAGCAAGAGATTTATGGCATTTGTCTCATCGATTGATTCGTAAAATCCTGTCACACAATCTGTGCTTTGTACTCAACAAAAAACTTGGTAATCCGCCTCTTCAGTTTGATTTGCTTATTTCAAGTTGAGAGTGGGGTTTAATATATAAGTACACGTGAGCCTATGAAAAGTATCCAGCAACGGCTATTAACCTCCTTACTTATTGGACTTCCTTTGTTGTGGATACTCACCTCCAGCTTTATTGCGTGGCGGCTGTGGCACGAAATTAACGAGATGAATGATACCCAAATTACTCAAGTTGCCCGCTACCTAATAGGTGTCGCTCCTAAAGACGATGATGATAGAGACGATCATGAGCAAGAGGATAGTAAAAGTAAAAAGAAGCGTTCCGCCAAAATATACAACTTAAACAGTAAGCAGCTGTCAGGTGACCTTGGTAATGCTAAAGATGATTATATGGGCTTTGCTATTTGGGATAGAAAAGGACGCTTATTAATGGCCGATGAAAATGGTCAATCCTTTGCCTTTTTATCTGATCAGCATGGTTTTGTAGAAGCGCATGATTCTGCTTATCAGCGCCTAAACCCATTTAGTAAGCGCTGGCGTTTATTTTATATTTATGATGACCATGATTCTAAGCATAAAGGTCGGGTGATTGCGGTCGGGCAAAACCTAGATTCTCGCCAAGAAATGATTGTCAGTGCCATGTCTGTGCAAGTGCTACCGATGTTGATTGGGCTATTGGCATTTATCGGTTTGGTTATTTGGTTGATTCGGCGCGGGTTTATGCCACTCACCCAAATCAGTGCCGAGCTTGCTCAACGTCAGCCGCAAGATGATAGTCCCATCACTGCAGATATACCCAAAGAGATTCAACCTTTGGTGACCGCCTTAAATGTTTTATTTGTTAAAGTAGCGGAAACTTTAGCACGTGAGCAACGCTTTACAGCGGATGCCTCGCATGAGCTACGAAGTCCACTTGCGGCATTAAAACTACAAGCGGACTTATTGCAACAGCAGATATTACAGCTATCAGATATAGAAGATGATAATCAGCTATTTTACCACGCTCAAAAAATTAGTAATGGCATTGAGCGCGCCACTCATTTAGTTGACCAACTACTGATTTTAGCCAAAATAGAACCGCAACAACAATTGCCACCTGAGCAATTAGAAAAACCAGATTGGCTGGCGCTAACGGATATTGTGCTAAGTGATGTTAATCGTTTGGCTCGTGAAAAGCACATTCAATTAAAACGTACTGTACAGTGTGATAACCCTGCTGATATTTTACCGATTCTTATCAATCCTATCTTGTTCAAATTGTTAATCCGCAACTTGTTAGACAATGCCATTCGCTACTGTCCTGAAGGGGCTTTGATTGAACTTCAATTGGATACCAATACTATTAGAGTAGTTGATAATGGCTTAGGCGTAGATCCGCAGCAGTTAGCGCGTCTGAGCGAACGCTTTTATCGTCCAGCAGGTCAAAGCCAATTGGGTAGCGGCTTAGGTCTCTCCATTGTTAATCGAATTGCCGAGCTACATGGTCTCGCCATAACGTTTGCGAACCGCCCTGCACCAGAAGTAGGTTTTATCGCAACGGTAATAGATAAAAAAAACCATCAAGCGGCCTATAAAAACACTATAAAGAATTAAACCTTACTTTCTTAAGCTTGAGTTAATATTCACTACGTATGCTAGTTGTATTCCCTAACAACATATACGGAGTACACATATTATGAGCTTACCTCTATTAAAACCCTTGTTATTAACTGTCGGTGCGACTTCATTAGTCTTTTTTGGCGGGGTCATCGCTTTATCTGTCCAGTCGCCTAATGCTGATAACGTTCAATCAGCAGCAAATACTGTGAGTCAAAACCCTGACATAACCTCTCCTTCTTTATCCTCATTTAAAGCACTCGTCAATCCTCTCTCTCAATCTACCCAAACCTCGTCTCTTGCTGCACTAACTGCTGAGCAAGCAACTGCGCTTGCCAAGCAGAAGGCTCCTGACGCCATATTGCAGGCTACTCCAGAGCTTATCAACTATAACGGCACAGTCGCTTATGAAGTGCTATTAGACAGCGGTCCTAGTTATGTTGATGCCAATCTTGGTGCTGTCCTAAATCCAGTTGCTAGCTCGGTCGTTACTAGTGACTATCGTGCTGAGGACTTTGATTATGAAGAAGAAGACGATGATCATGATGACTATAAAGATAAGCATCACGATGATGATAATAAACACCGCAATAAAAAACACGACGACAAACGCTATAAAGAGAGTGGGCGTTTAATTGCTACGAGCTATCAGCAACATGATGAGGATGAATACGATGACTAATACCAAATCACATCAGGCTCAAACCCTTAATACAGCCACTACTAAAACTGCTAAAAAAGCAGATCCTTTTGCCTCTCTTAAAAGCAGCATTATGATCGTCTCGATTGCAGGCACTATGGCGGGATGGTTACTACTACTCAATCAAGAAGCCGACACTGCGCCGGTAAACACCGCCATGTTAAGTACGGTTGCTCCTCAAGGTAGTGTGAGTGCTATTGAACCAGCACCCATTGTTGATATCAGCCAATTGCGACAGGTCAATGAAGTCGCTCCTGTTGAGGCAATAAGAGTTGTCGCCCGCACACGGTCTTCTCAATAAAAAAGGTTAATGGTCATTTGATTTATACCTCGTCACAAAAAGATGGAGACCTCTAATGAAAGAAAACGTGCTTAATAAAAACATACCACAATTGGCAACTATTCAACTGGTCGCGATGGGTTGTCATATTCAAGTCAGCTTAAATACCACAAGGCTGTATACACAGTATTCAGCGATAGCAATAGACCAACAAATTGCTATTTTGACAAGTGATATTCAGCAGCGCTTAACTCACTGGGAGCATATATTCAGTCGTTTTGATGATACCAGTGAGCTGATGAGACTTAACAACCATACTAATCAATGGATTAAAGTGAGCTCAGAGTTATTTGAGGTCTTGCAACGTGCCATTCATTTTGTCTCGAAAACTCAAGGTTTGGTAACACCGACCTTACTTAAAGATCTTTGGAACGCTGGCTATAAGCATTCATTTGAAACCCTACCCAAAGTGTCTGTGCCACCCTTGCCTGTTGTTAGTTCAAATTCAAACGTTGACTTAAATAGCAATGCAAATTTACAAGATACCTCTATAGCGAACGATTCTAAATTAAACCATCAGCACATAGAGCGTATCCAACTGCGCCAGTTAGCTGATGGACAGCATCAAGTATATCTTCCCGCTGGAATGGCGTTGGACCTGAATGGATATGTAAAAGGATGGTGCGCCATGCAGCTGACTGAGCATATTAGCCGAGTTCACCACTGGCAACTTCCTTGCTTAGTAGATATGGGTGGAGATATGGCGATTGGCATTCCAAGAGCCCAAATAGATAAACCAATGACTTGGGGAGTTGCTGTTGCCAAACCTTACGTTGCTAACAGTGAGCATGTTCAAGAAGAAGATATCGCTATCCTCAAACTCAGCTCGGGCGCTGTCGCTACGTCTGGACAAGATTATCGTCGCTGGTGGCATGAAGGCCGCTGGCAACATCATTTAATTCACCCTCGTTATTCTTGTTCCGTAAATAGTGATGTATTGACTGCAACTGTATTGGCTACGGACACGATGACAGCAGAAGTCTACGCAAAATTCTGTGTGCTTCTTGGCGTCACGGAAGCGATGGCATGGCTTAACAAACACCATATTGCTGCGCTGTTAATCGATACGAATAACAAAGTTCTGATGACACCTGCCATGCGTCCAAACTTAGTTCAGCCAAACTTACTACATCCAGACTTGATTCCTGTTTAACTTATCATCCTACATACGCAAGATTTAATAGATAAAGTAGAGCCATTCATAGGAGTATAGTCATGCACACAGACCACCCTAGTCGCAGTCATACTGCTTCCAACACCAATATTCTCACTCAGGCTTTATGGGTTAGTTTAATATTAAGTATTGCTGCCGGAGTCGGCGGTTATGCGTTGTTCACATGGGGAGAGACGGTTTCTCAGCTGCTGACAGCCACTGATAAACATTTTTGGTATTTGTCACGCGCAAGTGGGGTTATTGCCTACACATTATTTTGGCTAGCAGTCCTTTTTGGCTTGCTGTTGAGTACGCGTTTAGGCAAGCGCTTTAATGCAGCGCGGGTATTTGCCCTACATCAGTACTTAAGCCTGATAGCAGTGGGCTTTGCCGCGTTCCATGCAGGTATCTTATTAGCAGATAACTTCTTAAACCTTAATCTATGGCAAATTTTACTGCCCTTTGGATTCCAGACTGAGCGTGTAGGCGTTGCACTAGGACAATTGGGATTTTGGCTATTGTTTATCTGTGCTTTTAGCTTTTATATTAAGAAATATATTGGGCAATCAGCTTGGCGCTGGCTACACTTTTTAACTTTTATGGCTTATATGTTTATTAGTATTCACGTATTTATGGTGGGGTCGGACAGTCGCGCGCTGCCTCTACTGTTATTTTATGCAGGTAGTCAGACACTGGTTTTTTTACTGATGACCTATCGCTTAGTGGCGCTAAAGCAAGCAAAGTGACCGTCTGCTAAGTTGTATGAAAGGGTGTGACATTATAGGCTACACTGACATACTCTAATTTATGTCTAAACCGTTTGAGGGTATTTATGCACCATTCTATTCATGACGAAGCTCATTTAAGTAACCGCAATCATTGGTTAAGAGCGGCAGTACTGGGCGCAAATGATGGGTTGATTTCAACAGCTAGCTTATTGGTCGGTGTCGCTGCAGCAAGTACAAATAGTCAGACATTGCTACTAACAGGAATGGCAGCATTGACCGCGGGTGCTTTATCGATGGCTGCTGGTGAGTATATTTCAGTATCGTCACAAGCGGATACCGAAAAAGCGGATCTAGATAAAGAATTGCATGAGCTGACTCATAATGCTGAGCGCGAGCTTTTTGAGTTGACTAAGATTTATGAGACACGTGGGCTGGATCACGTATTGGCACATCAAGTTGCGGTAGCATTGACTGAGCACAATGCACTTGAGGCTCATGCTCGCGATGAGATTGGCTTAACAGATTTAAGTCAAGCAAAACCGATTCATGCCTCAGTGGCTTCTGGGTTATCATTCATTGCTGGCGCGATATTACCGATTATTGGTATTCTCCTGTTACCCGCACAAACACTGGTTTGGTCATTATCATCTTTGACCATAATAGGCTTAGCGCTACTTGGGGTAATATCGGCGCGTTTGGGCGGCGCACCTGTTATTCCTGCTACTGCTAGAGTCGTGATTTGGGGCGTGCTAGCAATGGTTGCTACCTCATTGATTGGACGCCTATTTGGGGTGGCGGTCTAGCGTTCACTGTATCTCTAAAAACAAGCTATCAATTAAAACTATTCCTAACATTAGCCATCACCTTAACGCTATCTTAACGGCAAGCTAAGTTATGATGATAGAGGTAGAAATAGAAGGGCATGATATATTGGCTCATGGTGCAAAAATCACATCAGTTATTTAACAAGGTATTTTAATGAGTCAGGTAAGCGCGTGGGTACTAATTATCATGGCAAAGTTTGGCTACCTCGGTATTATCTTTGCTATGTTTGCCGAAAACGTTTTTCCGCCCATACCTTCTGAGCTTATCATGCCAGCCGCTGGTTTTGCGGTAGCAAAAGGTGATTTAAATTTAATATTAGTCATCCTAGCAGGTACGCTTGGCTCGGTACTTGGAGCACTGCCGCTATATTACCTAGGGCGCTTACTGAATGAAGATCGCCTACTAGTATTTACGCAAAAGTATGGCAAATACGTGTTCGTTAGGCCTAGCGATATACGGTCCTCTAGTGTTTGGTTTGATAAACATGGCAGCAAGGCTGTCTTCTTTGGACGTATGGTGCCGGGTATTCGCTCATTTATATCCATCCCTGCGGGAATGAGTAAAATGCCGATTCTTCCTTTTTTGGCATTTACTGCTTTGGGCTCAAGCATTTGGACAAGCTTATTGACCGTTGCTGGCTATTATTTTGGTGAGAATTACGAAGTGATTGAGACTATGCTAGCACCGTACTCTAAGGGTTTCTTATTACTCGCTGTGGTTATTATTATTGCTTGGTTTATAAAACGTCGTTTAATGGCTCGACGTAATATCAATAACATTTAATTGAAAACGTAGTTTTTTATCTGCTGTAATGAACGACCCTTGTATTTAGTTTAATAAGATAGGGCTAGTAAAATTTTACGAAGCGTGTCATAAGTAAGATTACACAACAAAGGAATGTTGTCATGAGCCAGCTTGTATTTGACAAAGTCGTATTACGTTACTATAAGCGATTAGGGACATTATTATTGCTGGCAGGTTGTACGGTTGGCAGCCATGCTGCTACCTATAAAATTGAGCCTGACCATTCCAACGTACGCTTCGCTATTGACCACCTCAAAACCTCTGCTACCACTGGCGGCTTCTATAATTTGACCGGAATACTCCAGTATGATCGGAGCGCAAAAACCGGTGACATCTCCCTTATTATTCCCATAAAATCTTAAACACCGGTAACAAGATTTTTAATCTTAAACTGATGGGACCTGATTTTTTTAATATGGAACAGTATCCATTAGCACGTTTTGAATCTACCAAATGGCATTTCACCTCTGATAAAGACAATCCAAAGGTCACACGAGTGGATGGCAAGCTAACCCTAAACGGTCAGACCCATCCTATTAGCTTACTGGCGACCAAATTTAATTGTTACCTGAGCTCTCCAATTAATAGAACGGTCTGTGGCGGCAATTTTACCGCCACGATTGATCGTACCCAGTGGAATATCAAAAAATATGTCTTATTCGGCATGACTAAAAGTCTGACTTTAAATATTCAAGTTGAAGCAGCTAAACAGTAGCTTTTCCAGTCCAGTAAAAAATTAGCGAGTTATAGAGCGATAGCCAAAGTTATTAAAAATTAGTTTTTGCCAGCCTAGCGAGGATACTATGAAGCCAATTTCTATAATGTTATCAGTACTTGCACTTAGTATGGCTTCCAGCGCTATCATGGCTGATAGCGCTGGCTTACCTCATGTAATAAGCCAGCTTAATGTTAGTCCCGCTATTAGCTTGCCCAATGTAAGTTCTATGAATAGTGATTTAGCCAATCGCGGCGCTTATATTGCTCGTACTGCTGACTGTATGGCTTGTCATCGCGAGGACTATAACGGTGGCGTCGCGATTGAAACACCGATTGGCAATATTTATTCGACTAATATCACATCTTCTCAACGTTATGGTATCGGCAACTATACCGAAACTGACTTTAAAAAAGCCCTGCAAAAAGGCCGTGCGCCCACTCATCAGCTGTATCCTGCGATGCCATATCCGTCTTATCATGGTATGGCTGATGCGGATATCAGTGCCTTATTTGCTTACTTTCAAACCGTACCTCCCATTGACATACCGCCTGAAAAAACCACCAAACTACCCTTCCCATTGAATATCCGCACCTTAATGCTGGCCTGGAATGTGATTAATGTACCTTCTACCGATAACCGTTTAGGTCTCACCCAAACCCAGCAACGCGGTGAATATCTGGTTAATAACTTAGAACATTGCGGCACTTGTCACACCTCGCGTAATCTCACTCAAGGTCTTGATAAAGACAAGTATTTATCTGGTGCACCGCTTGGTAAATGGTATGCACCCAACATCACCCCAGATAATGATACTGGCATCGGGCGTTGGAGTCAGCTAGATATCGTCACGTATCTGCGTACCGGCATGCTTGATAAACGCGCATATGCTGGTGGGCCGATGGCTGAGGCAGTCGCCCATAGCACCCGTTATCTAACCGATGAAGACTTAAGCGCTATGGCTGCTTATCTAAAAGTCGTCCCCGCTATTAAAACCGATGATTACTTAATACCCGTAAATATCGCCCGCCTGCCAAATCCAGTGAGTAACTCTATTACTTACGATTTGCTTGAGCAAAAAGACTATTTAGCGCAGGCAAAAGCTACTACTAATAATGCTGATGCTAACAACAATGCTACCAACTCACCAAAATCGCTGTATCTTGCTGCCTGTGGCAGCTGTCACGGGGTGGATGGTTACGCACAGCCCGATGCTCGTTACGCCTCTATCGTAGGGCTAAGCAGTATTCGTCGTGTTAAGCCAGATACATTGATTAACGTCATTGCTTATGGTGCAAAAGGCGCATTAAATACTGCACCCGAAATGCCTGGCTTCGCTAAAGAGCTCACTCATGCACAGATTGCTAGTATTACCAATTATGTGCGTGTCAATTTCGGCGGCCTACCAAGCAGTGACGTCACTGCTAAAGATGTTAAAGAAGTAATGGAATGAGGCAGTATAAGTTTGAGGGTGGTTAATGAAATGTAAAAACAATACCGTGCTATAAAAATAAGCAAACCCTGGCTGTCATGGACAAATGCTCTATAACAAGGATATGTAAATGAACGACTTATTTCAAGCGCCTACAAGACGGCAATTACTAGCAATGATCGGTAAGACCGCAGGAGCAACGGCCATGTATCAAGCAATGACGACCTTAGGGTTTGCTTCAGAGTCTAGCTTTAAGCAACAGATTGATCTTAAAGGGGCGCCTGCTGGAGCAAGCATCGTCATTCTGGGTGCAGGTTTAGCTGGTTTAACTGCTGCTTATGAGCTACGTAAAGCGGGCTATAAAGTGACTGTTCTTGAGTTTCAAAATCGCGGTGGTGGCCGCAGTTGGACACTAAACGCTGGTGATAAGTATACTGAATTGGGTGGCGATGAGGTTACTTGCGACTTTAAAAAAGGCAACTACTTTAATGGTGGGCCATGGCGATTGCCTATTCATCATTATGCCGTCTTTCATTATTGCAAAAAGTTTGGCGTGGCGTTGCAGCCTTTTATTCAAACCAATGACCGTGCCTACCTGCACCGTACTACCCATTTTAATGGCGCGCCGCAGCGCTTAGGCGAGGTACAAAACGATGTACGGGGTTATGTCTCAGAGTTATTATCCAAGGCAGTCAATGCAGGTGGTCTTGATAAGACCGTCAATAAAGAGGACAAAGAAAAGCTGTTAGAAGGTCTAAAGGGTTGGGGCGTTTTGGATAATAATTATCGTTACGTCAGAAGCCATGAAACCAGCAAACATCGCGGCTATAGTGTTTATCCAGGTGGCGAGCTGATGCCAGATGCTAAGCCCTCAACGCCAATACCAATGAATAAACTATTGGCTTCAGGAATGTGGGCAGACCTTTATAACAACTATACCGTTCACGTTCATCAACCAACAATGTTTCAGCCTGTCGGCGGTATGGGTAAAATTGGTGATGCCTTCACTCGCGAATGTCGAGATATGATTACCTTCAATGCAAAAGTGACCAAAATCAAGCAAGATGATAGCGGTGTTAGTGTCGATTATGTCGATAGCAATGATCTTGACGGCGTCTCGAAAACCGTACGCGCAGATTGGTGTATTTGTACTATTCCTCTATCAGTATTGACCCAAATAGATATTAATGTCTCAGCACCGATGAAACAAGCGATGGCAGCCGTTCCCTATGACAGCTCCTATAAAGTAGGCTTGGAGTTTAAACGCCGCTTTTGGGAAGAAGACGAATGGATTTACGGCGGTATCACCTATACCGACATGCCTATCTCACAAATCTCCTATCCTTCACACGATATGTTTACCAACGGCTCAGGGGTACTGCTCGGTGCCTATGGGTTTGGAGAAGCCTCTTATAAATTTAATAGCCTGAATCCCAAACAACGCATTGATGCGGCGCTACAGTATGGCAAATATATTCATCCACAATATCCCAAAGAGTTCCGCTCTGGTACTTCAGTCGCTTGGCATCGTATTCCATGGTCGCTCGGTTGCTACGGCATTTGGAGTGAGTCAAGTCGCGATCAATATTACGATACGCTATGCGCGATTGATCACCGTATTGTGCTAGCAGGTGAGCACTGCTCGCATATTCCAGCTTGGCAAGAAGGCGCAATCTTATCCGGTATGGATGCCGCCAAGCGCTTGCACCAAAGAGCAAAAAGCATTGGCTAGCAGCAGTAACATTTAGCTAAAGATGATTGGGCTTTAAAGTGATATTGACTCAATAATAAAGAACTTATAGGTGGACATAGAGATGATAAAACCAAACTTGCTTGCCATATCTACCATCACAGTAGCGTTGGGTGTCACTACACTATCTGGTTGTAGCCGCTATAGCAAAGACCAAACTGCTCATACAACTCCTACTCTAGCTGATCTACAAGCCTCGCAAGTAGTATTTAAAAATCAAGCCAGTCGTAATAATGGCGCATGGGGCGCGGTCTATATGACGAAAGAAGAACTTAAGTCGCCGAGAACTAATATCGTTGATATCAGTTCCTTACCAGCGATGGCAGAAGATGTTGACTTGCAGCAATGGCTAGTCAAATTCGAAGGCAGCTTAGAAGGTAAAACGGGATTTTTTAGCACTAGTGGTAAAAAGCTCTATGATGACTCTTGTGCTGCCTGTCATATGCAAGATGGCAAGGGCGCACAAGGGGCAGGTTACTATCCGCCGCTTGCCAATAACAGTAAGATGCAATCAAAATATTATATCATTAGCGTTATCCTCAATAGTCTTCGCGGTATGCCCTCCTTTCACAGCATGATGAATGATGAGCAGATAGCATCGGTCACGCAGTATGTGCATAGTGATCTTAATAATTTTACTGATACAGTCACTGCTGCTAATATCGCTCAGCTCCGTCATGATTTTCCGCCGGGTTCTGATCCTAGTGAGTAGAGCTTTGAATACCGTCTTTGGGCTGCTCATCTATTGACTCAAAAATATGTCGATAAAAGTCTTTATTATCCTCTATCACGCAGACCACTTCGGAGTGACTGATATATTATTCGTATAGCCAGATTTGTAGATAATAAGGGGTATAAGGAGTTTGCATATCTTCTAACGGGCCTCTCCATGACTGATAGATTTTTTGCAAGCCTTTTAATCAATAGGTATTCACAGTCACCCTGCTTTACAGCCCCACTCTACTATAATCATCTAAAGGATGGTTTCTTAGCAATAACTCAAGAAGCTGTAGTCGCTAGATAGATATCTTTAACCATTGTGGTTATTATAATATGCTTATAGCTATAAAATTAGCATCGATATTAAAAATTATTTAACTCTATAATAGTCTAGATTTGAATTTAAACTATAACTTATTAGGTAATAGACTTCTCGATATTATGGTTTTTAAAATATGATTGATATCTGCATATATCATAGATTGGTTTTACTTTAACAAGTCCTAAAAGCTCTACACGCTATTACTTACATGGTTTAAAGCGCTAATTTATAAGATTTACTTTTGTTAGGTGATGTTGTTAATGTTAGGGTATGAAGAGTGGCTAGAATGGGAGGAAAGAGCGGATGATTTTATTGAAAATAGGTCGACCTTAGAACAGATAAAGAAATATCCCAATTTAAGTGTTTTTATAGAAAATTTTAAACATGTAGAACAACCATTAAGGTCGCAATCTGAAATTGCTGAACGGACGAACAGTAACTTAAGTAAGACCCTATTCTATAATCAAGAAGACCATAGCATGCAGCCGAGAATCACTATTGGTGCACAGTGCTCAGTAGATTTAACTAAACGCACTATAAAAAACGGCAAGTTTTACTTGATAAGAACGGATAGCTTTTACGGGGTAAGAGCACTATTTAGTCAGTCTGATGGTGGCCTGCTACTACAATGTAAGAACAAGGAATATCCAGATGAGAAAATTTCTAAATCCAAAACAGACAGCTTAGAGGTTCTCGGTTATGTTTATGCTTGGACTAATATGGATCCTTGGTAAAGAAATGTCTTAACGTGACCTTAAAGCTACTTATGAAGAATACTAAATATTAAAAAAAGGTCATCTGCACCTTTAGGAGGCATAAGCAAATAATAAGCTCGACTATCCAAACGCGCTAAATCAATAGTTTAATGACAATCGCTCGAATCTGAAGAGGATCAGTGATATTAAATGCATTTGGACTACTAAGGACTGCTTGTATCTAATGTATGATAAAGAATTATGGGTGGTGTTCTAAAAAGTATGCTGGCATCAGACGTAGCCATAATTGACATAGAAGAACACCAGATCGAATACCTTAAAGTGATTATCAAGCTTTTTCGAGAAGCAGCAGGTTTTTCTAACGGCTCGACGTAATCGGTGTCTCAAGCGACAGTTATTACCTTCTATACCTACGGTATGCTGCTTGCCGACTTGTTTGCGATCAAGTTTAAAGGCGGTTAAAAAACTATCCCAGTTATCCATGCTAATAGAACCATAGCTGACTTTGAGCTGATTTAGACGTGCTCTGAGCTTCTTAGCCGTTCTCAAATCACGTTTGCCCCAGACATAAGCCACAATCTCACTGGTAGCACGGTCATAAGCATAAATCAGCCAGACTTTACGTTTCTTACGGTACACGTAAGTCCAAAACTCATCAACCTCTAAGCGTTCATAGTAGCGCTTTTTAGGCGCAATCTTATGAATAGATGAACCTATGGTACTGAGCACTTTGCCAATGCTAACTGAGGCTATCAGAGCAATGTCTCTAACGCCACACCCCCTAACCGTCATTAGCCGTATGAGGTCTTCTATTTTAGAGTGACAGCCGTTGTAAGTTAAGGCATGATCGCCAATAAACTGACGTTTGCAGTCCTTACATTGGTAGTTTTGTTTACCATAGCTTTTTTTGCCATTTTTCTTTAAACTGGGACTGTGACAGTCGGGGCATCTGATATTTATTTGTGTCTTCATAACCTCAAATATATCATCTTGCCTCGGCTGTCACTCTCCTTTATTACCTCAGCATACTTTCTGATACACCACCGAATTATGTACTAGAGAGCTTATTGGCTAAGCAATAAATAAATGTACGCAGCTGATTCGATATGCTGCGCATTCAATGTAATAATTAGGGATAAACGGTTGGGTCAAAGTTTAATTATTACAATCTATATAATTTAATATTTTGTACAATCTGCTGATAACTTTTTTGGTACTCTTAACTGAATCGAAGTCCGTTACATAAATGCGTTTCATCATATTAAAATTAACGACGAGATCTAAAACTAGTTAAACAAACCAATTTTTAAAAGTAATTTTGATACTTATTTGATACTTGAAAAATATTGTTACATCTTTTTAGTTATAGCTAAATATAGTTAATTTAACCCTAAGTCATTGTTTATAAATATATTTTATCTCTACTCATTGCTTATTATCGTTAAGTATATCTAGTTATTTGAGATAGCCAAAGGATTCAAAATCCGTTGCCTTTAAAAGCGTGTCGGTTCGAGTCCGACCACCGGTACCAATTGTAACAGCAATAAAAGAGAATACCGCTAGCCATCCAGCTTAGCGGTATTTTTTTGTCTGCGATTTTATATGGATCAATATTATTTTATAACTAGCGTGTACACTTAAGTGTACAATTTGATACACCCTTAAAGTCAGTTTGATTGGATGATCATTTAGAAAAATTAGCCTCCTACTTGGGAGGTTTTTTTGTGCTTAACATAATTATACTCTTGCCAGCGTCTTACTCAGCCCTCTCTAGCGCCTGCCCTTTTTTCACTGTCGTAAAATCCCATCCTCTTACCTTCTCGCTTTTTAATTCATTTAAACAATGATTAGCTATTATAGCTATCTTCTTTAAAATCAGTAATTTATAAGTTACAAAAGTGATAACGAACTGAGTATCATCACTAACGAAGGATCATTAAGTTTATGGCAAACTTCCTCTAAAGTAGTCTAAACCAACAGCAGGTTATTCTATACATTAAGGAAGTAGATGTGACTTTAGGAAGAAGTATTGATGTGAGCTCATCACCTAGATATATCCCGCCCCAACACTTTACTGATTATTTATCTTATCAGCAAAACTATGCTTTGTTTTTGGATATAGATGGCACCTTGGCGGAGTTTACCTTAGACCCTAAAAACAGTTTTATTCCTAAATCAACGCTGCAAATTTTACAGCAAATACAAAGCTGCGGCGTCAAAGTTGCTATCGTCACCGGGCGTAGCCTTGTTGAAGCTAGGCAAATGCTGTCCCCTTTAGATCTGCCGTTTGCCGCAACCCATGGGTTAGAGATTGCTCTTGGCAAGGGCCTTAATAACATCGAGAAAAGCGACAATACTGTCAATGTTGCCGGCGTCAATAGCGCTGAGCTGGCTGTCATAAAGCAAGCTATTGCTCAATCTAGCCAGCCTTATAATGAGCTTAGCGTAGAGAATAAACCTTACTCTATCGCGCTGCATTTTCGAGAAGACCCTACTTTGGCGGACGTAGCCTAT
The DNA here is from genome assembly GCF_040371085.1 of Psychrobacter sp. AH5. NCBI lineage: Bacteria > Pseudomonadati > Pseudomonadota > Gammaproteobacteria > Moraxellales > Moraxellaceae > Psychrobacter > Psychrobacter sp. AH5. The sequence goes on from NZ_JAMBMT010000001.1 coordinate 1,733,125, forward strand.
AACATTATGACAAAGACCCTCGAGCACTATCCTAACTGGGTATTAAAGCCTGGCAAATACGTTTGGGAAATAGTGCCCAAAGGTGCCGATAAAGGCTCTGCAATTATTAGCTTATTACAACAGATGAGCGCTAATGATACTCTTTGTCCTATTTTTATTGGTGATGATAGCACTGACGAAGCAGGATTTATAGCTGTTCAACAGGCGTACAGCTCGATAGTAAAACAGCATAACATAATAAAAGGCATGGGCATTAAGGTAGGAGATGAGACTAGTTGCGCCCATTATCGGGTTAATGACATTGCTGAGGTTACTACTTTACTCAGCAGCTTTTTAAGATTTTGCCAAACCTCTTCTGCACCATCGTTTAAACCAGCAGACGCTCACTTTTCACTGACAAAGACAATAGGAGGCCAATGCTATGAACCGCTTAATTGTCTTATCTAACCGGGTAACCCTACCTGACAATCAGCCTATGGCAGGCGGGCTTGCAGTAGCGCTGCAAGATATTTTACAAGGAAGCTCAGTGATTTGGATGGGCTGGAATGGCAAGGTTGTAAAGGGCCATAATGACGGTACTGACAATGACTTTAGTATTTATAATAATGCAACTTTAACAAATACTAAGCCGTCACCTACCACCAAGTGTCTAACTTATATGACCACCCCTTTTACCCATGCGCAATATCAGCAATTTTACTGTGGATTTGCCAATAATGTGCTGTGGCTGCTATTGCATGAACGCCCTGAACTAATAAGCCAGGCGGCTGATGACTATCTAGGCTACCAAGAGGTGAACCGGCTTTTTGCGCAGCAAATCAAACAGATCATTGAGCCTGATGATGTGATTTGGGTGCATGATTATCATTTTTTGAGCGTGGCTTATTATTGCCGAAAGCTTGGAATCAGCAATCGTATAGGCTTGTTTTTACATATTCCCTTTGCGCCCCTAAGCTTTTGGCAACTGCTTGAGCAAAGCGCTGAGCTGATTGCTCACCTTAGTCATTATGATGTGCTTGGCACCCAGACTGAGCACGATAAGACCAACTGTCTGGCGGTTTTGCAACATTATTTAAAAGAGCGCTTATTACCAAACCGTCTTTTAGCTGATTTACCTATCAATACTTACTCTACAAAAGATGATTTTATTGATGCCTATCGATCAGCGGTTAACGAGCTGTTGATCCGTTTAGAGGTAAGAGCTCAGCATTCGCTCATTGTTAAGGCTTATCCCATCGGCGTCAATGTGTCAAAGATACAGCAACAGGTCGCTCATTTGTGGTCGTCTTCAACATCATCTATCAAAGCCAATAAGCAAACTATCAAGCCTGCTACTCAGCAGATCATCGCGGTAGATCGAATCGATTACTCCAAAGGCTTATTAAAGCGTTTTTCGGCGTATCGCGCTTTTTTGCAGCACTATCCTCACTATAAAAACCAGCTACAACTGCTACAAACTGCCTGTCCTAGTCGTTTAGACTTGCCAGCTTATCAGCGCCTCTACGATAAAGTGAGACGGGCTATCACTGAGGTGAATCAGCAATTTTCACCTCATGCATGTACGCCTAATAGCCTTAAAGCGGACACGGTTAGCGCTAATAAAGCAGTTGATTGGCAAGCGATTGACTATAGCGAGCAGGTACTAGATCACAAGGCGTTGATGGGCTTATTTTCGCAAAGCGATGTGGGCTGGGTGAACTCGCTTAAAGATGGCATGAACTTGGTCGCCAAAGAGTATATTGCCGCGCAAAATCCTGACAATCCTGGCGTGTTGTTACTCTCACGTTATGCAGGAGCCGCTGAGCAAATGCAAGAGGCGCTCATTATCGATCCGCTGCAAATCGAGAGTATGATTCAAGGGTTAAGGGTAGCTCTAACCATGCCCCTAGTTGAGCGCCAAGCTCGCTATCAAAAACTGCTACAAGGGCTACAAACAGATAACCTGCAAGCTTGGCAACAACGGTTTTTAGAGGATTTATACAACCCCAGCCCTTATCAGAACCAGACCCAAAGCTTGGGAGCGCAGCAAAGCCCACTACCTGAATCACAATGAACACTTGGAGACTCTCATGCTACTGCTAGAGACAAAAAACCCTTTATTATTAGCGATCAAAACCAGTATAGAAGACATCTTACACGCTGATACTCAAGCTATGAGCACTTTTAGTTTAAGTGATGACTTACGTCATAAAATCCTAAGCTGCTTAGTATCTTATAGCGCTAAGATTCCGCATCCGGCAAGTTATAATGCGAATGCCGATAACGCTTTATCGAACACTTTAATTCGCTGGCAGATTTTGGCTTATGTTGCTGGTCTTGATTTGACGATTGCTAAATGGTTCGAATCGCATCTAGATGCTTTGAGTATCTTACATGAGCTAGGCTATGAGCAGGCTGCTAAGGGGTTATGGGCAGTTTGGGCGGCAGAAGGTCATCCCGATCCGATACGTTATAGTCAAGGCAAAGCGCGCGGCACCAAAGCGTGGTGCTCGGGAGCAAATAGTGTCGATAATGGCTTACTCACTTATCGCGATGAGCAAGCTAGGTCCTGTCTGCTTATCATAAATATGCACCAGCAAGGCATTGCGATTGACAATAGTGCATGGCAAGCGGTAGGCATGCAGGCGACTGATACCGCTACTATTCAATTTAATGAAGTAGCGGCCCGACCAGTGGGAGCGGCGAGTGCCTATTTAGATCGCGCGGGATTTTGGCATGGCGCAGCGGGCGTTGCGGCTTGCTGGTATGGCGCTAGCGCAAAGCTAGCGAGCTACTTGATAAGCGCTTATCAGCAAAAACCGCACGCTTATAAAGCGATGTATTTAGGCCAAATCAGTACCGCTTTGGCAGTCAATCAGCAGTATTTTTATTATGTTGCCAAGCTAATAGATACTCAGCCAAAGGTTAGTCATGAGCTGGTGATTCGTCAGCTAAGAGCGAACACCGAGCAACTGGCGCGGAAAGTCATAGAAGTCATGGGACAAGCTTTGGGGGCTGCGCCGTTTTGTAGTAATGCGCACTTTGCCAGATTGGCAGCCGATTTGCCTGTGTTTATTCGCCAAAGTCATGGCGCTTTTGATTTACAAAAGATTGGCGAGCTGGCTAGTGAGTCTATCGGCCCGTTATCAAAAAACCCTCTGATTAGGCAGGAGGATCTATGGCAGTTATAACTTTGAGTAATGAGGTTTTAGATGATAAGGTGGAACAAAATAGCCACCCGATCGTTGGTGACCGTATCATTAAAGGGCAAGGCACCAGTCAAAAGGCTTGGCAGAATTGGGCAGGACTACAAAATATGGCGCGGTTAGATGTCGCTACTCGCTTCCCTGCACAGCAGCGAGTGTGTCTTTTTGCGCCGCATCCTGACGATGAAATATTAGGTTGCGGCGGTCTACTACAGCAGCTGGCGGCTAATGGTAATGATATTTTGCTGGTTCACGTCACCAACGGCACCCAAAGTCATCCCCACTCACAAATTTATTCTCAAGATAAGCTCAACATTATCCGCCCACAAGAGAGTCTAGCAGCGCTAAAGGTGCTAGGCGTGGAGCAGCAGGTCACAACTATCCACTTAGATTTGAGCGATGGCGAGGTATTCAATCAGCAGGCAAAGCTGCATAACAAACTGACCACTATCATTCAGCCGAATGATATTTTGGTGACGCCCTTTATACACGACGGTCATCCTGATCACGAAGCGACGGGGCAAGTCGTCGCTGCATTTGCTAGACAACAGCAATTGGCTTGTTATCAGGTATTGATCTGGGCATGGCACTGGGCTGAGCCTGCTGACAGCCGTATTCCTTGGCAGCATGCTGTTAGAGTAACTTTAGATACGCAGCAATTACAGCGTAAAACCGCGGCGATTACTTGTTTTAAAAGCCAAATCGAGAGCGATGAGAGTACCGGCAATCCACCTATTTTATCCGCGCAAACTATCGCTAGAATCAGCCAACCTTGGGAGGTGTATCTATATGAGCCAAATGCCTAACTCTACTTTGCCAGTCGATGCTGGTTTCAGCGCTACTGACTTAAGCGCTTCTGATCTAACCACTTTTGATAGTCAGGCTGATGGCTATCCAGAGGCTTATTTTGATGCCTTATATCAAGGTAATGGTGATCCTTGGCAGTATCAAACGCGCTGGTATGAGAAGCGCAAGCGTGATATGTGTTTAGCAGCATTGCCGCAAGCGAATTATATTAATGGCGTTGAATTAGGCTGTGGGAATGGCGTATTTAGTGAATTGTTGGCTGGTCGCTGCCAGAGCCTCTTGAGTATAGATGGTAATCAAAAAGCGGTGCAGCTCGCCAAACAACGCTTAGTAAACCACTCCAACATCAAAGTGGTACAAGGGGTGATTCCTCAAGTTTTAGCGGAGACCCCGATCAATAATAACCAGTCTTATGACTTAATAGTTATTAGTGAGATTTTATATTATTTACCTCTAGCTGATATTGATCAAGTTATCTCTTGGATTGAGCAAAGCCTTGCTTTAAGTGGCACCCTACTTTGCTGTCATTGGCGCTATGAGATTGAAGGCTTTGTGATGACTGGCGAAAGCGTACACCAGCATTTGCAGCAGGCGTTTAATAAAAATTCGGCTTTTACCCATCAAAGCCAACTGGTCGACAGTGATTTTTTATTAGACGTTTGGCAGCGCTCAGCGCAGACCATCGCCATGCAAGAACAACTCATATAAAATAGGTCAGCGTATGAGAGCCAATAAACCCGGCAATGATATCGACAAGGCTACCACCATCGCCATTGTGATTCCGGCGCATAACGAGGCGTCGACTATTAGGGCTTGTCTAACGTCGGTGCAGCTCGCTATTGAGCAATTGCCCTCGACTATCAGCGCTTACCCTTTAATAGTCCTTGACAGCTGTACCGATGAGACACTGAGTTTAGTCAAGAGCGCCAAGGTTGAATATTTGAGCTGTGATTACCGCTGCGTGGGACGGGTGCGAGACTTAGGGTGTCGTCATGCTATCGCAGGCGGCGCTACTTGGCTTGCCTGCACCGATGCGGACTCGATAGTCGCTGTAGATTGGCTCACGCAGCAAATGGCTTATCTTAAGCAGCAGCCGACTGCAATGATTTGCGGGGTGGTAAACGTTGATAATTGGGCGCATTTGAGCACTCAGACCCAGCAAGCTTATGAGGCTCATTATCAAGACACTATGGGTCATCGTCATATTCATGGCGCTAACCTTAGCTTTAGTAGTGAGGCCTATGTTGCCGTTGGCGGCTTTGTGCCGCTAGCTTGTCATGAAGATGTTGAGCTGGTGCAAAATTTTCAAAGCCAAGGCTACCCTATCACTTGGAGTAATAAGGTGCGAGTAACCACCAGTAGCCGCTTGCAAGCAAGGGCTACAGAAGGGTTTGCAGCCTTTTTGGCAAATTTAGAAAATAACCATTTATAGTCGTTTTTTAATAGCTTTCAAATAGCTTTTGGTTGATATCTCATTTAATACTGATGAATAAACACTTCATCGGCATAAGTAAAAATCGCCACTTAAATCAGTGGTTGTTCATGACTTCGATAAGACTCGTACAAATAACGCGGTTTATGCGGCAAAGCTTTTGCTCAAGCAAGCCCTGACATAAAGAGCGAAAATTATCAAACGATAATAACGCCGATATTTTAGCGTCTATTATACAGTCCTACTCCGCCTCATCAATCCTCTGATTGAGCACATCCGCCATCTCATCATCGATAATATGATCTTCGATATAATTGACGACAGCATAAATAGTAGTCAAATCCATCTCTCTGACGCCTAATTTGACCAGCTCAGCATTGATAGTCTCTAAGCTTATGACATCGTCAGGATTGCCCAATAGGTGCTCGTCAAAACCATCATGGACGAACCAGTATAGCTTCTCAAGCACGTTAGTCTTTTCGGACAAAGTCGAATAGCCATCGCCTTGAATAAATAAATTAAAGCGATAAGGCATCTCGATATCATTGATATAAAAAGTGCGCAAACAGTCTATGGTGTAAGCTTGGCTGTCCTCTTGCTGGTGCTCATCGCTGGTTTGCAAACTGTCCTGCTCTGACATCGGCTCTGTGACTAAGCGGCTTAGTAGCTGATAGTCGCCTGCTGTTATTTTATGGTTATAGATGATGGCTGCATCGCCAATAGCGTCAAAAATAACGGCGCTAATATCTAAGGTATTATCATCGATATCATAAAAGGCTTTTAGGGCCGGCAAAAACTCGGTGAGCTTGTCGTCGGGCACTTCGGTCAAAAACTGCTGCTCATAGATAGTGATCATATCTTCAGGAGCATATAGATTGACATTATCGACTTCGTTTCTGCCAGTGGCGGTCAGAGGAATCAAGTTAAAGGGATTGTTATTAGTCATGCACAGCTGCCTTATGATATAAATTTGCGGTATCAATATCTGTGGCTATTATTCTGGCGTGTATCGCCGATTATGTCGTCACAGAATCTATAGCGGGCATTATCGCTTATTCAGTTGCTTTTAGATATATGCTCTACTCTAACCGCAAGCTAAATTGGCAGATTAGCCTGTCCCTACTCACATCATAAGACCTTTTATTACTACCAAAAACTATTAGTGGCTCAAAGCTTAATGCAAGATGCAAAATATAGTTACTATTAAAGCTGATAATAAGGTTTGATAATCCTAGTTTTTAGGACTCCATCAATTCTTGTTCGATAGCACTTATCTTAATAGGTACTGCAAATGCCCAAGCTCTACCATTATTACAATAGAACTGTCCGTCATAAAACGAGACAATATGAGCGGTAAAATCATTACCGTAATGATCCATCATCGCTTGCTCATCGCTCTCATCATCTACCGCGCACCATATTTGTGTTGCTCCATTCATAAGCATAACTCTAGTCAGCTCGCTTCCTGTAATTAAATGACTCATCATCAATTTCCTTGTCATTAAGTAATTAATAGTTACTATTTTTATAGTAAATGCTTTAGTAGATCTAGGCTAAACTTATTTTGGTTAAGTGGTTATTTAGACTAGCCAATGGCTCGATTTGACTTTACCGTACAGATATCAACTATAGCTAACTGACTTTATATTGATAATAGTACAAATGTACTAGGGCGTGTCTTCAATTGGATAAGCCCTAAATAATAGTTACAATACCGCATCTATTGAGTCGATGCGAGAAATACAAGTTATGGCAAGAAAAGCATTAACAGATACGCTTTGGGATCAATTGCAATCGACGATGATAAAGTACGGCTGCTATCAAACTCAAAACAGCCGAGAGATCATGGAAGCCATACTGTGGAAACTACGCACAGGGGCGCCTTGGCGAGACATACCTGAAGAATTATGTTCGTGGAAAACAGCCTATAGTCGTTTCAACCGCTGGTCGAAAACTGGCTTGTGGGCGGATTTTTTTTAGCCTTTGAGCAGAAGTTGATACGGAATGGGTATTCACAGACGGAAGCTATGTTCGCTGTCATCAGCATGCAAGTGGAGCTCGGCGTGGTGAAGAGCGAGCAATTGGACAAAGCCGTGGCGGAGCAACTACAAAGATACACCTATCCTGTGATGCCGATGGATATCCGCTCCATTTTAAAATCACTGGGGGTGACGTCCACGACAGTCAAATTGCAGGTGAATTGATTGAGATGATTGGACAGGCAGATTACTTTATCGCTGATAAAGGCTATGACTCAGAGTGTATCAGAGACAAAGCTCGAAGCCATAATATGATACCTGTCGTTCCTAAAAGGAAGAATGCCAAACAGCCTAATCCAGAGTTTGATAGCTATTTGTACAAACTGCGTCATCTTGTTGAAAATATGTTTGCAAGGCTTAAACACTTTCGTAGTATCGCCACTCGCTATGAGAAGTTAGCGCGTAATTTTAAGTCAATGCTTTATCTGGCGTGTACTATCGTTCATTGTAAGATGAATTGAAGACACGCCCTAATACCTATATCAATGGCATATAAAAGCTACTATTGATAGTATGAACGGTAATCTTATGATAAAAAAGCAATTTTCTCTAAAATGATTATCCGCAAAACAACCTTATATTGAGGTAAAATAGCAGCTATGACTGCAGCCTCCTCCCCCTCTCAGCGCAAAATCATTCATCTAGATATGGATGCTTTTTATGCTAGTGTCGAGCAACGTGATTTTCCTGAGCTACGAGGCAGGCCATTAGTGGTCGGCGGCGATCCTAGTGGTCGCGGGGTGGTCGCGGCGGCTAGCTACGAGGTACGCAAATTTGGTGTACGCTCAGCGATGTCTTGTTATGAGGCGCGTAAGCGTTGTCCGGATGTGTTATTTGTGCGCCCGCGCTTTGAGGTTTATCGCGCGGTTAGTGCCGATATTCGTAAGATTATGCACCGCTTGACGCCGCTAGTAGAGCCTCTATCTCTAGACGAAGCTTATCTCGATGTCACGGGACTTAACGCTCATAAGGGCTCAGCGACTTTGATGGCCAACTGGCTACGCGCGCAAATACTGGAGCAGACGGGTCTTACCGCCTCCGCTGGGGTCTCATTTAATAAAATGCTAGCCAAAATAGCCTCTGATCTTAATAAGCCCAATGGTACTGCTATTATCACTCCAGATGAGGCTGAGGCTTTTATTAGTAGCTTACCGATTGAGCGCTTTCATGGCATTGGTAAAGCGACGGCCAAACGTATGCATGCTTTAGGTATCAAGAATGGTGCTGATTTGCGTCGTACCGAAGCTACGCTACTAGTAAATGAATTTGGTAAACGGGGTCAGTTTTATCATGACATCGCTCACGGCAAGGATTTGCGTCCGGTAAAAGCGCAGCGCCAACATAAATCAGTCGGTTCTGAGACCACTTTTCGCGATAATCTAAGGGCTGATGCGCCTTTACTAGTGCAGATTTATGAGCAAAACGATGACGCTTTTACGCAATTACAAAAAAAGCAGCTTATCGCTTATACCATTACTCTAAAAGTTAAATACGCCGACTTTAGCCAAATCACGCGCTCACATACTTTATCCACCGCCTTTACTAGCGCTGAGTCCGCGCACTACTGGCTCGATAAACTGTTTGCTGATATCCCGCGTACTTTGCCCATCCGTCTAGTAGGCGTCACTTATTCTACTTTAGAGCCTGCCACACAACAGCTACCGCAGCTCAATTTATTTGATTTTTAATGAGTACAAGAGCCACGGCGCTTAGTGTTAGAGCGACTCTTAAGTTACTATCTTGCCAGGCTTTCTGCTACAATTGTGCCAAAATTTTCTCTTATAAATGATTTCATAATGACTGATATAAATTCTACTATGGCTCCTAACCACGCACCTGTCGATGAGACAAATACAGACGCCTATTTAAGTGTTGATAACTATTTAAGCGTTGACGATTATGATTATGAGTTGCCTGATTCTCTTATTGCCCGTTATCCGCTTGAGGAGCGCTCAGCCTCCAAGCTACTGTACTTGCCAGCAAGCTTAAATAATAAACCATCTAAGCCTATCGATCATTTATTTACTGATTTACCCTCGCTGCTCAATACAGGCGATTTGATTGTATTTAATGATACCAAGGTGATGAAGGCACGCTTATTTGGACAAAAAGACACCGGCGGTAAAGTTGAGGTTTTAATCGAGCGCTTAGTGCAGCACGAGGATATGACGGCTGACAAGCTTGAGCCTTGGCGCGAGCAAGCAGCGACTTATCCGCATCTAGCGCTATGCCATATCAAGGCCAGTAAAGCGCCAAAAATAGGACAGCAGCTCTCCTTTGCCGGCGCGCAAATGAACGCGCTGATGATAGGTCGTGAAGACAATTTATTTATATTAGCGTTTGCCGCGCCCCTCTTGCCAGACTTAGAGCGCTATGGCGAGCTGCCGATACCGCCTTATTTTGAGCGGCATGCTGATGCAACTGACAACACTCGCTATCAGACCGTTTTTCATGATCCGGCAAAACTTGCTAGCGTCGCTGCTCCTACGGCAAGTCTGCATTTCGATGAAAAAGTATTGGCTATGCTCGCGGACAAAGGCATCAATACTGCTTTTGTGACGTTGCATGTCGGCGCTGGAACCTTTGCCCCGGTTAAAGCGGACAACTTGCTTGAGCATAAGATGCATAGCGAATACGCGCATCTACCGCAAGCGACCGCCGATCTGATCAATCAAACCCATGCTAATGGCAAGCAAGTGATCGCTGTCGGCACCACCGTGACTCGAGTGCTTGAGAGCGCTTATCAGCAGACTGCAATCGATGGACAGCCGCTAGCGAGTTGGTCTGGCGATACTGAGATTTTTATTTATCCAGGCTTTAAATTTGGGGTAATTGATCGTTTATTGACTAATTTTCATTTGCCAAAATCGACCTTATTAATGCTAGTAGCAGCCTTTGCTGGCAAGTCTACGATTGAGCAAGCTTATCAGCACGCTATTGAGCAGCAGTATCGGTTTTTTAGTTATGGCGATGCGATGCTTTTGGATAAAGCTTATCAATAAGGCGCTACCCTAAAACTGCAGATACTTTTTATTTATCGCTTACTATCTATATTTTATGCGCTAGGCATTACCACATTTTGCGTTTGCTTAATGCAATAATTAAGTTAATATGACTAAACTATAGATTGCTATATATCTAAATGGCTACTTAAAGGGCAGCGCATGACTTGGCACTTATCTCATCGACCTACTCAGCTGTACTACGCAGTATCTGCAGCTATGTTATGTGCTATGGGCGCTGTAGTAACACTACCAAGCGCTGCCGCGGCGACGCTTGGTAAAACGACTATTACCTCATCGCAGCATGAGCCCCTAGTTGCTATTATCAGTGTTTCTGATATTGAGACCGCAGACTTCTCTGCAAGCTTAGCTAGTCCTGTGCTCTATCAGCAATTAGGCTTGTCGCCAACGGACTCTATGTCAGTGAGTTTTGTGCCTACCTCGGCAACTACCGGTCAAGTGGTAATCAGTACCTCGCAGCCTGTCTCCAAGCCCTTTGCCGATGTAGTGCTCGCTATCAATGATAAAGGCAAGCGTAATGTCATTCCAAAGACCTTGCTGATGCCGCTTAGTACTAGTGTGCCTATCAAACCACAAAATCGAGTAATAGCCACTGCCATCAAACCAAACTTACCGGTCATATCGTCTACTAATGCCAAACCTTTAGCGGTTAAACGCGGTACTCCGCCGCCTTTATTTGAACAAAGCTTACCGCAAACCGCCTCTTTAGCTAGCAACCGTTTAAAGTCAAACCTTAGTCAAAATCTGCCAACTATGAGCGTAGATAGCGCTCCGAATTTGCCATTTGCACAAACGGCTATTACTCAAACCACTACAGCGCCGCGCACTAACCAAAGTAGCAGTAGCATAAGTAATAACCGCTTAGCTACCGGTCATAATGCAGCAGCAGTCGACACTAGCACTCTGACTACTAGCACTCTAACTATAGCAGCGACTAATCGCGTTACTAGCCGGGCTGATGATGAGCGCTCAAACAACATTAACCAAAGTGCGCTAGCTACTAACGCCGCGGTTGTGCCGTCCGCGCCAGCTAATACTACTAATAAAGGTTTAGCAGACACTCCAAGTGTTGATATTGCGGCAAGCTCAGCGGCTGATAGACAACAAAGCCTGCTTAATCAAAATCAGCTGCAAAGTAGCGCCGAAAACCACAAAGCTTTAAATACGCCTCCTGCAAACAAGGACTTTTTAAATAACGCTAGCACTTTAGATAATGACACTTTAAACATAGAAGTGACTCGGCAAATCACTGTCCACAATAGCCCTATCAATAAAGTCGATAGCACAAAGAGCCCTACTCTAGCGCTAAAATTTGATGACAGTATTGCTTTATTAAGTGCTGCCAAATTAAGTGCTGCCAACAGCGAGAGAGTAAAGAGCGAAGCGGCAGCTACTCAAAAAGCTAATAGCCTAGCCAAAGAGTCAACAGCTGATTCACAGCCAGCTTTGACTAGTAGTGCAGCTAATGATGTCAAAACTACTAATCCAGCAGCTAGTAACATAGAAGCGGATGATAGTTTATTACAAAGTACCCAAGAACAAAGCGTGACTTACACCGTGCAGCGTAATGATAATTTATGGATTATCTCGCAGCAAATCGCTAAACAAAACAATCTAGATATCTCAGTAGTAATGCGGCAGATAAAGGCTCAAAATCCAGATGCTTTTATTAATCAAGACGCCGGTCAGCTCAAAGCCAATGCGCAGTTGAGTCTACCAAACTATGAAGTCGTGCCTTCACAAAGTAGTATACAGGCAGCGATAGCAGCGCAGCGTGAGCGCTCTTTACAACGCAAAGACGCTATGGCTAAAACTAAACGCCAATCCAAATTAGAGACTTTAGATAAAGCAGAATCAGCCACAGCAAAAGCTACTACCAAACCCTCAAAGCCGGCTAATAAAGCAACAACCACCCAGACCTTACCGCAAGCGCGGTTTTCAGTTGTAGCGCCGGGTGGTAAGGGCGAAGCGGATGGCACCCAAACGAAGGCAACCACAGCGACTGGCAGTGGTTTAGATACTAATATCTTAGCATCGCTAAAGTCATCTCGTAAAAGCACTGCCACCCAAGCACAGCGAGTCATATCTACCAGCAATACTTTGGGTAGCTATACACAAAAATTACAATTACAAAACCAAAAACTAGCTGAGCTTGAAGAACGTCTAAAAAAATTACGCAATCAATAACCGCCTAGCTGACCGGCCAGACTTGCTATACACTCGCTCCGGTCAGCACGAATAGTTGTAGGAATTATTATGGATAATATGCTATATATCGTTGCAGGATTAGTTATCATTTTACTAATAGCGGTGCTGATACTGCGTAGGCAAAAAGCGCAACCACCAGCTAGAGCTATCGGTGAGACCAGCGAAAAGCGAGTCAAGCATACGCCTGCTCCTGAGGATACTGTTAACAGTTCTGCAGCGGCTACTAAATTTGATAGTCTAACCATAGCAGAGCGCTTCTTAGATCAGCAGCGCTATGATAAAGCTATCGAGGCATTGGAGCGTGGATTGATTAAAAAACCGCATGATGCTAGCTTATCTCTCAAGCTGCTCAATATCTATGCGCTTACTAAGCAATCAGATAACTTTTATAGAACTTATGACGCTATTAGCGCTCATAGTGATGCCGCTACTATCGCTCAAGCTAATGAGCTAAAGTCGCTCATAGACCAAGAGCATACTCAAACTACTCAGATATTGGCCCGTACTGATAAAGAAAAGAGCGCTGATAAGCCTAATGCCAATAAAGAGGGTTATGAAGCTCTAGATTTCGATGTATCAACCTTGCCAGATGAGGTACATAGCCACCTTCAAAGTAGTGTTCATGACTCTAGTTCACAGCCAGCCATAAGCGCGGATCTTAGCTCAGTAGAGCTCGAACACTCCTTACAAGCTGACTCTGATGAGCATTCTTTTATTAATGAGTCTCTGAGCGCCGATGCCTCAGCTACGTCTCAGCCAGTAGATAATAGCTTTGATCTCACACTTGATGACTTAGAGAATGAGACAGCACAGAGTGAGGCTGACGATTTTGATATTTTTGCAGCTGATGGTTTTGATGAGACTATTAATCCCGGCCCTATTGATCATTCCTTAAATGAGTTGAGTCTGGACGATGTTAGCTTTGACAGCGATGACTCTTTGACGGTAAATGATGGCTTAGAAAATCAGCCCTTGGCGCTAGAGGATACTTCTTTAGCTTTTGAGCCTGATACTAACAGCTTTGTAACTACTGAAAATATTAGTGACGACTTTGCTCTGAGTTTTGATGAGCCAACCACTGCCAGCTCTCCTGTAGAGTCTAATAAACCAACCTTTGAGCAAAAACACACACCAGCTAAAAGCGCTTTTGAAAAAGACTTCGAAGAAGATTTTGTGCTCGACTTTGATGACTTAGCGGCTCAGAGTGGTTTTGATACTCCTACCGATGATAAAGCTTTAGCTAGTGATGAGACAGCTCTGCCGAGCGACTCATCTGACTTTGATTTTGAACTAGATTTGGAAGAGGAAGATAGCGAGCCAAGTCCTGATGTAGACCAAATCGCTGATAATGATGTTTTATTGTTCGATGACAATACGCCTATCGATGATGACTTTGGTTTGATTGATGACATCAGCTTAGCTGACGATCTTGTAGCAGATAACACAGTGAGCGCTGATGCGCCTGTGACAGCTGACGAACCAAAGGCTACCACAGATTTTGCCAGCCAGTTTGCCGCTGATTTTGACTTCGTTAACGACTTAGATAATAATCAAGTGACGCTAGACCTAGCCGCTAAGTATTTAGAATTAGGGGAATACGATAGCGCCAAACGCTTATTGAATGAGGTAGTTCATCAAGGCAACAGTGAGCAACAATCCCAAGCGCAAGCACTGTTACAGCGTACCGCTTAGGTATAGTCTAAATTAAGAAATCACCGGTTAATCAGCTATAGATTAACCGCCGCTATCTAAAATGATCACGACTTTTATAGTGTCAATACATAGTGTTAGTAATAGCTGTCAATACTTTAAGAGTGTTGATAGTTATTATTAATCATAATATCAATACCTTGCGAGCTTAACATGGCCTCACCTTCCTCTTTATCAGCCTCACTCTCGCAGCCTATACAGCTGATTTATGCGGGCGGTACTTTTGGTAGCTATGGACGACCCTTAGCGCCTTTAGCGGCTGATGTCTTCTTACCTACTTTGCAGCAGCTTCTTACTGGTCATGATGACGCGGCTTTTTTGCCTGCTATTGCTTGGCTGGACAATACGCTGATCAAAGACAGTAGTCAGCTGACGCCCAGCGACTTTGTGCACTTTTATACACTGCTGCTGTCTGCCTACGCTTCAGGTAAGCGCCAGTTTGTACTAATTACTGGTACTGATACCTTAAGCTATTTGGGTGCGTTTTTGGCAGAAGCTTTTGCCGGCTCCGATATTTGTATTATCGTCACTGGTAGTATGCGCCCCTTACTCGATAGTGAAGATCTGCACTCTTATAAGGTCGATAGTCATAGCGATGCTTGGGATAATTTGCGCGGATCTTTGCGCTTAGCAGCAGGCGGACAGTCTGGAGTAAAGATATGTTTTGGCGGCGAGTCATGGCCGGCGCAGACGGTACAAAAAATTCACAGTCATGACTTTATGGCCTTTACTGGGCACTCTCGCGCCGCCTACCCTGATAATAGCTATATAGATAAACTGGCAGAGACTCGCCGGCAGCACTGGCTTGATGATCAACAAAGCTTTTTATCAGCGCTGCAAGCTCGCCGTGAGCAAGCTATCGTCCATGCTTTATATTGTCTACCTAATGATGCTGACGTGCTCAGCACACAGCTACAAGCGCTACTCTCAAAGCCTCCTTGCGGTATCATATTGTTAGGATTTGGCAGTGGCAATGTGCCTTATTCGCCACTGCTTGCCGAGACACTACAAGCCGCTTATAAGCAAGGTCATATGGTAGTTTGCGCTAGTCAATGTGCGTTTGGCGGAGTCAGCGACAGTTATGCCGCTGGTAGTTGGCAATATAATTATCAAGTCATCGCAGGTGGTCGCCTAACTATTGCTGCTATCTATGCGCGTCTTTTATGGCTACTATTACGCTATGATACTCCCGCTCGTAGGCGTCAACGCTGGACGTATACCGTCAATCAAGCAAGCACCTCCACTAGTCGTAGCCGTTAGATTGATAATGCTATATTTAACTAAAAATAAAACTAAAAGCCATAACCTCTCAAAACCTAAGCGCCCTACCCAATATGACTGATTCTTTATTAGCTGCTAAGCAAAAACAATCCACCCCTAAGCCAACTTATACTTTAGCCATCGCTATTGAGTTTTTGGGAACTAATTATTACGGTTGGCAACGACAAAAAGAGGTTTTGGGTGTTCAGCAAGTGCTAGAAGACGCTATCAGCAAAGTGGCAGATGAGACGGTAGAAGTCATCGCTGCAGGGCGTACAGACTCTGGGGTACACGCTAGTAATATGATGGCGCATTTTGTTACTCAGGCGTACCGACCGACCCTAAATTGGCTCAGAGGTATTAACAGCTTATTGCCTGATGATATCGCGCTGCGCTGGATACAACCGATGCCTGATGATTTTCATGCTCGCTTTAAGGCGATTGCTCGGCGCTATCGCTATATCACTCTTAATCAAGCTACGCGTCCGGCTATTCTCAATCATCAAGTGACTCATATTCGTGAGCCTTTGGATTTGACCGCGATGCAAAAGGCCGCCGCTCATATAGTTGGCACTCATGATTTTACGAGCTTTCGCGCCGCTGCTTGTCAGTCTAATCAGCCCATACGTAAAGTAAGCCACGCCAAGCTTTTCGCCCATGGTGCTTTTATTGTTTTTGATATCCAAGCCGATGGTTTTTTGCATCATATGGTGCGTAACTTGATGGGGACGCTATTGGCTATTGGGCGTCATGAGCGACAGCCTGATGACTTTTTGCATATTTTGGCTCAAAAAGATCGAACTATCGCGCCGCCTACCGCTTCAGGTGACGGGTTATACTTTATTAAGGCTTATTATCCTGAGGTTTACGAGTCGCTACTACCGAAAGAGCCTTTAACCCCGGTTTGGCTCAATTTGCCGGATTAGAGATGTATAGCCTAAATTATGCACCGTTTAGTAATTAAGAATCAACGAGCTAGCATACATAACAGCTACAAGCTGTCAAGCAAAAACCAGCTTTCATATTGCTTTAATACTTAAACTTACGTATAATATGTGCTTATTTTTCACTGATTGATATAAAATTATGGCTAAAAAAGACGATATTATTGAGTTTGAAGGCGAAGTCATCGATACCTTGCCAAATACTCTATTCAAAGTTCGTTTAGAGAACGGACACGAAATCATTGCGCATATCTCAGGTAAAATGCGTAAGCATTACATTCGTATTTTGACTGGGGATAAAGTCAAGGTCGAGATGACTCCTTATGACTTAACTAAAGGTCGTATCACTTACCGCGGTAAAAACTAATCCTTTTTTGTTGAGGTAATAAGTTATTCACCTAGCAAATCATTAAATTGACAAAGTATTAACATGTTTTGGCGAGCCGTTTAGACGATTTATTTAGTGCTACTTATCTAAGCGATATTCTAAGTCAACCGTATTGACATTTAATAGACTAAAGCCGCAGTGGTCTAAACTTTAGAATACTAATAATAAAAGCTTAAGCCTTTAATACAAAAATACCGCTACTTATTAGCGGTATTTTTATGTCTACTAATCAGCAGTTAGCTTAGTCTCGATGGTTGATTATTTAAATTCTACCGTAGCATCATCTTCAATCGCCCCTAATAATGCTAAAGCATCCCAATTGGTTAGGCGTACACAGCCGGCTGAAGCTTGACGGCTAATGCGAGCCGGATCAGGTGAACCATGGATACCATATGATGGTTTGGTTAGACCAATCCAAACCACGCCGACCGGATTATTAGGGCCTGGCGGAATAATTAACTTCTCACCATTATCACCGGTATAAGTATAATTAGGCTCATTCACTTTTACTTTGACTTTATGAGTGCCGGTTGGCGAAGGCGTAGCAGTACTACCCACCGTAGTAGGATAACTGGCTATTAGCTTATTTTGATCATCATAAGCATATAAAGTCTCAGTAGCTTTATCAGCGACGACTCGGCTTACAGGCTTAGTATTAGGATTACCAGGATTATAAACGGTAATAGTCTCGCCAGCACTAAAGCTTGCTTTTGGATTTAGTGATTTTAGGTAGCTCTCACTGATATGGAATTTCTCAGCTAATGCCTCAATGACGCTCTCATAATACATCCCTTCAAGCTTAGATTTGGCTTCAGCGCCAGCAGGAATAGTAGTGGTTTTGATATTCACATCATCAGCCGTTAACTTGTAACGAACCAACACCGGTTGGCGCGTTAGTTTTTCGCTTGCGGTCAAGGCATTCCAAGTCTCAGTATTCAAATTATCGGTGACTGTCAGACCTTTAGCTTTTTGAAAAGCTTGCATGGCTTTACGAGTATTTTTGCCCCAATAGCCGTCTACTGGACCCACACCATTTTGATGCCAGTTTAATAATGCTTGTAGGCGCGTTCCTACTACCCGATCTATTTTTTTGCCCTGTTGCCACTCAGCACTATTAATCTGCTCAGCCGATTTATCTAAGCCTTCAGTGTTATATTTAATAGTGGGTAGCAGCTTATTCAAGGATTTTGCAGTCGCAGTATTATCGGTTTTGGCAGTATTTATTTTTTGACTAACGCCATTAGTTACTGGGCTTATATCATCATTAGCCGCTATAGCTGGAGTGATAACTAATAAACTACACAGCCCAGTTGCCATAATAGCACTGGATATTTTAGTTAAGGTATACATATCTTTTCCTCAAAGGTCATAAAGTTCTTTTTATTTATGCAATCAAACACCTTAATAATAATGCCATAGCCCCCGGTCAACATATAAGGCCATTATGTTAATAACCCGCTACTCCTGCGGTATCTATGTAAAATCCCTGTAACTATGCTATAAATTTTGCCAAACAGCGCGGACAAATATTAACCATAAAAAATCCCATAAATCGTTAAACGACTTATGGGATGGGTATTTATTATTAAAACCTTATTACATTAGTTTGGCTAATACCGCCTCGCCCATCTGACGACAGCCCACTTGTATCAGACCAGTTTCGTTTTTATCTAAGATATCAAGGGTGCGTAGACCATCATCGAGCACTTCGCTAACCGCTTGCTCTATAGCCTGCGCGGCGGCTTCTTGTTTGAAGGTATAACGCAGCATCATAGCTACAGATAAAATGGTCGCCAGTGGATTGGCTTTATCTTGACCGGCGATATCAGGAGCAGAGCCGTGACAAGGTTCGTACATACCTTTGCCATTGGCATCTAAGCTGGCCGATGGCAACATACCGATAGAGCCTGTAAGCATAGCCGCCTCATCCGATAAAATATCACCGAACATATTGCCCGTAACCATCACATCAAACTGCTTCGGATCACGAATGAGCTGCATGCAAGCGTTATCGGCGTACATATGCGATAAATTGACATCGCTATACTCCGCCTCTTGCATTTTGATCATTGTCTGCTTCCAAAGCTCAGTGACTTCTAGCACATTAGCCTTATCTACCGAACAAACCTTGGCAGGCTGACCGGTGCTTTGCGCGCGGGTCTGTGCCATCTCAAAGGCTACTTTGCCGATACGCTCAATCTCGCTGGTGCTATAAACCATAGTGTTATAGCCTTGCTGCTCGCCATTATCCAAAGTACGAATGCCGCGTGGCTCGCCAAAATAGATACCGCCTGTCAGCTCACGAACGATAAGCAAATCTAGACCTGTAATGATCTCAGCTTTGATACTAGAGGCGTTTGCCAGCTGCGGATAAAGCTTTGCCACCCGCAAGTTTGCAAACAGTCCCAGCTCACTACGGATCTTTAATAGACCACGCTCAGGGCGTTTACTACGCTCAATAGCGTCCCATTTAGGGCCACCGACTGCGCCTAGCAATACCGCATCAGCGGCGCGCGCACGACTCAAAGTCTCCTCGGGTAGAGGCTCACCAGTAGCATCGATAGCTACGCCGCCAATAAGCCCTGACTCAAGTGTCAAACCTAAGTCAAACTTATCATTAGTGGCTTTAAGTACGGCAATGGCTTGCTCCATAATCTCAGGGCCAATGCCGTCGCCTGCTAATGTCAATATAGTGGCCATACTGTTCCTTGTCTGTGAATAGTTTTTATAAATAAGCGCTAGTTAAAAGCTATGACTAGCTGATCGTTAATGCTAAATGCTAAAAAGAATAAATATATCAGCTCTCAGCGCAAAACTAACATAAGCTTTGCGCTTCATCATTGTCAGATTGTATTAAGGCGTGCTAGATGCGTTACGCAATGAGCTCTAGTTAAGTCGTAGCGACTCTATCAAATAGTCCCGTTTCTACAAACTCGCCTTGACGCTCAACATCAACCTGCTTACAAAAACGACGCTCGATCTTGCCATCTTGTATCAGCTCAACGCATAACGGGTTTGGCGAAGCATTAGCCAATAAACTACTATTGGCTTTTTTGGGCTGCATCCGGTAAGCACGCAGCTGATAAGTTCCAGCGACGAACTCATGAATGATGGTGAAGCGCTCAACGTAGTTTAGATTATTCTCAGGATAAAAATTGACTTGTACTTCACGCTTAATCGGCTTAACCCGTGCATAGTAGTTAGTCAACCCAGCAATACCAGACGCTGATAACGCTACTAGTTTGATGGATTTCTCATCTAGTAGCGGGGTATCTTTTTTATTGGGCATCTTTACAACGATAGCTTTATCAACTGGTTGATGCGTTTCTGCAGAAATGACTGCTTTTTTATCAATGCGAGTAATCTCACAGTGATAAGTTCCTATACAAGCAATGTTCGTCTCACCTGCCACCGGATACATCTTTGTTGACCACTTATCAGCGCTATCAGCCTTTTGTATTTGCTGATAACCGCTAAAAAGCTGACAGCTCGATAATAATAAACTCATCGCAATAACGGAGCTTACACAACTGGCAAAAGCTATTTTTTTCATAGTAGCGACTACTTTTGTAAGGGATAAAGTTGCTTTTATAATAGCTATCTCGCTGCTATAACTCAATACGGGTTTACCAATTGTGTGGTTATTATTAATTCTTGCTTAAATTTATTAAGCTATGCTTGTACCTCATTGAATATCCAAGGCGTCTTTTGCATCATCTTATGCTCATAAGCTTTAATCGCCTCGCTTTGCTGTAAGGTCAAGCCTATATCATCAAGGCCATTTAATAAGCAGTGCTTACGAAACTCATCGACTTCAAACGCGTACTCTTCTCCTGTTGGCGTGATGACCACTTGACGCTCCAAATCAGCGGTCAGCTGATAGCCCTCATTAGCAAAAGTTGCTTGCATTAATTTATCGACAATCTCTTCATCCAAGATAATAGGCAGCATGCCGTTTTTGAAGCAGTTATTATAAAAAATATCAGCAAAGCTTGGTGCGATTAGAGTACGAAAGCCATACTCTGATAATGCCCACGGCGCATGCTCACGACTAGAGCCGCAGCCAAAGTTCTTGCGTGCTAGCAAGATAGTCGCGCCCTCATAACGAGGCTGGTTTAATACAAAATCTGGATTAATCGGACGCTGACTATTATCTTGGCCGCCATCCAAAGAAGGCACGCCCTCATCCAAATAGCGCCAATCATCAAATAAGTTGACGCCAAAACCGGTGCGCTTAATAGATTTTAAAAACTGCTTAGGGATAATCTGATCGGTATCAACGTTTGAGCGATCTAAAGGGCAAACAATGCCCGTTTGAATATTATAAGCTTGCATAGTGTTTCCTATTATTATTAAATTTTAGAAGATTAAGTTTGGTACCTAAAACTCTCTTCTAAAAAGTACGTACATCTACAAAACGTCCGGCCAATGCCGCGGCCGCCGCCATCGCTGGGCTGACTAAATGCGTACGTCCACCATTGCCTTGACGACCCTCAAAGTTGCGGTTAGAAGTCGAGGCGCAGTGCTCTCCAGGCTCAAGCTTATCAGCGTTCATCGCCAAGCACATCGAGCAGCCAGGCTCGCGCCACTCAAAACCTGCTTCGGTAAACAGCTTATCTAAACCTTCCTCTTCGGCCTGCAATTTGACTTGACCAGAGCCTGCTACCACAATAGCTTCTTTGACCGTATCAGCGACTTTGCGACCTTTTATGACCGCCGCGGCATCACGCAAATCCTCGATACGTGAGTTGGTACAAGAGCCTATAAAGATTCGATCCAGCTGAATATCGGTAATCGGCTGACCTGCCTCTAACCCCATGTAGTTATAGGCGCGCATCCAGCCTTCTTGCTGAGTGGCGTCTACCGCTTGCTCAGGTGTTGGTACGGACTGAGTAATATCGACAACCATCTCAGGCGAGGTGCCCCAAGACACTTGCGGCGCAATCTGGCTGCCATCCATCTCAACGATGGTATCAAACACCGCATCAGCATCAGAATAAAGAGTACGCCAGTAAGCCTCTGCTTGCTTCCATTGCTCATCAGTTGGGGCATAAGGACGGCCTTTGACATAATCAATAGTAGTGTCATCAACAGCCACCATACCGACGCGCGCGCCAGCTTCGATTGCCATATTACAGACCGTCATCCGGCCTTCCATACTCATCTCTTCAAACACTTGCCCAGCAAACTCGATAGCATGACCATTACCGCCAGCAGTACCTATCTTGGCAATGATTGCCAGCACCACATCTTTTGGCGTCACGCCCACGCCAAGCTTACCGTTAACACGGATCTGCATATTTTTCATTTTTTTGGTAATCAAGCATTGAGTAGCTAGCACATGCTCCACCTCGGATGTGCCAATACCATGCGCTAGGCAGCCTAATGCGCCGTGAGTAGCGGTATGCGAATCACCGCAAACCACCGTCATGCCCGGCAACACTAACCCTTGCTCAGGCCCTACCACGTGCAAGATACCTTGGCGCGCATCATTGATAGTAAACTCGGCAATATCGAACTTAGCACAGTTATCATCTAAGGTGACAACCTGCAAGCGCGAGACTTTATCCTTGATGCCCTCTACGCCTTCTAGACGCTCTTTGGTCACCGTTGGCACGTTATGATCAGGGCTTGCGATGTTGGCAGACAAACGCCATGGCGCTCTATTAGCAAGCTCTAGGCCTTCAAAAGCCTGCGGACTAGTCACTTCATGTAATAGATGACGGTCGATATAGATAAGGCTTGAGCCATCATCGCGTTTGGTGACTTCGTGAGCATTCCAAAGTTTGTCATATAAAGTTTGAGCTGCCATGTTGCTATCCTTTGTGGTTGCTAATCTTTGCTTACAGATTCATTTATCTTAGTAGTCGTTTTACTTTAATCGTCATTTTATCTTAGTAATAATTATACCCTATAAGCTGAACCAATAATTTTATTGACTTTATTACTAATAACTATTTATTTGCTAAAATGTAGAATTAGTCGAAATAACAAAATAAAAGTGTCAAAAAGGTCACTGACGTCTTGTGATTATAACAGCCAAATCCTATAATAATAATTGATGATTTTTATCCATTCCCAAACTTTTATTTCTAATAAATTATGATTGGGTAAGCCAACTTTTAATTATAGCTGACGATATAGCTAAGGATACCGGTTTGAATACCACCAATTTGACGACGTTTGTGACCGTTATGCAAACAGGCAGTATCTCAGGGGCAGCAGAAAAGCTTTTTATTACTCAGCCTGCCGTTAGTAAGCGTATCAAAAACCTAGAAGATGAGTTTAATATCACCTTATTTGATACCGTAGGGCGCGGTATCGTGCCCACTCAAGCGGCTAATGAGATGCTACCGCACGCTAGACGCTGGCTTGATGATTATGATAATTTTAAGATAAACCTGCAGCACTCAGAACAAGTAGTCTCCGGTAAGCTAGTAATAGGTACCAGTCATCATATTGGTCTGCATCATTTAGCCCCAGTGCTCAAACATTTTATCCAAAATTATCCTGCGGTGCAGTTAGAAGTGCATTTTGTCGACTCAGAAGAGGCGCACAAAGCGGTGCTCGATGGCAACTTATCTCTCGCTTTTTTGACCCTGCCGCCAGTCTACGATAAACGTCTAACGTATCATACTCTATGGTCAGATCCGCTGTACTTTATGACCGGTACTCTATCGCCTTTAGCCAAAAAGACTAACGTTACTTTGGAGCAGTTAGCCCATTATCCGGCTATCCTGCCTTCTGCTAACACCTTTACTAGCCAGATAACCTTAGCCGAATTTGCCAAGCACAATCTAAAACCTTATGCCACGATGAGCACCAATCCGCTTGAGTCTATTCGTATGCTAGTCTCGGTAGGACTTGGCTGGTCGGTACTTCCGCAGACCTTGATAAGTCAAGATTTAGAGCGTATTAATATGGCTGATAATATTGAGCTACAACGCTATCTAGGTGTGGTTATTAATCCTAAACTTACTCGCTCTAGTAGTGTCGAGGCGCTGCTTGAGCTACTGGCTCCTATCGATTAAGAGCTTATTTGTAGCTAGAGTTTTTATTACAGAACGCGATCTTGATGGTCGCGTTTTTTTATAACTCAAAAACAGCTTGACTTTTGTAGTTTCTATTTCGCTAATTTTAGTTAGCATTAGTAATTGATAAAGCGATACGTTATAATCATCGAGTAAGAATGTTTAACGTATAGTTACTCTAGTGATATTTACAGTGACATCTATAGTAGCATTACTAATGAGAATATCTGTTTAGCCAGTTTTGATAAATAAGCTTTATCTTTGTGGTTATAAAAGTATGGTAAAACTGACGGTTTTAAATGATTGATATCCTCCACTGAAATTATTTTTCATCTGTTAATGTTAACTAATAATCAACTGTGATTATATCAATCCTATAAATTCAAAAGTGTTCACTTGCTATAAGTGCCAAGCCATTACGATATCTCTAATGGCTTTTATTGTTTTTAGATGTCACTTTTTACCGAGTTTCTATAGCGAATTATAATAACAGCCAACTTTGTTGGTTAAGGATTTTGTTATGAATGGAGTTTCGAGTGGCGTCCTCATATCGCTTGGCGCTTATTTTTTAGTGATGATCGGCATTGGAGTTTATGCTTATTTTAAGCAGGCCAATGATACTGAAGGTTATATGCTTGGTGGTCGTAGTTTAGGCCCTGCTGTAACCGCACTGTCCGCTGGTGCCTCAGATATGTCCGGTTGGTTGCTCCTTGGTCTACCAGGTTACATGTATGCTGATGGTGTCGTTAGTATTTGGATTGCCTTGGGTCTGACATTGGGCGCTTTATTAAACTATATTATTGTCGCGCCGCGCCTTCGTGTCTATACCGAAGTGGCTGGCAACGCTATTACGCTACCTGATTATTTCGCCAATCGTTTTGAGGATAAGTCGCATATGCTGCGGGTTTTCTCAGCGATTGTTATTATTATTTTCTTTACTGTCTATACCGCTGCAAGTTTAGTAGGTGGTGGCAAGCTGTTTGAGAGCTCACTAAACCTCTCTTATGGTACGGGTCTTTGGGTCACCGCTGGCGTGGTTGTCGCTTATACGTTATTTGGTGGTTTTTTAGCAGTCTCTATGACTGACTTTGTGCAAGGCGTGATTATGCTTTTTGCACTAATCATTGTGCCCGTAGTTGCTTTTACCGATCTTGGTGGCGTATCGGTCGTCGCTGATTCAGTTCGAAACATCGATCCAAGCTTACTTAATGTCTTTAGCGGTATGACTTTCCTTGGTATCGTATCCTTAATGGCTTGGGGACTAGGTTATTTTGGTCAGCCTCATATTATCGTGCGTTTTATGGCGATACGTTCTGTTAAGGATGTCCCTACTGCCCGGAATATCGGTATGAGCTGGATGGTGGTCAGCTTGGTGGGCTCATTGATGACTGGTTTTGCCGGTCGCGCTTATGTACAAAAGACGGCTATGACCTTGGATGACCCTGAGACTATCTTCTTAGTATTTACTCAGTTCTTATTTACCCCACTGGTTTCAGGTTTCTTATTAGCCGCTATTTTGGCCGCTATTATGAGTACCATCTCCTCACAGCTATTGGTAGTCTCAAGTTCGCTGACCAAAGATGTGTATAAGCTGTTTTTGGATAAAGAAGCCCCAGAGTCTCGTCAAGTACTCGTAGGCCGACTCTCAGTGATACTAGTAGCTATAGTCTCTATTATGTTAGCTTCTGATCCTGATAGCTCGGTATTGACCTTAGTGTCTAATGCTTGGGCCGGTTTTGGTGCCGCCTTTGGTCCTCTAGTTATCTTTAGCTTAGTATGGCGCGGTATGAACCGAAATGGCGCAGTCGCTGGTATGGTCGTTGGTGCATTGACGGTCATCTTATGGATTTATGGTCCATTTGAGATGAACGGTATGGCACTAAATAGCTGGTTATATGCTATCGTTCCAGGCTTTGTATTAAGCACTATTGCTATCTTTGTAGTCAGTACTATGACCGGTGGTCCTAGGCCCTCAGTCTCTGCGAAGTTTAAAGAGATGGAGCTCAACCTTCATAAGTAAGCTTATCGTTTATAAGTCATAACTATAAACCTCGTTACTGTCATAGTAGCGAGGTTTTTTATTGACATCTAAGCCGCTTATATTGCTTGAACCATTACTACAAGGCAAGGCGTTAGAGTCTTTGAGACAGGTTATGGCTTGAGTTTAGTGCTATGTATGATAAAGAATAATCCTATATAGACTCTCGAAAAATACTCAAAGAGCTCTTTTGCTCTTCAGGCTTTCTACTCCTCAAATAATAGCCATAAAAAAACGACCCCGAAGGATCGTTTTTTATGAGCAGTTAAGTTGACTCTACTATTCTTAGAAACCTTGTTTGGCTTGATAAGAGATCTTCGCGCCTAAGATAAAGCCGTCATTGTCTTGGAAGTCGCCAACAAGCTTACCGGTAGGCAATTGACCTTTAGCATCACCGAACCATAGGTATTTACCACCAGCAGATACTGCCCAGTTTTCAGTAACATTATATTTAGCACCCAAGCCCACGCTATAATAGCCATCGATAGGACCTAGTGAAGTGGTTGGGTCACCTGCACCGCTATCCCAGCCTACTGTACCACTCACGGCTAATGCAGGAGCTAAGCGTTTGGCTAGACCTAATTCTACTTGCCACTGGTCATCTTTGTAATCTACTAAGTTTAGACCGTCAGGACCATAAGCAGGATTGAGCTTACTAGCCTCATTGTATAGAGGCGGAGTAATAGCGAAATCACCCCATGGTACCCAGCGAACTTTTGCCGTCGCTAAAGTCGTTGGATTGACACCGGTTTGGAAATCAAAGTTAACTGACTTAGGAGTAGTGACTTCATAATTACTGGTTCGATTAGCTGCTCTAAACGCTAAAGCATCTGCCTGTGCACTACTAGCTCCTGCTTCAATAGCAGCTGCTCTAGTTCTAATACCTAGAAGAGGATAAGTTTCCGCTATAGTAATGTCGTGATCAATCTCAGAGCGATAAGTTAAAGCGGCTTTTAGAGCGATTTCAGGCTTACTAAATGATAGACCAGCGATCCAACCATAATCCATATCAGGATTGCTAGTTGAAGTATATCCAGTAGCAGGCCCATAGGCTAGGCCACGTAGTTTAGTATCCGCCTCAATACGCTGAGCTACTGGACCACCATAAATTTGGAAGTTTTTATTAGCACCAAGCTTCACCCCAAGTAAGCCTGTTAAGCTTTGGCTACGTACTTCTACATTAGTGCTCTCTCCGGCATTACCAGCTTCAGCTTGTGCGATTGCTCCAATTGTACTTAATGATGTAATCGTTGCTACAGCAGCAGCTCTTTCAGCAGCTGTACTCGTAGGACTTTGTGCGATTGCAGTTTGGGCAACGATTTCATTACGCAGAGTTAAACCATTATATCGGTTATTAGTCAATTGTAAGATAGAATTATTTAAATCTCCTTTAGAGACAAAGTTGTTATCGCCTGTATATTCAGCAGCTGCGCCAAAAGGCTCATCATATAAGATACCTACACTAAAAGTATCGTTGATATCTGCTTTTACACCATAACGAAAGAAATCATAATCTTCTGCAATATCGCCAGTATTACGGCCTTCAACATAGGTATTATTATTAGGATTCATGTTAGCACTGTCTTTACCAGTGACGTCAGCATCAATATAGGTATAGACCGTCTCAGCATACAGACCATCTTGGAAAAAAGCAGTGACATCTTGACCTGAACGATCAAGACCAGCAGCACTAGCTACGCTGGCTACTGAAAAAGCAGCGACGGCTACCGCAAGGGATTTTAAGTGAAAGGTAGGGCGCATTTTGTATCTCCAAACATCCTCATTGTTTAACCATTAGCATAATTGTCGTGTTACCAAATATGTAAACGGTGTCCTAGATTGAATAGTAATGTGTTTTTGACACTAAAACAACATTTAAAGTACTTTATTTCCTAAATATGACTGAACAGTACAAAATGTAATTCTTGCTTTGTAAGCTCTTATTTTAATTGTTTTTTTGACTTGGTTTTATTACGTTCACAAAAAAAGCGACTTATAAAAAGTCGCTTTTCTTTAAATATATTATGTTACAAACTATTAAATCTTAGATAAGTGTCTTCAAAAAATTAAGTTTTATAAAGAGATTCTTGATAATTGATAATTGTTACTGCGCTGCTTGATAAGAGAGTTTCACACCTAACACATAGCCATTATTATCTTCAAAATCAGCGACTGCTTGTTTGGTTGGTAGTTGACCTTTGGCATCGCCGAACCATAGATACTTGCCACCAGCTGAGATAGCCCAGTTATCAGTGACGTTATACTTTGCGCCAAGACCAGCACTATAATAGCCTTCGATAGGACCCAGTGACGTCACCGGGTTACCAGCGCCACTATCCCAACCAATATTACCAGAAACCGCTAGGGCAGGAGAAAGACGTTTGGCTAGACCTAGCTCTACTAACCATTGATCATCGTCATAGCTCACTAACGGCAAGCCTATATCGTCTTGGGTTAAATTTTTACTAACTTGATTATAAACAGGTGGAACAATAGCAAAATCGCCCCAAGGTACCCAGCGTACTTTAGCCGTGGCTAGAGTAGTTGGATTAATACCCGTTTGGAAATCAAAGTTGACAGATTTGGGCGTAGTAATATCGATATCACCGCCTTTACTTATTCCTGCGACTGGATATTGCTCATAAATAGGAAGTGTGTGATCGATCTCAGATCGATAAGTTAAGGCAGCCTTTAAGGCAATGTCAGGTTTGCTATAAGAGAGACCAGCTAGCCAACCGATATCTTTATCAGAGCTGATATGAGCGGTATAACCATTTGCTAAACCATAAGCAAGACCTCTTAGTTTTACATCAGCCTGTACTTGCTGAGCAACTGGACCACCATAGATTTGGAACTCTTTATTAGCGCCGAATTTGGCACCAAGAATAGCACTAATACTTTCCGTACGGACTTCGACGTTTGTACCTTCACCTTTAGTATTAAGCTCAGAATTTACCGCATTTAAAGGGGCGCCAAGTTTTTCAGCTTCGGCTTTGAATTCTAATGCATCCGCTTCTGCAGCTTTTGCTAATGCTGCCAATCTACCTGCTTCAGCAAGGTTGCCATTTTGCTGGGCCTGACCTGCTTGCTGTGCAAAATTTTGTGCGTTTCTAGCTTCTGTCAATGCATTATTACGAGCATCAACGAAGTCGGATCTTAAATCATCAAAAGAAGTATAATTACCCTGAGTCAAATACTGCGTAGAGTTATCAACATTACCTTGAGCAACAAAATTATTATTACCAACATAATCAGCCGCTGCGCCAAATGGCTCATCATAGAGGATACCAAAACTAAAGGTATCATTAACATCTGCTTTTACGCCATAGCGAAAGAAGTCATAAGACTCAGCAATATCGTCAATTTTGTTACCTGATCTGTCCTTACCAGTTACATCGGCGTCGATATAGGTATAAACCGCTTCGGCATATAAACCATCCTGCAAAAATGCAGTGATATCTTGTCCTGAACGATCAAGGCCCGCTGCACTAGCTACGCTAGCTACTGAAAAAGCAGCTATCGCTACGCTAATAGTCTTTAAACTAAAAGGGTTACGCATTAAATCTCTCCAAACATCCTAACTGTTTTATTGTCTTACTCACTAACCTTAAAGGGATTAAACATCAATGAGTAAGTGGGATTGAAGCCAAGATACTAATGACTTTCAAAGAGGAAGACAACCATAAAAAACGATTATTAAGTTACTAAGCCGTCACAAATTAGTGACAAGCTTACATTCTTTAAAACAGATATGTCTATCCTTAACCCATACAAAATTAGTAATGAGGAGGCTTATCAGCCATGACATCAAAGGGAGCAATGCCGTTTTCGCCCTGTTGATTTTCAACTTGATTATAGATAAGTTGCAGCTGTCGTTGCATAGTTTGCAGATCTTTATCTTGACGAGTAATCACTTGATCAAGGCGCTCTACGGTCAGCTCCAGATGCGCCATACTCATCTGTAGCTCAATCATTTCAGCTTTTAGCTCAGCCGATGTTAGCGAGTCGTTTTCTACGCTCGCTACTGGCTGGCGCAAAGGTTTTTGCATAATCAATATCCTGTAATCAAAAGTTAATAATACCCTCATAGTGATAAATAAGCGCTACAGCCACTAAAGTTAACTAGGGTCATGTTATAATGCTGACAATTTGGCGTGGCTGGTAGATTATCAGTTCGCCAAGCTCTATTTTATCATCTATCCTACTTTACTATATATAAGCTTAAGACACTCTATGGCACTGATTCATCTAAAAAATATCCATCTCGCTTTTGGCGTAGCTCCTGTACTCGACGGTGTTGATTTCAGCATTGAGGCAGGCGAACGCGTCTGTCTGATTGGCCGTAATGGTGAGGGCAAATCCACTTTATTCAAACTGATAAATGGCTCTTTGCAGCCGGATAGTGGCGAGGTTATTATTAATAGTAGCGTCCGCGTGGCTATGCTTGAGCAAGATGTGCCAGAGACTAGCGGTCGTATACTCGATATCGTCATGGGCGGTAGCCGTCATACTGCAGATTTGCTGATTGCTTATAATAAGCAGACCAATATGTGCGCGGATGGCGATATGGACGCTTGCGAGCGCATGGCAGCTTTGCAGCATGACATCGATGCGGTACATGGCTGGGATTTGGAGCGTGAAGCTACCCGTTTGATTACTACTATGGGGCTTGATCCTGACGACGATTTATCTTCACTATCGGGTGGTCGTAAGCGCCGAGTGTTACTAGCTAGAGCCTTAGTGACCAAGCCTGATGTATTATTACTTGATGAGCCTACCAACCATCTAGATGTCGATAGCATTGAGTGGTTAGAGCGTTTCTTATTGGACTGGCAAGGATTAACGCTCTTGTTTGTCACCCATGATAGAGCCTTTGTAGATAAGCTGGCGACGCGTATTGTTGAGTTAGATCGCGGGCTGTTGACCAGCTATGATGTGACCCAAGGCGCTAGGGGCTACGCGCGCTATCAAGAATTAAAAGAGCAGCAACTGCTCGCTGAAGAGAAAAACAATGCTAACTTTGATAAAAAGCTAGCGCAGGAAGAGGTCTGGATTCGTCAAGGGATTAAAGCGCGCCGGACTCGTAATGAAGGCCGCGTGCGTGAGCTAAAAGCTTTACGTGAAGAGCGCCGTGCTCGCCGCGAACAAGTCGGCAATGTCAATATCACTATGGGTGAAGGCGAAAAAAGCGGTAAATTGGTCTGCAAAGTCAAAAACCTGCATCTGGAATACGATGGCAATGTACTAGTCGATAACTTTAGCACTACCATCATGCGTGGTGATAAGATAGGTATCATCGGCCCCAATGGTGTTGGCAAAACCACCCTTATCAAAGCCCTACTCGATATGTCCGATGATGAAGTGACCAAAACCGGCAGCGTTGAGCTAGGCACTAATTTGCAAATCGCCTTTTTTGATCAGCTACGTGATCAGTTAGATCTAGAAGCGACTGTCGCGCAAAACGTCTCGGAAGGTTCTGACTTTATTGAAGTAGGTGGCCGTAAAACACATATTATGAGCTACTTGCAAGATTTCTTATTTGCGCCAGAGCGTGCGCGTACGCCGGTAAAAGCCTTATCGGGCGGCGAGCGCAATCGCGTGTTGTTGGCTAAGCAACTACTAAAACCTGCCAATATATTAGTGCTTGATGAGCCTACCAACGATTTAGATATGGCCACGCTTGAATTATTAGAAGAGTCGGTTGCAAGCTTTAATGGCACGATCTTACTTATTAGCCATGATCGCTCGTTTATGGATAACGTAGTGACCTCAACTTGGGTATTTGATAAAGATGAGGACGGCAAAGGTATCGTTAATGAGTATGTCGGCGGTTATCAAGAGTATTTAATTCAAAAAAATCGCATGCAGGCGCAAGCGGCAAAAACCAATACTACTAGCGCTAATAAAGCCAATCAAAAACCTGTACCAGCTGTTAAGCCCAATAAAGTTGCCAAAAAGCTGAGCTTTAATGAACAGCGTGAGCTTGATTTACTACCAAAACAGATTGAAGCACTAGAAGCAGAGCAAACTCAGCTACAAGATAAGCTAGCTGATGGCACCTGGTTCAGTGAAGACGTCGAGGCCGCAACAGCCGCAAGCGAGCGCTTGTTAGTCATTGAGGATGAGATGATGGCTAAGCTTGAGCGCTGGGAAGCTCTTGAGCAAGATTAGCATTATTTTATAGATTACCGATTTATTTAGTAGTGAAGAGAAGTAGTTTTTGCAATGAGCTATTTTTAGGGGGCCACTGTCAACTTGTTACCGCTATTTATTGCAATCGTTTGGATAAAGTTGCTGAAAGTTAGTGAACATTATAGTGTTTTCGAGTATCATCGCTTATGAATAAATACCCTTATAATTGATAAGGTGATCTGGTCATAATTCTGATTGAGATTACCGTCTTTGAGAGGTCAGTAGCCGCTATGTTTATTATGGTAATTTAGCACTTTCAATAGCGTATAACTAATAATAATGCCCTTATAAGGTTGCGTTATTTTTGGCGTACTAATTTATTTTTTAACCAAAATAGCTTAGAATAGTAACAATTAGCAAAATTAGGCATAGCTGATGTGGCTTGTCTCTTGATAGTGCAAATTTTTATCAAATTCTAGATGTTTCATATTTCTAAGTCACAAACCCAGTGTGGGATAATCCCATTTCATTCACCTGGAGGAAGTATTAATGAGCCAAGCCGAAGGCGTTAATGTACAACGTCGTAGAGTTTTGATCGCTTCAACTGCCGTAATTGGTGCAGCTGGAGTAGCGGCGGTAGCCACCCCTTTTGTTCGCTCTTGGACCCCAAGTGCCAAAGCTGAAGCTGCTGGTGCTGCGGTTACTCAAGATATCGGTTCTATCGAAGAAGGGCAAATGATTGTCGTGAAGTATCGCGGTAAGCCTATCTTTGTGGTTAAACGTACCGAAGAGATGGTTAGCACTTTAGAGCCTGTTGAGCCTTTATTAGCAGATCCTGATTCTAGTGCATCTCTACAACCAGAATATGCTAAAAATCAAGTTCGTTCTAGAGAGCCAAGTTTGTTAGTCGTTGAAGGCGTCTGCACTCACTTAGGCTGCGCACCAAATTATCGCCCTGATGTTGGCGCTGCTGACTTGGGTGGAAATGACTGGTATGGTGGATTTTTCTGCCCTTGCCATGGTTCTAAATATGACTTAGCAGGTCGCGTCTATAGCGGCGTCCCTGCACCGACGAATTTACCCATCCCAGAATATAGTTTGGATGGTACCATCTTGACGGTTGGGGAGGCTTAATATGAGTATGGGCAAAAAAATCATGCATTGGGTGGACGCGCGTTTTCCAGCGACCGAAACCTATGAATACCATATGTCTAAGTACTATGCGCCAAAAAACTTTAACTTTTGGTATTTTTTTGGTGTGTTGTCGATGGTGGTATTGGTCAACCAGTTAGTGACCGGTATTTGGCTAACCATGATGTACAACCCAAGTGCCGAAGGAGCATTTGCGTCAGTTGAATACATCATGCGCGACGTAAAAGGCGGCTGGCTCATTCGCTATATGCACTCAACAGGTGCTTCAGCGTTCTTCGTGGTCGTCTATTTGCATATGTTTAGAGCCTTATTATATGGCTCATACCAAAAACCGCGCGAGCTATTATGGCTCATCGGTATGGGTATCTACCTAGCCTTGATGGCAGAAGGGTTCTTTGGTTACTTGCTACCTTGGGGCAACATGTCATTTTGGGGTGCTCAGGTTATCTTGAACTTACCTGCTGCTCTACCGGTCATCGGTGATGGCCTCGCAGAATGGGTACGTGGTGATTACATCATCTCAGGCATTACCCTTAACCGCTTCTTTGCACTTCATGTCGTTGCTATTCCGCTAGTATTAGTGGGCTTAGTATTTATGCATTTAGTAGCCTTGCACCATGTGGGTTCAAACAACCCTGATGGTATCGATATTAAGAAGCTAAAAGATAAGAATGGCGTACCTTTAGATGGTATCGAATTCCATCCGTACTACACTGTGCATGATATGGTCGGTATTGTGGTGTTCTTTATTCTATTCTTTGCAGTGGTATTCTTCTTCCCAGAGGGCGGCGGTTATTTCCTTGAGCCACCAAACTTTGAAGCGGCAAACTCACTGAAGACACCAGAACACATTGCGCCAGTATGGTATTACACTCCTTTTTATGCCATCTTACGCGCGGTACCAAATAAGCTTGGCGGTGTTATTGCTATGGGCGGTGCTATTGCGGTGCTCTTCTTGATTCCTTGGCTGGATAGATCGCCGGTACGCTCAATGCGTTACAAAGGTATCTTATCGAAGATTGCATTGACGGTGTTTGCTATTAGTTTTGTGGTATTGGGCTATTTAGGTGCTACTCCTGCTACTCCTACCGCTACTATAATGGCTCGTATCTTTACTATTTTGTATTTCTTATTCTTCTTACTAATGCCGTTTTACACTGCTATAGAAACGTGTAAACAGCCACCAGAACGCGTTACCGGAGGTCACTAATGAGAACCCTAACAAAATCATTAACTGGTTTGAGCTTAGGTGCAGTATTGACCTTGACTGCTGGTACAGCAATGGCAGCTGGCGGCGGTGGTTGTGGCACTTTCGTCAATGCTGAAGGCGTAGAAGAACATCTAGCTTGTAGCGATGCTCCTGTCGACTTTACCAATAAAGGCTCGCTACAAAACGGGGCGAAGATGTTTATGAACTACTGCGCTGGGTGTCACTCAGCCAAGTATGTTCGTCATTCGCGTATCGCTAAAGATTTGGAGATTCCGCCAGAGCTTGTCGAGAAGTATCTGATGGTCACCACTGATCAGATAGGTGATCATATTGATGCTGAGATTGATCCTGAATTGCAGGCTTCGTGGTTTGGTGCAGCGCCTCCTGACTTATCGCTAGTCACTCGTTTACGCGGTGATGACTGGGTTTATACTTACCTATTGTCATTCTATGAAGATCCTAGCCGTCCTTGGGGTGCTAACAACTTAGTACTAGCCAACGCTGCTATGCCTCATGTACTGCATAATCTACAAGAAAGCGTCAGCCAAGAAGAGTTTGAATCTGAAGTAGGCGATTTGGTCAACTTTATGGCTTGGATGGGTGAGCCGGTCCGCCATGATCGCCGCGTCATCGGTGCTTTAGTTATCTTATTCTTACTAGTACTACTAATTCCAGTTTATTTGCTCAATAAAGAGTTCTGGAAAGACGTTAAATAACTAGCAGCTAGATATAACAGATTGATATAAAAAGCATTACTTCGGTAGTGCTTTTTTTTATTGAGCATTTACGTATGCTACCTTGATTAACAAGATGAGTTTGTTTACGATGACAGCCTTAATAACTAATATTAGGCTCCCATGATTGATGCTAATGACATTCCAAGTAGTCAGCTAATACTCTATGCTGATGATGGCTACGATAGTCATGTTGTCCGTCTATTATTGGAAGAAAAAAAGTTAGAGTATTATCTGTCGCGTCTGCATTCTGAGCGTCCTGAGGATCTTACGGAACTCAATCCCTATCATACTTTGCCAGTACTACAGCAGCGTGAAATTGCGCTGTATGAGATCAACGTGATTTTTGAGTATTTAGAAGAGCGTTATCATGCCAATAAACTGCTGCCAGAGACGCCGCAAGAGCGCGCGCAGTTTCGGCAATTGGCTTGGCGTATTCAGCGTGATTGGTTAGTATTAGGAAGACGTCTGCTAACTCATCCTGATAGCTTCAATAAAGCGCAGGCGGCTTTGGCCAAAAAGCAATTGGCAGATTCGCTGATTACGATATCGCCGCTATTCGCGCATAAGTCTTATTTTATGAGTGACGACTTTGGCTGGTGTGATGTACTACTAGCGCCGTTATTATGGCGATTAGAAGAGATGCAGATTGAGCTACCCCGCGCTATTAGTCGTCCTTTATTCGACTACAAAGAGCGGATTTTTGAGCGCAAAAGTTTCAAAGCCAGTGTGCGCTAAGCAAATAAGATCCTGATTTGAGCTATTTTACCAAATAAGAAAACTAGTAGAGGAATAGACATGAATGATAACCCTGTAGCTACTACCCCAACTCGTCCTTATATGATACGCGCTATTTACCAATGGATAGAGGACAATCAGCTTACCCCTTATTTGATGGTGGATGCTACCGCTGATAATGTACAAATTCCAACTGAACATGTGCAAGATGGTCGTATCGTCCTCAATATCGCTAGCCGCGCTACTGGCAATATGAGCATGGAGAATGACTATATTAACTTTAGTGCGCGCTTCGGCGGCGTCTCACAAGAGATTTGGGTGCCTCTAAAAGCGGTATTAGGGATTTATGCAAAAGAGAATCAGCAAGGCATGTTTTTTGATCCAAATGAATATGACAACTATACGCCTGCATCAGAGAGCAGCGCTACACCGTCTAAGCCCAAAGCGGCAGCGAGACCAAAACGCGATAATAAAGCAGGCTTAAAGGTGCTAAAGTAATCTATATTATAATTGATACAAAAAAGCTAGGCATAATGAATATGCCTAGCTTTTTTTATACTGCAAATCTCATTTACTAAATATCGCTACTTAACTATGTTGGCGTAGGCTGTTGATTTAGCCAAGCATAGTAACTTTGCAAGATATTGAGCTGGGCTAAAGCCACAACCTACAAAAACCAAGCGAGTTAAAAACTAATCTTGTTATCTATTGAGTACCATTAGGTTCTAGGCAAAGTTACGCCGCGCTGACCCTGATACTTACCGCCGCGATCTTTGTAGCTGGTCTCGCAGACATCATCGGCGTCGCTTTGGAAGAACAGCATTTGTGCTACCCCTTCACCCGCATAAATACGCGCTGGCAGATTAGTGGTATTACTAAACTCAAGCGTTACATGCCCTTCCCACTCTGGCTCTAATGGGGTGACATTAACGATAATACCGCAGCGTGCATAAGTTGATTTACCTAAGCAAATGGTCAAGACATCACGCGGGATGCGAAAATACTCAACAGTACGTGCAAGCGCAAAAGAGTTGGGCGGGATAATACATTCGTCACCAATGATGTCAATAAAGCTCTTTTCATCGAAGTTTTTGGGGTCTACGACGACTGAATGCACGTTAGTAAACACTTTGAATTCAGGAGCACAGCGCACATCATAGCCGTAGCTTGAAGTGCCATAGCTGATTAGGCGCTCGCCTGCCTCGTTGAAGCGTACTTGACCGGCCTCAAATGGCTCAATCATGCCATGGTTTCGGGCTTGTTCACGAATCCAGCGGTCGGACTTAATAGACATTGTTATCCTTAATTATTGAGTACAATATGTAATTTATATATTTGTGAGAGATTTTAATACTGGTGATTATACGGAACTCAGACGTTGATTTATAGGTTTTATAGCAGATATAAAAAATTGTTTTTATCAGGCTCATTGGTGCCTTTATCATTTATCTGACTTGCTAACTACTGATGGATCGGTTGTCCCTGATAGTGAACCTTACTACTGATTACTCTTCTTTTGGCTTTGTTTGACGCTGCCCAAAACGCTTCTCTAATGACTTTTATTTCTATTGCAGTCAAACCATCCGCTAGCTCTTCAGTCACATTGACTATTGCAAAACCGTTCAGAGCAAATGAATGCTTAGGAAATTTAAGCAATAAATCAGTTAAAGCCTCTACAGCTAATAAGAAATCAGCAATTACTAAACGTCTATTACTAAACTTAGCTTTAAGTTCATAGTTTTTATCACTACCATCTTTATAGTAAGCCGTTGTACTCAGCTGATTATTTGATATCTCAATTTCATATACGGGCGGACGCATTATCTTCAATAATTTATACTGCTTAGGTAGTGTTTCTAAGTACTCGTTATAGGGGATTAAGCTCACTGGTGATCCTTACCTTTTATACTTTCAAAAACGATTATCATTTCAAAAAATGCGCTTGTCATCGACAGGTTTGGCAAATTTATCAATATTCGCTTCGATGTTTTTGGCAATATTTATATAATAAGAAGCAAACTCGTCATTGGCTAATACGCTAGGCTCGCCTTTATCCACTTGCGCGCGAATACCACTAGCTAACGGCAGCTGCCCTAATAGTGGCACTTGATATTGCTTAGCGATACTCTCGCCGCCTCCTGTACCAAAGATTGCTTCGGTATGCTGACAATTACTACAAGTATGTAGTGCCATATTTTCAACCACGCCCAACACGGGAATATTGGTCTTATTAAACATCTCAATGCCTTTTTGTGCATCTAGCAGTGCAATGTGCTGCGGGGTGGTGACAATGACTGCGCCAGTAACTGGGATACGCTGGGCGAGAGTCAGCTGAATATCGCCGGTACCGGGCGGCATATCAATCACTAAATAATCGAGGGGTGGCCACATAGTCTGATTAAATAGCTGCATCAGTGCGCCAGTGGCTTTAGGTCCGCGCCAAGCGACTGGGGTATTATCGCCATCGAGCAAGCTACCAATAGACAGCATCGCCAAACCACGCGCATCTACCGGCACAAACTGCTCGTTTTCAAGCTCGGGTTTGACATCACTAACCCCTAGCATCGTTGGCATGCTAGGACCATAGATATCAGCATCGAGCACACCTACACGATTACCTAATTGCTGCAAAGCTAAGGCAATATTGACGGTAGTCGTTGATTTACCCACACCGCCTTTACCAGAAGCTACTACAATGATATGGCGGATACGCGGATGCGGCGCTAGTGAGGCTTGAGTAGGAGCGGCCTTAGTAATAGGTGCTTCTGCCTTGGCGCTAGCGGGTTTTGAGACAGTAGGAGTACTTGATTTATTAGCCATAGCATCGATCGTTTTCGGCATTGCTTTTGGCATAGTTTTGGCAGCGGATTTAGGCAAACTAGAGCTATCGGCTTTAGTAGGAGCAGGCAAGCGCACATTCATATGGATGGTTTTGATACCGTGCACGTGTAGCATTGAGCCAAGCTCTTGCTGAATGATCTCAGGATCACTACCATGCGGCAGGCGCAAGTCCAAAGTCAGCTCATCACCTTGTCGCTCAAGACCGGTGACCATAGTAGCAATACTAGTCTCGCCTACATGATAACCAAGCAGCACTTTATCTACCGCACTATCGCGCTCAGCTTGCTGCTGCGCTGTCTCAGGTTTATCTTTTTTCTTCATAAAATTAAACATAATAGCCTTTATCTTTTTTATAAGTATCGATTTATGAGTGTCTATTTATACGTATTTATTTATAACTCTCTATACTTATTATAACGTCATCATGGCTCTATTAATAATTTATTAGTGTTGGCTACAGTAAGGATAGGGATACTTATCAGTCAAACGTTTGGCTTAGCTTATCGCCAAAAACTTTGAGGCAATAAATAAATAAATAAGCACGCCTGAGGCATCACTTATCGAGGTTATCAAAGGCGCACTAGCGGTAGCAGGGTCAAAGCCTAGTTTATTAAGGATAAAGGGCAAGCTCATACCAATCACACTGCCAATCAGCACTACCGACACCATACTTAGCGCTAGTACTAAGGCGACTATAGCATCTCCGCGAACATAACCAATAGCAGCGACAGCTACCGCCATAGTAGCGCCTAATAGTAAGGCAACTAGGGCTTCTCGGCCTAATAGTGAGAACCAGTCGCGCATCACGACATCGCCGGTAGCTAGTGCTCGCACCATTAAAGTTGCGGACTGCGAGCCGGCGTTACCACCACTATCAACGAGTAAAGGTAAGAAGAATACTAAAACTAAATTGGCGGCAATCACCTCTTCAAAGTTAGCAATACTAAAGCCTGAAAGCAAATTACCAAAGATCAAAAATACTAGCCAAAACACGCGCTTACGATAGAGCACGGTAATGCTTGCGTCTTTTAAACGCCCCACCATCGTTGAGACCCCGCCCGACTTATGAAAGTCATCGGTGGCCTCATCACTCGCCACATCCATCGCGTCATCGTGAGTGACGATACCGACTAGAGCGCCCATCTCATCGATAATAGGTAGAGCAATCAAGTCGTAACGTGCCACCATTTTGGCAACGTCTTCTTGATCGTCATTGACATTACAAGAGACAGGATCATTGACCATCAAATCACTAATAAGCTGCTCGGGTGCGGCCAAAATCAGTACTCGCAGTGACACAACTCCTTGTAATTTACGCGCCGCATCGATGACATAAGCATGATAAATAGTCTCAGCATCAGGGGCTTCTAGTCGCAGTGCCTCTAAGGCTTGATTGACGGTCATCTGCGCGCTTAGGGTAGCGTAGTCTGAGGTCATCAAAGCGCCTGCGGTACGCTCTTCATAAGCGGCAAGGCGACGGATATCTTCACGCTGCGCTTGTGCTAAAGCTGGCAATAAAGCATCGCGCTGCTCTTGATCTAAGCTTTTATAAAGGTCGGTGCGCTCATCGGCAGGCATCTCGCCGACTAGCTTTGCCATCTGCTCTCGCGGTAATTTGAGCGCCATAGCGACCTGGGCGTCAACATCAAAATAAGAAAATATCGTTGAGCGATTGGGCAGGCGCTGCAGTAGTTGCCATGCTAAAGTGGGATTGATGAGCGCCAAAATATCAGCGGTGTCAATGGGGCGTAGCGTTTCGATTTGACTCGCTGCTTGCTCAAAGTCTTGTTGTTCAATGGCGTTGCTTAATCTCAACGCAAAAGCTTCATTATGCATAGTTTTACTCCTACCACTCAAAGCGAGACATTAAGCATCGAAAAAAAGCTCCTGCTATCTAGTAACAGGAGCGGTAATTAATAGCTATTAGATGCTAATAGATTCGCTTTTTATTAGCAAGTAAACGAGTGTCAATTTATAGCTTACCTTAAGTTTATTAGTTCATAAACCAGCCGTGACTAGCAACGATAGATTGACCGGTGAATACGTTAGTTGGGAATGCCGCCAAAAATAGCGCCAACTGTGCAATGTCATCTACATCGGTAAACTCTTTGTCCACAGTGTTGACTAGCATAATGTCATTGACCACCGACTCCTCACTAATGCCTTTTTCAGCCGCTTGCTGCGGGATTTGCTTTTCAACCAATGGCGTTTTGACAAACCCCGGACAGATCACATGTGAGCGCACATTGTGCTCAGCGCCCTCTTTTGCTAATACTCGGCAAAGCCCTAACAAACCATGTTTGGCCGTAACATAAGGCGCTTTATAAAGAGAAGCTTCATGCGAGTGCACTGAGCCCATGTAGATAACGGTACCGCCCTTATCGTCTTGATACATATGCTTGATAGCGGCTTTCGTCGTCAAAAACGCGCCGTCTAAATGAATGGCCAGCATTTTTTTCCAGTCTGTAAAAGCCATTTTATCTATCGGATCGATAATCTGAATACCGGCGTTAGAGACTAAGATATCGATACCGCCAAAGCTATCGACTAGCTTTTGTATGCCTGCATTGACCGCCGCCTCTGAGGTGACATCCATCACGATAGCTAATGCCTTGCCGCCTGCTTTTTTTATGGTGTCGACGGTTTGCTGCGCGGCATCTAGATTGATATCGGCGATACCGACAGCGGCGCCCGCCTTGGCATAAGTCTCAGCGATATCTTGACCGATGCCACTAGCAGAGCCAGTCACTAGCGCGACTTTGCCGCTTAAATCCTGTTGTAATTGTGTCGCCATAACCTATCCTTTATTGTTTTAGCTGAATTATTTATGGGCTGCTATACCGTTAGTTCATAGTCATCAGTCATTTACTGAATGATAGTGACGGGAGTCTTTTTTTGTAGCTCCTCAAAGCTTATTCCTTCAGCTAATTCAACCAGTTTTAGCCCCTTATCAGTGACATCTAACACCGCAAGCTCGGTAATGATACGATCGACCACGCCTTTACCTGTTAGGGGCAACTGACACTCTGCCAATATTTTGGGATCGCCATGCTTGTTGACTTGCTCCATCAGTACAATCACGCGCTGAACCCCAGCGACCAAATCCATCGCCCCGCCCATACCTTTGACCATCTTTTTGGGTATCATCCAATTGGCCAAATCGCCCTGCTCTGAGACTTCCATCGCGCCTAGTATGGCAAGGTTGACATGCCCGCCGCGTATCATCGCAAATGAGTCCGAGCTACCAAAATAGCTAGCGCCGGCGCTAGCAGTAACGGTTTGCTTGCCTGCATTGATCAAGTCTGCATCGACATTATCTGCTGTAGGAAACTCGCCGATACCTAATAGACCGTTTTCGGACTGAAGCCAAACATCGATACCCTCAGGGATATAGTTGGCCACTAAAGTGGGCAAGCCAATGCCAAGATTGACGTAGTAGCCATCTTCTAGCTCTTGGGCAGCGCGCTGCGCCATTTGTTCTCTTGTCCATGCCATGTTGATTCTTCCTTTTTATCTGATTTAGAATCTTCGCTAAATACTCTTCGCTTAATACTGTTAGTTAAATAAAGCATCAAAGCGCCTTAGCCAATAGTTTTAATTGAGCTTGTCGCTTATTTAATTAGTTTTCTGCAAAGCCGTATCAGCTTGCTGAGGTAGCTTTAGTAGTGGTTTTTTCAATCCGTTTTTCAGGATCGGCATTTAAGATGATACGCTGCACAAAGATACCTGGCAGATGGATCTCATCGGGATCAAGCGCGCCAATCTCGACAATCTCTTCGACCTCAGCAATAGTCACTTTGCCAGCCATCGCACAGTCTGGATTGAAATTGCGCGCGGTTTTATTAAAGATCAGGTTGCCGGCTTTATCAGCCTTTTGCGCTTTAATCAGTGCTACATCAGCGGTTAACGAGTGCTCAAGGATATAGCTACGACCGTCAAAGTCGCGGGTCTCTTTGCCCTCAGCGACTAAGGTGCCGACGCCGGTTGCGGTATAAAAGGCTGGGATACCGGCACCGCCTGCACGTAGCTTCTCCGCTAGCGTTCCTTGCGGAGTCAGCTCCACCTCAAGCTCGCCTGCTAGGTATTGACGCTCAAATTCTTTATTTTCGCCGACATAGGAGGAGATCATTTTTTTGATTTGCCGCGTTTGTAGCAGCAGCCCTAAACCAAAATCATCGACGCCAGCATTATTACTTATACAGGTGATATCTTTGACGCCGCTATCACGTAGCGCGGCAATCAAAGCCTCAGGAATACCGCATAGACCAAAGCCGCCTATCGCAAAGGTTTGACCGTCTTGCACGATATCTTTTAGCGCCTCATCACTACTAGCATATATTTTTGATCGACTCATAACGAACTCCCTGTTTAGTATTTTCTAAAAAATATAACACACTATTATTCGCTTGTGGTAAGATTTATTGATTAAAACAATACATCTTGTATCAAGATAACTTATTTGTTATCTGTATGCTAATGGTTTTATTCTGCACTTTATCACTGTGAGTCATGACAACTCACAATCTAGTTTATGCCAAGGAGAGGCTCTTATGTTTAGCACTTTTGCTATTGTTATCACGCTGCTATTACTGATGTTCTTCGCTTATCGTGGCTATTCGGTGCTAATCTTAGCGCCGATCATGGCTACTTTAGCAGTGTTATTATCCGGTGATTTTTTGAGCAGTATTCCTGCTTACACTGATGTGTTTATGGGCGCATTGAGTGGCTTTTTACTCAAATTCTTCCCGATATTTTTATTAGGAGCGCTGTTTGGCCGCTTGATGGCCGACTCTGGTGCTGCTACCGCGATCGCTGATACGGTGGTTCGAAGGCTAGGCGCTAGCAAAGCTATCCTTGCCGTTATCTTAGTCTGCGCTATTTTGACTTATGGCGGCGTCTCGCTCTTTGTTGTGGCTTTTGCCATCTATCCTATTGCCAAAGACTTATTCAAAGCTGCTGATATTCCCAAACGCTTAATCCCTGCAGCGATTGCGTTAGGCTCCTTTACCTTTACTATGACTGCCTTGCCTGGTACGCCAGCGATTCAGAACGCTATTCCCATTCCTTATTACAATACTAACGTTTTTGCCGCGCCTATCTTAGGTATCATCGGCGGCACCATCATGTTTATGCTGGGCTGGTGGTGGCTACAGTCGCGCGCTAACAAAGCCAATGCAGCGGGCGAAGGCTATGGTCAGCATGATGATGAAGATGTCGGCGTTGGTGGTATCGATGCCAAAAAATCAGCGAACACCGCCGTGTCAACTAACGATCCAGCAGTCGATAGCGCCCAAACTAAGGTGGCGCAAAGTAATCTAGCCACTACTGTTGAGGCGCGTAATACTCATCAGACGTCCTTTATAGTGGCGATGATTCCGTT
This sequence comes from Psychrobacter sp. AH5, assembly GCF_040371085.1. Classification (NCBI taxonomy): domain Bacteria; kingdom Pseudomonadati; phylum Pseudomonadota; class Gammaproteobacteria; order Moraxellales; family Moraxellaceae; genus Psychrobacter; species Psychrobacter sp. AH5. The sequence goes on from NZ_JAMBMT010000001.1 coordinate 1,777,377, forward strand.
AGTATTAGTAATTGCGCTTAACGCTTTATTGACCTATGTGATATTTCCTTCAAGGAATTTTGATGGTCTACAAACTCAGTTCCCTGATCTCAACGTGGCAGGCTCGCTAGGACTGTGGTCGATCATCATCTCGCTAGTGATTGCTTGTTTAGTATTGATTTTATTGCGTCTAGGTCACTGGACGAATCTGCAAAAGACCATCAACCGTGGTACTTACGATTCGATGTTACCGATTTTCAATACCGCCTCAGAGGTGGGTTATGGCGCGGTTATTGCTTTACTGGCAGGTTTTCTTATTATTCGTGATAGCATTCTTAATTTGAGCCCTAATAATCCGCTAATATCAGAAGCGGTGGCGATGACCACTTTAGCGGGTATTACCGGTTCCTCCTCTGGCGGTTTGAGTATTGCGCTATCGACACTAGGAGAGGATTATCTGCGGATGGCGGTCGAGGCTGGTATTGATCCAGAATTGATGCACCGTGTGGCCGTCATGGCGGCCGGTGGCCTTGATACGCTCCCGCATAGCGGCGCGGTCATCACTTTGCTAGCGATTTGCGGCTTAACTCACAAACAGTCTTATTTGAATTTAGCGATGGTCACTATAATTTTTCCACTGTGTGCGGTCATCTCTATTATTATCTTAGGCACGCTATTTGGCTCTTTTTAACTTTAAATAAACGTTAAGAGAGCTCACCATAATCAAGACCCATTTAGTCCATCACTAAGTGGGTTTTTGTGGATTATAAAGCGCTATATAAGTAATCATTATCGAGATAATTACTAAGCACTATCACATATTTGCATAATTTGCGGTATCATAGACACAATTTTTTAGCTTAAAGTATCTAGTTGTCTTATTTTATAAATTAGCCCTAATACAGCTTGTTTTAAAAGACAACCAATCGATTTATATTAAAAACAAAGGTGATAAGAGTGCGTGAGATTTTAGTAACCAGTGCCCTGCCCTATGCTAATGGCTATATCCATTTGGGGCATCTTGTAGAGTATATTCAGACCGATATTTGGGCGCGGGCAATGAAGGCGCAAGGCCATAAAGTCACTTACGTTTGCGCTGATGATGCCCACGGCACGGCTATCATGCTAAAAGCTGAGGCTAATGGCATTACTCCTGAGGAGCAGATCGCTTCGGTTAAAGCCTCTCACGAAGCCGACTTCGCCAAATTCTTGATTGAATTTGATAATTATCACAGCACGCACTCGCCAGAAAACAAGCATTACTCAGAGCTGATTTATCGCCGTCTCAATAACGCCGGTCACATCTCAACGCGCGATGTCGAGCAATTATTTGATCCTGAAAAGCAGCTATTTTTGGCCGATAGATTTGTCAAAGGCGAGTGTCCTGAGTGCGGCTCTGCCGATCAGTACGGCGACAACTGCGAGGTTTGCGGCACTACTTATGATGCCACAGAGCTGAAAAACCCACGCTCCACCTTATCGGACGCCGCGCCAGTACTCAAAGTCTCTAAACATTACTTTTTTGATTTACCTGAGTTTGAGCAATTCTTAAAAGACTGGACTCGTAGCGACAATCGTTTGCAGCCTTCGGTCGCTAATAAATTGCAAGAATGGTTTGATGCCGGTCTTGCCAGCTGGGATATCTCAAGGGATGCGCCCTACTTTGGTTTTAAGATCCCAGATACCCCTGAGGGCGAGCCTGACAAGTACTTTTATGTCTGGCTAGATGCGCCTGTCGGCTATATGGCAAGCTTTCAAAACCTTTGCGATAAGCTTGCGGGTACGGACAACGCGCTAGATTTTGATCATTATTGGGCGCAGGAGAATGAGCATAAAACCGAGGTTTATCACTTCATTGGTAAAGACATCGTTTATTTTCACGCGCTGTTTTGGCCAGCGATGCTCGCCGGTAGTGAGTTTCGCACCCCTACTGGCGTGTTTGCGCACGGCTTTTTGATGGTCAATGGCGAGAAGATGAGTAAGTCGCGCGGTACTTTTATTAAGGCTGAAACTTACGCGGAACACTTGCATCCTGAGTATCTGCGCTATTACTTTGCTAGTAAGCTGTCGGATAAAGTTGAAGATATCAATCTTGATCTTGAAGACTTTATGCAAAAGGTCAACTCAGACTTAGTCGGTAAAGTGGTCAATATTGCCAGTCGCAGTGCTGGGTTTATCGTCAAAAAATACGATGGTATGCTGACTGAGATTTGCGCTGAGCCTAAGCTGTTAGAAGACATTACCAAAACCGGTGATGAGATTGCCGCCGCTTATGAGAACCGTGAATTTGCGCGGGCTATGCGCCTGATCATGCAGTGCGCGGACAAAGCCAATGAGTATATCGATGAGAAAAAGCCTTGGACATTAGCAAAACTAGAGGGCACTGAGCAAGAGGTGCAAGAAGTCTGCTCCGTGGCTATTAATATCTTCCGTCAATTAATGGTTTATCTAGCGCCAGTGCTGCCTGAGCTGACGGCCAATGCCAAAGCGTTTTTGAATATTGATGATTTGAGCTTCCATAGCCGCAATGAGTGGCTATTAGGTCATCAGATCAATAAGTTCAAACCGCTCATGCAGCGTATCGAACAAAAAGATATCGAGGCGATGGTTGAAGCCTCAAAAGCATCACTAGGCGACGCTCAAGAAGCTACGCAAAGCGAAGAAGCTACCACGACTAGTGAAGCTGACGATAGCGCTGAGCAAACCGATTATATTGGTATTGAAGACTTTGCCAAAGTTGAGATGAAAGTGGCGCATGTCCTAGCCTGTGATTATGTCGAAGGCGCGGACAAACTGCTCCAGTTCACGCTCGATGTCGGCGAAGACAAGCCGCGTAATGTCTTTAGCGGTATTCGCAAGTTTTATGAGCCTGAGCAATTAATGAACAAAAAAGTCATCTGCGTCACTAATCTTGCGCCGCGTAAAATGAAGTTTGGCCTCTCAGAAGGGATGGTACTCTCAACTGGTCATTCAAAAACGCAGCTAACGGTGGTTACCTTGCCTGATAGCTGTGTAGTGGGCGATTTGCTTGGCTAGGTTTTAGTAACTTAGATTTTAGTAACTTAGATTTTATTAGCTTAGTGCTGTATTTAATGTCTTATAAAGGGTAGATGATAAAAAGGATGCCTAGCGTGGCATCTTTTTTATGCAAGAATGGTTTACTCTCATAAGGTTTGAAAGCTTATTTGTTAGCGTGACTTATAACGTGTAATTTTTTATTGCGATTAGTTACATTACTGTCATAATATAGAGCGTGTTGATTTATATCCCTTCTAATCTGAGAGTTAAATTTATAATGACTATTGCCTCCACTTTACGCTTGAGTCTCTGTACTGCAGCTGTCAGTGCCATCAGTATGTTCGGTCTAGTAGGTTGCTCAAATTCGGCGACTGAAACCGCGACAGACGATGCTGTGGTAACCACAGATAAACCTGCAAAAACCCTCGCCATTACTCAGATTGTTGAGCACCCCTCATTAGATGAGATCAGACGAGGTCTATTAGAAGAGCTTGCGGATAACGGTTATGTGGAAGGCGAAAATCTAACCGTTAACTTTCAAAGCGCGCAAGGTAACTTAGCTACCGCTGGACAGATTGCCAAGCAGTTCGCAGGCGACCTGCCTGATGCCATCGTGGCCATCTCTACCCCATCTGCGCAGTCGATAGTATCCTCAACGACGACGGTGCCTGTGATTTATACGGCCATCTCAGATCCTTTAGCGGCAAAGCTTATCGATGACAAAAACGTACCTTTTCAGTCAAATGTTACCGGCCTATCAAGTCAACTGCCTATTGAGCCGCAGCTAGATCTTATCCAAAAAATTGCGCCAAATGCTAAGACTATTGGCTATGTCTACAGCCCTGGTGAAGCCAACTCGGTTACGGTGCTCAACCAATTAAAGCAAGCGGCTCCTGCGCGTGGACTTGAGATACTAGATTTGACGGCCAATCGTCCAACCGATGTAGCGATGGCGACTCGTAGCCTTGGTGGCCGCGCCGATGTTATCTATACCTCGCTTGATAATAACGTGGTTTCTGCGTTTGAGGCGATGGCAAGCGCAGCGAACGAGCTCAAAATACCGGTGATTGCCTCTGATGAATTTAGTGTCAGACGCGGGGCAACTGCCGCACTTGGGGTTAACGATTATGACTTTGGCCGGGTAACAGGCAAGATGGTTTATCGCGTACTCAATGATGAAGCAGTTAACACGATTAAGCCGCAAGTCATGAACGACTTGACGCTATATGTCAGTCCTAAACACGCGCAAGCTCAAGGCGTAAGCTTATCCGCTGATCTGCTCAAGGACGCTATCAATGTCGATGATGTCGATAAGAAATAGTGTTTATAGCAAAAGCTAAAGTGCTTATTTATCTAGGCGATAAACAAGTCAGCAATTAATTTAATTAATAATATTAGTAGCAAATTAAAGCTGGAGATTAGCAGCCAATCTGCTAATGACTACCGACCTAATCCTCTATTCACCCTTAATAGTTGTATGGATACATTTATATCTTTAGGAGTAAGACCCATGTTATACCAAAACCGTGCTAGCCGTTTTAATTTTACCAAAGCCTTGATGCTAGGCGGCGTTTGTACTGCTATTTTGACTGGCTGTAATCAAGCGCCAACCGATAACCCAGATACCATTGATGGCGCGGCTGGTGGTGAAGTCGCCACAGAGATGAAAGCGGTCTCAATCACTGCTATCGTTGAGCATCCTGCGCTTGACGATGTGCGTAAAGGCGTCATCGATGAGCTAAACGATGCAGGCTTTAAAGAAGGTGAAAACTTGACGCTGAACTTCCAAAGCGCGCAAGGCAACACCGCGACCGCCGGTCAGATCGCCAAGCAATTCGTCGCTGATAATGCTGATGTAATCGTCGCTATTGGTACCCCATCAGCGCAGTCTGTCGCCGCCGCCACTAGCAGTATCCCGCTAGTATTCTCAGCGGTAACGGATCCGGTAGAAGCCAAGCTCGTCTCCAAGCTTGATGGCTCTGGTACTAACGTCACTGGGGGTTCTGACGCGCTTCCTTATGAGCCGCAAATCGAGCTGATGCGCCAAATCATCCCAAGCCTAAAGAACGTCGGTTATGTCTATAGCCCAGGCGAGGTCAACTCGACTATCACCCTCAAAAACCTCAAAGAAAAACTATCGCCAATGGGCATCAATGTCCTAGAAGCGCCAGCAGCGCGCAGTAACGATATTGCTATGGCTGCTCGTAGTCTTGAGGGTAAGGTCGATATGATCTATACCTCAACCGACAATAACGTCGTTTCTGCTTATGAAGCGCTTTATCAAGTGGCTAAAGAAAGCAAAATCCCATTAATCGCCTCTGATACCAGCTCAGTTGAGCGTGGTGCTATTGCTGCTTTAGGGGTTGATTATTACAGCTTAGGACGCGAGACCGGTAAAATCGTTGTGCGTATCTTAAATGGTGAAAACCCAGGCGCTATTCCTGTATACACCCCGCAAAATCTAAACCTATACGTCAGCCCCAAAAACGCTCAAGAGCAAGGGATTACTTTGCCACAAGCGGTTATTGATAAAGCTAAAGAAGTGGTAGAATAGCTTTTATTATTTATAGATACTACAGAGTATAAATTTATTATTAACTCCTCAGTATCTAGCCGCATTTTTGCTTAATTTGACGTTATAATACGCTCTAATAAATAGCCCAGCTATCTTTTTATAGACTGGGCTTGTCGTTTTAGCTTGATAAAATCTATCTTATAATCTGTAGCTGTTATTGTTTATTGAAGTTTATATCGAATTTTGCCATAGTCATTTATGATAATTGTTGGTTATAACGTCTTTTGGTTTACCCTAACTGCAGATTGCCTAATCTGTTAAATTCACCTCTTGGCTGCTATGACTGTCTTATAGCGCTTGGTTATGACTTATTGATTTGCTTATGTCCTTAATTGCTTTTTTTGGTGCGCTTGAGAGTGGTCTAATCTACGGTTTAGTCGCCCTTGGGGTACTGATCTCCTTTCGAACCTTAGACTTTCCGGATCTAACCGCTGATGGTAGCTTTCCTTTAGGCGGCGCTATTGCTGGTATCTCCATTGTCGCTGGTATCAATCCTTGGTTAGCCTGCGCATTTGGTATGCTAGCAGGCTCAGTCGCTGGTATCGTCACCGCTTGGCTCCATGTCAAGCTTGGTATCTTGCAGCTGCTGGCTAGTATTTTGGTAATGGTCGCACTGTATTCGGTCAACTTGCGTATCATGGGCGCACCGAATTTGCCGCTATTAGGCGAAACAACGGTCTTTAGCTCATTAGTTACCAATGACAATGGCTTTTGGATGCGCTGCGTCATTATTGGTGTGGTGGTGTTACTGGCGAAGCTGTTTTTGGACTGGTTTTATAGTACTGAGTCCGGTCTATCGATGCGCGCGACCGGATCTAATTTGCGCATGGCGCAAGCGCAAGGGATTAATACCTCGAAGATGACGATCATCGGTATGGCGATCTCCAACGGTTTGATCGCTTTAGCGGGCGCGCTGTTTGTACAGACTCAGGGCGGCGCGGATATCTCTATCGGTATCGGTACTATCGTCATCGGTCTAGCGGCGGTCATCATCGGCGAGACTATCATTCCGGCTAAGCGTATTTGGCTGATCACCTTAGCAGTTATCCTCGGCGCGGTGCTCTATAAGCTATTTATTCAAGTGGCGCTATCGAGCGATACTCTCAGAAGTATCGGCTTTGGCCCGCAAGATCTCAACTTAATTACCGCGCTGCTGGTCGTGATCGCTTTAGTCCTGCCCAAAGCCAAAAATAGAATTTTGAGTCGTAAGCTTAAAGTCTAACCGCTGGCAAATAACCGCTTATAAGCATAAGGAATAATGATTATGATGCAAGCTCGAGATTTACGCTTAACTTTTAATCCGGGTACGCCTATCGAGAACCCAGCGCTGCGCGGTATCAATCTCAATATCGCTGATGGCGAGTTTGTGACGGTGATTGGTACCAATGGCGCGGGCAAATCGACTTTTTTAAATGCCGTTAGTGGCACCACTCGGGTTGATAGCGGCTCTATTTTATTGAACGGTATCGATGTCACCAAAAAGAGCGCGCATGAGCGGGCGCATTGGGTCGCGCGCGTGTTTCAAGATCCGATGGCAGGTACTTGTGAAGCGCTGACCATCGAAGAGAACATGGCTTTGGCCTTTAAACGCGGCGGTAAACGTGGTTTGAGCTTTGCGCTAAATAATAATAATCGCGAGCTGTTTAAAGAGAAGTTAGCGGTTTTGAAACTAGGCTTAGAGAATCGTCTTACGGATAGAATGGGGCTGTTATCAGGGGGACAACGCCAAGCGGTCAGCTTGCTGATGGCTTCCTTGCAGCCTTCAAAGATTTTATTGCTCGATGAGCATACCGCTGCCCTTGATCCTAAGACCGCCGCTTTTGTCTTAGAGCTTACGGACAAAATCGTTACTGATAATCAGCTGACGACGATGATGGTGACGCACTCTATGCAGCAAGCCCTCGCCCATGGCACGCGTACGGTGATGCTGCATCAAGGTCAAGTGGTACTAGATGTCGCAGGAGAGAAACGTCAAGGTATGACGGTGCATGATCTACTCGATATGTTTGAGCAGACGCGCGGCGAAAAGATCGATGATGATAGCTTGATTTTGAGCTAACTGCTTGTTTGAGTTATTTTTTATTATTGTTAACCTTATAAGCGCCTACTTAATAGTAGGCGTTTTTGCCAATTAGCCTTAACACTTTAACTGCTTTCTAATCTAGTTACTCTTCTAATAAAGCCAACTTTTGAATCAGCTCACTGATATGCTGAGCCTGCATTTTTTTCATAACTTGCGAGCGATGCACCTCTACGGTACGCATTGACACCTCTAAATGATCGGCTATGACTTTATTTAGCTTGCCTTGCATCAGCTCGCCAGCGACCTCCTTCTCTTTATCCGTGAGCTGCTCATATAACTTAGCAATATCATAAAGTTTAGCGCGCTTATTAGTTAGCTGCTTAGCGGAGCGGATAGCTTGTTGCAAGCGCTGACTACTAATGGGCTTTTCTAGATAATCTACCGCCCCCTGTTTTAGCATCTTAACCGCGTCGCTAATCTCGCCATTACCCGTCAAAGCAATCAGCGCTATTGGACTTTTATGCTCATTCAAATGAGCTTGTAGCGCTTGCCCTGTCATATGAGGTAAATTCAAATCACTAATCACCACCGCAGGGCGATAAATATCTACGGCTGCCAAAAAATCTACGGCGCTGGCCCAAGTTTGGCTCGATAAGCCCAAACTACTGAGTAAAAACTCACAGGAGGTGCGCACGCTTTCTTCATCATCAATGATATGGATAAGCAGTGGCTCAGTATTTATCTTGGCACAAGTCATAGGCTACCTTGCTATACTTTTTATAATTAAACCGTTATCTAAATCGCGCGGTCTCTTTTTAGCTCTTTTATTATAGCTAATTTTTAGTTAACTTATCATCGGCTAAAGACAAAGGCAGATATAGAGTGACTTTTGCGCCTACTTTTTCTTTAAGAGGATAATAGCTTTGAGTTTGGATCAGCTGGTTTTTGCTATCAAGCGTATGCTTAAGCCTTAATTGATAGCTCATGGGCAAATCCTTTATGATAGCAAGCTCTTCTGGCACCTCAATATTACTCAACTGCATCATGCCATCCAATGACTTGCATAAGCGCTGACAAATCATCAGCCCTAAGCCCATACCCTCGAGCTTAGTGGATCTCTCGCTGTATTTAGGCCCATTCGCTAAAGCGGCTTGATTAGCGCTCAAACGCTTCTGCTCAAACCCTCCCGCATCATCTATAATGCTTATTGCTAGCCAATCTTTACCTTGATACTGCTCCTGGCTACAGCGTAAGATAATATGCTGAGCGCCCTGCTGCTGCGCGTTGAGCATGGCATTAATGAGCAGCTGATCAAGCAGCAAATTAGGCAGTTGCAGCTTTTGATAATCAGAAGCTAGCCAAAAGCTAATATCGACTGCGCGCTCCCCCATAAAGTAAATACACTGCTTATAAGTCGCCGCAATATCAACACTGACTTCATCTGCTGCTGGACGCCCAGCCCAGCGCCGGATATTGCTAATAATAGCCGCTACTCGCTGAGTCTCATTCACAATTTGCTTGAGGGCTTTTTGGGTAGTTTGTTTATCTAGTTGTTGTTTATCCGTACGGTCCTCGTGACTGTTATCGCCACCCTGCACTAAATTTTCACTACGAATCAGCAAACCCTGCGCGTAATTTTGAATAGTGGCTAGCGGCTGATTGATCTCATGGGCAATCGCTCCACTCATCTCTCCGATTACTGCAAAACGCTCAGAATGACGCAGCTGCCGATCATAATCACGAATAAGGCGGTTTTGAATCAATAGCTGCTGTTGCCGACGCCAAGCCAGCCAGCTCATCCAAGCATAATTGATAGTCGATACCAGTATAATCAGCACGATGATACTCATCCACCAGCGATGCGATCGTATCCACTCAATAATATAGCTGCCTAGCGTTTTTTGCGCGGGATGCTCATTCATCTCATATAAGATACGCTCGGCGTCAACGCTCGATTCAGGGGATAACCAACTTAAGGATGAATTAGAGCTATCATTAGCATGATCTGAAAATAACTGCTGATTGATCTGATTAATAAGAGCGTTTGGCGCTTGATCAGTCGCCGCGAGCGTCCAGTTAGGATAGATCTTAGTAGAAGACTGACAGCTTGAGTCAGTAGTGATTGGATGAATAAGCCGAAACTGAGCTTGATCAATCTTACCTTGACTTGCCATCTCCTCCATCAGGCACAAAGGAGCAATGGCGGCATCGACCGCGCCGCTGGCAAGCGTACTCAAAGTCAGCTCAATGGGATAACCGACAAACTGCGTTTGATAATCGCTTGGGGTTAGCGAGTTTTGTTTGAGCAGATGGGCTATCAGCAGATAACCGCCAAAGGCATCAGGGGCCACGGCGACTATTTTGCGCCGCTCCAAATCACCTAGCTGCTGAATATCACTGTCTTTATTGACCCATAGCGTACTAGCAATCTGCTCCATAGCATTAGGCTGACCGATAGCCTTATTGGTTTTTTGTTGCTCTAACAGCGCCAAGTCGTTTTTGAGCTGCTTATATAACTTGTATTGCGCGGCGGTTTGAAAGTCGGATTGATTGATATCTGAGATTTGAAACTCACTAGGCTTAGCAGCGCTGACATTACTTTGTAAAGTCGCGAGCCAGCGCCAGCCTGCGGTATCCATCTTGATGACTTGTATCTGCGGCCCTAACACTAACGCAAATTGTTTGGCCTCTATCTGTTGTTGCCAATTCTCCAGCGCAAGCGGTACCAATACAATAGTATCCTGTGGCAAAGTGCTATTTAGCTCATCTAACCACGGCTGCCAACGCTGCTGAGCTACTGCCTCGCCCTGCGGCGCCAGAACCCCTAAATAATAAGTCTGCGCCTGAGTATTTTGCGCTATCAATACCAGCAACAAAGCAACAGCGTAAGCCAAAAGCAACTTTTGCCCTAGCGCTCTTTGCAGCACTGCTATTGAGTCAAGAATGGGCAAGATAGCACTTATCAAGGTCTGCACTCTTCTATATAGCTAATGAATATTGCTTTGGTCATCTTAAAGCTTTCACTCTCTTAAAACAGTGGATGAAGTATAGCTTATCGCATAGCTAAAATTATAACCTTATAAATAATGTGGTTTTCCACAATATCGCAAGATTAAGGCTTGCCCTATACTTAATAGTAAGCTTGTAACTTTTTAGAGCCGCAAGCTCCTATTTATAAAAATATTAAGCGGTATGTCGATTTATGCTAGAGCATCCGCAACCGATTTAGTAACCCTATTATGGAGGATAAGCTTATGAGAACTGAGCTTATGAGAAAATGGCCAGTGATTATCCTTATCGCCGCTATCATTGGATTGGCGCTGGCCTTTATTATCGGTCAGCTACTGCCTAGTCTGCGTACTAGCGATAGCAGTCTTGAGGTCAATATCACCGATCCTGCCTTAATAAAAAAAGGCGAATATGTCGCGCGCACCGGCGACTGTGTCGCCTGTCATACTACCCTTGGTGGTGAGACTTACGCCGGTGGCCTGCCAATGCTAACCCCGCTTGGCGCGATTTATTCGACTAATATTACTCCTGATAAAGATACCGGTATTGGTAATTATAGCTTTACTGATTTCAAAAATGTGGTAAAGCATGGCGTAGCGCCAGGAAACAAAGCTCTGTATCCAGCGATGCCCTATCCTTCTTATCAAATCATGCCTGACGAGGATATGGCAGCGATGTACGCCTACTTTATGTCGGCGGTAGAGCCAGTCAAGCAAGCCAACGTTAAAAGCGAGCTGCCACCCGTTGCCAATTGGCGCTGGCCGCTGGCGTATTGGCAAGCCTTATTTGCACCCAAGCGCGAGTTTGTCCCTGAGAGTGATGATGCGGTTTTAGCTCGTGGACAATACCTAGTCGAAGGGCCTGGTCACTGCGGCTCTTGTCATACTGAGCGCGGCATTGGCTATCAAGAGATTGCGCTGACTAACGCGGACTCTGAGGAATACTTAAGCGGTGCGGTCATCGATGGCTGGCGCGCAAAGAGTATTCGCGGTGAGCATCGCGGCCTTGGCACATGGAACGTCGCTGAGCTGAACGACTTCTTCAAAACTGGTCGTACTGATACGACTGCTGCTTTTGGCGCTATGGCAGAAGTGGTTGAGCATAGTACGCAATATATGACTGAGGATGATATCAACGCCATGTCCTCCTATCTAAAAACCTTATCGCCTGCCCCTAATAAAGAAGTCACGCTACCGGTCAAAAAAGACGTTACTACTGAGAATTTACTAGCCGGTAATTATGATTCACGTGGCGCGCTGCTCTATGTAGAGTACTGCACCGTCTGTCACCGCACTGATGGTAAAGGCGTACCACGTATCTTCCCAGCTCTCGATGGTAATAGCGCCGTCTACGCCAAAAATGCCGACTCGGTCTTACAGATTACCTTAGGCGGCGGGCGCATGCCAGAGACTCCGCATGATCGCATGGCCTTTACTATGCCTGAGTTTACCAACTTGGCGGATGCTGATATCGCTGAAGTGGTCAACTATGTACGTAATAGCTGGACCAACCAAGCGCCAGAGATTACCGTCAAAGATGTGGTAAAAATGCGCGCCTTCTTGGCTAAAAAACCCAAAACGGGCACTGACATCGCCCCCGATCTCAGTCTTGATAGCGATAACCTGACAGCAAAAGGAGCAAAATAATGACTATATCCTCATTGAAAATGAACCCGACTCCCGCTATTGCTATCCTAACTGCAGCCGTCCTTGCCATTAGCGTTAGCGGCTGTAGTCAGCCAGAACCTGTCGATCTAAACGCAGCAGAATATAAGCTTGTGACCGCTGATGACGCTAACGAAGGTATCGGTACTTATGTCATGCCGCAGGATACCGCTATCTTGGATGAGCCAAACGCTGAGGAGATCATCTATGGTAAGCGTTTATTAAACGAGACCAAACGGCTACTGCCTGAGCATGTCGGCGCGCAAATGAACTGTAATAGCTGTCATATCGCGCAAGGCAAAATCCCATTAGGCGATCCATATATTAACAGTTATAACTTTTATCCACGGGTAATGCCGCGAGCCGGTAAAGAAGTAGATTTAGAGGCCCGTATCAATGGCTGCTTTAAGCGCTCAATGAATGGTAAACCACTCGATCGTGAGTCTCCTGAGATGAAAGCTATGATGGCTTATATGAAGTGGCTAGCGCAAAACACCCCAAAAGATCAAAAAGTCGATATCAATAATGCCGGTGAGGTCGATACCACACTGGTGGGCGACCCTGTGCGCGGTGAGAAAATCTACTACGCACAGTGCGCGACCTGTCATGGGGACAACGGCGAAGGTATCAAAGATGCTCGCGGCGATATTGTCTTCCCGCCACTATGGGGCGATGAGTCCTTTAACATCGGCGCGGGTATGGCGCGAACTTACAAAGCAGCAGCTTTTGTGAAGTACAATATGCCCATGGGTATCCAAACTCAAGGGCTTTGGGGTCATGGCAACGTACTCTCCGATCAAGACGCAGTCGATGTGGCTGAGTTTTTCACCCATAAACCGCGCCCTGACTTTGCTGGCAAGGTTAATGATTGGCCAACCGCCAAAAAACCCAAAGATGCTCGTTACTAACCATAGATAGCTTCCTCTCATAGTCTTATAAAATAAAACCTCAAACGCATCGTAGCGCTTGAGGTTTTTTAGTTAAGCATAATCATTGCTTGCACCGATAACGCAATAAATTGTTAACTTATAAACTATCCAAAATCTGAATAGGTAGTGTCACGACATCGAAGGCTAAAGCAAAGGGCAGTAATACTAACTTGCCCGCCGTGCTGGTGCCGCCACTAGTGGTTTGCGTCTGCTGACTTTGACCATAGAACGTCACGGTATAAGGCTTGCTCAGCGGGCGATATTTGGACTGGATCATGCTGATATTGCTGACCTGCGGGTAGATAGCGCCTTTTACCGGTACGGTAAAGCAAAAACGCTGAGCGTTAATGCGCATGTCGCTGGCTGAGCTACACTCCACGCCGCCGTTTTGTAAAAAGAACTGATAGTCGCTACGATCAAACTCATCTTTTAGTTTGGCATAAGATAGCTTCATTTGCCCTTGAAAGTAGCCGTCGTTATTGGGCACATTGAAGCTCATATCGTTTTCGACTTGGATATTTTTGGCGGTTAGATTGGTGAGTAGGTTTATCATCTCACTACCGCCTTCGCTAAGCACGTAGCTGTTTTTATTACCGACGATGACCATGCTAGCCATCGGCATTTGCGGTAAAGTGGTAGCGGGACGACCAAAGGCGATAATCTGATCTTGCGATAACACACTTTTTACTGAGCTAGTAGTGGTCACTCTATTATCATCTAGCAGTGAGCTAGTGGCGCAGCCTGAGCTGGCTAGTAGTGCTAGCAGCGAGCCGCTGATTAAAGCGGTTTTTAAAACTAATGAATTTGAGAATATCCTTTGATTGCTAGTCATTATTAAGCTTCCTTGTTTAATATTTTGCGCTAAGAGCTAAAAAAGATTTTGTAGGGCTAATTGATTTGGTAGTGCTAGTTATAGTCATCTACAATATCGAGTTGTAATAAAGCCTAATTATGAAGCTATTTATGCTGCTTTACCATCTCTCATTTGGGTTAAATCTTACTTAAGCTCCTCAACCAAAGCTTCCATCTCGCCGATTTCACGCTTTTGCGCTTCAATAATATCGTCCGCTAATTGGCGTACTCGCGGATCTTCGATATCCGCCCGCGTACTGGTCAAAATAGCAATAGAATGATGCGGAATCATCGCTTGCATCCAGTCGACTTGATCAACGGTCGCTTGTGAGCGCACGCCCCATAGACCAAAGGCAAATAAGAACACACTAAGACCATAAATCATTAGATTGACCTTGGTTTTTTTGTACATATTGGTCATAAAGGCTAGCATAATGATCGCCATCATTGCGCCCATATATAGCGCCATATAAGCACGGGTTTCACTAAAATAAACGTGATCCCACTTATAGGTATTGAGATACATCATAAGGTACATGACGACAGTCGAGGTTAGAATCATCAAACCAAACTTGACGTAAGGATTCATTTGCGACTTGTTATTATCCATAATTATTTCTCCAAAGCTTACACCTGTACTGTAGATGCTCTCTCATGGGTTAAAGACTCAGCTTCTAACCAGTCCATTAAAGTACTATTTCTTATTAAAACTCTTTATCATGTTATTGTCAGTATCATCCTTGCTAAATAGCGTTAACTTGGTTTTGACTCTTTAAATTCAATCATAACTCTCAAAACTAACAGCGCTTAGCGATAAAAACTTTGCAATAAACCACAAAAAAAACTGCGTAGCCCTTATCATTAAGAGCTACGCAGTTTTAATATATTTGAGCATCTATTAACGCCTAAAAATATCAGTCAGCAACCAATATGACTAAGCATTACTTTTTAGATACTCTAACATAGTGTCGGCATCTGAGACTTCAAAGGGGTCTATTGGGCAGTTGTCGCCAAAATCAGGTTCTTTAAATACCTTTTTGATGGCTTTATCGTCGACATACATCGAATAACGCCATGAGCGCATACCAAAGCCAAGATTGCTTTTATCAACAAGCATACCCATTTTACGGGTGAATTCGCCATTGCCATCAGGAAGTAAGAAAACATTTTCACGGTTTTGCTTAAGACCCCACTGATACATGACGAAAGCATCGTTGACAGAAACACAAACTATCTCATCTATGCCTAACGCTTTGAACTCCTCGTACAGCTCTTCATAACGAGGCAAATGGCTGGTCGAACACGTTGGCGTAAAAGCGCCGGGTAGTGAGAACACCACCACTTTTTTATTAGCAAACAACTCATCTGTGGTTAAGTCATACCACGTAAATGGGTTATCTCCTCCAATAGATTCATCACGAACACGAGTTTTAAAAGTCACATCTGGTACATGGGTAATCATTGTTTACTCCGGTTTGGGTTATTGTTTTTTAGTTTCTAAAATGCTGCGTTGATATGATAATAGCTATAGCAGTCTATAAGCAAATCTTTGAGCTTATATTATATGAGATACCAAAATATCTTCGAGTACCTTCAAGTAACCTCAAGTAAAGGTCGTTTACAGTCTCAAATCTTAACTCTCTTATTCACAAAATATCATTATAAAACTGATACAGTGCTAGCGTATTGATTTTATTTCGAGCTGACTATAGTCACCGTTTGGTCACCAAGCAGTTGGTCACCGATTTCCAAAAGGCAGATTGTATAAACGCAGACTTATAGAGAATAAATTATTAAAGAGTAGATTACTTCTTAGTGGCTAACAAAGACAGGATAACCAACCCTTACGGATAAAGGCTTTAAGAGAAACTCAGGCACAAAAAAACCTCAAGTAAACGAATACTTGAGGTTGAAACTTTTGCATTAAAACTAAGTTTTAAATATGGCGCAGCGGACGGGACTCGAACCCGCGACCCCCGGCGTGACAGGCCGGTATTCTAACCAACTGAACTACCGCTGCTTAGGTCGCACTAGCATTTTGTCTTTTCTTTTATAAGAAGATAAGACCCACTTGCTGATAAGTGGTGGGTGATGACGGATTCGAACCGCCGACATTCTGCGTGTAAGGCAGACGCTCTACCAACTGAGCTAATCACCCTGAAGAGCGTATAAAAAAAGCACTGCTTTTTTAGCTCTGCAAGAGAAATCCTTTAAATAGGATTTCTAAAAGTCATAAGATCCAAAGCTGTCACACTAAAGATAAATAACCTCTAACAACTCAGAACCAATAAAGCCCCTTGCTGTGGGTGTGTATTATATAGATTTAACGATGGCTGTCAAATACATTTTCACTCTCTTTAGCACTATTTTTTGTTTTTTATGACCACTCGCTGGCAAGCTGCTGTTTTTGTTAGCTTTATATTTTATTAATTTACTAAAATTTTTATTACTGGTAGCTGCTTTCTAACTAATACAAAGCTAAATAGTAGCTACCAAGGCATTTTAAATATCCGCTTTAAGGGCTTTAAGTTTAGTAGTTGGCGCATAACGGTCAAGCACTTACCCATCACGGTCAATCAAAAACTTAGTAAAGCTCCATTTTATACCTTCAGTTAATAGACGACCCAAAAAATAAGGGAGCTTATATAAGCTCCCCTACTATATATCAAAATCTTATTAATCAATTTAATCAATAGCTAGTATTGACCGCCGATTAGTCTTCGGCTTTATCTAAATCGATAGAGACAGAATTGATGCAGTAGCGCATGCCTGTGGTCTCACGTGGACCATCTGGGAAAACATGACCTAAGTGAGCGTCACAATTGCTACAAGTCACTTCGGTGCGGCGCATGCCTAAAGAGTTATCGACATGCTCATCGATAGCGGCGTTGTCGATGCCTTGATCGAAGCTTGGCCAGCCACAACCAGCATCAAACTTATTTTCTGAGTCAAACAGCTTGGCGCCGCAAGCTTTACAGCGGTAGATACCCTTATCGTTGACATCGTTGTAGACACCTGTAAAAGGACGCTCAGTGCCTTTTTCGCGTATCACATGATACTCATCATCACTAAGACGCTGCTTCCAATCAGCTTCGGTTAATTGAGCGACTTCTTCTTTGGTTAGTTGACTGTCTTGCATAATTATTCCTTATTATGGAGATTTTTTGAGAGTGTTTTTATAGATAACCAATTTTATAAATTATTGGGTTTATAAACCATTAGGTTTAGTAAGTAATGAGCTAAAAATTTTTCTAGACCCTAAAGATATGGGAGTTATCAGCGATTATTCAATATTTAGCCGCTAATAATTACTAAATCTACACGTTTCCCTGATTATTTTCTTAGTCATAAACACTCTAACTAAATGCAAGTTATTCTTGCATCATTACTATTTTAATAGCTTGCATTTGGCTTATTTATGCAATAAAATCTTGCATTAGCTATTGATTCATCAAATTACTGTCAAATAATAAGTCATAAAGATTTGTCTTAGTTAATGATTATTTGCAACTTTTTAGGAGATGAAAAGCACTATGACCGATAATCCTGATGATTATGCCCAAACCCAGCGCTTAGAGCAGGCACAAAGACTTGTGCAGCTGCGCCGTGACAAAGGTCTTACTGCTGAGCAATTAGCCCAGCAAATGACTAAAGCTGGCGCGAAAGTGAGCCGCGGCGCTATCTCTAATTGGGAGCGTGGTATCAATGGTATTGTCTCCTCCAAGCTGCCTACGCTTGCACGCCTCCTAGGCTGTACAGAAGGCTATCTACTACGAGGCAATAATGATGGCTATGCCGAAGATAAGATAGCTAGTAGTGAGCCCGCTCATCAAGTAACTACAAAGCCTATGCTAGACGCTCAAACTAAACAAAGAACTGAACTAAAAACCACGCAACAGCTAGATACCCACTTTGATCATAAAATCAAAAACAAGGATAATACAACAGCACCGGAAGCTAAAACGCTGCAAACAAAGGAAAGCAACGCTATGAATAACCTAAAAAAATCTGATAAATTACAAAACGTTTGTTACGACATCCGTGGCCCGCTCCTAAAAACAGCCAATAAAATGGAAGCAGAAGGCCAACGTATTCTTAAGCTCAATGTCGGTAACCCAGCCCCTTTTGGCTTAGAAGCGCCACATGAGATTTTGCGTGATGTGGCGATGAACCTACCAGAAGCGACGGGATATTCAGATTCGCAGGGTATCTTTTCGGCGCGTAAAGCGGTGTTGCAGTATTATCAATCTAAAGGCCTGCTATCAGCGGTCGATGTACGAGATGTTTATTTGGGTAATGGCGTCTCAGAGCTGATTGTGATGACGATGCAGGCGCTGATGAATGATGGAGATGAGGTGCTCATTCCAATGCCTGACTATCCATTATGGACGGCAGCGGCTAATTTGTCTGGCGGTACAGCGGTACATTATCGCTGTAATGAAGAGGATAACTGGCAACCTGATATCGAAGATATTAAATCAAAAATCACTAGTAAGACCAAAGGCATAGTAGTTATTAATCCTAATAATCCTACTGGAGCGCTCTACTCTACTGAGAATCTAAAACAAATTATTGAAGTCGCCAAAGAGCATAATCTTGTCATTATGGCCGATGAGATTTATGATCGGGTGCTTTATGATGACGTCGTCCATCATCCTATGAGCACCTTAACTGACGAAGTGCTGGTACTGTCTTATAATGGCCTATCTAAGTCGCATCGTATCGCAGGTTTTCGCGCAGGCTGGCTGATGGTATCAGGCAAAAAAAGCCATGCTACTGACTTCATCGAGGGTTTAGATATGCTCGCCTCCATGCGTCTTTGCTCTAACGTACAAGGTCAGTATGCTATCCAAACGGCGATGGGCGGTTATCAAAGTATGAAAGATCTGACCTCAGAAAAAGGCCGATTATTTAAACAGCGCGAAATGGCTATCACTCGTCTCAATGCCATCCCGGGTATCTCTTGCACTATGCCGCAAGGAGCGTTTTATTGCTTCCCAAAAATGGATCCTGAGGTCTATCCTGTCAAAGACGATATGCAGTTTATGATGGATTTATTGATAGATGAGAAGGTATTGATGGTACAAGGGACGGGCTTTAACTGGGATGCTCCCGATCATTTTCGTTTAGTATTCTTACCCAATCTTCATGATTTGGAGAATGCTATGGATCGCCTTGATCGCTTCTTTGCCAAAAAGCGTCAGCAGTACGGTACAGAAAAAGTCGCTAATAAAGAAGTATTAGAAGCCTAAAAGTCATATGGTAAATAAAAAAAGCGCTTCTCGGCATGATGTCGATAAGCGCTTTTTTGTTCGCTAATTTAGCAGCTTCAATCTAAGGCGTGTTGAACACTCACACCTGAGCACTACTAAATGTTCAGCATAGCCTGCTATAGTCAGCTATGATTCAACTAAAAAATTTGGTTTAAAATTAGGAAACTAACCGCTGATAATGAAGCGGCTACTGGTAAAGTAATCACCCAAGCAAGGCCGATCGGCTTCATCAAGGCCCAATTGGTATTTCTATTGACGATACCGATACCCAAGACTGCCCCTACCAAAGTATGCGTACTAGAAACCGGTAAGCCCAAGGTTGAAGCGCCCATCACTACCCCAGCAGCAGCAAGCTCAGCTGAGAAGCCAGAAGCAGGGTGCATTTTGGCTAAATTAGTGCCAACGGTCTGAATTACCTCTTTACCAATGAACCATAAACCAACGATTAGCGCAACGCCAAAGGTCAACATCACAGGCGATGGTACTGCCGCTTCTGAGGCGATGTTATTGGTACGAATTACATCCATAATAGCGGCAAACGGGCCAACTGCGTTAGCGATATCGTTAGAACCATGACTAAAAGCAAAGGCTGAGGCGGTAAAGACCTGCATCCAGCTAAACATAATAAAAGTCGCTTTGGTCAAATCCTCTTTGTGTTTACCGCGGATACTTTTAGTATAAATAAAGGTCGCCAGCCAAACCAGCGCTCCTATCATACCCATGATTAAGAAGCCTTGTAGCGTGGTCATATTACTGTTGACGTTTTTGAGGCCTTTGAACACTACCAAAGAGGTCATAACCACACCGCCCATCGCCGCTAAGATAGGCACCCACTTCTTCAGCGCTTTTAGCGTATCGAGACTCTCGCGCTGATGCTCAACGATATATAGCTTCTTATAATAGTCAGTCTCTAAATCCTCGACATCACAATCATCATCTTTATAAATCTCTTGATCGCGTAGCATCGCTGAGGTGTAAGACAACTGCTCAGACTCAGTCATCGCATCAAAACGCTCTTTGTGCTCTTTTTTGATGCTCTTTTTATCCGCTTTTAACTCGGCAATCTGCGCTTCTGCTTTGTCATTATAGTCGATGACATTTCTTTTGATATGGCCGTATAAAAAGAAGGCTAGTATTCCGCCTAATAAAGGCGATAGCACCCAAGAG
The DNA here is from genome assembly GCF_040371085.1 of Psychrobacter sp. AH5. NCBI lineage: Bacteria > Pseudomonadati > Pseudomonadota > Gammaproteobacteria > Moraxellales > Moraxellaceae > Psychrobacter > Psychrobacter sp. AH5. The sequence continues at coordinate 1,797,866 of NZ_JAMBMT010000001.1, forward strand.
ATAGCAATAGTACCAATGGTGCCCCAGTCTACCGTGGATAGCGCCGTCTCAGTCCCTCCCAAAGAGATACCTAATACGATAGAGCTGCCAACGACCCCGCCAATGATAGAGTGCGTTGTTGACACCGGTAAACCTTTTTTGGTGGCAAACAATAACCAAAAAGCGGCGGCAATCAAAGCGGATAACATCACGTAAATGAACTGATTTGGCGTAACAGCCAAACCATCCAAGTCAACGATACCACTACGAATGGTATCAGTGACCTCTCCGCCTGCGAGCACCGCGCCTGACACCTCAAATATCGCCGCTACCCCTAAAGCTTGCGGGATAGTCAAAGTCCCCGCTCCTACTGAAGTGCCAAAGGAGTTTGCGACATCGTTGCCACCGATATTGAATGCCATAAAGACACCAAAGGCGGTCGCCACTATAAACAGTGTCGTCTGCTGACGCATAGTGTAATCAAGACCCCACCATAAAAAATAGCCGGTCATTGCAATCAGTAAAATAGCAAAAAATAGATTGATTCTCATAGAGCCAACCGACTTGGTTGATTCTGTAGAGCTGCTGCTAATACCCATAAATTGATACGCCCTGCGTAAGATTGAAGATATTGTTGATTGAGAATGATGCCACAAAAAACGCTATGACCAAAAGCTGGTAGCGTCTTTATGGCTTGATTTCAAATCGTCTCAAATCTGTGTTGAACTATACTATTGAAAATATCGTGACTGTTATAAACTTGCTATGCACCTAGCAGCATTAGACATACAGTTAAGCCGCAAAAAACTGTCCCTAAAAAATTAGGCAGCTTGCGGCTTATATCTTTAGCCGTTATCTAAATTATAAATAACGGCTAATCCGTTTAGAGACACTAATTGAAGCAAAACTTACCATAAAAACCCATACTAATTATTAGCAGTAAAAGCTCGCTTCCGTTAATGTGCGCCCATTATATTAAAAATTTAGCACTTATGCACAATGAAATTGCCAAATTTGTAACTGCTAATGTATAGCGCTTTTGTCTTGACTCAGTCCGCAGGTCGTATATAACTCTCTAGTCGCTTGATAGCATGATCAAGCACATCGAGGCGAGCACGGCGCTTATCATTAGTAGCGACAATACACCAAGGAGCATTTTTAGTATGGGTATACGCTAGCATATCCGCGGCCGCTTGCACATAGTCGGACCATTTCTCACGGTTACGCCAGTCATCATCGGTGAGTTTGAACTGCTTATGCGGCGTCTCACGCCTAGCTTCAAAACGCTTTAACTGCTCTTTTTTGTCAATCGCTAACCAGTACTTGATGACAATAGTACCAGCGGCTTGCAAATCAGCCTCAAAGCGATTGATCTCGCCATAAGCGCGTTGCCAATCGCTTTGAGGCGCTAATTGCTCAATACGCTCAACTAAGACGCGCCCATACCAAGTTCGATCAAAGATGGCGATACGACTAAGACGATCAGTTTGCTCATTAGGCAGCTTAGTCCAAAAGCGCCATAGATAAGGGTGTTGTAGCTCATAGAGCATCGGCGCGCCAATGTTATATATCTGGTACTCGCGTGGATCGAGCGGCGCCACCATTCTTTTGATAGAGCCGCCCTTGCCCGCGGCATCCATACCCTCAAAAGCAAAAATCACATGACGACCCTTTCGCGCCCGAATCAGTTCTGCAAACCTTGCCTGTTTATCGGCCAGCTCCTCTTTATAATCTGACTTATCCAGATCATGATCTTTGATATCGGTTAGCACTTTGGGAATGTCGGTAGCACTAAAAGCAGTTGATGCAAAATCACTCTTCTTTTTTAAGGCTGTGCGCGAGGGTTTAGTGTCATTGTGTGCGTTTGCTTTGACGGGACTTTCGCTACTTACTAGCGCCTCTTGCATAGCGTGTAGTACTTCGTGACAAAAGCTAATAGTCGCTTGCGATTTGTCATTGCCATCGATGATGACCCAGTCGCCTTGCTGGCGCAAAATAGTCTCAGCTATTGAATTAAACTGCGCCAATACCTTCTCATCGCTCCAGTCGATCTGATATAGATACTGCGGATCGGCTTCTTTATCATTGAGACGCTCTTTTAGCGTATCAGCGTCGATATGAAACCAGCATTTGAGTACTTTGGTTTGATTCGCTGCCAAATCGCGCTCAAAAACTTGCAAATCCTCTAATTGCTTTTTTAGATAAGTGCGCCAGTCCATCGTTGGCAAAGCTTGCACGGCATTTGACTCATGAGCCACACTATAGATAGCTGAGCTGGCTTTTTTATTATCGCTGTCGTTTTTATCTGGCTCATCTAGGTTTTGTTGCGCGGCCATCATACGCATGACGTTATAAATCAAATCAGCGTACCAGTTACCAAAATAGACCATCACATCGCCATGACGCGGCATAGCGGCGGTATGAGCTTGCCAAATCGGCTGATAAGCTAGGGGCGGATAGCCGATGGTAGCCTCCACTTTTAGCAGCCTTGGATCTACCCATTGACGCAGCTGCTTGACCGAGCGCCCCTTGCCCGCTTGCTCCATACCGTTTACTAGCACTAATAAACCTGTAGGCTTATTCGCAGGCGGCGGGGTTTGTTGCCTAGTGGCTCTAAGAGCGAACTGGGCGGTGACAAGTGCTAGTCTTAGCTCCTCTTCATCCATCGAGAACTCGCTAAGCGGATTGGGTATTAAGCGGCGATTAACCACTTCTGGGTCTAAACCATCGCTAACCGCTTCTCGCTTATTACCCTCAGGTTTATCATTAGGTTTTTTACTAGGCTTAGTAGCATTAGATTTATTTTTGGACATGATAATGACTCACTTTTTCGTTATTATAGAATGATAATAGCATTCGCTTGCTCGATGGATAATATCGCTGTGTAACAGTTTGCCATTTGTATTGTTTTTTATTTAGGGGTAACTTCTTATTAGAGTGGTATGATTGTTTGATATAGCTTGATAATTGACAGCGATAAATAAGCGTAGCTTTTTTATTGGATATAAAAGATTTTTAGGATTGGATTGGTATTATTTTATTGAAATAACTGTACTAACATTACATAGGATTAGCTGTCATGACTGCTTTTTTAGAGTTGCAACAACATCTAACTCGTTACTGGGCGCTACCCTATCATGACGATGAAACGCTTAATCGCGCGCTAAATGAAGTACAGACTTGGCAGCGTCTTCGCATTCAGCGTACGCATAAAGAGCTATTTTCGCAGCCTAATAATAGATTGATGGCAAATTATTTTTTGACTCAATTATATGGCGGCGAGAAATTCAAACTATTGGCAGTACAATTAGCGCGAGTTTTGCCAAAGGCACAAAAACTTGAGCGTTTGGTAAAAGAGTCAGTATTAGAGACCGCGAGCATGTCCATTCAGGCGGCTATACTAGCGATTGAGATGGATTTGCATTTGGCTCAGTGGTTAGTCGATCGTAATTTACCAGTGAATGAAAAAAACGTCATGCTCGCTTATAGTGTCCTTGATGAATCGGCTGAGCGCCGTGAGCAGCTTAGTAATCTAAAAGAGGTCTGCTATCGTACCGATAAATATTTTAATTCTTTTTTACTCCAAAAAGCTTTTGCCTTAGCCAAAAGCACCGCTTATAGTCTCAACTATCAGCCTTTATATGATTTTGTGGAAGCAGGGTTTGCCGCGATGAAGCCACTTGAAAGCGTTAGCAGCTTTATTGATCCCTTTTGCGCTCGTGAGCTTGAGATTATTGAACAAATACACCAGGCTAATAAAGGCAAAAGTAGAGGCTTTGATGTATCATAGGCAGACCAAAAAGCGCAAGATATAAGCCGTTTTGTTATAACCACTCTCATTATCTTTTAACTATCAGGTTTGGATAAATTTTATATAGGATTTTTTGATGTCTGCATTATCAGAATTACAGCACCATTTAGCCCGTTTTTGGCAACTGCCTCATCATGACAATGAAGCGCTAAAAGTTAAATTAGATCAAGTCCAAGCTTGGCAGCGTGCGCGTATTGAAAAAACTCATGCCGATGCCTTTGGCAAACCAAAAAATAAGCTTATGGCAAATTATTTTTTGAACCAGCTCTATGGCGGTGATGAATTCAAAAAACTAGCAGAACAACTCCAGCGTATCGTCCCTAAAGCCAAAAAAGTAGAGCGTTTTGCGCCTGCCTCCGCTTTAGAAACCGGTAGCATGGCTATTTATGCCTCTGTTCTAGCTATGGAGTTGGATGTTCATTTAGCTCAGTGGTTACTGGCACAAGAGTTGCCTGTCAATGAGGAAAATATGCTTAGCGCTTATCGCGCGGTCGATGAAGGCGATAAACGCCGCGAGCAGCTGGATAATCTAAAAGAGGTTTGTTACCGCGCTGACAAATATGTTAACTCGTTTATGATCCGCAAAGCTTTTGGGATGACTAAGCGCACCGCTTATCGTCATAATTACCAGCCATTATACGACTTTATTGACGACGGCTTTACCGCGATGCGCCCTCTTGATAGTGTCAAAGGTTTTATCGACCCCTTTTGTGCGCGCGAGCTTGAGATTATCAACCAAGTTCATGCCAATACTGATAGCAGCGCGGCATCGGTGTTTGCAGTAGCCTAACTTTATTTGCGTAATAGTCCTTATGCCTGACGCATGATGGATAAGAAATAGGAAAAGCTTATGACTGACAATAACAACTACACTCTCGATAATAATATCGACACAGCGGCTGTCAGCAATACTGATATAAAATCTAGCAGTCATAGCGACTTACAAGATAAGTTGATCAAAGATAGCATCGCTAATAATCAAAATATCACCGCTCAAGTACAAGCGCGCCAAAGCTCTGAGCCCAAAATTGAGAATCAAGCTTCTATGAACACTAATAATCAAAGCTCTACTAGCAGTAATAATGACGACTTTACATCAGTACAAAGCCTACCTATTGGCACCCCGCAAGGTCAACAAACCACTATGACTAAAGACCATACAACCCCTCGTACTAATGATAAAGCGCAGGCTCAAGCTCACTCTCAGCCTAATAGTGCCTCAACTAAGCAAAGCGTATTTAATCAGCGTGATGATATCAATAATCCGCACACACCTGAAACCGATGGCTTAGAGCAGACCCATTTTGGTTATAAAACCGTCAATAAAGCTGAAAAGCAAGCGCGCGTAGCCGATGTCTTTACTTCAGTCGCCAAAAAATACGATATTATGAATGATTTGATGTCGTTCGGTATTCACCGCTTATGGAAGCGCTTTGCTATTAGCTTATCGGGTGTTCGCGCTGGTCAACAAGTCCTTGATATCGCCGGTGGTACGGGCGATTTGGCCAAAGTCTTTAGCCGTGAAGTTGGCCGTAGTGGACACGTTGTGTTATCGGATATCAACGCTGCTATGCTTGAGGTTGGCCGTGAGCGCCTGATTAATGCTGGCTGCAATAACGTTGATTTTGTGCTTGCCAATGCTGAGACTTTAGCGCCCTTTGATGACGAGAGTTTTGATCTATTGACCATCAGCTTTGGTCTACGTAATGTCACGGATAAAGATGCAGCGCTACGCTCTATGTACCGCGTACTTAAGCCCGGTGGTCGTTTATTGATATTGGAATTCTCTAAACCTATCTTTGAGCCATTATCCAAAGCTTATGATTTGTACTCATTCACCGCTTTACCGATGATGGGTAAAATCGTCGCCAATGACTCTGAGAGTTATCAGTATCTAGCCGAATCCATCCGTATGCATCCCGATCAGCAGACGCTCAAGCAAATGATGGAGCAAGCGGGTTTTGTTAATTGTGATTATCATAATCTAACGGCAGGTATCGTAGCGGTGCATCGCGGCTTTAAAGCCTAACTCTGAGCTTGCACAGCTCAAAGTTTAAAGCTCAAAAATCTAACCTTATTTACGTGAGAATATTATGCTAACGGTGTTACTTTTGGCAGGTGCCGAGAAGCTTATCAATGTCGCTCTTATGAGCGATGAGATTACCCAAGCTGGCCTTGAGCCTTTGGCTGGTAAAGTGCTACGTCTCAATATGACGATGCCTGAAATCCACTTAGATGTGATATTCAATCATAAACGGCTGCGTTTTGAGCCTGTGACCACCCCATGCGTGTTTGAGACGCGCGGCGGTGATTCCTTAGATGAACGCGCGCAAGCGGATTTGGATATGGCACAGATCGGTCATAGCGCTCCTGATTGTATCATTAATGTTGATAATCCAGCGCAGCTACTCAATCTGCTACGCGAGCCAAAAGGCAATCTGCCTATTGAAGGCGACTATAAAGTACTGATGCAGCTCAAGCAGCTAGTTGCAGGCTTTGATCCTGATATTGCCGGTCAGCTAGAGCCGCTGATTGGCAAACCTTTAGCAAGCCAGCTGCAACTGCTTATCAAACAGCTTAAATGGAGCTTACGTCACAGTGGTAAACGCGTCTTTGACGATGTCACCGACTGGGCAAATGACATAGCGGGTACTAGCGAACCTGACCCAATCGACAAAGCAGAAACCGATGATCTAAAACAGCAACTGCTTAAGCTACGAGCCGATGTCGAGCGTGAAGAAGCTAAGCTTTTAGCGTTAAAAATGGAACAAGCACGTCTTAGGCAAAACCAATAATTTGTCTCATACTTAATAGCTATTTCACTATTACTGTCATTAACGTACTGGTTCTAACCTTGTACCCTATTCTAGAGTAATTATAGTCCATGCTACTATCTCACCGCGCACGCTTACTTGAGCTTTGGCGTATTGCCGCCAGTTATCGTCTTGATACTCATTTATCCGTCGAAGAGGCGCCGCAGCTCCAGCCTATTGCGCGTTTACTGCGTCTACATCCTGCCGCTTGGGGTAAAAAACATCAGCCCAATGCCGTCAAATACGCGTTAGAAGATATGGGTACGCTGTTTTTGAAGTTAGGCCAACTGCTCTCGACCCGCCGCGACTTAGTTCCTCCAAGCATTATCGAGCAATTAGTACAACTACAAGACCAAGTAAAACCTTTCGCCGTTGATACCGCTATCGCTCAAATCGAAGATAATAAGCATGGCTTAGGTCAAACTATCGATAGTTTATTTGCCCGTTTCGATACCAAGCCTTTAGCCGCTGCCTCCATCGCACAAGTGCATACCGCCGCCCTGCCAGATGGCCGTGAAGTGGTGGTCAAAGTAGTGCGTCCTGATATCCGTAACACTATTATCGCCGACTTTGAGCTACTACGTGAGGTTGCGAGCTGGGCATCTGCGCGGATAGAAGCAGCACGTGCAGTACATATCATCGATATTGTGGAGGACTACCGGCAAGTGATGCTCAATGAGCTGGACTTGACGCTAGAGGCCGATAATACCACTAAGATGCGTAATAACTTTTTGGGCTCAGCATTAATGTATGTGCCGGAAGTCTATGACGCCTCAAAGAATGTGATGATAATGGAGCGCATCCAAGGCGTGCCAATCTCGCAAGTAGAAATCTTCGATCAGCTTGGCTACGACCGTGCCGCTTTAGCAAAAAAAGGCCTGACGATATTTTTTACGCAAGTGTTCCGTGATAACTTCTTTCATGCCGATATGCATCCGGGCAATGTCTTTGTTGAGACCCCACCAGTTAAGACGCTTAATCTCAGTGCAAGCTCTGATGCGGGTGCTAATGCAGGACCGATCGATTTAGGTCATGAGCCAAGATACATTGGTCTTGACTGCGCCATCATGGGTACGTTGTCTAAGGAAGATCAGCTGATAGTCGCGCGCATGCTACTTGCGGTGATGAATAATAACTTTACTGCTTTAGTCGATATCGTCAGCCGCGCCAGCTGGATACCGCCTAATACCGATAAGCACGCCCTGATACGAGATATGCGCCGTACCGTTGGCCCTATGCTCCAAAAATCAATCAATGAGATTGATTTTGCTGGCGTATTGATGCAGATATTAGATATAGCGCGTCGCCATCATATGAGTATTCCGCCGCAGCTTACGCTGCTGCTAAAGACTTTAGTGCATGTCGAAGGTCTAGGCCGCGACCTGTATCCTGAGCTTGATATCTGGTCATTAGCTAAGCCGATCTTAAGCGGCTGGATCAAAGAGCAGCTTGATCCTATGCGTAACTTACAGCAGCTACGAAAACAGCTGCCGGAGATTTTATTATCCAGTACCGATATTCCAAAGCTACTCGATCAGGGTCTGCAAAGTCTCGCCTCACAAGGCTCCAGACAAGACAGCCAACTGCGTGAGATGCAGCAAATACGCGCTGATATGCTCAATGATCGTCGCCGCGACTGGTTAGCCTTGGCAGGATTTGGCATTAGTATCGCCATTGCTACGCAAGTCATCGGTTGGCTTGCGCCACTGTTTTATATTTTAGCGGTGCTAGCGGTGATTTGGCGTATTTTAGCTTAGGACGTGTTGCAACTATCTTGTTTAAAAATCCTGTTATTTAAAGCACTACTATTAGATTTTAAAAAGCTATTCATAGCTTAGGAGCTACTTATGTCCACCACTGACCTCGCTGACAATACTGAACAAGCTATGCAAGAAAACGATAGTAATAAAGCAACAGTTGTTCAGCCAGACTATAGCGCTGCCATTGCCGCGCTAAAAGCAAGATTTGCTAAGCAGCTCAGTACCAATGCAACCATTCGTGAGCAGCACGGTCACACTATGACTTGGCTGACCAATCAGCCGCCTGATGCGGTGCTAACCGCTTATGATAAGCATGAAGTCGCCGCTGCTGTGGCTATCTGTAATAAGCATAAAATGCCGGTGATTGCCTTTGGTATTGGCTCTTCTTTAGAAGGTCAGCTTAATGCGCCGTACGGTGGTCTCTGTATCGATATGCATGCGATGGATGCTATTTTGCAGGTTCATAATGAAGATTTGACCGTCACCGTACAGCCCGGCGTCACTCGCGAACAGCTCAATCACTATTTGCGCGATACCGGGCTTTTCTTCCCGATAGATCCAGGCGCTAATGCTAGCATTGGTGGTATGGTCGCTACGCGCGCTTCAGGCACTAACGCGGTTCGTTACGGCACTATGAAAGATGTGGTACTCGCGCTTGAGGTAGTGACTGCCAGTGGTGAGATAATCCGTACCGGTACTCGCGCCAAAAAGTCTGCCGCCGGTTATGATTTAACGCGCTTAATGATTGGCTCTGAGGGCACGCTTGGCATAGTTACCGAAGTGACGCTGAAACTATTTGGTATTAGCGAATGTATCGGCAGCGGACTTTGTCATTTTCCAAGTATTGAAGAGGCCTGTCAGGCAGTGATGCTGACCATTCAGATGTGTCTGCCCATTGCTCGTATTGAGCTGTTAGATAGCCTGCAAGTTAAAGCCTGCAATCGCTATGCTAATTTAGACTTGCTTGAAACGCCAACTTTGTTTGTCGAGTTCCATGGTACTGAGGCTAGCGTACGCGAACAGGCGGAGAGCTTTAATGAAATTATTAGAGAATTCAATGGCACTGACTTTGTTTGGGATACTAATGAGGCGGAGCGCAAACGTCTGTGGCAAGCTCGGCACAACGCCTATCATGCCAGCTCAGCGTTGCGACCTGAGGCCAGCGCTTTATCGACGGATGCTTGCGTGCCTATTTCAGGCTTAGCAGAATGCGTCAGCGCTACCGCTAAAGATATTGAAGAGTCGGGTATGTTAGGCCCTATCGTTGGTCATGTCGGTGATGGAAACTTTCATGTGCTACTACTAGTTGATACCGATAATCCTGAGGAAGTAGCTACAGCGGACGCTATTATTAGTCGTCTAGCGGTACGGGCTATCGAGATGGACGGCACTTGCACCGGCGAGCATGGGATTGGCCAAGGTAAGCAGAAGTATATGGCGCAAGAACATGGCAATGCCGTCGCGATGATGCAAGCTATTAAAGCCGCGCTCGATCCTAATAATATTCTTAATCCTGGTAAGATCTGGCCACAGCCGTTGTCAATAAACGATTAGTAAGCTAATAATATAGTAAGTTCGATATAAAAAAAGGCAGCGGTACTGATAAAATCAGAAAGCGCTAACTTATTAAGTTAGCGCTTTTTTGCTTAATAATAGTCGTCCCCTCACTCAATCTGATCGATAGCCATCTGCGTTAATATCCTTCCGCGCGCGGTACGTAATACGTAGCCTTGCTGAATAAGATAAGGCTCAATGACATCCTCCAAAGTCCCTCTATCCTCAGCCATAGCAGCAGCGACCGCTTCTACCCCAGCAGGACCGCCATCGAAACGTTCTAGCAAAATCTCGATATAGCGTCTATCTAAGTGATCAAGACCGCGTCTATCGACCGCTAGCATATCAAGCGCGCTTGCCGCTATTACGCCATTGATACTACCATCGCCGCGCACTTCAGCATAGTCGCGCACTCGGCGCAGCAAGCGATTGGCAATTCTAGGCGTACCACGCGCACGGCGGGCAATCTCCACCGCTCCATCCTCAGTCATTGGCACTCGCATCAAACGCGCGGCCCGGCTAACGATAGTGGTTAGATCAGCAATATTATAAAACTCTAAGCGCTGTACGATACCGAAGCGATCTCGTAGCGGCGAAGTCAACAAACCTGCGCGTGTTGTCGCTGCAACCAAGGTAAAGGGCGGCAAATCAAGCTTAATAGAGCGCGCCGCTGGCCCCTCACCAATCATAATATCAAGCTGAAAATCCTCCATCGCCGGATATAGGATTTCTTCGATAACCGGGCTTAAGCGGTGAATCTCATCGATAAATAATACATCGCCCGCCTCTAGGTTCGTCAGCATAGCCGCCAAGTCGCCAGCGCGCTCAAGCACCGGCCCTGAGGTTGAGCGTAGATTGCCGCCCATCTCGCGGGCGATAATATTAGCCAGCGTAGTCTTACCCAAACCTGGCGGACCAAAGATAAGGGTATGATCTAGCGCTTCATCCCGGGCGCGCGCGGCACCGATGAATACCTCCATCTGTTCGCGCACTACTGGCTGTCCAATATACTCTGCAAGCAGTGCCGGACGAATATTAGCATCAGGTGCATCACCTGCGCCTTCTAAAGGATTAATTAATCGCTCTTGCGTCATAGGTTTTATCATTTTATAAAAGTATTAGGATATCAAATAGCATAACCAAAGTAGCTATATAAGTCATGCAAAAACATCATTGAATCAATAATATAAGCGACATCTAATGTCGCCTATTTTTAATTACCAGCTGTATAAGCTTTTATTAAAATTTTGACATCTGCTGCAGCGTCGCTTTGAGTAAGCTTTGGGTATCATTAAAAGCTACCCCTTCACTCTTAGCCGCTTTGATGGCTTGCTGGGCTTCTTTTTCTTTATACCCTAGGCTAATCAGTGCCCCTTCGACCTCAGCGATGATACTACCCTCAGCAGAGATTACCACTGGCTCTAAGCTAAACTCCAATGAGCTATTATCTACCTCGATATTTTTTAGCTTATCTTTGAGCTCAATGAGTAGCCTTTGCGCGGTTTTTTTGCCGATACCCGGAATACGAGTTAGCGCCACTTCGGAGTCTTGCTCAACGTGCATTTTTAGCTCAGCCGCTGACATAGCCGAAAGCATCGCCAGAGCCATTTTTGCGCCGACACCATTGATTTTTATCAATTGCCGAAACACATCACGCTCTTTACGATCAATAAAGCCATACAGCAGCTGCGCATCTTCACGCACGTGAAAGTGCGTCCAAATGCTCGCTTGCTGCTCTAGCTGTAATTGACAAAACGAAGGCAAAGGTAGCTCTATATCATAACCCACGCCCGAGGCAGTCATGATGCAAGCGGTTGGTGCCATCAAGTGCTGTACCTGACCTGTAATCAGTCCTATCATAATGCACTACCCATCGTTGATGATATTAAAAGCTACCTTAAATCAAGCTACTTTGACCAAGAATAATTGATAAAGCGACTACTGATAAAAATCAACCATGCCCTCAAGACTAATAGGGCGAATCTTATGAGCTTGTCCAGCTGAACCAAAAGCCTCAAAACGATTGGTACAGATATCTGACATCGCTTTCATAGAAGCTTTGAAGTATTTGCGCGGATCAAATTCACTAGGGTTCTCTGCTAAGAACTGACGAATAGCACCGGTTGAGGCCAAACGCAGATCGGTATCGATATTAACTTTACGTACCCCATGTTTGATCGCTTCAACGATTTGCTCAACTGGTACGCCATAAGTCTCACCGATCTCACCACCATAATCGTTAATGACTTTTAGCCACTCCTGCGGCACAGAGGACGAGCCGTGCATCACTAGATGAGTGTTCGGAATGCGCGCGTGAATCTCTTTGACACGCTCAATAGATAAGATATCACCAGTCGGTGGACGGGTGAATTTGTAAGCGCCATGACTAGTACCAATCGCAATCGCTAGCGCATCAACTTGGGTGTCTTTGACGAACTGCTCAGCTTCATCCGCGCTAGTGAGTAGCTGCTCTTGACCCAATACGCCTTCTGCGCCAGAGCCATCTTCTTCGCCTGCCATACCGGTCTCAAGGCTTCCTAAACAGCCAATCTCACCCTCTACGGACACTCCGCAGGCATGAGCGAACTTGACCACCTCACGCGTAACGCTAGCATTATAGTCATAATCCATTGGAGTCTTGCCGTCTTCTCCCAATGAGCCATCCATCATCACCGATGAAAAGCCTTGCTGAATAGAGCGTTGGCAAATAGCAGGTGACATGCCATGATCTTGATGCATGACTACCGGAATATGCGGCCACTCTTCAATCGCCGCTGTAATTAGGTGGCGCAAAAAAGCCGATCCTGCGTAAGTGCGTGCCCCTGCACTAGCTTGTACGATAACTGGTGAATCACAGCTATCTGCCGCCATCATGATAGCGCGCATCTGCTCTAAATTATTGACATTGAAGGCAGGAACGCCATAGCTGTGCTCAGCGGCATGATCAAGTAGCTGACGTAGGGATATTAAAGCCATAAAACGCTCTCTATATAATAGTAAAAAATATTTTAAAAAATAATAATGTTGATGCTAATCTTCGCGCAGCAATTATAGCAAAATATGCCTCACTCTCGTAGTGCTTGCGCCGCTATTTATTTATCTAAGCCGTCCACTACCGCAATCTATTATTAACGTCTTATATAAATTCTTTAAACACAAAAAAGCCTTGGCGATAACCAAAGCTTTTTAGATATATTAGACTTATTTGAGCTAGTTTAGCAGTTTAAACCGTAATTAGTACTGTTGATCCGCTTCAACTGCAACTTCGTTAGCACCGTCAGCGACTGTATTAGCGCCATCGGCAACCGCAGAAGCCGTACCTTCAACCGCATCATTAGTACCATCAGCAATAGCATCACCAGTATTGGCTAGCGCGTCGGTGGCAGCAGCACCAGCAGTTTCAGCGCCTTCAGCAATCTCTGTACCAGCGTTTTGCGCGGCAGCTTCAGCATCTGCAGCAGCCATTTCAGCTTCAGCGGCAGCAGCATCGGTGTTGGCAGCGATATCATCACCAGCAGACTCAACAGTAGCTTCTGCGTTGTCTTCGGTTTGTTGGCTACATGCAGTGACTGCAAAAGTACCAGCAAGTAAGCTGGCAAGTAATAAATGACGTTTTAACATAATAAACCTCTCGTAAATAATGCATGTCAAAATACATGGTTTGGCTATTCTATAGCTAGCAAATAAGACATGCAATCATAATTTTTAGTATATTCACAATATAATAAACGCTAAGCGAGCCTACTATTCATTGGCATCATATAAAGATAGCGCTTAACAATACATTGATAGACTACCTGAGATGATTTACTAAGTTTGTACCTCTAGTGTTACTAATAATATTGCCGCTGTTAGCGCTCGGCTACTATTTGCAAGGCCGCTACTGCTGGCAGGGTTTTGCCTTCAACAAATTCTAAAAAGGCACCGCCGCCTGTGGACATATAGCTTACGCCATCAGCCACTTGATACTTATCGATAGCCGCTAATGTATCGCCGCCGCCGGCTATCGAAAACCCAGCGCTCGCTTTGACAGCTTTAGCAATAATTTGAGTACCAGTCCCAAAAGCGTCCACTTCAAAGACGCCAACAGGGCCATTCCAAAGAATAGTTTTGGCTTGTTTGATAGCCTCAGCCAATTGCTCAGCGCTAGCTTCAGCGATATCCAAAATCATGTCATCGGCACCGATATCACTGACAGCTTTTATGCTAGCTTTGGCTTGCTGCAATGAGCCATTAAAATCAGCAAAATCGATAGCGTTTTTATCAGCGGTAACCACATACTCTGGTAGTAAAATCTGCGTCTTACTCATAATCTCACGCGCGCTATCTACTAAATCAGCCTCATAGAGCGAGGATCCTACGCTATAGCCTTTGGCTGCTAAGAAAGTATTGGCTATGCCGCCGCCGACGATGATTTGGCTACAAACCTCAGCCAAACTATGCAGCACTTCAAGCTTTGTGGATACTTTTGAGCCGCCAACGATAGCTAACATTGGCTGCGCTGGGGTCTCTAGCGCCAAGCTTAAAGCATCAAGCTCAGCGGCTAATAATGGCCCAGCACAGGCTGTTTTGCCCGCTTTTTGCATCGCTTTAGTGACGCCTTCTGTCGAGGCCTGCGCGCGATGTGCGGTACCAAAAGCATCCATTACAAACACATCACACAAGTCAGCGTAACGTTGTGACAAGCTTGCATCGTTAGTTTTTTCACCTTTATTAAAGCGAACATTCTCTAGCAGCACCACCTCTTTTGCCTCAATATTGACAGCTTGCTCAAGATAGTCGTTGTTTAAGGTAACAGGCTTAGCTATTTTATCTCCAAGCTTCTCAGTTAGATAATCGGCTACCGGCGCTAATGAGTATTTATCTTCAAAGCTCCCTTCGCTGGGGCGTCCTAGATGCGAGCAAACAATCACTGCAGCGCCCTTAGCTAAAGCCATCTCAATAGTAGGTAGACTCGCCTGCAATCGAGCATCACTCATAACCTTGCCATCTTTGATCGGCACATTGAGATCTTCACGAATTAGCACTACTTTATCGGTTAATTCCAGCTCACTCATACGCAAAAAATTCATTACTACTCCTATCCGCTTATCGCTTAGCTATTGGTTTTGGCCCGAATTCTGATGTCGCATTTTAGCGGACAGCTTGGCTATTGTCACCCTATATAGAGGCTATTTAAGCGCTCAAGAGAATAATTAATAAAACTCACTAAGTGATGATCTACAAACGAGCAGTTGGTCATAATTTTAGTAAAAAACGATGTCACAAACTTAACAAACACACGTAACTGATAATTCTCACTAACGCCTAGTAACATTTCGTGGTGGCGCTATTTAACTATCCGCATTATGCTAATAGGAAGTTTACAACAATAAAAATGACTTATATAACCGTGCTTAGACAATCATGGTTATATCAAAAACTAGGAGAATATAATGAGTATCGATTTAGATGTTGCCAAAAAAACTTTATTAGACTTAAAAGAAGAATATCAAACTCGTATTGATAAAATAGAGGATCATATTCAAAACCCGCAAGATGAGCTCAATAAGGACTGGGAGGATCAAGCCATCTCTATCCGCCAAAATGATACGCGCCAGCTACTTGCTGCAGAAGCTAGACAAAACCTTATTTATGTCAACGAAGCGCTAAGCCGTATCGAAAACGGTAATTATACTGAATGTGAGGTTTGCGGTGAGCCTATTCCAGAGCAGCGCCTAAAAGCTGTCCCTTATGCTACATTATGTATGGAACATGCCGAATAAAGCTGATTGAAAAGTAAAACTATCTAACTCTTGATAGTTAGAGCCGATAGTTAAAGCGTGGCTAAATAGCTACGCTTTTTAGGTTTTATAACTTAAAGTTTAGGGCTTTATTGGTCATTAGCTAGTCAGACTCATTCCAACCACTCAAAGCCTGTTGCCACTGCTGACAGCGGCTAGCAATGTTATCTACACTCAACTCCATAATATCACCGACTAGCGCTATATAACTGATAGGCAAGCCTCGTAGCTGATGGATATTTTCGACACTCAAACCGCCAATGACACAAATATCTATAGCTTGCTTACAGCCTGCTAATAGCTGCGTGCGGCTAACGGTTTTAGCATTAGGCTTAGTATTAGAGCTAAATACAGCGCCCATCGCCGCATAGCTTGCGCCCTGAGCTTGCGCTTCTTTGACTAGCTCGACACTATCATGACAGGTTCGGCCAATAATTTGCTCAGTCCCTAATTGGCGCTTTGCCTCAGCTATGCTGCCATCAGTTTGACCCAAATGAACGCCTACACCAAGCTTGCGTGCCAGCTCGATATCGTCATTGATAACCACAGCAACCTGATATTTATTGGCTAGCGCTACTATTTGCTGAGCTTCTCGATACAGCTGAGCTGCGCCATCTAATAATGCCAAGACTTTTTTGCGGCGTATTTGTAGTAGCTTGATAGCGCCAGTTGCCAAGGCTACCTCTAGCTTTGCCATTAATAGCTCAAACTCATCATCATTGGTTAGCAGATAAAGCTTAGGAAGAGCAGGTTTTGCTGTTGATAAGGGTTTAGCAGAAGCGAATTGTTCAATCATTTGATACTCTCTATAATTATTATTGGTAATAGAGTCATTATTCTTAGTGCTAAAGTCATTGCGTTTAGTATAGCTGTTATACAATAGCTGTACTAAAAAACTGCCCTAAAAAAGGCTGTTATACTAAATAACAGCCCTGTTGAGTCTTGCCACTTTATGGTTTTATCTTAACTTTTAAATTCAATTAGCTTAGCCTCTTAAACCGTACGACGACTTGCCAAACTGTTCAAAATATTTTTGGCATCGCCCCAACGAGTCGCTGAACTATTGGCGCCTAAGATAACAATGATAGCCGGACGATTATTGACGCGGGTTTCCATCACTACGCAGCGACCTGCTTCATTGATAAAGCCTGTTTTGGAGATACCGATAGGATAGCTGCCATCACGAACTAAACTGCTAGTGTTATTGGCGGAGTAGGTACGGTTGCCACTTGAGTAATTAGAGACATAAAAATCGTAGCTCTTAGTAGTAGAGAAGCGGCGAATAACATCATAGTTGCCAGCTGCACGTACCATTTTTACCAAGTCATTAGAAGACGCTACATTACGCTTATCAAGACCTGTTGGGTCGCCAAAGAAGGCTGTTGTCATGCCTAAATCTTGCGCTTTACGATTCATAGCGCGCATAAACGCATCATAACCGCCCGGATAGTTACGAGCTAGACTCTTAGCAGCTGGGTTTTCTGATTTCATCAAAGCCATAAGTAGCATCTCAGCACGGTTGAGACGATCTCCTGATTTTAGGCGTGAGCTGGCACGCTTAGGACCAACAAAATCCTCAGGGTCAAGAGTCAACTCTTCACGCATATCCAGACCACTATCTAGCACCACCATCGCGGTCATCACTTTGGTAATACTGGCCATAGGACGGGCGATATCAGCGCCTTTTTCATAGATAGTTTCGCCAGTTTCAGCGTCGATTACCGCTACACTACGCGAATCAGTGCTAATCGGAATCATATCACTACTGCCAAAGCTACCGCGATAAGTGGTATTGTATCTATTGCTTGGGCTACTAAAACTATTGGTATTAGTCAGGTTAGTGGTACCATAGCCATTATCGACTTTTTTGATGACAGAGCCATTGGTACTAGCTGAGCTCTTCGCGCTATACATAATATTGCGTGCTTCGGACAAACTATCACCGCCGCCCCAACTGATGCGAGCGCTAGATTCGGGATTACCATTAATAGTAAGCGCTGCTTGTGCCGCGCCGCCTAAACTCATCGAGATCATAGCGGCTATTAGCTGCTGTTTGGTTAATGATAAATTTCTCATGGTTCCCCCTGCTGTTGGTGCGGCGTAAGTCATCGATTCTAATGGACGACCAACCGATAAATATCGTTAGAAGATTATGGCTGCATAATTACTGACAAAGTATTACTAGAATAGTCTTTTGTACTTTTAGTGTATCATGGTTTAGGTTTTAGAGTAATCGACTCTGCCTTCTGCGTAAACCTTTTTAAGGATTAAGTAAACTTTACTACACTGTTTTTAGATTGTAGCAATATCTACTAACATTACAGTAATATATCCTATCTATCTAATGATTTTTTTCTGACTATTTTTTTATAAGATTTTGATTGATAATGATTTTGTGGCTAATTAATCATTAAGCTGACAAGTTAATTTAGATAATTCCATGAAATTTTGAGCTAAGAGTATAACTATGATTCGAGTATTAGTAGTAGATGATCATGATTTGGTGCGCATGGGTATTAGTCGCATGTTAGCCGATAGCGCTGATATAGAGGTGGTAGGAGAAGCGGATGGTGGCGATATGGCTATTAAACTGGCTCGCGAGCTCAAGCCTGATGTGATATTACTTGATGTCAATATGCCAAACATTGGCGGCCTTGAAGCGACTAAACGCTTAGTACAGCTTGATATAGGTAGCAAGATTTTGGCCGTTAGCAGTGTAGCGACTCAGCCCTATCCCTCTATGCTGCTAAAGGCAGGAGTTAACGGCTATATTACCAAGGGCACGCCCTTAGATGAGATGATACGAGCGATCAAAAAGGTTTATCAAGGAGGGCGCTACTTTAGTCACGACGTAGCAGATCAGCTGGCAGAAGTGCTATTATCAGATAATGCTAACTCGCCTTTTGACTTATTAAGCGATCGTGAAAAGCAGGTGGCTATGATGGTAGTAAACTGTCAAAGTCCACAACAAATCGCCGATCAGCTATTTGTCAGCGTCAAAACTATCAATACTTATCGTTATCGTATCTACGAAAAAGTCGGTGTCGATAGCGATGTAAAATTAACCCATTTAGCAATCCGTCATGGTTTAATTCAACCTTGAGTTGAGAGTACACTCAGTCTTCAAATCTCTAAGCAAACTAACGACAAGCCTTCATTGCTGTTTAGGAAGTTTGTTACCCGCTTATCTTTATTAGATTTTTAACGATAGTTTCTCTATGATTATTATATGACTGTTATTGCCGAAACACTTGCCACTATAAAGAGTTATCGTCAGCATAACGATACGCCGCCTTCATCGCAGCTCCGCAGATTAGGACTGATATACAGTAGTTATCGACTGCTCATCAACGTGGTTTATTTGGTATTGGCTTATGCAGCGCTTAGTAATGATAGCGCCTCGTTGTTGCCAAGCTTACTACAACAAACCGCCTTGATATTTTACTTATTACTCAGTTTGGTTTTGCTGGGTCTTTTTTATGTCGTACCCAAGCGTCCACAGCGACAGCTAGGCTTTGGCCTAGTGGTAGATATCATTATCTTAAGTGTGCTGCTTTATAGTAGCGGTGCGCCAGATTTACAGTTAACTTTGCTCTACATGGTAGTAGTAGCGGCCAGCTTTATGCTGTTACCCGGCTCGCAAGCGTTAGTTATCACCTTGCTGGCAATTATATTTGTCATTTATCAGCAGTTTTTTTATGCTATCTCTAATAGCCTCAGCCTTGCCAACCTAGGCGATGCATTACTGATGTCCGCCAGTTTTTTGGTGGTAGGGTTTTTGAGTTGGACCGTCTCGCAGCGCTTACTACAGGTTGAGAAAATATCAGCGCAGCAAGCAAAAGAGGTAGAGCGGCTAAACGATATTAACCAAGAAGTAATCAGTCAAATGGTTAATGGAGTCGTGGTGCTAAATCGGCAACGGATTGTACTGGCCAATCATGCCGCTTATCAGTTGTTGGGTATCGCTGAGCATGAAAATAAGCCATTACAATACTTCTTGCAGCAGCTCTCGACATTACATGCCAGTCTTTTAAAGCGCTACTTAGCGGTAGCTATCGGTGAGTCAAGCACCTTTATCTATGAGCTGCCCACTACCATTAATGCCTCAATAGTGGCGCGACTGCGAGTGCAGATTACTCCCCTAAAAGACAATAGCCAATTGGTGATATTAGAAGATTTGCGCCGTGAGCAAGCTGGCGCTCAACAGCTCAAGCTTGCTTCTCTTGGACAGCTCACGGCTAGTATTGCTCATGAAATTCGTAATCCATTAGCGGCAATCTCACAAGCCAGCCAGCTATTAATCGAAGAAGTTGATGAAGCGCTCAGCCTAGAAAACGATACAGCCAGTAGTCTTACAAGTTTGGCAAGTCCTGTAGATACTAGCAACCATGAGCTTTATAAAATGATATTCACCCAAACCAAACGCGTTAATAGAATTATTGAGGATGTGTTAAAACTATCTAGGCGACAACCGCCAAATAAGCAAAGTATTGCGCTAGATCATTGGCTAGCAGAATTTATCACCAATCATTTTAGCGATCACGACGTTTTTTTATCGGGTACGGTGCAGACTGCTATCTTATTTGATACTCATCAACTAGAGCAAATATTAATCAACCTCATAAAAAATGGGTTACGCTATAGTAGTTTGTCGCATCCTCATGCTTACGTAGAGGTGGAGATCTATACCAGCCTCAACGATGTTATAATCGACATTTTGGACAATGGCGCTGGCGTAAAAGCAGACGATATAGAGCACTTGTTTGAGCCTTTTTTTACTACTGACAAGGCTGGTACTGGTTTAGGGCTTTATTTATCACAGGCCTTTACCGAAGCCAATCAGGCGCGTCTCGTTTATGTCGCTGAACACAAAAAAACCTGTTTTCGCCTAATTATTCCTGCCGTTTCATCGGCATAAATGTAAGTTTAAAGTTTTACTATATCGAGCTCATATATCGAGCTCATGGTTTAGTTAGCTAAGATTTGCTTAAAAAAGCATGAATTTATTACTCTATTTTTAGATGGTTTTATTGAATTTTGAAAGGTTATTTATGACAGCAACTGCCCTAGTCGTCGATGACGAAGTAGACTTGTGCCGCTTAATGCAGATTACCCTAACTAAAATGGGGATCAAAAGTGACGTAGCTTATGACTTATCGCAGGCAAAAGCCTACTGGCAAGCCAATGACTATGATTTTTGTCTGACTGATATGCAATTACCTGACGGCTCTGGTCTAGAATTAGTCAAACTTATTAGTAGTAGCTCAAGCGACCCTGTAGCGGTAATCACAGCGCATGGCAGTATGGATTTAGCTATTGAAGCGCTCAAGCTTGGCGCTTTTGATTTTGTCAATAAGCCTTTAGAGCTACCACGCTTAAGGCAACTAGTCGAAAACGCCCTAAACGTCATTCGTCAAGAGGATACCCAAGCTCAAAACGCCAAAACTCCTGAGCAGCAATTATTAGACAGCCGTTTGATCGGCGATACGCCAATAATGCACAGTCTCAAAAATACTATTTTGAAATTAGCCCGCTCACAAGCGCCTGTTTTTTTGTCGGGTGCCTCCGGTACCGGTAAAGAGGTGGTAGCGCGTCTCATTCATGATCTAAGTCCGCGGCGTGATGGCAGCTTTGTACCAGTGAACTGCGGCGCTATACCCTCTGAGCTAATGGAATCCGAGTTTTTTGGTCATAAAAAAGGTAGCTTCACCGGCGCGGTAGCCGATAAGCAAGGCTTATTTCAACAAGCTAACGGTGGGACGCTATTTTTAGATGAGACTGCAGATCTGCCTTTAGCCATGCAAGTTAAGCTCCTGCGCGCTATTCAAGAAAGGACAGTAAGGGCTATTGGCGACACTAAAGAGGTAGCGGTAGATATCCGGCTATTGTCGGCCACTCATAAAGATTTAGCTCAATTGGTTACAGAGGGCAGCTTTAGGCAGGATTTATACTACCGCATCAATGTTATTGAGCTAAAACTACCGACGCTCAATGAACGCCTTGAGGATATCTCGGTTTTGGCTCAGCATTTTTTGACATTGATTAGTGAAGAGTGGCAATTAGAGCTCTCACCGCAGCTAAGCGATGAAGCTATCTTGCGGCTAAAAGGCCATCATTTTGCAGGTAACGTGCGTGAGTTACGTAATATTCTTGAGCGCGCCATAACTTTAGCCGAAACTCATAGTATTGATGTAGAGCATTTAGGTTTGCAGTCGCCTAACGAGTTAATAGCTGTAGCTGACAATAGTAATTCTAGCGAGCTGGCTCAATCGCCCTCTAAGCTTGTCGCTCATAAAGAGGCGCCGCCGTTAGTAGGTGATACTCAAAGCAATGCCCAAAGCAACGCTCAAAGTAATGTTCAAAGCAATGCCCATCAAAATACTCGACATGACACTCAAAACAATAACCATAGCGATACTGAAAGCTCAGCAACTAGCTATCATCGTCCTTATCGCCATCATCACCCTCAATTTACTACTAAGACTATTCATTCGTCTAATGACTCCTTTGCTCGTTCGTTGTCAGACAATGACCGTAATAAGCTTACTAGCGATGGTGAAAATCATACTGAAAAAAGGGCTGATGAAGGTAGCGATAATAAAGAGAATATTAATAAACAGAGCGTTACTAACCAAAATACAGCCCTTGAATTACCAGAAAAAGGCTTAGAGGCCTATCTTCAGCAGCAAGAAAAACAACTTATTATCGCCGCGTTAAAACAAACAGGCTGGAATAAAACTCAAGCAGCAGAATTATTAGGCACCACCTTTCGCTCTTTGCGTTATCGCATGAAAAAGCTAGAAATTGCGGAGGAACAAGAAGGCTAGTTGGTCTTTATTTACTAAGTAAAGCTACTGCGACGGTTGTTCGCTACTTTTTCTAACCAGACGAATACCCGAGGTCTTTATTTGCTGGCGTAGCGTGTCTATGGCCTGCTGCTCCCAAAAGCGCTCACTACCAGTCAAGCGAATATCAGGTTGTACCCCAAGCTTATCTATTTTCTCCCCCTTGGCCGTTAGATAATGAGCTACGGTTAATTTTACTGCTTGCTCATCATCGAGGGCTATCACTGACTGTACAGAGCCTTTGCCGTAGCTGGTTTCACCCACGATAGTGGCGCGCTTTTTGGCTTGCATACTACTTGCTAAAACCTCCGCCGCCGAAGCAGAATAGCGGTTTTGTAAGATAACCACTGGCAAAGGCTCAAGTATGGCATTGCCTCTAGTCACCAAGATACGCGCGTCCCCTTGCCGACCCTTAACTTGCACTACCTCGGTATCGCTCATAAATAAGCTAGCAACGTCAAGCGCTGAGGTCAATACGCCGCCTGGATTGTCTCGTACATCTATCAATACGCCGGTGATAGGAGCTTGCAAATCGATAAGGTTTTGTACTATTTTTTCGCGTGTATTCTCTTGAAACGCCGGTAACTTAATAATAGCAATGCCATCAACCAAGCGCGTTTCTATCGTTTGCATCTGCCTATTATTTCGCTGTAGAGTAATAGCGCGCTTACGTCTACCAGCCTTTGAGACTACGACATCGATCTGCGAGCCTGCGATACCCGTTAATAGCTGCTGTACATCATTGGCCTGACGCTCATCATCTAGCTTAAACTCGCCTATTTGGTGCAAATAATCCCCTACTGTAATGCCCTTTTTGTCCGCAGACGAATCCGCTAATACCTCAGTGACCACCCAATGGGCATCTTCTGCTTGGTAAGCTGCTTTGATACCGACATCGCCAACATCGCCTTGGGTAAAAGCCCGTAGATTCTCATAAGCCTCAGCATCCAAAAACTCTGCATAGCTATCAAGCTTAGTCAGCATACCGCTCATGGCATTATTGAATAATGTCTCATCATTGACCGCCTCGATGTACTCACGGCGTACCAAGTCTACCACCGCTACAAAAGTCTTTAGGGTTTCAGGCGAGATAGCTTTGAGGGAGACATTGGCTACCTCAGAGGGTATCTCATCATAGTTATAATCGGACTCTGCTACCAAGGGATTACTAGTCTCATCACCTAGAGTATTGCCTAAGGTATCGCCTAAAGCGTCAATATCATCATCGTAGCTATCATTAGTATTAGAGCTCTCTATGCTTGTCTGTATCATCAATGAAGGATTGTCATTGGGCGCGGCTTGACTAGGCAAACTGATACTAGCCATGGCAAGTCCTCCAGTCACTAGCATAAAGCTAAAAACCCTAGCTTTAAAAGGCTTGCATTTAGGGGTCGCCATTATCGTTGAGGGTAGCGGCTGGAAAAAGGGAGATAAAGGCATAACAGGACTCATCTAAGGTATAAAAACAAAATGTAGCTTATAAAGCTTTGTAGCTATAAGATAGCTTAAGGCTAAGATAAAAACCACTTAAACTAGTATTAGTAACTAATACTCGTCAGTAGTATAGATAATAAAACGGATTAAAGATCGGCAGAAAAAAAGGGAAGAATAGCTATTCTTCCCTTGTTTATAGTTATCTATTTAAGCTCATTTATCCAAGCTCAAGCCAGATAAATATCGCTATTGGAGCTTAAAGCACTGCTTTAGGCTTTTATCAGCAAACTCTCACCCGTCATCTCGCTCGGCACCTCTAAATCCATTAAGGCCAGTATCGTTGGTGCTACATCGCTCAATTTACCACCGCTACGTACTTTTACTGCTTTTTTGCCAATATAAATAAGCGGGACATTCTCAGTAGTATGCTGAGTATGTACCTGCCCACTCTCATAATCCTGCATCTGCTCACAGTTACCATGATCCGCTGTGATCAGCATATCACCGCCAGCGGCACTTACTGCCGCCTCAACGCGGCCAATACAAGCATCAAGTGCCTCTACCGCTTTTACCGCTGCATCAAAATTACCGGTATGGCCTACCATATCGCCATTAGCATAATTGACAATCAGTACATCGTAGCTGCCAGACTCAATAGCGGCAACAAGCTTATCTGTGACCTCAGGCGCACTCATCTCTGGCTGCAGATCATAAGTCGCTACATCAGGAGAGGGAACTAAGATACGCTGCTCTCCTTGATATTTCTCTTCACGGCCGCCGCTAAAGAAAAAAGTCACGTGCGCATATTTTTCAGTCTCAGCGATACGTAGCTGCGTTTTGCCTTGATCTTGCAAATACTCGCCAAGCGTATTGGTCAGCGAGGTAGGATAATAGGCGATACTAGTATTAGGGTTCTCCGCCAGCTCATCTGAGTACTTAGTTAACATAACAAAGGCTGATAATCGCGGCTGCTTATTGCGTGCAAATCCTGAGAATTCATGATCGGGTAACACAAAAGCTTGAGCAAGTTCGCGCGCGCGATCAGAGCGAAAATTCATAAAAATAAGCGCGTCATTATCATCGACAGTATAAGGGATCTCGTCGCGACCAATGACAGTAGTAGGACTAATAAACTCATCAGTTTCGCGAGCTTTATAGGCCGCTTGAATAGCGCCATCGGCACGGGTGGATAAACGATCCGCTTTGCCTTCGGTAATTAGCTCATAAGCCTTTTGTACTCTATCCCAGCGATTATCGCGATCCATAGCAAAGTAGCGACCAATGATAGTTGCTATCTGCACGCGTCCTCCTTCGTAGTGAGCATTTAACTTCTTGATGTGCTCACGTAGACGATTGATATACTTATCAGCTGACTTTGGCGGCGTATCACGGCCATCTAAAAAACAATGAACGAAGACGTTTTTGGCACCATGCACTAGTGCTGAATGACACATAGCTTCAATATGATCTTGATGCGCGTGGACACCGCCATCCGATAACAATCCCATAATATGGACGTTACCGCCTGACTCATTGGCAGCCTTAACCGCGCCTACTAATGCCTCATTTTTATAAAACTCACGGTTAGCCAATTCGCTTGAGATCAAGGTTGAGTCTTGATAAAGAATACGTCCGGCCCCCAAATTCATATGGCCAACTTCTGAGTTACCAAACTGACCGGACGGCAACCCAACATCTTCCCCTGATGCAGATATCAGTCCATGCGGATACTGCTGATAAATCTTATCCAAATTTGGCATATTGGCGGCAGCAATAGCGTTGTCATCGTCTTCCTCACGATGCCCAAAACCATCCAAAATCATTAATACATGGGGTGTTTTTTTATTTTGCTGCATATCTAGCTGGTTATTGTCATTGCTAGACTCTGATTGTGGTTGCTTACTAGCCATAGTTTACCGCTCCTCAAGTGGATGAACGTTTGTACTGCTAAAATAATGAAATATCGAAATAATAATAGGATATCGTTTATTGATTGCTCGCAAATTCGCTATCTAAATAGCAGCAATCTGACAATATAAAACCCTATATACTACCACATATCTTGAAATTGCTGAAAAATAGACTTTTTATGTTCTGTATAGAAGACGAGATAGCTTTTGCTAAAGGGTAAATGCTCTTCTAGCTTTATCCATAGTTAAGGATGAGCGCTTAGTGAGTAACTTAGACGAATTATTCAATACGGTTTATTGCCATAAGTATCAATCTGTAAATCCGACTTGCAATCAGCTATTTCATTAGTTAAGATAAAGCTATTCTGAAGTGTTGGCGAGTGGATGCTATTTCCCTGAGCCGATAATGCTTTACCAGGATGTGCTACCTATTGCTTCATTGTGTATGCCTGCACTGCTTGCAGTGTATCAGGAAACCTGCCGAGGCAATGACACATCCGCCCTGAACTTCACGGTTCATGGGTCACCATCCCACAGCGGCACTTCGGTTGTTAAATTCGGTTAGCAGCTATCTTTTATAGAGTCTTCGCTAACTTTAAAAGCCCCTATCATATAGTGATAGGGGCTTTTTTATATTTACTACTCAGATCTAATTAGCGTAATAAGTTATTCATTATAAGTTATTCGTCATTGGCAGAGCGCGTAATTTTTTTCACATCTTTTGGGATATTTTTGGCAGTGCCATCTACCGTAGTATTTTGCTTAAATACATCCCCAAAAGGGTTTTGTTGCTGCTGACCAAAAGGATTTTGGTTATTATTCATACCACCAAACGGGTTTTGTCCGCCCATACCGCCCATTCCTCCAAACGGATTTTGTCCACCCATACCGCCTGCACCGCCCATTTGCTTAGCCATCATCTCCATCATTTTTTGTTGATTATTCATAACGTAATTATTGGCTTTATCTTTGAGAAATTTCTGTACTGGCGGTAGCACTACTAATACTGCTAACAAATCACTAATGACGCCTGGTATCAACAATAAGATACCAGCTACTGCCATAGCGACACTTTTAAGCATAGTAGACTCTTGTGGACGCATAGCCGGATTCATCATCCCACCAGCTTTCATCTGCTGCGCCATAGGGTTGAGGGCAACCATACCTTTACGAATAAGCGAGATACCAATGACTGCGGCGATAATAAACCACATAAACACTAGCCAACCGCTAGTGAACTGGGCAATTAAATACCAGACCAGCATCTCAATAATAAACCAAACGATGGCAATCCCAACTATCTGACCCATGACGTGTCGTCCTTAAAATAAACTTAAAAATTAAATATTAACTTATGATGTATATGGGGATGGCTTGCTATACTATCAAACTTGTAAAGGTTTTTTAAGTCGATTATCAAGCGCAAGCTTATATCTAGGCGCTATTTGCCTAAAAACAGCAATTCATAGCAAGACAATAGCAAGATAGTGGAGAATTATGGCAATTATTATTGGGATTGATCCTGGCTCGCGGATGACGGGTTATGGCATCGTTCAGCAAACGGGCGATAAGCTTACTTACATTGATGCCGGAACGATTCGTACTGATACTAAAGAGATGCCTGAGCGCCTCAAACGTATTTTTAATGGCTTGACGCGTATCACTCAACATCATCTTAAGTATGCTGATGAGCCTATTTATACCGCTATTGAGCAAGTGTTCATGGCGGAGAACCCTGACTCTGCCCTAAAATTAGGTCAAGCACGCGGTGCCGCTATCGCAGCGATGGTCGCTTTAGATTTGGAAGTGTCCGAATATACCGCTCGGCAAATAAAGCAAGCGGTCTGTGGTTATGGTGCAGCGGCCAAAGAGCAAGTACAAGAGATGGTCTGTCGTATTTTGGCGTTAGAAGTAGTACCACAGCAGGACGCCGCTGATGGCCTTGCCTGCGCGATTTGTCACGCGCATTCAAGCCATTCGATGAATAAGCTGATCCTCAATAGTGCGCTACGAGGGCGTAGCTCTTCTAAGAAAAAAGGACGCTGGCGTTTGAGTGAAGAGGACTTGGGCAACCTACGCTAAGCTTAATCCCCTTACGCTAGACGACTAGGCTTAGTTAACCCTTTCGCCTAGTTAACCACTTCTTTTTCGATAACGGTATCTAATACATAAGCGTAGTTTGAATCGATGTTATCCACTAGCACCGTGTCATGGTTGGTTTTGTAACGCTGCAAACGTAGCACTTCGTTGTGCTTGCCATCATGCTCATAACCATCAATAGTCCCTGCAAATTCTACATAGTCTCCTGTGCTGGTTTTGATACCTGAATCATCATAGCTGACCGGCTTTACTTGTAAACACAGTTGCGACTGGTTATCTTGACAAGGCTTGGAGTCGGCAGCTACTCCCCAAAATATAGTTTCGCCTTTGCTGTTATACTTCGCTTGAGCGGTAAGCTTACCCCTCCAAGTCAAAGTACTGCCCTCATTGGTCACTTGTGTCA
The DNA here is from genome assembly GCF_040371085.1 of Psychrobacter sp. AH5. Taxonomy (NCBI): domain Bacteria; kingdom Pseudomonadati; phylum Pseudomonadota; class Gammaproteobacteria; order Moraxellales; family Moraxellaceae; genus Psychrobacter; species Psychrobacter sp. AH5. The sequence goes on from NZ_JAMBMT010000001.1 coordinate 1,826,258, forward strand.
GTGTCGGCAGCTCATCGCTATTTTCGTTAATAATTAGCTTTAGCTGGCTATCCCCTTGAATGAGCTGATTTAATAAGTTTTCAGCGGCATCGAGCTCGCCGCACGACATCTTAGTACTCATGCTATCCTCAGTGCTCAGCGTATCGCCTCGTAGCTGAAAATTGGCGCTCATAATATTACAGCCAACGCTATAATTAAGGCTGTTATTGCCTTGTTGATTAAAATTGAGAGTCACTTGCTCCTTAATCTCATTAAGGGCGCTCACTGGCTGATTTTTACTATCGCTTGCCTTACTTAATATCCAGCGGTAGTTGCTAAGCGTATCAATCCTCTCTTGCTCTACACTTTTGGGCTCTAGCAGCGCCGACTCTTCTTCCATACTATCGGCACCCTTATTCCTTGCGCCCTCTTCGTTATTACTAGATTGTTGAGCGGCGCTATTATCAGTGGTAGTAGTTTTAGAATCACTATCACTACTAGTCGAGTTGTCGCTACAAGCAGTTAATGCCAAGGCTACAGCCAGCATACTAGGCCAGAATAATGAGGGTATATTTAACTTATTAGTTAGCATAGACGGTATCTCTTTTATTACTAGTTCATAACTAGCCTAAATATTTGCATCCTTGCTTTGTACGTTTGAGTCTTGGTCGCATAGAATAAAAATTAACTATAACGGGTATTACTCTGACTCATGTAACGAATTGTTTAGTTTAGCCACTCAATTTATATCAATATTGTTAATAATTGGCTACTCATTATTATTTTATGATTGAGTATTAGCAAGATAAAAAACAACGACTAATTAGCACTCGTCTAATTAGTCGTTGTTTTTATTAGCTTGTAAATTCAATTAACTTAAATATTTGTTTATTCAAATAATTTTTATTTCAGCAATTACTTATTTCAGTATTTGTTTGATGGGTTAGATTCAGATTTTGCCAATGCTTTTATGCTAAAGCGCTCATGCATATGCTTATAAAAACGGGCTAGGTTTTCGCCGTGCTCCAGTGGATTGACCTTAAGCGCTTTACCAAAATCCAATCCTAGATACAGCACGATGTCGGCGAAGGTAAGATGGTCAGTCACTAAATAGTCGCGCCCTGTCAATGCCTTCTCAAAGTAAGGCAAAGCCTTGATAGCGCGAGCTATAGAAGGGGCCACAAACTCTGGAACTTGCTCCACACGATGCGCTTTTGAGGGGTGGCTGTGCTGAAAAGCTAGCATCAGATTATATAAAACCTCAAACTCAGCGATACGGCGCATAGCACAGACCTGAGCGCGCTGAACCACATCATTACCCATCACTGAACGCTCGCCATAAACCCTATCCAAATACTCGCATACCGCTTGTGAGTCATTGAGAACTGTACCGTCGCCTAGAGTCAGCACCGGCACCGTCTGCATAGGATTCATCTTAGTAAAAGCCTCTGACATTTGCTCATTACCAACAAAGTCGATATCTACGACATCCAAATCATCCATATCATCAATATCGATACCTTTTGAAGCCAATAAAATGATAGCTTTACGTGGATTGGGAGCTGTGCGGGTGAGGTATAATTTTTTCATTATAAATTCCTTTTAATAGGCTTTAGACTTGGTAGCTTGACTATCATTATCATAGCAAACCCTTATCAAAACGGGGTAAAAAAATACTAAGAAGCCCCACAACTTTAAGTTATGAGGCCGTTAGGTTGCTATTATAAATAGCTCGCTATCCATAGCTTACTACCATAAATCAGCTCCTTATTTATTTGGAGCAGGCGTAGTACGTAAGTATGGTTTGATTTCTGTATGACCTTTTGGATAGTTAGCAGGAATATCTTCATTTTTCACGCTTGGTGGAATAATAACGTCATCGCCCTCTTTCCAATCAACAGGGGTGGCTACGTTATACTCATCAGACAATTGCATAGCGTCAATAACGCGGATGATCTCATCAAAATTACGGCCACAGCTAGCAGGATAAGTGAGCGTTAGACGGATTTTTTTATTAGGATCAATAATGAACACGCTGCGTACGGTATGAGTACTATCAGCATTCGGATGCATCATGTCGTACAGCTCAGCAACTTTTTTGTTAGGATCAGCGATAATTGGGAAATTAAGCGGGGTTCCTTGAGTCTCGCCAATATCTTTTGCCCAAGCGTGATGATCATCAATACCGTCGACAGAGATACAAATCGGCTTAACACCGCGCTTTTGGAACTCGCCATTTAAGGCCGCTGCACGGCCAAGCTCAGTAGTACAGACTGGGGTAAAGTCCGCAGGATGTGAGAAAAATACTACCCAGTTGTCGCCAGCCCAATCATAAAAATTAATCTCGCCATCAGTAGTGTTTGCATCAAAATTTGGGGCGTCATCGCCTAAACGTAAATGTGCCATGTTTTTGTCCTTATTTTTCAAAGTTACGCGCAACATATCGATTTATGTCTGCGCTCTATTATTTTAATTAATATACTGCTTTACAATTGTTCTATCAAGCGCCTATTCATAAAAAAGCCACTACAGCTTAGCAAATTGCTTATCAGTACAGTGTGATTGATTGTAATGTGTTTATTATGTTTTTGATTAAATATTGACAGTAAAAACCCATCTCAAGCTGACTTAAGATGGGCGGGTTTGCAAACTACCAATGTTGGTTTTTATTTAATCTATCAGCTAAGCGGGCTTATAACTGTCACGCAAGCTAACGATCTGATTAAACACCGGCTGCTCACGGCTATGCTCACTCTCATCTGAGATAAAATAGCCTTCACGCTCAAACTGAAAGCGCGTACCAGCAGCAGCTTCTACTAATGAGGGCTCAACCACTGCGTTTAGTACGGTTAGCGAGTTAGGATTGAGCGCTTGATGGACATCATCGACACTACTAGGATCGGCTACGCTAAATAATGGCTCATAAAGACGCACTGTAGCCGCAACTCCTTGGCTAGCTGAGACCCAATGAATAACGCCTTTTACTTTACGGCCTTCAGGATTATTACCTAAAGTCGCCGGATCAATAGTGGCTTTTAGCTCTACCACGTTACCATCATCATCTAATACATGCTCAGTCACCGCTATTACATAGGTGTTACGCAGACGGATCTCAGGCTTTTCAGGAGATAAGCGCTTGTAACCCGCTGGCGGCTGGGTCTCATAGTCGCCTGCATCGATATAAAGCGTTTGGGTAAATGGAATCTCGCGCTCGCCCATATCAACGTTAGGATGCTTAGGCTGAGTAAGCCAAAGCGTCTGGGTCTCATCATCAAAGCGTGCCTTGACGCTATCGGATTTTAGCGTGTCCCATTGGCTTATCGCTTCATCGAAATTAGTAATAGTGACTTTGAGTGGTTTGAGTACCGCCATACCGCGCGCTGTGGTGTTATCAAGTGACTGGCGAATACTAAATTCTAGCAAGCGCATATCGGTAACACCGTCTGCTTTGGCAATACCCACGCGCGCACAAAAGTCGCGTAGACCTTCAGGCGTATAGCCACGGCGACGCATGCCAGCGATAGTCGGCATACGCGGATCATCCCAGCCATCAACAATACCCTCATCGACCAGCTGCTTAAGCTTACGCTTACTAGTCAAAGTATGATCGACATTTAAGCGTGAGAACTCGTACTGATGAGGCGGCTGCTCAAAGCCAATCTTGGCGACGATCCAATCATAAAAAGGGCGATGATCTTCAAATTCAAGCGTACATAGCGAGTGAGTAATGCCCTCGATCGCATCTGATAACGGATGAGCAAAATCATACATCGGATAGATGCACCATTTATCACCGGTTTGATGATGCTGTTGATGCATGACGCGGTAAATAATCGGATCACGCATATTCATATTGGCATCCGCCATATCGATCTTGGCACGTAGTACCGCTTCGCCATCAGCAAATTTGCCGTCTTTCATATCGGTAAATAGCTTTAAATTGTCAGCGACGCTTGCATCACGCTGCGGTGACGGGGTGCCAGGCTCTTTGAAAGAGCCGCGGTTATCACGGATTTGTTCAGGCGTTTGCAGATCAACATAAGCATCGCCTTGTTCGATCAGTTGCAGCGCCCATGCATAGAGCTGATCAAAGTAGCTGGACGCATGTAGCGCCTCTCCTGCCCACTCAAAGCCTAACCAGTGCACATCCTTTTTGATATTGTCGATATAGTCTTGCTTTTCAGCGGTGGGATTGGTGTCGTCGTAGCGCAGATGACAGAGGCCATCGAACTCTTGGGCCACCCCAAAGTTTAGGCAGATAGATTTGACATGGCCCAAATGCAAGTAGCCATTAGGCTCTGGCGGAAAACGGGTGACGATTTGTTGATACTTGTTGGCTTTGACATGGTCACGAATAATATTACGGATAAAGTCGTTTTTCGGCTCATCTTTTGCCGTGTTATTGCTTACGTTGTCACTCATTAATCATTGCTCCTAAGCAATCTATAATTGATTGATATTGAAATTAAAACTGAAATCATGCCAATTGCATCTTAGTTAAGATATGGCTAAATACTAAATAAAATAGGTACTAAAATAGCTATATAGTAATGTGACGCCAAACGGGTATAAATATTTATACCCGCTTCGCTGTATTGCTGTTGTATTCAATATACTATAGAAAAAGAAAGTTGCGTTATTCTATCAGCTTTTACAAAGCTATTAACAGCCAGATACATGACATCCGCCAAAAAAGCCGTTAGACTAGCCACTAAATTTAAATTGACGGTTATGAGCGAAAAGGAAGATCTATGCCTGCTATCAAAACATTCGGGTTTGCCAGCTTAGTTGCCCCTTTATTTATACTAGGCTGTGCTAGTAATAGTAGCATCGCTTCCTACTCTCAGCCCAATCTAACATCCAACGTAAACACTCAGGAGACCACCATGAGCAACATGCCAGTAGTAGAGCTAGACACTTCAATGGGTAACATCACCATCGAGCTTAACGAAGAAAAAGCACCAAAAACGGTAGAGAACTTCTTAAACTATGTCAAATCGGGTCATTATGAAGGCACGATCTTCCATCGTATTATTGATGGTTTTATGATTCAAGGCGGCGGTATGGATGCCGAGATGAATGAGAAAGGTACTAATACGCCGATCGAAAACGAAGCAGATAACGGCCTAAAAAATGAGAAAGGCACTATCGCTATGGCGCGTACCCAAGACCCGCATTCAGCGACTAGCCAATTCTTTATTAACGTCAAAGACAACGACTTCTTAAACCACACGGGCAAAAACATGCAAGGTTGGGGTTATACTGTTTTTGGTAAAGTCACCAGCGGTATGGACGTCATCGAAGAGATGCGCAGCGTACCAACTGGCCGCTTTGGTATGCACGCTGATGTGCCAAAGACTCCTGTGGTTATTAATTCAGCCAAAATTGTTTCTGAGTAATCTATGTAAATAGCTGCTCAGTCAGCAGTGGCTCAATAAACACTAAAGACTATGATAAGCTATTTGTAGCTACACCTAAGCATGTCGCTCACAGGTAGCTTATCAAGATTTAAATAATGCTAAATAAGGTTACGATAGATGCAAAGTTTTGAGTATCTAATGACCACGCGCCCTCACGAAGTGCGGCAAATACTAATTAGCGATTTGCATTTATCGCTCGATGAGCCTGCCCTTGTGCAGGCTTTTTTGGCGCTATTGGATGATTGTCTGGCGCTGCCGAGCCTTAAGCGCTTATTTATCTTGGGCGACTGGTTTGAGGTTTGGCTTGGCGATGATTTTTATTTATCACTTGATGACGAGGCACGCGCAGCGCATTTGCTGACACCGATGATCACTAAATTAAAACAGCTGCGAGTACAAGGCTGTGAGATTTTGGTCATGCATGGTAATCGTGATTTTTTATTAGATCGAAGTTTTTTGAATTTGTTTGGTGGCGAGCTGATTGCTGAGCCTTACCCTATCACAGTCGGTCAGCAGGATTTTCGCTTAGAGCACGGTGACGCTTTATGTAGTGACGATAAAAAGTATCAAATCTTTCGCAAAGTGATGCGCCATCGTCTAATGAAGTGGTATTTATTGAATAAATCGTTAGAGAAGCGTCAAGCTATCGCTGACAATATCCGCGCAAAAAGTCAGCAAAATAATAGCAAAAAAGCCGCTTATATTATGGATGTTAATGAGCATTCAGTGAATAAAGCCATCTATCATTTTGACGCGTTGCTGCATGGCCACACCCATCGTCCGGATACTCATTGTAGTAATGAGGGCAAAACGCGTTACGTGTTAGGTGATTGGCGCATTATTGATAAAGACACGCGTAAGCCAAAGGTTAGCGCGGTGATTGGGGTTATTACAGCAGAGCCATTAGACGGTAATTTGAATAATGACCCTTTAGACCACAGCAGTGCCGAGTTTGATTTGTTTGAGTTTCGGTATTTGGTCAGGTGATTGTGGAGTATATCTTACAATACCTTGCAAAGTAGATGTGTCGTAGGCTGTGGCTTTAGCCCAGCATTGAGCTAAACTTTTAGAGCTAAAGTTTGCTTGTGATGTAGGGTGCGCCCCGCGCACCATTTAAAAATTAAATTCTTGAATTAAGTGAATGATTTGAAAATGTGAGCATTTCTATAGATAAGCGCCTTCGATCTAATATTTCATGTTCATGCGTTGGTGCGCGAGGCGCACCCTACCGATAACTCATGTTTCAATTCAAACAAAAGGCGTATCACGCCTTCGCTAACCCACCCTACTATCCTTTTAAAATTTGTATTAATCTTAATCCATCAATTTAAAGAAATGCTGACGATAATGCTTTAATTCGCGGATAGAATCGCGAATATCGTCTAAAGCTAAATGACTACCGCCCTTTTCAAAGTTCTTGAGAATATCGGGACGCCAGCGAAAGCACAGCTCTTTGATTGAGGAGACATCTAAGTTACGATAATGAAAAAAACGCTCCAGCTCTGGCATTTGCCGTGCCAAAAAGCGTCTGTCCTGACAGATGGAGTTACCGCACATCGGCGACTTGCCGCTATCGACCCACTTATTCAAAAACTTAATGGTTTCCGCCTCCGCCTCTGCCAAAGTCACTTTACTACGGCGCACCCGATCGACCAGTCCTGATTGACCATGCTGTTTGGTATTCCAGTCATCCATCTGATTGAGTCTTTGATCGGAGATTTTAATGGCAAACACTGGCCCTTCAGCCAAGACATTCAAATCCTCATCAGTGACTACGGTGGCAATCTCGATAATCTCGTCATTGAGCGTATCGAGTCCGGTCATCTCAAGATCTATCCATACCAACCCTTTTTTGCCTTGATTTTTAATCTTGATTTTATTGGGGTGGTCGTCAATACTCATAACTTTTCCTAATAGGGTTAGATAATTATTTATTGAGAGCGTCTGCTTTTTGCTAAGCTTAAAGGTAAGCTTAGAGGTGAGTTTGTAGCGATAATAAGTTACAAAATCACTGTCTAGCAGCAGCGCTTAAGGCTGTATGTTAGCAAATTTTCGCGCTACACTTAGCAATATTTTCCAAAGTTGCTAAAACAGCATAGGCATATTCCATGGCATTGATTCGACAACGCAAGCTCACCAAACAACAGATTCGCCGTATAGACAAGCAGCAGCTGTCTAATCAGGATAATAGTGATGATAGTTTGATGGATGGCGTGGTCATGGCGCATTATGGCAAGCAGCTAGAAGTACAAGTAACTAGCCTGCCCGCCGATATTCCTGTGCAGCCTGAGATTGCTCCTGACGATCCTGAGCCTTTTTGGCAGGAATTAGCGCTTGGTGATATTTGGCGCTGTCATGTACGTACTAATTTGCCGATGCTGGCGGCGGGCGATCAAGTGCGCTGGATCGCCGATCCTAATACTGGCTTTGGCCGTATCGAATCGGTAAAACCTCGCACCTCATTAGTTTCGCGTCCCGATCGCTATCATAAGCTCAAACCAGTGGCGGCTAATGTCGATATTTTAGCGATTGTCTTTGCGCCGCTACCGGCTGCTGCGCCCTCCTTGATTGATCGCTATTTGGTGGTTTGTCATCATGCTGGCGTCAAACCTTTATTAGTGCTCAATAAGGCGGACTTGTTAGCCAAGGAGGACGACGCTGATACCAAAGAGCTACTCAAGCAATACGCGGCTTTAGGCTATGAGAGCGTACTAACCTCGGTCGATTGTCCGGAGAATATCGCCGATAGCGACGAGCAAATAGGCCTTGGCGAGCTAAAAGACTACATCGATAATAAACTAGTTATTTTTGCCGGTCAGTCCGGCGTCGGTAAGAGTAGCCTGATTAATGCGCTACTGCCAGAGTCAGCGCAAAGCGTCAATATCATCTCTGAGAACTCGCAGCTCGGTCAACACACCACGACGACCAGTCGACTATTACCCTTTAACCCCGACGATCTAAGCGCAGGCGGTATCGTTGATACTCCTGGTATTAGGGAGTACGGTATTTGGCATCTGACCCCTGAGGATATTATCTCAGGCTTTATAGAGCTTGCACCGCTTGCTGGCTACTGTCAGTTCCGTGATTGCCGCCATACTCATAACTCCAAAGGCTGCGCGTTATGGCAAGCGGTAGCCGATGGTGAGGTATTACAGCGCCGCGTGGAGAATTTGGTGACTTTAAGAGAAGAGGCCGATACTAGACCTTATTGATATTTAAAATATCGGGCCTTATTGAGATCTACTCCATACATTCGCTTTTATCGACCGTTTACTAAACACAGCCTTGTCGGTATAATAGCGCCTGGTTCGATAAGGTTAGACTGTATTCGCAGTTTGCTAGAACCCTAATTTTTGGAGGTCTGTTTTGGATCGTGCGTTTGAGTTTGTGGGTAATCACCCGTTCTTATTTGGTATCTTAGCAGTGCTGGCAGTACTGTTTTTTGCTATTGAAAATAAACGTAGTGGCAGAAAAATATCACCTAATACCCTTGGGATGATGGTCAATTCCCAAAACGCGCAATTGATCGATATTCGTGCCAAAAAGAAATTTGAGACGGGCTACATTCAGGGCAGCCGTAACATCCCATTTACTGAGCTTAAAGATCGCTTGGACGAGATTCGCGCTATCGAGCATCCCGTGATTATTATTTGTGATATGGGAGTACAAGCGGGGGCCGCTATCCAGATGATCGGTAAAGATGATGTGTATCGCCTAGAAGGTGGTGTCGGCGGTTGGCAAGGTGCTGGCATGCCATTAGTAGGATTAAAAGATACTCAAGCCAAAAAAGCTAAGCCTAAATTAAGTAAATAGCCTATTAACTGTTAGCTTAATAAGCTGTTAGCTTAATGATCATGAACTAACAACTTAATAAAAACCACTAACTAAAATCTTAAGACATCATACCGCTATGATGTCTTTTTTTGTGGTTGGTTTTATGGCTATAGTCAGTTCGAAATAAAAGAGATACGCTAATATTGTGAACTTTTATTACATTTGCAGCGATAAGCTTGAATTTATAGCCCTTAGCCCCACTTTATAAATGAAGATAATTAAAGCTAGCGTTGTTATTAACTCATTGGCAGCTAGCAGCATGACTATTTATAATGCTTAGCTACCATGACATTTAGCACTATCATTTATTATCACTCATTTATTATAATTAAGGAGCTATTATGAGCGTCCCTGTCAAAGTTTATACCACACCGATTTGCCCTTACTGCACTAACGCCAAAAAACTACTACAATCCAAAGGCGTTGATTATGAAGAGATTGGTATGCACGACATCAGCAGTGATGAGCGCCGTGCTTTGATGCAAAAAACCAATAACTATCGCACTGTGCCGCAGATTTTTATCGGTGATACTTTCATTGGTGGTTTTGATGAGCTCAATCAGTACAATCAGCAAGGCAAGCTTGACAAGCTTTTAGCTGGCTAAACTGTTATATTTACACCCTTGCTTTACTATTTAACTTAATTTTGAGGAAATACCATGGCTGAAGAACAAGCACAACCACAATTGGCGTTAGAACGTATTTATGTCAAAGATATGTCACTTGAAGTCCCAGGCGCTGAGGTTTTTACCAAAGAGTGGAACCCAGAGCTTGATATCAATTTATCAAGCAATGCTGAAAAGCTCGATGATGATCATTATCAAGTCACTTTGACCGTTAGCGTCAATGCCAAAAACGCAGAAGCCCCTGCCTTTATCGCTGAGGTGCACCAAGCTGGTATTTTCTTATTAAAAGATATTCCAGAAGATCAAATTGGTCAAATCTTAGGCGCTTATTGTCCTAACGTCTTGTTCCCTTATGCGCGTGAAGTGATCAGCGACATCGTTACTCGTGGTAGCTTCCCGCAGTTGCTATTAGCGCCAGTCAACTTTGATCAAGCTTACGCACAAAGCCAGCAGCAAAACCAAGTTGATGCTGAGGGTAAAGCGTAAGTCTTAAAGTAAAAACTGCTTATTAAGATAAAAATGAGTTAGAAATAAGTGAGTTATAAAGGCCGTCTTTCTTTATAGTTAGACGGCTTTTTTAGTATAAAAAAAACCTTAACTCATTAAGTTAAGGTTTAATATGGCAGCGCTTTAGCTCAATAAAAGTAGCTGAGAGCTGCCTAAAAACTATCTAAAAATTACTCGCCTTTTAAAGCTGCTAAAATCTGCTCTTTGACTTTATCAATGGCTTGGGTACCATCAAACTTATCATAGGCGGGAGCATCGGCGTCTTGTTTGGCTTTATCTTGATAAAAACCAACCAACGCTGAGGTTTGCTGATGATAAGTGGCTAGGCGCTCACGAATGGTTTCTTCTTTATCATCAGGGCGCTGAATAAGTGGCTCGCCTGTAACGTCATCGATGCCTTCAACCTTTGGCGGATTATGATCGATGTGATAAGTACGACCCGAGTCTGCGTGTTGGCGACGACCCGATAAGCGTTTGACAATTTCGTCATCCGGTACGCTGATCTCAATCACATGATTGATAGCAACGTCTGCCTCAGCAAGGGCTTGAGCTTGTGGAATAGTACGCGGAAAACCGTCTAGGATACAGCCATTAGCACAATCAGGCTTGGCGATACGCTCTTTGACTAGGTTAATGATTAGATCATCTGAAACAAGGCCGCCTGCATTCATCACGCCTTGTGCTTGTTTGCCAAGCTCGGTGCCTTCTTTGATGGCGGCACGTAACATATCACCGGTGGAGATTTGCGGGATATCGTACTCTTTAGAGATAAACTGGGCTTGGGTACCTTTACCAGCGCCAGGTGGACCTAGCAAAATAATACGCATCATAAGACGTTTCTCCTAAATAGATGGATTTTTAAGGTTGTAGAAAAATTACAAAACATAGGGATTGGTGAATTGCAAGCCATACCTTACCTTGTGAATTTATAAAGCTCAAGTTATTTTGCCTTATATTGCAAAAGTTGCGATGACTTAACTGTTCATACAAAACAATGACGTGTCAAAGAGTACACTTCGACACGCCTATTATCTAAGGCTTGAGCTATTAGTTAAGACTTAACACGACAAATCTAACTTAAGGTACTTGCTGATTAATCTCAACGTTAACCTGATTTTGATCACTACTGATGACTACCGGGTTACCCGATAAGTCTCCTGATTCGGCGACTGCGTTACCGCTATGACTAATACGCGCAACGACGGCTAGCTGCGTCTTGGCAGCGCGGGCTGAAGCCAAAGTACGCTCAGGCATCATAGCATCCAAATCACTCAAGCTAATGCTAGCTTCTCCTTGCTTGATAATAGAGATAGGCAAACGCTTAGCGGCGAACGGTGGCCCACCTTTAACGTCACGTATCGCGACAAAAAGGACATCATCAGCTTTGACCAGCGGCAATAAGCTTGAATTGATAGTCACAGTGACATCGATACCCAATGACGCTTGTGCTTTTTGGGCATTTACATTGGCACTTAGCTCATCGAGACTTGCCAGCGCTTGGCTATGATCGCCAGGCTTGGCTGCGATATTACTACGCAGGCGGCTAATCCAAGCTTGAGCTTGATCAAAGTTACTGCTACGCGCCTCGCCCATCGCCATTAGCATCTGCGCGCCTTCATGCTGTGGGTTTTTGGCAAGCACATCTTGCAATACTCTACGGCTATTGGCATCAAGCTGACCTTCATTGGCAAAGAAACTAATCTGTGCGTAAGTGGTCGCAATCTCTTCATTATCAGGCGACAAACGATAAGCACGAGATAGCGCCTCTAGCGCTGAGGGCGTGGCCTCTAACGATAAAAACAGCTCTGATAAGCGCATCCAACGATTGGGGTCATCGGCATGACGATAGACGTTAGTTTGCATCGCGCTAATCAGCTGACGACCATCTTCAACCGCCCATGCAGGTGGCTGATCAAGCTTACCGGTCAATAAGTCATCAGCCACTTGACCAACTTTATCCTCAGCTACCCACAGCTCAAACACTGGCGTACGATTACCGATCAGTAGATACGCCATAGCCGCTAATATAGGCACCCAAACCATCACGATCAGCCGACTCTTGATACTAGGGGCAACCATTGGGGTCACTTCGCGCTGCGCATCTAACAGCTGACGTTCAAGCTCCAGCTTTTGGTTTTGATAGTGGCTGTCATCAATAACAGCACTGTCATTATCTGCTTTTAGCTCCGCCAAACGTTCACGAAACACCGCCACGTTGATATCTAATAGCTGGTTATCGGCGGAGTTTGACTCACTACGCGCAGCGCGTAACCAAGGCATAATAGCGATAATGGCCAAGGCTAGCGCTACCAATAAGCTTAGGGCAATAAATAAGCCGGTAGTAGAAAATAGGGTCATTTTTTGTCCTCTGGGCTGGAGATATCATGATCGGTGCTATCAGTACTATCAGCGCTATCGGTCCTGGCATCAGTACTAGCATTGGTATTATTATTGGTACTAGTATTGGTACTAACATTGGTACTAGCACGCGATAATAAACGATCTAATTCCGCTTGTTCGGTAGCTGTCAAAGCGGCTACGGTGCTATCGCTTTTTATCCCGCTACCGCCGCGAGCGATAGCCTGACGCCGTTTGCTTTGCCAAAACCAGCCGCCGATCAGAGCAATCAATAGTAACGGCGGGAAGAACCATAAAATCCAAGTTGAAGGACGTACAGGCGGCTTATAGCTGATAAAATCGCCATAGCGCTCTTGCATATAGACCCGAATCTCGCCATCACTACGACCGTCTTTGACTAAGTCATAAGTCTTTTGTTTTAAGTCTTGCGCAATAGGTGCATCTGAGCCTGCCAAGTTTTGGTTTTGGCATTTTGGGCAACGCAGCTCCTCAATCAGACCGCGATACTGAGCCTCTTGTTGCGGCGAGTCAAAATCATAGACATCAATAGCAGCGTAGCTCGATAGACTAAAAAAACAAGCTAGCATTACGGCAGCTATTTTTGATAAAACGCTTTTAACAGAAGTAGATTGCATAATCATTGACACACCTCCGCAACTTGATTGGCATCTGGTACGGTATTAGCATCATTGGCCTCATTAAGTACCTGCAAACAAGGGCTGATACGCGCCTGCCAATTGGCTTCATTAATCTCGCCAATGATATGCTGACGAATGACGCCATCACCATCTACTATAAAGGTCTCAGGCGCGCCAGTTAGACCTAGATCTAAAGCAAATTGACCAGACAAGTCTTGAATGGACATTAAGAAGGGATCGCCGCCGCGGTTTAAGTAGCTTAGCGCGTTACCGATCTCATCTTTATAATTGACACCGACGAGAGTGACGCCGCGCTGCTCAAGCTCCATCAAAAAAGGATGCTCAACGATACAAGTCGGACACCAAGAGCCCCAGATGTTCATCAAAAAAGGCTGATCGGGAAAATTATCATTGGTCATTATCCGGCTAGTATCTGACAATAGTGGCAGCTCAAAACTAGGCACAGGGCGCTCAAGCGCGGTATTAGTGACAATAGTAGTTGAGTCACCCAGACGCATATAAAGCATCACCACTAGCCCAAAAAAGACAATAAGCGGAATTAAAAACCATATTTTCATCTGTTTTTTATTCATCTTATCTCTCCCCTGATGTTGCTGATAGTGTCACCGACGGCTCTGCCATATCAACGCTATTATCTGTATCCATAACATCGGACACAAAAGGCGACGATTTGACCTTTTTGATACGGTAACGTCTATCTAGCATACTGATAAGGCCGCCTAAAGCCATAATAATAGCGCCAAGCCAAATCCAGCGAATCAAAGGCTTGACATAGATACGCACTGCCCACTCATTACTGCCTTCGGCAATAGGCTCACCAAGCGCGACATAAAGATCGCGCATCAAGCTTGCGTCAATAGCAGCCTCAGTGGTTGGCATAGTGCTGATGACATAAGTGCGTTTCTCTGGCGTAAGGCTCGCCACTTCGCGGCCATTTTTAGTGACGATAACCTGCGCTTGAGTCGCGTCAAAGTTACTGGCTTTTATCTCGCGAAAATCAGTTACAGTAAAGTCGTAACCTTGCACATTGACGGTATCGCCTTTACTCATCGCCACATCACGCTCAATGCTTAAGCTTGAAGTGAATGCGACCCCAATAACCGCGATTAATACCCCGATATGAGCCACTTGCTGGCCCCAATAACTGAGGCGCAATTGGCTTAATCCTTTGAATGAATTAGGCGCGTTTTTGGTTTTATCTCTAAAATCAACAACCATCCACAGTAGCACCCAAAAGCTCACCGCCAAAGTCACGCCGATATTGAGCATACTAGAAGGGCTCACAAAGTAGCTAATGATTGCCGCTAATACTAAGCTGCTCATGGCAATGACCATCCCTACGCCCAATAATGGCCGGCTGTCTTTTTTCCAGCGGATATTGGAGCCCATGCCCATAGCTAGCAATAACAGCCATGTTAGAGGCACAAACAATGCATTGAAATAAGGAGGGCCTACCGATACTTGACCTAAACCAAAAGCGTCAGCAATAATCGGATATAGCGTACCTAAAAGTACCACTAAGGTTGAGATTAGAATAATGACGTTATTGATAACCAAAAAGGACTCACGCGATATCAGCTGATATTGGCTCTCGACCGTCAAGCGCCAACCACGCACCGCAAACATCAATAGTCCGCCACCGATGATAATACCCAAAATAACCAAAATAACTAGGCCGCGCGTAGGGTCCGCGGCGAACGAATGCACTGAGGTAATGACCCCAGAGCGCACTAAGAAAGTGCCTAATAAGCTTAAGGCAAAAGCAAAGATAGCGAGCATAATAGTCCATGCCTTGAATACTCCGCGCTTTTCTGTCACCGCCAGCGAATGCAGTAGCGCCAGACCTACTAGCCAAGGCATTAGCGAAGCGTTTTCTACCGGATCCCAAAACCACCAACCGCCCCAGCCAAGCTCGTAATAAGCCCACCAAGAGCCAAGCGCGATACCGATAGTCAAAAAGCCCCAAGCCGCCAGTGCCCAAGGACGCGACCAGCGAGTCCAGACCGCATCCAAGCGCCCCTCCCATAATGCTGCCATACAAAAAGCAAAAGGCACCACCATACCGACATAACCCATATAGAGCATAGGCGGATGGATAATCAAGCCAAAGTCCTGTAGCACCGGGTTAAGATCAGCGCCATCAACGGGCAAATTAGGTAAAGTACGCTCAAACGGCGATGAGGTAAAGATTAGCATCGCCAGCATCATCAACTGCACACCTGCCAATATTACCAATACCCGCGCGCGCATAGACAGCGGTAGACCGCGGCTAAAGTAGGAGACTAAAGCGCACCAAGTGGCCATAATCGTCATCCACAATAGCAAAGATCCTTCATGCCCGCCCCAGGTCGCTGATAATTTGTAATACCAAGGCAGCAAAGTATTGGAGTGCTGAGCGACGTAGGTTAAGCTAAAATCATTATAATAAAAGCCTGCCATCAGCGCGCCAAACGACACTATCATCGCAGCAAACTGTGCCCAAGCTAGACTTGGAGCCAAGCGCTGCCAAGCGACTTGATGACGCATAACACCAATAGTTGGTAATACCACCTGCAATATTGCCAATACAAAAGCGGCAAGCAAGGCAAAATAACCCAATTCTGTGATCAACATACGGTCAAACCTTGTGTATTTTAGGGCGAGCTTTCAGTGAGCAATTTAGCTAAATTTGGCTCATTGTCATTGAAGCTCTGCCTAATACCATCATCGTTTACGTTGGTGCAGCGAGCATAAAACCTGTCTATACAGCTGCAGCGATTACTATTCGTTTTATTTTTTGCTCTAAGTTACGGTTATTGTAGCTTTAAAATTAACTAACCTACTAACCTACTGCGGGAAAGAACACTAATACCAAATGCAGCCAACCGGCCAAAAACCCTGTCAGGCCGCCAAGGATAATTAGCGTCATCTCATCTTCTCGAAACGCAGGACGTAATAAATTCTGAAACTCGTGCGGGGTCAAGGCGCGAATACGATCGCGAAATAGCCCAAATATCTTGCTAGCGCGGCTCTCATTAAGCTCAGGATCGCGTATCGGCACCATCGTTGCGGTAATAGACTTATCGATAATGGTGTTTTTGAGCTTACCAAACTCGCGGCGACCCAAACTCACTCGTAAGGAAGTTCTGACCACTGGCGTATCTAATATCTGATATAAGTGCGATTTCATCAATAAGCGTGTATCCTCAGCGCGCGCGCCATACATCATCTCATTCATGATGTTCTCAAGTGTCACCAAATCATTGACTACAATCTCGGCAAACACCTCAGAAACCTCCTCTTGGCGTTTCATAAAACCGCCTTGAAAGCGAAACTGTGCGATATGCGGTAGCTGCGGTATCAAGAAAGGAAAGCGGCTGCTACGTCTAAAAAACTTTATATAAGGGATAAAGCGCGGCTCTACCGGATTAAACACCATCCAAATAGCAATCCAATTGGTCAAAAAGCCCCAAATGGCGGCAAAAAAAGGTACCGTCCAATGCTGCGGTACTACCAAAAAGATAAACATCTGAATCAGGCCAAACACCAAACCGATCAAGGCACTGATATGCCAAATAAAATCGATCTCTTTTTGACCGACTTTCAAAAACATATTGACCATCAAGCGCCGATCATTCTCCATGGTATTGACGATCATCTGCCGCATATCAACCAACTCTTCGATATTGTTGGTCAAATCCAATACTAGCGACTGCATAATCTCTGGCAGCGCTATATGCGCCTGATTATAGATACGGCGCTTAATCGCATAAGGAATATTACCCCACAGCGTCTCTGAGCGCTCAAGCATAATCTCATCAATCAGCGCCTCTAGATTTTCATCCACCCTTTCAGTGATAAAAACCGCCATCTGCTCAGGCTCCATCGCCTTAAAAAACTCATCAAGCGAGCCAAGCTTTGAGAGCGTCTGATCCACAATAACGCCCGATATCTTGCCCGCTTTACGCGGTACAATACCCTGCCAGCCAATCCCCGGTAAACCAAAGAAGGGAAAGTTGGGAATGCGAATACCCCAAAACTTGATGGGATAAAACAGCATTTTTAGTGCCATCCAGACGTGTACCCAAGTGACAAAAGCGGTCACTGGCGGAATAGTCAGCATAGCAATAAATTCTGGATGCTCAGCGAGCGCCTGCCATATTGATGTTACGTCCATGACTCTGCATGTCCCTCAAATAAAGGTTATCGTCAATCTATCGGCTTATCATAAGATGAGTACTGTGGCTGCTATGAAAATGAGAGGCTTGCTGCTATTGACTTCCTCCCTGCCCTAAAAGGACGGGGATTCCTACTAAAGACGGCCAAGCCCGACCGCGAGAATGTTTTTTGCTCCATTAACATCTCTGTTATGGGCCGTTTGACAAGAACGACAAAACCATTCTCTTATACCAAGACCTTCTCTACCTTTCGGACTGTCTTGACGGCAGCCGCAACACGAGCAGGTTTGGGTGGTGTACGCTTCATTCACTTCGATATAGTGACAACCTGCATACTTGCATTTGTAATCCAGTTGTCGCTTAATCTCAAACCAACTCGCGTCATAGATGGATTTGGCCAGTTTGGATGAAGTGAACGATTTTGAGTTTATCTTTCCAACAACGATTAGGCTGTTGGCTTTAACAAGCCTTGATGTAAATTTATGGATTAAATCTTGGCGGGTATTTTTAATCCTGGCATGAATGGCACGAACCCGCTTTTTATTCTTAGCTCTTTGAGCAATGGCCAGTTTTTCAGCGTATTGATGAGTAACTTTGGTTTGTAGCTTGTCGCCATCACTACTGACTGCAGCATCCTTACAGCCTAAATCAATACCGACTTGGCCGTCACCGCACTTAATCTTTGGAAACTCTTTAACCGTCACACAGGCATACCAGTGGCCACGATTGTCTTGTACCAACTCACAAGTATTAATGCTGTACAGGGAGAGGTTATAGCTGTCCCACAAATCAATGATTAGCTTTTGGCTGTTAGCCAGACTAAATTGCAGAGTGGTCTTTAGAGATTTTTTACCACTCTGTCTGGTGCTGATATGCTTAATGGCCGTTTTTTTAAAGGGAATCCAGCCTAAACTTCTACGCTTGGCTTTTGGATGATTGGTTCGCCAGTTCAGTTTGGCTTTTTTAAACTGTTTGCGAGATTTAGCGTGAACCTCACTAATAGCTTGCAAAGTTTGACTGTGCAGATTTAGGTAGTCACCCGCACCTTTGGTGTAAGCGGCCAAGTCGTAAGCTGAAAAGAATTTGCCTGTGCGCTTGAGATGTTTGAAACTAAGCTCATTAACGTAATTCCAAACAAAATTAACCGCCCCAGCTAAGATATTTAGCTGAACGCTGTGTTTGTCTTTAATGCGTAGTTTGAGCGTTTTCATAGGGTAATTATGATCTTAAGGCGATTGGTTATCAAGGTATTCGCAATATTGGGTGACAAGGGTTGACGCCTGATATCCATGCCCTAGAAGGACGTGGTTTTACAGCGCTAGATGATAAACCCTATCCATAAAGCCGCCTGATTTTAACATACTTGCCACTTTTTAGCACCCAAATAGGCAAGGCAAGTTATGACCGTAAGCGACACTTTTGATAAAGCTTACGGGCGAAACTATACCGCCGCACTCTCTACACCTAAGCTAGGTGCATCTGTTATAATTTGTGGTCAGCTAATGATTTTTTATCGGGGTAGTGGAATAAATTAATGACAGCTATGTGATTGAAGTTGCTGAAATTATCGCCATTATGCTGTATATTTGCCGCCACTTTCATAGTTGACGCTGCTGTGTCCTCTTTTTTGCTTTTTTAGTTATTGGTACTGACTCTACATGAATAAACAAATCACTCCTGGCACCGAACAGATCAACCGCGTTTTTATGCGCCGCGTCATTATCCTTGGGGTACTGATCTTTTTGGGGTTAGGAGGTCTGATAGCGCGTTACGGGTTTTTACAGGTTTATGCGCATGATAGATACCGTACGCAGGCTGACAATAACCGTATCAAACTGATATCTGCGCCGCCGAGTCGCGGCTATATCTATGATCGTAACGGTATTTTATTGGCGGACAATCAGCCGGTATTTACGGCGATGATCAGCGCTGATGCGATAGAAGATCCGGAGCGGGTACTGAACTTACTCGCGCCTATTTTTGATTTATCAGATGACGATATCAAAGATATTTTGGCGCGCTTAGCCAAAAGTAAAAATGATCCGGTGACCGTCAAGATTGATTTGACCGAAACTCAACTGGCGCAGTTTAGCGAGCGTAAGCCTTTTTTCCCAGGGGTGACCATTGAGAGTAAGCTTACGCGCTCTTATCCTTATGATGAGTTATTTGCGCATGTGATTGGTTATGTGGGCCGCATTAATGATAAAGAAACCAAGCGTATCGATAAGGATCGTTATGCTGGTACGGATTTGATTGGTAAAATTGGTATTGAGGATCATTACGAGGACATCTTATTAGGTCAGCCCGGTTATCAGTCGGTGGAGACCGATGCTCATGGCAATATCATTCGCCAGTTAGAAACCAAGCCCCCTGTCGCTGGTAACGACATTACTTTGAGTCTAGATTATGGTCTACAAACCGTCGCGCAGCAGCAGCTAGATGGTCGCCGCGGCGCTATTGTGGCGATAGATCCGATGACGGGCGATGTACTCGCTTTTGTTAGTAATCCAAGCTATGACCCCAATCCTTTTATCTCTGGTATCTCTTTTAAAGACTATGGCGCGCTACGGGATGATCTTGATCAGCCGCTTTATAATCGGGCGCTACAGGGAATGTACCCGCCCGGCTCGACTATTAAGCCTTTTGAGGGTTTAGGCGGTATTCACTATGGTCTACGCGACTGGAATACTACTATTTATGATCCTGGCTATTTTAGCTTACCTGGCGACTCGCATCGTTTTCGTGACTGGAAAAAAGGCGGTCATGGTACTGTTGATCTCAAAAAATCGGTGGTGATGTCGGTTGATACTTATTATTACAAATTGGCTTATGAGATGGGTATCCAGCGCTTGCATGACTGGATGGTGAAGTTTGGTTTTGGTGAGCCGACCGGTATAGATCTGCCGAATGAAAAAGCGGGTATTATGCCCTCGCCCCAATGGAAAAAAGAGACTTATGATAAAGGCTGGCTACCGGGCGAGACTATCTCGGTCAGTATCGGTCAAGGCTACTTTTTAGCGACGCCACTACAGATTGCTAATGCTACCGCTATGACCGCTAATCAGGGCAATCATATTACCCCGCATCTCCTCAAAAGTAGCGAAGGAGCCGCTGCCGTCAAGGTCATCACCAAGCCGGATGGCAAGATTGACTATAATGGTAAGCCATCCGACTGGCTGCGCATGCATGATGCGATGGAAAACGTGGTCAAAGCGGGTACTGGCCGCGGTATCTATACCGATCGCTATCGTATCGCTGGCAAAACTGGTACCGCGCAGGTCAAATCTATCGCTCAGGGTAAGAGCTATAATAAAGCTGCTCTTGATAAGCGCCACTGGGATCACGCTTGGTTCAATGGTTTTGCGCCGGTTGAAAACCCAGAGATTGCCTTGGCAGTACTGGTCGAAAATGGCGGCGGTGGTAGCGCCGTAGCTGCGCCTATTGGTCGTGCATTATTTGACTACTGGATATTGCAGCGTAAAGAGGATCCTATTTTGCCGCCAACGCCGGATCAGCTCAAAATTATTAAGCATCATAAAGCGCTTGAAAAAGCACGGCTTGACGCTATTCGTGATGCTCAAGCTAAAGAAGAGGAAGCCGCATTGGCCTTAAAAGAACAGCAAGCAGCAGAAGCTTCATCAGCGGCAAATACTGCTAGCCCTGCGACCTAGACTTTTGCTATAGCCATTCAAAACCACCATTTGATAAACCATAAATTATGAAAAAAACCTCGCCCGTATCATCGAATAAAAAAACTAAGCTTAAAGCCGCTCACACAAAAAAGGCTAAAGCAAACACTGCCGGTCAAGTACGTATTATCGGCGGTCAGCTCAAACGGCGTAATGTCCGCTTTATCGATGGCGAAGGTCTGCGTCCGACTCCTGATCGCTTACGTGAGACGCTATTTAATTGGTTGCTTGCCGATATTCATGGCGCGCGGGTATTAGACAGCTGCGCCGGTAGCGGCGTATTAGGCTTTGAAGCTTTATCACGCGGCGCGGCGCACTGCACTTTTATCGAAGCCAATCCGGCGCAAGTAAAGACTCTAGTCCAAAACGCTGAGCAGCTACGCCTTGATACAGACAGCTTCGTTATAATAGCCGGTAAAGCACAAAAAGTACTGACGCAAAATCACAACTATGGTCAAGCGTTCGATATTGTCTTTATCGATCCGCCCTATGCAGATGATCTGTGGCAGCCTATTTTGCGCTCTCTTATCAATCAAGCGTTAATCAGCACACAAACGCTGATTTATTTAGAAGCGGATAAAGACTTGAGCACGCAATTAGCGGCATTAGCCAAAAGCTTAGACGATGCAAGTAACCACAGCGAGCTAGCAACACTAACGGACTTTATTTGTCTAAAACAAAGTAAAGTTGGTCAAGTTGTTGCTGGACTTTATCGTCTATCATCGTCATAATTGCCTAGTTAATGAAAGCCGTTAACAAAATTTACAAATGTTTAGAACCGCTAAAAACTGGCCGACGCTGCAGTTTAATGTATATAAGGCGAAAATAAACCCCAATGCAGCTTGCAAGCGTAGGCGCTACTGCTTATAATGTGCAGTCTGTTTTTTGAGAGCCCCGTTCCCAGCTAAACTCTCAACGAATTCTAATTTTAAGGTTTTATCATGAAAACACTTAGTGCAAAACCAGCTGAAGTGACCCATGACTGGTATGTCGTCGATGCTGACGGCAAGACCCTTGGTCGCTTAGCCACCCAAATCGCTACTCGCTTACGTGGCAAGCACAAAACGTCTTATACTCCGCACGTTGACACTGGTGACTTCATTGTCGTCATCAATGCCGAAAAAATCGCGGTAACGGGCAAAAAAGCACAAGATAAAAAGTACTATCGCCACAGTGGTTACCCAGGTGGTATTAAAGAAACCAACTTCACCAAGCTGATTGCACATAAGCCTGAAGATGTTCTACACAAAGCAGTTAAGGGTATGCTTCCAAAGGGCCCTCTTGGCTATGCGATGATCAAGAAGCTAAAGCTCTATGCCGGTACTGAGCATCCACATGAAGCCCAGCAACCTAAAGAACTAGACATCTAAGGATAATTTTATGGAACGCAATTACGGAACTGGTCGCCGCAAGACGTCTACTGCTCGTGTCTTTTTAGCCAAAGGTACTGGTAGCATCGTTGTCAACGGTAAGCCACTTGATGAATACTTCAGCCGTGAAACTTCACGCATGGTCGTTCGTCAGCCATTAGAGCTACTTGAAACTCCTAACTCGTACGACCTTTACATCACAGTAAAAGGCGGCGGTATTAGTGGTCAAGCAGGCGCAATTCGCCACGGTATCACTCGTGCGCTAGTTGAGCTTGACGAAACCAACAAGCCTGCGCTAAAAGCTGCTGGTTTTGTGACTCGTGACTCACGTCAAGTTGAGCGTAAGAAAGTTGGCCTACGTAAAGCACGTAAGCGCCCACAATTCTCAAAACGTTAATCAAAGCTATCGCTTGTTGGCTGGCTACTACGCTATCTCTCATTAGATAATATTGGTCAGATAGTATTAATAGTAGTCACTCATACAAGCCTAGATTTGCAAAACCTTATAAGTGGTTCGCCATTTATAAGGTTTTTTTTGGTTAAAAATAGGGCTAAAAACTCACTTGCAAAGTAATCGGCTCTGCCCCATCATAATAACACCTTTTATTACAGCATCCTTATTATGAAAGCGCCTGAACAATACGACCCTAGCAAAGCAAAAAATCAAGCCAAAAACAAAACCAATCTGCAAGCGCAAAATACTCTCTCTAGCAAGCCTACAAAGTCGCCTGCTATACCTGCTGGTACGCCATCGATTCGCGCGACGCAAAAGAAAACCGCGCAAGCTGACAAAAAGCCTTTTCAGTGGCAGTTTTTATTACCCAAATATTGGGGTATTTGGCTAGTGTTAGCTCTTATACTACCGATGATTTATTTGCCGCTGCGTTATCAGTTTTGGTTGGGTCGTAAGCTAGGTATCCTGATCTATCAAGTAGCAGGCTCGCGCCGCCGTGATACGCTGATTAACCTAAAACTGGCTTTTCCAGAAAAGCCGGAGGTTGAGCGCGAGCTGATGGCCAAGCAAGTGTTTGTCAATCAAGGTATTGGGGTGTTTGAGACGCTATGCGCTTGGTTTCGTCCCAATATCTTTACCCGTACGGTTTCGATATCCGGGTTACAGCATCTAATCAACGCACAAAATGAAGGGCGCGCGGTCATCTTACTAGGCGCTCATTATACTATGCTTGATTTGGGCGGCCTGTTCTGTACTCAGTTCTTTGCCACCGACTGTATGTATCGCCCGCAAAACAATGAGCTGCTAGATTGGTTTATTTATAACGGACGTACCCACTTATTTGGTAAGCAAATCTCCAGCCGTGATATGCGCAGCTTAGTCACTTCTATAAAAGCAGGTCACGTCATCTGGTACTCCCCCGATCAAGACTATGGCCTTAAGCAAGGGGTCATGGCGCCTTTTTTTGGTGTGCCAGCAGCGACGATTATCGCGCCTAGACGTATTGCTAAGATGGGCAGTAAGCAGCATCCGCCAGCGGTTATGGCGCTACATACTTATCGGCAAACCCCTGACAATCTGCCGCGCGGCAAACGTCCGCATTATCATGTGACCATTACCCCAAAGCTTGATAATTATCCTAGCAGTGACGAGGTCGCAGATGCTACGCGCGTTAATGAGCTGTTAGAAGGGCTTATTCGTATTGACCCAACTCAGTGGATGTGGTTTCATCGGCGCTTCAAAAATAGCCCTGACGGACGCAGCGATATTTATAAATAGCACATTATTGCCAAAAGCCATTTATACATTTGCTATACTATGGCGCTAATATATCGGCGACTCGCCCTATGCTTAACTGACCACTAATAACGATTTACTCTTATAAATAATGGACTTTTCATGACCAATAATAACAACACTGAAGCCAATAGCTCGCAAGTCAAACGTATTTTGACCGGTATCAAGCCTACCGGTATTCCGCACTTAGGCAATTATGTCGGCGCTATTCGCCCCGCTATTGAATCTATTCAAAACAGCGATGATGAAGCGTTCTTTTTTTTAGCCGACTATCACGGGATTATCGGCTGCTATGATCCTGCTATCATTCACGAGTCAACCAAAGCCATCGCTGCTACTTGGATCGCTTGTGGCCTAGACCCTGAGCGTGTCACTTTTTATCGTCAGTCCGATGTGCCTGAGATCACCGAGCTGGCTTGGATACTCAATTGTTCCTGCGCAAAGGGGCTGATGAACCGTGCCCACGCTTATAAAGCCGCTGTCGATATCAATAACGAAAAATCCGACGTCGATGTTGATCAAGGGATCACTATGGGGCTATTTGGCTACCCGGTGCTGATGGCAGCTGATATCTTAATGTTCAACGCCACGCATGTGCCCGTGGGCCGTGATCAGGTGCAGCATATCGAGATGGCGCGTGATATTGCCGGTACCTTTAATCATCGCTATAAGCCGCTGTTTACGCTACCTAATGCAGTAGTTAATGACGATATCCCACTGCTGACTGGCCTTGATGGCCGCAAAATGAGTAAAAGCTATAACAACACTATTCCGCTGTTTGGCGATGGTAATCCACAAGTCAGTAGTGAAAAGCAAATGCATAAAGCCATTATGAAGATCGTTACTAACTCACAGCTACCCGATGAGCCAAAAGACGCTGATGACTCTGCTATTTTTGAGATCTATAAAGCCTTTGCTACTCCTGCTGAGATTGCCGCTATGCGCGAGCAATTCGCGACCGGTATTGGTTGGGGCGATGCCAAGCAAGCGCTGTTTGAGAAAATCAATAATGAGATTGCCCCTTTCCGTGCTCGTTATGAAGAGCTGATGGCCAATCCAAAAGAGCTTGAAGAAATCTTACAAATGGGCGCGCAAAAGGCTCGTCGTCATAGCCGCAAGCAGCTGGATAAAACCCGCCGCGCTATCGGTATCCGCCCGCTTGCTAAGCTTAAGTAATTAGACAAATTTTTGTTAATAAAGACTAATTTTACACTTATATTGGTTGACCCTTAACTTAATGCAAACTATTTGTAGGCTATAATTTTAGATGGTTGAGCGCGGGGTCTATTACTATTAATACTGATATTGAAGCTAGCATCAAAAACGACATCACCTTACGTATTTATCAAACGCCAATCGCCAACTTGCCGGATGATTTGTATGTGCCGCCTGGGGCGTTTGCGATTTGGCTTGAGCAGTTCGCCGGTCCCTTAGATTTTCTGTTATATTTGGTGAAAAAAAATAACGTTGATCTGACGCAAATGGCCATCTTGCCGATTACCGAGCAGTATTTGGCTTATATCAAGGAGCTTGATACAGCGCATTTTGAGCTGGCCGGCGACTATCTATTGATGGCTTCGACCTTGATAGCTATTAAGACTGAGCTATTACTACCCAAACCACAAACCCCTACCGATGAGCGCGATCCCAAAGCTGAGCTAATAGAGCGCTTAGAAGCCTACGCGCAGATTAAGGAGGCAAGTCGGCGCTTAGATGCGCTGGTTCGTCTTGAGCGCGATGTATTCTTAGCGATGGCAAGCCTGCCTAATACTGAGGTGATGCAAGCGCAGCTGCCGAGCTACTCACCAACGTTACTGGTAGATAGTCTGTTTAAGATGCAATTGCAGCCTGATTATCAGATGCATAATATCAAAGTCGATGCGGTGCCACTAGAAGATCGTATCGCTAGTATCAGTCGCCAATTAAGCGGTGCTAATGCGCTAGCCTTTTATCAATTATTAGACAAGTCTCAAGGTAAAATCGGCGTGGTGGTGAGCTTTGTGGCGGTATTGGAGCTGATGAAACGTCAGTTAGTAGGAGTGGTTGAAGGTGATAACAATGAAGATAAGGATCAGTTGCAATTACAATGGTTAGTGTGAATGGCAGACTTGATTCATTGGTAGGGTGCGCTCCGCGCACCTGAAAGCCGTAAAAACGAAGCACTGCTTCGTTAGGCTGGCAAGGAAAATCCTTTAGATAGGATTTTTGGAATATAAAAGCGATATTTTAAAAATAAATGAATATAAAATTATACTTATGAAGAGAAGAATTTTTAATTTATTTTTTAATATTTATGTCTTGGTGCTATAAAATGGCGGGTTACGGGTTACGCTGCGCTAACCACACCCTACATCTCGATAACTCCTATAAAAAAGAGCAATCCCTAATGGCAAATGATAATCCTAATAATGCCGCAGACAACATTCAAATAAATAGCTTACAAATAGAAGTACTGCTACATGCTGCAGAAGCGCCACTGACCGATAAGGCGCTATGCAAGCACTTGTCATTATCTACTAAAGATTTAGAGCTTGCTTTAGTGGACTTAAAACAGCGCCTACTATCTACTGCGTTAAGGCTACAGCGCACCGCTAGCGGCTACCGCTTGCAAATAGCGGATGACTATAGCGCGCTCATTCAGCGTGTATTTCCACAGCGTCAGCAGCGTCTTAGCCAAGCATTACTAGAGACGTTAAGCGTGATCGCCTATAAGCAGCCGGTTACGCGTAGCGATATTGAGTACGTGCGCGGAGTGACGCTATCGAGTAATATTCTAAGACAATTATTTGATAAAGGCTGGATCATGGAGAATGGCTATAAAGACACGCTTGGGCGCCCGGCACTCTTGCATACCACGCCGCAGTTCTTAGATGCGTTTGGGCTAAGCAGTCTAGACGAACTGCCACCGATGCCGGATTTGGCGGCGATTGGGGCTAATAGTTAATACTTTGACAAAAAAATAGGACCTGTCGAATAATCAACAAATCCTATTTAAATTATAAATAACCCGTATCAATAAGTCGCCAGCTCAATCCCTAACCCGACACCGACATCGGTTGATTGAATATCTGAATCTACTGCCCATACTCTACCCGTTATTTTAGTCAATGGCTGTAGCTGATGCTCCCAAGCCACGTCAATAGCGGTGAGCTTATCAGTCGCCGGATAAGCTTGGTTAATGGATTCATCCGCCTGATTAACCTTGGCGTGTTGCAGCTTGGTATGAATAAAGTTTCGCTCATCCAGCCATAAACGACCGCCAAGCGCCACACTCTCAGCATCACCGCCAAGCGCATAGCC
This sequence comes from Psychrobacter sp. AH5, assembly GCF_040371085.1. Lineage (NCBI taxonomy): Bacteria > Pseudomonadati > Pseudomonadota > Gammaproteobacteria > Moraxellales > Moraxellaceae > Psychrobacter > Psychrobacter sp. AH5. Next base: position 1,853,907 of record NZ_JAMBMT010000001.1, read on the forward strand.
TAATGGATAGCCTTGCTGATAGTAGCCATCGGTATAAGTACCATGATCATAAGAGATGCCTTTGACCTCACCACTACTACGCGTATCGGTATATTCGGCATAAAGCTGATAAGGCTTGCCCTGTAAACTAGAAGCATAATCGACGCCGGCTAGATACATATTTTTCGCCGGCAATCCGCCTGCTTCATCTTCACCGATATATTGCGCGTAGACGCTGGCCGGTACGTTAATCAAGGAAGCTAGCTGCACCTTGGCATCAAATCCGCCTAACTGATTGGCCGGATCGCCGCCATCACGACCGCCATTATCCTTGGTGCCTTTGATAGCATCAATAAAAGAGCTAAAGTCCTGTGGACGACCGTCACCGCCCCACATAAAGCTACGCGATGCACCGACCTCTAACCAAGGCATAGGACTGGCGGTCAAACGCGCGCCAAATAGCTTAGCATCTGGCACTGCCGTATAATCATCCAATTGACCGGCAAATAGCTGATACTGCCAAGGTCCAACCCAATTTAAGTATTTATACTCAGGCGCGCTCTGCTGATCACGCTGCATGGTAAAACCTGTCACTGGCAAGCTTGCATCGCCTCGAATAAGGCTACCATCATGACCAGGTCCCCACCACGTTGGAATTTTACCTGCAATCAACCACTGATTGGCTGCGGTCCCAGCAAGATACGAGCCTTCAAAGCTAACGTCTGAGCTGTCATCGATAAGTTTGTCATTTTTTAGATTGGCTTGTAGATTAAACTCCCACTCTGCTTCGCTAAGCGACACCCCAACGCTTGCTTGTTGACCCGCCAGCTTATCATCAGCAAATTTTTGTGGTAGCTTATCTCTATCGGTTTGTATATGCAGGGCGGCCGTCCCTTTTACCACAGAATTGCGGTTTTGAGCCAGGCGTGTTTGTACCGACTGCAGAATTTGCTGCTGCGCACGTGTCTGAGCATTAGCCGTATTTAAAGCGCGCTTGATTTCATTAGCAGTTAGCGGCCACGTGCTGGTGCTAATCTGTGCGACCCCTTGAGTATTCAGCCAGTCAAGATCTGCCTTCAGCTTGAGATCGTTCATATACAGGTTTTGTGCAGATGCTAGCATCGACACTGATGATAAGACACCAAAACCCAATAAAATACTTAGCTTCTTGTACATGATCAAATACTCTTTGGTTAAAAGGGGTTTATTATAAAGGCTATCACTCAAACAGTAATATGGATTAACGTAATTAAAATAACGTCACTAAATTCAGTCTAACCCCACAAATTATAAATTATTGGTCATCAATCTTAGTGAATACGCTATCAATCGCCTGTACGGTTTGCTTAATCTCGTCTTCTGTCAACGTTGGATGCACGAGAAACATCAAGCTGGTTTCGCCAAGCTGCTTGGCGACTGGCAGTCTACTTTCAGGACGTAAACCTGTATTATCAAATGCTTTTTCCAGATAAACTTCCGAAGCGGAGCCTGAAAAACAAGGAACTCCTAATTTATTAATTTCTTCAATAATACGATCTCGTGACCAGCCTTCAGGAAGGTTATCTGACTGCACATAAACGTAGAGCTTATAATAGGCGTGGGTCGAATCTGCAAACTCTGATGATTCTTCTAGTCTTGGTACAGAAAGATACCCTTTGCCTTCCCATTTAGCACAGGCATCTAAGATAGCTTGAGCATTCGCTGTACGTTTGGCGGTCCAATCAGGCATTCTCGTTAATTGGATTCGGCCAAGCACCGCTTGCATTTCAGTCATGCGCCAATTGGTACCAAAGCTTTCATGAAGCCAGCGGTAACCTGGTGGATGCTCTGTCTCATAGACCGCCGCATAGCTTTTACCATGGTCTTTATATGCCCACATTTTTCGCCATAATTGCTCATCATTAGTCGTGACCATACCGCCTTCACCGCCTGTGGTCATAATCTTATCTTGGCAAAAGCTCCACGCCCCGATATGACCGATACTACCAACGCTACGGCCTTTGTAGGTTGCGCCATGCGCCTGAGCACAGTCCTCTATCACATATAGATTATGCTGTTCTGCCAACGCCATGATGCCATCCATATCACAAGGCCAACCTGCCAAGTGCACACAAACGATAGCTTTGGTTTTAGCCGTCAGTACTGCGGCGATTGACTCAGGCGTGATATTACCAGTTGCCTCATCGACATCAGCAAAAACAGGGATTGCTCCCGCATTGACGACTGATGAGATACTTGCAATAAAGGTACGCGGCGTGACGATGACTTCATCGCCTGCGCCGATATCTAACGCTTGTAAGGCAACGTCTAATGCCAACGTACCATTACCCATCGCAATGGCATACTTGCTATCAGCCCATTTAGCGAACTCCGTCTCAAACTGACGACACTCTTGCCCTGTCCAGTAATTTACCTTGTTGGATAATAATACTTGACTGACGGCATCCGCTTCTTCTTGAGTAAAGCCTGGCCAAGGTGAAAATGGGGTGTTTAACATAGTTGCCTCGATGGTGCTTATTTATAATTGACGATTAATCACTGACGATTAATCACTTATAACAAAATATTTGATTCTGATTTTTTATTTATACTTTTTATTTATTGAGGGGTCTTGCAGGATTACCAACCACGACAGCTCCCGCTGGCACGTCTTTGGTAACAACTGCTCCCATTCCTACAATGGCACCTTTACCAATAATTAATGGCTTATCAGGTGTGCCTTGTTTGATGACTGCCCCTGTGCCGATATAGGCATGGTCATGGATATGAATATTGCCATTGCAGCTAACGCGCGGGGCAAAGGTGACATAGTCGCCAATCACGCAATCGTGAGCGATATAACTATAAATATTGGCTTGAAATTGCTTACCAATTTTTATGTTAGACGTTAATTGGGTAAAGTGACACAGTACAGAGCCCTCTCCAATTTCAACATTATCTAGTACAATTGAGTTGGAAGCCTTTAAAGATAAAATCGATACACTGTCTTTGCGACACTTAGCTACTAATACTTCACGTATTTTACTATCTGCAATAGCTAAGACTACCGCCTTATCTGCATTGGGTAATGCTAAATACTCTGTATAAGTATAAATTTTATAATTATTTAATTTATTATCTTGCGAGCCATCGTCGACAAAACAAAGTTGCGCATCTCTATATTGTTCACGAACTAAAGGCAATAATTCTTTACCAAAACCACTAGCGCCATATATACCGATTAACTGCTGCATTTTGACTTCCTTGTTATTATTAACTATTTACTTCCTGTAAACTTACTCATCGTCGCTTCGCCATCAGCGCTAATACCGTCTTTGATGACCACTTTTCTTACTGTCTTAAGTAATATCTTGATATCTAACCATAATGATTGGTTATCTACATACCATGTATCTAACTCAAACTTTTTATCCCAACCAATAGCATTACGACCATTGACTTGCGCATAACCGGTAATGCCAGGGCGTACATTATGACGACGCGCTTGCTCTTTACTATATAGCGGCAGATATTCCATCAATAACGGGCGTGGTCCGACTAAGCTCATATCGCCTCTGACAACATTCCACAGCTCAGGCAGCTCATCCAAACTACTATTACGTAGCATTTTACCAAAGTCAGTCAAGCGCTCACTATCAGGCAAAGGATTGCCAGCACTATCTATGGCATCCTTCATGGTACGAAACTTAATCATCTCAAACGGCTTACCGTCTAGACCCGGGCGGGTTTGACGAAATAGCACTGGTGAGCCCAAGTTCTTTTTGACTTTATAAGCAGTGATGGCGTATACCGGAGATAAAGCGACCAAAGCGGTGGTCGCAGCAGTGATATCGAAAAGGCGTTTAAACATTTTTCACTCCAGTAACCCAATCATTAAATTTTTGTGAAAGCTTGGCTCTATCGAACTCACGTTTAGCTAGTGCCTGAGCATTCTTACCCATTTGTTTTAATTTTTCGCGATTTAAAGCAGCTTTCTCTAAAGCATCAGCAAACTGAATGGGACTCTCTGGACTAACGGTATATCCAGCATCTTCTTGTTTGATGAGCTCTGCTAACCAACCTGGATAGTTATTTAAGACCGGTAGGCCCGCAGCAATGTAGTCAAAAAACTTATTAGGTGAAGTACCGTAGTAAAATGCAGGAACGTTTGCTAGGATTTGCAACCCAATATCAGCCTCAGACATTAGTCCTGCTAGCCTAGTTTTATCTACAGGATCATGAAAGATGACATTCGAAAGTTTTAACTCTTGCGCTCTTTTTTGCAAAGCTGCTTTTTTCATACCATTTCCAACAAGGACCAGTTTGATCTCTTGCTGCTTTCTATTTTGCAGCTCTGACGCTGCCTCTATAACAGCATCTAAGCCATTTGCTAAGCCATGAGTACCCGTAAAAATAGCCATCAAGTCTGTTTTTTCTACGCCTTTAGGACGCCAGCCATCTGGCTCAATAGCAAAAATATCTAAATCACAGCCATTCGGTATCATAGCAACTTTTTCTCTGTTGATACCACGGCTTATGATACCGTCGACAATACCTGGAGAGAGTCCAATGAGGCGATCTGCTGAATGATAAGACACCCATTCTAATATCGACATCAACCATAGTATAATAGGATTTTTTATGACGCCCATTGCCTTTGGTAATTCTGGCCATAAGTCTCTCACTTCAAATACAAATGGCTTTCGGCGTAGCCATTTTGCCATAATACCAGGAATAGAAGCAGTTAAAGGGGTTGTCGTGGCAAATATCAAATCATACTTTTCAGTCATTGCCACTTTGACAGACTTAGAAGCAAAGCTCAAAAATAATGATACGCGCTGTGCAAAAGTTAAATTATTAGAATAAGACAATTCAAACTCTATAATTTCGATCCCGTCTACATTGCCACGGCGCATCCCATTAATGAAAGCGCCAGTTAGCCCTGTCTGTCCATTACTGAATGAGCCACATACCATGGTCACTTGATGACCATTTTTAATCAAGCTCTGAGCCATGGCATATGATCGTATACCAGCGGATCCTTTAGGGGTAGAAAAATGCTGATGAAAGTAAAGTATTTTCATGTGATATCTTTAATAGTTGTATGAATAGTGGTAGGTTCAATAGCCGTGACCTCTAAAACAGGTACATTCGTTTCTTGATAATAGTACCTTGATTCTCTGCCTTCAACCATTCGAATCTTGAGCGCGCTTTTAGAATGAATTTCTAAAGTCATTTTGCCATTACTCAAAACATTATCTTTCAATACCCATTGGTCTGGCATCAAGCGCCAGCGCAAAACAGCATGGTCTTTAAAACCTTGAATCTCATCTGTCACTACTATCTGCTGCTTCTGAACTTTTATTGCACGTGAATGTTGACAACTCCATTCATCTTTATAGCTCGAGGAAAGCGTGTTCTTACGATATTTCATCGTTAATGGTTTTAACCAAGACGCAAATAAAAACCGACTTAATCTAGGCATCTGTAAATGATTATCAAATTGAACAGTATTATGACTCTCTACACCTGAATAATAGTCTAAATCGTCTGTAGTAGTGTTATAACTAAAGGTGCCACCATCACGTAATACATTATCGCATTTAAACCATAAATCTACATGTAGTGCATCGCATTGACTGGGTCTGAATTTAAACTTAGGTATCTTAAAGCAAATAAAAAAGTTCTGATTTTCATGAGTCATAAGCCCACTACTTGCAAAAAGCTGGGACTTATTAGGTAGAGCAACTCTCTTATTGTTTAGTTTGTCTATACCAAAGAAGTTTAAACTCTCATCATAAGATGCAGCAGCCTGATAATAGCTATGCCCATTAAATAAGGTACTGGCTAGCTGTACAGTAGGGCGAAAATCTCTATAATCACTTTGCCCAATAGGTAACAGCTTAGCGCCGTCATTTGCACCAAGGTTCGGCGCATCTCCATTGTCTTGTACCAAGACATATAACCAATCAGTCGCTTTGCTAAGTCGCTGATATACTTTTTTTGGCAATGCCGGCAGTTGTAACTGACGTCTTACTATTTCAGCCAAGCAGTATGAATCCAACATGACCCTGTGATAATTAACAGAGTATTGGCTGAAACCACCATCTTTCATAATAAGTTTACAAGCGCGATTAGACAACCATTTTTCGCCCAAATGCTGCCAGTCTAGATATCGTTTGCTTGGCTTCGTTTTATTTAAAACAGCACCGCCTATATAGAGTGCTACTGCTTCAGATGTACCATGGTTGTTATCTTGAGCTATTGCATAACTTAAGGTAGGCGCAATACGTTTTAGATGAATTTCGATTAAACTGAGTAGATTATCATTAATGCTATGAAGTTTATCTAAACCGATTAACGCGGTGACAAGATGCATCACTCGAATCGAAGCTTCTTGCCCACATTTCCAATTCGGCCCTAAATAGGCTGGATTTTTTTCACACCAATCATTAAGCCAGCTATCTAGTGTGACTAAGCCTCTGCCGTCTTGATGATAGTGTTCATACTCCACAAATTTGATTAACCAATCAAATCGTGACGCTTCCCAGACTCCTTTGATATCACCGACATTATTATCGAAATCTGGGATTTTATACCATACTGTCTCAACATCCTTAAATACCTTTTGAGTCAAAGGACTATAGAACCAGTTGGGTTTATCCTCTTCTAGGCGATAAGGAATATAGCCAAAAGCCTTTAGACTAAGGCGCTCAGATAAATCCATATCAGTATGCAAGTCAGTATCGGCAAAAAAAGTGCCCGAAGGGAGCGTGGCCTCTAACCTAGTCACTGGATTGATGCCACTTTTGACGCCTAGTCGATAGGTCGCAACTCTAGCTAAATTAGTTAATCCTAGATTTAAGGCAGTGTTTGCTTTGGCTGTTATCGATTTATTAACCATACTCACTATTGCTGTCTCAAAATTTCAGCGACTTCAATCGTAGCTCGTGCTACTTCAAAGATATCTTCTGCCGTAATTGGCGCTTCTTTTCCTTCCCGAATACTTTCAACAAAAGCGGCAGCGCAAGCGTCTTGTCCTTTGTCTTGGCGCATCAAATTCATCGCTTTGAAATCAGGCCAACCAAAGCCCTTGAGCTTGCGGAAGTTATCTAACTGTAAAACGCGACCTGCTGTGAACACTTCTATTCTTTCTTTGGGAAAGCTGGCTGCACCATTTGCTAGATAAAGAATAGTACCGAATGAGCCGTCTTCAAATCCTAAGGTGATAGAGGCTTTGTCTTCTAAGACGGCAACACTATTGGTTTCGCCCATGCGACGTGCTTGGATAGAGACAATTTTTGAACCTGCAAGAAAACGCATTAAATCTATAAAATGGCACGCTTCACCAATAATGCGTCCACCACCGACATCATTATCTTGTGTCCAATGATCGGCAGGGATTTCACCCGCATTCATAGTCATGATAAAGCTTTTTGGTTCACTCACACTATCAAGTAGAGACTTCATTTTTTGAACTTGTGGCGCAAATCGACGATTAAAACCAACCATAATACGACTAAATTGTTCAGTCTCAATATTCTTATTATAAATCGCTTCGATGCTATCAACTTCTGCAAGCGTTAGCGCTAGAGGCTTTTCTACAAAGACATTTTTATGCGCTGACAATGCCTTCTGTACAAATTGCGCATGACTGTTATGACGGGTAGCAATCGTGACGGTATTGATGTCTTTATTAGCCAGTAACGCGTCTACATCGGTAGATGCTTCAGAAAACCCTGTCTTTGCACCATGAATAACACCATTGATACCACCCGATGTCACGATCGTATGTAGCTGTGCAAAAGCACCTTTAAATGCTGGTATTAAAATTCTAGAAGCATAGTTTCCCGCCCCAATAAAGCCAACGACTGCATTTTTTGGTTCAATATTGATAGGACGTAACACTACTTTTGTATCTAAACGTGTTTCTACTTCTGACTCATAGCTTAGTAATATACCTAAGCCTGATTTATCCTCTGTTAGAGATTCATAAGCCTTAGCCGCCTCTTCAAACTCAAAGCGATGTGTAATGAGGCTGTCTACATTAAGAGTACCCGCTTCCATCATATCTAACACAGCGACAAAGTTACGTTGCTCAGTCCAACGAACAAAACCTAAAGGATAATCCTGCCCTTTTTCTTCATAATTAGGGTCATAACGTCCAGGACCATAAGAACAAGACACTTGAAAGCTTAATTCTTTCTCATAAAAGTCGGCACGATTGAGTTCTAACCCCGTGACACCGACTAAGACAATACGACCACGTTTACGACTCATACGCGCTGCCTGAACAACTGGATCGCTCGCCTTGGTTGACGCAGTGATAATGACACCATCGACACCAACACCACGACTAAACGCGATACCTGCAGCTACTGGATCTTCACCATTAGCAGGGTTACAAATCTCTGCGCCAAACTGCTTGGCTAGCTCAAGCTTACTTTGATCAAAGTCAATAGCAAGCACTCGACAACCATTTGCTCGTAGCATCTGAATGGTTAACAGTCCGATTAATCCTGCACCGGTGACGACAAAGCTTTCGCCAAGCGTTGGCTGTGCCAAACGAATGCCTTGTAGTCCAATACTGGCAACGACGGTAAACGCCGCAGTCTCATCCGACACATTATCTGGTATCTTGGCACATAGGTTCTTTGGCACCTTTACGATATCTGCATGAGGGCCATTTGATACGATCCTATCACCTACTTTGAAGCCTTCTACTAAAGAACCTATCTCAAGTACTTGTCCGACATTACAGTAGCCTAAAGGCAAAGGTTGGCCCAGTTTAGACTTTACTGCATCATAAGTGGTTAAAAGGCCATCAGTCTGGACTTTTTCAACGACCATTTTTACTTTTTCAGGTTGTTGACGAGCTTTATCGATATAAGAAGCTTTGCCAAAGCCAACCAACATACGCTCCGTACCGGCTGAGATTAGCGATTTCGTCGTTGAAATCAGTAAGTGACCAGATGAGCAACTGGGTGCTGGTGCTTCTGTTATAGTAGTTTGACCGTTAGCCATGTCTTGAAGGATTTGTTTCATATTAGCACCATTATTTGTGTGACAATTTCATTAACAATGCCTTTTGAGCATTCCATTTTTCATCGGGTGTTAGATAGTTCTTCTTCAAAACTTCTGAAGCATTATTAACCAATAGCTTATATAAAGAGCTGTCTTCCAAAACTAAATTAATTTTTTGAGCAATATCTATTGGATTTAAGGGATCAAAATAAATCGCACCATCATCACATAAGTCTCTCGAAAAATCTCTATCAGATACTATTAGAGGACGTTTCGCTATAAAGCTTTCAGGGAATACAGCTGTGGAAGACTCAACTAAACTTGGGCATAGGACGATTTGAGAGCTCAGATACTCGTCACAAATTACGTTATTTGCAACATGACCAACTGTAAAGAAATACTCACTAACTCCCAAGTTTTGTGCTGATTTCTTTAATAACTTCCAACCATTTGATTCTTCAGGAATAGTAAATTTAAAAAATATTTTTCGATCACTGAGACTCTTAAGCTCTTTCAACGCTTGGGGAAGTATTAGTAGGTTTTTATGATGATAAAAACTTGATGGTATGAATACAACTATCTTATCATCTGAAGGTTGTACCTGACTCTGACGTTCGAGTAATCTTTGTTCAAAAGCAGGGCTGTAGCTGTTACTGATAACAAAAATCTTATCTGAATCAATACCTAAATTTTTGACTAGCCTACTCTTCACAACTTCAGTTTCTACAACGAAGTTTCCTACGTTTCTAAAGAATAACTTTTGCTTAATCAAATCAAAGACTTCTTCTTTAAACCTTTGGACCTTAGAAGGATAGTGTTTTCTAACTTCTGGATATAGCATTTTACCTAAGGCAAAACCTTGTAAGTTATTAACTTTCGGACGCCAATAAGAAGGGCCGAATACTACAAACACCTGATCTGGTCTATACTTTCTTTCCAGCTTAGATAAATATTTACCTTGTTTGCTTTTCTTATAAAATGGTAAATTTGGCACTACATGACAAGCGTACAACTTATTGCGTGTTGCATCTGATAGTTGAGCATTTATTTGAGGGCTACATACTATTACGGTTTCAAAATCAGGATCGTTAGCCACATTTTCTATAATGCTTAATCCAACTTGGATACCACCACCTATACTTAGTAAACTACAATCTAAAAGCAACTTCATTTCTTATTCCACTTATAAAATATCAAAACATCCTAAATATATGAATCAATTTTTGAATACTATATCAAAACTTGTTACATTTGTTAACCGAATTGCTATTTCCTACTATATATCATATATCGATGCTAAATAAAATTGATGTATTATCCAATAGCACTAAACAGATATACATTTTTCTTGCTTCACTTATCTATGCCCACTGGATTTGCAAAACCAACACCTTGAAAAAATTATGCCAGTACCATTATTTCTCTTTAATAACAGCTAATTATATTAGACCTCTTGCAAAAGTCATAGGTTTAGCTCGAAATTAATGATACCAGCAAACAGCTTCATTCTAAGCTCATAGCGTTGACGACGGTTACGATATTTATGAGCCACGATTTTGAACAACTTGATTAAGCCTATTTTGTGCTCAACCACAATACGGAACTTTGCCAGATAGTAATTGGCCTGTTTGCATATCTCCAGTAACTCACCACCACGTGGCTTTTTAAAAGGGGTGAAGGTTTGCTTATGTAGCTTTGCTATACCCTGATAACCACTATCTGCTAGTAATTTAGCATTGTCAGGAAGCCAGTCAGGACAAGTATCTTTATACAGCTTAAAATCGTGGATTGACCCTTTGCAGGTTTGTACATCAAGTATCAACCCTGTTTGCCAATGAACGATAACCTGCGCTTTTAAGGTGTGTTGTTTTTTCTTACCGCTGTAGTAGTCTCTTTGGTTTTTTTTGGACGCTCAATTGGGGTTTCGGTCGCATCAACAATGACGACGCTCCAATTGATGTCATCATCGACGCGACTAGGGAGCTTTTTGGGCAATTCAAACTTGCCAGAGTCAATCAGGATGTCTTCTACTTTACGGATGATACGGCTAGCAGAAGATTCATGAATACCAAAGTCCATACTGATATGATAAAGCGTGCGGTATTCACGCCAATAAGTCAGGGTTAATAGTATTTGTGCTTTAAGACTGAGCACGCTGGGTCTGCCTGATTTGGTTTTAGATGCTTCATGCTCTTGCATGGCCTCAAGCATGTCATAAAAGGTGGCTTTATGAATGCCTGTATAGCGTTTAAAACCTGCGTCACTTTGTTTGAGTAGCTTATCTATGTTTGGCATGGTTCCTAAAAAGTTATGAGTGTCTTCTTATTTTAATTCCCTTTGCTACTTTTGCAAGAGGTCTATTAATCTAATAACTTTCTATAAAAAATTAATATAAGCAAAAACATCCTCTGAGAACACACCTATAAACCTACTATACCCTAAAAACAGATACCATGAAAAAGAAAATAACAATATAAAAAACCTTACTGCTGGCCTACTAAGCTCATATATAGAAGCGTATATCAATATCAACAGTATATACTCATAACGATAAAACCTTGAAAAAATAGATGGTGAAACAAAAACAATCAACAATGATAAAATAAAAAAATATATCAAAGATAACTTTAGTTTTTTATCAACTTTATCTTTAAATATAGTATTAATAATCACTATAGTAAATATGCTCTCAATAAGGAATTGTAATAAAGCGCTAAAATTCATAATATCTTCCGAAAATCTAGATTCCAACTTTCTACCTAGACCCGAATCTAAACTATTGCTTACAAGTAATAAAAAAGAAAAAGCAAATATAATACTGAAAAAGATAAAACGCAATAGACTTTTTTTATTTTTAAAATTAATATTACTGATATAAGTAATAACTGAAAATGGTATTAAACTGTAATGAATAAAAGGAGGTAAAAAATAAAACCATTTATTATTTCTTTTATAGAAAAGCACATACCCTAAAAGAGCAAAACTAAAAGCTAAACCCGAACGAACAGCAGAACCCTGAAAAGCAAAAAATGTAATTGTATTGGTGTAAAAAAATAAGAATAAAAGCCCTTTTTTATTCCAAACTTCTCCAGCTATAAATATCAATAAACATCCAAAGAAGGTAAGGAAGACATGAATATAATAGGGGTCTCTAATAATCAAACCTATTAACTTTACAATAAACCAAAAAACAGGTTCAGACGACCCTGTTAGACTAGTTATCATATAGAATTCTGAGAAAAAATCTTTAAAACTACTGTTTACAACCCATTCGAAAGCATGGTAATAATGCAGCATATCATCGCCAAATCCTACTTCCTCTCCTATATAATAAGGTCTATCTGCCAACATAATCGATAGGGTCATGCTTAAATAAAAAAAGACCAAATAGTTGAAAAGCTTTATTGATCTATCATCATAATTGCTAGTAAAAGCATTAATAGCAAGATATGCTAGCAGAAACAATTTTGGAGAAAGTAATAAGAAAATGATACCTAATAATAATAAGAAAAACATCATTGTATTACTTCCTATGAAAAACATGGTGCAATTATATCAGTTATTTATAATAGGTTATCTTATGTAAGACTAATCAACTGAATAATAAGCTATAAGTGTTCTTAAAATTCAAACCCCTACTTTATTAACATTTAGTTTCTTAATGTGTTTTTTTAAGGTTAAAAACTGTAACACATATTGCAACATAAATCCTAAGCTCATCCCTAAGGGTATTGATACAGCTCCCAACTCACTCACTGATAAATATACAGTAAATAACAATGTAAAAGCCCATAAAATCTGTAACACCAAATGAAAATAATTTTTACCAATCGAAGACCAAAAACTTAAGAATCCTAAATTCAAACTATAAACAAGCATACATACTAGAAACATATTAAATACATTTGAAGAATTTGGTATTTTCTCAATTTTTCCTAGTTCCAATATAAAATACTTTATCATAAAAATTATAAATATTGAAAACATTGTTACTAACAAATTGAATTTATTTATCATGAAAATATAATTAATTTTATTTTCGATATTTTTTTTATTCAGAATTGATAAATAATATGATCCTAATGATATAGGTATAAACATTCCTATGAGATAGATTTGATATATCCAAGAAAATATTGCTACTTCTTCTAAATTTTTATTTATAGACAATATATAAATTGAAGCTGTTACAACAGGCGTTGCTATAAATGCTGATATTAATAGCGGCAAATTATACTTTCTATAGAAAAGCATAATTTGCCGGAAATAATTTATTTTTATATAGAAATATTTTTTTTCAAATTCCTTAGCAAAGAAATAAATTTGAATTACAACTATAAAAACCTTACAAAATGCAATTGTTAATATTGATCCATATAGACCGAGATTTTTTATAAAGACATACGTTATAGGAATAATTATTATAATATTTATGAGGCCTATGATAGATAGTTTTTTAATCGACCCTATCCCATAGAAAAAACCATCAAATAAACTTACTAAACTAAAAATAAAAACAGATAAAAAAACCCAAATGAAATTTCCATAAAAAATAGAAAACGAATATGAAAATAACAGTGATAAGACGAAAATTAAATACAGCGAAAATTTAAAATAATTGAAAACATAATCTTTATTAACACTCATCCATTTGGATGAGACAATACTTCCAGAGTATAATAACCCTAAACTAGTTACTACAACTAAACTATTTATAGTGGAAAATATTAGTGAGAATTCTCCGTAACTTTCTAATAGTAAGAGACTGACGGCAATATAGTTTAAAAAAAAAGAAAATCCTTTTGCACTTAAAGTATATAATATAGAATATATAGCTTTCATCAGGAAATAATACCCTTAGTATCTATTACTTTACTTAAGTCTTTAAATTTTATTTTTTTGAATACTTTATGGTCAACAAGAATTAAATATATATCAGCCTCTATGTTTTCATCCAACCCAATCAACTTAATATTACCTTGCATATCTTCAGGTAACTTATCAATATTAGGTTCAATTGCTAATATATTCAGTCCTTGTTGAGCTAGCTTCTTTGTGATATTCAAGGCAGGACTTTCACGCAAATCATCAATATCTGGTTTAAAGGCTAAGCCATAACAAGCAATAGTGACATCTTTAACGCTTTTTTCAGGATGATCTTGTAGGAACTCAATAACCTTTTCATTCACCTTAGCGATGACCCACTCAGGTTTACTCTCATTGACCTCACGAGCAGTACGAATGAGCTGAGCTTCATCGGGTGTTTTAGCTACAATAAACCAAGGATCTACAGCGATACAATGCCCGCCTACGCCAGGACCTGGTTGTAGGATATTTACTCGTGGATGACGATTGGCTAAAGCAATGAGCTCCCATACATCGATATTCAGCTTATCGCAAATCATAGACAGCTCATTTGCAAAGGCAATATTGACATCACGGAACGAATTTTCAGTCAGCTTACACATCTCAGCAGTACGCGCATTCGTCGTCACACAGCTGCCTTCCACAAATACGTTATATAAATCACAAGCCGCTTGCGAGCACTTGGCTGTCATACCTCCCACGATACGATCATTACTGATGAGCTCTTGTAGTACCTTACCTGGCAACACACGCTCAGGACAGTGTGCGATTCTGATATCTGCCTGTTCGCCTGCTTGCTGAGGGAAGCTTAGATCTGGACGGGCTTGACTTAGCCATTCCGCCATCTGTTCAGTAGCGCCTACTGGTGAGGTCGACTCTAGAATGACGAGATTGCCTGAAGTTAAGAATGGCGCTAGTGCTTTGGATGCGGCTTCGATATACTTTAAATCTGGATCATGATTGCCTTGAAACGGCGTAGGTACAGCGACGATATAAGCATCTGCTGCCACTGGAGTCGTCTGTGCGGACAACGTCCCTTTTGCGACTACATCTCGCACTAACATATCTAAATCAGGCTCAACAATGTGCACCTTGCCTTGATTAATCATATCAACGGCATATTCATTAACATCAACACCAGTAACTGTCACCCCATGAGCAGCAAAAGTAGCCGCCGTAGGTAAACCGATATAACCCAAGCCAATGACACAAATATGACTAAATTGAGAGTTTTTCATTTATTATTTCTACTTATATTATGTTAGACATTTTTCAAAAAATTGATGATTTGCTGACATGCAGTACCATCTCCATAAGGGTTATGGGCTTCTGTCATCTTTTTATATAAGTCTTGGTTTTCTAGCAGTTCCATCACTGAACCCTCAATCACAACAGGATTAGTCCCAACCAGTTTTACCGTCCCTGCTGATACCGCTTCTGGACGTTCCGTCGTATCACGCATGACTAATACTGGTTTACACAAAGAAGGCGCTTCCTCTTGAATACCACCTGAATCTGTCAAAATCAGATAACTCTTATTCATTAGATAGACAAAAGGTAAGTAATCTTGAGGTTCAATCAATTTGATATTATCGATGCCTGATAATAACTCATTGACTGGTTTCTGTACGTTAGGATTAAGATGTACGGGATAAACAATTTGTACCTCTGGGTTTTTTTGAGCGATATTAGCAAGTGCTAAGCAGATATCTTCAAACCCTTGACCGAAGTTCTCTCGGCGATGACCAGTTACTAAAATAAGCTTCTTACTCGCATCCAAGAAATCGAACTGCTGTGCAAATTTTGCTTGCATCTCCTGATCAGTTTCAACTTTTTCTTTAACCGTTAACAAAGCGTCAATGACGGTATTGCCTGTAATGACAATATTAGTGGCATCAATATTTTCTTTAATAAGATTGTCATAAGAGTTTCGTGTTGGGGCAAAATGATACTGCGTTAAGACGCTGGTTAATTGTCGGTTGGCTTCTTCAGGCCATGGAGAATATATATCGCCAGTACGTAAGCCTGCCTCGACATGACCTACCTGCACTTTATGATAGTAAGCGGCTAGTGAGGCAGCAAAAGTAGTTGCCGTATCACCATGAACCAATATGACATCAGGCAGCCAAGTATCAAATACTTCATTAAGTCCTTTCAAAACCCCAGAGGTAATATCAGCCAAAGTTTGTCCTGGCTTCATCAAATTCAAGTCAAAGTCTGGCTCCAACTCAAATAGGCTCAGCACCTGATCTAACATCTCTCTGTGCTGACCCGTCACACAGACTTTAGTTTCAAAGTGCACACTTGACTTTTTTAGCGATATTGCCAAAGGAGCCATTTTTATCGCTTCAGGGCGTGTTCCAAATACTAAGAGTATCTTTTTCATTATGTATTTCCTATTTTTCTTGAGTTTTATCAATTTTTTTAGAATTACAATCTTTCATCAATTACTTATAGTATATATTTAAATAAAAACTCTAATTTTGTTTCATTTCTTATAGTGTTTTAGACAAGGTTTACAAAATATCAGTAAAACAAATAATCTTTAAGTTTTAATTTATAAGATGCAAAAGCTAATTAACATAGCCATTTGGATTTTGAGTTTGCCACCGCCAAGTGTCTTGCATCATATCTTCAACAGATCTTTGGGTAGACCAATTCAATTGTTGATGAGCCTTAGTTGCATCGGCGTAACAACTGGCGATATCGCCCCCTCTTTTATCTACAATTTGATAAGGGATCTTAGTATTACTGGCTCTCTCAAACGCTTTTACCATATCTAAGACAGAGTGACCGCTACCAGCTCCTAAATTCCACACATGATATCCTTGATGACCACTAATGTAATCTAACGCACTTAAGTGACCTTCAACCAAATCCATAACGTGTATATAGTCACGCACGCCTGTTCCATCATGGGTATCATAATCATCACCATAGACAGAAAGCTTAGCTCTCTTACCGATAGCCACCTGAGCGATATAAGGCAACAGATTATTCGGGATGCCATTAGGATCTTCACCAATCATACCGCTTTCGTGAGCGCCTACTGGATTAAAATATCTTAATGCTGCTACCGACCAAGTAGGATCAGAGTTGATTACCTGCATCAGCATTTGCTCTACCGCCATTTTGGTATAGCCATAGGGATTTGTAGGCATGGACATAGGGCAGTCCTCAGCAACGGGTAAATCATCTGGATCACCGTAGACGGTAGCAGAAGAGCTAAACACTATTTTTTTAACGTCAAACTGCTGCATAGCTTGCAATAATTGTAAGCTGCCGTTAATGTTATTATCAAAGTAAAGCATAGGCTTATCAACGCTTTCACCTACCGCTTTTAGACCGGCAAAGTGCAACACAGCGTCAATATCATAATTATTAAAAATATTATCTAAACACTGGCTATCCCTAATATCGCCTTCAATAAAATCACACTGACGGTTACTCAGAGCTTCGACTCTCTTAACAGACTCGTGGCTACTATTTGATAAATTATCTAACACAACGACGTTATGATTCGCTTGCAATAGAGTTAAGAGCATATGTGAGCCAATATAGCCTGCCCCACCAGTCAATAAAATCATAAAATCACCTTATAAAATCTAAAAGTACTAAATATCTTTACAATTTCAATATCATCAATATTGATCATAAAGATTTTAACCAACCTCTTTAATAATATTATTTTCATTAAACGCTAATTCTTCAGTAGGCGTACCATCCTGATACCCTGCGACAAAATAGCGAAACTCTTGCTTAAGCCAATCCACATCATAGTGCTGCGCTCTTTGCGCTAGCTGTTGTAACGTCTCTTCAATCTCTAGCAATGGAAAGCTCGTCTCCATCGCCTGCATAATGAGCGGATGATCAGTATCCTCCACATTATCTTCGCCGATGATCAGCTCTTCATATAGCTTTTCGCCGGGTCTTAGTCCCGTATAGGTAATCTCTATATCACCATACGGATGGGTTTGATCTTTTACCTCAAAGCCACTTAATTGAATCATACGCTTTGCTAAATCGACGATTTTTACCGGAGCGCCCATATCGAGAACGAACACCTCGCCACCTTTAGCCATTGCGCCTGCTTGAATGACTAAATTGGCCGCTTCAGGAATAGTCATAAAATAACGAGTCACCTCAGGGTGCGTCACCGTAATAGGCTTACCTTGGGCGATTTGCTTGGTAAATACTGGCACCACTGAGCCTGATGAGCCTAGCACATTACCGAAGCGCACCATACTGATAAGGGTATGATTATTATTGGGGTTGTTTTTTTGGCTCAGCGCCTGACAGACCAGCTCGGCTAAGCGCTTGGTTGCGCCCATGACATTGGTCGGCCTCACTGCTTTATCGGTTGAGATCAATACAAAAGTCTCAACCTTCGCCTCAATAGCAGCGCGAGCACAGTGATAAGTACCTTTGCTATTATTTATCGCGCCCTCAAAGGGATTATGCTCGACAATAGGCACGTGTTTATAGGCGGCGGCATGATACACCGTCTGAATTTGATAGCGCTTAAGTACTCGTAGTAGATTGGCCTCGTTAGTGACGTTACCGATGACCGCGATGACCTCGATGCCCTTGTAAATATCCTTGCTAGCGACCTTGGCTATCAGCTCTTGATGTACGCTATATAGTGCAAATTCAGATAGCTCGTACAGTACCAAATGCTTAGGGCGGTTTTTGATTATTTGTCGGCACAGCTCACTACCGATAGAGCCGCCAGCACCGGTGACTAGTACGCATTTATCCTTGATATTACGCTCAAGCAAGCTCTCTACTGGCTCAACCGTTTGCCGATCTAATACGTCTAGGATATCGACTTTGCGCATGCTACTGACTGTCACTTTGCCATCGACAATCTCCTCTAGGCTTGGGAGCTCTTTGATCTGAATAGAGATACCCGATAGCTTATCGATGATCTTTCTTTTGCTCGCACGGCTAATAGAAGGGATCGCTAAGAACACTTGTGAGATATCCAGCTTTGCGACAATATCGATTAATTCATCCGCTCCATAGATACGCTTGCCAAGGACATAAGCACCGGTCAGCTGCGTATCATCATCAATGAAGGCGACGACATTATATTTATGTGAGTTTCTAAGACCCTCAAACAACTCTTTACCGGCTTCACCTGCGCCATAAATCAGTACATTATCATAGTCATCATTGAGCTGACGACGCAGCGGACGCTGACCTTGCCAGCGCGATAATAGCTCTCTGATGGTCAGGCGACTATTCCATAACCAAATAAAAAATAAAAACAGATATAAAATAGGCACCGCACGTGGCATACCAGGTATCAGCTTGAAATAAAGCACCGCTTGCGCGGCGATAATCAACATAAAGAACAGCTGTAGCACTTTACCCATCGCCGAATCGAAAAAGCTACGCGCCACCCCTCTATAAAAGCCAATAAGGTAGAGACCGATTACTGGTATCAGCGCATAAAAAGCTAGCGCTATGGTACTTATATGCTGATCGATATAACCATAACGCGCGGCAATAGCAAAGAACAAGCATACCGCTGACATAATATAATCAGCTAGCATTAAGATAGTACGCTTGGTGGTGCGCGGTAGGCCTAGTAAATACTCAGCGCTACGCTTTGTCAAACGTCTATTACCCTTTTTTGCTGTAGGGTTTAGCTCTGAAGATATAGACATAACAAATCACTAATTTATATGAATAAAAGTTTAAAAAAGCAAGCCAATGAGTAACCCTAAGCAGATTACTTATTATTGCCATAAGCATAGCTGTAATGATAACTGTATTTACTCATCAAGCCTTGTTTTACATCATTAAGAATAATCCCGTCAACTTGAATATTACCTTTTTGCATCTGCTTGATAGCATAAGTCACCTGCCCTTCTACCGACTGATCATAACGCGCTACCATTAGCACTTTATCAGCATAATGCGACATAATCATCGCATCCGAAGCTGCTAATATGGGCGGTGAATCAATGACAATATAGTCATAGTGCTCGTTAAGCTCAGTCATCATTTGCTCAAATTTATCACTAGATAGCAGCGAAGTTGGATTCTTTGGATGCTGTCCACGCGGCATAAAGTCGATATTATCCATAGTAGTCGGATGTATGACAGTTGCTAATGCCGTCTGCTGCGTTAAATAATCGCCAAGCCCATTATCTTGAGTCATATTAAAGGTTTTATGTAGCCCACCTAGACGCATATCAGCATCAATGATCAACACCTTTTTATTCAGCTGGGCAAATACCTCAGATAAATTAGCGGAGATAAAAGACTTACCTACCCCCGGGCTCTCACCAGTAATAAGAATGACCTTCGCTCGATGACCCACTTCAGTACTAGCTGGCATACCAAATACAAGGCTGGTTCTAAGGCTTTTAATCGCTTCATAACTCAAGCTATTGTTATCCACATGAGCAAGCAAACGCTCTGGCGATTTTTTATTCTTACGTAGCCGAGTTAACAGCGGCGAGCGCGGAATAGTGGCGATGACGGGTATACCTGTCTTGGCTTCCAAACGTTCTGGATCTTTGACCACATTACGCAGTAAACTTTTTAGTAGTACTAGCATCGTTCCTAGCATAGCGCCTAATAGTAGCGCTAAAACTATAATTTGTAGCTTTTTGGGAGCGATAGCTTTGTAAGTACTAATCGGCAAATCAATAATACGCGCAAAGCCAATTTGACCCGCTTTGACGATCTTAAGCTGCTCATAGTTTTTTAGTAGCGTTAGATATATCTCTCTATTGATGGCGGTATCTTCTGATAGCTTTAAGAACTCTCTTTGAATCTCAGGTAAACCAGCAATAGTATTATCGATCTCTTGCTTTCTACTATTGAGCACCGCTAGCTGCTCATTGATCTGTACTACTAATGGATGCTCATTAGTATAATAAGTGGTTAAATCTGCTTTTTTAAGCTTTAGCTCGTTGAGCTGGCTATCGATTTGTGAGTTTTCAGCTAGCAGGAGCTCAGCTTCTTTACTAACATCAATAGTACCGTATTTGATACGGAACTCATTAAACACAGCCTCAGAATCTTCTAGCTTCTTCTTCAATGCTGGAATCTGAGTTTCCATAAACTTAAGCGTTTTGGTGGTCTCTTCTGAGCCCCGCGACTGGTTTTGATCAATATATGATAAGACGATTTGGTTGAGTACGCTAGTCACTCGCTGCTGGCTATTGCCCGTCATTGACAGCTGAATAATTCCGGTTTGCTTTCCTTGTTCTACCACTGATAACGAACTATTAATATTGTCTATCGTTTCTTTTAACGACTGCTTACTGATATTAATAGGATAGTTATCATCAGGTAACTCATTGACGGTGATAAAGATCTCACCATCGGTGCCACGAAACTTATAAGCTTTACCCAGTTGGCCCTTAAAATCATCAAAACCATCATTTAATACAAAACCGCTCTCTGACTTAGTCAAAGTAAAGCTACGATTAAGATAACCGCGCGAGACGTCAAACTGACTGACGTGAGCACGGCCCTTATCACTATCTAATGCTACTCCCTCTACGCTATTGACTTGAGTTTCTATAGCATCATTAGCAATTCTATCGATAGCGCTAATATTAGGATCGGCAAGCTTGATACGCAAATTTAATAGCGAAACCACTGGCTCTAAGATCATACGTGACCTGATTAACTCAGCCTCGGCTTGCGCCTTACTAGCTTCTGAGCCTACCAAATCCGAGATACTCTCGCCTAATGCAGCAATCCCTTTAGAGTTTTCTTCAATCTGAATGAGTGCATCTGATTTAAAAGTGGGGTTGACATAACGGCTATATAATACGCCGATTGCCAGTCCTAACAAAGCAAAAAACAAAACGGTCTTCCAGCCACGTAATAACACTAATAGTAGCGCCATTAGGTCGATTTCATCGTCTTCTTTTTCGACAGCCGTTTTGGAGCTATTTTGCGGATCTATAGTCATAACTTTGGGTTCATCATTTTAAATAGGTAGCTTAATATCAATAAATCGATATTACTGAATTAATAGCAAGCGCTTAGCTTATTTTATCAGCCCAAGGCTTCAAGCTATCAAAAATATCTTGTCTAGCGTCTTCAAATACTGAAAGATCATGCCGATACGGATCGGCAATGTCTTGATCAATCCAGTGCCCAATACGGAAGGTCTTACCACGGCAATGCGGCCAACGATCTTCTATCCATTTGGTTTGGTTAGTAGACATCGTCAAAATAAGATCCGCTTTACTCACCAAATCTTCATCGATCTGCTTAGCAATATGATCAGACATATCAATCCCAAGCTCTGACATAACCGCTAGTGCATTAGGATCAGCGCCATTACCTACTACTGCTGATAGTCCAGCAGAGTCAATAGTTTTATTAGGATACTGCTGTGCTAATACTGCCTCGGCTATAGGGCTACGGCATATATTACCTACACAAACTACCAAGATATTTTCAAAAGCCATAATGCTAGTAACCTATAAGCCTGATAAAGATCGGATGGCAGAAGTTGAGGGTAATATAGAGCTGATAACTCGGTTCCAACGTGCTAAGCCAGTAGGATCGACATAGAGAATATCGTTCGGCTGCATCTCAAAGCGATTAGCGATGGCTAAGTTGGTGATCGTTTGCATATCGACATAATAGATATTGGTACGCTGATAGCTTGGATTGTCACGCACTACATATATCTTTGCCGCATTAGCGGTAGCTGAATTCAAACCTTTGGAGCGGCCTAATGCTTGTGCTAAGCTCAGACCTTGCTCTAAGATAGGTACTGGCTCAATTTGACCGAACTCGCCCAATACATAAACGGTATTACGGCTCTGACTATTGACATGGATAGAATCGCCATCTTGGATATAAAGCTGATTACCAGAAGCGCCTATTTGCCGCAAATCTTGCAAGCCAATATTATAGTTTCGGCCATTACGATTTAGCACAATACTGTTTGAGTCGCCAGTCTCCGTGGCTCCCCCTGCTTTAGAGATTGCACCATACAAAGATACTGGCGCGTCCTCGATGGCAAACTCGCCAGGCTGCTTGACTTCGCCATCTATAAAGAACTTATTACCGCGATAATTGATGATCTTAACTTGTGGATCTGAATACTTGAGATAGCGCTGTAGCTTGTTTTGTAAACTAGCCGTAAATTGCGGTACACTCATACCACTAGCTTTTACTCTTCCGACCAAAGGATACTGCACAAACCCTTGCTGATCTACCGGATAGCCTGATGCGTTAGGCGTATTTCCACTGGAGGATGACGCATTCATATCCGGATAGCCTACCAAATTGATAGCTAAAATATCACCCGGAGCGATACGGTACTCTGCTTTTCTTGAGCTAGCAATAAGCTGGTAGATATCATTGGTAGGACGGCTGACTTGCGGAGCTGGCAAGGTTGCCAGATTTAACGGTTGAATATGAAATTGTAGCCCGTTTGCAGCGACAAAGTCACCTACCGGAGGCAGATCACCTGCTTGCAAGCCCGAATTTATTGTCGTCGTTGCACATCCAGCAGACCATAAAGTCATAAGCAATAAGCTTGAGGCACTCAAAAGTTTAAGGGATTGGCGCATAATGCATACCTTATGAAGTACAATTATAAACAATAGTCGTCAATAACCGCTTAATATAGCTAATGTAGTAATAGTACATTCGTACTACCAAAAAAAAAGCCATCATAGCATAATTGATTAAAAATTCATCTCTTCTTATTATTTTTGTTCACTTTTTTTGTTATTACCCTTTGGTGCTTTACTGCAAATATCATATAATTTTCTTTAAAAACAAATATTAATCACAACCATGACAAGACTCTTTTCTAGTCTAGGCTACTTTTGCAAAGTAGATATTATATTTGTGCTATAAACAAAGATAATAAGGGCTCAAAAATGACTCTCTAATTTTAGAAGCTGCTTTATGAGCAAAAATAGCGTAAAATATCGAGCGCTAGATTGATGTCTTGCTCATCGCAACATTTTAGCACTCTTTACACTACTACATTGAGAAATGTAACCACCCACCCGATTCAAGGATATCGTTATGAAAGACGAAAAACTCCAAAAAGCGCTGGCCCGTATGGGTCTTGGCTCACGCCGTCAAATGGAAGAAGTGATCAAAGCAGGCCGCGTGTCCGTCAATAATGGCCCGGCTACTATCGGCGATAGAGTCAGTCCAGGCGATGAGATTCGTGTCGATGGTCGTCAAATCAAGTACACCAGCGAAAATGAGAAGCGTCGCCGCGTCATCGCTTACTATAAGCCTGAGGGCGAGATTTGTTCTGCCAATGATCCAGAAGGCCGCCCTACTGTCTTTGAGCGCCTGCCCAAGCTCACTCATGATCGCTGGGTGATGGTTGGCCGCTTAGATATCAACTCTACTGGTTTATTATTATTTACCAATGATGGCGAGATGGCCCATCGCTTGATGCACCCCTCGAATGAGATTACTCGCGAATATGCCGTACGCGTACTGGGCGAAGTGACCCCTGATATCGCACGCACCCTAACCTCTGGCGTGATGTTAGAGGACGGTATGGCCCAGTTCGAAGATATCAAAGAGGGCGGCGGAGAAGGCGTCAATAAGTGGTATCACGTCAAACTAAAAGAAGGACGTAATCGCGAAGTACGTCGTTTATTTGAGTCGCAAGGGCTAAAAGTCAGCCGTCTCCTTCGTACCAGCTACGGTAGTATTGTCTTGCCAAAAGAGCTACGTACCGGGCGCTTTATGGAGCTTGATAAAAAAGAGATCAATACTTTGACGGACTTAGTAGCTATGCGTCCTCGCTACGGCACCGGCTTACATGGCGCCGCCAAAGAAAAACAAGAACGGATCAAAAATAAGCCTTTAAAAGCGCGTCGTAGCGATAGTAGTCGCAGCAGTGATAGCCGAAATGGCGCTAAACCCAAAACTAGCGGTAGTCCTGCTAGCCGCGGCTCGCGCAATACCCGCGATCGCAATAACAAGCGCTAAGTTAGGCTTGTTTTTTTGAGAATATAAGCTGATACACAAAAACGGCCATTGATATTAGATATCAATGGCCGTTTTTTATGGGCTATTTTTACCAGACTTATTCATAAGAGAGTTAAGTTCGCGTAGGCTGGTACGCGAGGCGCACCCTTGTATCTTGACTAGATGATAACTTCATCGAAGCTTGCTACAATTTATCATCTAATCCGAGCATTGGCAGCGTGAGCGCACCCTTAGTGCCTAGACACTGTGACGTAGATAACGCCCAATGCTCATCCTTTCATCTTCATACTCTGAATGGTATCCAAGTGCCTCTTTTGAGTGACACTGAATGAACAAGGGAAGATAATAAGATGACTCATTATATCGGTATCGATGTCAGCAAAGCCAAACTTGATTTAGCTTGGATTAGAGACATCGACAAGAACAAAGTTAAAACCAAAGTCTATAAAAATGAACACGCTGACTATCCCAACCTTATTCACTGGCTCAAAGCGAACGTAACTGAAGACTTAAGCAACCTTCACATTACGGTTGAAGCTACTGGCGTTTATCACGAAAACCTTGCCTACTACCTGCATGACCAAGGTCTTAGAGTGAGTATCGTCAATCCTGCATTTGTGAGAAGCTATGCGGACAGCTTAGGCTCGCGTCATAAGACCGACAAGAAAGACAGCATACTATTAGCTCGCTATACCGCGACTACGAAACCGGACTTATGGACACCGCCGCCAGCTGAGGCGCGTCATCTAAAGTCATTGCTTTCGCGCTTAGATGCTCTGCAACATGACTTACAGCGAGAGCAAAATCGCCAAGAAAAAGCTGAGGCTACGGACACTGCGCCCATTGTTAGTGCCTCCATTGAGCAGATGATAGCTGCTCTACAAGAAGCCATTGCCAAGCTAAACGGTGATATTGACGATCATATCAATAATCATCCGAACCTTAAGCAAGACCAAGAGCTACTTAAGAGTATTAAAGGCGTCGGTCCTGCCACCTCAAGACAGATGCTAACGCTTATGCACAATAAAAGCTTTACCCAAGCCTCACAAGCGGCTGCCTTCTTAGGACTGATACCCAAACAAGTACAGTCGGGTCAGTTTAGAGGTAAAACTCGCTTAGCTAAGAACGGCTCAAGTAGCATCAGAGCTAAGCTCTACATGGCAGCGGTGGTCTCAACGAGATACAACCCTGATATTAAAGCACAGTACGAACGTCTGCTAGCTAATGGTAAATGCAAGATGCAGGCCATCTGTGCAGCCATGCGTAAACTGGTACATATCTGCTTTGGTGTTCTAAAACACCAAATGCCTTATCAGCCTCAAACCACAAAAATTGCTGCTTGATTATGATTCGGCAAGATGGTATCTACGAAAACGCCTTACTATTGAGCATAAGCTCTTAACTATGGCTATCCATATACTGCTTCATCACTCGTAAATCTTGCAAATGTTTATTTTGCATTTGCTCTAATAATGACTCCAGCCTTATCTCAATATCATTTAACATCGCTTGCAATAACTGGCTTGCTTCTTGTTGCTTACTATCTTCAGTCTTACTCTCTTGTTTAAGCAAATGATAATGACTGGCTAGCATCTCAGGCAGGCGCGTATGTAATAGCTTATGTAGTACAAACTGCTGCTCAGTAAAGGCTAAGGTAACATTTTGCTGCTGCAAGCTGTGCTGATAGTCGTTATAAACTGCTACTCGCTCATCAATATGCTGTAGCTGTTGCCACTGCTGCTCAGTCAAAACCGCTAGATGTTGTTTATGCAAAGTCAGCTGTCGCCAACGTATATCGGCTAATGCTAGCGGTTTGTTAGGATCTTGATACACTAGCACACCTGGCGTAATACCGACCGCTTTATGCAATGCTTGCCAGCTTTTTTTGCCTGCATAAATGACGCCGATGGTAGCCGCAATGCCAACGCCTATCAGTATGCTCATAGCACTAAACCCTTTATTCTTTTACCCTTTATTGTGTTGACGCCGCTTACTATCATGAATGGCTAAAATCTTTATCATAGTTACGACTTGCTATCATCTGTTAGTGCTGTCTCAGCTCTAGCGATGTGTGGAGCCTGTGAAAGATTTGTACTATTAGAGCTATCAAAGCGCTGTTGTAAATAGCGATTGGTAATCAGTAGCTTTTGTCCATCTTGATGGTAGGAGGCCTCAAGTAAATCATCGAACTGACGGTTTATGGTGCTGAGCACTTCTAATAAAGCTTCTTTACCGGTGACATCAGAGTGCTTAATCTTGGTAGTATCAGCACGAGCGCCATCTAAGTCATGAAGACGACGATAGTCCGCAACCGCCTCAGGGATATGCTTATCCATTAAGTTTTGAATCATAATATAAGTTTCGGTGACGGTATCAGTGTCGTCGATTTTGCCATCATTATTACTATCGCCATAAATAACTCGCAATTTTTCGCCTTTTTTATTGATCTCATCAAGCAATGCTTTTACCTCAGCTGGCAAGCTTTTTTCGGGAATATAGCCCAATTGCGGCATAGCCTTATATTCAAGCATCTTTGGCGCGGTTACCTTTTTGATACCGCGATAACCCAAGTACAAGCCAGCGGCTGGTAGTACACCGTATAGGATAAACATCACAAACATGGCGGTTACTTGGGTCATTAAGGTATCCTTGTTATTATTTAGCGCTCTAATTTTGGTAGTTAATATAGTTAATCTGATATAAAAATATATGCAGTCGATCCACTATAAAATAAATGTAGTGCTACTGGGATGAATTTTATGCAGCCTCTGGGAACGCAGCACGCCAGGAAAATTTATACCAGTAGCACGTCTTAATATAGCGTCTCTATTTTATTTAAATAGCTTTTATTTTTTAAAAGTTAATAAAGTTTAGCTCTGTGTGCGACTTTTGACATAACGATGCGTCGAGGCCAAGCGATTGAGCACCGTTTGATGCAGCTCATCCAATAGCTCATCAAGCTCATAATCAATCTCTAAGAATAGATCGGTTAGCATATCGCCAGCGGTCATCTTGCCTTGCACCATACTGTTTTTGGTTCGGTGCGGGCTAAAGCGTAGTAGCTGCTCATAATGGCGCAGCGCTTCAGGAATACTTTCATTAACTAGCTTATCGATGACGAATTGACGCTCATTATGCTGCTGTTGTTGCTCTTCATTAAGCTCGTCACTCCAGTCACGATAGCGCTTAAGTTTGCCATTGATTCGATCTAAGATAGCTACCGCCTCAATAGGCATGGCATTTAAAGTGGCCTCATCAACCACATCGACAAGTTCAGTCATAATTGGGCAGCGTCCATGTTTGAGATACCATAACGTATCAGGGTCAAAAGGAGGTCGATTAGGGGAGCGCCACGCAGCACGGTTGGCCAAATAGCGATCCGTAAGCGGCGTTGGCGTACCGATATCACTGACCTCAGCTAGAGCATTATAAATACGCTCAGCACGCTTAGGCGCTGTTAGCGCGGTTGGCTTTGATTGCTCAGCGTTAGCGGCGTCATTATAAGCGGCAGTCTGCACCTCACTAGCAGTAGTTTCGCTGCTCGCAAGACTTGCGGCCTGTTGTACGTTTTTGGCAGCCCTAGTCGGCAGATCGTCTTGGACTTGCCCAAATGACTGTAGCATTCTTGCCAAACTGATGACCATGACCTACGCTGCTCCTCGCTGTTATATCGTTTGTGAATCGCTATTGCACTCAGCAATTTAATAGCTTATCTTAACAGCTTTTTGCGTGCCTGCCAGTAAGCGAACGTCTAGGTTTTGTGCTCTAGTTTATCCACTATAGCACCTTCCTCTTTTGCTCTTTCTAGGCAGTAACTTTTCAAGCTTATGATTCTCTTTGCACAAGTGAGCTATAAAAATTTATTATGAATACTACGGATTACTTCTCTGGTTTTTTGCTTGGGCTATCGCTAATTATTGCTATCGGCTCACAAAACGCCTTTGTACTAAAGCAAGGTCTTAAGCGCGAACACGTCTTTATTATTTGTCTGTTCTGTGCGGTCAGTGATGCTTTATTAATCTCAGCTGGCGTTGCAGGTTTCGGTGCAGTGACCGCTCGCTTTCCGCAGCTGGTACAAATCGCTAAGTTCGCTGGAGTAATTTTCTTATTGGTTTATGGCTTGCAAAGCTTATACGCTAGCGTACGCTTGTCACATGCGTTAACCACTGAAGGTCAAGCGGTAGGTAGCCTAAAAAAAGCGCTGCTATTATGCATTGGGTTTACTTGGCTCAATCCGCATGTCTACTTAGATACTTTGGTGCTAGTAGGCATGGTTTCAACCGGCGCTAGCAGCAAATTGACTTTTGCTATTGGTGCAATCAGCGCCTCATTTGTGTTCTTTTTTGCTTTAGGTTATGGTGCAAGGCTACTTAGACCGTTATTTGCCAAACCCAAAGCTTGGAATATCCTCGACGCCTTAGTCGGTTTATTAATGCTGTATTTAGCTTGGCATCTTTATAACAGCTAAATCTATCAAAAGTCATTTTCAAAAATAAAGACACTTCAATATAAAGGCTAGCGCCCATAAAAAAACCAAACACCCTTATAAAGAGTGTTTGGTTTTACTACTTTTTAGCTTAAGCTCTATACCATAGAAGCTAAACAGTATCAGCTCAGCTAAATCATTTAAATGACTCTAAGAAGCCTTTTTACGCTTTTTTGGTTTGATAAAAGCTAAATTCAAAAAGTGCTCTAGCGAATCATCAGTGATATCAAGCCATGGTTCAGGCAACTCAGGAGCTAGGCTACCGGTCAAGGTGGAGCGATAAGCCTTTTCTCTAAAAGTCATGATATTATCAGCTTTATCTTTTTGCCACTGCTTGAGTAGCTCGCCTTGCTTTTCTACAGCAAACTCAGGGTAATCGGTAGCGTTAGTCAAGTCACGGATATAAGCTGCTTGAAAGTCGATTGAATCGCTGACAGTGACTGTTTTATCATAAGTGGCTAACCATTTTTCCTCGTCTTGTTGACGAGTTTTTAGATCTGGTAATTCAATATTGCCCATTATCACATCACGCGCATACCAAGCTTGAGCGTCAAACATATTGAAAGTGAAGTACTGATCTTGCATGCCTAAATAGATAAGCTTAGGATTTGGCTGCCAAAAGATACCTTTATATAAATTTGCTGGATACAAGCAGTTATGCGTTTGCAAACGCAGCTCATCAGGCATAAAGGGAAAGTGGAATAAATAACCGGTACACATGATGATAGCGTCAAAGCTCTTACTGGTGCCATCAGCAAAGTGGGCCACATCGCCTTCAAAGTGAGTCACTAGCGGTCTCTCGCTAATGCCATCAGGCCAATCATAACCAAGCGCCTGACTACGATAGCTAATAGTTACCGACTTTGTGCCATACTTATAGCACTGAGTGCCGATATCTTCTGCAGAATAGCTACTACCGACTAGTAAAATATCTTCGTCTTTGAATTCTAGAGCATCACGGAAATCATGCGCATGCAATACGCGGCCTGGGAACGCCTCTAACCCTTCAAAATAAGGCATATTCGGCGTTGAGAAATGACCTGTAGCGACTACCACATAATCAAACTCTTCAACTTCTTGCTCACCAGACTTGTGATTCATAACTGTCACGGTGAACTTTTTGGTGTCATCATCGAAAGTCACCCAGCGGACAGGGCATTCAAAACGAATATATTTTTGGATATCTTGCTTATCAATACGGCCCATGATGTAGTCTTTTAGCACTTCACGCGGCGGATAAGAAGGAATAGGTTCACCAAAGTGTTCTTCGAACGAATAATCAGCAAACTCTAAACATTCTTTTGGTCCATTAGACCATAAATAACGATACATACTACCGTGAACGGGTTCACCGTTTCTATCTAAACCGGTACGCCAATTGTAATTCCACATACCACCGATAGCGTTCTGTTTTTCATAACAAATAATTTCTGGCAAATCCTTAGCACCTGCTAAACGCGCCGCTTCAAAGGCACGTAATTGTGCCAACCCGCTTGGACCTGCTCCTAAAATAGCAATTCTTTTGTTACTCAAGATTTACTCCTGTTAAAATAGTTGAGCCCTATTATAACATATTTTCATGGATGAGGTTTTGGCAAGATATCGTTAGTAATCGATGGCGGTTTTTTGGAGAATTTGACTTATTAGCAGCAAACTCAGATCAAAGCTATTTAACTGACAATGGTTTATTATTTAGCACTATAAGTTAGCTATAGATATTGATAAGAGAGCTATAAAAAAGGTTAGATAAGGTCAGGAAACAAGGTGCGTAAGCCATTAACGATAATCTCGATAGAGACCGCGGCCAATAACATGCCCATAATTCGGCTCATGATATTGAGTCCAGTATCACCTAACAGACGACTGATACGCCCTGCGGCCATCAAGGCTAAATAACAAAAGATACTAATCAATAAACCGGCGATAATGATAGCGGATATTTGCAAAATACCAGAGACTTGAGAGGAGTAAATAATCACCGTTGAGATACCACCCGGACCAATCATCATGGGAATAGCTAACGGCACTACCGCCGCCGCTGTGGTGGGCGGTGAGTCTTGGACATGATCGACATCGAAGTTCTCTTGATCGGGTTTGACCGGGTTACCCTCGCCGTTCATCATATTTAGCGCGATTAAAAAGACTAAGATGCCACCTGCCAGCTGAAACGAGCCGATAGAGATACCCAAAGCCTTAAGTAACGTCTCACCTGCTACGGTAAAAAAGCTGATGGTGATAAAAATAGTCAAGCAAGCAATACGCGCCACTTTACGGCGGTTAATCATCGAATAGCCGCGAGTCAAATCCAAAAATAACGTCAAAGCGCTAAAGGGATTGATCAACACCATAAAAGCTAAGATAATTTTGATAATTTCAGTGTTCACTCAGCGCTCGCTTGTATAGTGAGTTCAATTTGACTTCCTCCCCGACTTAAAGGAACAGGAATTCCTACTAAAGACGGTCAAGCCCGACCGCGAGAATGTTTTTTGCTCCATTAACATCTCTGTTATGGGCAGTTTGACAAGAACTGCAAAACCATTCTCTTATACCAAGCGCTGATCTACCTTTCGGACTGTCTTGGCGGCAGCCGCAACACGAGCAGGTTTGGGTGGTGTACGCTTCATTCACTTCGATATAGTGACAACCTGCATACTTGCATTTGTAATACAGTTGTCGCTTAATCTCAAACCAACCCGCGTCATAGATGGATTTGGCCAGTTTGCTTGAAGTGAACGATTTTGTGTTTATTTTTCCAACAACGATTAGGCTGTTGGCTTTAACAAGCCTTGATGTGAATTTATGAATTAAATCCAATCTAGTGTTTTTGATCTTAGCATGAATGACCTTAACCCGCTTTTTATTCTTAGCTCTTTGAGCGATAGCCAGCTTTTCAGCATATTGATGAGTGACTTTGGTTTGTAGCTTATCACCATCGCTACTGACTGCGGAATCTTTACAGCCTAAATCAATACCGACTTGGCCCGTGCCACAAGCTGTTTTTGGAAATTCTTTGACGGTGATACAGGTATACCAGTGGCCGCGATTGTCTTGTACCAACTCACAAGTATTAATGCTGTACAGGGAGAGGTTATAGCTGTCCCACAAATCAATGATCAGCTTTTGGCTGTTAGCCAGACTAAATTGCAGAGTGGTCTTTAGAGATTTTTTACCACTCTGTCTGGTGCTGATATGCTTAATGGCGGTCTTTTTAAAAGGAATCCAGCCCAAGTTTCTTCTCTTGGCTTTATGATTATTGGTTCGCCAGTTCAGTTTGGCTTTTTTAAACTGTTTGCGATATTTAGCGTGAACCTCACTAATCGCTTGCAATGTTTGACTGTGCAGATTTAGGTAGTCACCCGCGCCTTTGGTGTAAGTAGCCAAGTCATAGGATGAAAAAAATTGACCTGTGCGCTTAAGATGTTTAAAACTTAGCTCATTAACGTAATTCCAGACAAAGTTGACCGAACCAGCTAAGATATTAAGCTGACTCGCGTGTTTGTCTTTGATGCGTAGTTTGAGCGTTTTCATGGAATGATTATGATCTCAATGGGTTTGGTTATCAATGCAATCTCAATCTTAGGTGACAACGGTTGACACCTGATATCCACGCCCTAGAAGGACGTGGTTTTACGGCGCTGGATGATATAACAGAAGGCCATCGTGCGATTGCAGCGATGACCCAGTATTTTTTGATAATGTTATTGTAGCATAGACAGATAAGCGACTTAAATCATTAACTTACCTAGAGCAGATAATAATAAATAGCGTTAGCGCAGCAGCGTTTTAAGCGCTAAAATCAAGCCCTATATCTAAAGCGGTCGTGCTGTGCGTTAGATAACCCATAGCAATAAAATCGACTCCTGTCTGCGCCGCCGCTCGCACTGTCTCAGGAGTAATGCCGCCTGAAGCTTCGGTTTTGGCGCGGCCTTTACACATAGCAACTGCCTGCGACAACGTGTCCGGACTCATATTATCTAATAGTACCAAACTAACTCCGGCCTCTAATGCTAGCGCTAATTGCTCTAAAGTATCGACCTCAACCTCGATAGGAATGAGATGTCCGGCGAGATCCTGCGCTTGCTTGATAGCGCTCTGGATATCACCGGCAATGGCAATATGATTGTCTTTGATTAAGATTGCATCATCTAAGCCTAAACGATGATTGCGGCCACCACCGCAGCGTACTGCGTATTTTTGGATAGTGCGTAGCCCTGGAATGGTTTTACGGGTACAAGTAATTTGTGCTGGATAATCAGCGACGCTAGCGACGATTTGCTGAGTCGCAGTAGCGATACCGCTTAGATGGGTTAAAAAATTCAAAGCGGTGCGCTCTGCTGTCAATAGATGCCGCGCATTACCGCTTACTATCGCTAATATCGTACCCGCTTCTACAGACATACCATCTTGAATTTTGGCTACAAATTCAATCTGTTCATCAATTAGTGCAAAAGCTAATCTTGCCAAATCCATACCGCAAATCACTCCAGCTTGCCGCGCCTTGATCTGTAGCTGTGCTTGCTTATCAGCTGGAATAGTCGCTTGTGAGGTGACATCGCCCCGTCGACCCAAATCTTCTGTTAAGGCAGCACGAACTAAAGGCTTTAGCAGTACTTGATCTAGTGCCGGCTCTAATTGGTTTTTCATCGTAGGGTTGTATCCTATGCTTGATATAAGTTTAAAGTATAGATAATAAAGCTACTTTTCTTTAAACTCAAAATGAGCATAAATATAACGTAAACTAAGATTAGCTGCAAGATATTATTATGATTTGGGCTAAACTGACTTATAGAAGGTGATTTATAAACAGTTAGGCTACTTACGCTTGGGTAATTTACTATCCATAAGTAGGCTTTGCAGCTCGATATCGTGACAAAAGCGATAGAGCTTGGCCGGACGACCACGTTGGGCACTGCTACTCTCACCTGTCGGCAGCACTAAATTCTGCGAATCAAGCAGCCGGCGAAAATTTTGTTTATGTAAAGCGGTTCCTGATAAAGCCTCAACGCTCTGTTGTAATTCAGATAAGGTAAAGACATCGGGCATCAGACCAAAGATAAGCGGACGATATTCTATCTTGGCGCGCAGTCTTGAGAT
Source organism: Psychrobacter sp. AH5 (assembly GCF_040371085.1). Taxonomy (NCBI): domain Bacteria; kingdom Pseudomonadati; phylum Pseudomonadota; class Gammaproteobacteria; order Moraxellales; family Moraxellaceae; genus Psychrobacter; species Psychrobacter sp. AH5. The sequence continues at coordinate 1,888,294 of NZ_JAMBMT010000001.1, forward strand.
AGCAGTAGCAATCACGCGGCGATGATCATAATACATAGGCATACCGATCATCTTTGACCAGTTCTCTGGTAATTTACTAGGCTGATAATTAGAAGCTTCTGGTATTAATTCTGCTTCATAGAGCATCTCGTAGCGTAGCAATACATGCTCTGCTACCCATTCACCATAATGATAAGCGCTATTTGCTAGTTTTTGCTTTGGCTTATCGTCCGTCAACTCCACACCCCAACACAGCTCAATACGCTGGTAACGACGCTGTCTAATGCGCTTATCCTCGGCACTATCAGCCCAAGCGACTAACGCTGGCACGATAAAACTAGTAATAATCTGCGGCACACCTTGCAGATGGTTCTCCCAAGGAAAATAATCATACCAATCGCGCCAAACTGCCTTACTTTGTAGCTCAGTTTGCGTCTCCTGCACTAAGCCCAAATAGCTCACATAGACCAAAGCATGGCCATCGACATTGCGCCTATTGGTATCTACAAAGGTATATAGCTGCTCCAAATACCCAAGTGGCTGCTGCGTTTGTTCCTCAACCCATTGGCGCACACCTGCTTGCAATGAGCGATGTAGCGGCATCAGCGGCCCATTAGGCAACAGCTTACCCTGATCAACCGTCAATACTCGCGCCTTATGATCGGTGATAGCAATCAATACCGCCACCACTTCGGTAGTACCACTGCCCTGCTGATGCGCATGTGAATAAGACAAGCTCATATTGGTAATCTTTATCCTTAATTAATGAAAACATATAAAAAGAATGAGCACTATTGAGAAGGAACTCGAGTCTCAAGCAGCAAGCATTCTAACTAGGAATACTAAGTATAACTTGAATGTTATTTTTTATGCTGTTTTATCCTTGTTATAGCCGGTTAAAGAGGTCGTCGTCATAAATTTAAATGAACTAGGAGAAGCCACTGCTACCAAACCATTAATTAAATAAAAATACTTGTATATATGCTCAAAATGAGCATAATATAAACCAGTGCAAATTTATCATTACTGCTAGCCATAACTTTCAATACTGACTTACCTTTCAATAAAGATTACGGCATAAATAAGGCTCAAGCTTATGAAAAACTATCCCTATGACGCTCCTATATTGAGTGCTGACAAACGCAGCGCTATACAAACCGATATTGAATACGCAAAAGCTAGACTACCTTCTGAGCTACCACGCGCTGAGCGTTTGCAAGTTGAAGCTAGTATCAAGCAGTTATTGACTAAGCATAATGCCGTATTGGTCGCGCATTATTATGTCGATCCCTTTATTCAAGATTTGGCCCTAGCCACGGGCGGCTGTGTCGGTGATTCGCTAGAGATGGCGCGTTTCGGTCAAGCGCATAGTGCTCAGACTTTAGTGGTCGCAGGGGTACGCTTTATGGGAGAGTCTGCCAAAATACTGAGTATGGAGAAGACAGTACTGATGCCTGATCTAGAAGCGGAATGCTCGCTTGATTTAGGCTGCCCTGTCGATGAGTTCTCAGCCTTTTGTGACGCACATCCTGAGCGTACGGTGGTGGTCTATGCCAATACGAGTGCGGCGGTAAAAGCGCGCGCGGACTGGGTAGTGACCTCTTCTGTCGGTATCGATATCGTCCGTCATTTGCACCAGCAAGGCGAGAAAATCATTTGGGGGCCTGATCGTCACTTAGGCAACTACATTGCACAGCAAACAGGTGCAGATATGCTGTTATGGCAAGGCTCTTGCTTAGTGCACAATGAGTTTAAAGCGACTGAGCTCATGCAGCTCAAAGAGCAATACCCTGAGGCCAAGGTTTTGGTGCATCCTGAATCGCCAGATAGTGTGGTAGCGCTCGCGGATGTGGTCGGCTCGACCAGTAAACTATTGCAATCAACTTATGAGATGGATACCGATACCTTTATCGTGGCGACGGATTTGGGTATCTTGCATGAGATGCAAAAACGCTCGCCCCATAAACGCTTTTTAGCCGCGCCGACAGCTGGCGAAAGTGCTAGCTGTAAGAGCTGCGCTTTTTGTCCATGGATGGCGATGAATGGTCTATTAGCTATTGAGCAATGCTTAATTAATAACAGTGGCCAAAATAATGGCAATAGTAACGTTGAGATTACTATGAGCACTGAGCTGGCAGCCGCCGCTCGAAAACCCCTACAACGCATGCTCGACTTTGCCGCTAATAAACAACAGCGCGTAGCGACTAGCGGCGATATCGTTAAAGACCGTCCCTTATTTGAAAAAGTAGGAGCCGCCTAATATGAGCGCGATAGCTAATGCCAAGCCGACTGTAGCAGCTAGCAATGATAGTAAAAAAGTCATAACCACTGATGTATTAATCATAGGCGCAGGCTTAGCAGGGCTTAGCAGCGCATTGTCGCTGCCAAAATCGCTAAACATCACTATCTTAAGTAAAGCGGAGCTGCAAGCTTGCTCTAGTCATTACGCCCAAGGCGGTATCGCTGCAAGCTTAGATAAAAGCGATAGCGTTGCCGATCACGTGGCCGACACCTTAGTCGCGGGCGCTGGACTCTGTGCTTTGGATAACACGACTAGTATCCTAAGTGCTGGTCAGCAAGCGGTGCAGTGGCTATGCGAGCAAGGCGTACCTTTTACCTCTGTGTCTCAAATACTGGCAAGTGCAGAGATAAGCCCTACTACAATAGCGACAAAAACTGTATTAACTACCGCTGACTTGCATTTGACTAAAGAGGGCGGGCATGGCTGTCGGCGCGTGGCTCACGCTGATGATGCTACTGGTCGCCACGTAATGAATGCGCTACTCATCCAAGCACAAAAGGCTAGCAATATCACTATTCTGCCCTTTTGTGAAGCCTTGAGCTTATTAACTTCAGCACCACAACAAACATCCAAAGACAAGCGCTGCCGAGGCGCGATAGCTTTTGATCATGATAAGCAGCAACTCTTGACTATTCATAGTGCGGCGGTCGTAATGGCAAGCGGCGGTTTAGGGCAATTATTTGCTCGTGCCAGCGCCCCTAATGTCTGCGTCGGTGATGGCTTGATGATGGCCTGGCAAGCTGGTTGCCGTTTAGCTAATTTGGAATTTGTGCAGTTTCATCCCACAGGTCTTGCTTTGGGGGATTCCAGCTTTTTGATCTCTGAAGCCTTACGCGGTGAAGGTGGACGACTGTATTGTCCATTGTCTGGTAAGCGCTTTATGTTAGAGCTTGATGAGCGAGCAGAATTAGCGCCGCGTGATATTGTCGCTCGCGCTATCGCTGAGCAAATCACCAATAACGGCTTGGGTTATGTGCATTTAGATGTTAGTCACCTGCCAGCCTCATTTTTGCGCGAGCACTTTCCGCAGATTTATCAGACGCTTTTAGCGCTAGGCATAGATATCACAAGCGACCCTATTCCAGTAGCGCCAACCGCCCATTATAGCTGCGGTGGTATCGTCACTTGTGCTCAAGGTTTAAGCGATGTCAGAGGTCTGTATGCAGCTGGTGAAGTGGCCTATACTGGGCTGCATGGTGCCAATCGTTTAGCAAGCAATTCGCTATTAGAGTGCATCGTCGTCGGTCGCAATATTGCTAAGCATTTACCGCATTATTTAGTGGATGATAGCTGGCGCGCGACTACTGTGGCAAACCCTCAAACTATCTGTCTAGCAAAAAACAAAGCTTTTAATGTCACTGCTAATAGTGTCACGGCTAATATCACAACTAATGGTAGCGCTTACGCTAGCGAGCCTCTTCTAGCGACAACTACTGATTTAAATAATGAGGATATCAACAATAACGATAGCGATGATATTACTTCATCATTAAAGACATTAATGAGTAGCCATCTGGGTATCGTTCGCCATGCTAAGCAGCTCAAGCAAGCGTTAGGGCAAATTCAGCAATGGCAACAAACGATTCAAGCCTTTGAAACATCAGAGACATTAAAAATATTGGAGACGTTGAAAACATTAGAAACACTAAGCCTAGACCACAATGATAATGCACAAAATCAACACGCTCCCGAAACGCTTATAACGGCTCAACCATTAAAGCTGTTTAAATTGCAGCGACAATTACAACTAGCGACTTTGATTGTACAATCGGCTCTACAACGGCATGAAAGCCGCGGTGGGCATTATCGATTGGACTTTCCAAACTTAACTGACGTGGCTTTAGTTAGCGTTATTGAACCGCCAAGCGATAATAAGCCAATAGCGGGTGAGAGCAATTATAACCATGAATATCTCCATATCGGCAAACTGACTCAGGCTAGCCATGAGTCTTTACGGACGCTCGCTACTATTTAATAGCTAAATTATCCAGTACAGTAAGTTAACGATACAATAACTTACAGAGTGATTAGCTAATGGCCACTGATACGCTATTCATTATCTTACTTATGCTCACCGTCAGCTTGGTTTGGAGCTTGCTAGCGCTCCCTAAGCTGCGGGCAAAGCTACCTAGCGCTTATCTAACTGCTCGGTCTTGGTGGTGGTTGCTTGCCGCTTTTTGTGGCTGTTATCTGCTTGCTAAGCTGAACGATGGTAGTCGCTTTTTTGATATCTCCTACCCTTATCAGTGGTTATTAGCCGCTTTTTTTGTGCTTATTGGTTTACGCGGTAGCTATGAGATCAGTCGCTTATGGAGCTCTGAGACCAAAGCTCTGCTAATTAGTAAGCTACAAGCCCGTGGTCTACAAGCTAACGCTTTGGCCTTACCCGTCTCACAAAATAAACTACTAAAACAACACTCAAGCTCTTCTTTTGCTAATAGCCACCTCTCTACTGAGAACTCTACCAATACAAATATTCAACCTTATATTTATCTAAACTTGCTAGATGGACTGTTTAGCGGCGCGTTTATTTTGCTCATTATCAGCTTGGTGTTTTTGCAGCAGCTGACTTGGCATCGTGAGCAATACGGGGTGTTATTATTTGTGTTGTTCGCTAGCCTGCTCAGTGATATCGCTCAATATTTATGCAATAAGCTTTTTAAAGGCAAGCTCTTTAACCGTGGTCTTGCAGCCAAAATCAGTCCTAATAGAAGTATGGAAGGGGCGCTATTAGGTAGCTTATTTGCCGCTTTATTAGCGACATTACTAAGACTTTGGTTGACGCCGTTTAACGAGTGGATCTGTTTTATCAGCGCTTATGCTCTAGCGATCAGCGCTATCGCAGGAGACTTATTACAGTCAGCTTTTAAGCGTCAGCACGGGGTCAAAGATACTAGTAACATGCTAGCAGAGCATAGCGGCATCCTCGATAAAACAGATAGTTTACTGATTGGCGTGCCATTATTTACGCTAGCTTACTGGCTTTTTGGCTAATAGTTAAAATTAGCATATGAGCCAATAGTGGCTATTTTATCAAACTTGATATAGCAATTTTATCCGCTAAATTCAGCCTTCAATATGATACAATCGCCGGCTTGTAAAAATGTTGTGAATGTTCTATTTGCCCCGCTATGTCGAGCCTGCCCTATGCAAAGTCTAGTTACCCTAGTTTTGGTATTAATGCCGATGTTCATTGGCTTTGCCATTCCCTCTAATCGCAGAATGACTATCCTGGCTGATAAAGGCCTATCTTATCTGGTGTTCATTATCTTGACCTTGATTGGTATTGAACTATCACAAGTGGAAGGCTTAGGAAGCCAGTTGGGCGAGATTGCATTATATGTTACCGCTTTAGCGATATTGACTATTGGTACAGGGCTGTTTGGACTGATGATCTTTGATCGGCTAAAACCTTGGCAAGCCAAAAAACCCGTGGCCAAATCCAAGGAGCATCGCGTCAGTATTCGCGGTAGCCTAGCGCAAGTGTTTTGCGTGGTTATCGGTATGGTGATTGGTTATTTATTACCGATGGACTATTTACCACCAGAGAATACGATGACTATCTTGCTGATGATTTTGATTCTATTAGTGGGTATTGGTCTTAAAGGTTCAGGCATTACTCTAAAAGAGGTACTACTTAATAAGCGCGGCGTGGAGATGAGCATTATCTTCACCTTTGCCGTATTGGTTGGCGGACTCCTCTTTGCCATGCTGTTTAGCGAGGTGTCATGGACCAAAGGCTTAGCACTGGCGTCGGGCTTTGGCTGGTATTCGCTCTCTGCTATCGTGATGACGGACGCTTATGGGGCGATTTGGGGCAGTGTGGCGCTGTTTAATGATTTAATCCGCGAGTTTTTTGCATTGATATTTATACCGGTGTTTATGCGTAAATACCCATCGGCAGCGGTTGGTCTTGGCGGTGCAACGAGTCTTGATTTTACGCTCCCAATCATTCAGCAATCGGGCGGCCTTAAAGTTGTGCCATTAGCGATTAGCTTTGGCTTTATTATTAATATTGTCTCGCCGGTGTTGATGGTGGTTTTTTCGGCTTTGGGATAGTTTAGAAGTTTGGCTATCAAACAAGCCTTTTCAATTGCAATATCAAAACTCAGTACATACTTTTGATTGTATATACTGCGGATAGTCAGTAACGACTTCTTCAGCAGGCTCAGTGACTGTAGGTTCAGTAGCTTTAGGTTCAGTGATTATGCTATAAACGCGGCGGTTCATATGCCTACCTTCTACCGTATCGTTAGGCGCGATCTGAATCTCAGTGCCACAGTCATACGTCATGATGCGTTCAGCGGCAATTTTATGCTTCATGATTAAGTAATTCTTGATAATCATCGCTCTATTTCTTGCTAACGCATTCGATTGATTAGCTAAATCATTATTGTCCGTTTCGCTTTTAGAAATATGTCCTTCGATGTGCATAGTCGCTGTCTTATGCTCATCCATTCTGCTTGCTATGATATCCAATTCAGCTTGATATCTTGGCAATAGCTCACTACTGCCGTCAGCAAAAAAGGCTCGATGTTCAATCTTTAAACGCTTATCAGGCCCAGTAGTTATATGACAGCCTCTTTCGTCTACTACGGCATTCTGTTGCGTATTAGGGCACCTGTCTAAGTCATCAGGTACGCCATCACCATCACTGTCTATGCTAACGGTAAGCGTTGGCATCGTTTTGATGTCTTCATACTGAGGTATAGTCTTTGACGGCACAGTGATAGCAGTCTGGCATCCTGTCAGAGTTATAGATACCGCTAGTAGTAAAAACACAAAACGACTTTCAATTATCATTACTACTCCTCCTTAATATAATAAGCATCAACTTTTAAACTAAATAACGCTAAAAGCTATAACCAATAATAGCTTTATTTAAAATTCAACGCAGGTTTTTGGCATTGAGTCATCTGGGTATAAGTAGTTGCTTTCTGCTTCAGGTTCAGTTAATAATCCATAAACTCGACGGTTTAGAAATACGTCTTCGCTATCAGAAGGTGCGATAGGTGCTCTAGCATCACAACTTGAAGTAATGAAACGCTTAGCATCTATACTGTGTTTTGATAAAAGATAACCTCTGACCATCAGCGCTCTATTTTTAGCTAAGGAGTTTAGCCCCTTATCCATTTCATCCTCTGAAGCACTGCCTTCAATTCTAAAAGTGGATTTATCGTATTCATTCATCTTCGCTGCTACTTTATCCAGCTCAATTTGATACTTAGGTAATAGCTCACTACTTCCTTTTTCAAAAAAAGCTCGATATTCCATTTTTAAACCTATGCCAATAGGCGCAAAGGGACAGCCTCTTTCATCCACTACCATGTTATATGGCGTAGCCGGGCATTGATCTAAATCATCAGGGACGCCATCACCGTCGCTATCATCATTGATTGCCATTACAGAAACATCAACAATCTGATCTTTTTGATTCATTGAAGCAGAATTTTGTATTGGCGTTTGACACGCTGACAATGTCAAAGCGCTTCCTAAAATCGTTATTATTGTCCATAACTTTTTCATAATTCAAAACCCTTAAAATTGCGTACAATCGTGGGTATCTTTTTGAGCTAAATAGTCATTCTCATCATTATGAAACATTTGCACGTAGACTCGGCGATTAAGTATCTCGCCTGCCTCAGTATCGTTGGACGCAATTTGCTTACGATCGCCACAGTTAAAGGTTTGTACACTGTTAGCAGGCACGCCTTGAGTAGTCAATATTTCTTTTACTAGTTGCGCTCTATCATGCGCTAATCGGTTTTTCGGATTCGTTTGTGCCTCTATCGTCGAGATATTTCCAAACACAGCAGTCGTTGCTTGTGGAAACTCCCGCATTTTTATTGCTACTTTATTTAATTCATTATAAATAGAGTCACTAGATTGAAGTGTCAAACTTTGAGCACCGAAGAACACCCGAACATCCATACTCAATCGGCCTATTAAGTCTATAGCAGCAGGACAACCTTTATCATCCACTACTGCATGTTCAAGCGTTTTAGGGCAAGCATCTATATTATCCAAAACACCATCACCGTCTGAATCTGGAATAGCTGGTACTAAGGTTACAGGGGCTTCATGATTTTCACTTTCATAACTATTAGAACTTTTAGGTATAGCATTTGACTTAGAAGAAGGTAGTGAGAAAGCCTGACACGCTGACAATGCCAAAGCGCCGAATATAATACCTACTGTCGTCCATGACTTATTCATCACACTATACTCTCTAATTAGATTTAAACCCCACTCGCCTGCCGAGCAAACAAGCGCATAAGCGGCTTAATCTTACCAACCCGGTACATGCCTTCGCTACGAATCTGCTGTATAGGACGAGTTTGCGCCAGCGTGCCTGCAAATAACCAATTCAGCGCCGAAAAGCTATGCATCATTAGACTATTATGTGGACGACGCAAGCGCTCATAGGTGCGTAGAGTCTGCTGACTACCCCAGAGTTTATTGCCACTGCGCATATAGTCATGCTCTAGTTGCTCAAATAATGCTTGTACATCAAGCATGCCTAAATTGAGCCCTTGTCCGGCTAATGGATGGACGCCGTGCGCCGCGTCACCTATCAATACTAAGTTGTCACTCACGTAGCTTTTGGCTTGCTGCGCTGCTAATGGGAAGCTGGCGATAGATTCTATTTTATTTATTGAGCCAAGCTCATAGTTACTAGCGGCAGCGAGTTTATCCGCGATAAAGCGCGGCTCTTCTTCTAAAAGAGCTAACGCTTGATTGCGTGGCAGCGTCCAAACTACCGATTGCCAGTGCTGCGGCTTAGCTTTATCACTATCGGTGATATCAGCGAGCGGCAATAATGCCAATGTACCCGTCGGCAGCATGGCTTGTCGCGCAGTAGTAAGGTGGGGTTTATCGGTTTGAATGGCGCAGCAAATCGCCGTTTGCTTATAGTCTAAGGTGTCAAGCTCAATAGCGGCTTGTTTGCGTACAAATGAGCCGCGACCATCGGCGCCAATCAATAAATTAGCGATAATACGCTCGCCATTTTCTAAATTGACTTGATAGCCTTTATGCGCGCCTAACCAATCCATGGCGACTACTTTTTGTCCTTTAATGACTGTTAGATAGTCGCTGACATCGGTATCGTTTAAGCGCTGCCAGAGGGCGTGTTCGATGACTAATGGCTCAACCATACTGCCGAGTATAGGCGCTGTATTGTTGTGACTCTCGCTATCACCAAATAGCAATTCGCCTAAGCCGTTGAGCTGCCAAACCTGCATTTGAGTATAGTCAGCTTTGCGGCCGCTAGCTTGAATGTTTTGCCAAGCGCCAACCGCTTTTAGCAGATTAATACTAGCGAGGCTAAGCGCATAAACGCGTGCATCACGTTGACGTAATAACTGTTGCCAACTCTCTTTATCACGCTCAGGAGTAGCATCGACTAAAGTCACAGGGCGTTTGGCTTGGGCTAGCTTTAGCGCTAAGGTTGCGCCAACGATACCGCCACCGATAATTAAGCTATGGTTGTTTTTCATATTTTTTCCAAATTAAATAGCTATAGATAATGAGCACAAAAACCAATTAAGACTTGAGCCCCATTGCATAAGTAGCCACTAACGGCTTAATATTAGGCAGCTTATCAAAAGCAACTAAGGCCACATTACGCGCCAGCTTGATGGCTGGATTGGTATGAGTAAAACCATGTACCACCGCATCGCAAAACAAAACTACTCGTTTTTGATCGGTTTTTCGTGATTTCTCATAGCTTTTTAGCATAGTAGTATCGCCGATATCTGCACCTTTTTTGACTTGTTCGCTCATCATTTGCGCCAAGACGTGCGCGTCACGCATACACAGGTTAAAGCCCTGACCCGCTACCGGGTGCAAAGTATGCGCCGCATTACCCATGATGACGCAGCGGCCATCAACTTGCTTGTCAGCGAGCACACGCGTCAAGGGATAAGCGCCGCGACGCCCCGTAGCGATAAACTTGCCTGCGCGCTCGCCAAAAGCTTGTTGTAGCGTCGCCAAGAAATGCGCGTCATCCTCCAAATATTGCTGCTCCTCGCCTTTAGGACAAACCCAAACCACCGAACGTCGAAAGCCCTGTTGATAGTCATTATTACCATCACCCTCTGGATCAGTGAGTGGCAAGACCGCTAATGGTCCTGCTGGGCTAAAGCGCTCAATGGCAATATGCTCATGAGCCTTATCGGTATGTACCACGCCTACGATAGCCGTTTGCTTATAGTCGTAATCAGTAGTGCTAATCCCTAAAAGCTGGCGCACTGTCGAGTCGCGACCATCACAGGCCACTAACACGCTACCTTGCAGCTGCTGCTCGCCTTCACTACTGCCATAATAGTTAAAAGTAACGCTAACGCTATCGGCGTGCTGCTTGACCTCAGTGACATCGGCATTGTCAATCAAGGTAATCAGCGGCTCATTTTGTGCGGCTAATAGTAATTTGCGGCCAAGCCAAGCATTTTCCATCACTTGTCCAAAGGATTCGACTTTTTCCTCTTCCCTTTTGAGCTGGGCGCGGCCAAAGCTGCCTTGTTCGCTAATCTGTACCGCGTCAATTCGGCAAGCGTGGCTTTGTAGCTCTGGCCACAGCCCTATCTCTTGATAAATCTGCACCGTACGACGTGACAAGGCAGTGTTGCGGCTGTCTAAATAATGACTACGTTGCTCATCATCCTCAGGACCCATCTCAGGATAGCTGTTTTTTTCGAGCAAAGTGCTGGCAATACCGCGATGGGCGAGCAATAAAGCAAAAGATAAGCCGACATGACCGCCACCAGCGATAAGCACTTGCTGATCAGTAGCAGCACTAGAATGACGGTCTTTATTAGCCTTATGCTCAGACTTAGAGATATTATTTTGAATGGGCGAAGTATCAAACTCAGAACTTGGCATTACTACTCCTCGTATTTGCTATAAAAAATTAGCGAGATTTATCGTTGTTTTTATCTAGTGGCTAAAACTAAAAATGCGAGCTAAAGAATACGGATTAAAACTATTGGCTAAAACCACTGGCTAAAATAAGTTATTGGTTAGATTTTAAAGCATCTGCTTTAGTCAGTTATATAAGCTATAGGTTACCACAAATCATTGTCAACTCTGTGGGCTTAAAGCTAATTATCGAGACTCCTCGTTGCGATAATCAGCGAGTACTAAATTGAGTAAAATAAAGCCTCTATAGTTAAATAAAAGCTATCCTATTAATAAAATAAGCCGTTGCAATCGACATACAAAACAGTAGCGCCAAGCCACTTCTAAGGCTTGAATTTAAATAATTATCAACCATAATAAAGACAACTTCATTACTTATTTAGCCCAAGAAAGTGGGCATTTATGACAAGGATAATCGCTTGACTCAATCCATTAGCCGTAATATAACATTTGAATTTTTGACCCAAGCCCAGCTAAAAACGGTATTGGGCGAATACAATAAACATATCAAATACATTCAAGAGCGTCTTGATATCAAGATCAGTCAGCGCAAAACAGATTTTTGTTTAAGTGGTGATATCACTGGTGTTGAGCGCGGCGAGCGTATCATCTATAAGCTAGTCGATGAGGCGCAAAATTCAAAAGACATCACTGCCGAAGAGCTGCATCTCATTATTCAATCGAGCATTTCTCGTGACGAAGATATGAGAGATGATGCAGAAGTAAAGAGCGAGAGCGATGATGATTTTGACGCTGCTGATGAGTTTACGCCTATCAGCTTACGTACTCGTAAAGGCAAAATCATCCCACGCGGCGGCAATCAGCAGCGCTATGTCAAAAACGTGCTCAGCTCCGATGTGTCGTTCGGTATTGGCCCTGCCGGTACTGGTAAGACTTACTTGGCAGTAGCGTGCGCGGTCGATATGATCGAGCGCAATGAGATTGAGCGTATCTTGCTGGTGCGTCCGGCGGTTGAAGCGGGTGAGAAGTTAGGCTTCTTACCGGGCGACTTGACGCAAAAAATTGATCCTTACTTGCGCCCTTTGTATGACGCGCTGTATGAGATGCTAGGCTTTGAGAAAGTGGGCAAAATGATTGAGCGTCAAATCATTGAAGTGGCGCCGCTAGCTTATATGCGCGGTCGTACTTTGAATAACTCTTTTGTGATTTTGGATGAAGCGCAAAACACCACACCTGAGCAGATGAAGATGTTTTTGACTCGTTTAGGTTTTGGCTCACGCGCGGTTATCACTGGCGACATTACTCAGGTCGATTTACCACGCGGCGCTAAATCCGGCTTGACACAGGCGTTACAGATTTTGAGCGGTATCGAAGAGATTCATATCACTAAGTTTGATTCAAAAGATGTGGTTCGTCATCAGCTAGTACAAAAAATCGTCGAAGCTTATGATGACTATGATGATGAGCAATTAATCATTGAAGAAAAGCGCAAACAAGAGCGCCTAGCGGAACAACATCGCCGCGCCGCAATGGCCGATGCCGCGGCTAAGCTGTGATATTTGGCGCAATTACTTAATAAACTTATGAATAAAAACCGGACTCTACGTTCGGTTTTTTTATACTTTAGCCATTATCTTCGCGCTAATGATATCTTCACACTAATGATTATTAACAGCAACGTCACTACCGTGTTAGAAGGCTAATAAAAGAATCTGTAGTAAAATAAAGGCTTATAAGTAACGATAATCAAGACTTACAAAGGAGCATAATAGTATGCCAAATGATGAGCAGATAAACGCTAATTTAGCGGCACTAGATATCAGCGCTATAGAGAGTATAACGGATGAATTAGTGGCAGAGCTATATAGCGAAGAGCGGATATTACCCGTGGTAACCGCGACATTGAGCTATATCGATGAGCACCTCAGTAAGGGCTTAAGCCTACCTTACTTTGCAGATATTGATGAGGAGTTATGGCGAAGTAAAGTCAAAGCTTTGGATATTTATATTACCGATATTACAGAGGGAAAAGCGCTAAATCTGGAGGCGCGTGGCAAAGATTATGCTACCAATATTCTCTCTTATCCTAGTGAGATGCCAGTCAGCGTTATTGAGCTGATGCCAACCCTACCACTAGGCGAGCTGATTATCTGTCATGATGTGATTGCGCGTGAAGCAAGCGAGCAAGATAAAAGCCTAACGCAGCACATTAGCCATTTGATCGTCCATGGCGTACTGCATCTGCTAGGCTTTGATCATGAAATAGGTCAAGCGGAGCAAGAAGAGATGGAAGCGTTGGAGATTACTATTTTAGCGCGTTTGCATCTACCCAATCCTTATATTTAGACAGTCAAAAATCAGTTTTTATGACTTTTTGTCCATGGGCAGCTTTTGTGATTGGTCCATGGTATTGATCATCTGATCCAAACCCTTGATGTGCACACTACGCTGCGGAAACGGAATATCTATTTTTTCATTATCAAACACTTCTTTGAACTGCTCAAGTAGATCGCACTGCATTGACCACCAATCCGCGTTAGTCGTCCAGACATTAAGAGTTAGATCGACTGCATTATCGCCCAAATTAGTCACTCTGACGATAGGCTCAGGATCATTAAAAGACATCGGATTTTCTTTGGCTAATTTTAATATCAGCGCTTTGGCAGTTTTTAGATTGGCATCGTAGCCGACTCCAATAGTGATATCGACACGGCGATTAGGTAGCGCGGTATAGTTGATCACCGCTGAGGTGGTAATATCGCTATTGGGAATAATAACATCGTGATTATTAATGGTAGTGAGATGGGTATTAACTAAGGTAATCTCAGCCACCGTGCCAGTGTAACTGCTAATTTGTACATAATCGCCTTTTATAAAAGGGCGAAAAGTCACAATCATAATGCCAGCGGCAAAGTTTGACAGCTGATCCTTGAGTGATAGGCCAATAGCGACCGCCGCGCCGCCTAATATCGCTACCACTGAGGTGGTGTGAACGCCGACCTGATTTAGGGCGGCTAACACCACGACCACTAATAAAATACCGTATAATAAACGACTCAAAAAGTTTGCTGCAGTCGTCTCTAGATGGCTACGAATCATCAGACGATTAGCAAAAGTCACTAGTTTTTTGGCCAGCCAGCGCCCTGCCCAAAATATCAATAGCGCAAGGCCGATTTTTATTGCTATAGTTATAGCGCTTTCGGTCAATGCGGCGGCATCAAGGGTAAAACCTAAAAATTCCATACAGACTCTTTATTTTATATCTGGGTTTATAAATGAGTTTGGTTATAGCTTTATGTAAAAATGAGCATCAACCCGTCGTTAATAACCACTTAATCAATAAACACTAATAACTGTCAATAACTAACAGCTATTTTATCACTATAACGATAGGTGCGAATCAGGCGTAGCTCAACGATATCTTGCATATCTTTAGTAAATCTACCAAATGGCGCAGCTTGCCTTACCGATTGCTTCGCCGCTTCATCCAAAATGTTGGAGTTAGAGCTCTCAAGCAGACGGATAGCTTTGATAGTGCCATCATTACTGATAATGACCATCAATCGCACTTCGCCCGTGATGCCTTGCGCTCGCGCTTGCGGCGGATAATGCAGGTTGCCTACCCGCTCTACGTGTTCGCGAAAGGTTTCGATATAATCGGCAGCAGCGCCGCGAGTGGTTGAGTTACTATCGAGGGTGACGACTTTTGACTTAGTAGCATACACTTGCTGACGCTGTGATAACTGCGCCTCCAAAGTTGCAATCTGCTTACGCAAGCGCTCTTCTTGTAGGATGCTATCGTCTTTTGCTTGCTGGCTATCATTGTCTGAGTCATCACTCGCTTGCCGCCAGCTCAAGGTCGTGCGCAAATAGCTCTCTTGATACTGTTGTTGGCGCACTTGCCGCTGCAAATTAATCACATCTTGCGTCTCACTGATCTGTTCGGCTGATAGTGGACTGGTTTGCGCGCTTTCTTGGCGGATTTGCTCCTCAATGCTGCCGCCGCCCATTTGTGAGGCATTAGCAATGTAATAAGCGTCCTCATTAGGCTGCATATTATCAGTCAGCGCTTTGGCAACGTCCTGCATCATAGTAGCTGGATTACTGCCCATAGAAAAACTAATACCAAAGATAACTAGCACATGCAGCCCTACTGCGACCACAATCGCTACTGGCATGCTAAAGCTGCGCTTAGGCGCCTGACTGGAAAAATGATAGCTTTGTGAGTCTTTGATATGCGCCACAATAAATCTCAGCTTAACCGAACTATCTGACAGATGATAAGTTGGCTATGATAACACGAGCCTTAATTGAATGGTTATCCTAGTGAGTAGATGATAACTACTAAAATGGTAGCGTTTTAAAACGCTAGTTTAGGTTATTTGCTACAATCAACGAACAGCCATTTTTTGGGCTCCTATTTTGCTATATACTGTTTTTTAGCTATTTATTGACTATTTGGTGCGGTATTAGTCTCACTAGCTTAAACCTCTCTTGAGACTTTATGTTTTATAACTTAGCCTACAATAATAAACAATAAGGATAATAAGTTTGACTGATTCTAAAAACTTTGATGATTTTTATGATTTCGCCGATGCTATTGCTAGCCGCTTTAACGACTCTTTTAACGAAGGTTGGGATAGCCTGACGGTCGCTATAAAAAATTTATATAGCAAAACCACGGACAAATTAGATGATGAAATCCCACTGCCAGTAGCGCAAAAATACGTCAATGACGCGCTACAAAAGTTTGTCACTGACAATGTAAAAGCGATCTTAGAGCTGCGCGTGGAGCTACATGATAAGTGGTTTCGCTTATATTGCACGGTCAATGTCGCTGGCATCTATGCGGAGGTGGCGAGTAATTTTAGTCTCGTCCATGTACAGCTTGATCGTAATGTACAGCGTTTTGTCTTTGGGCAGCAGACTTATACGGATGTGTTGAACTTTCGCTGTGAATCCTTTATCAAGCGTCAAGGCATCAAGTTATTTATCTGGTTTTATCACACTATTCTCAAAAAAGACCCTTTAGGTTTTATCCTCACTTATATCAATATTGCTCGCGCTAAAGACGAGATTATTTATTTAGATATCCATCGCTGGCTTAAAAATAATAAAAAAATCATGGGTGCTTTGCATAAGGTGCAAGTCAACTATGGTGAGGTGGAAGAAGAGCAATTAGTGCTAAAGACGCAAGTTAATTATCGCGATCTGTTAGGCAGCGCAGGTGATGATATTATCAGCGAAAAAGATCGAGTAGATGACGAGCCTGAGCTGATGAAAGGGCCTATCCATCCGATAGAGGACGCTACTGAGCCTGCGCAAGAAAGCTAAAACGAGCCTGTATTATCAAGACGCTCATTAGCGCTACCTTAGCTTTACATTGGACCTATCAGTACCATAAAAAAGCCATCTTCTGTTTTGGCAGAGTGTGGCTTTTTTATGAAGTTAACTTTTGATCAAAGATACATTTACCAATAGTTCTCGACTGCTATATTACCCTCACCGCGGCGATTCATTACCATACCCATCGATTTAAGGGTTTCTTTAGTATCCTCAACCATCTCAGGGTTACCGCATAGCATAACGTGCGCGCTATCGATATCCAAAGCAATACCCGCCTGCTGTTGTAGTTTACCATTTAGTAATAACTGCGGTAGACGCTCGCTCAACGCTCCTTCGATCTTTTCACGAGTGACAATCGGCACAAATATCAGCTTAGCAGGGTTATCGACCAGCGTACCAAAATCCTCTTGCAAGCGCTCAATAGTCTCAATATAAGCCAGCTCATCTTTACTACGGGCGCTATAGGCTAAGACGATATGTTCATAGTCCTCCCAAGTCTGCAAGTCTTGTAGCATGGACAAAAATGGCGCAAGCCCTGTCCCCGTAGCCAGCAGCCATAAGTCTTTGGGTAGCGGTTTTTGGTAGCGCGCTAAGGTCAAAAAGCCAAACGGCATAGTGTTGAGTAGTAGCTCATCACCGACTTGCAAATGCTGCAATTGCGAGGTAAAAGCGCCATCCTCGATGACAATTGAGAAAAACTCTAATACTTCATCAAAAGGCGATGAGACGATAGAATAAGCGCGGAAGATATCCTCATCAAGCGCTTTGTCAGCTACTTCATCTGACTTATTTTGATAGTACTTTAGCTTACTAGGATTGACGCCCAAACGCACAAACTGCCCAGCGGTAAATTTAAAACTCTCAGGACGAGTCACCGTAAAGCTAAAGAGATTAGGTGTCCAAGTGGTCTTACTTAAGACCGTTACCCTTTGAATATTATCACTCATAATAAAATATCACTTATCGTTATGGATGGATGCTGTCATCGATTTATAGTTATCAGTTTCTCAAACGTTATTATTTTTATAAATAGCTATCTGCTTAAGTAGTTAAAACAGTAGTTAAGAAAGCAGTTAAAAAAGCTTTCATCACTGCTATAGATTATGGCGCTCGATGGTATATTCAAGCTTGGCACTTTCATCTTATAGTTTTAGCTTTTATATTTTAGCAATCATAAAAAAGGCTAGCCTGCGCTAACCTTTATTTTAATCAAACTGTCTAACTACACTCTACCAAATACGAGCTAAGGCTGCCCATTCAATCATATTGTTAGGAAGTACGCCAAAGCCAACGATCAACACAGTGACCGCAATGACCATGATACCGCCCATACGTACACCCCAATGCCCTGCTACGTCAAACTCAATAAACGCTTTTGGTCGTTTGAATAAGGTGAGCATCACGCGCAAGTAATAGAATAGACCTATGGCACTACCTAAGATAATCATCGCTGCTAAGAACCACTGTGCGCCTTGTACTGCCGCTAAAATCGCAAATAGCTTGGTAATAAAGCCTGCAGTCAATGGAATACCAGCTAGTGACAGCATCATGATAGTCATCACCGCAGTCAATACTGGACGACGCCAGAACAGACCTTGATAATGGATAAGCTCGTCTGCCTCACCCGATAAGCGATAAGGGCTAGACATCAAGGTAACTACCCCAAAGGCACCGATTGAAGTAAAGGCATACACTGCCATATACATGCTAGAGACGCTATCGGCGGCGGCGCCAATACTAACGATAACAATCAATACATAACCCATGTGCGCGATGGAGGAATAACCCAATAAGCGCTTAAGATTAGTCTGTCGAATAGCTAGCATATTACCTATTAGGATCGATAAAGTTGCCATTACCATCAGTAGTAACTGTACCGATGGCAACGCTAATAGCGCAGTATCTAGCAAAAAGCGTACCGCTAAAGCCATCATTGCCACTTTTGAGACTGAGGCCAAATAAGTAGCAATAGGCGCTGGCGCTCCTTCATAAACATCAGGCGTCCACATATGAAAAGGCGCTGCCGATAGTTTAAAAGCGATACCAAACATCATCAAAGCTGCTCCTAAGATCAGCAGCGGCGAATCATAAGAGGTAGCAAGCATGATGCTGATTTGCTTAAAGCCAAGCGCTCCTACTTGCGCGTAGACAAAAGCCATCCCCATCAATAAAGTCGCTGAAGCGGTCGCTGAGAGTACCAAATACTTTAGACCAGATTCCAGTGATTTGTTGCGCGAGAAGGTATAAGCGAGCAGGCCATATAAAGGCACTGACAACAGCTCTAAGCTGACAAAGAAGGAGGCCATGTGCTGAGCACAGACCATCAGCAGCGCCCCTACCGTAGAGATTAGGATGAGCAGATACAGCTCTTCTTTATGATCATTTAGCTTGGCAAGATAAGCATACGCTAAGGTACAGCAGGCCAAGGCACAGATAAAGATCACCACCATATTAAACTGGGCAAAATTATCAATGACAAACAGCTGCTCCGCTAAAGGCAACAAAGAGCCTGAGCTTACTACTTCCGTCATTTGGCCAAGCAAAGTAAAGAGGCCAAGGTTTAACCCAATCACCGTGATAGTGCCAGTAATAAAATGCGAGCGCTTCATAGTAATAGCAATCATCGCCAAAATAACGGTAATCACTACTATAATAATCGGCGCATAAGGCATCAGCCCCATCAAATCATTCATCGTAATATCAGTCATGACTTAACGTGCCTCCATTGCATCAAGCAGATCTGATGCGTCTACTTGAGTGACTTCGCTATAAATATAGGCGTTATTGATCCACTGCATCGCCTGACTTGAGGTATCCAGTATTGGCTGTGGATACAGTCCAAGCCATACTAGACCTGCCGCTAAAGTCAGCAGTAAGGTAATCTCGCGCTTGCCTAAGTCCTTTAATGGACGCTCAGGTAGACCATGGTACTTGGTATGTTCTAACGCCACGTCTTTGGTGTTATTAGCGCCAAACAAAGTACGATAAACCAGCAGTAATGAGTACAGACCTGCCAACACTAAGCTAAAGGTCGCTAGCACGACAAATACTGGATACTGAGCAAAGGTGCCAAACAAAATCATAAATTCGCCAATGAAGTTACCGGTGCCTGGAATACCCAGTAAGGCAGCACAGAAGAACATCAGCATTGGCGCATAATAGCGGAACTGACCCCACATACCGCCCATCAAAGTGATATTGCGAGTATGAAGACGCTCGTAGAGCTGACCGGCCATAATAAATAGCGCCGCTGAGCTAAGGCCGTGCGCTAGCATCTGCACCATCAATCCTTGTAAGCTTAGTAAAGTACCAGCATAAATAGCTAAAACAATAAAGCCCATATGCGAGATACTAGTATAAGCAAGCAGACGCTTCATATCCGTCTGCATAAAGGCCAGCCATGCGCCATAGAAGATACCGATAGTACCCAAAGTCATAGCGATAGGCGCAAAGTCTTGTGAAGCGGCCGGAAATAGCGGCAATACAAAACGTATCAAACCGTAAGCGGCCGTCTTAATGAGCACCCCTGCCAAATCGACCGAACCTGCCGTTGGTGCCTGCGCGTGCGCGTCTGGTAACCAGCCATGAAAAGGCAGAATCGGTAGCTTGACCGCAAAGCCAATAAAGAAGCACAGCATAATCGGATATTCCCAACCACCTAAGGAAGTACCGAGTAAATCGTTATAATTGAAGCTGACCACGCCCGTTTGCGCGCGGTTGAAGATGACTAGTAATAACACCCCAATCAGCATAATAAGCCCTGAGGCTTGAGTATAAATAAAGAACTTGGTCGCCGCGTATTCTTTAGTCTTGCCGCCAACCACATCATGACCCCAAATAGCGATCAAGAAATAGATAGGAACTAGCATCATCTCCCAAAAGAAGAAGAATAAGAATAAATCAATAGCTAAGAATACACCGATAACGCCGCCCAAACTCCAAAGCAAGTTTAGGTGAAAAAATCCCACTCGGCGCTGAATCTCATTCCATGAACAAGCGACCGCTGCCACGCCCAAAAACCCAGTCAAAGCCACCATCAATAGCGACATACCATCCATCGCTAAATGAAAGCTAATACCCATAGCCGGTATCCAAGGCACACTAAACTCAGCCACCCAAGGCACTGCTGACTGCGGCGCGATGACTTGTTTGCTCATACCACCAAAATCACCGTAATGCCATAGTACTAAAGACAAAACAAAAGTCAGTATCATGCCGATCAAAGCAATCCAGCGCGGCAAGCGCTTATTAAAGCGCTCAACCAACCAGCATAACAATCCCGCGATAAACGGAATAGCGATCAATGCCGGTAGCATCCACGTTTGTTGTAACTCTATCATCTTACACCACCGTCATCATTACCAGCACCAGCAATACCGCTACGCCCAAGCCAAAGCTTGCCGCATAGCCACGAAGGGAACCTGTCTGCGCCCGAGAGAATACCTTATTACCAAATGAGGCTAGCATAGGTAGCACAAGCCAGCCTTTATCGACAGGATCCGCTTTGAACAAGCGGCCGATGAATAAAAAGGGTTTTACAAATATTATATCGAACAGGGCATCAAAGCCTAAGCCGTGATAGCACCAGTAATAAAGCCCGCCACCGATAGTGGAGCGTTTAAACTTCGTCAGCATCCGGCCCTTATCTACTACATATAATAAAGCGGCAATAATTAAGCCAACTAGCATTGCGCCCATCGCTATATATTCAGCAGTATGCTTGCCATGCGCCTCACCGGATAGCTCAAGCAGATGACCAAAGCTCTCTGGCAATACGCCCTGTAATGGCGGCATAATCCACGCACCAACCGCCGTTGACAATACTAATAGCACGCTAAGCGGTAACCAATAAGAGACACCCGATAGCTTATGCGCCGGCGTTTTTTCTTCGCCAAAAAAGATAATCCAAATCATCCGGAAAGTATAGATAGCGGTTAAGAAAGCGCCAAATACGCCCATATAAAATAACACTTGATGGCCAGTAGCGTAAGCCTCCCAAAGGATAGCCTCTTTGGAATAAAAACCGACCGTTACCCAAGGGATAGCAGCTAAAGCGCCGCCGCCTACAATGTAACACCAAAACACTAGTGGTATCTTTTTACGCAAACCGCCCATCTTAAAGATGTTTTGTTCATGATGTACAGAAAGGATGACTGCGCCTGACGATAAGAATAATAAGGCCTTAAAAAAAGCATGGGTCATCAAATGGAAGATAGCGCCTTGCCACGCCCCAACACCAAGCGCTAGGAACATATAGCCGATCTGACTCATGGTTGAATAAGCGAGAATACGCTTGATATCGGTTTGCGCCAATGCACAAAAACCAGCCACCACTAAAGTCAAAGCACCAACACCGCCGACCCAATAGAGTAAAATCCCTGGCGTCAGCTCAAATAACGGATGCATACGGGCAATCAAATAAACGCCTGCAGTAACCATCGTCGCCGCATGAATCAGCGCCGATACTGGCGTCGGTCCTGCCATCGCATCCGCAAGCCAAGTATGTAACGGCAACTGCGCTGACTTACCCATCGCCCCGCCTACTAACATCATGGTGGTCAAGATCATCGTTGGATTATTAATAGCGAACACTTCTGGCGCGCGAGTGATAATCTCCTGGATATTGAGCGTACCAAATTCGCGAAATAATAAGAATAAACCAAAAGCCAAAAACACATCACCAATACGAGTCACGGTAAAGGCTTTCATCGCCGCGCGACCATTGGCGCAGTCGTGGTAATAATAGCCAATCAGCAAGTAAGAGCAGATACCCACCCCTTCCCAGCCAAGATATAACAATAATAAGTTATCAGCGAGCACTAACAACAACATGCTCGCGACAAACAAATTCATATAGCTAAAAAAGCGAGCAAAGCCAATATCGCCTTTCATGTACCAAGCGGCAAAGAGATGAATCAAAAAGCCCACGCCGGTAATGACCCCAGTCATGGTTAGCGCTAAGCCATCAAAGCTTAAGCTAAAGCCTGGCGCAAAATCGCCGACTTGAAACCAAGTCCAAAGCGGTATTTGTAGTACTGTACCTTGAGGATAGCTAGTTAAAAAAGTGAAGCTAGCGACTAAAGTGCATAGCGCTGATAGCAACATGCTACCAACCCCGACAAAGCCAGCCGCTTGCTCAGACAACTTATCACGCATAAAGGCTAAAATTAAAAAGCCAATGAGCGGAAATATAAAGGTTAATGGTAATAAACTCATGACATCATCCTTTCATCTCATTGGCGCTATCGACATCGAGATGCCCACGCTTATGATAAAACTGTAATAGTATCGCAAGGCCAATAGAGACCTCCGCTGCGGCCAAGGTCAAAATAAGGATAAACATCACTTGTCCATCAGGATCGACCCAGCGGCTGCCTGCCACTACAAAGGCGAGTGCTGCCGCATTCATCATGATCTCAAGACCCATTAGCATAAATAAGAAATTGCGTCGTACCATCACGCCGCATAGACCGATGGTGAATAGGATGCCGGCTAATATTAGTCCGTGGCTCATCGGTATCAGACCCAAAGTGTTTTGCATTGCTATAGCAGGCTCTGCAAGCCCTGCTACTTCATGAGCAAAGGGCACACTTGCCACCTCCGCGGCCACGCTTATTGCTTGTACCATCAGTCTAGCTCCTTACGCTTATTACGCGGCGCGGCCACATAATCATGAGGATCAACGGTTTCGTAAACATAAGGCTTAGCCTTTTCGTCCCCATCAGTGACCTCTGCACTGTTATCAATGCTAGCCATATTTGGCGTCATAGCTACGTTGTCACTGCCTACTATCTCGTCATCAACTGACTCTTTACCCAAATGATAAGCAGCAACCAAGGCGGCGAGCAACAATAGCGCAGCGACTTCGACAAGCATAATGTATTTAGTAAATAACACCGTGCCTACTGCTTTGGCCGGAATATTAACTGCGCCAATCACCGCCGCTTCATCATGATTGAGACCTATCATGCCATAGAGCACTACTGCAATAATAAGCGTCAATCCGGTCGGAACCGCCCATGTACCAGCACTAAGCCAGCTCTTTTCACGCGACTCATCGGCCATGCCCAAATTGAGCATCATAATGACAAAGACGAATAGCACCATAATCGCACCAGCATAAACCACAATCTCCAGCGCTCCTGCAAAAGGCGCGCCTAATACAAAAAAGATGCCTGAGATAGCAAGCAAGGTGACAATCATCGCCAAGATAGCGTGTACTGGATTGGAATGAGTGACGACTCGTAAGCTTGCAAATATAGCTACCGCTGCTAGGGCATAAAACCCTACCAAGTCAGGATGGTTCATAAACTCCATCATGGTAGTAAACTCCTTAGATCCACAGGCGCAGCTTCATTTTGCGCTGAGCCTTTTGGTTTATCAGCTACTGCCATGCCAGTCACTCGGTAATAATTATAGTCAGGATACTTGCCTGGACCTGAGATCAGTAAATGCTCTTTTTCATAAACCAGATCTTGGCGCACATACTCGCCCATCTCAAAGTCAGGAGTCATCTGAATCGCTGTCGTTGGACAAGCCTCTTCGCACATCCCGCAAAAAATACAGCGAGAGAAGTTAATACGGAAAAACTCTGGATACCAGCGTCCGTCTTCACGCTCCGCTTTTTGTAGCGAGATACAACCTACCGGACAGGCCACCGCGCACAAGTTGCAAGCCACGCAGCGCTCGTCACCATCAGGATCACGAGTCAAAACAATACGCCCCCGAAACCTTGGCGGCACAGGTACTGGCTCTTCTGGATAAAGGATGGTATCACGTGGCCGGATGGCATGGCTATTGACCATCCACATACTACGGACAATGGTAAAAAGACCAATAACCGTCTTTTTTATGGCGTTTAACATGGGATTATTATCCTTATCAGCATTTCTTTGAATCACCTATTAAATAGCAGTCAACCTACAGCGTTGGATAAAAAATCAAAATAACCAAAGCGGTAATCAATAGATTGATCAAAGTTACTGGCAGACAGACTTTCCAGCCAAAATTCATCACCTGATCGTAGCGAGGACGCATAAGTGAGCCGCGCGCCAACACAAACATAGTCATAAAAAATAGCGTCTTAACAATGAACCAAAAAGCCGGCGGAATAAACGGGATATCTATATTAAAAGGAGGCAACCAGCCACCAAAGAATAGACAGGTCATCAAGGCAGAAATCAGCACGACGTTGACGTACTCGCCAATAAAGAACATACCAAACTTCATGCCAGAGTATTCGACGTGATAGCCCTCAGCAAGCTCTTGCTCAGCTTCTGGCTGATCAAAGGGATGTCTGTGAGTAACCGCAACCCCTGCCACCACAAAAGTCAAAAAGCCAAAAAACTGCGGAATAATGTACCAGCCATCAATTTGTGATTCAACAATCTCGCGCAAGTTAAAAGAGCCGGTCAAGGCGACAACGCCCATAAGTGACAAGCCTAAGAAAACCTCATAACTGATGGTTTGTGCTGCAGAACGTAGACCGCCAAGTAGTGAGAACTTATTGGCTGAAGCCCAACCCCCGAACATCACCGCGTAGACCGCCAAACCTGCCATCGCAAAGAAGAATAAAATACCTATATCCCAATCCGCCACCCCAAGCGTTGGCGATATTGGAATAATGGCAAAAGAAGCTAAGGCAGTAAACATCGCTACCGCTGGCGCTAACACAAAAATAAATTTATCAGTGAAGTTTGGCGTCCAATCTTCTTTAAAAAAGATCTTTAGCATATCAGCGACAAGCTGCAAGGAGCCAAAAGGTCCTACCCGGTTTGGACCATAACGATCCTGCCATAAAGCTAGCATCCGGCGCTCATAGACAATCATTAGCGCGGCGGTAATCACGACGACCAAAAAGATCACTATCGCTTGCACCACCATGAATAAAATGGTCCAAGTCTCAACGCTCAAACTACTCGCTAAAAAGCTTGGCACATCAGGAATGATACGAGTCACTTGCATATTATACCCCCTGTGTGCTGCTATCAGCGTTATGATTACTAGTGTCAACAGACTCAGCCATCAGTGCTGCATCCGCGCTCATCTCATCGCTAACTTTGAGGCTAGCTACTGGCGCTGCTACCTTAGTGACTGAAGCTGGCATGGACGGATGCACGATAGCCACTTGCCCTACCGGATAACCAATACAGCCTTCAGCTAAATAATCCACCACTTGCACCGGCAACGTCGTCGTTTGCTGATCGATCTCTATGGCTAAATAATCGCCGTTAGCGATATCCCACTCTTTGGCATTTTCTCGGCCGATATGCCAAGTGGCGATAGGCAATTGCTCAGCAACAATTGGACTACGCGCCGCCATAATGGAGCTGGCAAAAATATTATAAATAGGCACTAGTTTGGCTTGGCCCTGCTGCATATCTGTACGATGAGTTGAAGTCGTCTCAGGCGCTACATACTGACGCTTAGCCAAACGCTCACCTAGATCAAATAGCCGCACACCAGGATCGCCTCCTTTTAGGCTACCACCGACTTTGTCTTGATATTTATTCCATGCTTGTGGCGAGTTCCAGCCTGCTGCTGCGGCAAAAGGAATCATCGAGCCTTTAGATTGTTTACCGCTATAGCCTTCCATTGAGAAAGTCAGGCCGGTATCTAAGTCTTTGGGCTGCATCGGCTCATGAACCGAGATGGGCGCGCGCATAGCGGTACGACCCGAATAGCGGCGCGGCTGACGAGCAATCTTTAAGCCACTGATACGATAGTCGGCATCAGGTGCCGCGCCTTTGATAGCTGTAAGCATTGGGTGAGTCGCTATCAAAGCATTGATTACATCGTCAAGCTGCGTCCAATCAACCGCTTTGCCTTGTAGGCTACTATGCACCGCGTGCAACCAGCGCCAGCCTTCTTTGATACTGCTCATAGGATGATAGTAATTATTATCATAAACTTGGAAAAAGCGCTGTGCTCTACCCTCGCTTGATACTAAGGTACCGTCGGCCTCAGCGAAGCTCGCCGCTGGCAAGACAATATCAGCTTCTTGATGCCAATCTAGCCATTGATGATCAAGCGCAATTATGGTTTTGTCGGTCAATAACTGCGTTAATTTGCTCGCAGCAATAGCGTCGGTCAATTGATTCTCAACCACTATTACTACCTCAAAGTCAGTCGCTAGTAGCTCCTCTACTGACTGACCTCCAAGCATACAGACGCCCATACTATTAGCATCTGGCACAGTCAGATAAATACCGGCTTGGGCACTATAATTAACATTGGCCTCTTTTAGCTCCAGCTTATCTGCAGGCTCACGATTGATATCGTCTTGAGCCTCTTTATTAGTACCCGTTTGCGGCTTTTCAGGCTTCGCCGCCAGCTCTTTATCTTCTTTCGGCTGCGCGGTTTGTGCTTGCTCCTCTGCCGCTTTTACTTTGGCACGCACATTGGCATTATGAGCATCCACTTGCTGCTGCTCAGTTGCCTTTATACTAGCGCGCTTCTTAGTTAATACTTGAGTAATTTGCGCTGCCGCTTCGATCATAGCGTTTGAGGCTAGGCTAGTACCGGCAATAATTAAAGGCTTATCGGCTTGTATTAAGTCATAAGCAATCTGTTTGGCTAAGGCTTGCATACCATCAGTGTCGGAACTAGCGTCAGCCTCTTGCGACTGCTTACTTGGATCAGTGATTTGAGTTAAGTCATTAGCAAAACTCTCAATCTCATCGGCGATTTTGAAACCTAATTTAGTAATGTCTTCTGGCGTCGCAACCACGCTAGCTTTGCTGATATCATCAAGCTTGGTTTGAACCACATCGACCACATAAACGGGGCTGAGCGCTCCTTGAGCTATACGCTGTACCGGTTCAGCAAGCCACGCTTGTGTTTTGGCTGCTGCTGCCATTTTTAAGCCTTCATTCTTCGCCGCTTGACGTACCGATAGCGCGACCCGTGATGAGGTTTGGGTAATATCTTCGCCTAAGATTAGCACCGCATCATGAGTTTCGATATCGCTCATGCTAGGATTATAAATGCCTTCGGTGCTAAGCACTTCGATACATTTATTGACTAAAGACTGCTGCTGGTGATTAAGACCGGTCGAGAAGTTATCAAAACCGACTAGATTTTTTAGCGCAAAGTTAGTCTCTAAGCTGGCGCGCGGCGAGCCAATACCGACGATTTTTTTGTCTTTTAGGCGCTTGATGGTTTCATCTAACGCATAGTCGATATTAATTTTCACGTGCTTGTCATTGATACGCTCAAGCGCTTGGGTTGGACGATCAGCGCGGTTGACATAACCATAGCCAAAACGGCCTCTATCGCATAAAAAATAGCGATTTACTTCGCCGTTATAGCGGTTTTCAATCCGGCGCAATTCGCCATAACGCTCGCCTGGCGAGATGTTACAGCCAGCAGAGCAGCCATGACAGATACTAGGAGCGTACTGCATATCCCATTTACGGTTATAACGATCAGAATGGGTCTTGTCAGTGAAAACACCGGTTGGGCATACTTCGGTTAAATTACCGGAGAACTCGCTTTCAAACTGTCCGTCTTTTTCGCGGCCAAAATAGACACGGTTATTAGAGGCAAAAACCCCTAAATCTTTACCGCCAGCATAGTCCTTATAAAAACGCACACAGCGATAGCAAGCGATACAGCGATTCATCTCGTGAGCAATAAATGGTCCAAGCTCTTGGTTATGATGGGTACGTTTGGTAAAGCGGTAACGGCGGGTATTATGACCGGACATATAAGTCATATCTTGCAAATGACAATGACCGCCCTCTTCACAAGTAGGACAGTCATGCGGATGGTTGGTCATCAAAAGCTCAACCATCGAGGCCCGAAACGCTTTAGCTTCATCATCAGTGACCGAGATGTACATATCATCGCTAGGCGCGACCATACAGGACATTACTAAGCGGCCTTTGCCGGCTTCTAAATCCTCGAGATTTTGATATTGCTTGACGGCGCACTGGCGGCACGAACCGACCGAGCCTAATGCGGGGTGATAACAAAAGTACGGCACATCAATGCCCAGTGATAAGCACGCCTGCAACAAATTGTCCGCGCCATCAACTTCGACAGTGGTTCCATCAATATGTATGACTGCCATGCCGCTCTCCTATTTCGCTACTGGCTGCTGACTGACAGCGGCCTCAATAACATCTTTGCCTACCGCCTGAGCGATTTTATTATCAAACTCAGGACGGAAATATTTAATTGCGCTCATCAGCGGCTCCATAGCACCAGGAGCGTGAGCGCAAAAAGTCTTACCAATCCATAAATCGCGGGTTAAGCCTTCTAACTTCTCCACATCGCCCACTTGCCCCTCGCCATCATTGATAGCGGTCAATAGTTTGACGCCCCAAGGCAAGCCATCACGGCAAGGGGTACAAAAACCGCAAGACTCGCGCTGAAAGAAAATCTCTAAATTCCGCAGCAGCGCTACCATGTCTTGGCTTTCATCAACCACCATCAGCAGCCCAGTACCCATACGGCTACCGGCTTTTTGAATGGTATCAAAATCAACGATAGTATCGAGATGATCAGCGGTCAAAAAGTCAGTGGACGCGCCACCTGGCAACCAAGCTTTAAGGGTACGGCCCTCGATCATGCCGCCTGCGAAATCCTCAATAATCTCGCGCGCAGTATAACCAAAAGGCAGCTCCCAAAGACCAGGATCATTCACTAAGCCTGAACAGCCAAATAGCTTCGTACCCGGGGTTTCGACTACGCCTTTAACTTTTGATAAGTTCTGATACCACTCGCTACCATGTAAGATAATCGCTGAGACGTTATGCAAAGTCTCGACGTTATTAACGATGGTTGGACGACCCCAAGCACCAGCAACTTGCGGGAATGGTGGCTTAGTACGCGGGTTTGCACGGCGACCTTCTAGCGCGTTCAATAGCGCGGTTTCTTCACCGCAAATATAACGACCCGCGCCAGTATGCACATGCAAATCAAAGCTGTAATCTGAGCCTAAGATATTATTACCGATAAGGTTACGCTCACGCATCTCAGCAAGAGCGGCATTTAAGCGCTCAGCGGCTAAAATATACTCGCCGCGAATAAAGATATAACCGGCAGTCGCACCGATAGCATAGGCTGAGATAATCATGCCCTCTATCAGCTGTAATGGTAGACGTTCCATCAATAGTCTATCTTTGAAGGTACCCGGTTCCATCTCATCAGCGTTACAAACGAGATAACGCGGCCCGCCATCAGGTGGCGCCATCAGCGACCATTTGATACCAGCCGGAAACCCCGCGCCGCCGCGACCTTTGATGACTGCATCTTTGATAGTCTTCATAGTGGTATCGGCGGATTGATTTAGCGCTATTTTTAATGCCTCAAAACCGCGTAGCGATTGATAAGTATCGACATCCAACACCGCATCATGATGTGCTAAACGCCAAGTCAACGGTCTAGTTTCACTCGTGGCTGTGGCTTTGTCACCATAGACAGGAATGCGCTGCTCATTTAACTGACTGGGTGCTTTACCTTGAGCGCGAAGGGCAATTTGCTCTGCAACGGTTAATCTCATGCGTATAGCTCCAAAAGTTGCGCGACTTCATCAGGTTGTACCGGGCCGTAAGTATCTTCATCGATTAATACCGCCGGACCTTTATCACAATTCCCTAAACAGCAGATCGGCAAAATAGTAAAACGACCATCAGCGGTGGTTTGGCCATAGTCGATACCAAGCTCTGCTTTGAATGCAGCGGATAATGCCTCATAACCGGTCAAATAACAGGCTATAGAGTCGCAAATAAGAATAACGTGACGACCGACTGGCTGACGATAGATACGGTTAAAAAAAGTAGCCACGCCATCGATATCGGTCACGGGTATATCTAACATATTGGCAATCGCATTGACCTGCGCATCATCTACCCAGCCATTACGCTGTTGCACGATTTTGAGTGCATCTAAGGATGCGGCGCGCGGATGCGGATAATGATGCATAAACTCATTGATAGCATCTATCTCACTGGCGGTCAAAATGCTAGCTACCTCTACCTTTGGCGTTTTATCAGAAACAATTTTCATAATCTTTTATTCTGTCCTCACTCATCACGCTGCGCCTTAAAGTTTATAAGACGTTTACAGCGTTTTGGTGTGCCTATTGGCGATATCAATTCAATAATTACTGCTAATGAAATACTGGCTTAACACATCCACTACTAACTTTTTATCTAAAAAGCTTGTTGACCAAAAGCTTTTAGCGATCACAATCTGCCATGACGATATCAATAGAAGCCAGATACATAATCGCATCAGAAACTAGCGAACCGTTAATAACCGAGGGCATCTGCTGCAGGTGCGCAAAGGTCGGCGTACGAATACGGGTACGATAGCTCATCGTTGCTTTGTCCGAGGTAATATAATAGCTGTTCAAGCCTTTGGTGGCTTCAACAATCGTCGCACACTCGCCCACTGGCATTACCGGTCCCCAAGAGACAGACAAGAAATGATTAATCAAAGTTTCGATATCGTTCAATGTACGGTCTTTTGGCGGCGGCACCGCTAGCGGATGATCGGCTTTATACGGGCCTTGCGGCATATTATCCATACATTGCTTGATAATACGCATCGATTGGCGTATCTCTTCGATCTTAATCATACAGCGATCATAAGCATCACCGTTATAGCCAATCGGCACTTCAAAATCGTAATTCTCGTAGCCCATATACGGACGAGCTTTGCGCAGATCAAAGTCAACGCCCGTCGCACGCAAGCCAGCTCCAGTCACGCCCCAAGCGAGTGCCTGCTTGGCATTGTACTGTGCGACACCTTGAGTACGGCCTTTGAGTACGCTGTTTTTTAGCGCCGCTTTGACGTATTCATCCAAGCGTTTTGGCATCCATTCTAAGAACTCGCGCACTAATCGTTGCCAGCCACGTGGCAAGTCAGCAGCCGTACCACCAATGCGGAACCAAGCTGGGTGCATACGATAGCCGGTTACCGCCTCAATCACATCATAAGCTTTTTGCCGATCGGTAAACATATAAAAGACTGGCGTCATACCACCGGCATCTTGAATAAAAGTACCGACATACAGCAAGTTATTGGTAATGCGGAAAAACTCACTCATCATCACACGGATGGTTTCAGCACGCGCCGGAATAGTAATGCCCGCTAGCTTCTCAACCGACATAATATAGGGCAGCTCATTCATCACGCCGCCAAGATAATCAATACGGTCGGTGTAAGGAATATAAGAATGCCAAGTCTGACGCTCAGCCATTTTCTCCGCGCCGCGGTGGTGATAACCGATATCTGGAATACAATCGATGACCTCCTCGCCATCTAACTGTAGTACTAAGCGAAACGCGCCATGGGCTGAGGGGTGGTTAGGACCGATGTTCAAAAACATAAAGTCTTCATCACGGCCTGAGCGCTTCATGCCCCACTCCTCTGGCACAAAACGTAAGTTTTCTTGCTCGTATTGCTGTTTAGCGGTGTTTAAGAAGTAAGGGGTAAACTCGGTAGCGCGAGCATGATACTCTTTACGTAGCGGATGACCTTCCCAGTATTTTGGCAATAAAATACGCGTCAGATGCGGATGACCGCTAAAGACAATACCGAACATATCCCAAACTTCACGCTCATACCAGTTAGCGTTTGGCCAGATCTGCGTGGCGCTCGGCAGGGTCAAATCCTCTTCATCGAGAGCCACTTTGATACGTACATCACTATTACGCTCAAGCGACATCAAGTGATAAAACACCGTAAAGTCGCTCTCTGGCAGACCGGCGCGATGCTGACGAAGGCGCTCATCAATAGCTGAGAGATCAAATAGCATCACATAAGGCTTAGGCAGCTTACGTAAGAATAATAAGATTTCTAACACATCGCTGCGCGCGACCCAAACCGTTGGAATCTCATCGACCGTATGCTGCACCACAAACCTGCCAGCATACTTATGCTCCAGCTCTCTGATGACCGCTGGTACCGGTTTTATTTTAGGATCTTTATTTTCGACTACCGTGACCATGAATGGTATCTTCCTTCATTAATCATAACGTTTGGGCGAAGCTGACGGACAACCAGCTGGCGCTGAGCATAAAACGGACTAACTGCTATAGTAGCTAAATGCGGTATGGGCTAAATACTACATTGACTAAATGCTATCTGGACTGCGTAAGTTTTTCACCGCGATACGATCCGCTTGTTTACGATCACGCTCAGCCGTTAGCTGTGGCTGATAAATGCCTTGATCATTGACGTGAATACCTAGCGGACGGCGCTCTTTGGTAATAGATTCTTGTAGTAGCATCAAACCTTGTATAAGCGCTTCTGGACGCGGCGGACAGCCAGGAACATACACATCAACAGGAATGATTTTATCGACTCCTTGCACCACCGAATAGATATCGTACATACCGCCGGAGTTGGCGCAGGCACCCATGGAGATGACCCATTTTGGCTCTAGCATTTGCTCATAGAGGCGCTGAATAACTGGTGCCATCTTTATAAAACAAGTACCAGCGACAATCATCACATCCGCCTGACGGGGCGAGGCACGGATAACCTCAGCGCCAAAACGCGACAAATCATGCACCGCGGTTAAGGTGGTGGCATATTCGACATAACAGCAAGAAGTACCGAAGTTAAAAGGCCATAAGGAGTGTTTGCGACCCCAGTTGGCAGTGGAGTGAACCATGTCTTCTAAACGACCCATAAAGACGTTTTTATTAACCTCTTCTTCTGTAGGATCATTGACAGTTTCACGAGTTTGAGCAGGATAGCTATCTGCGTCAGGATTGGCTTTGGTTAGTGTATATTTCATACCATAAAACCTTTTATGAAGGGCAGCTCAGCTATTATTTGACTATTAACTATATAAAGCTATAGCTGCTAAAAAAACGGTTTGCGATGTAAATCTGATCTAAGTTTAATACTTAAGATTAGATCGATTACGAAGATTCGCGATCTACCGAAAAGTCTACTGAGGTAACATTACCGGTAGTATTAATATGATCAATATTTTGTAGATGACGGCGATTGGCCTCAATACTGTTAGAGACGTTTATCTGGCCTGAGGACTGCGCAGGTATTTTGCCAGTAGGATCAACCATTAACTCTTCTACGCCATCAAACTTAGTAATATCAGCTAGATTAAAACCAGCAGGCGCGGCGTATAAACGCGCTTTTTTGCGTAGCTTGTCAGCCGGTGACCAGTTCATAGCGCCAAGGCTCAGCTCATAAATCAAGCCGACAATTAAAACACCAATAAATATCGCCGCCGCAGCAAAGCCCAGCCAACCGGTCTCACGCACCGATACTGAGTAAGCATATAAATATAGGGCTTCTAAATCGAAGATAACGAAGAAAATCGCTACTAGGTAGAATTTGGCAGACAAACGAATACGGGCATTGCCAGCTCCGACAACACCCGCCTCAAATATCTCTTCTTTTTGTAAACCTTTTGAGCGTCCACCGAGCAAACGCGGTACGGTCAGCATAAAGACGACCAGACCCATAGCGGCTAAAATAAAGGCAACAGCTGACCAATTCAAGGCAGACATGATAATACTTGCTCCTAACCCAATCAGTGTCAGGTGTTAATGAGCGATTACTATAAACGATAGGCTATTTGCCGCGATTATCCGTCTTAACCGTCAACAAAATCATAACCTATACTAGCAACCCTATTAAGCACCGTAACGCAGATAAAAACACAAAAAAACTGTGTTGGTAACGACCAATTATCAAGATTATTGACGATAAGATGTGAGGACAGACAGCTTAGACTTAGCTAAGGTTAAACTAAGATAACGGCTGGTCATCAAACCTTTCAAATCAAACAGAAATGAATTTATTAAATCAATATCATATTGAGACACTTAATTGATTTAATAACTCATTACCTACGCTCAATAATGACGTGATAACTGGCATAAACGGTTTACATACTATACGCATATCAGGCTCTAAAAGCCAGTTTTTCACTGCATTGAGCGGTCATTTTATATGCTACAAAATATATCTGTGAGCAAACCTTATCAGCAGCGCACCAAGATACTTAACATAAAAAACGGGCTAACTAACCTTAATAATAAGCGTAATAAATAGGCGGATATTGTAAACCAAATACGCCCAATTGCAACCTAGCAAATAATATTATTAGCGTTATTAGTAGTAAGCCAAGTGAACCAAATAAGCGGTAGAGTCATGAGTAACGGCTGAACTAATTTTTATGCTTAGCCAATTGCCATTATCAAAAAAGGGACAGACCTTATGGGGTCTGTCCCTTTTTAGTAGCAGTAGCTTATGTAGAAGTAGCTTATACTACTAACAATTATTAAGACGCTTATTAGTAACTGCTTAATAAATCACTACTGATTAATGACATCGACACCTTTTGGCGGAGTGAATTTGAATTGACTAGCACTGATACTAGGATTCATCTTGATACCACTAAACTTAATTGAGGTGGTCTGCCCCAGTGTGTCGTTCAATACCATCATCACCGGCTTGCCGCCACTAAAGCTCATAGATAGGCTTTTGAAACTAGCGTCACCAGATTTGGGATAAAGCACATAGTAGTTTTTATTAGCATAAGGCTGAGTGATTTTGAAGTTTTGCGCTATTTTATCCGGATCGCCTGATAGTAACAACGCTGGAGTATTACCCACTTGGCTATCGACTGCCTGCTTGGTCGCTTGCTCTAAGTCTTTATCATAAATCCACATAGAGCTGCCATTAGCGACAATCAACTGCTCAGATGGCGACTTGGTTTCCCAGCGAAAATTATTCGGGCGCTGTACACTCATTGAGCCCTTAAAAGTGCCGCTATTGGCTCCCTTGGTCGTTTGCGAGAAATTAGCTGTCATGCTTTTGGTATTAGTCAATAAGCTGTTTAGGCGCTTAGCGGCTTGCAAACTATCCGCCGGAGCGGCACTAGCCGTCTGAGTCAAAGCGACCATAGGAGCCGCTATCCCTAATGTGGTCATCAACACGCCAGCTAGCGCGCTGCTCATAAGCTTTTGTTTTAGCGTCGTTTGCTTGATAGATACTGTCATAATAATCCTCTCGAAAGATATAAACTAAGAAGTTAGTCAAAATATATTAATCTAATAATAAACCTGACTAAAAAGTGTTTTTTAAATTATTGTTAACTTTGACTATTCAATGTACTGTCCAAACAGCGCTACACTGCCTCTAAAACCGTACCATTAAATAATGAGCACAGTTTGCCAGTTTTTATATTACGCGCCTAGAGCTGATTTGCAATGAATACTACCGCTGCCATACGCGCTTGTAACGGTTCTAACAGCCAAAAAAATTCCCTACTACCAAATAGGCAATAGGGAATTTTTAATCGTTATAGCCGCTGTGCCATTGTTGCTATTATTAACTTATAGAAACAATAGTAGAAGCTAAAACCATTATTAATCAAGCAACGATTAAGCGCTTTCAACCATCACATAACGACGGTTAAACTTACCTTTAGTTGCAAACTTTACCACACCATCATTTAGGGCAAATAAAGTATGATCACGGCCCATGCCAACGCCTTCGCCGGCGTGGAATTCTGTACCACGTTGACGAACGATGATGTTACCAGCAGTGATGGTTTGACCACCAAAGATTTTTACACCAAGCATTTTTGGGTTTGAGTCACGACCGTTACGGGTTGAGCCGGCAGCTTTTTTATGTGCCATGGATAATTCTCCTTGTTAATATGACTTATCACTGAGGTGATAACTCTTAAGCTTTTAGTGCGCTATTTATTATCAATAAATGATAATAGCTAATTAAGCATTAATCGCTTTGATTTTTAACAAGGTGTACCACTGACGGTGACCTTGCTCTTTGTGATAATGCTTACGGCGGTTGTGCTTGATGATACGGATTTTTTCACCGCGACCATGCTCAACCACTTCGGCTTCTACGCTTGCGCCGTCAACGATCGGTTGACCGACTTTTACGTCATCGCCGTCAACAACCATTAAAACATCTTCAAATTTGATTGTTTCGCCTTTCTCTGCTTTAAGCAATTCAACTCTTAGCAATTCGTCGGCTACGACACGGTGCTGCTTACCACCACTTTTGATTACTGCGTACATTGTCTGACTCCGTTTAACCCGTGTGCCGTGGTAGATATTATACCTACGCTTCAATAACGAACACGACAGGGAAAAATTAAAGGCGTTATTTTACGTTTTCTGAATGATAAAAGCAAGCCAATTGTCTGGTTTTAGCAGCGCGTATTAGGTCTTATCATCTTAATAATCATAGCGATAGCCTAGCTAGCCTTAAGCGTAGTATTATAGCTCATTAAATCAATAACATATAGCTTATTTTATTCCATACTTTTCCAATAGCTATTTCTGTTTTTATTGAGACGGCTTAATAGCTATTATTTAGCAACTACTCTATAGGTTTTACTTAGTCTGACGCTATGACGCAATATTGTCGATAGCAATGAGCCGGCTGCGGCCTAGTGACTAAAACCAATAACACATATTAGTCACCAATTAACCAAATAGGCTGTGCTATTATAGGCAAATCTTAAAACCCATCTAATAAATACGACTCTATATTATGACCAGCACTTCTTTAGCTTCTTCAGACCTTGCCTCTCAAGCGCCTAATTATACGGACATCCAAAGCATCGTCGCTCATGATTTTGACATTATGGATGAGCAAGTCTTTGGTAGTCTCAATTCAAAAGTACAATTGGTGATGAGCGTCTCAAAGCATGTGATTGATGCCGGTGGCAAACGCATGCGCCCGCTTATTACCCTATTGTGCGCGCGTATGTTCAACGATGCGCCAAGCGAACAAGCGATGCATCTAGCCGCTATTACGGAGATGCTGCATACGGCCACGTTAGTACATGACGATGTCATCGATGAATCTGGTCAGCGCCGCGGCAAGCCCACTGCTAATGCCACTTGGGATAATGCCACTGCAGTATTAGTGGGCGACTATTTGATCGCTCGCGCCTTTAATTTATTGGTTGGCTTTCAAAGCTTAGAGCTGCTAAAGCTCTTCTCTGATGGCACTTGTGATATCGCTGAAGGTGAGGTATTACAATTACAGCATCAGCATAATCCAGCGGCGACAGAGACCGACTATCTCAATATTATCGACGGTAAGACCTCACGCCTATTTATGATGGCGACCCAAGGCGCGGCTATCTTGCAAGGACAAGAGCAGCATCTACAAGCCCTAGCTGATTTTGGTCAGCATTTTGGTAATGCCTTCCAGATTATCGATGATGTGCTTGATTACAGCGGCGATAGTGAGCTGATGGGCAAAAACTTAGGCGATGATTTGAGTGAAGGTAAGCCAACGCTACCGACTATTAAGGCGCTTGAGCTACTCAAAAACAGCGACAAGCAAGGTTATGAGCAGCTGCGTATCGCCGTACAAACGGGAAAAACACCGAATGCTGAGCAGCTTATCGAGCTCGTCCGCAGCTCAGGGTCACTTGATTATTGTACCAAGCGGGCGTTAGAAGAGACCAGATTGGCCCAGCAAGCACTAGGCACACTGCCTGACAACCGTTATCGTCAAGGTCTGTACCAGCTGACTGAGCTCGCTAGCGCACGATTAGTATAATGACATATGAATCGTCTGTGTTATTAGCTAATTGAGACGGCTCATTTTTTAGCAGCGTTTTTGAGCAACCGAGCCATAAATATTCATTGATCAAAAGCAACAGTCTCTAAAAAGACACCCTCTTAAAACGGGTGTGTCAGCAAATAGTTACCTTTCTTTAAGTTTCATAAATCCTGACGGCACTATAATTGTGTCAGGATTTTTTAATGGTTAAATACTGATTGACCACGCTCATTAGAGGCTACTGACTGGTTTAAGTCGCTATACTTTAAAGGTCATAATTAGGGGTTGATAAATTAGTCAATTTGTTGACAAAGCAGATTTTTGGCGGTTTTAAAACCTCAATAA
The DNA here is from genome assembly GCF_040371085.1 of Psychrobacter sp. AH5. Lineage (NCBI taxonomy): Bacteria > Pseudomonadati > Pseudomonadota > Gammaproteobacteria > Moraxellales > Moraxellaceae > Psychrobacter > Psychrobacter sp. AH5. The sequence goes on from NZ_JAMBMT010000001.1 coordinate 1,926,689, forward strand.
CACTATGGCTTTACAATTATAACAAAAAATTACAATAAATTTGCATAGCGGGTTGTATATCTTCTTATTAGCTGCTGGTTGGTGTAGCGGTTACTATGGCGGAATTTTATTTACTCAGCGAGCACAGTGCGGTCAGTTTTTGTCAGCTTTCCTATCGTGAATCACTTGACTGCGGGGTAAACCCTATAGTTTATAATAACGCCTTAAATTTACTTGACGTCCTATAACTAGCTAGCGGTACTGCCCTATTTATCAATTTTATCAATAGCTTCTTATTTTTTGGCTATAAACTTCTATAAAGTTTATTATTGCTCTTCGAAAAATAAGCTATTTTTTGATTATGATACGCTCTACCTCTATACCATTTATTCTATATTTTACTACTCTACCGAGGACCTTGATGAAGCATTCTTATCTTGCGCTTGTAATAGCATCTGTACTATCGGCTACAGTACTGGTCGGCTGTGACAATAAAGAAGACGCCGCTGCGGGTGAAAACGCTCAGCAGCAGATGCCGCCCGCTGTCGTCAACGTCCAAACTGTCAGCTTCGATACTGTGCCTCAAGTTCAGACTTTCTCTGGTCGTACTGCCGCTTATCAGACGGCTGATGTACGCCCTCAAGTCAGCGGCGTAATTGACGAAGTACTGTTCCGTGAAGGCAGTAACGTCAAAAAAGGCCAGCCGCTTTATCGTATCAATACTGACAACTACACGACCTCGGTCGCTAGTGGTCAAGCGGCGGTCGCGCAAGCACAGGCTAATCGCCAAACCGCTATCGCCAATAATGCCAATGCTAAAGCAGAGCTAGCCAGTCGCCAAGCCTCATTAGCACAAGCGATAAATGACTTTCAGCGTCTAAAAGGCTTGGTTGAGATTGACGCTATCTCCAAGCAGCAATATGACCAAGCGCAAACTCAAGTGCGTACAGCGCAAGCGGCTCTAGAGAGTGCTCGCGCTGCAGTCGGACAAACTGAAGCGAGCATTAGAAGCGCTGAGGCTGGGATTAAAACCGCGCAATCAAACTTAGATGCTAGCGCTTTGGATCTCAATCGTACTATCGTCCGTGCACCGTTGACTGGTCGTAGTGACCGCTCAAGCGTTACTGCAGGAACCTTAGTTAACGCTAGTCAATCTGAGCCTTTAGTGACGATTTCGCGCTTAGATCCTATCTATGTCGATATCAGTCAGTCATCATCCGAGCTATTGCAGCTTCGTCAGCAGATAGCTGAAGGTAAAGCGCAGGCGGGTATGAATTCTGTCGAGCTGGTCCTAGAAGATGGCTCAGTGTATCCAGTGCGTGGCAAGCTTGCGCTGTCTGAAGCTAAAGTCGATCAATCTACTGGCGCGGTGACTCTACGAGCTATTTTCCCAAATCCTAATAACGTGCTACTGCCAGGTATGTATGTCTCAGCGCGTCTGACTCAAAGCGTCATTCCTAATGCAGCCTTAGTGCCGCAAAGCGCTGTAATGCGTACGCCTAAAGGCGATTCACAAGTCTACATCGTTGATGAAAACAATCAAATCCAAGTCCGTCCCGTTACCATTAATGGTACTTATGATGGTCAATGGGTGGTCACCGATGGCTTAAGTAGTGGCGATAAGCTAGTGGTTATAGGCGGCTCTAAAGTTAAGCCTGAGCAGGAGGTCGTGGTCAAGCCGTTAGAAAACGCTAATGGTGCATCTGCAACGCCTACCGCCAAAACACCACAGCAAGCTGCGAAAACGGTAGCTGATGACACTTCTGAGCAGGACACTGCTACCACCACTAACTAATTCCATTCAAAGATAGGAAGACCTAGGGATATACTATGTCACGTTTTTTTATTGATCGCCCTATTTTTGCATGGGTGTTGGCCATTTTGGTCATGCTTATCGGGGTAATCTCGGTTGTTAATTTGCCGATTGAGCAGTATCCGCGTATCGCACCGCCCACCGTTTCTGTTAGTGCCACTTATCCTGGTGCAAACGCACAAACGGTCGAAAACTCTGTGGTGCAAATCATTGAACAACGTATGAAGGGGCTAGATGGCTTGATGTACATGTCATCATCGAGTTCTTCAAATGGTGGTGCATCGGTCACGCTAACCTTTGAAAATGGCACAGACCCTGATACCGCGCAAGTACAAGTACAAAACAAACTACAAGCAGCGATGAGCTCGTTGCCTGAATCAGTACAGCGCCAAGGCGTCAACGTCAATAAATCGTCTAGCAGCTTTTTGATGGTGCAGGCATTTATTTCTGAAGACGGTAGTATGGATCGGGCCGATATTGCCGATTATATCAACTCCAATGTTCTCGATTCGATCAGTCGTGTTGAAGGTGTGGGTGAAGTGCAAGTGTTTGGCTCCTCTTACGCCATGCGTATCTGGCTAGATCCTGCACGCCTACGTAGCTATAACATGGTGCCCTCTGATGTTGTCAATGCCGTACGAGCACAGAACGCTCAGGTATCTGCAGGTCAGCTAGGACAAGCACCTGCTGACACCGATCAACAGGTGATTAACGCCACCGTCACCGTACAGAGCTATCTACAAACTCCTGAAGAGTTTAAAGATATCTTGCTAAAAACAGACACCTCGGGCGCGCAAGTACGCCTCGGCGATGTCGCTGATGTCAAAATCGGTAGTGAAAACTATAGCGTCATATCCTTGTATAACGGTCAAGAAGCGGCAGGTCTAGGTATCTCATTGGCTGCAGGCGCAAACGCGCTAGAGACCCGTGAGGCCGTTGGCGCACGTATGGCCGAGCTAGAAACCAACTTTCCAGCAGGCCTAAGCTCTGTTGTTCCTTACGATACGACGCCGTTTGTGCGCTTATCTATCGAACAAGTTGTCAAGACTCTACTCGAAGCTATTGCGCTTGTATTCATCGTCATGTTCATTTTCTTACAGAACTGGCGTGCCACTATTATTCCAACGCTTGCCGTTCCTGTGGTCTTGCTAGGTACTTTTGCCGTGCTGTATATCGCAGGCTTTAGTATCAACGTCTTGACCATGTTTGCGATGGTACTCTCCATCGGTCTACTGGTCGATGATGCGATCGTTGTCGTTGAAAACGTCGAGCGTATTTTGGAAGAAGATCCTGATATCTCCATTAAAGATGCCACCATCCAATCGATGGGCGAGATCAGTAAGATCGTTATCGGTATTGCACTGATCCTATCTGCGGTATTCGTACCAATGGCTTTCTTTGGCGGCTCAACAGGGGTCATTTACCGTCAGTTTTCTATTACGTTGATTACTGCAATGGTGCTCTCAGCATTAGTTGCCCTTATCTTTACCCCTGCCCTTTGTGTGACTTTGCTCAAACGTAGCAAAAGCCACGAAAAAGGCAATGAGGAAAATCAAAAAGGCTTCTTTGGCTGGTTTAACCGTAGCTTCTTTAAGCTCAGCCGCTCTTATGAAAAGACGGTTGGTAAAAGTATTCGTTTAAAGTGGCTCTATCTGATCGCTTATGCCGCTATCATCGGTATTATGGCAGTGGTGTTCTTGCGTATTCCAGGCTCGTTTTTACCTGAAGAAGACCAAGGCATTATGTTTACCTTAGTGCAGCTACCAGCAGGCTCGACGCTAGATGAAACACAAGACGTGCTCGATAAGGTTAGCGACTATTACGATACCCAAGAGACAGATAATATTGCCTCAGTGTTTACCATTGCCGGCTTTAGTTTTGCCGGTAGTGGTCAAAACATGGGGCTTGCTTTTGTGCGTTTAACTGATTGGGACGAACGTCCTGGCGATGAAAACACCGCGCAAGCCGTTGCTGGTCGAGCCATGGGTTATTTCGTCACGCAGCTCAATGAAGCTCAAGTATTTGCCATCGTACCGCCGGCGATTACTGAGCTTGGTAATGCTAGTGGTTTTGATTTGATGATACAAGACGTGGGTAACGTTGGTCACGATGGCCTGCTCGAAGCCCGTAATATGCTGCTAGGTATGGCCGCGCAAAATGATCAAGTAGCCGGTGTCCGTCCTAATGGTCAAGAAGATGCGCCGCAGCTCAAAGTCAATATCAATCAAGAACAAGCCGCCGCTTATGGTCTATCTTTAGGCAGTATCAATAGCGTTATCTCGACCGCCTGGGGCTCAAGCTACATCAATGACTTTATCGATCGTGGCCGTATCAAGCGTGTCTATGTTCAAGGTGAAGCCAGTAGCCGTACCAATCCTGATGACATCGGCAAGTGGTATGTGCGCGGCGAAACCGGTAACATGGTCTCTTTCGATGCTTTCTCAAGTAGCGAATGGCAGTCAGGCTCACCGCGTTTGACTCGTTATAACAGCTTACCTTCGATGAATATTCAAGGTAATGCGGCACCTGGTCTTAGTACTGGTGAAGCCATGTCAGCTATGGAGAACATGATCAGTCAGCTCCCTGAAGGTATCGGTTACGAATGGACTGGGTTATCACTTGAAGAACAAAAATCAGGCTCGCAAGCTCCTATGCTTTATGCGCTATCGATTCTAGTTGTCTTCTTATGTCTAGCTGCGCTTTATGAGAGCTGGTCTATCCCCTTCTCTGTCCTATTGGTTATTCCACTTGGGGTATTGGGTGCGGTGATATTTACGTGGTTACGCGGTTTTGCTAACGACATCTACTTGCAAGTGGGTCTACTCACCGTCGTTGGTTTGTCCGCCAAAAACGCCATCTTGATTATTGAATTTGCCAAAGAGCACCAAGAAGAAGGCTATAGTCTCAGAGAGGCGGTAATGACCGCAGCGCGACAACGTCTACGTCCAATTATTATGACCTCGCTTGCCTTTGGTATCGGTGTTGTGCCATTAGCCATAGCTACTGGCGCAGGGTCAGGCAGCCAAACTGCTATTGGTACCAGTGTCGTAGGTGGTGTGGTTAGTGCCACTTTACTAGGTATCTTCTTTATTCCGATGTTCTATATTTGGGTGCGTGGTATGTTCCCTTATATGAATAATGAAGCGCACGAAGTAGCTGGTCATGGCCGTAATGTTAACTATGATAATGACCCTGATGATGATGACGATAACGATTTTACGCCGCCAACATCGCCTAATGATGAGCCGCCCACTACGCCTACTGATAAGCCATCACTTAATAAGAGCACAGAACCGACTCCCTCTGAGAGTTATCAGCCTGAAAGCTTTGGAGATAATAAACAATGAGTTCTCAATTAGTTACCTTTGACTCAGCCTTAAAGCCTTTGGCCTTGACCACCCGCCTGCGTAGTAGTGGACGCCTACTAGCTTTGAGCGTGTTGGCAATGAGCATGGCGGCTTGTCAAACCATTCCCAAAGCTGATACCCTCCCCGTTCTTGCCGAACCTAATTTGCCAATTGAACAAGCTTATGGCGCTTTTGATCGTGAGACCACTAGTAGCGCTGAGCAGCCTAGTGTGGCCGGACAACGCTGGCAAGATTTTTATAGTGATGAGCGCCTAAAAGGTCTGATCGCTTTAGGCCTAAACAATAATAAAGATTTTGAGAGCGCAAGATTGGCGATCGAAAAAGCGCGAGCTCAGTATCGTATCACCGATATACGGGACTTGCCTACCATAGAGGGACAGGCTGGTTATTCTCGTCGTCGTCAAGGTAGCCCTTTAGGTGGTAGTGTAACGGGCGATAGCTACAATGTGCAGCTAGGACTAGCAAATTATGAGTTAGACTTTTGGGGCAGAATTGATAGCCTAAAAGATCAAGCCTTACAAAACTTTTTGGCAACCGCTGCCGCTAAAGATGCTACCCAGATCAGTCTGATTAGTAATATAGCTCAAAGCTACGCCAATCTAAGCTATAGCTTAGCGCAGCTAAAGCTAGCAGAAGCTACCGTTGAGAGCCGTGAGCGCTCTTTATTTATCGCTAATGAGCGCTTCAAGGCTGGTATCGATCCAAAGCTACCTTCGCTACAATCAAGCGCGGCACTAGAAGAGGCAAAACTTGCGGTACTGCGTGCTCAAAGCAGTATCTTGCAGTCGCGTAATGCGTTGCAGTTTTTGGTAGGCTCGCCTATTCCAAGCTCGTTGCTACCAGCTCCTGCGGTCAGTAACATCACTACTCATGAGATCTTTAATGCCGGACTCCCAAGCGAGCTACTGCGTTATCGTCCTGATGTCTTGCAAGCTGAGTACAATCTAAAAGCAGCTGGCGCTAATATCGCTGTTGCCCGCGCCGCCTACTTCCCCACTATTAGTCTGGCAACCAATGTCGGCGTCAGTAGTGGTAAGTTAGACGACTTATTTAGCAGTGATGCGTTTGGCTGGTCGTTTGGGCCTAATATCAGCGTTCCTATCTTTGATGCTGGGCGCTTAGATGCCAATTATGATGTGGCAAAAATCGAGCGCGAGCAAACTTTAGCCAATTATGAGCGCTCTATCCAAACCGCCTTTCGCGAAGTCTCTGACGTACTTGCCACCAGAGCTACTTTAGGCGAGCAGCTAGCGGCACAGTATCGTTTGCAAGACAACTTTGATCAGACTTATGAGATTGCTAATGCTCGCTTTAAAGCAGGTATCTCTAACTACTTAGACGTTCTTGATGCGCAGCGTTCATTGTTCTCTACTCAGCAAGGCATTCTTAATTTAGAGCTACAAAAAATCATTAGCCAAATAGAGCTGTATCAAGCTTTAGGTGGCGGTGCCAATTTAGAGGTACCAACGGCTATTCCAGTACCGCAGTACACCAACTTAGCGCAAATAGCTAGCTTCCCCACTAATAATAATGCTGAAGCAAAAGCGGCCTACGCTGTGGAAGCTGCCAGCTCCGCTCGTGTGGCATCATTACAAGAAGCTATTGATATCAAACAATCCAAAACGCCAGCAACGGCTGTTTTTGATCCTAAAGCTATTGTTGATGTTGATAAAGATGGTGACGCGGATGCCGCTGTTGGCACTATTATCCAAGATACGCCCGTTGAACAGGTGCCAATCACTCAGATTATCGAGCCTTAATAAGTTAGCTAGTCGCTATGCTAACGCTACAATAACGATGACTAGTTTTTTACAAACAGCTCTACCCATTCGGTGGGGCTTTTTGCTTTTGTATGCTACCTTTAACTAGAGCTAGTTTTGAAACTGTTAAAGCCATACCTCCTCTTAAAATAACAAAGGAAAAACAATGTCTTATACTTTTAATCGCCAATATCCTGCTACGCGTCTGCGTCGCTTACGTTTTAATGATAATGTGCGCTCAATGATCCGCGAAGTTGAGCTACATCCTAAGCATTTTATCGCTCCAGTCTTTGTATTAGAAGGCAGCAATCAGCGTGAGGCCGTTGCTAGTATGCCAGGTGTCGAGCGCTTATCGATTGATTTATTGATTAAGCACGCCAAAGAGCTATTAGCCGAAGGGGTCACCACTATCGATATTTTCCCCGTTATCGATAACTCGTTAAAAACCCCGGATGGTAAGTCTGCTTATGATGAAAACGGGTTAAGTGCGCGCGCGGTGAAAACGCTCAAAGATGCCGTGCCTGAGATGGTAGTGATGACTGATGTGGCCTTAGACCCTTATACCTCGCACGGCCAAGATGGTTTACTTGATGACTCAGGTTATGTCATCAATGATGAGACCGTAGAGGTACTAGTCAAGCAAGCCTTAGTTCATGCGCGCGCAGGCGCTGATATCATCTCGCCAAGTGATATGATGGATGGCCGTATCAAAGCCATGCGTGATGCGTTTGAGGGCGAGGGCTTTGTCAATACCGCTATCATGGCCTACTCTGCCAAATATGCTTCGGCTTATTACGGTCCTTTTCGTGACGCGGTCGGTAGCGCCGGTAACCTAAAAGGCGGGCATAAAAAACAATACCAGATGGACTTTGGTAATCGTGCTGAGGCGCTGCATGAAGTGGCGATGGATATCAATGAGGGCGCGGATATGGTGATGATTAAGCCCGGTCAGCCATATCTGGATCTGATCCGCGAAGTCAAAAACACTTTTGGCGTACCAACCTTTGCTTATCAAGTCTCAGGCGAATACGCGATGCATATGGCGGCGATCCAAAATGGCTGGCTCACTGATGCAGTTATTTTAGAGTCATTAATTGGCTTTCGCCGTGCTGGCGCTGATGGGATTTTGACTTACTTTGCGCTTGAGGCGGCTCGTCAATTAAACAATGCTTAATCTCACCTTTATAAAGTTTTAGCTTAATGCCAAGCGCTAATTGATGCCCTTCAGTTAGCGCTTTTGTATGAACGCATCATTATCTATCTGCTCCCAAAAGGCGGCGCTTTTGCTTTATAATAACCCACCATATTTGCGCGCACCTTGGTAGCAGTTACCTCATTTTATAGCGCTAACTATGACGTAAATTCGCTTTTGCCCTACTTTTCCCAAAGGTTACACTATGAGTCAACTCAATCCTAGGCAACAAGAAGCCATGCTCTATGTATCTGGGCCGCTACTGGTATTGGCAGGAGCAGGCTCAGGTAAGACTTCGGTCATTACTCGTAAGATTGCCTATCTTATCGAAGAATGTAATATGCCAGCTGAGCGTATCACCGCGGTCACCTTTACCAATAAAGCGGCGCGGGAGATGAAAGCGCGAGTCAGCAAATTACTGCCGAGTGAAAAGACGCGCGGCTTAACGGTATCCACCTTTCACCAGTTTGGTTTGCAGTTTTTGCGTTATGAGCTGCTTCATACGCCGCTCAAAGGTAATTTCTCCATCATGGATAGCGACGATAGTAAGCGGCTGTTGATGGAGCTGATGATGCGCGATAACCTATCAGGCGCTGAGAGTCGTGAGCTAGTGGGCAAAGCGATTAAGATGATCTCTGATTGGAAAAACGATCTCATTGAGCCGGATCAGGCGATGGAGACGTTAGATGATCCAGAGGATATGATTTTTGCCACTTTATATGCTTTATATGAGCGAAATTTGCGCGCTTATAACGCCGTTGATTTTGATGATTTGATTGTATTACCCACTAAGATATTGCGTGAAAATCGTGAGCTGCGCGATAAATGGCAAAACCGGATTCGCTATTTGCTAGTCGATGAGTATCAAGATACCAATACCGCGCAGTATGAGATGATTAAATATTTGGTTGGGCCGCAAGGGCGCTTCACTGTCGTGGGTGATGATGACCAATCTATCTACGCTTGGCGCGGGGCTAAACCTGAAAACATGGCGCTACTCAAAGAGGACTTCCCCAAACTTAAAATCGTCATGCTGGAGCAAAACTACCGCTCGACCAGTCGTATTTTAACCTCGGCTAACGCGGTCATTACCAATAACGAGCATCTGTTTGAAAAAAAGCTGTGGTCTGATAAAGGTCAAGGCGAAAAGATTCGCATTATTAATTGCCGTAACGACGATGATGAAGCCGAGCGCGTGGCCAAAGAGATTGCCACGCACAAATTACGATTTGGTAATGAGTGGGAAGATTACGCGGTGCTCTATCGCAGTAATTTTCAAGCGCGGATGTTGGAGGCTAACCTGCGCCAATTACAAATTCCTTATAAATTATCTGGCGGTCAGTCTTTTTTTTCGCGTAGCGAGATAAAAGATGTCATGGGCTATTTGCGCCTGATATTGAACCCTGAAGATGATAGTGCTTTTTTGCGTATTATTAATACCCCAAAGCGCGGTATGGGACCGGCAACTTTAGAAAAACTAGGCCTATTTGCGCAGGAGCATAGTATCTCCCTACTAGCTTCTTGTACTCACGGCGGCCTCACGCATGTATTACCTAGCAAGGCTTATAGCACCTTAAAAGAGTTTGGCGATTTTATTGAGCACTATACTCGCGAGCTTGATCAACATCCTGATCCGGTGCCTATCGTACGCCAGATGATCGATGAGACTGGCTACATTGATTTTGTGCGGAGCGACTCAAAGACCCCGCAGCAAGAAAAAAACCGTATCGATAACATTGATATGCTCTATAACAGTATTCAGTCCTTGATCAATCGCGCCGAGGAAGATGAAGATCGTACCATTGATACGATTATTCGTAAATTAGTACTGCTAGATATGCTTGAGCAGCAGCAAGAAGAGGAAAACACCAATAAAGTTAACTTGATGACGTTACACGCAGCAAAGGGGCTGGAGTTTAACTACGTCTATATCATGGGTTTAGAAGAAGAGATGCTACCGCATCGCAACTCGATCCTCAGCGAGACGGTTGAGGAGGAGCGGCGCTTGATGTATGTTGGCATCACTCGCGCGCGTCGTGAGTTGACGCTGACCTTAGCGGCGCAGCGCCGAGCAGGTGGTCAGATGCGCGTTACCTCCGAGTCGCGGTTTTTGGATGAGCTGCCAGAGGATCATATCGATTGGCCGGCCAAAGCCAAAAAGAAAAAAGCCAGCAAAGATCCCGCTGCCGTTGCCGATGAGTACTTAGCAAATATTCGTGCTTTATTAGGCAATCGTTAACTATTAATCGCTATCATTTTTGGATCAGTTATGCCCGTCCCTACCCCTAGTCCTGAGAGCACGCCAACCTTACAGCCTGATTACAATCCGCTGGAGTATAGTGCTGAGTATAAATTATTATACTTACAGGATTTGGTAGCCAATGATAAGTTTCAGGCTATAAGTGAGTTTTTGGCTAAGCAGTCTGAGTACGAGATTGCCAACCTTTTAGAGTCTTTCCCTACGCCAGATCGTAAGATGATTTGGGCGCAGGTTCCAGAAGATATCAGAGGTGAGGTACTAGCAGAGCTAGAGGTTGATACTCGCCAGCCGCTGCTAGAGAACGTCTCCTCGCAAGAGATATCGTTATTAACGCAAGATCTAGATGCACAGGATATCTCAGAGATTTTAGAGACGGTTACTGAGACAGTACGTAGCTCAGTAATGGCAACTCTGGATGAAGAGGTTCGGGTTCAGGTCAATAAGCTTGACACCTATGAGGACTGGGAAGTGGGTAGCTACATGGATCCCGATATCATTCAGGTGCATGATGATGTCACTTTAGCGGAAGTTCAAGCTTGGCTACGAGCTGAGGAGGATCTGCTCGATGATCAAAGCCAAGAGCTATTGGTGGTTGATCAAAGCCAGCAGTTATTAGGACTGCTTAGTCTGGTTGATTTGATTAAGCACGATCAGCAGGCAATGGTAGCCAACTTTATTGATAATGCGATTACTATCAATGATAGATTGGATATTACCGATGCCGCGGCTATTTTTCGCTCAGAAGATATCCGCTTTGCCCCTGTCATCAACAGTCATGGCGAGCTAGTAGGACAATTGAACGGCGAGGATATCATGGAGATTATCCAAGATGATGTCGATAGCACCATGCGTAATCTAGCGGGTGTTAGCCAAGACGACGAGCTGTTTGCGCCTATTTTGGACAGTGCCAAGAGTCGCAGTATTTGGTTAGGGATTAATCTAGGCACCGCGCTGCTAGCTGCTGCGGTCATCGGTCAGTTTGAAGCGGTTCTGGCAAAAGTTGTGGCGCTCGCTATCTTGATGCCAGTGGTGGCGAGCATGGGCGGTATCGCCGGCTCGCAGACGTTAACTGTAGTGATCCGCGGTATGGCTATGGGTCAAATCGGTGGTTCTAACCGCGTTTGGCTACTGAATAAAGAGCTGTGGGTAGGCGCTATTAATGGCATGATTTGGGCTATTATTATGGCAGGTATTGCTCAGCTTTGGTTTCATGATGTTAAGATTAGCGCGGTCATTGGCTGCGCTATAGCTATCAATATGACCGCCGCTAATGTCTCAGGAATTAGTATCCCTCTTATCTTGAAGCGCATGAATATCGACCCTGCTTTATCAGCGTCAGTCATTTTGACTACCGTTACTGATATCGTCGGCTTTATGTCGTTTTTAGGGCTAGCAAGTATTCTTATTCTCTAAATCCCTACTCTCAAGCCAGCCAACTAGAGCTTTATTTTTATTAAAAATTACCCATAAATTTTATAACCTATTAAGTGAGTAAGCTATGCAAGCGGTGCAAGTTAAAGTGTTAAACTCCAAAATCATCGAAGATAAAGCCTTTTCACTGCCCACTAGAGCAACTGATGGCTCAGCGGGTATTGATTTGCGTGCTTGTATCGATGAGCCTTTAACCATAAAAGTAGGCGAGACTCATCTAATCGGTACTGGCTTAGCGGTATATATCGCTGATCCTAACTTTGCTGGGATGATTTTGCCGCGCTCAGGTCTCGGTCATAAACATGGTATTGTATTAGGTAATTTAGTAGGCTTGATAGACGCCGACTATCAAGGCGAGCTGATGGTTAGCATCTGGAATCGTAGTCATGATGATTTTGTCCTCAATCCAGGCGAGCGTATGGCGCAGTATATTGTGGTGCCTGTGGCGCGTCCGGAGTTTGAAGTTGTCACTGACTTTAGTGATACCAGCGTACGCGGCGTAGGCGGCTTTGGTCATTCAGGTCGCCAGTAGTTCAATAGCTCAGCCCCTTAAAACCATCATAAAGCGCTAGTAAAAAATAACTCTAATCGCAAAGCCGTAATTTTTGTCTGATATTTGCCTAATAATAGATAGGAGGTCGTTTAATACTATGAAAACACTGCCTTCTTTTGCGGCTCAACAAGGGTTATTTCGTGCTTATGATATTCGCGGCGAGCGTCAGTACTTTACTACTGATTTTGTCGCCGCTTTAGCAGTAGTGTTTGCTCAACTTTATAAGACTCAAAGCTACTATTGTCAAAACTCTTATTCTAAGAGCCTTTATCCCAAAACTCTTTATTCTAAAAGCCAGTATCGAAAAAGCTACTTATCAAGTAATAAAACCGATAATACGGTTAAAGCTACTACTGTAGTTATCGGTTATGATGTGCGCATTGGTAGCGATACTATTGCCAATACGCTAGCCGATACTCTACAAAACAAAGGTTTAATAGTTATTAATTTGGGACTGGTGACTACACCAATGATGGCCTTTTGGGCACAGCAATATGACGGTCACGGCATTATGGTGACCGCGAGCCATTCTGCCAAAGATACTTTAGGGATTAAATGGTTACTGAGTAATACCTCACCTAGTAGCTTAGAGATTCAAAGCCTTTATCAGCAGCTTAGCTCACCACCGATATCCGCTGATGTTAAACAAAACCATACTACTGACCTGCCAGCCCCGCTTATCGCTAATCGTTATATCGAGGCTGTTACCCAAGCACTCAAAACTATCTATCAGCGCAATATTAATGCGTCACCAGCTACAACTAGCGATAAGCTCAATTTAACCTTAGTGATTGATTGTATGAATGGCGCAACTAGCAATGTTGCTCAGCCATTATTTGCGCGTTTTTGTCAGCGCGTTATTATGCTAAATGATACTGCTAACGGCGATTTTCCTATTGGCAACCCCGATCCTACCGAGCCTAATCGCTTAGCTGAGCTGCAACAAGCGGTTATCGTCCATCAAGCCGATATGGGCTTTGCCTTTGATGGCGATGGCGATCGGCTCATGATCGTTGATAATAGCGGCAAAGTGATTGTCGCTGATCACTTGTTATATTTATTAGCACAAGTAGCTATCACTGATAGACCCACTCATACCGCACTGTCCGCGCCAAAAGTTTTATTTGACATAAAATGCTCTCATCATCTGCCTCATTTGCTTAATGAGCTTGGGGCGGTAGCGATGATGACCAGGACAGGAAGTAGCTTACTGCGTCAACAGCTACAAGCCTCCAAGCATGAACAAGCGCCTATCTTTGCAGGTGAGTTATCAGGACATTTTATTTTTAATGACGGCTATTTTATCGCTTATGATGACGCGATGTATGCAGGCTTACGGCTACTACATTGGTTGGCTTATACTGCTCCTACCTTAGATATTTTGGTGCCTACTATTAGTGACATCACTGATAATCTAGGCGCTAATATATTGACCGCTACTGACGTATGGGGCGAGCCTAGAGCTAGTATTCCGCCTTATCAGCTGACCGATATTACCCAAAAACTACCTACTTTAGTCAGTAGCGCTGATCATTATCTGCCTTTGAGTCAGTCTTTTTTGGCCCAAAATAATGGTAATAGCTGTACCTTTATTGAGCATTTAGTAGAATACTGTCATTATCTACTGCGTTTAGTGCATGATGAGTCGCTAGATAATATAGCAATGCAGCACTCTATATTTATGCAATCCATCTCTTGTCAGTGCTTTAGTGCTAAAGCTCCTATGCTAAAGACCAAAAGTGAGGCACGACAACTATTACCGCCTGAAACGAAATTGTGTACTATAGATGGCTTACGTTTAGACTTCGCCCATGGTTTTGGCGTAGTACGCCGATCCAATACTAGTAATAGTCTGACGGTACGCTTTGCAGGAGATAGCCGGGCAGAGATGCAAAAAGTAAAAGCGCGTTTTGTAGCGCTTTGTCAGCTGTTCGATAAGGATTTAGCGGCGCAAATGGCAGCTATAGAAGCGGTATAACTAGCATAAAAACTTTGTATCATTCTTAAAAATAACTATCGAACACAATCCTTAACTATAAAACTAAAACCCTATGTTAGGAGTTTCTCATGTCCCTTAACTTTGCCGATGCCAAAACCACTGCCGAAGTCTTAACCACTGCCTTACCTTATATTCAACGCTTCGTTGGCAAACTCATTGTCGTCAAATACGGTGGTAATGCTATGACCGACCCTGAGCTTGAAAGCTCGTTTGCTCGAGATATCGTGCTATTAAAAACGGTTGGTCTGCATCCGGTCGTCGTGCATGGCGGTGGCCCTCAAGTCGACACTTTACTCAAAGAGCTAGGCCGCACCTCCAAGCGTATCGATGGTATGCGCGTTACTGATAAAAGCACCATGGATATCGTTGAGATGGTGCTGGGCGGCGGCGTCAATAAGTCTATTGTCAGCTTAATTAATAAGCATGGCGGTAGCGCCATTGGCCTGACTGGTAAAGATGCCAATCTGATTCAAGCCAAAAAAATGTCTATGTCAAAGATAGATACTGACGGTGTTGAGACGCCAATAGATTTAGGTTATGTCGGTGATGTGGTCAGCGTCAATAAAGACGTCATTAACATGCTCATCGCGTCTAACTTTATCCCCGTTATCGCCCCACTTGGTGTCGATAGTAATGGCGATACTTATAACATTAACGCCGATCTAGTGGCCGGTAAAGTGGCGGAGTTTTTGCAAGCAGAAAAGCTGATGCTACTGACTAATATCAAAGGTGTGTTAGGTCGTGATGGTGAAGTAGTCACTGGCCTCACGCCCAAAAAAGTCGACGCGATGATAGAGGACGGCACTATCTCAGGCGGTATGATTCCCAAGATTCAATGTGCCCTTGATGCGGTACGTAGTGGTGTGAGAAGTGCGGTTATCGTTGATGGCCGCGTGCCCCATGCGACACTGCTGGAGATTTTCACTAATGAGGGCGTTGGTACGCTCATTAGTCGCGAATTGGATTCAGTAATGAATGAACTATAGCCACAACAGTGAGCGCTGCTATGTCATTAACACTGTGGTGTGTGCTTTTTATTATTGAGAGCCTATATTGTTGGTGGATAATTGCCTATGGCGGCGCAAAATGGATAGAAGGCTGGAAGTCGTTTTTTATGATTGAGTGGTTCGCTCTTGATTGGACAGCGGAGCAAATCCGGCTTTATGTGCTGATTATTTGGAGCTTTAGTGTGATCTGGTTTATTTTAGGGATAATAAAGCCCGAACTTAGATTGTTTTAAGTTCAGACTTTATCGAAATATCTCATCAAAAATACGATAAACAGTACGAATATTTATGAAAGAATTATGTTATTTCTGAGCTAAAGCTTCAAACTCGTCTTCATCAAAACCGCAAAGTAATACGGAGTTATCTGCTATTTTACCTACTACGATTGGACGCTTAATCATACTAGTATTCTCTACCAATAAATCGATAGCTTTATTAACGTCAGCGTCAGCAGCCTGTTTTTGCTCATCGGTCAGTTTTCGCCAAGTGGTTCCACGTTTATTTAGCACTTTATCGATGCCTAATTCATTGACCCAGCGCTGTACCGTTTCTTTATCGATGCCTTGTTTTTTATAGTCATGAAAATCATAACTAACGCCTAGCTCACCGAGCTTATTAAACGCTTTTTTCATCGTGCTGCATGATTTTATACCGTAGATAGTGATGGTCATAATGTTTGCCTATATGATATTCATCTAAAATTAAAGTTCTTGTCCTTGATTACTGCGCTATTATTACGCTGGCCCATCGCATTTTTTGCCGATTTGCGCTATTCTAGCGTATCTAATTTCTTATCAAAATATTCAATCTCGAGCCAACTATGAGCAATACAGTGACATCTGATCAAACCGAAAATAATTATTATAACCCGCAAGCGATAGAAAGCGCGCAGCAAGCTAAATGGGCGACCGATAAGCGCTTTGAGGTCGGTAATGAGCCAAGCGATAAACCGAGTCGCTATATGTTATCGATGTTCCCTTACCCTAGTGGCAAGCTGCATATGGGCCACGTGCGTAACTATACCATCTCTGACGTGCTGAGCCGTTATTACCGTCTAAAAGGGTTTGAGGTTATGCAGCCGATGGGCTGGGATGGTTTTGGCCTGCCTGCCGAAAACGCGGCCATTGCCAATCAGACGCCGCCTGCCCAGTGGACTTTTGCTAATATTGACAATATGCGCGCGCAACTCAAATTATTAGGCTTATCGATCGATTGGTCACGCGAGTTTGCCACCTGCGATCCTGAATATTATCAGTGGGAGCAGTGGCTGTTTTTGCAACTTTATAAAAAGGGCCTCGTCTATAAGAAGCTTGCGACCGTTAACTGGGATCCGGTGGACAATACGGTACTAGCTAACGAACAAGTCATCGACGGTAAAGGCTGGCGTAGTGGCGCGCCGGTTGAGAAACGCGATATCCCGATGTACTACTTCAATATCACTGAATACGCGGACGAGCTGCTTGATGATTTGGATCAACTAGAGGGTCATTGGCCCTCAGAAGTACTTACCATGCAGCGCAATTGGATCGGTCGTAGTGCTGGGATGGAGGTGCATTTCCCTTATGAATTAGAAGGTCAAGATAATACGCTTGATGTCTTTACTACCCGTCCGGATACTTTAATGGGCGTGACTTACGTGGCCGTTGCCGCTGAGCATCCATTGGCGCAATACGCCGCTGAAAAGGATGAAGTCATTGCTCAGTTTAATGCTTTGTGCAAAAAAGGCTCTGTCGCCGAAGCTGATTTAGCCAAAGCTGAAAAGATCGGCATGGACACTGGCTTGACGGTTACTCATCCGCTAACAGGCGAGGAGCTGCCAGTTTGGGTCGCTAATTATGTACTTATGAGCTATGGCTCAGGCGCGGTGATGGCGGTTCCGGCACACGATGAGCGCGATTATGAATTTGCTACCAAATACAACTTACCTATTAAGCAAGTGATTGACGTACCAGCAGGTTATTTTGATGCGGCTAGATTAGAGGCTAAAAAAGAGGGCTCTGAGGTCAACCTGGCTTATACTGAGCGCAACACGCTAGTTAATTCAGGCGAGTTCGACGGTATGGACTTTGAGCAGTCTTTCGAGGCGATGCTAGCGAAGCTTGAGCCACTAGGCCTTGCCAATAAGAAAATCCAGTTCCGTCTGCGTGATTGGGGCGTATCGCGCCAGCGTTATTGGGGCTGCCCTATCCCTATGGTCAACTGCGAGCACTGCGGCACTGTACCGGTCGAAGAGCAAGATTTGCCTGTGGTGTTGCCAACTGACGTGGTTCCGGATGGACGCGGCAATCCGCTAAAAAATATGCCGGAGTTTGTCAATACTACTTGCCCTAAATGCGGCAATGCTGCCGAGCGCGAGACTGATACCTTTGATACTTTTGTCGAATCAAGCTGGTATTACGCCCGTTTTGCCAGTCCGCATGACACACAAAACATGGTCAATAAGTCAGCGGCTAATAAGTGGTTGCCGGTTGATCAATATGTCGGCGGTGTTGAGCACGCGGTGATGCATCTACTTTATGCGCGTTTTTTCCATAAGCTGATGCGCGATGAAAACTTAGTCTCAGGCGATGAGCCGTTCAAAAACCTGATGACCCAAGGTATGGTACTTGCCGGTACCTTTAATCGTACCAATAGCGATGGCAGCACGACTTACTACTTTGCCGATGATGTCGATATCGATTATAACGAGCGCGGTCAACCTATCAAAGCTATCCTCAAAGCTGACGGGCAGCCGGTGACTATTGGCAAAATCGAGAAGATGTCTAAGTCAAAAAATAACGGCGTCGATCCACAAACCACTATCGATCAATATGGTGCAGATACCGTTCGCCTGTATACGCTATTTACCGCGCCTGCTGATCAAACGCTTGAGTGGTCAGATGACGCTCTAAAAGGCCCTTATAATT
Organism: Psychrobacter sp. AH5; assembly: GCF_040371085.1. Classification (NCBI taxonomy): domain Bacteria; kingdom Pseudomonadati; phylum Pseudomonadota; class Gammaproteobacteria; order Moraxellales; family Moraxellaceae; genus Psychrobacter; species Psychrobacter sp. AH5. Next base: position 1,944,957 of record NZ_JAMBMT010000001.1, read on the forward strand.
TTGTCAAAAAAGTCTGGCGTTTGACTAACGATCATATTGAGGCGTTAAATACCGCTAACTTAGAGCTGCAAGCATTAAATAATCAGCCGTTAAATACGGACAGTCTCAGCCGCGAAGCTAAGAATTTGCGCCGTAAGACCCATGAGACAGTCGCCAAAATCGATAAGGATTTAGGCGAGCGTTTAGCCCTAAACACGCCAGTATCTAGTCTTATGGAGCTTGCCAATGAGCTGACTAGCTTCAAAGCTAAGGGCGAGCAAGACTTGCAAGTTCAGCACGAAGCGCTGATAGATCTGCTTATTATGCTGTCAGTCTACGCCCCACATGCTGGTGAGCACCTGCTTGAGCAATTAAGTATAGACACCATGAGCATGAGCTACCCTACCCTCGATGCGAGCGCCTTAGTACAAGATATGGTAACTATGGTGGTGCAGGTCAACGGTAAGGTGCGCGGCAAAATGGAAGTCGCGCCTAACAGTGATCCTGAGCTACTAAAAGCTCAAGCTCGTAGTATAGATAGCGTGGCTAAGTTTCTCACCGGCGAGATCAAAAAAGAGATCGTTGTGCCTAATAAACTAGTCAATATTGTGGTTGTCGGCTAACTTGTGCCGTTTTTTATTGAACGTTTTATTAAGTAGTGGCGTTTTAGGCTTTTTTAGCAATTAAGGATAGTAATTATGGCGTATCAACTGCAAAAAGCGCAATTATTAACACTGGCAAAAAGCACAGTTGTCACTACAGTAAAACACAGTGTTGCCAAAAAGATAGTCACCTCGTTACTAGCAGCACTGCCTATGGTGACGATAACAGCGGCAGCCACTAGTTTGACCGGCTGCGGCTTTCACTTGCGCGGCTATGATGTGCCATTACGTTTTGAAGTTGCCAAAACAGCGGTTATTATCGAGGATAATCGTCTGTCTTTTCCGTTAAAGCTGCCCCTTACCAGACGCTTAGAGAGTTTAGGGATTGAGGTCGTTGACGGGATTAGTATGATCGAACGCGCTGCTAATAGCACGGCTAACCATACTAGTGCTGAGCAAATCGCTACTATTAAAGTCGATAACCTGCGTTTTAAGCGCTATGAGTTAGTCGGAGTTTTGACTGAGATTCGTCTAGTGCTCTCCGCTGATGTCACTTATAATAGCTATCAAAACGGTCAACCTGTGACGCTGACCAATCCTATCCAAGTTGAGCGTAGCTATCAGTATAATGAGGCGTCAGTGAGCACCGATGATCAGCAGGGTAATCAGATTCGAGATTGGCTCTATGATAGTCTGGCTCGCCGGATTACCGATCAATATGTGGCTATTGACTTACCAAAAGTCGCTCCTGATACCCGTAAAGCTTCAGCTCTAATAAATCCCTAATCACTATCTATTAATAACCACTAGCTGTTGATAATCACTATCTATTAACGAAACGAACCTCGTTATACTGCTAACCTCTAACTGTTAATCCTACAAGCATTGGCATACTAATTTTAGCGCTTAGATTAGTCTGCATTTGCTGAACTGGTGACCCACCTGCTATGACGCAATCTTTTTTACAAGCTTACCCCAAACTATTGCAGTCCTCGGCTGCGGTAGCTGGCTTGTGGCTGGCGCATGGAGATGAGCCGCTATTACAGCAGTGGCTTGTTGACGCGCTACGTCCGCATTGGCAGGCACAAAATTATGCCATAAAACGTATTGAGCTGATATCGGTAAAGACGTGGCAAGAGGTATTGTCAGAGCTCAGTAGCCTATCGCTATTTGATGATGCTAGCGCCCTGATAGTGACGGGTAATCATAAGCCTGATAAAGAAACTATCGCTGAGCTTGAACGATTTGCGCTTGAGGCGCAGACGGGCGTTCACAGTCATAGCTTATTGTGGCTGACGCCAAAGCAAGATAAACGCAGTCAGAGTAGCAAATGGTTCGCCCCTTTTGCTAAGTACGGTCAAATTATTGATTGCAATTTTTATGATGAGCGCGCGCGCCAGCAGCTCTTGCAAGTGCAAGCAGAACAATTTGGCTTACGCTTATCGGCGGAGGCGTGGCAGCTACTGATGTCACATACCGAGCATCATCTGCTCAGCGCTTATCAAACCTTATGGCGACTGTCCTATCTGTTTGCGCCGCAGTTAGCTGATCATGGTGATAATAAAAACCTAGCCTTGGATATCAATGACTTACAAGCGGCTTTAGTTAGTGACGCGCAGTTTAGTGTGTTTGATTTATCCGATGCCATGCTTGCCGGAAATAGCTCGCAAGTAGCAAAAATCATTTATCAGCTCAAAGCCACAGATGAGCCAACTACCCTAGTACTTTGGGCAATAGCCAAAGATATGCGGCTCATTTTGGCCTTGATGGATGGGCAAGATCCACAAAGCTTAGGTATTTGGCGCAGTAAACAAAGCTTATATAGCCAAGCTTGCCGTCGTCAATCTACCGCTCAAACGGCCCAATGGCCTGATCTGCTCTATCGCTGTGATCAAGCAATTAAAGGTCTGATACGTCAGCCTGCATGGGAGCTGTTATTACAAGCTGCTCTTGAGCTATCGGGAAAGAAATTGTTTTTAGTTTAAATATTTGAATAGGTTTGCAAGCTTATTTAGCCAAGTTTTCCTATTACAAGTTATGTTATTAACTGAATAAGGCGCTTTTTTCAAAGTTTCTGCTATGTCAGCTTCTTTTTTTCTACCCCACTCATAATTTAATTGCGTCATAAGTTCGATTTGCTTACTAAAACGTATGACTCTTTGATCTTCACCAATGATACTATTCTCTTGCTCATACTCACCTGCTACCATAGAAGTTACCATCTCAAAAAATTTAAAAATGAAATCATCTACATCTAAAAAAGACTCTCTAGATAACTCACTACCGCGCTCACATACTACATAGTGATAATAGTCATCGCTTATCTCTAAGTGTGGCTCACCAAATCCAGAAGGCCTATTTCTTAAAGTAACATCCTCAATATTCAGCCCTATCTTTTTACTATAATCATTAATTATTTTTTGAACTTGCTGATAATTTAGCATAACAAACTCCTTTTTTGATATAGACCACTCTAATATCCTAACGTATTTTTAAACTTCTAGTTTTTTTACAAAGCACCTTAACCTTTCGCAAACTAATTGCCATATCCTTTTATGCTTTAACGCTTTATTATAGTTAGACTCGATTTAACTGTGACTGGATTGTTGTGATGCGCAAAATGAATAAAAAATCCGCTATCAAATGGGGCGTTATCGCCTTAGTGGTAATAGCTTTAGCAATATTAGCCTACAGAACCTTTAAACCCAAAGAGATTACTCCCAACTATATTACCGCAATGGTCGAAATCGGTGATATCGAAAATAATGTCATGGCATCAGGTAAAGTCAAAGCGTTAAACACCGTTGATGTTGGTGCTCAAGTCTCAGGTGAAGTGACTCGGCTTTATGTTGAGGTGGGTGATGAGGTGCAGCAAGGAGACTTAATTGCGCAAATCGATCAAGTCACCCAAAATAACACTCTAAGTAATGAGCAGGCCACTTTAGAGCAAAGTGTTGCCGCTATTCAAAGCGCACAAGCAGAAGTGCTTAGCCGTCAAGCTAGTCTAAAGAGCGCACAAGCTGATCTTATTAGCCGTCAATCAGAGCTAAGACAAGCTCGAACAGACTTCGATCGTCTGCAAGGATTGGTCGCAATCGACGCTATCTCAAAGCAAGAGTATGACACCCAAGCGACAAAAGTTGAAACGGCACAGGCAGCCGTCGCTAGTGCTCGCGCTGCTATTGATACAGCTAGGGCCGCTATTGCCACGGCTAATGCTAACGTCAGTAGTCAACAAGCGGCATTACGAAAGTCCGAGACCAACGTCAGCACAGCAAAAGAAGACCTAAGCTACACCACTATTCGCGCGCCAATGTCAGGTACTGTCGTATCAGTAACGACCGAACAAGGCACCACAGTCAACGCCAATCAAACTGCGCCCACTATCGTCACTTTAGCGGATTTATCGACTGTTAGAATCAACGCGCAAATCTCTGAAGCAGACGTCATTAACGTACAAGCCAATATGCCTGTTTATTTTAATATCATCGGTAATCCTGATCAGAAGTTCGACTCAGTCCTAAAAGCTATTGAGCCCGCCCCTGAAACCATCAGCGATACTAGCTCTACTGATTCTGCTATCTATTATGTCGGCTATATCGAAGTACCTAATACGGATCGTCGTTTCCGTATCGATATGACCGCGCAAGTTTATATCATTATCAATGAGGCAAAAAATGCTTTATTGATTCCATCAGCCGCCCTGCAAGCCAGCAAACCTAATGGTTCAACTCGTAATACTAATACTAGTATTGATAAAGCGGATACCCCTGACAACTCAAAAACTGATACAGAAAGCGCTCCAAAAAATGTCAAAAACAATGCAGCCACTGCTACGGTAAGAGTATTAAAGGCTGATGGTGAAATCGTCAATCAACCTGTTACAACAGGTATCAATAATCGCGTCAATGTACAAATTTTAAGTGGCTTAAGCGAGGGTGATGAAGTCATTCTAAGCGAAGCTAGCGCAGAAGGTAGTAGTAGAGGTGGTGGTGGTGGGCGTCCCTTTTAATCAAAGGCTTTAATGATAATTTGTAGACGTAGAGATGCATAGATTCAAAATTTTTATAATTTTGACCGATAGACTGATATAGGCAAACGCGCAGATGGATACCAAACCCTCTATTGTAAATACCGCAGCAGGTACTCCTTTGATGCAAGTAAAGGGACTGATCAAAGAGTTTAAAGCGGGCGAACAGACTATTCGCGTGCTACAAGACATCGATTTGACCATTAATCAAGGTGAAATGGTCGCTATCATCGGTCAATCAGGCTCTGGCAAGTCTACTTTAATGAATATTTTGGGCTGCTTGGATCAGGCAAGCGCAGGCGAGTATAAAATTTTTGGTAAATCAGTGAGCAAGCTTGATGCCGATGAGCTTGCAAAACTACGTCGCGAGCACTTTGGCTTTATTTTTCAGCGCTATCATCTACTAGGCGATATCAGCGCGCAAGACAATGTCTCTGTGCCTGCCGTTTATGCAGGAATGGATGGGCAAGCTCGCAATGATCGCGCCGAGAAACTGCTTTCAGATTTGGGACTAGCAGACAAAATTCGTAATCGCCCTAATCAGCTCTCAGGTGGTCAGCAGCAACGGGTTTCTATTGCGCGGGCCTTGATGAACGGTGGCGATATCATTCTAGCTGATGAGCCAACGGGTGCGCTCGATAGTAAGTCTGGTGATGATGTGATGCAAATTTTGCATGACCTAAAGGCTCAAGGTCATACGATTATCATGGTTACTCATGATCCAAACCTAGCTGAACAAGCCGAACGCGTCATTGAACTCAAAGATGGGTACAAGATTGCGGATTATAAGACCGAGCACTACAATCCGATAAATGCTCAGCCCGAGCCGATTCTTGATCAGCATCGAAAAAGTGCGTTTGGCAGCTTTATTGATCGCCTATTTGAAGCTTTTAAGATGTCACTACTCGCCATGCGCGCACATAAGATGCGTACGCTTTTGACCATGCTAGGTATTATCATTGGTATTGCTTCGGTGGTCTCCGTGGTCGGGCTTGGTAAAGGCTCTCAAGAGCAAATCCTATCTAATATTAGCTCACTTGGCACCAATACTATTACCGTTACCGATGGTTATCCATTCGGTGATCCTAGGCGAAACTTCGGTGATGATAATTTGACACCCGATGATGCGCAAGCGGTCGCTGATCAGCCTTATGTCATTAGTGTCAGCCCGCAGCTCGATAGCAATATGAATGTACGCTACCGTAATGTACAAGAAGCGGCTAGTGTCAGCGGTGTCGGCAAAGACTATCTTAATGTCAGTGGCGAGAGCCTAGCCCAAGGTCAGGGCTTTGATGAGCAGAGTATTTTGCGCCGTACTCAAGACGTTATTATCGATAGTAATGCCCTACAGACTTTTTTTCCCGACAACCCTAACCCTATTGGTGAAGTCGTGCTTATCGGTAGCGTACCTGGACGTATTATTGGTGTGCTTGAAGAAAACAATAGCGGCTTTAGAAATACCGATACACCAACCTTTTATATGCCCTACACTACTATGCTGTCAAGGCTGATAGGCGGTACTTATATTGAGAACTTCGTCGCGCTCATTGATAATAATATATCGTCTGCTGCCGCTGAATCCGCCATCTCAACCCTAATGATCAGCCGACATGGTACCGATGACTTTCGTATTCGTAACTCAGACTCTATTCGCGAGACCATAGAGTCAACAACGACTGCGTTAACTCTACTCATATCCTCGATCGCTATTATTGCCCTGATCGTTGGCGGTATTGGCGTCATGAACATTATGCTGGTATCGGTAACTGAGCGTACCAATGAAATTGGTGTCCGTATGGCAGTTGGCGCTCGTCAAAACGATATAATGCAACAGTTCTTGATAGAAGCGGTGCTAGTTTGTATTTTAGGAGGATTGTTAGGTATCGGTTTAGCCTTTGCTATTGGCGAGCTGATTAACCGAGTCGGCGGTGATAGCTTTCAAGTTATTTATTCAACAACTTCTATCGTTGCCGCTTTTGTCTGTTCGACGTTAATTGGTATTATCTTTGGATTCTTGCCAGCACGTAATGCTGCCAAACTTGATCCTGTTGAGGCTTTATCAAGAGATTAAACCAAACAACTCAGAATATAAAAAAGCATATACTAAGCATTTAGTAATTTTTACATAGAATTTACGTTTTTTTGGGTCTATAGGGTTGTATTTATCACAAGACTATATATAATGTGCTCTCACGTTTAGGGATAGAAATTATCTCGATGTGGATTAGAACTTACGTTTATTAGTTAAGTTGTAATGAATTATTCTTGCAGAGTTAAAATTGCAAGTTTTTAGTTTCAACCTTAGTTTGGATGCAAAGCCTTTAGAATTTTCGGATAAGAAAATTCTCTTGCTAAATTAAATATCGAACTTTAGGTTGTAAGTAGTATTTTTAGAAAACCCTATTTAAAGGGTTTTCTCTTGCGAAGCTAAAATTGCAGTGCAATTTTTTAACGCTTCTCAGGGCCGATAGCTCAGTTGGTAGAGCAGTTGACTTTTAATCAATTGGTCCCGCGTTCGAGTCGCGGTCGGCCCACCATTTTAGTAGTATGCTTGTTAAGTATTTTGCCCTACTCGGTATTAGCTTAATGAGTTTAGTTGTAAGAAAATTCTATTTAAAGAATTTTCTCTTGCAGAGCTAAAAAAGCAGTGCTTTTTTTATACGCTCTTCAGGGCCGATAGCTCAGTTGGTAGAGCAGTTGACTTTTAATCAATTGGTCCCGCGTTCGAGTCGCGGTCGGCCCACCATATTTAGTAATAAGCTTAGCAAAACCCCGATAGCCTTTATAGGTTATCGGGGTTTTTATTGTTTTAATCGCTTATTGTCTAAACATTCGCTATCTATTGTTCTAATTAAGGCGTATCAACTCTCTTACGTGCGAATCTAATTTTTAGAATAGCAGTGCCTAGAATATTCTTTAACGAAGTTTTACGAGGCTCGTTCGGCGTTTTCTCTATCAATCGATCAAAATCCTCATCATAAATTTTAGCTCTCTTGTCATGTGCCAGTAATAAGCTCTCTGGCTGCAATGCTCTAATCTTGTTTAAAGAAGCCAGATAAGCATCAGGTAAAGTAATAAGATAAGGGGACACAAATCTATCTTTGATAACCAATATCAAATCCGCTGTATAGGCTTGCTTAGTCTGTGGGTGCCATAAGGATAAATCACGATCAGTATGTCCTGGTGTCTCTAGGATTATCCAATCTTCAAAATAGGGTACATAGTCACCATCTTGAACCTCACTATCAGCTTTTAAGATAGGGTTATACCAAACGTTAGTGACCGATTTACCTTGCCTATTAGCAACGTAATAAGTCAATCCCAAATCATTCAAATGTTCAACTCGACCCAAAATACCTTTATACCAAGGTTGTACAGATTTTGCAGTGACGATCTGACACCCTGTTCTTTGTTTTAATAGCTCTGCACCGCCTGCATGGTCAGGATGCATATGAGTGACCATAACCACTTTTAGCTGGCTGATGGGACGCTGCAAAACATCGGTGATGTAAGTCAATATTTTATCGACATCGCATCTGCATCCAGAATCTAGCAGTAGTAATTTATCAGCATAAACAGCCATATAAGTGGTCTGAATATATCCTTCTATAGCAACTATATCTATTAAATCCATGACATTCCTTTATCTGCTACGACACTTTTAAAGATTTATAATGATTTATGTACTGGCGCAAGAATGACCTTTGACTGCTACTTAAACTCTAATCTTGAAAGAACTACAGGCTTACAAGCCGATAGTGGTAATCATTATAGCGCCCCAAAATAGTTGGCACCTCACTTTCAGTGAACGGTTGTGTCTATTTTATCTTACAAAACTATAAGGTCTATTAAACGACCCTAGAATTTAGTTTTTATAAAGAACCCTGTTATGCTTATAGGATCTAATGAAACCATTATCAGTGAGCTGACTATGAACACCTTTACAGAGAGTGTAAAATCGCCAACGCAGCCCTTGTTAAATACCATTACTACTGCTCTTCTTACTAAGGGTCTAATGTTAACCCTCTTTACAGCAGCCTTAACAGGATTATCTATAGCTGCAAAAGCGGGTGGTGGTGACTACTGTAGCTCTAATTTTTCATTGGATAATCGTAGCTATGCTGAGTGCCAAATCAATTTTCCGACCTTGGATACAGGCAATGATACCCAAACCAATTTGTATTTATTACTCGCTGACAAAGGCTTGGTTGACTTTGACATCTCTGAATCGATTGGTCCAGAGCTCTATTATGGTCATGACTTTCCATTAAGTTTGCAGAGTTTAAAGCAGATAGCGGTGAATAAAGTCAAAAACCCGAATCAAGATTTTTTGGAGCAATCCGAAAAAAGTAACTATGCCGAGTATTGTAATAGCTTTTATACGGGTGGAAAGGCACTAGAAGAAGCTCTAAAACTTGATCCTAAACTGACACCTAAAGAGCGCTTGCAACTGATACAATTTCGCGGGGCTATTCGTAGCGAATGTATTGACTCATTCGGTTATGACACTCCATCAGTAGACACAACATCAACAAAGAGCACCCCTACCTTTCCATTGAAATGGTCTATCAACGCTCAACCCTACGCCGACTATATCCTAGCAACTCAACTGTTTTATTTAGGTAAAAAATCAGACTTTGATAGTGCCAATAATTTATACCGTGCCTTAATTGATCTCGAAACAGATAACAATGCAGGGCTAGCTTGGCTAGTCGATACTACTAACTACATGCTAATTCGTATGGGTATTAACCGTAGTTATCAGGATGGTATGGGAGACTACCGCTATAAAAGCGAGACTGTTGATCCGAGACTGTTTTTAAGCACTCAAGAGGCTATTGACACCTACCTTAGTCGCTTCAAAGATGGCCGCTATATTGCCTCAGCTCGCGGCTTACAGCGCAGATTATATTGGTTGTCAGGACAAGATAGTAAGTTAATTACTGAGATCGAATGGCAAATTAACCATCCAGACTCCCCCCTTTTTAATCTTGACAGTCGCTTATTGCCAGAAGAAATCGAACGAAGAGTTTTCTTTGCCAACTATGACGAACCAATGAGTATCGATGAGTTTAACGACCCCATTTTACTCACCAGTTTTGCATTATATCGCCTAAGACTTGCCGGCTCTTTTAATGCTATGCAACCTTTGACACTCACCGACCTCAAGCAGTTAAAACCCAAGTTCAAAGATCGTATGGATCTGTATCAGTATCTACTAGCGACCTATTACCTTGTGCAGGAAAACAATCCAAAACAAGCTTTGGACCATTTACCAAAAGATGTATCAACCGATGTGCCAACGGGAAAAATGTCGTATTCAAGGTTTAGTCAGTATGTATTAAAGGCAAGAGCTTTGCAGGAGATGGGAGATATAAACGAAGCGAACGCCCTATGGCATCGCTTGCATCAATTGCCCAAACAACCGTTTCAAAACACCATAACTGAGCTTGCTTTAGCGCTGCAAGCGGATCAAAGCAATGATTATAGTAAACTGTTCGGCAATAACGCTACTATAAAGTCTCAAACTCTAAAAATGCGTATTATAAAGTATTCAGCTGATCCAGCGCTATTAAAACAAATCGCTGATAGCTACTCAAACACTGATACTATTGGTGCAGAAGCTCGCTATGCCCTACTGACCAAATCGCTACTGCATGGACGCTATAGCGACTTCTTAAATTATAAAAAAGACTATCTACCAAAAAATTCTAAAGAATATTTAGGTTATGATAGCGTCGATGAGACATTGCAGCATTTACCTTCATTCAGTGAGTTTAATTGGCAAGGTAAAAAGATAAGTCCTAATCTAATCTGCCAAGACTTAACCACGACCGTTACTCGCCTAAGCAAAAATCCAAAAAACAGACTACAACAAATATGCTTAACTGAATTTATGTACGACACAAGCATCTCCTACTATTCTGAGGATTATGATCAAGACTATCGTTCTCTCGATCAAAGCGGCTCAAACTATCGCTATCCTTATTTGGGTGATATACCCAGTCGTTTTAAAGGTCAAAAATTGAATCGATTGGACATCTATAAATCTATATTTGCAAGCAATCGAGATGATGAGCTATCCGCTTATGCACTGCATCGTGCTATTGGCTGTTTTGCCAGTTCTGGTAATAACCAATGTAGCGATGAAGACGTAGATATGTCAGTGCGTAAAGCCTGGTTCAAACGTTTAAAATCGGACTTTAAAAATACCAGCTGGGCGCAAAATCAAAAATATTACTGGTAGATATAAAGGATTATTGATTTGAGCAAAAATCAGCAGAAACATAGAGGGTTGAGATTATCTTTTATTGGCTTAGTTATACTGATAGCTGCGACTTTTATTTATCATCAAATCATGGACTCTCTACCAGCTCATCAGTCTAAAAACTCTGCACAAGCAACAGTAGTGGATAGTCATCTTAATAGTCTCAACAGTCTTAGTAGCGCTCAGTCTACTGATATCACTCTTGTTAACGATGGTGCTATTAATAACAGTGCTATCAATAACGATGAAGTTATAAATCCTAAGGATTATGAGCAATTTTGGCTATGGACACCGCCCAAAGATGACTCAAAACTCAGACAAGCTCATACCTTATACCTCTTACAAGGTGAAATTAGTTCGCATAAAGTGCCTTATTATCGCTTTAATACTGATACGGATGGGAGCGAGAGTGAAAGTGTGACTGAAAATAAAGTTCAGGCTACACTTGCAACACTGATACCTCAGGGTTTAGGCGTTCGCTCTTTAGGTGGCAAAAATATTTGGCTCGTTTATCGGGCGACCAGTCAAGAGTGGTCAGACGAAGTTATGGTGCAGGTTGTTGAGCGCTTAGAGAAATGGCAGTGGGCCGGCAATCAAGTCATGGGCATTCAAATAGACTATGACGCTCCGACCTATCGACTCGATAAATACGCACAACTGCTCAAGAGTATTCGTCAGCAGCTACCAGCGCAGTATCAATTGAGTGTAACGGGATTGCTAGATTGGTCAAACCAAGCAGACGATGCTCAATTTATTCAACTAAGTGACGCCATCGATGAGCTAGTTATACAAACCTATCAAGGCACAACAACTTTACCCAATTACGCTCGATATTTAAAAAAGTTAGAGAGTTTGCCGTTTGATTTTAAGGTAGGTATTATTGAGGGTGGTCAGTGGCAAGGTGCAGCGTTTTTAGAAAACAACCCACATTTCAAAGGTTATGTGGTGTTTTTGCTCTAGTAAGCAGTAGAAAACTTTGAATTACTTAATTTTAGTACGAAAACTAAAAAACCCAGCACTTAGGCTGGGTTCTTGATTTCAACTAATTAGTAATTATGCTAAGTCACGCACCTTTGGCTCACGCTCCCATAGACGAGTTTTGGCATTTTCAATAAAGCCATCAACATTATCAAGCGGGGTAACAAACGCATCTTTTTCAATCGGCAATTTGCTCAATATGTGATCTTCAGTTGCAGGGCAATAGGCAATCGCTTTACAATGTACATAGGCATCGGTAAACCAGTCCAAGGTTGAGCTATCTTGAGCAAGTTTTTTAGCTTGATCAGGCATAATGATACTAACTACCGCATCAAAGAAGACTGACGGAGCACCAGCAACACGCTCATCAGCTTGCACGCGCGTACCATCGTCTAATTCTACTTCTTTGGTAGGAGCGACGAGTTTTACCATACCGCCCTGACCATTTACAGCATCTTCAAACTTTTTGACCTGTTCATGACTTGAACCCTCAGCTACTAAGATACCAATCAAACGACCCTGTAAAGATTTAGGTGTACGTCCAATCGTTTGCAGTGGCTCTGAGGTTGCCATATCCAATACTGGCGCCGCAGGCTCCGCCGCTTCTGGCAGTTTCATACCCAACGCTTTTGCCACACGATTAGCTAAATCTTCATCGATATTGATCAGATGGCTAAGCATACGAGTACGTACGTGCGGCGTGTCTACCTTACCAAGCTCAAAAGCATAAGCAGAAGCAATATGCGCCTGTTCAGCTGGTGTCTGGCTATGATAGAACATACGTGGCTGACTATAATGATCAGCAAAGCTTTCAGCACGTACGCGTCCTTTAACGCCATCATCTAGCTTCTCATGGAACGACTCAAAACCTTTTTTAGGATTCTCGCGTGGACGATCTAGATCTAGACTTTGTGGCTCATAGAGCACGCGAGTTTTAGGTACTCGCATTTGCATATAGCCATCTTGCTGATTATTGGCAAACGGACATTTCGGTGCATTGATTGGAATTTGCACAAAGTTCGGTGAACCCAAGCGAATCAGTTGCGTGTCTAGATAACTAAATAGGCGACCTTGCAATAGTGGATCATTACTAAAATCGATTCCTGGTGGTACATGTGACGGACAGAAGGCGACTTGCTCCGTTTCAGCAAAGAAGTTATCTGGATTGCGGTTTAGTACCATTTTACCGATGATTTTTACAGGTACCATTTCTTCTGGAATCAGCTTAGTGGCATCTAAATGATCAAACGGGAACTCATTAGCTTCTTCTTCAGTAAAGAGCTGAACCCCTAGTTCCCATTCAAAATACATCTTATTATCGATGGCCTCAAACATATCACGACGGTTGTAGTCAGGATCAGCACCAGAGATTTTGACCGCTTCATCCCAAATGAGTGATTGCACGCCTGCTACTGGCTTCCAGTGATAACGGAAAAAAGTACTCTTACCTTCTTTATTTAATAGGCGATAACTATGAATACCAAAGCCTTCCATCATACTAAAGCTACGCGGCAAGGCACGATCACTCATGAGCCAAATGACATTGTGCATAGTCTCAGGACTTAGTGAGACAAAATCCCAGAAGGTATCATGAGCAGAAGCCGCTTGCGGAAAACCGCGATCAGGCTCAGGCTTGACCGCATGAATCAAATCTGGAAACTTGATGGCATCTTGAATAAAGAAGATAGGCATATTGTTGCCAACCAAGTCCCAGTTACCCTCTTCAGTATACATCTTCACTGAGAATCCGCGAACATCACGCGGCGTATCTTTTGAGCCCTTATTACCGGCAACCGTAGAAAAACGCGTAAATAGTGGCGTCTGTTTGCCAGTTTCAGTCAAAATCTTTGCTGTAGTATATTCTTCTAGTGATTCAGTCAACTCAAAATAACCATGCGCAGCACTACCACGAGCATGAACCACACGCTCAGGGATACGCTCATGATCAAAATGATTAATCTTTTCACGCAACACAAAGTCCTCTAATAGCGTAGGACCACGCGGGCCAGCTTTCAAAGAGTTTTGATTGTCTGCGATAGCTACCCCTTGTTGAGTAGTGAGAACTTTGCCATCAGCATCTGCACGTTGATGAGTCTCACCACCGTTGCCACGCTCAGGATTCATGGTTAGAGCTGGGTCGGTATGATCAATATTATTTTTCATTATCCATCCTTGCTAGATTTTATGAGTTCAGTTTTAGAAATACTTTAAATTAACTCTAATTCTTTAAGTTTACTATAAGAGAAGAGATAAATAATATTACTCAAAAAAATCAATAAATTCATGACTATCCGTGTTGATGTTTGGTTAAATTTTGCACAAATAAAAAAGATTCTCAATAGTATTTTATCTTATGATATTATTTAGAGTAGATTTAGATATTAGAAGCATTATTAAATAGAACGGCTTGATCCAATTATCTTAATATAAATAGTGAGGTCAGTTATGTTTTCATTCATTCAACGTTTATCTAAAACCCCTTCTCAATCGATGCTAGCCAGCGCCTCTATCAGTGCAATGGTGTTACTTGTTAGTCAAACTGCGAGCGCCATTACCACACAGAACCTTACTTATACTGTAGACAATCAAGCTTATGAAGGTTACTACGCCCGTGCTGATGTGCCTAATGCGCCTTTTATATTACTCATTCATGATTGGGATGGCGTCACTGACTATGAACGTAAGCGTGCTGATATGCTAGCTGAAGAGGGATACAATGTGCTAGCTACTGATATGTTTGGCACAGGTGTCCGTCCGACTGCAATGGAAGATAAAAAACGCTTAACGGGAGCTTTATATGATGATCGCGCTAAGATGCGTCGATTGCTTGAAGCCGCATTGAATGTCGGACAGGATCAAGGTAATAACGTTCAAGAAGGTGTGACAATGGGCTACTGTTTCGGTGGTACGGTCGCGTTAGAGCTGGCGCGTGCAGGCTTTCCTCAAAAAGCCTTTGTGCCTTTTCATGGCGCATTTGATATGCCCAAGGGTCAGGACTATGAGAATACTAAAGGCGAGATCTTAGTCTTCCATGGTACTGCTGACGAAGCTGTCTCTATGGAAAGCTTTATGACCCTTGGTAAAACACTTGAGGCGGCAAAAGTCCCTCATGAAATGGTCACTTATAGTGGCGCAAGACACGCCTATACGGTATTCGGTAGTGATAGATATGACGAGCGTGCAGATACGCGCTCATGGAAGCGCTATATGGACTTTTTATCTAGCGAATATAAATAAATGTAGCCTAGACTAAGCAGAAATTTTATCCTTTATGTCGTCTATATATCATAAAAGTAGTAAAGCCCGTAATACCTTTGACTAGAATAAATGTTGTCTCGCTTGCTGGTTGCTTCGTGCTCCAGAGGCGTCGCAATTTTTATTTCAGTTATGCTATAACACCTATAAAGTAAATTCACTATAGGTTAAACACTTCAATAAAAGATAAGGAGTTCAGATATGCTGTTGAATAATGAGGTATTGCGTACCCGTGTCAGGTTGTTGGGATCATTTTTAGGAGAGGCGATTTCTCGTCAGTCTGGAGAAGATACTGTTAACACGATTGAAACTTTACGCAGCGGATTTATTCAGGAGCGCCGTGAACATAATCCCAAAAATAAACAACAGCTTATCGAACTTATTGCCTCTTTAGATAATCAAACTTTAAAAAATGTTATTCGTGCCTTTTCTATTTATTTCTTTCTAGCAAACTTAACGGAAGAAAACTACTTACGCGAGCAACGTCGTACACAACGTGCTGAGTCTAATCAAAGTTGGGAAGGCTCATTTCGCCATACCTTGCTGGAGTGCCGTGAGCGTAATATTGAGCCCAATCAGATCAAAGAGCTTATCGATCGATTGAAGTTCATGCCAGTGTTTACCGCGCATCCGACAGAAGCGCGTAGACGCACCACCATGAATATCTTACAGACGCTTTATCAACACAGCGATGCGCTAAATGATCTGCCTGAAGGAAGTCAAGCGTTCGAGCAAGCCAAGCAAAAAACGGCAGAGACTATTGATCTACTATGGTCATCAGATGAAGTTCGTACCCGCAAGCCTTTAGTTTATGACGAGATCAATAATGGCTTGCATTATTTCGATGTCAGCTTATTTACCGCCATTCCCAAAGTCTATCGCAATATCAAAAATGCTATTATCGATATTTATCCTGAATTGACGGATTATCCGCTACCTGCCTTTGTCAGCTTTGGCTCTTGGATCGGTGGCGATAGAGATGGCAATCCCTTTGTCACTCATGAGACTACAGAGATGGCGGTATTGATGCATGCTAATACCGTGCTGCGTCATTATCAGGTACTGCTCAAAAAACTACGCCGCGAGCTGATTCACAGTGACACGATTGTCGATATTGCAGCGGATGTCTATGATCGTATCGCTGATTATAGCGAGCTTGACAAACAAGTCTTCTCTTATAATATTGATGACTATAATAATGAGCCTTATCGGCGCTTACTATCGATAATTATTGCCAAAATCAAGGCCACTAATATTCATATTCAAAGCCAAGGCATGGATGCTGAAGCGGAAAAACAAGCCTATTCCACGCCGCAAGATTTCTTAGCAGACTTACGCCTTATCCGCGAAAGTGTCAGTACTCACGATAAAGCTCATGCCGATGGCGCTTTACTAGACATGATTCGTTTGGTAAAAACTTGCGGTTTCCATTTAGCCGCGCTCGATATACGTCAAGATTCAGGATATCACTTTGAGGTCATTGCCGATATTTTTGCCAATGCCTCAAACTTACCGGATTATAAACAGCTCAATGAAACAGAGCGTCAAGAATGGCTGACACGTTTACTAAGTCAACTGGGTACGCCGCTGATTTATAGCGATAATTTGACCGATCAAACGCGCGAGCAGCTAGCCTTGATGCAGTCGGTAGCAAAATTACGAAAATTAGTGGGTGAGGATACCTTTGGCAGCTACGTGATCTCCATGACTAATAATGCTAGTCAGCTGTTAGAAGTGCTATTACTCATGCGGTTTGCAGGATTATCTGGCATCACAGACGAAGGTCATATGTTTGCCGCTTTACCTGTTGCGCCGCTATTTGAGACTATTGATGATCTAAAAAATATCGATAAGATCATGCCGACGATTTTAGATAATCCGCTCTATCGTCAGTTGCTTGAGCACTCAGGAAACTTGCAAGAAATTATGCTTGGCTACTCAGACTCTTCTAAAGATGGTGGTATTATCACCTCAGCTTGGCAGCTCTATAGCGCTCAGCAGACCATCACTAGCATTGCCCATCAATATGGCATCACGACTCGCCTTTTCCATGGTCGAGGTGGTTCCGTCAGTCGTGGTGGTGGCTCCACCCATAAAGCTATCGCTGCGCAGCCTGCTGGCACTTTAATGGGACAAATCAAATTCACTGAACAAGGTGAAGTACTTTATGCCAAATATGCCAATCCAGATACAGCAGTATTTGAGCTAACGATGGGAATTACTGGCGCTCTCAAAGCCAGTTCTTCGAGATTTATTGAGCAGCCTAGCGAGTTGGATAATTACGAAGCGCTTTTTGCGCGTTTAGCCGATGCCGGTGAACAGCAATACCGTGCCCTAACTGATAATACCGAAGGCTTTTACAAGTTCTATTCACAAGCAACTCCTGTACAAGAGATTTCTTTATTGAATATCGGCTCACGACCTGCTCATCGTAAAAAAGGCTTACCGAGCAAATCTACTATTCGCGCAATACCTTGGGTCTTTGGTTGGTCATTAGCGCGTTTTACTCTACCCGCATGGTATGGAGTCGGCAGTGCATTAGAGAGTGTTAAACAAGATGAGCCTTTAATGCAGGAGATGAATGAGCATTGGCCGTTCTTCACCGTCTTTATGAGTAATATTGAGATGGCCTTTACTAAGTGTGAGATAGATATTGCGCAAGCTTATAGCCAATTATGTGAGGATGAAAAGTTGCGTGAGCAAGTGATGCAAAAAGTGATTGATGAACACCAGCTCACCCATAGCACTCTTAACTCCTTGCTTGATCAACAAGCGCTGCTATCGAGTCAACAAGAGTTAGCGTCTTCCCTAAAGTGGCGCAATGCTTATTTGGATCCGATAAACTACATTCAAATCGAGTTACTCAAACGTATGCGCGCGCAAAATGCTGCTGGCAATGATAGCGAGGATAGAAATGATAAATTGGCGGTAGAAGATCCGTTGATTCGTAGTATCAATGCCCTAGCTGCCGGACTACGTAATACCGGTTAAGATTTTAGATTAAAATAACCGCTCACCAAATAAGGTAGCGGTTATTTTTTAAAGACCAATATCTGGTTATTTGCTGGCAGCTGATATTCGTTTTTTAGGGTTAAATCATGCTTTTTTGCTAAAGCTACAACGTCTTCTTTATGACGAATACCACTGTTGGGATCACGCTGCCTTAACGATAGATCAAAACTCTGATTACTGGCGCTAGTATAACGCCCATGTTCATTAAAAGGGCCATAGATGATTAGCTTGCCATCTAACGGCAACGCCTCCCCGACTAATTCAAACAAGCGCTCAACTAAGTGCCAAGCGATAATATGTAAAGTATTGGCGGTGAATATAGCATCATAAGGTTGATTACTTTTTGAGGTTGACATGGTATCTGTCATCAAATCAAACGCTAATGGCGGATGTAAATTTGGCGCAGGGTAGCTATCATGCCAAGCTTGAATCACCTGATGATTATTGCTGACATCACTAGTTTGCCACTGTAAGTGTGCTAGTCTTGGCGCAAAGTAGACGCTATGCTGACCCGTGCCTGAGCCGACTTCTAACACATGCGAATGCCCTACTAATTCTTTTTCAAGCACCGCTAAAATAGCTTGCTTATTATTCTCACAGGCTTGCGAAAATGGTAGATTGGCTATCATATCAATAAATACCTGCTTCTAATCCCGCGGCAAGCGTCATCGCTAATTCTTCCACTTGCTCCGTAAACGCCTCTTGCCAATCACCCCTTAAAATAAGCGTATCTTGGATTTGATTCCAGCGCAAACCAGTAATAATCGTTTTCATAGCCAGTTTAGTTCCCGTCCCATCAAACCCAGCGCGAATATATAATGCAAAAGGCAGCCCCTGTTTGTGCTCTAATACCGCGTAATAACAGCGATCGAAGAAGTCTTTTGTCAGTCCTGCCATATACGCCAAATTCTCAGTCGTGCCTAATAATAACGCATCCGCTGCGAGTATATCTTCAGGCTGCGTATCTTGCGGCGACTTTAAAAGGACATTGATAGCTATATCGGGATGGTTGGCACCATCGTAAGCGGCCTTCGCCAATTTCTCAGTATTGGGTGATGGCGCATGAGCGACGATAAGTAAAGTCTTGGAAGCCATATTAGTCACCGTTATAAAATATATCAGTTCTTAGAATGAATAGTCACCTTTTGCGTAATATCAGGATGAATACTTTTCGCAACCGGACAAGTCAGCGCAGTGTTATAGAATATTTTTTGTGTTTTTTCATCGAGCTGCTGATTAAAAGAGATAGCAACATGTATTTCACTGACACGTCTTGGATCAGCTGTCATCACTTTGGTCACCTCAGCGGTAGTACCTGCAATATCAATTTCCATATCACGGGCTTTAATACCAATGATCGTTAGCATACAGCTGGCTAAGCTTGTCGCTAATAGATCAGTCGGTGAAAAAGCTTCACCCTTACCTTGATTATCAGTCGGTGCATCGGTAATAATTTCATTGTTTGATTGCAAATGGATGGCGGTGGTGCGCAAGTCGCCTTGATAGGTTACTTTTGAAGTTGTCATAGGGCTCCTTCTGATTTAATAGTATTTTGAATGATAGGCAGTGTTATGACTATTTAATAAATGCTAAGATTACGACACTTATGCAAACATTAGTACTGTAAATGGTTCAAAGGAATTATAATATGCACGTATATGAGCTCTCAGAGTATCAAATTTATCAATTAAAATCGATAGATCCAGCTTTGAGTACTAATTGGAAAACAATCATTGCCAATATTTTGCCAAAGCTTGACCCTGCTAGTCGTAAAAGTGTGTACGAAAAAATATTGTCAAAGAGAAATATTAGCGCAAATTTTACTTATATCATTCCAGAAAACCTTAGAAGTGTATTATCTAACACCGCAGTACGCAATAAAGAGTTGCAAGCGATTAGCGTACAGATGCTAAAGTTGGTCGAATCCCAACCGCAAACCTGCGATGCTATTGATCTTGCAGATAAAGTAGAAGCTATGATCGACTATATTAATCGAATTGATATAGGCGATCATCATTTAGACCAACAGAGTCGAAAGAGTATAAAGCGTGCTTTTTTATACGATTTAGCGACTTGGATTGATAATGTAAATCTGATAGTACAACCTGGCATTAGACAGCTTAATGTTGACGTTGTAAAAACGTATTTTAAAGAAGTTTTTATCAAACAAAAGATTCAAGAACGTGACTTTCGTGCTTGGGACTCGACTGATATTGATTTTCAAGAACAAGAAAACTTACCTAGTATTATCAGAGAAGAAGCTAAGCGTAAAAAGTTCTTTGTAATCGAAAGTGAAAAGTATTGGTATTTGATTGGTATCGCTGATAAGCCTAGACAAAACCCTTACTCCTTCAAACGCTTTTTGCATGAAGACAGTATGCAAAATGAACTATACGTATATTTAACTCATGTAGTTCTCAGAAAAAACCTTTTAGATAATGAGCGCTACCTTGAGCACGTTACTTATTGCATGAGTCGACTCTATACTTTGGATGCTAGCGTATCAGATACGATTATCAAGTTTATTGAAGATGCACAATATAAATGTAAGACGCAAATTGAACCGTTACTTAAAAAACCCCTTGAAAAAGACGGTGAAGAAACAGAATTTCATATTCACAAGCGTATGAATGAGTATGAACAACAAATCACTGTATTGATACTCAATAAGCTAAACAACCTCATCGAAAACGCTATCAGCGACAAGGACGATCGAGACTATCTATTTTATTACTTACGTAAAATTTTTAATAGAATGATTGATAGTATTCAGAACTTTCAATTACTACCTATTGCAACTTATTCTTATAACGTAGAGATTATGGTTGCCAGACTAATTAGCTTTAGGCACTTTTTAGATATGATCTACGATTCGTTAGAGAATAAAAACTATAATGCAAAAGGACTTACTGAAGCCTCCAAAGAGATCATAGATATAATCAAAGAAGAGTTCGATGATGTGGAAAGCAATCTCAAACAGATATCGCGTCTAGAACAAAAGCTAAAGCTTTATCATGAGACCAAGGAAAAAGGAAATCTTTGGCAAAGACTAATAGTAGGATGGCAACCAAGATATGATTTCAAAGATATTGAACACTCAAAAAATCAATTAAAGAATGAGTTTTTCTTATCGATCGTTAGATTGGCAAAAAGTCATACTGATAATATTATTTATTTAGAGTTTGACTGTGATGAGACCATTAATGAATATTATAGACACTATGCTATCGCCAATGACAAAATGGTTATCACACGTTTGCCTAAAGTATTAAGACTTCCTGAAGATAAAGAAACGTTCGATGTGCAGAAAATTAATAAAGCTATTCATCATAATGTTTTTATTTTCCGTAAGTCATCTGTTCTATAGCTCTTGATAAAAACCGTAAGGGTTAGAGATAATTCTTACAGGTAAGGCAAAACCAATAAAAGAATAGCAGACAAAGAAAAGCCCCAACATACATTAGTATGT
Organism: Psychrobacter sp. AH5; assembly: GCF_040371085.1. Classification (NCBI taxonomy): domain Bacteria; kingdom Pseudomonadati; phylum Pseudomonadota; class Gammaproteobacteria; order Moraxellales; family Moraxellaceae; genus Psychrobacter; species Psychrobacter sp. AH5. The sequence continues at coordinate 1,966,550 of NZ_JAMBMT010000001.1, forward strand.
TGGGGCTAGTCTAGGAATAAGGAGCCGACGATGACCTGAGAACCGTTAAGGCAAAGCACTGCTAACTGCGAGCACAGCTCTTGTATTGCGTCGGGCGAAACCGTGTTTCGCTTAATCCTCCTCAAGGCAGCGCAAGAGCCAATCCTTTAAATAGAAATAGCTGCGTAGGTCACATAGTAAAGACTAAATTAAAGGTAAAAAAAAGAGCCACCCGGTTAAGGATGACTCTTCTTAGGAATAGAGAGCTGACGATGACCTACTCTCACATGGCCGGAGCCACACTACCATTGGCGCAACGATGTTTCACTTCTGAGTTCGGGAAGGGATCAGGTGGTACCATCGTGCTATTGTCGTCAGCAAAGGGGGTTAGATATGAGTCTGATGTTTTACTTAATGACTTAAGTATCACTTATCCTAACTGAATCAAGGATAAAGGTGATATCGATATAAATGCTTACCATTCTATGAATAACCATTGCGCGTTTTGTCTGTCAAGGGACCTTCAAGTAATTGAAGGTGCGTGACAGACGCACAACTGAGTTCTCTATAGACAATTACAAACCACTTGGGTGTTGTATGGTCAAGCCAAACGAGCAATTAGTACAGGTTAGCTACACGCATCGCTGCGCTTCCACACCCTGCCTATCAACGTCCTAGTCTTGAACGGCTCTTTAGGGAAATCTTATCTTGAGGTGGGCTTCCCGCTTAGATGCTTTCAGCGGTTATCCCATCCGAACGTAGCTACCGGGCAATGCCATTGGCATGACAACCCGAACACCAGTGGTTCGTCCACTCTGGTCCTCTCGTACTAGGAGCAGCTCCTCTCAAATTTCCAACGCCCACGGTAGATAGGGACCGAACTGTCTCACGACGTTCTAAACCCAGCTCGCGTACCTCTTTAAATGGCGAACAGCCATACCCTTAGGACCTGCTTCAGCCCTAGGATGAGATGAGCCGACATCGAGGTGCCAAACACCGCCGTCGATATGAACTCTTGGGCGGTATCAGCCTGTTATCCCCAGAGTACCTTTTATCCGTTGAGCGATGGCCCTTCCATACAGAACCACCGGATCACTAAGACCTACTTTCGTACCTGCTCGACTTGTGGGTCTCGCAGTTAAGCGCGCTTTTGCCTTTATACTCTACGACCGATTTCCGACCGGTCTGAGCGCACCTTCGTACTCCTCCGTTACTCTTTAGGAGGAGACCGCCCCAGTCAAACTACCCACCATACATTGTCCTCGGCATTGTGATGCCTGAGTTAGAACCCCAACATGACCAGGGTGGTATTTCAAGATTGGCTCCACCAAGACTAGCGTCTCGGTTTCAAAGCCTCCCACCTATCCTGCACAAGTCAGGTCAAAGTTCAATGTAAAGCTGTAGTAAAGGTTCACGGGGTCTTTCCGTCTAGCCGCGGGTACACAGCATCTTCACTGCGATTTCGATTTCACTGAGTCTCTGCTGGAGACAGCGCTGCCATCATTATGTCATTCGTGCAGGTCGGAACTTACCCGACAAGGAATTTCGCTACCTTAGGACCGTTATAGTTACGGCCGCCGTTTACTGGGGCTTCGATCAAGAGCTTCGCATACGCTAACCCCATCAATTAACCTTCCAGCACCGGGCAGACATCACACCCTATACGTCCACTTTCGTGTTTGCAGAGTGCTGTGTTTTTAATAAACAGTTGCAGCAGCCTGGTATCTGCGACTGTCAACAGCTCAAGGAGCAAGTCCTATCACCATCAACAGCGTACCTTCTCCCGAAGTTACGGTACCATTTTGCCTAGTTCCTTCAGCAGAGTTCTCTCAAGCGCCTTGGTATTCTCTACCTGATCACCTGTGTCGGTTTAGGGTACGATTCGTTTATGACTATCGCTTAGAAGCTTTTCCTGGAAGCATGGTATTTGCCACTTCACCCTACAAGTAGGGCTTGCTATCAGATCTCGACCATATAGCAGCCCGGATTTACCTAAGCTGCAAGCCTACATCCTTTCACCTGGACAACCAACGCCAGGCTGACATAACCTTCTCCGTCCCTCCATCGCATCATAAACAAGTATCGGAATATTAACCGATTTCCCATCGACTACGCCTTTCGGCCTCGCCTTAGGGGTCGACTCACCCAGCCCCGATTAACGTTGGACTGGAACCCTTGATCTTCCGGCGTGCGAGCTTTTCACTCGCATTATCGTTACTCACGTCAGCATTCGCTCTTGTGATACCTCCAGCACACTTTACAATGCACCTTCACAGGCTTACACAACGCTCCCCTACCACTTGAAAACAAATTCAAATCCGCAGCTTCGGCTCCTAGTTTGAGCCCCGTTACATCTTCCGCGCGGGCCGACTCGACTAGTGAGCTATTACGCTTTCTTTAAAGGATGGCTGCTTCTAAGCCAACCTCCTAGCTGTCTATGCCTTCCCACCTCGTTTCCCACTTAACTAGGAATTTGGGGCCTTAGCTGGCGGTCTGGGTTGTTTCCCTCTCCACAATGGACGTTAGCACCCACTGTGTGTCTCCCGGATATCACTCATCGGTATTCGGAGTTTGCATCGGTTTGGTAAGTCGGTATGACCCCCTAGCCGAAACAGTGCTCTACCCCCAATGGTGTTCGTCCGAGGCGCTACCTAAATAGCTTTCGGGGAGAACCAGCTATCACCGAGTTTGATTAGCCTTTCACCCCTATCCACAAGTCATCCCCTGGCTTTTCAACGACAGTGGGTTCGGTCCTCCGGTGCCTGTTACGGCACTTTCAACCTGCTCATGGATAGATCACTCGGTTTCGGGTCTATACCCTGCAACTCATCGCCCTATTAAGACTCGGTTTCCCTACGGCTCCCCTAACGGTTAACCTTGCTACAGAATATAAGTCGCTGACCCATTATACAAAAGGTACGCGGTCACCACGCAAGGTGGCTCCCACTGCTTGTACGCACACGGTTTCAGGTTCTATTTCACTCCCCTCACAGGGGTTCTTTTCGCCTTTCCCTCACGGTACTGGTTCACTATCGGTCAGTCAGGAGTATTTAGCCTTGGAGGATGGTCCCCCCATCTTCAAACAGGATTTCTCGTGTCCCGCTCTACTTAATATGTTGATACTAGAATTTAAAATACAGGACTATCACCTACTACGGTCAGCTTTCCCACGCTGTTCTTCTATTCTAATATCAATCGGCTTCTCCCCGTTCGCTCGCCGCTACTTGGGGAATCTCATTTGATGTCTTTTCCTAAGGGTACTGAGATGTTTCACTTCCCCTCGTTCGCCTCTTGTACAAGTACAAGATACCTAGCTTATGCTAAGTGGGTTTCCCCATTCAGAAATCTCCGGATCACAGGATATTGCCGCCTCCCCGAAGCTTATCGCAGGCTGTCACGTCTTTCATCGCCTCTGACTGCCAAGGCATCCACCATGTGCGCTTAATTACTTGACCATACAACCCCAAAGGGTCTATTAGTTTCGCAATTATAACGATATCACCTATGTTTACGCTTGATTCAGTTCTCTTTACTTTTTTAATAACCAACTCTTGGGATAACAAACAATGTCGTTAAAGAGCTGATTATTAAGGTTAAGAAGTGCGCGTGAACACGCTCTTCTTAACCCAGACTCATATCTATGTTTTTAAATAGTTCTTACTCTCTCGTCGAGTAGTAAGTTCTGTATAAAACAGAAAGAAGTAATCATTTGATAATCACTTGTTTCTGTTTATGCTATTCTAAATATTCTATTTAATCGCGCTTGTTTATTAATGGTGGAGCCAAACGGAGTCGAACCGTTGACCTCCTGCGTGCAAGGCAGGCGCTCTACCAACTGAGCTATGGCCCCTAAATAATGGTAGGCCTGGGCAGACTTGAACTGCCGACCCCCGCGTTATCAACACGGTGCTCTAACCAGCTGAGCTACAGGCCTGTACGAGGCATATACCTCTAGCTAATAAACTAGCTTAAACTAAAGAACAACTTGTTGTGAATTCTTGCCAAGTGAATGCCGTCTATAAGGAGGTGATCCAGCCGCAGGTTCCCCTACGGCTACCTTGTTACGACTTCACCCCAGTCATCAACCACACCGTGGTGAACGCCGTCCTAAAAGGTTCGGCTATCCACTTCTGGTGCAATCAACTCCCATGGTGTGACGGGCGGTGTGTACAAGGCCCGGGAACGTATTCACCGCGGCATTCTGATCCGCGATTACTAGCGATTCCTACTTCATGGAGTCGAGTTGCAGACTCCAATCTGGACTACGATAGGCTTTAAGAGATTCGCATCACATCGCTGTGTAGCTGCCCTCTGTACCTACCATTGTAGCACGTGTGTAGCCCTGGTCGTAAGGGCCATGATGACTTGACGTCGTCCCCGCCTTCCTCCAGTTTGTCACTGGCAGTATCCTTAGAGTTCCCGGCTTAACCCGCTGGTAACTAAGGACAAGGGTTGCGCTCGTTGCGGGACTTAACCCAACATCTCACGACACGAGCTGACGACAGCCATGCAGCACCTGTATTCTAATTCCCGAAGGCACTCCCGCATCTCTGCAGGATTCTAGATATGTCAAGACCAGGTAAGGTTCTTCGCGTTGCATCGAATTAAACCACATGCTCCACCGCTTGTGCGGGCCCCCGTCAATTCATTTGAGTTTTAACCTTGCGGCCGTACTCCCCAGGCGGTCTACTTATTGCGTTAGCTGCGTCACTAAGTCCTCAAGGGACCCAACGACTAGTAGACATCGTTTACGGCGTGGACTACCAGGGTATCTAATCCTGTTTGCTACCCACGCTTTCGAACCTCAGTGTCAATATGATGCCAGAAGGCTGCCTTCGCCATCGGTATTCCTCCAGATCTCTACGCATTTCACCGCTACACCTGGAATTCTACCTTCCTCTCACCTATTCTAGCCTAACAGTATCAGATGCAGTTCCCAGGTTAAGCCCGGGGATTTCACATCTGACTTATCAAGCCACCTACGCTCGCTTTACGCCCAGTAATTCCGATTAACGCTTGCACCCTCTGTATTACCGCGGCTGCTGGCACAGAGTTAGCCGGTGCTTATTCTGCAGCTAATGTCATCGTCCGTGGGTATTAACCACGGAGTCTTCTTCACTGCTTAAAGTGCTTTACAACCAAAAGGCCTTCTTCACACACGCGGCATGGCTGGATCAGGGTTGCCCCCATTGTCCAATATTCCCCACTGCTGCCTCCCGTAGGAGTCCGGGCCGTGTCTCAGTCCCGGTGTGGCTGATCATCCTCTCAGACCAGCTACAGATCGTCGCCATGGTAGGCCTTTACCCCACCATCTAGCTAATCCGACTTAGGCTCATCTAATAGCGAGAGCAACAAGTTGCCCCCTTTCTCCCGTAGGTCGTATGCGGTATTAATACGAGTTTCCCCGTGCTATCCCCCACTACTAGGTAGATTCCTAAGTATTACTCACCCGTCCGCCGCTCGTCATCTGGGAGCAAGCTCCCAATGTTACCGCTCGACTTGCATGTGTTAAGCCTGCCGCCAGCGTTCAATCTGAGCCATGATCAAACTCTTCAGTTTAATCTGCATGTAACCCTTTAAAGAGGTTACGAAACTTGGCTCATTTAATCTGGCAAAATCGCTTTAAATTATGTTCGTAATGAATTAACTTTGAGTTTTTCTGCTGTCTTAAATGATAATTTTTATAGTTAGAATAAACTCCGAAAAGAAGTTCAAACCAACTTTATTTTTAGCACTCTTGCTCAGCAAAAATCCACACAAGTTGTTCTTTAGTTATGCTTTTAAATAGTGTCTCTTTACTGTCGTCCAGTTAAAGAGTTATATCAATCTTGTTTGCTAAGATAGCCTTAAACCCTTATGGGCCGTTCTATCTAGCGAGCTGACTATCATATCATATTCGATGTGTCTGTCAAGCTTTTATTTTAAATCTTTATAATTTGTATCTTAAGTTAAGAATTTGATTTAACTACCTTATTTGGTAGTTTGTCTCGTCCTGTCCCTTAATGAGGTGCGTATTATAGACGCTTTATTTGCTAAGTCAAGAATTAAATTATTTTATTCTAAAAGTAATTTAGTGGGTTGGGTGATTAGTTAATAGCTTCGCTATTAATAATAAGTGGTAAACCACTTCTCAATCCGCCTTCCCTTCCGACTGGGTGGCATTATACGCGCTTTGCTTTGGGCGTCAAGGGGTTTTGGAAATTAATTTACTATTTCCGTATTGTCTGACAAACCTTATATTTTCTAGCGCTTTTGACTGTTGATTTTATTACCTTTATTGCTTTGAAGCTAGCTTTTGTGAGTTGTACTATTAATTAACTTGTAAAAAACGCCTCTAGTAAGAGACGTTTGATTCGAAATTGCTCAGCTCGGCATTTAATATTATCAGATGACCGTGATATCTGTATCAATGTATAGCATAGTATCATCGTTGTTGCTTTGATAGAGATCATAGCCTACTTGATTAGAAGTCGCTGCTTTGGTAAAGTCTGTTAATACGACCTTATCGGCATCTCCTGAAGTTTCATTCGCACTATCGCCATTGATGAACAGCGTATTGTCATCATCAGTGATACCAATGACATCCTGTAATGAAAGACTTAGAGTTTGAGAGATACCATTAGTCATCTCTATAACTTCAATATCATTAACATTGTTTAAATCAATCGAGATACTGTCAAAGTATAGCGTATCTATATTTTGAGAACCATCACCTATTAAAGCGTCTGTCGACTCATCATCGATGTCGACGGCTCTGCTTGCTTGGCTAGTCATCATTCTATTACTATTGTTAGCATCGTAAGTCAGACTTATAGTTAAAGTAGTCATATCTTGATCACCATCATTATCAATAGCGGTATATGATATGGTCTCCTGATAGTCTGCGCTTACTGTTTTTGGTGCCGTATAGCTATAATCAGCATTATCAAAATCAATTACGAAGATACCATTGTTGGTTGTCGTTACTGTGACTGTATTTGTTGCCATGTCATAGCTATAACTAGTAGTAGCTGCTGTAGAAGTAAGTACAGCTGTGTCTATGTTATAAGTGAAATTACCAACACCACCGATATTAATGGTTGTGAGAGTCAGGCCATTGCCGTCTGCGCCGAACTGCACACTAGAGGAACCAGCAAGATTACCTGATAACGTAGTAATATCAATGTCGTTTAAAATACTGTCCTCTAAGGTTTGAGGAGTCACTGTCACGCCATCCTTATCAATGCCCATAACACCACTACCATCATAAGCGATAGGATCAAGCAAGGTGTTAGAACCTAAATTTACGATTGAATAAGCGGCTGCGTCTATCTTATTGGTATTCAAGAAGCCAGTCCAAATGGCCTCTTCTGCTGCCTGAATACCTACGTCATTAAAGTTGCTGTTCGCAGAACCCTCCAAAAGACTTGGACCGCCATTACCTCGGTTAGGTTCTCCATCGGTAATAAAAATAGCTTTATTTAATAGCGTAGCTCCACTAACATCTGCAATTTTACCACTGCTACCGAATGCAGTTATTGCTGCAGCTAATGCAGCATCATAATTAGTAAAGCCATTAGAGACATTGATATTATCAATTGCAACAAGTGCATCTGCAGCAGATAACCATGTGGATCCAATAATATTACTAGTTGATTGGAAAGTGACTAGTCTCACCGCAACTTCACCAAACTCATCATACTTACTAATAGCTTGTATCAAAGCTGATTTTGCTAAAGCTAACCTTTCTCCTCTCATGCTTCCAGATACATCAAGCATCAATAGCAAATTAGTATTAACAGGCTCTACTAAAATGTTTTCATTAACATCATTAGCCAGTGGCGAATCATCTTCGATAGTGAGCGTGAATACTGATGAGCTTGAGGTATTGAAACCGTCACTAACGGTAGCCGTAAAGCTCAAGTCAAGATTGTCTTCGCCATTAGTATTTGGATGATCAATTGGTTTTAAGAGCTCTGCAGTATAGTTAGCTGAGTAGTTGCCATTACCATTATCGGTAAACGCATCGATGGTCATAGTAATCACGTCTACTGGATTGCCTCCTATCATAGCTGAGCCTGTTAAGACATTGCCAGCCTGTGACCAAGTGACTTGACTGCCGCCTGAAGTAATTGCATTATTTCCAGTAGGCCCATTTAAGGTCACACTAAAGTCGCTAGCAGACATAGGGTCTGGATCGACTACTGTAATGACTCCGGTCTGTGTTGTTAAAAAAGCATTGTCAGTAAATGGTGGGAGAGCGTCATTGTCAGGGATACCTCCTGGTAAGCCTTCTTCGGAAACTGTGGTAGAGCTGATACTAATCGTTGGTACGGTGTCGTTATCAACAATGTTCATATCCGCAGTGGCTTGACCGACCACGATGGCCTCAAAGCCGCCGCCGACCGGATTACTGATGGTGATGCCAACCAGCTCACTACCCTCAGCGATAAAGTCATCGATGGTATCAATGTCAAGATCGGTGCTGCTAGTGCCTGCAAGGATGGTCACTTGCACCACACCGGTAAAGTCGGTGCCGTCAATGGCCACGCCACTATAAGTCACATCAACCACCACATCGGTGATCGCATTGACCGGGTTGCCATTGCTATCGGTTAAGCTGATCGGGAAGCTGGCACTATTACCCTCTTCAACGTCGCCCACGGTGTCGGCGATCGAGACGGTGATGGTATCCTCCGCCCCAGGATCAGCTTCATCAACAATGTTCATATCCGCAGTGGCTTGACCGACCACGATGGCCTCAAAGCCGCCGCCGACCGGATTACTGATGGTGATGCCAACCAGCTCACTACCCTCAGCGATAAAGTCATCGATGGTATCAATGTCAAGATCGGTGCTGCTAGTGCCTGCAAGGATGGTCACTTGCACCACACCGGTAAAGTCGGTGCCGTCAATGGCCACGCCACTATAAGTCACATCAACCACCACATCGGTGATCGCATTGACCGGGTTGCCATTGCTATCGGTTAAGCTGACTGGGAAGCTGGCACTATTACCCTCTTCAACGTCGCCCACGGTGTCGGCGATCGAGACGGTGATGGTATCCTCCGCTCCAGGATCAGCTTCATCAACAATGTTCATATCCGCAGTGGCTTGACCGACCACGATGGCCTCAAAGCCGCCGCCGACCGGATTACTGATGGTGATGCCAACCAGCTCACTACCCTCAGCGATAAAGTCATCGATGGTATCAATGTCAAGATCGGTGCTGCTAGTGCCTGCAAGGATGGTCACTTGCACCACACCGGTAAAGTCGGTGCCGTCAATGGCCACGCCACTATAAGTCACATCAACCACCACATCGGTGATCGCATTGACCGGGTTGCCATTGCTATCGGTTAAGCTGATCGGGAAGCTGGCACTATTACCCTCTTCAACGTCGCCCACGGTGTCGGCGATCGAGACGGTGATGGTATCCTCCGCCCCAGGATCAGCTTCATCAACAATGTTCATATCCGCAGTGGCTTGACCGACCACGATGGCCTCAAAGCCGCCGCCGACCGGATTACTGATGGTGATGCCAACCAGCTCACTACCCTCAGCGATAAAGTCATCGATGGTATCAATGTCAAGATCGGTGCTGCTAGTGCCTGCAAGGATGGTCACTTGCACCACACCGGTAAAGTCGGTGCCGTCAATGGCCACGCCACTATAAGTCACATCAACCACCACATCGGTGATCGCATTGACCGGGTTGCCATTGCTATCGGTTAAGCTGATCGGGAAGCTGGCACTATTACCCTCTTCAACGTCGCCCACGGTGTCGGCGATCGAGACGGTGATGGTATCCTCCGCCCCAGGATCAGCTTCATCAACAATGTTCATATCCGCAGTGGCTTGACCGACCACGATGGCCTCAAAGCCGCCGCCGACCGGATTACTGATGGTGATGCCAACCAGCTCACTACCCTCAGCGATAAAGTCATCGATGGTATCAATGTCAAGATCGGTGCTGCTAGTGCCTGCAAGGATGGTCACTTGCACCACACCGGTAAAGTCGGTGCCGTCAATGGCCACGCCACTATAAGTCACATCAACCACCACATCGGTGATCGCATTGACCGGGTTGCCATTGCTATCGGTTAAGCTGATCGGGAAGCTGGCACTATTACCCTCTTCAACGTCGCCCACGGTGTCGGCGATCGAGACGGTGATGGTATCCTCCGCCCCAGGATCAGCTTCATCAACAATGTTCATATCCGCAGTGGCTTGACCGACCACGATGGCCTCAAAGCCGCCGCCGACCGGATTACTGATGGTGATGCCAACCAGCTCACTACCCTCAGCGATAAAGTCATCGATGGTATCAATGTCAAGATCGGTGCTGCTAGTGCCTGCAAGGATGGTCACTTGCACCACACCGGTAAAGTCGGTGCCGTCAATGGCCACGCCACTATAAGTCACATCAACCACCACATCGGTGATCGCATTGACCGGGTTGCCATTGCTATCGGTTAAGCTGATCGGGAAGCTGGCACTATTACCCTCTTCAACGTCGCCCACGGTGTCGGCGATCGAGACGGTGATGGTATCCTCCGCCCCAGGATCAGCTTCATCAACAATGTTCATATCCGCAGTGGCTTGACCGACCACGATGGCCTCAAAGCCGCCGCCGACCGGATTACTGATGGTGATGCCAACCAGCTCACTACCCTCAGCGATAAAGTCATCGATGGTATCAATGTCAAGATCGGTGCTGCTAGTGCCTGCAAGGATGGTCACTTGCACCACACCGGTAAAGTCGGTGCCGTCAATGGCCACGCCACTATAAGTCACATCAACCACCACATCGGTGATCGCATTGACCGGGTTGCCATTGCTATCGGTTAAGCTGATCGGGAAGCTGGCACTATTACCCTCTTCAACGTCGCCCACGGTGTCGGCGATCGAGACGGTGATGGTATCCTCCGCTCCAGGATCAGCTTCATCAACAATGTTCATATCCGCAGTGGCTTGACCGACCACGATGGCCTCAAAGCCGCCGCCGACCGGATTACTGATGGTGATGCCAACCAGCTCACTACCCTCAGCGATAAAGTCATCGATGGTATCAATGTCAAGATCGGTGCTGCTAGTGCCTGCAAGGATGGTCACTTGCACCACACCGGTAAAGTCGGTGCCGTCAATGGCCACGCCACTATAAGTCACATCAACCACCACATCGGTGATCGCATTGACCGGGTTGCCATTGCTATCGGTTAAGCTGATCGGGAAGCTGGCACTATTACCCTCTTCAACGTCGCCCACGGTGTCGGCGATCGAGACGGTGATGGTATCCTCCGCTCCAGGATCAGCTTCATCAACAATGTTCATATCCGCAGTGGCTTGACCGACCACGATGGCCTCAAAGCCGCCGCCGACCGGATTACTGATGGTGATGCCAACCAGCTCACTACCCTCAGCGATAAAGTCATCGATGGTATCAATGTCAAGATCGGTGCTGCTAGTGCCTGCAAGGATGGTCACTTGCACCACACCGGTAAAGTCGGTGCCGTCAATGGCCACGCCACTATAAGTCACATCAACCACCACATCGGTGATCGCATTGACCGGGTTGCCATTGCTATCGGTTAAGCTGATCGGGAAGCTGGCACTATTACCCTCTTCAACGTCGCCCACGGTGTCGGCGATCGAGACGGTGATGGTATCCTCCGCCCCAGGATCAGCTTCATCAACAATGTTCATATCCGCAGTGGCTTGACCGACCACGATGGCCTCAAAGCCGCCGCCGACCGGATTACTGATGGTGATGCCAACCAGCTCACTACCCTCAGTGATAAAGTCATCGATGGTATCAATGTCAAGATCGGTGCTGCTAGTGCCTGCAAGGATGGTCACTTGCACCACACCGGTAAAGTCGGTGCCGTCAATGGCCACGCCACTATAAGTCACATCAACCACCACATCGGTGATCGCATTGACCGGGTTGCCATTGCTATCGGTTAAGCTGACTGGGAAGCTGGCACTATTACCCTCTTCAACGTCGCCCACGGTGTCGGCGATCGAGACGGTGATGGTATCCTCCGCTCCAGGATCAGCTTCATCAACAATGTTCATATCCGCAGTGGCTTGACCGACCACGATGGCCTCAAAGCCGCCGCCGACCGGATTACTGATGGTGATGCCAACCAGCTCACTACCCTCAGCGATAAAGTCATCGATGGTATCAATGTCAAGATCGGTGCTGCTAGTGCCTGCAAGGATGGTCACTTGCACCACACCGGTAAAGTCGGTGCCGTCAATGGCCACGCCACTATAAGTCACATCAACCACCACATCGGTGATCGCATTGACCGGGTTGCCATTGCTATCGGTTAAGCTGATCGGGAAGCTGGCACTATTACCCTCTTCAACGTCGCCCACGGTGTCGGCGATCGAGACGGTGATGGTATCCTCCGCCCCAGGATCAGCTTCATCAACAATGTTCATATCCGCAGTGGCTTGACCGACCACGATGGCCTCAAAGCCGCCGCCGACCGGATTACTGATGGTGATGCCAACCAGCTCACTACCCTCAGCGATAAAGTCATCGATGGTATCAATGTCAAGATCGGTGCTGCTAGTGCCTGCAAGGATGGTCACTTGCACCACACCGGTAAAGTCGGTGCCGTCAATGGCCACGCCACTATAAGTCACATCAACCACCACATCGGTGATCGCATTGACCGGGTTGCCATTGCTATCGGTTAAGCTGATCGGGAAGCTGGCACTATTACCCTCTTCAACGTCGCCCACGGTGTCGGCGATCGAGACGGTGATGGTATCCTCCGCCCCAGGATCAGCTTCATCAACAATGTTCATATCCGCAGTGGCTTGACCGACCACGATGGCCTCAAAGCCGCCGCCGACCGGATTACTGATGGTGATGCCAACCAGCTCACTACCCTCAGCGATAAAGTCATCGATGGTATCAATGTCAAGATCGGTGCTGCTAGTGCCTGCAAGGATGGTCACTTGCACCACACCGGTAAAGTCGGTGCCGTCAATGGCCACGCCACTATAAGTCACATCAACCACCACATCGGTGATCGCATTGACCGGGTTGCCATTGCTATCGGTTAAGCTGACTGGGAAGCTGGCACTATTACCCTCTTCAACGTCGCCCACGGTGTCGGCGATCGAGACGGTGATGGTATCCTCCGCTCCAGGATCAGCTTCATCAACAATGTTCATATCCGCAGTGGCTTGACCGACCACGATGGCCTCAAAGCCGCCGCCGACCGGATTACTGATGGTGATGCCAACCAGCTCACTACCCTCAGCGATAAAGTCATCGATGGTATCAATGTCAAGATCGGTGCTGCTAGTGCCTGCAAGGATGGTCACTTGCACCACACCGGTAAAGTCGGTGCCGTCAATGGCCACGCCACTATAAGTCACATCAACCACCACATCGGTGATCGCATTGACCGGGTTGCCATTGCTATCGGTTAAGCTGATCGGGAAGCTGGCACTATTACCCTCTTCAACGTCGCCCACGGTGTCGGCGATCGAGACGGTGATGGTATCCTCCGCCCCAGGATCAGCTTCATCAACAATGTTCATATCCGCAGTGGCTTGACCGACCACGATGGCCTCAAAGCCGCCGCCGACCGGATTACTGATGGTGATGCCAACCAGCTCACTACCCTCAGCGATAAAGTCATCGATGGTATCAATGTCAAGATCGGTGCTGCTAGTGCCTGCAAGGATGGTCACTTGCACCACACCGGTAAAGTCGGTGCCGTCAATGGCCACGCCACTATAAGTCACATCAACCACCACATCGGTGATCGCATTGACCGGGTTGCCATTGCTATCGGTTAAGCTGATCGGGAAGCTGGCACTATTACCCTCTTCAACGTCGCCCACGGTGTCGGCGATCGAGACGGTGATGGTATCCTCCGCCCCAGGATCAGCTTCATCAACAATGTTCATATCCGCAGTGGCTTGACCGACCACGATGGCCTCAAAGCCGCCGCCGACCGGATTACTGATGGTGATGCCAACCAGCTCACTACCCTCAGCGATAAAGTCATCGATGGTATCAATGTCAAGATCGGTGCTGCTAGTGCCTGCAAGGATGGTCACTTGCACCACACCGGTAAAGTCGGTGCCGTCAATGGCCACGCCACTATAAGTCACATCAACCACCACATCGGTGATCGCATTGACCGGGTTGCCATTGCTATCGGTTAAGCTGATCGGGAAGCTGGCACTATTACCCTCTTCAACGTCGCCCACGGTGTCGGCGATCGAGACGGTGATGGTATCCTCCGCTCCAGGATCAGCTTCATCAACAATGTTCATATCCGCAGTGGCTTGACCGACCACGATGGCCTCAAAGCCGCCGCCGACCGGATTACTGATGGTGATGCCAACCAGCTCACTACCCTCAGCGATAAAGTCATCGATGGTATCAATGTCAAGATCGGTGCTGCTAGTGCCTGCAAGGATGGTCACTTGCACCACACCGGTAAAGTCGGTGCCGTCAATGGCCACGCCACTATAAGTCACATCAACCACCACATCGGTGATCGCATTGACCGGGTTGCCATTGCTATCGGTTAAGCTGATCGGGAAGCTGGCACTATTACCCTCTTCAACGTCGCCCACGGTGTCGGCGATCGAGACGGTGATGGTATCCTCCGCCCCAGGATCAGCTTCATCAACAATGTTCATATCCGCAGTGGCTTGACCGATCACGATGGCCTCAAAGCCGCCGCCGACCGGATTACTGATGGTGATGCCAACCAGCTCACTACCCTCAGCGATAAAGTCATCGATGGTATCAATGTCAAGATCGGTGCTGCTAGTGCCTGCAAGGATGGTCACTTGCACCACACCGGTAAAGTCGGTGCCGTCAATGGCCACGCCACTATAAGTCACATCAACCACCACATCGGTGATCGCATTGACCGGGTTGCCATTGCTATCGGTTAAGCTGATCGGGAAGCTGGCACTATTACCCTCTTCAACGTCGCCCACGGTGTCGGCGATCGAGACGGTGATGGTATCCTCCGCCCCAGGATCAGCTTCATCAACAATGTTCATATCCGCAGTGGCTTGACCGACCACGATGGCCTCAAAGCCGCCGCCGACCGGATTACTGATGGTGATGCCAACCAGCTCACTACCCTCAGCGATAAAGTCATCGATGGTATCAATGTCAAGATCGGTGCTGCTAGTGCCTGCAAGGATGGTCACTTGCACCACACCGGTAAAGTCGGTGCCGTCAATGGCCACGCCACTATAAGTCACATCAACCACCACATCGGTGATCGCATTGACCGGGTTGCCATTGCTATCGGTTAAGCTGATCGGGAAGCTGGCACTATTACCCTCTTCAACGTCGCCCACGGTGTCGGCGATCGAGACGGTGATGGTATCCTCCGCCCCAGGATCAGCTTCATCAACAATGTTCATATCCGCAGTGGCTTGACCGACCACGATGGCCTCAAAGCCGCCGCCGACCGGATTACTGATGGTGATGCCAACCAGCTCACTACCCTCAGCGATAAAGTCATCGATGGTATCAATGTCAAGATCGGTGCTGCTAGTGCCTGCAAGGATGGTCACTTGCACCACACCGGTAAAGTCGGTGCCGTCAATGGCCACGCCACTATAAGTCACATCAACCACCACATCGGTGATCGCATTGACCGGGTTGCCATTGCTATCGGTTAAGCTGATCGGGAAGCTGGCACTATTACCCTCTTCAACGTCGCCCACGGTGTCGGCGATCGAGACGGTGATGGTATCCTCCGCTCCAGGATCAGCTTCATCAACAATGTTCATATCCGCAGTGGCTTGACCGACCACGATGGCCTCAAAGCCGCCGCCGACCGGATTACTGATGGTGATGCCAACCAGCTCACTACCCTCAGCGATAAAGTCATCGATGGTATCAATGTCAAGATCGGTGCTGCTAGTGCCTGCAAGGATGGTCACTTGCACCACACCGGTAAAGTCGGTGCCGTCAATGGCCACGCCACTATAAGTCACATCAACCACCACATCGGTGATCGCATTGACCGGGTTGCCATTGCTATCGGTTAAGCTGATCGGGAAGCTGGCACTATTACCCTCTTCAACGTCGCCCACGGTGTCGGCGATCGAGACGGTGATGGTATCCTCCGCTCCAGGATCAGCTTCATCAACAATGTTCATATCCGCAGTGGCTTGACCGACCACGATGGCCTCAAAGCCGCCGCCGACCGGATTACTGATGGTGATGCCAACCAGCTCACTACCCTCAGCGATAAAGTCATCGATGGTATCAATGTCAAGATCGGTGCTGCTAGTGCCTGCAAGGATGGTCACTTGCACCACACCGGTAAAGTCGGTGCCGTCAATGGCCACGCCACTATAAGTCACATCAACCACCACATCGGTGATCGCATTGACCGGGTTGCCATTGCTATCGGTTAAGCTGATCGGGAAGCTGGCACTATTACCCTCTTCAACGTCGCCCACGGTGTCGGCGATCGAGACGGTGATGGTATCCTCCGCCCCAGGATCAGCTTCATCAACAATGTTCATATCCGCAGTGGCTTGACCGACCACGATGGCCTCAAAGCCGCCGCCGACCGGATTACTGATGGTGATGCCAACCAGCTCACTACCCTCAGCGATAAAGTCATCGATGGTATCAATGTCAAGATCGGTGCTGCTAGTGCCTGCAAGGATGGTCACTTGCACCACACCGGTAAAGTCGGTGCCGTCAATGGCCACGCCACTATAAGTCACATCAACCACCACATCGGTGATCGCATTGACCGGGTTGCCATTGCTATCGGTTAAGCTGATCGGGAAGCTGGCACTATTACCCTCTTCAACGTCGCCCACGGTGTCGGCGATCGAGACGGTGATGGTATCCTCCGCCCCAGGATCAGCTTCATCAACAATGTTCATATCCGCAGTGGCTTGACCGACCACGATGGCCTCAAAGCCGCCGCCGACCGGATTACTGATGGTGATGCCAACCAGCTCACTACCCTCAGCGATAAAGTCATCGATGGTATCAATGTCAAGATCGGTGCTGCTAGTGCCTGCAAGGATGGTCACTTGCACCACACCGGTAAAGTCGGTGCCGTCAATGGCCACGCCACTATAAGTCACATCAACCACCACATCGGTGATCGCATTGACCGGGTTGCCATTGCTATCGGTTAAGCTGATCGGGAAGCTGGCACTATTACCCTCTTCAACGTCGCCCACGGTGTCGGCGATCGAGACGGTGATGGTATCCTCCGCCCCAGGATCAGCTTCATCAACAATGTTCATATCCGCAGTGGCTTGACCGACCACGATGGCCTCAAAGCCGCCGCCGACCGGATTACTGATGGTGATGCCAACCAGCTCACTACCCTCAGCGATAAAGTCATCGATGGTATCAATGTCAAGATCGGTGCTGCTAGTGCCTGCAAGGATGGTCACTTGCACCACACCGGTAAAGTCGGTGCCGTCAATGGCCACGCCACTATAAGTCACATCAACCACCACATCGGTGATCGCATTGACCGGGTTGCCATTGCTATCGGTTAAGCTGATCGGGAAGCTGGCACTATTACCCTCTTCAACGTCGCCCACGGTGTCGGCGATCGAGACGGTGATGGTATCCTCCGCCCCAGGATCAGCTTCATCAACAATGTTCATATCCGCAGTGGCTTGACCGACCACGATGGCCTCAAAGCCGCCGCCGACCGGATTACTGATGGTGATGCCAACCAGCTCACTACCCTCAGCGATAAAGTCATCGATGGTATCAATGTCAAGATCGGTGCTGCTAGTGCCTGCAAGGATGGTCACTTGCACCACACCGGTAAAGTCGGTGCCGTCAATGGCCACGCCACTATAAGTCACATCAACCACCACATCGGTGATCGCATTGACCGGGTTGCCATTGCTATCGGTTAAGCTGATCGGGAAGCTGGCACTATTACCCTCTTCAACGTCGCCCACGGTGTCGGCGATCGAGACGGTGATGGTATCCTCCGCCCCAGGATCAGCTTCATCAACAATGTTCATATCCGCAGTGGCTTGACCGACCACGATGGCCTCAAAGCCGCCGCCGACCGGATTACTGATGGTGATGCCAACCAGCTCACTACCCTCAGCGATAAAGTCATCGATGGTATCAATGTCAAGATCGGTGCTGCTAGTGCCTGCAAGGATGGTCACTTGCACCACACCGGTAAAGTCGGTGCCGTCAATGGCCACGCCACTATAAGTCACATCAACCACCACATCGGTGATCGCATTGACCGGGTTGCCATTGCTATCGGTTAAGCTGATCGGGAAGCTGGCACTATTACCCTCTTCAACGTCGCCCACGGTGTCGGCGATCGAGACGGTGATGGTATCCTCCGCTCCAGGATCAGCTTCATCAACAATGTTCATATCCGCAGTGGCTTGACCGACCACGATGGCCTCAAAGCCGCCGCCGACCGGATTACTGATGGTGATGCCAACCAGCTCACTACCCTCAGCGATAAAGTCATCGATGGTATCAATGTCAAGATCGGTGCTGCTAGTGCCTGCAAGGATGGTCACTTGCACCACACCGGTAAAGTCGGTGCCGTCAATGGCCACGCCACTATAAGTCACATCAACCACCACATCGGTGATCGCATTGACCGGGTTGCCATTGCTATCGGTTAAGCTGATCGGGAAGCTGGCACTATTACCCTCTTCAACGTCGCCCACGGTGTCGGCGATCGAGACGGTGATGGTATCCTCCGCTCCAGGATCAGCTTCATCAACAATGTTCATATCCGCAGTGGCTTGACCGACCACGATGGCCTCAAAGCCGCCGCCGACCGGATTACTGATGGTGATGCCAACCAGCTCACTACCCTCAGCGATAAAGTCATCGATGGTATCAATGTCAAGATCGGTGCTGCTAGTGCCTGCAAGGATGGTCACTTGCACCACACCGGTAAAGTCGGTGCCGTCAATGGCCACGCCACTATAAGTCACATCAACCACCACATCGGTGATCGCATTGACCGGGTTGCCATTGCTATCGGTTAAGCTGATCGGGAAGCTGGCACTATTACCCTCTTCAACGTCGCCCACGGTGTCGGCGATCGAGACGGTGATGGTATCCTCCGCCCCAGGATCAGCTTCATCAACAATGTTCATATCCGCAGTGGCTTGACCGACCACGATGGCCTCAAAGCCGCCGCCGACCGGATTACTGATGGTGATGCCAACCAGCTCACTACCCTCAGCGATAAAGTCATCGATGGTATCAATGTCAAGATCGGTGCTTCTAGTGCCTGCAAGGATGGTCACTTGCACCACACCGGTAAAGTCGGTGCCGTCAATGGCCACGCCACTATAAGTCACATCAACCACCACATCGGTGATCGCATTGACCGGGTTGCCATTGCTATCGGTTAAGCTGATCGGGAAGCTGGCACTATTACCCTCTTCAACGTCGCCCACGGTGTCGGCGATCGAGACGGTGATGGTATCCTCCGCCCCAGGATCAGCTTCATCAACAATGTTCATATCCGCAGTGGCTTGACCGACCACGATGGCCTCAAAGCCGCCGCCGACCGGATTACTGATGGTGATGCCAACCAGCTCACTACCCTCAGCGATAAAGTCATCGATGGTATCAATGTCAAGATCGGTGCTGCTAGTGCCTGCAAGGATGGTCACTTGCACCACACCGGTAAAGTCGGTGCCGTCAATGGCCACGCCACTATAAGTCACATCAACCACCACATCGGTGATCGCATTGACCGGGTTGCCATTGCTATCGGTTAAGCTGATCGGGAAGCTGGCACTATTACCCTCTTCAACGTCGCCCACGGTGTCGGCGATCGAGACGGTGATGGTATCCTCCGCCCCAGGATCAGCTTCATCAACAATGTTCATATCCGCAGTGGCTTGACCGACCACGATGGCCTCAAAGCCGCCGCCGACCGGATTACTGATGGTGATGCCAACCAGCTCACTACCCTCAGCGATAAAGTCATCGATGGTATCAATGTCAAGATCGGTGCTGCTAGTGCCTGCAAGGATGGTCACTTGCACCACACCGGTAAAGTCGGTGCCGTCAATGGCCACGCCACTATAAGTCACATCAACCACCACATCGGTGATCGCATTGACCGGGTTGCCATTGCTATCGGTTAAGCTGATCGGGAAGCTGGCACTATTACCCTCTTCAACGTCGCCCACGGTGTCGGCGATCGAGACGGTGATGGTATCCTCCGCCCCAGGATCAGCTTCATCAACAATGTTCATATCCGCAGTGGCTTGACCGACCACGATGGCCTCAAAGCCGCCGCCGACCGGATTACTGATGGTGATGCCAACCAGCTCACTACCCTCAGCGATAAAGTCATCGATGGTATCAATGTCAAGATCGGTGCTGCTAGTGCCTGCAAGGATGGTCACTTGCACCACACCGGTAAAGTCGGTGCCGTCAATGGCCACGCCACTATAAGTCACATCAACCACCACATCGGTGATCGCATTGACCGGGTTGCCATTGCTATCGGTTAAGCTGATCGGGAAGCTGGCACTATTACCCTCTTCAACGTCGCCCACGGTGTCGGCGATCGAGACGGTGATGGTATCCTCCGCCCCAGGATCAGCTTCATCAACAATGTTCATATCCGCAGTGGCTTGACCGACCACGATGGCCTCAAAGCCGCCGCCTTGTGGGTTACTGATGGTGATGCCAACCAGCTCACTACCCTCAGCGATAAAGTCATCGATGGTATCAATGTCAAGATCGGTGCTGCTAGTGCCTGCAAGGATGGTCACTTGCACCACACCGGTAAAGTCGGTGCCGTCAATGGCCACGCCACTATAAGTCACATCAACCACCACATCGGTGATCGCATTGACCGGGTTGCCATTGCTATCGGTTAAGCTGACTGGGAAGCTGGCACTATTACCCTCTTCAACGTCGCCCACGGTGTCGGCAATAGAGACGGTGATGGTATCCTCAGGACCTGGCTCGTCTTCATCGACGATTGTACCTATTCCAGTAACGCCATTAACGGTAATTAGAACCGTTTCGTTTGGTTCTGCGATAGCATCATCGAGGGTTGGGTATCTGACCGTAAAGCTAGTCACTCCCGCAGGAACCGTAATAGTTTCAGTGATAGAATCATAAGTAACGCGATCGCTAAACATAGGAATGTTGCTATAATCATCCCCTGCGGTGGCGGAACCATCGGCTATACTAAAGCTACAGATCATATCAGTAGCTGAAGGATTACTTAAGGTGACAGTGTGTACTAAGATATCACCTTCACTTACTGTTTCATTTGAAACACTTACTACTGGCGTATCGTCACCAAGTGGTGGATTCTCAGGGTCTAATGGCGTCTCGCCATCAGTAGTACCATCATCATAAATAGTAGTATTTACAGTATTTTGAGTAGGATTAATAGTGGCACTACCTGAATCTATACTGGTGACAGTTACATTAAAATCCTCTGGTCCTTCAAATAAACTGTCATCGACAATAGGGACACTAAAAGTTGCTGAGGTAGCACCTGCAGGAATAGTAATCGTTTGAGTAACTGGTGCAGTATAATCAGCACTACCTTCTGTAGAGCCATCGATGATTGTTACGATTATACTCGTATCAACTGTACTTGGATTGCTTAGATTAACGGTATAAACTGCCTCACTTGGCGTGCCATCAAAACTTGTTTCGTTAAGATTAGTGGTACCGATAATACTTACTACTGGCGTATCATCGCCAAGCGGTGGATTCTCAGGATCTAACGGTGTCTCGCCATCGGTAGTACCATTATCATAAATAATAGTATTTACAGTATTTTGAGTAGGATTAATAGTAGCGTTACCAGAATTCACACTAGTAATTATGACATCAAAGTCCTCTGGACCTTCGAATACATTATCATCGATAATAGGTATACTAAAAGTCACTGAGGTAGCACCTGCGGGAATAATAACCGTTTGAGTAGCAGGCGCATTATAATCATTTGACTCAGCTGAACCATTATTAATAGTTATTGTTACAGCAGTATCGACAGTGCTTGGACTACTCAAACTGACAGTATATGTGGCTTTACTAGCAGTGCCATCTTCAGCGGTCTCATTAAGAGTAGTTGTACCTGTTATACTAACGGTAGGTGTTATAGGTGGTGGCAAACTATCATTATCATCATCACTACTACTACTAGCAGCAGCAATTATACCGATCAGTCCTAATCCTGCTGCAGCCGGTATCCACCAAGGTATGACAGCCACTGCCGTATAGTCTTGACCACCTAAAGCTTGACCTTCTACATCTCCTGCCTCTAGCTGAGTCACATAATCGTAGGCTTCGCCAGTATCTGGGACATAGTAATAATACTGACCATCTTCAGCCATGCCTAATAGTGCGCTATCTTCACGATCATAAAAACCTTCTATAATAAGATCGCTATTTTGTCCATTTTCTTCAAACGAGACATGTAAATCATTATTCACGCGTTTAGTGATAATATGATTAGGTGCACGATTAATAGCCGTATCATAGAACTCATAGTTCACTTTATCCATTGCAGTGATGACAGTTGGGGTACCATCTTCGGTGACGACTTGCACTTGGCTTATAGTTTGAGTCGCGTCGTTGGTTTTTACGATAATAGTATTCATGATATTCTCTCTTTTTTCAAAATTTAGTAACTCAAATACGTTCTATAAGATTGTTCGACTTAATTGCTGCGTCTCTCTTTGATCAGAGCGACAACACGGCGATTAAGTTGTCTACCTTCTGCTGTATCATTAGTTGCTCTTGGACGCGACTCTCCGTAACCGATAGCCGTTAAGCGATCAGCGGCAATGCCAAATTGATTTATTAAAACGTCTCTTACCGCATTTACTCGACGCTGTGATAGGGCTTGGTTATAGCTGTCACTACCTTGACTATCGGTATGACCTTCGATGACTGTCGTAGTGTTTGCATAGCGGTTCATAAAATCTGCAACTTCGGCAACTTCCGAGAAGTATTCTGGCTTGACCACTGATTTATCCGTATCGAACAAGACTTCTAGATCGATAGTAGCTGGCTCTTCTAGTACGACAGTCTGCTGTCTAACGACTACTGGTGGTGTGACGACAACTGGAGCACTCACGACAACAGGCGGTGGACAGTTTGGTACCACGCGGCTAACCTGATGTGTCTGATAGCGCTTATTGGCTAACATCTGTAAGGCATTGTTTTCAGTAATTTGCATAAGGGAGCTGTTGCCTTGCTCATCCATATCGACATATATAAAATAAGTCTGACCACCTGCGAGTTGGAAGTTTTTGGCATTTGCTGATAAATTATTGTTTTTAAAGCCAGTCGCTTGAGCGCTTAGACTGTTAGTACCTACGCAAGACTCGACTACGGTATAACTACCAGGCTGCAGGCTCACTTGAAATCTATTGTTAACGGCAATATTGGCGCTCGTTTGCTCAGCGTCATCATCATTTTTACGAATGAATACTAAGCGAGTTTTAGTGCTATCTATCTCTTGCGCTAATAGTGCCTTTACATCTACATCGGCTTTGGTTTTCCATGCCACACCATTCACTCTTCGATTATCACCTTCGTTATAAACCCCACCATTAGTCGTTGTACAAGCGGTAAAGCTCAAAGCTATAGTGGGTAGTAATAAGGTAATAAGGGTTGTTTTAAGTAGCTTGTCCATAGCAGACTCCTAATAAGATTTATAAGCGGTTTAATAAAAATGTTTAGCTAACTTCAAGAAATCATTTATAAAATGCATTTTTGGTTATTGGTTTTAAATAAATGTCAATGGTAGTAATGAGGCGCTTCTATGACTAAAAAATTAAACTATCTATTTAGTGTAGAGAGAGGGTATAGGCTTTGTAATAGTACAAACGTACTAATCAGAGAAGTAATTGAGACAGAGACAGGAGGTTTAAGGAGGCTCAGGTACTAGGTTTTAGGAGGGTTTTATTGAAGATGTTGTTGACTAGACTACAGATCAAAAGTAGAGATTTATTATTAAATAGCTATGAGATTGATTAGTTTTAATGAGTTTTTGACTAAAAAAAACGCCCCTAAATATAGGGGCGTCTCATTGATAAAATAACTTTAAAACACATAGTAGGCTAAAGGTTTAGTACAGATATTAGCGCTCACCTAATCCTTCAGAGAAGGTCTTGGTAATAGGTTTGGTCAAGTAAGAAAGCACAGATCTCTCTTGCGCCTTTATATCTACTGAAGCGGTCATACCTGGCTTGATCACAATCTCATCACGGCGCTCTGCAAATTCGGCGCCTGTAATTTTTATCTGTACTCGGTAATAAGGCTCTTCACCATTCGGTGTTTGCTCCATCAAAGTATCTGGACTAATATAAGTAACCGATCCATTCATAGCTCCAAAGATAGAATAATCATAAGCATCAAGCTTGACAGTGGCCGCTTGCCCTTCTTTTACATAAGCTATATCTACAGGGGTGACCTTAGCTTCAACGATCAAATCGCTACTGGTAGGCAGTATCTTCATGATGATCTCGCCCGGTTTGACCACACCGCCGATAGTGGTAATCAAAATATTATTTACCTTACCATCGGTAGGAGCAAATAGGTTTTTCTCTTCTAACACTTGTGAGTAATCACGCAACTGTTCAAGCTCAGTATCTAGCTCTTCTTGAGCTTTGGTCATCTCGCTTTGTGCTTCTTCAAAGTATTTATTACGCTTATTAGTGATTTGCGCTTGAATCTCTGCCACTTGCCTACGCAGTTTAATCACATCCGCCTGACTGACATCACCATAGGTTAATAATGGCTCATTCATGCTCAGCTCTTGATTCGCTAATACCATCATCTTTTGTAGTGAGCTGACGTCTTGATCAATTGCTTGGCGACGGCGATTATATAACTGAGTTTGGTTTTCTACATATTCACTATAACTTTTGATATCATCTGGGAACTGTAAAGGCCGCTCAAAAATCTCCGCCTCCAAACGCGCCAGCCTAGCTTTTAGCGCCGCTATCTTAGAGTTTGAGTTCGCCACTGCCGCTTGGGCGCGTTCCTCCTCCAAAGTCACCAATAATTGTCCTTTAGTGACCTCTTCGCCTTCTTTTACCAATATCTCAGTCAATACCCCGCCTTCTACCGCTTGAATGTCTTGGGTTCGAGCGCTAGCAATCACCGTGCCTGTAGCGCGAGTAACCTGATCAATTTTGGCAAAATATGCCCAAACCACTAGTACAATAATACCAATCAGTGCTACCCATATAATAATTCGGGTACGCCCAACTTTAGGGTCATGAGGTTTATATTGATAGTTATCCATTATCGTGCCCTATACTATATAAAATAAAGTCAAATTCAGTCGTCGCTAGTTGACGGTTGGTCAAAGCCTTGCTTAGTGATAGCCTTTATTTTTGGTTTGCTCACTTTGATAGAGGTTTTATTGGGGTTTTTACCCTCTTGATTCTGCGATGTACTACTTTCATTGCCTTTAAGTTTTGCTAAAACTTGTGCTTTAGGGCCATCCATTACTATTTTTTGATTGTCCATTATGATGATACGATCAACCAGCTGTAATAAGGGCATTTTATGAGTAGCGACCACTAAGGTTTGCGCTTGTGCAAACTCTTTACTTAATACGTCTATACACTGTAGTTCTTGGCGGTTATCCATGGAAGCGGTGGGCTCATCCATTAACAAAATAGAAGGTCGCGTTAATAATAAGCGCGTAAAAGCAACCAGCTGTTTTTGACCTCCAGATAGTCCCTTGCCGCCCTCACTAATAGGTAGATCCAAGCCACTTGAGTGACTGGCTACCAATTTTATCAATCCTGTTTTTACTAGCGCATCACGCATGACATCATCACTAGGCGCTGGCAGACCAATTAATAAATTCTCTCGCAGCGTTCCCTCAAATAGCCGATGATCTTGTTGTAGATAGCCGACTTGCTCACTCAAAGACTCACGGCTAATCTGCTGCATATCGAGTCCATCTAGAAGTATCCTACCTTGTGTTGGCGCATACAAACCTGATAGCACTTTAAGTAAAGTTGACTTCCCTGAACCAATAGGGCCTAGAACGGCAATGCGCTCTCCTGCTTTGATTTGTAACTTATCAATAGTTAGCGCTGGCTGGTCATTACCTTGATAATTAAAGCTCACTTGCTCCAAATCAAAGTGACCGGCGATATGACTAGGCGACAAAGGATGGCTGACTCCATGATTATCTTGCTGTAGTGCAAACAGCTGCTCGATATTGAGCTTAGCGGCTTTGGCATGGGAGTGCTGTACTAAAAGATTAGGGATACCCATAATAGGCGCTAAGATACGCCCGCCAAGAATAGAGCAAGCAATAAGCCCGCCCATCGTCATATCCCCTGACATCACTACAAACGAGCCAACAATCACAATACCCACATAGCTAGTCTGCTGTATCATTTGCGATAGGTAGCTTAGATTATCGTTAGCATGTTTCATATCTAGATCATTTTTGGTAGTGATATTCATCACATCAAGCCAGCGTGATAAAAACTTCCAACTACCAGATCCGGCCTTGATAGTTTCTACCCCTTCTACTGTTTCAACCAAAATACCTGTCTTACGATAAGAAGCTGAGGCTCCAATAGCGGCAATTTTATCGATCTTTCTACGCGCACTAAGGCCCAATATGATAGCAACGATCGCCGCTACAATCGGTACTAAAGCGACTAGCGGATTTCCGATAATCACTATTAGAGAGACAAATATAATAGCCATCGGCATATCAACTAAGCCAAACAGGGTGCTCGCAGTATAAAACCCTCGTACTTGCTCATAGCCGCGTAGCTGCGCCGCCATTGAACCTACTGACCCTGGCATTTGATCGATACGAACGCTTAAGAGGCGCTGAAAAACTTCACGAGATAAGTACTGATCAAGATTTACTACCACTTTATCCATAATCTTTGAGCGAGCAAACTTCATAAAGGTCTCGAATAAGATGACTAGCCCTACCCCACTTGCCAAGATGATTAAAGTGTACTCGCTACGAGTTGGAATGACCCGATCATAGACTTGCATCGAAAATAAAGACACTGCTAGCGCAAGTACATTAATCAAAAACGAGGCGACTACCGCCTCAACCACGATACCACGATAGTTTTTTAGATCTTTTTTTAGTATTTGATTAAAGGAGAGTTGCCGACGTTTGCTCGGCTCACTGTCTAAGCGCACCCGTAACAGATGGGTAAAGATATGACCTGGATGAGCCGTCATCTGCTCGGCTTGACGAAACTGCCATAATCCTTGCGGGTTTTGTTGTTCAATAACGCCCCAACCCTCAGTAGGATGTAGAGCCAACAAAGGTAAAAACGCGGCATCAGGTATTGGTAGTGCTTCTGGTAGCTGCTCTACCCCTAGCTGCTTTAAGATAGCAATGATTCCAGCCAGCGTCGTCAAATTCGCTTGCTGATCAATCACCCCATATAGACGCACGTTATCAATAGGATAGCCTTGTTGAGTGAGCAAAGTATGTAGAGCTGTTGCCAAATGCTGCGCTTGTGGATCGCTTCGCTCCCCTAGTGTAGAGGTCGCTAGCGGCGATTTTGACTGCGCCATCACCTCACTATCGGAGGTATGATCACTCGAAGCTGGCATAGGTGTACTCATGATAAAAACATCCCACTCATTAGCTGCTAATAAAAATTAAAAAGTAGTTAAGACTCTTTTATAGACCAATAAATACTTTGCGATAAAACTATTTTGTCATAAAACTATTGCACCTCTAGCGGCGACTCATCTACATCATTGATTTGTGAAACATAAACAGAATCGCTTACAGCGTCATCCATAGGATAAGTGATTAACTCTGATGTCTGTCTAATTACAGGTTGGATAATCACGGTATCGGAGGGCTGTCTGGTGCTATCTTGACGGATTAACCAGTTTTGTACCGGATCAAGCGGACTAAAAAGAGGTTTTTCTTGACGGTTTTGGTCGAATTGTTGCCATGACATCATGCCAAATTCAACTTGTAGCTTATAATAAGCGGCAATAATAGAGGAGCGCACATCAACTAGCTGCGCTTGATACTGCGAGTGCTCACGTACTGCGTTCAACACCTCAAGCCATGATTTACGACCAGCGATAAACTGACGACGATAAGAGCTCACTACGATCTGAGCGCCTGCTACAGCTGCAATTAAAGAGCGCTCTTGATCCTTAGCACTAGCAAACTGCTGATACTGAGTCTGAATATTTTCTAACACTAGCCGTCTAGAGGCCTCTTTTGATTGACTAAGGCTGTCTACTCTAGCAGACGAAGCTTTAGCTAGCGCCAAATTAGAAAAGCCAGCTCCTGGATCATAACTCAAACCCACCGAGAACTCCCCGTCATTCTCCTCTCTCTCGCTTTCATGATAATAATCATACTCATATTGTGCATAAAGTGTGGGATAGCGGGCGGCCTGTAGTGATTTGACTCCTTGCTTAGCCGCCTCTATTTGATAATGCTCTTTGACTACTGTGGGATTATAAAAACTGGCTTGATCAAAAGCCATTCTCTCAAAAGCTTGTGAATAGCTTTTTGCCCGATTTACCAGCTCAGCTAAGTTCGGTTCTGGTAGATCGGCGGGAGTCAGCCGACGACCAGTGATTTGCTCTAAGCGAGCTATTGCAATACGTTGTTGTTCAACAGCAGCTTGATAAGAATTTTGCTCTTGCAAAATACGGTTAGTCACCAAATCCATCTCGATACGCGCAGATACCCCTTGAGCCACGCGTCGCTGCATCATGGCTTCAAACTCTGATAGCAATTGTAGATTTTCATAAAATACGCGCTGTTTGGCGACAGCAGTGATATAGCTCTGCCAACCTTCAATAGTGGTTTTAGCGACTTGGTTTTGCTGCTCATAAATATATTCTGTCGCCGCTCTATCATCAAAGATAGCTTGATTAATATTGGCAGTCAGCTTGCCTCCTGTCCACAATGACTGTCTGAGCTGAAATTGCGAAATCATCCCGTCATCACGATCATAGCCTGAGGACAGACTAGGAGCAGGTAGTAGATTGAGCTTAGCGGCACGAATACTCTCATTAGTGGCTTGTTGCTCTGCGCGTGCAGCGCCTACCAAAGGATGAGTCTGAATAGCTTGATTGATTAAAGCATTCACATAGACATCGTCATTAGCGAAAACACTATTGGATGCCGCTATGACACATACGCTCAAAGATAAGTTACGTACTATTTTGTGCAGGAGGCTTTTTGTGATGTATCGCATCTTTAGCAATATCCTTATCGACAGATCACGCTTATAAGTCGTCATTAATGTTAATCCACTTTTACTCTTAGTGAATAAAGTATTTAAATACTTTGAAATATTCCATTAACAATATACTATGAAAATAGTATTGTATATATAAATAAAAGTACTTTTTAAGCAAACTTAAGCTGTTGGCACAAGTATTTAAATCAAAAAGTTATAAAACTATAATTATAGTTACTGCAAAAAGTAAATAAAATAATGGACTATTAACCAATGAATCCACCAACCCCGCCACGCTTAGTAAAAAAGACGAAAGATCGTACCGTTATGGCAATAGTACTAACAGTGTTGCTACATGCGGTATTTGCTATTATTGTCTATTTTACCGTTTTTGATAAAGAAGCAGCGCTCCAACCTCTACCCAGCACCATCGATCCATCCACGACAACTACTTTACAGACACAGCCAAGCTTGATAGCACAAGAGGAAGCTCCATTGTCAACCGAACTATCTTCTCTAGATAAAGATACCGATAAAGTTCGTCCTATTAAAACAACAGATATCAGTCAAAAAGAGAATGAACCTAAAGTGGCAAACGTTGCTACTCGTGAAAAACCTATTATAGATCTTCCAAGTAAAGTCGTAACAGACTCTTCAGTAGTCGCTTCTTCTACCGAAGAAAAGGCTTTTAATAGTATCAATAACTTAGAGATTAATAACAAAGATAAGAGTGTTCAATACAAACTAAAACAAACTCAAGAGTACGAAAAACTAGAGGGTGAGATAGAAAAAGATAGCGAGAAGCTATCAGAATTAATCAATGAAGTAAAAAAGTACAACCAAAGCAAAATTCAGCAACATCAAACTCCTATAACTAGTGATGAAAAAAACTCACCATCTGCAGTAGATTATGCTAACACTCCTATCACAAATTTATCATCAGAGCCTACTTATAACAACAAAGTAAATAACGACTCTGTAACAAATAATAAGTAAAAGTTTATTTACTCTTCATTGCCCTGCACTAGCTTCCTGTGAATATATTTATATTGGCTAATTAGTAAGCGCTAAAGGACTAGATCCTGCAACTGTTGTTGAGAATATAGTTTGACACTTTACTTTATAGTCATATATTCACAGTATAGTATGTACATTTATTACTTATAATAGTACAAATATACTAATCATAGAAAATAATTGATAAGACTCTCTCCTTTTTGGGAATTCGTTTTACATTTAACCATTATCATTATTTTTTAGCGCCAAAAAATAGTATTAATTCAAGGATGAAATAGAGATATCAATGATGCCCATGGGAGCACACGATGACTCATAATAAAATACAAAAAAATATTCTTCTAATTGATGACCACGCTCTGTTCCGCACAGGGTTGCGCCTTATTTTACAAACCAAAATAAAGGCAAACATCGTTGAGGTTGAAAAAATTAGCGATACTAATGATATTGAGATAGATATCGATGTAATATTGCTTGATATTTGTCTGCCAGGACTTAATGGTATCGATGGGATGATTATTCTACAACAGCGTTGGCCGCAGGCGCGTATCATGCTGCTCTCCGCCCTCAGTAATCACGAAGAAATCAATAGATCCTTAGCTTTGGGCGCTAGTTGCTTTTTGCATAAAAACACTGACTCTACGATCATTTGTAATACGGTCCAATCACTACTACTCAACCGTTTATCTACTAAAAACAATCACTCTCAAACACATCCCTCTCTTATTATTACTGAAACGAAGACCATATTAAGTACTCGGTTATTAGAAGTATTAGCGCTTATGGCAGAAGGTCATAGCAATAAGTACATCGCAGATAAGCTTTCTTTGAGTGAGAATACTATCCGTAATCATGTCGCCGCCTTAATGGATCATTTTGAGGTTCACAACCGTACCAAAATTATTATCGTCGCTCAACAAGCAGGGTATCTTACTAAGCAAGAATAAAAATTATTTTTTCATGAGCGTCTATACAAGCATTCCTATACAGCATTTACAAGGCGCAGGTTACAGACTATGTATAATGACGATATTGAAGTCCTTCCTAACCTTATTCCTAGCACTTATAATCATAAGTTAGTCTTGGCTGCGCAAATTAGATTGTTGCTTAGAAACCTGCCCCTAGCATTGTTGGGAACTATTTTTACCAGTGTTTGTTTTTTTGCGACTATGTTCGTAAGTAACAACTTGAGCGCGAATCAACAGACATTGAACACTATTTGGTTGGTTTATCATGCGATAATAATAGGAGGATTATGGCTAATTGTAAGGCTTATACTTAAAAGACCTGATACCTTAAAAATAAGCTTTTTAAAAAAAATATTTGCCGCTTTGGCCTTGTTGTTTTTTATTGCTATGGTGGTTTGCTTACCTATATTTATCGCTATGCTGAACCGTGTGCCACTTATGGAGATAAATGCAGCTAAAGCATTGATTGTTATTTGGATATTTTTTCATATCATTATTTTGTATGTTTGTTGGTTTAATTGGAGAAAAATTAAGCTCTTAGCAAAAAAAGCTTTTGATAATAGTAAAAAGCTAGATATTAGCGAAGAAGATCAGCCATTTTCAAATAAACTTAACCCTCAATTAGTTATTGAACCTAGCCGCTCTTTTTTTACTTTAACTTATGAAGTACCATCACCCTCTGCTAAAAATTATGACCACTATTTAGCGCACTATGCGGTTTATAGTGTCTTATTCATTTGTACTTTAGCCACGGCTTGTTTATGGGCGTTAGCTATTGGTAAAGCTTTTACTAATAATATCCAAAACTCTAATCAAGTCATCGTGCTTTTAGGTTTGCATTTGGGACTATTAAGTGGCGGTATCTCAAGCCTAGCTATGTTTTGGCGCGTCTACATTGCCTATGTATTACCTAGCGTATTTATGTGGGGATTTCTCTTTTTTTATATAGGCAATGTTGAATTTGTTATTTTGGCATTTGCCGTCATATCACTACTGTTCTTTGATATTTTCTTTGCAAAGTACTCTTCGATGAATACTCTTAAAGCTATTTTAATTTACTTAGAAAATAATAACTTAGTAACTAGATTGCAGATAAAAACTCAACAAGTCCAAAAGGCTAGCTCTGCTAAAACGCAGCTTTTGGCGGCTGCTAGTCATGATTTGCGTCAACCTGTCCAAGCATTGAGCCTGTTTATTGAAGCCCTCAAAGATACCAATCTTGATGTTCAACAGTCTCAGATTGTAGATTATGCCAGCTCAGCTAGCCAATCTAGTCGTGAGATGCTCAATTCAATATTAGATTATGCTCATTTAGAAACCGGTGAGATGATTCCGCATTTTATGCCAACTGAGCTTAATGTCATTTTTCAAAGTTTGGTCGATGAGTTTGGTATAGAAGCTCATAACAAACAGCTTACTCTGCGCTTTATACCGACTAACCTTTGGGTAATGACGGATCCTATTATGATGGCATTAATACTGAGAAATTTAATCAGTAATGCTATACGTTACACCGATAAAGGTGGAGTGTTAATCGGAGTACGTAAGCTACCCGTGAATGATCAGCTACTTTCGCTAAGCTATTGCCGGATAAGTATCTGGGATACTGGAGGAGGTTTGACACCGATGGAGATTGAGCATATTTTTGACTCCTTTTATCAAATAGAGCGTAATAATGTCATCAATCAAGGGCTAGGATTGGGACTTGCTATTGTTAAGGGCATGGCTGAGCTATTAAAAGCAAATGTGGAGGTGAAGTCTAAATTGAATCGAGGATCTCAGTTCTCAATAGTACTTCCTGTTTGCGAAAAAAGTGACAAAGATATTTTTTGTAGTCATAGCGTAGTCGATTACTTACCCGGTAAGACTGTATTAGTTGTCGATGACAATGCTATTGTTAGCAAATCAATGCAACTGTTACTAGAGATTTGGGGCTGTGAAGCCCTTACTGCTCAAACTGTGGCAGAAGCGGTTATAGCTTTTGAGGCGTACCAACCGGACATTGTCATCTCTGATTATCGCTTAGCGAACAACGAAACTGGTGAACAGGTCATTATTGCTATTCAAAATGCTAGTGAGAGCCCTGTTTTTAACGCCGCCTCTTTTATCATTCTTACCGCTAATACTTCTCCCAAGTTATTCAAAGCAACAAAGGTTATTAACCCTACTGTACTGCACAAACCTATAGACCCTGTTACGTTACGCCATCATTTACAACAAATCGCAGCAAAGCCAATTTAATGAGTGAGCAATCATTCTTTAAACGTAAAAAAGCCACTTATCTCATAAGTGGCTTACGGTTGTATGTAGCTATTATTGGTTATCTTCGCTACTACATTTTAGCCTTTATAGTGGTCACTATTCCTGATAAAGCATAAATAATACCGATAGCTAAAATACCTACTGGGATGTCATAGATGGCGATACTAAGCACCAATACCGCTACGATCAAAGCGACAAAAGGTACTTTCTTTTTGTCAAACTCTTTAAAGCTATAGTATTTGACATTGCTAACCATCAACAGACCGCAAACAACCACCCAAGCGGCGAATAGTATGGTGATGAGACTATCGTATTGACCGACCCACTCATTGTGATCAACCGCTACCATCACTGCTGCCGTAACTAAAATAGCAGCAAGTGGACTTGCCAGACCCACAAAGTACTTTTTATCAACAATGCCCACTTGTACATTAAAGCGTGCTAAGCGAAAAGCGCCGCAAGCAGTAAAGACAAAAGCACAGCCTAGACCGATGCGGCCTAACGGCTCTAAGGCAAAACTATAAACCAAAATAGCCGGTGCTACGCCAAAGGCAAGCATGTCTGCTAATGAGTCATACTGCTCACCAAAAGGACTTTGCGCATTAAGCATTCTAGCTACGCGGCCATCAGCGCCGTCCAAAATAGCTGATAAAAATATCGCTAATGCTGCTTTGTAAAATTCGCCTTGAGTACTTGCTAAAATAGAATAAAAACCGGATAACAGCGATAAAGTGGTAATCAGATTAGGCGCTAGGTAAACTCCGCGGCTAACCACTTGCTGGCCTTCAGCGACTTCAGCTTCGATTACCTCAAAGGTCAGACCTTCATAGTCATCATTATCTGCTAAGCGAATATTAAACTCATGCTCATCCATAAAAGGAGGCTGAGTTGCCGCGCTATCACTGATATGATCCAAGTTATCATTGAGTGGTGGCTCAGCTTGTTTATTTGCTAAGCTGTCAGTCAAGTTATTATTAGTCTGATCTATTTTATTATCGGTACTCATAAGCTTCTCTTTATTCGCCCACCAGCCAGCGTACATTAGTAGCGCTATCAGGAGTCATGTTTGGAGCATCAGCAACCTTAAGAGCAGGCTGTAAGAACTTTAATATCTCACGCGCCTGATTATCGAACTGCCAAGGCGGATTGATAATCAGCATACCAGTACCATTTAGACCAACGGCCACATCATTTGGATAGATATTAAGCTCACAAATTAGCTGACGACGCATCTCTGTCCGTTTAAGCTTTTTATAAAATAGCTCAACCGCTTCAACATTTTTGATCGGGAACCATAAAGCATAGGTGCCTTGAGGCCACTTATTATAAGAGGCCACTAACAAATCAATCAGCCGCGTAAAATCTTTATGCTCTTGCTCATAAGGCGGATCTAAAAATATCAAACCGCGACGCTCAGCGGGCGGAATCACCGCGCGAATACCTTCAAAAGCATCGCGGTGATGAATGCCGATAGGCAGTTTATGCAGCTGATAATTAAGCGCATCGTATTCAGAAGCTTTGGCTTCAAAGGCTTCACCGCGCACGCCGCTATCAGGGTTCTTTTCAATATGGTGAGCAATCCACCATGGCGAACCAGGATAAACTTTATTATCATAAGTAAAACGCGCTTGTTTCATGCCTTCAATATAATCTTTGACAGCTGCTGGCGCTTTATCTAGATCGATATCGGTAGCTTTTAGCAAAGCTTGGATACCGCCTTTCGCCTCGCCTGTCTTACGCGCCTCTTCACTAGCCAGCGAGTAAAGTCCACGGCCGCCATAAGCATCGAGAACATAAAAAGGTTTGTTTTTTTGGCTTAACTGGTTTAACAGTTGTACTAATAAGATATGTTTGACCACATCGGCAAAGTTACCAGCGTGGTAGGCATGTTTATAGTTCATAGTCTCAAAATTTTGAATAGGAAAAATTGCATCTATGGTAGCATAGACGGAGTAAAAGATATCAGTGCTTTTAGTAATGGTTTTGGTAATTGAACGGTGAGTGATAAGTGCCTGATCCCAATACTGACTCCAACAACTGATGCAATCCGTAGCTTTATCGATAGGAGGAGCAGATGACAGCAATTATTAGTAATGTTGAATTAATCGATTTAGATCTAAAAGAGCTTGTGATTACCGATCCTATCGGTAAAGATAATCCTCCGCTACTTATTACTAGTTTTGATAACTCTATTGATAATAATGCCCATACTGATCCCAATGGTACCACTCAACAAGCTTTGCAATTATCTGATTTTGCTGTCAATTGGGAAGAAAAAGTGAGCGATTCTGTCCTAGATAAACTAGCTTTGGAAGGCTGGATAGTTATCGATAATGTCTTTGAGGACAAAGCACTATTAGCCCTGCAATCCGAGAGTGGTTTTATTGATTATCGAGAAGCGAATCTAACCGCTGGCGTTCGAATTAGTCATATCCGCGGTGATAAAATTCGCTGGATTAACAAAGACTTTTTTGCAGGGTTTTATTATTTGCAAAGTATTAACCAGCTGGCAAGCCATCTGAACCGCAGCTTATATACGGGCATCCGTCACAGCGAAGCTCATTACGCCTGCTATCCTACAGGCTTTGGTTATCAATGGCATAGCGATAATCCTGCCGGCCGCGATGAGCGCGTTATCTCAGCAGTATTTTATCTAAATGATAATTGGGAAGCTACAGATGGCGGCGCCGTAGAAATCGTGGATAGCCAGGGTATTCATCATGAGGTGATGCCAGTAGCCAATCGCTTAATTATCTTTGATAGTAATCTGCAACATCAAGTGCAAATCGCTCATCGGCAGCGCTACTCTATCGCTACTTGGATGCGCCGTGATGGCTTGGTGCCGTTTGTTGAAGAGGGTTAATTATCTACAGGTTAGCTTATCAACTGCCAAACATTTACTTTAAAAGGTTACCTATGTCAGACAACAACGATAAACATGTATTAGCTCAAACCCACCAACAAGCCACACTGGAATTAAGTATTGAGCTGCTTGAACGCCCTTCGGTAACCCCTGATGATGACGGCTGCCAAGATATCTTGTCCGAGCGCTTGCAGCAGGCAGGCTTTAACTGCGAGTTTATGTACTACGGTGACAGGCAAGCTAAAGGCGAGCTGGCTGAGGTCAAAAACTTATGGGCAAGGCGTGGCAGCACAGATCCGGTGATTTGCTTTGCCGGTCATACCGATGTGGTGCCGACAGGCGATGTTAATAATTGGAAGTATCCGCCTTTTACGCCGACCATTGCCGACGGTTATCTTTGGGCGCGCGGGGCTGCCGATATGAAAACTGGCATTGCCGCTTTTACCGTAGCCGCCGAGCGTTTTGTCGCTAATCATCCTGAGCATAAAGGCTCGATTGCTATGCTCATTACCTCTGATGAAGAAGGGCCGTCTATCAATGGCACGGTAAAAGTAATTGAAACTTTAGAGGCACGTCAAGAAAAAATAACTTACTGCTTAGTGGGTGAACCATCAAGTACTGATACGCTCGGCGATATTATCAAAAATGGTCGTCGTGGCTCTTTAGGAGCTGAGCTAACCGTGACGGGCAAGCAAGGTCATGTGGCTTATCCGCATCTGGCCTGTAATCCTATTCACGCAGCGATGACAGCACTAAGCGAGTTGACCGCTGCACAATGGGATAAAGGTAACGATTACTTCCCTGCGACTTCCTTGCAAATCTCTAATATCAATAGCGGCACAGGCGCAACTAACGTGATTCCTGAAACGCTGACAGCCGTCTTTAATTTTCGCTTTTCGACTGAAACCAATGAAGATGAGTTAAAGCAAAAAACTCATGCTATCTTTGATAAACACTTTAGCGATAGCAAAGCCAACTACGATATTGACTGGAAACTATCAGGCCAACCCTTCTTAACGCCAGAAGGCAAGTTAGTATTCGCCTGCCAGCAAGCGATTAAATCAGTTACCGGCACAAAGAGCACTTTATCAACTTCAGGCGGTACATCCGACGGGCGCTTTATCGCACCAACGGGCGCGCAAGTGGTTGAGCTTGGCGTACGTAATGCTACCATTCATCAAGTCGATGAAAAGGTAGAAGTTGATGATTTGGGAAGGCTGGCGCAAATTTATGAGGGGATTTTGGAGAATTTACTATTGAACGATTAGCTCTATTGAATAGGTGGGTTACACTTGGCTAACCCACCCTATGTGATCTTAAAATATCTAAATTCTTTTTATTAAATTTACTTAATCCCAATATAAAGATCCACTTGTCCAAACTCCAAATTACCGCCGATATAATGCTCAAAATCGACATTATAAGTGCGGGTGTGTTCGCAGTCTGGATTATGGAAATACTCCCACGCCTTCTCCCACGCATTCATCACGGTATTAGGCATTCTACCCTCTTCGGTAAATACTAGATATCTGCCTTCTGGGATAGTGACCGTTATTACATCGCTACCATGAGCGGCGCTCAGGATATTCTCAGGACTCAGCACATTGCTATCTTTGCTATGATCTTCGTTGCTATTTTTATCGCCATCCTCACCTTTTTCAGCTTCACTCTCTACTTTCCAACTAGCGACCACATCGAAAGCACCAACTAAATCCTCACTCTCATAATTCTGATAAACACCGTAAATATCCTCACCATCATTAAGGTGACTAACGTGGTTTTGGTAGAACTTTTGCCACAGTCTGCCAAGCTTGGCAGTTTCATGGCTGATCTCAGCGTTATTAGTCGTGCGAGTGCTGATACCTTTACAAACTATCGCTGTCGATAGCTCTTTGACTTGTGAACTCATAGTATTTCCTGATGGATTAGAGGGAGGATTAAAGTTAGTTTGGACTATAAAATCAGATTAATCCGCTTCATCTATCCAATTCATCTGAATCGCCTCTAAGATACCTTCGTTTGATTTTTGTGGATCATCATCAAAGCCCTCAAGCTCTGTCACCCAGCGATGCAAATCAGTGAAACGAATGTACTGTGGATCGGTCTCAGGGAACTTCTCATATAGCTCGATAGCGATATCTAAGCTATCGGTCCATTTTAACTTTTGTGGAGTCATAGTAGATCCTTAATTAGGGTTATAAAGTTGATACGCCCTATCCTAACAAAATTCACTCACCGATTGTATAGGCAAAGTAGATAGATAAATTATCTGGTAGCAATATTGGTTATTACAGGGTGCTTTTTAAGCACCGTTAGTTGAATGCAAATAATCACGGGTGTATGGAACGCGCCCTATATGCTTAACTTTAGTTATCCTCTTTGGATTTAACCGCGACTTGGTGTTTATTCCAACTATTAATCACCGCTGTCAACTGCTCATCCATCATATCTAAGATATCCGGGGTACATTTATTACCTCGATTATCCTTTAATACAAACTTGGTCATACCGACAGCCATCAGTTGGCTTTTGACAAAAAAGCGGTTTTCAAAATACACATACTTATTGTCCCATCCTGCAAGCTCGCTACTAAGCGTCATTTTATCCAAAAACTTAATCTCTTTTAGATAAACCATCTCTTGCATAGCAATCACCCAATCTAAGGTTTTGATACCTTTTTTATGACAGCAGGCTATCAGCCATTGCGTCACGTTAATCTCGATAAAACACAGGTAGCGATAGTTGGGTAGATGATCCCGAAAGCCCATATCATGAGGTAAGACTCGATAATGACGAACCACGGGTGTGTTTAGGGTGTCTTTGCTCAGTTGCGGGCTGACGGACTGCCGCTTTAGCTGCTGCTGCAATAAACCATACATAATAAAGAAACGAATCAACATATTCATAAGGGAGTCTCTTAACGATTATATTTGTATTTTATAAAGATAACTGCGCCATACCATAACGCAAAAAAAGCCACCTAAGTGACTTTTTTATCAACAGCTTAGTAATCATTAACGATTAACTAGTGACCGCCGCCATTGATACTGCGTACCATCTCTTCAACCATTTTTTTGGCATCACCAAAGATCATCATGGTTTTATCCATATAAAATAGACTGTTATCAAGACCAGCGTAACCAGTACTCATTGAGCGCTTAATGACCATCACTGTTTGCGCTTTAGTCACTTCTAAAATCGGCATACCAAAGATGGGTGAGCTAGGATCATCTTTTGCCGATGGGTTAACGACATCATTGGCACCGATAACGAGTACTACATCAGTGCTGGCAAAGTCGGAGTTAATCTCATCCATCTCCATAATATCGTCATACGGGACGTCAGCTTCGGCCAATAGGACGTTCATATGACCTGGCATACGACCAGCGACCGGGTGAATTGCGAAGCGCACGTTAACGCCCTCAGATTTTAGTAGCTCATATAACTCTTTGACAGCGTTTTGTGCGCGGCCTTGTGCCATGCCATAACCTGGGACGATAATCACGTCGCTAGCATTAGACATCAAAAAGCCTGCGTCTTCTGCTGAGCCTGACTTATAATTCTTTGGCGCGCCATCATCCGCGCCGCCCGCTACTGCGGCACTACCTATACCGCCGAATAAGACGTTAATCAATGAGCGGTTCATCGCTTTACACATAATGTAAGATAGAATCGCCCCTGAGGAGCCTACTAGGGAGCCTGCAATAATAAGCATCGAGTTGCCAAGGGTAAAACCGATACCCGCTGCCGCCCAGCCTGAGAAGGAGTTCAATAAGGACACGACTACTGGCATATCACCGCCACCAATTGGCGCAATCCACATCCAACCAAAAAGGATAGCGATTACGGTCATCGCATAAAATGCCGGCAATGAATCAGTGACAAAGTACAGAGCACCAAAGCCTAGCATAGCGATAAACAATAGCGCTTGTACGGGCTTGACCCAGCTACCATTGACAGTTTTCGCCCAGCTTTTTGCCGCAAGTTTACCAAAAGCAAAGACTGAGGCTGAGAAGGTAATAGCACCGATAAAGCAACCAATAAATAGCTCTACACGGGCCACCGCGCCATGCTCTTGCTCTGTATGTAACACTGTCGCTAGGGCAATGGCTACTGCGGCAAGGCCGACTAAAGAGTGCATCAGAGCGACTGTTTCTGGCATTTGTGTCATCGCTACAGTTTTTGATTTCCAAATACCAACCGCCGCTCCTAAGACCATAGCACCAATAATCATCCACAGGACAGGCCCTTCGGCTAGGAAAAAAGTAGTAATGACCGCAATTGCCATCGCTACCATACCCATACGATTACCGCGAATAGCAGTCTTTGGGCTAGAGAGTCCACGTAAGGTTAAGACAAAAAGAATAGCGCCCACTAAATAAAACCAATCGGCATTAGTGGCAATCATTGTTGAAAAATCGCTCATACATTGCCTCCGTCAGTAGTCTCAGTCGCCGCTACTTTTTTGGGTTTAGGTTTGAACATAGATAGCATACGCTCCGTCACTGAAAAACCACCGAAGATATTAATACTGGCTAAAAATACGGCAAAGGCTCCAAGCAAGCTGGTGGGCGTAAATACTGAACCATCAATGACCACAGTCTGTAGCATTGCACCTACGATTACGATACTCGATAGCGCGTTGGTCACTGCCATAAGTGGAGTATGCAGAGCTGGGGTCACGCCCCACACGACGTAATATCCCACAAAAATAGCGAGTACGAATACGGTAAAAATTGCTACGAATGGCGTGCTAGCCATAGCCGCACCGGTAGGGGCCGCGGCAAAAATAGTGGCAATCATCTTATCCTCCTAAAATTTATTCATTACTAGCAAATTCATTATTGAGTCAAAAAGGACTTAAGGTATAAGTTAACGCTTAGCGAGTCGCACTTGACCTTCGTGAGTCACGGCTAAAGCGCCTTGAATCTCATCGTCCATGTCTAAATGCAGTGCCAGTGTATTTGGCGTATTTGACATAGTCTCGGTACTAGTCTTTTCTGTAGTGTCAGCCTTATCTTTAGCGATCAAAGTAGTGATAAAGTTCACTAAATTATTGGCGTAAAGATCTGAGGACTGCGCCGCTAGCTGCGATGGAATATTAGCCGCACCAACGATGCGTACGCCATTATCGGTAGTAATAGTTTGATCAGCGATGACACCTTCGACGTTACCGCCTGTGCCTGCCGCCATATCGATTAATACTGAGCCGGCTTTCATTTTATCGAGCGTGGCTTTATGCACTAAACGCGGCGCTTGACGACCAGGGATTTGCGCTGTCGTAATGACAATATCAGCGGCGCTTAGCGCTTTATCGACCACTGTCGCCTGATCTTTCATATACTGCTCTGATGGCGTCCAAGCATAACCGCCGGTGGATTTAGCCTTTTCAGCTTCCTCTGCGCTCATTGGTACCTCTAGCCATTTACCGCCCAATGACTCTACTTGCTCGCGAGCAGTTGGTCGCAGATCACTAGCTTCGACGACCGCGCCTAAACGCTTGGCCGTAGCGATAGCCTGTAAGCCTGCCACCCCAACCCCTAAGATCACGACTTTGGCAGGCTTGACGGTACCCGCTGAGGTCATAAACATCGGGAAGGGTCGCGAGTACTCGTTAGCTGCTATCAGTACCGCCTTATAACCGGCAAGGTTGGCTTGTGAAGATAAGACATCCATATTTTGGGCGCGAGATAAAGTACGAGGCAATAGCTCCATCGCATAAGCAGTCGCACCTTTAGCGGCGTATGTCTCTAGCTGAGTATTACGATAAGGATCAAGCATACCGATGACAATTTGACCGGCGGTTAATTGCTCAGTAACACTAGCAGGCAAATCATGGACGGTGGTAATAATTTGCGCCTGATTAACGACATCACTGCTACTATTAGCAATATCAGCTCCAGCCGCTTGATAGCTCTCATCGGTATAGTAAGCCGCTTGACCTGCACCTGACTGTATGATGACTTCAAACCCAAGCTTCCGTAGCTTTTTTACCGCATCTGGGGTTAGTGCTACGCGGCTCTCTTGTGTGCTGTCTGCACTGATAACACCGATTTTCATACTGTCTCCTTGCCTTTGAATACATGACTCGCGATATGTTTTTTTTAATATATAAGCGCTATATAAAAAATTCCTGCTTAGCGCTTACTCTTGTAGTAATACGTTGAGCAAAGACTATCAATTCTATGAATGATAATAGCGTTTTCATCATCTATTTTTATTATAGAGATATCATCGCCTACCTTTCATTGTTTAATGATGACTCATAAGTAAATAAAAAGTTAAGCGTAAAGCTTTAGCTATAACTTTTATGATTATAAGCATAATTATTTTGACTATTTATGCTTATTTTTAATAACGATATAATCTTAATGGCATACATTATTAATAAGGTCAAAAAAGGCCTGCCCGGTATTATTGACACCATGACTTACTGGCCTAATCTTTATGCTATGGTAAGGTTAATTTATGACTGGTTTCATCACACTCTAATAAAAATACCGTCAAATAACACCAACCTCTAAAAGGAAAACTCATGTACTTTGTACTCTCTCCAGCCAAATCATTAAATGAAACGGACGCTGTACCATTGAACCTTGGCAATTACTATAGTCAGCCCATCCTAATTGAACACTCAGCAGAATTGATCAAAACCCTCAAGGCCAAAGACCCTATCGACTTGCAAGAGTTAATGAGTATCTCCGCTGATTTGGCGCAGCTAAATGCTCAGCGTAATCAAGCTTGGCAGATGCCTCATGACTCTGACAATGCCAAGCCTGCGGCATATCTATTTGATGGCGATGTCTATACTGGACTTGATAGCTACAATATGGATAAAGAAACCATGCTGTATCTCAATGAGCATTTAGGGATTTTGTCAGGACTATACGGCCTACTAAAGCCGTTAGATCTCATGCAGCCCTACCGCTTAGAGATGGGCACCAAACTAAAAAACGAGCGCGGCGATACTCTCTATGAGTTTTGGGGCGAGCAAATCACTGATACTATCAATAAGCAAATGGCCGATAGCGATGATAAGGTGTTAGTAAATTTAGCTTCTAATGAATACTTCAAAGCGATTAAGAAAAAATCGCTGGACGCGCAGATTATCACCCCAAGATTTGAAGATGAGAAGAATGGTCAATATAAAGTCATTAGCTTTTATGCCAAAAAAGCGCGAGGCTTGATGGTGAAATATGCCGCCGATAATAAGCTAACCAAAGCTGAGCAGCTAAAGAAGTTTGATTTAGCAGGCTATTATTATGTCGATGAAATATCTGACGATAGCACTTGGACTTTTAGGCGGGATGAGGCGGATCAGTAAATAGATCACGAAGAAAAGATTTTTAGAACCTATCTTTTTAGAAGCTATCTTTTTAGAACATATAATGTTTTAGCCATAAAAAACCCCGATAAGCTAAAGCCTATCAGGGTTCTGTTTTTCTAACTGCTAAGCATTACAGGTGAATGAGCTAATTACATCATGCCGCCCATACCACCCATGCCGCCCATACCACCAGCACCGCCCATGCCAGCCATTGGATCCTCTTTCTCTGGCAGATCGGTGATCATCGCTTCGGTGGTGAGCATGAGACCTGCTACAGAAGCCGCATTCTCTAGAGCTGAACGCGCGACTTTTGCAGGATCTAGGATACCCATCTCTAGCATATCGCCGTATTCGCCAGAAGCGGCGTTGTAGCCATAATTACCGCTACCACTCTTAACTTCGTTAACCACTACTGACGCTTCTTCACCCGAGTTGGTAACGATTTGACGCAGTGGTGCTTCCAT
This sequence comes from Psychrobacter sp. AH5, assembly GCF_040371085.1. Lineage (NCBI taxonomy): Bacteria > Pseudomonadati > Pseudomonadota > Gammaproteobacteria > Moraxellales > Moraxellaceae > Psychrobacter > Psychrobacter sp. AH5. Next base: position 2,010,626 of record NZ_JAMBMT010000001.1, read on the forward strand.
CGCACGGCGTAGGATATTGATACCAGCGTTTTGATCATCGTTATCACCGCGTAACTCAGATAGTGCATTCATAGCACGAACTAGAGCCACACCACCACCAGGCACGACGCCTTCTTCAACCGCTGCGCGCGTAGCATGCAAGGCATCATCAACGCGATCTTTCTTCTCTTTCATCTCAGTTTCAGTAGCTGCGCCAACTTTGATAACCGCTACGCCGCCGGCAAGTTTTGCCATACGCTCTTGTAGCTTTTCTTTATCATAATCAGAGGTAGACTCTTCGACTTGACGTTTGATAGAGTCAACGCGCGCTTCGATGTCAGCTTTTTGACCAGCGCCATCAACGATAACAGTGTTTTCTTTACCGACAGTGACTTTTTTGGCCGTACCCAATTGCTCAAGGGTGGTTTCTTCTAGGCTTAGACCAATCTCTTCAGAGATAACAGTACCGCCTGTCAAGATTGCGATATCTTGCAGCATAGCTTTACGACGATCGCCAAAACCTGGTGCTTTTACCGCACAAGTTTTTAGGCCGCCGCGCATGTTGTTCACTACTAATGTCGCGAGCGCTTCATTTTCGACGTCTTCTGCGATGATTAGCAAGGGCTTACTTGATTGCATGACTTGCTCAAGTAATGGCACGATTTCGCGAATGTTGCCGATTTTTTTGTCAACCAATAAAATATATGGGTTTTCAAATTCAGCAGTCAAGCTATCTTGCTTATTAGCAAAATATGGGCTGATGTAACCGCGGTCAAACTGCATACCTTCGACCACTTCTAGCGTATCTTCGAAGCTTGACCCTTCTTCAACCGTGATAACGCCTTGCTTACCGACTTTTTCCATCGCTTGCGCGATCAGCTCACCGATTTTGGTGTCGGAGTTAGCAGAGATTGAACCCACTTGCGCGATAGCTTTTGAATCATCCGCTGGCGTCGATAACTTATGAATCTCTTGAACTGCTTCGCGTACCGCTTTATCGATACCGCGTTTTAGATCCATAGGGTTCATGCCAGCGGCGACTGATTTCATGCCCTCTTGCAAGATAGACTGCGCCAATACGGTAGCAGTAGTGGTACCGTCACCGGCGACATCGTTAGTACGGCTAGCGACTTCGCGAACCAATTGTGCGCCCATGTTTTCAAATTTGTTTTCAAGCTCAATCTCTTTTGCAACCGAAACCCCATCTTTAGTGATGGTTGGCGCGCCAAAAGATTTGTCGATGACGACGTTGCGACCTTTTGGTCCCAAAGTGACTCGTACCGCGTTTGCTAGAATGTTTACGCCATCCATCATTTGTTTACGGGCATCAATGCCAAACTTTACGTCTTTTGCCATGTTAACTTGCTCCATTATTTATTTTAGTTAATGTGATATCAATTCGTTCGAATACTTTAATACCAATCAAGGTATGAGGTTTTGAGATTAACCTTCTAGTACGCCTAATACATCAGACTCTTTCATAATAAGTAATTCTTCGCCATCAACTTTTACCGTTTGACCAGCATACTGACCGAACAAGACTTTATCGCCTACTTTTACATCTAGCGCACGAGTCTCACCATTGTCACGGACTTGACCATTACCAGTCGCGAGCACCTCACCTTGTGACGGCTTTTCTTGCGCTGAACCTGGCAATAAAATGCCGCCAGCCGTTTTTGTCTCTTCTTCTATGCGGCGCACAACGATACGATCATGTAAAGGACGGATATTCATCGATATGACTCCAAAAGGTTGATTAAAATTAAGGGTTTATAAGGTCTCAATAGACTTGCGCCCAAACCAAATGATAAAGCTTGATCATTAACCTTAATCATGAACTTAGTTATTAAAAATCAGCTAAAAATTCGTTCAAGTACAAGCTTTGAGCTTGTTACAAAAAGTGGGGGCAGTGCAGTATCGCTTCAAGGGTAAAGCCCAAAAATTTACAGGATTAATGACAATAAAAAGTTATCAATAGAGGCGTAGTAGCAACTTAGCTGACAGCTTGTTACTTAGCTTGAGTGATTAAAGCTTTGAGGTAACATTGGCTACAAGAGGCAAACGTATGATTTGAGGGCTACTCTTGAAAATGTAACAAGGTATGACCATCATAAGGGTTAGTCATCGAACAAACCCTATTTATAAAAATATGGGTCACAAAAACAATAGTTATTAAAATAAATAAGCGACTAGGAAAAATATTAGCATTGGCTTCACCGTCAGCTCCTATCTACCTATTTCATTATTAAGGATTATCCATGAGTTTATTATCTTCTATTCATCATTCTAACCCTGAAAAACGCAGCAAAAACAAACTGGCAACTATGCTTACTACTGGTGCCACTATCGCTGCTATCGGAGCTTTATCTATGACTGCCCCTACTCTGGCTAGTGCCAAAACCATTCAGCCCTCAACCGCTGATTATAGCTTTACCGTTGAGGATAAGTATAAGGGTACGGCTACTCGCACCTTAAGCAAATCGGGTAACACTTGGAATTACAATGTCAAAGCGAGAGTCGCTGGGGTAGCTAGCGCCTCACAAAGCAGCACTTTTGTGATCAACGGTAATAATGTCAGTCCCAGTAAAGCTAGTACCACTTATAAGCTGTTGGGTGTGGGTCGTACTCATAATCTGAGCTTTAATTCAGCCGGTAAAAAAGTTACTAGTAGCTATAAAGGCAAAACCACTACCTCTAACATGGCGCAGCAAGCTTTTGATGATTTGAGTCTTGAGGTGCAAATTCGCCAAGATTTATTAAACGGTAAATTCTCAGGCAATTACTACATGGCCAAAAAAGATAAGGTCGAAAAAACGCCTTTCAAGAGATCTGGCAGTACCAAAATCACCGTGCCAGCCGGTACCTTTGACACCGTGAGAGTGGACCGTATCCATGATGATAACAGCCGCTCAACGAGCTTTTGGTTAGCGCCAAGTCTTGATTATCTACCGGTAAAAGTCAGTCAGATCAACGATGGTAAGAAAATGGACTTAGAATTAAGTAAAGTACGTTAACTAGTTAGTAGGCGTGAAGTAGGTTTAACGCACTTTATTACGACTAGAATTCTTACGTGAAAAACGAGAAAGTGGCACTCTGTTTAATAGTAGAGCGCCACTTTTTTATGTCAAAGAGTAATCATTTTCAGCGGTTGTAAACTACTGCTATTTTTCTACCTTATTCATCGATGGCAAGCGTTTTAGCAGCACAAATAACCAAACATTGACCGCTAGTAGCAAAGCAAAATCAAGGCCATAAACGATAATCTCCGTCCAACTACTGCCATAAACCCTAGTAAATAGCACCACGCCACTAGCGCCTAGATATACCAAGGTCAGCATACTACCGACCAATAGCATATAAGGAGAGCGCCCTTTTAAAATAAACGGGGTAATGATAAAGGCGGGAATGAGCCACAGTCCATACCAGGCGATACCACCGATAATATCAGGATTGGTCGGATTAAAAAGGCTAATCAGTATCGGTAATACTAATAAGCGATAAGCCAGCCAAATCAGCCAAGTCAGCCGTAAACGCTGCTGCATAGGCGCAATCGGTTTATTCGGCTTAATAGCTTTAGCCGATTTTGTATTCGCAGCTTTACTAGAAGTCGTAGACATTAGATACTGTGTTTCCCTAATTTATAGCGCCGTTTTATGATCAAAATTATTATGCATTAAACCATTATAATCTAAATCCTTATCAGCAAGGTTTAGCGCTTAGCGATTCCAATTAGCCTGCGACAGTGCTTTGGCAGTAATAGCCAGACGATGACCTTGAGCAATAGCCAATTCGCGCTCATCATTAGATACCGGCTGATCGTGCGCAGCACCGCTAACATGGCTGGCGCCATAAGGAGTCCCGCCGCGTATAGTACGATTGAGCGCAGGCTCTCCGTAAGGCAGGCCAACTATCATCATACCATGATGCAAAAGCGGCAACATCATGGTTAACAAAGTGCTCTCTTGTCCGCCATGCATAGAGCCTGTCGCCGTAAACACTGAGGCTGGTTTGTTTTGTAGGTTTCCCGCTAGCCAAAGAGTCACGGTATTATCCCAAAAATACTTCATAGGCGCTGCCATATTGCCAAAATGCGTGGGGCTACCTAAAGCCAGTCCTATGCAGTTTTTTAGATCATCCATAGTGCAATAAAGATCACCCTCATCAGGAATAGCAGGTTTGCTCGAAGTGGTTTCAGCCGCTACAGTCGGTACTGTGCGAATACGCGCTTTGATACCTGCATCCTCTATACCTTGAGCGATGGCGTAGGCCAAAGTCTTTGTGGTACCGTAACTGGAGTAATAGAGCACTAACACATAGGGATCGATCTGACTCATGGGCGAAACTTCCTCTTGGACGATACTAGTTTATAAGACGGGTTTATAAGCATAATGATTAGTAAGCTAATATAAAGGCGCTCAATTAACTGCATTATGCCCGAGTCGTTAACTGACATGCAAATTTGCCCTTAGCCATAGTCAGAGTTTGTCACTAATAGCCAAAAGCCATTAGGCGTCTTTGTCTAGCATTTTGACACAAATAACTGACCCTTGTAGATAGAGCATTTTGTTACACTATTGTCACCTTTATATTTCTAGATAGTCGATATGGAAAAGTTAATAAAAAAGCTGCCCTTTTTGCAGCAGCGCTGGTTTCAGTTTTTAAAGTTTTTGATTCGGCACTTTTTTGAAGATAACTGCCAACAAAAAGCGGCTTCACTGACCTATACCACTATGCTATCCATCGTGCCTATAGTGACCGTGCTACTGATGATCTTATCTTCAGTGCCTGCTTTGGCCTCCGTCAGAGCGCAGATTTATGAGGTCATTTATAGTAACTTGCTACCGCAATCAAGCCTACAGGTTAGTAAGTACATTAATAATTTTGCCGAAAAATCGACCAATCTTACCGCTATTGGGGTGATGATTTTATTTGTCACTACTATTGTCACTTTAACCACCGTTGAGCGCGCTTTTAACCAGATATGGCGCGTAGAGGAGCGCTCAGGCGGCCTCAAAAGCATCCTTCGCTACTGGACCATTATTACTCTTGGGCCTTTAGTGCTAGGTACTGCTTTTATCGTCTCAAGTACGGTACAAAGTTTGAGCTTTTTGAATCGTCAAATCGCAGGCTACGGGATTGACTGGTCTTTTTGGGTGCAGCTAGTCTCTATCGGTATTACGGTAGCAGGCTTTATCGGTATGTATTGGTTTATTCCTAAAGCTCGCGTGCCGGCGAAAAGCGCTATCATTGCAGGTGTCATTGTGGCGGTAGTATTTGAGTTACTCAAACATATCTTTGGTACGGTGATGACCAACTTTACCAGCTATGAGGCGATTTATGGGGCCTTTGCCGCCTTACCGATATTCTTATTATGGATATTTTTATCTTGGAATTTGATTTTATTAGGGGTTGAGATCAGCTATACCTTGACTATCTTTGAGACCGAAGAGGTCTATCCACGCCATCCTTTATTGAGCTTACTTGATATGCTCAACTTGATCTATAGCCGTTATCTAAAGGGCGAGGTCGTCAGTGAACAAGAGCTACGTAATGTACTAGGCCGTAAAGAGCTGCCTAAATGGTATATCTATATCAATTATCTCAAAGATAGTAACTTAATTACCATGACTGAAGAGGATGATTATGTGCTAAAAAGAGATCTAAGCAAAATGAGCTTATGGGACTTTTATCGTACTTTGCCCTACCCGCTGCCCATCAAAGACGAGCTTGATGAGATGAGCGCTGAGGATCAACAGCCTTGGCTTAGTCTATTAGTAGATCGTTTTGAGCATACGGAAGCTTTTGCTAAAGAGCAGCTAAACTTGCCGCTTGCCGCTGTATTTGCCCATAGTCAGCCTCGAAAAAAGCATGCGGTGGATACCAGCAAACATCAGCGCTTTGATAACGATCATAGCCCGCATTTTGACCCTGAAGCTTACGATAAAGACAGTGACACTAGCGAAAATGATCAGCCAAAAGCGCTTATTCCTGAAGAGCCTACTAATAATTACCGCTTTGGCAGACGTCATAAAAATAACTCGCCTAAACGTAATGTTTTTAAGCAGCCGCTAGGTAATGCGGCTGATAGTATTATTACAGAAGCTGATAATCCGGCAGCAAAAAAGTAGCTTTACTATATCGCTCTATGAGCCGCTATAAACTATATTGTCAAAACAAGTATTTATAGGATGGTTACTAGGGCGTGTTGAACACTCGACCGTGGCACTGACAGAGACTATTTTTTAGGCGATTCGAAAATAAAAATAGTAAGTTTAGTCATTCTAAGCGTCTTTTTTTTAACAATGAAGCGGCAAAAAAGAGTCCTGTCCACAGCTATTTATAAAGAAGGGCTGATGCTAAAATCGCTCTATTCGTTGTAACCGTCTGACTAAAATCAGCTAGCCAATGCAATGAGCATTGCCTGCGATTTTTACTTAGACTAGAACCATTTTAGCTATCAGCAGTGCTCATTTGTGAATGTTAAACATGCCCTAATAATTAGAAAAATAAAGACTGGGGAGTCTGCGCTAGTGAGTGACCCTAATAATAGCAAAACAAAGCTACTCAACCGTTTGATAAGCGCTAGTCAAGAGAGTCTAAGGCGCTTTGCTGATCTTTGGTCAAAGCAAACCCTAACCAGCCTACCCGATCGTCTAGAAAGTATCTGGCAACGTCTGTTAGGTTCTTATTGGTTTATACCGACCTCATTTGTACTCTTAGGAATACTACTAGCGCCATTACTACTGGCTATTGATCAGCGCCTAGATCGTGAGACTGTCAGAGATATCAGCTTTGCTTTTACTGGTGATGATGATGCGGCTAGAGCCATTATGACCTCTATTGCAGGGGCGGTGCTTGGCGTTGCTGGTACTACTTTCTCTATTACTATCGCAGTCTTGTCGATGGCCTCCTCCCAGTTTGGGCCTAGGCTGCTGCGTAATTTTTTGACCGATACCTCCAACCAGATAGTGTTAGGGGCTTTTATTGGCACCTTTAGCTATAGCCTACTGGTATTAAAATCCATTCATAAGTTTGATGTCAGCTTTGGCGTACCGCAGCTAGCGGTAACCTTTGCCATTATCATGGCTATTATTTGCGCGTTATTGTTGGTGTATTTCATTCAACATATGGTACACGGCATTCAGGCCTCTCACGTGATACAAGGGGCTAGTAGCGATGCTATCGAAAATATTCACTATTGGTATAGTGATAACTGCGATATTCAGCATCAGCGTGATGCCACTGCCAAAGATATCGATGAGTATCTAGATTGGCCAGCCGCCGCTATATATGCGCCAATTTCAGGCTACCTATTACAGATTTATACCGAATCTTTGGTAGTATTAGCCCAAGACTATGGCGGCGTTATTCAACTGCATAGCAACTTGGGCAGCTTTGTCACTGATAAAAACATTATGGGCTATTTTCATCAGCGTCCTGCCGATCATCACAGTTATGTGCAAAAAACCAAAACCTCAAATTTAGCCATTCTGCCCCGTGCACCCGATGCGCTATTTTGGCAGCGCTTTGCTACTAGTATTCAATTAGCCAAGCGTCCTTCTCATTCTAATGATATTGGCTACAGCTTGAGTCAAATCACTGAGATTGCGATACGCGCGCTATCCCCTGGTATCAATGACCCAAAGACTGCGGTGAACTGTGTCCAGTCTCTAACCTCTTGCTTGAGTGTGATGATGCGGCGGCAACCCCCTAGTCCTTATCATTTTTATACGCCTGAACCTAATAAAGATGTTACCGATATAACAGTCAATCAACCCAAAGCCTCTATTCTAGCATTGGTCACAAAAACGCCAAAGATATCAGACTTTATTGATACCTCTTTAGGAGAGATACGCCGTTATGCTATTACAAATTTGATGGTGCTAAAGGCGCTTTGCCACGCTTTAACGGATCTTAATTATGCTAGGGTAAATAGCGCGCAAAGGCAGGCTTTATTACACGAGCTAAAACTTATTGAAGCCGCTGGACAAAACAATCTGGCCTATAGCGAGTTGGCAGCTGATCTTAGCGATATATGCGCGCAAGCCAGACAATTTATTCAAAGTGAAGATGCTCAGCATCAGTATTTTACTTATACCAGTCAGTTTGATAAGCACATTAGTAGAGCATTAGCGAGCCAATCATAATAAGTTAGTGCGGTATCCTCTTTAGCTCTTTTTTGTGTGACTTATCCTTATTTTTATTATTATATTTCTATCAAACCAGTTGAGAGCTTTTTATGACAGCTACTGCCAGCTTAAGCATCCTTGAGATTAGCGCTATCTTTTTATCGATAACCGCACTGTTAAGCTATGTCAATCATCGCTTTATTGGGTTACCTACCACTATCGGCGTCATGGTCATCTCTATCCTGCTGTCTATTTTTGCTATATTTTTGGGCTTTTTAGGCTTTGATCAACTGATCGATTATGAAGTTAGTCTGTTAGAGCAGCTTGATTTTACTGAAGTGTTATTGGATGGTATGCTCTCGATGCTGCTGTTTGCTGGCGCTTTACATATCAATATTGGCGACTTACGGCGCTATAAGCTGCCCATTGGTATCTTAGCTTGCATTGGCACTATCGTCTCTGCCGTACTGATAGCCACTGCTATTTATTTGATGCTGCCACTGTTAGGTTTTTCTCTACCCTTTATCTGGTGTTTATTATTTGGTGCGTTAATATCGCCAACTGATCCTATTGCTGTCATGGGTATTTTGGCTTCTGCTGGCGCGCCCAAAAGTTTGGAGACCGTCATCGCTGGCGAGTCCTTATTTAATGATGGTATCGGCGTAGTCATTTTTGTTATTTTATTAGGGATTTTAACCAGCGGTGATATTCCAACGGCCAATTATGTCGCTCATACTTTAGCCGTAGAGGCTGGCGGCGGTATTGTCTTTGGCTTAGGGCTAGGCGCTATTTTGTACTACTTACTTAAGAGCATCGATAGCTATCAAGAAGAGGTGTTACTTAATTTGGCTGGCGTCATTGGTGGCTATGCTCTTGCTAGTCACTGGCATCTATCAGGGCCATTAGCGATGGTGATGATGGGCTTGATGGTAGGTAATCGCGGCCGCGCTTTAGCCATGAGCGATAAAACGCGGCACTACATCGACCTATTTTGGGAATTAATCGATGAGATCTTAAACGCTATTTTATTTGTATTAATCGGGCTTGAGATCGTCATCATTGCTTACTCTGGCAATTTATTTATCGCAGGCGGCTTAGCTATTGTTATCGCTCTTGCCGCCCGTTTTATCGTTGTAGGAATGACCACTAAGACTTTTAACCGTCAATTGGATCTGCCCTCTGGCGCTTGGAAAGTGCTGACTTGGGGCGGACTGCGCGGCGGTATTTCTGTAGCGTTAGTATTACAGCTGCCTGCTGGAGCCGAGCGCGATATCTTATTAGCCTTAACTTATGCGGTGGTGGTCTTCTCAATATTAGTGCAAGGTCTTAGCGTCGGCAAAGTTGCCAAAAGCATCCGTAGCGAAGAGGAGCCTATAGCTAAAGCTCACAAAACATTGAGTTAAACATTATAGATAGCAGCTTATTACGCCTTTTATATCAAACCCTTACGTTTCATGTTGCGATAAACGATGATGACGATAATAATATTAAGCAGCAAAATAAATAGTTTAAACCAGTCAAAGGGGCTAGTAACTAGATAATATACCTCAACGGGAATAAATATCCCGTAGCCCAAGACGCTAAACCAATAAGCCCAAGTTTTATCCTGCCATAAGCCATAAGCTTCAACAAAACGAATAGTGGCGTAGATACAGATAAATAATAAGAACAGCGGCCAGTTTTGACTGGCTCGCTGCGCAATCTGCACGCTGCTCTCTATTTGCGGCGCTAATATCTTGCCAAAGTTACGCTGCCAAGAGACTGTCGCTGTCTGTAGCCACAGCTCAAGATTACTATGCCATCGCCATAAGGCGACTGCCCCTAATAAAGCGCCTAGCCCTTTGACAATCTCATAAATAGCGACCGCTTTGATCGATTCACTAGCGGTGCTTTTATTGTGCCTATTAGCATTAGACAACCGACTATTAGGCCAAGAATGCTTAGGCAAAGAAAGTCTCCACTACTCGCCCCTGCAGCTGCTGCGCAAAGAAAGGCGTATTTTTACCATTGGATAGCATAGTATCGTTAGTCACTTGCCACTTCATATTAGGATCTACCAAAATAGCGCCGCCAATGCTTTCATATTGATGGCTAATACCAGCAATTTTGGCAGGATTAAGACAGATCTTGTCAACCAATTGCGCTAAGGTTAATATCTCATCGCGCACTAACTGACAGGCCAAAGCCATAAAAGTATCAAAGTTAGAAATGCCTGGCGTACTCTCCGCAAAAGGCGCTTTTTTGGCAGTGGCATTGAGAGGCTCATGATGACTACAAATCGCATCTATGGTGCCATCTTGTAGGCCGCGGCGCAGCGCTTGCTGATCGGTATTACTGCGTAGCGGCGGTAATACGTACGCTTGCGCATTGAACCCCTCCAAATTATCATCAGTTAGATACAATTGATGCATCGCCACATCACAGGTTACAGGCAAACCCTTATCTTTCGCCCAGCGCATCAGCTCAACCGACGACTTGCACGATAATTGGCTAAAGTGCGCAGAAATCCCTGTCTCCTCCACCATCAAAAGCTGAGTGGATAAAGCTACCGTTTCAGCGATCCAAGGAATGCCTTGCAAGCCATGATAAGAGGCAATATAACCTTCATGCGCTACTCCTTCGCTGGAGAGGCTAGGCTCATCAGGATAAAAAAATACTTTTAGGCCAAAAGTTGCGGCATATTCCAAAGTACGCAGTAGCACTAAGTCATTAGCAAAAGGTCTTCGCGCGTTCGAGACGGCGATACAGCCGCCTTTTTTTAGACCCGCTATATTAGAAGGGTTTTGCCCTTTTAGACCCTCAGTCAAAGCGCCAAGAATGTGCAAGTAAATACCACCATCCTCCAAAGCACGCTCACGTAAGCCTTTTAATAAAGAACCATTCTCCAAAATAGGATTGGTATCAGGCGGCGTTACCACATGCAAAAAGCCATTGCCGCGGGCAGCACGCCCCTCTGAGATCAAGGTGCCATGCTGCTGTTGCCCCGGTTCACGCAAGCGCGCACATAGATCGACTAAGGGCGGTAATAACCACCTCTCACTATTAGCATCTAGGCCTGCAAGCTGAGTCGTAGCCGCTGCTGATAATGATTGTTTAAATATCTCTGGCAGTAAATCGTGCATAGTAGTATCTGAATTTGTAATTTGGGTCATGAGCGTTATTACCGTATCGATAAAAGGGCTAAAAAAGTCTAAAAAGGCGTATGTAAATATCAGTTAGCAAGCGCTTGATGGCGGCGCTGACCCTCCATCGCTAGCGACAATACTGCCATACGAATGGCGACTCCATTGCTAACTTGCTTTAAGATCACAGACTGCGCGCCATCTGCTACACTTGAGGCAATCTCAACGCCTCGGTTCATCGGGCCTGGATGCATAATAAGCACATCAGGCTTTGCTAATGCAACGCGCTCAGGTGTAATACCATAGTGCTTATAGTACTCGCTTGATGAAGCGAGCAGCGGCGAGCCAATACGCTCATTTTGGATACGCAAACCCATAATGACATCACAGTCGGTCACGCACTCATTCATGTCCTCAAAAACATTGACGCCAAACCGCTCAATCCCTTTAGGTAAAAGCGTACGCGGGGCAATCACTCGTATATCTTTTACCCCAAGTGTTTGTAGCGCACTAATATCAGAGCGCGCCACTCGTGAGTGTTTGATATCACCGATAATCGCTACCGAGAGCTCCTCAAACGGACGCGGCGCTTCACGGTGAATGGTGAGCATATCAAGCATCCCTTGCGTCGGGTGCGCGTGCCAGCCATCACCGCCATTGATAATAGCAATGTCGGGTGTCACTTCGGTTGCCATAAAATGGGCGGCTCCTGACGCTGAATGACGTACCACAAAAATATCTGCCGTCATTGCTTGCAAGTTCCATAACGTATCGCGTAGACTCTCGCCTTTTTTGGCACTAGAGCTGGCAATATCTAGATTTAACACATTTGCCCCTAGACGCTTTTCGGCTACCTCAAAGGTGGTACGCGTCCGAGTGGAGGGCTCAAAAAACAAATTCATCACCGTACAGCCTTCAAGCTCAGGACGGTTGATAAGCTGGCCATTATCATCAATAAAAGTCTCAGCTTTGGCGATGATTTTTTGTAATTGCACCTTGTTAAGCCCTTCCACTCCCAAAAAATGACGGATACTACCATCACTATTGAGCTGCGGACGACTCAGAGAGATATCGAGCTGCTCATGAATAGCTTTAGGATCAGGCTTAGCCGAGTCAGTGGATAAGGAAGGCTGGGCGGGATGAGTTTGAGTAGAAGTTGACATAGTAGCAAGTCTTTATAAATGGGTTTAGAGGACTAAAGGGTTGTAGAGTGGTAATCTAATTTTGACTATTGTTATAGACAATCATAAAAATTCATACTTACATCGCTTGTTAACTTTTATATAATCATAGAGCAAAAGGCAGAGAGCAAAAGACTTTATAGCGCTTATTTGCTACACTTTACCCTGCTCTATGTTGAATGTCGATTTCAGCTATTATTAAGAGTAAGCTGGCGCTATTTGGCAAAGTTTAAGTCAATATAAAACCCTTTACACTGCTTATATTTTGGGGCAGCTCTTTTTGTCATAGCAAGTGGCAGTAGTAGCTTTATTAATAGCTATAGTAGCGATAAGCCTAAGCCAATAATTCTCGTCAAGAATTCTTATAGTGTAGCTGATTTTTGGAATGATGAAAAATAGAATAAAGTTATTAGCGATTTAGCCACTACCTTCACCCTTATTACCCTTTTATACTTTAGGATACCCTATGATTACCTTGGCACAATATCTTAATGAGCACTCAGCAAACGCTGCGGTCAGTGATCTTATCACTACCGTCACTGAGGTTGGCAAAACTATCTCACAACTGCTACAAAAAGGCGCGTTAGCTGACATCTTAGGTGAAGCTGGTAATCAAAACGTGCAAGGTGAAGAACAAAAAAAGCTCGATGTACTAGCCAATGATATGCTACTAAAAGCCCTAGCACAAAACCCTCATTGCGCAGGAGTTGCGTCAGAAGAGCTTGATCATGCAACTCCAGCCAATAAAGATGGCAGCTTGCTGATTTTATTTGATCCACTCGATGGCTCCTCCAACATTGATATCAATATGGCAGTGGGTACTATTTTCTCAATTTTGCCTTATCAGCGCCAAGGTCATAGCAGTGAAGATCAAGACTTTTTGCAAGCCGGCTCGCAGCAGCTAGCAGCAGGCTACTTATTATATGGCACATCCACTATGCTAGCCTTGAGCGTTAATGACAAAGTGGTGATGTTCAGCTTAGACCCTGACAGCGGTGATTATTTATTGATTAATGACCATGTACAAATCGCCGCCGACACCAGCGAATATGCTATCAATGCCTCAAACTATCGTTATTGGCGCAAGCCTATGCAGCAATATATCGATGAGGTCATTGCTGGAGAGACAGGCGTAAGGGGTCGCGACTTCAATACGCGCTGGGTCGCTGCTATGGTCGGCGACATACACCGTATTTTATGCCGCGGCGGTCTATTTACTTATCCTTTTGATACTAAGTATGCCAATAAGGCTGGTAAATTACGCTTGATGTATGAAGCCAATCCTATGAGCTTACTTATAGAGCGTGCTGGTGGTATGGCAACCAATGCGGTCACTCGTATCTTAGATATTGAGCCTACCGATATCCATCAGCGCGTTCCTGTGGTATTAGGCAGTAAAAATGAAGTGGACTATATCAAGCAGTTACATATTCAGCACGGCGAATAACACCCACTTTTAAAAATGTTATTCTACGCTTTATTATCAATCTAACTGTTAAAACCTTAAATGGCCTTTTATGATCTCTAATCCTACCGAGCTTATTACCTCAGACAAAAATGCCACGGTAAAGCTAGCCAAAGCTCTACTGACTCAAGCTCGCCAGCGCAAAAAGCAAGCGCAAACGGTCATAGAAGGCATTCATTTGCTGGATGCTGCCTTACGTAGTGACTACTCGCTGGTGCAAGTATTAGTAGCTGAGTCAGCGCAAAGCCATAGCGAGGTACAGCAGATACTATCGCGCCTGCCCACATATACCAGCGTTTTGATTTTGTCAGACTCGCTATACAGCAGTATCCGTACGCTTGGCACTGGCGTTGATATCATGGCCATCATCAAGATACCTGCGTTAGATCTACCAGTGATTGAGAGTGACTGCTTGATCTTAAATGATGTACAAGATAGCGGTAATGTCGGTACGTTGTTGCGCACCGCTGCCGCTGTTGGTATTGAGACCGTACTTTGCACGATCAACAGCGCACAGGCATGGTCACCTAAGACTCTGCGTGCTGGCATGGGCGCTCAGTTTGCGCTAACAATTTATGAGAATTTAGCTATTGATGATATTTTAGCTAAGGTAAAGTCTCCTTTATTAGCTACCAGCTCGCATACCGATACCCTTATTTATGATTATGACTTATCTAAGCCAGTAGCTTGGATAATGGGTCACGAAGGTCAAGGAGTTAGCGATGAGCTGATGCAGTGCGCTACCCCAATTGCGCTACCGCAGCCCAATGGTCAAGAAAGCTTAAACGTCGCTATTGCAGGCTCACTGTGTCTTTATGAGACTTTGCGGCAAAGGAGTTATCGTTAATACTAAAGCTATCCTTAGCGTCTGTCATAACTATCGTAGGCAACTCGCTAAATATAAAAATTGATCAATAAAAAACCCTACTATTTCTAATAGTAGGGTTTAATTAATTATAATCTTTTTGGACTGATCACTTAGATTTTACTAGTTAGCTCAGGTAAAGCATCAAACAAATCTGCTTCTAAGAAATAATCAGCAACACTAGCTATCGGAGCTTCTGGATCATTATTGATAGCTACGATAACTTTAGAGTCCTTCATACCCGCTAAATGCTGAATAGCGCCTGAGATACCAGCAGCAATATAAAGCTGCGGCGCAACGATTTTACCCGTTTGACCGACCTGCATATCATTAGGCACATAACCGGCATCAACTGCTGCTCGCGATGCACCAATAGCAGCCCCTAACTTATCAGCTAGTGGTTCGATATACTTAGTGAAGTTCTCGCCATTAGCTAACGCACGGCCACCAGAAACGACGATACCAGCTGAGGTAAGCTCTGGACGATCAGAGCTCGCCATCTCTTCATTGACAAAGCTTGATTTGCCTGCATCTTGTACGTTATCGATAGTTTCAACGGTCGCTGAACCCCCTTCGCTAGCGACTGGATCAAAAGCAGTGGTACGGACTGTGACTACTACTTTGTCCTCCGAGGTCTTAACGGTAGCAGTAGCGTTACCTGCATAGATAGGACGCTCAAAGGTTTGTGCATCTATAACCGCTGAGATCTCTGATAGCATGCTTACATCAAGCAAAGCTGCTACGCGCGGCATGAAGTTTTTACCAGTAGTAGTAGCAGGAGCGACGATATGACTATAATCGCCTGCCACATCAGCCACTAATAAAGCAATGTTTGCGGCTAATTGATGCTCATAAGCGGCGTTGTCTGCTAACAATACTTTGCTCACGCCTTCCGCTTTTGCCGCTTCATCGGCTGCGGCTTGCGCGCCACTACCAGCGACTAATACATGAATGTCATCGCCCATCTTTTTCGCAGCAGCGATAGTATTTAGAGTTGCCTTTTTTAGACTGGCATTGTCATGTTCTGCATATACCAAAATGGCCATTGTTTTTATCCTTTATAAGTTCGCGTAATCATTGTTTTGTAAATATAAAAGGTCATCGCTATCAATCTATTAATACTATTTTTTGATAGCACTAAATCCTTAAAATATTAGATTACTTTAGCTTCATTTTTGAGCTTATCAACCAACTCATCCACTGACTTCACTGTAATACCAGCTTTGCGCTCAGCAGGTGGTTCAACCTTAGTAATTTGCTGCTTAGAGGTCATATCCACACCAAAATCGGCTGGGGTTTTTTCATCAAGCGGCTTTTTCTTCGCTTTCATGATGTTAGGCAGCTTAGCGTAACGTGGCTCATTCAAACGCAGGTCAGTAGTGATAACTGCTGGTAACGTCAATGCAACCGTCTGTAGACCACCATCAATCTCACGAGTGACGTTAACTTTATCACCTTCGACTTTTACTTCTGAGGCAAAAGTACCCTGACCGATACCCATTAGCGCCGCTAACATCTGACCGGTTTGGTTATTATCATCGTCGATAGCTTGCTTACCTAGTAAGATAATATCGGTAGACTCCGACTCAGCAATGCTTTTTAGGATTTTAGCCACTTGCAAAGGATATGGCTTCTCGTCAGTCTGTACCAATACCCCGCGGTCAGCTCCTAAAGCTAGAGCGGCACGGATTTGCTCTTGTGACTCTTTTGGGCCAATAGAAGCGACAATGATCTCATCAATGACGCCCGCTTCTTTAAGACGTACTGCTTCTTCAACAGCGATCTCGTCAAATGGGTTGATAGACATCTTGGTGTTCGACAAATCTACCCCAGAGTGATCGGCTTTGACACGAACTTTTACGTTATAATCAATGACACGCTTGACCGCGACTAATGCTTTCATACGTTCCTCTTTTTTTAGATATTATGGATTAAAACCATTTATTTATGGTTATTAGAGAGTTTACTTTTAAAATGAAGATTCACTATTATAAATCAGACTAACTCTATTTATTGGTTAAGCTGGTTTATTGTACTTGTTCATTAAGCTAACTATAAGACCTGACTATCTTGCGTGAGCAAGGCCTGTAGGTCAAGATGACGCCGTGAATAATGGGTCATAAATTTATAAGTATTTGAATAAATACCATAATTAAAAGTATACTTGGCTTGCTAGTCTTTTTGAAGCCTTGCTATTATTACCCTTTATAGCATTAGTGACTCGCAAATTGCTTAACTTTTTGTTATTGTTTCGAAAACACCTCAACTCTATTTTTTTGCTTAATACCGTTATCATAGGCGGTTACCAGGATTTTATTATCGCGAATATCATCAAACAATGACCAATCAGGACTAGTATCGCTAGTTTTTATGACACTTATGTCAGCGGTGGTCTCCATAATGACTGCAAAGACCTCAGACTTAGATTTGACTCCGTTTTTGCGTAATATCTGCTTGATATCATTCTCACTTAACTTCGCCTCTTTTAAGTTATCAAAAAGATACTCTCCATTTGCCATCAAAATAACAGGCTGATTATCAATAAGCGTTTTAACAGGTTTGAATTTTCGTCTAACGATAGATAACAATCCTTGCAAGGTAAATAACATAGCTATAGCAAACACGCCCTGCATTAGCGAAGTTGATTTTGACAATACCGTAGAGGCCAAAATACTACCGATACCCACCGTCATAGCCAGATCATAACTTGATAATTTTGAGAAACTACGCAAACCATTGAGACGGGTAAATAGGATAAGACAAAAGTAAAACCCAAGCACTGATAGAGCTATACCAACAACTTGTTGCCAATCAATCAAAAACCAAGCTTGCCAGTCCATATTATTTTCCTAGTAGTATTAAAGATGTATAGTATAAATAATAGGTATTGTAAGATATCAAACCACCTCTGCCTGTTATTTTCTTTTTACTATGTATTAGAAGCTGTTGAACATTGGTAAGTGATGCCTTTAACTCCAAAAAGAATTTGGCTTATAAATTGATAAACTCCGCTTAAATTTAAACAAAAAAAAGCAACCTTATCAGAGGTTGCTTTTGGGATACAGTCTAAACAATATTTTTGTTGTTATAACAACACAGTAAGCTTTGTAGCAATAAAATCTTTGAACAGTAAGAGTGACTGATTATTCAATCAAGCTTAACTGTAATTAAGATTAAAGGGCTTCGATTTGCTCAGCTTGTGGACCTTTTTGACCTTCACCTAAGATGAAAGATACTTTTTGGCCTTCAGCTAGCGTTTTGAAACCGCTACCTTGGATAGCGCTGTAATGAGCGAATACGTCTTGTCCGCCGTTATCTTGTGCAATGAAACCAAAACCTTTAGCTTCATTAAACCACTTTACAGTGCCTTCAACTTTATCAGACATAAATTTTCCTAACTCTTTGACTATTGGTGAGACGACTGTCAACACCGATTAATTGATAAATATTCAATGAATTTATTGGCGATTGCCTAACCAATAATAGTAATATATCTTAATGATAATTTGCCGTTAATGGTCTTACCATTCATGAATACTCCTTGATTATAGCAGCTTTTAGAGCTAATGGCAGGATAAATTAGCTATATTTGTAAAATATTGCTCGCTAACTATCTTATCCTATGTCCATGAAATATATCACTATTATGATATTTTTATTCCAAAAAAATCTATTAAAATAAAGCCTCAAATAAAAACTACTATAACTCAGACCCTTTTAGCTAGCAATTGGTAACCAAGGCGATGCCAATACCAACAGACATAAAGCAAAAAATATCATAGCAAAAGATTGGCTATAAGCGATGTATTTGACAGGTACCACCAAATCAGCGGGCGAGTCTGGAATGCCTTTACGCTTGAGTAAACGCGTGCCATATATCCAGCCAAAAACGGTGTAGATACCATAAGCGGCTGGCACTGCTACCGCTAGTGGCGCTAAATCTATAGCATAAAGCACGATCGTTGAGACAAAAAACCAAGCGGTATCGGCAAAAGAGCTAAACTTAAAAAGTGCTGATTTGGGCAGCTTACCTTCACTGCGCTTGAGCATTGAACACTCTATCCAAATAAGAATAGCTACTACGGCGCTAAGAGTGATATATATGAACTGCGGCGTTAGCCAGTCTAGATTTGGTATTTGCACAACACAACCTATAGTTTTGAAGAAAAATTTAGTTTTGAGTTATTTTACAAGTAAGCTTAGATTATGAGCCGCTTGATTTATACACCTAAAACAGTCAAAGAATTGGGGCAACTATCTTTATGAGGGAACCAGCAGCGGTTTTCAAGTAAGTTATAAGGGTTATAGAAACCTTACTATGCTTATAACGGATAGGACTTAATAAAAAACCCATGCTATCAAAGTGATAACACGGGCTACTATTGATATAAAAATTTACGCTTAAAACTAGGACTATAAATAGCGCTTATATTTTAGCTTTTATGGCTTAGTTTTTGTCTTTATCGATAATTTTATTACCACCGATCCAAGGCATCATACCGCGCAATTTGGCGCCAGTAATCTCAATTTGATGCTCAGCGTTATTACGGCGACGAGCAGTCATTGAAGGATAGTTGGTGGCGCCCTCAGAGATGAACATCTTGGCGTATTCGCCAGACTGGATGCGTTTTAGCGCGTTACGCATCGCTTCGCGTGATTGCTCATTGATGACCTCAGTACCCGTCACATATTCGCCGTACTCAGCGTTGTTACTGATAGAGTAGTTCATATCAGCGATGCCGCCCTCATACATCAAATCAACGATAAGCTTGAGCTCATGTAAGCACTCAAAATAAGCCATCTCTGGCGCATAACCAGCTTCGGTAAGCGTCTCAAAGCCCATTTTTACTAGCTCTACCGCGCCGCCACAAAGGACTGCTTGCTCGCCAAATAGATCGGTTTCCGTCTCATCTTTAAAAGTCGTCTCAATGATACCTGAACGACCACCACCAACGCCTGCCGCATAAGACAAGGCTAATTGCTTGGCTGTACCTGAAGCGTCTTGATAAACGGCGATAAGATCAGGGATACCGCCGCCTTTGGTGAATTCGTTACGTACGGTATGACCCGGCGCTTTTGGCGCAACCATGATAACGTCAAGATCTTGACGCGGCTCTACTTGGTTATAATGAATAGCAAAACCATGAGCGAAGGCAAGCGTTGCCCCTTCTTTGATATTTGGCTCGATCTCATTATTATAAAGCTCTTTTTGGAACTCATCAGGAGTCAAAATCATAACCACGTCAGCCGCTTTTACTGCATCAGCAACTTCAGCTACTTTCAAGCCAGCGTTTTCCGCTTTTTTCCATGAGCCAGAATTGGCGCGAAGACCTACCGTGACGTCTACGCCAGAGTCTTGTAAGTTTAGAGCATGAGCATGGCCTTGTGAGCCGTAACCAATAATGGCTACTTTTTTGCCTTGGATAATAGAGAGATCACAGTCTTTATCATAAAAAACGTTCATATATAGAGTCCTTTTCCTCAATCATGGGAAGCCATGGCTAGTAAACGCTTATAGCAGCAACAGTCTGTCTAACGACTGTCTGCTATAAGCTTCATAGTAATAATAAAAATAAGTTTAGAGCTTGAGTTTACAGTTTTAAATAAATAATAGTTGTACCGTTTATCAGACGCTTAGCGTTTTTTCACCGCGAGCGATACCGATGACCCCAGAGCGTACCACTTCTAATACCCTCTCACGACCAATAGTATCGATAAAGCCATCGAGCTTGGCTTTGTCACCTACGATCTGAATAGTATATAAATTGGCATTAACATCAACGATTTGTGCACGGAAAATATCAGCGCTACGTTTAATCTCTTCGCGAGTACTTCCTGTAGCTCGTACTTTAATCAGCATCAGCTCGCGCTCTACGTGAACCGTATCCGACAGATTAAGCACTTTAACCACTTCGATAAGCTTATGCAACTGCTTGGTGATCTGCTCTATTTTTTCAGGAGAGGTAATCGTCGTTAGCGTCAAACGTGAGATAGTTGGATCATCCGTTGGAGCGACGTTCAAGGTCTCGATATTATAGCCACGCTGCGAGAATAAACCGACCAATCGCGACAACGATCCTGCTTCGTTTTCCATTAATACCGAGATCAAATGGGGTTGTTGCATTAGGTACGCTCTCCTTTGGTTAGCCACATATCACGCATCGTCTGTCCTGCTATTTGCATAGGGTAGACGTGCTCATTACGATCAACATAGACATCAATAAATACTAGCTTATCTGTCATAGCCATGGCTTCAGCTATTTGTGCTTCCATGGTTTCAGGGTCAGTGATCTTTATCCCAACATGACCGTAGCTCTCGACCAATTTGACAAAATCGGGTAAAGAATTCATATAAGACTGAGCATGACGGCCCTCATAGAGCATGTCTTGCCACTGCTTAACCATACCAAGCTGAGCATTGTTAATATTTAAGATTTTGACCGGTAGGTTATATTGCAAGCAAGTCGATAGCTCTTGAATATTCATCTGAATAGAGCCCTCACCAGTGATACAAACGACATCACGCTCCGGACAAGCCAATTTAGCGGCCATCGCATAAGGCAGGCCCACACCCATCGTACCTAGACCACCTGAGTTGAGCCATTGACGCGGCTCTCTATAAGTGTAATACAAAGCGGCAAACATCTGATGCTGACCGACGTCACTGGTGATAATGGCATTGCTATTCGTCACTTTGTCTAGCGCTTGCACTACACTTTGCGGCTTGATACCGTGCTCAGTGCTAGTATCATAACGAAGGCCATGACGCTTACGCCATTCATTAATCTGCGACCACCAATCGGTTAATGCTGGCTGATCAAGTTCTTTATCGTCTCCGATGATATCAAGCATGTCCGTGAGTACAGATTTGACATCGCCTACAATAGGAATATGGGCAAAAATAGTCTTTGAGATCGAAGCCGGATCAATATCAATATGAATAATTGTCGCGTTTGGACAGAATTTTTTCACATTATTAGTGACGCGATCATCAAAACGCGCGCCCACTGCCAAGATAACATCAGCGTGGTGCATGCTCATGTTGGCCTCATAAGTGCCATGCATACCTAGCATACCTAAGAACTGCTCATCAGTACCATCAAAAGCACCAAGACCCATTAAGGTATTAGTCACGGGCAAATTCAAACGATGCGCCAAATCGCGAAGCTCCGTGTGCGCATTACTCCAAATGACACCGCCACCTGAGTACACTACTGGACGCTTGGCCGCTAGTAAAGTCTCAACCGCTTTTTTGATCTGACCGCCGTGACCTTTCATGGATGGCTGATAAGAGCGCATGACGACTTCCGCTGGATACTCATAAGCATACTTTTCGCTAGGCGCAGTCATATCTTTTGGCACATCGATAACCACAGGGCCTGGACGACCGGAGCTGGCGATATGAAAAGCTTTTTTGACAATCATCGGAATTTCGCTAGCATGGCGCACTTGGAAGCTATGCTTAACGATAGGACGAGAGACACCTACCATATCGGTCTCTTGGAAGGCATCTTCACCGATAAGGCTACTAGGTACCTGACCTGAGATGATAACCATCGGCACTGAGTCCATAAAGGCCGTCGCGATAGCGGTCACGGTATTGGTCGCGCCAGGGCCTGAAGTGGCGAGTACCACACCCGTATTACCCGTCACTCGTGAGTAAGCATCCGCCATATGGCCTGCCGCCTGCTCATGACGCACCAAAATGTGCTCAATAGTTTCTTGTTGAAACAGCGCATCATAAATATGCAAAACTGCTCCACCGGGATAACCGAAGATATACTTGACGCCTTCGTCAGTCAGCGCTTGAATCAGCATCTCAGCGCCTGATAGCATCACAGGCTCGTGATTACCTTCAGCAAGCTGTTGCTGCTTTTCTTCGAAATGTTTGGCGGCATTAGCCGTTTGCGTATGTCCGGTCATATTCGGACTTTGCGTAGTTTGCGTCACTATCATCACCTTTATTTACAGCGCAGAGTCGCAGCTTTTATAAGTAGTTATCAGTGCCTAATTATGAATTAAGCTGCCTATACTACTCAAAAATAGTGCTCATCATTGTCCATAGAAGAGTATCTACCCACTATGCAAAAATAGCTTAGCTTTATAACATACAAAGCCCATTGCTACTCGAACACAGCTATTTTTAGGGTCAGTTTTGTGATGGGATATTATCGATATAATGACTAGATGCGGACGCACCTATAAAGGAAGCTTATTATGGGCTTAAACCTATAACATGATAAAAAGTAACAACTGATAATATGAGCAGCTAAAAGCAAACACTATAAAAACGTGCTCCTAAAGACAATGATTAAATTGTGCTTTACTTTCAATTAGCGTACTTACTGTTATGAGCTATAAAACCTTTATAACGTTTACTCAAATCGATTTATATAATAAACAAGCCACTATTAATAGCTAATAAATCGGATTATAAGTTACAGGTGTATAAATAATTAAATAATAAGTTTTTCTTAGTCATTGTAGACCGATAAGTCCGGAGACAAATAGCACAAGCGACAACAAGCCTATTGATGACTGCTATCCTTGCTGCACTATTGTCACAAAGAAAATAAAGCTGACAAAACCACTGATAAGTCGTTTGCAGACCTTATTTTCAAGTGCTACGGCAATATCATAGATGCCGCTCACTGACCAACCAACTGTCATTATAGTCACCGTTTTAACCGCTATTGTCAAGAAAAACTTATGAAGCCCAAACCTAACTATAAGTTTTGTAAGGCTGAAATAGAGTTATAAGCTAATATATGATTTTATGGCTTTAAAACAGGGTGTTAAATAAAAAACTTTACCTAAATCATGGCGAATGTTTTTTGCTAAAATTGAGCTAAGTTTTTATTATTATGTATAATATGCTCGTAGTCTCATGTTTGTAGTTAACTATTACCTCTTATAGCTGGTTACTTTTTATAGATTGATATAACCATATAGAAACGTCACTAAACAAAACCTCACTTTTTATAAGTAAAAGGACGCTGTGAATGCTTTATGCCCCTTTAAAAACGACCTTATCTAAACTTTTTTTAGGTTTGCTGACTACAGCTGTTTTATTAGCATCTATCAATTCAAGTCATGCTATTCAGGTCTATAAGTCTGTTGGAGCATATGGCGAGGTTAAGTACAGTCAACATGCACCGCAAAATGGCAAAAATGTCGAGATGATTGAATTTCGTAGCGATGGGCGGCAAGCAGATCCTGGCCAAATGGCTGGTAGAACCAGTGATAATACAAACACGGCTCCAAAAGATGCTGAAGCGCAGCGCATCGAGCAGTTAGAGGCACGTATTAAGGAGCAAGAAGCCAATGCCAATGCCCAGCGTTGCCAGTCACTACGCAATAATTTGACGAATCTCAACGTAGGTGGCCGCATTTATGAGATGGACGCTAACGGTAAACGCCAATATTTAGACAGTCGCGAGATTGAGCTCAAACGCGAGCAAGTACAGCAAGCTATTAATCAATATTGTAATTAATAGCACTATTAGTTATTAGATTCAAAATGAGTTATTAGCTTCAAAGATTTTAAAACTTACTAGCCTCTTACTGAGTTAACAGCTCCATCACATGACGAACGGCAGCTGGCATATCTTGTGCTTGCATGCCGCGCTGCCCTACCATTAAAGCGGATCTGCTTATATTTGAGGTCGGACCTCTCAATTGATCTAGTAGTACATCCCCAGCCAAACCATGAATGAGAGCTGCTTGAGCCAGACTTCGCTGCTTATCAAGTAGATCTTGCTGCGCTATCAGTCCGGCACAGACTCCTGAGAGCACGTCACCCATACCGGCAGTCGCCATTCCTGGATTACCCACGGCGCAGATATAAATTGCCGACTCAAGACCTTGTTGCCCTAAGCCTTGTTCTAATATCAAGGATCCAGCACCTTTTAAGACCCAATCACCACCATAGCTATCAGCGCATTGTTTGATTGAGCTTATACGATCTGCCTCTATCTTTGTAATATCCGTATCCAAGAGTCTTGCCGCCTCGCCGCTGTGCGGAGTCAAATACACTTTTTGCTTTTTACTATGGGCTTTTAGCTCTTTGATTAGCGGATAATTTTCTCTTTGCAGCGTTGCTAGATGATAGAGACCATCAGCGTCAATAACTACAGCTTTCTCTGCGCTTATGATGGCTTGGATATAATTAATAAATAAGTCCTTAGCTTTATCATCGCGACCTAATCCCATGCCAATAGCGATGACGCTTGCTTCCTTGATCAAGGATTTGACGCCATCGACATCGTGCAGATCAACAGTCATAGCGTCAGGCAAAGAGGTTAATAGCGCTCCATGAAAAGCATCGTGACAGGCGACTGTTATCTTGCCAGCACCCGTCGCCATAGCACTAGATGCTGAGAGAATAGCGGCCCCTCCCATACCTTGTGAGCCATCTATACGGTTGCCGCCTATTACTAACACGTGACCATAGCTGCCTTTATAGCTGTTTTGCTGACGCGGGGCTAGCGCATAAGCGGTACTCAGCAAAGTTGCGCTAGGCAAAGTTGGTTTTATAGGTATCAACGGTAGATCAATTACTGTGCCAGCATAATCCATGCCATCTTTGGTATGTAAACCAAGCTTACGAGCGACAAGGCATAAGCTCACATCTGCTTTTATAGCCAAACCCTCAAAGACTTGCCCGGTAGCTGCGACCAAGCCACTTGGAATATCTACCGCAGCGACTAAGGCGTCTGCTTGTTTAGCCATTTGATTAAAGGTAGTGATAGCCTGTTTATAAGCGCCTTCTGGAGCCCGATCTAAACCTATCCCAAATATGGCATCAATATAAACATCAGCATTAAGCAAACTATCAGCGCTAATCTCATTGTCCTCAAAACGCACATAAGGACAATCCGCCGCCAAAGCCATATGTCGTGCTTTAATAGCGTCATCAATCTGCGCTGTTGCTGCTATTTCGCTATTATCCTCTGCTTTGTTATTGTCATTTACTTCCTCAATATCCTCTATGCCAACGGTAATCACTTTTACCTGCCAGCCTGCTTGCTGTAGATACAGTGCTATTAGCCAGCCGTCACCACCGTTATTACCCTGCCCAACCCAGAGTATTGCTCGTTTACCAGTCCTTAATGACTGAGCTTTTATACAATGATGATAGTGGTCATTGCTAACTAATTCGCTATCTAAGCCACTATTTTTAGTACTCTCAAGCTCAATAATACGCTGGGTCATTTGCCAAGCGGCTTGTTGCATCAAGGCAAAACTGTCATAACCTTGAGCAAACCAGTCTTGCTCCATTGCATAAACTTGTTGGCTATTATACAAAGCAATGCGTATCACTGAAGGATTTGAAGTTGATAGGTTTTTGCCAGATATAGCTTTAGTAGACATAAAAAGTCCTTAGTTATTATCAGTTATTATCGGTTTTTATAAAAAGATTAGCATAAGCCTAGCAAATATCAGCTTCATCTTCTATGTCGATATCATCATAATCTTGCTATCTTTTTTGAGTTAGACTCGCTTATCATGACATAATACCATTCGCCCATTTAGCTCTGTATTTTCCTTTATGAAATCATCTACACACCTTATTGCTAGCACTGAGATTACTAGCACTGAAAAAATCGTTGTTAATAGCGCTGAAGATATAAAGCGCTGGATTAAGACGCAAGCGCAAGCGTTAGGCTTTACCGACTGTGGTTTTATATCGGTGCAGCATCCTTTATTTAAACAGCAACTTAAGCAACTTGAGCTGTGGCTTGCCAAAGGTTATGAGGGGCAGTTGCAGTTTATGCATAATAATCATCACTTGCGTGCCCATCCTGAGCAGTTAGTCATAGGCGCAAAGACCATTATTAGTGTACGGATGGATTATCTGACTGAGACTCCTAAACCGCGCACTATTGAAGACAATGATCGACCGAATCACGGCATCATCGCGCGCTATGCACGTGGTCGTGATTATCATAAAACGATGCGTAGCCGCCTAAAGCAACTGGCGTTAAAGATAGAAGCGATGCTACCGGAATGGCAATCCTTAACTATTGGTGCGGATATCGGCGCTAACTGCGATTTTGTCTTTCGCCCCTTTAGTGACTCAGCGCCTATTTTTGAGCGGCCTATCGCTGATGCAGCGGGCCTTGGCTGGACGGGTAAGCATACTTTATTACTCAATAAACAAGCCGGCTCATTCTTCGTCTTAGGCGAGTTATTTATCAGTCTTGAGCTTCCTGATGACAAGCCTGTTAGCCCTCATTGTGGTAGCTGCACCGCCTGTATTGACATCTGCCCGACTCAAGCGATTGTCGCGCCCCATCAGCTCAATGCGGCCGCTTGTATCTCTTATTTGACTATCGAACATGACGGCGTTATCGATACTAAATATCGGCGAGCTATTGGCAACCGCGTGTTTGGCTGTGATGACTGCCAGCTGATTTGTCCATGGAATCGTTATGCCAAAATAACCAGCGTTAAGGATTTTGAGCCTCGCCACCAGCTTGATAGTAGTAGCTTACTAGAATTATGGCAGTGGAGGGAGACGGATTTCTTAAAATATACCGAAGGTAGTCCGCTACGGCGCACCGGCTATGTCAATTTTTTGCGCAATATCGCTATCGGCTTAGGCAATGCCAATGCCAGTCAAGAGACCGTTCAACAACTTAAATCTAAGCTGACGGTGCATAATGAGATGTTAGATGAGCATATTCACTGGGCTATAGAAGAGCAAGCTAGCAAACTAGCCGCTGGTGATCACTCTAATTCAAAATAAAGGCAATAAAAAACGCCTCTTAATGCATAAGAGACGTCTTTAAAATGATTACTATGAGCCAATTTAATAATTAGCTCTTATAGAATCTATGGCTTAGGAATACGCAGTACTTGACCTGGGTAGATTTTGTCAGGATCAGATAACATCGGCTTATTAGCTTCAAATATTTTCATATAGTCATTAGCCGAACCATAAACGTCCTTAGCGATTTTTGATAAGCTATCACCAGATTTGACCGTATACATAGTTGATTCTGGTGCATCTTCTTCGATATCGATATTATCAATGACCTTGGCTACGTTTTGGACGTTACCTATAGCAATAATCGCTTTTTCGCGATCCGCTTGCGTCTTGGCATTACCACTAATCTCAGCAGTATCTGTTGAGCCGTTATACTTAACTTTTAGATTACTAATTTGCAGATTTTGCTGCTGGATACGACGAAGCAAAATATTAGCTACCGATTGTGCTGATGGCTCGCTATCTTTTACAGGGGTGTTGGCATCGGCTTTGGTCTCGACTTTGGCCTCATGTTTATCATCATCACGATTAAAAATCTTATCACCGATATCTTTTGCAAAGCTGAATATTCCCATTTAACTACTCCTTCAGATATTTTATTAATTATTTATTTTTTCTACTGACTCTAATCGTTTGTTACTTATGAAAGCTCTCAGTTATAACAAACGACAGTCAGTAAGTGTCTTGGACTTTATGATTATAACAAAGGCAACGACTTTGCATAGTAGCGGTATGTTGAGTAATGTTAAGCTAAAAAATCTGCTTTAATACCTAATAACTTTTGCTAAGTTAAACTGATAAGGACAAAAAAACCGCTTATCTATACAGATAAGCGGTAAAATCAATAACGGGTATTAGTTTTTGCTAGTTATGCTAATAGCAATTTAAATAGCAACTTATAATACCTGTTAATAATTATAGCTGTGCTTGTACGTAATCAATTGCTTTTTGTACGGTAGTCAATTCAGCTGAGTCTTCATCAGGAATAGTGATACCAAAATCACTTTCGAACGACATGACTAACTCAACTAGATCTAAAGAATCAGCGCCCAAATCTTCCATAAAAGAAGCTTCGTTTTTTACGTCTTCAACGTTCATACCTAATTGCTCTGCTACTGCAGATTTTATCTTTAGCTCAGTATCATTACTCATTAAAAATACTCCTTTTTATCTATCGATTTGAGAATTGTTGACCAGTTGTCTATTGGCTTTAAGATTATGAATAAATTCGCAGAAAAACACCATCATCATGCCAAGCTTTTTGGTATTTGACAACAATTTACTATAATCAATTCACTATAGTATTGGGCTTTGGTCTAAAAGTGTCCGTCATTATAACAGCATTTATTAGAGTTTACACTCGTTCACACAAATTATTATAGGACTAATGTAACATTTAATATTTAAGTTTTATGACTGTTTTTGTATGCGTTGTAGCGAATTACATGTACATACCACCATTAACGGGCAGAACGGCGCCGGTTATGTAACTGGCCTCATCACCTGCCAAAAACAGCACCGCTGCAGCGATATCTTCTGGCTGACCTAGACGGCCAATAGGCACCGCATCTAGCATAGAATTGAGCAAGCGCTCATCAAGCTCATCGGTCATATCCGTTTCAATAAGACCAGGCGCGACACAGTTGATAGTCACTTGCCGTGAGCCAATCTCACGCGCTAAAGTACGACTAAAACCTTCCAAACCAGCTTTAGTAGCAGCATAGTTGGACTGGCCAGCATTACCCATCTGCGCCACCACTGAGCTGATATTGATAATACGACCACGGCGAGCTTTCATCATACCGCGAACAGCGCGCTTACTCATGCGGTAGACAGAGGTTAAGTTGGTGTCGATCACACTTTCCCAATCTTCATCTTTCATGCGCATCAATAAGCCGTCTTTAGTGATACCAGCATTGTTGACCAGTACTTGCACGGCACCATAAACGCTTTCGATCTCTTCAAATAGCTTGTCAATTTGTGCTGGGTCGCAGACATCCAATACCCGGCCTATACCACCAGAATCATGCAAATAATCATCGATTAAAGCCGCGCCTTTTTCAGTCGTTGCCGTACCAATGACAAAATGGCCTTCTTTGGCAAAACGTTTGGCGACCGCTTTACCGATCCCTCGGCTAGCCCCTGTTACTAAGGTGATTGTACGACTCATGATAATATCTCCATTAACTTATCAAGACGAGCTGGCTTATCAGTAGGATAACTAGTAATAGGCTGAGCCTGACGTTTTGCCAAATTACTAAGCACATTACCGCTGCCACATTCGATTAAAATATTAATTTGTTTATCTGCCAATTCTTGCATAGTTTTTGACCACAGTACCGCTTCACTAAGCTGCTCGGTCAAGGCTTGCTTGATACCTTGGGCGCTAGTCTCAACATGAGCGTGACGGTTTTGAATAACCGGAATAGTCGCTTGGTCAAACTGAATAGCCGCCAAAGCTTCGGCTAAAGCTTGGCTAGCAGGCTCCATCAAGGCACAATGCGAAGGGACGCTAACCTTTAGAGGAATGGCTTTTTTGCCAGTGTTTTGTACTTTATCAATAACCGCCGCTACCCCTATCGCGTTGCCAGAGATAACCACTTGTCCTGGGCTATTAAAATTTGCCGCATTAACGATAGCGCCATCAACGTGCTCTGTCGCTTGCTCACATAAAGTCTCAACGCGATTGTCCTCAAGCCCCAATACGGCAGCCATAGCGGTCTCAATGCCTGCAACGGCCTCTTGCATTAACTGGCCGCGCTTATGCACTAGCTGTATGGCCTCAGCGAAACTTATCACCCCAGAGGCACACAGCGCACTATACTCCCCCAAAGAATGTCCTGCCATATAGCAAGGAGTAATATTTTTTTGAGCTAGCTTGTCTTTTAGTACTCGCCAAATAGCAATGCTAGCAGCTAGCAAAGCAGGCTGAGTATACTTGGTCTGATTTAAGCGCTCTTCATCTTGACAGATCGCCCATAAGTCCTCTCCAAGGGCCTCACTTGCCTCATTAAAAGTCTCATGAATTTGCGGATAAATCTCAGCAAGCTCTGCGGTCATACCTACTGCTTGCGCACCTTGCCCAGGAAAGACAATTGCAATACGGGGCTTTGTTGTTATCGTATCAGGCGTTGATGCCATAGCCAATATTCCTTAATGATTAAAAGCGCTCTTTGTTTGAACCAATTATCGTCGCAAAATAGGGTAATAACAAAAATAATAGCAAATGCTAGTGTTGCAAGCCAATCTCATCAACCCATGATAAAAATGACAAAAGAGTAAGACTGACAGCTATCTAGCATTAGCAAACTATACACTGCTCTAAGCGATTATCATAGCGACTTAAGTTGAGACTTGAGCATAAACTCAGATAGACAGTCAAATAATAAACGACAAAAAGCCAAGCCATCGAACTATTAAATTTATAATAGCAAGATAACTTGGCTTTTATCAGCATAATTCATAATGATCGATAGTAAATAGTCAGCAATATAAAAGCTGCCTATTAGAACAGACAGCGATTATTTTAGATTGAGACCTTTACTATTTGACTAATAAATTAAGCGTCTTGACTAACTTTGAATAACTGACGACCACGATAAAAACCGTCTTTAGTCATGTGGTGACGACGATGCTTCTCACCGGTAGTAGCATCAACGCTCAATTCAGCCACTTCCATACGATGGTGTGAGCGGCGCATGTCACGACGAGAACGGCTTTTACGACTTTTTTGAACAGCCATGATATAGCTCCTATACTTAAAAAGGGGTAAGCTTAAAATTCAGCTTTAATCGATACTGACTTACCTTATGACTTATAAAATCTAAATCACTATAAGCTAATACAGTACTAAATTAATGAGTTTGCTACTGGTATGAACCCGCTGACTAAATCTAAACTCTACAAATATTTTATTTAATCAATTTTATTCACAAGCAGCTTGTTGCCAGAGTGCAATAAACGGGACATTATACGCATCTTTTACGCATTAATAAAGCCCTGCTGCAAACTCTTCTGTGTAGAGTTGACAAAAAAGGGATTTAAAAAACTACAGCTTACCCTTTAATGCGGATAAAGCGGCAAAAGGGTTTTCACCCTCTTCCTCTTCGGGTATCTCGCCAAACTGCTCAACACTCATCTCACAATCATCATGTTTAGGCGCCATTGGCACTTTTAGTAGCAGCTCGTCCTCGATTAGCTTTTTGAAAGGCAATAAGCGTTCAGGCGTTTGATTATCAACGACTTCCTCTAATAACAGATAGTCCTGTTCTTCATCGACTAAGCTTGCCTGACTCTCCTCTTCTAACAACGCAATATCATAATCATCAGTCAGATCGGTTGCTACCGGTTGCAGACAGCGCTGGCAGGTTAGCCATACCTCGCCATCAACCTCGAAAGACAAATGCAGCACATTATTATGACGATATAGCTTGGTTTTTATGTGTAGATTAGCTTGCTCATGCTCAGTGGTTAATAAAGCATTTAGACGCTCAAAATCTACAGGAGCAACGGCACCTTGCCATTCAAAGCCGGTATCCTCCCACTTGTTTAACGAGATATGCTCAGGCATACGAGTGGACGACTTAGCCTGATTATCATCAATAGCAGTCGTTGTTTTTGAGTTAGTTTGGGAAGATGACATAAGCGGCCTCGCGGATGAAAATGGGGTATAATGTTGCCTGCCATACTAACCGAAAGCGCCATTTGACACTAGCGCTAGTATGTTACTGTTTTTGTTGGCTTAAGATAGCGGTTAAGTGGCTTTATTTTTAGACATTATTGATAAGCCCTGCTAAGTTAACGCTGCAATACCTCTACTCTTTCAACATTACCTTTTAGTGATGCCCTCTTCGTTAATATTTCTAGATAATTAGTACTTTTTATGACTTCTCTTATTGCTACCAATTTTATTACCAAAAATAAAACAACTGTTACCTTTTCTGAGTTACTGACTAGTAATGATGCTAGTAAATTATTAGCGGAACTTAATGATTTACTGCCAAATAAAAGTCATAAGCCTTATTTAGACAGTAGCGGTAATAAAGTGTTCTATTTTAATGATCTTAAACTATTAGCCGATGAGCACAAAGCTACTGAAGCTTTAATAACATTATTTAATCGCTTATTTGCCGATCAGCAGGTACAGCTGGTAAGAGGTGAGCATGAGCCTGAGTATTTTCCAGCAGATAACGACAACCCTGCCCGTATTGAATTTGCGCACGGTTTTTTTGCCAGTGCTTTGCACGAGATCAGCCATTGGTGTATCGCTGGTAAGGCTCGTCGGCAGCTTAGCGACTTTGGCTACTGGTATGCTGCTGATGGGCGTAATGAGGCGCAGCAGCGAGCTTTTGAGCGCGTAGAGATCAAACCGCAAGCATTAGAATGCTTATTTACTCTAGCTTGCAACAGGCCTTTTCAAGTCTCGCAAGATAACCTGTTTGCCGATTTTGATACTAGCGATAGCAGCTTTGCTTATGATGTTTATGAGCAGGCTAAAACTTATATCGCTAATCCGCAAAGCTTACCTAGAGACGCTCAAAATTTATTGACAGCACTCTTGCGCCTATTTATTGGCAATAACTAATCGTTTAACGATTTTCCACCATTTGTAACGTCTCGCTACTACTATCCAAAACCGCTTTGATTTTATACTAATCATCAAAGCTTGATTTATTCAAAATAAATTAGGCTGATAATAAAAAAATAACTATAAACTAGGAGCTAGTATGCAAACCCTTTATATTCACCCAGAAAATCCGCAACCGAGGCTTATTGAACAAGCCGCTGATATGCTACGTAATGATAAGCTCATTATCTATCCAACAGATACCAGCTATGCTTTTGGCTGCCGCTTGGGAGCTAAGGATGCGCTTGAGAAACTTAAGCAAATTCGCGAGCTTGATGACAAGCATCAATTCACTTTGCTGTGTCGAGATTTAAGTGAGATTGCCAATTATGCTACGGTCGATAACCATCAATTTAAACAACTTAAGGCTCATACCCCAGCGCCTATTACTTTTATTTTGAACGCTACCAAAGATGTGCCAAAGAAATTAGCTCACCCTAAAAAGAAAACTATTGGTATTCGCGTACCGAGCAACCCTATTGCTCAAGCATTACT
This sequence comes from Psychrobacter sp. AH5, assembly GCF_040371085.1. Lineage (NCBI taxonomy): Bacteria > Pseudomonadati > Pseudomonadota > Gammaproteobacteria > Moraxellales > Moraxellaceae > Psychrobacter > Psychrobacter sp. AH5. Next base: position 2,044,260 of record NZ_JAMBMT010000001.1, read on the forward strand.
TGAGGCGATGGATGAGCCTATCTTAACCAGCTCATTAATCCTACCTAATCGCGATGATATTTTGGATGATCCATTTGATATCGAAGAGTTATTAGAAAATCAAATAGACGCGCTTATTAATGCCGGAGTTAAGACTACGTTACTGACTACTATCGTCGATATGACTAGCTCTCAGCCTGAGGTTATTAGACAAGGTGCCGCTGATGTCAGTGATTTGATGTTGTAGCTATATTTCAGGCACAAAAAAGCTCCAATAAATTGGAGCTTTTTTATACAACATCTAAACTAGTTATAGATTAGTCACGATCAACTAACTCTACATAAGCCATAGGCGCGTTATCACCGTCACGATGACCGCACTTAACGATACGTAAGTAGCCGCCTGGACGATTTTGGTAACGTGGGCCTAAAGTGCCAAATAACTTACCAACCATAGCTTTGCTACGCATGCGACTAAAGGCCAAACGGCGATTAGCAACACTGTCTTCTTTAGCCATAGTGATTAATGGCTCAGCGACGCGACGTAATTCTTTTGCTTTAGGTAAAGTAGTTTTGATCAGTTCATGCTCAAATAATGAGTTAGTCATGTTCTGGAACATAGCTTTGCGATGACTGCCGGTACGACCCAGCTTGACTCCACTCTTACGATGGCGCATAGTCAAATATCCTTAATGTTTAACGGCTGCGATAAGAGAAGCGATCATCAACCCGTAAATCAGCTGGTGGCCAGTTATCTAGGCGCATACCAAGCTCTAAATCTTTAGACGCTAGTACGTCTTTGATTTCGGTTAATGATTTCTTACCAAGATTTGGGGTTTTTAGTAGTTCAGTCTCTGAACGCTGTACCAAATCACCGATATAGTAAATGTTTTCAGCTTTTAAGCAGTTGGCTGAGCGAACCGTTAGTTCAAGATCGTCCACAGGGCGCAGTAGCACTGGATCAACCTCTTCTTTTTCTTTCACAGGCTCAGGCGCTTCTTCAGCTTCTAGATCAACAAAGATAGAAATCTGTTGTTGCAAGATAGTAGCTGCTTTACGAATTGCTTCTTCAGGATCAATAGTGCCATTGGTTTCAAGCTCAATGATAAGACGATCAAGGTCAGTACGCTGCTCAACACGAGCGTTCTCAACCTGATAGGCAACACGTAGCACTGGGCTAAAGCTTGCATCAAGCTTTAAGCGGCCAATTGCTTTGGTATCACCATCTTCACGGCGCTGATTTGCTGGCTCATATCCACGACCCATCACTACCCGCAAACGCATTTTTAGATGACCGCGCTCACTTAATGTACCCAATACTAATTCTGGATTAATAATGTCTACATTATGCGGCAAGTCAATATCTGCAGCAGTAATGGTGCCTGGACCTTGTTTATCCAAGGTCAAGAATACTTCATTTTGGTCATGAAGCGTCAATGCCAAGCCTTTGAGATTCAAAAGCAAGTCAAGGACGTCTTCCTGCAAACCTTCGAGCGTAGAGTATTCATGGTCAACACCATCAATCTCAGCTTCAATGACTGCAGCACCAGGTAATGAAGATAATAAAATACGACGTAGAGCATTCCCAAGGGTATGCCCAAAGCCGCGTTCTAACGGTTCGAGCGTGACTTTCGCAATCGTCTCATTAACCGTATCCACGTTAATGGCATTCGGCGTTAGAAACTCAGTTGCATTTAGCATCATGATGTCACCTCGATTTGTTTATCTGGATTAATTAACGCTAATAGCTCAATGTTATAACCATAACATTGAGCCCTACGTTACTTACTTAGAGTATAGCTCAACGATCAAGCTTTCGTTGATTTCAGCAGGTAGATCAATACGATCTGGAGCATGCTTAAACGTGCCCTGTAGTTTGCTGTTATCAACTTCAAGCCATTCTGGAATACCACGTTGTGACGCAAGCTCTATAGCGTTTTTGATACGTAGCTGTTCGCGAGATTTCTCTTGAATAGCGATGACATCACCATCTTGTAACTGGATTGATGGAATGTTCACTCGAACAAACTCATCACGACCCGCTTTTTTAAGCATAACAGTGCGATGGCTTACTAGCTGACGTGCTTCAGCGCGCGTTGAGCCAAAGCCCATGCGGTATACTACGTTATCTAAACGACTCTCAAGCATAGCTAGCAGGTTCTCACCAGTAGCGCCGCGCTTACGAGCCGCTTCTTTATAGTAGTTTGCAAACTGACGCTCAAGTACGCCATAGATGCGCTTAACTTTTTGTTTTTCACGCAGCTGTAGAGAATACTCCGAGCTCTTGTTACGGCTTACACCATGTTGACCAGGTGGACGAGCTGCTTTTTTGGTTTTTACATCATACGGCTTAACACCAGACTTAAGACCTAAGTCAGTGCCTTCGCGGCGTGATAATTTCAGTTTTGGTCCAATATAACGGGCCATTGTTATGTCTCCTATAAGCTCTTATAATAAAAAGCTTCGTCTTTAATATTAGACGCGGCGCTTTTTGGGCGCACGGCAACCATTGTGTGGGATTGGGGTTACATCAGAGATGCTATTAATTTTATAACCCAATGCACCAAGTGCTCTTACCGCAGACTCACGACCCGGTCCTGGTCCTTTGACCAAAACATCGACATTCTTAACACCATATTCTTGGGCCGCTTTACCAGCGACTTCAGCTGCAACCTGAGCAGCAAATGGTGTAGATTTACGTGAACCACGGAAGCCTTGTCCACCTGAAGTGGCCCAAGCCAAAGCATTACCTTGACGATCGGTAATCGTAACAATGGTGTTATTAAAAGACGCATGGATATGGGCTACGCCCTCCGATACTGAACGACGAGTCACCTTTTTGCGACTACGAGTGTCTTTTGCCATCTTTTAGCTTCCTAAGTTAATTATCTTTTGAGAGGGCGTGTTGGACCCTTACGCGTACGAGCGTTGTTCTTAGTATTCTGACCACGAACAGGCAGATTACGACGATGGCGGATGCCACGGTAACAACCAAGATCAACTAAACGCTTAATATTCATTGACACTTCACGACGAAGATCACCTTCCGTCATGTAGTTTGCTACTTGTGCGCGGATAGCATCTAACTGCGTATCATCTAACTGGCTAACTTTAGTAGTAGGGGCAATGCCAACTGCTTCTAAGATTTTCTGAGCAGTGGTACGACCTACACCAAAGATGTAAGTTAGTGAAATAACAGCATGCTTATTATCCGGAATGTTTACGCCGGCAATACGAGCCATTGATTTCTCTCCATTAAAGAAAAATATGCATTATTCATCATAAATAGCGCACTTTTTCAGATTTGTTGCTGTTTATACTTAGCTAATATTTGCTTAATGTAAAGAGCACTTATCATTGATAAATAGCCAATAAAAAGAGTATCTAAAGCAAAAGCAATAAAAGTTTTCGGTATGAACTACGGCAAGTGGCGGATGATATCGCATCCGCCACTTTTTTTCAAGTATTAATTTGATATTAGCTACAAGATATAAAATCGATAAGCTATTATCTATTAACCTTGGCGTTGCTTGTGGCGCGGTTCTGCTGTGCAGATCACATGAACGCGACCTTTACGGCGGACAATTTTACAGCTACCACAAATCTTTTTTACTGAGGCTTGAACTTTCATGGAATGCTCCTTGAATAACCACCCAATTGACTTAAAGTTTGAGCTCTAAGATTGTGTGGGTGATTGAATTAACGTCTGATCATGATATTGATGGGTCATCAAATGCGCTTGAATTTGCGAGATGAAGTCCATTACCACAACCACCATAATCAGTAGCGACGTACCACCAAGTTGGAACGGCACACCAAATGAGGATTGAACGACCATAGGCATCAAACAAATAACCGTCATGTACATCGCGCCAATAAAGGTCAAACGGTTTAATACATGGTCAAGATAACGCTGAGTTTGTTGTCCTGGGCGAATACCTGGAATATACGCACCACTACGTTTAAGGTTTTCAGCAACTTCGCGTGGACTAAAGACTAATGCCGTATAAAAATAGCAAAAGAAAATAATCATCGCACCGAACAGTACCAGATACAGCGGCTGTCCAGGAGACAACACTAACGCTATATTTTGTAATATCTTTTGGGTAAAAGTAGGATCAGCCGATTGACCTACCCATTGTCCTAAACTTGCTGGAAACAACAATAAGGAGCTGGCAAAAATAGCAGGAATAACCCCTGCCATATTTAATTTCAGCGGCAAATGCGACTGCTGCTGAGCATAAATCTTGCGACCTTGCTGCTGTTTTTGTGCATAGTTCACCGGTACTTGACGCTGAGCACGTTCGATATAAACGATACCCGCCGTCACCGCGACACCTAATACCACAAAGATAAAGAGTACAATCAAGTTCATCTGCCCTTGATTGACTTGTTCGATAGACTGCGAAATCATTCCCGGTGTACCGGCAACAATGCTAGCAAAAATAAGCATTGAGATACCATTACCCACGCCGCGCTCTGTAATCTGCTCACCCAGCCACATTAAGAACATAGCACCGGCAACCAAAGAGGTCACCGCAGGAATATAAAAGGTTAAACCGGATGATAAAGTCAGATTTTGACTGATCAGGCCGGCACACATTCCTAACGACTGTACTAGCGCTAAAGCAAGTGTCCCTTGACGGGTATACTTATTTAGCTTACGCCGACCCGCTTCGCCCTCTTTTTTGAGGGCTTCAAGCGACGGTACTACCGCAGACATCATCTGTACAATAATTGACGCTGAGATGTACGGCATGATACCCAGTGCCATAATGGACATCCGCTCCAGCGCGCCACCTGAGAACATGTTAAACATGCTAAGGATAGTGTTTTCGTTACGCGAGAACAGATCGGCCAAATTAACGGGGTTAATACCAGGTACAGGAATGTGTGACCCTAAACGGTAAACAATCAATGCGCCGATTAAAAACAGTAAGCGCGTCCAAAGCTCATCATACTTACGTATAAAAGCAAAAGGATTGAGCGGAATACCGCTTGAGGTCATTGATTGTTTTGACACGTTACTACTCCTCGATGCTACCACCAGCAGCTTCGATGGCTTGCTTAGCGCCTTTAGTCACTTTTACACCTTGGAAGGTATAAGCTTTAGTGACGTCGCCTGACAAGATAATACGCGCACGCTTCATATCATGACGAATGATGTTAGCTTCTTTTAAAGTCGCTACGCTAACCACATCGCCTTCAACTTTATTCAATTCAGACAAACGGACTTCAGCAGTCGTCATTGCCATTTTACTGGTAAAGCCAAATTTTGGTAGACGGCGATATAAAGGCATTTGTCCGCCCTCAAATCCTGAGCGAATGCTAGAACCTGAACGTGACTTTTGACCTTTTACACCACGGCCGCCTGTTTTACCAAGGCCTGAACCGATACCACGACCACGACGTTGGGCAGTTTTTTTCGCGCCAACACCTGGTGATAATTCATTTAATCTAAGTCCCATTACGCTTCCTCCACTTTTACCATGTAGTTAACGCGATTGACCATACCACGAGTTGAAGGAGTATCTTCAACAATCACAGAATGGTTAATGCGGCGTAAACCCAATCCTTTCAAGCTCGCTTTGTGGCTCTTGAGGCGATGGGCACCCGATTTAAATTGAGTGACTTTCATTTTTTTCATCGTAACTCACCTAGTCTAAGTTAACCCAAGATTTCGTCTACAGATTTACCACGTTTCGCTGCCATCTTTTCTGGAGTTGACATATCACGTAAACCGTTAAACGTAGCGCGAACCACGTTAGCAGTATTGGTAGAACCATAACATTTAGTCAAAACATCTTTGACACCAGCAACTTCTAATACCGCACGCATTGCGCCACCAGCGATTACGCCAGTACCTTCAGATGCAGGCTGCATATAGACTTTGCTCGCACCATGACGTGCTTTGATTGGATGATATAAAGTGGCTTCGTTAAGCTCAACCGTAATCATATTGCGTTTAGCCGCTTCTAGTGCTTTTTGAATGGCGGCTGGTACTTCACGGGCTTTACCGCGACCAAAACCAACACGGCCATTGCCGTCGCCGACTACTGTTAAAGCAGTGAAAGAGAAAATACGACCACCCTTGACTACTTTTGCAACGCGATCAACGGTAACTAGGCGTTCTACTAAACCATCGCTTTGTTCATTTTTATCATTTCTATCGTTTCTAGCCATGATTAAAACTCCAATCCATTTTCGCGAGCAGCTTCAGCTAAAGCTTTTACTCGACCATGATATTTAAAACCACTACGGTCAAAAGCAACTTTAGTAATGCCAGCGGCTTTTGCGCGTTCTGCGATCAATTGGCCTACAGACGTCGCTGCATCAGCGTTACCAGTTGCGCCTGAACGCAAGCTGCTGTCTAAGGTAGATGCCTGAGCGATCACTTCACCACCAGTAGGAGAGATAATCTGGGCATAAATGTGTTTTGGTGTGCGGTTAACCGTTAGGCGATTGACACCCAAATGACGGATATGCGCACGGGTTTTTTTAGCTCGACGCAGACGAGCTGCTTTTTTATCAAACATTTCATCTCACCTTATTTTTTCTTGGCTTCTTTGCGAATCACATGTTCGTCACTATAACGAATACCTTTACCTTTATAAGGCTCTGGTGGGCGGAAACCACGGATATTAGCCGCTGCTTGACCTAGCTGCTGCTTATTGTTTGATTTCAAAACAATTTCAGTTTGCGTTGGGGTTTCAGCTGACACACTTTCAGGTAACGTATACTCTACTGGATGTGAATAACCAACGTTCAAGGTTATTTTATCGCCAGCAGCTTGTGCACGATAACCAACACCGATAAGTTGCAGGCGTCTTTCAAAGCCTTCAGTCACGCCGATAACATGGTTGTTAAGTAGAGCGCGGACGGTGCCAGTATGCATCATGGCTTCTTTTGAATCGACTGCAGGTGAGAGAATGATAGCATCATCTTCCTGTTTCAGCTCGACCAATTCATGCAGGTGTAAAGACAAAGTACCGTTCTTGCCTTTTACTTCGACCTGCCGATCGTTCAAAGTAACACTTACGCCACTAGGCAGTGTCACTGGGGCTTTAGCCACACGAGACATAGGAATATTCCTTAAAAAAATTAAAACTTCTGTTAGCAAACTCTTATCAAAACCTAAAATTATAATCGGTTAGGATAATAGCGAAAAAACTAACAGGCCAAAAAGCGTGTTAGTTTATCATAGTTGACCTAACTTAGCACCTATCAATTCAATAAAATTATTAGGCTTTAAATTTATATTAGACTTACGGCTCATGAATCAATTAAAGCTATAAGTCTAATAAGGTCTAAACAGACTTTGCTGGATCAGCTGATTGCTTGAAGCAAAAATGCTAATTAAGCAACGAATGCTACAACTTCGCCACCAATACCAGCAGCGCGTGCAGCACGATCACTCATGATGCCTTGACTAGTTGATACGATAGCCACACCCATACCTTGTTTAACGGTAGGGATGTTATCTTTGCCGCGATGCTGGCGCAGGCCAGGACGGCTAAAGCGTTGAATAGTCTCGATGACAGCTTTGCCTTCGAAGTATTTCAATTCAATAGTTAGTGTCGCTTTGTTATTAGCTTCTTCACTAACAACGGCGCTGGCTACATAACCTTCGTCAACCAATAGGTCAGCGATAGACTTACGTAGTTTTGAGCTTGGCATAGCTACGGACACTTTATTAGCCATTTGTGCGTTACGAATACGGGTTAGCATATCCCCAACAGTATCTTGCATACTCATGTAATTACTCCTTACCAGCTTGCTTTACGAACACCAGGCACATCGCCTTGCATGACACGTTCACGCAGCATATTGCGTGATAAGCCAAACTTACGGAAGTAGCCATGAGGACGACCAGTGATAGCACAACGATTACGTAGACGTACTGGCGATGAATTACGTGGTAGAGCTTGTAGCTCTAGCATAGCGTCCATACGCTCTTCGTCAGATGCGTTGATATCATTGATAGTTTCTTTTAGCTTAATACGCTTCTCAGCATATTTAGCAACCATTTTTTCGCGCTTTAATTCGCGGTTGATCATGCTCTTCTTTGCCATAACGTCTTTACCTTATTTAAATGGGAAGCCGAATGCTTTGAGTAACGCACGACCTTCTTCATCATTCTGAGCTGACGTGGTAATCGTCACATCCATACCGCGGATACGATCGATCTTGTCAAAATCTACTTCTGGGAATACGATTTGCTCTTTAATGCCCAGTGAGTAGTTGCCACGACCATCAAAGGCTTTAGGTGAAAAACCACGGAAGTCACGAATACGAGGAATCGCAATAGCAATGAGACGATCTAAAAATTCGTACATTTGCTCACCGCGAAGCGTTACTTTACAGCCGATTGGCCATTCTTCACGAATCTTAAACCCAGCAACTGATTTGCGTGCTTTGGTGACCACAGGCTTTTGACCAGCAATAGCGGTCATATCTGCTACAGCACCTTCAAGCAATTTCTTGTCTTGAGACGCGCCGCCAACGCCCATGTTCAATGTAATTTTAGTGATTTTAGGCACCTGCATTACATTTTTAACATCAAGCTCTTTTTGAATCTGTTGCTTTAGTTCATTATTATATAAAGCTTTTAATCTTGCCATTACTATTACACCCTTAGTGTCTTACGCAGTCGCCACTACTTCACCATTCGAACGATAAACGCGTTGTTTGACGCCTTCATCATTAGTCTGGTAACTAATACGGTCTGCTTTTTGGGTTTGCGCATTTAAAATTGCGACATTTGAAATATGCAAAAAAGCTTCTTGCTTAACAATACCGCCTTCAGTACCAGTTGCCTGATTTGGCTTCTGATGCTTAGTGACGATGTTAATGCCTTCAACTTTGATGCGATCGTTTTTAACAGCTTGTACAGTACCTTGTTTGCCTTTATCTTTACCAGCAATCACGATAACTGTATCGCCTTTACGTAATTTAGCCATGGGTTACCTCACAATACTTCTGGTGCTAGGGATACAATTTTCATAAACTGATCACCACGTAGTTCACGAGTTACCGGTCCAAAAATACGAGTTGCAATAGGTGCTTTGTTTTGATTGAGCAATACCGCAGCATTGTCGTCAAAACGAATAACCGAACCATCAGGACGACGAACGCCTTTTTTGGTGCGTACAACTACCGCATTCATCACGTCGCCTTTTTTGACACGACCACGAGGAATGGCTTCTTTAACCGTTATCTTGATGATATCGCCGACTGATGCATAACGACGATGAGAACCACCCAGTACTTTAATGCACTGAACTCTTCTTGCACCGCTATTGTCTGCAACTTCCAGCATAGATTCAACCTGAATCATAGCGTTACTCCACACGTATGAGCAATAAAAAGCCAGTTGCTGCCGCTAACACAGTATGAGTAGGCGGCAGTTTTATAGTCATAACCGCATTTTACTCATAGGCGTGTGATATACGCTCGGCGCAATCAGCATCCCTAAAAAGGCGGACATTTTAACAGCTTCTGGCTTCTAATGCAATTTACTTAGATTTTTTCTACTTTTTCAACCACTTCAACTAAAGTCCAAGACTTAGTTTTTGAGATTGGACGCGTTTCTTTGATACGGACAAGGTCGCCTTGTTGGCAGATATTGTCTTCATCATGGGCTTTGATCTTAGTAGAACGACGAAGCTGTTTGCCATACAAAGGATGGCGAACTAGGCGCTCAATCAAAACCGTGATGGATTTATCCATCTTGTTGCTGACAACTCGTCCTGTCAATACGCTAGCATTGGCTGTTTGATTGTTATCGCTCATGAGTCGCCTCGTTGTTTCTCGTTAATCAAAGTCTGAAGCTGAGCAATCGTACGACGATTACTACGAACTTCATGGGTATTCCCCAACTGACCCGTTGCTTTAGCCATACGAATACGGAAAGCATCAAGTTGCTTTTCATCAAGTAACTGGGTCAGTTCTTCTAATGATTTATCACGTAATTCACTGATCTTCATTACATTATCGTCCGCTTAACAATGGTAGTTTTAAAGGGCAGTTTTGCTGCTGCAAGCGTTAAGGCTTCGCGAGCAAGCTCTTCTGAAACCCCTTCGATTTCATATAGCACTTTACCAGGTTTGACTTCGCATACCCAATACTCGACTGGACCTTTACCTTTACCCATACGTACTTCGAGTGGTTTATTAGTAATAGGTTTGTCTGGAAAAACACGAATCCAAATCTTACCGCCACGCTTAATTTTACGCGTAATGGTACGACGTGCTGCTTCAATTTGACGGGCAGTCATACGACCACGAGTCAAAGATTTTAGACCAATTTGTCCGAATGCAACGGTGCTTCCACGATGAGAAAGACCTGTGTTACGACCTTTATGCATTTTACGAAACTTGGTACGTTTTGGCTGTAACATAGTTTAACCTCTGTCTGTGTTTCGACGGTTTCCGTTTCCACGACCACGGCGTTTTGGCGCGCGCGTCTGCTCTTCTTTGACCGGATTATAAACACTGTTCATACCGTCAAGGATTTCACCACGGAAGATCCAAACTTTTACACCGATAGTGCCGTAAGTAGTTTCCGCACGTACTGACGCATAGTCAATATCAGCACGTAATGTATGCAATGGCACACGACCTTCACGGTACCATTCAGTACGAGCAATCTCAGCGCCGCCAAGACGGCCAGACAGCTCAACTTTGATTCCTTTTGCACCAGAGCGCATGCTGTTTTGTACCGCACGCTTCATAGCACGGCGGAACATAACACGGCGCTCAAGCTGACTGGCAATACCGTCAGCGACTAAGCGTGCATCAAGATCAGGTGAGGTGATCTCTTCAATATTGACCTGAGCAGGTACGCCCATAATTTTGGTCAATTCTTTTTGAAGTCTTTCGATATCTTCGCCTTTTTTACCGATAACGATACCAGGACGCGCAGTGGCGATGGTAATCTTAGCAGCGCCAGTAGGACGCTCGATCATGATGTTGCTGATCATAGCGTTGTCTAGCTTTTTGCGTAGATATTCACGAACTTGGATGTCGTTGATAAGGTATTCTGAATACTGTTTAGGATCAGCATACCAGTTTGCGTTATGCTTTTTGACCACACCAAGACGAATTCCGATTGGATGTACTTTTTGACCCATAGCTTATTCTCCTACCTTTATAGTGATATGACAGGTACGCTTACTGATACGATCAGCGCGACCTTTAGCACGTGGTAGGATACGCTTTAGCGTAATGCCTTCATCAACATAGATAGTCGCGACTTTTAAATCGTCGATATCTAAGCCGTGATTATGTTCGGCATTGGCGATGGCTGAGTTAAGGCATTTCTTAACAAACACAGCGCCTTTTTTATTGCTATACGTTAGGATATCCAAAGCACGCTCAATTGGCTTGCCACGAACTTCATCAGCAACGAGTCTAACTTTTTGTGCCGAGATGGCGGCACCGCGTAATTTTGCAGTTACTTCCATGGTAAGCACCTTATCTCTTAGCTTTCTTGTCAATGCCATGACCACGATACGTACGAGTGGGGGCAAATTCACCTAGTTTATGACCAACCATTTGCTCACTGATAATAACCGGTACATGAGTACGGCCGTTGTGAACAGATAGAGTTAAGCCAACCATTTGGGGCAGAATCATCGAGCGACGCGACCATGTTTTAATGGGTTTGCGTGAGTTGGCTTCGATAGCAGACTCAACTTTAGCAAACAAATGCGCATCAATGAATGGACCTTTTTTCAATGAACGAGGCATGAAATTCTTCCTTTATTTCTTCTTGGCGCGACGGCGACGGATGATCATATTGTCAGTACGCTTATTATGACGCGTTTTAAGTCCTTTAGACTTCTGACCCCATGGGCTAGTTGGATGGCGACCTTTGTTACGACCTTCACCACCACCGTGTGGGTGATCAACCGGGTTCATAGCGACACCGCGAACAGAAGGACGAACACCGCGCCAACGTGAAGCACCGGCTTTACCAAGTGATTTCAAGTTGTTTTCAGTGTTTGAAACTTCACCGATAACTGCACGACATTCAACGTGTACACGGCGAGTCTCGCCTGAGCGCATACGTAGAATAGCGTAAATACCGTCACGACCTAGTAGCTGAACGCTTGCACCCGCTGAACGAGCCATCTGTGCGCCTTTACCGATTTTAAGCTCGATATTATGGATCACAGTACCCAGTGGGATGTTTTTAAGCGGCATACAGTTACCTGGACGAATCGGAGCAGTATCGCCCGATAGTACCGTATCACCAACCGCTTGCTTTTTGGCAGCGATGATGTAACGGCGTTCGCCATCAGCATACTTAAGTAGAGCAATATGAGCGGTACGGTTAGGATCGTATTCAATACGCTCTACCACTGCTGGGATATTGTCTTTAGTACGTTTGAAGTCAATAATACGATAATGATGCTTATGACCACCGCCGATATGGCGGGTCGTTATACGACCATTATTGTTACGACCACCTGACTTACTTTTTGATTCGACAAGCGCTGCATACGGACGACCTTTATAAAGGTGTGGATGCACTACTTTTTCAACAAAACGACGGCCTGGTGATGTTGGCTTTGCTTTTACGATAGGCATGAGTGTAATCCTTATTCGTTGTTCGCTGTTTCACTAGCAGAGTCAGTAGTATTACCTACTTCTTCGCCAGCATCAGCCATTTGTACATCTTGACCAGCTTTTAAGGTGACATAGGCTTTTTTGAAGTCGTTACGACGGCCGATGCTCTTACCAAAACGCTTTGTCTTACCTTTAACGTTCAAAGTGTTTACTTTAGTCACTTCAACACCTTCAAACATCAACTCAACTGCTTTTTTGATCTCAAGCTTAGTGGCATTAGAATCAACTTTGAATACTTGCACACCAAATGAATCACCGAGCATTTGAGATTTTTCTGAGAATACAGGTCCTCTTAAGACCTGATAAAGTCTTGCGTTATTCATGCTAGTGCTTCCTCAAATTGTTTCGCAGCTTCAACTGACATGATGACTTTGTCAAAGGCGATCAGACTCACTGGATCCACTTCAGAGGTACCTAGTACGCTGACATGTGGAATGTTGCGAGCTGCTAAATATAAATTTTCGTCGATATCGTTAGTGACGATTAATGCACGCGGTGCATTTAATTCATTTAGCTTTGCGATCAACTCTTTGGTCTTAGGTGCAGAAACACTTATCTCTTCTACCAAAATCAGACGCTCTTGACGAATGAGTTCAGCTAGGATGCACTGCATAGCACCGCGATACATTTTGCGGTTAACTTTTTGTGACCAGTCCTGTGGTTTCGCGGCAAATGCACGACCACCAGAACGCCAGATTGGGCTACGAATAGAGCCTGCACGAGCGCGACCAGTACCTTTTTGGCGCCATGGCTTGATACCACCGCCAGAAACTTCGGCACGGGTTTTTTGTGCACGTGTACCTTGGCGTCCGCCCGCTAAATAAGCGGTGACGACTTGATGCACTAATGCTTCGTTGAATTCACGACCAAAAGCCGTATCAGAAAGCTCAACCGCCGCACCTGTAACTGTTTTTAAATCCACGTTAATCCCCTTGCTTAGGCTTTGACTGACGGACGTACGATAACATCGCCACCGGTGGCACCAGGGATTGCACCCTTGATGACAAGTAACCCTTTTTCAGCATCAACTGACACTACTTCTAGGCCTTGAACCGTGACACGCTTGTTACCCATCTGGCCTGGCATTTTTTTGCCTTTGAATACTTTACCTGGTGACTGGTTTTGACCAGTAGAACCAAGGGCGCGATGAGAGACTGAGTTACCATGAGTGGCATCTTGCATGCTAAAGTTGTGACGCTTTACGCCGCCTTGAAAGCCTTTACCTTTACTCTGTCCTGTGACATCAACCATCTGACCTTGTTCGAACAAGTCAGCTAGGATCTCACCACCAATCTCATAACCTTCAAGGTCACTATCATTGGCACGAAATTCCCAAACACCACGACCGGCTTTTACGCCAGCTTTTGCGAAGTGACCTTTTTGAGCTGCTGTTACGCGGCTGTCACGACGAGTACCTGTGGTGATTTGAATGGCTTGGTAGCCATCTACATCATTACTTTTTACTTGAGTAATGCGGTTTGCATCGACCTCAATCACGGTTACAGGGATAGAAACACCTGCTTCAGTGAAGACACGGGTCATGCCGCATTTTTTACCGACTAAACCGATCGCCATTTTAAACCTCTTTATATCTTCTATTAATGGATTGGGCGTTGTTGCGTATTAACCCAAAGCAATTTGGACGTCAACACCTGCCGCTAAATCTAACTTCATTAACGCGTCCACAGTTTTGTCAGTAGGCTGAACGATGTCAACCATACGCTTGTGAGTACGAATCTCGTACTGGTCACGGGCGTCTTTGTTGACGTGTGGCGAGGTTAAAACGTCGAAGCGCTCAATGCGAGTCGGCAACGGTACAGGACCACAAACTTGCGCACCAGTGCGCTTTGCAGTATCGACAATCTCTTGTGCCGACTGATCAATCAATCTATGATCGAAAGATTTTAATCGGATACGGATTCTCTGGTTAGCCATGCCAGCAAGCTCCTAATATATGCTTTGCTCATTCTTGCTATGCAAGGAGATAAGCAAAAGCCGTTTGGTTAAAGATCTACTTTAAGCGGCTTCCCATTCTTTATCAGACTTCTCTGAAAAATCAGTCTCTTTAAGAGAACCAGCAGCGTGCCAAAAGCAAAATAATTTAAAGCCCCACCGACTCTTCCATTTATTGGAAAATCAGCAAAGCCATAATGAAATAGTGCTAGAAACGATGCTCTAGCTGTCATAGCGCCGGCGGTTTACTGGGGCAGACGCTTATAATTCAGTGGTGTGTATTATACAGAGTATTTGAGTCATTGCAAGGGCAATATTCAATCGAGCACAATATCATATTGCTCTTGGGTATATAAGTTTTCAACCTCAAAGGTAATAACACGGCCTAATAGATATTCTAAATCAGCTACGGTGTCAGCCTCTGAAGTCAATAGTAAGTCGATAACGGCCGCATGCGCAACGACGGTAAATTTCTTGGGCGAGTTATAAGTGCGAGCGCAGCGCATGATCTCACGAAATATCTCAAAGCAGACGGTTTCAGCAGTTTTGACAAAGCCGCGACCTTCACAAGTACTACAAGGCTCACACAGCTGCTGCCCTAAAGACTCACGCGTACGCTTACGCGTCATCTCAACAAGTCCAAGCTCACTGACTTGAGTAATATTGGTCTTGGCATAATCTTGCGTTAGCTGCTCTTGTAAGCTTGTGAGTACATCGTCTTTGTGCTCCTGTTCAAGCATATCGATAAAATCAAGAATAATAATGCCGCCCAAGTTACGTAGGCGCAGTTGCCGTGCGATAGCGTGGGTAGCCTCCAAGTTAGTCTTGTAAACGGTGTCTTCTAAAGAGCGACCACCGACATAAGAGCCGGTATTGACATCAACGGTAGTCATCGCTTCTGTTTGATCGATAATCAAATAACCGCCTGACTTTAGGTTGACGCGGCGCTTTAGTGCAGCGCTTAGATCCTCCTCTACTCGGTGCACATCAAACAGCGCTGGCTCAGCAGTATAATGAACAATACGCTCGTAGACAAAGGGCACAAACTCTTTGGCAAAATGACGTATTTGGGCGTAGATTTGCGCATTATCAATAACCACCTTTTCGGTATCGGCATGCACCAAATCACGAATGGAGCGCAGCGGCAGAGATAGCTCTTGATAGATAAGCTCCGAGCTTTGATGATGTCTCGTTTCTTGCTGGCGCGCGCAAATAGTTCGCCAAAGTTGCAATAGATAATAAATATCTTCTTCTAGTTTATTAACCGGAACGCGCTCCGCTGCGGTACGTGCGATCAAACCGCCTTGGAGATTGACCGCTTGCATAATACTACTAAGCTCAGTCTTTAACCGCGTGCGTTCCTCTTCCCCATCGATACGCTGAGAGATACCAATATGATCGCTTGACGGCAGATAAACGAGATAACGTGAGGGTAGCGAGATATTGGTAGTGAGCCTAGCGCCTTTACTACCTAGCTGATCCTTGGTCACTTGCACTAATAGGCGTTGGCCTTCATGCAAGCGATGCTGAATAAGGTTTTGACTGGCGACAGTGACAACCTCTGTATTTCGAGAGCTAACAATCGGCGGCGTCGCTGCTATATCTTCCGCCAAATCTGCTGCTTTATTAGTTTTTATCTTAAGCGTACTAGTAGCTTTGTTTTTGACAATTGGCTCGCTTGTTTCAGTAGTCAAATCGCTATCGTTTTGAGTGATAGCTCTAGGAGGACGCTGCATATCATTAACATGCAAAAACGCGGTGCGCGACTGACCAATATCGACAAACGCTGCCTGCATACCGGGTAGTACACGTACTACTGTGCCCAAATAAATATTGCCAACTAAGCCGAGTTTATGATGACGTTCAATATAAATCTCACTGAGTATCCCATTGTCCATGACTGCTACGCGAGATTCCATCGGACTAACATTTATCAGCAGCTCTTCAGACATAATGTCCCTTATCCTATGACTTAAGTTGATTTATTCTAAGTATCTAAACTGTTTAGCAGTGTAGCAAATGCGCCGCCCTTTTGCCCACTTCCCTGCCGTATCATTATGTGAGTTTGCTATCTTTAGCTGGCTTGTAGCTCGTCAATTAATGCTAAAGTCTGTGCTAAAGGCAGGCCTACCACATTAGTATAACTGCCATTGATATAAGTGACCCATGCCGCTGCCAATCCTTGAATGGCATAACCGCCAGCTTTATCAGCAGGCTCGCCACTCTCCCAATACTGAGCCATCATAGCGCTGGTCAGTGGTACAAAGCTTACCTCGGTACTTTCCATAATTTGTCGCTGTGCTAGCACTTGCCATTGTGTTATACCTTTATCATCATAACTAGGCTGCACCTTTAGCGCCTGTACGGCCGTCCATACCTGATGAGTAGTATCAGACATTTGCTGCCACATACTATAAGCATGCGCGCGATTAGCAGGCTTAACTAATACTGTCTTACCATCGGCTAGCACGCCAATAGTATCGGCGGTCAAAATAATAATAGGCTCAGAAGTAGTAAAGTTCTGACCTTCTTCGATGTGCGACGAGGCTTGCAAGTTTAATTGCTTAACAGCAGCGACAGACTTGTCTTTGACCATGCGTTTTATATAAGCGGTTGGCAACTCATTAGCTAATGGCGTCTCATCGATATCGACACTCAGTGTACTAAAACTCAATTGGGCAGAATCTAATAGCTCACGCCGACGCGGTGAACCGGAAGCTAAGAGGATAGTCATAATAACTCTCTTATTTATTTATCATTAAAAAGGGTTCTAGAGAGGCTAGCGGGTAAATTTGCGCAGTGCTAGCAATACTAGCGGCCAACTAACGATACTTAATACTAAAGAAAAAGCCGACTGCGCCACAAAGGTACTTTGGGTAATGATTTGCAATATCCAAAGAGTCAATTGAAAAACAAACAAACTCAAGGCCGCAACCAGCCAAGCGCTAAGGGTGTTTAATTGCTTAAGATAAAAGCTTGTGAGTCTAATAGCAAAGGCCATTATTACAGCGGCAAAGGCTTGTTGTCCAAGTCGACTGTCTGTCAACAAATCAGCGATAAGACCGACTGCAAAAGCAATAAACACGCCTACATAACGAGGTTGAAACAGCAGCCAAAAAACAAGCACCATAATCATAAACATCGGTCGTAGAGTCGAGAGGTACTGACTTAATGGATAGACACTGAGTGAGGAGGCGACTATTAAGCTTAGCGCAATAGCGCTCAGTAATAGACCAGTAGGATGTTCAGAGTCCGGATACGCCATAAATGCTACCTTTGCGTGTATTTAGTCAGTGATGCTTATAGGTTTACCGAACAGCGAATGCTATAAATAAAGGATTATTGACACTAAAACTATCAATTACTAGCTACCCAATTAATCTATGAATCAATCAATGTATCAATCAATGTATCAATCATTAGCTTGATTGATAGCTGAGTCATTTTTGTCTTGTAACACGAGTACATAGGCATTATCGATAAAGTTAGCCGCAGGCGTTACCTCAATAGTTTTGAAATTATCCGCTTGAGTATCTTCAATATGAGCAATAGTGCCCACGCGGTACCCTGCTGGAATACGGCCCCCTAAACCTGATGATATCAAAGTATCGCCAACACGCACATCTGAGGTCTTAAACACATAATTAAGGCTCAACGAAGTAGGCAGCCCTACGCCTGTGACAATAGCACGTTGGCCAGTACGCTTGACGGTGACCGCTACTGACTGCTGCTCATCACTAATTAGCAAGACGCGGCTAGTATTAGGATAAACGTTAATAACCTGTCCTAATATGCCGTTTTCATCAATAACCGTTTGCGCCACTTTCACCCCATCACGCTCGCCTTTATTAATCACCACGATTTGCTTGAGCAAATTGGTATCGGTCCCGATAACTTGCGCTAAATTAAGATCAAACTGCTCGGGTCTGGTGGTCGATAAGATGCCTTGCAATCGCGCGTTTTGCGCTAAGATATAATCTTGCTGCTGCAATTTGGCCTGGGCATGTAATAATTGTGATTTGAGCTGTACGTTTTCGCGACGCAGCGACTCTTTTGATTCCAAACTGCCGCTAGCCCAGTGCTTGGCATAACTGGGTAATAAAGACGATTGATAGATAGGCTGCATGGAGGCGTGGCTAGTATCGCGTACCGGATTAAACCATTCTGGATTTTTACTATCAAACCACATCAAAACCATAGCTACTATCAGCACGATAGC
The DNA here is from genome assembly GCF_040371085.1 of Psychrobacter sp. AH5. Taxonomy (NCBI): domain Bacteria; kingdom Pseudomonadati; phylum Pseudomonadota; class Gammaproteobacteria; order Moraxellales; family Moraxellaceae; genus Psychrobacter; species Psychrobacter sp. AH5. The sequence continues at coordinate 2,063,043 of NZ_JAMBMT010000001.1, forward strand.
AGTCTTACGTAGTGATAACGGTTGACGAGTAAAAATACTTGGAGTCATATAAAGTCTAATGTCATTAAAGCGTATAAATAAAGTAATAGGTGTTTGCAACTGATAGTCAAGGCTAATAGCAATAAAGGCCGTCTTATTGACCGCCTTTATTGATTTATCAAACGATTAAAGCTATTACTGGGCGGGTTAGACAAAAATCATATTCAGGCTTTTATTATTAATAAAATCTAGTGCCATGCCGCCGCCGCGACTCACACAAGTCAACGGATCTTCAGCGACAGTTACCGGTAGTCCCGTCTCTCTAGAGATCAGCTTATCTAAATCGCGTAACAAAGCGCCGCCGCCGGTCAAGACAATACCGCGCTCAGCGATATCGGAAGATAGCTCAGGCGGAGTCTGCTCAAGCGCTGCTTTTACCGCACTAACGATACCACTTAGCGGATCACTTAGCGCTTTTTGAATCTCTTGCGAATTGATCGTAAAAGTCTTTGGCACTCCTTCTGCCATACTACGACCACGAACTTCTACCTCAAGCTGCTCTTCTTCATTGAGCGCAGAGCCGACCTCGGTTTTGATACGTTCAGCAGTGGTCTCACCAATCACGCAGCCATGCGTACGGCGCACATGAGTAATAATAGCCTCATCAAAGATGTCGCCGCCAATACGGATAGATTCGGCGTAAACACAGCCTGATAGCGCGATAACGGCAATCTCAGTAGTACCGCCGCCGATATCGACAACCATAGAACCGCTAGCTTCATGGACGGGCATGCCAGCACCGATAGCCGCCGCCATTGGCTCCTCTAACAATAATACTTTACTTGCGCCAGCTGAAGACACCGCTTCACGAATGGCTTTACGCTCTACTAGCGTCGACTTGCAAGGAACACAGACCACTACATTAGGCTGAGCTAAAAAACGTTTGGCTTTTACCTTACTAATAAAATGCTTAAGCATCTTTTGGGTGACTTCAAAATCTGCAATCACCCCGTCTTTTAGCGGACGTATAGCAGTGATATTGGCAGGCGTACGACCTAGCATTTGCTTGGCATCGATACCTACAGCGGCAACCGTTGGATTCTGAGTACGGTTACTACGCAAAGCAACCACCGTAGGCTCATCGAGTACTACCCCTTTACCAGGGATAAAAATTAAGGTGTTGGCAGTGCCAAGATCAATGGCGATGTTACTTGATAAAAATCCAAACAGGTTCATGACTAATATATCCAGCGCTTTACAAATTAAGGCAAATGAGGCGAATGAGGCGGCTAAGGTATACTCATTGCATCGAGAGGTCGGTATTTACCGCCTATGGTAACGAAAGCTTACCTGCGCAACAAGTCGAACCTAAACTACAAAGATTAAAGTGGGCTAAATTATACCGATTTAGCACAAAAAAAACATAGCTATTTGCATAGGTAATGCAATAAAAACTATCTTAAATGCTAGAATTTGTTACCAAAATGCAAGCGATGCTCATAATAGTCCCTATTCATACAATATAAGCGCTAAGCTTGCGCTGCTAGTTTTATTCACCTAGGTCACTTACCATAACGCATTTATCACCATAATCGTTAAGCTTTTGATAATAAATACTATTTATTTGTCTGTAGTATCATTGATAACTAAGCTTAAAGGTGAAATCATCAAAGATTAGCGGCTAATCTGGCGCGCTACTCTGTAAACTTAAGCTAGATGCTTTATAATGAGCTCATAGTAATACCTAGTTGGCGTCTATAAATGCAGGCTTATCAAAAAGCTGTCATGATGGCGACTCTCTGGTATCGATTCATTCTTACAAAACGCATTTAACCTAGCTTTTAGTTGGAGAAATTATGTCATCGCAATCGCCCGATAAAACCTCTATTGAACATGATCAAGTTAGCCGTGAGGAGATTTTGGAAATCGCTACTCTAGCGCGTCTAGGTATCGACGAGAATACCGCTGGAAGCTACGCTAATGATATTAGCAAAGTACTGGGCTTGATGAAGACTCTTGGCAGCGTTGACACCACTGGCGTCACTGCTTTACCAAATATCCATGAAGTTTGCCAAGAGCTGCGTAGTGATGTAGCTAAGCACGATATTGATCGCGCGCGTAATCAGTCTATGGCGCCTGCAGTAGAAGATGGGCTATATCTAGTACCGCAAGTTATCGAATAATCTATAGCTAGCAGCCTGTTAATGGGCTCTACTATGACCCTCTCGTTTAGCTTTATATAAGTTACCTTTATAACTATAACGGACGACCCCTTATGTCTGAGATGCATCTATTAACTACCGAGCAGCTGATTACCGGCTTGCAAAACAAACAATTTAGTAGCGCAGAATTAACCGAACATTATATTAAGCGTATAGAAAGCTTAGATAATAAAATTAATAGCTTTATTACTACTACCTTTAACACCGCTCGCGCGCAAGCGCAGGCAGCCGATGGCATGCGCGCCCAAGGTGATAAACGGACGCTGCTAGGCGTACCAATGGCGCATAAAGATATCTTTTGTACCCAAGGAGTGCTCACCACTTGTGGCTCAAAAATGCTGCATAACTTCATCTCGCCTTACGATGCAACCATTGTTACTAATATCCGCGAAGCTGGAATGATTAATTTGGGCAAGCTTAATATGGATGAGTTTGCGATGGGCTCAGACAATAGCAGCTCTTATTATGGCAAAGTACAAAACCCTTGGAATCTTGAGCATGTCCCTGGTGGTTCCTCAGGCGGTAGTGCCTCAGCGGTCGCAGCAGGCTTTGTACCGCTAGCAACAGCTAGTGACACGGGCGGCTCTATTCGTCAACCCGCCTCATTCTGCGGCTTGACGGGTATTAAACCTACTTATGGCCGAGTCTCACGCTTTGGCATGATTGCTTATGCTTCGAGCCTCGATCAAGCTGGTACTATGGGTCGTAGCGCTAAAGACTGCGCTTACCTGTTGCAGCCGATGGTCAGTTATGATGTACGTGATGCCACCTCAGTCAAACATGATATTCCAGATTATGTACAAGATATCAAGGACGCCGAGGCCAATGCTGGCGACAAGCCTTTCGCCGGACTACGGATTGGGGTAGCAAAAGAGTACTTCACTGAAGGTTTAGATCAAGAAGTCGAACAAACAGTACGAGCAGCTCTCAAGCAATATGAAGAGCTTGGCGCTACTATTGTAGAGGTCAATATTACCAATCCGGATGTGACGCTCGCGACTTATTATATGCTTGCTCCTGCTGAGGCCTCTTCAAACTTATCACGCTTTGATGGCGTGCGCTTTGGCTATCGCTGTGAAGACCCTAAAGACTTGACGGATCTTTATACGCGTACGCGTTCTGAAGGCTTTGGCGCTGAGGTGCAGCGCCGTATCTTGACCGGTACTTACGCGCTATCAGCAGGCTACTTCGATGCTTACTATATCAAGGCACAAAAGGTGCGCCGTATGATTGTTGAGGATTTCAAAAAGGCTTTTGCTAATTGTGATGTTATTGCTAGCCCAACCGCCCCAACTGCGGCTTATAAGCTTAGCGATAATCTAGATCCTGCTTCTATGTATTTAGGCGACGTCTATACTATCGGCGTCAATTTGGCAGGTTTACCAGCGCTTAGCCATCCTGTAGGCCTGACTTCTAAGGGTTTGCCAGTAGGTTTACAGCTTATCGGTCAATATTGGCAAGAGAGTAAACTACTTAGTACCACGCATTTATTCCAATTGCACACCGATCACCATTTACAACATTCTGCTATCGCCAAGGAGACAGTATAATGACTACAACAACAGCGACTAACGATAGCACTCAAGCCATCCGTAAAGACTTGCTAATTGATGGCTATGAAGTCGTCATCGGTATCGAAATTCACTGCCAGCTCAACACGGAAAGTAAAATATTCTCTAGTGCGCCAACTGATTTTGGTCATGAGCCAAACACTCAAGCTAACATTGTCGATTTAGGTCTGCCAGGTGTGTTACCGGTACTCAATCACGGTGTGGTCGAGCGTGCGCTAAAGTTCGGTATTGGCGTTAATGCAGAATTAGGCTTATTTAATACCTTTGATCGTAAGAACTACTTTTATCCAGACTTGCCCAAAGGTTATCAAATCACCCAAATGGCCAATCCTATAGTTGGTAAAGGCTATATTGATGTCGTGGTCAATGAGGGCGAAAAGAACGAGTACCCTAAACGTATGGGTATCACCCGCGCGCACTTAGAAGAAGATGCTGGCAAGTCGGTACATGATGCCGTAGAGGGTATGACTGGCGTTGATCTCAACCGTGCCGGCACGCCACTCGTCGAGATCGTCTCTGAGCCAGATATGCGCTCAGCCGCTGAGGCCTTAGCTTATATCAAAGCTATTCATCAGCTGGTCACTTGGCTTGGCATCTCAGACGCTATTATGGCTGAAGGCTCATTCCGCTGCGACTGTAACGTCTCTGTGCGTCAGCCAGGGGAAGAGCTTGGTACGCGTACGGAGCTTAAAAACCTAAACTCGTTTCGCTCTATCGAACGCGCTATCGCTCGCGAGATTGAACGTCAAATCGATATTGTCGAGGACGGCGGCAAAGTGGTACAAGCCACTATGCTTTATGATGCTGATAAAGACGAAACTCGCGTCATGCGTACTAAAGAAGATGCCAATGATTATCGCTACTTCCCTGATCCTGATCTATTGCCAGTGCGTATCGAACAACATACCGTTGATGAAATCAAAGCCGCTATGCCTGAGCTGCCAGTAGCGCGCCGTGCCCGTTTTGAGGATGAGCTTGGCTTATCAGAATATGACGCGCGTATCTTAACTGGCAGTCGTCAAATTGCGGACTACTTTGAAGATGTGGTAAACGAGGTCGGTAAAGACAACGCCAAAACCGCAGCTAACTGGGTCATGGGCGATCTACTTGGTGCGCTTAATAAGGACGATAAAGAAATCACCGACTCGCCTATCAGCGCTAAGCAAATGGCGGGACTGCTGGCACGACTATTTGACGATACTTTATCGGGTAAACTTGCCAAAAAAGTCTTTAGAGCTTTATACGAACGCGCGGGCGGTGATAGCGATGATGCCGCTGATAAAATCATCAAAGATAAAGGACTAAAGCAAGAAACTGATACCGGCGCGATTAAAGCTATTGTCGAAGAAGTCATCGCAAATAATCAAGCGATGGTCGATGAATATAAAGGTGGTAAAGAAAAAGCCTTTAACGGTCTAGTCGGTCAAGTGATGAAAGCTAGCCGTGGTAGTGCTAATCCGCAACAGGTCAATCAGATCTTAAAAGAGCTGCTTGGTTAATACCCACTCTAGGATAACACGGCATCAAGTCTTAACGACTGCTATCGCCAAAATTAGTTTGCAATGGTTAGCTAGGATAATTAGCCCTTGCAATCTAAATAAATTTGGGTAGAATAGCAATCATTCGGGGCGTAGCGCAGTCTGGTAGCGCACTACACTGGGGGTGTAGTGGTCGCAGGTTCAAATCCTGCCGTTCCGACCAAACACTGAGATTAAGAAGAAGCCAATCATTGTTATCAATGGTTGGCTTTTCTGTTTAGGCGACTTATTAATATCAAAAAGAAGCCTTAGTAATAGCGCTGAGCTCTTCATTAATGATAAAAGTTTTAGCTCGAATACCGCTAAAGCCAAACGACTGCAAACGCTCGGTATGTTTAGCTTGATATCTATTGGCATCTGCTAAGTTATCAAAAACATATATACCGCCTGCCTCTTGCGTTTCTTCGTTCTCCGTCCACAGCTTATAGACCAAACCGTCCTCGGTAGCGATGTCTTTGGCAAGATCTTGCATCTGCTCAAAAAACGCATCACCAAAAGGGCCTGTATATGGAAAGTCCATCTGTAAAAGGTATTTCATTTTTTATTCCTATTATTAATTAAAAACTCTCAACATTATACAATTTATTAAATTATAGGCGATATTAGGGTTTTGTCAATTAAGGCAAAGATAGCACAACTCACTATAGACTTTTAGCCAGCGAGCGGTTAGGTTAAATACTTCGTTAACGACTTTGGCTTATACTATGTTCAAGCTAGCGACTCAGCCGCTCTCTAACTTTGTTTTGGATAAAGACTATGCTCCATGGGAGGTTTTTCGTCGTCCCTTCGTGCGTGATCTAGCATACGTTCTCGCTTGCCCTAACGTTTTGACTCAGTGGATTGACTTCTCGCCGCATCAAAATACTCATCCTATTGCCGTACATAATAGCGAATTTTGGACAATGCAGTTTGAGGCTTACAAATCACGTTTGGATGAGTTAGATGCCACTAATGCTTATCAGCAGTTGACGCGCTACTTACTATCGCGTCCTAGCCCGAATCGTTTAGGCTTTCATTTTGAGGGCTTATTATCATTTTGGTTAGAGGACGGCTACGCACGTGGATTACACCCTTATGAGACGCTTGCAAGTAATATTCAGCTATATAACGGCAAGCAGACCGTCGGTGAGCTGGATTTGATTCTCTATAATCATACAGACAAGCTGACTGAGCATTGGGAGTTAGCGATTAAATTTTTTATAGGTTCAAAGCCCTTTGCGCCTACTGATTGGGTTGGTATTAATTCTAATGATAATCTACAGCGCAAAATGACTTATATGCAAAATAAGCAATTTCGCGCCATTTGGGTAGATACTAAGGATCATGGCCGCGTCAAGATTGATAAGCGCTATGGGATAATAAAAGGACGCTTCTTTTTGCCAATGGGCATGACTGATTTTACTTATCCTAAGTGGTTGGCTACAAATTTTCCTATGCATCAGTGGTGCGATATAAACGATAACAGCAGTCTTGCTAAGCTTAATTTGAGCCACTTACGCTTCGCGCACTATATAGAATGGTTTACCAAACGCGATTTTTATGATGGTCAGCACTCTTTACCTACTTGGCCAGACGATAAGCAACCTAGGACTGGGTTATATTTTGAAAACGACTGTCCTATCGTTATTTATCCTAGGCAAACTGCTTATGATAAATAGCAGTCTTAAAACTACTCATCAATAATTCTCAATCACCTGCATGATCTCATATCTAAGCATATCAGCGCTAGGCATACGCTCGGCATGAAAACGTACAATTGCGATACCCGCACTCGCTAGCGCTTTATCTTTTTTGTCATCGGCTTTTTGCCGTGACTTACTACTATGCGTCCAATCGTCCAATTCTATGGCGACTAAAGTAGTTTGCGCGTCGATATCGGTAATCACGTAGTCAACGCTTTGCCGACAGATACGGTTGAACCAAAAGCTGCGCTCGCTCGCCTCTTCACTATTAGCCTCAATAATACGCGAGAGCTGTACTTGCACAAAGATATGATATTCAGGTAAAGCATTTTTGAGTTTATTAAAAAATATAACTTCGGTGTCAGTCATAATAGGCATCGGCGCAAAAGGCCAAATCGCTAAGTCATCACCGCGTACCGGCTGCGGATCTGGCTGTGCTTTATTAGAGCTTGCTTGCCGTTTTAGCACCGCTATCAGACCTAAAAATCCGATAGCAGCGAGCAAAAATATAATGCCAATTGACATAGGTTTACCTTATAAGGTTCAAAGCGACGTCCCAGCCTTGGTAGGCTGATAGGTCATACAGTAGTAAATAGAATATGACTAGCACAAGCAGCCGTTATCGTAGCTAAGCTTGCGATGATCAGCAATACATAAAATAAAAAACACGACAGCAAATGTCGTGTTTAGGCTAAATAAGTGAGTGACTACTTTTGATAAGATCAATACTTACCAATATTTGACCCACGCCCCACTAGTGTCTACTTTGGGATCATTATTAATCTTATCTTTTAGCGCTAAGGCAGCTACTTTACCACGCTCGGGACCAACGACGACGCGTACACCGCGACTGGTTTTGCTAGTAGTAACTTGATATCCAGCCTCTCTAAATTTCTTAGCAACTTTTTCGGCAGCCGCTTGATCGCTTGCTAGCGAAACTTGAACGCCAAAGCTACCTTTTGCATCAGTCTCCTTGACTTCCTTACGTGCCTCTATCAGACGCTGCTGAGCCTCACGTTTGGCCTGAGCCTGCGCTTTTTCTTGTTCACGCTTGCGCTCAGCTTCTGCCGCCTCACGTTCTAGACGCTGAATCTGTTTGCGCGAAGGGATAGTAATGGTTTGACCTAACTGTAGTGTTGCTGAGGGTGAAGTATTATTAGCCTGCGCCAAAGCTTCGACAGGAACATTGTATTGACGTGCCAATTTGATCAGGCCGTCACCTGATTTAACCGTATAGTCGGTAGGCGAGCTTGGTGGCTCAGTTTTAGCCGCTTGTGCTTTTTGCTCAGCTGCTTTTTGCTCAGCTTTTTGCTTAGCAAGAGCCTTTTCTTTAGCTTTAGCTTCGGCCTCTGCTTTTTGTTGGGCGGCTTGTTGACGCTCTACTACTCGCTTGGCTTCTGCCAACTTATTAGCCTCTGCCGCTTGCTGTTGAGCCTTAGCAGCGTTAGTGTCAGTTGTTGTACTAGTTTGTGACACAGCAGTGTTAGAAGTCTCTGTACGCGGCTGCATGCTAGGCGTTGCTAGCGTTTCTTCACTAACCTTATCAACGACAACTTCTGGGGTATTATTATCGATATATCGTTGGTTTTCAGCTCGCGACTTGGCTAGCGCTGTCGCTTCTGCCGACTCTTGCTCAGCCAAAAACTGTTTGGCCCGCTTTTCTTGCTCAGCCACACGCATAGCACGCTCTTTTTGTTTTTGTGCCAGCAGCTTTTTTTCGGTATCAATATCTGTAGTCAGTGGTGCCGTTGTCGCTGGTTCAGTAGTTGAGCTCGCTACTATAGCAGGCGCAGTTACATTGTTATCACTAGTACCAATCTGCTGCACCATAGCGTATAACATCACGCTACCACCAATAATCATTCCTATGCCCAATAAGGCTTGTCTAGAAAAATTCATCCGTTTAAATTCCTTAGTTGGTAAAAATGATCACCTAATAAACCTGTATTCAAGCAGTAGTATCTAAAGCTTTACTATACATCAACGCTGTTTTTAATATAAACCATTTGTCGCCTAAAGCTATCACAAGCTTAGCAAAGCGCTTTGATTATAAAACAATTTTTTGACATTGTCTGCTATCGTGCTATTGCCACCTTCTATAGAAAATCTAGTCAAAAACTCTTTAACTAGCAGGCTGTATTGCCAAAGCGGCAAGCGCCTCGCCAATAGTATGAAACGAGCCGCAAACTAAGAGCAAATCTTCAGGCTGGCTGGCTTGGATTATAGCATCGGTCGCTTGTGACAAATTATCAAAGGCGTTAATTTTACTACTATCGACGTGAGGGTTTAGCGCTTCGGTCAATTGCTCAACACTGGCTGCCCGTGGATAATCAATCTCAGCGATATACCAATCCGTAATAGGTAAATTGGCTTGCGTTAAGCGTTTCACCACTAGCTCGATATCTTTATCTCCGAGCATTGAGAATAACAGCTTAATATTTGCCGTTTTATGGTCCGATAAACGCTCTACATGCTGCTGCCACAAGGGTAATAATTGCGATAGCATAAACTCCACACCATGCTCATTATGCGCCACATCAAATAGCCAGTGGCGGTTAGCCCATTGACGATAATCAAAGCGACCAGCCAATTTGACGGTTTTTAGCGCTTGTTTAATAGCGCTAATATCGACATTTAATGGACTGGCCAGTACTGCCGACAACCCATTAGCTGTATTCATCAATGACAGCTTAGGACGCGGCAGCTGTAAAGTAACGGCAGCATTACTATACTGCCACTCATGCTCTTGGTTACTGTTATCAAAGCCTAATTCACGATAATAAAAATCTGTACCAACTTGATAACAAGTTACTTTATGCTGCTCAATGCGCTGTTTTACGCTATCTGGCATCTCAGTTGAGCCATAAATTAAGCTAATATTATCGCGTAAAATGCCCGCTTTCTCGCGGCCTATATCCTCTATGTTATCGCCTAACCAATCGACGTGATCGATGCCAATGTTGGTAATGACTGCCATATCAGCGTCAATGATATTGACCACATCTAAGCGTCCGCCTAAACCGACTTCTAACACCCAAACATCGCAGTCGACCTCTGCAAATATCAATAACGCCGCTAAAGTTGTCATCTCAAAAAAAGAAAGGGTCAGCGCGCAAGCTAATCTTGCCAACTCAACTTTATGAAAAGCGGCAATCAGAGTGTCATCACTAACCATCTGACCGTTGATACGAACCCGCTCATTAAAGATGCTTAAATGCGGTGATTGATATAGCGCTGTCTTATAACCTGCGGCTTGACAGATCTCGCTAATCATAGCGGTGGTCGAGCCTTTACCATTAGTGCCTGCTACCATAAATACGTAGGTGTCCTCTTTTGCGGACTGTACGATGCCTAAGTGCTCAGCTACCGGTAGCACCCTTGATAAGCCCATGTCTATAGCAGACACATGGATCTGCTGCATGTAATTGAGCCACTCCGTCAAGCTTGAATTACGGTTAGGACTAGTAAAAGGAGAGGAGTTAAAAGAAGATGCCATGAATGAAGCCTATATTCACAAGTTGAAATTGAAAAATTATAATTTTATAGTCGATCCACTATGAAATAAATATAGTGCTACTGGGATGGATTTTCAGCAGCCTATGGGAACGCAGCACGCCAGGAAAATTTATACCAGTAGCACGCTGTAATAGCTGTACTGTTTTTATTTAAGATTGACTATATAAAAGAGATGCTGGCCATGATGATAAAGCTCAAGCCTCTAGCAAGCAATGCTATTTATTATTAAACCGCTTATTTTTAAGCCAAAAAAATAGCATTTATCACTATTTGTAATAAATGCTATTGGCTATGCGGGTAGTTTGTCTCAAAAAGACAAAAATACCGAATTAAGCGTCTACATTAGGCTGATGACACAGCTTGGCTAGTAGACGATAAATAGTATCTATCATCTGATGACGATGCACCACCTCGTCAACCACGCCATGCTCTAACAAGAACTCAGCACGTTGGAACGGCTCTTCTAGCGTTTCGCGCACCGTCTGTTCAATAACACGCTTACCAGCAAAACCGACCATAGCTTTTGGCTCAGCTAAATGAATATCACCAAGCATAGCAAGCGAGGCGGTAACACCGCCATAGACAGGGTTGGTCAGTACCACGATATAAGGAATACCTGCTATACGCAGACGCTCAACCGCCGCCGCCGTACGCGCCATTTGCATCAAAGACAATAGCCCTTCTTGCATACGCGCGCCGCCGGAAGCTGCAAAGCAGACCAAAGGCTTACGCTCAGCCAGTGACTTCTCAGCCGCTTGTACAAAACGATCGCCAACTACTGAGCCCATAGAGCCGCCCATAAACTGGAAATCAAAAGCACAAGCAACCACTTCAAGGTTACGCAGCTTACCGTACAATACAATTAGCGCTTCACTCTCGCCCGTCTTGGTTTGAGCCTGTTCCATACGCTGCGGATAAGGCTTACTATCGACAAAACCTAATGGATCTTTTGCTACAAACTCTTGGCCAAGCTCGCCATCGACTTGATCCAAAAACCATTGTAAGCGCTCGCGAGCCGTCATCGCCAAATGATGATCGCAGTGCGGGCAGACATAGCAGTTGAAGATAAGCGCGGTATTGGTAATCATCGAGTGACAGTTTGGACACTTAGTTGACGGTTCGGTTTCAACAGCGGTCAAGGTCGGCACTAGTTGCTGTTTAATACCCGGTATCGGACGATTAAACCAAGATTGACTAGCTGACTCTATAGCCGCCTTACTACCATCATTTTGCGTCGCAGATTTATCCATAATTTCAGTCATATTATTCGCCATTATCAAAGGCTACTGAGCAAATTGCTCATAACCGTTTATACTTTTTAGGGGTATTGCAGTCCGTTTATACCTATTGTCAGCAGTAATATGCAATAGGTTATCTATGGTCTTAGTTTACACACGTAAACTAAAATTAGCAAAGTCATTCGGTATTTTGATAATAGATAATTTTTGCCTTTATCTAAACTATAAAATTATGACTTATTAGGCTGTATTGAAACATCACTAACTACCAATCAAAGCTTAGATATAAAATTACAGGCTGTCTAAAGCGTCGCGTAATTCATCCATCTTGAGCATGATACGTTGCTGCGCCGCGGCGACCGCTTGCGCATCACTAGCGTCAATATCGGCAAAGTTCTGTACTAAAGCGCTACCAACAATCACCCCATCCGCATGCAGGCCAATAGCTTTAGCAGAAGCCCCATCACGAATACCAAAACCGACACATACTGGCAAATCCGTTTCGGCTTTGATAGCTTGTACTTGCGCAGCTACGTCATCAGTATTTAGCGTGGCTGAACCTGTCACCCCTTTTAATGAGACGTAATAGATATAACCGCCGCAATGAGTCAATACTTGCTCACGGCGCTCAGGCAAAGTGGTTGGTGATAATAAGAAAATCTCATTCATCGAGTGCTCGGTTAAATGCTGAGTAAAACTGCCTGCCTCGGCTGGTGGCAAATCCACCATCAAAATACCATCGACGCCAGACTGCTCGCAAAGCGCGACAAAGGTATCGTAACCAATAATCTCAACCGGATTGAGATAACCCATCAAGATAACAGGCGTTTGACTATCTGTTTTGCGAAATTCTGCCACCATATTTAGCGCATCACGCGTGCTCGTACCAGCCGCCAAGGCGCGCTCACCTGCTAAAGCCACGGTTGGGCCATCGGCCATAGGATCTGAGAATGGCAAACCGACCTCAATCATATCAGCGCCGTGTTTGACCAAATCATGCAGCAGATTGACAAAGTTGCTGGGATTGGGGTCGCCTGCCATCACATAAGGAATCAGCGCTTTTTTATTTTGCGATTTTAGGGTATCAAAGGTGCTTTCTATTCGGGTCATAATTTTCTCTAATTTATAATTTAGCATTATTCATTTAATAAAAAATAGAGGCTATGATTAGTAGCCTCCTTTTTTAATTTCTTAACTTACAGCTCAATCCCTTCCGCCTTCATCACTGAATGCAGATCTTTATCGCCGCGACCGGACATATTCACCACGATGGTTTGCTCCGGCGACATGGTTTTAGCGAGCTTCAAGGCATAAGCACAAGCGTGAGCGGTCTCAAGCGCGGGAATAATCCCTTCTTTACGAGTCACTTCATGGAAACCCTCTAACGCTTCTTTGTCGGTACAGCCGACATATTCAACACGGTGCATGTCTTTTAGAAAACTATGCTCAGGACCCACGCCAGGATAGTCAAGGCCAGCAGAGATCGAATGAGTCTCTTGGATTTGGCCTTCATCATCCGCCATCAGATAAGTCCGATTGCCGTGTAATACGCCAATACGGCCTGCCGCTAGAGGCGCAGAATGACGACCACTTTCAATACCATCGCCAGTAGCTTCGACGCCATACATCTTCACCTCAGTGTCGTTTAGGAAATCAAAGAACAAGCCAATAGCGTTAGAGCCACCGCCGACACAAGCCACTAATGCATCCGGTAATTTACCCGTTTGTTGTAGATGTTGTACGCGGGTTTCTTTACCGATAATCGCTTGGAAATCGCGTACTAATAAAGGATAAGGATGTGGGCCTGCTACCGTACCGATAATATAGTAAGTGGTATCAACGTTAGTGACCCAGTCGCGCATCGCTTCATTCATCGCGTCTTTGAGCGTGCGCGAACCTGAGGTTACTGGCACTACTGTTGTCCCTAATAAACGCATACGATAAACGTTCATCTTTTGCCGCTCAACATCATCCGCGCCCATATAAACGATACATTCAAGTCCCAAACGCGCGGCAATCGTCGCGGTTGCAACGCCGTGCTGTCCTGCACCCGTTTCAGCAATAATGCGTTTTTTGCCGCTCATTTTGGCAAGCAGTGCTTGTCCGATAGTATTATTGACCTTGTGCGCGCCAGTATGGTTTAAATCTTCACGCTTAAAATAAATCTGCGCGCCGCCTATTTCATCACTTAAGCGCTTGGCATGATAAAGCGGTGTGGGACGACCGACGTAATTGACCAAATCGTTGTGATACTCCTCCCAAAACGCTGGATCGGTTTTGACTTTGGTGTATAGCGTCTCAAGTTCTTCTAGCGCTGCCATCAGGGTTTCAGAGACAAAACGGCCACCATGCACGCCAAAATGACCGCGAGCATCTGGATATTGATTAAAATCGGCTACGCCTTCTGGATTGATAAAAGTATTGATCGCTTGTGCACCAGTAGCAGGGGTTTTACTTTCGACATAACTCATAATAATTCCTACTTAATAAAGGATATTTTGGATAGATATTTTTAATAGTTTTTAAATATAAGGGCTTGGATTTACTGCTTTAGAGGTTCGCTTAGCGTCGCATTTTGCCATCGATCGCGTTTGACCGCTTTCATAAAGCCGCGCATTTTAGCTTCGTCTTTTTTACCTTTACTAGATTCAATACCGCCGCTTACATCAAGTGCATAGATAGGCAAATCTAGAGTCGCCGCCACATTATCAGCATCCAGCCCACCTGCCAAAATAATAGGCAGCGCACTGTCCTTTGGTATCAAATCCCAATCAAAGCGCTCACCAGTACCGCCGTATTTTTGTGGATTATAGGTATCGAGTAAAATACTACTCGCGCCTGCCAAAGCGAACTTCTCGATTTGGGCGCTAACACTCGATAGCGTATGTTGTTCATTATTGATACGCAAAGCTTTTATCCAGCGTTTATTGACGCTAGCTGCTAGCTGCTGACACTGCTCTGGGCTTTCATCGCCATGAAATTGAATGATATCAAACGCGACTTTATCAGCCAGCTCAATGAGATCTTCAGGGCTGATATTAACGACTAACGCCACCACACTAGTAAAGGCTGGCACAGCGCTAATTAATTGCTGAGCTTGCGCGATACTAACGGCACGCGGACTTGGCGGATAAAATACTAGACCTACCGCCTCAACCCCTAATCGGGCCGCGGTTTTTATGTCAGTAAGCTCAGTAAATCCACAAAACTTTACGTGCATCTTTTAGCCTTAGCCAGTTAACTTAAAGGGTGTGTTTATCAAATAGAGGTAGCTTTGAATTAAGACAGCTATCATGAGCAATGAATGTAATTTGTTAATTAAAGAGCAAATCAATTGCATCCAAAAACTTATCCTAGCATACTTTTAACCCTAGTTTTGTTTATGATTACCATAAGGATTTTTCAATGCCTAAAAAGAGCGCAGCAGCTAGCCGTGATAAAGAGAGTGATAACAATAATAAGCCAAATAATAGCTCAAAGTCGCTGCATTATTTGCTGTGGTTTCGTCGTGATTTGCGCCTTCATGACAACACCGCTTTGGCGGCTATCTGTGAGCAGGCCAACGACAACAACGCGCCTGTCACCGCGGTATATTGCTTAACCCCAAAGCAGTGGCATGAGCATGATATGTCCGTCGCTCAGCTTGATCATATTGCTCGTACTTTGCCGATACTGGCGCAAAGCTTACAACAGCCGCTCAATATTACGCTAAATGTTTATCTCTGCACCGATTTTGCCGATAGTATTGATACTATTATTGAGCTTTGTAAAGACCAGCAGATCACTACAGTGATGACCAATCATGAGTATGAAGGCAATGAGATTGAGCGTGATGAAAGACTAGCAGAGCAGCTTGCTAAAGACAATATTGAGTTTATTCGTCATCACGATCAGTGTATTTTACCGCCGCTGAGTATTACTACCAATGATGGCGATAGCATGTATAAAGTGTTTACGCCTTTTTATCGAAAATGGCGCGACACGCTGGAGGCCGGCTCAATAACTGCGCATGAACCCGCTAGAATTGAGGCCAATAATAAAACCAATAATACTATAAAGTCGATGGCGCTGAACTCAGCAAAAGACAACGCTAATACCAGCACTAGTATAGAAAAGCTTGGCGAAAAAACTGTCGATAACTATCTCAAAGCGCTTGCAAAAGATGAGTTTAAGCACTGCGCCGATCATGAGGCGCAGCTAAAGCAAGCACGCGAAGATTATCCAGCTGGAGAGCAAGCCGCTACCCAGCGTTTGTATGATTTTATAGCTGATGATATTCATCATTATGATGTCAGCCGTGATAAGCCCATTTTGCAAGGTACTAGCCATCTATCGGCTTACTTAACCATTGGTGCTATTAGTCCAAGGCGCTGCTATTTGCAGGCGGTACAAGCGCAAGAAAAACTACATGGTAATGATAGCGATAACGAGGACATCAATCGCTGGATAAGCGAGCTGGCATGGCGAGATTTTTATCGTCATGTGCTAGTCGATAAGCCTGAGCTGATCCGCCATCAAGCTTATAAAGATGAGATGGATAAAAGTATCAATTGGTCATATGATAAAGACGACTTTGCCGCTTGGTGTGCGGGGATGACGGGCGTGCCGCTAGTCGATGCGGCGATGCGCTGTCTAAACGCCACAGGCTTTATGCATAATCGCTTACGCATGGTAACGGCGATGTTTTTGACCAAAGATTTGCTCATTGATTGGCGCTTAGGAGAGCGCTACTTTATGCAGCAACTCATAGATGGTGACTTCGCTTCTAACAATGGCGGCTGGCAATGGAGCGCATCGGTAGGCACCGATTCTGCGCCCTACTTTCGTATTATGAATCCTTTTAGCCAAGGCAAAAGTCATGACGCAAAAGGCGAATTTATAAAAACTTGGCTGCCAGAATTAAAAGACATTCCTGCTAGCACTTTGCACAGTGAAGATAAAATGCGTAAGGCGGTAAAAAAAGGCGGTCAGTTTGCCAAGATAGACTACCCAGCACCGATGGTTGAGCACAAAGAAGCACGGCAATTAGCTATTGCTGAATTTAAGAAATAAGCGCACTAGAGGCTAAAGATAGCAGCGTTGGTGAATCAGCTTAGACCAAAAAGTACTGAAAAAAAGTACTGAATTCGCCCATTCTTTAGCTTCTATGACGGCTTTGATTGCTGGATAACGCTTGTAGTTGCTTTAGCATTATCAATATTGGTTTCTAGTATTCGAGTTTGAATCACATATAAAGCGTAGCCTAATAAACCCCAGTTCGGGATAAGGGCTCAAAAAAAAGATAAAAAAAGAAGTCCGAAGTTGTTAAAGTGAGTTTACCAAGACAAACTTCACAACAAGGACTTCTTACATGGACAACCTAACCGAACTATACTGCCATATTGACGACTTTTATCAGCAATTCAAACCTGAGTTTGACGCTCATTTAATCGCAACGAAACACCAAAGGTTAAGAGCATGCCAGATAAGTGTAGCAGAGATTATGACTGTCTTGGTACTGTTTCATCAACTGCGTTATCGACAGTTTAAGGCGTTTTACTACCATCACATGCTTGGCATGATGAAACGGGAGTTTCCAAATCTGCCGAGCTACTCGCGATTTATAGAGCTAGTGCCGCGCAGTATCATGCCACTGTGCAGCTACTTGCAAAGCATAATGGGCGACTGTACGGGTATCAGCTATATTGATTCAACCAAGATAGCAGTTTGTCATAACAAGCGTATCTACCGTCACAAAGTCTTTGAAGGACTTGCAACCCGAGGCAAAAGCAGCATGGGCTGGTTCTATGGCTTTAAGCTGCATGCCATTATCAATCATAAGGGCGAGCTTGTATCTGTTAAAGTCACTGCGGGTAATACCGATGACAGAGTGCCTGTTAAGGATATGGCAACGTCTGTGTTTGGCAAGGTGTTTGGTGATAGAGGATACATCAGTAAAGCACTAAACGCGTGGCTCACAAAACACAGTGATACCACGTTGATAACCAAACTTCGGCGTAATATGAAACCGCAAGTACTCAAGCCGATGGATGAGGCGCTACTCAATCATCGCTCTTTGGTTGAAACGGTTTTTGGAGAGCTTAAAAACTTGTGCCAAATCGAACACTCACGCCATCGTAGTGTCACGGGGTTTATCACAAACTTGCTGTCAGGTTTAATTGCTTATTGCTGGTTTCCCTATAAACCCACCATCAAAAACATGCCTCAGCAGAGACAGGTAGCCACATTGTAAATAGTATCAATGAGTTACAATGTGGCTTATCCCGAACTGGGGTTAATAAGGTAAAGCTAATGATCAGTAATACCCAAGTAGCAAAAGATAGCCGGTCATTAGACTTAGGCCGCTTACTTATTTTATTGCGTTTGTTGCGCTTATTACTGGTAGTTGACTTATTATTAGAAACGGACATAGACGCCTCCTATCATATTAGCTTATTTTATCAATAGCATTGATAAGACTATGATAAATAATAAATAAGTCTTACTTTATAATATGATAGCGCTATCTCCAGTAATATCAAGCGAGATCTGTCAACGCGCGGTATCAGTTTTTATCACTAAAATTTATGCGGTACTAGCCGGCATCTGACATGCGCCTGCTCCTTGAGTAGTCACGGTTACTACCGCGCCCGTCATGGCAAACAGCTGTTGCAATTGCTGCTGAGCGTTTTGTAGCGCTAAGTTCATCACATCACCGCGACAAGCGCGCTCAAGCACTTCTTTTTTAGCGGTGCTTTGCGCCTGTTCCAATATCTTTGGATCGACTTGCATTATGCCAAACACGCCCGTTTGCCAGTCGTAAATCTCAATATCATCAAGGTAGACGGCAAAAACCTCCGAGGGCGGGATAGTAATATTAATCTTTGGCATAATAGAAACGGGATTTTCAGCGCTAACATTTTGTTCATCATCAGCCGTGACCAGCGCTTCACTCGGCTGCACCACTTGCACCATCTCAGGCGTCAGTGCCCTTAAATCGATACCCGCTTGCACGCGGCCTTTGGCGATAAACAGCGCCTTTTGCTCATCCTGCCACAGTTTCATCCAGCTTCCCGCGCGCTCACTAGTAATAATCGTATCGACACTAAAGGCTACCGTTTGCAAACGATTAAGCTGCTGGATTTGGGTGACTACCCCTTCACGAGTAATAGTCTCGACAGGTTCTTCCTCAGGGCCGTTTTGCATCATATAAATAGCAAAAACTAAAGCCGCTAAGCCTACAATTAGTAACAGCCATGATATTTTGGCTATTTTTGGCTTAGGTTTAGGCCGTTTAATGAGATTATTATCTTGCAGATTAGGATCTGGCGATGCAGAAGTTGTCATTGTAGCTACCTTTTATCATTTATTATTTGTAGAATGCTTTGATATGGCTACTTAAATGCTATCAGTGTCGCTAACTTCAAGTAATGACTAGCTATTTTCTATACAACTGCTTATTATGCTCTGTTTTTTGCTAATGGGCTTTGTTTTAACAGTAGCGACTTGTTATAGTAAAAATGATAACGATAATGATAAAAAGTCATTGCGTCTTAGTCTAACTTTACCTACCATAGACAGTTTGTGTCACTATATTATAAAAGGGCTGATTAACTCCTATTAGCACCCTCGTTATCAAGGCAAGCTGGCGCTGGCTTAAAAATAGTTAGCCATACGCTTAGCGTCTTTTTTATTTATTGTTTTATCAAAGATAAGGTTCCGCTTTATTTATGAAAGCCAGTCAGTTCTTGTTCGCCACTCTAAAAGAGACTCCAAGTGATGCCGATATCGCCTCTAGCCAATTGATGGTGCGTGCCGGTCTTATTCGTAAAATCGCTTCTGGATTATATATTTGGTTGCCTTTAGGGCTACGCGTTTTACAAAAGGTCGAGCGTATCGTCCGGGAAGAGATGCAAAATGTCGGTGCGCAAGAAGTGCTAATGCCGATGACTCAGCCCGCTGAGCTGTGGCAAACCACAGGGCGTTTCAATGACTATGGTCCTGAGCTCCTACGTTTTAAAGACCGTCATGATCGCGACTTTGTGCTCGGGCCCACGCATGAGGAAGTCATTACTACTCTAGCGCAAAGCGAGCTGCGTAGTTATAAGCAGTTGCCGATTACCTTTTTCCAGATTCAAGGTAAATTTCGTGATGAGATTCGTCCGCGCTTTGGGGTAATGCGAGCGCGCGAATTCACTATGAAAGACGCTTACTCGTTCCATGTCGATCAGGTGTCGCTTGCAAAGACTTATCATGATATGTATGAGGCTTATACGCGTATCTTTACCCGCTTAGGCTTAAACTTCCGCGCGGTACAAGCAGATACCGGCTCTATTGGCGGCTTTGCTTCGCATGAGTTTCATGTCTTAGCTAATAGTGGTGAAGATGATATCGCTTTTTCAGATTCCTCAGACTATGCTGCTAACGTTGAGCTTGCTGAATCCATATCGTTCAATATGGCTGAGCGCCAACCGCCAAAGCAAGAGCGCGAGGATGTACTCACCGAAGGCATGACCACTTGTAAGATGGTCGCTGAGCACTTAGATATCCCGCTTGCTAATACGGTCAAAACCTTGATTGTCCATGGTCATAAAGAAGACGATACCCCGCAGCTTATCGCCATTGTCTTACGCGGTGATCATCAGCTAAACACTATCAAGGCTGAGAAAATCGAAGAAGCAAATGTGCCATTAACCATGGCCTCCGATGAAGAGCTAAAAGCCGCTGGTCTGCACAAGGGCTATATCGGCGTTGATCTCGATATGCCAGTGTTTGTCGATCGCTCGGCGGCCACTTTATCCGATTTTGTGAGCGGCGCTAATGTGGTGAATAAACACACCATCGGTATGAACTGGGCACGTGATGCACGTATTACTCGTATCGTCGATGTGCGTAATGTACAAGAAGGCGACCCGTCTCCAGATGGCAAAGGCACGCTGAAGATTAAGCGCGGTATCGAAGTTGGCCACATCTTCCAGCTAGGTGATAAGTACTCACAAGCGATGAATGCCACCGTCTCCGGCGAAGATGGCAAACCTGTGACACTGATGATGGGCTGCTACGGTATCGGTGTCAGCCGTATTATTGCCGCGGCTATCGAGCAAAATAACGATGAAAACGGTATCATGTGGCCGCAAACGCCTGATGTTAATGACTCATTAGCGCCGTTTGAAGTCGCTATCGTACCGATGAAATCTAAAGAAGATATAGTAATGCAGACGGCGACCGCACTGTATGAAGAGCTAAAGGCAAAAGGCGTCAACGTGTTGCTCGATGACCGTAATGAGCGCCCGGGTGTGAAGTTTGCTGACCTTGAACTTATTGGTATTCCGCATCGTATTGTGGTATCCGATCGCAACCTTGCTGAGGATAAGTACGAATACGTCGATCGCCGTGATAGCGACAAACAAATGCTTAGCCGCGAAGAAGTATTGGCAAAAATTATCAAAAACTAGCTCACTTACTAGCCGGCTTCTTGATTAATTTTACAATAAAAAATCGCCTATCTCAGTAGCTGAGGTAGGCGATTTTTTATTAGATGCTAAATCACTACTGACGAATCAGACGACTGGGCTTCGGCAATAACGAGATGTCACTAACACGGCAAGGGTTGATATCGATACCGCCGCGGCGCGTATACCAAGCTCTAACCATTAGCTGACTTGGCTGATAAACCTCGCTTAAATCGGCAAATATTTGCTCGACACACTGCTCATGAAAACCGTTATGCTGACGGAAGCTTAAGATATAACGCAGCATACTGGCTTCATCAATGGCTATGTCACTACTTATCTCTACGGCCAAAGTACCCCAATCGGGCTGATTGGTCACCGGACAATTACTACGTAGCAGATTAGAATAAAAAGCGTAAGGCTCACTGCTATTATTAGATACCGCCGCATTACTCTTTAACGGTTTGCTCTTTAGCAAGGTAGCATCAGGGTCATGCGTCAAAGCCACCTTATCGGTACTATCTACTAAAGCGTTGTCAATACAAACGCCTGTTGGCTGAGAGATTAATAACTCTGACGCTTTATTATTCAAATCAAATAACTCAACTTGCACCTCGCCCTGTACACAAGCTGACAGATCTTTGGTGAGTAGCGCCTCGACTTCATCCCAGCTAGCAAACTCAGTAAAATTAATACTATTTAGATACAGCTTAAGCGACTTGGACTCCACAATAAAAGTAGATGTTGCAGCAATACTAAAGCGCGCCATCGCCACTTGTGAGATACCTTGCTTATTGAGCCACGACATCTCAAAAGCATGCCACCAGTCCATACCGATACTAAGTTTCTCGGCTTGCTCGCTAATAGCCTCGCGACCCATACTACGGGCAATCGGATACAAGATTTCTGGAGCGTACTGGGTTGGATAATCAGTGGTTTGCTCACCTAAAATGCCATGAATACTCATCAATAACGCCTTTTACTTTTTAATAAAAAAACCTTGCTACCAGCCTACAAACGAATGCGCGAGCCATCGCTTAATAAACGATAAGAGATAATATAAAAAATCACACAAAACACGAAAATAGCCGCCATCGAATACCAAACATTGACATCAGAATAGCCCAAAATACCATAACGAAAGGCGTTTACCATATAGACGATAGGATTGAGTAGTGACACATTTTGCCAAAAGCTTGATAAGTCTTCCATCGAATAAAACACCCCGCCCAAAAAGGTCAATGGCGTCAATACAAAACTTGGAATGATGGAGATATCATCGAAAGAGCGCGCATAAACTGCATTTATAAAACCGCCTAATGAGAACAAAATAGAGGTTCCCAAAACGGTAAATATCGTAACAAATAAATGCTCAATACCAAGCTCAGTGAAGAACAGCGCTACAATTGAGACAATAAGGGCAATGACTAAACCGCGAAAAATACCGCCGCTGACATACCCTGACAATATGGCATGTTTGGAGACCGGCGAGACCAAAAGCTCTTCGATACTAGCAGTAAACTTAGCGCTAAAGAAACTTGAGACTACGTTGGAGTAGCTATTGGTAATAATCGCCATCATGATAAGACCCGGCACGATGAACTGCATGTAAGGCACACCGCCCATCTCACCGACTCTATCGCCAATCATTCTACCAAAAATGATAAAGTACAAAGTCATAGTAATGACAGGCGGCAATAAGGTTTGAGGCCAAATACGCAATATCCGGCGGATCTCTTTTAATAAAATAGTATTAAAAGCGACCCATTTCCTACTCCAAGACATAGTCTCACTAGCATCTACAACGACCGGCTCTCTCATAGTCCTGCCTCCTTCATGCTATCTTCACTTTGAATATTTTTTTCTACCAAACGCATAAAGAGCTCTTCTAATCTATTCGACTTGTTACGCATGCTAGCGACTTTGATATCCATCTCAGTTAGCTGCTCAAAGACGCCATTTAAAGTTTCGCCTTCACTCAGAGTGACTTCAACCGTAAGCTCATCAGGTTGCTCGATATGAGTCACCCGCTCAATAGCTAACTTTTTGGTTAATGGCTTAGTCAGATCTAAAACGAAAGTCTCTACTGATAACTGTGCGAGCAGATCTTTCATATCAGTATTAATACGAATCTCGCCATGATCTAAGATAGCAATACGCTTACACAGTTGCTCCGCTTCTTCTAGGTAGTGGGTTGTCAAAATGATAGTGGTATTTTCTTCAACGTTAATTTGCTGCATAAACTCCCACATAGAGCGGCGCAGCTCGATATCGACACCAGCGGTAGGTTCATCAAGAATTAGTAGCTTAGGCTTATGAATTAAAGCCCGAGCAATCATCAAACGCCGCTTCATACCGCCTGATAGCTCACGCGATTTGCTATCACGCTTATCCCATAATCCAAGCGCAGTTAAGAGTCGCTTGGCACGCGGCTTAGCTTCTTTGGCAGTAATACCAAAATAACCTGCCTGCGTGATTAGGATATCTTCAACCTTCTCAAACTGATTAAAGTTAAACTCTTGCGGCACTACCCCAAGATACTGCTTAGCTACTGAAGGGTTGGCCAATAGATCGGTACCAAAAATCTCCACACTGCCCGTTGTTGGCTTAAATAGCGAGCTGATAATACCGATCATCGTTGATTTACCAGCTCCATTAGGCCCAAGCAGCGCAAAAAACCCACCTTGCGGTACGGTTAAATCGACTCCTTTTAGGGCAGAAAAGCCATTATCATAAGTCTTAGATAAGTTCTTAATTTCGAGTGCTGGTGCCTCAGACATGAAGACCTCTTTATTATTAATATAGATAGTTTATAACGCTGCTATAAAAGATTTTATAATTATTGCTACAATCTGTCTAAGTGAGGCTAGTTGAGTCATATTTCAACTGAGCGATGACTCAACTAGCCTTATACCTTATATTAATAATTTCAATCATCATTTCTGCATTTTTATATCCTGTGTTTTTATAAACCAGCCCTTTTGTAAATAAACTTTGTATAAAAAATGCTCAAAAAAAACGCCTATCTCATCTAAGTAGATAGGCGCGGTATTAATAAGCAGAAAGATCAGTTATAAGCCGTTTAAAAGCCAGCGAAATCGTTAAGGCCATTAAATCAGCTAGCTTCAGCAATCATATAATCTACTGCGTTTTGTACTTCTTCATCAGGAATATCCGCTCCACCTTTTGCAGGCATAGCGTTATAACCTTGAATAGCGTGGGTGTATAGAGTATCAGCTCCTTGTGCGATACGAGGACCCCAAGCACCAGCGTCACCCAAAACAGGCGAGCCCAATAGGCCTGCACCATGACAAGTTTGACAAACTGCTGTATAGACAGCTGCACCATCACGAGGGCCATCACCCGCTGCAGGACCTGCTGCGCGCGTAGTCACGTTACAAACCTCACCTTCAAAGCACACATTGCCAACAGGCTGAATACGAGCAATAAGGTTAGGATATAAGGCAATTAGCTTTTGAACCTGAGGCGTATCTTCAGGAATAGGCTCTTCTTCGACGACAGCAGGTGCCGCTGCAGCTTGTACCTCATCACCCTCAGCTATTGCTGCGTCATCAGTAGTATCAGCTGCCGCTTGGGTATCATCACCCAATACTTCAGGGGCGTTCTCTACCACTTCCTGCGCTTCTTCTACATCAGAGATAGTTACAGGAGTGTCTACTACTTCTTCAGCTTGGCTCACAGCGATACTAGCGATTCCTAGAATGGCAGCTGCCGATAACATCACTACTTTTCTCATTCGTCACGTTCTCTTATTACGTAGGCAAGTGGCGGGCGTAGTTTAAGCTAGCTGTTTAATACACGTATAGAGTAGAATAATAATTCTTTATCAAACGCTCACAGTTAGGCTACTAGCAGGCTCACTTGTCATCGGTGATTATTAATCAGTTTTTAGTAATCTAAATTCTCCCTGACATTATAAGGGAAAAGGAAGGTAAATTGCCATGATTGTTTGCAGACTAAGCTGTTTTTTCTTAAAAAACCACAATAGCAAGCTTCATTCATTGGCTTTATCGCTTTTATTTGTTAGACTAAGCGGTCTTTATTTTTAGACAAGCGCTCGTAGCTCAGTTGGATAGAGTATCGGTCTCCGAAGCCGAGGGTCGTGGGTTCGATTCCCGCCGAGCGCACCAATCATCGTATTTCGCCTTTCCCCAGCATTACCAGAAACCTCCAAACCCCTTTGTTATCAACAATTCAAGTCTTTCAATATTACTTGTCATTACCTAGTAGCACCTATAGAATGTTGTTAAATTTGTTGTTAAAACTTTTTTAACATTTTTGGGTCTGGTATGAATAATAGAAAAGACTATCTATTGACTGACAGTGGCGTGAAGTCTATCGCCAAGCAGTCAGCGCCTGATAAAATTGTCCGTCATAGCGATGGTAACAGCCTATCTCTAATACAACACCCGAACGGCTCATTATTTTGGCAAATGTCATACCGCTACCAATCGGACAAAGATATTAAGCCAAAGCAAAAAACCTATCAAATCGGTATCTATAAATCGTCAAAGCAATTCATTGATATATCATTCAAGCCGCATGTGTCGCTAAAGCAAGCACGTATCGAGCGTGACAAGGCAAAGGCGCTACTCGCTGATGGTATCGACCCCACCGCCCATAAAGGTGCTGAGAAAAATAACTTTGAGCAAAAGGACTTATTCAAAGCCATTGCCAAAAGTTATATCGATGAAAAATCTAAGACCACCACTAAGAATGTGCAAAAGCTGCAAGGGTTCTTAGACAATCATATCTTAAAGCACTTAGGCTCATACCCTATTGGGGCGATCACCGCGCAAGATATTATTAAGACAGGGCTTGCCATTCAAGCCACTTTTGAGCAGCAAGGCAAACACACCTCAGAAACCGCGCATAAGTGCATGGGATTGATTAGCGCCATCTTTGAGTACGCTATCAATACACTAGGCTACGATATTACTAACATTGCCATTGGACGCAACAAAGCACTCAGACCGCATAAAGCCGAGCGCATGAAAGCAGTCGAGCAGCACCAATTCCCCGACCTACTACGCAACATAGATAGCTACATAGAAAAGCATCCTAACGGTCATCAGCAGACGCTGGCTGGCTTACAGCTGATGACGTTGTGCTTCGTGCGTACCAAAGAGCTTAGATACTTTGAGTGGTCAGAGATTGATTACCATAAAAGCGTATGGCGTATTCCAGCCACCAAGATGAAAATGCGTCAAGATCATATTATCCCACTATCAACGCAAGCCATGGCTATCATCGAGCGTATGCGCCCCCTCACCGAACAGACAGGCTATGTATTCTATAACTTCGAGTCAAACAAGCCTTATAGTGAAGCATGGTTTAATCAAGCATTACAACGTATGGGCTATTCAGGTGACCCCTACCCTAAGATGACAGGTCACGGCTTTAGACAGCTTGCCAGCACGGGATTGTATGAGCTGCAGTTTTCTGAAAGTTTGATTGAGATACAACTTGCCCACCTTGAACAATCCAGTGTCAGAAGACGGTATGACTTATCAGAACACTTAGCCGAGCGCCAAATGATGATGAATCGATGGGCGAACTATCTTGATGACTTGCGCGCGGGCAAGGCGGTTAGCTTCGATTTATTAACTCCTGAGCAAATCGCTAAAGAAGTGGATAGCCGTAACGAACAAGCCACCGATATAGCACTGCATGATAAGGATATTTTAATAAAGAGTTTACAGGCACAAGGCGTATCGCAAGAGGTACTAGCAAAACTTGCCGAAGAGCTTTAACGACAACATTTAACAACATCACTTGAATAATCATCGTCAGTATTAAGCTGACAAGCCGAAATTGATAGTGTCGATCACTGTCATCACCAACTGCAAGGCTAGGATTAATTACCCTAATGCCGTCCTACACACCTTTAGGACAGCAGCGCCTTGCACCTTTTTATATTTAAAGGTGTGTTTGAAGGTGTGCGTTATGGATAGCGAATTTAGAAGACTATTAGACGAAAGTAAGAAAACAACTACTATTGAAAGGTATGACGCCTCTATGGAGTTGACTGCGGCGCATACTTTATTTATTCCTGATCGATTGATGGAGATTTTAGAAAACTTTTTCGAGTTTCCTTGTATTAAGTTATATGTTGATGATTTAAAGGGTGTTAAAAATATATCCAGTAATGAGTTATCAAGTCAAAATAGCCGTGATTTCGACTTTATATTTAAGCTAGCAAAAATTATTCATGAAGATATGTCACGACTAAAGCCTAATAAAGACGGGATAAAAAATATTATAAAAAATCCTAGTGAAATTCTGGCAAGAATCAACTTAGTTGATAAAACTTTATCTCAATATATGAAGAGCTATCCAAATCAAGACTTAATGAATGAAGTTGTAAACGCCTTAATACTACTTTGCTTTGCTCAAATATCTTTAGAAAACAAAGATTATATGAGTATGTTCTCCTATAGGGATATGTACAGTGAAACAATAATGGGTATGAAGCTGAAAAAAGAGGATAATTCTTCTGACACCGTAAGTGAAGCTATTTCTCTTATAAATAAACAGAAATCTATTATAGCTAATGAAGCGCGCTGGCAAGGTCATGTTGAAAAACTAAGACGAAGTTACTTAGAGCTTGATAAAAGAAGGCAAGCCGAGCTTGGCAAAAAACTCTCAATAAAATACTCTGCTACGTGGATTTATGAACACCATAATGAATCTAATTTACAGTATGAAACTATCAGAGAGCACTTAAGCAAAGCACGTAAAGGTATTTTTACTAATGATTAAAATAGGGTTTGCGATGCATCCACTACTATTTGCTAAGTAAGCAATACTACCTGCTTAGCATGTCTATTCTATAATCTTTATTTAAAACTTATTATCAACTCCATAGCAACCCGCCATTACTGGCAATCCCTTTAACCGCTATGGAGTGATATATCATGACACTTATTGACCAATACCTAAGAATGGCAGACCTCGCCAACCAGCCAGCGCGAACCGCTAAGACCTACATCACAAAATCAGGTCAGCAGCGCACCGTCACCGCCAAACTCGCTACACGCGGTATCACAGGCTTTAGTGCTAAGCATATCTACCACCTAATCAATCAAGACAAATTTCCAGCCCCCGTAAAGATCGGACGAGCGAGTCTATGGCGCTTGTCTGAAATCAACCAATGGGTAGAAAGTCATAACACTACTAAAAATAGTGAGGTATAAGTTATGATTGTTTCAAATCAAACAGACAGCGAAGAAAAAGCCCGTGCTATTAGCACAGGCTTGTCACAGTACATTGCAGACTTTAGACAAGCTACATTGGCAGATGTAGCTTGTCATAACACGCTAGAAAGCTTACTAAGCAATGGAATATCAAACTCAGTCATCTATCTAGATGAAGATATTAGCATATTTACAGGAGCGCTTGTAGGAGAAAAAAAGCTTGATACCGCCGATACGATAGGGCTGGTTATGCTCAATAACCAAGCTGAGCAAGTTAATCTTGCCAGCATACCGCTTGAGGATAACGGACGCACTTTCATCTCTGATACCAATACACCAAGCGCGTTTGTCATTGGCTCAATGAGTAAAGAGAGTAAATGGATAGTCATAGCTGACTTGGCTGAGGCAGTGCGATGTTATAACGCTTATCGCAAGCTAGAGATTGATGTGACGGTACTCACTTGTCTTATACCTAGTTTATTTAATCAGACGGTGAAGCATTTTGCGGAAGTGCAGCAAGTGACAATCATGACCACCTCACAGCACAAAGCCAAAGTGATAACACCGCTTAAAGGCGTGAATGTTAAAGCTATTATTTGTGATCATACGCTTGTTTATGACGCGCTTGAGTTCGACGCTAACTATGACGACTTGATATCTGCCGCAAATACCATCGACTTGAAGATACTTGGTAAACCAAAGCCAAAACAAATCAATCGCACACTGCCGCCGGTTAAAACGCTAACAAGCTCAATGATGCCAAAACTGCTATGGGATTATGCTTCAAACTGTGCTGAGCGTTTGAGCGTACCTATTGAGTATGTACTCATGCCCTTGATGGTAACGTTAGGCAGCTTGATAGGCGCTAAGCTGAGCATTTACCCAAAAATGTATGATAACTGGGAAGTAGTACCTAACTTTTATGGTGCAATCATTGGCAACCCATCGAGTAAGAAATCACCGTCATTATCTGATGGACTAAAGCCATTATCGCATTTAGTCACACTCGCTAAAAATAAGTATGATGAAGATAAGCTTGAGCATGACACCCAAAAAGAGCTAAGCAAGCACATGACAAAGGCAGCTGAGAAGCAGCTCAGTGACCTTACCAAGAAGCTAGCGACCCAAACCAATGACGATGCTGAGATCAGTCGAGATGACTTAAAAGTTAAAGCGAAAGAGTTGGCAGAGGCAAAGCAGAGTGATGAGCTGATACCTGAGATTAAACGCTATGTTACTGATGACGGTACGATTGAGAGTATCGGAGAACTTGAGAGCAAACACAAAAACGGTATGCTAATTAAGCGTGATGAGCTGACAGGTTGGCTTGCTTCACTAGAGAATGAAAGCAATCAACAAGCAAGATCATTCTATCTTGAGGGCTTTAACGGCTTAGGTAGCTTTCAAGTGGATAGAATAGGTCGCGGCTCAGTATTTATCGATACTCATTGTCTATCGGTTATTGGTGGCATACAGCCTGACAAGCTTGAGTATTATTTATCTAAGACGATGAAAGGTCTAGGCAATGACGGCTTGATACAACGCTTTCAATTAATGGTCTATCCTGACTCACTACCGAACAGTAAAGAGCGTGACTTGCCACCTGACAAGCTAAGCCGTGATGCTATCTATAACTTGTTTGAAACTATCGACAGTATGCAGTTAGGTGACTTCCTACGCTACGGTGCAAACCCCATTGATGAGTACCACAAGCGTCCTTACTACCGCTTTACCGATGAGGCTTATCAAGAATTTATGAGTTGGTATGACGCGCTTAAACTCAGAGCCGGTGAAGCTGAGCATAGCATCATAGCTGAGCATCTCATCAAATATGCTAAAACAGTGCCGTCATTAGCGCTAGTCTTTCACTTAGTGGATTGTATCGAACACGGCAAATCTTTAGGTGCAGTCAACATGAACGCACTTAGAGCAGCGCTAGCATGGTGCGAAGTATTAGAAAGCCACATGATTAGAATATATAGCACTGTCACTGATAGCGCTAATATCAAAGCGTCTTATTTAGCCGATAAAATAATGAAAATGGTCAGAAAGGGAACTGACAAAACTGACACAACCGACTGGATTAGTCATGGCTTTACAGCTAGGCAGCTAATCCGCAAAGGTTGGAAAGGGTTAACTGATGCTGATGACGTACTCAATGCGCTTGAAATATTAGTCGAACACAACTGGCTAAGCTGGCAGGAAGTAAAAAGCACAGGGCAAGGAGGCAGACCAACAGAGCGTTATTATATCAACTTAAGATTAACCGAGCTTTTATAGGTTTTGTCAGTTATGTCAGTGCTATATCTGAGTGCTATTAAAAAATAGCGTCCTTTTTTATCTGTATTATTTCCTGTTTGTATTATAATGGTAGTATGGTAGATGAGCGTTTAAATAAATATGGTGGTGTTCTAAAAAGTATGCTGGCGCTAAAAGTCAATAAGAAGTCTATGCTAAGTTCTCTGATTCTATATGGCTTTCAAAGCTTCAAAAATTGTTCAAATTTTGATCAGCATACTTTTTGACACACCACCAATAAATATTTATAAGATATTGTTTAAAAAACAGAAGGTTAAAAATAATTTATATTTTTTATTTTATGGAATATTTATGAAATACTTAACAACTCCTTTAATTACTCTTGCTATTATAGGTTTTATCCCTTTAGCAAATGCCGCTGAGGTAGAAGAAGTATGTGCCAAATATAGGCAAGCTTTTGGTGAATGGTCAAAGTCTTATAAAGTAAGTGCCACTTTGATCGATGGCAGTGAGCTTAAAAGTAAGACTAGTTGCTATTCTTGTTATGATAGCTTTTCAAAATATGCGGTCATGTTTTGGAGTAATAATGGTACAACGGTCATTAAACTTGATAATCGATACCTTAGCTACTTTGGTAACGAAGGTTATGACCAAGACGGTAAACAGTGGGAGCTTTCTAAAGGCTACTGTTATTGATAGTTAGACTATTTTAAATATTCTATTCAAATTAGGGCATTATGTAGAAGTAGTGCCTTTTTTTGTTGTAATTGGTTTAGAAAATTTAAGGTTAAAACCCAACATCTATATAGAATAAAAACTTGTCAAAACCTCATAAAACCTCAGATTTAACTTAATTAACATATGTCATAAGTGAAAAACCTAACCTTTAAGCACCCAACTTCGTATCAAGCATCAATCTAATAAACTTCTTAAACTGATTGGGATTAGACAGTAAGTGCATAGTCATATCTTCAAACGCATCCTTCGCTTCAAACATAGCGTCTTCGGCGGCATCAGGATAACCACCAAGCATAATCTGATCGGTACTGTTATTACTGAATTGCTTGACCACAATTTCGTTTTCCGTGACCTTATCCCAAATAGTGTTCATAAAATTAACTTTGTCTTTATCAGTAAAGTCCTCGCCCGCAAACACCTCGTTCAATCTATTAATGACTTTCGACAGCAGCTCTTCTTTCTGATCCTTTGGCTTTCCTGTACCACCACCGCCGCCTGCTTCTAGCTCACCACTACCCTCTTGTAGCTTTAGATCTTGTTGATACAGCTTTGAGACGCGGTAATGACTCATGACAATATTACTTAGATCAACGTCATCTTCGTTGTCCACACTTTCGCGCAGTAGCGGCTGTAGGTTACGCGCATATAGGCTCAGCTTTTCCAGCTCTTTATCGTCATAATCGACGATTTGCGACATAAACTCATACTGGCGGGTGAATGTCCCTAAATCCTTTTTAAAGATCTCCAGCGCATCTTGATCGGCCTTAAAGCCTTTGTAATCATTTTCGGCATTGGTCATCAGCACCACATCACCAGTCGCTTTGGTACGCTCTAGCATCACTTTGGCGTGCTGTGCTTGTTCGCGCGCCAGCTTATAACGCTTCTGCCAACGCTCGACCGCTGGCTTGCAGATATTACTAATGGCCGCGTTAGACTTATTCTTGCTATAGAAGGCTTCAACAAACTGCTCGACCTCATTCCATAAGAAGATGCCGCTGGCACGTAGTTTCTCATACAGGTCATACACCTGATCGGGATCGGACACATCTGCTAAGGTGGCGGTCTCATAATACGGCTGAAAGGACTCTAAAATATCCTCAGGATCATTAAAGAAATCGAGGACAAACGTGCCACTCTCCGCCTTACCTTTATAGGTACGGTTAAGCCGTGATAAGGTCTGTACGCAGTCCACGCCTGTCAGCTTCTTATCGACGTACATAGCGCACAGTTTCGGCTGATCAAAGCCTGTCTGGAACTTGTTAGCCACCAGCATCACTTGATAGTCATCGCTGTCAAAAGCTTTACGTAGGTCACGGCCTTTTAGGCCAATATTCATATTGTGCTCAGTGAACTTCTCACCGATGAGTGCGCCGCTGTCAGGGTCGTTATCATTGAAGGTGACTTCCCCTGAGAAGGCGACCATGGCATTGATGCCACGATAGCCACTATCTGCAATATAGTCATCAAAGGCGATTTTATAACGTACCGCTTCTTTACGCGACCCTGTCACGACCATGGCTTTGGCTTGCCCGCCGAGTAAGCCTTTAATGTTGTCGTTAAAGTGCTCAATGATGATCTTAACTTTCTGTGCGATATTGTGCTCATGGAGGCGCACCCAGTTATTGAGCTTAATCTTGGCGCGGCGAGCATCGACCTCATCATCTTCGGCAGCAAGCTTCTGCTTAAGCTGATAGACAACCTTATAGTTGGTGTAGTTTTTTAGCACATCTAGGATGAAGCCTTCTTCAATGGCTTGGCGCATGGAATACACATGATAAGCGGCGGGCAAGTTATCGCTAGCAGCTGGCAAGTCAGGGTTAGGCAAGCGCCCAAACAGCTCAATAGTTTTTGGCTTAGGCGTGGCAGTAAAGGCGTAATAGCTTAGGTTAGGACTGCTACGGCGGGCGGCTAGCGTGGCGTCCAATATGTCTTCGCTAGATAGCGGTGCATCATTCTCGGCAGCATTACTCTCTATATCACCTGAGACCAACACTTCTTTGAGCTGGCGGGCGGTAGAGCCTGTTTGTGAGGAATGCGCTTCATCGGCGATGATCGCATAACGGCGCGACTTTAAAACGCTAGAGTCTTCAATAGCTTTGAGTACAAACGGGAAAGTTTGAATGGTCACGATAATGATCGGCTGTGAGTTGACCAATGCACTGGCAAGCTGCTCAGACTTTGAGCCGTCACCTTCTTTTCTATTGATCTTACCGACCACGCCATCGGCATGTTCAAACTGATAAATAGTATCTTGAAGCTGGTCATCAAGCACGGTACGGTCGGTAATGACAATAACAGAGTGAAATTGCTTATCGCCGTCACTGTTGTATAAGGTGGATAGCTGATGGGCAGTCCATGCGATAGAGTTAGATTTTCCTGAGCCTGCACTGTGTTGAATGAGGTACTTTTGACCAGCGCCTTCAGACACAGCAGCATTAACCAACTTGGTCACCACATCCCACTGATGGTAGCGCGGGAACATCATGGTTTCTTTTTTGGACTTGCGGCCAATAGCGTCTTCTTCCTCGTCTATCTGCAAGTGCATAAAGTGGCCGAGGATGGCGAGTAAGTTCTCTGGTGTGAGTACTTCATTCCATAGATAGTCAGTGGCATATTGGCTGATATCGTCAGGGATATCGTTACCTGCGCCACCCTCACTGGTGCCTTTGTTAAACGGCAAGAAGTACGTGCTGTCTCCTGCCAGCCTAGTGGTCATATAGACTTCATACTGACTGACAGCGAAATGAACCAATGCGCCACGCTTAAACGTCAGTAGCGGCTCAGGTTTCTTGGTATCAGGATCTTTCGGCAGGCGGGTCTTCTTATACTGAGTAATGGCATTTTGTACCGCTTGCTTAAACTCCGACTTTAGCTCCATCGTTGTGACGGGCAAGCCATTGACGAACAGCACCACATCAATACGGTTACGCTTAGCGACCTTGCCATTAGCGTCAGCGCCGTTTTTAAGACTGGTATGAGGGCTATAGACGACTTCAGGCACAACACGGCAAATATTGGCTTCATAGCGCGCCATGGTCTCAGGGTTTAGGCTATGCTCAGGCTTAAACTGGCATAATGAAAAGCGCGCGTTACGAATCTTGAGGCCATGACGTAAGACGCCTAGTGTGCCATAAGTGCGCGAGGCTCTATCGGTGGCTTGCGCGTCTGCCTTATTGAGCTGCTTGACCAATGCGGCGATAAAGTGGCGCTCTGAGTCGATAGGAAAGGTGCGGCAGAACTTCTCCCACTCTTGCGGCTGGGTGGTCTGTACAAAGTCTAGTACGTCTTGCTCATAAAGTGCCGTCTCTGCCTGATAGCCGCTAGGACTACCCAATTGCCAGCCTTGCGCTTGCATCTGAGTGACGATATCGGCTTGGAAGACAGATTCGTAGGTAGTGTCGGTCATGTTAAGTCCATTTAAGAGGTAGTTTACGGGTTTCGTTAGTAATGCCGTGATACTTAGATTACATTAGCCGCCCTTGCATGATTAAGATGCAAGTATCGCTATTATTGAGCCTAAAGCGCTTATAAATAACTACTGCCAATAAGATACTATTCACCTCCAGTCCCTGATTATTGAGACTAGAGGCGAGTAAACTGACCACGAAGGCTTGTAAACTTTAACGGAAATTATGCCTTAAAACTGTTTAGAAGTGCCTCGCCTTGTTTTTTATTTAACTGCACCATTGTTCGCATGAAGTTAAAATCTGTTTTAGTGACATCTTTCATTTTTCGTGCTGATAGAGCATTATCTAAACGGATAAAATTGTTTAGCTTACGGGTATAACATTCTGCTACTTCACCATGGTGCTCTCGTTTATCTAAATAAGCATCAGCGTTGCCATAGCCAACTATGCCATGACCGCTTTGATAAAGGAAGACGATATCGCCTTCCTTTAAGCGTTCTATATTGTGTTTCCAATCACCATAGAATGCTGAAGCTTCACCGTTTTCTAGCATTTTATAATGATCATTTTCATCGTTAGTGAAGTTAGTATTGAGTAGGAAAAACCTTTGTTGCTCTTGTTGATTGTCTTTAGTAGTGATTAATGCGTCGTCATCATTCTCTTTAGCAAGTTGTTTTTCTAGTTCTTCAATACCGCCTTGTATAAAAGTCTCTATTAGACTAGAGCGGGTAACGGTCTCAGAAGTAAGGGCTGATACTGTTTGTGAATACTCATCCAACTTATTAATTAGCTCAGGCTTAAGGCGCAATGACAATACCTGTAAATCACCCTTATGGTTCAATAAATTTTTAATACGACTAGATGTGGACATGGTTGACCCTCAATTATTGGTAAGAGTCACCATCATATTGTAATTCTACAAGTATTACAACACGTATTACAAAATAGTCGATATATAAATATGAAGTAAAGTTCCTGCTGTATTACTCCTATAGAGTATCAGGCACTCGCTAACCTCCCGCATAAATCTTACCCGTAACAGCAGCAGATATTAAAGCGGTGCGGCATACTTGCACGAGTTGGGCGGTTTATTCGGCTTCATTAAAAAACGTAATCCAAGTTTTACGGCTCATCGCACATCTGCTTAAAGCTTTTACCAAATAATGTTTTATTCAGTTTTTGCTGATTACTAAACACTTCATCAGAGTCGGCATGATAGACCTGATCATTGACGCAATTACCAAAACCAAAAGTAACCAAGTTTATCTTGGCGTACTTAGTAGGGTTGCTGGCTTTTTCTTCCTGATAGCGCTTGGTAGCCAAACTGCGGTAATACTTACCACCATCGTCTGTGATATCTGCTTGTTCTTGAATTTGCTCTTCAACAAACTGCTTCCATCTATTTTGCACAGCCGTTTCATTCTTTAATAACGGCTCAATATAAGTTTTACACATTTGCGGGCTTTGCTTGAGTGCCTCACTGGGATTCAGATATCCCAAAATCGTCAATTTATTTTGTTCATATTCGCCGTCAATAGACTTGACCAACTCTTGCTTATAACCTTTTGCTTCAGGCACCACATCAAGTCGTTCAATATTATTCTTAACTTTTATATATTCTTCAGTAAGCTTGTCTAAGTCTTTCATCGATAACTTGTCTAGCGCGTCAATATCCATCGGTGGAAAAAAGCTATCTAGATTTGATCTGGTTAAGCTTTCTAATACTAAATGTGAATTCTTGATTTGCTTAGCGGTATATTTATTACTGTCAAAGTCACCCTGCATACTGCAAAAATCATCTTGCCATTTATAGGTCTGTGCTTGGGCGATGGTGGTCACGGCCATTGATGCTAATAGAGCTGCTACGGTAACTGCTTTCATCATATAACTCCTTTTATTGATTTTCTTTTATCAAACGCAATATGCGCTTAATCTCTATTTACAGCTACTCAGGCGCTCGCCAACCCCGCACATCAATCTTACCCGTAACGGCGGCGGAGATTAAAGCAGTGCGTCGTTCTTGCATGAGTTGGATGTTGTACTCTGACTTTTTGATCAAATTATCAAATTGATTATCCATTTTTTCAATTTTTTTAACTATTAGGTCTTGCTCTTTTTTTGAAGGTAAAGGCATAAAAATACGACCTAACTCATCAAAATAAAGTCTCAAACGCATCTCCATTATTCCTCTAGACCATCGCTTAAACTCCATATTAGCTAATTTAGTTCTAAACAAATAATGATAAAACTTAGAATTAATATCTTTTGTTGCTCGCAAAATA
The DNA here is from genome assembly GCF_040371085.1 of Psychrobacter sp. AH5. Classification (NCBI taxonomy): domain Bacteria; kingdom Pseudomonadati; phylum Pseudomonadota; class Gammaproteobacteria; order Moraxellales; family Moraxellaceae; genus Psychrobacter; species Psychrobacter sp. AH5. The sequence goes on from NZ_JAMBMT010000001.1 coordinate 2,100,123, forward strand.
TCATACGCTGGACTAGTAACTCCCTCATAATCCGAATAGCCTACTGCACCCATCCAAGCCAATAGTTTATTTACAACTATATCCCCTTTCTCTACTTTCCAGTACCCATCAGTCGTAGACGCTTTATTCCCTTTCTGCTCTAAATCTTTACGAGGACGAACTCCAATCGCTGTATAAACCGATAATAACTCATAATCGTTATTTGAAGGTGCTGGCTCAGCAACTAATTTAAAAAATCGCTTTGCAGGCATAATATCCCAATGCTCCGGCACGTCCCCCAACCACTCCACGCCCGAATCTTTCATCGGTGCATCAGGGTTCAAGCCTTTAGTCACGGCATGACTGATGACGGCTTGGCGCTTTTCTTTTAACAGTTGGATAAGGGTTTGCTGTTTTTCGATTAAGGTATCGATTTGGGCGGTTTCATGGTCGAGGAATCCTATAATTTTTTGTTGTTCTAATATCGATGGAGTAGCCAATCCAATTTCTGCCATCTCATTATTCATGATTTTGGCACCATTTGTATCAGGTCTTTTATAAAACTGTGCAGCATACTGAAGTGCATAATAAATAAAATCTAAGGAAGTTAAATTACCTTTCAACTGCAACGTTCCACAAACATTCGTACAGTTATGTTTTCCTGATCTAATAAATATGGTTCCAGCATTTGCACCATCTGTTGTCCAAGTTAATTGATCACAATCAAAATCAAAAGAGTTTATATAACCCAAGCAGCCATTATTTTGAGTTTGTGAAGAATATACAGGATAGAGACCATCAACCATCAACTCTTCTTGCGCAATGACTCTTCCTCGACCAATACTAAAAAGATATTTAACTTTTTTGATCTCCCAGTCATAAGGAATACTTTCGAAACCCAAGGTTTGAGTGGCTTTATAATCGTTATATATAGCCATTACGAATGCACCTCACCCAATAACTGCATAATCTCGCTACTAACCGCATCCAAATCTGCATCAATCTCAGCTAGCGGACGCGGTGGCTCATACACATAGAAATGACGGTTAAACGGTATCTCAAAGCCCACAACGCCAACCTCTTCATCAATCGCATCTACTTTGTCCGCATTGATCCACGCATCAGGCACATGCGGCTGTACTTCACGGGCGAAGTAACTTTCAATCAGCTCAGTGGTCGTCACTTCAGGATTAAGTGGCACGTTTTCATAATCACGTAAGTCGCTATCTGTTTGGAACTCAACTATTTTGGTCTTGCTGGCAGGATCGGTGCTATTTTTGGAACGATAAGTAAACGCACCATAAAGCGGACTGGCAACCTTGACCGCTTTTTTGATGACGGGTTCTGCTTCAGGGTTTTTCCATGTGATAGCATCCATCAGCTGCTTTTTCTCTTTGGTGTCTAAGCTAATCTCAGCGTCTTTTAACGCTTGCTTAAACACTTTTTCAAACTCATTAAAGTCATCGAATTGGTTTTCACCTATCGCGGCTTGCAAGGCTTTGGCTTTATTCATGATCTCAAGCTGATCTCGCCATACTTTAGAGTCAAGCACGTCTTTGATTTGCTTTTCTTTTAGCTCAGAGAAGTCCGCCTTAATCATCGCACGCGCTTCTAACGTGACCGCCGATAAGTCGCCATAGCTATCAGTCGTCCAATTACCACCAAACGCCTCATACAGCGCTGGCATGACCATATCGAATGGTTTAGGTGCATAACGTAGGGTCTCTAACGCGTTATCTGACAGCTGAGCCGATAGACGTAGCGGCCGCTCAATGGTGATACGGCGATAGCCAAATTCATGGGTCTTAAATATCTTACTGGCGAAGGTCTTGGCAGGTTCAGTTTTTGGGTTGGCAGACTGACGGCCACGGTTAGATTTTACCTCATCAACCTTATCGAGTACGCGCGCATCAACCACTTCAAAGTTACCGAAGCTTTTGGTAATGGTCTTGATATCGTCATCATTCATCTCATTACGCTTAGAGCCAAGAGATTTACGCATCTTGCTATATAGGTTACTACCATCAATCAATTGCACTTTGCCGCGGCGCTCAGCGGCTTTCTTATTGCTTAATATCCAGATATAAGTAGCAATGCCCGTGTTATAAAACATATCGTTTGGCAAGGCGATGATGGCCTCTAGCAAATCGGCTTCTAAGATATAACGGCGAATCTCACTCTCACCACTACCCGCGCCGCCCGTGAATAACGGTGAACCATTTAAAATGATACCGATACGGCTGCCTTGATTACTGTTTTGAGTACTGCCGTTATCTGTCGCTTTATCATCACCAGTAATCGGACGCATCTTGCTAAGCAGATGCATTAGGAACAATAGCGACCCATCAGACACGCGCGGCAAGCCAGCCCCAAAGCGGCCGTCAAAACCTTTTTGTGTATGCTCATCGTTGATCTCGCCTGCTATTTTTTTCCAGTCCACCCCAAACGGCGGGTTAGATAGCATGTAGTCGAACTTCTCAACCACCAGCTGATCATTGGATAAGGTATTACCCAGCTTAATGTTATTCACCTCTTGCCCTTTGATCAGCATATCGGCTTTACAGATGGCATAAGACTCAGGGTTTAACTCTTGGCCATAGGTGCGCATGACTGCGTCAGGGTTGAGTTCTAGCACATATTCCATACCAGAGGATAGGAAGCCGCCCGTCCCCGCTGTAGGGTCATAAATGGTGCGAATAATGCCATCTTTGGTCAGTGCGTCATCATCTTCCATAAATACCAATGAGGTAGTCAGGCGCACGATATCGCGCGGGGTAAAGTGCTCCCCTGCCGTTTCGTTTGAGCTTTCAGCAAAGCGGCGGATCAGCTCTTCAAACACAAAGCCCATTTCATGATTGGAGATAGTCTCAGGACTAAGGTCGGTATTGGCGAACATCTGCACGACTTTATACAGCAAGTTAGCATCAGCCAATTGACCGACAAACTCTTCAAACTTGAAATGCTCAAATATCTCACGCGCGTCTTTAGAGAAAGATTGCACGTAAGTATTGAGGTTATCCTTGATGTCGCTTTGACCCATCTTGCTGAGATCCATCGGCGAGATATTATAGAAGGGGCGTTTGCTGGCACGTATCAAGAACTTCTCTTGCGCTTCCTCAGGCAAACCCATCTCAGCGATACGCTGGCTCTCAGCGACCACCTCTGCCTTAGTATCTTCTAATACGCACTCTAAGCGGCGCAATAGCGTAAACGGCAGAATGATGCGACCGTACTGAGATTGCTTAAAGTCACCGCGTAATAGGTCAGCGACAGACCAGATGAAAGCCGCTGTTTGAGAGAAGTTTTTGGTCGTCATAGGAGAGTCTTATTATTTGAGTCTGATAAAGGAAAACTTATAAGGATAAACCAAAATATAGGAATACCGATAAAATACTTGGGATTATATCAGTTCCATAGGTGAGTTGCAGGCATGGCAGGTAATAAGAATAGAACTTTGTTGCATACAAAAGGTAGTTAGGAGAGAATGCGATGTGTAGGAATGACACAACAATAACTACAGTATTAAAGCATGCCAAATTATTATTTTTTAAAGTTAAGCGGCAATAATAATTTAACTCTATATACCCATATTTCGCTCATTGTTGCGCGCCCTAGAGGCCATTTTCGCGCGAAAAACACATTATTTAAAAAAATATAGCCAATTAATACAACGGCTTACAAAATACGCTGATTTTTATGGCGCGAAAAAGTGCAATTTTGCGCGCGATAACGCGCACATTTGTGCTATCACAAGTATATTGGTTCATCATCTATTAGAAATTAGGTTAGAAATACTACATGAAAAATATTGCTCTTGTCCTACCTCTGACAATCGCCCTTTTATTATCGGCTTGCAATAATGCCAATAATCAGACTGATAATAGCCCTAATGATCAAGCTTCAGAAAATATTGATACTTTAAGTAGTGATGAAGTAATCCTTCCAACACCTGAAAAAACTGAAGAAGCGCCTCAGATTAAAGATGAAATAGTTAATAATGATAGTCATAAGAAAGATATTATTAAATTTTTGTATCGCGATGCCGTGCTTTCACTTAAAAACGATGATACAGCTGAAGAGTTAGACACACTATTCGCTTACGCAGATAGAGATTTACAAAATGCTATTGCTCTTGTTAAAGCGGATTCTATGAATACTTATGATGGCTATGCTGATGAAATTTCAGACTGCAGTGAAGTTCGTTATATCTTGAACTTAAGCGTGGGGAACGGCTATTCAATAGATGAAGCGGCTGATGTAAAATATAAGGTGCTAGATAATGGTAATGTGCGCGCTAGTATCTTGCTTGAAGGTGATGAAGATATCGCAGACAGTGACTTTAACAACTATAAGGACTTTTCATTGAAGTGTTCTGATGAAGGCTGTAAGATTACTGATATGCTTGATAGTTATGGAGACTCCGCATTGCAAGCAGTAGAATTAGCTTGCAGATAAAGAATAATAAGTTAGCGAAGATTCTCTACAGAAGACATTATGATAAATACATTTATATATCTAATGAACGCCTACTTCTATCAAAGTTGGTGGGCGGAGTATTCTGATACCAAAGTGAATGACGCAGATGTAATCATTCACTTTGCAAGTAAGGAAAATTTAGAGACTTTAAACAGCTTAGTTCAAGATCTTGAATATATAATAGAGAACAATCTCGCAAAAACAACTTTTGAAGCTAACAGCTTTGACTTCAACCCTTTACTATATGGTTATTCTAGTGAGCAAGTATGGGTTGAGTCAGCTTATAAGATATTAATTGCTAAAATCAGATAACTCACTTTCATTAGCATAATTATTTTGTAAACAGCTAAGAGTAACTTACCACGTTATAAGCCAAGAGTAACAACTACAAAATGTTGTTAAATCCGTTGTTAAAATAATTTAAAATATATTCGAATCCTTTTAAATTAAAGGGTTACAGGTTTATGATTGACTCCCGCCGAGCGCACCACTATTATTATCCTGTTCTCTCCTTCCTTTCTCTCAAAAAACTCACATCTTTACACATTCCCTATAAGCTCTGGTAGACGATGCCATGATTGCCGCTCTCAACCTTTTTATTGTTAAATAAAAAATACCAGACTAAGTTAGATACTCAATCTGGCATTTACTATACCTTTTAGGGCTTAGGCTTTAGATAGTCTCTATCCCTTAAAAGATAATTTTAGGGAATAAATTACTGCGATTTTAGATCTGCTTTTTTGCTGCCTTCTACTTGCACCACTAGTTTGATGTCTTTCATCATACCGCCGGTGGTATAAGTGTCCATACCCCATTTGGTTCTATCGATAGTGGTTTCAAAATCGCCGCCACAAGCCTCGACACCTAAAACTGGGCTATCATAACAATTGAACTTGGTGGCGATCAAAGTCACAGGGTGTGTTTTGCCCAGTAAAGTCAAATCACCCGTAACCGCGCTCACTTTATCACCATTAAACTGCCAGTTCGTTGACTTAAAATAAGCGGTTGGGTATTTTTCTACATTAAAAAAGTCAGCTGATTTTAGATGATTATTAAAAGCTTTGAGACCAGTATCTAAGCTGCCCATAGGAATAGTAATACCTACAAAACCCTTTTGCTCTTTAGGAGCGTACTCAAGCATACCTGATAGGTTATAAAAACCGCCTGCATTGGTAGAAGTACCAAAATGATCGACAGTGAAGCGTACTGCCGTATGTTTAGGATCAAGCTCGTAAGTGGCCGCGTGAGTGGTAATACTGAGCATAGCAAGGCTGCTAATAGCGGTAATGGCAATAACGCGATTTGCTTGTCTAAAGACTTTTAAAGTCATTATAAGTCATCCTTTTATTAAGTAAGTGATAGGGCGATAGTGATTTAAAGAATAGACCTTAATTATTAACTCGAAGATAACTTTTGATTGACCACTTTTTGATTGACTACTTAGTTATCTTAGTTATTACATTAGGCTTATCTAGCACTAGCTAATACTAGCAAAAAATCATGTTCTTTGATGTAAAGTGTTAGCAAGAAATGTGTACTTTCGTTTGTTAGCACTCTGCATACACAAAAACGCAAAAGTAGCTCACTTATCGAGATATCTTAACACCTACCTATCTTAGTATATTTATTAGGGTTTTATAGTTATCAAAACCAGAACATATATTTGCTATAAACGCCACCAATCTATTTATTATGACTTTATTTGGCATTCTCTAAACTTACCGCTATCAACTCACGACTAGGGACACGGTGATAATTGATAACAGCAACATCATCTAATAGGCGCTGACCGGCCGCTAGCTGTTTATCGATAGTAATCATTACTATCTTTTTTCCTTGTTTGGTGACTAGCAGATGATTGGTCTTTCGCGTTACTCGATAATCAGGAAGATGTTTTTTTATCAATAGTGAGGTTTTTTGTAGCGCATCGTTGCTTGGTAATTTTTTATCAGCGCCACCCTTTTGTTGCGCTGCTACTTTTGCGCCGCGCGACTTCGCTAGCAGCCATAGAGCCACAACTACGCTTAGCAATATGACAAGCCACCAAATTCCGTCTATCATAAAGAGAGTTATCCATTATTAATGAGGGTTAAGTTATGGTAGCAGAATTATCAACAAAATTAGTAGCACAAGTTGAGCAAGCAGCAAAGTTATTACGCTCAGCTAAGCAAGTTTGTATCTTAAGCGGTGCTGGTATCTCGGCCGAGAGTGGTATTCCAACTTTTCGGGATAAGCAAACAGGGTTGTGGGAGAATTTTAGCGCCGAAGACTTAGCTAGTCCTACTGCTTTTGCCCGTGACCCAAAACTGGTATGGTCATGGTATCAATGGCGACGCGAGCTAGTGCAGGATAAAGCTCCTAATCCGGCACACCGGGCGCTAGCAAAATGGCAACAAGGGTTAGCTTTAAAAAATCTAGCCTCAAAACAGCGCCTCACTTTAATCACCCAAAACGTTGATGACTTGCATGAGCAAGCAGGCAGCGAAGCTATTCATCTGCATGGGCATCTATGGCGCAATCGCTGTAGCCAATGCGATAGTGTTTTTGTAGAAAGCTCAGCAAATAACGAAGAAACCAAGAATGCTGTAGAGAAAATAAAGCGCTTTAGTGATGAATTGATAGCCTGTCCGCAGTGCGGCGGTTATATCAGGCCTGATATTGTTTGGTTCGGAGAGTCATTGCCAGTAGAGGCTTGGCAACAAGCTGAAGAAGCCGCTGCCAATTGTGAGGTGTTTATAAGTATTGGCACCTCAAGCTTGGTTTATCCTGCGGCCGGTCTGGCGCAGCTTGCCAAACAAAACGGCGCCAAGATTATTGAGATAAACCCCAATCCTACGCCAAGTACCGTAGTGGACATTACTTTAGCGGCCAAAGCAGGAGCAGTAATGCCATTATTGGTGAGCACATTAGAGCAGTCAAAAAGCTAATGACAAAGTTAGTGATATAAAGTTAGTAATACAAAGTTAGCTAAGCTTAGAGTATTTAAGTACATGAAATAGCAGCATCTACTTTGGCCAAATATTCTGCTTTTAACTGATCATCAATAAAAGCTGCCTTAAAGGAATTACGGACTAAAGTAATAATATCCTCTGCTGATAAGTCAATATTCTCATATAAGTTGATAAAATTTTGATTGACGTAGCCTTTGAAATAAGCAGGGTCGTCAGAATTGACACTGACGTTTAGACCGTAGTCTAATAGCTGCTTGATATTATGCGCTTGATAGTTATCAAATACTTTTAGCTCGATGTTAGAGTTTGGACAGACGGTAAGCGGTATTTGCTCCTGTTTTAACCTAGCCATCAGCTCTGGGCTATGAATAGACTGTACGCCATGATCGATTCTTTGAATATTTAACAAATCAAGCGCTTCATATATATAGCTAAAGTCGGCCTCCTCGCCAGCGTGAGCTACCAGTTTAAAACCTTCCGCTTTAGCTTTTTTGAAGACCGCTGCAAATTTTGAAGGCGGGTTACCAATCTCAGCCGAATCAAGGCCGACACCGATGATATCGTCTTTATAAGCTAAGGCTTGTTCAAGAGTCTCAAAGGCTTGTTGCTCTGAGAGATGACGTAAAAAGCACATAATAATACAAGAGCTAATGCCGTATTGCTCTTTAGCATCGCTAAGCGCTCTTTTGATACCACTGATGATAGTGTCAAAAGCAATACCTCGAGAAGTATGGGTTTGTGGGTCAAAAAATATCTCAGTATGAATGATATTATTCTCAACACACCTTTTAATATAGTCCCAAGTCAAATCATAAAAGTCATCTTCGGTCAGTAAAACATTGGCCCCAGCATAGTAGATATCCAAAAAAGTCTGCAAGTTGGTAAAGTTATAAGCACTACGAACTTCCTCGACGCTATTATAGGGAATGGCTACGTTATTTTTGTGAGCGAGCCTAAACATCAATTCAGGCTCTAAAGAGCCCTCAATATGGAGATGCAGCTCGGCTTTTGGCAATCTTTTTATCAGCTCAATCATCTTATCTCAACCTTGTTTTATACCTTATAAAGGCTTTATCCATACTATCTATTTTAAAAAGACGACCGCATCAGATAACTCATTGCCAGCGGGATCATGCTCAAGATGGTAGTATTGACGTAGCAGTTGCCCGACCTCATCGAGTAAATCTGACAAACTTTCCTCGACTTTTTTATTAGCGATACCAGCTACCGCTTTGTCACACATCGCTCGCCAAACGGTGGGACTAACATGACCACTAATACCGCGATCAGCGATGATATCCAAGCTTTGTTCACAGACGTTGACATAAATTAGCACGCCGGTGTTCTCTTCGGTATCCCACACACGGTAATCACTAAACAGCTCAACAGCTCGGGCGCGCGCATCCGTATAGTAGGCGGTTTGAATAGGCAAAGCATTTTCTATAATCAAAAACACCTCTCCGCGATGACCCTTTTCAGCTTCGGTGACTTTTACGGTCAAACGTGTTCTAGCCTCAGCGGTTAGCCATCTACTATGAAGCACGGGTACAAATATGACTTGACGCCATAAGCGAGCGAAACTTGCCTGTGACGAGTTGTTTTGAACCATGCTTGTCTTTCCTCAAATATACTATCGCGCTATGAATAAGTACCAAATCGATAAACACTGATTAAATTAAGCTCACTGCCAAACAAGCTCTTTTTTATAATAGGTAAGCGACTTTGAGTTACCAAGAGCCGCCAGCGCCGCCGCCACCAAAGCCGCCACCGCCGCCGCCAAAGCCGCCACCACCAAAACCACCGCCGCCGAAACCGCCACCGCCGCCCAGACCCGGTAAGAACACCATACCGCCGCCGCCCCCTCCTCGTCCGCCACGACCACCGCCGCTGCCACGAGAAATCAGGAACAACCATATAAATATCGCCATGATGACAGTCATAAAAAACCCACCACCCAAGGCTAAAGATCCAGCAAAAAACCCGCCCGCGGTCAAAATAGAACCAAAAACACGGCCAAATATATTAGTAATAAAACTACCAAAGATCATCGCCATTATGAATAAGAAAATAGGTGATGGTAGCTCATCCGATCCTTGTTGAGCACTGCGCGCTTCGGCTTGAGCATCAGCTTGCGCTAATATCTCTGGATCCGCTTCTAGGCGTTGTTGGATTTTATTTAATCCAGCTATTAACCCGGCGCCATAATCGTTTTGCTTAAAGTAAGGGGTGATATCCTCTCGAATAATGCGATTAAGAGCTGCATCAGGTAATACCCCTTCTAAGCCATAACCGGACTGAATATATATATCACGATCATTCACCGCTACCAATATAAGCAGACCATCATCAGTATCGGCCTCACCTAATTGCCATCTCTCAGCGGCTTGAAGAGAGTAGTCAAAAATAGGAACTCCGTTAGTCGTCGGCACTATCACTACTGCCGCTTGTGCTAGGCCCTTACGGTAAATTCCTTGCAACTGTGCTTGCAGGCGCTGCTTTTGTTGCGGATTTAAGATATTGGCCTGATCAACTACTGGACTATTAAGAATGAGTTTATCAGCGTCAACACTGGCAGCGGTAGATTGAACTGGTGGTAAATTATTAGCTTGGTTTTGATTAGTAGTAGCGCTATTATCCGTATTTACCGAATTTGGATTAATAGCCTCATTACCAAGTATAGCGTCATTGATGGCTTCGTTACCCAGCACCGCCTCATTAAGCGCTTCGTTATTCTCACTAGCTTTGGCAATAGCTACCAGCTCTTCCACACTACGATTGCTTTGTAAACCGTTAGCGTCGTCAGCAGTAGCCACAGCGACATCATTCTGCGCGGCATTGGATGCAGTGGCAGTAGCCGCGCTGAGGGTAACTAATAATGCTGTAGCTATTGCTCTTGAGTTATTCATCTGATCTATTTTACCTAGTGTTTTAGTCTAATAAACAGTTTACTAGAGCTCTATATTAATGAGACATCCTGATGCTATCAACTAATGAATCAATGCCTGCTGATAGTCCTGTTACATAATTTCCCTTTTGGAAATGGGGTGTCATGTCCTTATCGATGACACTAGCAACACGCTCATCTGTTAGCTCATCTTCGATATCAAGACCGGTTAAAATATAAATCTGGCGGTCATTAAGTGCCATTAATATTAATAGTCCGTTATTGTTCTCAGAACTCCCCAGTTGCCAACTTTTTGCCACTTTCATCGAATAATCAAAAATGGGTGTATCTTGTGTAGTTGCAACAACGACAATTCCTATTTGTAGCAATCCTTCTTCATAAATCTCACGCAATTTTTCATTCAAATAAGTAAGCTCAGCCGTGCTTAAGCTATTAGTAAAATCATTAACCGGATGCTTAAGCTGTTTGCTTAAAGCTTCTGGTGTAATGTAGGTTTCTGATAAGTCCTTATCAACAAAAGAAGGTTTAAGTACCTCTTTAGTTGTTGAAAGGTTTTCTGTTGAAGTTAGCTGACTCCTTGTTGAGTAAATTTCTTTTTCAGCAATTTCGCTTTTAAACGGATCACTATAACTTTTGGCCTCTTGAACTATTACATCATCATGATTACAAGCACTTAAGAAAAACTGGCTTACTAATAAAGTAGTAAAAATAAAACCTTTTCCAAGCCTTAGATTTTCACGCCATAACTTCACTAAAACCTACCTTACTATTTGAAAATAGTTAATTAGCGGTTTTTGCAAACAGCTACTCACCAAAATTAACTTCAGGTGCTGTGGAAATAGCGTCTTCATTGTCGACCGTAAAGTTCGGCTTGGCATCCATCCCAAATACCTTGGCGGTAATATTGGTTGGAAATTGACGCACAGTAGTATTATAACCCTGCACTTCTTGAATATAGCGGTTACGAGCTACAGCAATACGGTTTTCCGTGCCTTCTAATTGCGCCTGTAAATCTTGAAATAAAGCATCAGATTTTAGATCAGGATAGCGCTCTGAGACTGCCATCAGTCTTGATAAAGCACCAGTGAGCTGGGACTGCGCCTCAGCGTAGCGCTCCATTGCCTCAGGATCATTCAATAATTCAGGCGTCACCGTGATACCGCCTGCCTGCGAACGCGCTGCCGCCACTTCCGTGAATATCTCTTGTTCTTGATCGGCATATTGCTGTACTACTTTTACCAAATTAGGTACCAAGTCCGCTCGGCGCTGATACTGGTTGACAACCTCCGACCAAGAGGCGGTAACTTGCTCATCTTGAGCCTGCAAGTTGTTATAACCACAACCACTTAAACTTACAGCAGAGGTTGCTAATACCGCTGATAACAGCATGGGTTTAAGGATAGATTTACGTGTCATCTCTATTTCTCCAAAGAGTAAGCTTTAATAATAAAGCATATAAACTACTATAATATAGTTAATATAAGGTTATGGTGCTAATAATGGCAACATCATAGCCGTTTTACAATTGACCGTTACTAAAACACAACCGCAATATTATTAGTAACCCTCGATAACATAAGGGTTTTTTCTACACTCAATTATGGATATCAATACAACTGATCTTGAGATTTATTATTAATCATCAATTATTATTTTTATGCAAAAAATAAGTTATGAGTTAAGAAATATCTAGTAATTTGCCAAAAACTGTGGCAAATTGCTGTTACGCAGCCGTACGGTTGACATACATTTAGCAGTATATTTAGTACTATGTAGAGATAGTCTGTTACAAACACTAAATATTTAGAGTATAGTTATTAAGTCATTGGTTAGTACTGATGGACCCGTTATTTTATTTTATGATGTTTTAAAACATTAGCTTATGATATTTTAAGTCATTATAAAGTGATAAAACTGCTATATTATAACAACCAATACGGCAAAAGGAATTGCACCGCAGCTTACTAGCTTCTTCAAATATTTACCTAGAGGTATTAATAGAGTGAGTAAGTAAGATTAGCGGGTAAACACAGACAACTAATATCCATACTCAGTAGTCAATTTAATAGAAGCACTAATTACTGTTAACGGTCATGCCGCTTCTTTTATTATTTTCTCTGCTGAGGACGTTTGAGGAATATAGATATGGAAGGTTTAGTCAATCTAGTAAACGGAATTATTTGGAGCCCAGCGTTAGTTTACCTCTGTTTGGGCGCAGGTTTATTTTATTCTATTATGACGCGCTTCGTACAAGTGCGTCTTTTTGGTGAAATGATTAAACTACTCTTCACTGGTAAGTCTAGTGCTGATGGTATTTCATCATTTCAGGCCCTTGCCGTCTCTCTAGCGGGACGTGTAGGTATGGGTAACATCGCAGGGGTTGCCGCTGCTATTGGTTTTGGTGGCCCAGGCGCGGTATTTTGGATGTGGGTAGTAGCCTTTTTAGGCGCTTCAACCGCTTATGTCGAAGCCACATTGGCACAGATTTACAAAGAAAAAGACGTGGTGACCGGCGAATATCGTGGTGGTCCTGCTTATTACTTTGAGCGTGCCCTAGGTCAAAAATGGTACGGTATTATCTTTGCCATCTCCTCTATTTTAGCTTGTGGTATGTTCTTACCAGGCGTACAGGCTAACGGCGTTATCAATGCTTTTGCTCAGGTTATGGGTGAAGGTACAGTTATGAATATCGGCAGCCTAGAAGTTGGCTCTATGCGTCTAGTTGCCTTAGGTATTATCCTTTTTGTATTAGGGGTCATCATCTTTGGTGGTATTAAGCGTATTGCAACCTTTACTGAGTACGCAGTCCCTTTTATGGCGCTAGGTTATATCATCTTAGCTCTAATTATCATGTTCTCTAATCTTAGCCTGATCCCTGATGTATTTGGCATGATCGTAGGTGACGCCTTCACAGCTCAAGCAGGCTTCGGTGCTGCTATCGGTTGGGGTGTAAAACGTGGTATTTACTCTAACGAAGCTGGACAAGGTACAGGCCCTCACGCTGCTGCTGCTGCTGAAGTTGAGCATCCCTCACAGCAGGGTCTAGTACAGGCATTCTCAGTCTATGTCGATACCTTACTAGTCTGTTCGGCTACTGCCTTTATGATTTTATCTACTGGTATGTACAACATTCAAGGTACTCTACCAGACGGTCAATTCATCGTACAAAACGTGGCCGCTACTACTGAGATTAACGCGCCAGCCTTTACCCAAATGGCGATGGAATCCGTCTATGGTAATTTTGGTAATACCTTTATTGCAATCGCGGTATTCTTCTTTGCCTTTACTACTATTTTAGCTTATTACTATATTGCTGAGGTGAACGTAGCTTACTTAACTCGTTTCTTAGGCCGTAATGCTAATAAGACAGGTTTATTCTTAGTCAAAGTACTAATTATGGTTATGGTCGCTTATGGTGGTCTTAACTCAGCAGGTTACATCTGGGCTATCGGTGACATCGGTGTAGGCTTGATGGCTTGGTTAAATATCGTTGGTATCTTAGTTATCTTTGTTGTAGCACGTCCGACGCTTACTATGCTTAGAGACTATGAAGCGCAGCGTAAAGCTGGCGTAGCACGCTATAGCTTTGATCCAAAGAAATTCGGTATCAAAAATGCGCCTTACTGGGAAGAGCGTCATCTTAAAGAGCAAGAATTGCTTAAGCAAGATGCCCTTCGCAAACAGCCTAGAGTATAAGTCTAACTAGCAGAATTTTTGCTAAAGATGATTTGCTCTTTTGATAAAAACTCGCAGCTTAGGTTGCGAGTTTTTTTATTTTTGCATTCACCTCTTAGCCAGCTAGTTTAGATTAGTAAGTTTATATAGCTCTACTACAGCTCTACTACTGATTAGTATTCACTTATTGATACTCACCAGCTTGGCTACTTTATCTTCATCCACAAAAAAGCCCAGCATTAACAGCTAGGCTTTTGGAGAAGTTAAATAACTATAATAAGTTCATACGCTGAACTTACTCAGGCATTAATACTGCATCGATAGTATGCACTACCCCATTGGTAGCCATGATATCTGTACCCGTAATATTAGCAGTACCACCGATAGCATCTGTAATGACGTTAGCATCACTGATAGAAATAGTAGCACCATTGACCGTTTCGATATCAGTACCGTAAGGAATATCAGCTGCTTTTACAACCATAGGTACGACATGATAAGGAAGTACTTTTTTGAGCAAATCTGTATTTGCTAGTAGCTCTTCTTTTGTCACGCCTAGTTTTTCTAGGACTGGAGCAAAAGCATCATCAGTTGGTGCAAATACAGTATAAGTTCCTGCATCCATCATCATAGTATCTAATCCAGCGGCTTGTAACGCTGCTGTCAAGATAGTTAGATTCTCATTACCTGCTGCTATCTCAGCAATAGACTGAGTGGCCATAGTCTCTGCCATTGGGTCCACTTCCACTGCTGGATCAACGACAACTTCAGGCTCAACGACTTCTTCAGTAGTGGTTACTTCTGGCTCTACAGGATCAGCAACGGTTTCTGTATCGTTACAGGCAGCTAGTGATAGAGCAGTAGTAGCAATCGCTAGAGATAATAAAGTCTTTTTTAACATAGAGATATCCTTTCCAATTAATATTAAGTAAAAAACGTTTTTTACAAACTTATAGTCACTAAATATTTGTAAATGCAGTAACTATAACTATCGTTAGCAATTATCTGTAATTGCTAGACTATAACAGTGAATTAAATACGGGAACTACTAATATTAAACGATAAAATACAACATTAGTAATCTATCTGCTAGCTTAACACAAAACACGACTCATGCTATGTATAGGTATTGATATGAGTATTACTTTTGGTAAAGCTAAGACTAGCTTTAGGGTAGTAGATAGATTTAATAAAAAGTAGACTTTGTAATCTGCTGGGTGGTTTTGATAAGCGGTTGATAATAGTGTCAATATTATCAATATTAAAAGTACCGCTATCAAAGCACCAATTATCAAAGCGCCAATATCGAAATTCTCCAATATTGGCACTTTTTATTATTACTATCGCTGATACTTATAGTGGGGCTAAGGTTTTATTAGCGCTTAAGTAGGTTTATTTAGGTAATAACACTTTGTCGATAACGTGTACTACGCCGTTAGTAGCCATAATGTCGGTTTTTAGAATGTTGGCTGTACGACCGTTCTCATCCATCAATGTCCCTTGTGGCGTAATCATCAACGTATCATTACTAAGCATAGTGACATTGCCAGGCATAACATCTTTTTTGTAGACAGGCGCACTACCGTTGATGACATGATAAGATAAAATCTTGGTCAATAGCGGCTTATTAGCAAAAAGCTGGGCTTTGGTCATACCAGTTTCTGCCAAGGCTTGCGCAAAGGCGGCATTAGTGGGCGCTAATATCGTAAAATTAGTGTCAGGGTTAGACAATGCACCAGCCAATCCTGCTGCTTGCACTGCCTCTACTAGAATTGAGAAGTCAGCATTGCTTTGTGCCACTTGTACTACATTCATATTCGCCATAGCAGGCTTTATCATCGGTGTTTTCATTGCAGCGCTCTTGGCAGGCATCATATTATTACAAGCCGAAAGGCCTGCTAATGATATTGCTAATGCTCCAATGGTCGCCAGTTTAGTCATTTTCATAGTGATATCCTTATTTATGAGAGCCATGCTACTAATTATTTTAAAGAGTAGTATTTTATCTATTAAAGTTAATTATTCTAAGATTTGCTTGTAAAAGACACCATTACAAAGAAAGCTATCAAAAAATATAAAAACTAGTAAGTAATTCTTATATAACGGTAATTCTTCTAAACTTAAATTAACATATAGCACAATAATATAATTCTACTATTACGCTACTTTTTGTAATGAGAATGTAAGTTTTGACTGTTTTTTAGACAGCTATGCAACCTTGATTAAATAAAGGGTATAAGGATAATCACTCTAGCGCTAAGTGGGCCCTGACTGCCTAGGTTTTCATGCTAAAATAGCTCTCATTTGACTCTATACTTTATATATAATTAGCTGATTCACTCCTCTATATAACTGACGATATAAGCTGTATTCCTATGATTGAAACCATCTCTGCAAATACTCAAGCTCCTGATACTAGTACCGCCTCTGCTGACGATTTTATCTTAACGCCTCCGAGTATCTTTCCTTATAAAGAGCAACAACTCACCGCACGCGCACGTATTGAAGCACAAATGGCCAAGCGTATTTTGATGCTCGATGGCGCTATGGGTACGCAAATTCAGACCTATAAGCTTGAAGAGGCCGACTATCGCGGTGAGCGTTTTGCCGATATTAAGCAAGATGTACGTGGTAACAATGATCTACTCGTGCTGACCCAGCCGCAAATGATCAAAGATATCCATAATGATCATCTAGCCGCTGGCGCTGATATTATTGAAACCAATAGCTTCAACGGTACGCGCTTATCCATGGCGGATTACGATATGGAATATCTAGTCCCTGAGCTTAATATTACCGCAGCGAAAATAGCACGCGAGGCGGCTGATGAGTTTACTGCAAAAAACCCTGATAAGCCGCGTTTTGTCGCTGGTGTCATCGGCCCGACTTCTCGCACCTGTTCGCTATCGCCTGATGTCAATGATCCTGCCTATCGCAATATTACCTTTGATCAGTTAGCAGACAACTATCGCGAGGCGACGCTGGCGCTAATAGAAGGCGGCGTCGATATTATCTTGATTGAAACGGTATTTGATACCTTAAATGCCAAAGCGGCTATTTTCGCCATTACCGGCGTCTTCGATGATATCGGCTTTGAGCTACCGATTATGATATCGGGTACTATTACTGATGCCTCAGGACGTACTCTATCAGGGCAAACGGCTGAGGCTTTTTATAATTCGGTGCGCCATGCCAAGCCTTTATCAGTAGGCTTTAACTGCGCCTTAGGCGCTGATGCGCTACGACCACACATTCAGACGCTCTCAAACATCGCTGATGTCTACGTCTCAGCGCATCCTAATGCCGGCTTGCCCAATGAATTTGGCGAGTATGATGAGACTCCTGAAGAGACCACGGCTTTACTAGAAGGCTTCGCTAAAGCGGGTATCTTAAATATCGTTGGTGGCTGCTGTGGTACCACACCTGAGCACATCCGCTTAATCGCTAACATGGTCGCCAACTACGCACCGCGCGTGATTCCTGAGATTGCTCCTGCCTGCCGCTTATCAGGGCTCGAGCCGTTCAATATCACTAAAGACAGCCTGTTCGTCAACGTCGGTGAGCGTACTAACGTTACTGGCTCCAAAAAGTTTCTGCGCCTAATCAAGACCGAAGCTTATACCGAGGCGCTCGATGTCGCTCGCGATCAAGTCGAAGGCGGCGCGCAAATCGTCGATATCAATATGGATGAGGGCATGCTTGACTCTAAGCAAGCGATGATTCATTTCGTCAATTTAGTCTCCGGTGAGCCAGATATCAGCCGAGTACCCTTGATGCTCGATTCGTCCAAATGGGACATCATTGAAGAAGGTCTAAAACGCGTACAAGGTAAGTCAGTCGTCAACTCCATCTCCTTAAAAGAAGGCTACGACGAATTTGTCGAGCGTGCCAAGCTGTGTATGCGTTATGGCGCAGCCGTCATCGTCATGGCCTTTGATGAAGACGGTCAGGCGGACACCTTTGAGCGCAAAATTGAGATCTGTAAGCGTAGCTATGATGTACTCGTTGATGAAGTGGGCTTCCCGTCTGAGGATATCATCTTTGATCCCAATATCTTCGCAGTCGCCACCGGCATCACTGAGCACAATAACTATGGGGCCGACTTTATCAATGCTACTAAATGGATCATTGAAAACTTACCTAATGCCATGGTATCAGGCGGCGTCTCTAACGTCTCCTTTAGCTTCCGTGGTAACCCCATTCGTGAAGCGATCAACTCGGTATTCTTATATCACGCCATCAAAAACGGCTTGACGATGGGTATCGTCAATCCTGCTATGTTAGAGATTTATGACGATATTCCTATCGAGGCTCGCGATGCTATCGAAGATGTGATGCTAAACCGTAATCAAGGTGAGAGCGGTCAAGACGCCACTGAAAGACTAATGACGGTAGCAGAGAACTTCCAAAACGATGGGAAGAAAAAAGACAGCACCGTCGATATGAGCTGGCGCGAAGGCACAGTAGAAGAGCGTATCGCCCATGCCCTGGTCAAAGGTATCACTACCTTTATTGAAGAAGATACCAAAGAGGCATGGGAGAAATATCCCAAACCACTAGAAGTCATCGAAGGGCCATTGATGGATGGCATGAATATCGTCGGTGATCTGTTTGGCGCAGGCAAAATGTTCTTGCCGCAAGTGGTCAAATCAGCGCGTGTGATGAAACAATCAGTGGCTTGGCTAAACCCGTACATCGAAGCGGAAAAAGTTGAAGGGGAAGTCAAAGGTAAAATCTTGATGGCGACGGTGAAAGGCGACGTTCACGATATTGGCAAAAACATCGTCGGCGTAGTGCTCGGCTGTAATGGTTACGATATTGTTGATCTTGGCGTGATGGTACCGTGCGAAACGATTCTTGATACCGCCATCAAAGAGAAAGTCGATATCATCGGACTGTCTGGTCTAATTACCCCAAGTCTCGATGAAATGGTCTATGTTGCTAAGCAAATGCAAGAGCGCGGTATGACTCTGCCCTTGATGATCGGCGGCGCGACTACTTCTAAAGCGCATACCGCAGTCAAGGTCGAACCGCAATATCAAAACGATGGTGTCATCTATGTCACTGATGCTTCGCGCTCAGTTGGAGTAGTGACCAAACTACTCTCAAAGGAGCATCGCCAACAGCTAATCGATGAGACCCGTAGCGAGTACATCAAAGTGCGCGAGCGTCTAGCAAAACGCCAACCCAAAGCGGCTAAGCTATCTTATGTAGAATCAATCGAAGGCGGCTTCCAGTACGATTGGGACAATTACACGCCGCCTGTACCAAACACTCTAGGTCAAGTGATACTGGACGACTACCCTATCGATAATATAGTGCCTTATATCGACTGGACGCCGTTCTTTATCTCCTGGGGTCTGGCTGGCAAATATCCCAAAATCTTGCAAGATGAAGTCGTTGGTGAAGCGGCGCGCGATTTGTTTGATAATGCCAAAGAGCTACTGAAAAACATGATCGATAAAAAGCTTATCGTCGCTAAAGGCGTGTTTAAGATTATGCCTGCGCGTCGTACCAGCGCTGATACCATCACAGTCTATGATAATGATCCTACTCAAGGCGGCAAACCGACCTATACCTTTGAGCATTTGCGTCAACAGTCTGATAAAGCGAGCGGCAAGCCTAATTTTAGCTTGGCTGACTTTATCTCGCCATCAGATAAGCACACTGATCATATCGGCGGCTTTACCGTATCTATCGTTGGCACAGAAGAGTTGGCTGAGCAGTATAAAGAAGCAGGCGATGACTATAACGCTATCATGGTACAAGCGCTGTCTGATCGTCTCGCCGAAGCCTTTGCTGAGCATCTGCATGAGCTGATTCGTAAAGACTACTGGGGCTATCAGGCTGATGAGAACTTAACCAATGATGAGATGATTAAAGAAAAATACGTCGGTATCCGTCCGGCTCCGGGCTATCCGGCTTGTCCTGAGCACACCGAAAAAGGCAAACTGTTTGATTGGCTTGGTACCGTTGAGGCGATTGGCACCACGCTCACCGAAAGCTTTGCGATGTGGCCTGCGTCCTCAGTCAGCGGCTTTTATTACTCGCATCCAGATAGCGAATACTTTAATGTCGGTAAAATCAGCCGAGATCAGTTAGAAGATTATGCCAAACGTAAAGAGTGGGATATCAAAACGGCTGAGAAATGGTTAAATCCGAATTTGTAGGAGCGGTTTTAAGGTTTGCTAGAGAAATTTTTTGTTGTGGGATTAGTTTTTACAGCTGATCCTGCTTTTGCTTTTATCTGCCAGTCTAGCCGAGGCGGTGGCTAAGTTTTGAGCTGTTCCTGTTGCCTCGATACCGTCTCAAAACGATCTACCGCAACTCGCCTAGCCCGTCAGGATATCCGCGACAATCGGGGCTAAAAAGCTTTGCTATGGCAGAGTTGTTCTATATATCTGAATCAAAGATGATGGAGTTTATCTATATAACCCTATATAGTTTATAACTATAGGTAGATAGAAGGAGAACTAATATGAGCCAAATTACTTTAACGCTAGACGAAGAGGTTGAAGCTATCATTTATCAAATGGCGGATGCTGAAAACATAGCGCCTGCTCTTTGGTTAAGTCAGTTTATCAAGCAACAAGTCAAACAGCATAAAGGCTGGTCGCCAGAGGTTAAAGCACTGGCTGGTAGTTGGGCTGATTTTCCGAGTTTGGATGAAATTAGAAGCGCTCAAGGTGATGATGCCGAGCGTGAATCATTATGAGCTACGTCTTAGATACGAATACGCTCATTTACTTTTTTAAAGGTGTGGGACAAGTTGCTTCACACCTTTATTCTTGCGACCCAAATGAAATTATCATTCCTACTATTGTACTTTATGAGCTAAATGTAGGTATCCAAAAATCTACTAGCCCTGATAAACGTTTGAGTCAACTATCTACTCTTTTGAAACAAGTTCAAGTAATGCCGTTTGGTCGCAAAGAGGCGGAGGTTTCAGCGCAGATTCGAGCAAAGCTTGAACGTCAAGGCAAAACTATTGGACCTTACGACATTCAGATTGCAGGTTGTGCGCTTGCCAATAACGCCACCTTGGTGACGCATAATATTAAAGAGTTTGAACGTGTGGAGGGTTTGCAAATTGTTGATTGGTTTTAAATCGTAATTATAAAAGATGATAACCCCTAAAAATTTATAAATTATTTCGTAAAATTAAGATTATTCGTTTTATATAAAATCATTTGTTTATATCCATTAAATCAATTGAGATATTAATCTTACACCTGACAATAGTGATTTTAAACTTATATATTAGCAACTTTAGTCTAATACAATCACTGACTCAAAAAAGGCACTGCTCAAGGGAGTAGCGCCCTTTTAGGTAGTAAAACAAGTAACGAATTTAGCTCTTACAAACTATAAATAATACCCCTACTTCTCAGGATCGGTGAATAGCCTGAGTGAATGCTTTGTTCAACATGGTTGGTCAGACTCACTATGTCGTCTCTTATCTCATCACCGTTACCAATAGCGTCAGCGACAAGAGCTCTATTCAGCGGTGTTAAAAAATGTGCGGGAGGAAATTTAAATTTAGTGCCTTGCCAACCAACATACACTCCAATGACGTTCATATTAGGATTTTGGAAGTGGCGACGAGCAAGGAGATAGGGAAAAGCAGCGGTATCAAAATTCTGTTTATCCTCTTTGTCTTTATCATCTGCATTATTATTCCAGCCATGGACATAAACAACCAAATAAACAGGCTTATCAGACCTATCTATAGCACGTTTGATAGCGTCGAGTTGTCTACTGCCCTAAAAGATCTTGCTAGATATAAGATTTTGATAAATTATTGTAAGTTGCAGACTCTGATTTAATAATGAATAAAAGTTACTATTTTAATTAGCTTATCATAAATATTTTTGCTATATTCAAAATTATGAATATTAAAGTCTCTTTAGTGAATCTAATAAATAGCCATAAATGAAGAGTAAATCTACATTGCTACAAGGAGGTAAAAATAAATGATGTGGTAGCGATATTCAATTATTTAATCAAGGAGAGATGAAATAAAACCATTTAAAATAGCTTTATTAGCGGTCTCAATGGCCTTATTACTACCAGGATGTAATGACGATAACGATTCCAATGTATTGTACGTACCTCCCTCTAATCAGACAGATCTCAATACTAAAATCGTTGGAATGTGGAGTAGCGATAATGCGGGTAACGACTTATCAGTGATTGTTTTTACCGATGACGGTAAATATATACAAACTCAAGTCAATGCCAGTCGTTCAACAACTGATCCTGAAAATGGTATGGAGTCAGGAACTTATAGCATTAATAATCAGACAGGTGCACTCACCGCTACACCTACTTTTGATAAAAATGGTGACGCTGGATTATCAGATGCTCCTAACCCTTTTGTTAAAGTCGTTAATGGCAAGCTTATTCTCGAAGTCGATGAAAATGAAGATGGCGTTATTACTAGCAATGAGCAATACGTGTTCTCAAAGGTTAAACCCAAAGGTATCTTAGGACCTTGGAGTTTGGATGATGCTGATGATGATGAGCTGGTTGGGTTGGCTTTCTTAGAAAATAACACTTACCTCTATGTACAAGTCGATAAAGATGGTTTGATCAGTAATCCTGAAAATGGCATGGAATGGGGCTCTTACACCATTAATGCTGCGACTGAAGAATTAACAACTTCTCAATTTTATGATGATAATGGTGAAGTTGGCTTATCAGAACCACGCACCCGTTACGCGCGTGTGACTGGTGACACTGCTCTTACCATTGAAGTCGATAACAATCAAAATGGTACGATAGAGACTGATGAGATGTTCAACTTCTCAAGAGATGGCTTGGGCTCAGAGACTGATAATACAGTTGACCCTGAGAGACTATCTGGGCTTTGGCAGATGGCTCAAGGTAATGAAGAGCTAGTGACTTTAGCCTTTTTAGATGATGGCACTTATGTACAAACCCAAGTGACTGGCCCTACCTCATTAAGAGATAGCAATAGCGGCATTGAATGGGGTAAATACTCTCTCAAAGCTAATAATGAGCTAAAAGTTGATGAAGTAGTTTATGATAACAATGGCAACGCGGGTTTATCAGATGATTTGCTAAGAACCGTACAAATCTCCGGCAATACATTAACGCTAGGTGTGGATGAAAACAACAATAAAGTCATAGAGAACAATGAGCTTTATACGTTCTCAAAAGCCAAGTCCGAAAACGAGCTAGGTATTTGGAAGGCGCAAGCGGGTCAACTTAATGATGAGTTGGTGTTGTTTGGCTTTTTAGACAACCAGACCTTTTTCCATATAGAAGTTGACCAAGAGCTCCCTTATGAATATGGTACTGTGCCCCTCTCTGGTATGGACTGGAATCTCTATACCCTAAACAATAGTGGTCTATTCACCCTGGGTCAGTCACTGTATAGCAGTACTGGTAATGATGATTTGTCATTTTTCTATAAGATGACTATCAATGTCGTAGGTGATACATTGACATTTACTGGCTACGAAGATCAAACTGAAGTACAAAATAATGATGGCGAAACCATTATCTTTGATCGTCAATAATCATTAAAAAGAACACTACAATATAAAATTCAGCTTATTTATTATAGGCTGAATTTTTATTTTAATTTTAGTCAGCGCTCTTACCCTTTGTCCGCCGACAACGCTCAGAACAATAAATCACCTGCTCCCAATCCTTTGCCCACTTCTTGCGCCACGTAAAAGGTCGCTGGCAGACGGGGCATATTTTTTGGGGTAGATTTTCTTTTTTATGTGCCATAATTCCCCTCCTGTTTTATAAAATCAATGATAATTAAGAAGCGACTTTCCCCACACTGGTGAACGCACTACTCCGCCTGTTTTACTGCCTATGGCGTAACTATCGCCGCCCGTCAAAGAGCGAATAACCAAACTGCCGCCCTGCTGTCCGCTTATTTGCGACTGCCTTGTCGGATAAACCGCGTATTGACCAGAGGGAGATAGTCTTGCCGGCTCATCAAGTCCAGTGTCAGCTAGATTGACAACTTGTCCGGTGGCTAACGTCATTATCGCAGCTTGGCTACCACTGAGATAGCTCATGCGCGTACCATCTAAGCTCAACTGCGGGCTGGCAGCATAGCCATCAGTTGGTATAAGCGTGGCTTTAGCGCTAGCAAAATCATAGCGATACAACCGGGGACGACCGGCGCGAACTTTATCACTGACATAAACAAAGCTTTGACCGTCAGCGGCGTAACTAGGTTGCACTTCGGTACTTGGCAAAGTCGTTAGCTGTTTGCTCCTACCATCAGCGAGGTTTAGCTCATAAATATCAGCATTGCCGCCGACCGTGGAGCTATAAAGCAGTTTTTGATTATCGGGAGAAAATACCGCAGATAGATTGCTACCATTATTATGGACAACGAGGTTATGGGTTTGATTACTGTGATCGTAGATATAAATCTTGGGGCTTTGGCGCGGTAATTGTTTGCTATAAGCCAGCAATTGGCCATCAGCGGACCAAGCTGGCGAATAGAGATAGCCATTGAGCTGCGTTATCATCTGCCTATCGCTACCATCAGGACGAATACTATATAAAGTAGAGACTTTGGTAACTCCTATGCCTTGCTCTTCGATATAAGCGATACGTCCTGCGCGGTCTATAGTAGGCATGTTAGCGGTCAAAGGATGGGCTCTATCGATAGCTGCTGTATAGTGGCTTGGTAGAGTTTGGCAGGCGGTAAGAAGCGTTACGGCAAAGATAGCCATAAAAGTATTTTGGCTCATAGCAAAAGGACTAAGGATGACTTTGGGCATGCTTTAACTCTCATAAAAAGAATATAAGCATAAGTTTACCCTAAACCTTAGTTAATTTTACTCAAAAAAATACCCCACTTAGTAGTGAGGCATTTTTGCTATTTTAATGAGCTTTAAAACTTTAATAGTTGTTAGCTACACTGATTGATAAATAATTAAAATTACTTAGCAACCGCTTTAAATTGAGCAATCTGGTTATCATTACGAATAGTTAAGATAGGGACATTGTTAGCGTTTTTAGTTAGGCTATATTTGCCTTGTACAGTAGCCATCGTCGCAGTATCAAAGCTAGCTTGCGGCTCTGGGCAAGCCATCATAGTACTCAACACGTTACCTAACTGCACGTTATTGTTGACGATACTATAGTTAGCGCCCATATTATTACACGTATTCATAAAGCTAACGCGCTTATTGCCATTGTCTCTAAAGAAATTCAAAGTCAAAGGTTTATTGGGCATAGTAAATAGCTGAGTGACTTTATCACCATTTGCACGTTTGGCATCTACCAACTGCCAGTTGTAAGCTTCTAGCGCATTGACGGTTAGCGGCTGAGCTACTGGTGCGGTAACGCCTGGCGTAGTTTGACAACCTGCAAGCGTACCCACTGCTAAGGTAGCGGCTAGTGCTATTTTGGTCATATTTCTCATATTTTGCTCCTAAAAGTTAAAAAATTAATTATGATTATAAGTAAATAGTTATAAATAACTGGTTTTTATTTTGCTAGTTTGTAATGATAAATTCATTGTTTTATTCATTGAACTAAACAATGAGGCCATTATGCAGGATTAAATTGTGACTGTCATGAAGAGTTAAGTATAGGGTAACCAGCGCTTTGTTTTACTTTAGACAGATTTTGCTAACAGCACTTGTTTATTGACTTATTAGCTGCTACATAAATTCAAAACATCAATTTTGTGTTATCGAAGACTGACTTATCTAGGGTTTGTTGTTGTTATTAATAGATTGCAGCGCGCTGTAACCTGCCAAGCTTTTTCGCTCATTTTATAAAATAATATAGCAAACAAAGTATTGTGATTATCAAGCATTGTCCTAATATAACCATCACTAATGGCTCAATAGTCCTTAATAGTGCATTTATGCTATAATTAGGCCACTTCAAATCTATAAGCGTAAGTATAAGAATATGACAAAAAAATCTCTCATTCAGTCTCCTGAAGCTTTAGACAAAATGCGTATCGCTGGTAAGCTAGCTAGCGATGTATTAGTAATGCTAGATGAGCATGTCAAAGTTGGGGTCAGCACCGAAGCGCTCAATCAAATTGCTCATGACTATATTGTCAACGTACAAGATGCAATTCCTGCACCGCTCAACTATAACGGCTTCCCAAAATCGATCTGCACCTCAGTCAATCATGTGGTTTGTCACGGTATTCCTAGCGATAATAAGCTGCTCAAAGATGGCGATATTATCAATATTGATGTCACGGTCATCAAGGATGGCTACTACGGTGATACCTCAAAAATGTGGATCGTCGGTAATGGCTCTATCATGGCGCAGCGTATTTGCAAAGTGGCACAAGATGCGCTGTATGCAGGAATGAGCGTGGTCAAAAACGGTGCGCGTCTTGGTGATATAGGTGCGGCTATTCAAGAAGTGGTCGAGCCTGAGCGTTTTAGTATCGTGCGCGAGTTCTGTGGTCATGGTATCTCTAATGAGTTTCATCATGAGCCGCAAGTGATGCATTATGGTAAAAAAGGCACCGGCTTTGAGCTTAAGACAGGCATGACCTTTACCATTGAGCCGATGATTAACCAAGGCACTTGGCAGACGAAGATTTTGCCTGACGAGTGGACGGCGATTACCAAAGACCGTAAGCTCTCAGCCCAGTGGGAGCATACTATGGTCGTGACCGATAACGGTTGTGAGGTATTTACGACGCGCCCTGAAGAAGATTTAAGTTTTTTGCGCCAGTAGTTAGTTAAAGAGAAGATCGCTTACGCGGTCTTTTTTTTGCTTTTAATTTTGCTTTTGCTTTATATTATTAACTATTGTTACGGACTCGCAATTTAGCAAAAAATAAGAGCATAGCCAGGTTAGTTATAAGCGCCTAATTTTAAAGATTTTAGTTTTTAGCTGCATATTTTATGGAATAGCGATCATGTTTACTTGTGATGTTGCCTCGGTCTATATTACGCCTCTGCCGGCGTTGTCACCTCCAAATGGCACGATGGAAACCCCTTTGCTAGTTGTCAACGACCCTACTAAAAAGTCGCTGCTTGGCATTCCTGAGTGGCTCATTCAAATCAATGAAGACATCAGCCGCGCGCTAGAACGCGGGGTCAATATTCGCCAATTAGTGACAGCGCGTGCCTGTGCGATAGATGAGCTGCTTACTGCGCTGTTTTCTTGGTTTGAGCTTGATAAGACGGATCTTGCGCTGTTTGCCACTGGCGGCTACGGACGCGGCGAGTTGTCGCTGTATTCAGACGTTGATATCTTACTGCTAGCTCCCGATGAGATTGCCGCTAGTATGACGACTCAAATCAATGGCCTAGTAGCTATGCTGTGGGACATCGGTCTTGAGCCTGCCCTGTCTGTACGTAGCGTCAAAGACTGTCTAGAAGCGGCTACCGATCATACTGTCGCTAGTACCTTGCTTGAGGCTAGGCTACTAGTAGGTAATGAGGAGCTAAAAGATACCCCTACCGCGGTGGTCAACAAGCTTTGGACGCAGCGTGAGTTTTATGAGGTCAAAATAGAAGAAGCCAAAAACCGTTACCTGCAGCATAATGCTACTGAATATAATCTTGAGCCTAATATAAAAACCGCTCCTGGCGGTCTGCGTGATATTCATATCATTGGCTGGGTGACTAAGCGTTATTTTAGAGTCAGTAAGCTTTATGACTTAGTTCAGCAGAATTTTTTGACTGAAAAAGAGTTTGATGAGCTAAGCTTTGCTGAGAGCTATCTGTGGCAAATTCGTCATCATCTACATGAGTTGACCGGGCGTAATGAGAACCGCTTATTGTTCGATTATCAGCGAGATATCGCGCAGCTGATGGGTTATGAGACTCAGCCTGATGACGAGCCTAATGCTGCAGTTGAGCGTTTTATGCGCGACTATTATCGCTGCGCTATGCAAATCTCAACATTATCTGAGATGCTAACCAATCACTATTTTGAAACCATTATAGAGCCGCACCTGCCTGTCGATGAGCGCCCAAGCAAGCATCCGTTAAATGCGCGCTTCAATCAAATCGGCGATCAAATCGCTATCGCCCATCACCGCGTCTTCGCTCAGCATCCCGAAGCTATCCTAGAGATGTTTTTACTCATGGGTCAGCATGGTCTCAAAAAAGTGCGTACTCATACGCTACGGGCGCTCAAAGTCGCAGCGCGCGGCATTGATCAAAACTATCGTGATAATACCGAGCATCAAGCACTGTTTTTGGCCAATCTAAAAGAGCAGAACTATCTGTTTCATCGTCTGCGCACTATGAACCGCTACGGGGTATTAGGCAACTATATTCCTTCTTTTGCGCAAGTCACCGGTTTGATGCAATATGACTTGTTTCATCGTTATACGGTTGACGCGCACACGCTATTTCTTATTCGGATTTTGCATAGATTTACCGATGATCGTTTTCAGCAAGACTTCCCGTTAGTCAGTGCTATCTTTCAGCGTATTGAGCGCAAAGAGATCTTGGTACTAGCGGCGATGTTCCATGATATAGCCAAAGGTCGCGGCGGCAACCATAGCGAGCTGGGACAAAGCGAATCGATTGAGTTTTGTCTCAAGCACGGCATGAGTGTTGCGGATGCCAATCTAGTAGGCTGGCTGACGCGCTATCATTTACTGATGTCGATGACCGCGCAAAAAAAGGACATCTCAGATCCAGAGGTAGTAACAGTTTTTGCCGATTTAGTCAGCAACGTCACTCATCTAAATCATCTGTATGTCCTAACCGTTGCTGATATGAATGCGACCAATCCGCAGCTATGGAACAGCTGGCGCGCCAGCCTTATGAAGCAGCTGTATACGCAGACGCGGCGGATATTACGCGCTGACATCGACGCTCCTACCAATCGTCAAGATATGATTGCTGCCACCCGTAAGCAAGCGCTACAGATGCTCGATACTGTGGATAATCAGCATATGAATCGCGAGGAAGTGCTAAGGCTATGGGACGACTTAGGCGATGAGTACTTTTTAAGAGAGATTGCAGAAGATATTCTTTGGCATACCGAGGCGATTTTGGCGCATCCGCCGATGGGTCGCGCCTCAGATGCCGATAGTGCGCCGCTAGTAGTGCTGCGTGAGCATCGAGAGTTGGCACTAGATGCAGTACAAGTGTTTGTTTACACCCAAGATCAAGCGAACTTATTTGCGGTCACCATGGCTGTGTTTGATCAGATGAATTTGGATGTACTAGATGCTCGCATTATTACCGCTACTCGCGATTTTGCTTTGGACTCTTATGTGCTGCTCGATCGTAGTGGTACTTTACTGACCGAAAAAGACGAACAAGAGGAGCTGAAACGACGTTTGATTGAGGCGTTCAAAAACCCAACAGCACCTAAACTGACAAGTAAGCGCTTGCCCCGTCAATTGCTGCATTTCGATATACCAACGACTATCAGCTTTGAATTCAATGAAGCCTCTGGTCAACATATCATGAGTCTACAAACCCTTGATCAACCCGGATTGTTAGCTCGCGTCGGACAGGTATTTTTGCAGCAAGGTATCGAGGTGCACTCAGCGCGTATCACGACTTTAGGCGAGCGCGCAGAGGATATGTTTTATATTAGTGATCAAAATGACGCGCCTTTATCTGAGGCGATGCTTGAAACTCTAAAACAGGCTTTGATAGCCAGTCTTAGCGTGCGTCATGATCCAAGCTATGGTTGAGAGCTAAGCAATAGCGCTTCTATAAATCATCTCACAAGCCAGATGATTTAACTCATCCTCAGCCAGCTCTAACGGTAATAAATTAGCTTGAGTTTGATGCTGCAAGATTAGTCTTCCAGCATTAATCTCATGAGTTAATAAGGCATGCAAGCTTACCAGCCGTAGCTGGCGCTGATTGCTTTCGTAGATAGTTTGCAGCGATAACGGAGCCTGAGCATAAACCCGAGGAAAAAGACTATCGGAGGCTAATATAATCATCTCATTCAAACATTGATCACGTTGTAGCTCTGCCGTCTTAATCTTGTTTTGTAATAAATTGGCTAAATTGCCCTTAAAAATAAAAGCCACGATGAAGACTAGCGTTTGTAGCGTAAATATAAGGATGTATTGTTTTAAAGAAAAAGATATCTCGAACATTTTGGTCGCTAGCATCAGTAATAGACCCATAACCACATAGCTGACCAATTGCCAAAGCAGCCACATCATGCCACTGTTATCCCCAAACCAAAACACTTGGCGCTCTTTGAGATCAATAAGACGCTGACGAGCCTGCCACCACTGCTGTTCGCGATTTTTTAGTTGTTCACATACCTTGTGCTCATGATTTTGGTCACGCTCAAAGTTTGAGGGGTTAGTAAGCTCCAAATTGCTTAGATTGTCAGACTTGGAAGTCTTGTAACTTTGGGTCATTTTATAACACTCCTCAAAAGTGAGTAACTAGGGTGACCCCAACTATTAGGTCACACTAAGCAGTTATCATAGAGCCAAAGCTGGTCTTGGCTTGATAGCTACTATAAGAAAAGGACAAAAAATCAGAGAGGTGCTACACTGCCCTATTGTAATTTTTCTTTATAACTTTATTATCAATTGTCTATTATAGTTACTACGCCTATGAATCACAACTTGTCGCATCTGCATTCTTATCCGTTCGCTAAGATGAACAGTCTATTGGCCGATAGCATAGCCAATACTGCTTGTAGTGAAATAAAGCTTGGTATTGGCGAGCCAAAACATCCGCCGCCAAGTTTTGTTTTGGACGTCTTACAACAAAATCTGGACCGCTTCAATCGTTATCCAACCACAGAGGGGCTATTTGAGCTGCGTCAAACCATCGCTCATTGGTTAGAGAAGCGCTTTTTTTTGCGTCATGTTAATGCTCATCAGCAAGTTTTACCAGTCATGGGAACCCGTGAGGCTATTTTTAGCTTGGTGCAAGCAGTGGTCAATCATGGCGAGAACCATACGCTAGAACCGGTAGTAGTCATGCCCAATCCTTTTTATCAGATCTATGAAGGCGCTACTATTTTGGCAAATGCCACCCCTTATTTTGTTCCTTGTACTTTCGAGAATAACTTTAAAGGTGATTATCGCGCTGTGCCAATAGAGGTTTGGAGTCGCACACAGCTGTTATTTGTTTGTAGCCCCAATAATCCGACTGGCTCGATGATGAGCTTGGATGATTGGGAATTTATCATGCGTTTATCTGACAAGTATGGCTTTATTATTGCTAGTGACGAGTGCTATAGCGAGCTGTATTTTGATCAGCCGCCTATTGGTTTATTGCAAGCTTGTACTAGTTTTGGCCGTGATAATTATAAGAACTGCATCGTTTTTCATTCGTTGTCGAAACGCTCAAACCTTCCCGGTCTACGCTCAGGCTTTGTCGCTGGTGACGCTGATATCTTAAAGTCTTATTTACAATATCGCACTTACCAAGGCTGCGCGATGCCTATTCCTCATCAACTAGCCTCTATTGCAGCTTGGCAAGATGAGAAGCATGTGGCGCACAATCGAGCCTTGTATAAAGAGAAGTTTGCCTTATGGATGGAGGAGCTTGGCGAGCTATTAGATTTACGCATGCCGGATGCGGGGTTTTATTTTTGGATAAAA
Source organism: Psychrobacter sp. AH5 (assembly GCF_040371085.1). Taxonomy (NCBI): domain Bacteria; kingdom Pseudomonadati; phylum Pseudomonadota; class Gammaproteobacteria; order Moraxellales; family Moraxellaceae; genus Psychrobacter; species Psychrobacter sp. AH5. Next base: position 2,131,648 of record NZ_JAMBMT010000001.1, read on the forward strand.
GTGCCGCCGCTTTTTGCAGGCGATGACGAGGCTTTTGTCACAGCGCTTTATGAAGAGGCTAATATTCATGCTTTGGCTGGGCGTTATCTATCGCGCGAGGTCAATGGTAAAAACCCAGGTCAAGGTTACGTGCGTATAGCCCTAGTGGCTAGCGTGTCAGAGAGCCGGGAAGCTATTAGCCGTATCCGTAACATGATCACTAAAGATTGATAAGTCGTTCAATTGATAAATTAACTGATAGGCTAAGCTCTATAGTGCTCAGTTTATAAAATAACCCTAATCTTATTAGGGATAACAGCGATAGATAATGCTATAGTAAATAAAGTTAGAAAAGTCACGGTTACTATATTTAATTTACTATATTTAATATAGCTGTATGAATGATTAACAGCGCTATCATGGATGATATTATGAACCATCTTGATTTTACTCAACCGCCCTTCGATGTCTTGAGCTTAGCTGAGCGTCAAAGCATTAGAAAACATACAAAGATACGTTATTTAGCAGCAGATGAGAGTTTACCCGCTGAGGATTTACAGTATTTTTATGTGGTAATAAAAGGTCAAATTGAGCAAAGCTTGGCAGGTGAGTTTGTCGCTGCTTACTTAGGAAGCAATCACTCCGATCATCTTCATAGTAATGATTGGTTTGATAGTCGCCGTACTCCCCAATCCACTCAAAGCGATTCGTCATCTACTCAGCCTTATGATTACCGCGCTAGCGAAGATACGCTATTGCTGCAAATAGATGGCGCTGCTATCGATAAAATCAGTGCCCAAAATCATCTGGTGCGTCAGCTCCTCTCCGACAAATTACCCGAAAAGATAAAAGCCTTACAACAACGCCAAGGCACCACCTCACAAAACCTATCTATCAGTAATACCGGTTATACTGCTCAGCAAGAAGTACAACAAATTATGCTGCAACCTGTGACCGATGTAACCTTATTATCGGTACATATTATTGATGCAAGTAGTAGTTTGCAACAAGCTGCTCAAGTTATGACAGAGGCTCGGCTCAAGCATGTTTTAGTTCGTCCTGCCACTGAATTACCGGATCATTCTACCTTGGCTGACAGCGCATTCCATAATGCTAATGACAGCCAGTTTGGTATTTTGACTGATGCCGATATTTGCCGAGCGGTAAGTGATGAGCAAAATCCGGCTACAACGCCTTGCCAAGACTATGCTAGCTTTAATCTGCGTACCATCAACGCCGATAGCGAGATTGGCGATGCCTTATTGACCATGACCCGCTACCGTATCCACCGTCTACCCGTTATCGATAATAATGGCAAAGTGGTAGGTATCTTGGGTCAAAGTGATATGCTGGCCTATATCGGTCAGCACTCACAGCTGATTAGTATACAAATAGAACAAGCTAAGGATTTTGAGAGTATTGATACCGCCGTCGAGCTCATTGGTCGTTATATTCGCGCCCAGCAGCAAAACGGGGTAAAAATAGGCGTGGTCAGTAGAATGGTACAGACCCTAAACGCGCAGGTATTTACTAAACTGTGGCAACTTATTGTCCCTGAGGAAGTCCTGCAAAATACTTGCGTCATCGTTATGGGCTCTGAGGGACGCGGCGAGCAGATCATGCGTACCGATCAAGACAATGCGCTTATTATCCGCGATGGTTTTGAGCATCCACAGCTAGCGCAGTTCGCTGAGACTTTTAACCATCAATTAGCGACGCTGGGCTACCCGCTTTGTGATGGTAATATTATGATGACCAACCCAATGTGGCGACAACCGCTTAAAAAGTTTGAGGCACAAATTAGCTTATGGTTTAGAAACACTGATGCTATGCACGGTATTTATCTATCAGCGATACTTGATGGCGAGTATGTCTGTGGTGATGAGTCGCTATTGACCCAAGTTCGTAATCATCTAAAGGTCGCGCATCGTCAGTCCGATCCTATGTTTGTGCGTCAATTCGCACGCGCCGCTCTACAATTCGGTGATGTCAATCAGTGGTGGCAAAGGTTTGTGCCTATACTGGGTAAGCCCTCTAGTAGTACTATCGATCTAAAAAAAGCGGGTATCTTTCCTTTGGTACACGGCATACGGGCTATGGCCTTGGAGTACGACATCTTACATGTTCCTAGCACTCGAGATCGGCTAAAAGCCCTAGTACAAGCGCGCGTTATGAATCAAGAGCGAGCAACAACTTTAAGCGAAGCCTTAGAGTTCTTTATGGGTCAACGTTTGGCGGTCGCTTTAGCTACTGATGATAAATATGCTAGACAAGTCGATCCCTTAACGCTATCGGCGCTTGAGCGTGATGTATTAAAAGAATGCTTAGCGGTAGTAAAAAGTTTTAAAAATCAGCTGCGACAGCATTATCAGTTAGAGATTAATTGATACTAGGATAGATTTTATTTACAAGTACGATAATTAAGAGCACCATCATGAGCTGGCTAAAGCAGTTATCTAATAAATGGCAAAAAAACCACTTGCAGCGAGCTGAGCTAAGCTCAATGTTTGAGCCACCTGTAGACGATCAGTGGGTAGCGATAGATTGCGAGATGACTGGGCTAAATCCGCGTAAGCATCATCTACTCTCTGTAGCTGCCATTCATATCAATGGGGATACTATCGATACTGGCAACGGTCTACATCTGGTTTGTCGTCCGCCCATCATGCCAGATCGCGATACTATCGTCATTCATGGTCTACGTAGTGCTGATGTCGAACAAGGGATGAGCTATGATGAGATGCTCGAGCTGCTATTGCCTTTTATTGATAATAGACCGATAGTAGGGTTTTGCCCGCAGATAGATACCGCGTTTTTGAATCCTTTGATTAAGAAGTATATGGGCACCACTTTACCTAATGAGGTGCTCGATGTCAGACGTCTATACAGTCAACGTATGGGCGATCGTGATCCTAATACTCCCAAACCCTCGCAGCAATTACCAAAGATATTGGCTCACTACAATATCCCTGAATTTGGCAGTCATGACGCTTATAACGATGCGGTGATGACCGCTATGGCTTTTTTGCATGTGCGCTAATAGTATTAATCTGAGTACTCAAATCATCAATTTTGATGAGTATAGGATTGAGTTTATAGAACTCATGATACTATAAGCGGTTTTATAATCTAAGCCCAAAGTTATTATGTCTATACTCTCTAGTTTTTTTACCTCAACTACTACTTTCACTGCTCCTCAGCAGCTGCGACTATTGATAGCGGCCTCAGTCGCTTTATTGCCATTGTCAGCGCAAGCGGTGCTGCCCTCCTCTATGCAAGCGGCACTGAGCAAAGCGAATCTAAGCGCTGATGATATCAGTGTGATTATCACCCCAATAGGAGATAAAGCCCATAGCCGTCTGCCCTCAGCGATAAAGGTAATCGACAGCCAAGCCAATGTTAATACTTATACTGAAGCAAATACACTAAAGGTAACAGAGGCTACGCCTGATAATCATACTAATAAAGATGCAGCAGCCATCATCATTGATAAGCGGGCTATTGAGCAACAAGATCGCAAGCTGCAAGCTTATACCGATGATCCTTATACCTATCAAAGCTTAGAGAATCCGCCACCGATATTAGTCATTGATGAGAGCACTACTATTCGTTATAGCAATGATAAGACCGCTAATAATCAGCAAAGCTCAGAGCTGGCTCAGCGCCCATTAGCGCCGCTAGTCAGTCACAATCCTCATATCTTGCGCACCCCTGCTAGTACGATGAAGTTGATACCAAGCTTTGTAGCGCTAGATACTTTGGGTGCCGATTTTGTTTGGTTTACTAGGGTTTATCATAGCGGTCTTATCATAGGCAATCGCTTGCACGGCGACTTGATTATTCAAGGCAGCGGCGACCCTAAGATGACCCACGCGCGGCTAGAGCAGCTGCTTTATCAAGTACAAAAGGCCGGTATTCGTCATATCGATGGCGATATCATTATCGACAGCTCAATATTCAAAAAAGTTAGTAAAAATCCGGCCGCTTTTGATAATGCTCCTTTGCGGCCTTATAACGCTAGTCCGGATGGGTTTTTGGTCAACTTTAATAGTGTCGGCATCTATACCTATCCTTTAGCTAAGGGGCAAGCTAAGCTAAGCTATACGCCGCAATTGGCTAATTATCAGCTGCCAAGCCGTATTGCTACTCGCAGCGCGAATTGCTCGCAGGCTAGCAACACCCTTGCACCGCAGTGGCAAACCGATAAATTATCTTTTAATGCCAGCTTACCAGAGAGCTGCGGTGAGCATCTTTTTTATATCAATTATCCTGATGCCAAAGACTTCGCCGCCCGCGTGGTTGCTCAAAAATGGCAGATGCTTGGCAATACTCTAGCAGGCAAAGTTATCAGTCAAGAAAAGCCCTACGCCACTTATCATAGCGCACAAAACACTGAGCGCTACCAGCGTGTGGCTACTGGATTATCGGCATTACCGCTAGCGCCATTACCGCTGGTTAGCTATGCATCTTATAATTTGACTGAGCAAATATACGATATCAATCACTTCTCCAATAACGTCATGACTGAGCAAGTGGCTTTAGCTATCGGTAGTTATCATAACGATAGGGAGAATAAAGGTAGTCATAGTAATGACACTAGTGCTGCTAACCGCGCCGTTATTAGTGCTAATACTAGCGCTAATAAATCAAACGTCGCCAGTCTTTATCACTTTGATCAACCCAAAGCGACTGATTATCCGCAGGCGTTACAGCAAATTAAGCATTGGTGGCAAAATAACCTTCACAGCGCGCCGCCTTATCTGACTAACGGCTCAGGATTATGCCGAGATTGTACCGTGACCGCTGCCAATTTAGCGGAGTTATTGAGCTTTGCTTATCGCCATCCAAGCTTTGACGCTTACGTCAATTCACTAGGCGTGGCTGGCGTTAGTGGTACTATTATGACTCATAGCGAGCGTTTGCCTGACTCAGCAGCGATCGGCCGAGCCTGGATAAAAACTGGCACTTTAAGCAACGTGGCAGCAATGGCAGGGTATGTCAAAGGTCAGTCGGGCCAAGATTATGCGGTAGTTGGACTGATCAATACTAAGGAGGCGCTCAATCCTTATATTGCTAGACCAGTACTCGATGCTATGCTTGATTGGAGCGCGCAGCAGTAATTTTAGCTGCTGCTAAGTTATTTTATAATTTGGTGGTGTGTCAAAAAGTATGCTGATTAAAATTTGAACAATTTTTGAAGCCTTGAAAGCCCTATAGAATCAGAGAACTTAGCATAGATTTCTTATTGACTTTTATCGCCAGCATACTTTTTAAAACACCACCTATAATTTTATATAGGCACTTTTATGTCTCGTAAGCCTGCTAGTTTAAGTAAACACAATGCTAAACCAACGCTCAATCTAGCGATTCCACCTGTCAAATTGACTCAGTATATTGGTTTTTTTATGGTGGGCTATATCCTCGCCAGCGCTTTATTAATGTTAATACAAACGCAGATTGCGCTAAACCCGCAGCTGGTTACTTTGATAGCCATCTTAGTCGGTGCTTTTATTGCAGTACAAAAATTCATCAAGCATCAAGGACGGGCTTTACATAAGCAGGAGATAAACAAGCTAGCTCTGAGCGGTACAGCGATTGTTTGGTTATTGACTGCGCTTTACTTCTTAGCGATTTGGTTATGGCTGTTTGATAGCGCTAATCGTCAAGTATTTATTGAGATGACCCTACAGCAGCCTTGGCCTTTATTAGTCTCATTTGTAGCTATCGTGCTTTTGACCTTTATCAGCGCGCGCGTGAGTCTTTGGTTATTTAATCGACTGCTAACCCCCAAATAATAGGAGTAACACCATATGGACATGTTGTTTTTTGACAATATAGAAAAACTAGTACGCATTGTCCTGACCGCGGCAATGGTTTATCTGATGATCATTGTCGTCACTAAAGTATCTGGCAAACGCTCCACTTCTCAATTAAATAACTTTGATTGGATTGTTACGGTGATGATTGGTTCGCTAGGAGCTAGTACTATTTTATTAGAAAATATTCCTTTTATAGAGGGTATCTCTTCTATTTTGACTCTTTATCTGTTGCAGTTTTTGGTCACTAAATACGCTTCTATCTCCCCGGCGTTTAGTAGTTTTATCTTATCTGAGCCAAAGATTGTTTTTTATCAAGGGCAGTTTTTGCCTGAAGCTATGCGTGATGAGCGTTTGACTCGTCAAGAGCTTGAGAGTGTCATGCGCTCAAATGGCATTCATAGTTTGGACGAGATAGAAGCGATCGTTTTTGAGTCAGATGCTACCTTAAACATCATTACTAAAGATGACAATAAAGGCAGTGCTGGTATTTCTGAAACCTTAAAACCCCTCACTCGTGACTCTTAACTTGTGACTCTTAACTCCATTAACCATAAAGCTAAAAAGTAACTGCATTATGAAAATAAGAATATTAAGCGTAGGGCAAAAAATGCCTAAATGGATTCAGACGGGCTTTGATGATTATTTTAAGCGTATCCAGCCAATGCTAACCACGCAACTGGTCGAATTAGCAGCTGCTAAGCGTGCGAAAAACCCTTCTGAGGCAAACTTAGCTCAATATCGCGAGCAAGAAGGTCAAGCTATCTTATCGACCCATAACGCTACAGGCCGCGAACAGCTTTGGGTATTAGACGTCAAAGGCAAGATGATATCGACTGAAAGCCTGGCTGAAAAGCTTGCCGATGCTATGCTACAAGGCGATGATGTAGCTTTGGTCATTGGCGGCGCTGATGGGGTATCGCCAGAAGTTTTAGCCAAAGCTGATATGAAATGGTCACTGTCTGCGCTAACTTTGCCGCACCCTTTAGTTAGGGTGGTGCTAATGGAGCAATTGTACCGCGCTATGAGTATCAATCACAATCATCCCTATCACCGCGGTAATTGATAAATAATAAGGGGTAAATCCGATTGAAAAACGCGCAGTTGCCCTAATAAACTTGAGATGAATCATTCAAAGTTCGCTCAGTTTCCTAAGCATTCTTATGCTAGCTCCCATCATAGCCCCCGTGATAGTATCGATGATATGAGCACCCCTATCAGCGGTGCGCTCGCTTGGGCAGATAGACCTATGGGTCTGAGTAACGCGGCAAAATTGCCTGCTTTATTTATCTCTCATGGCGCGCCTACTTTAGCTATTGAGCAGTCAGCGACTACTAGTGCGCTCGCCCGTATCGGTCAAAACTTACCCAAGCCGCGAGCGATTGTCATCATGTCAGCGCACTGGACCTCCTCCAAGCTTGAGATCAGTAGTAATCCTCAGCCCAAGACTTGGCATGATTTTTCAGGATTTGATCGTCAGCTGCATGAGCTGCAATATCCAGCCGTAGGTCACGCTACGCTTGCTGAGTCCTTGGTGCAGCAGCTAAATGCTCGCGGTATCAATGCGGTAGCTAATCCACTAAGAGTCAGTGATCACGGTGTTTGGTCGCCGCTGTGTCATCTTTATCCGCAAGCTGATGTACCTATCGTCCAGGTTTCTTTACCGCAGCACTATGATAGCGTCGCTTGCTATCAGTTGGGCGCGCAATTTGCTCGGCTGCGAGAGGAGCAAATTTTAATTATTGGCTCTGGCAATATTACGCATAACTTACAAGCCATGCGCTGGGACGCCGATAGCATTGATAAGACAGCTAAAGACTTTAAGCTATGGTTGTTACAGCAATTAAAGAGCGATATACCGGCGGCTTTGGATTGGCAGCAGTATCCCAATTATAAAAGTATCCATCCAAGCGATGAGCATCTACTACCGCTGTTCTTTGCTTTGGGAGCAGGACAACGGGTCAGTGTGGTCCACCAAAGCATGGCACATCATAGCTTAGGGATGGATATTTATCGATTTGATTAATGGATAAAGTGACAAAGTGGCAAAGTGATAAGACTCAAGTAACTAATTCAAGTAACGAGGCTCAATTACTTCTCAAATGCCGCTTTGGTAAACATGCCAGCTCGCTCCATCTCACCTGCTACGCTAAATAATGTCGTCTCATCATTCATGCGCCCAATCAGCTGCATACCAATAGGCAGGCCTTTTTTACTCATACCTACTGGTACAGAGACCGCTGGCAAGCCAGTCACGTTGCCCAGTATGGTAAAGGCCATTTTGCTAAGTACCGGATGGCTAAGCTTCTCTATCATGCCTGAGCTAAAGGCGTATTTACCCATATCTACCCCCTTATTGAGCACCTCAGCGCTACGCATCAGCATCTCATCCATGATACTAGGTGGCAGTACACCGTGCTTAACAGCTGGCGTCGGTACCGTCGGACACAAAATCATATCGTACTGCTCTAGCAAAAGTCCCGTCTGATATTGACTATCATGCCAGCCATGTTTGGCATGGGCCAAATCCACGGCAGATAATGAACGTCCTAGTAGTGCCATATTATATGTCTGCGGTTCAAGCTTACGAGTATGTAGCGCGCCAAATTCCCGTTCCAAATTATCAATGGTAAAAGCGGTATGAGTACAGACGACTACCATAAAATCGTGCCAGAACTTTTCTATATTGATATTAGGCTCAGCAGGTACCACGATATGTCCCATCGCCTCCAACTGCTTGGCGGTATGCTCTAGTACCGCTAATACCTCTTTATCTACTACCGTCCCTGCGATTAACGGCTGCTGATGTAAGGCAATCTTGAGCTGCTTCGGCGCGCGCATGGCGGCTTCTAAAAAGCTGGTCTTGGGCGGGGCAATAACAAAAGGCGCGCCAATCTCTGCGCCACTTGTGGCATCGAGCATCGCGGCACTATCGCGTACACTACGCGTAATCACATGATCGGCAACTGCTCCTTCCCAGCCCTCGCCTAGTGCTGGCCCCATCGGGTTGCGGCCGCGACTAGGTTTCAAACCAAACGCGCCGCACCAAGCCGCTGGAAAGCGAATAGAGCCGCCACCATCGCCAGCGCCTGCCATCGGTACAATGCCGCTAGCGACCGCCGCTGCACTACCGCCTGATGAGCCACCCGAGCTATAGCCTTTTTTAAAAGGATTGTGAGTTGCGCCATGAGCTTTGGGCTCGGTGGTGATAATCAAACCAAACTCTGGGGTATTAGTCTTACCAAAGGTGTTGACGCCAGTCGCTTTCATGCGTTTGACAATCTCGCTATCGTAAGCTGAGATAATATTGACGCTGCGACTGCCCATCGTTAGCGGCTCACCTTCATAACCAAAGGATAAGTCCTTGAGCAAATAAGGCACACCATGAAAAGCGCCAGACGGCAGCTCTGACTGCGCCGCAGCATAAGCGCGCTCATCAAAACGGTGGACAATGGCATTGAGTTTTGGATTGAGCTTATTAGCGCGAGCCACAGCGCTATCGAGTAATTCTTTGGCACTGACCTCGCCTGCATTGACTAATGCGGCCAATCCTAGTGCATCGTATTGAGTATATTCTTTAAACATAGGGCATCCTTGCTTGGCTAATGGTTTTGTAGATTATGGAATAAAGTACTATATCTTAGCATTAAGCTAAAGCAAAATTTACGCCAAAAAAAACGAGCCACTTTTGTGACTCGCTTTATATTAATCAAAAACTTATAAAACATTACATCAGCAGTTCACGTTTACCACTTTTACCCATTGAGCTGACCAGTCCTGCCTCCTCCATTGAGTCGACAATACGCGCGGCGCGGTTATAACCAATGCTAAATTTGCGCTGGATACTAGAGGCCGATACTTTACGAGTTTCCATAATAAAAGCCACAGCTTCATTGTAGAGATCATCATCTTCGCCAGAGGCTACGCCTGAGCCGCCACTACTTCCTGAGCTGGATAGCTCAAAGTTACCAGCCATATTATCGATATAATCTGGGGCGCCGCGCTCGCGCCACGCATCACAAACGCGGTTAACCTCCTCATCACTAACATAAGCGCCGTGTACTCGATCCGGCTCAATTTGTCCTGGGCCCAAGAACAGCATATCGCCGTTACCGAGCATATCTTCAGCGCCGCCACTATCCAAGATAGTACGCGAATCGACTTTTGAGTTGACCCGCAGTGCCGCGCGTACTGGAATGTTAGCTTTAATCAAACCGGTGATCACATCAACTGAGGGGCGCTGAGTCGCTAGCATCAAATGAATACCAGAAGCTCGTGACTTTTGGGCTAAGCGAGTGATTAGCTCTTCAGCTTGCTTGCCCACTTGCATAATCATATCAGCAAACTCATCAGCGACAATAACGATCATTGGTAGCGTTTTTAGCTTCGGCGCTTGGCTAATACTGACATTGTCGTTCGGTCGCCATAACGGATCAAGCATTGGCTTACCGGCTTTTTCGGCGGCAATGACCTTTTTATTAAACTCGTTAAGCTTACGCACTTTTAGCAAACTCATGAGCTGATAGCGGCGCTCCATCTCAGCCACACACCACGATAAGGCACTAGCAGCCTCAGTCATATCCGTCACCACTGGTGTAAGCAAGTGCGGAATATCATTATAGTTAGCCAGCTCTAGCTGCTTGGGATCAATGAGAATCAGCCTGAGCTCATTAGGAGTGTATTTAAGCAGCATTGATAGTAGCATTGAGTTGACCAGTACTGACTTACCAGAGCCGGTGGTACCCGCCACTAACATGTGCGGAGCGCGCGCCAAATCAGTGATAATCGGCTTACCACCAATATCCTTGCCCATCGCCATACTGATTTGGGCATTAGGATCTTTGTATTTATCAGTATTTAGCAGCTCAATTAGGCGTACCATTTCGCGCTGTTTATTAGGCACCTCGATACCGATATAAGGCTTGCCAGGAATGACTTCGACTACCCGTAGTGAGGCCATAGACAATGAGCGTGCCAAATCGCGCGAGATACCGGTGACTTTACTGGCTTTAATACCAGCGGCCAGATCTACCTCAAAACGGGTCACGACTGGCCCCGGAATCGCTTGGACCACTTCGGCTTTAACATTGAACTCTTGTAGCTTGATCTCTAATAGCTCCGATAACTGCTCAAGCTCAGCGATAGTATAGCTAGGCTCACGGTTAGGATCTGGTTTATCGAGTATAGAGAGCTCTGGCAGCTTGCTAAGACTGCTACGATATTGAGCGGTTTGCATCGATCTTGAGCGCTTAGTAAAGGCTTCATCGTCATGGATGTCTGGCATCACCGGCTCACTCTCAGCCGGACTATTATCCTCAGGCATCATGTCAGTGATATGATTGCTAGCATCTCCATCTGGCACCGCAAAGCTAACGGTAGGTTTGGCAGCAGTGACTGGCTCTGCCTCAGCATCTCCTTGTGCTTTAGGGGCTTGTTTTGGGTTAGAGGGCGGAGTATTAGTTGGCGTCATGTCCACCAGCTTTGATTGACTTGCATCAGGAGTAGCAGTAACTGGCGCTGTGCTTACAATGGTTTTTGCTATATCTAAATCTTCCTTTATCTCTTCGGCTATGGCTACAGGCTCTTCGGTTATGGCTACAGGCGCAACCATCGATCTAGTAGACGCAGCGCTAGTTGGCTCAATGGGCGTTGGTGCATTAGTTTGCTCGTTAGCTACAAACTCGCTGTCAATAGTAGCGGTAGTATGCTCAGCTAGCCAAGCATCAGCTAAGTCATCTACTTGCTCTGCTGTCGTTGGCATTGCTGCTAAGCTAAGAGGCTCTTCATCGTTTATATTATGATTGGTTTTATTATGCGGCTGAGGGGTGTTTTTATTATTGGTCTCGATATTAGCCGGTACAGTCTCCGCCTGCGTTTGATAACTCTCACTAGCACCATTAGCCGTAGCGGGCTGTAGATTGTCAGTCATGGCTTTATTAGTGGCAGCTGCTTCTGCATTTGCCATAGCTTCTTTGACACTAGCGCCCAATCCTGACTTCACCAAAAAATCAGTCAATACATGACTAAAACGGCTGGTGTTTTGCGGCGCTGTGGTATTGGTCTCGGTTTGTAGCTCAAGCGGTAACTGCTCATACTCAGGCGCTATCTCAGTGCTATTATGCTTGTTCTCAGCCATTTTAACAGTGGCGGTAGAGTCAGCTTCTTCGAAATCAGCAGCTTTCTCATTAGCATTAGAGGGCTCGCTAATACCTGAGCCTAGCCACTTCAACGCGGTTAATTTATGATAAATCGATAACCAATGAATATTAAAAGCAAAGGTAGCCGTAATAACCACAAAAAAGCTCAAAAATAGCACACTGCCCCATTTGGTTAATAATAAAGCTAGGCGCGCTTGTAACTCAAGGCCAATAATGCCGCCTGCCACGCCTTTGAGACCTGAGGTCACAGGATCTGCTACGTGCTGAATCAAGGCTACTAACTGCGCAAATAAAGCACTAGCACTTAGCAATAAAAATACGTAGGCCACCAAGCGCAATATCCAAAAAGTCGGCTTATTATCCCACCAAATCAAGATGGATTCATAAATCATAAATACCAATAGCCACCAAGCGCCAAAGCCAAAAAAGCTATAGAGCAAATCAGATAGCCAAGCGCCCATAGCGCCGCCCATATTATTGATAGTGGTCATATCGCTACTAATGTGCGACCAGCTAGGGTCATTGCCAGTATAAGTCATCAGGATAACGAACAGATAAACTGCCAACATTAGCCCAAGAATGGTAAACACCCCTTTTTTTAAATAATCTACAACTGCTGCTGATATCACGTAGGATCTGCCTTTATCAATATATCGGTACTAAATAAATGGTAACACACGATTGCTCACCACCGTGCTTAGGTGTTTAGAAGCTTGCTTATTTACTAACTCTTTAGACTACAAACTATAAAGCGACAACAAAATAGCTTTGTCTTCATAAGTCGCTATTTCTATGGCCTGTACTACTCATTATATAATTGGCTATGATAACAAATACCTAGCCAAAGTGGCGACTGTGTTATCAACAAAGCGTAGTTTAATTTTAGGGCATAGTTTAGTTGTAATGATAGTAATGTTTGTTTTAGCAAACTTGCACTTTTTACCCTCTACCCGTATGCTGCCCTTTATATTAATACCATTCCATTATTATAATAACCTTATATCCACTAGTTACTGTTTATTTAACTCAAGTTAATTATATCAAGGAACACATATGGCCACTGACAACACTACTACTCGCCACGAAAAACTCATTATTTTAGGCTCAGGTCCTGCTGGTTACTCAGCTGCTGTTTATGCTGCCCGTGCTAATTTAAAGCCGGTTATGGTCACAGGTTTAGAAGTGGGTGGCCAATTGACCACCACAACGGAAGTCGATAACTGGCCAGGGGACGCTCATGATTTGACTGGTCCGGCCTTAATGGATCGCATGAAAGCTCACGCTGAGCGTTTTGGTACCGAATTGGTTTATGATCATATCAATGAGGTAAAACTAGACGAGCGTCCTTTTAAATTAATGGGGAATAATGGCAATTATAGTTGTGACGCTTTGATTATCTCAACAGGTGCCTCCGCTCAGTATTTGGGCTTAGAATCAGAAGAAAAATTCAAAGGTTTAGGCGTCTCTGCTTGCGCTACTTGTGACGGTTTCTTTTATAAAAATCAAAAAGTCGCCGTCATCGGTGGCGGTAATACTGCTGTTGAAGAAGCGCTATATTTATCTAATATTGCTTCAGAGGTGACTTTAGTGCATCGCCGTGACAGCTTGCGCTCTGAAAAAATACTACAAGACAAGCTATTTGAGAAAGCCAAAAACGGCAACGTCAAAATAGAATGGAACCACACCGTTCGCGAAGTGGTCGGTGATGATATGGGCGTCAATGGCGTGGTTATCGAATCGACTGAAGATGGTAGCAGCAAGCAGCTCGATATTCACGGGCTATTCGTCGCTATCGGTCATAAGCCTAATACCGATATGTTCAAAGGTCAGCTTGAGATGAAAGATGGTTATATCATCGTTAATAGTGGGCTAAACGGTAATGCGACTCAAACGAGCATTGAGGGCGTGTTTGCAGCTGGTGACGTGGCCGATCATGTCTATCGTCAAGCCATTACTTCAGCGGGTACGGGCTGTATGGCCGCACTTGATGCCGAAAAATATCTAGATGCTATCGGTGAAGCGACGGCTACTGACCATACTTATGCTTCGACCCTAACTGCTGATAAAGAGGCTTAATTGAGTCTGTCAGAGCTTAACGCTAATAATATAGCGCCCGAAAATTTTAGTAAAATGATTAAAAGTCTTGGGCATTATAGCTTTCCCAATCCTACCCATGTCGATCCTGATGGCTACGGCGTGGTGGCTATAGGTGGTGATTTAGCGCCTGAAACGCTGATAGCCGCTTATGCTCAAGGGCTTTTCCCTTGGTTCAACGAGGATGATCCTATCGCTTGGTGGTGCCCTGAGCCGCGCTGTATTATCCTTCCCAAGGACTATCAACCCAGCAAATCATTACGTAAACAGGCCAAAAACTCGCGTTGGCAATTAACGGTTAATAAAGCCTTTGCTGAGGTTATTCATGCTTGTAGTTTGCCGCGCAGTGATGAGGCCATTGAAGGCGAGCATACTTGGATTCATCAGGAGATGATTGAGGCTTATACGCAGCTGCATGATTATGGTTTTGCTCATAGCATTGAGGTTTGGGATGAAAAAAATCAGCTAATAGGTGGACTTTATGGACTGAAGATTGGGCATATTTATTTTGGCGAATCCATGTTTCACCGCGCCTCTAACGCCTCAAAGATCGCTTTTTGGGGTCTGATGCAATTATGTATAGAGAGTGAGATAGCTGTAGTCGATTGTCAGTTGCCAAACGATCATTTGTTGAGCTTAGGCGCAACTACGCTAAGTCGTGATAAGTTTTTGCGGCAATTGGATAAAGCAATAGGCGCAGGTTCAGTCAATTGGTCAAACACTGCCGCTGACTCGGTACCTGTAGCGATGCTAGATAGCCATACCAGATTATGGCCATTCTAAAATTTATCGATACTATCGGTAGTTGCTAACCGTTAAAGGCTGTGATCAAAGGATAACTATAATGTCAGATACTAGCTTTTTATTAATTGGTAAATTGGCAGCGCTAGCCAATACCACTAAAGATACGGTGCGTCATTATGATGAATTGGGACTGCTCAAGTCTCGAAAACGGCAGGCGGGTTCGCGATTATATACTGAGTTTCATCCAGAGTGCGTTGAGCGTATTGAGCTGATTAAGAGCGCGCAGGCTATCGGTTTTACCTTAACTGAGATAAAAAACAGCTTGGATGATTATTATGATGGTAACCTAAATCTCGATGAACAATTGAATTTGACTAAACAGAAATTAGCCCAAGTCAAAAAACAGCAAGCCAATATTAATCTGATGGTTGAGATGTTAAGTCAGCGTATTGCTATGCTTAAGCGCATGAAAGCAGATGATAGCTATCTACCTACTGCTGATGATTGCAAAAACACCACCCCTTCTCTACCTTATCGTAGATAACTTTGTAAGCTTCCTTCAACCTTACTTTTTATAATTTAGCTGCATAATCAAAGCATCGATAGCGGGTTGATGCGACTGTTGATAATAGCCTTTACGTCGATGAATAACGCTAAATCCTTGGCGCTCGTACAAGGCTATCGCAGCGACATTATCAGCGCGCACTTCTAATAGTAGATTCTCAATTTCTAACTGTTGTAGCTGCTCATGCAACTTAGCAAATAGTTTAGAAGCCACCCCTTGACGCTGATAATCAGGATCAGTGCCTATGCGCAAAATCTCTGCTTGTTCAAAGAGAGCCTGATAAAGACAATAGCCAATGATTTTGTCACTTTGACTGACTACCAATAAATAAATACTGTCTTGCTCAAGTAATTCTATTAGGGTTTGATAACTCCAAGCGTCTTGTAGTTGAACTAAAGCTTCGATATTGGCAACGAATTGAATAGTAGAGTCTATTCCATCATTATCTATTAGTAGCAGTTCTATAATTGTCATTGTTTTATCTGATCCGCGAATCTAAAAACTATTACTAGCTTGCTATAGTCATCATTAGATCTACACTTTATTATTTAAAAGAAGCAAAAATTTACTTAAGTTAAAAAGAGTGATTCAACAGCTTTATATATTTTTCTGATACTATAAATAAGGTTCTTCGCGTATCCATAGGGTTGCTAAATACTTAACTCCTTTTATTACGGGCATACCAGCGTGTAAAGTCATATTATCAACATTTCCTGCTAAGTCTACGTTGGAAAAATAAATAGCTCTACCGACTTTAGGGCGTACCTCAAAGTTTAGTTTTGGAAAACGAGTAGCGCCCCCACATTCAACTTCAGATAGAAACATGAGAAAAGTTCCTACACGCTGTCCGCCATTTTGCATTATTTTGTCACTTCCTTTCTTGATGGTGTTAAAATAATCATAATGTGGTTTGTACTCTCCGCCATCTTCATATCTTAACACTAGTAAACCTTCACCATGATTAGCAGGCCAATTTAAGAGCTCTGCAATACGTGCTTCAATAGTTTTAACTAGTCTATTTGGACTTTTACTGTAACTTACACTTTGACTAGTCCTATTAGTGGATAAAACTCGGCTACCATCATCATCATTTATAACTTTTGATACCTTAAATTTATTTTGTGAGTCTTCAATTAATGCACTACATTCCTCAAAACTTAAAAAGTCATCAAAAACTATAACATGTGGTTTATGGCAGGTATAAGTTATAGAAACCTCTTTATTATTTAAAGCTATTCTGTTTTTATTTAGATCTATTCTAGGTCTTTTAAGCTTTTCACCTTTTTTTTCAATCAATTCGTAAGCTGCATCAGTCCAACCACGTTGAAATAGCTCAGAAGCAATCTGGTTAGTTGAGACACCTTTCAAGATACAAACTTTAATCCATTTTTTCCATTCTTCATTCAAGCTTTTTAAACCATTCATTTATTCTCTCTCCTTATCCGATATCATGATGCTATGTTACTGTTTTTATATCATAATACAAATTAAAACAATATGTATTTATAGTTTTCTACAAAAATCTTCACCCACAAAAAAAGCCACCCTCAATAAAGAGAGCGGCTTTTGATTGATTTCTAATTAGCAAGATTAGAGTAAAGAATAAACCTCGCTAATATAGATCAACTAATCACTTAAGTATCAGTTACTAAATATTAGTTGCTTACGTTAGCAACTACACCAGCACCTACCGTACGGCCACCTTCGCGAATAGCGAAACGTAGGCCTTTGTCCATAGCGATTGGGTGGATAAGCTCAACGCTCATCTCAACGTTATCACCAGGCATAACCATTTCAGTACCATCTTGTAGCTGGATTGCGCCAGTCACGTCAGTGGTACGGAAGTAGAACTGTGGACGATAGCCGTTTAGGAACGGAGTATGACGACCACCTTCTTCTTTGCTTAACACATATACTTCTGCGTCAAACTTAGTATGCGGAGTGATTGAACCTGGCTTAGCTAGTACTTGGCCACGTTGTACGTCTTCACGCTTAGTACCACGGAGTAATACACCACAGTTCTCACCAGCACGACCTTCGTCTAGCAGTTTACGGAACATCTCTACACCAGTACAGGTGGTTTTTTGAGTGTCACGGATACCAACGATTTCGATCTCGTCGCCTACGCGGACGATACCTGATTCAACACGGCCAGTAACAACGGTACCACGACCTGAGATTGAGAAGACGTCTTCGATTGGCATTAGGAATGCTTTGTCGATGTCACGCTCAGGCTCTGGGATATAGGTGTCTAGGATGCCTAGTAATTCTACTACCGCTGGTTCGCCGTATTTGCCTTCGTCGCCTTTTAGGGCTTGGGTGGCTGAACCTTTAACGATTGGGGTGTCATCACCTGGGAAGTCATAGTCGTTTAGTAGTTCACGAACTTCCATTTCTACTAGCTCAAGTAACTCTTCGTCGTCTACTAGGTCACATTTGTTCATGAAGACGATGATGTACGGTACGCCAACCTGACGAGAGAGCAAGATGTGCTCACGAGTTTGTGGCATTGGGCCGTCAGTCGCTGATACAACTAGGATAGCGCCGTCCATTTGTGCGGCACCGGTGATCATGTTTTTAACATAATCGGCGTGACCTGGGCAATCAACGTGGGCGTAGTGACGGCTTTCGGTGTCATACTCTACGTGTGAGGTGTTGATGGTGATACCACGTGCTTTTTCTTCTGGAGCTGAGTCAATAGACGCGTAGTCTTTGGCTTCGCCGCCTGAGGTTTTAGCAGCTACGGTTGCGATAGCGGCGGTAAGGGTGGTTTTACCATGGTCAACGTGTCCAATGGTTCCGACGTTGACGTGTGGCTTGCTGCGTTCAAACTTGGCCTTTGCCATGGGTATTTCCTCTTTTATTGGTGAATCTTTATGCTTTATATACTCAATGAGCAGTAAACAATAAGACTAATAAATAGCGGTGTGCGGCTTTTGACAGAGTGAAAACATCAAACCGTTGACGCTATGATTTATCTACAAAAATAGGGTTGTTGACTTATCTACAGCTAACTTAGCTACTATATATGGGTATTAGCCTTGATTTTTCAATCTTAGCATTTACTTTTCGATTGCCAATTTAGCTAGCCAATTGTTTTATTAACTCAATAATTTATTTTATATTAATTATCAAATTAACCATTACCAATCATAAAATATACTGCTGACAGCGCAAAAAGGCAACACCTCAGTGTCACCTTTATTCTATCACTACCGAGTTAATGCTATAATCTTCAATGTTTATCTAAAACAAGCTTGATAATAAATGGAGCTCATATCGAGAATTGAACTCGAGACCTCTCCCTTACCAAGGGAGTGCTCTACCGCTGAGCTATATGAGCTTATTTTAAATAATCCAAATTATGGACTATATAAAAAAATATCACGGAACAGTTATGATTAATGACTGTCGTGATAAATATCTCTTAACTATTTGTATCTTCAAAGACACTTGATAATTAATACCGCATATATGGAGCGGGTGGCGGGAATCGAACCCGCGTCATTAGCTTGGAAGGCTAAGGTGTTACCATTATACCACACCCGCAATAACTCTATGATTAACCCAAACAGTGATTGGGCTTAGAGTACATTTGGTGCTGGGACTATCTAATAGTTGAAGTCAACTAAAATATGGTGGTGGGAGAAGGATTCGAACCTTCGAAGCTTTCGCGACAGATTTACAGTCTGTTGGGTTTGACCGCTCCCCAATCCCACCTTAGTTTGCTTTTTATAAAATATATCTTGATAAAGATAATTCTAAAAAAGCGACTTTGAAAGAGATGGTGCCGACTGCCGGGATCGAACTGGCGACCTACTGATTACAAGTCAGTTGCTCTACCAACTGAGCTAAGTCGGCTTGTTCTCTCAAAGTGGTGGCTATTCTATCAAATATCGGCTGGAACGCAAGCCCTTTTTTGAATTTTTTAATAACCTTTGCAAATTAATTTTTAATACGTTGATTATATTGCTATTTTTAATTTGCTATCACTATTTTATAGCAGCCACTTATAAAGTGTTACCTTGTCTTTAGCGAATTCTTAAACCATCACAAGCCATCTTTACCGCTTTGACTAAAGCCAATGCCTTTTTATTAGTCTCATCCCATTCAGCTTCTGGCACAGAGTCCGCTACCACCCCTGCCCCAGCCTGAATGTGTATCTTCCCGCGGCGCATGACCGCGGTACGAATAGCAATAGCAGTATCCATGTTACCATGCCAGCCCAAATAACCCACTGAGCCGCCAAATACCGTTCGACGTACTGGCTCTACTTCATCGATGATTTGCATAGCGCGTATTTTGGGTGCTCCTGATAAAGTACCGGCTGGAAAAGTGGCGCAGAACACATCAAGCGCGTCTTTATCAGGCAGTATCGTACCCTCAACGTTGGAGGCGATATGCATCACTTGCGAATAGCGCTCGATAAACATCTTTTCGGTGACTTTGACACTGCCATACTCACAAACACGGCCAATGTCATTGCGGCCCAAATCTATTAGCATCAAATGCTCGGCAATCTCTTTGGTATCGGCGAGCAATTCTTGCTCAAGCGCCAAGTCCTCGCTTTCATCTTGACCTCGTTTGCGCGTTCCTGCAAGAGGACGTACAGTAACCTTGCCATCCTCAATGCGCGATAAGATCTCAGGAGAGGCACCGATAATATCAAAGCGCTTATGATCGTCTAAAGTATAACCGTGCACCAAAAACAGATAGGGCGAGGGGTTCAAAAACCTTAAAGCTCGATAAACCGCTAGAGAGTCGCCTTTATAATCTGCAGTTAATCGCTGCGCTGGAACCACTTGCATCACATCGCCCGCATAGATGTAATCTTTTATTTTATTGACATCATCGCAGTATTTATCTTGACCAGTTTGTGAGACAAATTTAGGAGTTGGCATAATGGGCGCGCTCAAGTCCGGCATCTCGCTCAGCTTTTCTTCTATCCTTTCAAGCTCACGAATAGCAGCACCATAACCATCTTCGTCATTGCAATCAGCATAGACAATGATAGATAAGGTGTTTTCTAAATTATCAAAGACGATCACACTCATCGATAGCATCAGCCACATATCAGGTAGGCTCATCGGGTTTGGCGCGTCAGATAAACCCACGCTTGGCTCGATAACTCGTATCATATCGTAGCCAAAATAGCCGACTAACCCGCCACTAAAGCTTGGTAGTGAAAGCAGATCTTTGGCTGTTGGCATTTTATAATCAGCCATCAGCTTACGAATATAGTCAAACGGATCATCAACAGCATCAACACTGATCTGATCATCTTGCTTGATGGTCATATGGCCATCGGCGTATTGTAATATCAGATCGCTACCCAAACCAATCATCGAAAATCTTGCCCAGCGCTCGCCGCCTACTACCGACTCAAATAAATAAGCAGAGCCGCTCAAATCGCGCACTTTGGAGAACACAGACACTGGTGTTTGAGCATCCATCAAGCGCTTTTTTATAAGAGGTGCATGGCTAAAACCTTTAGCTTTAAAGGTATTATATTCTTCAAAAGTCATCATAGGGCATCTCTAGACACAGTAGGATAAAAGGTAGGCAGACAAAACCATTTGACTAATCAAATAGCTTAAGAGTCATTAGCAAGTGAGCGGTCACTAGAAGCAAGCCAAAATAGCGAATGAATAGCAAATAACACTAACTGACAAAGCATAATAGCGAGCTTTAGTTAGGCTCGCTATTATAGCAAAATAGGATAATAAAAGTTGCCGAGGTTATAGGCCTAACACCTACTCGTCAGCAAATCCTTGTTAGGCACCGCCCATATTAAATAACCATAGTGCTACTGCGATGATAAGTATGGCGATAAATACCCAAATAAACCATCCTCCACTAGGCTTTTTCTCGCCTCGCGCATTATTGGCAGGGTTATTGATCGCTTGATCCATAGCATTATTACCCGTCGTACCCAAATCACGACCTTGGCCTAGGTTAGCAGTACCTGAGAACTGAGCCGTTGCCGCTTGCTTGGCTCGAAGTATGTCTGGATCTGCCTCTTCTTGTAGCGCAGTGGTTGTCGTTT
Organism: Psychrobacter sp. AH5; assembly: GCF_040371085.1. Taxonomy (NCBI): domain Bacteria; kingdom Pseudomonadati; phylum Pseudomonadota; class Gammaproteobacteria; order Moraxellales; family Moraxellaceae; genus Psychrobacter; species Psychrobacter sp. AH5. The sequence continues at coordinate 2,153,050 of NZ_JAMBMT010000001.1, forward strand.
TATCATGCTCGGGACTAACGACTGGCTCTTGATGAGCGGCTTTGTCGTGCATTAACTTGCCTTCAGTAGTTGGCTGCTCAATGTTCGGCTTTTTAACGACTGGCTTGTTGATTACTGGTTCAGAGGCTGGTTTATCGATCGGCTGCTCTTTATTAGTCATTAGTGTCTCCTCGGTAGCGGCGAGAGGTCGCGTATCTGCGCTTGCTGCTGGCACTATATCTTCTTCTACTGGAGCCGCTGACATAGCTTCTTGACCAGCATGAGCGGATAACACCTCACCGATAATGGTCTCTTTAACGACTGGCTGCGTCTGATTATCTACTGGCACTGCTTCAATATTGGCGTTTGAGCTTTCGCTAGGCTCTTTAGTAGCTACAGAGGATAACGAAGGCGCAGCAGTTGACTCTGCTACAGGACTCTCTTGAGTGACCACCTTAGTATTTTCAAGATTTTCTTGAACTTTTCCGACTATATCCTCTAACTCCTGTGCTGGTAAATTATCAGCGCCTACTCGCGTAGTTTCAGCTACAGGTGCCATGACTTGAAACTCAAAACTAGCAAAACCAAGCTTATCCTCGGCGTTTAATAGCACAGATTTATTATCCTCGATACGCTCATCATTGACGAAAGTACCGTTTGATGAACCCAAATCCTTAACGTATAACTCGGTATTTGAGACGCTAAGTACAGCGTGATTACGAGAGACGGCTTTGCTGCCTAGTACCACATCATTGTCGCTACCACGTCCTACCGATAAGCTATCACTCACTGTCAAAGTTAACTCCCCTAAAGCCTCGGTTAAAGCATTCAGCCGCCATGTGGTAGAGCTGCCAGCTTCTATTGGCGCTTCTGCATTGGCAGGATTTAACTCATTTAAATTATCCGTCATGTGGTTATTCCTTATTATTAATCGTCTTTTTAATTATAAATTTAATGGTTTGGCAAAAATAGTTTGGCAAAATAAGCAGTATTCAACCTAAAGTCTATCATTTAGTCAATAAGCTCGGCATAAAACGCGGTTTGATGATACCGCCAAGTTTATCATACGGAATCGATAACACTGGCATGCCATAAGCATAAGGGCCAATCGCATAATGAGGATAGCGAATATCGATGCCTTTATCGGTCAAAGTTACATTGTCATTTAGGCTAAAAGGCCAATTTTGCTCGTAGCTTTTGACCTCTTCATCCATTGTTGTTACCCAAGCTTTATAAGACTCATAAGCAAGTGCCTTAAAACGTGATTTTTTACCTTTTATCAGCATATCATTGAGAGTGACTTGTTTTTTGCTACTTGGATCGAACACTAAGTACTCACTAAAAGGCATACCATGAGCGCCGCCAGTGAAGGTATAAGAGCTGATTTCAAACAACTCAAAGTCCTCGCTCTGACCCAGTTTAACATGACCCAAATATTCAGGGGTAACCATCAAGTTATACGACCATGGCGTATCTGCGGGCAAGTCCTTGAACTGCGATTTAGTAAAATTATCTAACGCCTGGGTAGCAGCTTTAGTGCTAGTGGCTTTACTGACTGGCGAGTCGCTAGGTTGACTATTGATAACTATGTTATTAATACGCTTATTGACGATGTCATTGAGCCAGTTTTGATTAGTCTTTAGATATTTAACCTCAATCTCTGGGCAGTTGCTTTTTTCATAACAACTCGCTTGCACAGTATTAGGTAACTCATAGTCTAGATATTCAGTGCTACTAATTAAGCTGCTAGCGTTTGTCGCTAAACTGATAGACAATAAACTACCAGTAGCAATTGCTAAAACAGAGCGCTTTATATAACTACTCTGAGCTTCATTATTAGAAGTTAATAAATCAGATGACACGGTGGACTCCAATTAGTTATCAATTAAGAAATATTATGATTAATGGCTATAATCATAGCGTATCTATTCATAAATCATTGTTTAAAATGTGTTGATAGCTGGTATTGTGCTTGACGTGCTGATTAGCTTTTTGAATGGAAGTTGCAAAGATAACTAGAAAAAAGTAAATAATAAAAAAGACACGCCAAGCGTGCCTCTTAAAATTACAAACAAAAAATCAATGCTCACGTGTATTACTAAAAGTAATCTCCGGATAGCGCTCTTGCATCAGCTGCAGATTCACTCTTGAGGGCGCTAGATAAGTCAAATAACCGCCACCATCAATCGATAATTGGTCATGAGCTTTTTTCTTAAATTTAGCTAGTGCCACTTCATCATCACAGTGTATCCAGCGCACGGTAGCTATAGAGACTGGCTCAAAAGTGCACTGTACTTTGTACTCTTCTTTGAGGCGATGAGCGACCACCTCAAACTGTAGCACCCCAACTGCACCTAATACCAAATCGTTATTGATCTGCGGCATGAATACCTGCGTTGCACCTTCCTCTGAGAGCTGCTGTAAGCCTTTTTGTAGCGCTTTGGATTTGAGCGGATCACGTAATACTACTCGGCGAAATAGCTCAGGGGCAAAATGTGGAATGCCAGTGAAATTAAGCTCCTCACCAGCGGTAAAGCTATCACCGATCGAGATAGTACCGTGGTTATGCAGACCGATGATATCACCCGGATAGGCTTCTTCTAGCGCTTCGCGATCGCCTGCCAAAAAGGTTAAAGCATCGGCAATACGCACCTCTTTACCTAGGCGCACATGTTTCATCTTCATGCCCTTTTCGTACTTACCTGAGCACACGCGTAAGAAGGCGATACGGTCACGGTGTCGCGGATCCATATTGGCCTGAATCTTAAACACAAAGCCAGTAAAGTCGGTCTCCGTTGCCGATACCATACGCTGCTCAGTGGGATGGGATTTGGGTGGTGGCGAGTATTTGACTAGCGTATCGAGCACCATATTAACGCCGAAGTTGCCTAAAGCGGTGCCAAATAATACCGGCGTCATCTCGCCTTTTAAGAACTCCTCAATACTAAAGTCCTCAAGCGCCATTTGAACCAGCTCAAGCGACTCCTCAAAAGAGTCAAACATCAGCTTACCGAGGCGCTCGCGTATATCAGGATAGTCATAACCTTCGCGCGTTTCAATCTCAACAATATCGCCGCCATGACCTTTTTGATATAAGTAAGTTTTGTTTTCCGTCAGATGATAAACCCCAACAAAATCCTGACCCATACCGATGGGCCAAGTCAATGGAATACACTTAATCTTCAATACCGCTTCAATCTCGCTAAGCAGCTCTAATGGCTCACGAATCTGACGATCTAGCTTATTGACAAACGAGATAATCGGCGTATCGCGCATCCGGCACACTTCCATCAGCTTGATGGTTCGCTCCTCCACCCCTTTAGCACCATCAACCATCATCAGCGCGCTATCAACGGCGGTCAACGTACGATAGGTGTCTTCAGAGAAGTCGGCATGACCGGGAGTATCTAGTAAGTTGACCACGTGCTGCTTGTACGGAAACTGCATCACAGAAGTGGTAATAGAAATACCACGCTCTTGCTCCATACTCATCCAATCTGAGGTGGCATGACGATCGGTTTTACGCCCTTTGACCTCGCCTGCGACCTGAATGGCTTGCCCCCATAGCAGTAGCTTTTCGGTCATAGTGGTCTTACCGGCATCGGGATGCGAAATGATGGCAAAGGTACGACGCTTGGCGACTTCTTTGTTTAAAACTTTTGGATCTACGCTCATAATTTTGACTTCGATAATATTGATTTAGAATATATTTTGATAAATAAATAGTGCGCGTATTGTAGCCGATTTCGCCTTAAGGTGCTTAATTAGCGCAAAAAAAACATGCCTTAGTAAAATACTAAAGCATGTCAAAACTTGTAAATTACCTATTATGACTAAGCGCTATCGAACATAGGTACGGATTTGATTCTCTAAAAAATCAGCAGCTATATCGTTTACTAAAGTGCAATCGATCACGCCATTAATATCATCTTCATTTGGACGGGTTTGTCCTTTATCAACGTAGTCCGCGTTAAAAACAGCTTGAGCAAACTCAGTGCCATAATAGTTATACTCGATACGATCATTAGTAGCAAAAAACTTTACTTGTGCGGCGCGATAATTATTATTATCACCTACTCTTACTATAGTCGTACGAGGAAATTGATTACTACCAAAGCGCTTTTCATTGGCATCAACCCAACCCTCAAGGGTCGAATAGCCGGTTATTTTTTTATTATTAAAAGCAAAAAATGCGCGTTCGCTATCAATGACAGGGACATAACATACTGACCCATTAGGAAATTGCGTACCATTTGGAATCTCAGTAAAATTATTTAGATCAGTAAATATTCCGCGATCATTGCTAGGACGATTGCCCTTTTGATAGCTAGTCGCATCCACGCCCGATAAATTTATCGTACGATAAGTCACCTTATAATCAAAGCGCTCATTGCTGTTTTTGGCATAAATGGGTCGGGTGACGTTACGACTATTGACCTCTATATATTGATCATCGAGCGTTCCTTCAAAATCGTTAGCCAATACAGTTGAAACGGGCAAAGTATTAATACCTGAGCTATCATAACTGCCTTTAATATTAGTCACCTCAATATCACGCTCGCCATTACTATATTCTGTCTCAATACGCGCCACATTATTATTCACTCGCTCAAATTGATGAATCTCAAGCTCATTACTACTAATACCAAAAATTCCGTCGCTATCTTCACCGCAGCCCGTAATAGAGATAATAGCTAAGCAGATAGCCGTAGGTAAAAGAAGTTTTTTCATAGCAAGCTATCCTTTTTATTTAAATATTATCTTTTATTTATTAATTTTCATTAGCGTAAATTCTATAGCAGTAATCTCATTGCTACTATATAAACCTTGTATAGCTCACTACAATCCGCTTTGATCGTAAAGTTTTACTTACAAATTCACAGTATAGCTTTACTACCTTTATCTAACGTTTTGTGTAAACCTTGCTATGGTAAATAAGTGATAAAGGTTGCTTGCAATAGTAGCTTTTATAAAGCCATCAATAACAACTCAAAACAAAGGACAGTTTATGAAAACTCTATATTCAACCAAAGCCACGGTCACTGGCGGTCGTACCGGTAATGCGTCATTAAGTGATAGCGATTTGAAAGTCAATATGGCCCCTCCAGGCGGTAACATGGAAGGTAACAATCCCGAGCAGCTCTTAGCAATGGGTTATGCCGCTTGCTTTGATAGCGCGCTTGGCGTGGTGAAAAAAATGGAAAAGGCCAGTTTTGGCTCAACGACTGAGACTACCGTCGATCTTATGCAAGGCGGCGATCACGACTATAAATTAGCAGTGAAAATTCATGTTATTGCGGATAGCACCGATATCTCAAGCGATGAGTTTCAAAAATTAGTTGAAAAAGCCAATGATGTTTGCCCGTACTCAAAAGCCACTAAAGGCAATATCGATATCGAAGTGACCTCTGAGGTTAAGTAACCCCTTTATCGTTTGATAAAAATAGTAAGCTATACAAAAGAGCTCAGTCGTTACTGGGTTCTTTTTTTGCTTGTTATAGACACATATGATAACTTTTAAGCCATTCGGCACAGCGTCATTTTATCGTTATAATAGCCGCATTGATTATTATAATTTTAGCCTTTAGCTGATAAGTGACCCTTTATGACTGCCAATACCCAAGACAACGATCACAACTCCCACTCGCCTATCGATCCGGATATGCTGCCTAACTTTGCCACTATGCCTAATGTGGCGACGATGGATACTAGCCATGTCGATAAGGATAAACCGCCTTTTATTTTGGTAGATGGCTCCTACTACTTATTTCGCACTTATCATGCTTTGCCTAAGACCATGCAAAACACTAAAGGGCTGACCACCAATGCTATCCGCGGCACTTTAAATGCGCTCTTAAAACTGATGCGCCGCTATCATCCGACCCATATGGCGGTGTGTTTTGATACCAAATCGCCCACTTTTCGCCATGCCATGTCAGCAGATTATAAAGCCGGACGTCCACCTATTGATCCTGAGCTGGTCGAGCAAATTCCTTATATTCACCGTTTGGTCACCGCTTTGGGTATTCCGTTATTACGTATCGAAGGCGCAGAGGCCGATGATATCATTGGCACCATGGCTTATCGCGCCGTAGCGCAAGGCCATCACGTGGTCATCTCCACCGGTGATAAGGATATGATGCAACTGGTCAATGACGCGGTAATATTGGAGGACAGCTTCACCGGTAAGGTCATCGACACTCAGGGCGTGATGGATAAACTCGGTATCAAGCCTGCACAAATGATTGACTACCTAACGCTGATGGGCGATGCCTCTGACGGTATCAAAGGCGTACCTGGTATCGGTAAAAAGACTGCTAAGGACTTACTTGTTGAGTATGGCGATATCGATAATATGCTCAAGCACATCGGCTTTATAAAAGGCCGCGGCGCCAAAGGTCTGATTGAGCACGCTGATGATATCCCGTTTAATGCCAAGCTGGCCACTATCGTCACCGACTTGGACATCGGCCATGACTGGGAAGATCTAAAGATCAATACCGATCCTTGTGCTTATATTGAGGAGCTGCGCGCGCTGTATAGTGAGCTGGAATTTAACAATGAGCTGGCATCACTTGATCATCCCAATCATCCGGCTAATGGCAGTCAAAGTGTGGCAGAGACGCAGGCAAATAGTGAGTCGCAAGCACAAGTAGCTAAAGCCCTACAATCAAGCAAGATTGAAAATATCAAAAACAGTAAAGATAATGATAAGGCTTGGCATACTATTTTGGATATGCCCGCTTTTGACAGCTTGATCGCGCAACTACAAGCCGCGCCAAACTTCGTTATCGATACCGAAACCACTAGTATCTACTGGCGTGAGGCTGAGCTGGTCGGACTATCTTTTGCGCTGCAAGCTCACGAAGCTTATTATGTACCGTTAACACATAGTCTAGAGGGCGACGAGTTAATAGCCAAACAGCTTGATCGCGATACTGTTTTGGCAAGACTCAAACCTATCTTAGAAAACCCGAATATTGGCAAAGTCGGTCAACACTTAAAGTACGATACTCATATCTTAAGTCGTTACGATATTGATTTACTTGGCAGTATTCATACTAATCCCAACAACTGGGCGATGGATACCATGCTGGCAAGCTACGTCATCAATGCGGCGATTACCCGTCATGGCATGGACGATCTAGCGCGGCATTATCTGCAAACGCAAACCATTAGTTTTGAGGACGTTGCTGGTAAAGGCGCAAAACAAGTGAGTTTCGATCAAGTCGCCATCGATATCGCTAGTGACTATGCTTGTGAAGATGCCGACATTACTTATCAGCTGTTTGAGGCCTTTAGCGATAGATTGGCTGATGACGAGACCAATATCTGCCTGCTCAACGAGCTTGAGATTCCAACGGCGCAAATTCTTTGCCAAATGGAAGCGCATGGTATTTTAATCAAGCGCTCGTTCTTAAATGAGCTGTCCAAGCGTTTTGATGAAGAAATTATCGCGCTTGAAAAGCAGGCCTATAAAGTCGCTGGCGAGGAATTTAATTTAGGCTCACCTAAGCAATTAGGCGAGATGTTATTTGAGAAGCTTGGTGTGAGCGGCGGCAAAAAAACCAAGTCCGGTCAGTATTCTACAGGTGAAGCGGTGCTCTCCAAGGTTGACCATCCGTTAGCAGAGATTACGCTTGAGTATCGCGGCTTATCAAAGCTTAAGAGCACTTACACTGATGCTCTCGATGCAGTAGCTGACGCTGATACCGATCGCGTGCATACCAGCTACCACCAAGCGCTGACCAGTACCGGACGCTTATCCTCCACCGATCCTAATTTGCAAAATATTCCTATTCGTACGGTAACGGGTCGATTAATTCGCCAAGCCTTTATCGCGCCAAAAGGTCGTGTACTATTGGCGGCGGATTACTCACAAATTGAGCTACGACTGATGGCGCATTTTTCAGGCGATGCTAACTTAACTCGCGCCTTCAATGAAGGCTTAGATATTCATACGGCAACGGCGGCTGAAGTATTAGGCAAAGCCGTCGAGGACGTCAGCGCAACCGAGCGCCGTAATGCTAAAGCTATTAACTTTGGCCTGCTTTATGGCATGAGTGCCTTTGGTCTGGCCAAACAATTGCAAATGAGTCGTAATGAGGCGCAAGACTATATCGATATGTATTTTGATCGCTATCCTGGCGTCAAACAATATATGATAGATACGCGTGCTAGCGCCTATGAGCGCGGCTATATCGAGACGATACTTGGCCGTAAACTCTATACCCCTGATATTAATAATCCCAATCGTATGGTCAAACAAGCGGCAGAGCGCGCGGCTATTAACGCACCACTGCAAGGATCTGCAGCTGACCTGATTAAGCTTGCGATGATAGCGGTTGATAAAGTATTGCCCAAAGAGCAAGCTAAAATGCTGCTACAAGTTCATGATGAACTGGTGTTTGAAGTCGATAAAGATAAAGCCGATGATATCGCGCAGCTGATTACTGATGCTATGCAAAATGTGCTACGCGATACCGCTAAAGGTATGGGCTGGGACATTGAGTTTGCCGTGCCATTATTAGTCGAGACCGGTATCGGTGAGAACTGGGATGAGGCGCACTAACCCCTATTAGCTTTGTTTCAAAATCTTAATAATGACTATCAGCAGATTAGCATTATTAATCAATAGCATAGAGTTATATTTAATATTATAATACCACTCTAAAAATTAGTTTTTGACCCATTGATTCCACGTTAAAAGTGAGCTTTTAGGCTCGCTTTTTTCATTTTTATCGTTATTTATTATAGCTTAGGAGCCGCTCATTTTTACTGAAAACGGTATTATAGAAATCGCTAGTGTTATCCTTTTAGTGCTGTGTTTATTACGCTGCATTCAATATGCTACGCAAAGTCGCCGCAAGCAAGGTGGCTATTTTTGGCTAGCCGCTGTTTTGGTGTTTTTCACCGTGATTCGCCGCGAATTAAATCACCTATCTGATCTATTTATCGATGCGCGTGTTCTATGGCTAGGCCATAATTATGACTGGTAGGAGGATCGTGTCTTACTAGTGATTTACCTAGTAGCGCTGGGATTGTTGTTTTACGCTTGGCGCTATTGTTGGAAGCTATTGAAGACGACGCCGCTGTGGTTATATCTTAGCGTTCTAGTTTTGGCGTTATTGCAATATACAGGCGAGAACGCTATTGGCTTTTCTCATAGTTCAGGTTTAGTAGTGGAAGAGTTGTCCGAAACCGCTATTTATTTAATGGCTTTAGGTTATTTATGGTCGTTTAAAGTGACAGATTTTGAAGAGCCTCTAGAGCAAAGACTAGAGTTAGAACAAGTGACTAATTAACCGTCTAATCGAGTTAGTAGTTACCGATGTCCTCTAGCATTCGATAGTTGGCTTTAGGTATGCTAGCTTATTGCTAAACATCACTCTTTTATGCTCCTAATCAGCACTTTATACGTTAACTATAAAAGGATATGTTATGAATATACTAATCACGGGCGCCTCACGCGGAATCGGTCTAGCTACTGCCAAACGTCTCGCGGCAAAAGGCCACTGTGTAGGACTTTTTGATATTGATACTCAAGAGCTTGCGCACGCTATCAAACAAAAAGCTTTTAAGAAAGCCAATAAAAATCAGCGCGTCATCACAGGCGATTTAGATGTCACTAATACTGACTCTTGGGATAATGCTATCGAACATATGATCAATAATTTTGGCGGTATTGATGTCTTGATTAATAATGCTGGCGTGCTGGTCAGTGGCGTATTGCCAACTACTGACTTGGATAAACAGTTATCTTTAATCGATATCAACTGTAAAGGCGTTTTGATCGGCTGTCATAAAGTTGTGCCTTATCTAAAAGAGAGTGCTAATGGCAAGATTATCAATTTATCCTCAGCCTCTGCTATCTATGGCCAGCCTGAGGTCGCGCCTTATTCTGCCAGTAAATTCTTCGTGCGTGGCCTCACTGAGGCGTTAAATATCGAATACGCGCCTTTAGGTATTAAAGTGATCGATGTCATGCCATTATGGGTTAAGTCGAACATGACCAAAGACATCGAGGTGACCAGTATTGATCGGTTAGGGATTAACTTGACGGTCGATGATGTTGCCAAAAAGTTATGCAAATTAAGCTGTCACAATAATCAAAAGATAACTCGTACTCATTACCCTATCGGCTTGCCTGCCAAGATTCTACAAAGCACTTCACAGGTGACGCCAGATGTGGTGATTCGTTTTATTAATAAAAAGATTGGTGCCAAATAGCTGGTGAATTTGCAATTACTATAACGGCTAACGCTATTTGGTGGCCGTTTTTTTATTAATATGACTCTTCTTTGTACTGTCTTACATTTTTTGACATCCTGTGACAGCTTACTACTAGCGATAACTGCTAGAAGCCTCCAAACTGATGCAGTGATTAATTAGTTTGTAATACCGTTTTGTATAGCTGTATTTTAAATAACAAAGAGGACTTTTTATGGATAATTCAAAAACGCCGCTACCTGAAGAGATGGATCATATTGAAGGGGATGCCAATATCGCTGACAACAATGAAGATAATCAGCAAGGCAGTCAAAAAGTAGATATGGATAATGATATGCTGCACACTTTTGATAACGATGATGTTATCGATAATACTGCTGGTTTTGATAACTCAGAAGTGGGAACCGATGCGACTCAAGGATTGACGCCGATGCATCGTCAAAATATCGATGAAGCAACTATCGATAATGTGTTAGTACAAGATAACTTAGATGACAATGATTATCCTGATATCGTCGATATTGCCGATCCTGAGGCCGCTGAGCGTAGCAATGATGATGACTTTTGATAAAACCGTTTTTGTTTACTGTCACTTTTAATAAAAAAACACGCTCAATTGCATTGGGCGTGTTTTTACTTATAAAACTATTATTTGTTGACCAGTTATAACAAAACCGTCAATTTTATACCCAACCCTCAAGCGTTCCTGCCCAGCCTTTCACTAATGGCGCGCTGATAGCTTCTAATAGGTCGATATGCGCTTCATCCATATTTAGCGCCGGAATGTAGTGATATTCTTCCCCGCCTGCCTCTAAGAAATTTTCACGGTTTTCAATCGCCAACTCCTCTAAGGTCTCAAGACAATCTGCTGAGAATGCCGGACTTAAAATCTGCACCGATTTGACCCCAGACTTTGCCCACTCATCCAAGATTACATCAGTATAAGGCTTGACCCATTCTTGTTTACCAAAGCGCGACTGAAAGCTGATAATCCATTCATCCTCATGAAGACCCAACTCATGAGCGACTTGGGCGGCGGTACACTTACAACGGCGCGGATAAGGATCGCCCTTATCCATATAAGGCTGCGGAATCCCGTGAAAGCTAAACATCAGCTTCTCAGGCTTGCCATGCGTGGCTTGGAAGCGGCGAATACTATCAGCTAGCGCTTTGATATATAGCGGATGGGCGAAGTAGTCCTTGACGATAGTATAGTTCGGTAGGTTTCGCTGCTTGAGCGCCCACTTATTGATCGCATCGTACACCGCCCCTGACGAGGTTGCTGAATACTGCGGAAACACCGGTAGCATCACAAAATGATCCACGCCCTCGCTACGCAGCTTGTCCATCACCTCTGGCAGACCAGGATTGCCATAGCTCATCGCTGAGTGTACTGTCACCCGAAAAGGCTCATTTGCCGCCGCCAAGCGTGGCTCTAGCTGCGCCACTTGGCCATTTAGGATATTACGCATGGGTGAGTCGCCATCCCAAATACTCGCGTAGGCTTCAGCAACGCGTTTAGGTCGGCTTGGCAGTACAAATAGATTAAGAATAATCGCCCATAAGAATTTGGGGATCTCAATCACGCGCGGATCTGAGAGAAACTGGCGCAAGTAACGGCGTACCGCAGGCGCTGTTGGCTCATCAGGAGTACCTAGATTGATCAACAATACAGCAATGCGAGGAGGCAATTTTGGTTTCATAGCAGCCCATTATTCAAATAGATTTATGAAGGTTTTGATTAGTATTTTAGAATATTTGAGTAAACTTGTTAAGTGAGTCTTAAAAAAACAGCCTACTTTAGTGGCGCTTAGTGTAGCATTTTATCGAGCACAAACGCAGGAGAAATATCGTTTGTGCGCTATTTGCTGCTTTGCTGCGACAATCGGCTATGATGAAGGTTGTACTAATACGCGCATCGCCATACAATAGACAGCATTAACGATAGTGTATCGATACTATTATCCCATTTTAACGACTGTCGTCTTGCGAGGTAGCTTTGAGCGCACGTGCTGATACTGATAATAAAACGATTAATAATATATCCAACTCATCATCAAATCTAACAGCTTCAGTGGGTATAGTTACCCCCCAAATGATGCATTTCTCTGAGCCTTTGACTTTAGAGTGCAATCGTACTTTGCCCTCTTTTGATCTTATTTATGAGACCTACGGCACCTTAAATGCTGATAAATCAAACGCCATCCTTATTTGTCATGCGTTATCAGGCAGTCATCATGCGGCTGGGTTTCATAGCGAAGAGGATAAAAAAGCCGGTTGGTGGGATACGATGATCGGCCCTAATAAAGCTATCGATACCAATCAATTCTATGTGGTCTGTGTCAATAATATTGGCAGCTGCTTTGGCTCCACCGGCCCTACTACTATCAACCCTGATAGCCCTAAAAATCAACAACAAGTCTATGGTCCCGACTTTCCGCTCGTCACTATCAAAGACTGGGTCAAAACCCAAGCAATGTTCTCTGATCGTTTGGGCATAGAGACTTGGCACGCTATTGTTGGCGGTTCGATGGGCGGCATGCAGGCGCTACAATGGTCAATTGACTACCCTGATCGGCTCAAGCGCTGCGTGGTCATCGCCTGTACGCCTAAGCTATCGGCGCAAAATATCGGCTTTAATGAAGTGGCGCGTCAGTCCATCTTATCGGATCCTGATTTTAAGGATGGGCGCTATCTGCAAGCCGGAACTTATCCAAGGCGTGGACTGATACTAGCGCGCATGGTCGGGCACATTACCTACTTGACCGATGATGCGATGAAAGCTAAGTTTGGCCGTGACCTAAAGTCTGGCAAATTTATGTACGGCTATGATGTAGAGTTTCAGGTGGAGAGCTACCTGCGTTATCAAGGTGAGCGTTTCAGCGAAAACTTCGATGCCAATACCTACCTTTTGATGACTAAAGCGTTAGATTATTTCGATCCTACCCGCGGCTATGTCGAGCAAACTCAATCCTCAGCCTCAGCAGTAAATGATACTGTCGCAAATAAAACCGATGCCAATCTAAGCCGTAGAGACAATAATATAGAAGAGGCTGAGGCAGAAGAAACGACTCACTCATTAGAATTAGAAGGTCTAAAAACCGCTTTTGCTCATGCTAAATGCCAGTATCTAATTGTCTCTTTTACTACTGATTGGCGTTTTGCTCCTGAGCGCTCACAAGAGATTGTCGACGCGCTTATGGCGACTGGTAAGCCGGTTAGCTATACCAATATTGACGCCCCTCACGGTCATGACTCTTTTTTGTTTGATATTCCGCGTTACATGGGCGCTATTAGAGGATTTTTGACCGCGCCTTTTATCAATAACTCTAATCAAAACCCGCTAACCGCTACCAAAGCACGTTTAGAAGGAGCACACTGATGAGAATGGACTATCAGTTAGCAGAGCGCTGGATTGCTCCGCACTCGCATATATTAGACTTAGGCTGTGGTAATGGTGAGCTGCTAGCGCATTTGCAGCAGCGACTAGGCGTTAGTGGCTATGGCATTGAGATCGACGAAGACAAAATCAATGAAGCTATCGGCAAAGGCTTATCTATCGTTGAGCAAGATCTAAACGATGGCTTAGCGCGTTTTGCTGATGACAGCTTTGATACGGTGGTCATGGCGCGAGCGCTACAAGCGGTCAAAAACCCGGACGAGCTATTACTTGATATGCTGCGAGTTGGCCGTGAAGCGGTGATTACTTTCCCTAATTTTGCGCATTGGCAAAACCGTATTCATTTAGGATTAAAAGGCATGATGCCGGTGTCAGAAGCGTTGCCATACGAGTGGTATAACACTCCTAACATTCATTTATGCACCTTTAAGGACTTTGAGCAGCTGTGCGCTCAGCATGACATTCGTATACTCAATCGCTTCGCAGTCAGTGATTCAGAAACAGGTTATGCTCCTTTGATGAGCTCGCTAGTAAGGCGAGTACCAAACTTATTAGCTGATGTTGCTATTTATCGGGTAACTAAAGCTTAGATTAGTATTAAAAAATGTTACAAAACCCTTTATAGTGTTGTTGAATTAAATCACAGAAATGTAACTTCATGATTTTATTGACAAGTATTGGCTCGCAACTGTAGTTTAAGTGGGTAATTAGTATTTGAGTTTCGTAACTTTGAGTGTTAAGCTAGCAAAATGTCGTCAATGACAGCCTATTACGAGCTTTTATTTATTGTCGTACTTTGGAAGGTTAAGGAAAACACTTTCAAAGTAATAGCGTAGTAAATAGATAAGCGCTCACTAAAGTTTTGCTTTAATCATCAGTACCTATTAAAAGTTAGGACATGACTTGATTTATTGCTAACCAGTTGCCTACTTATGGAGTCCTTATGAAATTATTTAAAGCTGCCCTATTTACTGCTATGTTCTCTTGCGCTGGCCTGGCCAACGCTGAGCTTATTTCAAACGTCCCACTTGACACCTCGCGCTTTGAGCTTATGTCCGTTAGCGACTTATCAGCTCGTGCCGCGCAAGGTAACGATCACGCCCAATTTTATCTCGCTAAGCGCTTGCAAAAAGGCGAAGGCATGGCAAAAAACACTCAGCAAGCGATTCAGTGGTACACGCGCGCCGCTGAGCAAGGCGTTGCTCCTGCCCAGCTTAATCTAGCCATTATGTATCTGCGCGGTGAAGGCGTACAGCCTAACATCACTCAAGCTCGTAAGTGGCTAGAAAAAGCCGCCATGCGCGGTGATAATCGTGCCAGCTATACGCTAGCACTCCTTGATGAAAAACAAAAAAACCTAGTTGATGCTTATAAGTGGTACGATCTAGCCGCCCGTGACGGCATGTTAGATGAAAAGGTGCGTAATAAGGCACGCGGCAAAATTGGCCAGTTGGCTTTGAACTTATCTTCCTCTGATATCGCTAGCGCCCGCAGCCAAGCCGATACTTGGTTTCAGAGTAAGTAATCGATAACCGATAGCCGCTGCTAATCCTTTTTTATTTTCATAAAATCCAGCCTTAGTGCTGGATTTTTATGGTTATATTTTTAGGATTATATTGTTATCATGCTTATTATTTCTAGCTCATTACTGAGGACAGTAAATCATGGCCAAAAATGCTCTACAAGCACAGCTACTAAAAGCCGGATTGGTAGATAGTAAAAAAGCGGATAAGATCACTAAACAAGCCAAACATGCCAAACGCACTGGCGACACAGCAGCACTAGAAGCCAAAAAAGCACTAGCTGCCGCCCAAGCTGAGAAGGCAGAGAAGGATCTAAAGCTCAATCAACAAAAGCAGCAGCTCTTAGAAGAGAAGATGCTGCACGCTAATATTATCCAGATGATCAAGCAGCATCAAATCACTGACACCGATGGCGAGGTGAGTTATCAGTTTGTCGATAACTCAAAGATTAAAAAGCTGCATACCACCCAAAAGCTCTATGAGCAAATCGTCGCCGGTCACGTGGTCATTGCTAGACTAGAAGACGGTTATGCGCTACTGCCAAGACCGTTAGCCGATCGTATCAATGCCAAGCTAGAAGGCTTTATCGTAGTGTCTAATGATAAGGCAGAGAATGAAATAGCCGAAGATGATCCGTACGCCGCTTATGTCATTCCTGATGATTTGATGTGGTAAATACTTACCAAAGAAAATCCAGCTTAGTTGCTGGATTTTTTATACTTTCTACTTTTATTTGAACGTAAGATATCAAAAAAGCCCTCAAAACCAGCGCAAATTTGCTACACTACGCCAGCGCTAGCAAGCCAAAACATTATGCTAGTGTTACTATTTTTTTTAATCAAATCAATGCACTAGGTTTACGTCCTAGCCCGCAGGAGACACAAATGAGCACTACTATAAACCCTAGCACTGACCACGCAAAAAAAGCGCCTCAATACGATAGCGAAACCAACAATATTGTCGTTGCGGCTCTTTATAAGTTTACCCGTTTTAGTGATTTTGCAGGCTATCGTCAGTCTATCTTAGATAAGATGCTCGATAATGAGGTTAAAGGCACATTACTCATTGCCTCTGAGGGCATTAACGGCACGATATCCGGTCTACGCTCGGGCATCGATAATGTCTTAGATTATCTGCGTAGTATCGAAGCCATTGGCAGCTTTAGCTTTAAAGAGTCTTATACCAGCGAGCAGCCTTTTTATCGCACCAAAGTTAAGCTAAAAAAAGAAATCGTCACTATGGGTGTCGAAGACATCGACCCGCTACAATCAGTCGGGCGTTATGTCAAACCCGAGGATTGGAACGCGCTCATCTCTGACCCAGAAGTCATCTTAATCGATACGCGTAACGACTATGAAGTGCAAATCGGTACTTTTCAAAATGCCATTAATCCAAACACCGAGACTTTTCGCGAGTTTCCAGACTATGTTGCCAAAGAGCTAGACCCTAACAAACACAAAAAAGTAGCGATGTTCTGTACCGGCGGTATCCGCTGCGAGAAATCAACCGCTTATATGCGCGAGCAAGGTTTTGAAGAGGTGTATCATTTAGAAGGCGGCATTCTTAAATACCTAGAAGAAATCCCTAGCGACGAATCCATGTGGCAAGGCGATTGCTTCGTTTTTGATAATCGGGTCTCAGTCAATCATAACCTAGAAAAAGGCGATTATGAGCAGTGCTTTGCTTGTCGCATGCCGATCACCGCTGAAGATATGCAAAGCGCCGCTTATAGCAAAGGCGAGTCTTGCCCGTATTGTATCGGCAAGGCGACGGATGAGCAAAAAGCTAGGTTTCGTGAGCGTGAGTATCAGATGCAATTAGCGCAAAAACGTGGCGAGGCGCATATCGGTAGCGAAGTCAAAGAGGTAATGCAAAAGCGTAAAGAGGCCAAAGAACAAGCGCGCCGTCAGGCTGAAGAGGCTAATAAAGCCAAATAGATTTAGAGTTATCAGCTTTGAAAAGAGCTAAGTCGTAGGGTGTGGTTAGCGTAGCGTAACCCGCTTATTGAGATAAATATCTAACACCGATATGATTTTTTCGCGTATTATTATCCTAATGGTGCGCGGGGCGCACCCTACTATTATAAAATTATTCACCCAAAAAAAAGAGACGCTATAAATAATAGCGTCTCTTTTTTTATGTGAAACTTATAATCTCATATAACTAAGACTTAGCTACCGCGATAAGTGCTATAACCATACTGTGACAAAGTAATTGGCACATGATAATGGTTATCGCCTTTGATATTGAAATTGACTTCAATATAAGGGAAAAATGACTCTTTACCCAAGTCTCTAAAGTAAGGCGTGGTTTCAAAGATTAGCTTGTAAGTACCATCATTATTGACATTGCCTTCATTGGGTAAAAAATCATTGATACGACCATTGTTAGTGGTCTTTTTAGTATCTAGGAGCTGCCAGCTACCATTCGTTTGTTGCTTCATTAATTTTACGTTGACGTTAGGGGCAGGCTCGCCGCTACCGATATCGAGAATATGACTTGATAACTGATAATCGCCTTTATCAGCGGCAAAACTTGCGGTTGCCGTTAAAGCTAATACACTGCCTAATGCCGCCGCTTTTATTATATTATTTGTCATAAAGTGTCCTATTGCTTGGTTTATTATCATTATAAAATAAAAGCCCGTACTAATCATATTTGAAGCATTTCGGTATGGGCTCAGCTCTGTAGTATAAATTGTCAAACTCAGCGCACTGTAAAGAAAATGTTAATTTAGCTCACAATAAGCAAGATAAAATAAACAACTCTCCAAAAAAAAGAGACCCATGATTGAGTCTCTTTCTTTCTACCTATATCAGCTCACGATTAAAACAAAATACGCACGCGAATTGTTTCTTCGACATCTTTTAGCTTATCAAGGGCAGCATCAGAATCATTGTAATCCACATCCATCATTAGATAACCGACGTCATCTTGGGTCATCAGGCTCTGCGCCAAGATATTGATATGCGCTTCAGCGAACAGACGGTTGATTTGTGAGAGTACGCCTGGGACGTTTTTGTGGATATGCAGTAGACGATGAGTGCCTTCTTTGAACGGAATAGACACCTCTGGGAAGTTCACCGCCGTCACTGTATCGCCTTTATCAGAATAGCTGACGAATTTTTCAGCGACTTCAAGGCCGATATTTGCTTGCGCTTCTTGAGTAGAACCACCGATATGTGGCGTCAAGATGACATTATCAAACTTACGTAATGGCGACTCAAACTCTTGATCAGCAGATTTTGGCTCTTTTGGGAACACATCAATTGCCGCGCCTAATATCTTGCCTGACTCGATGACAGCGGCTAAATCATCAATCTCAACACAAGTACCACGAGCGGCGTTGATAAAGTAGCTGCCCTCTTTCATCTGCGCGAACTGCTTAGCGCCCATCATATAGCGGGTACTTGGGACGTCTGGTACATGCAAAGTGACGATATCAGCGCTTGATAATAGCTCCTCTAAGCTGCCTACTTGTACCGCATTACCGAGCGGTAATTTGGTCACTACGTCATGATAAATGACTTTCATGCCAAAGCTCTCAGCAAGTACCGATAGCTGTGAACCGATAGAGCCATAGCCGACGATACCGATAGTTTTGCCGCGAACTTCATGCGAGTTGGCAGCAGATTTGCCCCAGCCGCCGCGATGCACAGTAGCGTTCTTTTCAGGAATACCGCGATACAGCATAATGGCTTCAGCTAGTACTAGCTCAGCCACAGAGCGAGTGTTTGAATATGGCGCATTAAAGACCGGAATACCCAGCTCACGGGCAGCTTCTAGATCCACTTGGTTAGTACCGATACAAAAACAGCCGATACCGATTAATTTTTCTGCTTTTTCTAATACTTCACGAGTTAACTGAGTACGCGAGCGAATACCGATAAAGTGCGCATCTTTGATCTTTTCAATCAGCTCCTCTTCATCGAGTGCATGACTCAGATATTCGATGTTAGTATAGCCTGCCGCATCTAACACTTTTAGCGCGTTCTCATGCAGACCTTCTAATAATAAAAAGCGGATCTTATCTTTTTGTAGTGATAATGCCATATCAAACCTATCCTATAATTTTGGTAAATGGTTTTTTTATTACTATTAAGATGTCGGTAGCTTATCTATCAGCAACTAGTTAAAACACCCGTTAACAGTACATAAAATCGTCTAACAAGTGACTTATAATGAATAAAAAATAATGCGCTTATATTACACAAAATTGCTCGATTATGTTAGGAAATAAGAGCAATAAATAGTTGTTATTTTAATTAGTGATATTCTATTAAGTATTAGCATCTACTTAGAGATAAGGTTGTGATGTGCTAATATTGACCTTATCTAAAGGTATGAATCGCTACTTTAAGCAAATCATCACTCCCCTCTGTTGCCAATCCTAAATAGCCGAGACTATTATGACTGAATCTCTCATCGAAAACCAACCTAATACTATTGCTAATAAGGCGGCTCATGCAGTTGCTCATGAGCTTACGCATGCTGCTAAGCAAGCGGATGTTAATGAGCCAAGCTCAAATCGACCTGCCACTGAGGCAACTACGGCTAGCGTACAAGCTATTTTGGCGACGCTAAGGACGACTCATCAGTTTGAGGAGAGTCAAATCAAAACCGATAGCGAGAGCTTGGAGCACTGGGGCAAAGATTGGACCAAGCATTTCGCCCCTGCCGCTGCCGCTATTGTCTTTCCAAAAACCACTGAGCAAGTACAAGCTATCATACTATTGGCTAATGAGTATAACGTGGTATTGACGCCAAGTGGTGGTCGCACCGGTCTATCTGCTGGCGCAGTAGCGGCCAATGGTGAGATTGTGGTGAGCATGGATAAGATGAATAAAATCGGTACATTTTATCCTGCGGATCGTATGGTTGAGATTGAAGCAGGAGTCGTCACCGAGCAATTGCAGCAGTTCGCTGAGTCCAAAGATTTATATTATCCGGTTGATTTTGCCTCGGCAGGCTCTAGCCAAATCGGCGGCAATATCGGCACTAACGCGGGCGGTATTAAGGTCATACGTTACGGCATGACCCGTCAGTGGATTATGGGTTTGACTGTGGTGACAGGTAAAGGCGATATTTTGCAGCTGAACCGCGGCATGGTCAAAAACGCTACCGGCTATGATCTACGCCAGTTGTTTATCGGTAGTGAAGGCACTTTGGGGTTAGTCACTCATGCGCAGATTAAGCTGGACCGCTTGCCGCAAGATCTTAACGTGATGGTGCTTGGCATGGATAGCTTCAATGACGTGATGAATGTTTTATCGGCTTTTCAAGCCAAGATCGATCTAACCGCCTTTGAGTTTTTTGATGAGGTGGCGATTGATAAGCTGATGGCGCATGGGCAAGTACAAGAGCCATTTGAGTCGCGCACTAAGTTCTATACCCTACTTGAGTTTGAAGCGCCGTATGAGCCCATCATGGACAAAGCCATGGCCATCTTTGAGGAGTGCATGACTGAGGGCTGGGTGGTCGATGGAGTGATGAGTCAAAACCTCACACAAGCGGCCGAGCTATGGAAGCTGCGTGAGTATATCTCTGAGACTATCTCGGTATTTACGCCTTATAAGAACGATGTTTCAGTATTAATCAGCTACGTGCCTGACTTTATTGCAGAGATTGACGAGATTGTCAGCAGCAATTATCCTGACTTTGAGGTCTGCTGGTTTGGTCATATTGGCGATGGTAATTTGCATCTAAATATCTTAAAGCCTGAAAGCATGAGCAAGGATGATTTCTTTTTTGAGTGTCAAATCGTCAATAAATACGTGTTTGAAACGGTACAAAAATATGGCGGCTCTGTGTCCGCTGAGCATGGCGTGGGTATGACCAAAAAGCCTTATTTAGAATATAGCCGTAGTCCGCTTGAGATTGACTATTTAAAACAAGTCAAAAAAGTATTTGACCCTAATAATATTATGAATCGTGGTAAGATTTTTGATATGTAATTCTTTTTGACTTAACAATAAATAAAGACGCTAAACTGTGAAGTCTAGCGTCGTTTTTATACTTTATATTATTTCTAAGGGTTACTATTAGCGTCTTTATTTATCGCTTAACTCTAATAATTTAATAGCAATAAACCGATCACTAGCAATACCGCTAACACTGCTTGCACCAGCAAAAAAGCCTGATGCGGTGCAGCAACGTGCTTGAGCATATTACCCAAAGCGTTATAAGTGATTCCAGCAGCATTGATATGGGGCGGTGTCTCAAAATTTTTGATGATTGCTAAGAAGTGCTCCGTACGCTCAATACTCCAGCCATGCGGCGCAAAAGGCAGAAAAGGCGATAATTGCACTGCCTGCTGCTTGGTAGCTGGTGACCAGAGCCAGCGCTCCAAAAACAACAAACGCATGCGCCAATCATAAAAAATGCGCTGATCGATAGCTTTTATTAGTAAAATCCTAACATTCTTATGACGTTCATCGCCAAATATACGCTGCTGCAGGGCTAACACCTTTGACTTCTCACCCTCTAAGCATTGCAAAAAATGACTATTGCCATAACATAAAGTACCGGTGATACCTTGTTGCTCATTATAATGACGTGCATGCGCCTCCACTTTATCAAATATAGAAGCTTGCAAGCGCGAGCTAAGCGTTAAACTACTTACATAAACCAAGCGTACCAACGCGGTGTCTGCAACGTCATCCAAATAGTTAACCGTATCGGCATGGTTTAGGGGTAAGCTCATACGCAATCCTAGTGCTCGTTCACACTGCTAACGAACAAAAATAATAAAGGTAAATCGTTATCAGTACCGAACTATAATCGGTAGCCATCTCTTTTGAATTTACGATGATAAAGTTGATAACTCAAGATAGTAAAGCTTAATGCATGTACTGGATGACTACTTATTGTTTTTTAGGTGATGCTTAGCTTTATAAATGACCATAACGATACCGAATAATACCGGTCGTCACTAGTAACTTCACACTGAGATGGTATGATGACAAACACAAATTTTGTATCAGTAAAATAGACGGTATATGAGCTAATAGTTTGCAAGTAATTGTTATCGTTAATTATTGTAGCACCAGTATTGCAGATTTAATACCATTTTTTATAATAATCAAAACCCTTAAAAAAAATAGTTATGTTTTATCCTAGCCAAGCTACTCATTACTAGAGACATTGAACGGTAAGGGTAGACCCTGCTTTTTGAACGATTGGGTAGAGCTTGATGGCTGATAAAGCTAACATAGGAATATTATGAGTAAAATAGAAAAATTAGACGATTTTCACTTAACTATCGCTGAGATTAAGAAAAAAGACTATCCTCAAGTCAAAGCGCTTATGGATCGAGTCTATGCCAATTTGGGCGGCGCTTGGTCAAAGACTACTATTCACACTTTGATTGATGCCTTTCCTGAAGGGCAGATTGCTTTATTTGACCACGATCAATTGATAGGTATCGTCTTATCTGTCCGAGTTGATTATGCTAGATTCTCTAACCCGCATACTTATGATGACTTAATTGGTCTCAAAGAGATCATAAAAGACAATCCTGATGGCGATGCTATCTATGGTTTGGACGCGCTTATTGATCCTGATTATCGTGGTTACCGTCTAGGTCGCAGGCTTTATGACGCGCGTAAAGAGCTTTGTCGACAGCTAAACCTACGCGCTATTTTGGCCGGTGGTCGTATTCCCAACTATCACAATCACCAAGATTTGACGCCAGGCGAGTATATCGATGCGGTTGAGTCGCGTGAGATTCATGATTCAGCGCTGTCTTTTCAGTTATCCAATGGCTTTATCGTCAAGCGTATTTTGACCGGTTACTTACCCGATGATAAGCAGTCTAAAGGTTTTGCCACTTTGCTTGAGTGGGCTAATATCTATTATGAGCCGCAAGACTATAAGCCTAATACCCGTAAATCTGAGGTACGTATCGGCGGTATTCAGTGGCAAATGCGTGAAGTCGAGTCGCCTGAGGAATTACTGCAACAAGTCGAGTTCTTTGTCGATATTATGGCGGACTATAATTCTGACTTTGCCTGCTTGCCTGAGTTTTTTAATGCGCCGCTGATGGGACTGTGCGAATCTACCGATCAAAACGTCGCTATTCGTTTTTTGGCCGGTTATACCGAATGGTTCAAAAATGAGATCTCACATTTGGCTGTTAGTTATAACGTTAACGTCATCACCGGCTCAATGCCGCTGCTTGATGAGAACGATACCCTCTATAACGTCAGCTATCTGTGCCGCCGTGATGGTACCGTTGAGGAGCAGCGCAAAATTCATATCACTCCGCATGAGCGTAGCGCTTGGGTCATCGAAGGTGGCGATGAGGTCAAAGTCTTTGATACGGATGCTGGTCGTATTGGTATTTTGGTCTGTTATGATGTCGAGTTTCCAGAGCTTGCGCGATTAATGGCGCTCGATGATATGGACATTTTATTTGTACCCTTTTGGACCGATACTCAAAACGGTTATCTGCGGGTGCGTCACTGCGCGCAGGCTCGTGCTATCGAGAACGAGTGTTATGTGATGATTTGCGGCTCAGTGGGTAACCTGCCACAGGTTGAGAGCTTAGATATTCAGTACGCGCAGTCGTCTATCTTCTCCCCGTCCGACTTTGCCTTTCCGCATGATGCGATTATGGCAGAAACTACAGCTAATACTGAGATGGTGTTTTTCTCCGATTTAAACTTAGACAAGCTCATCCATGTGCGTAATGAGGGCTCTGTTCATAACTTACTCGATCGCCGTGATGATTTATTTAGCTTAAAGTGGAAGCGCAAGTCCAAAGTGTCAGCTAGTAAACTAAGCGCAGAGGAGCGCCGTGAAAACTCTGGTAGCGTCCTGTTAGGCGATCCGCTACAAAGCCGCGCGCAAAAGTCTTAACCGCTCAATTAAAACTAAACTGTTTATAAAACGGCTGATCTTTCAGCCGTTTATTTTTATCTATAAAGGCTTATTACTACCCTTTTAAGCTTCGAGAAAACCTCATGAGTACTGATATAGAAAAGACAGCTATAAAAGTTAAAAAAACGCCTAAGCAAAAGCTTTGGTCACTTGTTAAAAGCACCTTATTTTATGGACTAGTATTTATCATTATTTATACGGCCATTAATTGGTGGCGACAACCCATCATGCCAGCCAACCCTCAATTACAGCTGACCGATTATCAGGGACAAAGCTTAGATCTAGCAGCATTGAGTCGTGAGCAACCGACGCTAGTATATTTTTGGGGAACTTGGTGCCCGATTTGTACTTATACCTCACCGACTATTAATAAGTTAGCCGCTAACGACAATTATCCAGTGCTCACTATCGCTATCAAATCCGGCTCTGATCAAGCATTGCAAGACTATCTGCAGCAAAATAATTTTGATTTTATCACCGTAAATGACGAAGACGGAGCCATCTTTGCCGATTGGCAAGGACAAGTCACCCCCTCTTATGTGATCTTAGAAGATGGTGAGATGACACAGGGATTGACAGGTATTCAGCCGCTGTGGTCGCTAAAGCTTAGATTATGGCTGTCGTCAATATTCTAAAATCAAGACTAGTCGCCAAGCAAACTATCCAACGCCTTATACTCATAATCCAATGCTTCAGCAACTGCCTCATAAGTGATGTAACCTTGCGTGGTGTTCACCCCTTTTGCAAGGGCAGTATCTTCATGACAGGCTTGCTTAATCCCTTTTTTAGCCAGTTTTTGAATATAGGGCAAGGTGACATTTGATAAAGCCATCGTTGCAGTTCGTGGCACTGCCCCTGGAATATTAGCTACCGCGTAATGGACGATGCCGTGCTTAATATAAGTGGGATCATCATGAGTGGTAATGCGATCAGTAGTCTCAAACACGCCGCCTTGATCGATTGCGATATCGATAATCACCCCGCCATCATCCATCGCCTCTATCATCTCCTCAGTGACTAGCTTTGGGGTGGCCGCACCTGGTATGAGTACCGCGCCTATTACTAAGTCACTAGCCTCAACGCTATTGGCAATATTGACCTTGTTCGAGATTAGAGTCTGTACGTTATTGCCAAACATCTCTGATAGCTCTTTGAGTCGTTTGGGATCTAAATCCAAAATAGTCACATCCGCTCGCAGGCCAATAGCAATTTTGGCCGCTTCTGTACCCGACACACCGCCGCCTATGATCGTGACACGGCCCTTTTGCACCCCCGGTACGCCGCCAAGCAATATCCCTTTACCGCCATAAAACTTCTGCAAAAACTGCGCGCCTATTTGCGTACTCATGCGGCCAGCAATCTCACTCATCGGCGTCAGTAGCGGTAAGGACTTATCGGCTAATTGCACCGTCTCATAGCCTATGGCGGTAACTTTATTATCGACTAAGACTTTAGCCAGATCCGGCTCATTAGCTAGGTGCAAATAGGTAAATAGCATTAAATCTTCGGTTAAGTATTTATACTCTTGCTGCTGAGGCTCTTTGACTTTTATAACCAATTCGGCGTCCCACGCTTTATCTGCACTATTAACGATGGTTGCGCCGGCTTCTTCATAGTCCTCATCGGTGAACTGCGAACCCATGCCCGCATCGCATTCGACATAGACCTTATGACCGTCCTCAACTAGCACTGTGACAGCGTTTGGTGGCAGGCCAACGCGATTTTCATTATTTTTAATCTCTTTAGGGATACCTATTTTCATAATTATTCCTTTACTTATGAGTGATGGGCTGAAGGTTAGATTTTAAATTATTAAGTACTTTATTATCTGATACCCTACTCTCAGCATAATCGCTTTATACCGAGAATCAAGCCTTATTCAGTACACTTATGCTGTTGTTATTTTAGTGCTCATAACCAAAAATCCTCATAATAGCTGGTGCTGTTATGAGGATAATAAGTAATAACTAATGTCAGATCGCTTACGACATAAAGCGCTGCGCGGCTGGCATTTTTTTCATTAGGATCCAATAAATAGCGCCGGCTGGGATTAAGCTTGCGTACCAAGACACGCTAGTGAATATAAGAGCAACTACAATACCAACGACCATTGCGATAACTGCTGCCATATTAACACCCTTGTACGGGCCATTTGGGTCGTATAATTTATCAATATCCAGAGTTTGCTTACGCAAGATGTAGTAATCGACCACTAAAATGGCAAATAACGGCCCTAAGAAAGCTGAATAAGTTTGGATAAATAAGTTCAAGCCCGCTGCAGACTCATCTTTTACGAGCTCCCAAGGGAAAGTACAAAAGGCCAGTAGACCGACAATGACCGCTGCTGTTTTAAACTTAATTTTGAAGATATCCATCAACGCATAAGCTGGTGGCACTACATTGTTCAAAATGTTAGTCGTAACCTGAGCAAAAGCGATAAATAGCATGGTGATTATTAATAGAGGCTTATTATCGACCGCGCTTGAGAATACTTTGATAGGGTCAACCTCACCAGTAGCACTAGTTACCATTAGGCCAATCAAACCCATAAATAAAGTAGCGGGCAAAATTGAGTTGGCATAGATGGCAACTTGACGAAAAAGCCCAACCTCTTTTTTTAATTCGCGTGAATAATCAGAGACGTTCAGCATCATGGTGCTGTAGACTCCCAAAAATAGCATCGTTGCACCCCAAAATGGCGTGCCCCAAGTCCCTTCAACGTTAACAAGATTGGTCGAGATGGTATCGCCGTATTTATTAATGACGCTGTAAAACATATAAGCAAGCGAGCCGATAATAAAAATAGAGCCTATATTCTCAAGCCATTTTATGCCGTGAAAACCAAGGACAGATAGGCCAATCTGCAAGAATTGAAAACCGATAAAAAAGACGACAAGGTTATTGTAACCAAACAAGGCATCCGATACTAAGTTTAGCGCCCCAGCGCCAATCCAGCTTTGAAAGCCAAACCATACGACAGCTGGTACTGAGCGCACTAATGCTGGAATACGGTTCCCTGAAAAACCAAATGAAGAGCGGCATTGAACCATAAATGGAATACCATACTTGTGACCTGCCCTCCCGTTGAGCATCAATGCAGCGCCGATAACCGTACAGCCAATGGTAATAGCTACCACGACTTGTAATAAATTTAGGGTACCAACAAGGCCTGATCCAACCGTAAAGGTACCAATAGAGACACAACCCCCCAACCAAGCAAACAGATAAGACCAAGGATCCATAATTCGAGTGGTTTGCGGCGCAAGGCTTTCTTGCCCTACTCCCTTTTGATCAATCGTTTCTACGCCTGCCATAGTAGCGGCAACTTTTATGTTTTCCATTACCTTCTCCTTCCCTGAAAATTTGGTAGAACACTAAGCGTTAATGTTAGATATTGCCCTTAAACTATTGGTGACGCATAAGCGCCAATTTTACTGGTTTTGATACCGCAGCCTACTAACGCCTCAATCATACGCGTAGCAACGGTGACGCCGTCAATGACAGGGACGCCCGTCTCTTTTGTGAGCCACTCTGTTAGATCTGCCATACCAGCACAGCCCAAAACGACGGCTTCACAGTTATCTTCTTTTACAGCCTGCAAAATCTCATCGCGAACTTTTTCACGAGCGCCTGAGCCTTCTTCTTCTAACGCCAAAACAGGTATCTCAGCCGAGCGTACTTTTCGGCAGCGATGCGATAAGCCATAACCATGAATAAGATCTTCAATGACCGGTATGGAGCGCGGTAGAGTAGTGACTACGCTAAATGAAGTCGAAACCATACTTGCCGCTTTGACCGCCGCTTCACATATTCCAAGCACCGGCCCTGAGAACACTTCACGACAAGCACCGATACCTGGATCATCAAAACAGGCGACTACTATGCCATCGATTCCCTCAGCTTCAGCTTGTTGTACGCGCTTGAGTAGTCCAGGAACGGACATTGCCTCATCATAATGTCCTTGAATAGAAGCAGGAGCCTCTGTGCCAGAAGCACCGATAATTGTTGTGCCAGCGCTAGCACTTTGACGAGCACTTTCGACAATTTTATCCGTCATAGAAACGGTAGAATTAGGGTTCATTACTAAAATCTTCATAGGGACTCCCTGTTACTTGGCTTTTAGTTATTTATAAAAATTATTTGTTAACAAACATTGTTAACTATTTTTGTTAACAAAACAACTAAAAATTTTATTATTTGTTGTGCCAGTGCTATTAGCACACTATAATCTTGCCTATGAATAGATCTAAACCCAAAAAACCAACTCTTAAGCCAGAAGCCATACCTGAGCAAACTATCATCAGCTCAATTGTTGCGGCTGTATCAGAACAACGTCTGCCGGCTGGAACCAAACTTGGCGAGCAGATGCTAAGTGACTTGTTTAACTGTAACCGTGCTAATGTGAGACGTGCACTCTCAACGCTTGCTACTATGCATGTGGTACAACTACGACCCAATCGAGGCGCTTTTGTTTCCACTCCTACTCCTAAAGAAGCTGGAGATGTGTTTGATGCACGGCGTATGATTGAGTGTACCCTTGCTCGCAATGTCATTATTAATGCTAGTACGCAAGACCTTGAGAACATGCGTACTACTATTGCAGCAGAAGCCAAAGCAAAAGCAAAAGGCGACAAGCCTGCTGAGCTGCGTTTGTCACGCGAGTTTCATATGCAGCTAGCAACGATTGCTAGTAATGAAGTATTAGCCCATTTTTTGCATGAGCTTACCCTACGTACTACGCTAATCATTGGCTTATACAATGAAGACGGATCGTCTAACTGTGCAGAAGATGAGCACTTAGGTATCGTCCAAGCTATCGAAGCGCGAGATGAGGAGCGTCTTATTACTTTGATTGATGACCACTTAAGACATCTGGAGTCGGGACTGAACTTTGAGAGGACTGCTAAGCCGTTCTCAACTTTAGCAGAACAGTTGATCACTTCTTGACTATAACTTTGTCTCCTCTTAGTTAAAGCCTTATAAGTTATAGCTTTTAGCGTACTTATTAGCCGCTATTAGTAGAGCTTTATGCCCTCTGTTTTTAGTCACTTATTTGTCTTATAATAGGTGGCTTTACTCTTGCTCATCACTTCTATTAATTACTAAGCTACTGGTTATTGACAAACATCTCTTTAACTTCTGAGCGGCTGCCTGTTATTCTTCTACCCTATCACTACAGACAAAGACCTAGATTATGACCAAACCTATCGATTACAAAGATACTCTAAACCTAGCAGATACGTCTTTTGCTATGCGTGCTAATTTAGCCAAACGCGAGCCTGATTGGTTAGCGGCCTGGGAAGCTGACGATGTTTATGGCAAAATTCGTCAAGCGCGCGTTGGTGCGACTAAGTACATTTTGCATGATGGCCCTCCTTACGCTAACGGTCAGATTCACTTAGGTCATGCGGTCAATAAAGTCATCAAAGACATGATTGTCAAGTCCAAAACCTTGTCAGGATTTGATGCGCCTTATGTGCCCGGTTGGGATTGTCATGGTCTGCCTATTGAGCAAAAAGTTGAGGCCAAAGTCGGTAAAGTTGGGCAAAAAGTCTCGGCAACCGAGTTTCGCGGTCTCTGCCGCGAGTATGCAGCAACCCAGATTGAGCTACAAAAGACTGACTTTAAACGTTTAGGTATCTTTGGCGATTGGGACAACCCTTATCTAACCATGAACTTCGCGCAGGAAGCTAATATCGTGCGGGCGCTAGGTAAAATCTACCAAAACGGCCATGTGACCCGCGGCATGAAGCCGGTCAACTGGTGCTTGGACTGTACCTCGGCTCTGGCCGAAGCGGAAGTCGAGTATCAAGATAAAGTCTCTGATGCGATCTACGTCAGCTTTGATGTGCTGGATACCAAAAAGGTAGCGGCTTTAGCCAACATAGACGGTACTATCTCCGCGGTTATCTGGACGACGACGCCTTGGACGCTGCCTGCTAACCAAGCTATCTCCGTGCATCCTGAGCATGACTATTCGGTAGTAGCCACCTCAAAGGGCAATTTGTTATTAGCTCATGAGTTGGTCGAGACCGCTTTGTCTGAGCTGAAATTAGACAGCCATGGCATCTTAGCCACTGTATCGGGTAGTGAGCTTGAGGGCTTGCGCGCGCAGCATCCGCTGATTAGCGATCGTCAAGTGCCGCTCATTTTAGGCGATCACGTGACCGTTGAGAGTGGTACGGGTCTGGTGCACACCGCGCCCGGTCACGGTCTAGACGACTATAATGTCGGTCTAAAGTACAATCTGCCGGTAGAGAACCCCGTAGGCGGTAATGGCGTTTATTTAGACAGCGCCGCGGTATTTGCCGGTGAGCATATCTATAAGGCCAATCCACAGATCATCGCAGCTTTGCATGACAATGGTCACCTAGTTAACCATACCAAGATTGAGCACAGCTATCCGCATTGCTGGCGTCATAAGTCGCCGATCATTTTCCGTGCCACGCCGCAGTGGTTTATTAGCATGGAAAAAGAGGGGTTACGCGCGCGTGCGCTAGAGGATATTCCAACGGTACAGTGGACACCTGCTTGGGGTCAAAACCGTATTGAGTCGATGATGACGGGTCGTCCGGACTGGTGTATCTCCCGTCAGCGGACTTGGGGCGTACCGATTACCTTCTTTATGCATAAACAGACAGGCGAGCTGCATCCCAACACTCTTGAGCTGATGGAAACTGCCGCGCAAAATATTGCAAAAGGCGGTGTGGAAGCATGGTTTGATGCCAGCTGCGAGGATTATTTAGGGGATGAGGCCGCTGACTACGATAAGTCTACCGACACTCTAGATGTCTGGTTTGACTCAGGCACCACCCATTTTGCCGTACTTGAGCAGCGCGACGAGCTGACCAATCCTGCCGATATGTATTTAGAAGGCTCCGATCAGCATCGCGGTTGGTTTCAGACCTCCTTATTAACCTCTGAGGCGATGTATGAGCGCCCGCCATTTAAGCAAGTGTTGACGCATGGCTTTGTGGTCGATGAAAACGGCCGCAAAATGAGTAAGTCATTAGGCAACATCATTACTCCGCAAGAGGAGATCAACAAAACCGGCGCGGATATGCTGCGTTTATGGATCGCCTCTAGCGACTATCGCTATGAGATGAGCGCGGGCAAAACGGTGTTTAAAGGCGCGATCGATATGTATCGCCGTATCCGTAATACATTACGCTTTTTATTAGCCAATACTGATGATTTTAATCCGGTAACTGACAGCATCAATGTCAATGAGCTGGTCAGCCTTGATAAGTTCATCATTGAGCGCGCGCAAACCGTACAAGCGCAAATTATCGCTGCTTATGATGCGATGGACTTTCACCAAGTTACTCAGTATATCACCGCTTTTTGCTCGCAAGATTTGGGCGGCTTTTATCTAGATATCATCAAAGATCGTCAGTACACTACCCAAAAAGACGGTCAGCCGCGCCGCTCGGCGCAGACGGCGATTTACCATATCGCCCAAGCCATGATTCGCTGGATTACCCCTATCTTGTCGTTCACCGCCCAAGAAGCGTGGGAGGTGCTAAATAACAAAGATGACACTAGTGATAGCTATGTCTTTACTCAACAGTGGTATGAGTTCCCAGCTCTTGAGCTGAGCGCTATTAGTAGCGACGACTGGCACAATATTATGCGCGCCAAAGACGTGGTCAATAAGCACATCGAGATGGCACGTGAGAATAAAGTCCTCAATGCTAATCTAGCCGCTGATGCGACTCTTTATGCTGATGGCGCGATGTTCGACAGCTTAGCCAAACTAAGGGATGAGCTGCGTTTTGTCTTGATTACTAGTAATGCAACGCTGAAACCTATTAGCGAAGCACCAGCGACTAATCAAAAAGCTGACGAAGCGATTAACAGCGACCAAAGCGCAGAAGTAGCAGCGGATCTTAAAGTCAATATCGATGCGGCTGAAGGCACTAAATGCGTACGTTGTTGGCATATTCGCAATGATATCGGCACCGATAGCGAACATCCAGAGCTTTGCGCGCGCTGTGTGACTAACGTTGTAGGCTCAGGCGAGGTTCGCCATTATGCTTAATAAGCCGCTTAACGATTCGACAAAAACGTCTGACTCGCCTGAACCTGAGCAAGTGACTCCTAGCGTTGATCACTCGCCTAAGCCTGCTCATGTCACTACGGGTAATTCAATTACACCTAGAAGTCGTTTGGTGAAGACGCCAAAAGTAGTCGCTAATGGTCGCCGTGCCTATGCTTGGTATTTGCTCTCAATAGCTATCATTATTATCGATCAGTGGAGCAAATGGCTAGCAGAAACCAAGCTGACCTTTTTGGAGCCGATACCGGTTATTGAGCCCTTTTTGAATTGGACCTTGGCTTATAATTATGGCGCAGCTTTTAGCTTTCTGGCGGATGCGGGCGGTTGGCAAAAGTGGTTTTTCTCGGGTCTAGCGTTAGTAATCGCGCTGTTTTTGATAGTGTATTTGATCAAAGCGCCGCGCAATGCCAAGCTATTATCGCTAGGGTTAGCTATGGTGCTTGGCGGTGCTATCGGTAACTTAATTGATCGAGTCAGACTTGGCAAAGTGGTCGATTTCATCCACGTACACTATGCCGACGTTTGGCATTATCCGATTTTTAACATCGCTGATATTGCGATCTGTATCGGCGTGGCGATTATCGTTATCGATATGCTGTTTTTGGAAGGCAAGCGTAAGGCTTAACTTTTAGTATTTTGATTTGATTACATGAGAAAAGGGCTTCGCTATATTGTGAGCCCTTTTTTTGTTTGAGATTTGCTATAAGTTAAAAGTTTGAAGTTTATCCTACCTAAAAACCAACTCTATTCTCTACTTCTTAGGATATCTCTCCCGACTCGACAACCTTTTTACATACTCTTTAGCCTGCTCAGGTAAAGTAACACCGAGCATCTTTAGCCAATTAAACAGATGATGATAATAGATATCAGCCAGCGTAAAGCTATCGCCTGCGATATAGTCCTGATCATCTAGCCAACCCGTCGCTATCGGTAGCGCGTTTTGGATATTTTTTATACAATTCTCAGCGGTACCCTCAGGCCAGCTCTCGTAATTCTGTAGTACCTTTATCTTAGTTAATATCCATAGATAGCTCTCAATCTCGATAAGGCCAAAGGATAGCACCTGACGCAGCTTATAGTTCTTCTCGGCATAATTGTCATCATCATGGCGAGGTGTGAGGGGTCTATCAGGATGTAAGTCATTAAGATATTCAATAATCGCTAGTGATTCGGTGAAATTTTTACCCTTATGAGTAATCGCTGGAATTTTTCCAAATGGATTAATCGCTAGAAATTCAGGCCCTCGCTGCTCAAACTTATAAGCGTCCAGCTCTTTTACTTCATAATCCAGGCCAAGCTCTTGCAAGGCCCAAACTACGGTTTCAGCACGGCTAGGATGGGTATATTTATAGAGTGTAATCACTAGAATTTTCCTTTTCTTAGTTTAGTCAAAATTTAATCAATAACAACTTATTATACTCATACAATATACAAGTCATTGACTATAAATCACTTAAAATAAATAAAACTCAGTAGCGAATAGTCAAAAGGATTATGCCATGTCAAATAATCAAACCCAGCCCCTTTTTCAAAAGCAAATATCTTTATCTAGTAGCTCTAGTACTGATGCTAGTCATCAAACGGTTAGCTTATCAGTATTACAAGCCGATATCACAACCTTAGAAGTCGATGCTATTGTCAATGCCGCGAATTCACGCTTGCTTGGGGGCGGCGGGGTCGATGGCGCGATACATCGAGCGGCGGGGCGCGAATTATTAGCTTATTGTCGCACCTTAAACGGTTGTCAGACAGGCGAGGCAAAGATAAGTCCAGCATTTAATTTGCCTTGCGACTATATCATTCATACCGTAGGACCTGTTTGGCGGGGTGGCAATAGTCATGAAGAAGCGCTACTAGCAAGCTGTTATCAGAATTCATTAACTTTGGCCGTGCAGAATAAGATTACTAGCATTGCTTTTCCGGCAATTAGCACTGGGGTTTATGGTTATCCGTTAGACAAGGCAACTGAGGTAGCCGTTAAAACAGTGAAAAATTATGTATTGGATAAGCTAGACAAGTCAGCTAGCTTACCGATAAATGAGATCATATTTTGCTGTTTTTCGGCTAATGATGCGGCGGTTTACCAAAGGGTTTTGGAGACAGTTTAATGTAGTCGATAAACTATCACAGCCCAGCCAAAGACTCTAAACCACCACCTGTCATAATAAACAACAGTCCTGCCAAGTTAATGATTACTGTTAAATAATATGCCATACGAAAATCAGGCTTTTGTGATTTATGACGTAAGTAGGTTTGAGCGACCAGTGCGCCAACCCAGCCGCCAAGCGCGCTCATGATATGCAAAGTCATCTCAGGGGTGCGCCAGCCGCCACTTTGCGCGGCCGCTTTATCTTTGGCATAACTGAGATAAGTGATTATTGCTAATGCCGCGTACCAAACAACTACTAGCCAGCTTAAATCGCCCATCACTACCAGTAATATCAGTACCGCATAAAACCCTATGCCCAAAAATACACGTTTCTTTTGTGCCGCTGCAAAGTCCGCTTGCTGGTTTTTTTTTGCATTACGTTGACGGATTTGTAGGTTTTTCTCTGCCATTTGCTGCTGTACAAAGCCAAGCTCTTGCACTTGTTTGGCTTGCAGGCGACCTTGATTATCCTGCCCAATAGTAAAGACAACTTCATCACCATTGGCTGGTCGATGCGCCGCTTTAAACTCACTGATATGGAAAAATATCGACTCGCCATTTTCGGTTTCAATAAAACCAAAGCCTTTATCATCTTGCCAGTTAGTGATGTGGCCTTGCTGTCTTTTTGCCATGAATATCTACTTATCTTAAAAAACTATTGATTTAAGAAAACTATTATATCCTTTTAAAGGCTCCATAAAAAAAGCTAAGAGCAATCTCTTAGCTTTTTTATATTCTAATAAAATACTTATGATTTTATTGGTGCATTAGCTACACTTTTTCTGACCATATAGATTGGTTAGATTAGTACGGCGTTCTTTCGCAGCGTTGATGGCTTCTTCGGTATTAGAGTAAGTACCGATTAGTGCAGGCCAAAATAGTAGTGCAGCTGCAACATTTTTACCAGTAGCTTTACGTTCAGCACGTGCTTCTTTTTCAAATCTTTCAGCTTCTTCAATTTCGCTTAAAATCTGTTGGCAAGATAAGTTAACATCACTTACTTTTTTGGTTTGTACAACATGTGGGGTCGCACAACCTTGAAGTAATAATACTACCGCACCTAATACTAAAATAGCTTTTTTCATAAAGGTTCCAAAAATAAATTGAGTTGAATATTCGAATGACAAACTGATTTTTAACAATTCGATAACATTTATATATAATAAAGAAACTTAAGTCAACTTAAATTTACTTACCCTAGAAAAAATAATCTACACCTGTTTGTTTTCATTGATATTTTAAAAAATAATTTTTGAATGATTGAAGCTTATATTTCAATATGCTTTATCAAATAGAAAGTGACTTTTTATTTTTGATTAGAAGGGTAGCTAATAATTACATAACAAATTGTGATGTACATACTATGCTAAACTATTTCGATATAACAACCTTACTCACTAATGGCATTCAATTATGACTAAACAAACTACGACTGACTCTCAAAACTCGCCGCAATTTATTAACCCAAACGAAGACACGCGTATCAGCTACGGCAGCCTAGTAAAGCTTCACTTCGAAGTTTCGCTTGAAAACGGTACGGTGATTGACTCAACCTTTAGCCGCGATCAACCTGTCAGCTTAACTATTGGTGATGAAAGCTTACTGCCAGGCTTTGAGCAGGTACTGATGAATCTACGTGCTGGCGATACGCGTACTGCGCATCTAGAGCCTGAGCAAGCCTTTGGCGAGTGGAATCCTGATAACGTTCAGCACTTTAGCCGTCCGCAATTTGCTTTAGTGGCTGATAATCCTGAGATTGGCATGATGGTTGAGTTTGAGGACAAGGGTAAAAATACTTTACCGGGCACGATTAGCGCTATCGATGAGGATGAAATCGAAGTTGATTTTAATCATCCCTTAGCCGGACAAGATGTATTATTTAAAGTCAAAATCTTTAAAGTGACGCCGCCGGGAGTCACTGGTGTTCAGCTGAGTTAATAAGAAAAACAACTTCTTAAAACTGTATAAAAACAATAAGGATCAGTCCATGCAATACGAAGTCCTGCTGCAAATAAACGAGAGGGTCTCAAAAATCTGTCTAGGAACCATGACTTGGGGTCAGCAAAACGATGAGTCTGAAGCCCATGCGCAAATGGATATGGCGCTTAGCGAAGGGGTGAATTTTTGGGATACCGCTGAGATGTACCCCTCCCCGCCGGATAAGGATAAGCAAGGCGCTACTGAGCGCTATATAGGCAGTTGGTTTGCCAAAACTGGTCAGCGAAGCAAAGTTATCTTGGCTAGCAAAATGTCGCCTATGAGCTTTTTGCGCGGCGGTGAATCTCGCTTTAATGCCGAGCATATTAGCAGTGCTATCGATGGTAATCTTCAGCGCCTGCAAACCGATTATATCGATGTTTATCAGCTGCATTGGCCGGAGCGGCAAGCGAATTTCTTTGGTCAGCGCGGCTATGATAGTGAGATGGCAGCGCAGTCGCTTGAGGACTTAACACCGTTTTTAGAGACTATTCAAGCGCTAAATGATGAGATCAAAAAAGGGCGCATCCGGGCTTATGGGCTGTCGAACGATACTGCTTGGGGTCTCATGCGCTATCTGTGGGAAGCAGAAAAAAATGGTCTAATCGCACCTATTACGGTACAAAACCCTTATAGCTTATTAAATCGATTGTACGAGGTAGCAATGGCGGAGATTGCTCATCGTGAAAATGTTGGCCTGCTAGCCTACTCACCGCTTGGCTTTGGGGTGTTATCCGGTAAATACTTGGGTGGCAAAAAACCCGCTGGCGCGCGTCTAACCAAGTACGATCGTTTCGGACGCTATGTCAATGAGCAGGCCATCGCAGCTACTGAACAATATGCCAAAATCGCCAGCGACGCCGGCTTGGACATGGCACAGATGGCACTCGCTTTTGTCAATTCGCGCCCTTTTGTCACTAGTAATATCATCGGCGCGACCAGCCTTGAGCAGCTCAAATCTAATATCGATAGTGTGCACTTAACATTGAGCGAAGAGGTGCTCGCGGCAATAGAAGGGGTACATACTAAGCAGCCAAACCCTTCTCCTTAACGGTTTCACTAGTCAAAAAAAGGCGCAGATCCTAAGTATTTGCGCCTTTTTTGATGTAAAAATTATAACTTTAACTGTCTTTAGTCAGTACACGAGAATGCAGCTCGGCTAAGCCTTCTTGCATTCGCTGTTGTAATAAATTGGTTAACTGGCTTTTGGTATGGCCATTGGGATCTATCGGATCAAGTGGCAATACATAAGCGGTATCGTTTCTGCTATCGAGCACTTTTTTTAGACTCTCTTTCATAGTCAGCTTGCCATAATACGGCAGCTCTTTGCTCAATTGACCGTCCTTATTGACATAAGCCAATACCATCGGCTGAATAGGAACCCTAGCATCTATAGCAGCTTGCAGCAAGGTACCATGGATACGTTTGACTTTGGTGCCATCAGTGGTAGTCGCCTCAGGGAAAAATATCACCGAAAACCCTTCATTTAAAAAGCTAGCAATCTGCGCTGATACCGAGCCGACATCACCGGAACCACGCTCGATGAATACCGTACCTGCAGCATGAGCCAATTTACCAAATATAGGCCAATCGCCGATCTCCGCTTTTGATAAGAAAAAAGCAGGACTGACGCTGCCGACCACCGGAATATCCATCCAAGAGACATGATTGGACACCCAGAGCCCGTGATGCTGCGGCACTGGTTCGACTTCAACGATTTTGACGCCGAAGGAGCCTGCCATTTTACGGCAAAAGGTTTGGATATAGCGTGGGAGCTTCTCACGTGGCGGCTCTCTAAAGGCACCGATACGCTGCGCGGCTCTTAGTCCACCCGCTATAGTAGTAGTCATGCCAGCTATTTGCTTACCGCGTCCTAGCTGCTTTTTGAGAGAGAGTTTTGACTTGGATTGACCCATCGTTGCCTCTTATCGTTGAATGGCTTGTAAAATATGTTTTTTATTGGGGCTTATTATAAGCTGCGCTGCAAATTATAGAGATAAAAACCGAAATAAGTATAACAAACTTATAGCACTCAGTGACGATTTGTTCACTGAGTGGTTTAGTGGGTATTAAATGCTAAGTTACTTGTTTCGCAGGATTTTACAAAGGTTGTAACATAAAACTATCGCTTATTAGGTTATTACACTTTAACATCGAGCAATAAGACCGCATATAAGCTGTTAACTGAACGCTATTTTGTGAGCAATTATAGCCGATAATAGCGATTTATTTACCCCATATATAGGTGAAAATCTTTGGAATATTTTGAAAGGTATGAAGGTGGCGAGCGCGCCATTTTAGTCCATTTAGACATCCGTCAAATTCAAGACCCTGATGACTTGACGGAGTTTGAGTTGCTAGTTGACTCAGCAGGCGCTCAGCGTGTTGAGCTAGTGACAGGCTCACGGATGAAGCCGGATGCCAAGTACTTTGTTGGCTCTGGTAAAGCGCAAGAAATCGCAGAATTGGTAAGTATGCATGATGCTGATATTGTTATTTTTAATCATAGCTTATCGCCCTCACAAGAGCGTAACTTAGAGGCTTTAGCTAAGTGCCGAGTGCTTGATCGCACCGGTCTGATTTTGGATATTTTTGCACAGCGCGCGCGGACTTATGAAGGTAAGCTGCAAGTCGAGCTGGCGCAGCTAAACCACTTATCGACACGTTTGGTACGTGGTTGGACGCATTTGGAGCGGCAAAAAGGCGGTATCGGGCTGCGTGGTCCAGGTGAAACGCAGCTTGAGACCGATCGTCGTTTATTACAGACGCGTGTCAATCAGCTCAAGTCCAAACTTGAAAAGGTGCGCCAGACTCGTGCTCAAGGTCGCGCCCGCCGGCAAAAATCAGACGTCCCTACCATCTCTCTAGTTGGCTATACCAACGCCGGCAAGTCAACGTTATTTAATCGTTTGGTTGATGAAAATATTTATGCTGCCGATAAGCTGTTTGCTACGCTTGATCCAACGCTACGCCGTTTAGATTGGCAAGGCGTGGGACGGGTAGTATTGGTTGATACCGTAGGTTTTGTTCGTCATTTGCCTCATGAATTGGTCGAATCTTTCCATGCTACTTTGGAGGAAACCTTAGAAGCTGATCTGTTATTACACGTCATTGATTCGGCTAGCGAAGATATGCACGAGCAGATTCAGGCGGTAAAAGAAGTGCTTGCAGAGATTGATAATGATGTGCCCGTGCTCAATGTCTATAATAAAATCGATCTGACCGATGAGCCTGCCCATATAGGTTATGCCAAAGAGGGCGAGCCCAATCGCGTTTATGTGTCGTCAAGAAACAATCTAGGAATGGAAGAGTTAACTCTTGCCGTGCAGCAGCTATTGACTGGTACTTTAACCACTTTTGATCTGACCTTGCCTTATCATGCTGGCCAGTTCAAAAATACCTTGTACGAGCTTGGTGTCATTATGGAGGAGAGCTATGATGACAGTGGTCATGAGTGCTTGACAGTGCGCCTGCCAAGCGAGCGCTTAAAGCAGCTATTAGGCCAAGCAGGCCTAGAGCCACTGGAGGTTTTACCCTTAGCGCAAGCGACTTTGCTTATGCCTATTCTTGAGCCGTTTGAGCAAAAGGACGAGCTGACTGATGACGCTGACAATGAGTTAGTCGAGCTCGAGGATCTAACCTACGAGCAGATATTTGAAACGGACAGTGAACTTGAGACCGACGATACTACTGCCAAAAATAATGACTCAAGTCCGCAGACTTAATGGGTTGAGTTAACACTCTAAACTTAACATCGTTACTAGTTGATGCTCATTTAAATAAATACAGAGTATATTGGCTATTTTTAAGCTGATATGCTCCTTTTTTTATCATTTATTCGCCATTCTCATGCCGCTTAAACTCTTGTTGCAATTTCACAGGCTGCTAAGGTTTATAACACGCTCACTTCTCTATATAATCAGGCGCATTGTCTGCCACTCAACTAAAGTTTTTATCTTATTTTAGACCGTTGAGTAGGGTTCAAAAGCGGAATTATAGCGGTTTATCGACGATATGATTTTTATGGCAAAACACCTCTGTAATAGTCACTCCGGCTAGGATGATTTATGAAAGCTCTTAATCAAACAAAACTTCCTTTATGGTTAGCCTTACTTTTGACCCTTGTCATGGTCATCTTAGTGCGCGAGTCAGCCTTAGTGCTCTGTCAGTGGCTAGGTATCGAAAAAGCCGCCAATATCGTCGGTTTAGTAGCGATGTTTTTGATTTTGGTGGTTTGGCGTTTGCTTAGAGGTCTTCCTAACTGGATAACTAAAGCCAGTAATGTACTGCTAGTCGATAGCGGTTTTGCTTTTTTGCCCGTGTCAGCAGGCGCTGGTATTTTATTGTTTGAATTGGGTGATGAGTTTTGGGGAGTGATGCTAACTATGGTCATCAGTACCTTAATACCACTTTGGGGCTTAGCGCTGTTAGCCAATCGCTGGCTAAATGCTAACGCTGATAGCGAAAAAACTCCTAGTACAGCGACCCATAAAATAACTGACAAGCCGCAGTAGCCATAAGCGTTGGAGAGTAATAATGATGTTTGATAGTGTGTTTATGGCTACTATTGCAGCGATAATATTGACTCTAGTCGCGCATGTTATTGCTCGCGTTTTAGCCAAAAAGATATCCTGGCTACCTATGGTAATTACCGCTTTAGTGCTAGTGTTGATTTTATTATTTATCACTCAGTGGGATTATGAGCATTATTATAGTGTCGCCAAGCCAGTATTTGATCGCCTACTTGGCTATGTCACCGTATTGTTAGCTATACCACTAGCAGCGATGAACTTTAAAGGGTTACCGGTCAAGCGTTTATCTATTATTGTAGTCATCGCCAGTGTAGTTGGTGCCTTGTTGCCCATGGCTCTTGCCTATCTCTTCTCCCTTAGCCACGATACTTTATTGTCTTTTGCCACCCGCTCAGTGACTACCCCTATCGGTCTGAGTGTCGCTGATCTGATTAAAGCCCCATTAGCGATGGCAAACCTGATCATTATTGTCTCTGGACTGATTGGCGCTACATTAGCTAGATTTTTATTCAAAGGCATCAGTGATGATCGAGTCAAAGGTTTGGCTTTAGGACTTGCTGCTCACGCTTTCGGGACAGTAGAAGCTTGGCAAATCAGCCCTACAGCGGGGCGTTACGCTGCATTCGGTTTAGCGGTTAATGGTCTACTAACGGCAATTTGGGTACCTATATTTATCAGCGCCTTCAACATCTAACAATGTCTTCAACCTCTAAATGTTAGTGCTAAAATTAGCGCTAAAAAGTGATTACTATCAGTATAATAGGGTAAAAATTTATTTTATGTTATAGTAAGCCAATATTATATTTTGTATTTATTATCAAGGTTTTGTTACTATCAAACGAACGATTTGCTATTAACCGATAAAGAGTGATTTCTATATGATGAATACTGCCCCTTTATTGAGCCGTTGCTTGTCTTGTCTTATGCTATTTTCTATTCCCCTGTCTGCCCTAACGATTACTGCCCATGCGGGTAATATGTACATCTACGAGAGCAGTACTGGGCAAGCACTCCTCACTAATATCAGTAATCCTAGTGGCAACTTTGATAAATTTACCAAAAAAGTCAAAGTCACTTATTATAAAGACTCAGGCAATTTTAATAATAACGCTAGCAGTAATAACTATGGCGCTAGCGCTGCTAGTAATAGCGCTAGCCGTAATGCTTATGACAGCTATATTCGCGCCTCTGCCGCTCGTCATGGTGTCGATCCTGCACTTATGAAAGCGATGATGCATACTGAATCTGCGTTCAACCCTAATGCCCGCTCACCCGTTGGCGCTCAAGGTCTTATGCAATTGATGCCAGCGACAGCGCGACGTTTCAATGTCAATAATGCTTGGAATCCTGCCGAAAACATCGAAGGCTCAGCCAAATATATCGCTTGGCTGATGAAGCGCTTTAATAATAATGTTGAATTTGCAGTAGCCGGTTATAACGCGGGCGAAGGTAATGTCGATAAATATAACGGTATCCCTCCGTTTAAAGAAACTCGCAATTATGTGCAGCGCGTCATGAGTCGCTATCATAGTTTATATAAGAACGACGCTGGTATTGCTGGAAGCACTATGGCAGCTAATAATACTGGCATTAGTAGCGGTATGCAAAAAGTCAGCTATGGCACCATTTATAATGGTACTAGTAATAATGCTAATAGTGCCAGTTATGCCAATTCTGCCTTTGATGCACTGCGATAGAAAGCCTAGTCTTTATAACAGTATATTACAAACACAAAAAAGCCCTCATTCTGAACTGACCCCCTAAACTTGGACAGTTTAAGTTTGCATCAAGGACTGAGTTCTGTATTGTACAGGGCTCAGTCCTTTTAGTTTCATCTGAATTCTCTCATGATTATAGTAGTGCATAAATCTATGAATCTGTTTCTCTAAAGCCTCAATCGTTTTCGGTTTCTCAAGGTAGATCGTCTCACACTTGAGCGTACCAAAGAAGCCCTCCATGAGTGCATTGTCTAAGCAGTTCCCTTTTCGGCTCATACTTTGCTTAATGTTATTGTCTTTAAGTGTATTGGCAAACGGTTTCATCTGATAATGCCAGCCTTGATCTGAATGCAGCGTGAGCTGCTCCTCGCGCTTTGATGGTATATCTTTGAGCGCACGATCAAGCATCTGTTTGACCAAGTCATAGACAGGTCGTCTTGAGAGCGTATAGCTGACAATCTCATTATTATAGCAATCGAGTATTGGGGATAGATACAGCTTATCACCGCCGACTTTAAATTCCGTAATGTCAGTGAGCCATCTGCGATTAGGCGCCTCTGCTCTGAACCTGCGTTTGACTAAGTTCTTGGCAATAACGCCGCATTGTCCTTTATAAGATCGATACTTCAGCCTTCTAATTCTCGCACTAAGCTTAAGCTCACCCATGAGTCTGGCAATCAGCTTATGATTGTGTTTTATATCTTCATTTTTAAGCGTTTGAGTTATGCGGCGATAGCCATACCGACCTTTATGGTGATGGTAGATATCACTGATACGCTGTTTAAGATCGGCATACTTATCATCAGCTTGCAGCAGGCTTAGATGATAGTAAAAGCTACTTCTTGACATACTTGCAATGAGTAGTAGTAAAGCCAATGGATACTGATCTCTTAGTCCTTCGATGAGCCTTGCTTTTTCTGTGTGGGACTCCTCTCTTTGAGCAAGGCATCGAGCTTTTTTAGATAGGCGTTCTCCGCACGAAGGTATTCATTCTCGCGTTTGATCTCTTCTATACTCTTTTCATGATCAGGTTTGTCTGTAAGGTAAGGGTGCTTCACGTTGGGTCGTCCTTTGGCTTTGGCAGTTAAGCCTAGCATATCATGATGCGTATATGATTTGCGCCAAGCACTAATTAAAGAGGGTGAGCTAATGTTAAACTTCAAAGCGGCTTGGGATTGACTTAAACCTTTATCTGCCATAGTGGTGAGAACTTGAAGCTTAAACTCACGACTATAGATAGCTTTGCCAGTCTTAGGTTTGATGGCAAGGACGCCTCCAGCTTGATACTGGTTGACCCATTTAGAAACATCTTTGTCATCAATATTAAATCTCTTTGCAGTAGCATAAGCAGAATGTCCTTGC
Source organism: Psychrobacter sp. AH5 (assembly GCF_040371085.1). Taxonomy (NCBI): domain Bacteria; kingdom Pseudomonadati; phylum Pseudomonadota; class Gammaproteobacteria; order Moraxellales; family Moraxellaceae; genus Psychrobacter; species Psychrobacter sp. AH5. Next base: position 2,196,859 of record NZ_JAMBMT010000001.1, read on the forward strand.
TGGTAATATGCGAGCACTCTTAATTTAAAGTCTATGTCGTATTTCATAAAATAACCCCCATAAGTTGTGTCCAACTTATGGGGGTCAGTTCAATCATTAACGGGCTTTTTTATATTCAACAGTGTAACACTAGTTGTCTTAAACTAATAAAGCAATGATAGCTTACTTATTCGCCGCTTGCGTAGCAGCCACTTCAGCAGCAAAATCTTCTTGTTTTTTCTCAATGCCTTCGCCAACCTCTAAACGCTTAAAGCCTAATACCTTTACGCCTTCCGCTTTTAGCACGTCGCCAACTTTTTTGTCGTTGTCCATAACGTATGGCTGACGTAGCAAAGTCACTTCGTCTAGGTACTTACGTAGGCCACCTTCAATCATTTTTTCAACGATGTTATCAGGCTTGCCAGACTCTTTAGCTTTGGCTTCGATGATATCCTTTTCGCGCGCTAGAACGTCAGCCGCGACATCTTCGTCATCTACCGCTACTGGGTTGAATGCAGCAATGTGCATTGCTAGGTTTTTACCAGTTTCTTTATTACCGCCTTCATAAGAGACAACAACACCGATACGCAGACCATGACGATATGAAGCAATATTATCGCCTTCTAGAGTCTCAACGCGGCGGATCTGAATGTTTTCACCGATTTTTTGTACTAAAGAGATACGAGCTTCTTCAACAGTTTGACCATCGCCATAAGGTAGCTCAGAGATAGCAGCGACGTCAGTGACGTTGTTCTCTAGCGCGATGTTAGCAACTTTCTCTGCAAAAGCTGTAAAGCTGTCATCTTTTGCGACAAAGTCAGTTTGGCAGTTTACTTCTAAAAGATAAGCTTGCTTGTCATTTTGTGCAATGATGATAGCGCCGTCAGCTGCGATGTTGCCCGCTTTTTTGGCGGCTTTGGCTTGACCAGATTTGCGTAAGTTATCAATGGCGGTTTCGACATCACCGTTTGCTTCTTCTAACGCTTTTTTACATTCCATCATGCCAAGACCGGTACGGTCGCGCAATTCTTTTACCATTTTGGCAGATATTTTTACTTCTGACATAAGAGTTACCTTTTATTATGTAGGTGAGTAGGACTATGTTGGGGAGTGCAAATTATTTAGAGGAAATAAGCTGTCTCAAAAATGCACTTAAATGCTGTTTAGCGAGTCAATAATAAGGCATGACGAGTAAAACTACATCATGCCTATTTTTATCTTCTAAGCTCTTAGTTTGAGCTTATACGCTATTAGTTACTTTATATGGGTGTTAAGCGCTATATATCAAGGCTTACCATACATCAAGGCTAATTATAGATCCGCTTGTGCTTCAGCTGGGTTCTTAGTAGCTGGTGCTTCTGCAGGCTGCTCGATAGCATCAGTTGTAGCTGGTGCTTCTTGCTCTGCTGGCACTTGTTGATCCGCTTTTCCGCCTGCTTGAGTCTGTGCATACTCTTTACCAGCGATAACCGCATCAGCAACAGCCGTTACATATAAAGTCACGGCGCGAATAGCATCGTCATTAGCTGGGATGATGTAATCAACGTTATCTGGGCTTGAGTTGGTATCAACAATACCAATCACAGGGATACCTAGATTTTTAGCTTCTTTGATAGCGATTGCTTCATGATCAACGTCAACCACAAAGATGGCGTCAGGTAGGCCGCCCATGTCTTTGATACCGCCTAAAGAGCGCTCTAGTTTTTCCATATCGCGAGTACGCTCAAGCGCTTCACGCTTAGTTAGCTTAGCAAAAGTACCGTCTTCCGCTTGCTTCTCAAGCTCTTTTAGACGATTGATCGACTGGCGTAATGTTTTCCAGTTAGTCAGCATGCCACCTAACCAGCGATGGTCAACGTAAGGCATACCAGCGCGCTGTGCTTGCTCACGGATAACGCCGCTTGCTGCGCGCTTAGTACCTACGAATAAGACTTTGTTTTTCTTAGCCGCTAGGTTGTTAACGTAGTTTAGCGCTTCGTTAAATGATTTAACGGTATGCTCTAGGTTAATGATGTGAATCTTGTTACGAGCACCAAAAATATAAGGACCCATTTTTGGGTTCCAAAAGCGGGTTTGGTGACCGAAGTGAGCGCCTGCTTGTAGAAGGTCGCGCATTGATACTTGGGTAGGGTTGTCTATAGCCATGATAATATCCTATTGGTTGGGTTATGCCTCCACCAGACAAAAACGACCTATCTAGCGACACGCATTTGTCAAAGCTTCAAATATATAAAAAGCGCTAAACAAATTAATCAAATCGCCAGACACCCAGTCATTTTTTCGCGTAAGGTGTGTGTCATTGGTTGGTTTAAAAAATGCACTATTAGTCTTAATCAGCAAACTTTGACAAATCCATCAAAACTACTTGATAAAAAATAGCTGCGCTGTATTTTACCACAAACCACTTGCCAAGCTCTACTACTTTGTTGATGGCTTAGCTTTACTATTATCGTTTAGAGGTTTATCACTCCACCTCATCAAGATTTAAGTTACGATCAATTTGCCAAATCAGATAACAGCCTAAACTCATGAGCGCAAACATAGCTATACCTATTTTTAATACTGGATTGACCAGAAACAGGTTGAGTAATAAGCCACCAAAAATACCGACAGAGAACATCAGTGAGCCTTGTAAAGCGCTTGCCATACCAGCACGGCGCTTTTGAAAAGCTAAAGCGATGGCAGAGGCGTTCGGCTGTGTCAAACCTAAGCCGGCAATACAAAAGAAAATACACCCTAGCACTAATGGTAGCCAAGCATCTGTACCAAAAATAAGGCCAGTGACAAATAAGGCTGCTGCAGAAATCACTTGCATCATTGCCCCAAAACGCAAAATACTAAGGATACGAAAGCGATTGGTTAGCCATTGATTTAGCTGAGTCAAGGCGACAAAACCTGCCGCATTTAGTCCAAACAGCCAACCAAAATGAGTAGCCGATACGCCATAAGTATCCATGATTAATTCAGAGGCAGAGCTAATATAAACGAACATCGCCCCCATCAGTAATCCGCCCCCTATAGCCGGATAATTGAAGTTTTTATCCTTTAATAGGTCCCAGTACTGGCTGAGCACCTCTTTAGCAGGCCGAGCATTACGGTTCTCCTGCGTCAGCGTCTCAAAGAAAAAGAACTTAGTTAGTAACAGATTAAGCGTACCAAAAGCGGCCAAAAACCAAAAGATGGAGTGCCAATCAAAGAACTGCAAAAACAAAGCCCCAAGAGAAGGCGCGAGAATCGGCGCTAGCCCCATTACTAAGATCATAATAGAAAAAGCTTTTGCCGTTTGTTTAGCGGTCAATCGATCGCGTATCGCCGCCCGGGTCACTACCGCGCCTACACAAGCGCCTAATGCTTGTACTGTGCGTCCGGCAAATAGCACATACTCACTGCTCGTGGTCGCACAAACTATAGAGGCAACCACATACAAAGCCATACCAAAATATAGCGGCTTGACTCGCCCTACCCGATCACTCAATGGACCATAGATAAGCTGACCAAAAACCAAACCTACAAAATAAGCGGGCACGGAATTGGCCATAAAAGCCGTCGATACGCCAAAATCGTCGGCCATTGATGGCAAAGCAGGCAGATACATATCGATAGATAATGGCCCTACCGCTACGATAAGCCCAAGCATCATAATCCAAGCTACCGGTAGCTCTGATGAGCGTACTCTATTGGCAGCTGCTCCTTGATTAGAAGCTTTAATGATATTAGGTTTTGGAGCAGACATAGCACTTACCGTTTTGTGATATTGAAGTAATGGGAATTAAAAAAGACTAGCTACAAATTCTAGGACGAAAAAAAGCAGCAGACAACCCTATATCGGACTGTCTGCTGCTTTTTCAATAGTTGAACAGCGCTTAAGCTATAGCCTTCACACAATAACAACTTTAGCTATTAGCGAAACTGACGTTTATCAAACACCGTACTTGCTTGCTTAGCTTTTCTAAGCGCAAGCTTACGATTGCGTCCAAGCATCAACTTCATTTGCCACATTTTTTCTTTATAAAGCATTAATGCTGACTGATGATGCATAGCATTGATAATACGCTTACTAGCTAGCACTGCATCAGGGGAGCGCTGTATGAGCTCCTGTGCTAATTGCTGCGCTTGCTCAAGTGGCGTCTCATGACAATGGCTCACTAGACCCAGCTCCTTGCCTTCGGTTGCCTCAACGATACGCGCCGTCATCGACAGCTCTTTTAGCACATCCTCACGCACCACTCCAAACGCTGATTGGGTCAGACCCATGTCGGGAACTAAGCCCCACTTAGCCTCCATGATAGACAGTTTGCAATTAGGATGGCTGATGCGTACGTCGCACGCTAGCGCCAATTGCATGCCAGCACCGATACAATGACCCTCTAATACCGCAATCACTGGGACAGGTAGATCTCGCCATACTAAGCAGACGCGCTGAAACAGACTTTGTTTAGGTTTAATCAGCTCCCATACGGCATAAAGTTGGTTTTTGGGATTATTTAAATCACCCAAATCAATACCGGCGCAAAAAGTTCCTTCGCTACCTTTGAGTATCACCGCTCGCAAACTTTTATCTTTATTAATATGACCTGCTACCGCAATCAGCTCATCTACCATCTTAAAGCTAAGAGCGTTTTTTTTCTGTGGACGGTTTAATGTGACGGTCAATATATTTTGACTGACACTAACTTGTATAGTTTGATACTCATAGGCGGCGATAGCGTGCATAATAATCCCTTAAAATGATAATCGGCAAAATGAAAAACCATGCTTGCAATCATAGCAGTGTTAACTTAGCGCTACCCTAGCAATAACTGACTCTCCATTCAAATCATTTTCCAGTTCATATCGTTTTCACTAAGACGATGATAATTGAGCTGCGAATAAGGCGATAAATCTAGATTTTGCAGATTATTTAGCGCCGTCATTAGGTCTTCGTAGTAAGGCTTGAGCATAGCAAACTGCGCTGGTGTGGTATGTTGCACGTTTAATAAGCACTTATCTTCTAGGTTTTGACTAGCAAGGCGTAGCTGCGGCACACCCGTATAGCGGCTCGCTCCCAAAATACGATGAGCAATCTGCGCGAGCATATAACGATCTCTAGCTTGCCAAGCTTGCAAAAGAGCTTCTTTTTCATCAGCGATGGTATCAAGCATCATGATAATCAGCTTCGCCGCCAAATCCGGCTTGTTAGCAGAACGAGTCAAAGCATCTTGCCAATCCAAAATCTCTGAGACCTCAGTAGTATTGATGGCGGCTTGATGTTCTATTTTTAGTAGTTGCTGCTCTGTGGCAGGATTTTGTGCAGTATTATTAGGCTCTAAAGCAGTCTGTGATAAGTTTCTTTGATCTAAATATCTATAATGCGCTTGATCGTTATGACGCCCGTAACTCTCCATCGATTGCTTATCGCGTAGATTGTCACGTAAAGCATCAGGTGAATTATCCCGTAAATAATTGTCACGGATTTTTTTTAGGGATAACGGCCGTAGCACTTTTTTATCATTTTGCTTAGAGTTTACTTTAGAGTTTTTAGAGCTACTATTATGGTTCTGGTTTATGCTTAGCGGTTGAGCGTCAGCATTGTAAGTGGTCAGATCAGTGAAACTAGCATTATTTGACGCTTTGTCATTCAAGTTTGTAGATACATTGTTTATAGAAGTACGGTTGATAGTATCTTCTTTACTCTGATCATTCTCTGTAGCCGACATTCTAGTATCTAGATGAGGCCCTGTGTTTGAGCGTCCAAGCCACTTTTGAAGCACTTGTAATAGCTGCGGCTGACTAATCGGCTTACCGACATAATCATCTATACCGCTAGCAATAAGCTTATCGCGCTCATCAGATAGACCATGGGCGGTCAGCGCAATAATCGGAATATGACTATCTGCCGCCTCTATTTTTCGGATCTGTTCGGTCGCTTCTCGTCCCGACATCCTCGGCATTTGAATATCCATAAAAATTAGATCGATATTATCATGGCTAGGGCGTAAGCTATCGCTAACTGTGCTCTCAGTACTCATCAAAGCAGGAGTGGCATTCGTTACTTGCGAGCGAGCTTCTGCTTTTGAGCGCTGGGTTTTGGTTGATAGGCTTTGCGGTAGCGGCTTAGTCTTAGCATTTTTGGCCTGCTGCTTACTTATCAGCTCTATAGCCTCAAAGCCGCTATTGGCAGTGATGACATGAATACCAAGCTCGCTCAACAACGCATCTAGCACCAGCAAATTTGGCAGATGATCATCTACCGCTAACACCGTAACCCCTTGCCAACGCGGCTCTTGCACTTGCACTAGCTGTTTTTTGCTTTGCGTATCGAGCATAGCGTAAAGCTGACGCTTATCTAACGGCTCATACAAAATATTGGCATGATAGCGAGTTAGCAGCGCTTGATCGGCGGCGACTTGATAGCCAAATACCGCAAGCTTACCTTGATAATGCAAACGTATTTGCTTGAGCAGCGCCATCATATCGTTTTGATTGTCGTTATCGACGATGACCCAGTCCCAATAGTTATCTTGTTCTTTTAATGACTCAAGAACGCCGGGTAAAGAGTTGGCCTGAGTGAGTTTAATCGGTAGATTCTGCAAGCTAGCTTTGAGCACTTGTAAAGAGGCGGTATGATTGATCCAAACCAGCATATGAAACTCGTCACTAGCACTGGCTAGCGGCGCTAATACCGGTAGAGGAATAGTATGTCCGCCGGCAGCTTCTAACACATTGACATGGGTTGGCATCCGAAACCAAAACGTCGCACCTTTATTAGCGATATTTTCTTGCGCGTTATCATAAAAGCCAATATCGCCGCCCATCAAACGCGTCAACTGCTTGGAGATTACTAGCCCTAGCCCTGTGCCGCCATACTGACGGGTAATGGATGGATCGCCTTGGCTAAAGCTTTGGAAGAGCATTTTTTGATCGGTCTCGGAGATACCTTTACCACTATCTTGCACACTGATCATCAGATAGTTATCCTGATAATCATCTAAGCTGACGCGTACTACCACATCTCCATTATCAGTGAATTTGATAGCATTACCGACTATATTAGTCAGCACTTGCTTGAGGCGTAGCGCGTCCCCTACTATCTGCATTGGCACATCGTTATAAAACAACACTGCCATCCGTAGACCCTTTTCGGCCGACACTGGCGAGAGCATATCCACCACATCATAAATAGTGCTATACAGATCAAACTCATGACGATCAAGCACCAGCTTGCCTGCTTCTATTTTGGAGAAATCTAATACATCGTTTACCAGTGCCAGTAGATGCGCTGAGGACTTACGAATAGTCTGTACATACAGATCTTGTTCAGGATTTAGCTCACCATGACGAGCCAGCAAATTAATAAAGCCATCGATACTATTAAGCGGGGTGCGCAGCTCATGACTGATATTGGCCAAAAACGCTGATTTAGCTTGACTAGTAGAGATAGCAGCATCACGAGCATTACGGATAGAGATATTCTGCATCTCCATCTCATCAAAAGCTAGACGCAAGTCATCTTCGGTTTGTTCAGCGTGATTTTTTAGCTCCTGAAAGCTACTATGCAATCGGCGCAAAGTTCGGACTAAATCTTGCTGTAATAGATTTAATTCGCCATTAGATTCAGTCAAAATAGGCTTATATAAATTATCAACGGTAGTACGTTGTAGCTGCAAGCGTAGCTCATAGATTGGCGCAATCCAGCGCTTAGCGTAGATGTTCAAACTCAGTAGCAAGATTAAGATAGTCAATAATCCGGTAATTGCTAGCGCCATTGCGATACGATAACGCGCTAAATACAGTGGCTCATTATCCATATCAATAAACAGCCATAGCTGTTGACCCTCAAAATCTCCTAAGCTTAGGCCATAAGCGGTACCAATAGCAGTCGATTGCTCCATAATAAAGCTTTGATTGCTATCAATCAGCGGCCACTCTTCTTCTACACCATAGCCCACAGTAGCTAGCACTTGATTGCTATCATTGATAATAGCTATGCGCTGTACATGTTGCTCAGACTGTATATTATTTAGCTTATCCTGTATGGCCGCTAGCATGGCTTGAGTTTCTTTGGACACAGTCTCGTTAGCCGCTGAGGTAGAAGGCGGCTCAAGTAGTGCAGGAGCAATCTCGGCAATGGTAGGTTTATAACGAATTAACACCGCTTCTGCTAAAGCCTGTTGCTCAGAGTTTGAGGCGCGCATAGTTTCATAAAACACCAAAATGCCACCGACCGCGGCTAAGATACAAATCGGCAAAAACACCAACAAGATCAATTGACCATAAGCGCTACTAGTATCAAAGCGTTTTTTGTATGCCATGCTTGCACTCCAATGCTGATCTATCGCTCAAGCTATCGATGATTAGACTATGCCAGTTTACCCTTTACAGGTCAGGATTTTTATATGGCGTATTTTAACAGTATTCTTAGCATCCTGTTACTCAATCCCTATAAGTCAGCGGCAAAGCATAGTCGATTCGCTATCAAACCAACCGCACTCGCTGATTTACTGATTTATCAAAACTAGCACTTGATGCACTAAGCGCAGCTAAAAACAAAATGATATAATAAAGCCAATTTTTATCAGCGCGCGCCGTTGCTCGCAAATCAGTCAAAACCTATTAGACCCATAATAGCTAACAAAGCAATAGCGTAAAGCTGAATATCACCTTTAATTATCATTAATAATAGGATGTCCTATGTCGTCTACTGCCAACTTTATTAATCAAGTCGCCCAACTTGCCGATTGCGTAGGTCAGACGCCATTAGTTCAATTACAGCGTTTGCCTGAGCAAGAAGGTATCGATAATGGCGCGCAGCTATTAGCCAAGCTTGAAGGCAATAATCCTGCCGGCTCGGTTAAAGATCGCCCAGCCTTTAATATGATATATCAAGCCGAACAGCGCGGTGATATCACCCCAGGTGACACCTTAATTGAGGCGACCAGTGGCAATACCGGTATCGCTTTAGCTATGGTTGCCGCCATGCGTGGCTATCCGATTACGCTATTGATGCCGACTAACTCCACTCAAGAGCGTAAAGATGCGATGACCGCTTATGGGGCGACGTTGATTGAGGTCGATGAAGGTATGGAGGCTGCACGTGATATGGCGCTGCAAATGCAAGCCGATGGCAAAGGCATAGTATTAGACCAATTCAATAATCCCGATAACAAACAAGCTCATTACCTCACTACTGGCCCTGAGCTTTGGCAGCAAACTGGCGGTAAAATTACTCATTTTATCAGCTCTATGGGCACTACCGGTACGATCACTGGCGTTAGTCAATACTTAAAAGAGCAGAATCCGTCGGTGCAAATTATCGGCCTACAACCTGATGAACAAGCTTCAATCGCTGGTATTCGCCGCTGGCCTGCCGCTTATATGCCTGGTATTTATGAAGCCGATTTGGTTGATGAGATCATGGACATCGACCAGCATACGGCTGAGATTTATATGCGTAAACTAGCAAAAACAGAAGGTATCTTTGCTGGGGTGTCCTCCGGTGCAGCTGCTTGGGCGGCTATGCAAATCGCCAAAGCCAATCCGCAAGCAGTGATTGCCTTTATCGTCTGTGATCGCGGCGATCGTTACTTATCGACAGGGCTGTATAATGTTGACGACAATAATGTTGATAATAGCGCCGCCGTTTAAGCTATAAGCGCAGACTATAAATACAAATTATCAGTACAAGTTATAAGCAAAATCAGGACTATTTATGAGCCAAGCCCTACCTACTAATCCCGTTCTGGTTTTCGACATTGAGACCATCGCTGATACCCAGGCGGCTCGGCGCATCTATCCGCAATTAGCTAATCTCAACGACGCTGATACTTTAAGCGCGCTAACCGCTATTCGTACGCAGGAAGCTGGCCACGACTTTATGCGTTTACCTCTACAGCGCATCGTTTGTATCTCCGCCTTATATATCAAAGACGGGCAATTTTCTTTGTTTTCGTTGAGCGCTGATAAGTTTAGTGAAGAACAGATTCTTACTAAGTTTTTTCGCGCCTTTAACGATATAGAAAAGCTGCCACAGCTAATTAGCTGGAACGGTTCAGGCTTTGATATTCCAGTACTGATTTATCGGGCTATGCAATATGATTTGACCGCGCCTTGGTTATTTGAAGAAGGCGAGCGTATCAAAAATATGCGCTTTAATAATTACGTCAATCGCTTTCAGACCCGCCATTTAGATCTGATGGATCGATTCAGTCAGTATGGGGCTAGTCGCCGCGAAGCGATGGATGTGGTGGCTAGTCTCTATGGACTGCCGGGCAAGACGGACGTCGATGGCAGTATGGTCGGACAGCTGGTCAGCGATGAGGAGTGGCAGACGCTATCGATATATTGTGAGTCTGATGTGCTGAACACTTGGCTTATCTATCTGCGCTGGCTGCGGCTAACCGGACAGCTGTCCTCAGCAGGATTTGTAGACTGGCAGCAGCAAAGCCGTGATTATTTAGCTAACCTTACCCAAGCTGATGGTAGCGTGCGTCACCAGGCTTTTCTTACAGACTGGTCAACAAACCTCTAATCGAGCTTCTATCAGCTTAAATTTATAGTCTAATTTTATTCTCATTATTCTCATTACTTACAACTTTACTCTTTATTGCTAAGGCAGGTTTATGCAACCCACCCCACACCAAAACGCTGAAAACAATGATCAAAATGACGCTCAAAATGACGTTCAAAACACCGCTAAAAGTACTGACGTTAAGGATCAGGCCCACTTGCATCAAGCTCAAGACAACCAAGGTATTATTACTCCGCCTAACAAAAAAAAATCCAAACCTTCCTCAAAAACGCGTCGTCGTCTAAAGGATGCAGAGCCTCTACCCTTCACTATTGATCGCTTATCGCATGATGGCCGCGGCGTTGCAATCTACGGCAATGGGTTTGATGCCAAAGCGGGTCATGCTGAGGACAAACATGGCAAAAAAGTATTCGTAAGCTTTGCGCTACCCGGTGAAAGCGCTTTAGTGAAGCTGACTAATAGTCGCGCCAGCTTTGAGGAGGGCGACGCCATAGAGATTACTGCCAATCCAAATCCAGAACGTGCGGTACCGCCTTGCCCGCATTTTGGCGTTTGCGGCGGCTGTAACTTACAACACTGGCAGCCTGACGCACAGATTCATTTTAAGCAATCGGTATTGGCTGAAATGCTCGTTCATCAAGCTGATGTACAGCCTGATCATTGGCTTGACCCTGTGGTTGGCGATCGCTTAGGTTATCGTACCAAAGCGCGTCTTGGCGTACGTTATGTTGCCAAAAAAGAAACGGCATTGGTAGGTTTTCGTGAGCGCTCAAGCAACTTTTTAGCCGAGCTTAATGAGTGTCATATTTTGGATCCGCGTATTGGTTTTGAGATTGAGAACCTAAAAGCGCTAACTAGTACGCTTGAGAGCCGAGATAAAATCGCTCAGCTTGAGCTAGCGATGGGTGAGTATATTGCTGAGCTACCTGATGGCAAACAGCCAGTTGCGCTAATTGTACGTCATTTGGCTCCTTTATCAGATAGTGATGTCGACACTCTCAAAGCTTTTTTTGCAGCGCGCAGTTGGCAGCTTTATCTACAATCAAAAGGCGCTGATAGTATTGAGCGCATCGCTCTAACTAGCGACGATGATATGAGCGAGCAGTTTGGCCGCTTGTATTATCAATTGCCTGAGTACGACTTAACTTTTGAATTTATTCCAACCGACTTTACTCAAGTCAATCTCTCGGTAAATAGACAAATGACTAAGCTGGCTTGTGAGCTTTTGGATCTCAAAGCAGGCGAGCGAGTATTAGATTTATTTAGTGGTTTAGGTAATTTCAGCTTACCGTTAGCTCGATTGGTGGGCGAATCTGGCAAAGTGATTGGCGTTGAAGGTAGTGAAGAGATGACTTTGCGCGCCGCTACTAATGCCAAGCGCAATGGCCTTGATAATACCGAATTCTATAGTCAAGACTTGACGCAAGATTGTACCGATCAGCCTTGGGCCAACCAAGGTTTTGACGCTCTGCTCATCGATCCACCGCGCTCTGGAGCTTGGGAAATTATGCAATATCTGCCCAAATTCAATGCTAAGCGGATTGTCTATGTCTCTTGTAACCCAGCAACGCTAGCTCGTGACACCAAAGCACTGCTTGAGCAAGGTTATCGCTTAACCCATGCTGGGGTGATGGATATGTTCTGTCACACCGGTCACGTTGAATCTATCGCTAGGTTTGAGAAAGTTGCTTGTTAAAAGTGGTTTTTTAATAATTACTAGTATTTAGTCATTTTTATCCTCGTTGTTTAGGCATTATTATTACAGAGCTTATCTTGAGTTATAGTCGCAAGTTGCGATAATAATTATAGGAGCAGTTATAAGTCTATCAACCATTATTAGTTAGTTATCAAAGCTCAATGATGGCTTTGAGACTACTAGCTCATTAAAAAAGAGTGCTATAGACTTTGCTCAAAAACAGCTGCTAGCACCATTAGCAGCTGTCTTAATTTAGGTTTCAAATTCACGGCTCGTTGTCTCAAGTTAGATAAATTAGCCGTTGCATAATCTCTGTAATAGCTAAAAGGAGCCAGCTATGGTCAAGATTCGAGAAGGATTACCATTAGTAGATGGTCAAACCACTAAAGAGGACAGCGCGACCTTGGCAGCACAATTGGTTGCTAGTCAGCGCTCTCATCAATCTGCCAATAGTTACGCGCAAATTCCTTTCGATATCAAGCAGCAGTTAGCTACCCATAAGTTGCACACTACTTTTGATCGCTCAGAAGCTCTAGCCTATCATAATCATGACCCAAAACTGGCTAATAAAGCGCTCGATGACTCTTTATTTGGCGACTCCGAAACGCTAAGCGATACGATTGACTTAGATCAAGCCAATATTGATGTGCCCACTTGGCTTAATAATGTCGCGGATCGTATAGGCCAAGACTCAGTGCCAAACCTAGCAGCGGCCTGTGAGTTTATTCGTAGCCGGATGAATACTAGCGAATCTGAGCGCTCAGGTGCTTATGTCACTGGCATTGGTATGAGCGACATTCTAACTTATCTTTATCAAGATGAAGACGCGCTAGTAGCGGCCATGCTCTATCGTAGCGCGCGTAAATCCCTAATCTCTATGGAGGAGATCGAACAAAACTTTGGCGCTGATATTCGCATATTAGTCAAAGACGCTTTGGCTATGGGTAAGCTATCTGCCATTATTGAGAGCAATAAGCGCCTAGAAGATCACTTTATAAATAAGCAGCAAGACCAGCTATCAAATATCTACAGCATGCTCATCTCAGTGACTAACGATGTACGGGTAGTACTGATCAAGCTTGCTGAGCGTACTTTTGCTATGCGCGAGCTATCTTTTTCTAATACCGATCGTCAGCAACGCGTTGCCCGCGAAGTCATGACTATTTATGCCCCGCTCGCCCACCGCTTAGGTATTGCTCAGCTTAAATGGGAGCTTGAAGACTTAGCTTTTCGTTATCTTGCGCCTGAGCGTTATAAGGAGATTGCCAAGCTATTAGCTGAGAAGCGTAGCGAGCGTGAGGATTATATTCAGCGCGTAGAAAACCAGCTTACCCAAGCTTTGATCGATGCTGATATCGTAGGCGAGGTCTCAGGCCGGGTCAAACATATCTATTCTATTTATCGCAAAATGAAGCTCAAAGGTTTATCTTTTGACCAACTTTATGATATCCGTGCGCTACGCGTATTGGTCCACGACCCTGCTGATTGCTACCACGTATTGGGACTGGTTCACGGCTTATGGCGTTATATCCCTGAGCAGTTTGATGACTATATTACCAACCCTAAGCCAAACGGCTATCGCTCTTTACATACCGCTGTTATTGCTGAGAATAAATCGCTTGAAGTGCAGATTCGTACTCACGAGATGCACTTTGAAGCGGAGCTTGGTATGTGCGCGCACGTCAACTATAAAGAGGGTTTAAAAAATAAAAAAGATAATTATCTTACTCAAAGAATAAGCTCATTACGTCATTTGTTATCGATCAATAATGAGGCGCGCAATCAAGCTCATGATGATGCAGATTACGATGGTAGTGACAATAATGAATTTGAGGAAGACGAACAAGCTATCGACTTTGATGAGCTGGAGCGTATCTACATCTTTAGTCGTGACGGCGATATTATAGAGCTGCCAAAAGGTGCAACGGTGCTTGATTTTGCTTATTATGTACATACCCAAGTCGGTAATCGCGCCCAAGCGGCTCGGGTCAATCAGCGCTATGTCCCACTCACCTATCAGCTCAAAACCGGCGAGCAGGTAGAGATTATTACCAAGTCCTCGCGCGAGCCGAATCGCGACTGGCTAGTGGCCTCGCTAGGCTATATTCATACTAGCCGCGCGCGCTCCAAGCTACGCCAGTGGTTCAATAAACAAGATCGTGATAAGAATATTGAGATCGGAAGACACATGCTGAGTCGTGAGCTTGAGCGCTTATCGGTACATCCTAATAGCATCGATCTAAATGACTATCTTCAGTTTTTCCATGTCAATACCGCAGATGATATTATTGTCGGTTTGGTTACTGGTGAGATTGGTCTCAATCAGCTAACCGGCCATATCTCTAGACAGCTACGTTTAGAGCCTGAGCGCGAAAAAGAAGAGTTTATTCCTAGCATTGATCCCAAATCAACTGGCAAAGCTGATGCCTATAAGATTTATATAGAAGGTTTGGATAATATTGAGATCAATCTTGCCGGCTGCTGTCACCCTATCCAAGGTGAACCTGTTTCAGGATATATTACTTTGTCACGCGGCGTCAGTATTCATAATCGCGGCTGTCCTGAATATCAGCGGCTAATAGAGCGTGAGCCTGAGCGTGCTATCAGTGCCTCTTGGAAATCAAAAGCTGGACGTTATCAGCCCGTAGATATTCATATTGAAGCCTATGATCGGCGCGGTTTATTAAGAGATTTGACACAAGTTATCGATAAAGAAAACGTCAATATTCGTCAAGTCGACACGCTAAGTAATGATGACAATATTGCTTTATTAAAGTTCCATGTCGAAGTCGCTGGACTGGCTCATTTATCAAAACTATTGGCTAAACTTGAGCAGCAGCCAGGAATACTACATGCGCGCCGAGCGGCTGCGCCTTAATTTATTGCCTATTCATAATCACTATTAAAGGTCACTTTGTAAACTACTATGCCTGAATTACCTGAAGTCGAAACCACCAAATCCAGCCTTGCGCCTTTACTTAATCAGACGATAACCGCTGTAGAGGTGTTTCAGCCCAAACTACGTTGGCTGATGCCTGATGACTTAAGCTCTTTAGTAGGCTACTCTCTTAAAAAGGTTGAGCGCCGAGCTAAGTATTTAATTTTAAGCTTTTTACCTACATCAAAGGTATCTGCTCCTACGAAAGACGGCGCTAGTAATAACCCCAAATTACGACAGCTCATTATACATTTAGGCATGTCAGGGAGCTTACAGCAGCATCCATATGGTACAGACAAACGCAAGCATGATCATTTAATACTGACATTTAGTCGTGATGGCGGCGACTATACTCAACTGCATTATCATGATCCAAGACGCTTTGGCGCAGTACTTTGGTACGATGATTACAAAAGTAAGCTATTAGATCATTTAGGACTAGAGCCTTTATCCACCGAGTTTGATGCTGATTACTTATATCATTTTATTCAGCGCCTTAGTCATGATAATAATGCAAACGTCAACAAGAAGCCTATCGCTCGCCCTATCAAATCCGTGATTATGGAGCAGCAAGTAGTAGTTGGCGTCGGTAATATCTACGCTGCTGAGAGCTTGTATTTATCCGCTATTCATCCTGCTACTCCTGCCAATAGCTTATCTTATCAGCAGATAGCGACGTTAGTAGAGCATATAAAAGCCACTTTAGAGAGATCTATTACTCTTGGCGGCTCGACCTTGCGCGACTTTACCGTCGCTAGCGGACAGACTGGTTACTTCCAGCAAACGCTCAATGTCTATGGCAGACAAGGCGAGGACTGCCCTTCTTGTGCTACCCCTTTAGATAATATCAAGCTAAACGGACGGGCTAGTGTTTTTTGTCCTAATTGCCAACCTCTATAAATGTTTTAGCTCATGGTTTTAGCTTGTTAATTTATATTGCTTATCGCTCAACATCTTGGTTTAATAGTAATTATATTTATCATATCTCCCTACCCGTTTTAGGATGTCGTCATGACTGTCAAAGCCCGTTTCGAGCGCGTTATTAAGTCCAAACTGCTAACAGCAATCGTCAGTATCAGTATTGCGATGATAACTATTAGTCCTGCAACAGCTGCGATAGAGATTGATGAGACAGACTTTGGTCCTTCTTATGAGACCATGGTTGTCGATACGGTAGTAGGTAAGCCGTTGCAGTTAGTAGCAGCTGTCACGGGTACAGCAGCGTATCTCGTTAGCTTACCCTTTGCACTAATTGGCGGCAATGCTGATCAGTCGCAACAAAAACTTTTTGTCGAGCCTTGGGATGCTATGAGTCGCTGTTTAGGGTGTACGGTTGCTGAAGACAACTATTATAAGTCGCAAGCGGTTAGTGATAATACTATCCGCATCGTAGTAGATCAGCCCTCAGAGATTTTGATCAATACTGATGATTATGTGATAGTAACGCCATAAAACAGCAGATTATAATAGTTTCATTATTAACGGGCTTATAACTATTTATTATTCAATTTCAGACAGCAAAAAGGCTAACCTAGCGTTAGCCTTTTTTATGGCAATAATTATTCAATCAAATTAACAATTAAGCGCCTTTCTTACGACCATGACGCTTACGCTCACTTTCAGTCAAATAACGCTTACGCAGACGAATAGCTTTTGGCGTTACTTCCACTAACTCATCATCTTGAATGAACTCAAGCGCTTGCTCAAGGGTAAACTTAATAGCCGGCGTCAAAGTCAACGCTTCATCCGTACCACTAGCACGAACGTTAGTTAGCTGCTTAGCCGTCGTTGGGTTCACCGCCATGTCATCATTACGAGAGTTTAGACCAACGATCATACCTTCATAAACTTCTAGCTGTGGCTCAGCAAATAGCTTACCGCGTTTTTGTAGGTTAAATAAGGCAAAACCTAAGCAAACACCTTTTGCCATAGAAACTAACACACCGTTAGAGCGGCCACCGACATCACCAATCTTTTGTGGACCATAATGTGAGAAGCTTGAGGTCATGATACCCGTACCTGAGGTCAGAGTTAAGAACTCAGAGCGGAAACCAATCAGACCACGAGCTGGTACAGTCGCTTCGATACGCATACGACCTTTACCATCGAGCTCCATGTTAGTCATCTCACCTTTACGTAAGCCAACTTGTTCCATGATAGCGCCTTGATGCTCTTCTTCGATATCAAAAACCACATTTTCATACGGCTCTTGTAGTTTACCATCGACTTCTTTGACGATAACCTCTGGGCCTGAGACTCCAAGCTCAAAACCTTCACGGCGCATATTTTCAATCAGTACTGACAGATGCAGCTCGCCGCGACCTGATACTTTGAACTTGTCAGGAGACTCAGTATCTTCAACGCGCAGTGCCACGTTATGAATCAGCTCACGCTCTAGACGCTCACGAATATTACGCGAGGTGACAAACTTACCTTCGCGGCCAGCAAATGGTGAGTTATTCACCTGAAAGTTCATCGAAACAGTAGGCTCATCAACCGTTAATGGCGGTAAAGCTTCGACATGGCTAGGATCACAAATCGTATCAGAGATATTTAACGCATCAATACCAGTAATACAGATAATATCACCGGCTTGCGCGTCTTCTACTTCAATACGATCAAGACCATGATAGCCCATAATCTTCAAAATACGGCCGTTACGAGTGTTGCCATTTTTATCGATAACAGTCACTTGCGTATTGGTTTTAACTTTACCGCGCTGAATA
Source organism: Psychrobacter sp. AH5 (assembly GCF_040371085.1). NCBI lineage: Bacteria > Pseudomonadati > Pseudomonadota > Gammaproteobacteria > Moraxellales > Moraxellaceae > Psychrobacter > Psychrobacter sp. AH5. Next base: position 2,214,705 of record NZ_JAMBMT010000001.1, read on the forward strand.
CGGCCGATACCAATAACCCCTACGAAGCTATTATAGTCAAGGCTTGAGATTTGCATACGAAAAGGCGCATCGGCATCGACTTGTGGGGGCTGTACTACATCAACGATGGTTTTAAATAGCGGAGTCATATCCTCAGCTAAGTTATCCGCTTCAAGACCGGCAATACCATTTAGCGCTGAGGCATAAACAATAGGAAAATCTAACTGCTCATCGGTTGCACCAAGATTGTCAAATAGATCAAAGATCTGATCCATAACCCAATCAGGACGAGCGCCAGGACGATCGATTTTATTGATAACTACGATAGGCTTCAAACCTTGCTCGAATGCTTTTTGTGTTACAAAACGAGTTTGCGGCATCGGACCATCAACCGCATCAACGACCAATAACACGCAGTCAACCATTGACATAACCCGCTCAACTTCACCACCAAAATCGGCGTGACCTGGGGTATCGACAATATTAATACGGTATTCGGTATCATCTGATTTGTCTGTCCATCTGATAGCGGTATTTTTAGCCAAAATAGTGATACCACGTTCTTGCTCAATATCACCTGAGTCCATTGCGCGTTCAGCAATATTAGCACGATCACCAAAAGTACCTGATTGATGTAATAATTTATCAACTAAGGTAGTTTTGCCGTGGTCAACGTGGGCAATGATTGCAATATTACGTAAATGTTTAATATCGTTCGCCATATAAAATGCTCGTTTTGTCTTAATGAGATGCAGTAGCCGTCTGTACTGCTGGATAAATTTATTCCCAATTTAGCAAAAGGTTTACGAAGTTATCAGATAGTTATCAGATAAATAACAACTAAATAAGAGGCATGAACGTGATAATTACTACCTTAGAGCTTTGAATAATATATTCAGGGCAATGGAGCATTTATTAACGTAAGTCGTACTACGTAAAAGACTAGCAATGACCACTTTATCGGCTAAATTTCGACGATAAAGTAAGGTTTGTCAATTTGCAAAATGTTTGGGCGGCTAGTATAACATTATTACAAACACTTTTTTGCAATAAGTTATTTATATCATTGCTTTTTTTAAGCTATAAAAAAAGCCACCCATTAGGGCGGCTCTTTTGTACTATAACTCAATCGTTAAACAATAAGCTACGACTTACTGGATAACCATATCTTTAGTTTGTTCAACAGTCATCGTTTTGTCACCAGTGATGATGGCATAAACGCGACGGTTCATAGCACGACCTTCTTCAGTGTCGTTTGGAGCGATAGGTTGGTCATAACCATAACCTACTGTTGATAGACGGTTTGGAGCAACGCCAAATTCGTTAGTCAACATAGATTTAACCGCCACAGCACGAGCTTCTGATAAACGTTGGTTATAACGTGCAGATGGGCCAGTTTTTGAAGCATGACCTTCGATGCGAGCTGTTGAGTTAGGATACTCGCGCATCTTCTCAGCTACTTTAGCAATTTCAGGCTGGTACTGTGATTTAATAACAGATTTGTCGTTATCAAAGAACACACGTAGCTCCATTTTTAGCTCATCGATAACATCAACGTCTACTGGGCAACCGCGCTCGTCAACTACCACGTTCATTGGGGTACCTGGGCAAGCATCAAGTCTATCGACAACGCCATCACCGTCAGAGTCAACATCTTCTTCGATTACGACTACTGGTGGCACATATACATCAGGCTCTACTACTGGTGGTACTGCTACGGTAGGCTTCAAGTGACCACCTAGTACGACTTCTAAACCAGCTAAGGCCATGCCTTCCCACCAGTTGTTATCGAAGTTATGGATAGCACGAGCTTCACCACGTAGACTTAGTGCGTCATTGATACGGTACATAGCACCTAGACCTAGATTACCTATAGTATCTTTAGAATTAGCTACTTTGGTTCCTGCAGGGATTAAACCGCTCTGACCGTTTTGAATAGTTTGACCAGGGTCAGTAGTGTATGCAGCTTGGTTTTCTACTTTAATCTTGGATTGACCAGCACCGATTAACATATATGGTTTGAAGGCATTTTCAGTATAGCCTGTGAACTCTTCAAAACCAATTAAGAAGTTACCAGAGATCATCTCTTGTTCAACATCAAAAGTAGCATTAGAGTTATCGTTCACACCATCAGTATTAGAAACACCATACTCTACTTGAAACTGAGTAGAAGGAGTTAGTTCAATACCTAAAGCTGCACCAGTATATAAGCCGTCTTCTTTGTAAACACCATTGGTAGCAGCTAAGTCACCAGTACCAGGAGTTATATTCTTGCCAACGTTGAAGACTTCGGCCTGATCTCCATCAGCGCCTTCGCTGTAATGATAACCTAGTAGTAACGGGCTGATAGTAACACCAGCGTTAGCGGCTAGTGGGGCTGCTGTTACAGCAAACAGAGCCAAAGCTATTTTATTCAGTTTCATGGACTTCCTCCAAAAGGTAATTTAAGTGATACATTAAGTAACACTGCTTCCTAAGATACGTTAAAAACATATTTATCACGAACTTGTGATTATACAACAAAAGTAATTAGGGAGTAGCTTATCGATTATTAATTAAGTTTACAACTTTTTTTGTCAAGCAGCTACACATTATTACATGATAATAGGATAACTAAAACAAATTGCAACCCCTTCACAGATACTAACTGCCACAATATTGGTCTTTTTGTTTTTAAATACAGGCTTATAGTTACTAAACCTACCCAAAGAATATCAATTTCTTTGTTTGTTGTATCTTTATATTTTAGTACAACCTTTGTGATTTCTCTATCGATAAAACTCTGTATTCACTAATTAAATCACTCTTTGACAGTTGGGATAAATTCTGTTTATATATATTAGTAGACATTTTTCTACTACCACAGCTAGTTAGCTATTAAGCTAAACCACTGTCTTAAACTGATTGAATCTCACTATCTCACGCTTACTATCGCTTGTTTGCTTTATATAACCAACCATATGCATTTAATTGTCAATTAAACTATAGGTGGTTTTAGCTCATGTCAATATTCAACAGAATTTCAACAAGTAGCTTTGTTAATAAAGATCTTATAAGCCATCTTACTGGCAATGTCATTTTTAATCAGCTAATAAGGTTTTATAAAGCTATATCCTTAAGAGTTTATAGATTTGGCAACATTCTGCGTTACTTACAAGCGCTCAAAAAACGTTGGCTGACTTATTCTCCGCTGTTTTTAGCATTAATGCTTAAAGCTTTTAGTATTAATAAAAAGTCCAATAACTCGCTTAGTAAAACCAGTCGCGGATTCACTTTACCTGAGCTAATAGTCACTGTTTGCGTACTAGCTATCATCGCTGTCATTGCTACGCCGCCCATTATAAAACAGCTGACTAGAATGGAGGCTAAGCGTATTAGATATGCTCTAACCACAGCGATAGCTACTGCAAAAGCCGAGAGCTATATTAGACGCCAAAATCTAATTGTTTGTTTGGCAGACTTGCAAGGTCGTTGTAATAAAAATAATGATAAAGCGATACTGTTGTTTTTTGATATTAACGATAATAAAAACTTTGATGAAAATGTCGATGAGTTATTGGATAAACAGCGACTCGCTCCTAGGTACTCGCGGCTACAGCTTCGCGCTGGCAATCGGCACTATATAAAGTTTTGGGGAGATAGCGGTAAGCCTCGTGGGTTTTTTGGTCATATAAAATATTGTCCCACTTCTAGCTACAATCAAAGTATGTATCAAATCTCTTTTAATCAAGTGGGTATCGTCAAATACAAACCTAGTCAAGCGCATCCTACGGGCTGCTAGTTTTATCTAAGGATGACTAGTCTTAAATGATGCTTATTGTTTTGTGTAACGGTTTTATTGGTAACGTTGTTGCTGCTGCCATAATAAGCGACTCTGTAGCGGCTGATAATCGAGTAATTGATCGATAAGCTGACGATTTAGACGCGACCATGAGTTAATAGTAGCGGCGGTAATACCAAGCTTAGCCATTGCTAGTATCTCTTCACCCCTAAATAGGCTCGATGTAGGAGCTGATTCTGTAGGAGCTTCTGCTATCACTGGCATAAAACCAGTATCTGCTAAAAATCGATAAGTGCTTTCAGCATCAATCGCCTCTAAGCTACTATCTTCTGTCAAGCTCAAAGCAAACCCTAGCTCTTTAAATAACTGCTGCTCAAACTGGCGTAAGCACAAGCGTAGCTCTTCTGCGCTCAGCGATTGCTTGAGTAGATTTAGGCTATTTTGATAGTATTGCCATAATACTGGCATAGGGTCTTCGGTAGGTAATAGCTTCCATAATATCTCATTAAGATATAAAGCGGCATACTGCTGTTGACCACGAATTTGGCCGTAGCGCTGAGTAGTACTAGATTCTGGAAGATGATTAGTTTGATTAGCTAAATAATCAGAGGAGGCGTTAGTAACTTGTTTATCTGTCTTGTCTGTTTGCTCAAGCGCTTGGTTGTCTCTTATAGGGCGCTCGAACGGAATGATAGTCATTTGGGTAAAAGTTTTTAGATCACGCTTACCGGTAGCAAAAAGCTGTAGAGGTTCAAATAGTGGCGCGCCTTTTTTGCCGATACCATGAACGACGCCGTGCTGCTCAGAGAACAGATAATAGATAGCGCGCTTTTCTTGATAAGAGCGCTGATGTAATAAATAACCTACTAATGGCTCATTACGCATCTATTATTACCTCAGCGTTTATCACTCTACAATTAACAGGGCCAGTGCTATTAGTAACCTAGACTGCTCAAGGCGCGCTCGTCATCAGACCAGCCTTTTTTGACCTTAACCCAAAGCGTTAACATAACTTTTTTACCAAAAAGCAGCTCCATATCCTTACGAGCATCCATCCCAACTTGCTTGATACGTTGACCTTTCTCACCAATGACGATAGCTTTTTGACCGCTACGTTCAACAAAGATAGTCGCATCAATAAAGGTCATAGCCTTGCGTGGGCGACCTGTTTTAGGATCTTTATGCGCCGCTTCATCTTTGAATTCATCAATTTGGACGGTTAAATCGTAAGGAACCTCATCACCAGCGCTACGCATTATTTTTTCGCGGATGATTTCACTAGCCAAAAAGCGCTCTGAGCGATCAGTTATTTGCTCGGTATCATAGATAGGATCAGCTACTGGCAGATGTGAGGCAATCACTGCTTGCAAGCGATCCAAGTTTTGATTTTTTAAGGCAGAAACTGGCACAATATCAGCAAAATCAAAACTATCGTTAAAAGTTTCAATCAAAGGTAAGAGAACGCCTTTGTCTTTAAGAGTATCGGCTTTATTGATAATAAGCACTACCGTTAGATCGGTCTCTCCAAGCTTTTGCAAAGTCAAGAGATCATCGTCACGCCACTGATCGGAATCCACCACAAACAATACTAAATCAACGTCTACTAGAGCGGATAATGCCGCTTTATTCATCCGCTCATTAATAGCGCGCACTTCATTGTGATGAATACCAGGAGTGTCAACAAACACGGCCTGCATCTCATTAGTGCTCAAAATACCATGAATACGATGGCGGGTGGTTTGCGGTTTACGTGAAGTAATGGAGAGTTTTTGACCTAAAAGATGGTTCATCAGTGTTGACTTACCGACGTTTGGACGCCCAACAATAGCGACATAACCTGCTTTAAAATCGCTAACTCTCTCGTAGCTATTACTAGTAGAAAAAAAGCTATCGATAGCTTCGTCATTATCAGCATTGTCATTGACTGCATCAGCTTCACTATCGTCTGCTGCTTGTACAGTCGTTAATGAAGCGCCTATTGTTCTATGGCTATCAGTTAGCTGCTCTTCTTGATTCTGCTGGTTTTCAGTATTTTCGGTCATATGATTGGCTTTATCTTTGTAGTTAAAATGAGAGTTTTTATAGGAGTAGCACTGCTGTTAGGGAGCTTTTTTTATGGCTGCTGGTAGTTTATGTAGCTGGTTAATCATCAGCTCAGCCGCTTTTTGTTCAGCAATACGGCGACTTTCGCCGGATTCAACAACATCGGCACAATGATCGATATTTACCTGACAACGAACCACAAATATCTGGTGCGGAGCATTGCCTTGAGTTTCCATTAACTCATAAATGGGTAGATCAAATTGCTTAGATTGTAGCCATTCTTGTAAACGACTTTTGGCATCTTTGAGTACTTTTTGTTCATTAACATTTTCGATCAATTCACCATACCATGACAGCACACAGCGGCGAGTGATATTGATATCTTGGCTATCAAGATATATCGCTCCTATCAGTGATTCTACGGCATCCGCCAAAATAGAAGCTCGGTTACGGCCTCCACCTTTACGCTCACCCACGCCCAAAATTAGATGATTAGATAGCTCAAGGTTTTGTGCTATGGTGACTAGCGACTCTTGACGTACTAAGGTCGCGCGCATACGTGTCAAACGGCCCTCATTTTGCGTAGGATAACGATGGTATAGAGCTTCGCCGACAATCATACCTAGTAAAGCGTCGCCTAAAAACTCTAAACGCTCATAATTTGTCTTGCTATCAAAAGAGCGGTGAGTCAAAGCCAGCTTGGGTAAGCTTAAGTCCTTAAACACATAACCTAACTTGCGTGTCAGTACTTCTAAATGCTGAGTAAAGCTTGAGCTTATTATTAAAGACTCCGTAGAAGTACTTTGTTTATTACTAGCAGGTGACTGTTTATGCTGCGGATTCGATTTCATGCGTGGCTTTTGGCTATCCTTTAAGGTCATTGAGTTAGCAGCTCGTAGCTAATCTTTGAAGGTTTGTTAGTTACTCTGCTGAAGCGGGATCAATATCGCCTTCGAAGCGATTAACAATATCAACATTTGCAAATAAGTTATTAGTTTCTTGGTAGTTCTTATAAATAGCCAGTTGGCCAGGTTTTTTATTAGTAAAAGTAAAAATATCTTCGGCGTTTGTATTATAGTAAGCATTGATGCTCAGTTGCCGATTGACACGTTCAAGGAACTGACCAGTAGTCTCGTTATTAGTATTAGCCTCTTTTAATTGATCCGCTAGTAACTTAGTCAACTGATAATCCCCTACTTGCGCAGGCACAATGGCAATAGCCAACTTACCGGCCACGACTATGATAATCAATATCAAAATGATACTAGTGACACTAGCACCGCGCTGTGAAGATAAACTGCTTTGATTCATCCTGAAGCTTCCTAAGACAGCTGTTATCATTAATTAATAGATAAGTTGGCCAATGCTTTAAGAGATAATTAGGGTACGGCTACTATCGATATTAGCACAATAGTTTAACACTACAACTGCTAACGTTAATCAATCGAGCCATTACGCGCAAAAGTTGGCATACTAAGGCCAGGCGGTTTATGCATCCAAATATAGACCGCTTTACCTGCTAAGTTCTCATCAGGAACAAAACCCCAAAAGCGGCCATCTAAGCTACGATCACGATTGTCGCCCATCACAAAGTAGTTATCGTCAGGGACGGTAATACGCCACTGATTGCCCTCTGAGCTTACTACCTCTGGAGCTTGTTGCTGCAAGAATGGCGCGTATTGTGAACTATTCATACCTGCCAAATAGCGTACTAAATGCTCATGATCGCCTTGCGTTTCTTTAAAATACTGAGCTTGGTTTTCTTCTAACTGGCCCATTTGTATCGCTTCAGTTTCAGATAGACTCTGACCCGGAGCCACTTGACCGGCTGAGTAGAGCTGTGAAGTCAATTCAGGATTGGCTGCATAGTCGACCGCCTCAGTCTGGATAGCTACCCCATTTATAGCAAGCGTGCCATTATCATAGCTGACGGTATCACCTGGCAAGCCAATAACGCGCTTAATGTAATGAACACTAGGATTCTCAGGATAGCGAAACACTGCTACATCGCCATGTTCAGGATGGCCAGTATCGATGACTTTATTATAAGTTAAGGGCAAGCGGACGCCATAAGCATATTTATTAACGGCAATAAAATCGCCAGTATATAGCGTCGGCACCATCGAAGAGGATGGAATATTAAAAGGCTCTATCAAAAATGAGCGCACTACCAACACCACCGCCAATACGGGGAAAAAATCATAAGCCCAGCGTACAAGTAAACTCTCTTGACCGCGGCCCCGCGTTTTACGCTGCTTGAGAGTCAGTTTATCTAATAGCCAAATAAATCCTAAACCTAGGGTCAACGGCACTAAAATTAAATTAAAATCAAAATCCATCAACGTGCCCTTCAACTATCAAAATAAAAATGACTAAATTTTTATACCGCTAGAAAACAACCTTCGTTATCTAATAGCGGTATAAATGTTAATAACTTAATTTTAGGTTTGTAAGCTTATTAACTATCCACCTGTAAAACAGCTAAGAAGGCCTCTTGTGGAATCTCCACGTTACCGACTTGCTTCATGCGTTTTTTACCCGCCTTTTGCTTGGAGAGTAGTTTTTTCTTACGTGAGACATCACCGCCATAACATTTCGCTAGTACGTCTTTACGCATGGCTTTGACGGTACTACGACCAATAATCTGACTACCAATAGCCGCTTGAATAGCGACATCGAACATCTGGCGCGGGATTAGCTCTTTCATCTTTGTCACTAGCTGATTACCACGAAAACGTGCTTGATCCTGATGGACAATCATCGCTAGGGCATCCACTTTATCGCCATTGATAAGGACATCGACTTTGACTAATTTATCGACTTGATAACGCTCAAAATTATAGTCCAATGAGGCAAAACCGCGAGACACTGACTTTAGGCGATCAAAAAAGTCCATCACCACCTCGCCCATCGGAATATCAAAGATCAGCTGTACTTGACGACCCATAAAACGCATATCGACCTGTACGCCGCGGCGCTCAATACATAGCGTCATGACATTACCTAGATACTCTTGCGGCACTAAAATCTGACAGCGGGCAATCGGCTCACGGAATTCTTCAATATTATTAGGCTCAGGTAAGCGCGAGGGGTTATCGACATAAATAATATCGCCGTTTTTCTTTTCAATCTCATAGATAACCGAGGGCGCAGTAGTGATTAGATCCAAGTCATATTCGCGCTCTAAACGCTCTTGGATAATCTCCATGTGTAGCATGCCCAAAAAGCCACAGCGAAAACCAAAACCTAGCGCGTCAGACGTATCCGGCTCAAAAAATAGCGAGGCATCATTGATTTGTAGTTTTTGCAAAGCCTCACGAAACTTCTCAAAATCATTGGCATCAACAGGGAACATACCTGAATAGACCTGTGGGGTGATTTGCTTAAAACCTGGAATACGGTCAACATCTGGCGTTTTGGCCAGCGTAATGGTATCGCCTACTGGAGCACCGGCAATGTCTTTGATACCAGCGATGATAAAGCCAACTTCACCCGCCTCCAAGATACCCGTGTCTAAAGGTTTGGGCGTAAATACCCCAATTGAGCTGACCGGATGCGACTCTTGAGTGGATTTGATATAAATCTTATCACCTTTTTTTACCGTCCCTTCACGCACGCGCACTAATGACACTACGCCCAAATAGCTATCAAACCATGAGTCAATAATCAACGCCTGTAGTGGCGCTTCACGATCACCAGTAGGCGGCGGAATAAACTCCACTAGCGCTTCTAATAATTTATCTACTCCCAAGCCTGACTTAGCAGACACGCGCGGCGCATCAACGGCATCGATACCGATGATATCTTCAATCTCTTGAATCACGCGCTCAGGCTCAACTTGTGGCAAGTCGATTTTATTGAGCACAGCCATCACTTCTAAGCCCAAATCAACAGCGGTATAACAGTTGGCTACGGACTGCGCTTCAACGCCTTGCGCGGCATCAACGACCAGCAGCGCCCCTTCACAAGCGGCTAATGAGCGCGAAACCTCATAAGAGAAATCGACGTGGCCGGGAGTATCGATAAAGTTAAGCTGATAACGCTCACCATTTGGATGATCATAAAACAAGGTAACCGATTGCGCCTTGATAGTGATACCGCGCTCACGCTCGATATCCATGGAATCAAGCACTTGCGCCTGCATCTCACGATCTTGCAGCGCGCCGCACATCTGGATAAAACGATCGGCAAGGGTCGACTTACCATGATCGATATGGGCAATAATAGAAAAATTACGAATATTGGCTAATGCAGTCACAAAGCGCCTACTAAATAAGAGGTGATAGAGTATGGTAATTAAAACAATGATTAGTCATGCCTGTCTTTATACTTTATCTAAAAAGACACGGTTTAAAAGACACAGCTAGCAACGGAGCGATAGTCATTTATGGTATAACCATTTATAGTACAGTCACTTATACCATAATAAGTGATGATATAAGTCGCGCTATAGGCTCCATACTAGAGATCAGCATGTCTGCGTATTCTAGCAGTTTTTGGCTATAAAGTAAGGCGATTTCGTTGGCAAGCGATTGATTTATTAGTGCTAATCCTATCCTCTGACTCAATTACTCATCTTGAACAGCATTAATAGCGCCTCAATCGCCACAAAAATAGTGTTCGATTAAAGAGCTGGCAGAGAAAATGAACAGGCAAAAAAAAACCAATCGCAAAGGATTGGCTTTTTTAAAGCTATTCAAATAAGTCGAACCGCTTTCGTATAAATGGTGGCGATGAAGAGACTTGAACTCTTGACCTCACGATTATGAGTCGTGCGCTCTAACCAGCTGAGCTACATCGCCATTTAAGGCTCGGTATAATACCGATACCAAGGCCTATCGTCAACCCCTAAACCAAAACTTTTGCAAAAAACATGAGTTTTTATTTAAATAATTGGTCAAGAATTTTGGTACTAATGATAAAACTGACACTACAATAAAAAAGGTTTGGTAGACCGATAAGCCGGGTTCTGTCGTGGACAATCATTCCTCTAGGCGTATCATCGCTAATACGCTCAAGCAACCTACCCGCATCGAACGCGGGCCGCGCCATATCGATGCCTATTTGGTCTTGCTACGCGTGGAGTTTACCCTGCCGTGAGACGTTGCCACCCACGCGGTGCGCTCTTACCGCACCCTTTCACCCTTACCGACGATATCTAAGATATCGAAGGCGGTCTGCTCTCTGCTGCACTGGTCGTCAGATTACTCTGCCCAGCCGTTAGCTGGCACGCTGCCCTATGTAGCCCGGACTTTCCTCCCCTGCAAGTCTGTAAAACAGTATGCAGCGGCGATTGCCTAGTCTACCAAGCGCGGTATTATAGCAAAACTTGCACTAGCTTGGTTATGTATTTTAGGATTATTTTAGAAGGCCAATCTTTTAGTACTACACTGCTTGCAACTGACAAGAATTATTGGCGTAGGTTGGTGCTTTACTCTTATCTAATTTAGAAAAAGATTATTTACCAGTAATACGCTTATATTTGGCCAATAAATCACTCTCGCTCTCGACATGGTCTGGATCGTGCGGAATGCAATCGACCGGACAGATTACTACGCATTGCGGCTCATCAAAGTGTCCCACACATTCGGTGCACAAGTCAGGATCAATTACATAGATATCATCACCCTCTGAGATAGCTTCGTTTGGGCAAGCAGGCTCACAGACATCACAATTGATGCATTCATCAGTGATTAGTAGTGCCATGAGCTGCTCCTTAATAGATTAAATGGCATAGTCTAGAAAACCATCAGGTTAAAATTATGTCGGTAAAACTACTTGGTTTGTACCGCTAACTTGTCAATAAAAGCTTGTGAGACGCATGCTGGCACAAACTTAGTGACATCGCCGCCAAGCTTAGCGATTTCGCGAATCATGGTTGAGGAGATAAATGAATAGTTCTGTGAAGGCGTCAAAAACACCGCTTCAAAGTTTTCATCAAGCTCACGATTCATATTGGCCAGCTGAAACTCATATTCAAAATCTGACATCGCTCGTAGGCCGCGTAGTACCGCGGTCGCCCCTTTCTCGCGCATAAAGTCAACCAGCAAGCCCTCAAAGCCAACGACAGAGACTTGCGGCAGATCTGCAAAGACGGTTTCTACTAAACTTACGCGCTCCTCAAAGCTAAATAATGGCTTTTTATGATGACCTGAAGCCACCGCAATCACTACCTCGTCAAATAATTTTGTCGCTCTTTTGACTAAATCGACATGGCCGGTGGTGATAGGGTCAAAGGTACCTGGATAAAGTATTTTGGTATGCAGCTTTGATGAGGTGTTTGGAGAAGTTGCTGGGTTCATAGCAAGGCTAATATTGTGGTTAATGATAATGCGTATGCTAGCAAATTTTGACCTAGTTTAATACTTATCTGCTACATTTGTCCTAAATGGCAATCTCCCTTTTTGGCGACTGATTTGTTACAATATGAGGTTCGACTCATTCATCTTTACGACTAAAAGCTAATTTATAAATCCGCTAGTTAGAATGAGGATTAGTAAGACTGGGATGACAAGTTAAAAATAATAACTTATAACTTGTAGTCCTAATGGAGAAATTATGTCAAAAAAATCAAAAAAGCCAGATAATCAAATCTGCGCTAATAAAAAAGCACGTCACGAATACTTTATTGAAGAGACTTTTGAGGCGGGGCTTGAGTTGCAAGGCTGGGAAGTCAAATCTATTCGCGCCGGCAAAATGACTATCACGGAAGCTTACGTTATCTTTCGCAATAACGAAGCTTTTTTGTTTGGGGCACATATTCAGCCGCTACTCTCAAGCTCAACCCATGTCAGTCCTGACACCACGCGCACCCGTAAGCTACTACTCAATCGCCGCGAGATTGATAAGCTCTACGGCGCGGTCAATCAAAAAGGCTATGCGTGCGTGCCGCTCTCTTGCTACTGGAAGCGCTCAATGGTCAAATGCCAAATCGGCTTGGCTTTGGGCAAAAAGCAACATGATAAACGCAAAACCCTTAAAGATCGCGATTGGGAGCGAGATAAGCAGCGCGGCTTTAAGCAGCATTTGGGTTAAACTTGTTGTTTGATGTATTATAAAAAGGACGACTTTTACTAGCCGTCCTTTTTTTTAACTTTGAATTTTATAGTGATAGTCAATGGCAAAAATATGCAGGATTATCATCAGTTTATTCGCAACTTACTGACGCATGAGAATAATGTGCGTAGCTTTAGCAGCTAGTTTGTGATGAGCTTTATTAAAAGTGGTACTAAAATTTTATTAGCTTAATGTGCGTTGCTTAAGGGTTTTTGCTGACCGCAGTAAGATATAAAACATAAGGAATAGTAAAAAGTAGCGCTAAAAACCCATAGACAAATAAAACGGATAAAAAAGTGCCAACATGAATACCAGCATGTTCCCTATTGATCCAATACTCAAAAGTAATCAAAGCACTACCAGCAGCAGGCGCTAGCAGTGCAATAATCAGATATTTATAAGTAAAGGCTTTACTGCGAAAATAGTCCTTTTTATAACAGTACACCATAGCTATTAGATGAATAAGTAGTATCACTGGCATCACAAATACCAAAATAAGCATAGCCAGCATTTTACCTTTCCTTATCTAATTTAAAGACCCTGATCTATCTTAAAACAAATATCAGAATGGCTGTTGGTTTTATAGTGATGATTTTTAGCTTATAGCTCTCTCAAGTACTACTCATTTAATCCATACCATTCTAGTGGATTACTCTACACTATCAATAACTTATCGAACCATTGTCAAAATGGTTTCTCACCTCCTGAACGCAATTCATGTTAAAATGAGCGCCTTTTAATTAGTCTCAAATATACAGGTCTGCCCATGTCTGCCGATACCATCGCTCGCACCGCCTTTAAACAAGGCACTAAACCGCTTTTTGATTACGATAAGCATTGGGCTAGCTGCTACGAGCCTGCGCCTTATTTGCCTATGAGCCGGGCTGAGATGGACGCGCTTGGCTGGGATGCCTGCGATGTTATTATTATATCGGGTGATGCTTATGTCGATCATCCCAGCTTCGGTATGGCCATTATTGGTCGTCTTTTAGAATCGCAAGGCTTTCGCGTCGGCATCATCGCGCAGCCTGATTGGAAGAGCAAAGACGCCTTTATGGAGCTTGGCAAGCCTGTCTACGCTTATGGCGTCACTGCCGGCAACATGGATAGCATGATCAATCGCTATACTGCCGATCGCAAGATCCGTAGCGATGATGCTTACTCGCCGGGGAATGTCGCTAATAAACGTCCGGATCGCGCCGCTATCGTCTATAGTCAGCGCTGCCGCGAAGCTTATCCTGATGTGCCGATTATCTTAGGCGGTATCGAAGGCAGTTTACGCCGCATCGCCCATTATGATTATTGGTCGGATAAAGTGCGCCGTAGTATCTTATTAGATAGCCGCGCTGATGTTTTACTCTATGGTAACGCTGAACGCGCTATCGTCGATGTGGTGCATGGTCTCTCTAAAGGTTATAGCTTTGAGCAAATGAGTAGCCTACGCGGTACGGCTTATCTGTTGACGCCAAGCCGTCGTCATTGGCAAGCGGATATGATAGAAGTGGCGAGTAACGATGTCGATACTGTCGGCCGTGTCGATCCGATCATCAACCCTTATGTGATGACTGAAGACGTCGATAGCTGCAAGATTGAGCAAGAAAAGCCTAGCGACTCGCCCGTTGGTCAGGCAATGACTGGCATGTCCTCGCAATATGCAGGATTCGTTGCTGAACCTGTCACTAATAAGGTATTGAACGCCGAGCAAGTCGATACTGATACGCAAGTGGTACAAATGCGCGGCATGAATACTCAAGATAATAAAGAATATAAGCCCAAAACCGCTCTTAAACACAAGCTAAAAATGCCGCCACGCGAAAAGACGGTTATTCGCTTGCCAGACTACGACCATGTCAAGTCCGATCCGGTGCTCTATGCGCATGCTAGCCGAATTTTGCATTTGGAAACTAATCCTGGCAACGCGCGGGCGCTAGTGCAGCGGCATACTAGCGGCGCGGGTAACTCCTTTAGCGCGATTGATGTTTGGCTCAATCCGCCACCGATTCCGCTGTCTACCGAAGAGATGGATTACGTCTTTGACTTACCCTACGCCCGCCTGCCGCATCCAAGCTATGGCGATGCTCATATTCCCGCTTTTGATATGATTAAATTCTCCGTCAATATCATGCGCGGCTGTTTTGGCGGTTGTACCTTTTGCTCAATCACTGAGCACGAAGGCCGTATTATTCAAAATCGCTCAGAGGACTCTATTCTGCGCGAAGTCGAGGCGATTCGCGATACCGCGCCTAACTTCACCGGCGTGATCTCTGATTTGGGTGGCCCAACAGCCAATATGTACCGTCTCAACTGTAAAGATGAAAATATTGAGAAAAATTGCCGTAAACCTTCTTGTGTTTATCCTGATGTCTGTGAAAACCTAATTACTGATCATAGTAATTTGACCAAGCTCTATCGTAAGGCACGCGATATTAAAGGGGTGAAGAAAATCCTAATTGCCTCAGGTCTGCGCTACGATCTGGCGGTAAAAGATCCTGAATACGTCAAAGAGCTGGTCAGCCATCATGTTGGCGGCTATCTAAAGATTGCCCCTGAGCACTCAGAAGAAGCGGTATTGTCAAAAATGATGAAACCGGGTATGGGTTCATACGATAAGTTCAAAGCGATGTTTGAGCAGTACAGTCAGGAAGCAGGCAAAGAGCAGTACCTGATACCTTATTTCATCGCCGCGCATCCGGGCACTAAAGACGAAGATATGATGAACCTAGCGCTATGGCTCAAAAGCTATGGTTATCGCGCTGATCAAGTCCAAGCGTTTTACCCCAGTCCAATGGCGACCGCGACGACGATGTACCACACTCATAAAGATCCGCTGCATAAAGTTAGCCGCGAAGGTGGTGATATGGATATCGTCAAATCGGGCAAACAGCGTAAATTGCACAAAGCCTTTCTACGTTATCACGATCCAAAGAACTGGGCGATACTGCGTAAAGCCCTACAAGATATGGGTCGTAGCGACTTAATTGGTAAAAATAGAGGCTGCCTCATACCGCCTTTTAATGCTAGCTTAGAAGGTCGTGAGGCCGCGCAAGACAGCTATCAATCGGCACGTAAAAAGAACAGCCGCGTCGGTAATGACTCTATTAAACGTCAGAACACTAGTAAGAATGGCTCTGCTCATAGTCAGGCTAATCATGCTAGTAAAAAGAAAGTTAGCAAAGGCAACTTTCAAACGCAGCACACTGGCTTACCGCCGCGTAAGACGAAATAGCTCGCTTAGTAGTTTAAGTAACTATTTAGCCTTGCTCAACGAAATAAACGCCCTTTAGCTGAGGTTAAAGGGTGTTTTTTCGTTTTAGCTTTTTGACTGCAGAAAATAGTAGCTCTATCTTTATCAGATTTTTATTAGTTATTTAAAATAAAGGGTTACATTAGTTATTGGTTAAGTAACGAGACTAATAACTATGAAACAATTTCTAACATTTATGGATACTGGCTTTGGTTATCATAGCTTTGTGCAGTTGATGCATCACAACTTCCTTATAACACTAATAACCACACCCTACAGATTTTGGAGACATTATGACTACTTTAACAAAATTAGGTGCCGTTTTACCTGTCGCCGCTTTGATGGCTGCTTGTTCAACCACTACTCCTACAGTGCCAACCACGCCCGCTACTCCTTCAGCTGGCATGAGTGATATGGCTTATGATCGTATGGCACCCACTCCTTATACTTGTACTGATGATAGTACTATCTTAGCTAAACAATCTATCAATAAAAAGCAAGCGACTATCAACGTGATCGCTCCTAAGCTTAATTGGTCACAGCAAGAAGTAATCTTAGTCGGCGGTGTTAATGGCGATACAGCCAGCTATGTCAATCAGTCAAATCCGGAAGTTATCTACGCTTGGCACATGAAAGGCGATGAAGGCGTGCTAGCTATGAAATGGGCAAATGGTAAAGAATACCAAGTCAATTGCAAAATAGGTAGATAATAAGTCTAGCACTGGCAAGCTTATTAACCAAATAAACAGTCATCAACTGATGGCTGTTTTTTTATGGTTGATTAAGTGGTGAACCTTAGCAAAAGCTGTCAAAATAATAGCCAATACTAGGGTCTGTTGAACATTCACAAATGACTGTAAAAGCAAATACCGCTAATAATAAGGAAAATCGATGAAAATTGGTCTATTAAAGTTAACGCTAGTCTCTACTATAAGCATAACGGCATTATTAGCACTATCAGGCTGCGATAATAACAGCGTGACCGATACCGCCAATGATTCAGCTAAAATTGCTGAAAGCGCTACTGTCACTGAGAATACAACCGCTGCTACAAACGAGGATTCAGCACTTGCCACTGATATTGACTGGTCAAAAGTAGCTAGCGGCGAGCAAGCGGCTGAACGGGCTAGCTACGATTACCCCTTCGATATCGATAGCCAAAATGTGCAGGACTATGCGGACTATTTTAAGGTAGATAAGGCGACCTCTCAGCATAACCTAACTGTCGGTATGGCAAGCAACGAGGCATTATCCAAAGTGCTCGATCAGCTCAGTAATAGCTATACCTCGCACGAGCTAACCGATGGCGAAACCGTCGAGCTAATTGTTCATACTAAGCCCGATATTAATGCCAGCCGCTATGAATATGTATTTAGCGAAGACTTTGCTAAGGGTTTGGTGTTGCCTATCATCATTAAGCCGGATGGTAAAAAGGATGAAACTGTGATTAATCCGCATGAAGAAGGTGTTGAGTAGGTTTTGTAGTAAGCGGTATCATTAAAATGTAGAAGGATTGTTGATTTGTAGGGTGTGCACCGCGCACCGATTAAACTGCTCTGCCCGTCCGCAAGGCGAGAACTATGCTTTTATCTTGCGCGAGGGACGAGCGCCGAGCTAAACCAGTAAAGAAAGCTAGCCTACAAACCGCATATTTCTATCTGTTAAAGAATCCGATGCTGAGGCCAGGCTTGTAAAGCTTTGTCTTTTGCAATATATCTATAATTCGGTGAGTTACGCTATCACCCACCCTACAAATCGCTTTCATATTAAAGAGTTATGATTCTTCTAACATTGCCAAAAACTCATCCTCATCGACAACCTTGATGCCCAACTTCTCCGCCTTCACCATTTTTGAGCCTGCTTTTTCTCCTGCTAGCAAGGCGGTGGTTTTAGCGGATACACTACCGACGACCTTGGCGCCAAGCGCTTGTAACTTGGCTTTGGCTTCGTCCCTTGCCATACTCGTAAGCGCGCCGGTAATCACCCAAGTTTGGCCATCTAATGGTAAATCGCTCGACGATTTTTGCTCGACCTTATCCCAATGTACCCCTGCGGCGCGCAGCCTATCAATAACTTCGATATTGTGCGGAGCGCGGAAGAACTCATAGGTCAGCTCAGCGGTGATGGTGCCAACATCAGGGGTGGCGATAAGCGCGTCCATATCGGCCGCCATCAAGCTCTCTAAATCACCAAATTGCTGGGCGAAATTCTGCGCAGTGCCCTCGCCGACACCACGAATGCCAAGGGCGTAGATAAATCGCGCTAAGGTAGTTTTTTTACTCGCTTCAATGGCTTCGATGATATTCTGTACTGATTTCTCACCGAGCTTTTCAAAGCTAATCATCTCATCGACATGCTTATGCAGCTGATAGATATCGGCAACCGTCTTGACTAGGCCATGCTCAAAGAAGCTAATGAGCCAGCGCTCGCCAAGTCCGTCGATATCCATGGCGCGGCGCGAGACAAAGTGAATCAGCGCCTCCGTCTGCTGCGCCGGACAAAATAGCCCGCCAGTACAACGCGCTAAAGCTTCATCTTCAGGCAGCACCACAGGGGATGCGCAAACCGGACAATTAGAGGGTAGCTCGACAGGCTGAGAATCTTTTGGACGCTCATCAAGCCAAACGCGAGTGACTTTGGGGATGACATCCCCTGCTCGGTGCACGCTGACCATATCGCCTGCTCTAACATCCAAGCGCTGAATCTCACCAAAGTTATGCAAGGTGACGTTGCTGACGGTGACGCCGCCGACTTTGACGGGTTCTAGTTTGCCGACAGGGGTGATCTGTCCGGTACGCCCGACTTGCCATTCGATATCATTTAAGCGCGTCATGACGGTTTCGGCAGGGAATTTATAGGCGGTGGCCCAGCGCGGTTCTCTCGATAAAAAGCCCAGTTGCTGCTGCAAAGCCAAGCTATTGACTTTAATCACCGTACCATCAATCTCAAACGGTAGCTTTTCGCGTTTTTGTATCACTGACTCATAGTACTCTTGCGCTTCGCGCGGGTTTTTGACCACTCGCACCGCGCTGACCGTAAAGCCAATATCACCAAGCCAAGCGAGTGCCGCTGATTGCGTGTTGATATGTTCAGGCAAGCCTTGATTCACTGAGTAGCCATAAAAAGCAAGCGGTCGACTGGCCGCAACCGCCGGATCTAATTGACGTAAACTTCCTGCAGCGGCATTACGCGGATTGGCAAAGGTTTTTTCTTCATGCTCAATAGCCAAACGATTGAGCCGCTCAAAACCAGCTTTTGGCATCAGCACTTCACCGCGTACTTCTAGCAGCTCGATATCTTTAGCAGCCTCTAGCCACAGCGGCAGATTACGAATGGTTTTGACGTTTTGGGTGATATCTTCGCCCGTTTGCCCATCACCGCGCGTCACCGCTTGCACATATTGACCGTGCTCGTATTTTAAGGATACCGCTAAACCATCGAGTTTTGATTCTATCTCATACTCTGGGTTTTTTTGCGCGTCATTAAGGCGGTCATTGACGCGGCGCATAAAGTTATGCAACTCATCATAATCAAAGACGTTGCCAAGCGATAACATCGGAATATCATGAGTGACTTGAGTAAAGGCCGATAGCGGTACATCACCCACTTGATTGATGGGACTATCGGGCTGGATAAGGTTGGGATACTGTTCTTCTAGCTCTATGAGTGACAGGCGCAACTGATCGTACTCGCTATCTTCTATTAGCGGAGTATCAAGCACATAATAAGCGTTATTATGAGTCTTTAGCGCTTTAATTAAAGAGCGCATTTTTGTGATAATAGCGCTATCAGTGTTTGAGTTATTTTTAGGATTATTAGTGCTTTTGGCGTCAGTCATAGTCGGTATCTATACTAGTTATTTAGCGATTGATAATAGCAACTATGATAACAATTTAGGGGGCGCTTTACAGCAAACACTAGCATAAAAAAACGCCAATTTTATCAGATAAAAATGGCGTTAAACGGTGAGTTATTTGGCTATGTTAGCCTTCATAATCACGAACTTGATTACGCAACTGCTGCTTATAATCAGGGGTAATCGGCTCATTATTTTCGTCTAACATCACCGCTTCCAAGTCGCTTGCCATCATATAAGCGATGCTCATCATGCTATCAAAGCTACGTACGGCTTGCGGATGCGGCAGTGATAAAAACAGCACGATACCGCTATAAGTATTGGTCGCTACGCTATGCGGATCAAAGGGCGCGATACCACTCTCGGTGATACCCATCATGCTGAACCAAAGCATACCTGTGCCGTCTTTTTGCTCATAGCGATGGAACATATTCATCGCCCCAAAGCGCAAACCATACTTATCTACTAAACGTAATAAATCAGCGCCGCGAATGATAGCATTTGGGCGCTCTCGGCTGGGCTGCGGTAAAATGGTAATATTGATATTGTCTTTGGCGTTAATCAGTGGGCCATTTTGCGCCTCATCAATAGGCGTCAATAGATGCTGATCAAGCACTGGGCTGTTGTCCGTGAAGCTTGGCTCCTCGGCAGTATCAATCACTGGCATCAGACTGTCAGTAGCAGATACTAGGCTTGAGAAGGCATCAAACTCTTGCTCACCTGCTACCTCCCTATGCTGCTCTTTGGCTAGCTCTGAAAACTCATTATCATCCGCCCGCTTCTGCTCAGCTTGCCAGCGCGCATAATCAGTATTGCCTTCATTATCAAAACTATGAGCAGTCTCATTACGATACTCAGGCAAATGCCGATCGTTTTGAGTAGGATTTTGGCTCAGTGGCTCATCTTCTACCACAGCATTTAGATAATCCCTATCAGGAGCAATCGTGGTCTCGCCTGCGAGGGTATCATCAAGATCAGGCTCATCAACGACATTACGCTCATGACGCGGAATAATAGGAATACCGTTTTTATCATAATTAACGACAGCCGCTTCAGTGTTTTGGCGACGCTTAAAGCTACGAATGACCATATACAGTCCTGCTAAGACGATCAAAGCAGCAATGGCAATTAATACAAACTGGATAGCGGTCATGACAGATAAATCCTAGTAACAGTAAGAGCAATGATGAAAATAACCCTAAAGGTAAAGTTATAAATGCGTCAGTAGCTTGAATGGCAATAGTCTATCACGGCTATCATACAGCGTCATCATACTGTAATAGTTTGACACGTCTTTATGGCTAGCCTGCCAAGCATACTTTGGACAAATAGAGCAAAGACACTCTATAAAATATGTAAAAATTATAACTCTGTTAATTTTACCTTAAATAATCAAGTTTGTTTACTAATTGTTGAAGCGCGTTACGTAATCTTAAATAGTTGCGGTAATAGCCTCAGTTAGCAAAAATCAGCTCTCGATGTATTTCTCTGCCTCCTCCAGCGAAACGCTCACTAACGTTGAGATGCCAGCCGTTGGCATAGTAATGCCTTTGAGCTCATCGGCAATCTGCATCGAGAGTTTGTTATGACTAATAAAGATAAACTGTAGATCATCAGCCAGCTCCCTAATAAGGTTGGTAAAACGGGCGACGTTAGCATCATCAAGCGGTGCATCGACTTCATCAAGCACACAAAAGGGCGCTGGATGCTGCTTGAATATCGCAAAAATTAGGCTCAGCGCAGTCAGAGTTTTCTCGCCGCCTGACAATACTGCTAGACGACTGTTGCGCTTGCCTTTGGGCTGCGCCATCAAGGTTAAGCCTGCGCGCCAGTGCTCTGACTTACTTGCCCCTATATCATCGGCTAGCTCTTCGGTATTTAGCGTGAGACTGGCCTGCCCGCCGCCGAACACTTTGGCAAAAAGCTTAGATAATTCGATATTGACTGACTCCAAGGTCTGCATAAATAGCGTCTTGGTAGTCTCATCGATAGAGGCGATAGCCGCGCTCAAAGTCTGCATACTCGCGGCAATATCATCCACTTGCTGGGCTAGCAGCTCTAAGCGCTCATTGACCTCAGCCAGTTCCGCTACGGCAGCGAGATTGACCGCGCCTATCTTACTGATACGCTGATGAAGTTCGGCTTGCTGATCTTGAAGCTCAGCGATTTTATCAGGACGTACCTTACGCTCATGAGTGATAAAGTCGGTGAGCAAACTTGAGACACTTATCTTGGCTTGAGGCGGCTCTTCATTACTTTTGGCTAGCATCTGATAATAGTTATCAAGCGCCTTTTGCACGTTCTGTTTAGCATCGCTAAGCTTGGACTCGCTAAGCGCTAAGGCAGTGGCTTGCTCAGCACGCTTGTTTTGCTGAGCCTGTAATTCGTTTTGTAAAGCATCCAGCGTTAGTTGCTGCGTATTATAATCAGCTTTGAGCGTCGTTAGCCCTTCTTCGCGCTCGGATAATAAGGTTTGCTGCGTATCACGCTTGGTAGTTATAGCCTGTAGCTGCTGCTGTAGTGGGGACTGCTGCTGCTGATAGCTATCACGCTTGGCTAGCAAGGATTGCTGGTGCTGCAAAGCGCTATCGCGCAGCTTTTTAGCCCGCATAAGACTGCTTAGCGTATGCTCAAGGCGCATCTCACCTTTTTGCTGCTGCAATTGTAATGCTTGCCATGCCTCCTCAGCGCTTTGACGATGGCGTTGCAACTCCTTACGCTCACCCTGTAGCTGTTGACGCAGCCGTTCGGCCTCTTTAATTTTCGGCATTAGTTTTTGTAAATCAGTTTCAATTTGCTCGCGCTCAGCAGTAAGCGCTTGCTGCTCCGTCGTAAGCTCTTGTTGTTCAGTCTCTAAAGCCAGTTTTTCGCTATGTAAGCGCTGCGCGTCCGCTTGCTGTTGTTTAAGCTTGGCCTGCTCAGTGGCTAGCTGCTGCTGATACTGATAGCTGTCGCGGATGAGCTGCTCGTTTTGTGCGCGGCTTTCATCTAAGTCTATCTTTATCGCGTCATAATCGCTTTGGCTTTTTTTTATGGCTTGTTGCCAGGTATGGATTTGCTCATCGCTATCATCAAGCAACTTGGCGAGCTGCGCTAAGCGCTCTTGCTGCTGTAAGCGCTGCGTCAAAAATTGGCTATTAGACTGACTGCCTGCTTGCTGAGTCAACTGCTTAAAATGGATCGTACCTTTAGTACTGATCAGCCAACCATCAATCGTTAATAATAAAGCCGAGGCTGGTAATACTTCTATAATTTTAGTTAATTCGATAATTTTTTTACTATTAGCTTTATTATCATCAATATATAAATAGCATTGCTGCCACAGCGCTAAACTCGGCTTAGCAATGAGCGCTGATAACGGCAGTACTTTAGCTTGCAAATCAGCGGGTAGCTCGGTGCTACAATCCTGATTTGAGCCATTATCTACCTTAGCAGGTAACCATAAGCTATGATTATTGCTAGAGGCTTTATTTTGCTTAGATTGCACCATTTGACTGTGTTGAAAATTAAGCAAACTAGGTAGATATCTGGTAAACGCTTGCGCCGAGTCGGTTTGGGCCTGGTTATCGATAAGTACCTGACTATCTAACCACAGCGCTAGCACGCTATCGAGCAGCGGTGCGTGCTGCTTCCCTTTCGCAGTTAGCTCGATTTGATTACGCAAAGTGCTGGTAGGTAGTAAGGTTTCGCTATCCGTTTCGCTAACCAAAGCTTTTCTATCTACTAAACCCTTATCAGTTTTTGCGCTTGACGCCGTTGGCTTCTCAGTAGTTTTAGGATGCAGTATTTTATGCAGAGCATCGTATTCGCCAGCCAATAGCGCCTGATTTTTTTCTTGCTGAGTCAGCTCGGTTTGCTGCTCAGTCAAACGCTGCTGCAAAGTATGCGCTTGCGGCTGCAAGTCCGCTAACCTATCAGCCACGCTATCTTGTTGACGACTGACTTGTTGGAGCTGCTGCTCTAAGTGGTCAATAATAGTATTAGCGCTGCTATTAGCAAAAGATTGAGCCTGTTGCCACAGTGTTTGCCAGCTTTGCTGACGGCGAAGCAATTTATCTTGGTTAAGCTGATGGCGTTTTTGCGCTTGGCTGTTGATCGCTAGCTGCTGTTCTAGATTGCGTGCGCTATCTTGCAAGCGCGACAGCTGACTTTGTGCCTCAGACCAAGCTTGCTGTAGCGGCTGCTCATTGGCTTGATACGTCTGACGTTTTGCCGCGAGCTTAGCAAGCTCTGGACGTAGATTATCTGTCTCGATCTGCTGCTTCGCGTACTCTGCTTCTAGCGTCTCAATCTCTACAATAGATTGCTCTCGCTGCTGCTCCAAAGTCGCTAGCTGCTGTGCGGTAGCTGTAAGTTTGGCAGTGATATCGTCAAGCTGATGCTGCGCTTGCTGAAGCTCAAGCTGCTGCTGATAATGCACGCTCTGTGATTCTTCTTTGAGCCACTGCTCTTGGTTAATTTGCGCGGTTAGTTTGTCTTGCTTAGCTTTTAGCTGCTCATAGCGAGCTTGCCGTGCCGCTACCTCAGCCGCGCTTTGCTCGTAAGTACTCTTATGCTGCTGCTGCGTTTGCTTGGCTTGGTATAACTGCTGAATCGCCAGTTGCTGCTTGATATCGGCTAGGCTCTCGTTTAGCTCATTATAACGCTGCGCGCTAGTGGCTTGACGCGCTAAGCTCTTTTGTTGCCGCACCAACTCGCTTTGCATATCCTGCAGGCGAGCTAGATTATCCTCAGTCATCGATAGCTTCTTTTGCGTCTCCTCCCGCCTTGCCTGATAACGTGAGACGCCAGCGGCTTCTTCGATAAACTCCCGCAGTTGCAGCGGGCTTGAATCAACAATACGCCCAATCATGCCCTGCTCAATCACCGCGTAACTCCGCGCGCCAAGCCCAGTTCCTAAGAACACATCGACCACATCACGGCGGCGACAGCGTGTGCCATTGATAAAATAATCAGAGCGCCCCTCTAAGTTAATTTGCCGACGTACCGATAGCTCATGATAGAGGTTGAACTCATGGCGAATACCCGTTTGCTCATCTTGCGTATGCTCAAAGGTTAGCTCAACGCTCGCCACACTTTTGGCGGATTTATTCTGCGTGCCCGCAAAGATCACATCGCTCATCGCGCCGCCACGCAATTGCTTGGCGGAGCTCTCGCCTAATACCCAGCGGATAGCATCAATGACGTTCGATTTACCGCAGCCATTTGGCCCAACGATAGCAGTGATGCCGCGAGGGAAAGTAAAAGTGGTGACATTGGCAAAAGATTTAAAGCCTGCCAGCTTAAGAGATTTTAGACGCATGAGATATCGATAAACTTGCTAAAAACAGGCGGCTATTCTACCTGAAAATGGGAGGGGGTTTTGAAGTTTGTATTCAAAGTTATAGGTAATTAAATAAGCAAGCGCTCAGCTATTTTCAATAGATGAACGCCTTTGTGGTGAGACAATATATTAACAGTCATAGAAATCAAACTAGCCGCTAGACACTTAGCTTATTTTCACCAGCAACTACTTTTAGCGTTTGTTCTACTCTACTACTATAAGTTTGTTGGAGTATGTCACTAACAAATATCCATTCGGACTGACAAGACTCAGGTGTGACGGTGATCGCCATATAACCACGGTCACTAGGATTGATATACTCTAAACCCGGTATTAGCTGAGTTAATACCGCTTTTACCTGTGCTGGGGGATTAGGAATATACTCTTCAAAGCCTGGAGAGCTGACCGAGCTAGTGGCAAATTCGACGCCAACTGCTGTGCCGTCATTCGTAGTCAAGTTATTCGCCCAAGCATTATGAGTGTCGCCTGCTAGTACTACTAAATTCTTATTTAAGCTTTTAGCGGTTGTTAATACGCGCTCACGTGCTGAGCCATAGCCATCCCAAGCATCAATGTTATAAGGAATAGGAGGCTGCTGTAACAGCGCAATATCTTTAGAGGTTAACGTTTGCGGAGCGGTTTGAGCTTTATTAACTAAGGCTAAATAAGCATTGATATCGAGCCCAAGCCTAGGATCAGCCAAATTCAAAATTACAGGCGCGGGTATATCCATACGCCCCATCAGAATCTGTTGACCAAGTATTTGCCATTTAGCATTTGATTGTTGCATCTGATTGACTAGCCAGTTGCTCTGACTAAGTCCTAACAACTCTCTACTAGGATCATTCGTTGCGGACATAAAGGCAGCAGTATCAATATAAGCGCCAACGGTAGAGTTACTTTTGATAAAATCGACATAGTTGAGCTGTTTATCACGGCCAATGACGCGGGTATCTAGCATATTGAGACTCATCAAGTTACCAAACTCAAAGCTACGGTAGATAATACTTTGTGAGTTAGTATTGGTACGTATTGGCATCCACTCATGATAAGCGGTGACAGCCTCCAGCTTCCGCTTATCCCAGCTACCCTCTTTGCTAGGTTGATGATTTAAAGCGCCATCTTCATAGGTATTGTTAGCTAGCTCATGATCATCCCATACCGCAATCATAGGTGCGGTAGCATGCAAATCTTGCAGATCTGGATCGGTCTTATATTGAGCATAACGAGTTCGATAGCTATTGAGCGTAAAAGCTTCTTGCTCTGGCATGACCTCACGATCAATGGCTGCTGCATCCTCCGAAGCATAAGCGGGTACGACATTACCCTGAGCATCAGTAGTGGTGCGGCCATATTCATAAATATAATCTCCTAGATGAATAAGAACATCTAAATCATTACGCCTGGCAGCATCAGCATAAACATGGAAAAACCCAGCGGAATAGTTGGCACAGCTAAAAACGGCCATTTTGACTTGGTTGACTTGTCCAACAGGTAAGGTCTTAGTTTTACCAACACGGCTTGCCTTATTGCCTACTACAAACTGGTAGTAATAAACTGTATTAGGCTCTAAGCCCTCGACATCCACCTTGACAGTATAATCCTTGATAGCACTCGTTGTTACCTCGCCTTGCTTAATTACCTTATTCATTTGCGAATCACTAGCTACAAACCACTTAACTACAAATTGGTAAGAGCCTACTCTCTGCGGGGTTACCCTTGTCCACAATATCACACGATCCGCTAAAGGATCGCCACTAGCAACGCCGTGATCAAAGCTAATAGCAGCATCAATAAAGGTATTATCGTTATCATCATTACACCCTGCTAAGCCTAGACTGCTAGCACCTACAGCCGCCACGCCTATAGAACCAAAGCCCTGAATAAAGCGGCGTCTATTGAGGGCTATTTTATCTTGAGGACTATTATCAGGTGGTGATTGAGATAAGCGGTTGTCAACAGCAGGCCTAGAGGAGGGAGTATCGATAGGGTTCTGTAAGGTATCAATAAAAGCATTATGAATAACTTTTTTATTATTGATGTTATTTACGTCACTTTTGATAGCACTCTGTTTATCCGTAGCGTTTTTATCAATGCTATTTTTTACGGTTTTATCATCATCTTGCTTCATGGTAGTGCATCCTTGTACTATAATTTGCCATCTAAATAGCGACCTATAACGGATAGGCTGCATGGTCATCTTCCCTGATCTTCTATCTAATCGACTAATCTTCCTGATTTAATTAAATAGAGATATACAAAATGTTATCATAAACCTTTAATTATAGGTGGTGTTTTAAAAAGTATGCTGGCGATAAAAGTCAATAAGAAATCTATGCTAAGTTCTCTGATTCTATAGGGCTTTCAAGGCTTCAAAAATTGTTCAAATTTTAATCAGCATACTTTTTGACACACCACCTAATTATAAATACCATATTATTTAGTTATAAAGAGCTTAATAAACAAAACCTAAATTACCCCAATGCCGCCTAAAAACAACTGACCGCCTGCAAATATCAGTAGCACGCCAAAAGCCCGTTTTAGCATCAGCGCCGGTAATTGATGCGCCAGCTTTGCGCCGACTTTGGCGGTGATAAAGCTCGCTATCGAGATACAAATAAAACCTATGATATGCACGAAACCTATTGTGCCTGCAGGCAGATTAGTGACGTCTTGACCAAACCAAGCAAAGCCTAGCGCGCCTGCCACGGCAATGGGTAGACCACAAGCGGCAGAGGTGCCAACGGCCTGCTTCATCGGTAGCCCCGCCCAATTCAAAAACGGCACGGTCAAACTACCGCCGCCAATCCCAAAGATAGAGGACGCCATGCCAATGCCTGTACCCGCGCCTACTTGGATGCCTTTGGACGGTAGCGGCTTGCCTAGCTGTTCTTTATTGGAGAAAAACAGCATTTTTAGTGCCACTAATAACGCGCCAATACCGATGATGGCTTGTAGGGCTTGCCCATCGATCCTATCGGCAATGCCTGCGCCAACCACACTGCCCATGACTAGGCCGATAGCCATACCGCGCCAAATCTCCCAACGCACACCGCCGCGCTTATTATGGGCTGTGAGTGAGCTGATAGAGGTAATAATAATGGTCGCCAAAGAAGTGCCAACCGCTAAATGAGTGACGACCTCGGGTGAGAAATTATAGGCAGTAAAGATCCAAACTAGCGCAGGCACGATAATCATGCCGCCGCCAATACCGAATAAACCGGCACAGACTCCGGCAAAGGCGCCTGCAATCACAAACCATACATATAGCATTATCGAAATCCTTATTATTTTGCGCTCATTGTCTTAGCTATTTTTTGGCTTATCTTTTAGCAAGCGCATTTTTAGCTCATAATAACTAGGCTAGCCAAGAATGGCCTATAATAGCATGCGCTTAGTACTTCAATATTTGTATCATTATCTTATTCGATACTCTATAAACCTCTTTATTTAGGCGCAGACCCTTTATTTATTAACTACTATAGCGACTTCCCTTATGCCTTTATCTACCACTATTGATAGTCTCTCTGAGCTTAATCATCGTCATGTGATCACTAGCGTATCGACCAATAGTGAGCTGATAGAAGCCCTACAGTCTAATACTTTAGCTACTAGTGAGAGACAGCTGTTGACGGCTGAAACACAAACAGCTGGCCGTGGTCAACATACCCGCTCTTGGCAATCGCCGGCTGGTAATATTTACTTATCGCTTTATCATCCAATCGATATGGCTATTAGTGGTCTGCTATCGTTAATCGTCGGTTTAGAGCTGGCAAAAATGCCTATTATTCAGACGCTTAATGAGCGCTTAGAGAGGCAAGGCAAACCTTCTATCGGAGTAAAATGGGCGAATGATTTAGGCTTTTATACGCTGCCAGAGCAAGATAAAACGCTGGATTTGGCTAAAAACAATATTATAGCTTTTAGCAAATTAGCGGGCATTTTGATTGAGCCGGTACTATTGGGCGGCAAACTAACAGGCGTGGTAATAGGGGTAGGTTTAAATGTGGCAGCGACTCCTAAGCTGTCCATGCAAACCTTGGAGGGTATGAGCTATCAAGCGCTTAGCCTACGAGATGTCAATGAATCGCTGCAAGATGATAAGCTACAATCCTTACCAAGCTTAACCCTTATTTACCATCAAATCAGTCAAGCTTTGCTAAATGCTATCCACTGCTTCAAAAACATAGCGGCCGAAAAGTCTAATCTGCAAACTAACCTTTATAAGCGCGCAACGACGCAATTTAATAAGCAGTTTGAGCAGCATGATGCCCTAAAGAATCTAAGAATACGGATTACTCAAAACCTGAATAATAAAGAGCACGTTATCGAAGGGTTGGCCTGCGGTATCGATACAAACGGCTGTTTGCAATTAAAGCAAGATAACGGTAATATTTCAGCACTTTTTACCGGTCGCATTGATGTCATAAATGAGGCTTAACGAGCGCTAGATAAAGGGCCAATAAGGAAGAACTATGCTCTGGTTAGATCTTGGCAATACTCGACTCAAATACTGGTTGACCGATGATATCGGACAGATGATCACCTATGACGCCAAGCAGCATCTGCAAGCGCCGGCTGAGCTGCTTATGGGTTTGACCGATCGCTTTGAGCGTTATGCGCCGGACTTTATTGGTATCTCATCGGTATTGGGTGACGAGCTTAACGCTAGAGTCGCTGAGACTTTAAGCCGGCTAAATATCCCCTTCGAGTTCGTCAACGTCGATGCCGCGCATGCGCTGATGAGCAGCCGCTATGATGCCAAGCAGTTAGGCTGTGATCGTTGGTTGCAGATGCTAGGCGCGGTAGATAAAAAAAAGCGCCAGTGTGTGGTGGGCTGCGGTACGGCGGTGACGATAGATTTGATCGATCATGCTGAGCATTTAGGGGGTTATATCTTCCCAAGTATCTACTTGCAGCGCGAATCGCTGTTTTCGGGCACTAAGCAAATTACTATCTCCAACGGCACGTTCGATAATATTACGCAAGGGTTGACCACGCAAGACGCGGTGCATCGCGGTATCTTATTATCTATCGTTGGCGCTATCAATGAGATTACCCATCGTCATCCTAACTTTGAGCTGATCATGACGGGCGGCGATGCCAATATTATCGCTGAGCATGTCAATCGTCCGGTGCGTCTGCGTGATGATTTATTGCTTAACGGCTTGGCTAGATATTTTGATTATAGTAAGAAGCAGTTAGTGGTTTAGCCACATAATAAAATAATAGTTATCGTAGGGTGTGGTTAGTTTTATTAAATTCTCCTAGAGAATGCCAATAAAACGTAACCCACCATTGTTAATATTCACTTACTCCAAATGGCGGGTTACGCTGCGCTAACCACACCCTACGTCATTATCACTCTAGCTTCAACTACTTAGTCTCATTAAAGAGTTCACGCCCGATCAGCATCCGGCGAATCTCGCTCGTCCCTGCGCCAATCTCATATAGCTTGGCATCGCGCCATAAACGTCCAAGTGGATACTCATTGGTATAGCCATTACCGCCGAAGATCTGAATGCCCTCGCCTGCCATCCAAGTGGCTTTTTCCGCGCACCACAAGATAACACTAGCACAGTCTTTACGCACTTGACGGCTATGACCAGCGCCTTGTGCGTCTAGCATATCGAGATTTTTGCCGACCGTGTATAAAAAGCTACGCCCTGCTTGCAAAATCGTGTACATATCGGCAACTTTACCTTGAATAAGCTGAAACTCACCGATAGCTTGACCGAATTGCTTACGGTCATGAATGTACGGCACGACATTATCCATCACCGCTTGCATAATACCGATAGGGCCTGCGGCCAATACCGCGCGCTCATAGTCAAGGCCGCTCATTAGCACTTTCACGCCATTATTTAAGCCGCCTAAGATGTTTTCTTTGGGGACTGTAACATTATTAAAAGTCATCTCACCGGTATGGCTACCGCGCATACCGAGTTTATCGAGCTTTTGTGCGGTACCAAAACCTTCCATACCTTTTTCGATAATAAAGGCAGTAATCCCTTGCGCGCCAAGCTCAGGATTAGTCTTGGCATACACCACCATTACGTCGGCATCTGGGCCATTGGTAATCCACATCTTGCTACCGTTTAGCACGTAAGCATCGCCTTTATCGATGGCTTTGAGCTTCATACTAGTGACGTCAGAACCCGCGCCCGTCTCACTCATCGCTAACGCACCGATGAACTCACCGCTGATGAGTTTGGGTAAAAATTTCTGCTTTTGTGCCTCTGAGCCGTTACGCTTAATTTGATTGACACAGAGATTTGAGTGCGCGCCGTAGCTTAGACCGATAGAAGCTGAGGCGCGGCTAATCTCTTCCATCGCTACCATATGCGCCACATAACCCATATCAGCGCCGCCATATTCCTCAGGGACAGTAATGCCATGCAAGCCTAACTCGCCCATTTTTTGCCAGAGATCCATTGGGAACTGATCACTACTGTCAATCTCGCTTGCGCGCGGGGTGATCTCTTTAGCCGCAAACTGCGCCACCACATCGCGCAGAGCATCAACATCTTCGCCAAGCTGAAAATCTAAACCGGGTAAACTCATAATAATTCCTTATTTATAATCTTTAACACTATTAATAAAATTAGATTACTTATATAAAAAGATAGTATGGCTGGAATAAATTTTTTGAAGCCTCTGGAGTGATGAAGTTACACAGTAAGCAAATGAAATTTGTCCCAGCTAGACGCAGCGGTAGATATTTATATTAATTACAATAGGGTTACTTAAGCGGAACGCTTGTTAATCAAAGCCCGCGCGACATTGGAGTCGTTACGACGTCCTAAAAACTCACTAATACGCTCGCCGGCGATGACTAATTTATCTAAATCAATACCAGTCTCAATCCCCATGCCATGCAGCATGTAGACCACATCTTCGGTGGCGACATTGCCCGTAGCGCCTTTAGCATAAGGACAACCGCCTAGCCCCGCAACTGAAGTATCAAATTCGCTCACTCCCATCTCAAGCGCCGCTAAAGTATTGCTCAGCGCCTGTCCATAAGTATCATGAAAGTGCCCTGAGATATACTCAATATCAATGTAGTCTAATGCCGCTTGCAGCGCTTTTTTTACCTTAATAGGCGTACCTACTCCAATCGTATCAGCGATGCCGATCTGCTCAGCGCCAATCTCAACCAAGCGCCTAGTCACATAAGCGACTTGGCTGGGGTCAATCTCGCCCTCATAAGGACAGCCAACTGTGCAGGAGATGACGCCGCGAACCTTGATACCTTGTGCCTTGGCAGCAGCAGCTACTGGCGCAAAACGTTCAATGCTTTCATCGATACTACAATTGATGTTTTTTTGACTAAAGGTTTCGCTCGCTGAGGCGAAAATAACAACCTCATCAGGGTGATGGATGACAGCATTGTCAAAGCCGCGCATATTGGGCACGAGCACTGAATAGATAACGTCATCCGATCTACTAGGGGCAAGTGCTGCCATCAAATCGCTATTATCGCCCATCTGTGGCACCCATTTAGGCGAGACGAAGCTAGTGACCTCTAACTTCTTCACCCCTGCCGCGATTAAATCCTCGATTAGCGCTTGCTTGATAGCAGTCGGTACGGTCATTGACTCGTTTTGTAAACCATCACGCGGACTGACATCGACGATAGTGACATGCTTTGGGTAAGCGTTATTCATAGTATTGTCCTTAAGCCTCGCTAGTCTCGCTATCAATACGCAGTAGCTCATCACCATCGGCAACTAAGTCGCCCGCTGCAAATAACAGTTCTGCTACCACCCCATCCGTTGGTGCAGTAATAGTATGCTCGATTTTCATTGCTTCAATGACTGCAAGCGCCTCGCCTTGTTTGACCTTATCACCGACAGCGACTTTAAAGGCGATAACTTGTCCGGGCATAGGCGATTTTAGGCTACCGACTGCGGCAGACTCTTCGCCTACATGCAGCATCAAGTCAATCAGTTTAATCTGATCGCGGCCAGTATCAGTAAAGACATAAACTGTCTCGTTATGCGTCCAGCTTTGCGCTTTTATACGGGCGCCGTCAAGCCATAAACTATGATTATGAGCATCATCGCTACGATAGCTGACCTGAGCTTTATACAAAGTCTCGGCTATCTGTTTTATATCAGTCTCAGTGCCATGATCATCTTCGATAGTAAGTAAAAAGCGATTGGTATTATCTGTATCTTTTTGACTAGTGGCATGACTCGCATTATGCAAATCGCTAATGCGCGCCAGGTAATTTTGCTCATTATAAGTTAGGTTAAAGGTACGCGTATAGTCGGTATAAGCACGGAACGCCGATGCCTGACTAAAAGGGTCATTAACGTTAGCATCGATGTTAATTCTGTTTTTCTCACGAGCCAACTGCTGCACAATAGCCGTCGTCACCAACGTCGATAACTCTAGTGGATGCTGATTGAATAGCTCATCGGCTTCACGCTCAATCAAAGCGGTATCGAGATTGGCCTGACTAAAGGAATTCGTATTAATCACATAGCGCAAAAAAGCCACGTTATTGGGTAGTCCGACAATACGAGTCAATGCTAATGCCTGATCGAGTTTAGCCAAAGCTTGCGTACGTGTCGGGGCATGGACGATAAGCTTGGCAATCATCGAATCATAAAAAGGACTAATCACATCGCCTTGACGCACGCCGTCATCGATGCGCACATCATCGACCACAAAGGTGCTATGTTTTGGCTTTTGATAAGTAAACAGCGTACCCGTCGCCGGTAAAAAGTCATTATCTGGATTTTCAGCACAGATGCGCGCTTCAATGGCGTGACCGCTTATCCTTAGGTCTTCTTGAGATTTGGGTAATTTCTGACCCGCTGCCACCCGTAATTGCCACTCTACCAAATCAACACCAGTAATCGCTTCACTCACAGGATGCTCGACTTGCAGACGGGTATTCATCTCCATAAAATAAAAATGCATGCCCTCCTCGCGCTGCTCAACGATAAACTCGACCGTACCGGCACCGACATAATCGACCGCGCGCGCGGCATCGATCGCCGCCTTACCCATCGCGCTACGCATGGACTCATCGACGTCAGGCGCAGGCGCTTCTTCTAGTACCTTTTGATGACGGCGCTGTACTGAGCAGTCGCGCTCAAACAGATGCACATAATTACCGTGACTATCGCCGAACACTTGGATCTCGATATGACGCGGTTTTAGCGCATACTTCTCAATCAATACTTGGTCGTTACCAAAACTAGTAATGGCTTCACGGCGACAAGAGTCTAATAAATCGCTAAAGTTTTTGCTATCTTCGACAATACGCATACCTTTACCGCCGCCGCCCGCACTGGCTTTAATCAGTACCGGATAGCCAATAGCATCTGCTTGCGCCTTTAAAAACTCAGCCTCTTGGTTGTCACCATGGTAGCCTGGAATCAACGGCACACCAGCCGCTTCCATCAAGCGCTTGGATTCAGATTTGCCGCCCATTGCTCGAATAGCATCGGCTGATGGTCCAATAAACACTAAACCCGCCTTTTGACACGCCTCAGCAAAGTCGGCGTTCTCACTCAAAAACCCGTAGCCAGGATGAATTGCCTCAGCGCCGCGCTCCTTAGCAATAGCAATAATAGCATCGCCTTTTAGGTAGCTGTCCTTTGGCGCAGAGCCACCCAAATAAACGGCTTCATCACACACCGCCACATGCTTGGCATGGCGGTCGGCATCTGAGTAAACCGCGACCGTACGCACGCCCATGCGCTTGGCAGTAGCGGCAACTCGGCAAGCAATTTCACCGCGGTTGGCGATTAGTATTTTGGAGAACATAGGAGTCCTTTTAGCATGTTTTTATAAAAATTTAGATCAAAATGGTTTTTGTACATACTACTTAATGAATAATTTGGAGAATCTATAATTTCATTGAAAAATGTTAAATCAGATGTCTTTTGCATTTCCAATTGCATAATGGGGAATATAGTAATCTGAATCGAAAGTGATCTCATTACCCTGCATACTAAATCTACCCATTGTCACCATACCGCAGTCTTCATCGTGCTCAAAAACTTCGTAAATAAATGGTTTATTGTCTTCAAGATAGTAACAACAATGAAGTAATTTATCTCGTTCAATCCATACGCTACGCGTCTTTACTAAAAACTTATTTTCTCCATCAATAACATGATAGTCACAAAAGCCGATCTCTTGGTTTAATTCATCGTAGTCATATTCTCTATAACCTAATATAGTATGATGATTTCTTCCATAAAGTACTGATGTTAGCAAATATCCATTATCATCATATTCAGAAATCTCTTTAGAAACTAGTTTTTCGTCTTTGTCCAAAACCACAATCACAGTAGCTTTGTCTCTGCTATCTCGATAGTAAATAGTTGTGTAAGGGTCGTTTTCAGTCGCTTCAAAAACTTCAGTTGTAATCATAAAGGTTGGATGGAATTATCATCAATTTAGTTAATTTAGAGAGAACGTATTAAGTAAAATTTACGCCAACCAATCAGGCTTACGCTTTTGCAAAAACGCTTGCACCCCTTCCTTACCTTGCTGGGAGGAACGAATATCAGCAATCTGTCTTACCGTATCAGTGATTAACTCATCGTCTATTGTCGCGCCTGCAATATCATGCAAAAGTCGCTTGCACGTCTTGACCGCATCAGGGCTATTATTGACAATCTTGGCGCATATTGCAGCCACTCTATCTTGCAACTCGTCCTCGTTAACTCGCTCATGAATAAAGCCAAGTTGACGCGCTTTTTTGGCATCGAACACTTCAGCCGTTAAAAAATAACGCTGTGAGGCACGCGCACCTAATGCTTTGATCACATAAGGACTAATAGTCGCTGGAGCAAGGCCTAAACGCACCTCACTCAAACAAAAGTTAGCATTTTTCACTGCAATAGCGATATCACACACCGCGACGAGTCCCATACCGCCCGCATAAACATCCCCTTGAATAGCGGCAACCGTAGGTTTTGGGCACTGATAAATGGTTTTGAGCATTTGCGCAAGTTTATCGGCATCGGCTAGGTTTTCTTCATAGTCATAATCTGCCATCGCGCGCATCCAATTGAGATCGGCTCCTGCACAAAAGGCTTTACCTTCGGCAGCTAGTACAATAACGCGAACTTGCTCATCTGCGCCTAACTCATTAAATACTGACGTTAATTGGCCAATCATCTCATCGTTAAAAGCATTGCGAATCTCTGGACGATTTAAGGTTACGGTTGCGACGTAGTTTTCTACCGTTACTAATAGGTTTTTATAGTTGGATGTATTTTTAAAGATATCGTTTTGCATTTTTTGCTCTTTGTGTTCAAGTTAGTTGAATACTTCTTTATTCGTTAACTGATTTTGATTTTTGATCTAACTTTAAGCTATTTAAATTCATTATTGTAGAGTAGGTTAATTTTTTAGACTCTCGTAGAGAACGCCGATAAAACGTAACCCACCGTATTGCTTTACTCTAATAGAAAATCTTATTCAAAAGATTTTCCTTGCAAGCTTAACGAAGCAGTGCTTCGTTTTTACAGCTTTCAGGTTACGCATTCGCTAACCTACCCTACACAAAGCACATCAATCACATTCTAAATATACCAAAAGTCGTCTCTTCAATTGGCGCATTATGAGCGGCGCTGAGTCCTAATGCCAACACCTGACGGGTATCGGCCGGATCGATGACGCCGTCATCCCAAAGACGTGCGGTGGCATAATAAGGATGGCCTTGCTCTTCGTACATCTCACGAATCGGCGCTTTAAAGGCTTCTTCGTCCTCCTGACTCCACGACTCGCCTTTACGCTCAAAGTTATCACGCTTGACCGTAGCCAGTACCGACGCCGCTTGCTCACCGCCCATTACTGAGATACGCGCGTTCGGCCACATCCACAGAAATCTTGGATCGTAAGCGCGGCCACACATGCCATAGTTACCTGCGCCAAATGAGCCACCGACAATCACGGTAAATTTAGGCACTTTAGCATTGGCAACCGCCATCACCATTTTGGCACCATGACGAGCAATCCCTTCGTTCTCATACTTGCGCCCGACCATAAAGCCGGTGATGTTTTGCAGGAACACTAAGGGGATTTTGCGCTTACAGCATAGCTCAATGAAATGCGTGCCTTTTTGCGCCGACTCACTAAACAAGATGCCGTTATTGGCAATAATACCAACGGGCATACCTTCGATATGGGCAAAACCGCAAATAAGGGTATTAGCAAAACGCGCTTTGAATTCATCAAAGGCACTATCATCAACGATACGGGCGATAATCTCTTTAATATCAAAAGGCTTGCGCTTATCCGTCGGGATAATGCCGTATAATTCTTTGTCATCGTAACGTGGCGGACGCGGAGTAATTTGATTGGCAATTACTTTTGCATCGCGATTTAAATGCCCAACGATATCACGGGCTATCGATAACGCATGGGTGTCGTTTTGCGCTAGATAATCAACCACCCCTGATAGCCGCGTATGCACATCACCGCCGCCCAAATCCTCCGCGCTGACCTCTTCACCGGTCGCCGCTTTGACCAGCGGCGGGCCCCCTAAGAATATCGTCCCTTGATCTTTGACGATAATAGATTCATCGCTCATCGCCGGCACATAAGCGCCACCCGCCGTACAGCTCCCCATCACTACCGCGATTTGTGGAATGCCCGCTGCGCTTAGATTGGCTTGGTTAAAAAAGATACGCCCGAAGTCGTCTTTGTCCGGGAATACCTCGTCTTGATTGGGTAGATTCGCGCCGCCAGAATCAACGAGATAGACGCACGGCAGATGATTTTGTTGAGCGATTTCTTGCGCGCGCAGATGCTTTTTGACCGTCATTGGATAGTACGTGCCGCCTTTCACCGTCGCATCATTACAGACGATCATGCACTCAATACCATTAATGCGCCCAATACCGGCAATTACTCCCGCCGCTGGAATATCTTCGCCGTACATATTGTAAGCTGCCATCGGCGCGACTTCCAAAAAAGGCGTGCCAACATCAAGTAGACGCTCTACGCGCTCGCGGGGCAATAGCTTACCGCGCGCTAAATGCTTAGCTCGTGCCCGCTCTGATCCGCCTTGCGCAATTTTATTTAAATGCTGATATAAATCATCAACGATAGCTTGCATTGCCGCGCTATTTTGCTGAAATTCAGCGGAGTTGGGACTTAATTTACTGGTAATAACAGCGCTCATGATATTCCTTCTTTATACTTGTATATTTAACTCGCAACTCTCTAAATAGGTTGGCTTAGGCTGTGGCTTTAGCCTACAAAGAACATTTATCTTAAAATAATAACTATTTAAGATTACGCCAATCCCAACTCTTCTTTCATTTGCTCAATAATTTTATATTTTTGAATTTTACCGGTAATTGTCATCGGATACTCAGCGACAAAACGATAATAAGTCGGAATTTTATAGTGAGCGATATGCTCTTGACAGAACTGTTTGACCTCTTCTTCACTCAAACAGCCCTGCTCTTTTGGGATAATCCAAGCTGCTAACACCTCACCATAACGATCATCAGGAATGCCGACGATCTGTACGTCACGAATCTTTGGATGGCGATAAAGATAGTTTTCAATCTCCACCGGATAGATATTTTCGCCGCCGCGAATCACCATGTCTTTACTACGTCCGACTATCTTCACGTAGCCATCTTCATCCATCGTTGCTAGATCGCCGGTATGCATCCAGCCATCCTGTATAGCCTCGCGAGTCTTGAAGCGGCTACCCCAATAGCCTTTCATCACTGAATAGCCTTTGGTGAGTAGCTCGCCTGTTTCGCCAATAGGTAGAATCTCACCGCTTTCGGTATCGACAACTTTGACCTCAAGCGCCGGTTGAACCAGTCCGACAGTGGAGACTTGCTTTTCAAGCGGGGTATGCTTATTGGTCTGACAAGAGACCGGGCTAGTCTCAGTC
The DNA here is from genome assembly GCF_040371085.1 of Psychrobacter sp. AH5. Classification (NCBI taxonomy): domain Bacteria; kingdom Pseudomonadati; phylum Pseudomonadota; class Gammaproteobacteria; order Moraxellales; family Moraxellaceae; genus Psychrobacter; species Psychrobacter sp. AH5. The sequence continues at coordinate 2,253,878 of NZ_JAMBMT010000001.1, forward strand.
ATGCCATAAGCGATGGTGACCTCACTCATATGCATCTTGTCGATGACTCGGCGCATCACCTCAATCGGACAGCTCGAGCCTGCCATAATACCGGTACGCAGACTCGATAGATCAAATTTGTTAAAATCAGGATGGTCCAGCTCAGCGATAAACATCGTCGGCACCCCATGCAGCGCCGTACATCTCTCCGCTTCTACCGTCTCTAACACTGTCAATGGCTCAAAACCATCATTGGGATAAACGATACAACCGCCATGTGTCAGAATCGCAAGATTACCTAATACCATACCGAAGCAGTGATAAAGCGGTACGGGGATACACAGCCTATCCTCTTCTGTAAGGTTCATCGCCTCACCGATAAAGTAGCCGTTATTTAGGATATTACGGTGGCTCAGCGTTGCGCCTTTTGGGGTGCCAGTGGTACCGCTAGTGAACTGCACATTGATAGCATCGGTGTTTTTGAGCTGCGCTTGACGCTGTGTCACACGCGGATCATTAGCATCCCCTTCGGCTATCCAATCCGAGAACTTCTGCATAAAGCTGACATCCTCAGTGTCATCAGGCCCATCAATCCAAATAATACGCTCAACGGTCGGTATCTCGACCAAATCAAGCTGATTAAAAGTCTTATGGTAAATCTCCGGACACAGCTCACGAATCATTTGCGCATAATCGCTGCTCTTAAAATGACGCATCAATACTAGTGCCGAGCAGCCAAGCTTATTTAAGGAGTATTGCAGCTCAAAGGTGCGATAGGCTGGATTGATATTGACTAAAATGACGCCGACTTTAGCTGTGGCAAGCTGCATAAGTAGCCACTCGCTATTATTGTGCGACCAGATACCGATACGATCGCCGATCTCAAGCCCCATCTCGATAATGGCGCTGGCAAGCTTATTAACCTGCTGTTGTAGCTGCTTGTAAGTCCAGTGAATATTTTGATGACGTACTACTAGGGCTTCACGTTCAGGGTATTTGGCAACAATAGCGTCAAAAAAATCGCCGATAGTCGCTTCTATCAGCGCTACATCGGGCCCCTTATCATAGCTCTGTGTCAAAGGTGCATTAGCTGAGCGCGCGCCCATGTTGATTTGTGGAATATTATTTAAAATATCATCAAAAGCGGTATTGGAGGAAGGTTGAGTCATAACGAATCCTTTCGTTTTACTTTTTATTCATATTACTATCATAAGAGTACCTATGTTGTAGGCAAACTTATGTTCCTTGTCTATCATTTACAGCACAGCGATTACTATAACGCCTAAAACGAAATGCTGTCAATAATATCGATACATAATGTCTCACTTATATAAGTAATGAATTGTTTCTATAGCAGCTACTAATCACAAAAAACAGTATAAAAAAGCCAATTACTTATCAAAATAAATAATTGGCGGTTGCTTGGGATGTAATAGCTAGTGGTTTATCAAAAGTCGCTTCTACACATTAGCAGTGGGTGGCAGCTTAGTGGAGACTGTCGCCGTGACTTGTTGATTATCATCGAATAACTCCATCACTAGCTCGTCGTCCGTTTCTGTTTTTACTTGCCAATCCCCAGTCGCTTGCGGCGTGCCAACTACTGTTACTGCAATCGCTTTATTTTTTAGACGAATCATTGGCGGCTTATGATCATAACCAGCATGCTCATGACCCAAAATATCGTCCGCGATAGTTGCCGCCTGCGCTCGCAGCGGCGCGACATAACGACAGGCCACGCCATCTATCGACATACAATCACCGATGGCATAAATGATATTAGTAGCGTGATCAAGCTCTGCAGATTTAGCGCGCAAAGTTGCCGCATCGACGACGATGCCAGTACGGCGATCAAATTCAACCCCTGCCGCTGTAGGTAGTTTGCTGTCGATCACAAGTCCAGCACTAGCAATCACGTGATCGACTATCAATGTGGCTGGTTGTTTAGCTGCTGACTCTTCTTTGCTTGCTAGTGGTTCACAACTCACTTGTAGGGTATCATCTTCATTTCGCGTGACACTAGTCACTTGATAGCCGCCCAAAAACTCGATACCTTGCGACTGGATAGCTTTGGCAATACGCGCTGTTGCTTTTGCTGGTAGCATTTGCGCAAGAGGCGCCTCGTTGAGATCTATCAAGGTAATTTTGTGACCGGCTTTGAGCAAGTCTTCAGCGATCTCAGTACCGACCATTCCCGCGCCAACGATAGCTACATGCTGACTGCCAGTCGCTAGCTTTTCTTGTAGCTGTCCAAAGCGCTCGATATGGTTGACGTGCCAGACCAAATCCTCTGGCAAACTCTTTGGAAATATCGGCTGCGCGCCCATCGCTAGCACTAGCTTGTCATAGCCAAGCGTCGCATAATTAGTATATACAGGATCAGAGCGAAGCGCCGAGACAAGATGTAGCTGTTGACTGCTTGAATCAATATCACTGACTTGCGTATTGGCGAGCAATTTTATATTAGCAGCCTCTGCAGCTTTACTACCAGTCGCTCGCACTAGATCAGCCGGCTGTTTATTTTGGCTAATAGCCATGGTCAGCATCGGCTTGTGATAACGATCGCCATTATCAGCGGTAATTAAAGTAATTGGAATCTGTTTATCTTTACTACGAATAGCATCGACGACATGCCAGCCTGCTAGGCCTGCACCTACGATAACAACACCTGATGTTTTGGACGGATTTTCCACACTCATAATGGCTCCAAGATAGCTTTTATAGTTGTTTGCATTAAACATGCTTTAGGGCACTGGTAGCTATTGTAGCAGCAAAACAGGAACACTTGTAAGCTGAGAGTAAATAGTAAAAATTAGCCACAAAAAAGCGCCTTAATAAAGACGCTAAATCACCACTCAAACACTCTTAATGATTAAGAATCTTTGATAAGAACTGCTGCGCGCGCTCACTTTTTGCCCCTTCAAAAAACTCCTCTTTACTACAGTTCTCAACGATATAACCCTCATCCATAAAGATAATGCGGTTAGCGACTTGGCTGGCAAACCCCATCTCATGCGTCACACACATCATCGTCATACCATCATGAGTCAGCTCTACCATGACATCGAGTACCTCTTGAATCATCTCAGGATCGAGCGCCGAGGTCGGCTCATCAAATAGCATGGCTACCGGATCCATCGCTAATGCGCGCGCGATAGCTACTCGCTGCTGCTGACCACCCGACAGCTCAGCTGGATATTTAGCCGCTTGTGCCGTTAAGCCTACTCGGTCCAAATAAGCCATACCTTTTTGCTTAGCCTCGCTTTCTTTACGACCTAATACTTTGATTTGCGCCACTGTCAGGTTATCGATGATAGTCAGATGCGGGAATAATTCAAAATGCTGAAACACCATACCGACGCGGCTGCGAAGTTTTGGCAAGTTCGTTTTTGGATCGCCGACAGAGATACCATTAACCATGATTTGACCTTTTTGAAAAGGCTCCAAACCGTTTACGGTCTTAATCAAGGTTGACTTACCACTACCGGATGGGCCACACACTACCACCACATCGCCTTTATGCACGTGAGCGGTACAATCTGTCAATACTTGAAAGTCGCCATACCATTTGCTGACACTGTCTATCTCAATTACCATCTCATCGCTAGCATGCCCATTGTCAGTGACCAATCCGCCAAAGTCATTTATAAAGGTCTTAGCATTATTCATCATTGGCTCCTAGCCTTATGCTTAGTTTTGCTGAATGTCATTCAAAATCACTATAAAGCAACTTTAAAATCTTAATTTTTTCTGTACTTGTTGTACGCCTACTGAGGCGGCCAAACTGATAATAAAGTAGATAGCACCGGCACCCAAAATATAAGGGGTTAGTAGACCCATCAGCTCGCCGCGCACATAGGCGGCACGGAAAAAATCAGTCAAACCAATGGCGAATACTAGTGTCGTATCTTGGAATAAAATAATACATTGCTGCAATATCAGCGGCAGCATTTTGCGAAAAGCTTGCGGCAAAATAACCAAACGCATAGTCTGCCCATACGTCATGCCCAGTGCTCTAGCCGCATTGACCTGTCCGCTACCGATAGACTGAATACCGGCTCGCACCACTTCTGAGAAGTAAGCGGCCTCAAACATCATAAAGGCGACTACACAAGACGCAAAAGCGGCATTAATCTTCAGATAACTGCCTGCTATCCAAAAATAAATCAACGGTACCGCAAAGTAAAACCACAGTAGCACTAGCAGTAGTGGTACTGAGCGAAAATAGTTGACGTATAATTTGGCAGGAATCTCTAGCGCCTTAATACCGGATAAACGCATTAACGCTAATATGGTGCCTAAAGTAATACCGCCAAAAATAGCTAAAAACAATACCTTTAAGGTAGTTATCATACCGCCCATCAAGCCTGGGTAGGCTGTCGCAAGTTCGGTCATCATATTCATTTCTGACTCCCTGCAATAAGCCCTGGAACCCTTAATTTGCGTTCAATCAGGCCCATAATGGCAATAAGCGATAGATTAAATACCAGATAGATAATCGTTGCGTAAGTATAAATCTCTAGACTATTTTGGGTATATTCGCTAATGGTTTTGGTTTGACTAATCAGCTCCATAACCCCGACTAGTGAGGCCACCGAAGCGTTTTTGAAACAGTTGGTTAGCTCAGAGCTCAGCGGCGGTAAGATAATACGAAAGGCTTGCGGTAGCAGTACTTGTCTATAAGCTTGCGGAATAGTAAAGCCAAGCGCATAAGCGGCGTTAATCTGTCCTTGCGGCAAGGACTCAATACCGGTACGTACTTGCTCAACGATACGAGCGGCGGTAAATAGCCCAAGACCAATACTCGCTGAGAGCATAGCGGAGGTGTTAGGAGATAAATCCTTATACCACCATTCTTGTAGCGCTGGTGTGAGCCAACCTGGAGCCACATAAAACCAAAAAAACAGTTGTACAAGCAGCGGGATATTGCGAAAAAAAGTAACGTAAGCAGTACCAATACTACGAGCCGTCTTGCTAGGCAAAGTACGCATGATACCGAAAATGGTACCGATGATCATAGCTATGGCCCAAGCAATACTTCCTATCAGCAATAACCAGCCAAGGCCGGTCAGCATCCAGTTAAAATATAGCTCATTACCGATGCCGGTATGCTCAAATAGCACGCCCCAGTTCCAGCTATAATTCATTTTGTCTCTCCATGCAGCAAAAAATAAACTCACGCGTAACCTTTAGATTGAACGCGTGAGTAGCAAGCTATGATGAGTAAAAGCTAGCTCTTACTGCGCTACAGCGGCTTTTGGTTGAGCACTGTCATGGGGATTGGCAATCAGGGCTTTTAGGTTGTCTGACATCTCAAAGTTCAAGTTGACATTTTTTGGTGGAATTGGGTTTAAGAACCACTTGTCATAAATAGCATTAATCTCGCCTGATTTAAAGACGTTGGCTAGCGCCTCATCGACCACTGCTTTAAATTCAGGGTCATCTTTACGCATCATACAGCCATAGATCTCAAACGACTGCGGCTCACCAACGATGACCCATTCCTCAGGGTTTTTGGCTTTAGCTTTTTCGCCGGCTAGTAGCACGTCATCCATCATAAAGGCATCTGCGCGGCCGTTCTCTAACATAAGAAACCCTTCACCGTGGTCTTTGGCTGAGATGATATTGGTATCCATCTGTTTTTCATCATTGTATTGACGAATATAACGCTCAGAGGTCGTACCAGCCGTGGTCACTAGCGTTTTGCCTTTTAAATCTTCAAAATCATTAATGCCAGAGTCAGCCTTGGTCAACAGACGCGTACCAATCTCAAAAAAGCCGTTTGAGAAAGCAACTTGCTTTTGACGTTCTTCGTTATTGGTGGTTGAGCCACACTCAAAATCAACGGTACCGTTTTGGACTAGTGGAATACGAGTTTGTGAAGTGATTAGGTTATAGCGAACATCAAGATCCGGCATATTGAGCTCTTGCTTAATGGCCTCGACCACTTTCATCTCTAAATCATGCGCATAACCCATCGGCTGATTAGGATCATCAGCGATATAAGAAAAAGGAATAGAAGAATCGCGATAGCCGACTACGATAGTGCCTGAGTCTTTGATTTTTTGGAGTGTACCGTTAGTACTGGCAGCGGCTTCAGTAGTAGCGCCATCTGCAGGGGCGGCATCATCGGTAGCAGTTTGATTATTACAGCCTGCTAAACCGAACGCTAAAAAAGCGGCTAATGTTAGAGGTTTGGTAAGTGCGTAAGCCATGAGATACATCCTTTTATCACATCATTATTTAGTTAAAAAATGCTAAATTCGGTATTATTACCAACAAGCATCCATGCAGTTACTTTTAGTTATCTTAATGCAACTCAATGTTACTGTACAACACTTTTATTATTATTGTCCAAATTTTTGATTATTTGAGCGACTTTCTATAATAAATCTGCCCTTTTTAGCTAATAGCTTTGCTAGATAACACTATGGTTATTATTGATAAATTAAGAACAACCCCCATAAAGCTAACACCTTCTTAACTTAGTAAGATAAAAATATATGACACAAGATACTTCCGCTGCAACTACCCATAACCAGCCATTATCTGCGCAAACTCCTACCAATGATGTCCGTCAGCGCTTCTTTATTGAGGACTCGCCAGTACGCGGTGATGTGGTGCGTTTATCACGCAGTTATGCAACCACTATCGCGCAAAAGCCTTATCCTGAAGCCATCAAACGCTTGCTTGGTGAGATGTTAACCGCGGCCAGCTTGCTTATCGGTACGGTCAAAATCGATGGCCGTCTGTCTATTCAGTTGCAGTCCTCAGATAGCGATAGCCTACTGAATTGGGCGATGGCAGAGTGCGATCAAAACGGTATTATCCGCGCGCTTGCTAGCTGGAAAGCAGACAATGACGAGCAAGTACAAGCTTGGGATAATATGATCGATGCCAAGCAAGCTTTTGCTGAATTAGGCGAAGCTGGTAAAGGGGTATTATTTATTAATATCCAGCCTGATGGCGGTGAGCCGTATCAAGGTATCGTCGAGCGTAGCCATGATAATTTGGCAGACTGCTTGGCGCATTATCAAAAGCAATCGGCACAGATTCCGACCTTGATTAACTTAGCCTCAGATGGCCTACAAGCGGGCGGTGTACTGGTGCAAATGCTGCCGCGTACCGTTCAAGAAACCGTTGAAGTAGAACAAAATCAAGATGCCGGTATCGATGATGATTTGTGGACGCGTCTAACTATGCTCACTAGTACTGTCAAAGATGAAGAATTGACTACGCTTGCTGCTAGCGAGATTATTTACCGCTTATACAATGAAGAGAGCGTGGTCGCCCCTGAGCCTGTCAGCTTAGAATTTGGCTGTACTTGCTCGCGTGAGAAATGTGAGACGGCGATTGAGCAGATTGGCGAGACTGAGGCTTTAGATATCTTAGAGGAGCAAAACGGCAGCTTTGAGATGGACTGCGGCTTTTGTGGTGAGATCTATAAGTTTGATAAAGACGATGTAACAGCTATTTTTGCGGAGTAGTTTTTTTATTATAACCACTCAAAACCCCTTAAGATGAGAGTCTTAAGGGGTTTTTTTAGATATCAACATGCTTAAAGCTAGGTTTTAATTGTACTCTAAGAGTCTTCCGTCTGTAAACTTAAGCTTTGAGGATAAGAATGAATACGATCTCGGCTAGCGTAATCGCTTTTACCATTATCTAGTAACCACTCTACCACTTGTTCGCGCACTCTTCGACTGTGTATAAGGCCCATGTGATTGACGCCATAAAAGACTGCTTTATGACCCTCTGGTACAAACAAATTATGCTCGCCATCATCTTCGCCTAGGGCAGAAGCTACCGAGACTAAACTATCTCCCAAAAGATTGGTGACTTTTGAATCATAGTGCGTCTCAATCAAGGCGCTCGCGACAAAAAAGGTCTTAACGCCGGTAGGCAGACGCGTAGGATGGCGAAAATCTTGGGGTAACACATTACGCCCCTCTAAAGACTGCCAGTCAGCATCACGAATACTACCATGACGAAGATCTATAATACCAGCGCTGCGCATGTCGCCTAAGTGCGCAAGCGAGCTGGCAAAGGGAACTTTACTGATAATGTCTTGTACCATAAAACCAATACGCTCAAGCAAAGCACCGTGATGAGGCGAGCCTAAAGTAATCAGATTACCAACACGTTTGACCCAATCTAGACGGTCTTGTTTGCCATAATGTAGCGCACTACGAGCGACTAGGCCGCCCATACTATGGCCCACTATATCTATTTGACTGATATTTGGATTATTATCAACCAAGCTTTGTAGCAGTTTGGAGAATTTGTGACCGCTACGTGAGATACGTCGTCCGGTATTATAATCAAGATAGAGTACCGTTGCCTCTGGTTGACTACGACTGATAGCCGCGCCTAAGCTATTCTCCTCTTCAGGATGCCAGCTTAGATAACTCAAACACAAACCATGACATAAGATAATAATACGCCCCGATAGTCCCTCATGACGCAGATTGCCATCGGCATCATAGAGCACCATGGGAATCGCTAGAGAGTTACTATGATTGACCAAATGATCGCCCATCACGCCATTAAAGACGTTGACTAGCTTTTTTAGTCCATGCGACAGTGGTTGAGAGCTGGTTTGTGTGGCCATGTTTTTATACAAACGTAAGCCTGAAGCTAGATTATTGCCTACCATCAGCATAATATAACGCACAAGACCATAGACGCGTCCTGTTATGCCGCCTTGCCAATTATTTAGATTATTTTTATTAAAGCGGCCTATAGGACGTAACATAATCTCGCGGTGCATCGACTCTACGATCTCAGTGACTTCAACCACGCCCATCGTCGCTAGCTGCGCTAAGCCTTCAAAAAAGTCTCCTAAAGATAGCGGCTTATTTTTGATAGTTTCATCGGCATCATCTGCCAATAATCGAACCAGCTCCTCCATATCTAACGCATCAAGCTGCGAGATATGTTCGTACAGATCGCCATGCAGCGGCATGCTAGCTTTGGAGATAGGATGAACCCCAGGCTGATAATGAAACATACCTTCATTACCAAAGCTGCTGCCATAACTATCGTGGGTAGCATCGGGCAAGTCTGGAGTATGGGTTTTAGGAGTAGTCATAGCGTTCTTCGTAGCACTCATAGGAGAGAGAGGTATTCTGCAAAATACAGATTTCTATACTAGCGATTATATGCTACAAATAGAAGCGAATGGTTTGATTTATAAGTCATTTTTATAACCAGTTTGAACCTCCATAAAAAGACTACAAAATAAAAAGAGGAGCTTTTAGAGATTAGAACAATAAAAAACAGGCGCAAAGATTATTAGCGCACTTGCGTTTGCCACTGATGCTCGCCAAGCGTCAACTGCAATTGATCGCCTGCTTGTAAAACCCCAACGCCACTTGGGGTACCTGTCATGATAACGTCGCCTGCTTGTAAGCTAAAAGCGTGACTACTCTCAGCAATGAGCTCATAGATAGGAAACAGCATCAGCGCGCTATTGCCTTCTTGCTTAAGCTCATTATTGATATGCAGCTGATAACTAACCTGAGTTAAATCACCAAAACTCGTTACCTCAAGCCAATCTGCTAGCACACAAGCGCCATCGAAGCATTTTGCACGCTCCCAAGGGTGAGCTTTGGCTTTTAGCTGACTTTGCAATTCTCTTAAGGTTAAATCCAGCCCTAAAGTTATAGCGCCAATCGCTTGTTTTGCTTGCTCAGCAGTAGCCTTAGATAAGTCTGCCGCTAACTGAATGCACAGCTCGGCCTCATAATGCGTCTCGCCATAGAGGCTGGGATCAGGGCGAATAATATCGTTATGAATCGATACTATCGAAGAAGCTGGTTTTATAAATAATAGTGGCAAGCTTGGCACTTCATTGCCTAATTCATGAGCGTGAGCGGCGTAGTTACGACCGACACAAACCACTTTACCAACACACTCACGCAGCTTAGCATTAGCTTTATTATCAATATTAGAAGTAACATTATTATTAGAGATAACATTATTGTCGTTATTAATAATAGCGGCGGCTATAGTAGCGTGTGGCGATTGGCTCATGACAGGCTCTCAGATTAATTATGGAATAGTATTAGTCATTACATCAGGCGGCACATAGCTGGCGTGACGATTCATTCTTTTCTCAAAACGGCCAAAACCAAATAAGATGACCCAAGATAATAGTAGATAAATCACACCAGCGGCAAAAAACAGCTCCATCAAGGTATAGGTGCGCGCGCTAATAGTACGCGCCACTCCAGTGATATCCATCAGCGCAATAGTAGAAGCAAGAGCACTACCTTTGAGCATAAAGATGACCTCATTACTATAGGCTGGGATTACAATACCAAAAGCGCGTGGTAAGGTAATACGGGTAAGCTTTTGCCACTTTGATAAACCAATAGCGTCGGCAGCCTCAAGCTCGCCTACCGGAATCGCTTGTATAGCGCCGCGGATAATCTCCGCAAGATAAGCGCTAGTATTAAGGGTAAAGGCAATAATCGCACACCAATACGCTTGGCTTAGTACTGGCTCCCATAAGAAAGACTCACGCACCGCCTCAAACTGTCCAAGACCATAATAGATCAAAAATATCTGTACCAGTAGCGGCGTGCCCCGAAAAAAGAAAATATACAAAAAAGGTAATAGCTGGACTAGCCAATTCTTGGATAAGCGTAGCAAAGCTAATATCAAAGCCAAAAACAGCCCGACAATACCGGAGATGACCACCAGCTGTACCGTCAATACCGCACCGCTCAACAAATCAGGGATACTATCAAAGATAACTTGCCAATTCCAATCCATAGTCTCTCTCCTCTACCCTAAGGTTGATTGTTGATGAGTGGATTGACGGCTGATTTTTTTGGCATAGCGGGCCGCTGGATTAGCGCGCCACTCCAGCCAAATCATAAAGCCGGTGATAAGCATAGTGAGACCTAAATAAATAATAGCGGCGGCCATATAAAAGGTAAAAGGCTGCTGAGTGGATTGGGCGGCACGTGAGGACTGATACATAATATCTTTTAGACCGACAACGGAGACAAGAGCGGTATCTTTTAGCAATACTAAAAATAGATTACCTAAACCTGGCAAGGCAATTTGCCAAACTTGCGGCAAGGTCACTCGATAAAAAGTCTGAAATGGACGCATGCCTATCGCCTGCGCCGCTTCTTTTTGGCCGACAGGAATCTCCTGAATCGACATCCGGAATATCTCAGTAGCGTAAGCACCAAAAGCGATAGATAAGGCCATCACTCCGCCCCAAAAAGCACTAATCTCTACATATTCGGTGTAGCCAAACTTTTTGAGAATGCTCATCAGTAAGATGGAGCCGCCATAATAGATAAATAGCACTAACAGCAGCTCAGGGATACCGCGCATGGTGGCGGTATAAATAGTAGCGAGCTTACGCAATATCCAAACGTTTGACAGCTTCGCCGTCGCCCCAAGCAAGCCTAGCACCATACCTATAGCGAGGCTGGTGATGGCAAGCTTGATGGTGACGGTAGCACCGCTCAGTAATAGGGCACCAAACCCTTGTAAATCAAACACAATTATTCACTCAGTCTCTTTATGTTGGCGGCAACCGCGCGTTATTAGCAGTCCATAACCTAGCGCTCAAGACACCAAGCTGTGCCAATGGCGCTCAAATGCAGCAATAGTTATGGTCTATAATAGCGAGAAGCGTTTTAGATGTATCTAATAAATAACTACCGATTGACCCAGTAATTTACTGATTTATTAGTCAGATAGAAATAAGCGCTGATTTTATCATAACTGAGACGATCGATGTTAGGGTCTGTTAAACATTCAAGCGCTACTGATAATAACTGCTAAGTCAAAATAGCCAATCAAGGAGAATAAAAAAGGATAGCGCTGTGAGAGCGATATCCTTTAATACAATAAGCTAGGACTGTATCATTATAAATAATTGGCTAGATAACTTAGACTGAGCTTACTATTGAGTCACTACTTCTGCTTCTGTTGTTTCTACTGAGTCATCGCTGTTACTAGCCGCCGGAATAGCAAAATACTTTTGATTAATAGCCTTATAAGTACCGTTAGCCTTTATATTAGCGAGTGATTGATTGATTTTGGCTTGTAGCGGATCGCCTGGGCGTACTGCAATAGCAAAATTATCATTGATATCAATCTCCTCGCCCTTTAGCACATATTGACTGCCAGAGGCAGAGCTCAGCCATTCGATAGCCGGTAGCTTATCAGAGATCATTGCCTCTACTCGGCCTGATCCTAAGTCCAAAAAGGCGTTACTCAAAGTATCATATAGCTGCATATTGGCTTTTGGATAAGCCTCTTCTAACCACTGTGAGGAAATCGTTGAGCGCTGAGCGGCAATGCTTTTTGAATTAATATCATCGCTATTACTCGGATCAAAGGAGCTATCTTCTTTGGCTAAAAACACCAAAGTATTACTAAAATAGGGATCGGTAAAGCTGACTTGTTCAGCGCGCTCTGGGGTGACCGACATAGCAGCAACAATAGCATCGTATTTGCCCGCTTTAAGACCGGGGATAATACCATCCCAGTCCTGCGCGATAATCTCACAAGTGACTTGCATATCGGCGCACAAAGCGTTAGCTATCTCGATATCAAAACCACCGAGGCTGCCATCAGCATTGGTATAGTTAAAAGGAGCATAAGCGCCCTCGGTACCAATGCGCAGTACCTCATCAGTCGTCTCGGTAGTAGCCTTACTAGTAGGTTCAGTAGCAGCGGTTTCAGTATCTTGAGAATTACTACAACCGGCTACCGCTACCAATGCTACCGCTGCTAATAGCGCCTTGGGCAAAAAATAACGTGAAGCAAAAACAGTAGAGTGATTTATCATCATCCTTGACTTCCTCATAGTAAATAATGTGAATAATAAGTAATTTGAGATAAATAGAATAAAAGGAGAGCCGTATAAAAATAATGGCGCTCTACACTGCTATTAAGTATAAAGCACCATTATCATCAACTTCGTATCAACACAGCTGTTATACCACGCACTTGCCATCTATTTAATAGATTAGTTAGCGGTCTCTTGTTGCTCTTCAGCGGCAATCGTTGCATTTGCATCGACATCGACATTGTCGCCTTCCACAACGATAACTTCTTTGACGCTATCGGCTTTAGCCGCTTTATTAGCCGCCGCGGTTGAGCTGGTACCAAAGTAACTGCCAGTGATCTGATCATAAGTGCCATTGGCTTTTAGCTCAGCTAATGCTGCATTGAATTTACCCACTAAAGGATCGCCTTTACGAAAAGCTATCCCCATCGCATCTTCTTCAGTGCTGATCTCAGCTCCTTTGACTTCATAATCTTTGCCAGCCTCAGTTTTTAGCCAATCGATGCCAGTGACTTTATCAGACATCATAGCGCGTACACGACCTGAGGTTAGATCTAGATAAGCGTTATCCTGCGTATCATAAAGCTTGATATCAGCATCTGGATACTCATCTTGCAAATACTGCGAGGATACCGTTGAGCGCTGTGACGCTACTGGCTGGCCTTTTAGGTCGTCAACGGTGATATTATCGCCTTTTTTACCAATAAGAATAATACCAGTATGAAAGTAGGGGTCAGTGAATTCAACCACTTCTTTACGCTCAGGGGTAATCGACATACCAGCGATAATCGCATCGAACTTTTGGGCATTTAAGCCAGGAATAAGGCCATCCCAGTCCTGCGATATCAGCTCACATTCCGCCTGCATTTGCGCGCATAAAGCATCAACTAGCTCGACTTCATAACCGATAAGCTTACCATCAGCATCGGTGTAGCTAAAAGGCTTATAGCTAGACTCGGTAGCTATTTTTATATTCATTGGTGTGGTAGTGGCCGCCGCATCCTCTGCAACTTTACCCTCTTCTGGAGCTGATGGGCTACTACAAGCGGCTAGCATTAGCATAGCGGCGCTTAACGGCGCTAGCCATAGTGCTTTGCTAGCTGTTGGCGACTTAGCTGATGAATTCATTAATAGGGTCATTTGGTGTTCCTCATTTATCGACCAACAGATTATTGATTAAAGTTTGCCTGCTCAAGACGTGCCAGCTCTCCGTTACTACGGATTTCGCTTAACGCTTTATTAAAGTCGTCTTTTAGAGGATCGCCTTTACGTACAGCAATAGCGATATTGTCATCGTTATCAATCTCTTCACCCACGATACCAAAGCCTTCTGGATTGTCTTTGAGCCAAGCTTTGGCAGAGACTTTTTCGGCCAGTACCGCATCGCTACGACCAGATTTTAGATCTAAATAAGCATTGTCATAATTATCATAAAGCTGGACGGTGTTACCATCAACGCCTTCATAATTATCTTGCAGATAAGCGCCTGGAGTGGTTGAGCGCTGGCCACCTAAATTTAGGTTGCTGATGTTTTTTGGATCAAAGCTACCGTTGGTATCAGTCAGCCAAACCATCGTATTGGCAAAATATGGCTCAGTAAAGTCGACTTTTTCTTGACGCTCAGCAGTGATAGACATACCAGCTATGACCGCATCATATTTTTGTGCTAAGAGGCCTGGGATAATACCGTCCCAATCTTGCGCAACAATCTCACAGTTGGCTTGCATCTGCTCGCATAATGCATTGGCAACATCGACATCATAACCACCCAAACTACCATCAGCATTGGTATAGTTAAAAGGAGGATAAGCACCTTCGGTGGCGATACGAATGGTTTTACCAGCGACATCGGCAGCAGGCGCATCAGCGTTAGCATCAACTGTTTCTTCGCTTGGCTGGCTACAAGCACTTAGGGCTAGCGCGGCGGTGATAGTCATTGATGACCACAAGAGACGAGAGTTCGACATCATATATTCCTTATTTTGATTTAACATCCCTATCAAATCATCAAGCAAATGAGTAGTAATAGTGATAAATATTAGTGACTTGTAAACCCATCGATAATACCTGACAACAATATCAAAAACAAACGTTTTAGCTATTGACTGTCATTATCCGGTAATAAACGGTTATGATATATCTGCAATGATTTAGCTAGGAACAAAATTATTAACGAATGGATAATTCAATTTATGAAGCCAATAATTTACAAAGGCAACAGCTTTTAGAGCCAATTGTTTACAAAGCCGCTAGAATTTTATACCGACAATATCAGTTCTGGCGATGTGAGTCCATAAAGTCTCGAACGCGAACTGAGTTTGGATTGTCAAAAATCTGCTCAGGCGTTCCCATCTCCTCAACGATGCCTTGATGCAAGAACACCACTTGGCTTGAAACATCACGGGCAAAACGCATCTCATGGGTGACGATAAGCATAGTACGCCCCTCTTCTGCTAAGTCCTGCATGACCGCTAGCACTTCATTGACTAGCTCTGGATCAAGCGCAGAGGTTGGCTCATCGAACAGCAGTACCCTTGGCTGCATAGCCAAGGCGCGCGCAATGGCGACACGCTGACGTTGACCGCCAGAGAGGTTAGCCGGATAAGCATCTTTTTTATCAGAGAGACCTACCTTTTTTAATAGCTGCTCTGCATCACTGATGGCTTGATCTTTTTTGATCTTTAGCACTTGAGTAGGTCCTTCAATGATATTTTGCAAAATAGTCTTATGCGGCCATAGATTGAAGTTTTGAAAAACAAAACCCACTCGCGCGCGCAAATTCTCAAGCTGTTTATTATTGACCGCTTGCATCTCGCCTGACTTATTCGCTTTTAGCAGCAGCTCATCATCGCCGATAGTAATACGACCTTTGGTCGGCTTTTCTAATAGATTAATGCAGCGCAGTAAGGTTGACTTGCCGGAGCCTGACGAGCCTAAAATTGAGATGACATCGCCATCATAAGCGGTAAGCGACACCCCTTTTAGCACCTCTAACGAGCCATAGCTTTTATGCAGGTCTTGGATATCTAAAGCGATAGGGCGAGGTTGATTTTTGGCAATATCAAGCATGGTTAAACAGGTTTCCGATTGTTATGAATAAGAGTTGCAATTGAGGACACTAGCTATCAGCCCTACAGGCTTTAATAACCATTATCTAAAAAATGCGCTAAATTGATGTTGGACAAAAAAACGCAGCGTATTGTCGCTCATAATACGGTTAAAAGGCAAATGCGTATACTCACTGCCTAATACTCATAAAAAAAGCCCCATTTACTTTCGTAAATTTGAGCTTTATTTTAACACTTTAGCTAATCTCACGCTGTATTATCTGTAGCGCTTATCGACTAATTAATAAGTCGAGATATGCTCTTCTGACTCAGAGCCATCTAACACCTCAGAGTCATCAGCCGTGGCGATAGCAACATCATCATCAGCAGTAGCGATGGCTACACTATCATTGACTAAGGGGTCATCAGAGATATCAGCACTATTAACGCCCTCAGCGACTTGCTCAACGTCATCAACGCCTGTTGCTTCTTGCTCTACAGGAGTTTGCGCATCGTCTATGGTGTCCATAGCTTCAGGCTCATCAAGGGGCTTCTCTTTATCAGCGCAAGCGCTAAGCGAGAGAGCAGAAGCTGCGAGTGCTGCTAGTAACCATAATTTTGGGGTAGTATTTTTCATAATCCTCTCACTTAATGTCGTTGTTTGTTATAAAACTTCTATTAAGCCTTGCCAAATAACTACAAGACGTCTTAGGCCGTATTTAATGTGCTTTTACTAATCATAGAGTATCAGACTTAATAAGTCTCGTTAGTTTCTTCTATTATCATATCGTTGTCACTGTTATTTGTGATATCAGCAGTCTCAACACTACTAGAGGTCGGCGTCTGCTTGACTTCATTATCTAGCACCACCTCACTATTGACCGTGCTGCTGACACCGCCCGTCGTGTCTTTTGCCGCAGGAGCCATATCGCCCATGACCGCTCCTGTACTCTCAGGCTCATCACTGCTAGGTAGTACCGGATTGTCCTCACGATCGCTAATCATAGGCGCATTCTCTGCCGCTATCTCAGCGGCAGCTTCCTCTTCGGACGTTTCTGCATCAAACTCATGTACTGAGCCTTCCATAGTAGAATCGTCTTTTTTATCACAAGCACTTAAGGTAAGCACGGTAGCTGCTAAAGCGGTTAAAAAAAGTTTTTTATAAGGAGATAGTTGATAAGAAGATAATTGCATAGTTTTATGGCTCTTAATGATGTGTTTTATAACTTGATTGACGCTGATAAATAATAACGTAAATAACAATAAATCGTTATCGTTTTATTAATTTATGGTAGCGATATTATAAAGGGCTACTTTGTCATAACTCCTTGGCTAGTTACAGCTTAGTTCTGTTAAAAACACGTAACCCCTTTATAATAAAGCTATATCCATAGCTTATCGAGATACTAGCTATTACCCTCAGCTTTTCACAAATCTGCCTTTACTATCAGGCTCATCTGCTCTATTTTAAATAGCATAAGACTTTTGGTAATCTAAAATCACTTTTTTATCTCTCATTAGGGTCTGTTGAACATTCGATCATGGCACTGACAGAGACTATTTTTTAGGCGATTCTAGATTAAAAATATCTAGTTTAGCATCCTAAGCGGATCTTTTTAATGACGAATCGGCAAAAAAGAGTCCTGTCCTTGCAGGCTGATGCTAAAATTGTTCTATTCGTTATAAAAATCTAGCCAATACAATAAGCATTACCTGCGATTTTTACTTAGACTAGAACCATTTTAGCTATCAGCAGTGCTCATTTATAAATGTTCAACAGACCCTAAATAAAACCCATCACTATAAGGAAAATAATTGATGACTCAATCAAACACTACAGACGTCAAAGCTTATATGCAAACCGTTGGTCAGCAGGCTCGCGCCGCTTCTCGCGCTCTAGCTGCTGCTAATACTGGCGACAAAAACGCTGCGCTAATGAGCATTCATGACGAGCTAGTCAATGCCAAAGCCGATATCCTAAAAGCGAACAAGATAGATATGGATAAAGGGCATAGCAATGACTTGGAGGCTGCGCTGCTCGATCGTTTAGAGCTCAATGACGCAAGATTTGAGGGTATGCTACAAGGCCTCAAAGACGTCGCTGCCCTGCCCGATCCTATTGGTGAAGTCACTGATATGACTTTTCGTCCCTCTGGTATTCATTTAGGTAAAATGCGTGTGCCATTAGGCGTCGTCGGTATGATTTATGAGTCGCGTCCTAATGTGACTTTGGAGGCCGCTTCACTGGCGCTCAAATCCGGCAATGCTATTATCCTGCGCGGCGGCTCTGAAGCTTTTGAATCCAATCAAGCGATCGCTAAATGTATCCATAAAGGTCTAAATAAAGCCGGACTCTCTGAGCATAGCGTACAGGTGCTAGAGACTACTGATCGCGCCGCGGTCGGCGAACTGATCACCATGACCGAATACGTCGATGTGATCGTGCCGCGCGGCGGTAAAGGCCTCATCGCTCGTATTAGCGAAGATGCCAAAGTGCCCGTCATTAAGCACTTAGATGGTAATTGTCACACCTATATCGATAGTGATGCCAAAGCGGATATAGCAATAGAGGTCAGCGTCAACGCCAAGACTCATCGCTACGGTACTTGTAATACTATGGAGACCTTATTGGTAAATAAAGACGTGGCAAATGAGATGCTGCCAAAAATCGCTGAAGCTATCGTAGCCGCTGACGACGCTATGCAGCTAAGACTTGATGAGCAAGCACAAACTATCTTAAAGGATAATGCTAAGCTTGATGGTCACTTATCAGCGGCGACTAGTGAGGACTGGGATACTGAGTACCTCGCGCCTATCTTAGCGATAAAGATCGTTGATGATTTGGACGCAGCGATTGAACATATCAATACTCATGGTAGCCACCATACTGATGTGATTATTACCGATAATTATAGTAAGTCGCAGCGCTTCATCCGTGAGGTTGACTCAGCGAGCGTGATGATTAACGCTTCTAGCCGCTTTGCTGATGGGTTTGAGTACGGCCTTGGCGCTGAGATTGGTATCTCAACCGATAAGATCCATGCTCGTGGCCCCGTCGGCCTTGAGGGTCTAACCTCACAAAAGTGGATCGTCTATGGTCATGGCGAGACCCGCGCTTAACTTTGCTTATTTATACAATTTTTAAACGATACGTCAGCTTAATAGCTGGCGTTTTTTATAATGGCTATACAAAAAAAATTTTAAATAATGCTACCTTTACTACGATTATAGATAATGATTTATATCGAAACGCAAGAGGTTAGCTATGATGGTTTTTTTAGTTATTATTATAGTGTCAGCCGCATTAATTGTCGGTGCACTTTGGGGCACTTATGGCAAGCTGCCAGATTGTCTACAAGGCAATCTATTAGCCATAGCGGGTGGCGCTTTGATGCTGTCTGTGGTGCTACAAATGCTACAACCTGCGGTCAGTCACAGCGGACTATTAGCGACTGCCTTTTTTACTTTATTAGGCGCTGGGGTATTTACTAGCATAGATTATCTAATAGATGAAAAGCTGCAAAGTAGTAGTGGCGGCGGCCTGCTGGCAGCGGTCACCTTGGACGGTGTGCCTGAGAATTTAGCGCTAGGCGTGTCTTTGATCAGTGGCAATGTTATGCAAGTTGCGGCGCTTGCCGGCTCCATTTTATTATCCAACTTACCAGAGGCGGCAGGCGGCGCTAAGCAAATGCAAGAGTCCGGCTCTAGCCATAAAAAAATAATCCTGATCTGGATCGGCGCGGCTATTTTATTATCACTCGCGGCTATCGCTGGCAACTTTTTATTACGCGATGTGTCTAAGTCAATCATAAGCTTGATAGACTGCTTTGCTGCCGGAGCCGTCATTGCCTCACTCGCCACCGAAGTGTTTCCAGATGCTTTCAAAAAAGGCAGTCATTGGGCGGGTATTAGCACCGCTATCGGCTTAGTTTTGGCCTTAGGATTAGATCAATTGGGAGGCTAACAAAGCCAGTAGTCGCTACTAGACAACACGATTTGTTATAATTTTTGCTAAAATAGCGGTTTAGTTGTCCATTTTTTGCGCTATTTAAAGTATAATTCATAGCTAACGTCAGCCTAATCGCTGGCGTTTTTTATTATTTAATGCAGAGCTTCTTGATAAGGATATCTTGCTGATGCAAAGTGGCAAAATAAAATACTGGAATGAGGATAAGGGTTACGGCTTCATCGATGTCGATCATCAAATCGAGGATGTATTTTTTCATGCCAGTAACACTAAGCTATCAGCGCCGATTAGCATAGGACAGGGCGTTTATTTTAATAGCGAGCGTAATGATAAAAACCAATTACGGGCAACTGAGGTCAGCTCTATCTGTTTAGAGCTGCCAAAAAGCGCCGTATCAGCCTCAAAATCAGTATCGGCAGCAACGACTCAGGCTTCGCTAAGCACCAAACACTATAATCAATTAAACCGTCAAAATCTGCGCCGTAATAAAAGTAGTAATAAAAATAATTATCATGCGAACTCAAATAAAAAAAGCTCGCTATCTACTTTATTTAGCCTAGTCGCTCTTATCGCTGCCGCGGTTTATTTTTTTGGCGATATACAGTCAAGCTTTTTTGGCGACAACTTATCGGCGCTTAATCATACGCAAAGCTCCTCAGTCCTAACAGATGAAACGACTGTCAAGGCTATTACTGGCGATGCGCAAATCGACAACACTATTGCGCTGATTAAGCAAGGTGGCCCCTACCCTTATCCTCATAAAGATGGCAGCACTTTTTATAATCGCGAGGGCAGACTCCCAGCTCAGCCCAGTGATTATTACCGCGAATATACCGTGCCTACGCCAGGTCGCTCTGATAGAGGAGCACGGCGTATCGTTACAGGTGGCAACCCACCCAAAGTTTATTATCTGACCATCGACCACTACGATAGTTTTAGCCAATTGCAGGTAAAATGATATGAGCCAAGCTATTTACTATGTTAATAAAAACCGTATTAATGAGAGCGATATTCCTAAGCAAGCTATTGCCATTGGTACTACTGAAAATATCGATAAACAATCTTTATTAATAGGATTGGCTAAAGCAGGTAATTTCCCAGATTATTTTGCTCCTAACTGGGATGCGCTATGGGACTGCTTAACCGATAGTGATTTATGTTATTTAAGCTTGGATTTAACGCAGAGTAAAAGTATTAACCCCGAAGACTTTAATACTTTTAAGACTATTATAGAAGAAGCCTATAGGGATTTTGGTAAGCCGCAGCTATGGATTGTGGTAGCCAATCAGGAAGCTAAATAGACTAATGAATGTCGAAATTATGATTTATTTGAGCTAAATATTATATAAAAGGATGACGTTATGGAACTTGCCTTAAACGGTTATTATACGTTGATATTAGCGACGTTCGTGCTACTACTCGGACGTTTTTTAATCAAAAAAATAAAGGTGTTAGAGGACTTTAATATTCCAGAGCCAGTAGTCGGCGGCTTGGTTGCCGCTATTGTAGTCTACGCGCTGAATTTGATTTGGGGTTATAGTTTTAACTTTCATCAAGGCTTGCAAACGGCGACGATGCTGATGTTTTTTGCCTCTATTGGCCTTAGTGCTGATTTTGGTCGGCTCAAAGCGGGCGGCTCGCCGTTATTTATTTTTACTATTGTCGTCTCGGTATTTATTATCTTACAAGATGTCGTCGGCGTCGCTATGGCAAGCGCTTTAGGACTTGATCCGCTACTAGGATTGGTCACCGGCTCCATCGCTTTGACCGGTGGACACGGGACAGCAGGCGCATGGGGCGTGGTATTAGAAGAAGAATACGGCGTGGTTGGTGCAACAACACTCGGTATCGCGGTTGCGACTTATGGCTTGGTGGCAGGTGGTCTGATCGGTGGACCTGTGGCCCGTAAGCTCATTCATAGGCTAGGCATCAGCCCAACTTTAGCTGATCCCAACCCCACTGATATCGAAAAAGTCGCCGGCGCGCAGTCGTTATATAGCACTAAGCACGATGAAGATGCGATCATGAACGATAAGGAGATTTTCGAGAAACCCGATCACATTCGCCTGATCACCGCCTCCTCTACTATCGAGTCATTAGCCCTATTTGCCGCCGCTTTAGCTTTTGCAGATATTATGACCAATGTCGCCGAAGGTACTTGGTTTCAGCTTCCTACCTTTGTTTGGGCACTAGCGGCTGGGGTTATCATTCGTAACTCGTTAACTATTGTTTTTAACTTTGAGATGTTTGATCGCGCTATTGATGTCATCGGTAACGCCTCGTTGAGCCTATTTTTAGCTATGGCGCTATTATCTTTGAAGCTCTGGCAATTGACAGATTTGGCAGGTCCGGTACTGATTATTTTATTAGTACAAACGCTACTTATGGTTATCTATGTTTATTTTGTGACTTTCAGAATTATGGGCAAAGACTATGATGCAGCGGTCCTCTCCGCCGGACATTGCGGCTTTGGTATGGGTGCAACCCCGACCGCTATTGCCAACATGCAGGCGGTAACCGATCGCTATTTGGCCTCTCCAAAAGCCTTCTTAATCGTGCCGATGGTTGGTGCTTTCTTTGTCGATATCGTCAACGCTACTATATTGCAGATATTTACGCAGCTGCCGTTTATGTAGAGAATAAGTAGCAATAAAATATCGTAGATTTAGAATAACCCCGATTATATTTTGTATAATTGGGGTTTTTATTGGCTAGTGGTAAAGGACTTTTTATGTTTGGTATCACCGATCTTACCGCTTATATTATTGGCTCCATTATCATCATCTTATTGCCTGGACCAAACAGCTTATATTGTCTCTCGGTGTCAGCGGCGCACGGCGTACGTAGAGGCTATCGCGCTGTTGCAGGTATTTTTGTGGGCGATAGTATTTTGATGTTAGTGACCGTTTTGGGCGTAGGCAGTTTACTCAAGCTCTACCCTATTGTGTTTAATGCCATCAAACTTATTGGCGGGCTGTATTTGCTGTATTTGGGTATAAAGCTATTGCTTGGCGCTCAGCAAACCTTTCGTCATAGAGCGTTGTTGACTGAAGCTACGCCTAAAGTCTCAGCGCCGCCTGCTAGCCAAAACTTTTTTTATCGGGCTTTACTACTGAGCCTGACCAATCCTAAAGGGATATTATTCTTCTTATCTTTTTTTGTGCAATTTGTCGAGCCAACTTACCCGCATCCCTTTTTATCCTTTTTTATTCTCGCAGTCATTTTGCAGATTATTAGTCTTAGTTATCAAAGTCTAATGGTATTCTCCGGTAAAAACTTATCAAACAGATTTAGCCGCTCCCCTAGATTAATCATCGCTAGCATGAGCTTGACTGGGTTGTTATTTATCGGCTTTGCCATTAATTTGTGGTTGGCGCAGTTAAGCTGACTCAAAAGCATCAGTCTATAAAGATCTTCATATTTATATTAAAAAACCGCCTAGCAAAAAGCTAAGCGGTTTCAATTTTTAAAAATCTAAAAGCGGCTAAAAAGCGTTACTGATTTTTCTCATAAACTGGCTTTTTGGCGCAGATTGCTTTGACTTTTTCGCGAGTGTCACTGATGACTTTTTCATCGCCGCGACTATCTAATACATCACAGATCCAATTTGCTACTTCTTTGACATCTGATTCATCAAAGCCGCGAGTGGTCAATGCTGGCGTACCGATACGGATACCAGAGGTAACGAAAGGCGATTTTGGATCGTTAGGAACGGCGTTTTTATTGACAGTGATATAAGCATCGCCAAGCCACGCATCCGCTTCTTTACCAGTCATTTCTTGCTTAACCAGACTTATAAGCATTAGATGGTTTTCGGTACCGCCAGAGATGATCTCATAGCCGCGATCCATGATAACTTCTGCCATCGCTTTGGCGTTTTTCACGACTTGTGCTTGATAGTTTTTGAAATTATCTTCGAGCGCTTCTTTGAAGCAAACCGCTTTACCAGCGATAGCGTGCATAAGCGGGCCGCCTTGGTTGCCTGGGAAAACAGCAGAATTTAGCTTTTTGGCAAGCTTATCATCACGTGACATGATGATACCTGAGCGTGGGCCACGTAAGGTTTTATGAGTGGTACTAGTGACCACATCCGCGAAAGGCACTGGGTTTGGATACGCGCCAGTAGCGGCAAGACCTGCGATGTGTGCCATATCGACTAGGAAATAAGCGCCCACTTCATCAGCGATATCACGGAAACGCTGCCAATCGACCACTTGCGAGTAGGCCGAAAAACCGGCGATGATCATCTTTGGCTTGTGCTCACGGGCTAAGCAATCGACTTCATCATAATCAATGAGGCCAGTCTCTTCGACTAAGCCATACTGTACGGCATTGTAGTTGATACCTGAGAAGTTAATATGCGCGCCATGAGTCAAGTGACCACCGGCATCAAGGCTCATACCTAGCACCGTATCATTAGCCTCTAATAACGCCAAAAATACCGCTGAGTTGGCTTGACTACCTGAGTGCGGCTGCACGTTGACATACTGGGCACCAAATAGCTCTTTGGCGCGGTCAATGGCCAATTGCTCAACCACATCGACGTGTTCACAGCCGCCATAATAGCGCTTGCCTGGATAACCTTCGGCGTATTTATTGGTTAGATCTGAACCCTGCGCTTCCATCACCGCTTGTGAGCAGTAGTTTTCTGAAGCGATAAGCTCGATATGGCTTTCTTGACGTTTGCTTTCAGCTTCCATCGCTTCTGCCAAGGCAGGATCAAATTCTTTTATAGAGATATTCTTAAACATAGTTAGGTCCTATATAAGGTGTTTGGTAAAACGAGAGTTTTTAGAAACGAGATAATAGGGTCAGCTAATAATAACTAGCCTGAAAATAATAATAATCAGTTAGGAAAAGTTAGGGTCTAGCAGCTACTCAGCAATGATTTTTAGGGTCTTCATCCGCTTAAGTTTTGCTGTAGCCTGAGTTTAACATGAAATCTAGTTCTATGAGCGTAAAAGCTTACTTTAAGATTAGCAAATGAGCT
The DNA here is from genome assembly GCF_040371085.1 of Psychrobacter sp. AH5. NCBI lineage: Bacteria > Pseudomonadati > Pseudomonadota > Gammaproteobacteria > Moraxellales > Moraxellaceae > Psychrobacter > Psychrobacter sp. AH5. Next base: position 2,278,681 of record NZ_JAMBMT010000001.1, read on the forward strand.
ATTTTTATAATAAAAACCATTGCCAAACTATTCGTTCCTACTAACTAAAAAATCCGGCAAAAAAGTCTCACTAATGAGCAGCGCTCTACCGTACCAGTCATAACGCGTTTGCCGCTGCCAACCTTTATCGGTATATGAGATAAAGCGCTGATTGGGCAAAGTCTGGTGACGCTTAAATAACACATAACCGATGGGTGTGCCTTTGAGCTGCTGTAATCGTTTGGCAGACCCCTGCAAGCTAGTTAGTGGAAAAATGCTTTGTGCCCATACCCACGGCTGCTCGCTATCACCATATAACTGTGCCTCGCGTACCCAAGCGAGCACAGGTCTATTGTACTGCTGCTTTGGAAGAGCTAACTGCTGCTTTTGGGCTAATGTCAGGAGCCGATAACCTTCAAAGCAGCGCTCTACTCGTAATGGCTGACCTGACTTGGTCTCTAACATAGCGGTCAGTGAGCCCTCAGCATTAAGCCAAGGTAACAGCTTAGGTGGTGGCGATAACGAGGTAGATAAAGAAGAGGAAAAACATCTTGGCATAATAGTTATTGGCTTTAAAACGTTAGGATTGTTAGCTAAAGAGCAGGCTAATAACTATGCTCACTTGCTACTATCAAAAATTGGCATATTATCGGCATTAAAAGGTAGCGCCTCATGCGCTTGCTCACGATATTGCGCCATATGCAAACGATCTTTACGACAAAAATCACTAATCGCCGGAATAAAACGCTCATCATAAATACGGTGCAAAGAATGCGTCGTCGTCGGAATAAAACCGCGAACCAGCTTATGCTCGCCTTGTGTGCCTGGATCAAAATACTGCAAACCTTGTTCAATAGCAAACTCAATACCCTGGTAATAGCATAGCTCAAAGTGCAAACTATCATAATCCGCCAGCGCGCCCCAATAGCGACCGTAGAGCGTTGAGTGCTCACTATCAGGATTATCGTATAAGAATAAACTGCTAGCGATAATCTCGCCCGTATTATCGTAAGCTAAGGCTAGCATCAGATGCTCTGGCATACTCCTTGCCAGCTTCATAAAAAAGCTCAGTGTTAGATAAGGCTGCTGACCGCGCACCGCATAAGTCATCACATAACAATGATAAAAAGCTTGCCAATCGCTATCGGTAATCTGCTCGCCGCATTTACGCTCACACCTAATATCTTGCTCAGCGACTTTGCGGCGCTCAGCGCGAATAGTCTTGCGTTTTTTGGCTTTTAGCGTCGCTAAAAAGTCCTCAAAATCAGTAAAGAAGTTATGGTTAGGGTTTAAGTGCCGGTCTGCGCTTAGCTTGTGATTTTGCCACAAAAACTGACAGCCTTGGCGCTCAAGTATCGGTAGCGACTGCTTATTCTTTATAGCTTTTTGGGTAGTATCCTTAATCAAAGCGGCATGATTATTAGTAATAGCTTTGGCAATCTCTTGAGGAGATGAAGCTGCTATCTTTGCTAGCTTAGGCTCAGCGAATAAACAGTGCCAACTAGAAGCACCCACTTGCTGAGCAATATCGTCCACGCCAGCGATAGCCGTTTGTATAATCTCAGTCGTCAAACTCTCGCCTACTGCTAACCACAGGCGTTGACCGCTAATGGGCGTATAAGGCACGCTAGTAACCAAACGCGGATAATAATCCAGCCCATAATGCGCGTAAGCCTGTGCCCAAGAGTAATCGAAGACAAATTCGCCTTGATGATGGCCTTTGACAAAGACTGGCATTACCGCCACAGGCTGCATATTATCTTTATCTGTATTTGTCTCTTCGCTACGGTACACCAATATATAAATAGGCAACCACCCTGCTGCCTCGCCGATGGCTCCTGTATCACTCAGCGCTTGCCAAAAAGCAAAAGACATAAAAGGCGTGTCGGGGGTCTGCCAAGCCGCTTGCTTTTGCCAACTCATATCGCCTACTAGCGCATATTCCAAATTCATGACACCTACTATTTTTGTATATTAAGAACTTATTAGACTACCAAAATTTGCTCTTAATGCTGTCACAATTTGCAAATTTTTAGCGGATCATACTTTTAGCCCTCTAGTGCGACTTGTAAGCGCTCAATAGGCTTTCATTGATATAAAAAAAACAACGCAAAAACAAAGGTTATTGCGATTGAAAGGATGTTATTGAAGCTTAGGACTGTTAGAATAAGGCTATTAATAGTGTAATATAATTTAAAGACATGAGATATTGGCAATCATACTATGACTAGTTCATTTTGCTGTATTGACATCGCAATGAATTTATAGTTTATCAGCTTGATATGCTAGCTAGCATCAACCCTAAGCTGTTTACACCCCCTTTTAAATAGCTTGTTTTAACAGCGCAAATATTTATCAAACCGCTACAGTACGATAGTCAAACCATCTCTTAACGTAAGCTTATTAAAACGCTCTAAGCAGAATTATAATTCTCCAAGAGACCACCCACCCAGTCGTTTATCTAAAAGCTGCTTGTCTAAAAGCAATGCCTATTAGTACCTCAATATTCTAGGCTACTGCTAAAGCTATTCAAGCCCTATATAACTGTTTAATTTGAGCTTTATTATCAACCACTTAAAGGAATAAATACTAAAATGTTAAAACTTATCTATACTAAGACTGACGAAGCCCCAGCGCTGGCTACTATATCTTTTTTACCTATCGTAAAAACCTTTGCCAAAACCGCAGGCATCGATGTCGAAACCGCCGATATCTCTTTAGCTGGACGCATCATTGCGCTATTTCCAGATTTTATCAATGAGGAGCAGCGTATTCCTAGCGCCTTTAGAGAGCTACGTGAGCTGGTCAAAACCCCTGGCGCTAACGTCATTAAATTGCCCAATATCAGCGCTTCTATCCCCCAATTAAAAGCAGCTATTAAAGAGCTACAAGATAAAGGCTACGCCCTACCCGATTATCCTGATCATCCAGAAACTTCTGAGCAAAAAGACATCCGTACACGTTATGACAAAATCAAAGGCAGTGCGGTAAATCCTATTCTACGGGAAGGCAATTCCGATCGCCGTGCGCCAAAAGCGGTCAAAGCTTATGCTCGCAGTCATCCGCACTCAATGGGTGCTTGGAGCGCTGACTCTAAGTCTCACGTCGCTACTATGGATCATGGCGATTTTGCCGATACTGAGCAGTCCGTGACTATTGAGCAGCCAACCGATTACCGCATTGTGCATACTGCTGATGACGGTACGGTGACAGAATTAAAAGCGCCAGCGCCCCTACTGGCAGGTGAGGTGATTGATGCCGCTATCTTAAGCCATAAGGCTTTGGTTGAGTTTTTAGAAGAGCAAGTCGCCGATGCTAAAGCGCAAGATGTGTTATTTTCACTACATCTAAAAGCGACGATGATGAAAGTCTCTGACCCTATTATCTTCGGTGAAGCGGTAAAAGTGTTTTTCAAAGAGCTGTTTGACAAGCATGGCGATACTTTTGCGGAATTAGACGTCAACGTCAATAATGGTTTTAGTAATCTGCTTGCTAAATTGCAAGAGCTGCCAGATGACAAGCGTCAAGAGATTGAAGCGGATATTAAGCGCATCTATCAAAGCAATCCAGACCTTGCGATGGTCAATTCTGATAAAGGTATCACTAACTTGCACGTGCCAAGCGATGTCATCGTTGATGCCTCCATGCCAGCGATGATTCGTAGCTCAGGTAAAATGTGGGGCGCGGATAATGAGCTGCACGATACTAAGGCCATCATACCTGATAGCAGCTATGCTTGTGTTTATGATGAAACCATCAAATTCTCCAAAGAGCACGGCGCGTTTGATCCGGCGACTATGGGCTCAGTACCTAACGTTGGGCTGATGGCACAAAAAGCGGAAGAATATGGCTCGCATGACAAAACCTTTTTAATTCCAGCAGCAGGTAAAGTACAAGTGCTTGATAGCGATAATAATATTCTTACCGAGCATCAAGTAGAAAAAGATGATATCTGGCGGATGAATCAAGTCAAAGACGCACCGATTCAAGACTGGGTCAAATTAGCCGTCACGCGGGCGCGCGCAAGCAAAGTACCAACGATCTTTTGGTTAGACAAAAATCGTCCGCATCACGCCGCTTTGATCAAAAAGGTTGAACGCTACCTAAAAGACTATGATACAACGGACTTAGATATCCGCATCATGCCCGTCCGTGAAGCCACGCGTTTTACTTTAGAGCGTCTAAAAGAGGGCAAGGATACCATCTCAGTCACCGGTAACGTGCTCCGTGATTATCTCACTGACTTATTCCCAATTTTAGAATTAGGCACTAGTGCCAAAATGCTCTCTATCGTACCGCTGATGAATGGTGGCGGTCTGTTTGAAACTGGAGCTGGAGGTTCTGCGCCAAAGCACGTGCAGCAATTGGTTGAGGAAAATCATCTGCGCTGGGACTCGTTAGGCGAGTTTTTGGCCTTAGCCGAATCTTTAGAGCACCTCGCCATTCATGAAGACAACCCTAAAGCGCAAGTACTCTCAGATACGCTAGATACTGCCACAGAAAAGCTGCTTATGACGGACAAATCACCGTCACGTAAAGTTGGCGAGATTGATAACCGTGGTAGCCATTTTTATTTGGCACTGTACTGGGCCCAGCAGTTGGCTGAGCAAACTGAAGATAATGAGCTCAAAGAAAAATTTGCATCTCTAGCCAAAAAACTGGCCGATAATGAAGAGACTATCATCAAGCAGTTGAATGAGGTACAAGGTCATGCCGTCGATCTTGGTGGTTATTATCTGCTTGATGACACTTTAGCGACAGCGGTAATGCGCCCAAGTGAGTTATTTAATGAGATTTTAGCTTCGTTTTAGTCGGTATTAGCAAAGAGCGCCTATAAATTAGCACCTTACGCTTATGCGCTCCAACCTTACAAAGCCATTGAAAGGTTGGCGTCTTGTTAATTGACTAATAGTTAAGCTGAACTATAGTTACGACAGCTACGACTGCTTACGACTACAAATTGTTGCTGCAAGCTTTTAATTTAATGTTGTTATAGCAAAAAAAGCTTGAGTCGCTGTTGTTCTACGCGGGCTAATGTTAAAATTGTTTACAAGCTATATTACAAGTAGTGCCTGAATCACTCTTTTAACTAGCGAAACGACTTTATCAGAGTGAATAAGTTTGAATGACAACTTCACTACCACACAGCTTTGATTACCTAACAGCTATCAGCAATAGCTATTTGTAGCAGTCATGACCTATTATTAATGGCTGCGAAAAGTATTAATAACAACCAAAAGGAATAATTTAATAACATGTCTAAAATTATTTATACCAAAACCGATGAAGCCCCAGCGCTGGCCACTCTATCCTTTCTACCCATTGTCAAAGCCTTTACCCAAACGGCTGGCATTGAAGTTGAGAGTAGTGATATCTCTGTCGCTGCCCGTGTGCTGGCTGAATTTCCAGATTACTTAACTGAGGAGCAGCGTGTTCCTGATAATCTAGCAAAGCTTGGCGAATTAACCCAAGATCCAAACGCTAACATTATTAAGCTGCCAAATATCAGTGCCTCTGTTGGTCAGCTAAAAGCGGCTATCAAAGAGCTACAAGCCAAGGGCTACGCTATACCTGACTTCCCAGATGAGCCAGAAACCGATGAAGAAAAAGAGATTCGCCGTCGTTATGGCAAGAGCTTAGGAAGTTCAGTCAACCCGGTACTACGTGAAGGTAACTCGGATCGCCGCGCGCCAAAAGCGGTCAAAAACTATGCGCGCAAACATCCGCACTCTATGGGCGAGTGGAAGCAGTGGTCACAGACCCATGTCTCCCATATGCATGAAGGCGATTTTTATGCTGGTGAGCAATCAATGACTTTGGATAAAGCGCGCAGCGTACGTATGGAGCGTATCACTGATGATGGTACGGTTCATGTCTTCAAAGAAGGCATCGCTTTACAAGATAAAGAGATCATTGATTTGATGTTTATGAGTAAAGAGGCGCTACTTGAGTTTTATGAGCGTGAAATGGAAGATTGCCGCGAAGCCGGTATCTTGTTCTCCTTACACGTAAAAGCAACGATGATGAAGGTCTCACACCCTATCGTCTTTGGTCACGCGGTCAGAACTTACTATAAAGACGCTTTTCAAAAGCACGGCGCATTATTTGATGAATTAGGTATCAATGTCAATAACGGCATGGCGTCACTATATGACAAAATCAAAGAGCTACCAACCTCTCTGCAAGAAGAGATTGAGCGTGATTTGCATGCTTGCCAAGTGCATCGTCCGCGTCTAGCGATGGTTGACTCTAATAAAGGCATTACCAACTTTCATTCACCAAGTGATGTGATTGTCGATGCCTCTATGCCAGCAATGATCCGCTCAGGCGGTAAAATGTGGGGCGCGGATGGCAAGATGTATGACTGTAAAGCAGTGATGCCTGAGTCTACTTTCGCGCGTATTTATCAAGAGATGATCAATTTTTGTAAATGGCATGGCAACTTTGATCCAACAACGATGGGTACAGTACCAAACGTTGGCTTGATGGCACAAAAAGCCGAAGAGTACGGCTCGCACGACAAAACCTTTGAGGCCGCCGATTCAGGGACTGCTCGTATTGTTGACGAAGACACGGGTGAAGTGTTGATGGAGCAATATGTTGAAAAAGGCGATATCTGGCGTATGTGTCAGGTCAAAGATGAACCGATCCAAGATTGGGTGAAGCTTGCGGTACGCCGCGCTCGTGAATCAGATACTCCAGTGGTCTTTTGGTTAGACCCGTATCGTCCGCACGAAAACGAGCTGATCAAAAAAGTGAAGATGTATCTAAAAGATCATGATACTGATGGTTTACATATCGAGATTATGTCGCAAGTCCGTGCTATGCGTTATACCTTAGAGCGCGTCGCTCGTGGTCTTGACACCATCTCAGCGACCGGTAATATTCTACGCGATTATCTAACGGACTTGTTCCCAATCTTAGAGCTTGGCACCAGTGCCAAGATGCTATCTGTCGTGCCACTGATGAAAGGTGGCGGCTTGTTTGAAACGGGCGCTGGCGGTTCTGCACCTAAGCACGTACAGCAGCTAGTCGAAGAGAACCATCTACGCTGGGATTCATTAGGCGAGTTCTTGGCCTTGACCGAATCTTTAGAGCATCTAGCAAAGAGCGATGACAATGCCAAAGCGCAAGTATTGGCAGACTCGTTAGATAAAGCGACTGAAAAGCTGCTATTAAACGACAAGTCGCCATCGCGTAAAACGGGCGAGCTTGATAACCGTGGTAGCCATTTTTATCTAGCGATGTACTGGGCCGAGGAGCTTGCCAATCAGGACAAAGACGTGGAGCTCAAAGCGAAATTTGCTCCACTAGCCGAGACTCTGGCTAACAATGAGCAAGCTATCGTCCAAGAGATGAATGACGCTCAAGGCAAAGGGGTCGATATCAAAGGTTACTATCTAGCGGATGAAAAACTAGCTGAAGAGGCCATGCGTCCTAGCAAATTGTTTAACGAAGCGATTGCTTCATTATAATAAAATGCTCCTAGCTTTTTGAGCTTTAGTAAGTTATTAATAAATCCCTTAATGGTCTATGACGATTAAGGGATTTTTCATTGGCACGGCTTTTTTATTAGTAAGGGTATTTTATTGGCATGGATTTTTATTGACTTAGCATAAGAGGCTTATTGTGCAAAAAAGATTATTTACGGCTAGACGGATTCTTCTTATTTTTATTGTCATTGCGGTTTTATGGTATTCGCTCGCTAGTTTTTTACCAGACAATGACTGGCGCTCTAGATTTATTATCGGTTTTAGCTTTTTATTTTGCGGCGTATTTATGTGGTCACTGTTTAGCACCTTGCAGCGCATCTATGGAGATTATGGTAATTTGTGGAAAGAGCTGGGTTTGACAACGCTCAATGTGACTTTATTTTTACTCACCTTTTCAGCCATTTATCATAAGATTGGTATTGTCGATACGACAGGCGGCGGTGATGCCATTACCTATGATTTTTGGACTTGCTGTTATTATTCTATTATCACTTTTACCTCTACAGGCTATGGAGATTTTCGGCCTCAAGGTATTGGACGAGTGCTAGCAAGCTTGCTGGCATTGATTGGTTATCTAGTCTTAGGTTTGATGGCTTCAACTAGCTTGTCAGTGGTGCAGTGGACTGCTAAAGGTAGCGGGAATCACCGTGGAGATCCTAGCTAAATGAGCCAAAAAAATATTCTATTATAGGTTTTAGCTTTAATCATTTTTGGCGTTTTCTACCAAAATCCTCGGTATCTTATTATTTAGGAAAATCTTATTATGGTCACCTCAAGCCTTATATTATTTAACAAACCTTATGGCGTACAAAGCCAGTTTCGTGACGATAGTAATAACGATCACACCACGCTATCAGAGTATTTCACAGATAAATCCTTACGCGTTGCGGGTCGATTAGACGCCACCTCAGAGGGCTTGTTGATTTTAACCAGTGATGGCCGCGTCAATAAAGCCATTACCCAGCCGCCAAACCTCAAGACCTTTGCTAATAATAAGCACAAGCAAGGCAAGATTTATCTGGTACAAGTTGAGGGAGAAGCAACTCAAGCTCAGATGGATGAGCTATCAAAAGGCGTAATATTAAAGGATGGCTTAACCTTACCTGCCGCAGCGGTAATGGTGACACAAGAGGAGCTGCCTATCACGCTTTGGCAGCGGGATCCGCCCATCCGCGAGCGCAAAAACGTACCAACCTCATGGCTGATGCTTACTATTTATGAGGGCAAAAACCGCCAAGTTAGGCGTATGACCGCCCATGTTGGTCTACCCTGCCTGCGTCTAATTCGCTGGTCGGTAGCCGGTTTTGATTTAGGGTCATTAGCTGTCGGTGAGTTTGTACGCATTCATCTAAATGCTGAGCGCTGTCAGCAGCTAGGTATCAGCTAGATATTATCGACTAGCTGCTAAGCTTGCTGTTAGCCTTTATGGCTGTCCGCTAAAGCCTTGTTATATTTAATAATCTCCATCTCGAACTCTATAGCTTTATCTGCTAGTATCTAACTACTATTTTATTCATGCTGTTGTTTGCCGCCACGTTACAATTACGCCTGCTTATGTTAAGGACCATTATGACCTGCTCATCACGATTTACCGCGCTCACCATCAGTATTATGACTGTTTTTGCGCTAAGTGCCTGTCAGCCCAAGGTAGATAACAAGTCGGATGATAACGAAACTGTGACGGAGGCAACCGCTACTCAGAGCGTAGCACAGACGCCAGTTAGTGAGGCTAATATTGATGAGGAAGCCATTACAGATAACGCCAATAACACTAGTGTCGATATGGTCAGACTGACAGAGGACTATACCAAAGCCATGAGCAGAATGAATGATGAGATCATGATAGGGATGAGCTACAACGATCCCGATACCGCTTTTGCCAAAAGCATGCTCGGTCTTTATCGCGGCGCTATAAGCATGGCAGAGCTACAGCTCAAATATGGCACCGATCAACAAATGCGCCAGTTAGCTCAGCGAATTATTGACTCTCAATCTGAGAAGATTGGCGTTATGAATAAGTGGCTTGCCAGTCATCCTGATATTGCCAACCCTAAGCCTAATACTGAGGCTATGCAGCAAGGCTACGCAGATATTGTGGGTTCTATGAATTATAGAATGAGACTAGGTATCAATGCAGCTACTGCCGATCTAGCTTTTGCACGTGCTATGTTGCCTCATCAGCTAGCTACAGTGGCCATAGCTAAAGAGCAGCTTAGATACGGTACTGATGTCGAGATGCGCAGAGCAGCAGTACAGCTAACCAAAGAGCAGCCATCAATTATTGCGCCCCTACAAGCTTGGTTAGAGAAAAATGATAAGGCACCTGTTAACATTGATTTTGAGCAAGAAAACGCTGAAGAAGATAGCCTTGCAGAAGAAAATTTGGAATTAGCAGAGGACATTGAAAGTGAAACTAAAGCAACAAATTAACTTCTTAAGCTAATAGATATAAGAATATAGATACTCTAAGAGCTAAGCTTTATCAAAATCAATTTATAAAAATAAGACTTTTACTTTTTTATAAAAGTAAAAGTCTTATTGGTTATTGAAGCTTTATACTGTCATAAACTCAAGCCATTGTTGCCATGCCTCAGACTTTGCTGGCTCGCAAGCTTGCTGGTCCGCCTCTTTTATATTAACTAGAGTTAAGCTTATTTTGTGCGGAAATAGCTTTGGTTGCTCAGCGCTTGTTAATTGATTAGCGTCGTCTGTTTTTGGTAAGACGTTAATAGTCATCAGCTCATCACGGCGGAATAAATGACAGCTCACCGCTTGCTCTAGCGGACTAAAAGCGGCTAATTGCTTGCTAGTCGCTTTGATACCATCAATAGCAACGATAATGTCATTGGCTGAGATACCCGACTCTGCCGCTAAGCTGCCACGCTGGACTCGATTGACCTTGAGACCAGTTGCCGTCTCACTATAGCGCATGCCCCAAGGTATATTTTTATCAGCTGTTTCTATCTCATTCTCATGCCAGCGAATTCCATTAGCATCGAGCAGCTCTTTGATAGGTAGCTCCTCTACTCCATTGACATAGCGGCTCTCAAAATCATCCCACTGATCTTTTGGCATAAACTCACTAATTAGCGCACCCATATCAGCGCTACTGATACCGATACGCTTATTATTGTTTTGCTTAGCCTTAATATAAAAAGCTTTTATCACATCAAATAGACGATAGCGACCCTCACTACTTGCCAATAAACTAAGATCTAAACATAGCGCCACTAAAGCGCCTTTATTGTAGTAGCTAACACCAGCATTGCCAGTGTTTTCATCGCTACGATAGAGCTTGATCCAAGCATCAAAGCTGGACTCAGCAACGCTTTGATAAGCGCGGCCATCGGTTTGATAATAGCGATTAATCTGCTCAGCTAATAGCTTAAGATAACTTGGTTTATCGATAACACCTGAGGCTTGTAGCATAAAATCATCGATGTAAGAGGTAAAACCCTCAAACACCCAAAGCAGCGGCGTAAAGGCTTCGCGGCGCAGATCCACCTCTAGCATTACATCAGGACGCACGGTTTTGACCCACCAAGCATGAAAATACTCATGACTGCACAGACCCAAAAATCGCTGATAATCGCTGCTAGGTAATACAGGCTCATTATAGCTTGGCAAATCACTACGAGGGGTAATGAGACTGGTAGAATTGATATGCTCAAGGCCGCCATAATCTTGAGTGCTAGCATAAGTCATAAAGGTATAATCGCTAAAGGGCGCATCGCCTAACCAGTCTAGATAAGTCTGACAAATCTGCGTCAAATCTTGCTGCAAGCGTCCCATATTGGCATTATGTCGACCTGAAAGATAAAAGCTGTGCGGCAAGGTTTGGTGCTTATTATCTTGAATAATAAAATCAAAGCACTGCTGCTCGGCAATCTCAAACGGATGATCAATCAGCTCATAATAGTTATCGGCTTGCAAACCATAACCATGATGATTGTCTAGTAGTAAATGGCTAGCTTTGAGGCCGCAAGCTAGTTTAACCTCATCCTCACTTTTATCTGCCAAAAAAGCCGCGGGCACCAATAAACTCACTTGCACAGGCGATTTTTCTTGCCCTGAAACCGCAAGCATAAGCGAGGTAAAATTACCATAAAGGCGCTGCTGATCAATATAAGCGCTGCGCACCGACAAATCATAGCAATAAACCTCATAGGTCACTTTGAGCCTTTGCCCTGCTCTCGTTTCTGGCAACTGCCAGCTGTGCTTATCTATTTTTTGTGCGCGATAACCGCTAGTATGAGCATGGGCATGGGCATGAGCATTAGTATCGTTGTCGTCTATTGGTTGATAGTGCACCGCAGTGATATTACGCGCAAATTCTCGCATCAAATAACTACCAGGAATCCACGCTGGCAACCATAATTCAGCGTTGTCTTTATGAGCGGTAAAAGTCATTGTCACATCGACTAAATGCTCGTTAAAACGCTCAAAGTCTAAGCAATAGCTGATAGCCGTGGTTTTATCAGTCTGAGGCGCTTTATTATTGTTGCTGATAGCAGGGGCGTGATTAGAAAAAGTTGTTGTCATAATTTAAGCTTAAAATGATTATAGTATTTATAACTATGGTAGAAGTCCTCAGCCAAAAACGCAACGGCTAAACCGTTAATGGTAAGGCTGATCACCCTTACAATAATGCTGTAAAAATTTTAGCCTTGCCGTTTTAATATTAAAAAGTAAAATTAATAGACGATAAATCTGTTTTTTTATCGTTTTTACCTTGAAAGTTAACTAAATCATCTCAATTAAAGAGGCTAACTGCTACAGTTACTCTAATAAACTGACGATAATTGATTATTGATACGGCTCTTTAGCTGATCGACCTTTTTAGGTTTATTACCATTTGTTTTTTATAACTATATTCAATTTAGGATAATTTATGACTACTATCGCAAAAGATACCGCTGTCAAATTCAACTATACGCTAAAAGATGACGAAGGCAACATTCTTGATCAGTCTCCAGAAGGTCAACCGCTAGCTTATTTACATGGCCACAGCAACATCATTCCAGGTCTTGAACAGCAGCTAGAAGGCAAATCTGCTGGCGAAACTGTCAATGCAGTAGTTGAGCCTGCTGATGGCTACGGTGAATACCAAGAGCAAGCGGTACAAAAAGTACCTCGCGATAACTTTCAAGGAGTTGATGACATTCAGCCTGGTATGCAGTTTCAGTCAGAAGCTGGTGGTCAAGTCATGCTAGTAACGGTCACGGACGTTAATGATCAAGAAGTTACTGTTGATGCAAATCATCCTCTAGCAGGCAAGCGTTTGACTTTTGATGTAGAGATTCAAGAAGTACGCGCCGCTACTGAAGACGAGTTAAACCATGGTCATGTCCATGGCGCAGGCGGTGTTGAGCACTAATCTGCTCTGATATTTTTGTAGCTTAGTTTATAAGCTTATAAGCCAACAGAGTCAGTAGTTATTACGCTACTGGCTCTTTTTTTATAGGGTTTTACTACTCCTTTAGACGTAAAAAAACCGCATAGTGACGAGCACTATACGGTCTTTATTACTTAACATCCTTGTTAATATAACGCCATACCTAATCCCGAGGTACGTTGCTATTTAGGCTTATAGCCCTCTCTTCCTTGAGCAGCAATCCATCCCTGACGCAATCTACAAACCATCTATCTTAGAACACCAATCCCTAGTGTAAATAAACAGTATCAATAAACTGTGCAGTGAGACTATAATCGCAGATTGCTCATCACTAAGTAAGAGGCCTAAGCGTCAATACGTGTAAGCATATGCTTACACGCTATAATTATGCTCAAAGTTTCTCCTCAGGAGTTGCGATGACTTCTGGCTGCGCATCTAGCATCAGCTGCGCCGCTTCATAGATGTAGACCTCATCTTCTGGCAACTCTGGGCGCTCGCTTTGCTTCATCTGACTACGCTCTTCAAACTTAGCATCCATTGCCGCCTGATAAGTATTCCAATTGGCATAAGGGCTAGAGCCTGTCGCTATTTGTCTTTTATTTTCAGCTTCAAGCGAGCGCTGCTCTATTAGCTTCATTTTTGCACGGCGCTTATTGATATCTAAATCAATAGGTTTTTTCTCATCGTCCATATTACGAATATCATTTAAGGTCGATAAATAAACAAAATGCGGATTTTGTTGTTGACGTATTTTTGATTGCTGATTCAAGGTCTTTAGCGTATCAGAGCTAAATTTACCTTCAGGCTTATAAGCCGCTGTTTTGATAGTATCCCATGGCAGCGCGTTTTTTTGGGCACGTTCGCCGAAGGTGGCATCGTCATAGATATTAACTAGCTCTACATCTGGTATGACGCCTTTATTCTGCGTACTACCGCCAGTGATACGATAAAACTTACGCTGAGTCAAAGTCGCTGAGCCCAAAGCTAGACTATCTAGCTGTATTTGCGCTGAGCCCTTACCAGTAGTAGTGTTACCAACGACCAACCCGCGACCGTAGTCCTGAATAGCCGCGGCAAAGATCTCACTAGCCGAGGCGGAGGCTAGATTGGTAAGGACGACTAGCTTGCCATCATAGAGCTGCTTACCGCCATCATCATCACGGTAGACTTGGATATTGCCGCGATTATCGCGGATTTGTACTAATGGCCCACTCTTGATAAATAAACCCAGCATCTTAGCCACTTCATCTAGCGAGCCACCCGGATCATTACGTAAGTCAATCACCAAGCCATCGATGTTTTGTTTATTGAGCTCTTTGACCGCGTTTTCGGTATCTATACTGACGCTACGATAATCCTCACCGTTACGACGAGCTCGGTAATTTAGATAAAAACTTGGTATCTCAAGCACTCCGATACGTTTGGTAGTGACCTGATTATTGTTATCAGTATAAGGCATCTCAATCACGCGCTGAGTAACGCCAGATTCTTCTTGTTGGATAATGTCGCGTACAACAGTAACCGTACGAGCGCTAGCATCAGGACTGTTTGGCTGACGCAGCTTTAGCGTAACAGAAGTACCGCGCTTACCACGGATAAGACTAACAATCTCGCGAGTCGACCAACCAATGACATCGGTCATAGTCTTGCCGTCTTTGGCGATGCCGATGATCAAATCATTAGGTTTGATTTGACCGGTCTTGGCTGCAGGACCGCCATCCACTAAGGTAACGATACGGGTATAATCTGGATTTTTACGATCTGGACGGATGGAGACACCAATGCCCTCTAGCTGTAGGCTTGACTGTATTTGTAACTCGTTAGCTTGTACTGGCGCATAATAATTACTGTGCGGATCGTAAGTGAGCATGGCGGTATTGAGCACTGTCTCCATAATCTCGTCATCTTTGAGACGATCCATCTGCCCTTGTTGTCTTGTTAGACGATTTAGTAAGATCTCGCTTGGCGTACGCTGATCATCACGGACCAAATCCTGACCGCGAGTAATATCTGGATCATCCAAAAAGACTTTTTCTTTGGCTTTTTCACTCTCTTGACCTAAAGTAATACTCATCAGCTGAAACTTAAGCTGACGCGCCCAGTAGTCGCGCTGAGCTTTTTTGGTCTTAAAGTGAGGAAGCTTTTCGCGATCAAGAATAATAGTCTCATTACCGGTCAAGTCAATTTTGGTTTTGAGCATTTTATTAGCCATCTCAAAATACTCACTTGAGCGGGTGCGGTAGCGCTCAAAGATCTCTACGCCCGCCGATAAGTCCCCACGCTTAAGCCTGCTACCAAAATCATCAGCATATTTTTTCTTAAACTCATCGACATCCGACTGCAAAAACAGCGTATGGTTGGGATCTAAGCTATCGATATACATATCCAAGATCTTACTACCCATCTCACTATTGAGCGGTTGATTTAAATAGTGGCTACGATCTAACAGGGCGGCTACTTGCCGGGTGGTAATCTTCTGTTCAGGGGTTTGGACAAAACTTTCGGTATCGGTATTGGCTACGGCTGTACCATAGCTTTGGGTCAATATAGCGCCGACGACACCAATTGAGGCAATGCTTAGTAACCATTGTGCGGGTTGTTTTTTCATCATATCTACCTAGTTGTCTTAAGATTTATCTTAAGTAAAAATATAAACAGCAGTCCATTACAGTATAGCTATGCTTAATAGCCGTTGTGGCAAAAAGGCGGTAGTCAATTATCTAGCGTCTAAAACTTAACTATCAAATCCATTCTTAAATATCAATGCTACTTCCATTCTCAAATATCAATGCCACTGATGCCAGCTAATTTATTATAAAATCAATCAATATTATCATGATTCATTATATTGCGCTGTCTCAATCTGTATAAGCAAACTTTCTATTATATTTATAATCATGCTGTTGCTAGTATTAGCTTTGCTTAAGCTAATCGCTAAACGAACGCTCAGCTTATAACTGTATCCATAACGAGCACAATAGCTAATCCAATGACTGTTATAATAAAGAGTATGATTATTTAACTCTCACAGTTGGCGTTAAAGTATACAATATAATTCTTAGACTCATAATCAGCCCAAAAATCAGATTTATAGCGGCTAATCTAATGAGCAGTAATGTTTTGGAGAACAGACCATGTACGGCGTATTGATGACTGATATCGGTAGCACTGCTTTGACAGCTGATGATGTCAGCTTAATTGAACAAGCTCAGGTCGGCGGTATTATTTTATTCGCTCGCAATGTCAAAGATGCTGCGCAGGTGCGTCGTCTCTGCGATGATATTCGTTACTACAATCCTGATATTTTGATCGGTGTTGACCAAGAAGGCGGACGAGTAGCGCGTCTACGCGAAGGCTTTACGCCGCTACCAGCTATGGGAAAGTTAGGAGCATTATTTGAGCAAAACCCTAGTGAAGCTTTGAGCTGTGCTTATGATTGTGGCTATTTAATGGCGGCTGAAGTGTTGGCAGTGGGTATCGATTTGAGCTTTGCCCCAGTGCTAGATACAGATGGCGTCAGCCAAGTGATTGGCGATCGTAGCTTTCATAAAGATCCACAAATTATCACCGCTTTAGCTACTCAACTCATGCGTGGAATGCGCGCGGCAGGCATGGCAACTACTGGCAAGCACTTCCCCGGTCATGGCGGGGTTGCCCCTGATTCGCATGTGGCTGAGGCGATTGACACGCGTAGCCTTGATGAGATTATCAGTCATGATATGCAGCCATTTGCCCAAACTTTGCCATGGCTTGATGCTTTGATGCCAGCGCACGTCATCTTCTCGCAAATCGATAATAAACCAGCAGGATTTTCTAAGATTTGGTTAAAAGATATCATTCGCGAGCAATTGAAGTTTGATGGAGTGATCTTCTCTGATGACTTATCGATGGCAGGCGCGCAGGCAGCAGGCGACGTGAGCGAGCGTGTGCGTGCTGCTATCAATGCTGGCTGTGATATTGCATTAGTCTGCAATGATAGAGTAGCGGCACACGAAGCGGCAGAGGCGGTACAAGATCTGCCCTATCCTGATCAGAAACGTCTAAAAAACATGCGCGGACAAATTCCAAAGTGGCTAGGCGATCTGTCGTCTACCTGCCAGCAGTTTGAGCATTGGTCGCAGGCTAGGCATAATGTCATGCAAACCTTTTTTAGTATGCAAACTGAAAAGCTGGATAGTAATATAGATGGTATCCATCCGCTAGATAGCGCCAATACTCTAGACGAAGAGGACTTAACAGATTTAAGAGATCCTACCGATTATAAATAATTGACTTAGTTTCTGATTTAGTCCTACGGCTGGTTTGCCTCTAGAAACTCGCATTACAAGTATAAAAAAAACTGCATTTCTAAAATGCAGTTTTTTAATTTGTCTTATATTGTAGGCATTAGCTTTATGCTTGCCAACTGTAAACTTTACTGAGCATTTGGATCTAGAGCAGTACCCTTACTTGGATCATCACCATCTGGTAATACATCATCATTGTTATTATCAAGTGGGTTTAGATCTGGATCTGGCATATTCATATCGGCATCTATATCATTATTCATGTCGATATCACCTTCATTACCGGCGGTTAAAGAGATACCATTATTATCCTCTGTTGCCATGCTTTCGTCATATACCGTAAATTCGATACGACGGTTACGGAAACGACCTTGTTCAGTAGCATTAGTTGCTACCGGATCCGTCTCACCCATACCTTTGGTTGAAAGCTTACTTGCATCAACGCCTTTAGACACTAAGTAGTCTTTTACCGCGTTAGCACGCTGCTGCGATAGATCCATATTATACGCATTAGAAGCTTGAGAATCAGTATGGCCAATAATCATTAATTCCATATTAGGAACTTCGGTGATAATTTTTGCGGCACGGTCAAGATAAGGTTTATTAACATCCGGAATGATTGCTTTATCAAGCTCAAAATTAATAACTTGTAAACTTAGCGCTCGTGCTACATCACGTGGATCTGGGTTTTCACCTAGGTTATTGATAGCAGTATCAGCCGCTACTAAACTATTATCAATCTCACCTTGCAAGTCAAGTGGACCTTCGGCGACAACGGTCATACCAGGAGCTGCTGCTTGCAGATCAGCCACTAACTGATCAAGTGCAGCTTGGTCTGGCGCATTAACTGTAATCTGATCGCCTTTAATTATCATACTAGCATCAGCTACGTTTTGGAAAATAGGCAAAATCGAGGATAATTGAGCGGCGGCTGGCATGTCATTTGCAAAATTGTCATCGACATCGGCACGGCATTTGTCAGCCTCAGCACCAAAAGCGTTCGATAAGGCACCCATCACTGTAGTTTGTAAAGCTTCATCACCTACATTCATACGGCATGCATATAAAGTGTTGGCTTCACCTGTCGCCAACATTAGCGAAGCAGGCTCAATAGTAGAAGCGACTACAGTTTGTTCCTCAGTAGCAACCTCTTCGGTGACCACTGGCGTCGCTACTGGCTCTGGATTGTCTTGGCAACCTCTAAGTAGCGCCCAAGCTAATGCACCCAATATAATTAAACCAATAATAGGCAACAAAGCTTTCATAAAGCTACCGCTTTTTTCTTCTTCACGCACCAGCGGCGCAGTACTGACGGTATCTGAAATACGTTCGCCAGCTGGTGCGCCGACAACCATGCCTGCAGGGACTACATCCGCTGCCCATGCTGGAATATGATGTTGATAACTTGAGAGATTGTCATTCAAAAACTGTGGTACAGGAGTCGTGCCTGCTAAGCTTTTGATCTCATGAAAAGCTAAAGGTGCTGCCATAGCTACTAGGCCACGTGCTGCTGTGGCATCAACGTTATGCTTAGCAGCAAGTTCGCGTGAGATTTGATCACGGTGACTACCATCAGTCCAAACTCGATCATAAAAGCCCTGATCATCACGGGCAATATTGTCGTTAGCAAAGCGGTTATAAGTGTCATTATCTGCTAAACGAGCCGCAAAAATAGCATAGAACTGCTCTAATAAGCTTTTTTTGGCAGGGTTGTTGTCATCCCCTAACACCGCTGGGGTCACGGTACGTGTTAAATGACTAATAATATCCATAATAGTTCTCCTCCAATTGTTATCATTTATTTATTTTTAAGCTCATATTAAGGTTAAATACACGGTTATACTTTTAGATAGAACCTTGTCTCAATAAAACCTTATATTTACCATAATATTGGTAGTTTCTGGTTTGACTCATAGCTGAGCAATAATGTATAGCTCAGTATTTTATAAAAGTATGACTGTCATTAAGCCAACTATTTAACTCAATTAAAATCATTATAAAAGGGATGTGTACAACCTCACAATAAAAGGGCTGTTGTGCAAATGATACATTAAGTAATGATTGAGAGGTAACGCGTAACTTTGACGCGTATATCGGTTGCTGTATTAACACGCTATTCACAAATCTAATTACTACGCAGGTCACTTTTATAAAGCATAAAAGATATTATTTAGCCGCAGCGTCGGGCTCTACTCTCGCTTCGTTACGCAGTTGTTCAGCAACTATAATACTATTGGCCAAATCATCTGCTTCAGCCGTAGACATATTACCTCCTGTTCTATCGTTGATAGGCGCTCTATTAGCTACGCCAAAACTGCTATTATTACTAGGTAAGCTATTATCAGCTCTATTATTGATAGCGTCATTGTTGGCGTCACTACTGCTACTAAAACTATTTTCATCAGCTTGATCGTTAACAGTATCCTTTGCCTGCTCGCTATTTTGCTGCTCAAACTCGTCAATAGGCGTTAGCGCTGACTGCTCTGTATTCGTATTATTTTGTGTAGCGGCTAAAGGCGCAGTAGTAGTGATAACGGCCGTAGGCGCCAAAGCTCTCATATCCATCAGCAAACGCTGTGATAGCGCATCATCAGGCGACTCGATAGTAATAACATTATTTTGCAGCTGTAATCGAGCAAAAGGTACAGAGCGTAATAAAGTAAATAAACTAGGCAGCAAACCCACGTTAAGGTTGTTTAGGTCATTGGCAACGCCAGCTTTTATGGCAAAGCTGCAAAGACTAGCTTGCTCACCAAAACTCATAGCCAAAGCCTGTTTAAGGCTCTCTTGCAAAACGCTATCACCAATGGTTGCACTGCAAGTATAGAGGCGACCGCTATCATCCACTGCTACTAGTAGCTCCACAGGCGTCAATACCGGAGCGATAGCTTCAGGCGCGGCAGCTATAGGAGCTGTCTCCGCCAGTACAGGCTCAGCGGTATCAATATAATTAGGCTTGACAACCAACAACCATAGCAAGGCCAAGGCAGCTATAGCGGCGACCAATAAAAAAAGTCTTAGCAGCAAATCGTTTCTTTTATTACGCTGGCGGGTATTACTGATTTGACTCAAACTATGAGCGCTATTATCGATGGGAATTTGCAGCGCTGAAAGGCTATCGTCTTCAGTCTCTATGACGCTTTGCTTTGATAGCATCGCTACGTTTATTGGGTTGTCACTACTAATTGCCGCAGTATTTTCATTTTCATTAGAAGTAACAGCTTCGTCAGTCATCGCCTTTTCAATACCGACTTTTTCAATACTGGTTTTATTCGTTGTTGCTGCTTTTATAGCTGCATCGTCAATAGCAGTAGCACTCTTATTACTGATATCCTCTGTCAGCACTGACTCTGCCCAAATAGGAAGATAGTGCCGAATCTGCGATTGCTGCTGCTGTAAATAAGCAGGCAAGAACTGCCCTTTTGCCAACTCCTTAAGCTTGTGATAAGCCAAAGTAGTAGCGCTAGCGATCAAAACAACAGTAGCCTCAGTGTCGATATGATAAGTGACAGCCAATTCATCTACAATGAGCTGGCGTTGGTTTTTATCCTGCCATAACTGCATAAACATGGGATGATCAGTAAAAGCTGACACTACTGTGGAAGGCTTAGCTGGTTGCGGCGAGAGAGGCTGAGCAGTACTCTGTAGTAACTGGCTATAGACGTTAGCCGAGGCTAGACGAGCAATAAGTAGCGCATAAAATTGCTCTAGTAAACTGATCTTGGCAATACTCTGCTCGTCTCCAAGTATAGGTAGGCTGACACTTTGCTCAAGCTGTTCGATAATAATCATAAAATAGTCTTTACTGAGATTGGTTTGAGGTAAAATTCTTTAGCCATAGTATCGCTTTAGTAATATTATCTTAGTAAAGAGTTTAATATCACTATACTTGTTAGCTATGCTTTATAATGTAAACTATAGCTGCTTTTTAAGCTTGTTTTTTTGGTAGCAATCGGCATATCAATAGCTAGTTATTAGAACATAATCTTTGCTGACTATTGGTAGTTTGCTTAGCCACTTTGGTATTTATTTATATAGTCCATTATTTAAAGTTTTTTATCCATCAGGCGTTGCCTAAGGATTATCCTTTGCTGAATCATACCACTCTTATCATTATTATTACGGTGATTGTCAGCTTATTAGCTTGGCAAAACAAGCTGCTTTTTAATAGGCTTATCTTTTATCCACCCGCGGTAAGTGACGGCCAGTGGGATCGCTTCGTAACCCACGGTTTTATTCATGCCGATAGTATGCATTTGCTATTTAATATGTTTACTTTGTACTTTTTTGGCCGCGCTATCGAAGGCTTATATAACCCCTTTTTAGGAGGTTACGGGTTTGTCGCTTTTTATGTATTAGCTATTATAGTGGCAATGATACCGAGCTATATCAAAAATAAAAATAGCGCCAGTTATTTGAGTTTGGGAGCATCAGGCGGCGTATCGGCAGTGTTATTTGCCTATATTTTATTAGCGCCTTGGGATATGATTTACCTATTTGCTATTGTGCCTATTCCAGCTATTTTATTTGCAGTAGCCTATGTTGCTTATAGTATTTATGCCAATAATCGCGGCGGCTCAAATATCAATCACATGGCACATATGTGGGGCAGCGCTTTTGGGGTGATAGCAACCATCGTTTTAGAGCCGCAAATATTACCGCACTTTATTAATGCTTTACTCTCGCCTAGCTTTTAGCTCATAGTATTATAAAGCGATTGGTTTTAATGACCGTTAATTTTAGAGTATATAAAAAAGGATAGCTTAAGCAACTTATTATGATTATAGATATTATCGGTGATATTCATGGTTATGCCGACAAGCTAGCAGGGCTATTGACGCAGTTAGGCTATGAGCATAATGGTCAATGTTATGAGCCACCTGCCAATCATCGCGCCTTATTTATTGGTGATTTGATTGATCGCGGCTCGCAGCAACTACGCACTCTAGAGATTGTCTTTGCTATGGTCGATGCTGGTGTCGCTGATGCGGTGATGGGCAATCACGAATATAATGCGCTAGCTTTTGCTACTCTTGATCCTTATAAAGAAGGGCAATACTTGCGTACCCATACTGAGCTGCATTTTCATCAGCATGAGGCGTTTTTAAAAGAAGCTCCTTTTGACTCCGATAGTCATCGCTATTGGCTTGAGCGTCTATATGAGATTCCGCTTTGGCTTGAGACCGACTATGCTTGTTTTGTGCACGCTTGCTGGGATGTCGATAGTATGGCCATACTAAAACCGCTTTTGACGCCTAATAATTGCCTAACCCCACAAGCTTTGATTGAAACCTCACAAGAGCCCTCTGTACTCTTTGACGCTCTAGAGCGAGTGCTAAAAGGGGTAGAAACGCCGTTACCTGATGGCTTAGTGATGGTCGATAAAGAAGGTACGGCGCGCTCGCGAGTAAGGGTGCGCTGGTGGCTTGATGAGCTGAATCAAAAGACCATTCATGAGATTGCTCGTGCGCCCAATTCTGGTTTGGCGCAAATCCCAGTAGATGCTTTGGCAGAAAACATAGACTTTGCGCTCAAGACTAATAAGCCTGTGTTTGTCGGACACTATTGGTTAACGGGTGAGCCGCAGCTATTGAGTCCACAAGTGGTTTGCATTGATTATTCAGCAGCGGTTGATAGTGGTTATCTGACTTGCTATCAGCTCGATACTGAAAAGCCTTTACCTTTAGATAAAGCTAATTTTGTACAGTATCATCATGACTACAGTTAAAAGCACTGTCATTTTGAATGAGCAGTTATTTTAAATGAGTGGTTATTTTGAATGAACGGTTATTTTGAATGAACGGTTATTTATATAAAAAGACAAATACAAACTTAGCTTTACGGCAATAGTGAAACTTTTGTATGATGGGCTTTTTGAGGATATTGTACTATGAGCACCGCATCTGTCGATCAACCTAGCCCTATTGACTCTCCTGCAGGTCAGCCCAAAGTCGGTATTATCATGGGCTCGCAGTCCGATTGGGCCACTATGAGCAGCGCTGCGCAGCTATTAGCGGATTTTGATATTGCCTTTGCTTGTGAAGTGGTCTCTGCCCATCGTACACCCGATAGACTCTTTGAGTATGCCAAAACTGCCAAAGATAATGGCTTACAGGTGATTATCGCTGGTGCTGGCGGCGCGGCGCACCTGCCGGGTATGTGTGCTAGTCAGACAGCTCTACCTGTCCTTGGCGTGCCGGTCAAGTCCTCTATACTTAGCGGTTGGGATAGCCTGTTATCTATCGTCCAGATGCCAAAAGGTGTCGCTGTTGGCACTTTAGCTATCGGTACGGCGGGCGCTTATAATGCGGCATTATTAGCCATTCAAATACTAGCATTGCATGATAATACTATCGCTGATAAATTAATGAGTTTACGCCAAAGTCAAACCGAGACTATCTTAGCTAGCCCAATCCCCGGCATTATGAATAGCTGATAGCTGACTTATAAAAAATGAGCGACGACAAATCAATTTTTGAATCGTTTTACTTGATATTTATTATTAGATGCGTTCTACTAAACCTAAGGTGCCTATAGTAATAGCGCGCCTTTTGTTATTTTTGCTAGGATCTAAATCTCAATAACTTGTTAATAATCCTAAATCCACTGTACCTATTGTCAAATTAAAGAGCCTGCTATGACCACAGCCAATGCTTACCCTACCTCGCAAACGATTCGTACCATCGGTATTTTAGGTGGTGGCCAGCTCGGCATGATGCTTGCCCAAGCCGCGCTGCCACTCGGTTATCAGTGTGTTTTTTTGGAGGATAATGTAGATTGCCCAGCCAGCCTTTATGGCCGCGTTTATAGTAGCGAGCAATTAGCGGACTTCATTGCTACCGCTGATGTTTTTACTTTAGAGTTTGAAAACACCCCAACCGAGACAGTAGAGCAATTGGCCAATCTTGCCGCCTCAGGTCAAAAACAAGGCATGTTTCCGCCGCCGATTGCCCTTGATATCGCTCAAGATCGTCTAAAAGAAAAGCAGCTCTTTAATGACTTAGACATCGCCACCGTACCCTTTAAAGCGGTTAATTCTCTAGCTGAATTGCAGAAGGCTTGCCAAGAGCTAGGTCTACCTATCGTATTAAAGACCAGTCGCGGCGGCTACGATGGTAAAGGTCAATATGTCATTAAGCAAGACAGTGATATAAAGCTGGCTTGGCAAGATCTCAAAGACGCCGTCTCTGGTAAAGGCAATCTCACCCCAACTCCTGCGCCGCTGATCGCTGAGGGCTTTATTAACTTTAGCCGTGAGGTGTCGATCATCGCCGCTCGAGGGCAAGACGGTACAGTACGCTGTTATGAGCTGGTTGAGAATCATCATGATAATGGCATATTGGCCAAAACTCGCGCGCCAGCTATTGGTACCAGTCATCTATTTGCCAAAGCCCAAGCTGCAATGACGACCTTGATGAATCATCTCAATTACGTCGGCGTGATGGCGCTTGAGCTGTTCGTCAGTAAAGACGCGCAAGGTCACGATTATCTATTAGCTAATGAGATTGCGCCGCGCGTACATAATTCTGGACACTTTAGTATTGAGGGCGCAATCACTAGCCAATTTGAGAACCATATTCGCGCGGTAGTAGGTTTGCCGTTAGGTGATACTGACAATGTGCATCCAGCGATTATGGTCAATGTTTTGGGACAATATCCTAATATCAAAGACGTGCTAGCTATCGATGGTGCTCATTATCACAGCTATCATAAAGCTGAGCGCGCCGAGCGTAAAATTGCGCATATTACTTTAATGCCCAATGACGTCGCCGATCTAGAGCCCGCATTAGCAAAACTGGTCGCCGTATTACCTAACAAAGTAGGCTTAGATAAAACCATTAACTCAGCTCCCAAAGTTTCAGAAGTTACAGAAGTTGCAGAAGTTGATAGTGCTCAAGCCGCTGATGAACCGCAAAAAACAGAGCAAGCCGAAACGGTGACTAAGACAAAAAACGCAACTGGAAATACTGACAATGTGGAAAGTATTGCCAAAAGTAATAAGGACAAAAAGTAATGCAAATCTGGGTCGATGCTGATGCGGTACCACTAATTGCTAAAGACTTGATTATCAAGACCGCTGAGCGTACGCAAACGATGGCGATATTCGTTGCCAATCAGCCGATCAAGCTGCGCAAATCGCCATTATTGCTAATGACCGTAGTACCGCAAGGTTTCGACAAAGCTGATGATTATATCGTTGAGCAGATACAAGCGGGCGACTTAGCAATCACTGCCGACATCCCGCTGGCGAATGATATTCTAGAAAAAGGCGGCATAGTCTTGACGCCGCGCGGTGTAGTTTATGATAAAAACAACATTAAGCAAAAGCTTAATATGCGCGACTTTATGGATACCATGCGCGGTACTGGGGTATTAGAGCTACAAGAGATGAGCGGACAAAAACCTTATGGCGATCGTGACAAAAAAGCTTTTGCTGATGGTCTTAATCGTCTGGTGCGTTAAAGCTTAGCTATAAAGAGTTTCGATAATTAGTAGCCTACTTTTTCTTCTACTTTCTTAAGACCTCTATATTGATCTATCTTCTTGCAAAGCGTATACACTCTGCTACCAAACTTTATGTAATAGGCACTTAACTCAACTAAGTGCTTAACCTATCTTTGTTATGCTATTTCTAACTTAAAAACTTGAAATTTTAAAGTTCTAAAATAGAAACCACATTAATAAAAAATAGGATCAAATATGAAAATTTTAGTGATAGGCGCAAGTGGCCGTGTCGGTAGTGATTTAGTTAAGCAGCTACTCGCTGATAATCACCAAGTCATCGGCACCACTCGCCAACAACAGCAGCTGTTTTCTGACGATAACTATAAACAGCTGGATTTAGATATTACCGCTCACAAAGAGGACATTCAAAAGCAATTAGATGACGATATAGCAGCAGTTTATTTCGTTGCCGGCTCTGGCGGTAAAAAGATACTAGAAGTGGACTTACATGGTGCGGTAAAGACGATGCAAGCCGCGCAAGATAAAGGTATTAAACGCTACATCATGCTTAGTACGGTGTTTTCATTGGATACTAGTAAATGGGACCATGAAGGTATCAAAGACCTCAAAGGCTATTACATCGGTAAGCATTATGCCGATCAGTGGCTCGTCAATGACAGCAGCTTGGATTATACGATCGTCCAAGCAGGCGCACTAAAAGAACGTGAAGGCACAGGTAAGATTGCTATCAATAATGACAAAGCTGGCGAGAATGCTATCGAAGATGTAGCCGCTACTTTAGTTGCAGTGTTAAACGCTGATAATACTTATAAGAAGGTCTTTAATATGCAAAATGGCGAGACTGCGATTAGAGATGCTATTACTGACTTATAAAAACAATAGCAGACTTATTAATAACAGACTAATAGGTTAGTTGTATAAAAAAGGGATAAGCTATTGAGCTTATCCTTTTTTCATTAGCTAAAGTATTTATTTAATTATGCTTGACCACTAGGAAAGGGTATGACTTCAGAGATGCTTTTTGCTCCAATGATTACCATCAATAAGCGATCTAAACCTACCGCTATGCCACTACAAGTTAGCAACTCATCACAAGCGGCTAAAAGGTACTCATCGATAGGCATTGGCGGCAAATTATGTTGTAACCGCTGCTTATTATCCGCCTCAAAGCGCGCTCTCAACGCTGGTCCTTCTGCTAGCTCGTCATAAGCATTGGCAATCTCAATACCATTGATATACAGCTCAAAACGCTTGGCGACTAGGTGGCCTTCTTTATCAAGTGCCGTTTTGGCCAAAGCCGCTGTCGCTGGCGGATAATCAATAATCAGCGTTGGCAAATCATAACCGAGATTGGGCTCAACTAGATGACTGAATAATAAATCTAGATAGCTTTGACGATGATCGGCTAGCTCTACTTCATCATTAGTCAAATTCAAAACCTCTACGCCCTTATCTTGCGCTACTGCCTGTAGCGCTGTGAGACTTGCGGTCAAAGGATGAATACCGACATAATCCATAAAGGCATCGATATAGCGATAATGATTTAGGATAATCGGATAGCCGTATAGCGCCTCCAATAACTGACCAAGCTCCTCCGCCAAATCATGCAGATTGTAATGCGGCTGATACCACTCAAGCATAGTAAATTCGATATTATGCCGAGAGCCTATCTCATTATCGCGAAACACTGGACAAATCTGATAAATAGCCACTTGCCAGCTAGCTAGTAATCGCTTCATCGCAAACTCTGGCGAGGTATGTAAATAAAAGGTGTGAGGCTTATCTTGGTAAGTCACTTGCGCGGCAACCGACTGCAAAAAAGTATCCGTATTTGCCGCTTGCGAGAGTAGCGGGGTTTGTACTTCTAACACTTGCCGCTGCGCAAAAAACTGGCGGATAGTCGCTAGCATTTGCGCGCGCTTATGCCCCATAGCTAAAGTCATGGTTGGCGCATAAGTTGGCTTGTCAACTGGCATATCGGTACTCGTCTTTCTGCACTATAATTGAATCACTATAAAACTAATAATATTAGCATATCGATTTTATTTCGAACTGACTATACTAGGGTCTGTTGAATACATACTAGCTAAACTAATGGTTAATTTATCCATTCAAACTTTGTTAAAACTGCCATTCACGGCGCAAATGATAATCGCGTCTAAGCTGATCAAAATCGCTACCACTAACCTGTCCGTCTGCGACTTTTTTGCGTAACGATTTATCATCTTGCTTGATATCATAAAACTTGCTTAGCCTATCAGGATTATTCTTTAATTCTGACCATAAATAAAGATTGTCAGGCAGTAAGTTTTGCATAGACTGCTTTGGGGTGATATTAAGCTTATGACATAGCGCATCATAGATCATCTGCGTACCGCGCAGTTTACCTTCTAAGCTATAACCAGCGATATGCGCAGTCGCTATCGCTAAGTTATTCAATAAGGACTCAGCCACTATCGGCTCATGCTCAAAGACATCGAGCACCACTTGGCGATTAGTGCGCTCAATATCCGCCGCTAAGGCATCAGCAGCGATTACCGGACCGCGGGCACTATTTATCAACAAGGTATTGGCAGGCATCAATTGCAAAGCTTTAGCATCAAGTAGATGATAAGTCGGGTAGTCGC
The DNA here is from genome assembly GCF_040371085.1 of Psychrobacter sp. AH5. Taxonomy (NCBI): domain Bacteria; kingdom Pseudomonadati; phylum Pseudomonadota; class Gammaproteobacteria; order Moraxellales; family Moraxellaceae; genus Psychrobacter; species Psychrobacter sp. AH5. The sequence goes on from NZ_JAMBMT010000001.1 coordinate 2,306,927, forward strand.
TAGCCTCTGCCTGAGTCAAAGGCAAATGTAAGCTAACCACATCGCTGTCGTTTAGCAGCTGCTCAAAACTAGCATTATTAACCTTCGAGGCGGGCAATAACGGATCATAGCCTAACACTTGCCAGCCCAGATCAGTAGCATATTGGGCAAGGGTACTACCAATATTACCTAAGCCAATAATACCCAAAGTTGGGGTTTGTAACCAATACTCTGGACGCAAAGTCAAAATAGCAGTAATCACATATTGCGCGACAGAATGCTTGCTGGAGCCTGCGGCATTAGCAAAGCTAATATCTCGCTCGCTTAGATAATCTTGATCGACATGATCGGTACCAATAGTCGCTGAGCCGACAAACTTAACGCTTTGATTATCACCTAATAACTGCTCATTTATCGGCGTTACTGAACGAATTAATAATACCTCAGGCTGATGCTCAGCAAGTAGTGGTGCATCGATATCGCGGCCTGCTACCTTAATAACAGTAACGGTTTGCGCTGTATCCTGCCCAAGCGTTTGCGCATTAAAAAAATCATCAAGGCTAGCGATATTACTATCGGCGATAATGGTCAACGGTTTGGCTTTAGTGGTTTGGGTATTAGGCATTATCAGCCCCTCTATGATTTAAATTTTTAAGGTTTCGCTCAAAATAAGGTTTTGTTTAAAACAATAGCGCTAGCTGCAAGCTAGCCCGCCCCTCTTAGCGTTTTTTACTCGGTTTATCCGGCTTCTCCGTCAGTGATACCACGCCATCACCTGACAATACGACGTCTTGCGGCGCAAATACCTCGTTTTTATGATTAGATATCCACTCACGCCATACCGCCAAACCTATAGCTAGCACCACAGGACCGATAAATAAACCTACAAAACCAAAAGCGGTTAAGCCGCCTAACACGCCGATGAAAATAATAATAAAAGGAATTTTGGTCGCGCCGCTGATAACGATAGGACGAATTAAATTATCGACCCAACTAATAACCAATATACCCCATAATGCTAGTCCAATGCCTTCTGCGGTTTGCCCTTGACTCAACAGCCAAACAGAAACCGCGCCCCAAGCAAATGGCGTTCCAAAAGGAATTAAAGCGATAATAAAAGTGATAATCGTTAAAGAGATAGGACTAGGAGAATTTGAGAAATAGTAACCCACTCCAGCCAGTAACGCCTGGGCTAGTGCGGTCAGACCAATACCATAAACGACTGCACTGGTAGTCGTCCCTACAGAATCTATATAACCATCAATACGGTTGCCAATGATATTGCGTAGCGCTTGTCTTATTTGACGCATCAAGCTGTTGCCATCGCGATAAAAGAAAAACAGCGTCATCAGTGCCATACCAAGCTTTGCCAAACCGCTAAAAACGGCATCAAAAGCGACCTTACCATAGTATAGATGCGACTGAATCCAAGTCCGAAACGCCTCAAGCGCGCCTTCAGGATTTTTATTAATATTCCACAGAGTGTCTTTTATTTGTTGACCGATAACCGGTAAGTCTTTGATAGAGTCCGGCACATCCAAATAGCCCGCTTTTACCCGATAAATGATATTGCTATACAAGGCAACGGCCTCTTGCTGCAAAATGAACACCCCTATCACTAAGGGAACCCCTATGATCAAGGTGATACTCACCGTCATAATACCCGCACTCACGCTGGAGCTGAGCTCTACTTTTTCATTAAAAAACTTATAAATAGGAAAGGTGACATAGGCCAAAATAGCGGCCCATAAAGCTGGCACAATAAAAAACTGTATCACCTGAAAACACAGAATGAACAGTACGACGAGTAGCGTTATGGCAAGCAGACGCTGAATAATAAACTCTTTTGTCCAGTTTTCAATCATAAGTAGCAACCGAGAACGTCCCCTAAAAACCAAAGTGTTTTTAGGGCAAGATTTAGAAATATAAAACTATGAGGATATACAAAACTTTATCGTCAGTCATTATGCAATAACCCACTACAGAACAGTAATAGTATGTTGTAATTTTTACTTACAATTTTATGGCTAAGGTTAGCTAAAGCCAACACTTCATAATTTTTAAAAGCTGTGATCAAGCCTTTTAAAATAAAACTACCGGTCAGTTATTACTCTCACCTTTATACTTGTCAGTATCAAGACTAACCAGTCATCTATAGGCTAAATGAGATTGGCATTCTCGTAGGCTTGGCAATTGATGTTATACTAAAGGCATTGTGTTTGCTTTTTAGCAGCGACTAAATTTACCTCTACCCTGCCCTAATGATGCGTTTTATCCTGTTTATGTAATAAGCTAAGATAATTTGACTATTGTCCCAATTGGAGAATGCGGTTATTTGCAGCCAGCTATAAATAGCTATAACAGGATTAAGCTCTGATTTGAATAAAGATAAAAACTTTATTTAATTTTTTGTTCAATTTATAACAACTCATTACTCAGATGATATATCTATAGGAAAATAACAATGTCAAAAGACAACAACACTAACTCTACTGATAAAGATAAAGCCAATAAACCTAGCAGTGCTAATCATTCAACCGATAACACTCCTGATAGTGTGACTTTTGCTCTAGCGCAATCGCATTTTTTGGTAGGTGATATCGGTGCCAATACCGACAAAATGCGCAAACTAGCTTTGCAAGCTCGCGACCAAGGCGCTGATGTCATTGTCTTTCCGGAGCTAGCCTTATTAGGTTATCCTCCGCAAGATTTATTACTACGTCCTAGTCTATCTGGCCGAGTAAAAAACGCTTTATCCGCCCTTAGTGATATCGAAGACATCGTGATGATTGTCGGCTACCCTCATGTCGATCATCATGGCACCTTTAACTCAGCCGCTATTTTGCATAATGGTCATCAAAAAGGCTTTTATCATAAGCAAGTCTTGCCAAATTATGGCGTGTTTGATGAGCGCCGTTACTTTGATAAAGGCCGTAATCAAGTGCTATTTGATTATAAAGGTCTGACTATAGGGCTGCTTATTTGTGAAGACTTGTGGGAAAAAGCGCCTATCAGCGAGCTCAAAAAACAAGGCGCTGACTTAATTATTAGTCTAAATGCCTCGCCTTTTGAGATTGATAAACAAGATAATCGTAAAGCCATGCTAGCTAAGCGCAGCAGCGAGCATCAATTGCCAATTCTGTACATCAACGCCGTTGGTGGTCAAGATGACTTGGTATTTGATGGTGGCTCGATGGCGGTACAAGCTGATGGTACTATCGCGCATGAAGCCTCAAGATTTATGGATCAGCTATTACTAGCCCGCTTAGAGGTTGATAGCGCTAAATTTGATACTCAGCAAAAAGCGCCGTTAAAGCTTAGCCGAGAGTCTGAGATGTACCAAGCGCTCGTAGTCGGTCTACGCGATTATGTTAATCATTCAGGCTTTACTGGGGTCATTCTTGGTCTCTCTGGTGGTATCGATTCAGCGCTAACCTTATGTATTGCAGTCGATGCGCTAGGTGCTGACAAAGTTTATGCGGTGATGATGCCTTATGAATACACCTCAAAGGTTAGCTTAGAGGACGCACAAGCGCAAGCTCGTCGCCTAAATGTCTCTTATACCGTCTGCCCTATCTTTGATGCAGTCGAGGGCATTCGTCATACCTTAGCGCCTTTATTTAATAAATCGCCTGCTGATACTACCGAAGAAAACATTCAAGCGCGCGCTCGCGGCGTTATCTTGATGGCATTGTCGAACAAATTTGGTCATCTAGTGATCACCACTGGCAATAAGTCTGAGCTGGCCGTGGGTTACTCAACTTTATATGGTGATATGGCGGGAGGCTTTGATGTGCTAAAAGACGTTTATAAAACCCAAGTTTATGATTTAGCCACTTATCGTAACCGCTTAGAAGATACGCCTGTTATTCCAGAGCGCGTGATTACGCGTCCGCCATCTGCTGAGCTACGTCCTGATCAAAAAGATCAAGACAGCTTACCTGACTACGATATCTTGGATGGTATCTTGACGCTATATATCGATGAGGATAGAGGCTATCAGGAGATTATCGATAAAGGTTTTGATAGTGAATTGGTCGCCAAAACTATTAAGATGGTAGATAATAGCGAGTATAAACGCTTGCAAGCGCCTATCGGCACCAAGATTAGTCATAAAGCCTTTGGCCGTGAGCGCCGTTATCCTTTGGTCAATAAATGGTCTATCAAAGGCTAAGCGCTAGATATTGTTAGTTAGCCGTAGTGAATTCCATATTGAAAGAATACAGTGGGACTGATATGAATATTTTGCAGCCTCTGTCAGCGTAGACACCGCACGCCAAAAATATTTATATCAGTTCTCCGTCACAATACGACATATCTATTTTATCTGCTATCGACTATAGCCAATATTTTTCTTATTTTATAATTAGCTGGGTGCTTGCCCAGCTTTTTTAGTTTTTATTGCTAAGCAATTATCTTCTCAACCCTCAATACTTTTATTTTATCTTCTCTTTTTATCCGAGTCCCTCATGAGCTTGCTTACCGCTAGTGTATTTATCTTTATCTTAATTGCGCTAAGCGCTATCGTCTCAAGCTCGGAGTTAGCTCTAGCTTCCGCCCGCAAAATAAAACTGCAAGTCATGGCCAAAGAAGGCGAAGTAAGAGCGCTTGATGTACTCAATATGCAAGAGCAGCCCGGCAGCTTTATCACGGTGGTACAAGTAGCGCTAAACGCAGTAGCTATTCTAGCTGGGGTCATCGGTGAGTCTGCGGTCAGCCCTTATCTGCAGCATTTATTGGGTAATGAGACCGCCGCTTCTATCCTCTCTTTTATACTAGTGACTAGCGTATTCGTACTGTTTGCCGATTTGATGCCTAAACGTTTGGCTATGTCCAACGCTGAGGCTATCGCGGTCAAAATGGTACGGCCGATGATTTTTTTGATTTTTATTTTCAAACCTATCATTTGGATATTTGATGGTGCTGCAAACGCTTTATTTAAGATGATGGGTATCTCCACCGTCCGTCAAGATGAGATGACCTCAGAGGACATTTATGCAGTAATGGACGCCGGCGCGGAAGCTGGCGTCATCAAACGTCAAGAGCACCATTTGATCGAAAATATCTTTGAGATGCAAGAGCGTACGGTTACCTCAGTGATGAATCCGCGCGAGCATATTGTTTATTTTGATACCACGACTTCTACAGAACAAGTCGTTGAGGTGATGATCAAGCAGCCGCATAATAAATTTTTGGTATGTCAGGACGATGATTTAGAACACATCGTTGGCTATGTAGAGTCCAGGATGTTTTTGGCAGCAGTCCTCGAAAAGCAACAAGTCTGTCTGACGGATAAAGCTTTACTAAAGCCGGCGCTGTTTGTTCCTAATACTTTATCACTGTTTGAGGTGCTCGAGACTTTTAAATCCACTGGAGCAGATTTTGCGGTTATTGTTAATGAATACGCCTTAGTGGTTGGCGTTATAACACTTAAAGATGTGATGAGTATCGTGATGGGCGAGCTAGTTACTCTTGAGGAGCAGCCTATCGTTCAGCGCACTGACAACTCCTGGCTGATTGATGGTATGACCCCGATTGAGGATGTTATTCGCGCTTTGGGGATTGTTAATCTGCCGCAGAGCCAAAATTACGAGACCATTAGCGGCTTTATGATGTATATGCTGCGCAAAATTCCCAAAAAAACCGACACTATCGAATACGCCAATTATCGCTTCGAGATACTTGCGACTCATAATCTAAAAATCAATCAATTACTAGTAACCAAGTTCGATGACGAAGCTTAAATGTAAGCACAAACATAAGTAAAAAATAGCTTTACTAGTCGCCCATTAGTCACGCGCACCAAAGATAGCAGTACCTACTCGCACCATGGTCGAGCCATTGGCAATCGCTTCGGTCATATCGCCGCTCATGCCCATACTTAGCGTATCCCACGCGGTAAGCTCTGGGTTTGCTTGCTGCACCTCGTCAAATAACTGCTGAGTACGAGTAAAAGCATCCGTATCCACCTTGGCAGGGATAATCATCAGACCGCGTAATTGCAGACGCTCATAGCTTTTAATAGTTGCTATCAATTCTGGTAGCTGCTCAGGCTTGCATCCTGACTTGCTGTCTTCATCATCAATATTGAGCTGGATTAGCACATTGAGCGGCGGCATATTCTCAGGGCGCTGATCGTGTAAGCGCTTGGCAATAATATCGCGCTCAAGCGTCTGTACCCAATCAAAATGCTCAGCAATATCACGAGTTTTGTTACGCTGAACACTACCGATATAGTGCCAAACGATATTTTGTGCTTCAGGAAACTTGCACAGTTCAGTAATTTTTTCAATCGCTTCTTGGAGGTAATTTTCACCAAAATCACGCTGGCCATGCTTTGCTAAAGCCAAGATCATCTCACTAGCTTTAGTCTTTGACACGGCCAGTAGTTTTACCTCGTCTGCTTGACGACTGCTTTGCTGACAAGCTTGCTCTACTTGCTCTTTTACTTGCTGCCAGTTAGTGATTAATTTATCCATAGCGATATTATCAGGGCTCATAAAGGACTCAGTTATGTCATTAATATTATTGGAAGATATTTTTGTATATTACGACTGTAAAATGCCGCGCCAATCTATTTTTGCATTTTATTTATATAGCAGATGGTTAAATAAGCCTAGTCTTGTTATGATATTGTTACATGAATTAACGTAAGCGTATTATAAGTTAACCATTAAAAGTTAGCTCTTTGTTACTAGCCGCTTATAAAAACGAATCGAAATAACATTCATCAGCTCAAAAGAATATCTATTCTCAAGGACTAGCTATTCACTAGCCTCATCTTTATTGTTAATAGGAATGTCCAACTATGACTGAAAAAAGCGCTATTAGTATAGAAGACTTATTGCAATTTACCGTCAAGCATAAAGCCTCTGATTTACATATTTCAGCTGGAATGCCAGCGATGATTCGCGTGGATGGCGAGATGGTTCGTATTAATATGCCAGCGATGAGTCATCAAGTCGTGCATCAGCTTATCTATGACATTATGAATGATAAACAACGCGCGGACTTTGAGGAATTCTTTGAAACCGATTTCTCTTTTGCTATACAGAATTTAGCACGCTTTCGGGTCAACGCCTTCAATCAAGATCGCGGCGCAGGGGCGGTATTTCGGACTATTCCCTCGACAGTTTTGACTTTAGAAGATTTGGGTATGGGCGATATATTCAAAAAAGTATCCGACTTTAAACGCGGTATCGTACTAGTTACCGGCCCTACTGGTTCTGGTAAGTCAACTACCCTTGCCGCCATGATTGACTACATTAATGAGACTCGTAAAGAGCATATCTTGACCATTGAAGATCCTATCGAATTTGTCCATCAGTCCAAAAAAAGCTTGATCAATCAGCGCGAAGTGCACCGTGACACTTTAGGTTTTGAGCCTGCCCTGCGCTCGGCACTGCGCGAAGATCCGGATGTAATTTTGGTAGGCGAGCTACGTGATCTTGAGACTATTCGTCTGGCTTTGACCGCCGCAGAAACGGGGCACTTGGTGTTTGGTACCTTACATACCAGCTCAGCGGCCAAAACTATTGACCGGGTTATAGATGTCTTTCCAGCCGCTGAAAAAGATATGATTCGTGCCATGCTCTCAGAATCGCTACAAGCCGTTATTTCACAGACTTTGCTGCGCCGACAAACAGGCGGACGTATCGCTGCACACGAGATTATGATTGGTACGCCGGCTATTCGCAACCTGATTCGTGAGAATAAAATCGCTCAGATGTACTCGTCAATTCAAACTAGCGCAGGCGATGGTATGATTACTTTGGATCAAACCTTAAAGAATTTAGTTAGTAAAGGCATAGTAGCTAGAGACGTCGCTCGTCCTTATGCTAAGCAGCCCGAGACTTTTTTATAATAAATTTGGCTCAAAAAGCTTAAGTTTAAGCTCTTTAGCGTTTTGTCTTATCCCTTATTTCACTACTACCTGTCAGGTAAGCCATGGACTTTGAGAAACTTCTACAATTGATGATTGCAAAAAACGGTTCTGATCTTTTTATTACCGCTGATGTTGCCCCTTCTATAAAGGTTAATGGCCAAATCTTTCCTGTAGGTAAGACGCCGCTTAATGCTGAGCAAACTATGAAGCTTGTCAAAAGCGTCATGACTGGCGCTCAGCAACAAGAATTTGAAGCCACTAACGAGTGTCAGTTTGCCATTACCGACGAGGCGCAGCAAGCTCGTTTTCGTGTCAGTGCGTTTGTACAACGTGATATGGCTGGGATGGTATTACGGAAAATTGAAAGTAAAATTCCAACGGTTGAGGAGCTAGGTCTGCCCGAATCGCTAAAAGAGCTTGCCATGAAAAAAAGAGGCATCATCTTATTAGTAGGCGCTACCGGAACGGGGAAATCCACCACCCTTGCCGCTATGATTGGCCATCGTAATAGAAACTCTCATGGCCATATTATAACGGTGGAAGATCCTATCGAGTTTGTCCATCAACATCAAGGCTGTATTATTACTCAGCGTGAGGTAGGCATCGATACTCATTCTTTTGAAGCTGGCTTAAAAAACGCTTTACGGCAAGCGCCAGACGTTATTTTGATCGGTGAGATTCGTAATCCGACAGTTATGAGTTATGCCATTCAGTATGCTGAAACCGGGCATTTAGTTTTTGCCACTTTACACGCTAACAATGCCAATCAGGCCATTGATCGTATTATTCACTTTTTTGAGAGCAATCGTCATACTCAAACCTTTATGGATTTGTCCCTTAACTTGCAGGCTATTGTCGCTCAGCAACTTCTACCTACTAGCGATGGCAAGGGCCGATGTGCAGCTATCGAGATATTATTGAACTCACAGCTGATAGGCGACTATATTCGTAAGGGTGAGATTCATGAATTAAAAGGAGTGATGACGCGTTCGCGTAATAGTGGTATGCAAACCTTTGATCAAGCGCTGTTTGATTTATACGAAAGCGGTAAGATAGACTACGAAGAAGCTATTAAACATGCCGATTCGCCCAATGATTTACGCCTACAAATCAAGCTCAATAGTAAAAACAACAAGCGTAATTTTGAGGATAATAGTGGTAATCTATCCTTAAATAAAGGTTAAAAGCAGCATAATAAGAGTTAAGCTGCTTTTTATGGCCTTAAACTCTAGCTATCTAGCATTATCTTGGCACTCTTGATTGTTGCAGATACCATAAAGCACTAATGAGTGGCCTGACAATCTAAAACCATGCTCTTCTGCCACTTTAAGCTGCTCTTCTTCGATAACCTTATTGTGGAACTCAATAATCTTGCCACAAATATCACAAACCAGATGATCATGATGCTCATCTTGAGTAATCTCAAAAACCGATAAGTTATTTTCAAAATTGTGGCGCTCAACGATGCCAGCTTGCTCAAACTGGGTCAAAACTCTATAGACAGTAGCTAAACCTACATCCTCGCCCTGCTCAATAAGCGCTTTATAAACCTCTTCGGCACTCATATGATGAAGCTCGGCTTGGGCGAGTAGCTCTAATATTTTGACACGCGGTAAGGTTACTTTTAACCCCGCTTTACGTAAGTCTTGATTGGTAAAAGCCATAATATTCCTTCTGACTGTTAAGTCTTAGCAAATAGAGTAAAAAGTTCACTACTAAAAATCACTAACCCTAAAATCGCTAGCCGTTAGGGTCTTAAAAATTATAAGAGCTAGCTTCAATAGTGCAAGTCTATGAATTTACACTATAAATCATTAGCTGTGATCTAAGGCACTGTGTAAATAATGTCGTAAGTGGTAGGCAATTGCAAGTAAATGACGTATCATTTGTTGAAGATTGCCGCTCAAAGCTGCATGAGTAGCCGTAAGCTGTGCCCCACCCATTTTTTATGAGTCATCTTATCATGATAAAGTCGTTAGTTTTCCGTAAGCCAAATCTTCTATCTCATTGCCAATCTTCTTTTCGCAAAGTGATGATTACTATCACCTTAGGCGCTAGTGTCGCCTTATCTGGCTGCTCATTATTTAGCGTTTATAAGATCGATTTGCCCCAAGGAACGCCTATTACTCAAACACAAGCCCAAAAACTACGCGTGGGTATGAATCAAAATCAAGTGCTTTATATTTTGGGTAGTCCGGCTATCAGGGATACCCTTGCGCCCAATCGCTGGGACTATATTTACGATTTTAAAGCGGGTACAGAAGGGGCGCGTAAAGGTATTGCTGATGTCAAAAATGCCAGTCAGCATCTGATTGTCTACTTCGATGACAATGGCCTCGTCACTCGCATCGAAGGCACAGAGTCGCTCCCAGCTTCTTAATTTTTGGCTCAGTATTATAAGCTTTATCTCTATAATAACGCGTGTTAATTAGCGATTGGGTGGACGACTTTTACTTTTATTTTTGCGCTGAGACATAGGATCAGCGCTCAAACTACGATAGACCTCGATACGATCTTGAGCTTGTAATTGATAATTCAAAGGCTGCTTTTGTGAGTAAATACCGACATGCCAAAGCTTAGCTTTGGGCACTGTAATATCCGCTACCTGCTTGCACCACACTGCTAAATCCTCAAACCGTGATAACCATCCAGCTTGTGCTAATGCTTCATGCAAGCTAGTGCCTTCTTGTACTTGTAGTGTCAGATAATGCTGCTGCTTTGCGCTCTCAGCATAAGCTAGATGCACCGTAATCATAGGCGTTATGCTATTAAGCTTTTTATTGAGCTCTGCTTTATCTGCATCAGTGAGATCAGCTGGATTAACCACTACATTACCCAACCGATAAAGGCCAAAATCATCGCTAACGGCACAATTAAACGTATCGCTATGCGCCATAAATTGTACAGTGCCTCATTACCAAAATTTAGCGATTTACGCAAATGGCTAATCTTCATCTGCCAACCGGCAAAGATAGACAGCAATAGCACCGCAATACTACTGCTAATCACTAGCAGACCCACCAACCATAGAATAGGGATAGCGACTACCAATATAGCAACTACTATTAAGACGGCTAATAAACTCACAAGTAGACCAAATTTGTACGCTAATTGCTGCGCACTATAGTGCAATAAGTAACTGGCAACAAACAGCACTCCAAACCAATAAGACAGCTGGCCGATAGGCGGTAAAGATAAGGCACTGGTCAATAACGCCACCGCCCCTACTATAAGCTGTAAAGTCCAAATAGGTAGGACCATTTTCGATGCCGGATGGCGATTTGCGACGCGGTTAGTAGTTGAGCTTGCCAAACTAGCGACTGGGCTATCATAAGGATCAGCAGCAACCGCTGTTATGGTTTGCTGATTGATTAGATGTTGGCCAAACCAATACAGACCTGTGCCCGCTCCAACGCTTACTAAAGCTAGCGCTACCGCACGCGCCCACTCTGATAAATTAATACTAGTCATAGCAAAGTCGATGCTTGGTAAACCGTTTGCCAATCCTAATAATAAACCTATGACAATAAGCCCTAATCCTAGCGGCAAAGTAGTCGCACCCAATAGGCTTAATAATACCACGATGACTACTAAGCCTGCTGCTAGCGCAAAACTGGGAAGATTAGGAACACTATTAAGCTCAGTTAATGCTGCTATTACGCCACTACTAGCGGCCGATATTACTAATGCAGCAATAACAACGGCAACTATGGCGGCTAGCCAACCAAAGCTACGCCAAACAGGACTAGCATCTGCTTCGCGAGTCAGCTTTTGCATACCAGCTAGCGGTGCATCGACACTTCGATAGGCTAAGGCAATCTCAGCATAGACCACAGGTAGTGAGACTAGTATCATCGCCAATAACCATAGTAACCAAAAATCAATCTGACCCACTAAGGTAGGCGCAAACCAGCGAAATAGTAACAGCGGTAATAATGCTGCTATAAAATAAGAAGCATAGCGGCTCATCATAGTTTTAGTCCAAACAAGCTAAGGTTAATTATAATAATAAGAAAAACAGTTTAATTATTAAAAGGGATTTAGGGTCAAAAAGCTATAAAAAAACCCCGAAAACGGGGTTTAATACTTTATTGACCAATAGTCTATACGCTCTGATAATAGCGTCTAGCAGACTGTCTTAGTGAATAGCACTAATGTAGTCTGACAAAATACGAATGTCACGATCAGATAATCTCGATGACACCATCTGCATCATGCCTTTTTCGCCTTCTTTTTCGGCATCATTATAACGCATCTGATCTTTACCGGTTACATCGTCATCACGGCCAGCCGCGCGAAAGAGTTTTAGCTGCGTGGAGATATATTCGGCATGTTGCCCACCTAAACGTGGAAAGGCCGCCCAAGTATTACCAGCAGCGTCAGGACCGTGACAACCAGCACAGCCAATCACGCCGCGCGACTTATCACCACCTAAAAATAGCTTAGTCGCTTCTTGAGTCGTGGCAGGATTAGCCAGTCCAACGCCCCAAGTAGGTTGCTCAGAATAGTAGCCTGCTACGTTAGCTAAGTCTTGCTGTGATAGATTAGCCACTTGCGACTGCATAATACCGTTAACACGATAGCCTGACTTAAAATTGACTAATTGCTTATATAAATATTTTACGTTCTGACCACCTAGGTTAGGCTGTGAAGGTACAACACTTACACCATCCACACCATGACAGGCAGCGCATACTGTTTCAGCGATTTGTTTACCTGCATTAGCGTCATATTCGGGAACAGTAATAACAGCTTGTACGCTGAAACTTGCAACACATAAGCTGGCGGCAGCGATTAACTTTTTCATTGATACAAATCCTACTAGCTCGGTGTAAGCATTACTTGAGTGTTTGTAACTTAGCACAGTTGAGTCATTATTCTAGCTCAACATCTGACAAATAAAACTAGCCTTACTACTATTTAGCAAGGTTCACTATGTCTTAGAGTCTCAATTACAAGCCGCCCAGAAGTACTTACTAACATCAGGGTTTATTTTCGATTATTATAGCAAGACTTTACAAGATTTGCCTAGTTAATCGTAGTATCTGATAGTTTTTATCGTCAAATTGTAAAGCTACGCCTAGAAGAAAAGCGCTAATACCAAGCTGGTTTTTTGATTTATTCGCTCATATAATCTATTAATTTTCGATAATCCTCATCACTACAGTCACTGCATAAACCGCCCGCTGGCATTTGTATCATGCCACTCTTTACTGAGTTGACTAACGCTGACATACCTTTTTGCTGTTTGAGTTTATTCCAGGCCGCGCTGTCGCCTTTTTTGATAGCTCCTAACGCACCGCTATTATGACAGGCAGCACATGAATTCTCATAGGTCGTTGGAATATCAGCGGCCATAGTGCTGCTCATGAGTCCACTTAGCACTATAGTAGCTATACTAGCAGCCAAAGTACGACTCGTCTTTGCAATGGTTTTGGTGAATAAACGCATGAAGTACCTCCTTTAGTTCATCGTTTGGCTCATCGTTGCTAATGCCACATCTGTTATTGTAACAAGATATGTCATCTTAATATAGCTGGTTCCTGTTGGCTTATAGTACAGCGTCCTAATAGACAAATCAGGTTCACCTCACTATAACGCGCTTATTTTTATCAAGCTCTTTGGCTTAGCCGTTAATATTTAATTAACCTTAAGTGCCTATTCGCTTTAATGTTATGCTGTTGTTGATATAATGCCCCTATTAATTATTTCAACAATGAGTCCGTTATGAATACCCCATTCAATGATGTTGCCGCAGAACATGCAGCCTTCAATACCAAAGCTCGCCAGCGTATTCAGCAGACTGAGTTTATGACCTCAGCGCCTACTTTTCGCCTCTGTCCTCCCGATGCTGGCTTGGAGGTAGCTTTTGCCGGTCGCTCAAATGCTGGTAAATCATCAGCGATTAATGCTTTGACCAATCAGCGTCAACTGGCCCGTTCCTCAAAAACTCCAGGACGCACGCAAATGATTAACTTTTTTAATATTGGCGATACCGATAGACGCTTGGTTGATTTGCCAGGTTATGGCTATGCTGCGGTTCCACTGGAGATGAAAAAAGAATGGCAGGTAGAATTAGAGGAGTATTTGGTATCGCGTGAGAGTCTTGCTGGGCTGGTACTACTAACCGATATACGTCATCCGCTGAAGTTTTTTGATGAGCAAATGCTGCATTGGGCCAAAGCAGGCGATCTGCCGGTACATATCTTACTAACCAAGGCCGATAAGCTCAAATATGGGGCTTCTAAAAACGCCCTACTTAATACCCGAAAACATCTAAAAAAGAGTGGCCTAAATTGTACTATTCAGCTGTTTTCAGCGCTTAGAAAAGAGGGCTTAGATGAATTGGCTGGGGTAATGGGTCATTGGTACGACTACAAGCTTGATGCAGAAGGTAATATTCAACAACAAGCTACCGAAACGATTAATGCAGATGCCGATGAAGCTAATATCAGTACCGATATAGATAATGAAACTAGTAATGCTAGCGAGGATTAAAAAAACCATATAACTGCAAAAGGCCACCTTATTATTTAATAAAGTGGCCTTTTTAATGAGTCAAGCTTAGTTATTGTTAAGTTACTCAGGAAGCTTAACTTGCTCAGGCAGCCAATCGGCCATATCTTCTGGCAACGGCGCAGTAATAGTCTCATAGCCTGGGATATCTAAGCGCCAAGCGTGCAAGCACAGACGATGGACGCCTGACTTGTCATGGACGTTATATTTATCATCGCCCAAGATAGCGTGGCCAATATGCGCTAAATGAACGCGAATTTGATGAGTGCGTCCGGTCAAGGGTTTGGCTTCGATCAAACTTACGGGCTGATTGTTAATACTAAAACGGCCATGAACGACAATATCAGTTTGGCTCTCTTTTGCCTGCTCGTCTTGTAGCTCAACTTTGACGCGGCGCTCGCCATTAGCTAGGGTATAACGCAGTAAAGACGCGTCAATACGCTGCTCATTGAGCGCAGGCTGACCTTTGGCTAGACATAGATAATGCTTTTGAATGGTTTTGTCGACTAGGCGCTGCTGCAAAGCTTTTAGGGTTGAGCGCTTTTTGGATATCATCAACAGTCCTGAAGTATCTTTGTCAATACGGTGGATCAGCTCAAGATACTTTTTGCCAGTGACCTCGCGCATCGCTTCAATCACGCCAAAATCAAGCCCACTACCACCATGCACTGCAATACCTGAAGGCTTGTTGAGTACTATCATACCCTCATCTTCATAGACCACGCGCGCTAGCAAACTTTTGGCAAACTCAGTACTGATAATAGGCTTATCACGAGTCGCTAATTGCACAGGCGCAATACGGACTACGTCTTCGCGCTGTAGCCGATCATGGGCTTTGCAGCGCTTATTATTAACACGCACCTCATCTGAGCGAATCATCTTATAGATGTGCGCTTTTGGCAAACCTTTGAGACGATTGAGCAAAAAATTATCCAAACGCTGATCATGTTGATGGCGCGTGACTTCTAAGTAGTTGACTTTGCCAAAGTTACCAATTTCATCGTCAGCGCTTTGCGGACGGGTTTTGCTATTGAAAATAACAGGAGCTTCATGGCTAGTTTTGTCATCGGTCATTGTTGAATTCGTCATTTTTAGTTAGGTATTTACACAAAGATTTGTTATAGTTTAGCATGTTGAGCGCCAATGACGGTAATGTTACGCGTCTCATCCGCTTTTAAAGCAAGATATTTGCTAATAAACCAAATACCATTTACTTAATACGCGCATAACGACAATTTATTTGACGACTTATAGTTAATTCTTAGGACTTACAACCCTTTGATTATCCATCGTTAAGGTCGCGCTATTGAGCAAGTAAAAGTAGTTTGAAGTGAAAATTAATAGCTGACTTACTAAATTAGTTTTAACAACTATTGGCGGTCAAACAGATTGAACCGGTAGCGACGATAACCTACCAGATAGCTTAGTAGCTATTTTAATACCTATTTATTAGTGCTAACTAATTAGCATTGGATAAGGTATATAGAATTTAGATTTTTATTTTGTTTGCCAAGTACGCCCCGCTGACCTGAAGCCTAGCTATAGATAATCAACCATAACTATCATTGTAATAAATGTTTTACTTATAAAATAATAGATAACTCCTTTAAAGGTCTAAACTGACACTTAGTGATTAACACCCTCTAAGGTCAACTGAACGCTTACAACCACTGTATAAACAATATTGATTGCTCCACTTCAATAACCTATTGTGTGCCCTTATCTGACACTAGCTAAGACGATCAATTTTGAGATAGTATTAAAAAAACAGTTCTGTTAGTGATGCCGCCAAGCCAAATTTATAGCCTTACAACCTGTAGGTTTTGCCGGTAGCAACTCGGCAGTTAGTAGTAACTTAACAGTAGGCCCATGATAAAAAGGCGTGTTTACACAGCAAGTTTTCTCTATTACTTTAAAAACATTTTTAATGTGCTGACACTCATACTGATATGATAATCAGCTTTATTTGCCAATAAGCCATAAAACCTAGCTTGTCGTGATTGTGCGTCCTCATAGGATAAAGATATGAAGCGCATTTTGATCAACGCTACTCAAAACGAAGAGATTCGTGTTGCCCTTTGCAAAGGCAATCATCTGTACGATTTCGATCTAGAAAACCGCACCCGTGAACAAAAAAAATCTAACATCTATAAAGGCCATGTCACACGTGTTGAGCCCTCTTTAGAAGCAGTATTTGTCGAATATGGCTCTCAGCGCCAAGGGTTTTTGCCGATTCGCGAAATCTCCACAGAATACCTAAGCGGTAATCCGCGTGATGAGAATATCAAAAAACTCATCAAAGAAGGCGATGAGCTCATCGTGCAAGTCGAAAAAGAAGAGCGCGGTAATAAAGGCGCGGCCCTCTCCACTTACGTGTCGCTCGCTGGTCGCTACTTAGTACTAATGCCGAACAACCCTCGCGGCGGTGGTATCTCCCGTCAGATCTCTGGCAAACTGCGTGAAGATATGAAACGTATGCTAGGCAATCTGGATTTGCCAAAAGGCATGAGCGTTATCATCCGTACCGCTGGTATCGGCAAAACACAAGAAGATTTGCAACACGATCTCAACCATTTGCTTAATATCTGGCAAGCGATTCAAGAACAAAACCAAAAATATCCTTCGCCGCGCCTAGTCCATCAAGAAGCAGGTGTAGTAACCCGCGCCGTTCGTGATTATTTGCGTGATGATATCTCTGAGATTTGGATCGATAACGAAAACGCTTATATTGAAGCGGCAGGTTTCATCGATGCGGTAATGCCAAAGCAGGCTGAGAAATTACGCAAATATACCGATTATGAGCCGATGTTTTCTCGCTTTAATATCGAAAAGCAGATTGAAACTGCCTATCAGCGTGAAGTACGCCTGCCATCAGGTGGCTCTATTGTCATCGACCAGACCGAAGCTTTGGTCTCCATCGATATTAACTCAGCTAAGTCTACCAAAGGTTCAGACGTCGCTGAGACTGCTTATCATACCAACCTAGAAGCGGCGGATGAGATCGCGCGCCAGCTACGCCTGCGTGATATGGGCGGTCTGATCGTTATCGATTTTATTGATATGAATGATAATAAGCATCAAAAGGAAGTCGAAAAACGCCTAATTGATGCTACTAAATATGACCGTGCCCGTGTACAGTTTGGGGATATCTCCAAATTTGGCTTGATGGAGATGAGCCGTCAACGCTTGCGTCCGTCGTTAGAAGAGTCCACCGGCTATATCTGTCCGCGCTGTCATGGCAACGGTATGATTCGCGATTTGCGCTCACTGTCGTTATCAATTATGCGTCAGATTGAGCAGATCGCGCTAAAAGAGCGTCAAGGGGAAGTACAAGCCGAAGTTCCAACCGATATTGCCGCTTTTTTATTGAATGAAAAGCGTGATGCCCTAGTCTATCTTGAGCAAGACAGTGGTACTCGTATCACTATTTTGCCACACGCGCATTTGGAGTCACCAAACTTCAAGCTGCATTTTAACCGTGATGGTTTTGCTCCTTCAAGCTATGAGCGCATCACTGACACTCAGCAGCAAGAGCATAGCGACTTAGGTTACGATGTCGATTGGCAGACAGCTGATTCAGTGCGTCCAGAGCAGCAGCCTACTCGCCAGCCGCGTCAAAGCAGTAGCAATGCTAATGGCAATACTAGCCATAATAGTAGTAGTACTAAAAATGAGACTGCCAACCAGCGTCAGGCTAATAGCCAGCATAATGGTAGTGCTAACCATCAAAGCAGTACTCAAAATAGCACTCAGAACTCCAATCAACGTAGTGCTGATCGCGCCGTTAGCCACAGTAATGAGCATCGCAGCCAAGCCAATCGCCCAATAGCTAGTAATGCTGCTAGTAATGCTCAACAACCTAATCAAGCATCAGCTACCAATCTAGCTACTAATGCTGTGCAACAAAGCGCTGCACAGCCGCAAGCTGTGGCTTGGTTGTCGAACCTATTTGCACAAGCTCCGCAAGCTAAGATTGCTAATGTTAGCAGTCACAATGCAGCAGAAGCGATTGAGGCTTTGGTCAATACTGGCGCGCAAAGCTTAGGCTCATTTGGTCAGACCGATAGTAGTGCTTTGAGCCAACAAAGCCCTGCTGCCCCCTCTAATCAGCAGCCTAGCTCTGATAGGTCAGCTAATGAGCGTCAACCAACTCGCCGTAATCAAAACGATGACTCTACTAACGAGGATAAAACAGAGGATAGACGCCGTCGTAAGACTCGTAAGCCAAGACCTGCCAAGTCGCATCAGAGAAAAGAGCAGCGAGAGCAAGCTAGTGATGACAGCAGTGACAGTAATGAGCAAGGCTCAAGTAATGATCGTCAAAACCAATCAGTAGACAATCAAAATAAATCTGAGAGCGCTAATAAGCGTAATAATGATCGCGGTCATCGCAGCCGTCAGAGCTCTAGCCATGAGAGCAATGAAGACCATCAGCGTCAAGATAGCAATCAGACTACTAATGAGGCGGATGAGCAAGCTCGTAGTAAACGTAAACCGCATAGCAAACGCAGCTCACGCGGTACTCTTGAGCGTGGCGAGACCTTGGACGCTAATAACGTAAAAGCGAGTAACGACGATAATACGAAGCAAAACGAGCAGTCGCGTCATAACGATACTGGTAATCAACAAGCTAATAATGGACGCCGCAATCAAAACCCTAATGAAGTAACGTTGCAAGTCAATGAAGCGCCGATACAGCTCAAATCGCCGGAGGTGGTGCATCTGTCTTTGGACGATAGCAAAGCGACGCGTAAGCCTACAGACAAGTCCAAAGCTGATAAGCAGGCCAATGACTCAGCAAAACAGCATGACTTGGCTAAACAGGACGATGCCGCTAAAAAACTCGATAGCGGCTCAACCAGTACAGTCACAGCTAAAGAGCACGCGGACAAAACTGAAGCTAGCGATAACGTAGCTAAAACTAAAGCCGCGGCTAAAGCGGATTCTGAGTCAACCGCTGCAACCGCTGTAAATAAGGACTCGGCGTCAGTAACTACTGCTGATAACGCTAGCGTTGACAAAGTAGATAACATGGCTGCTAGCGATACAGCGGAAGAAGTCCAAGCTAAGCCTGCGACTAGTACTAACCAGTCTGCCCAGTCTGCCAATAGCGAGCTTAGTAGTGGTTTTGATCTTGATCATGATAAGCTATTTGCAGCGCGGTATGTCACTGCCAATAAATTTGGTCAAGCTAGCAACGACCCGCGTGTTGTACGTCGCCAGCAAGCTTTAGCCACTAAGCCAAAAGCTGACATCATAACCGCTGAGACGACTAGCCCAAGCAGCAATGTGGCGGCGGTTCGTGGTACGGTTGGGGCTTTCATCCGTGCAAGTCTAGCGGAAGCAGAAAAGCGTCTAGCCAATGAAGGCGTTATTAGCTGCTTTATTGCAGCGATTGCCGAGCACTCAAAGGTAACGCCAGCGGCTACTGAGACTGCTAATGCTAATAGCGAAGAATCTACTTTTGATTCTAATGGCTTTGATTTCAGCAACTACGGTTATGAGCCGCTAAGCGCTGATTACTTGCAGCGCTTTAAGACTATGACCGAGTCGACAAGCCAAGTCGCTATTGGTCAAGGCAAAACAGCGGTAGAACCACGTCCTATCACTAAACGCGCTAGTAACGATCCTCGCGGTCAGCATCCTAATTATAAGGAAGCAGCCGACATAGAAGAGCCGGTAGAGTCATCAGTAGAGCAGCAAGCTACTTTGAGTCTACCAAAAGTAGCTAGCGAAACTGCTGATGTTGACACTGATGCTCATGATGTAGCGGCAACGGCGCTATCAGCAGAAGCTCAAGCTGACAGTGTGAGCGTTGAGAGTGAGCAGCTATTAGAGGCAGAGCAGATCATTGATAGTGAGGTTGAGGCTAACCGTGATACTCAAAGCAAAGAGCACGCGCAGGCTGAAAAGTCAAAAACTACCATCGCTAGTTATAAGAACATGATTGAGAATGTGGCTGAGCAATTATTGCCGCAGACTGGTATGTTTAACCTAACCACGCCAAAGGTACCCAAAGCCCGTACTCGTAAGCCTAAGACTGAGCATAAAAAACCCACTCAGGCCGAAAAAGCGGAGGCGACTAGTAGCGCTGATACTGTTACTGACAGCGACAATAACGACAGTTAAGCTCAATACAAAGTTTTAATACTAAAAGGTGTTAATACTATAAAGGTAGGTCATAAACGAAGGCCCTGATATAAATATCGGGGCTTTTTTATCATTAACTTTAGCTCTTTTAATGCGAGACTGACTTTTTATCATCGCCGCCGCGTATTTTACCCACAATAGTAAAGATAGCTACGATGATAGCGCCAATAATAAAACCAATGACGCCATTCAAAATAGCAGTGGTGAAACTTTCAAAAACGCCAGTTAAGTGCGCAAGGTCTTCAACACCGTGATCCAAAAAGCCAATACCGTGCACCAAGATACCCCCACCGACTAAAAACATGGCTAAAGTACCAGCGATAGATAAAAATTTCATTAATTTAGGCGCGGCAGCAAACAGCACCTCCCCTACTTTTTGATTAAACTGCCCTTCTTTCTCCATCAAATGTAGGCCTAAATCGTCTATTTTTACGATGCCTGCTACTAGCCCATAAATACCAATAGTAATGGCAATCGCTAAGATTGATAACACTAGACTACGCTGCAGTAGCGTGGCACTAGCCGTTGACCCTAAAGCGATAACGATAATCTCTGCAGATAATATAAAGTCAGTACGAATAGCGCCTTTAATTTTGCGTTTCTCAAAAGCGACTAAATCGACCCTTTCATCCGCATTGGCTTTTAGACGCGCTGCATGCTCTTCATCATCTGGTAGAGCGTGGGGCCAAAACCTATGAATGACCTTTTCAGCACCTTCATAAACTAAAAACAAACCACCACACATCAGTAGTATCGTTATCAGTGGCGGATAGATAGCACTAATGAGCAGCGCCGCTGGTACCAAGATTAGCTTATTGATAAACGAGCCTTTGGCTACCGCCCAGACCACCGGTAGCTCACGATTGGCTTTGACTCCTGTCACTTGCTCAGCATTGAGCGCTAAATCATCACCTAATACTCCCGCTGTTTTTTTGGCAGCAACTTTGGTCATGACGGAGACGTCATCTAATATCACACTGATGTCATCAAGTAAGGTTAGTAAACTGGCACCTGCCATAGATATTCCTCAAAAGTTAGGACTAATATATAAAATCGTTTATATCAGTATTTATAGTTATCATTAATTAATTATTAGTAAATGGCTCATTAATCTTAGACTACCTACAGTCGCCGTGACATTACATAGTAACAATGTATTTTATTTTTGTTTTATCAAAGCAGATAGTTAGGATTAGTAAACCAGCTTACTGCTAGCGACTGATCTAAGGTTTAAGACTGATGCATGATGCTGATGATTATCAAATTCGCCGCTGTTGCCCCACGCTTTTAGCGAATATTTGCCAAAATATGTTAATATACAAGGTTTTATCACTGTTTATTTTGAGCAGATCAAAACAATCATTATCCGCTATCTCATTGAGCTTTATTAACTTAGCTATAGTGTATTCACTACCAAATCACCAATAGGCGTTATCGTCTACAGGAAATATCATATGTCTTTCTTCCAATCTTTTAACCTCAACGGCCTTAACAAAAGATTTGCTCATAGTAAATTAACTAAAGCGGTAGCAAGTACGCTATTAATAGTAGTAGCGGTTGGCTGCTCAAACAACGCCGCCGATGCTACCAATACCGAAGTTGTCAGTAATAAGCAAACCGTAGCCTCAACTAATGTCTCGGTAGCAGACAATGATGCTAGCGTAGTCAAAGCCTTGCAAGCTAATTTAGCCGCTTCTGGTATCGAAGAGACTATTACCTCGGCCGTTCCGACGGATATGGAGGGTATCTATTGGGTGAGCGCTCAAGGGTTGCCTTCTTTTTTTACCGATAAAAGTGGCAAGCATATCATTCAAGGTCAGATCGTCAGTGTCGGCGGCGCAGAACCTATCGATATCAGCGCCAACTTAGTCGCGCACTCGGCAAAGCAGGCGCTGGAGAGCGTAGATAAAAAAGATATGGTTATTTTTCCAGCGACAGGGGCGACTAAATCTGTCGTCTATGCCTTTACTGATGTCGACTGTGGCTACTGCCGTAAATTGCATGAAGAGATTGCCGATATCAACGGGCGTGGTATCGAGGTTCGCTATTTGGCGTGGCCGCGTAGTCCAGAATCAGTACCCAAAATGGAAGCTATTTGGTGTAGTCAAGATCGTAACGCGGCGATGACTCAAGGCAAAATGGGAGCTGAGGTACAAGCTCCTAGCTGCGCAAATCCCGTACAAGAGCAAATGGCTTTAGGAGCTAGCTTGGGAGTGCGCGGTACGCCTGCTATTTTTACCGAGTCAGGTCATCAAGTCGGCGGCTACTTGCCAGCGGCGGAGTTAGAACAAGCTATCAACGCTTACAAATAATTAGCTCTATTGGCTAGTATGTTGTCCTTCAAACTGGCAAAACCGACTTTAGTAACATTGAATAGACGCCACGGCTGCTTGTCGGTATGATACGATAAAGCGCTGAGAAAAATCAGCGCTCGCTTAGGGTTAAGTCACTTCTACCTAAGCTGTTTTTAGATAGTTTTAACTGTTACTCTTTATACTTCTAGCTACTTTTATACACTTATTTATTTTTCTGAGGATACTGTGAGTAAATCCATCAAACTAGCGATACTTGGCCTTGGTACCGTCGGTACTGGCGTGGTCCATTTAATAAATGACAATTTAGGCGAGCTTAAGCGTCGTAGCGGACGCGATATTATGATCACCGAAGTCGGCACCCGTCGTAAGCGTGATGATATCGATTCCAGTATTATTCAAAACTCCGATTTAATGGCCGTAGCGGCAAGCGATAATGTCGATATCGTCATCGAGGTGATTGGCGGCACTACTCTGGCAAAAGACGTCATCATGCAAGCCATCAAAAATGGCAAACATGTCGTTACTGCTAATAAAGCGCTATTGGCTGAGCATGGTAACGAGATTTTTGCGGCCGCAGAAGCCAATAACGTCCATGTCGCTTATGAGGCGGCGGTCGCAGGCGGCATTCCTATTATCAAAGTGATGCGTGAAGCCTTAGCCGCTAACAAAATCGACTGGCTAGCAGGTATCATCAATGGAACGGGCAACTTCATCATGACCGAGATGCGTGATAAAGGTCGTCCTTTTGCTGATGTGCTAACAGAGGCGCAAGAGCTTGGTTATGCTGAAGCTGACCCAACTTTTGATGTTGAGGGTATCGATGCTGCTCATAAGCTTGCGCTATTAGCCTCTATTGCTTTTGGGATTCCGCTACAGTTTGACAAAGTTTATTGTGAAGGTATTACTGATATCACTTTACAAGACGTCAGTTATGCAGAAGAGCTTGGCTACCGTATTAAGCACGTAGGCTTTGCGGTGCGTCGTGATGGCAATGGCGCTGAGGATAATGCCGGTATTGAGCTGCGTGTCCACCCCACTCTTATTCCACAAGACGCGCTACTAGCTAACGTCAATGGCGTAAAAAACGCTGTACTCGTTAATTCGCACCCGCTTGGTCAAACGCTTTATTATGGTGATGGCGCAGGCGCAGGTGCCACTGCTTCTGCGGTGATGGCGGATGTCATGGATTTGGTAAGGGTTCTGGGTAGCACCGCTAATGGCGATAATGGTCATCATGTGCCGCATTTATCTTTTCAGCCGGAGCAATTGTCTGACACGCCGATATTACGCGCCGAGCAAATGACTACCGGCTATTATCTGCGCGTCCATGCTTTTGATAATCCAGGGGTGCTTGCCGATATCACTCGTATCTTAAGCGATGCTGGTATCAATATCGATGCTATTTTACAAAAACCGGCGCATAAAGTTGGTCAAGTGCCGGTTATTATTCTGACGCTGCCTGTGGTTGAGAGTCAGATGAATTTAGCTATTGAAAAGATTGAAAAACTAGAAGCTATCACTGGTAAAGTGGTGCGTATTCGCTTGGATGAGTTGGCTTAAAAATCAGCTCAAGACTGCTTAGCGTTTTGTATTACTTCATCAGTATATAATTGAGCATTTCAAAGTAGTAAAGTTGCTCCTATAATAAAAGCACGGCTATTTATAACTATTCATTAATATTATAAAGGGAAAAACTATGTCAAATGATGCAATCGTAATCGTTAATGGCGCACGTACGCCTATGGGCGGCTTTCAAGGTGCGC
The DNA here is from genome assembly GCF_040371085.1 of Psychrobacter sp. AH5. Lineage (NCBI taxonomy): Bacteria > Pseudomonadati > Pseudomonadota > Gammaproteobacteria > Moraxellales > Moraxellaceae > Psychrobacter > Psychrobacter sp. AH5. Next base: position 2,331,535 of record NZ_JAMBMT010000001.1, read on the forward strand.
TAAAAGACGTTAGTGCTACTGAGCTTGGTGCTGCGGCTATCAAGGCTGCTGTTGAGCGCTCTGGTGTCAGCGCGGATAGTGTGGATGAAGTCATTATGGGCTGCATCTTGACGGCAGGTCTTGGTCAAGGCCCAGCTCGTCAGGCTATGCGCAAAGCTGGTCTGCCAGATAGCGTGGGCGCGGTCACTATCAATAAGCTCTGTGGTTCTGGTCTAAAAGCGGTGATGCAAGCTTATGAGGGTATCAAAGCCGGTAGCTTCGATGTCGCAGTCGCAGGCGGTATGGAATCGATGACTAATGCGCCTTATATCATGCCAGGCGCACGCGGTGGCTACCGCATGGGACATAAAGAGGTCAAAGATCACATGTTCTTAGATGGCCTAGAAGATGCTGATACTGGCAAACTGATGGGACAATTCGCGCAAGAGATGGCAGATGAAAAGGGCTATACTCGCGAGCAAATGGATGACTTCGCTATTGAGTCGCTCAATCGTGCGCTTACTGCCATCAAAGACGGCCATTTTGATGATGAGATTACTCCAGTTACCTTTGAGACCCGTAAAGGCGAGCAAACGGTCGATACCGATGAAGAGCCAGGCTTAGCTAATGCTGAGCGTATTCCTACCCTACGTCCTGCTTTTGCCAAAGACGGCACTATCACTGCTGCTAACGCCAGCTCAATCTCAGATGGCGGCGCGGCAGTCGTCGTAATGAGAGAGTCGCAAGCCCAATCAGAGGGCTTAGCGTTTCAAGCGCGTATTATCGCTACTGCCTCGAACTCACGTCATCCTAGCGAGTTTACTATCGCACCGATAGGAGCTATTGAGAAGGTATTGGACAAAGCAGGCTGGTCGGTCGCTGATGTCGATCTTTGGGAGATTAACGAAGCTTTTGCTATGGTGACGATGGCGGCGATGGACGAATTAGCTATTGATCATAGTAAAGTAAACGTTGAGGGTGGTGCCTGCGCTCTTGGTCATCCAGTGGGATGTTCAGGTGCCCGTATTTTGATTACTTTGATCCACTCATTGAAGCGCACGGGCGGCAAAAAAGGCGTCGCTACTTTATGCATCGGCGGCGGAGAAGCGGTAGCAGTAGCAATTGAGCTGCCTTAAAACTTGCTGTTAGAAATAGTTCACTCCAAGTCTTTGATATTAGGGTTTGTTGAACATTCACAAGTGAGCACTGCTGATAGCTAAAATGGTTCTAGTCTAAGTAAAAATCGCAGGCAATGCTCATTGCATTGGCTAGCTTATCTTAGTCAAACGGTTATAACGAATAGAGCGATTTTAGCATCAGCCCTTCTTTATAAATAGCTGTGGACAGGACTCTTTTTTGCCGCTTCATTGTTAAAAAAAGACGCTTAGAATGACTAAACTTACTATTTTTATCTTCGAATCGCCTAAAAAATAGTCTCTGTCAGTGCCAAGGTCGAATGTTCAACAGACCCTAGATAAAAGCTTATTCATTATTACCGCATCAGCTCTAGCTATGCGGTTTTTTTATGAGAAATTTTTAATAAATATTGCAAAAAAACCGATAATCCTACCAATACTGTAAATAAGCGTTAATTTGTACCATTACGATGTTATAGCACTTACAGCCTATTACACGCTTTTACGTCCAGCGCACATTTTGCTACTTCGTCTATATATTAACGGCCTCTGCCAATTGTTACTCTTATTACAAGTTGATGCAAAGCAACTTTAGATTTATTTAAGAACTTGCATTGTAGTTATTGAGGACTAATCGATAGTACAGATTATCTCAACTTTTAAATTTTTATTTTATTTAAAGACTTAGTATATCAAGACTTAGTATTTAAACATTTAGCTCGAAAATTAAAACGAACTTTCAACCAAAATTAATTCATATAAAAGGAAGATAATAATGAGCCAACTAATACGTTTACAAGATATTCAAGCCACTCACCGCGACCTAATTGGTGATGACTATTATGACCCAACAGGCAAAACCGCTTATGGTGTCAATGAAGACAAAATCGGTAAAATCGAAGGCGCTTTGGTAGAAGATACTACTGGCCGTATTCGTTATTTGATTGTTGATGCTGGCGGTTGGTTCAGCTCAAAAGAAGTGCTAGTACCCGCTGGCCTTGCACGTATCGTTGGTGATGATGTGTTCTTTGATAGCCTGACTAAGTCGCAAGTAGAAGCTATGGAAGTTTATGATCATGATTATCAGTACAGCTATAAAGAGCAGTATGAAAAAGATCGTCAAACCTTTATAGCCGATACTGTTCCTACCGAAGAGCGTATGGAGATTGCTGAGACTCACTACGACGCACCAAACACTCTAGAATTACTAGAAGAGCGTCTAACGGTAAATAAAGACCGTATCGTAGCAGGTCTCGTAAAAGTCGGTAAGCACGTTGTAACCGAAGAGCGTAATGTCAATGTAGAGCTAGAAGAAGAGCATGCCAACATTCAACGTACCAATGTAGACCGTGTCTCTGACCGCAAAATCGGCGATATGGGTGCTAACGAGACAGTAGAAGTTGAGCTAGAAGCAGAACGTGCTCGCGTTGGTAAAGAGACTTATGTCACCGAAGAAGTCAGCGTAGGCAAAACTACTGAGCGTCATACTGAAACTATCGTTGAGACCATTCAGCGTGAAGAGTTAGACGTTAATGATGATGGCCATGTCGTTGACCGCGAAGGTAATCTATATGGACGTGATGATATCACCGCAGAAGATGTACGCCGTGCTCGTGGTATGTAATAAGCCAAACTATCTCCAGTTTTTGTATACATAAAGACGATATAAGATAGTCAAAAGCAGCTGATAGGTTAATCAGTGAATTAAGGCCAGAGCTCGTCTCTGGTCTTTTTTTGTGCCAAGCATAGAATTTAAAACCAATAAGCTATAGACATTGATACCGTAACCAAAAACAATAGCTAAATAATGACTAAAGATCACACTATTTTGGCCTTAAGAAAATATAACTAATAAGGAAACAGCTATGAGCATTGATGCTAATAACCCTCTAAGTAATAACAATGATCACAAAAAAATAGAAGATCATGCAAGCGAGCATAAACTGCCTGCCCCTGATGCTTCTACTGCAGGTGCTAATACAGAAAACAATATGAACGCTGATCAAACTATCAATACCTCAGCAGCAGCCACTATAAATAAGGGTAGCGGTTATTTGGAGCTATTAGAGGAGCGTCCAGTCATTAATAAAGAGCGCTTAGATGTGGGTAAAGTCACTGTCACTAAGCATAGCCGTAAAAGATTGATCGACGTACCTATTGAGCTGGTTGAAGAATACATTACCGTTACTACTGCTTATCATGATGATAAAAGTCAGGATTTGCTCTCAGGTAGATTTGATGAAGCTGACATATTGCGTCATGTTGAGCCCTCTTTGGATAGTAAAGCGGTAGTCACTATCAATGGTAAGCAAGTTGAGATTGGCGATGCGCCAGTGGAGATTGTACTCTCAAGACAAGTAGCAACTATTACCAAAGACACGTATGCGGTTCAAGAGATTGACATTAGTAAGACCACTCATACTCATACCGATACCATTCAAGTTGAGTTAAAACATGAAGAGCTTGATGTTAGTGAAGAAGGGTTTTTGGAACATGAGAATTTGAGCAGTACTAAAGGTACGAATAAATAGCTCTATAAGCACTATGTTATAAATAAACCCAGTCTTTGATTAATTATAAAAACTGAGACGATAAAAAAGCAACGCTAATGAGTCAGCGTTGCTTTTTTAGAGCTATCATTGACTTTATAGCGATTAATTAGTCGCGTCACACTCATAAGTATTAACGCTAGACTCGCTCTCGCCAGCAGTACGCATCACTCCAGTTGCACGATCTTCATGGGCAACGCGCCACTGAGTAAAGCCTGCAGCGCCGCTTAGAGTTGTCTTCACTTCATAGACTCCAGGATTGGTACCATCATTGGTTTTGACTACGGTGACTGTCCCTTCATCAGTACTTAGTACCGCCTCATTTATATCCTCTTTGTAAGTCACTTCAACTTTTAGCTCAGGAGAGCATAAATAAGTCATTTGTGTTACGCCGGTATTGACGTTAGCCACGGTATCCTCTTGTACTTCATTGACAGTAGCATCGGCCGCCACTACCGCATCGTTAGGTTCGGCAGGCTCAGCTGACATAGGAGTCGCTTGCTCAGTAGCAATGTCTTCTTCTAAGCTAGGTTCAGTCTCAGGCTCTTGTTGGCAAGCGCTAATGCTAATCGCACAAGCGAATAACCCACTCATAACTGCAGACGCTCGTAACGATTTTGATAATTTAAGGCTCATGCCTTTCTCCTAAATTAAAATACTAAGATGCTTAAAGGGATAAATTTTTGCAAAATTAACTGTCGATAGTAGATAATAATAACGATTTATGCTGGCAAACACTATAACTTGTCTCTACCTACTCGCCTATACGGAATTTGTAAATAACTTAAGCTATTATAGTAGCAAATACCCTACTAAGTGTTAAAGCGAATTTGCAGAAAATAATTATCAAAAAGTTTCACTTATAAAAAACCCCTATCCAAAATAGATAAGGGTCGTTTTATAGAGGTAACTCACTTATTTTATAAGTTATATTTTGCCGTGACATTGCTTATATTTAAGACCAGAGCCACAAGGACAAGGTGAGTTGCGACTGATATTCATACCAGCGTATGGATTGTCTCCAGCACCAGCTGCCCCTGCTAAAGTAGCCCCAGCCCCATTAGCTCGCGCGGTTTGCGTCTGGTTTTGAGAGGGACTACGCGTAGCCGCTTGTTGCTCATTACCAGCAAGGCCGCTAGCGTCTTTGTGCTCAAACTGCATTTGCATACGCTCAGCGTCCGCACGTTGCTGAGCTTCTAGAGCCTCAATCTCTTCTTTGGTCGGGATATGAACGCGTGATAAGTCTTGAACGGTCTCAGACTTGATAGCGCCTAGCATCATCTGAAACAGCTCAAACGATTCGCGCTTATATTCTTGCTCTGGGTTTTTTTGTGCATAACCGCGCAAGTGAATCCCTTTACGCAGCTGATCCATTTGCGTTAAATGCTCTTTCCAATGCTTATCTAAGCTTTGTAGCATAAAATGACGCTCAAGCTGGGCGGCATCACGCGGCCCCATTTGCTCACGGCGCTTATGATAATGATCTAACGCGGTCTCGATGATCTTCGCGCGCAGACCTTCTTCGTCTAGGCGGCGATCTTCATCAAGCCAATCGTTAATTGGCATATAGAGTTTAAACTCTTCTTCAAGCTCATCTTCAAGCCCATCGATATTCCACTGATCATCAATAGAGCCTGGCGGTATAAACTGATTAATCATAGCGTTATAGACATCGTAATGCATAGCTTCAATGGCTTGTAATAGATCCATATCGGCGAGCAAATCATCACGCTGAGAGTAGATCACTTTACGTTGCTCATTAGCGACATCATCATACTTTAGCAGGTTTTTACGCGCATCAAAATCGCGGCTCTCAACTTTACCTTGCGCGTTTTCGATGGATTTTGACACCATCTTATGCTCGATAGCTTCGTCTTCTTTGAGACCCATCGCTTTCATCATATTGACCACGCGATCGCCGGCAAAGATACGCATCAAGTCATCTTCTAGCGATAAAAAGAAACGTGACATCCCCGGATCGCCTTGACGTCCGGCACGGCCCCGTAGCTGGTTATCGATACGGCGCGACTCATGGCGCTCAGAGCCAATGATATGTAAGCCGCCAGCCGCGACCACTTGATCATGCTTTTGTTGCCATTGAGCTTTGAGACGCTTCATCTCCTCCGGCGACACTGATACGGGATCCTCAATGAACGACTCCCAGTTACCGCCTAGGATAATATCGGTACCACGTCCCGCCATGTTGGTGGCGATAGTGACTGATTTTGGGCTACCCGCTTGCGCGATAATCTCCGCTTCGCGCTCATGCTGCTTGGCATTTAGCACGTTATGCTTGACGCCTTCTTGATCAAGCAGATATGATAATTCCTCTGAGGCTTCAATGGTTGCCGTACCAACAAGTACCGGCGCGCCTTTGGCCTGAATCTCTTTGATCTCACGGATGATGCCTTGATATTTGCCTAATTTAGTCAAATAGATCTGGTCATCCATATCAACACGCGCGATAGGCTTATGGGTCGGGATAACGATAACGTCAAGATCATAAGTGGATTTAAATTCTGCCGCTTCAGTATCTGCGGTACCGGTCATGCCAGATAGCTTGTCGTAGAGACGAAAGAAGTTCTGAAAAGTTGTCGTCGCTAGCGTCTGGTTCTCCGCTTGAATCTCAACGCCTTCTTTGGCCTCCACCGCTTGATGCAGACCCTCTGACCAGCGGCGACCCGGCATAGTACGACCGGTGTTTTCATCAACGATGACCACTTCGCCGTCATCAACGATATAATGGATGTTTTTGACAAAGACATGATGAGCGCGAATGGCGGCTTGCACGTGAGCCAATAAAGGCAGACGGCTTGGGCTGTAGAGACTCTCGTTTTCACCTAGCTCCCCGACTTTTATCAGGAAGCGCTCAATCTTCTCATAACCTTTTTCACTAATCTCAATCTGACGGTTTTTTTCGTCAATCCAGAAGTCTTCATCTTCATTATTCTTATTAGCCTCTTCATCTTTTGAGCGCTTTAATAACGGAATAATGGTATTAATCAGTGCATACATGCGTGACGAGTCTTCGGCTTGACCGGAGATAATCAGCGGTGTCCGCGCCTCATCAATTAGGATCGAGTCAATCTCATCAATGATACAAAAATTCAGCGGGCGCTGTTTTTTTTCGCTTAAGCTAAAGACCATATTGTCGCGTAGATAATCAAAGCCATATTCGTTATTGGTACCATAAGTGATATCAGCTTGGTACGCGTTGACTTTTTCTTGTGCCGGCTGCTGCGAGTAGATAACGCCAACCTTTAAGCCCAAAAAGTTAAACAGCGGACGGTTCAAATCAGCATCACGCGCCGCCAAATAATCGTTAACGGTGACTAGGTGCACGCCTTTATCACTGATAGCGTTTAGATACATGGCAAGGGTCGCCATCAAGGTCTTACCTTCACCGGTTTTCATCTCAGCGATTTTACCTTCATGCAAGGTAATACCACCGATCAGCTGCACATCATAATGGCGCATACCGGTAATACGCAGTGAGGCTTCACGGCAGACGGCAAAAGCTTCTGGCAACAGCGCATCTAAGCTCTCACCGTTTTTGTGCCTTTGCTTAAACTCACTCGTTTTTTGTTGCAATTGCTCATCAGACAGGGCTTGCACGCTAGCCTCTTGGGCATTAATTTTGGCGACCACTTTGCGCATCCGCTTGAGTTCACGCTCATTTTTGGTGCCAACTACACTGCCTACAATCTTTGATAACATAATTTTTAACCTATGGAAATATTCGATAATTAAAGCGCGTAAACCAACAGTTAGCCCGGCGTTTTATTATCACCCAATTAAGTGTGTCGCCATTATATATGGTTATGCTGCTGATGGATACAAGGGCGATAGACAGATATTTGCCACTGCGCAGTCGGCTGGCGCATGGTAAAATAGCCCATACTGCTAGCCCTCCTCGCTCCTATTCATTCACTGTTACTAACTAGTCTTTTACGATTAAATACTCATTCAACGCGATCTATAACTTAACACTACAAGCTAAACCGACTTAATCTTTATCCTAACTATATTTAAGCTTAGTAATAATCAAACCCTATAAATTAAGAGATGATGAATGCCTGTAAAACCTGTTAATGCTCCTTCTATCCCCGATACTGATACTATATTGACCATTGGCGATAGCGTCTTTGATTTGGCACATCATACACCGATGATGGTGCAGTATCTAAAGATGAAAGTGCAGTACCCGCACGCTTTATTGCTATACCGGATGGGCGACTTTTATGAGCTGTTTTTTGATGATGCCAAACGCGCCGCGCAGATACTAGATATCACCCTGACGCGCCGTGGTAACGATAAAGCGGGCAACAGCATCGCTATGGCAGGCGTGCCTTTTCATGCGGCTGATAGCTATATGGCACGGCTGATAGCGGCTGGGCAAACGATAGTGGTTTGCGAGCAAATCGATGAATCGGCTAATCATAATACGCCGGTGCTCGCTGACAAACAAAAAAAGAATGCTAGCACCACGCCGAATAACGGCATCATGCGCCGCGAGGTGGTCAAGACCTTGACCGCTGGCACCATTACTGATGATGCACTGATCGCTGATGGCTCTACACCAACGGTGGTGGCCATCGATATCGATGCAGCTATCGAAGCTGTGATTAGTAATAATAGTAGGCATAATAGTAAGCATAGTAAACCACCCTTGCAAGCGGCTATTAGTCAGCTCGATTTAGCGGCAGGCACTCTGACCACGCAAACGCTGAGGGTCGAGGAGTTAGCCGATCATGAGGCGGCTATCACTCAGCTACAAACGCAAATGCTGACCGTGCTAGCGCGCTTTGCGCCAAGCGAGTGTATCGTTAGCGAAGCTATTGATGAGCAGTGGCTAGCTTGGCTGCGTAGCAAGCTGGATTGTCCTATTATCGAAGTGGCTGCTGCCGACTTTCATCGGGAGCATGCAGCGGCTACTCTATGTCAGCAGTTTGCAGTTCAGCGTCTTGATGGTTTGGGAATTAGCGATGCGCCACTTGCGCAGACTAGCTGTGCTGCGCTGATTCATTACGCGCGGCAAACTCAGCAGCGCCAAGTGCCGCAGGTCAATCAGCTCATCAAAGAGCACAACGAAGATTACCTGATTATCGATGGTGGTAGCCAGCAAAACCTTGAGCTATTTGCGCCAGTAAGTAGCCATGGTACGTCTTTAATCTCGGTGCTCAATCGTTGCCAAACGCCGATGGGTAAGCGCTTACTGGTGCAGCAAATGAAGAGACCGCTACGTCAGCATACGCGTATCAATTTGCGCTTACAAGCCATCAGCCGTTTATTGACAGCCAAGCATTCAACTAATAATCGTCCTACTCATTCCTTAGTCAGTGAGCTGCGCGATACGCTAAATACTATTGGCGATATCGAGCGTATTAGTAGCCGTATTGGGCTGATGAGTGCCAAACCACGTGATTTGCGCAAACTTGCCGATAGTATTAGTAGCAGTACGCAGCTAGCAACGTTACTGACTAGCGCTAATATTGAAGCGGAGCAAAGCGGTCTATTGCCAATGCTAATGCAGCAATTACCAACACAGCTACCTAATATTCAAGCCGTCGCTGAGCTAATCGAGCGCGCTATCGTTGAGGAGCCGCCCGCGCATATTCGTGATGGTGGTATGCTAGCCACAGGCTTCGATGCCGATCTTGATCGTTTGACGCATTTGCATGACAATATTCAGGCCACTCTCGACACTATGGCAGAACAGGCACGGCAGGCGCATCAGCTACCGAGTCTAAAAGTCGGCTTCAATAAAGTCAGCGGTTTTTATTTTGAGCTACCCAAAATGCAAGCCCAGCATGCGCCAGCGCATTTCATCCGTCGGCAAACCCTAAAAAACGCTGAGCGCTTTATTACCGAAGAGCTAAAAGCGCTAGAGACCGAATATCTAAGCGCGCAGACTTTGGCGCTGGCAAGAGAAAAGCAGCTTTATCAGCAACTGCTAACGGAGCTTGGTCAGCATTTAGCTGAGCTACAACAATTAAGCGCGGCAGTGGCGCAGCTTGATGTTGTTACTAATTGGGCAAATTTAGCTACCACCTATAACTGGCAGCGACCGGTGATGACTAGTGGCCTAACAGCTGAAAATAACCATTCTTCAACTACTACAAATCATGCAGAAAACTCAGCAGACTGGGCACAAAACCAGCTTAATTTTGCTAGTGATAATGGTAGAGCTAACGAGGCAGCGCAAACGCAACCCCAAATACAAAGCCCTACCCACAGCTCTACCTGTATCGATATTCGTGCCGGTCGTCACGTGGTCGTTGAGGCGGTGTTAAATAAAACTAATAATTCTAGCTCTAATGGTAGCCATACTACCAATCAATTCATTGCTAATGACTGTCAGTTGGGCACTACTAATAACCCTGAGCATCTACTACTAATCACTGGTCCAAACATGGGCGGCAAATCCACTTATATGCGCCAAACCGCTCTCATTGTGCTGCTCGCGCATTGCGGTAGTTTCGTGCCAGCGGCTGAGGCGTATATCGGTGATATCGACCGTATCTTTACCCGTATTGGCTCAGCTGATGATCTTGCGGGCGGCAAATCGACCTTTATGGTGGAGATGATAGAAACCGCTAATATTCTTAATCAAGCGACCGATAAATCACTAGTGCTAATGGATGAAGTCGGACGCGGTACGGCAACTACGGATGGGCTAGCGATAGCGCATGCTTGCGTCAATAAGCTGCTTGAGATTGGCTGCTTGACACTATTTGCCACGCATTATTTTGAGTTAACGCAGTTAGCAGAGCATAATCAAGGCATTCGTAATGTCCATGTCGCGGCAAGCGAGATCGATGGTCAATTATTGCTACTACACAAAATTAAGGAGGGCGCGGCAAGCTCTAGCTTTGGTCTACATGTGGCAAAGATGGCTGGCATTCCAAGCGCCGTACTAGCTGACGCCAAACGCTATTTAATCGACAACTTAACCCTTAATCAAGCAAATCATATTGCTAATGATAATAATGACAGCAGCGCTGATGACAAAATTGAATTAGCTAATTCAGTAAAGGACGAACGTCAGCAGCACTACCATGATCATAGTAATAAAGCGGATAATAGATATTTAGAGCCCAATACTAAGGCGCCGGATAATATTGAACTAAATCAATATCTTGAGTTACAAAGTAAACTAAATGCTATCGATCCGGACAGCCTAACGCCCAAACAAGCACATGACATGATTTATACCCTCAAACAACTCATTAGTCGTGAAAGGGAATTGTGAAAAGTGCATAAAAGCGCTAAAATACGCTTTATTTTCTATCATTCTCTAGTCTGATTCGCTTTTATTCAATGGGCAATCAGTCGACTCAATAACAGGTAGCCATCACTATGACCTTTGTCGTTGCAGATAATTGTATTCTTTGTAAGCACACTGACTGTGTGGAAGTCTGTCCGGTAGATTGCTTCTATGAAGGTCCTAACTTTTTAGTTATTGATCCTGACGAGTGTATCGACTGCGCTTTGTGCGAGCCTGAATGTCCGGCCAATGCCATTTTCTCAGAAGATGAGGTGCCCAAGGGACAAGAGATCTTTATTCAGCTAAACGAAGAGTTGGCGCAAAAGTGGCCAAATATCACCGAGATGAAGCCTGCTCTGCCCGATGCTGAAAAATGGGACGGTGTTGAGAATAAATTGCAGTACTTAGAAAAGTAGCTTTATTAGCGGTAACCGATATTGATACAAATTAGGCTGTAGCTTTTGCTGTGGCCTTTTTTTTGTGGGGTTTGATGATTGAAATAAACCCTACATACTCCGATAATAATAACGATCTAACCTTGGTAAATCGTCGGTATGCACAGGCTGATCGCTATTAAAGAACGCCACTTGCGCAAGCTTGACGCTACCCGGACATTCAAAGTTGCAGAGCATGATATTTTGTATCTCATCGCGGTTATTTTGGTTCGGTGTCGTTTTGGTCAAGATATAAGCCTCATCGCCGAACACTTGCTGCCAGTTGTTAAATAACGTCTGGCTATAACCGTGCTCTATGTTGGCCTTGCCGATCATATTGGCCATAATGTAGCTGCTGTTATTTTTAAACTGGCGTAGTGCCTCAAGCGTGTATAAATTACCCGCCACATAGCGCCCCTGAAAAGCATCTATCAGCATAAAGTCATATTTGGCATTGCTATTACGGGTCAAATATCCACGCGCATCATCGCCGATAAACTCAATATTCGGTGCTATCGGTGCTTTTAAAAAATGCGTTTCGATAATATCTGGCAAATCTTTATCAATATCGATGACGGTCAGCGCCATCTTAGGATGATGATGCGCGACTTCGCTAGGCGTGCCCATGCCTGCCCCACCTAAGAACACCAAAGTCTCCGGCTTAAGCTGTTCGATAGCCTCTACGGTGATTTTGCCGTACCAATGACAGTTCTTCTTAGATAGATATAGCCAGCAGCTACTGGTAGTTTGGCCGGGTTTATCAGTGATGGTGACTGCTAATTGATTATCAATGACGGTTTGTTTGATAAACCAAGCACCGGTTGCCGTTTGATAGCCGGTATCGACTTTATTGAGGAAAATAAAGGTCAAGGTGACGACAAAGGCGGCTAGCGCTAGGCTATAGTTCAGGCGATGGGTTGATATGCTGAGTGGCTCAGCGCTATCCATTTGCACGGCAAGGCGGGTACATAAATAAGCGCTAATGGCTAAAGCGGCGATAAATAAAGCCAAGCTACTCATAAGACCGATATAAGGCAATAATAATATCGGCGTCAGTGTCGAGCCCAGCACACTACCAACGGTGGTAATAGCGACCATCATACCCGCGTTCTTGCCAGCATCAACGCCATCGGCATTCTTGTATTTCAATGATAAAAACTGGGTAATCAGCGGAATAGCGGTTGAGCCAAACGCTAGCCCTACCCCAAATAACAGCCCGACCCCGATAGCGGCGATAATGGGGCTGTCGATACTGGCGGTCATAAACGCCAGTAGCGGTAATTGAATAATACAAGCGATAGCATGACAGATAGCGGAAAGCGCAAGCACGTAACCGGCCTTGAGTAGCGCCTGTCTTGGGGTATGAATATCTTGCGACAGCCTGCCGCCATACCAGTAACCCACGGCAATGGCGATGAGTACCATCGCGAGGATGACGCCAGTAATAGAGATGGACGAGCCGATATAAGTGGCGGAGATACGAATGGCATAAATCTCAATCCCCAAACCGGCAAAGCCCTCAAGCAGGGCGATCGCGAGACAAACGCCTAACACCTTTTTTTGCATAAAATGAGTCATCACTGCAATTATTATTGAGGTGATTTTACACTATTATCGACTAAGTGGGATGTTAGGTATTGAAGAGATGACACTTTAGAAGGTAGTGATAGTTTTAGTTTTCATATCATTGTATCGAATAATTAGTTTATTATTAGCGGTTAAAGATAGTATAACAAAAGAGATTTTAATTATGGCATTCATATCTAAAGAACGCACCTTTACTTGGGAAAAGATAAAACGTATTAGTTCTTTAGATATTGCTAATATCTTTTTGATTATTACAATGATATTGCCTTTCTTTTTGTTTCAGCGAGCCAAACCACAGGCGGCTTTTTATCTAGAATTGACTGCCGTTATCTCTATAGCTCTTTTTTTATTATTTGCTAGTTACAGCTTAAAGGTTTTCTTAATTTTCAATAGGTTAACCTTATATCTTACAGCTATTGTCTGCTATCTTATCCTAGATATCTTTATCAACGTTCCACCCTATTCTTCGATACAATGGCTGTATATCGGATCGTTACTACTAAGTGCCCTGGTAGCAGTTGTCGTCATTAGCTTATGCTATGAACAAGGCTACAAGAAGGTACTTGTGGTTATCTGTTATGGCTTAATGATTGGTGCTATGCTGCAAGATGTTGTGGTCATCTTGCAAACATTGCATCAAGAGTGGACTATGGGCTGGATATACTATATCGAACCCGGTCAAGCCTATTCAGGCAATATAGGTCAGCGCAATCTTTTGGCTCATTATTTGTCTTGGGGTATATTAGCCAGTGCTTACCTGGCGCATCAAAAAAAGCTAGGCACTGTCACAGGCTGGTCAGTGGTTGTTATTCAGGCTGCTACTCTAGGTGCTGTGAACTCTAAAACACTTATTCTCTATATGCTAGTAATTCTGCTGCTATTAGTTATCACTAGAGTTTGGCAAAGACAACTTACAAAATCGATAGCCAAGATGCTCGCACTCACTATTGTTATAGTAATTATCTTTCAAGCAATCACACTACCGATCATAAGCAGTCTGCAAGATAATTTGACAACCAATATCAGCAGTATTGAGCGCTTTACCAATAATCCGGAATATAAATCTAGACTCATTGAGTGGTATAAAGCATGGTTAATATTTTCAGAAAACCCTTGGTTTGGTAGCGGATGGGGAAGCTATGGTTACGAAGGTTTTGTTGTATCTTCACAATCTCAATTCGCTGCTAACCCTCATGGTAATAGCTTATTTTCACATTCTCATAATATAATACTTAATCTATTAGCCGAGACTGGCATTGTAGGTACACTGATCGTCTTAGTCGGGTTCGGTTATGTACTCAAGCCACTCTTTACTACCGAGTGGCAAATTGGGACTCTATTTGTATTATCAATGCTAATCGTCACTGGTATTCACAGTTTAGTTGAGTTTCCTATATGGTATTTACATTACTTTATTGTATTTGTGATTTTACTAGCGGTTTTAATCAGTACACTTAATGTCGTATCTTTACCCAAGTATCTCGCTCAGTCATCTCTCATAAAGTTATTTATCATTGTTATTTCGATAGCCTATAGCTTATTTGCCATTCAGTTGTATTATTACTATTGGCAAATGGAGCAATATACTTACGCTTATGAGAAAAACGAGCGAGAGCGCATAGCGACTGCGCAAAATATTCTAGATATTAGTCAGAAACAGCCGTTACTAAGTAGTTATAGTGATTACCTTGCAGCATCTTATCTAGTAGGCTTGTCACCAGACAATCTGCCCCAAAACTTTCATCTTCCTCTATCTAGATTCGCCTACTACTTACCGCAAAAAAACTTAGGTATTTATTACTTAGCCACTCAATGTGATGTCAGTGGCGCTTGGAATGATGAGCAATGGCAATACTATAGTCAATTAAAGCACTACTATACCAATGTTATCTCTAGCACAAGTATCATCTTATCGATGACTGATCAATGTAAGCAGGTTTTTGAAAAGGTACATGCAGAATGTGAGAATTATCTAAAAAATAGTAATAAACAACCTATCTGTGATTATAGATAATTAATCTCTAGAAGTAAGGTAATAGACTAAGGTATTATTTTGCAGGGATTAGCATTGGGAATGTCGCAGGATATGTTACTACCAGCATTTGATTTGGATACAGCGGTTATAACTTGTTGTGTAGTCAGTGTCCAACCTGTAGCGTCAGTCATATTTAGACAGCTATTTAACGATGGGGCATTTGGCAAGGTATTATCATCTTGATCGTTGAGAGCCAAATAAACCTGATTACTATACGCCTTAGCTTCGCCTAAACAAGCATTATCTTTAGTCCTAGTTGTAAATAGATTATAGCTAGGAATAGCAATAGATGCCAATATACCAATATACCAATAATAGAGATTACTACCATGAGCTCTATCAAGGTAAAGCCGGACTGAAAAATTTGGCTCTCTTGATTTACATTCATTATAGGTTTATGCCAATCAGATAATAGTTTACTAATTAATGCATTTCTTATGCCATCAGTTTTTGTTAAAATTAAATATAAAAAAAGCCAAACATTAAGTTTGGCTTTCAAGTAATTTTGAATATTGCTAATGAATATTAGCGACCAGTAATCGCAACTCCACTCACAACACAACTACCCCCAGTATTTATATTACATTCAACAAACTTATCGCCAGGTGCCTTTGGAGAAAACGCGATCTGCGTAGTAGCTAAAGTTATAGCAGTTGAAGGCATAGATGTTGCAGCATTAGCAGTTGCCGCTGCTCCTATAGTAGCTCCAGCACAAGCAGAATGATTTGCATAATCACTAGCCAAATTTATACCAGTAGCTGTTGATGATGGGTCTTGTAGATTAACAACGAATTGACTAGTAATTGCTTTAGCTTCAGCTAGACAGGCATTATTTGCAGCACGCTTAGTGTAGTTCTGATAAGCAGGAATAGCGATCGCAGCTAGAATACCGATAATAGCAACAACGATCATTAGTTCGATTAAGGTAAAACCTTTTTGAGCAGTGTTCATAAGAACTCCTTGAGAGAAAATAAAGATAGCCGATTATATTACAAGCTATCTTTTATTAATTAGTAACGACAAATAGACGTCTTATTATAGTAGTTGCATTTAGTATGCCATATTGGCAATTTTGGCTTTTTAAGCTAAATATAGTGCTTTTATACTATAACCTTACCGTTTATGAGGGTATTTTTACCACTCGTCAGTGTACTCGCCCTTTATTGTTGCTGTCAACCTGCTAATAATTGTCAGTTTAGTCGTTGTATATAGTAAATCGTAAGCTAAACTGACGTTTTTTGTCATTGGATATCTAAGCCATACAAAAATTGTCATCTACCGCCATTCCTCACCTGTGCCACAAGCGGTAGCACGACACTTTAGCCCCTGATAATTGAGCGTAATAGCGCCATCGCCTGCCATTCTACTTCCTGTTACCGGAGTTGCGGTGATAGTCCACTTAGACGTTAAAGGATTGGGCGTAACCGAGATCGTATATAGCGCCGTTCCTGTACTGGGATAACTGCCGCCTAAACCTGCAACGAGTGCATTGCTATAGCGACCTTGGGCCAGTTTACGACTCTCTATGGTATTAGCAATGTTTTGTATCTCATTCATCACATCAGCGCGATTGGTTCGCTCAACATAGCCTTGGTAACTGGGATAAGCGATAGCCGCTAGTATACCGATGATAGCGACCACTATCATTAGCTCTATTAAAGTAAAGCCGTGAGCATGTTTAGACATCATATTACTTTTAGACCCAGTTCAATTTGTCTTATATTATCAAAGGTTTTGCTATTATTAACCAGCAAACATAGTCCGCTTATTGATTACCAATCTTGCTGATTGGTACCGCAATCAGTAGATTCATAATCCACATCTCGATCGATACTTTCACACCTAAGCCCCGTACTAGTGATCATAAACAGACTGGCGTTATAGTCCGCAAGGTCGCTATTGGGCTCAGCAAGCATGCGCCACGAGTTACCTGCGGTAGAGAATGTACTACTAGCGGGCGCTAGCGTACTATCCGTACTACCATCGACTAGAGTGACTCGGTAACTATAATTGCTACTATTGCTCCCTGCTGGGATATAGACGGTCTGATTGATCGGCGCATCATCATAACCGACACTTACTGTTCCATCATTAGCAAGTTTTCTAGGCTGAAACCCTTTATAGGTCAAGGCCGTAGCGCGCCAACGATTTAGCTCTATCTCCAACTGCTGCATACGCGCCTGCGCCTGTAACTCTGAGTTTCGGACGATGTACTGCCGATAGGAGGGAATAGCTATTGCAGCCAAAATCGCGATGATAGATACAATGACCATCATCTCAATAAGAGTAAAGCCTAGCTGCCGCTTTAGTAATCTTGTGCTCATAGGGCTACCCATCAGTCTACTTCATACCAAGTTCTGGGTTGTAAGATAAAGCGATCATTGAATATCAAATCAGGAGCTGTACCACTACCTAAGATTAGGTCCGTGCTATTTAGCGACTGATTTAAGCCTTCAGGCTTAGTGAGAGCATTAAAGAGACCTTTATCACTATCAGTACCGAAGTTGACTCTATCATTAGCACGCTCTGTCAAAGTTCTAGTGCCGATGAGCAAACGTTGATTAGATAATGTTGAGCTACGCGGCCCTAAGGTCAGCTCTTGAATACCTTTACCCGCTCTTACAAAACCGCCCAAGCCATTTTTTGAGGCAGGATCGGTACAGATACCGTAAGGAAGACAATATAGCTGTCTCTCTGAACCTCCGGTAATCTTGGCAGAGCACGAATCTACTGTGCCGTAGCTCATATCTGGATTATAAACAGTGGTGTATAAGAAGCTATCGATGACCTCAGACTTACCGACGCCTTTGCTATAGCGAACATTGCCATAACCATCAAACGTGGTTAGCGGAATGTACCAGCCATTCTTTGTGGTACCTTGTAGCGTTGAGATAGCCGCGTTTTTTTGCGCTAAAGTATAACCAGTAGCATTCAGAGTACCTATAGCAGTAGGTAACTCAGCTAGATTGCTAGCCGCTGAACTATTGGCGGTTAGATCAACTACCTTTTGACCATTGGCGTTATTGGCATTGGTAAAATTGTTGGCATAAAAGATATTGTCCGCCTTAGTCACATCGGTATCCATGATGCCATAGAGCCTGTCAGCCTTAGTTAGATCACGGATCTTGGATAAAGGCGAGCTACGATCTCCTGAGATGACATTGACTAGAGCAAACAAGCGACTGGTATTAGGATTGCGATAAAAACTAACGACCGGACGCTCATAAAATCGGTGGTTGTATTTGGCATCAGAGCCACTATACGCGGGTTGTAGCACGCGCGTGACTCGAGTATTGGTAAAAGAGGTCTCAGGCGTAGAGGTCGCCGTTGCACTCGCCGCAGGCTTGACAAAACCGGCATTGGTAAAGTCAGCACGAAATAGCTGACCGCCCAGATCAGCAAAATAAATATGATCCATAAAGCCATCATTGTCACGATCTAGCGTTGTCACCCCAGCGACGATACTATTGGTCATCGTAGGTACAGTCTTCGTTGCGCCTGAGTCACTAGAGGCTGACCAAATGAGCGCGCCTGTTTTTGCATTGATAATATATACCGCATTACCTTTGACAGATGACTTATTCGAACACTCTTTTAGCTCTGAATCGGTGACTCCTAACTGAAAGCCTTCATACTCGTAGCACATATCATAACCACCACCGAACACTAGGACATCTGTACCTTTATCGCTGGCAGCATTACTTGTTTTTATCTTAGCTTTGGTAGGCTTTTCCCAAATCTGCCCCATACGGCTAAAACCTGAAGTGTCTGGCGTAATCGCAAACATCATGCTAGGGCTTTCGTTACTTTCAAGATCTAGGCCATAAAAAGCTTCACCGCCCATACGTAGACCGCCATAAGCATAAATGCCTTTATTATCTGTCGTGTCAATGTTGACGCGTCGAGCCTCAAAGTCATACTTATAATCGGCACTAACTAGCCAAGGCGCATCGATACCGAAGTTTGGTGCGCCGATATCCGTCTTAGTCGCGCCTTTGACTAGTGCCGCTGATTTCTCTGGATTGGCTAGCATCTCTCTTGGGATAATCACGAATTTCTCTTCGCCCCCATTACCGCCAGCTCTAGCATCGTCAGCATTGACAAGATGTAGGCCACCTTCGGTTGAGCCAAAGAGCACATAATCATCACGAGTGGCAGTGACTTTACCATCATCATCTAAGGTAGCAGAATAAGAGACTGCAGCTGGCGTTGAGTGAATAGATGCGCCTACTACTTTGATCGGCTGAGTGACATTGGCACTAGTGAGCGTCATGTTTTTTACGGCGCCAGACGGTAAGTTATCAAAGCCTAAAAAGCTCAGTAGTCTTCTTAGCGTCGTTTCGTTATAAGTAGCGGTGTCATTGAAAGAAGTGTTGGTTAAAGCAGCATTGTTTATTAACACTTTACCTTCACCACTAATACTTACTTTTTTTAGGACTGGCTTTTTATTAGTCGCACTAGTCCAGTCCTCTACATATAAATCTCTGACAGAAGCTACGCCAGTGGCGGGTGTGGTTAGTTGTGAATAAAAGCCACCAGATTCGACCTTATCATTGGCTCCAGGATAATTTTTGTCGGACCAAAAATCTTGTGCGGCTGGGTTTAACTCGCCTGCTATGTTTTTGAAAAGCTTAGTATTACTTTTACCATAGAGAGTACCCTCATTTAAGATATACTTTTTCATGTTGCCTTCCCAAATCACGGCATTATCCGCGACTTTGGGTTGAATAGTGGGATAATAGGCGACAGCGAGCTGACTATCTGCGCGATAAGGATCGTCTGGGATAATAATCGTACCCGATGGCGTAGACGGTAAGGTTTGGTTTAGGTCACTGACAAAGTTGGTGATACTTTTGATAATATCATCAGTAGACTGCGCGGAATAAAAGCCACCTTCACCAAAGCCGCCCACTCTTGGTAATTCTTCATGAGCTTTTTCACCCCAGTTACAGGCATTTTTAGCATCTTTATCATCAATATTTTCACAATTATAAAAATCACGATTGGCAGTGACGCCTGTCTTAGGATTGGTATAAGACAAATTGCGAATGATACGCTGATTCAGAGGTTTTGCCGCATCCGCTTCACGATCAACGTTAAATTCAGAACCAAAGCCGACCACAGCGGTATAAATCTCTCTATCGGTGCCCAATGGGTTCTGAGTAGGGTCACGTAAGGCTTTGGCAAAAGCGCCAACTTCAGGCATACCATTATTATTACCATCTCCCAAAGGAAGACTGTTTGAGGCGTTTACGGTAAAGCTATTACCTTTACTACCTAAAGCCGATTTCATTAAGACTTTAGGGTCAGGAGAGCTATTAGGTTGGCCATCGGTTAAGAAGTATATACCACGCCCGTCGCAGCTAGACGGATTTAACAACGGACTAATATAGTTACTACCGTTCTTTGAATCCTTAAATGAATCCTGAAATCCGCTATATTTTTTGTTATTACCAGAGACAGTAGTATTGGTGCCTAGCATATATGCACCAACTTCAGCATAAGCATTAGCTGTTGGCGTTCCATTACTACCAAATAGATCAGCGACTACTGTTTTTATGGCTAAACGCTGTGTATCATCTAATAATGCCGCTGGCACTAATATTTTGCCGCTTATACCATCTGCGTTTCCTAGTTTATTATTACTGTTACTTTGCGTAGAAAATTGACCAATGCCGATAGCTACTTTATTGCGATCTAGTTGGGTATCGTCCATTAGAGTAAAGATAGCATCTTTAAGGCGGGTTAGGCGGTCGTAATATTTACCGCCTCCATCTACTCTATAATAATATGTATCTACACCCAGAAAACCACCTGATTCTGAGAGATAGCCATCAACTGAAGGCTCGTTTATTCGTGTATTGCATGAGTCTTTATTTGCAACTCCTAAACTACCGTTACTTGTACAGGCATACCAATCATAACGAAAAAACCCTAATGCTTTTTTATAAAAATATTGTTTTTCACCCGCTATTTCACAGTATCTTCTAGGATATGATGGCGTGGTGTTAGACCACTCAAAAAGCGACCTATTTCCCTCAAACTTATCTCCCGAAGGTAGATCGCAAGCATTTTTAGACTCAACGATACTCATACTACCCGACGTATCAAGCATCATAGTGATAGTAGTTTTGCCGCCCTCAGCGGCTTTATAGATCTCTAAATCGCCGATCTTTTTGCCAGCGACATCCGCTTGTGCGACTGGTAGAGCCACCATAGCAGCCATAGCAACGACTAGGTATCTTAAAGGTAACCTAACTTTGCCACTATCTGGCGATACATTCTCAAGTCGTTTCATGACCTCTATCCTTTTGTGTGATGAGTCAACTGCTTATGGCGTAGATTTGAGCACGCACTCTGTATTTAGTGAGCCTCTGCCGAATGGAATACATTTTGTAGAAGCAGAGACGTTTTCGACATCCGCTTGCTCATATAACATTTTGCTAGGAGTCTTGGCAGCGACCATACAATCGTTCAATGATTTTTTGCCAGTAGCCACATTTTCGCTAACGCTCGTTTGCGCAAAACAATTATCGCCGTTGGCTTTAGGCTCACTATATGAAGGTAGCGCTGAGGTCGCTCTAATATCGAACTTAAACTTCTTACTGGTTCTATCCTCGATCTCTTTACCTATGACGACATGCCCGAATCTCTCGGCGTTTGGATCAGGAGGAGTGACAGTGACGCTCATCTGAGTGACGACCGTTTGTCTGGCGCTAGTATAGCCATCTGCGCTATTATAATTACATACTCCATTGTCTAGGCTGTTCCAGTAGCCTCCTGGGTTTTCCGCTGTACCTTTAACCTTTATAGAAGCGTTCGATGCCAAATACTTTTTGGTACGGGGGTTAAAGCAATAAATAAACTCATTAGTGGCATTTTCAGGGTTTAATAAGAAGTGACCAAACACCCCTGCAGCACTCGTAACGTCTTTATACTCAGTAGTAGTCGCGCTACCGTTGAGCATCATTTCAAGCTTTTGATTAGCACTATCTGAGGACTGTAGTAATACAGTGTTGATCTGATCGCTAGTAGCAATTTTTAGATCAGTGTTACTCTGCCTCACTGCTATAGCACCCGCTAGCATAATTAATACTATAAATAGTAGTACGACTATTAGCGTCGCTCCTCGCTCAGAACTCCGATATTTAAGAGTCTTTTTGACGTCTTTCACGGTCGATCTTGACAGATAGTGATAAATCGTCATTTTTGCTCTCCTTATCAAAGTTTATAAGCCAGTTTTTACACTAACGACACGAGCATTGCGTAATAGCGTCGTTGTCTCATAAGTCGTACGTACTTGTTTTTTACGCGAAGTATCTGTTTTTAGTACGTTACTCTGTCCTAATAATGTAAAAGAGGTTTGATCATCACCATTTAATATAGGAGTAGATCCATGCACAATCAGTCCCATCTTTATTGCCGTAATTGCAGGCTTGTCAGCTATCAATAGATAAGCGCTACTAGGCAAATACATGAGTTGACCAGCATTACTACCAGAATCATAATGAACGCCTAATAGCACTTTAAACTGGTCAACATTCATAATAAATTCTTGACCCGCTTGACCAAAATTACGCGTGTCTGAACCGCCATAAGTAGCGATTGTCGCTGGGGTTGTATTAGTTACCCTACCTGCGTCACAAGCTAGTACTAGATTTTTGATAGCGCCGCTACTAGTATCGTTGGTAACAGGACGCAAAAAATAGCGCTCGATAGCAGTCTCATTGACCTCAACGGTTGCCCCTTCGCAATCGCTAAAAGAGCTGCTAGTGATATTAGTATATTGAATGGTCAGCTGATCGCTAGCAACAGTCGTATTTGAGACGCCAGTCCAGCCATTAGTACCG
The DNA here is from genome assembly GCF_040371085.1 of Psychrobacter sp. AH5. Lineage (NCBI taxonomy): Bacteria > Pseudomonadati > Pseudomonadota > Gammaproteobacteria > Moraxellales > Moraxellaceae > Psychrobacter > Psychrobacter sp. AH5. Next base: position 2,354,372 of record NZ_JAMBMT010000001.1, read on the forward strand.
CTCGCGCTATCATCGGCCCGTCTAGTCAAATATCCTGTATTAGTATAAGGTAAAGCAACCGCTAAGTTTGCCCCTGTTAATACAATACCGCCTTTAGCTGTCGCGCTATCGATTCTAGTAGCAGGGTTACCTAAGTTGGCTAAACGAACTTTTTTTTCTAGTTGTTGTAATCCAAAAATACTAGCATCTTGCAGCTCACTACCACTAGCTTGTACGCTACTGGTTTTAACGTTAATTATATATATCTGTATAACAGCTGCTGAGATAATCAAACCTAGTACTAGTGAGATCATTAGCTCTATTAGTGTAAAACCAGATTGGTGAGAGCTACTAAGCTGTTTACTGTTAGTACTTAGCATCAGTAAGCCTCCATAATAAAGCACTCTGCGCCATTTTTATAAGTACCGTTTCCATTGGCACAGGCATTAGCATCACTATCACTCAGGGCGACAGTAGTATCTCCCCAACTCGCTACAAAGCATTGGCGCTCTTGATTTCCTGAAGTACCGGGACAGCCATCAGGTACTAAACCCACATTTATATCATTTTCTGTAGCATATGATTTCAGTAATAAGCCATCACGTGTCGCTAGCTGATTGATAGTACAACTGTTAGCAATACTAGGGGCTTGAGCAGTATTGATTATACAACTCTCCTTGGTAATGGCGACACCATCCACAGTTATAGTATCACTATCACCATTCACCGCTGCCTTAAAAGCACTTGTGCCACTGGAGTTAGCGCGCATGGCCTCTGCGCCTCCTCTCATAATAGTCAATGCTCGGGTACGCATGAGGCTCTCATCAGTAGCTTTGACAGCGGTCATTTGCATCGCCGAAAAACCTAGCACCGCTACGGCCAATAATAGTAGAGCAACCATAACCTCTACTAAACCTACGCCACGCTGATTTACTAGGTATCTCATGAGCAAGACCCTCCTGGCTTATTACTAATATTTGCTATAGTGCTCACCTCAATTTGTCGAGGTGCTGCCTTGTTATTACTATCACAAATGGTATAAGTAACTTTAGTACTATTCGAAGTCACTTTATTAGGCTGGAAAGTCACTGTAGTAACAGTATTAGGATTTATGGATACTGTGCTCTTAGAATTAATATTATAGGTAGATAATACCTTATTGTTAATATTCTGTAGGACAATAGTTTTAGAGGTACTACTATATACAACATTAATATTCTGACGCTCAATAACACTCTCAGCCTTAGCTTCCTTTAGAGCATTTTCGATAGTAGCCGCCGTCGCCTTTACCCGCTGATTCGCCAACTGAGTACTCATATTAGGCGCGGCAATACTAACGATAATAGCAAGCACCGCAATAGTTACCATTAGCTCAATCAAGGTAAACCCTGAAGCATTATTCGCTTGATACTTATATGATGGGTTAGGTACTCCTGCTCTCACATCCATATCCTATAGGTCGCTATGATTAATATAGTAACTAGTCTCGTTACTATATTTGGTTATGCATATACAGTAATATGCAATATTTGTTCCATTAATATAATTAAACTTTATTAAATAGCTATCTAATCAACTACTTATAAAATAAGTAGTATTAAGATTATCATTATTACAGGTTTAAATAATACAAAAACAATTCACTGTTATTATATACAAAAATAACACCAAAGAGGCAAAGACTACCATCAACAGCTAGAGAGGTAAGCTTTTGCAAGTTAAGAATTATTATTTTGATTTTGACTACCATGGGCAAGAGCATAGGCAAAGAGTTGATAGCGACAGGTTTTGCTATCGATAGTATGGAGGCTGAAGTTATCAGTAGGGGCTATATTAGGGATATGAATGGTAGATAAAGCGCGAGCTAGTGCCTGCAAGCTTGCCCCTGTGGTTGCGACATCATCAAATAATAGCAAGCGGCTGACGGGCGGGGTCTGAGTCATTATAAAAGCGTCGTTTAGGTTGGTTAGTCGCTCACTACGGCTCAGACCCTGTTGACTCACCGTGTCATCGCTACGCACGACTCCATGCCATAAGGGGATTTGCCAATGCTGGGAGAGATAAAAGGATAAAATAGTCACCGGATCAAAACCGCGCTTAATCAAGCGGCTATCGGTAGTCGGCATGGGAACGATAACGCTATTACCGGCATGACAGCCTTTAGGTCTTGGTAACTGGCGTAATAGATGGACTAGCAGCGGCAGACGGGTCATGTCTTCATTATGTTTGAAGGCGCGAATGGCTTGACGAATAGGATAATCGTAATAGCTAGCCACCTGAATAGGCAAAGCGTTTGAGGCGTGGATATCGACATAAAAAACAGGCGGCAGCCAAGCAATGCTATGCTGACAGCGCCTGCAAAGTAAGGGTCTATGAATAGTCGATAAATAGCTATTTGAAGCACTGATATTAGTAGCGGCTTTACGATAATAGCGGCAGAGCTGACAGCGTATATCTAGATACTCTGCCAGCCATAGACCAAACTGATACGGCGCTAAGCGGCGCATCTTTTACTACCATAAGCGCTAGGTATATTGATTAGAAACCCTTCCAGTCATTGAGCACTATACCGAAACCGATAGAGGTGTTTTCGTGGTTATAATCGATAATAGATTCGCCATAACCTTGGAACAGCTGGACATAGCCATTGACGTTTTTGGATAAAGGATAGATATAGTCAATTTGTGCTGCGCCTTTATTGGTACTTGGGTTGTAGCGCAAAGTACCGCTTAGGCTTTGTTGGTCTGGCAAATCATACAAAAACTTGATATCGCCATAACCCATGTAGTCTTCGATATCTGAGTTATCTTCACTACTATCGCTTTCATTATTCACCCGAGCCCATAGACGCGGTACGACAGAGAGCTTACCCCATTCTGCCCCAGCCATTAGATAGGCACGGTTCCATGAGCGCGAGATCGGATCGGATTGGCCATTGGAGTGGTGAATGGCACCTACCCCTAACATACGCATCCGACCGCCAAAAGGTAGGTTGGCTGTGACCGGCTGCGTCAAAAAGATCTCCGGCTGATAGTCTGTCGCTCGAAACGGTCTAGAATTATCCTCATTGTAGACTTGCCAATGCGACTCTTGCGTGTAGCCAAACCATAAGTCGGCGCTAGTATCAAAGAGATCTTCAGCGACTTTGGTTTTTAGTGATAGCTGGAATTTTAGCTCAGTGTTACGAATATCATTGGAGCCATATTCTCTACCCGGCTCATTTGGATTGCTAGAGGTTGGGTTAAGATTAGGATCAAAGGTATAAAACAGCGGCAATACGTAAGTCGGTCGATAAGGTCTAACCGTCCAAGTGCCGCGCTCGCTGTTTTGATCGAGGTCATATGCTAAGCTTAAAGGAGTGAACTTTTCGATATCATTTTGGGTGACTCCCACATCCTCTAACACTTGCGCTTCTCTTTGCGTCAGACCGACAGTATCTAAGCTTTCGGTAGTGGCTGCCGGTTCGGCTGTCAGCTCAACACTACTAACTTCTGCACTGCCATTACTGCCATTATTACCATTTGCTAAGCTGTCTTCAGCAAAAACCACTTGCGGCTTACCGGAGATAGTCGTTCTGATGGTTCGAGCCAAATCTACAGGCTGCTTACTCATAGTATAGCTTGGTGTTTTGCCTTGCTCAGCCACTTTATCAAAACAAGCCAAACGGGCGGCACTAGTCTGCACTTCAGTACATTCAAAAAACAGCTTCGCTTGGTTAGCGACAAAGGCGTTACTAGGCAGTTTGCTACGATCGATAGGGCCATCAGGGTTTTTCATACGCTCATAAAGTACCTGCGGTGAGTCATCACTCAAGTACTCCACATTAGCATCTGATACCGGTATCTCGTTATATACTTGGGCGTTAGTAGCAGCCTGCGTCTGTATAGCCGTAGCACTCAAGGCGATACCTACCGCCATACTCAAATAAGTCTTTAATCCAGTCTTTGCAGTAGTAGCCTGTTGAGCTTGATATCGGGTGATAACCTGAGCAAACATAAAAGTCCTTGGTCATAATTGGCAATAATGCCAGCATAGTATCTAATAAAGAGGGTAAAACGAAACAAAAGCTGAAAGGGGCAATAAGCTATCAAAGGTATAAGTGATGCGCTTGCTAGCAGTGTCTATAGTCAGTAGCTAACTTATATCAAAGCATATCGCTAATGCTAGATAGCAAATAGTGTTGCGTTATTGTAATAAACTTAACCCCATTATACTAGCGTTATCCAAAGTTAATATTACCTTCTCTAAGTTAAAGACAGCTTAACGACGATAATCTCTGATTAACCAAACCTATCAAGTTAACTAAATACAGTCTTTTCCACTGTTCAACTAAGTTTGAGTAGATACAAGGCTATGGCTTTAGAATTTAATAGGCTTATAAAAAAGCGTAGCCCTTAACTTATTAAATTAAGGACTACGCTGATGGGTTATTTAGCAGCTATAAAACAGTAGAGTTTGCTATTTATTTAACTGCGTTAAAGTCTGCTCAAACTGTTGCCGACCGATTTCACCGACTTGTTTATTAACCAGCTGACCATCTACATAATAAAGTAAGGTTGGCGGACCAAATAACTGATAGCGCGCTAGTATCGCTTTTGAGTCCTCAGTAGTCTCGGTAATATCCAAGCGCACTAGCTGCCAATCCTGCATTTGTGCGGGACGATTGGTAAATAAGTTTTTGTCCATAATCCGGCATTCAATGCACCAATCTGCAGTGAGATCAACAATCACTTTGGGATTATTTGCGGTGATAACATCCAGCTCAGCTAAGGTAGTGATGTGCTCATCGTTGGCACTATTAGCTGATGATAATTGATTGCCAAATTGACTATCTGTTGCACCATTGCCTTGTATCAGCATAGGAGCTGCGCTCAATGACTCTAAGGGATGCAAGCTATCCTCATTGCCTAAAGCTGCGCCAATGATAAGCATCGTCGCCCAAATACCGACCACTAGCGCCAATGCTTGCGTAAGCATACGAGCTTTACCGACCCAGCTCCAAGCCCAAGTGGCGACTACCATAAACCATAACGCCCAAACCAGCAGCATCACTGGCGAGATAAACACCCGCTCAATGAGCAGTAACGCCACAGCGAATAATAATAGCGCAAAACCGACTTTGACCCAGTTCATCCACTCGCCAGCTTTTGGCATAATCTTGCCTTGAGTGGCTCCAATTAAGATAAGCGGCGCGGATAAACCAAATCCTAGCATGAATAAAGCGGCAAAACCTAATAGTGGACTACCGATCGTTGAGACCGCCAGTAGCGCGCCAAATAAGGGCGCAGAGACACAAGGCGAGACCACCAGCGCCGATAAAAATCCAGCCGCCAAACTACCGCCAACGCTACCAAGCTTACTATCGCCAGCTTGGCTTAGGCCTTGCATTTTGTTACTGATAGCACGCGGCAGACGAATACTAAAAACGCCCAGCATATACAGCGCTAGCAGCACAAAGATAATAGCAAAACTAATTAAGATAATAGGGTTTTGTAACCAGCCAATAATCCCTAACGACTGACCAAACACCGCAATCACCGCGCCTAATATACCGTAGGCAATAGCCACCCCTACCGCGTAGCTAGTGGTTAAGATGACGCCCTTTTTGACTGTTGGGTTTTGCTGACGCGCGACGATATTGGCAACGATAGGCAGCATTGGTAATACACACGGCGTCAGCGCTAAGCCTAAGCCTGCAATAAATAATAATAACAATGCCAACCAAGGATGAGTCGCTAAGCCAAACGGATCGCTATTTTCTAGACCATTAGCTATGGCGTTATCGCTAGTATTAGCGCTAATTGTGGTATCGCTGGCACTAGTAGCCGCACTTTCATTACTCTCATCACCGACCACGCTGCCATCGGCTCCAGAGATCGAGTTACTAGCCGTCATCTCACTGTCTAAAGTAGCATTGTCTAAAGTGTCATAATCGATGGCTTCACTATCTAAATTATCATAGTCAATAGCTTCATCGTCTATAGCTTGATCGGTAGCTGTCGTTGTTGCTTGAGCTGCTGAGGCGGTGGCGTTTGAGTTATTAGTAGTTGTTTTTTTGGAATCACTGGCAGCCACTGCTGTTGTGCTAGCTTTATTCCCTTCAATAGAGACGGTAGTTTTTATTTTCTCTGGCGGATAGCATAGACCGGCTTTGGCACAGCCTTGCCAGCCAATGCTGACAACGCCATTATCGACACTGTTACCAGTGCGACTAGTTAAGACGGTGGTCGCTACTACGTTGGCTTGATCAAAGACGGGTACTTGGCCGTAAGTCGGATCATCAATGGAGACAGGCTTTTGACTAAATTTAAAAGCGCTAGCACTGACCCCAGCCGGCAAATCAAGCTTGAGCTGATCTTTATAAACATAATGCTCTGGAGTAATATCAAAGTGAACCGCTAAGCGTGTCCCAGAAGCCAATGTCTTAGTGCTACTTTTGACTTGAAAAGCCTCGCCTACTGGCAAAAATTTAGCCGGCTTGTCACTACTACTTCCAAACAAATCGCCAAGAGAAGCCGCTGACGCCGTTGTAGAGGTAGCCAGCAGTCCAGTGGTTGTTACTCCAGTCAGTAGTGAGCTACCAGACAATGCCAACGCCAACAGATAGCTCTTTTTTGAGCGTGCTGTTTTAGTGGCTAATGGAGTATTCATTGACGTCTTGCTAGACATAAGGGACTACCTTTTTTAGGACTGATATTTTACTAACAGGGCACTGATGGGCTACTAAAACCAAAACTTGTTTAAGGACTATAGTACGTTTGCAATAAGTTAAAGCCCACCACAATTAATAGTAGACTTAGTATTTATTTAATGAACTATTTTACTTTTGAGAATGAGATAACGGTATTAACGAGTGGCGGCAATATTAATCTTAGTTTTTACCTTCTCAGGTGGATAGCATAATCCTGCGGTAGCGCAGCCTTGCCAACCGATAATGAGTGGTGCATTCTTCGCGCCTTTACCATTACTAGTCGATAGCGTAGTAGTGGCGACGATGCTTCTTTGTTTGAACACCGGCACGCGCCCGAAGGTAGGATCATCGATAGAGACCGGCTTTTGACTAAAAGTAAATGGCGTAGCTTTTATGCCTTTTGGAAAGCTAAGTTTTAGCTGATCTTTATAGACATAATGACCGGGAGTGATATCGAAAGTGATGGCTAGACGAGTGCCTTTAGCGCTAGTTTTGGTATCCGTCAAAACAGCGAAAGCTTCATTGACAGGCAAAAACTTTGCTTTGTCAGCGCTGCTATTACCGAATAGCTCATTTAGGCCGGCCGCCTGCGCACTAACCGATAGTAATGAGAGCGCCGTGACCGCTGTCAATGCGATAGCTGCTTTTTTGCCTGCTAATAGATAACGAGATGCTGAGATTTTAGAAGCTTGCATAATAAACTACCTTTTTTAATCACTTATTTTTCATAAAAAATATCAACCAATAAGCCCTTATTGATTGATATTAAGAAGTAAGGATAGAGACTAGATATCAACTGCCCGCTTAGCTTCAACTCTCTAACCGCTTAGCCAATTATAACTGCGCATAAATATCAGCGTCTTGCCCTTCCCCGCCCATCTGGCCATCTGCGCCTAACGAAAACAGATCATAAGGACGACCCTCGCTACCTGGCGCTACGTACTGTAGCTCATTTTCCCAGCCATCTGTCGGATAGCCGCCTTTGATATAACCGCCTTCTGGATAATTTTTGGCATCGCTTGGCGGGGTGATAAGAGCGTCTAAACCTTGGGCAGAAGTGGGATATCTGGAGTTATCCACTTTATACATATCAAGCGCGTTTGATACCGTAGATAACGCGGTCTCTGTAGTCTTGACTCGCGCTTTGTCACTTTGACCCACTACTCTGGGGACTACCAACCCAGCTAATATAGCCAAAATAACAATAACCACCATAATCTCAATCAACGTAAAACCGGTTTGAGCACTGGTTTTTTTGAAATTCGGCTGTTTTATTTGATCTAAAGGGGACTGCATCGTAATGGTTTTAACTCGGTTCATCATAGTCATCGCTGGCATCCGTACGGTAATAATGAAATTAGTAATGAGAGCTGATAATGCTGATAATTAAGCAGCGCTACTAACAATAATGATTATAACTATAGACTATGACTTTGTATTTTTCCACTATAGCGTAACAGCTGAATTTACAGAAGGATAAATAGAGTTTGGTCAACAATATACAACAGTAAGCAAAACTTAAGAAAGCTGCTACTGTTTTAAGTGATGTAATTAGCAGCGCATACCGATATGGCACAACAAAATAACTAGCAACCTAGCCCGCTAAGTCATTCATATTGACAATAGGAAGCATCACCGCCATGACGATAATCATCACCACCACTCCCATCAGCACGAGCATCAGCGGCTCAAGTAGCGACAATAAAGTGCTGATAAAGTTAGTCGCCTCGGCCTCTTGCATGTTTGCAGCGCGGCTGAGCATATTCTCAAGCTCGCCTGAGTTCTCGCCGCTCTTTATCATCTGCACCATCATCGGCGGAAAATAAGAGGAGCGCTCAAGCTGACTTGAGAGGCTAGCGCCTTCGGTGACCCGATCAGCAGCGCTAATAATAGCTCGTTGAACATGTAGATTAGTGGTCACCGCCGCGCCAATATGCAGCGCCTCAATCAGCGGCACTCCTGAGCGCACTAAGATAGCTAAAGTACTAGCAAAGCGCGCGGCATTAAGCCCTTTAGAAAGCCTTGCCAATATCGGCAGCTTTAGCACTAAGCTATCAAGAGTCAGCTTACCGGCTTGCGTCTGCGCAAAGCGATAAAATAAAAACGCGCTAGCACCTAGCATCAGTAACATCAGCCACCACCAGTCAGTGATGACATTCGATAACGTCAGCACCACTTGGGTAATCAAAGGCAGCGCTTGCTCGGATTGTTCAAAAACTTTGACGATTTTGGGCACCACAAAGCTCATTAGTCCCATGATTACCGCCACTGCCATCACCATTAGCACTATGGGATAGACCATCGCGCCTTGGATTTTCTTTTGTAGCGCAAAGCGGTTTTCGGTGTAGTCCGCCAACTGATTGAGGATCAGATCTAAATGACCAGATTTCTCGCCTGCGGCAATAGTAGCAATATATAGCGGCGGAAAACTGGCAGCTTGCTGTAGCGCGCGCGCAAGGCTGAGACCTTCTAGCACATGCGAGCGCACCGCTAGCATCAAGGACTTGATGTGCGTTTTAGGGGACTGTTTAGCGACAGCGGCAAGCGTTTCCTCAAGGGGAATACCGGCGGCTAATAACACCGATAATTGGCGAGTTAATAGCGCTAACTCATAAGCAGAGGGTTTTTTATAACGGCTTTTATGGTTAGTCTTTTGTTCATTGACCGCAATGACTTCCACTGGTGTCCAAGCTTTGTCCCGTAGCTGCTGACGCACTTGCCGAGCCGAGTCGCCTTCTAGCAGACCCTTTTGCATCGCTCCTTGATCATCAAAAGCTTTGTAATGATAAGCGGTCATAACAGTGGTTATTCCAAATAAACTGGTAGAGGTAGCAACAGTGCTTTTAACATTAATAAAATACAGCTAAAAGCTGCCTCAAAACAGTGGCGTTGAGTCATTACTCTCTGGCATCATCCCTTGCAATAATAGAACATCTAAATGCTGCTGCTGTAGCTTTTTATCAAAATCATTGACCTCAGCAATAAGCATTTTCTCAATTCGTTTATCACTAGCGTAGACGCTTAGACGCGCACAAATTACCGCCAATTGATACACGCGCTTTTTGCAGTAGCTATCAAGACCTTGCAGCAAACGCACCATGTAAGGCGTCTCAAGGCTGGCATAATCATAACCTTCGACGACTTGCTCACCTAAGGCAGACACTCCGTAGCTTATGGACAGATGCGCACAAAAATAACAGCTAAATAGATAACCGATAACATGACCAATATAATAACCGCGATCGTAAGTAAAGCTACTCACGCCAAAGTGGCCAAGCACGTAGCTATTGAGACTACCTTGATCAGCGATAGCTTTGGGGTGTTTAAGCTTACCGATAGTAGGCAAGCATAAGGGATTATGACCATCTTGTGCGGTGAGTTGCCAACCTGCTGGCTGCTGCGCTGGCATGTTGCTGACGATATCAGCGATAATATCATCGACCACGTGTAGCTGCTGCCAGAGGCGTTCAATCGACTCTACATCAAGCAGACCACGCTTATCAAGCTGCTGAGCGAGCTGAAACTGCTGATACTCAGCAAACTGCGTCTTTAGCGTTTGTACTAAATAAGTAGGACGGATGCTCGCTGGCGCTAGATACAATAAGCGGGTGCGCTCGTACTGAGCACGATAAAGCGCTAGGCGCTGCTCAACCACACTTAAGTCATTATTATCGACTGCTTGCGCATTTTGACTAACACCATTTTGGATTACGGGTGCTGAAAATAACTCTAACAGCTCAGCTTTGTTAGAAACTACTGTGGACGATAAGGCTAATGGCTGGTAGCTACTCATATTACCTCTCTCACTGCTTTTGTCGCTGTGTTTTTCAGCATAGGTGGCGACAAAATGTTGCTTAGAATTTGGTTGAGTCATAAAATATCTTCGTTCATAACCGCTTCATAAAATCAGTAACGCTTTAGCAGCAAAAACCGTCAAAACGAGGTATTGCTATAGTACCTTAACGCATAGAAATTGTCAGCCGCTACAGCTATCGCTAAGCTGTAGTAGCTAGTAAATAACCATAAAAAAACGCCAAGACTATTATAATAGCCTCAGCGCTTTTTTGCTCTCAAAGCTAAACCATTAAATAACAGTTTAACAGTAATCATCACTTATAAATTCAATAGCTAGCTAAACTGCCAATTCTTTTTGGTACTGTTGCCGATATACCTTTGGAGAGACACCATAAACGCGTTTGAAGGCTTGGCTAAAGGTTGAGTCTGAGGCGTAACCAACCAGCTCGCTGATACGGCTAATACTGTTTTGCTGCAAACGCAGATAGCGCGATGCTAACCGCAGTCGGTAATCGATCAGATAAGTTAGCGGCGGTATGCCTACTACATCTTTAAAGCGCTGAGCAAAGCTTGAGCGTGACATGCCTGCGACCTCAGCGAGCTTATGAATAGTCCAGTTTTGATTAGGCGAGTCATGCATAACTGCCAATGCTTTGGCAAGATAAGGATCTTTTAGCGCTTTGAGCCAACTATCATCGGCCTCAGGTAGACTCTCAATATAAGTGCGCAAACACTCAATCATCATGATGCTCGCCCAATGATTGATTACCGCCGTTTTACCCATACGCTCATGCTCAGACTCTAGTCTTAGTAGCTTAATACCTACTTCCAAAATCTCAAAACGGCTCTCTGGCTGGTCTTCATGTTCAGGCAGTATCATCGGCAAAGCGGACAGCAAGGGCCGAATTAACTCTTTATCATATTTACATTCGATAAGGATCAAGCAGGAGTTAGGCTCGCTAACCGTATTAAAATCAGTATTATTAAAACCTGTATTATTAAGCTCGATAAGATGCTCTTCACAGTTTGATAAAGTGTCATCTAAAGGCTGAGCATTATCGCCATTATAATCCAACGCATAACAGACGTGCCGATGAGCATTTGGAATCATAATCATATCGCCTGCATAGGCTTTACGTGACGCCTCATCCACATTGATACAAAAACTACCGGACATGACTAGATAAAACAAAATAGTGTCTTTTTTGGTGATTGAATACGACCAATCCCCTGAGCCTTTTAGACTATAGTATTTTGTCTCACATAAATGCACGTTTTCTAATAACATGCTCAGCGCGTCCATTACCTTCTTCCTTAACAACGTATGGCAAGTTAGCCAAACTTAGCAAAGTAACCACCTGACAGAGATTACACAAGATAAATCTGCTATCTTGGACTGTAGTTAAAGATATACATACGCTAAACACATCTTGGTCTTAAAATGCTGAATATAAGACTTTTTATTGCTAGAAAATATGTTCAAAACGAACGGCATCAGTAGCGGTTATTTAGTCTATTGCTCCTTTATTACTGACTTTAGTCATTAACATTAGTTAAAATAATTAATATATTAAATATAAATACTTAACAATTACTAGTTTACTCTCAATAACTAGTAGATGTATGCCTAAATACGTTTTATAAAAGTGAAATCACTGATAGTTAGAGGCTAAAAGACGATATAGCATAAATTAAAGACGAAAAAAGACTTTTCGGCCGTGACAGACTGCAGGAACTGAGGAGTAGTGAGCACTAAAACAGACAGGCAAACCGCAAACCATAAAATCTAGACGCAAAAAATTGCCCAAAAAGGCAAGCGTTAATAGACTAGCAAAGATTTTATATAGACTTGGGTATTAAGAAGGGATAATACAAAATAAATAATGGGGCGACTGATGGGACTCGAACCCACGACAACCGAGATCACAACCCGGGGCTCTACCAACTGAGCTACAACCGCCATAATTGTTGTCAAGAACTTAGACAATGTTTGCAGGCTAAATGGTGCGCCTGGCAGGATTCGAACCTGCGGCCACCTCCTTAGAAGGGAGATGCTCTATCCAGCTGAGCTACAGGCGCTCTTAAGGTCTTTTTATTTATTTAGGTTTGGCAATTATTTAAATAATTAAACCGCTAAACCATTATACATAAAAAAAAGCCTGTAAGGCTCTTAAAATAGATGGTCGGAGTGATAGGATTCGAACCTACGACCCTCTGGTCCCAAACCAGATGCGCTACCAAACTGCGCCACACTCCGAAATTCTCTACTATCTCGATATCTTAAATTATTAATAAGTTATCAGCAATGCCGCTAACTGCTTAATCATCCTCGCTATCGAGGTGCACATATTAAGGCGAAATAGCGATAGTGTCAACAACTATTTTCAATTAATTGATGAATTTTCGCTTTTATTATCTAAATTGAGCTTTTTTACTGGTTTTTCTCCAAAATCAGCGCTTCTCTACCCTTTATGGTTATGGCTACTAGTCATTATTTGTAGCAGGCCAATGTTCTATGCCGCCAGTCAAAATATTAAAAGGAACCAACCATAGCGTCGCGCTCGCCTCTTTACTATCGCTATCGGTTTTGAATGGACTGCTATTTTGTGCGTTAAATCGCTTATCTAATTGACGATGTAGGGCTATTGGGCGCAGGTTTTTGTCCTGTACCGGATATACTAGCCACACTTGCTTAGCTTGATAGGCCTGAGCGTAGCTACTCAGCTGATAAGCGTCGCTTGCACTAAGCTCATTAGCGCTCCTAAGCGCTTTCCATTTGATATCTATCACATGGCTGCAATACTGGTCTTTATAGATTAGTAAATCTGGGCGCATAGACAAACGAGTCTGCCCTAAGCTATCTTGTAGCCAGACATGCTGCGCCTGATAATAGGGCTGATAGCCTGCTTTACGCTCAATGAAACTCTGCGCAATAGTTAAGCTGGCCCACTGCTCAAACGCTTGGTTCATATTTAATAATAAACATAAGCGTAATGGCGCTAAATGCGTAGCCGCATGTAATTGACTGTCTGGCTCATGCAAAACGCTGCCTGCTGGCATCGTTGCTGCTTGCGTTTTTAGCAACCAATAAGCAAAGGCTAGTAACCGCTGTGCTCCTTGTAATTGCTGGGCGGCTAACGGCTGATAGCTAAGCTGCTGTTTTGCTTGGCTATATAGCCTATCAAGTTGCCGTAGCTCATAAGTGTTTAGCGCTTCAATAGCACGCCACGCTAGTAAGTATTTAGGTAGCATGGCAGTCGTCACTAAAGGCTCAATGAGCTGCAAAGCGCTTTTAATCAGCCTGTTGCTTAGCATTTGTGTGCTTAAGGTACTGACTTCACTCACGAGCTTATGCGGCTGATAGCTATTGCGTCGCAGCTGCTCTTTGATCAGTAATTTGCCTTGTAGCGCCGCTTGGTTCTGCACCTTAGTTTGATAATGCTGACTGGGCTGACAGCTCGCTACTAGTTGCAAAAATTGCTCTATCAGCCACTGGGATAACGGCAAACTTTGTAGCGGTAGTGGGGTCAACTGGCTACTAACTTGGCCAAAATGCTTGCTAGCGGGCAGTTTGTTATTAGCATAAATCAAAGTACTTAGCATCTGCGCAACCCAGCGCCGCGTTTTAGCAATCTGCTTCTCAAATAGCACACCTTTAGCGCTAGCAACCGTTTTGGGTAGTATCTCTAAGCTGACATTACTTGGCAGGAGAATCACGCCAATATAGTGACCAACTTTTAGCTGCCAATGACCGCGTTGACGCTTGATAGTAAATACTGGCAGCTCTTGCGCCATAAGCCACATAAAGTCGCTAGCATAGGCAAAATCCTGCACACTTAAACGCTGATGCTCAAAGACACTCATCATAGCGATCGCTTTATTCATACTATGCACGCAACCAATAAAGACGCTGATAAACCGCAGCTTTGGCAAACTCGCCTTTGCCTGCGAGCAAATCGCTATTGATGACATAACCACTTACGCTGATATTTTGTCCGCCAAAAACAGGATTAGCAGAAAATAGCGACGGCTCGGCGCTATGTTGATCATCGGTATGTGCGGCATGGATGAACTGCGCGGCAAAGGGCTGCAGCTCATCATTAAATAAATACTGGAGCAAGCCTAATTGTCCGCCACTCGCTTGCGCTAGTTGCGGGATGATTTGCTCAATCAGTGCGGTCTGTAGCTGCGATAAGTCCTTTATATTGAACAAAAAAGCGTGACCTAACTGCGCCTCTATACCTAGAGTTTGAATAATACGCTGATTGAGTCCGGTTAGTAAACGCCCTAAATCAACTGCCTCACCATCAACGCGAATAGTGGCTAAAAGCTCAGGCTGCGGTGGACAGTCAATAAAGCGAAAACGCCGGCGCAATGCCATATCGAGCGGCGCAAGTGAATGGTCTTGGGTATTCATCGTAGCATAAATATCGACATTAGCAGGAACGCTAAAGGCGCGGCCAGAATAAGCAAGCTTAACCGTCATGGCGTTCGTCTGTCCTGCCCGTTTATCTGGCTCAATAAGGCTAAGCAGCTCACCCAATACTCGAGCGACATTGGCGCGATTGATCTCATCGATTAGCATGGCATAACGCTGCTCAGGATCATTAGCCGCGCGCTGACACAATTGCAAAAACGCCCCATCTTGCACCTCATAGCTGACTTGACTTGCGCCATGAGCGCCCATCACCGGGCTAATACCTTCGACAAATTCCTCATAGCCATAAGCTTGATGAAAGCTGACCATGCTATAACGCTCATTAAACATCGGGCTTGTATCGCTACCTTGGCTATCGCACCGCGCTTGATAAAAATCCGCTAGCTGCTGCTGTAAATCGACTAATACGCTGCTACTGTCTGCCAATAAATACCAAGCGCCGCTGTCATCTTTATCAAAATAAGCTTGGCTGGCGCGATTGTCACATACTACTGTTTTTGAGTCAGCCGCACTATGGGTTTGTAGCACTGACCAGACGGTATTATTAAGGTTTTTGGCTCTGGCGTTTTGTGCCGCTTTGGCGACAAAAAACTCATGCGCGACGATTTGCGGTACTTTGACTAGATCTTGCTCCTCGCTTTGCATATCGAGTAATATCAAGCACACCACTTCACGCCAGCTTAACGGGCTGACCAACTGCGCTACTAAGCTATCCTGATTTATCGCAGGCAGAGAGTCGCTATAGTGCTTAGCGATCTGCAATAACTGATAAGTCTTGCCGCTGCCAGCAACGCCGCTGTAGATGACGTTAACAGCAGCTTGATTGGCAGTGGGACTTTGAATGGGATAAATCTGTTTGTGGCTCAAAGGTCTCATAACGTCACTATCTGTCACTATATTTTGAAGTCGCGGTAGTTTATGCTAATAGTCAAAGCGCAAAGTAGCTTAATGCTATAGTGAATCCTAAATAAAAAGAATACAGCTATGCCAGCGTGCTACTGGTATAAATTTTCCTTGCGTGCTGCGTCCCTTCGTTGCTGCGCAAAATTCATCCCAGTAGCACTGTGTTTGTTTTATAGTGGATCGACTATATCATAGGTCGCTAAAACATAACCTTAAAATTGCTCTACTCTAGGAATGAACTATGTCAGGACTATTTAGTAA
This sequence comes from Psychrobacter sp. AH5, assembly GCF_040371085.1. Taxonomy (NCBI): domain Bacteria; kingdom Pseudomonadati; phylum Pseudomonadota; class Gammaproteobacteria; order Moraxellales; family Moraxellaceae; genus Psychrobacter; species Psychrobacter sp. AH5. Next base: position 2,370,439 of record NZ_JAMBMT010000001.1, read on the forward strand.
ATTGCCCAATAAATTAAGCAAAAAAGTAGCCAAAACCTTACCAGAATCCCTTAATAAAGAATCACTCCCTGAAACAGTAGCCGGGTTTTCAAAGAGTAGCGGACGGGCTAACGATGCACCAGCTAGCACTTTAAAGCCTGTGAATAACCAATTCTCCAAGCTGTTATCGGTGACCAAATACTTGCCTACTGGCGCACGCTCCACTATTTTATCCAAAGCTTTTGGTAAAGTGGTGCCTTATGTCGGCACCACTGGCGTCTACTACGAAAAAGTTGAGCCCAATCAAGTTATCGTTAGCCTAAAAAATGAAAAAGCGGTACAAAATCATATCGGCTCTATTCATGCCGTCGCTGTGACTTTGCTTGCTGAGACGGCAACAGGCTTTATCTTAGGTCTAAACTTACCGACCGATCGGATGCTACTAATTAAGTCTTACTCGGTGAATTTTTATCGTCCACTAAAAAGAGGACAAGTAGCCGCCATCGCCACTTTATCTGACGAGCAGCGCTTAGAGATTCTCAATACACCCAAAGGGGAGATGGTCATCCCTTGCGTTATTGATGATCGCGAATCAGACAGCGAGCGCGACCCTATCACTGTGGAGATGACTTGGGCCTGGATACCTAAAGCTGAGCTTGAGGCGCGTCGTCAAGGTCGTGGTCAACCAGCATTGCAAGCTAATGAAAAAAGCGTTCATGCTGAAAAAGAGACTACAAAAACTGAAAACGACAATGCAGAAAATGCTGCAAAAAGCGAATTGAAAAAAGCAAATGAATAAAGCTCACTATAACCGATAACTGCAACCTTAAAATAATAAGGATAAAATTATGACTACTAATAAAAATATGATCACAAAACTAGCCAAACTCTCTTTTAGTGCTCTGTTAGGATTCGGTGTTATGGTCAGCGCTCAAGCTGCGCCAACCCCTACTAATCCTACTAACCCTACTATCATTCAGTCCAAACCGATCTTTTTTGGCGATGGCGGCGAGTATCCGTTCTCAAGCGCGGTACGCGTTGGCAATACTTTATATATGTCGGGGCAAATTGGCTTTAAAGACGGTAAACTAATCAAAGGCGGCATCAAAGCCGAAACCAAGCAAGCCCTAGATAATATTAATGGGGTACTCTTACAGTACGGCTACCAAAAGTCAGATCTGGTTAAATGTATGGCGATGCTCACTGATATGGATGACTTTGGCGACTTTAACGAGGTATATAAAACTGAGCTTAATAAGCCTTATCCGGTGCGCTCAGCTTTTGGCGTTGCAAGCCTTGCCGCTAATGCCAGCGTTGAGATTGAATGTATCGCCGCTAAATAATTCATGACTATAGCAATAAAGCGTCCTCAACTAGGGCGCTCTCTTTGGTCACTCGTAGCACCTCCTCAAGCGTGGTTCGACCTGCCAGCACTTTATGCAGACCGTCAGCGCGAATCGATGGCGTTTGCGCGCGCGCGTATTCTTCTAGCTCAAACTCAGCCGTATTACTATGAATCATCCGGCGCAGCGTATCATCAATAGGCACAACTTCATAGATAGCAGTACGACCCTTAAAGCCGGACTGATTGCACTTATCACAGCCGACAGCTTTAGGTAGCTTGATAGTAGTCTGATGCTCAATATAAATCTCACTAAACAGCTTGGCTTGCTCGCTATCGGCTATTTGCCAGTCGTGACAATGACTACATAGCGTGCGTACCAAGCGCTGCGCCACCACCCCAATCAAGGAGGACGATAATAAAAACGGCTCAACGCCCATATCTTGCAGGCGCGTCACCGCGCCAATTGCGGTGTTAGTATGCAAGGTTGAGAGCACCAAGTGCCCCGTTAAGGAGGCTTGCACGGCAATCTCAGCGGTCTCAAGATCGCGAATCTCACCAACCATTACCACATCTGGATCTTGACGCAGCATGGCGCGTAAACTCTTAGCAAAGGTCATATCGACCTTATTATTGACCTGCGTCTGGCCGATACCATCGAGCTGAAACTCGATCGGATCCTCGGCAGTCAAGATATTACGCGTTTGATCATTAAGATCAGTCAAAGCAGCATAAAGCGTAGTGGTTTTACCAGAACCGGTAGGGCCGGTGACCAATATAATACCGTGCGGTCGATGGATCAGCCGTTTAAGCTGATTATAATCGTTATCAGCAAGTCCCAAATAAGTCATATTCAAGCGCCCTGCTTGCTTATCAAGCAAACGCATCACCACGCGCTCGCCAAAACTTGAGGGCAGCGTTGATACTCGCACATCTACCTCGCGACCCGCTAGTCTTAAGCTCATACGCCCATCTTGCGGTACGCGCTTTTCGGCGATATCGAGCTTAGCCATCACTTTGATACGCGACACGAGTAAGGGCGCTAATTGGCGCTTGGGGGTGATGATCTCTTTGAGCTCGCCATCGACGCGAAAACGTACTACTAAGCGCTTCTCAAAAGTTTCGATATGGATATCGGAGGCATTTAAGCGAATCGCTTCTGATAACAAAGCATTAATCAGCCGAATGATAGGCGCATCATCTTGGCTATCCATCAGATCTTCGGTTTCAGGCACGCTATCGGCTAAGCTATCGAGATCGGGATGATCCTCTAGGCCTGCGGCAATATGCTGTGACTCACCAGTATTGGCGGCATAAGCGGCATTCATGCGCTTTTCAAACTCATCAGCGCTGACGCTTTCATAACTAGGAGCCTCGCGCACGCCTTGTTGCTGCATAAAACGTACCGCTTCATTAATAGCAGATAACGGCGTCGCTTTAGTTAATATCAGCGTTGGCGGCAGAGTAGAGTCTATAGCCGCTACGATCAATAGCTGATGGCGCTTAGCAAAACTATATGGCAATGGCAGCATAATAATGACCTATTGAATGATAGCTTAATAATTAAATGATTTGATAACTTGATGATTTGATAACTTGAGCACCTTAAACCCTTGCAGCGCTACTGGTTTTATAGCGTTGAAAGTTTTTCGGTAAGCGTCTACTAACAGCCTATTAAGCACCTGTGATTTTGTTATAATAGCATTTTGTCTGCTTTAGCGTAGCTAGCTAATCGCTAGACTTTATATTTTATCGGTATAAAAGTTTTGTTATTGGGTTTCAAAAACTGATTGTTATTAAACCGCTTTTATTCATAAGCCATTAGGACTTCTAATATGTCACAAGCTTCAACTGCAGCTCATGACCCAGACGCTTTAATTAATGATAGCTTTACGGTAGGCAGTCGCACTTTTTCATCGCGCCTGCTCGTAGGGACAGGCAAATACAAAGACCTAACCGAGACCGCTCAGGCTATCGCAGCGGCCGGGTCTGAAATCGTTACTGTAGCTATTCGCCGTACCAATATTGGTCAAAATAGCGACGAGCCAAACTTGCTTGAGGTCATCTCACCAGACAAATACACCATACTGCCCAATACCGCAGGCTGCTTTGATGCCGATAGCGCGATACGTACTTGTAAGCTGGCGCGCGAGCTATTAGGCGGTCATAATTTGGTTAAGCTTGAGGTATTGGGCGATGAAAAAAGCCTTTATCCTAACGTTACTGAAACGCTAAAGGCGGCAAAAGTGCTGATCGATGATGGCTTTGAGGTGATGGTTTATACCTCGGATGATCCTATCGTTGCAAGTGAGCTTGAGAGCATGGGCTGCGTGGCTATTATGCCTTTAGGTAGTTTGATTGGCTCAGGTCTTGGACTACTAAACCGTCACACTCTGAGTCTTATTATCGAAAACGCTAAAGTGCCGGTCTTGGTCGATGCCGGCGTGGGGACCGCTTCAGATGCCGCTATTGCGATGGAGCTTGGCTGCGATGGGGTACTGATGAATTCTGCTATTGCTCATGCTCAAAACCCAGTACTTATGGCGCAGGCGATGAAACAAGCCGTTTGGGCTGGTCGTGCCGCTTTTTTGGCAGGGCGTATGCCTATGCGTAGAATGGCGACTGCTAGTTCACCACAAACCGGATATTTCTTCCAATAATTTAGTAAACTCATGTAATAACAATTTTATATTCTTTTAAGTGAGTAGTTATTTAAGTTATTATCTTCACTTATCGCCATAAAAGGATTTAGCATGCGACTAATGACAGCAGTTGATCAGCTTTTCTTACTTCTTGAATCTCGTAAGCAGCCTATGCATGTGGGCGGCTTATTTTTATTTGAGTTGCCAGAGAGTGAAAAAGGAGCCAGTAGCGATTTTGTTTATCAATTGGCTCAGCAGATGCAAAACTCTGAAGTACCGCCAAGCTTTCCTTTTAACCAAGTGCTTGAGAACTTAATATTTTGGAAAGAAGATGAGCAGTTCGATGTTGAGCATCATTTTCGTCATGTCGCCCTGCCAAGCCCTGGCCGCGTGCGTGAATTATTGATGTATGTCTCAAAAGAGCATAGCAGACTGCTCGACCGCGCTATGCCGTTATGGGAATGTCATATTATCGAAGGCATACTACCAGAGGCAGAGGGTCGCCCTGAGCGTTTTGCTTTGTATGTCAAGATTCATCACTCCTTAGTCGATGGTATTGCAGCGATGCGCATCGTCCAAAAAACCTTATCACAGTCGCCTACTGAGCCAGTAACATTGCCTATCTGGTCGATGATTACTCGAAACAGTAGCAAAGCGGATAATTTACTGCCTGCGGCGCGTTCAACTTCGCGAATTCTCAAAGAGCAGTTCTCTACTATCAAACCGGTGTTTACCGAACTTATCGATAATTTTAAACATAACGGTAAGCCTGATTATGTCGGTACTTTTGATGCGCCAAGAAGCGTTCTTAATCAGCGTATCTCAGCCTCTCGTCGTATCGCTGCTCAGTCTTATGATATCGAGCGTTTTTATAATGTCGCCAATACCTTTGGAGTCAATCAAAACGATGCGGTGCTTGCCGTTTGTGCCGGTGCCATGCGCCGCTATCTAATGGCTATGAATGAGCTGCCCAAAAAGCCTCTAATTGCTTTTGTCCCTATGTCGCTACGCGGCGATGCTAGCGCCTCAGGCAATCAAATCTCTTTTTTATTGGCCAATCTAGGGACTCATTTAGAAGATCCGGTAAAACGTATGCAGCTGATTCATGACAGTATGAATAGTGGTAAGCGCCGCTTTCGCCGGATGAATAAAGCGCAGGTTATCAACTACAGCGCCATTGCTTACGCTTGGGAAGGCCTCAACGTCTTGACTGGCATTTTTCCCAAAAAACAAGCTTTTAACCTTATTATCTCTAACGTACCAGGCTCAAAACAACCGCTATACTGGAATGGCGCGCCACTAAAAGCTCTCTATCCGGCCTCTGTTTTGGTTGATGGTCAAGCGATGAATATTACCATTGCCACTTATCTTGACAAGATTGAGTTTTGTATTACCGCTTGTAGTAAGCTGTTGCCAAGAGTGCAGGATATGCTAGGACTCATTGAAGAAGAGCTAAGCTCGCTTGAGAGTATTTGTGAAGAGAAGCGTCTTGGCGTTCGTTACTAATTATAGTGCTGAGTAATGCTATTATTTAGCTACAGTACCTTAAACTGCAACTATAAAAAAAGCTGACTTCGTAAGAGAGTCAGCTTTTTTATTATCTATAGCTTGCTATACAGCTATAAGCTAAAGAGCATCAGCCCAACAAGGGACAACCGTTTGCATTAGTGGCTTTAATAGCTTGACGTTACAGGCAAAGATAGAGCCTGAGGTCATAGAATTATGAGCGCCAGTATGATCAACAACAGTACCACGAGCTTCAGTAACAATTAGCTCGCCTGCGGCGATATCCCAAGGCTTGATTGACATCTCAAAATAACCATCAAAACGACCTGCGGCCACGTAGCACAAATCGAGCGCCGCTGAGCCTAAACGGCGAATTTGCCCGCCTGCTTCACTAACCTTTTGCAAGCTCTCAAAATGCTGCTTGGCATAAGAGATGACCTCGCCGTTACGATTACGCTCTAATGGATGGCCGGTGGTAAATAAGCCACCATCTAAGGTCTTGCGATCAGTGACCTGCATACGGCGGTTGTTCAGACGCGCGCCTTTACCGCGGCTGGCTGAAAACATCTCATCACGGACCGGATCATAGACCACGCCATGCTCAGTGACGCCTTTATACTGCACAGCGATTGAGACACAAAACTGCGGCACACCGTGAACAAAATTCTTGGTACCATCGAGTGGATCTATAATCCAGCACCAATCTGCGTCTTCACCGCGGCCTTGCTGCATACCAAACTCTTCGCCTAAATACGAATGATCAGGATAACTGGCTTTTAGTGTCGCGATAGTGAGCTCTTCACTAAAACGGTCGATACGAGTTACTAAACCATCTAGTCCCTTGGACTCAGTATCTAGCTCAACTTTGTGACGGTTTTGATGCGCGTACAAGATCTCTTTACCGACTTTTTCGGCAGCACGCGCTGCGATAACGACCATGGGTTCCATAAATAACCTATTTACTTGATTGATAAAAATAACAATAATGTTAACTTGAAAAGAATACTTAGGTAAAAACAAGCTTAGAGCAAAGCCAAATAAACCTGACTAAGCCTGTTAAAACTCTATTAAGACAATAACTGCTGGAGCTGCTTGACCACTCCTGGCGTATCTAAACCACAATCCGCCCACTGCTCGGCTTGTGAGCCATGAGCAATAAAGCGATCAGTGATACCGATATTACAAATTAAAGGACGCTGACGCTTAAAAGCTAGAGAGTCGTTGAGTAGATACTCGTTGACTGCACTGCCAGCGCCGCCCATAATCATGTGCTCTTCTACCGTGGCGATATGAGTCATTCCTTGCTCTAGTAAAGACTCTAGCAAGTCGCTATCTAAAGGTTTTACCCAGCGCATATTGACCACTTGTACTTGTAGACTCTCAGCGCTTTGAGTACTGGCAAGCTGAGTAATAATAGTTTCAGCGGCTTGCTGCGCGGTTGCCACCATAGTGCCAAACGCCAAAATCGCCAGTTTAGTTGGCGCATTATCTGCCCCTAATACTGACTCAACTACCGCTTGACCTACTTTATAAAGCTGAGCTGGGCGCTGAATAGTCGCGCCTGTACCTTTGCCACGCGGATAACGAACGGCAGTAGCGCCCTTATACTCATAACAAGTATTAAGCAGCTGATAGCACTCGTTTTCATCTTTTGGCGCCGCGATAAGCAGGTTAGGCACGCAGCGCAAAAAAGCAAAATCAAAGACGCCGGCGTGGGTTGCACCATCTTCACCAACGAGTCCTGCTCTATCAATAGCAAAGGTCACATCAAGATCTTGCAGCGCCACATCATGAATCAGCTGATCATAGCCGCGCTGCAAAAAAGTCGAGTAGATAGCGACAATAGGCTTCACCCCTTGTGTCGCCATACCGCCGGCTAGAGTCACCGCATGCTGCTCAGCAATCGCCACATCGAAGAAGCGCTCCGGAAACTGACGCGCAAAATCAATCATCCCCGAGCCCTCTTCCATAGCTGGGGTAATCGCCAGTAACTTATCATCAGTAGCTGCTTTATCACAGAGGAACTCACCGAACACTTGCGAATACTTCAAAGCCGCAATAGGTTTGACGGCGCTAATTTGCTGATGAGTAGTTTGCTGACTAACTGCTTCGTCATTTATACTCACTTCAAGGGGCAGCTTACTAATAGCATGGTAGCCGACAGGATCAGCTTCTGCAGGCGCAAAGCCTTTGCCTTTAGTAGTATAAATATGTACCAATACTGGTCCTGATACTTGCTTAGCTAAAGATAAAACGCGTAGCAGCTCAGGAATATTATGACCATCAAAAGGGCCAAAATAAGTAAAGCCTATCGCTTTAAATAGATTGTCTTCTATATTGGGAACATCGCGATGCTCTTTGTGACGCTTACGGCGATCAAAGTCCTGCACATGCGGACGATGACAAAGAATAGGTTCGCCTGTGTCTGAGATATCGACTTGATGGCCTGACTCCCATAACATCGCTAAATGACGCGAGAAGCCGCCAATAGAACAAGATATCGACATATCATTGTCGTTCAAGATAACTAGTAAATCCGCATCTTGTTGCACCGCATCATTCATCGCCTCAAATGCCATGCCACCTGTCATCGCCCCATCGCCAATGATACAGGCCACGGTCTGCTCAAGGCCTTGATAACGAAGCGCTAAGCTCATGCCTAAGCCGGCTGAGATAGAAGTGGAAGAATGACCAACGCCAAAGGTGTCATAGACTGACTCTACCCGCTCTGGAAAAGCAGTTAAACCACCTTTTGAGCGGATACTGTGCAGCTGCTCACGGCGACCCGTCAACACTTTGTGCGCGTAGGCTTGATGGCCGACATCCCAGACGATCTGGTCGCTTGGCGCATCTAGTAGATAATGCAGCACGATAGTCAGCTCAACCACGCCTAAGTTGGCACCAAAGTGACCACCGCTTTGTCCAGCTGAATACAAAAGAAACAGTCGCAGCTCATCAGCTAAAGTCATCAGCTGCTCGGTACTGTACTGTTTTATATCTGCTGGAGTATCGATAGAATCGAGCAAAGGGGTAATAGGACGGACACGCGGAATCTCATTATACGTTTGCTGCAAGGCCGAAAGCGGCTTAGCAGTATGAGAAGCTGTTGACGTAGAGCAATCAGCTGATAAATGAGACTGTGAGGAATGAGAAGATTGCTGCATAAACCGTACTATACCTACCAATCTGCTGACAAGGCGTGGCCTTACCATATCGTTATATGCCGAGGTTATAATAACTATCGACAAGAATAAAATACAAATGAGCGATAGCGACGCAAAATAGGCGGCTATCGATTATTGACTTGATATGCTCACTACTATGTCGCTATTGATTGCTAGCATACCTCATTATCAAGAGTTTATAGCAGCCAATATTGACGATATAGTAGTCCGAGGGCAAAGACTTGTCACTGTATCTAATAAAATAGTATGGCATAATAGCATTTTTTTTTATCTATCGCTTTAATCATCGTCAGTCGTCTGTGAACTTTGTGTGTTTTTTAGCTAATCCTAAGCTGCCCTCGTATTTTGAATGGACCTAGTATGTTAGATAGACCTAGTATTTTAAATAATAGTAACTATATAGTTATAGTGAAGCGGCGGTATTTTTAGAGCGACTGTTATAGGCGGCTTTTGATCCACTGTGTCTAGTTTGCTATCTATAGAAAATTATAGGTTATGAAAGCATAGGCAAATAGACAGTTACAGACAACCGTCACATAGCGTTAATTATTAATAATAACTCACTGTCAATCAAGTGTCTTTAGACTTAACAATTGCTACTTTCACTATGATCGGCTTATGCAGGACCTCCATGTCATATCAATTTATTACTAGTGCTACCCTACCTACTCGTCATGGCGACTTTGATATTCATGTCTTTGAAGATCCAGATGGTCAAGAGCATGTGATGCTGAGCACAGGCTTGCCTGTAGAGGAGCCCAGCCAATCTACCGATCAGCCTATTCCTTTGGTTCGTATTCACTCAGAGTGCTTGACGGGCGATGCTTTTGGTTCTATTAAATGCGACTGTGGGCCTCAGCTCAATACAGCGATGCAGGCCATCCAAGAGCACGGCTGCGGGGCGATATTGTACCTGCGTCAAGAAGGACGCGGTATCGGCCTGACGAACAAGATTCGGGCTTACGCGCTACAAGATCAGGGGCATGATACCTTAGATGCCAACTTAATGTTAGGCTTGCCAGCTGACGCGCGCATTTATGATATGTGCGGGCCGATGCTAGCGCACGTTGGCGTCGATGCGGTCAATCTCATTACCAACAATCCTGACAAAGTGGCTTATTTGAGCGAAAATGGTATCAAGGTCATTGAGCGTATTCCGCTAGTGGTCGGTATCACTGATGATAATGCTGACTATTTGGCTACCAAGCGCGATCGTATGGGACATTTATTTGATAAAGATTTTAATACCGCTGTTCATCTAAACAAATAGCACTTTTTAAAAAAGATTTTATAAGCTAGGGACTGTATAGAATTGAGAAAGCATTGAAAAAAATAAGCAACGCCTTACTCTAATGTTTACCACAACAAAGAAACAAGGCGTCACTTATGGCTCGCACTAAGCTCAACGATGAACATTGGCACAAGCTATTTATTATATTGCGACAAATTAACGTATATAACAAGCCCAATCTAAGACGTACCGTTGAAGGCATGTTGTACCGCATACGAGTAGGCTGTCCATGGCGAGACTTACCTTCTTATTTTGGTCATTGGTCTAGCATATATCATCAATACCGTTACTGGCGTAAAACCGGTAAATGGCAAAAGCTCATGAAGATAGTCACAGCAAACTATGATAGTGAATGGTTATTTATAGACGGTAGCGTGGTTAAAGCTCATCAGCATAGTACAGGCGCAGCCAGTCATCTTGATGAGGCCATTGGTAAAAGCGTTGCAGGTAATAGCAGCAAACTGCACTTAGTGGTCGATGCTTGTGGCAACCCTATACATGTTGAGCTGTCAGGTGGGCAAGTACATGACTCTAAGATGGCAAAGGCGTTGATATGTAGCACCATTAACAACCAGACTAAAGCGGTGATTGCAGACAGGGGCTACGATAGTAGCGATATTAGAGAGTGTATCTTCAAGCACTGTGCTCAGTCAGTCATACCTGTTAAGTCGAACTCTAAAAGCAGTAACGACACACTAGATTGGTATTTGTATCGTTGCCGTCATTTGGTAGAAAACGCTTTTGCTAGATTGAAACATTTTAGGGGCATTGCCACGCGATATGATAAGCTCAAAGATAGCTTTGCAGCGGCGGTAATGCTCGCTTGTGTCTTTATCTGGTTGCCCTTGATTTGAATTCTATACACACCCTAGTCAACACACCTAATATTATAGATATTTTTATGACTAATTCTGCTCGCTGTAATCCAATTCATGCCGCCGTTCCTACTCACGATGATATTTCGCGAGTACGGGCTTTTTTAGTTGATCTGCAAGCACGTATCTGCCAAGCATTAGAAGCGCAAGAACGTGATGGCGGCGGCAACGCTACTTTTGTTGCTGATGACTGGGAGCGGCCTGAAGGCGGCGGCGGTCGCTCCTGTATCTTGGCTGACGGTGAGGTCATCGAAAAAGCTGGGGTTATGTTTAGCCACATTCACGTCCATAATCTACCAGCTTCAGCTACCTCACGTCATCCCAATATCGCCGGCCGTAAAGCCCAAGCCATGGGCGTGTCATTGGTGGTTCATCCCAAAAACCCTAATGTGCCAACCAGTCATGCTAATGTACGGCTTTTTGTCGCTGAAGCTGAAGGTGAAGACCCTATCTGGTGGTTCGGTGGTGGTTTTGATTTGACGCCGTTTTATCCAGTATTAGCAGACTGTGTGCAATGGCATCAAGTCTGTCATGACCTCTGTGCGCCTTTTGGAGATACCGTCTACCCTGACTTTAAGCAGTGGTGTGATGAATATTTCCATTTGCGTCATCGTGATGAGCAGCGCGGTATTGGTGGACTGTTTTATGACGATGTCAACTTTGAGAGTCGCGGTTGGGATTTTGAGCGATGCTTTGAGTTTATGCAAGCAGTAGGTAATGGTTATCTTGATGGTATCTTGCCTATTTTTGAGCAGCGCAAAAACACTGCCTTTACCGAGGAGCAGCGTCAGTTTCAGCTTTACCGCCGCGGCCGCTACGTCGAATACAACTTAGTTTATGATCGCGGTACGCTCTTTGGTCTACAAAGTAATGGCCGTATCGAGTCCATCTTAGTCAGTATGCCGCCGCTTGCTAGCTGGCATTATCGCTTTGAGCCTGAGCCAGGTACGGCAGAATACGAGCTGACTGACTATTATCTAAAACCTCGCGATTGGTTGACTTTATAACTCATCACGCTACAATAAGCGCCTCTATAGTAAACAACTGTTTTATTTATATAAATTGCCAAAAACTCTAGGTCAGCTTTTATAGCTGACCTTTATCTATTAGGTATAGTCCGTTTTTGCGTCTAAAGACTCGTTACATAAATACTCTACACATCAGGCGGCTGTAGGCCTTATATTCAAAGCAATGTTACTTCAAAAAACAAAAGTAAGCTCACCTGCTTCTTTAGGGCTTTAACTGGTAGTTAATTTTTGCTAGACCTTTAAACTAGCCGTTTTTTATATTTAGCCATTTATAAGGAAATTTCATTATGATAAAAGTTAATAACTCTAACTCATCAAAATCTATAGTAGCTATGTCTATGTTTGCTGCTGCGTTAGCTCTAAGTGCTTGTAGTAGCCCTCTTGATCCTGATGTCAAAGCTCGTCAAGACATTATGAAAAGCTACGGTGATGCTATGGGCATCATGGGCGATATGGTAAAAGCGCCTGATACTTTTGATGCTGCTGTTTTACAAGATCAAACCTCATACTTAGCTGAGGCTTCACAAGAGCCTTGGATACATTTTGAAAACCAAGAGGCGATTGGTAATTCAACCGAAGCGGTTTGGACTGATAATCCAAGCTTTGTCGCCGAATCTGAAAAGTTCCAACAAGTGACCGCTGAATTAAATAACGTGGCACAGACCGCGACCAGCGTTGATGACTTTGCTCCCGCCTTTAAAGAGGTTGGCGCTAGCTGCAAATCTTGTCACACTGACTTTAAAGTAAAAACCGATTAACCCTATAACGATAAGTGAACCTCAATAGGTTTAAGAACAAAACCGCTATATCAGCCGATATGGCGGTTTTTTATGCGTAGCAAACCGCCCATTAAGTCTCATCAGCGGCAAACAGTACATTGCGTACGACTGTGCGCGAATCCGCCGACCCGCCAAGCGAGCCTGATAGCACTCCTACCGAAGCTAAAAAAACCACTAGCCGCATATGAGCGCCAAAATTTGCGCCGTCCTTATCGGAGGTCCAAGTACTCATTAGCGGGTCAGGAAACACGAAGACCACCACCCCATACATCAGCAGGCCAAACATAAAAAACAGACAAATCAGCGTCAGTATCAGCGCCAAATAAGTAGCAGCAGCAGTCACTACTGAGCTCTCTGAGGTCTGCCCTCGCCGCGTCGAGATCAGGCGAAAAGAAAAAGCCCGATAAAGCACAAAGCTTGCCGCCAAAAAACTGGCTACCATAAAGACAGCGAGCTGTATACAAGACACCGAAGCGGCAAAATCCCAGGTCTCACCGCCAAAGATAAGCACAATAATCACCGACAGCGCGGCTGCGATCATAGTGGGTAGCTTGGTGGTGATACGTAATGGGTTAGCGCGGATAGCTCCGCGCAGAATACGTGGAAGGTTAGCTAAGATATGACGGATAATAAAGGCCAGCTTACCGCCCTTGTCGCTACTTTGGGAATAACGGTCATTGGCCTCGCGCGGCAAATTTTCGATCATTTGCTGATGCTGAGCTTCGCTAAAGTGCTGCATGCGATCCAGATCATCTGCCGCCTGCACGCGAGCCAAATAATTACTGGCATCCTTACTATAATCTAGATTGAGTAGGCGTCCAAAACAGTGCAACATCATGGTCGCTAGCCGCTCGATACACAGCTGCTGCTGCGGAGCATTGTCCTCACTACTAGCGATCAGACGACGGGTGGAGATGACTGCTACGTTGGTGAGCTGAGATGGCAGCGCAAGCAGGTATGACATCGATGATGCAGCAATCTCCACATCGGTAATAATTAGCATAAACGCAAGCTTGCGCTCGGTTTTCTCATTGATACCAATCTGCACAAAATCAAGCGCGCGGTAGCCATTCTCATCAGCAGTGAGACCAGGCCCTGCAAAAGAAAACGACGCGACTTCTATCTTCAATTTATTTTGGACAACTTGATTGAATGTGACCATCGCTTTTTCAGTCAAGGTATCTAAGGCCTGTACATCAGCCTCATCTGCTCTCTCAGCGACGCTAAGTTTCATAACACCAAGGGCGATGGTTCTGTTACTCATAAACATAGTCTCTGGCAGTGCACAATCAAATGATCAAATATGCTTTAGGCAAGATAGAAGATGGCAAGAGACACAGCCATTGGCCAGTCGTTCTGCTATTCTATTGAGGCTTGGTTGATTGCTATCGGATCTTTATTTTCACGGTCATGACCAGAGCTAGCTTTGTCACTCAGCTGCCTTTGGTTATTGAGCTGTTTTACTGTCTGCTTTACGGAGGGATCACTTAGATCTAGAGTACGCACTGGGAATGGCATGTCGATACCCGCTTTGTCTAGAGCCGTCTTAATCTCGATAAGCACTTGATCGATAGAGCTGACTTTATTCGCTTGATTACCATCATCAATGAACCAGCGCACCACCAAATCGATGGTAGAATCTCCCAAATTGACAGCGATAATAGTTGGGCTAGCATTTTTTGAGACGCTATCACAGCGCTCTAAAGCTTGCATAATAACGGCTTTAGCCTCAGCAATATCATCGGCATAACCGATGCCTACCGCTAATTGTAAACGGCGCTGCTTATAAGCGGTATTCACCGTCAAAGCTGAGGTATACAAATCAGAGTTTGGAATGACCACTTGGCGGCCATCATAAGTCCTGATGGTGGTGGCGCGAATTTTAATATCTTCAACGGTGCCTTCATAGTCGCCTGAGACAATCTGATCGCCAATACGAAACGGCTCTGATAGTAATAATAAAATACCGGATAATAAGTTTTGGAAAATATCTTTAAAGGCAAAACCAATCGCCACCGAACCGATACCGAGTGCGCCTATCAGCTTAGCTGGGGTAAAGCCTGGAATGGCTATCACCATCGCTATCATAAAGCCGATAAAGAATATCAATGCTCCGCCTACGCGCTGAAAGACTTTGACTAGATTTTGATGGCGACTACGGCTACCTAATATCTTATGCACTACTTTTTTAAACAGTATAGATAATAACCAAAAGAGGATCATCACCACTATTGCCGCGACAAAGTAAGGAATACGCTCGACAAAGCCTGCTACTAGATCGTTAGCGGTATCGGCAATCATCTGATAAGTCATAGCATCGCTAGGGACAACATCAGTAGCGGTATCAGTGACATTATCGCTTATATTATTAGCAGAGGTTTCAGTAACTGTTACCGTACTAGACATGAAATGAGTAATCCTTTAGTTGTTATTTTAGTTATTATCAGTGCTTTATTTTATTGATGAAATCTTGATAAATCGAGGCAATTCACCGATCTTAACCGTGGTAAATGAATGCAAATAGGCTAGCCCATCAAATCCGCTTGTACAATCTCAATCCAGTAGCCATCAACATCTTTGATAAAAGCGATGTCTTTCATAGCGCCCTCTTCGGGACGCTTTTTAAAAGTGACGTCATTTTTATCAAACCAAGCGATAGCCGACTCTAGGTCAGGAACCGTAAAGCAAATATGACCAAAGCCTTGTGGCTGCTCGTTACCATCATGATAGCTAAAGTCGTCTTGCTCCTCAGTACCGTAGTTATGCGTTAGCTCCAAGATACCGCGTTGACGAAAGGTATAAATCGCTAGATCCTCGCCTGCTGGGAGATTGTCGCACTCTTCATCCGTCAGCTTAGCTAAAAAGTACAAGTCAAATTCCATCTCAGGGAACTTTTTTACCGCCAATAAAGTCATGCCTAAGACGCCGGTATAAAAGGCTAGCGACTTTATAGGATCCTTCACTCTTAGCATGGTATGGTTAAAAGTAAAGCCGCTAGTTTGTGTAGCAATAGGTTGCACGCCAGCTGTTTTTATACTGTTATCAGGCTGCGATTTACTTGACATAGCATTTGACATAATAAGCCTTATCTTTGATGTTTTTATTACCCTAGCACGATAGAAAATATGAATTCAATACTAGTTTTATATAACAGCTATGCCATTAGCTGTCTAAAAAGCGGACTTTACCGGTGTCAATATTGTACTCCGCGCCAACGATTAATAGCTGACCACTACTTGATAAATCCTCTAAAGCTCGTGAGCCATGCTTGAGCTGGCTGACTGACATTCGAACATTGGCGCGAATAGAGCGGTCTATCAACTCCTCAGCATCAGCATCTTGGCCGTTAGCGGTGGCTAATTCATGCAAGTTATAAACACAAGGACGAATGCGATCGACTATAGATTGTAGATTTGGTGAATAGTTTTGCTCAGGATTGATCAAGGCGTCTACACAAGCGCTGACAGCGCCGCAATTAGAGTGACCAAGCACCACCACAAGCTTGGTATCAAACTTATCAGCAGCAAATTCAACAGAGCCTATCTGCGAAGGCGCTACGATATTACCAGCGACCCGAATGACAAACAAATCGCCCAAACCTTGATCAAAAACAATCTCTACCGGCACTCTAGCATCAGAGCAGCCCAAAATAATGGCTAATGGATCTTGATCTCTTACTAGCTCTGGGCGACGCTGGGTCGATGGGTCGCTCGTCAAACTATCGACGTAGCGCGCGTTTCCTTCCTTTAATAAAGCTAGAGCTTCAGCTCCTGTTTTTGGACGATTAGCATTAGGCATAGGTTATCCTTAATTATCATTTGATGATGTCATTAATCAGTTAGCTTAGAGTTTCAAATTATTGTATAGCAATAAGAGCCGAATAATAATAAAAAATTTGACTTTTATAGCGTCTGCGTAACCTGTCGTTAACTTGCAGCAACTCTAGCGCTAGGTTTGTTATAATACGCAGCTATTGACCCTCGCTATAAATTATAGTTATTTGCCTAATCTACTTAGCTGATTTGTGCAGATAACTTATTTGAACAATCAGGACTACCGTTGATGACTGACTCGCAAACAGACAACATAGGCAAGACGCTACTACAGCTGACGGGGGTTAAAAAATCCTATGATCAGACGGACGTATTGACTGATATCAATCTTGATATCAAGCATGGCGAATTTCTGACGCTGCTTGGGCCTTCTGGCTGCGGCAAGACGACTTTGCTACGCCTGATTGCTGGTTTTGAGCAACCCACTGCTGGAGCTATTCAGCTAGAGGGTATACAGATGGCGGGCTTGTCTGCAGATAAGCGTCCGGTCAATACCGTGTTTCAGCAATACGCCTTGTTTCCGCATATGAGCGTAGCGCAAAACGTCGCTTATGGGCTAAAGATCAAAAAAGTACCCAAAGCGGAGATTCAAACGCGGGTGCGCGAGGTGCTAGCGATGGTGCAAATGGAGCATCTAGCCAATCGGCGTCCGCAGGATCTCTCCGGCGGTCAGCAGCAGCGCGTGGCTATCGCGCGCGCCGTTATCAATCGTCCTAAACTATTATTGCTTGATGAGCCGCTCTCCGCTCTCGATCATAAGCTGCGTTTGCAGATGCAGTCTGAGCTTAAACGCCTGCAGCGCGAGCTGGGTATCACCTTTGTCTTCGTCACTCACGATCAAGAAGAAGCGCTGTCGATGTCAGATCGCATTGCGGTGATGAAAGACGGTCGTTTCCAACAAATCGGCACCCCTATTGAGATTTATGAAACCCCAGCGAACTTATTTACTGCCAAATTCATCGGTGAGGCCAATCTCTTTAAAGCAGAGGTACGCGGCGTCTATCCTGAGCAGCCTGATCGCAATGGCAAGCTTACCAATGGCCGTATCGAAGTAGAAGTTTGCGAAGCACAAAAGCAAGAAGGGCCTACTAATTTACGTAATTTGCGCCGTCCAGACTTTGCCAATGCTGTAGAGGTCGGCGATATCGTCAACCTACTGCTGCGGCCTGAGGATTTGCGTATCTATGATCCCGCCGATAGCACTCATGCTGGATTATTAGGCAAGGTGATTGAAAGTAATTATAAAGGCAGCACTCTTGACTCTATTATCGAGCTGCAAAACGGCCATATTATTAAAGCCTCAGAATTTTTTGATGAAGATGATCCGAGCTTTGATTACAAAATCAATGAGGCAGTAAAAGTATCTTGGGTCGATGGTTGGGAGTGGCTGTTACCCAATGACCATGATGATAACGCTGACAGCAGAGCTAACGAGGATACTTCAGATAAAGTTAAATTCGATCATAATGCTGCAAAAGCGCTAGCGCTCGACAACAGTACTAATGCTAATGCTGACACTATGCATAAGGATATAGACTAATGGCGCGTAGTAGTCCTAAAAGTCTCAGCACTAATAGCCCCTTTCGCACCGTAACCCTATGGCTGATATGGGGCTGGCTGCTTATCTTTGCGTTACTGCCTAATATCTTAGTGATTGCTGTTAGCTTTTTGACGCGCGATACTAGCGATTTTATTAGCTTGCCGATCACTATTGAGAGCTATCTACGTTTGGTAGATCCGCTCTATTTTGAGGTGTTTGTCCATTCCTTATGGATGGCAGGTATCACAACCTTGCTATGCTTATTGCTCGGTTATCCCTTTGCTTGGCTGGTCTCTAGAGCCAAGCCGCGCCGGCAACCGCTGTTGATGCTGCTGTTAATATTGCCGTTTTGGACCAACTCCTTAGTGCGCGTTTATGCGCTCAAGCTTTTGCTTGCGACTAATGGCTTAGTTAATAAAGCGCTGCTTGCCATCGGTATTATCGAGACGCCTATTAATATGCTCTATACTCAAGGCGCGGTTATCGTTGGCCTAACCTACTTACTGTTTCCATTTATGGTGTTGCCGCTATACGCGGTATTTACCGACTTGCGTAATGATATGCTACTTGCCTCGCAAGACTTAGGCGCCTCAAAACGTCAAACCTTTTGGCACGTCGTGCTGCCATTGACGACCCCTGGCATAATCTCCGGCATCTTACTGGTATTACTGCCCGCGATGGGCATGTTCTATGTCGCTGATATTTTGGGCGGTTCGCGTAACTTACTGGTGGGTAATATCATCAAAAATCAATTTTTGGATGCGCGCGATTGGCCATTTGGCGCGGCAGCTAGCGTGTTATTGACCTTAGCAATGGCGGTATTATTATTGGCTTATCGCGCTAGTAGCAAACGCATTGGCAAAACTGACTTCAATGAGGTGGCTTGATGTCTACTAATTCTGCTAACTCAGTGAATAAACCAAAAAAGTCGCTAAAACTAGCTAGCATCGCTGCCAAGAGCTATCTAAGCTTAATCTACTTGCTGCTTTATCTGCCTATTATCGTCTTAGTCGTGATGTCTTTTAACGAGTCTAAGACGGGCTACAACTGGGGCGGTTTCAGCCTAAAATGGTATGAGTCGCTATTTAATAATCAGGCGATGCTCGATGCTTTTTGGCATTCTATCGTTCTGGGATTGGTCGCCGCAACGGTTTCTACGTTGATCGGTACTTTGACCGCTATGGCGCTACATCGCTATAATTTTCGCGGTAAAGGTTTATTGAATGGCCTGCTATTTGTGCTGATGATGTCACCTGAGATTGTGTTAGCGATTTCATTATTGGCGCTGTTTTTATTGATTGGACTGCAGCTCGGTTTTGTGTCTTTATTGCTTGCGCATATCACTTTTTGCTTGCCTTTTGTGGTGATTACCGTCTTTGCGCGTTTGAGTAGCCTAGATGAGAAGCTGATGGAAGCGGCGCGTGACTTGGGCGCGTCTGAGGCAACCATGGTGCGCACCGTACTCATTCCAGTAATTCTACCAGCGGTGATGGCAGGCTGGCTGCTCGCCTTTACTTTATCACTCGATGATGTGGTGGTGTCGACCTTTGTCACTGGCCCAAGCTATGAGATTCTGCCATTACGCATTTATTCTATGGTACGTGTCGGACTAAAACCTGAGGTCAATGCTATCGGTACGCTATTATTAGCGGCGTCTTTGGTGTTAGTGATTATCTCGCAGTTACTATTACGACGGCGTTGATATTATCATTTTTTATGAGTGAATTTCACTACTATATCATTTATAATGAATGTACTTCATCTTAACTATAATGATTATCTTATGCTAGAGCTTCGCCATCTCAATACCCTAACCGCGCTTCGAGCGCATGGCTCATTAGCCGCCGCCGCTGACGAGCTGCACGTTACTGCATCAGCGGTCTCGCATCAACTCAAAGAGCTTGAGAGTTATTACGATGTCAGCTTAGTCAATCGCCGAACACGCCCGCTAGATTTTACCCCTGCAGGCAAAGCCGTGCTCGCCTTAGCCGATAGTATCCTGCCGCAAGTGACGCGCACCAAAAATAACTTAAAGCGTCTCGCTCATGGGCAAGCGGGCAGGCTACGTCTAGCCTCTGAATGTCATAGCTGCTTTGATTGGCTAATGCCGATACTCAATCAGTATCGCCGCGAGTGGTCGGATGTTGAGCTGGATTTTGCCACCGGCTTTGAGCCGGAACCGCATCACTTATTGATGGAGGGTGATATTGATTTGCTGATTACGACTAGCAATTTGCCCCTCGAGGGTATTAGCTATCAGCCGTTATTTGAGTATGAAAGCCGCTTGGTACTCTCACCTACTCACGATTTGGCTGAACGAGATTTTGTCACTCCTACAGATTTGGTTGATGAGACTTTGATTGCTTATCCGGTAGAAGCCAAACGCCTCGATATTATTGCTAATTTTATGACGCCATCTGAGGTGAGCTTTAAAGATATACGCACCACTGAGCTAACGGCAATGCTAATTCAATTGGTGGCTAGTGAACGCGGCGTGGCAGCCCTACCCGATTGGGTCGTCGCTGAATATGAAAAGAAAGGTTGGGTAGTTTCAAGGCCATTAGGAGAGGGCGTGCATTGTCAGCTTTATGCTGCAACGCGGACTGCTAGTCAAGATGCTGCTTATATGCAGGGATTTGCTGGTTTATTGGACGGGATATTGAAACCGTTGTAGGGGTAAGTAAGTGTTTAAGCTGATTTAGGCTGGGTATATCCTACGCATCGAATTTCTTTAACTACAGCTATTGGACTCTTTTCAGAAAAATCGTTCCAATATTATTAACTTAGAATAAAGTGAGGACTCGTCTATCGCTTTTAATATTCGAATGGAAGGTAAAGATTGTATGGTTATTGGGTGGCGGTACATTTTTAATCAGTTGCTTATCTCAGCAAGGACTTTATAGATGGAGATTTGCAGTTGGGACTGGGGAGCTATTGCAACATTTACTACAGGTATTATCGCTTTTGTTATATTTTGCCAATGGAGAGGTCAAAAACGTAGTGAAATAATGTCGAATGAGGCCGCAAAAATTTTAGTTATCCTAGAAGTCTATAGAGAAAATCTTATTCATTTAGATAGTGAGATAATGAAACCATCAGAAAACGATAACATAGCTAAGTTAGAAGAACTTAGACTGGTTGCTCGTCAACTTTGCAACAGCGCTATATCGTTTGGTGGGTTAGCCAGTAACGAAAGAACCGTAGCGACACAAATTAAAAATATCGCTGCTACTTTTTATAATAAAGCTAAGAGTTTAGATGAGAAAAGCTTCCAAGAAATTAGGGGAAATCCAAAAAGCCCTATATTAGTCTCGGAGTTTGATGCTGCGATTAAAAAACCAAAAGCTATCATAATTCATTATTTTAAATATCAAAAATTTAGATTGTTTTTACGAACGTGGGTCAGCTTAATTAATACTAGCTATTCAAAATTAAAAAAATAATATTTACGAGGTTGATTTGAATCAAAAACAGTATATTCGTTTGTCAATAGTGTTAGCTATTCCAACTTTAGCTTTTAGTCTTTACCTAGGACAAGAAGGTGTTTTTCATCGGAAAGGGCAATTTGTGCAATGTAGTGTGAGTGAGGCTTTTTGCTCTCCAATGGTAAACTCTACCTATCATCCATCTAACCGTTACTTAAGATATCATGCTGGTTCTTTTGACAAATTTTTGGGATTTTATAATATCAATTATCCAATAAAGGTTTATTTGCAGCATATTAGCGGTGATATGATAGATGTAAGTAGTGTAGTAGACGGTAAAAAATTAGAAACCATGGACTGCCTTATTTTTCCTGACAAGAGCATAAGCTGTGATGGCGACAAAGTTCGTTCTGATACCCTAACAGAAGGGAGAATAGAATTTATTAATTTAGAAGATGAGTTAGCATTCAATAATATAGCGATGGAGGGTAAGTCGTATTTTAAGAATTATACTTTTATTCGTATTATTGATGGTTTCGGATTATTCTTAATACTTGCTATTCCATATCTCATATTTTCATGGTTAGTACACTTCATCATTTACGGAGCTAAAATAGGTTCTCAGGAAAAAGACCCTATCAATAAACTATAGGAGATTGAGTAGCTACTTACTATATACAGACCATATTTTCTATATTGATCATTTAAGATGACCTAGTACATTGCTCCATTTCACTAGTAGAATAAACATCAGCATGTAGATACCATGACACTGACGCAAAAACATTATACTAAAGAGAACTTACTAGAGAGAAGCCATGTCACTGTTTAAAAGTTCATTCATAAGCAAGATAACGATTTTTCTAATAGCAGCAATTTTTTCTGTGTCAGCGGTAGCTATGGACTTTAGGCAGGATTTAATGTTAGCTAATCAAGGGGATGATTCTGCTCAATATAACTTTGAATTTAAGTACAGCAATAGTGAAAGTGCGCATCCATATAAGATCGCATCACAAGGAATATCTGAGTCTGTAACAGCATTTGTTCGTTCACCAGCTACGGCCCAAGCTGAAGCAGATATAAAAGAAGCTCAAGCTGCAGTAGGTATAGAAACTGCTCAGAATAAATTAGATTATGTCGATCGCTTAGCTACTGCCTCAAAAGCTACTACAGGAAAAATGAATATTTACAAGGACCGAGCTGGTCAAATTTTACTCACAAACATTAGCCCTAGTAGTGATTTTGATAAATTCACTAAAAAAACAAAAGTAACTTATTATAAAGATATAGAGAGAGAATGGGAGCGCCAGTTAAATAAGAAACCAGCCGCCAGAATTGGTATGTCTCATAAACAAGTTTTGAGTGATACCAACTGGGGTAGACCTAAAGATGTAAGGACAACTATTGACGCGTCAGGAACGTTAGAACGATGGATATATAGCAGCACTCACTCGCTCTACTTTAAAGGCGGCGAGTTAATCAAAATAGAGAAGTAAGTCTTATTATCTCCCAAATATACCCCACTAGAACCATCACAACAGGCCTGATAATCAATAAATAAACTAGCTAATATAGACTGCTATAAAGCAATTATTTAAGTCAGATCACTAATTGAGCAAGTACTATCTATAGAAGCTCAAAGCACCAACTTAAAAAAGTAAAACCCAAGCGCGGTTGCAAGCAAAGTCAGCCCAACATGTAACCCTATCAGTGCTAAGCCCGCCAGCAAACGCCCATCATGAATAAAGCCAAACACCTCAGCACTAAAAGTGCTAAAAGTCGTCAGTCCGCCCAAAAACCCAGTAATCACAAACAGCCTGATATTGGGAGATAAGTCGCTACCCACACGCTCAAACCAAACGAGCGCTAGTCCGATTAGTAAACCGCCCAACACATTCGCGCCAAGCGTACCAAGCGGTATCCAATGATGCAGTGGGTTAAAGCGCGCTAAATAGCCACGCAAACACGCACCAAGTGCTGCTCCCAAACCAATGGCAAGCCATTGCATAGATTATCCTTAATTTGTATGGTTTTTAAACGTTACACCGCAGGCAACTCGGTCATCGGCCAACGCGGCACGCAGCTCACTGCTAGATCATCGCTCTGACCCGCATTCAAGCGCTCAAAGCCTGCATAAGCAATCATCGCGCCATTATCTGTGCACAAAGCGGGCGGCGCATAATGTACCGTAGCATTGATTTTGGCCAATTCCGTCTCTAAAGTTTCGCGCAAATGCGTATTGGCGCTGACGCCGCCAGCAATCACCAAACGACTCATATGCACTTGTTTAAGCGCTTTTACGCATTTTTTTACTAAAGTATCAACCATTGCATGCTGGAAGCTCGCGGCAATATCGGCGCGCACTTGCGCATCACTATCTGAACCTGCCGTGTCCTTTATGAGATTATGCACCGCCGTTTTCATCCCACTAAACGAAAAAACTAGACCGCGATGTAGCATAGGACGTGGTAAATCGTAAGCATTAGGATTACCGCTCTCAGCGAGCTTGGCAATATTTGGCCCACCCGGATACGGCAAACCAAGCATTTTGGCGGCTTTATCGAAGCACTCCCCAGCAGCATCATCGATGGACTCACCTAATATCTCATACTCGCCGATACCCTTGGCGGCGATAAGCTGAGTATGACCACCCGACACTAGCAAAGAGACAAAAGGAAACGGCGGCGGATTAGCGCCCATCAGCGGTGCAAGCAGATGCCCTTCCATATGATGCACGCCGATAGCCGGAATACCCAAACCAAAAGCCAAGCTACGACCAAATAGGGCGCCCGTCATCAGGGCGCCAATCAGCCCTGGGCCTTTGGTATAAGCGATAGCATCGATATCATCTTTACTCATATTGCACTGCGTTAATAGCTCATCGAGCAGCGGCACTAGTTTGCGAATATGATCGCGGCTCGCCAGCTCAGGTACCACGCCGCCATAGACCGCATGTAGCTCAATTTGCGAATACAAAACCTGCCCGACCAGCCCTTTATTGGCGCTATCGATCTGCTCACTATCAAAGATAGCGAGGCCAGTCTCATCACAGGAAGTCTCTAAGCCTAATACTTTCATGATATTGCCTTTATCTCTCAAATAGTCGCTGTATGCCGATAACTTTAAGCGGCGACTATAAGGGTTGGAATACTTAGGGTATTAATGACAAAAAACCGTCATTGTCTGCAAACAATGACGGTCAGTTTAACAAATTTCAAGAGCTAAGATTAACTATCAGCTGACTGCCGCTAGCATATAATCAACCGCCGCTTTGACCTGCGCTTCACTAACACCGTTTACCGCTTGGGCTGGCATTTTATTGAAGCCTTGAGCCGAGTGACTGTATAAAGTCTCTTTATCTTTGGCAAGTGGACCGCTCCACGCCGCTTTGTCGCCGTACTTTGGCGCATTGAGCAAACCATTAGCATGACAAACCTTGCACTGAGCTTCATAAAGCTGCGCGCCCGCATCCGCCGCTAAAACCTCAGGTTCAGCATTGACTTCTACAGCAGCAGTCTCCACACTGGCAGAGGGCTCAGCGGCGACTACCTCGGCCGCCTCTGTAGTAGCTGCTGGTTCTGCTTCAACCACTTGAGCCGTATCAACTGGCTCTTGCACTACAGCGTCTTCGACTGCAGGCTCTACAGTAGCTGTCTCTTTATCGCCACTACAGGCACTCAGCGATAACAATACGCTTAAGCTCAATACAGATAGCGCGGTTTTGGCGATAGATTTTTTATACCGATACGGCTCATTAGACATAGTCATTCCTTTTGCAAACGATTGGTTTTAATAGCTAGCAGCTTCTAATAGTTAGTCACTATAATAGCAAAACGGGCAATACTGCCTTTAGCTAGCCGCTGCAATCATATACTCAACGGCTTGACGAATCTGATCTTCAGTCACCCCATTATAAGCTTGCGCTGGCATCTGATTAAAACCATTTGCTGAGTGGCTAGTCAAAGTATCTACGCCCTTCTCGATACGCGGCACCCAAGCAGCAGCATCGCCATATTTTGGCGCATTGAGTAACCCATTAGCATGACAAGCCATGCACTGCTTGTTATAAAGCTCAGCACCAACATTGACCGCAAGATCTTCGGTTGCCGCAGGCGCTTCGGCCACTACCATATCAGTATCGGTAGCTTCAGCTTCTGGCGTCTCAGTCGTAGCTACTACCATAGGCTCAGTTTCTGCAAATTGCATGTCTTCTGCTTCAGGAGCATTAGCACGGGCAATCTCAGCCGCCGCTTCTACACGCTCTGGTGCTTTGACCTCTTCACTATTACTACAAGCGCTAAGACTAAATCCTAAGCTAATCATGAGCGTTGTCCACAATGCTGTACTCAATGCCGTTTTTCTCATCCCAACATCCTCAATAAAGTTGATACAAAAGCGTATAGAACCTAATAAATTATTGGAATTATCATAGCATAAAACTAGGTAAAACCGTTATCGTCATAAGGTGTTTTTATTCGCCTTTCTTTGACTCGTTTGGTATGAATTTATCGTGATTATCAGCCACTACCTATCTAAAAGCATTGACTTTACTAACAATTTTGGGTAAAATTACCGCCCTTGTACTTTTGTGCAAGATTATCCTAGTTTGAGCTGATGCGGTTTTTTTGAGATATTACCGCTAAATACTAATACACAGCCAAACTAATGCCTTTATATCTCATCCCTATTAAGGAGTCTTCATGCCTGCAGTTAAGGTTAAAGAAAACGAACCCGTTGATATCGCTATCCGCCGTTTCAAACGTGCTTGCGAAAAAGCTGGCGTATTGTCAGATGTGCGTAAGCGTGAGTTTTATGAAAAACCAACGCAAGAGCGTAAGCGCAAAAAAGCCGCTGCCGTAAAGCGTTATAAGAAAAAATTACAACGTGATACTATCCGTACCACGCGTATGTACTAATCGCTAGCTACTTAGTCTTAATTCAGTCTTAATAGATTAAATAGCTACATATTAGTAGTACATCAGCGCCACTGTTATCGATTGATATCAGTGGCGTTTTTTATGCTACAATTTTTATTATTTATTAATAGCAAGTTATTAATAGCTAGCCGTTATAACTTTTATAATAACCATAAATAAGGAATAGTCGTCATCATGAGTGCACTAAAACAGCAATTAGCCGATACCATCGTCACCGCTATGAAAGCGCGCGAGCTTGAGCGCGTCAAAGTCATGCGTAATGTACAAGCTGTCGTCAAGCAAATCGAGATCGATCGTAGAGTGGAGCTAGACGACGCTGGCGTGTTAGAGATACTGCAAAAGCAGCTCAAACAGCGTCAAGAATCGTTAGCTATTTTTACTGCGAACGGCCGTGATGACTTAGCCGCTAAAGAGCAGTTCGAGATTGATATTATCAATGAATTTATGCCCAAGCAAATGGACGATAGCGAGCTTGCCGCCCTAGTCAATGCCGAAATCGATGCACAAGGCGCAACTTCCATGCGCGACATGGGTAGTGTGATGGGCACGCTTAAGACCAAAACCGCTGGTCGCGCTGATCCGGCGGTTATCTCAAAGCTAGTTAAAGAAGCGCTACAAGGTTAGTTTTTTAGGCTTAGAATAACCAATCGATAACCGCCTAAGGCTCAAAGTCTTTGGCGGTTTTTACATCGATAATTTCTTGATTAATATTCGCTAATAACGCTTGGCCACTACTGGCGTTAGCGGTTTGTAATTGTTTGGCAAGCTGCTGCGCTTGTGTCAATGAAGTCAAAGCAGAGTCATAACGCCCATTCCAAAGCTGATCGTGGCTGCGGTAGCGTAGCGCATTAATGGTGGCAATAGCAGCAATCGACGCTGAAGGTGCGTTTTTAGCTAGCTTTTCATTAGCGAGTTGTAGACTTTGCCAAGCGTAGCGATCACTAGGCTGCTGTAGTGTTAGCGGTTTTAGTAAGGCTTGCGCTTGCAGCGGCTGATTATTATTAGT
This sequence comes from Psychrobacter sp. AH5, assembly GCF_040371085.1. NCBI lineage: Bacteria > Pseudomonadati > Pseudomonadota > Gammaproteobacteria > Moraxellales > Moraxellaceae > Psychrobacter > Psychrobacter sp. AH5. The sequence continues at coordinate 2,397,807 of NZ_JAMBMT010000001.1, forward strand.
CAGCGCTTCAGCTAAATACAAACGCAGATCGCGGCGCTCAGGATAAAGACGCTGCTGCGCGCTGAGCACCTCCACCGCTTGTTGCCAATTGTTTTGTTCGCTTAGTACTTGGCCATAAGTAATCGATAATAATGGCTCCAGCATTTGTAGCTGACTTGCTGGCAGTGCTGAGAGCTCAGTCATCAACTTATCAGCGTCAGCGAAGCGCTGCTGCTCGCCATACCAATACATCAAAGCAAGCTTAGCACCATTACTGCTTTTAGCGGCGGTGGTTAGCGCAGTCTCTGAGCTATGCTTGCCAGTCACTTGTACGCGCCAATACAATAAGTCGAATAAAGCCTGGTGACGCTGCTGCTCAGCTAAGGATAAAGGCGCGTAACGTTGCGCGCGAGTTTGCGATTCGCTCAAGCGCTCATTGCTCAACGGATGTGAGCGTACAAAGCTAGGCAAGTAGCGGTTTTCGACTTGATTGAGTTGGCTCTTTTGATTCATCGTCGCAAAAAAACTTGGCATCGCTCGCGGATTGTAGCCCGCCTGATTCATGATTTGCATCCCTACCCGATCTGCCTCGCGCTCATTGCTACGACTAAAGGCCATGCTACTATTCATCGTAGCAGTCTGCGAACCCATCATTACCGCCGCTCCAGCATCGCCATCGATAGCTGAGGCGGCAATAGCAGCGAGCATACCGCCTATTTGCATGAGTAGCGCTTTTTTGCGCTCATCGACACCGCTCTCATAGTGGCGCTGACTAATATGCGCCACCTCATGCGCCACTACACTAGCTAGCTCATCCATACTACTAGCTGCCAATATGGTGCCGGTATTGATACCGATGACCCCGCCTGGCGCAGCAAAAGCATTGATATTAGGATTATCGATGATTACTACCGCTAACGGCGCTTGCTGGCGTGCTTGCGCATTGAGTCGCCAAGTCATCGCTTTTATTACCTCTTGCACCCAAGGATCATGCTCCATTTTGGTACGGCCATTGATATTTTGTAGCGACCAGTGCCCAATAAGCTTATTGTGATATTGATCAGAAAAACTTAGCGCTTGCCCTTGTAAGCTTGGCAATTCAAGCTCATTTGCTGGCGCTTGCCATGAATTAGAGGTTGGAATTTTTGCCGTAGGCATAGTGGCGCTCTGCATAGCAGTGGCGCTATGGCTAAAACTACTGGCTAGTAATGACAGAGCCAGTAAGCTACGGATTGATGAGTGATTGAGACGATTCAAATGGGTATCCTATTTTGACCCTTACACCGGTTTTGTGCTGACTATAAAAATTTGTGCTAGCTATTAAAGACAGCAAGCTCAAACGCTTAGGTCATTTATATTAAAGCCGTTTTGACTATATAATCTTGGCGGTGTAAGGTCAATTATTAGCCGTTACTAACTACCAATATCTAGGTAAGCGTCACGGTTAAGTAACATTGTGGTGTGATGCTAAGTGGCGCCATGCTAAAACATCAAACACAGTGATGATGATATTCAACTGCTCTTCTACGAGAGCAGTTTGTTATAATAAGCATTTATGATTAAGGGTTTGCTCTATGTCTGCTGCGCCTTCTGCCCCTCCTCCATACCCTATAGCACTGTCAGCGGCTTTGTCTGCTCAGCAGCAACAGCTTATCGCGGACTTATTAGCGCTAGCGCCTAAGAGCTATGTAACTGAGGCCGATGAGACTCAAGCTGAGGCTGCTATTACTATAAAAGCTCTAGTCGATGGTCGCGGTTTGGCTTGCCCCATGCCACTACTGAAGACCAAAGTGGCTTTGCGCGAAGTAGCGGTAGGTGAGTCGTTATATGTCATCGCTACTGATCCTAATTCGCAAGCAGATATCACGGCTTTTTGTGCTCAATCCCAAGCTAGTAATGCCGATTCATTGGCTATTTTAGTCAATACAGTCACTGATAACGCCTTTATTACTGACCATACGGCACAGGCAGCCGATACAATATTTCACTTCATCATTACCAAAACCGATAGCAACTAAGCGCTGCTATCCTTTACAATTACTATAATAATTTTATTTTGCATACTTGTTTATTTATTTGCCTATTTACTTGATTAAGGTCAAAGATATGACTACTACTTCTAATGACTCTGCGGCAACGAACGCTTCATCAAAGAAGCAGCCTCGCAGTAATGACAAGGTGACCACTGAGCAAAACGCGGCACGTAAAGCGGCGTTAGAGGCGGCGGCTAAGCGTCCGCCATATGATGCTAGCGCCTTAGAAAAAACTAGCACTCGAGATTTAGTGCCTGCTATGCCGACTCACCTCTCAGCTCCAGGGGTAAATTTGGGCGCTTATATTAATACTGTGCATCAAATTCCTATCTTGACTCCGACGCAAGAGCAAGAGCTTGCGCATCGTTATTATGACGAAGGTGATGTCGAGGCGGCGCGGCTACTGGTGATGTCGCATCTACGCTTTGTGATACATATTGCGCGTAGCTATTCAGGTTATGGTTTACCGCAAGCGGATCTCATCCAAGAAGGCAACTTAGGTCTGATGAAAGCGGTCAAGCGTTTCGATCCTAATAAAGGCGTGCGCTTGGTATCCTTTGCCGTGCATTGGATCAAGGCTGAGATACATGAATTTGTTATTCGTAACTGGCGTATTGTCAAAGTTGCGACAACCAAAGCGCACCGTAAGCTATTTTTTAATCTGCGTAGCCTAAAAAAGACTAATAATCAGCTGACGCTTGAAGAAGCCGATGCAATTGCCAATGATCTTAATGTCACGCGCAAGCAAGTGCTAGAGATGGAGTCACGCCTAACCTCTTATGATGCCTCTTTTGAGACCCAGTCGAGCGATGATGATGACGGTCGTTATGCGCCGCAGCTGTTTTTGGAAGACGGTATTGATCCGGCAGAGATGGTAGAAGAATCCGATTGGGAAGAGAATAACTCTTCTGCCCTCATAGCAGCGATGGATACTTTAGATGATCGCTCTCGTGATATCGTTGAGCAGCGCTGGCTAAGTGAGCAAAAATCTACTTTACATGAACTGGCGGCTGTTTATTCGATTTCGGCAGAACGAGTAAGGCAAATTGAAAAAAATGCTATGGATAAAATCCGCGAAGCGATGACTATTGACAGTGTCATTTTGCCCGATGATATTCAATAGTTTTGGTACTTATCCTGCAAACTTAGGCTGGCACGTTAACTAGGTATATAAAACAAGAGTTTGAGAATGGTTAATTGGATAGGTATTGCTGCCATTAATATGGCTATTGCGGTAGCATTAGGCGCTTTTGGCGCTCATGGACTCAAAAGCTTAGTCAATGAGCAGCAGCTTGCATGGTGGCATACGGCGACTTTATACTTATTCGTCCATGCACTGGGTTTATTATTAGTAGGTATTTTAGTACGGCTTAATTATGCCACTCAAACTACAGCTTGGTTACTACAAATTGGCGTCCTTATCTTTGCCGGTAGCCTATATGCGATGACTTTAGGAGCGCCAAGATGGTTTGGAGCTATTACTCCTATTGGCGGAGTGCTAATGATAGCTGGTTGGCTATGGCTAGCGGTAACGGCTTTTCGTTTGGGTAGAGCATAATAATGGTAAGTTTAATATAAGTATCGTATCATTAGCTTACTATAGTTATATTTATTTAAAGGCATTAGATAATTAGGGAGCACAGCCAATGAGCACTATCACTGTCAACGGTAAAACTTTGCAAACCACCCATCAAACGGTACAGTTGGTACTTAATGAGCTAGGGTTAAGTAAAGGGCGTTATGCGGTAGAAGTGAATGGCGATCTTGTTCCAAAAAGTGAGTTGGCGCAACTGCGAGTCGTAGAAGGTATGGCTATTGAAGTAGTGCAAGCAGTTGGCGGCGGCTAAAAGGTTTTTGGATTCCGTAAATCTTATTTTATAATTAACCAATCTTACAACCGAAAAAGACCTCAACGGCATTAACGTTTGAGGTCTTTTTTTACTATTACTATCGCTATTTATTCTAGCCGTATCTTAGCTTTGGTTAGAAAAATTTTATAACCTATGTCTTTATAACTCATACTCATTAAATACAGCTGATTGATTGGCTTGGGACGATAATAATTAAGTTTTGGTATTATATTTATAATCAACTATTATTGTCACCAAACCAATAAAAGCTTTTATAGTTATCGATAGCATTACTTAACAGTTATAACTATAGCGCCGGAGCAGCATCTACTACTTCGTTGTCATCATAATTTCCATCACGTCCCGATCCACGGGTCTTCTTATCCTGTTGACGAGTCTTATACTTACGGACTTGGCGCTCAAGTTTATCTGCCATCTCATTGATAGCTTTATACATATCGTCGTCTTGAGCTTGGACAAACATCTCTTGACCTGAGACTCGCATAATAGCTTCAGCTTTGTGGCTCTTTTTGCCGCCATCACTAGCTCCACTATTATCTAATGACAAGATGACTTGAATACTTTGAATTTGATCGAAATGACGTTCAATCTTCTCTAATTTTTCGCGCACTGCGGTATTCATGGCATCGGTAACACTGATATGGTGACCACTAATAGATACGTTCATATGTTCGTCCTTATATTTATTTACAATACTAAATCGCTTAGTTTTTGTTGTTAATGCCCCTCTAATTTGTCATGAATAATGAATAGTAGCAAGACGCTATATTGTAATTAAATGTAATTATTATTTCTGTTATTCGGCAAACTCTATATAATCAAAAAATTTATTTTTATAAACTTCACTCTCGTAACCTATTTAACTGTCGCTAGTATTTTTGTTTACGCTGAGTAGAAGATCCTATCCCCATTGCTTCACGATATTTAGCTACCGTTCGCCTAGCAATATCGATACCTTCTTCACGCAGATGTTGCTGCAAGCGGCTATCAGAGAGTGGCTTTTTGGGTGCTTCGTTCTCTATAAGCTGCTTAATCCTAGCGCTGATAGCCGTTGATGAGACATCGCCATCACTGCTACTGACATGCGATGAAAAGAAGTGCTTGAGCGAAAATAGCCCTTGCGGTGTCAAGATGGACTTGCTGGTCGTCAAACGCGACACTGTCGATTCGTGTAGTCCTACCTCTTCGGCAATATCTCTTAAAATCAAAGGCTGCATCGCTGAAGCACCGTGACGCAAAAACTCCTGCTGGCGCCGAACGATACTAGTCGCCACTTTCAATAAGTTTTGATTACGCTCCTCAATACTTCGAATAAATAATTTGGCATCGGTAAGGTTTTCACGTAGATACTGATTGTCCGAGCTATCATCGCCGCGCCTGACAAGATTGGCATAGTCTTGATTGATACGCAGCTTCGGTAGCGTCTCCGGATTAAGACTTACCTGCCAGCGCTCGTCTGTCATCGCCCTATCGACTTCCAGAGCCGCTGACGGATGGCGACGAATGGGCGTCACTAACATATCCGGAATATCATAACTCTCCGGCGCTTGCTGATAATCCGCTTGGCTACTTTTAAAAGACAACCCAGGCGCAGGATTGAGCTGACGTAATAAGCTTAGCGCTGGGGTAATCTGCTCAGCCTTGAGACCAGTGACTTGCATAAGCGCCTTGATATTATTACTTACTAAATGCTCACTTGCTGATAATAAGACCTCAGCAAAAGCCAAATGCTCGGTATTACGATCAAGTTTGCTTAGCTGTATTGCCAAGCATTCGCTTAGATTACGCGCCCCTACGCCTACTGGATCACAGGACTGAATGACCTTGAGCATGACCGTTATCTCATCACGCTCTATCGGCTCCTCCCACTGATAAAAGCTTGCCATCGTCGCAAAGCTCTGTAACAACTCCTCGATATCTAAACGAATAAACCCCCTCTCATCCATAGCGTCAATCAGATAATCGGCGATCATGGTATCGGTATCAGATAAGCGCTTAAAATTGAGCTGCCAACGCACATAGTCTTGAATGCTAGCGTTGGTTGCGCCTTGATAACTATCAAGATCATCAAAATCAAAATGGCTAGTAGCGGATTGGCTAGCGCTTGCGCTATTAAAGCTACTTATCTCAAAAGTCTCTTGATTATTATAATCGCTATCAGTGCTATTATTAGCTAAGTCTTGGCTATCGATATCCATAGCGCTATCATCGATAGTGGCTTGCTGCAATTTATCAAAACTGTCTGTATTGTCATAATTATCATAAGCGTCAGAGCTATCGTAATTATCAAACTCATCAATGCTATTTTCTTTGTCGTTAACGTTATCCACTACTGCACCACTATTCCACATCTCAAGCGTTAAGGGTTCATCGAGGCTCTCTTGGCTATCCTCATAGTCGTTATCCTCATCATAACTCTCGTCTTCTTCAATACGCTCAAGTAACGGGTTACTATCAAGCTTAGCTTGTACTTCCTGCGCTAATTCAAGACTAGAGAGCTGCAACAATTTAATAGCTTGCTGCATTTGCGGCGTAAGCTTTTGTGAGGTGCTTAGCGTGGCTGCTAACCCGAATGACATACTCATAAACGGTTTATTGCACTCCAATATTGAGATGGCTTTGGTTAATAGTTTATCTAATAATAGCTGCTAACAGTGACTTAACGTCCTATAGGGCCATGACGATAGCATTTTTTATAGTAATCTTGCTATGATAATTTATATCTAACCTTTATAAGCTATCTATCTTGGCAAAAATAATCGCTATCTTAAACAAATGAGAGATCATATGAATAAATCTTTAAAAGTCGCGGCGCTACAGATGAACAGTCAGCAAGATGTCGAGGCTAATCTTAATACTATTAAAGCGGCCATTAGTGACGCTAGCAATCAAGGCGCACAGCTAGTCGTCTTACCCGAAAACTGTTGTAGTATGGGTCGGCAGTTCCCTACCGCTGAGCGCTTTGAGTCGCTGTCAGCCACATTAGGTGACTATGCTCGCGAGCATAACGTTCATCTACTAGCCGGCTCGCTACCTTGTCCGTTTCGTCCTGACGGCGTAATTGTACCAGACGGTCGCCTGCGTCAAGTCAGCCAACTGTTTGCGCCCGATGGTACACCGCTTGCTCGTTATGACAAGATTCATCTATTTACCGCTACCGTAAGCGACGCGCAAGGCAGCTATAATGAGGCGGCGACTTTTGAGCCGGGAACGCAGACCATAGTCACTGCTATCGAAGCTAACGATGAGGTTTATCAGTTAGGGATGATGGTCTGTTTTGATCTGCGCTTCCCCGCGCTTGCTCAGCGCTTGCGTCAAGCCGGTGCTGAGCTATTGAGCGCCCCTTCAGCCTTTACTTATATGACCGGACAAGCGCATTGGTCGCTATTACTGCGAGCACGAGCGCTAGATAGTCAATGTTTAGTCATAGGTGCGGCGCAAGGCGGTGAGCATCATTATAAGGAAGGCAAATCGCGGCAAACTTGGGGACATAGTGCCATTACTGCCTTCGATGGGAGGGTTTTGGATAGTTATGAGAGTAGTGAGATTAAAGCGGAGGATAATAAAGACTATGCGTTAGTGTTTGCCAGTTTGGATAAGTCAGCCCAGCAGCAAGGCCGCGAAAAAATGCCTATTTTTCAGTGCCATCGTTTGGCGTAAAAGTAGTGATAAGAAACGAGTTTAGACTCAATATCACTCACTATCACTTTGAGCATGAGAAGCCCGAGGATGAGCACGGTCATAGACTTGGGTTAGCTTAGCAATATCGACATGCGTATAGATTTGGGTGGTACTAATATCACTGTGCCCAAGCATCTCTTGCACTGCGCGCAAGTCGCCACTGCCAGAGAGCATATGCGAGGCAAAGCAGTGACGCAGTAGATGGGGATAGAGGTTTTGAGCGATACCAGCGCGTTTGGCAGCGACCTTGAGGCGCTGCTGTACCGCTCGCGTGGATAGCCGTGTGCCTAGCTTTTCACTAATAAAAAGTGCGGTATCTTGCCCCTCAACCCACAGATTGCGATGCGGCAAATAACGACTGATGGCATCGCTCGCTTTAGTGCCTATCGGGACTAGGCGGGTTTTATTGCCTTTACCCGTCACCCTTACGCGCAAATCAGCCAAATCCACATCCGTTATATCGAGCGCCACAAGCTCGCCGACCCGCAGACCACTGCTATAAAGCAGCTCAAACATCGCTTTATCGCGTAGCCATAATCGCGCTTGCTCTGGCGTAGCAGGTATTTCTTGTTCAAGCAGTTGGGTGAGCAAGTCAACATCGGCAATAGACGGCAGAGGCCGCGGACTGCGTTTGAGCTGATAGCCGGTAGTCGGATTGATACGCGCTATCCCCTCTTCGATAAGCCAGCTATAAAAGTGGCGAATTGCCGATAGCTCTTGTTGTACGCTAGCCAGCGCAAGCTTATCTTCATCGAGGCGCTGAGAGATATGCTGAGCCAATTGCCGCTTATCGCAGCGCGTCCAAGTCAGGCGCTTACCACGCAGATATAGCGCTAACTGATTGACGCCCGCAAAATACGCCGCCAAAGTATGCTCAGAGTGATTGCGTACTGACAGCACATTTAACCAGCGATTCACTGGCGACAATAGCTCACGTAGCGCAGCATCCGCCTCTACACTCTTGGCTAATTGACCAAACTCTTTAACACTCATAATGGGCCTTTACTAGCGCATAGTTGACTAGGGCGTACTAGGCTTGATACCCGCCTGCGCCATAATACCATCAGGGCTAAACACCCCTTCATAAACAAAAGCGGTAGGACCGGTCATCATCACCGAATAGCCCGGCTGCCATTTTACGATCATACTGCCGCCATAGAGCTGCGCGCGGATATCCTCGCCTTCATCAAGCCAGCCTTCACGGATACCGATAGCGACGGCCGCACAAGCGCCAGTACCACAAGCTTGGGTCTCGCCTACGCCGCGCTCATAAACTCGCAGACGAATATGGCGCTGATTCATCACTTGCATAAAGCCAACGTTGACACGATCCGGAAAGGCTCGATGCGACTCAATCGCTTTGCCTAAGGTTTCAACTTCGGCATCTAACACATCATCGACTTTGATTACCGCGTGCGGATTGCCCATATTAGCGACATAAAGCTGTACTGGCGTGCCTGCGACATCGAGGTGATAGGCGTTTTGAATTTTGGTAGTGGCTTTTGGGGTAAAGGGAATCTCATCCGGCTCAAATTTGGGCTTACCCATATCGACCTCGACCCAACCATAACGGTCAGTGGTCAAAGAGATAATGCCGCTAGCAGTCTCAACCCGCAAACGCTGCTTGAAGGAGAGCTTGCGCGCTTGTACAAAGCGGGCAAAACAGCGCGCGCCATTGCCGCACTGCTCAACCTCAGCCCCATCTGCATTAAATATCCGGTAGCTAAAATCGACATCGGGACGCATCGGTGGCTCAACCACTAACAGCTGATCAAAACCAATGCCTAAATGGCGATCGCCCAACAACTGTACTAATTCTTCAGATAACTCTAAGCGCTGAGTGACTAAATCAATGACCATAAAATCATTGCCTAGCCCATGCATTTTTGTAAATTCTATTAACATATCCTTGTGTCCTATTATATTTTTAGGTATGGGCTATATTAACATGCTGCCCCGCACAATGATAATTATCGACGCCTCATTTACGCTATTGATTGACAGTCTATCGTCCCAAGAATTATTATCAAAAAAACCCATTATCATTTAAATAATGGGTAGTTTTATATTAGATACTGTTAGCGCTTTATAAGACTGTCTTATTCAGCTTGCCACAGGCTTTCATTAGCGTATAACTCTGCAATCGTTTCGCGCTTACGCACCAGTTGATGACTCTCGCCTGAGACCATCACTTCGCTGGCACGCGGACGCGAATTATAGTTGCTACTCATGGTAAAGCCATAAGCGCCAGCGCCGGTTATCGCTAAGATATCACCTGCTCTAAGCGCTAATAAACGATCTTTGGCCAAAAAGTCGCCCGTCTCGCAAATAGCGCCGACGATATCCCAAGCTTGGCTATCTTTCGTCTCAATACCATGACTTGATAGGGTACTAGGAATCACCGCCATCTCCGCCTGATATAGCGCTGGACGGATAAGATCATTCATCGCCGCGTCAACGATGGCGAAGTTTTTGTGCTCAGTAGGCTTGAGTACATCGACACGCGTTAATAACACCCCAGCATTAGCGACCATACTACGGCCCGGCTCAAAGAATACTTTTAGGTCAAGCTGAGTCAGCTTCGGCAATAGCGCTGCTGCAAACTCATCAATAGAGACCGGCGACTCATCGATATAACGCACGCCAAGACCGCCGCCCAAATCAATGTGCTGTAGCGTAATACCCTTATCGGCCAAAGCATGCACTAGCTCAATAATTTTATCCAAAGCGGCGACAAACGGTGCTACTTCGGTCAATTGCGAGCCAATATGACAATCAATACCGATGATTTCGATATTGGGCATAGTGGCAGCTTGCTCATAGACCGCTAACGCTTGTTCGTGAGCGATGCCAAATTTATTATCTTTAAGGCCAGTTGAGATATAAGGATGAGTCTTGGCATCGACATCAGGATTGACTCGAAGCGATATCGGCGCGGACTTATCGAGCTGCGCCGCTACTTTATTAATCAACGATAGCTCGCTTATGGACTCAACATTAAAGCAGCTGATACCTTGATTGAGCGCAAATTCGATATCCTCATAAGTCTTACCAACGCCTGAGTAAACTACGCGATTCGCTTGTCCGCCAGCGGCTAACACTCGCATTAGCTCACCACGTGAGACGATATCAAAGCCTGCACCAGCCTGCGCCAAAATTCCTAGTACCGCAAGATTAGAATTGGCTTTTACCGCGTAGCAAATCTGATGCTCGACACTAGCGAAGCTATCACTGTAGGCCTTATAAACTTCCAATATCGCTTGTTTTGAATACACATAACACGGCGTTTGATACTGCTCAGCCACAGCTTTGATGCTGACGTCTTCTATATGTAGAGCCTCATCACGATAGCTCAGCGCTGGCAAATGCGCGGTTAGCGCTTTGGCATCGATATACAGACCTGTTTCGGTTTGCGTAGTAATAGCAGTAGTGCTGCCCATGTCCGTAGTCGCCTCAGAGTTGCTCATAGTTTTATCTCAAATTTAATCAAATGAATTAAGTTTTATTTTCTAAAAAAAGCTTACAAAATAGTATTTACTAATAGTCGTTCGGATCATCGCTAGGCTCAGGCAGTATGATTTGTTGCTGTTCTAGATAACGCTCTCGCTCGTAGCTCTCATCACCTATGTCAGAGAATGCCGCATCTTGTGGTTGGCTAGTACTCTCTAATCTCTCAGAGCTAGTCACTAATCCTTTCTCGCTATCCGCTAAATACAAAGCGCCTTTTTGTCCACAGCCGCTCAAACTTAGAGCCGCTACCAAGCCTATAAAAGTAAACTGTGCTAATAAAGAATCTCGTTTCAAAGTCATCATGAGTCATCGACCATTAACAGGTATCAAGAAAATATTGGTTTGTAATAATAGCATCAATTGATAAAGAGTGACTGGCTTTAGCGCTAATTTTATCGATCATTTTGGCCACTATTTGCCCCTTACTATCTGCTATACGATGCATGCAGTTAGTAGTTATTAATCCTATAAATTCTAAGATATAGTTGGTTTTTTATAAAATAAAGATTGGGTTAAATGATATGGTTTTTGACAAGGAGCGCATACAGTACGCTAGCAAAGTCTATATCAATCCTGCAAGGGAGCGGCTAGACTTTTAGTTAGCCTATACTATGTCTGTATTGGCTCAATCTACAGCAGTAACTAACACTTGACGAATGCTTACCTTAAACCTTATAGTTGTTGTGGTATAGCATTTAGCAATATTCAGCATAACCCTTTGCAATGAGGCTACCTCTAAGCGATGTGATAGGCTATTGACTGATTAGCACCCCTGCCCCCTAACATAATCTAAGGATAGAGCATGACTGACAGCGTCAACACTTCCACTTTCAACGACCAAAATTCGGACGGCTCGCAGCTTACTAACCCCACTTTAGTACTCAACTGCGGCTCCTCTTCTATTAAATACGCCTTAATCAGTGAAGATGAATCAACTCGTATCACTGGACTTGCCGAAAACTTAGGTCTTGATACGGCTCGTATTAAGCATACCGCCTTAAATGGCGAAAAGCTTGAAATCGCTATCCCTGGCGGACGTCATAAGCTTGCTTTACAAAAAATCCTTGAGCTCCTTGAGCAATATCACTTTATCGCGGTAGGCCATCGCGGGGTACACGGCGGCCGTGAGTACTCTGAGGCGGTCAAAGTTGATGATCATGTGCTAGCAGAAGTCAAACGCCTCAAGTCATTAGCGCCTTTGCATAATCCAGCTAATGCTCTAGGTATCGAAGCGGTACAAGCGCTTTATCCCGATATTCCGCAAGTGGTGGTTTTTGATACCGCTTTTCACCAAACTATGCCGCCCGTTGCTTATCGTTATCCGATTCCAAAAGCGCTATATGAAGAGGACAAAATCCGTCGTTATGGCTTCCATGGTACTTCACACGCTTATGTATCAGAAAGAGCGAGTGAAATCACTGATGCCAAAGGCCCACATGGTTGGTTGACTGCGCATTTAGGTAATGGCTGCTCAGCGACCGCCGTTTATGATGGCAAAAGCTTAGATACCAGTATGGGACTGACGCCGCTTGAGGGTTTGATGATGGGCACGCGTAGTGGTGATGTTGATCCAAGTCTACATATTCATCTCAAGCGTCAGCTAGGCATGAGCTTAGAGGATATCGATAAGATGCTCAATAGCGAAAGTGGCCTATTAGGTATCTCTGGTCTGTCTAATGATCTTCGTACTGTAGAGCAAGCAGCTAACGAAGGTCATAAAGATGCGATGCTAGCTATCGAGATGTTCTCTTATCGCGTCGGTAAGTACTTGGCAAGCCTTAGCTGTGCGTTACCTGAATTTACCGGTATTGTCTTCACCGGCGGTATTGGCGAGAACTCAGCGACTACGCGCGCGCGTATCTTAAACGTCATGCGCCATTTCGGTATTACCTTTGATGCTGATAAAAATAAAACGCTGGCAGGCGGCGCAGAAGGTAGCTTTCATACCGACGATAGCAGCATTGAGCTATGGGTCATCCCAACTGATGAAGAGTGTCAGATTGCCAAAGAGACGCGTCAGACTTTGGGCTTAGATTAGACTGATCTTGTAATAGGATAAAACAAGCGCTGTAGCTATATAAGTAGAGCGCTTTTTTTGAACGCTTAAAGTACAACAAACCATAGGATATGCTATGCAAACCATTTTACTTGTCCCTATTAGCCGCGGTATCGGCGTCACCTCAGCCGCTCTTGGTCTGATCCGCGCCCTCGATTATAACGGTATTAAAGCTGGCTTTATGAAGCCTTTTTTGCAAGATGATAGCCTAGATAAACAAAACAGCCTTGATAGCTCAAGCGCGCTTATTATGCACGCTTTTGGACTCACTCCGCCCAAATCTATCAACCGCCAGCGCGTTGAGCGCATGATAGGCGATGGTAATCTCGATGAGCTGATGGAAGAGGTTATCGGTAACTATCACAGCATCGAGGGCGATCAAGACGTCATTATCTGTGAAGGCTTAGTACCGACCACAGAAGCCTCATATGCTTCGCAGATTAACCAAGCTATCGCTCATGCATTGGACGCCAAAATTATCTTTGTCAGCACCGTCGATACTAGTAATCCAGCGCAGCTCGCCGACAAGCTCGACGTCCATGCGCGCGAGTTTGGCGGTATTGCTCATGAGCGTACGCTAGGCTGTATTCTCATGCGAGTACACGATGTACCCAATACCTTTGAGACTCAGCCGGTAGCGCCTGGTGAAGCGGTAGTCAGCTTAGATGACGGCTTTATGCAAGAAGTGCAGCGCCTATCGCCGCATTTTCATAGTGATAATTTCCGCTTAATTGGCGTGGTGCCGTTTAGTGATTCGCTATCGGTGCCGCGTACTTGGGATATCGCCGCTGAGCTTGATGCCACTTGGCTCAATGTCGGTGAAGCCAAATCACGCCGTATCAATAATATCAGCTTAACTGCTCGTTCGGTTGCGCGAGTCGATGAAATCTTTAAACGTGGTACGCTTATAGTAGTACCCGGCGATCGGGATGATTTATTGCTAGCCGCAGGACTTGCTTGTATCAATGGCGTGCCGTTAGCGGGCCTAGTATTAACGGGCGGCGTCTCGCCCAACCCTACTGTCGCAGAGCTGTGGCAATCGGCGTTAAAGACGGGTATTCCAGTGATGAGTGTCGAGACCGATAGCTTTGAGACGGTGCAGAACTTATTACAAATGAGCTCGGAGATTCCAAGCGATGATACTGAGCGCGCCACTGATGTCGCCCGTTATGTCGCCGCCCATCTCGATCTAAGCTGGATCAAGGATTACTTCAGCGGCGATTATGTCCCGCGCCTGTCGCCGGCAGCGTTTCGTCATCAAGTGGTCAAAAAAGCGCAAATTGCCAAAAAACGTATCGTATTGCCAGAAGGTTCGGAGCCCCGCACCGTTGAGGCCGCTTGCATCTGCCAAAGCCGCGGTATCGCTGACTGTGTGCTATTAGCTAAGCGCAGTGAGGTCGAGCAAGTCGCCAAAAACCGCGATCTTATTCTGCCAGAAGGGCTCGAGATTATCGATCCTGACATGCTTGACATGAGTAAATATATCGCCGCAGTCGTTGAGCGCCGTAAAGGAAAAACCTCTGAGACACAGGCCGCCGAGCAGTTAGAGGATACGGTCTTTTTAGGGACAACTATGCTGCAAATGGATGAAGTAGATGGCCTAGTTTCTGGCGCTATTCACACCACTGCTAATACCGTGCGTCCCGCTTTTCAGCTCATTAAGACCGCGCCGCAGTACTCGTTAGTGTCGTCTATCTTCTTTATGCTATTGCCTGAGCAAGTGGTGGTCTATGGCGACTGCGCTATCAACCCGGACCCCACTGCTGAGGAGCTCGCTGAGATTGCTATTCAATCGGCGCAGTCGGCAGCAGCCTTCGGTATCGATCCGAAAGTGGCGATGATTAGCTACTCTACTGGCGCGTCCGGCAGCGGCGCTGATGTCGAAAAAGTCATTCGTGCCACTGAAATCGTGCGCGAACGCGAGCCAAACCTAGCGGTGGATGGACCACTTCAGTACGATGCGGCGTCAGTGATGAGCGTTGGTAAACAAAAAGCGCCAGACTCAAAAGTCGCCGGTCAAGCCAATGTGTTTATCTTCCCAGATCTAAATACCGGTAACACTACCTATAAGGCGGTACAGCGTAGTGCTAACGTCATCAGCGTAGGCCCGATGCTACAGGGCTTGAATAAGCCGGTAAACGATTTATCGCGCGGTGCGTTGGTTGATGATATTGTCTACACTATCGCTCTGACGGCTATTCAGGCTTATAGTGATGCCATTTAATGACTTAAGGTTTAAGGTTTTAATGAACGAGCGCTCATCATAAGGTTATGATGAGCGTTTTTTATTTAAGCGCTGGACAATCTTAAAACTTATCAGCAATGTTTATACTCAATGGTTATAATGACGCCATGACCGACAACTCCTCCCTTACTCCTACCAAGCAGATACCTAAACCAGCCATTCGTGCCTATTTGGGCGGCTCGTTTAATCCGGTACATAACGCTCATATCGAGATGGCGACGCAGGTTTATACTGCTCTTGCGCCTTTGGCGAATCAGCAGCACTATGAGCTACAAGTGTCCTTATTACCTAATGCCCGCTCGCCTTTTAAACAGCAAAGCACTGATCCCAAACATCGCTTAGCGATGCTAAAACTGGTGGTGCAAGACACGCCGCTGCGCATTGATGAGCTTGAGCTTTGGCAAGAGCCGCCGGTCTATACTATCGATAGCGTGCGCACTTTACGTCAGCGTTACCCTAATGATTGTTTAATATTTATTATGGGTATGGATAGTGCACGTAGTCTAGAGCACTGGAAACAGGGCTTACAGCTGACGGATTATGTCAATCTTTGGCTGTTTGATCGAAGTGATAGAGATAGCGAGAAATACGCTTGTAATACTTATGCTACAGACCCTATCTGCAACAGCAGAACCTTTGGTAAACCAGTCTTGAGCGATAAACAGCAAGCTACCTTAATCAGCGAGCTTCCCAATCAGTTACAGCGCCAAGTCGTTAACTCTATCAGCGAGCTAATACCGAGTCCGAATGACTCTCTAAAAGAGCAACCCTTAGCAGAAAAACCCTTGAAAACCCTGCCTAAAGGACGCATTTATATAGACTTAACAGCGATTAAAAAGATTTCAAGTACTGAGATTCGCAGACACTTACGGCACTCTCTGATAACGCCCGTAACAGAAGAGAGCTTGCTCAAAGACGCAAATTATCTCTCCAAACACCTACATCCTGCGGTTTATGACTATATTGTGCAGCATAAGCTATATTCCGTTGACTAATTCCGTTAAAATCACCTTATTCTAGTCATGACCATACACTTGGCCCATGACGACTTATATTCTATAGCTAGTGACGATTAAAGAGACTCAAATTTATGACCAATACTATGACTAACGAACGCCTAGAAGACTGCTTAACGCTAGTAAAAAACGCTTTGGACGGTATGAAAGCCAAAAACATCACTGTACTCGACGTTGAGGACTTAACCGACGTTATGGAGCGTATGGTTATCGCTGATGGTACCTCCAAACGCCACGTCCGCGCGATGGCTGATACTGTTGGCGCTGAGGCGAAGCAAGCGGGCTTTATGCCATTAGGCCGCGAAGGGGGCACCGATTCTGACTGGACGCTGATTGATTTGGGCGCAGTCGTGGTGCATATGATGACGCCGCAAGCGCGTGAATTTTATGATTTAGAGGGCCTATGGTCATCGCCTGAAAGCTTAGCTGAGCTAGTAGCGACTCCGCGTGAGAAAAAAGCCGGTCGCCGTAACTAAAGAACTTCTAATTCGCTCAAATAGTGTAAAGACTGGATAATTTATCTGGTCTTTTTTTATGGTGTTTTTGATGAGCACTGTTACTACTCTCAAAAATAAGACTATGCTAAAGACTAATAATATTAGATCATATTGGTTCGCTATTTAGGAAAATTAATGACTACAGTATTCACTACGCTTGCAACAGAACATAATAAAGATTTTAATCAGCCGCTACCGCTGCACATTGCTATCCTACAAGATGTGCGCGCAGGCAAAGCGATGCCGTTCGCCCGTGAGCAGATGAGCGCTATCGATAAAGCGCCGATTAAGGAGCCAGTCGCGGTCAACTTTATGGGACTTGCTACTGATGAGCAAGCCGATCGTCGACATCATGGCGGCCCGCTAAAAGCGGTGCATCAACTGCCTACCGCCACTTATGAGAAGATAAATAATGAGTTTGACTTAAAAGTGCGCGTGGGTACGTTAGGCGAAAACTTAATCACCAAAGCAGTAAACGATTTGCCTGAGATGACGGAGTCCAGCGTTTGTATTGGTGATGTTTTTCAATATGGTGACATTGATAATAATGACAGCGTGCAGCTGCGTATCGTGCAACCGCGCCGCCCTTGCTATAAGATCAATGACCAAATCGGTCAGTTTACTAAAGTGCCCAATATAGCGGCTTGGGTCAGTAAACAAGGTATCGCTGGTTGGTATTTCGAAGTGGTACGCGCGGGCATGATTGATACGGATCTGCCCGTTTATCTAGTAGAGCGCCCCTATCCGTTTGCAACGCTTGAGAAACTCTGGCAACTCTCTAATTCAAAAGATAAGTTTACCGCTGAGGTGATTGAGCCGTGGCTCGCTATTGAGTGTTTGGAGGACAGTTGGAAGGTGGTTTTACGTAAAAAGATTAAAAAAGGTTAGCACTTCATGGCAAAAAATCTCACCACTTTAGCATTAGCGTCTCTATTGACCTTACCCTTAATCGGCTGTATGACTACGAATAATGTTCAGCCCATTGCAACTAAACCCTTTGTCATTGATAGCGAGACTTATCAATCCGCCGGTAAGAGCCAACGTATCAAATTTATTGTGCTGCACTACACCGTCAGCGATAATGAGCGCTCCATTCAGCTGTTAACCAAAGGCAAAGTCAGCGCGCATTATCTAATTATGGATAACGATGACGATAAGATTTATAACTTAGTGCCAGAAGGCGAACGCGCTTGGCATGCTGGTGACGGCGGTTTTGCGGGTCGTACTATCTTGAATGATACCTCTATCGGTATTGAGATTGTCAATAAAGGCATTCAGCCACAATATAAAGATGCGCTAAAAGATAGCGAACTGGACTATCACCCATATAAGCACTTTGTCGAATTTGATGAGGTGCAGATAAAAAAAGTCGCGCAGCTGGTACAAGATATCGCTATGCGCTACGATATTTCCCCAAAGAATATCATTGGCCACTCTGATCTTGCGCCCTCTCGTAAAATTGACCCTGGGGCAAAATTCCCTTGGCAGCGTCTGCACGAAGAGTACGGCATTGCTGCGTGGTATGATGAAGCCGATAAGCAGTTTTTTATGAAAGAAACTCAACTAGCTACGCCAACAATCCCTGAGGTTAAACAAGCCTTTCGCGATTACGGTTATCAGATAAATAGTACTGCTGAATGGGATAAAGCTAGCCGTGATGTGATTTATGCTTTTCAGTTACATTTCAGACCTCTCAAACCAACAGGTCAGATGGATATAGAGACCTATGCTATTTTAAAAGCTCTCAATAAGAAGTATGCTGGACGTGATGATTTTTACTAAAGCCAAACACGCATGAACTGTTTGAAAAGTAACTAGCGGGAATGGGATTGATTTTTCGCAGCCTCTGTCAGCGTAGACACAGCACGCCAGAAAAACTAACCCCAGTCCCGCGCTATAATATAACGTCTATGTTTTACTATCAGATATAACAATAATCAAAAAGGAAACACTATGAGTACCCTATTTAGCGTCAATTTAAATAAACTCGCCTTAATCCGTAACTCTCGCGGCACTGATTATCCTAACCTTTTGTACTTTGTCAAAAAGCTCATTGATTTAGGCGTTAAAGGCTTCACGGTACACCCAAGACCCGATGAGCGTCATATACGCTACCAAGATGTCTATGACATTAGCGAGTTTCTAAAAGATTATAAAGATATTGAATTCAATATCGAAGGTAATCCTAACGAGCAGTTTTTAAAACTCATTCGTGAGGTCAAACCCCATCAATGCACCCTCGTACCTGATAGCGAAGATCAACTGACCTCCGATCATGGTTTCGATATTATCAAACATAAGGATATGCTCTCCAAACTCAGCCACGAACTTGAAGGCTTTGGTACGCGCTGTGCGGTATTTATCGATCCCGATATTGAGCAAATCAAAGCGGTTATCGATAGCGATGTGCAAACGATAGAGATGTACACCGAAGAATGGGCGCGCGCTTATGAAAATAGCAACGATAGCAATGCTAATTTTGATGAAGTAAAACAACGCTTTGATGACTGTATTAACCTCGCCAGCAAAAACGGTATGCGCGTCAACGCTGGTCACGATTTAAATTTAGACAATTTAGCCGACTTGCTTAGCCTTGGCGAAATCGCCGAAGTATCGATTGGTCATGCTTTTACTGTCGAATCGCTAGAGCAAGGTATGGACAACGTGGTGCGTCAATATTTGAAGATTTGCGAATAGAACGTGCTGATAAAAGAGGTGTTTTATGACGCTACGTATTCACGCTTTATTTCATACCGACTACGCGGACTTAAGCTTTATCAAGCAGTGGGCAAACGCACATAACTACCCCATTACCGTTAGTCGCTCTTACGATAATGATGACTTACCTGAGCCTGATTACTTTGATTGGCTAATCGTGATGGGCGGGCCAATGAGCGTCCATGATGAAGAAAAGCACCCTTGGCTCAGTAACGAGAAACAGCTGATTACCCAAGCAATCGACGCGGGCAAAACCGTGATTGGGGTTTGCTTAGGGGCGCAGCTAATCGCCCATTGCTTGGGCGCTGAGGTGAAACCATCTGGGGTAAAAGAAATCGGTTGGTTGCCGATGCAGCTGACGCAAGCCGGACAAGCGCATCCTTTATTACAGGACTTACCCAAACAAGCCTTCACCGTGTTTCATTGGCACGGTGAGGGTTTTGACTGTCCACAAGGCGCGAGCATTATTGCTGAGACGCAGGCTTGGGCCAATCAAGGCTTTATCTACCAAACGGCAAAACATAAACAGCGTGGCACTTGGGTATTGGCTTGGCAGTGTCATTTTGAAGTCACCGAAGAGAGCCTACCCAAAATGGTCTTCAATGGTAATGCTGCTATCCAAAGTGGACTAAAAGACTATCCTGAAACCGTACAATCAACGGATAAGATATTAACCTTAGGTAAAAATTATATTGATGAAAATAATGCACGATTAGCCGCTATGCTCAATCGGCTAGCAGCGTCAGCAAATGAATAGTATAAGGAGTCAGTTATGAGTCATTCACAGCAAGATGAGCAACAAAGACTTGAAGAATATTTGAAAACAAAGGCTAAAGAGGAGCAGGAAAATAAGCAACAACAGGAAGCTGAGTCGTTATCCAAGTATGAGGCTTGTGTGCTTAGAGAGAGTGCTCGGGTGAAGGAGTTGATTGTTGAGGCTCGGAAAGAGGCTGAAGAAAAATCAGAAGATAAGTAAGTCTTAATGCCCTCTAAAAAATTCAAACACAAAAAAGGTGAGCCTAAGCTCATCTTTTTTTATGTCTATTACTATTATTAATCGATAGCTAATGCCTTTTTAAACATAGGCGTCAATAGTTTATTACCGTATTCGCTCATGTGATCGCCATCATAGTATATCGGCCTATTTTTATACTGAGCCATACATCGACCTGCTTCGCATAAATATAAAGCAGGATTTAGAACCTCCACCTGATTATTCCCAGCAATACTACTGACAGCGACTTGCTCTGTTACTGTAATTACTGGCTTATTTCTCTCATAATATAGATCATAATCTACTGATAGGCTTACCTTTTTATTATTAATAAATAAGGCTTTGCTGATTACTTTAGGGACATTTTTTCTAATTTCAGGTATTGGCAACACTAGAAAAACCGAGCGGTTATTTGCTATCTTTTTTATAGTGTTATCAAGATTATTCTGCAACTCATTAAGTAGCTCGTCTTCAGCATAGTCGTATCTTTTACTGAAATATATTGAAGGTTTAGTGTCTTTGGGACTACTGATTCTATCAGGATCTGTCTGACCATATAGATATGCAGAAGTCCTCGCTACCCAGAATACTGGGACATTAAGGTGGTTTTCACTCAAAAAACTCACTCTCTCAAGATTAGCTTCAGCACATTTATCTGTATCGTCTATCGGTTTTAGATTTAACACCAAAGGGCAAGAAGCTTTCGTCAAGGCGATTACACCCTGCGTTTTTAAATCAAACGCACTAGTCAAACTAGTAGTTAAAGCATCAGCGTGACTATCTCCTACTATTATTGCCTTAATATTATTTTTATTACCTATATAACAAGGAAAGATTTCATCCGTCATACAGTTATAATGATTCTTATTTTCTGCTTCATTGGTAGCGACGATAACGTCATCGGGGTAATGCCAAATAAAACCTTGAGTCTTATAAGTCACTCTACCTACCAAGGCGACGATGATTACCATGTATAAAGGTTTATAGGTTAGGACGCGCTTTAAGCCACGCAAATTTGATTTAAAACTTCTTTTTTCTATAAATCGATAACTTAAGTATCCTAGCAAAATAGAAAGCAGCATTCCAGAATAAACGAAGTAGTTGTTCAAGTCGAAATAGTAGATAGCTACGACGATAGGCCAGTGCCATAAGTAAATAGAATAAGACCAAGCCCCAAGTTTTTGTGCTATCCAACTACTAGTAAAAATACTGTTCTCGCGCTGTGCCTGAATAATCAGAAAAACACCTAACACTGGAAACAGAGCTAGATGGCCCGGCCACGCTACTTCAGCGCTGATAAAAACGTATGCGCCAATAATGAATATTAGACCTAGCCATTCGCTATACTTTTTATGCTTTTGTGATATCGATAAGGGATAAAGATAAGCGACACCGCCCATCAGCATCTCCCATGCTCTAGAGGGTAGCAGATAATAAGCAGCGTCAGGCGTTTGTTCAGAGGCATAGATACAGTAAGCAAAGCCTATAACTGTTGCTGCTAGTAATAAGCGTTTCATAGCTTCAATATTGAAAAACTTACTTGCCAACACTAAAGCCAGTGGATATAGCAGATAAAACTGCCACTCGACCGATAACGACCAAGTGTGCAAAAGCCATTTTTGATGCGAAGCGCTATCGAAGTATCCTGCTTCGTTAAGGTAAGTATAGTTAGAAAAAAAGGCGATACTACTGGCAGCGTGTTTGCCTAAAATCGCATAATCGATAGATATTAAGTAGAACCAACCAAACACTAATAGTACTGAGCATAAGGCAGCTAATGCCGGAATAATTCTACTGGCTCTAGCGACATAAAACTTGCTGATAGAAAAACTTTGTTGTTCAATACCCCTGAATATAATGCCAGTCATCAAAAAGCCTGAAATCACAAAAAAGACATCAACGCCAGCAAAACCACCCGGCATCCAAGTTGGATTAAAGTGAAATAGCACTACCGCAATAACTGCTATAGCTCTGAGTCCGTTAATGTCTTTTCTGAACTTCATATTTTTATTCTTAGCAGTCTTTTAAGTTAGGGAAATATTATACTCATCGCTATCAAAAAAGGTGAGCCAAAGCCCACCTTTTTTTACGTCTAAAACAAAAATCTAAACAAACTTAGCCTAGCGCAACCAAGCCCGCGCATTACGGAACATCCGCATCCATGCGCCGTCTTCATCCCACTGCTCTGGTTTCCAGCTGTGGTTATAGGCTTTTAGATTACGCTCAGGGTGCGGCATCATGATCGTTACGCGGCCATCAGTGCTACACAGACCCGTGACACCGCCGACTGAACCGTTTGGATTGAGCGGATACGTCTCAGTTGGATGACCTTGGCTATCGACATAGCGCATGGCGAGCTGACCATGTTTTGCCATACCGTCGATCTCAACCGCGTTCAATGTAGCATAGCCTTCACCATGAGCCACGGCAATAGGCAAGATGCTGTCTTGCATACCCTTAAATAGAATGGACTTAGTGCGCTCGACTTTGACATTGACGGTACGGGCTTCGAAGCGAGCCGATTTATTGGCGATAAAGCGTGGGAAGTTCTCTGCGCCTGGGATCAAGTCTTTGAGCTGCGCCATCATCTGACAACCATTACAGACGCCTAAGGAGAAAGTATTGGGACGGGCGAAGAAGCGCACGAACTGCATACGTAGCTCATCATGGAACAAGATAGAGTTGGCCCAGCCTGAACCTGCACCGAGGACATCACCGTAGCTAAAGCCACCACAAGCGACGAGACCATCGAAGTCGCGTAAATTAATGCGACCCTCAAGTAGATCACTCATGTGTACATCGACCGCTTCAAAGCCCGCTTGAGTAAAGCCTGCTGCCATCTCGGTCTGACCGTTGACGCCTTGCTCACGCAAAATAGCGACTCTTGGCTTTTCTTCGCGGCTGTTGAGATAAGGCGTCTCAACCTTCTGATTAAGGTCAAAGTTTGGTGCAGCGATGAGGCCTTTATGAGTGCTATCGCTAATCAAGTCGTACTCTTGCTGTACGCATTCAGGATTATCACGGCGGCGCGCGATTTGATAGCTGACTTGGCTCCATTGTTGCTGTAATTCGGAACGCTTAAAACGTAGCGTGTTCTCACCTTGATGCAGCGGCGTTTGGATGATTAGGCTATCTTCCTCAGTGCTTTGACCGACGAGACTCAGCATCTCACTAACGTTGTACTCTTCTGCTAACTGCATCAAAGCCGTAACGTTTTCAGGCAATACTTGAATGACCGCGCCTAGCTCTTCACTGAATAACTGGCCTAGCAGGTTCTCATCATTTAACGACAGCTTAATCCCTTGACGGCTGGTGAATTGCATCTCAGCGATAGTCGCGAGCAGACCGCCATCACCGATATCATGGTAGGCGCTGATAACTTTTTGCTCATTACCGGCTTGGATAAAGTTAAAGAAGTCAATGAGGTCGCTAGGCTGAGTCAAATCTGGACATTCGTTGCCAAGCTGGCTTGCGGTTTGCGCAAGGATAGAGCCGCCAAGACGTAGTTTACCTTTGGATAAGTCAATACGGTAAAAAGCACTATCGCCGTTAATAAGCTCAGGCGTTAAGTTCTTAGTCACATCGACAACAGGAGCAAAAGCGGTAATAACCAGGCTCATGGGCGAGACCACTGATTTATCTTGATTATCGTTCTCGTCCGTCCAATTAGCGCGCATAGACAGCGAGTCTTTACCGACTGGAATTGCGATCCCCAAAGCTGGGCATAGCTCTTCACCGATAGCGTGTACCGCGTCAAACAGTGCGGCGTCCTCTAGATCATCACCACAAGCCGCCATCCAGTTCGCTGACATGGTGATATCTGATAACTGCGCAATGCGCGCACCTGCGATATTAGTAATGGCTTCACCGACCGCCAATCTTGCTGAGGCTTTAGGGCTAATTAGCGCAACCGGCGTACGCTCGCCCACACTCATTGCCTCGCCGCTCATTACTTGACCCTCAAGCGCTATGAGACCGGAAGCGGTAATCGCACAATCAGCAACCGGCACTTGATAGCGCCCAACGTATTGATCGCGCACCACCATACCGGTGATTGAGCGATCGCCAATGCTAATGAGGAAGGATTTGCTAGCGACGGTTGGATGACGCAGTACGTCTTTAACAGACTGGGCTAAATCAAAATTATTCAGCTCAAGCGGTGCTAGCTCATTGGCTTGACGCTCAAAGCTACGTTTCATCTTTGGCGTACCACCAAGCAATACTTGCATCGGCATATCAACTGGCTGCTCGTCTAGTAACTCATCATCAACGATTAGCTGACGGATATCAGTAGCAGTCCCTAAGATGGCGTACGGGCAGCGCTCACGCGCACAGATCGCATCAAACTGCGCTTCGCTTTCCGGACGAATCGCCAGTACGTAACGCTCTTGCGCTTCATTTGACCAGATTGCCATCGGCGACATACCTGCCTCAAGCGAAGGGATTTTACGTAGGTTAAGATGCGCGCCCATTTCATGGTCGTTAACTAGCTCTGGCATGGCATTGGACAGACCGCCTGCACCAACATCATGTAAGGAGACGATTGGGTTGCCATCTTGGCTATTATTGCTCTTCTCAACATCATTACCGGCTAAGGCCCAGCAGCGATCAATCACTTCTTGACAACGACGCTCCATCTCGGCGTTATCGCGCTGCACGGAAGCGAAGTCTAGACCCTCATCAAGCGCACCACTATCAACAGATGAGGCCGCGCCGCCGCCCAAACCAATTTGCATCGCAGGGCCACCCAAGACAATAAGCAGATCGCCTTGCTGAATACTATTTTTTTCAATCAAGTTACGTTTGATATTACCGTAACCACCCGCCAGCATGATGGGCTTATGATAGCCGCGCATCTGGCTACCATCTTTATCTTTTGAAGTATCTAATTGGAAACTACGGAAATAACCACAAAGATTGGGACGACCAAACTCATTGGAAAAATTAGCTGATCCTAGTGGCGCCTCCAGCATAATCTCAAGGCTGGTTGCCATACGCTCCGGCGTACCGTAGTCTTGGGTAGTTACTTGTCCTGATTGCTCCCACTTCTCCGCAAGCTCTGGAATATGCAGATGCGAGACATGAAAGCCGGTCAGACCCGCTTTGGGTTTACCGCCGCGACCGGTTGCGCCTTCATCCCGAATCTCACCACCTGCGCCAGTCGCTGCGCCTGCATAAGGGGCAATGGCGGTAGGATGATTATGGGTTTCGACCTTCATCAAGATATCGATATGTTCTTGATAAAAGTTGTAAGGATGCGCTGCATTAACATCCATGGCGTCAGTAGGAATAGGATAATAACGCATTCCTTCTGCCCCAGCCATCACTGCGGCATTGTCTTTATAGGCCGATAAAATCCCTTGTGGATTGGCCTGATAAGTATTCTTAATCATCTGAAACAATGATTTGGCTTGCACTTCGCCATCGATAGTCCACTCGGCATTAAAGATCTTATGACGGCAATGCTCAGAGTTAGCCTGAGCAAACATCATCAGCTCAACGTCGGTTGGATTGCGTCCTAATTCATTGACATAAGCATTCATCAAATAGTCAATATCTTCACTTGATAACGCAAAACCGAATGTCGTATTGGCAGTTTCTAACGCTTCTCGTCCGGCGCCAATGACGTCGATACGGTTTAGGGTAGCAGGCGGCTCATCGTCAAATAACTGGCTCACTTTTGCCAAATCATAAACCAAGCTTTGCGTCATGCGATCAAACAGTAACTCTTCAGCGGCTTTAGGCAGCTCATTAACCGCTTTATCATCGATAGTCAACGTATAAACAATCACGCGCTCGACCCGATTAATCTGAAGCTCGCAGTTATTAAAGATATCAGTGGCTTTACTCGCCCAAGGAGATATAGTACCAAAGCGCGGACTGACGATGACTTGTAATTGATTGTCTTTGGGCGTTTCAATTTTAATGTCTTGGTCAATACCTAACAAATCTAGACCTTTAGTTAGCTCATCACCTTCTAGATTGCGTGATAACACATAAACTTGCTGCGTGCTGATGTGGCTGACGTTTAGATCGGTCTTTTGGGCAAACTGATTTATGAGTTGCTGCGTTTGAAAATCGGTCAAAAACGGCTGTCCGGCAATAGTCATCATAGAGGCATATTTCCTAGAATATGAGCAGTAATGAGCAGTAACAGGCATTACTGCCATGCAAAGTAAATGGTCGCGGTATTATAACAAGAAGAGGCCAAATAAGCAGTGTTAAAGCCACACAATTTACGTATCCGCTAAGCGCAAGATCATTTTACTTAACCCTTATACAGCTTACAAACACTCACATCGCATTACCGGCAAGCTATATAACTATAGGGGCAACTGTCGTTATTCTATAAAGCGTTAACCCCCATAATGAATAAAAATAATTTTAACCAAAAAAGGATAACACTATGAGTAAGCAAGATAAAATCGATAGAGTACAAGAGATTGTTAAAGACGTGAAATTTGCCATGATGACCACTGTCAACAAAGATGGTGATCTTCACGCGTGGCCAATGACTACCACTGAGACTAGTATCGGTGCCAAAGAGATCTGGTTTATCGGTGATAAAACCTCAGATGTAGTAAAGGATATTCAGAATAATAAAAAAGTTGGTCTAACTTATTCTAGTCAAGACGCCAAAAACTATGTCTCAGTGAGCGCCAATGCTGAGCTATCTGATGATAAAGCCAAGCTTGATGAGTTATGGTCAGCTATGGACAACGCCTTTTTTGAGCACGGTAAAGAAGATCCAAACGTGCAGCTGATCAAAGTGGTGCCACATGGTGTAGAGTGCTGGATCAGCGGTAGCTCAACGGTCAATATGTTCAAGATGGCAGCGGCGGCTGTGCAAGATGGCGAAACCGCTGAAGGCGTAGGCGAGCAGTTTAATTTTTCACTATAAGCTTGTTAGTAATAAATAACTTAATAACAAGGAAGACACTTATGAGTAAGCAAGACAAAATGGATAAAATTCAAGCGTTAGTAAAAGATATCAAATACACTATGCTAACGACGCGTACCAGTGAAAATCATTTGCACGCCTGCCCGATGAATACGGTTGAGACCAGCATTGGCGCTAAAGAGATTTGGCTAATCGGTCACAATCCTTCTGATACGGTCGATAATATCAAGGTCAATGACGAGGTAAATTTAGCTTATAGCAGTGATGATAATAAAAAGTTCTTGTCAGTCACTGGTAAAGCGCATTTAGTTGAGAACAAAGAAAAGCTTGATGAGCTTTGGATGCCCGTTTATAACGCCTTTTTTGAGCACGGTAAAGAGGATCCAAAAGTGCAGCTGATCAAAGTAGTGCCGCACGGCGCAGAGTATTGGGATAATGGTAATGCCATTGCTAATATGGTCAAAATCGGATCGGCTGCCGTAACCACTACAAAGATTGAGGAAGGCTTAGGTGAGAATTTCTCGGTTGAACTTTAAGGTTTTATAAATGAGTGCTTGAATTATAGTAACCTTGATATATTTTAATAAAAAATGCCAGTCACGTTAAGCGACTGGCATTTTTGTACTTATACAAAATAAGATTAGCCACTACGCTTTAGATATGGCCAAGCGGCTTTTAGATAAATCATCATCGACCAAAGCGTTAGCACCACCGCTGCCACCATTAACCCATAACCAATTAGCTCTAGGGACTCCCAGTTTAATAATAAAACAGTGATGGCAATCATCTGAAAAGTAGTTTTTAGCTTACCGACATAAGAGACAGCCACGCTAGTCCGATTGCCAAGCTCTGCCATCCATTCGCGCAGCGCGGACACCGCAATCTCACGTGAGATAATGACAATCGCCGCTATTGCCATGATGATATTAGGGTGCCACTGCACCAATATAATAAGCGCCGCCGCGACCATTAGCTTATCAGCGACTGGATCCAAAAAACGCCCAAAAGCGGACATCACATTGAGCTTACGCGCAAAGTAACCATCAAGCCAATCAGTAATCGCCGCGATAATGAACACCCCAGTCAGTAGTAAGTGCCGCAATAAACTATCGCTGAACTCACTCATGCCCACCCGAGCGATAACATTATCTGAAATCGCTGGCATACCGATGCCCATCGCAGGCGGCCAGTAAGCAATAGCCACAAATAGCGGAATCATCAAAATACGCGCAATCGTCAGATTATTGGGTAAATTAAAAATGCTTCTTTCATTCTGCGTAGGTGGCAGCGGTTTAGCGTGCAAATTTGTACTCTCGGTCATGACAAAACCAGTTTTATATAGACATGATAATGGACGTAAGCTTAGCATTTTTCGCGCTTGACGTCATGATATCTCTGTAGCCGCAGCGTTATTAGCGCTATTAATGCACTATATCGCTCAATAACTGGTCAAAATAGCTATTACTCCCAGTTTCGCAATCTTTAGCAGCGGTTATTAAGTCACCTTACGTTCATCTAGGTATAAAAATACAGTTGTACACCCACAGTTGTAAGCAGATGTAATAATGAATTGATTTAAGAGCAATAGTCCTTATCTTAGACAGTACTCTCTTAATAACTGATATTTTATAATAAATAATATCCTCAGTTTTATTAGCGGTATTGACGCTTTTCCTCAGTCCATAGTCCTCCACTATGGGCTTTTTTTTGGTTAGTCACTTCTTAAAAATTAATTAGTGCTAACCGCCTCTAAAATAACGCCAACAGTTTGTTCGGCGACTTGATAGCAGCTCTCGATATTACCTTGAGCGCACCAATCGCCACTGACCAGCCACTGCTTGTCTTTATCTACCAAAATCCCTAACGGCTGCTCATTCCCTTCGATATCTAATGGCGTCAACGTCGAGGCATAGCGCCAACGATGACAATCTATCTGCGTAGGCGCGGTTTGCTCACGCCAGTTGAGCAACTGTTTTGCTTCTGCCAATAGTTGCTCGGTTATCTTGGTAATATCTTGGTCAACCTGCTGCTGTGACCATTGATTATTTGCGTGAATAGTCAAGCTTGGCAGTAGCTGCTCGTGGTTGGGTTTATGGTGCTCGATAAATACTCTATCAAGAATGGATCCTTGAATAAAAGCAACATCCCAGTTTGATACCGGCTCATTAGCTTGGCTCTTTAAGCTATCGGGCAGCTTTACATCATCTTGCCAGCCAAGCATCAGCGTATAGCAAGCTAGCATCTCAGGTTTTAGGATCTTACCTTGCTGAGTAAAGCCACTATCTGCCATCAGCTCGGCCGCTTGACCATTGGGCGCGGTGCAAATCACCCAATCAAATAACCCTAAGCTCTCACCTTTTTCATCAAATAGTTCGGTTCGCTTATCTGTCTGTAAATGCGAATATTGAGCTAATGGCGCCACACGAGTTTTGAATTTAATGGTAGTAAATTGTAAGTCATCAGCAAGCTTACGGCCCCAGCTAGTCATCTTTGGGGTGCTAATGTAGCGCGCATGAATGCTATCCCACTGCTCTTTTGGCTCGATTTGTGGCGACTGACCACTCTCGCTAGCACTTGTTAAATTAACCACTTTTGCTAACCAAGGCTGTAGTAATCCTGAGTGTAAATCTGGCGCGATAAACTGCTTAAAGCTCTCCGACTTAGCGGTAAAGAACTGAGCGCCAAAACTCCATTGCCAGTTTTTGTCTGTGCTCTTATCAGTACGATAACGCGTAGCTAACCGTCCAACGCTGCGTGATTTTTCAAAGATTGTGATTTGCAAGTTTTTTGGCGCTGTAGCAAAAGCTTGCTCTAACAAAGTGGCGGTAAACAGTCCACTCAAACCGCCACCAATAATGGCTATTTTTTGTGCTGAAGCAGCGGCTAAACTTGCGCTATGTTTGTTATTACTATGAGACACATTTGGATCAGTCATTATAGAAGTACACCTATTAAATGGTACAGATAAGAGATAAGTAAGAGATAGCTTAATAAATAATGTACAACAAAAAGCCATGCTAGTTTTTATAATCCTCATAAAAAACAGCATGACCTACTTTTGTTATATTTTATGATTTAATACTAATACGCTAAGCCATCTAAATAGTCGATAAAGAACAAATTATAAGCAGTCTCTGCGTTCTGCTTTGACCACCTCTATCAGCTTATTAATTACAGAGCTATCCGCTAGCGTCGATAAGTCGCCTAATCCCACGTATTGACCAGCGGCGATATTACGCAAGATACGGCGCATGATTTTACCAGAGCGAGTCTTGGGCAAGGAGTCTACGATAAAGATTGCATCTAAATTAGCAATAGGGCCTATCTCGCTACGCACATGCCGATTTAGCTCATTTTTTAACGCTTCACTGCCGATTTCACCAGATTTTAGAATCACAAAAACACAAATACCAATACCACGGATTTCATGCGGCATTCCTACCACCGCTGCCTCGACAGTTGAGGGATGTTCATCTACTGCACTCTCAATCTCAGCGGTGCCAAGCCTGTGTCCTGCGACATTGAGTACATCATCGACGCGTCCGGTTATCCAATAGTGCCCATCTTCATCACGCTGTACCCCATCACCAGTGAAATAATAGCCTGGATGCTCCGTAAAATAGGTATCCAAAAAGCGCTGATGATCATTATATATAGTACGCATTTGCCCCGGCCAGCTATTACTAATTACCAAATTACCCGAAGCTGAACCGTCAAGCTCGTAGTCATCTTCCATAACCGCAGGCTTGATACCATATAGCGGATACATAGCGGCCCCTGGTTTTAGCACGGTAGTGCCCGGTAGAGGCGCGAGTAAAATACCGCCGGTCTCTGTTTGCCACCAGGTATCAACGATAGGACAACGACCACCGCCAACGACATGATAGTACCAGTCCCATGCTTCAGGGTTGATCGGTTCCCCAACGGTGCCAAGTAAACGCAAACTTGCGCGACTTGACTCGTTGACAAACTCACTACCCTCTTTCATCATTGAGCGTATAGCAGTAGGCGCGGTGTATAAAACGCTGACGCTATGCTTATCAATGATCTGCCCTACTCGCGCCCAAGTAGGATATTCTGGTACGCCCTCGAACAAGACCGTAGTCGTACCATTGGCGAGCGGCGCATAAGTGGCGTAAGTATGCCCTGTAATCCAGCCGACATCAGCGGTACACCAGTAGACATCATTATCCTTTATATCGAAGACATCACAAAAAGTTGATAGCGCGTAAGTGATATAGCCGCCCGTCGTATGCACCACACCTTTAGGCTTACCGGTTGAGCCGGAAGTATATAATAAAAATAGCGGATCCTCGCTATTCATAACCTCCGGCTCGCACTGCTCGCTTTGTGCCGCAATCAAACTGTGATACCAGTGATCGCGTCGGCCACTCATCGGGACTGAGTTACCAGTACGGTGTACCACAATGACGTTTTCAACACACTGTGTGCCCTCAACATCCAAAGCACGATCGACGTTTACTTTGAGCGCGGAGCGTCTGTTACCACGCAGCCCTTCATCTGCGGTAATCACCAATTTGGACTGGCTATCGACTATACGACTGCTCAAACTATCGGCTGAAAAACCACCAAACACCACTGAATGCACCGCGCCAATACGCGCGCAGGCTAGCATAGCGACCATAGCCTCAGGAACCATAGGCATATAAAGAGTCACGCGGTCGCCTTTTTTTATGCCCAAATCACGCATAGCATTACCTAAACGACACACCTCGCTATGCAGCTCCTTAAAAGAGATGATTTTATGTAGCGCTGGATGATCGCCTTCCCAAATAATGGCGGGCTTGTAGGGATTGGTCTTTAGGTGGCGATCCAGACAATTGACCGAAATATTAAGCTGACCATCCTCAAACCATTTAATGCGAAAATCATTTAAATCGTAGCTGACATCGCTAATCTTGGTAGGCTTAGTAATCCAATCGATAGCTTCCGCGCGTTTTGCCCAATAGTCGTCATTGGCTTCAGACGAGGCGATGGAGCGCTGATATTCCTCGCTGTAGTGTTCAGCGCTAGTGTTGGCAGTGGCGAGAAACTCAGCTGCAATAGGAAAAGAATTCTGCGTCATAGTGCTATTCCTTTTTTAATTATTAGCCTTATAAAGGTCATTTATAATAATTGATAAACTATGACCATCTTCGTAGCCCATATTGTCATCTTCCTTAATATTCGATGTTTTTTGCTGGTATTTATCAAAAAAAGTTAAATGCCCGCTTGCTAGTTTGGCAAATAAGCTTTGGCTATGCAAGACTGCAACCGTTACTATTAACCCCTTTACTATACTAGCGTACACTCAAAACAATAAATATTTTATCTCTAGCAATTATGTGAGCGAAGTGCGTTCAATATAATGTGAATGTTCAACATGCCTAAGCTAACTTCTTCTATAATAAGCCATTTTTATCACCAGCTCTTATTTATAAGCGAATCTGTTATGCTACATAATCATAAGCCCTCTCAAAACCAATTTGACGTTATTATTATCGGGGCAGGAGCGTCAGGACTGTACTGCGCGCTAACAGCGGGTCGTCGTGGTCGCCGCGTGTTGGTGTTAGATCATGCTAATAAAGCGGGCAAAAAAATCCTGATGTCAGGCGGCGGGCGCTGTAACTTTACCAACTACTTTGTCGAGCCTGAGCACTTCATTGGGGCTAACGAGCACTTTTGTAAATCAGCTTTGAGCCGTTATCCGAGCTGGGAGTTTATCGCTATGGTAGAGCAGCATAAGATTGCTTATCATGAGCGCGAACATGGTCAGCTATTTTGTGATGAGTCGGCGCAAGATATCGTGACGATGCTACTCGATGAATGCGCTGCGGTCGGTGTGCAGGTGCGGCTCAATACTCAGATTGACAACATTGCAGTTAATGAAGGTGATGAAAATAAACGCTTTATCGTAACTACCACTAAAAAGCTCAGTAAAAAAGAGCTAACAGCAGACGCTAATAAGCAAAACCCTACGCAAACCATTTATAACAGCGAGTCTTTAGTCGTGGCTACCGGTGGACTCTCTATTCCAACGATGGGCGCAAGTGGTCTGGGGTATGAGCTTGCCCAGCAGTTCGGTCATCAGTTATTAACTACCGATCCCAGCTTAGTGCCTTTTACCTTTACCGATAAAACTGGTGAATTATTGCGTGCGTTATCTGGTATTAGCCTGCCCGTGGTCGCTAGTAATACTCGCAAATCCTTTAAGCTGCCGCTGCTCTTTACTCATCGCGGCCTATCTGGCCCAGCCATGCTGCAGCTCTCCAACTATTGGCAAACAGGTGAAACTATTGAGATTAATTTACTACCTGATAGTGACGTTACTGCGCTGTTATTAGATTTTAAAAAATCACATCCTAAGCAACTCATTCGTACGGTATTAGCAGAGAATACGGGTAATCAGCTTCCTAAAAAACTACTGGCAGCGCTACAAGCTACTTTATGGGATGAGGTCAAAGATACTGAACTTGCCAATATTAAAGATGAGCGATTAATACAGATTGGCCAAGCGATTAACGGCTGGCAGCTCAAACCCTCTGGTACTGAGGGCTATCGTACCGCTGAGGTGACTCGTGGCGGCGTCAATACCGACGAGGTCTCCTCCAAAACTATGGAGAGTAAATTACAAAATGGCTTGTATTTCATCGGTGAAGTACTTGATGTGACAGGCTGGCTTGGCGGTTATAATTTTCAGTGGGCATGGGCGAGCGGTTTTGTTTGCGGTGAGGTGGTTTGACTCTAAAAACTTATGGTTACTATTGATCTGCAATAAGCAAAAAAGCCGCACTACCTATTATAAGTAGCGCGGCTTTTAGTTTTATAACATCTTTTAGAGCAGACTTAACTTATTAAGCCTGTTTTTTATCCAAATAAGGATAATCGGTGTAACCCTCGGCACCGCCGCCATAAAAAGTCTGCGGATGCTGCTCATTGAGTGGTTTATCTTCACGAATACGCTCAGCCAAATCAGGATTGGCGATGTAATCACGGCCAAAGGCAACGGCATCGATATAGCCTTCGCGCACATTGCGTTCCGCTTTTTCAGCAGTATAACCACCAGCGGCAATAATCATATTGTCAAAAGCATCACGAATGCGCTGGCGGAAACTATCTGTATATGGTGTACCGCCCGCCCAATCAGGCTCTGATAAATGCAGATACATAAGGCTGCGCTTATTGAGTTGCTCAATCAGCCAGATATTATCGTCTTCATCATAACCGGCCTCAACCGCGTTAAAAGTGCCTTGCGGTGAAATACGAATACCGACATGATCGCTATCCCAAGCCTCAACACACGCATCAACGACATCGAGAGTTAGACGGGCGCGATTTTCTTTACTGCCGCCATATTCATCATCACGCTTATTGGTCTGCTCCACCCAAAACTGATGTAAGAGATAGCCATGAGCACCATGAATCTCAACCCCATCAAAGCCCACTTGACGAGCAAGCTTAGTGGCCTCGGCAAAGTCTTTAATCACTTGCTTGATCTCATCAAGACTAGCCGGACGCGGCGGCGTGGCCTCAACGCGAATGGCTTGATTATTACTATCACGCAATGAAGTACGAGCCCCTACTGCGACATCGGAGGCGGAGATAGGCGCTTTGCCATCAGGCTGTACGCTATCATGGGCGACTAGGCCAGTATGCCAAAGCTGTACCACAATTTTGCCGCCTTTAGCATGGACATTATCAACAATAGCTTTCCAAGCAACAGCTTGATCTTCGGTATGAATACCCGGCGCGCCTGCATAACCTTTGGCCTGAAAAGACACTTGTGTGGCCTCGGTAATAACCAATCCAGCACTAGCGCGCTGCGCATAATACTCGCCTGCCAATGCCGTCGGTACATCGCCTGGCTCTACCGCCCGCAAACGCGTGAGCGGTGCCATAATAATACGGTTTTTTAGCGTTTGCTTGCCCATTTGGACCGGTTCAAATAAATTATCGTGTGCCATAAAAAGCCTTACTTATTGTTATTAAGTGAAAGTTATAGTGAAAAAAGAGTCATTGTGAAAAACTAGATAGATTGGATTTTTCACTGAATCATTTTCTTTATAGGGCAAAGTGCTCATTATTCAATCTATCGTTACAAACGAAAACAGCGAATCTCACTAGTTTTGAAATTATAAAAATATTATGTAATAAAGCTTAGGGGTATATTAAGATATCAAAACTAAATCGTCTGATGAGTAAAGATCTATGCAAAAAAAGCTCCTGTCTTTGATAATAATGGCCAATTTACTGCTATTATCGGCTTGCCAGCCTCCGTCAGACAAAACGGATACCTCAAATACCGCAGCCTCGTCGCAAGCTGTGAAAAATACTACGACTCAAGCTTTGGTAGAGGCAAAAACGGCAAAGGAGCTGACGAGCTCTATAATAGAATTGTCGGAGGGTAAACTCAGAGATCAGCTGATTTGTACTAAGCTTAGTGACACCATGCAGGCCATAGATAATAAAAGTCGTATCGAAGATATTCACGCGGTTCAGCGGCAAGTAAAGGCTTGCTTGCCAAGCGCGCTCAACACCGAGGTATTGACCTGGTTAAACCAATATCAAGCGATGTACAACCGCTTTTTGGGCACCGATCTTTATATGGATGATGAAGCGTTTTACGACATAGTGGAGACTTTAGAGCAAGGCAAAAAAGCCAGCGTCGCGCAGTTAAAGCAGCTAAGGCCGCGTGTGCGTTATCTTGTCGGCTTAGCTGAGAGTAAAGCAGACGTCAGCATACTGTACGTAGGTGAAGGCATCTTTGTCTTTCACCATGATTTACAACAAATGGCTGATATTTTTACTCCGTATCTACCCAAAGACCAACAAGCTTTTATCGAACGTATGGCCAAGGATAATCAAGATATCTTTTGGAATGATGCCGCAATTGCTGTGCCTTTTGATGAAGTCATTGCACGCGCCCAGTTTTGGCAAGATTATATTCAGCGTTATCCTGAAAGCCATTTTATTAAGGATGCCAAATTTTTATTGACGCTATATCGTCATGCGCTGTTTTTCGGCTCAAATAATACGCAGTGGACTAATGATGAGGTTACTAAATTTATAGAGCCGAAATACCAGCAAGCCATAGAAAAACTAGCCAAAGGCTCAAATAGTATCTTAGCAAATAGTATCTTGGCAAAAGATGCGCGCACTTTGCTTGAATTTATGGCAATGCCAAATAGCAAACGTCACCAAGCCTATCCCGTTCCTAAAGTGGATGACGAGGGCTATGAGACATCTGACTGGGCCGTGCCTCGCTATCAGCTTAATCAGGCCTTACCGATACCTTCGCCATGGGACAACAATAAAAGCCGCGACTGCTTAAGCGGTATCGTTTGTGTGGATTATGACTATTAAGCGAGATAAAGCGGAGAACAATATAGTGCTGAAATTTTGCCCAAAAATAGGGTTAGCTGCCGCTTTGGGTTTAGGACTAGCATCAGGGCTAAGCAGCTGTATCGCGACAGAAAAACTCGATTATCAGCTGATGAAGCAAGAAGACGAAAAATGGGTGGCCGATGAGCGCTTTACAGATAGCCTCATTGCTATTGGCAAGCCCAGCTCGCCTATCGAAGGTATCGATCATGCGCTAGTGTTTGCCGGAGAGAAGCGCAGCTACTTAGTACAAAGTAACAATAAAGACAGTGAGTTGACTGATATTTTGGACCAAGTCGATTTGGCTTACTTTTCTTTCAAACCTATGCCAGCATTTAATGCGTCTTATTTTAGAATAAGAATAGGCGAGCAAGGCTGCCTCTCAGCACAAGGCTGTATTGCCACTATATTATGGTTCGAAAAACCAACGCATCTGCTAGCTACAGACGAGACGACAAATCTTGAGGCATTCGACTTTACCTGCCATGATGGCTTTGCAAAAGGGATGACCCGCTGCACAAAACACCTATGGCGACTGCCCGTTACCGTTGCGCCAGCTGTCCAAAATATTGACGCTTTACCCTATCGCTTTAGCCAACCGATCACCGTCAAATTCTATAACTACCAGCCCAATAAAGCCAACATTGAGGAAAAAAAACTAACAGCGCTGATGCCCCTCGCCAAAGCTTTTGACATCATTACCTTTCCGCTTCAATTTATCATTATAGAAGGTCTTAATTGACAGTAACGGCTAGTTTACAAGCTTTAATGCAAACTTAAGCTATAAATCGACCTTATCCAAAATAAAATCAATATCCTTATCACCGCGTCCTGATAAGTTGACCAATATGGTCTCATCAGGCGACATATCTTTGGCGACTCGCATCGCATAAGCAATCGCATGAGCGGTTTCTAACGCTGGAATAATGCCCTCAAAACGCGATAGCGCCATAAAAGCCTCCAAACACTCGCTATCGGTCGCTGACTCATAAGTGGCCAAATTCATATCGCGCAGTAACGAATGCTGCGGGCCAACACCTGGATAATCAAGCCCTGAAGCAATGGAATGCACAGGCGCAGGCTCACCGTTTTCATCGAGTAGCACATAGCACTTAAAGCCATGCAGCGCGCCTTTTACGCCCAAAGTCATGGTTGCGGCATGATTTGGGGTATCGAGTCCCTCGCCTGCGGGCTCCACACCGACTTTTTCGACTTCCTTATCGCCTAAAAAGCCGCTAAAAATACCAATAGCGTTAGAGCCGCCACCAACACAAGCAACAACTTTATTAGGCAATTTACCAGTCTCTTCTAAAAACTGCGCTCTTGCTTCGCGTCCAACTACCGACTGAAAGTAGCTAACGATTTCAGGATAAGGCGCGGGCCCAAGCGCGGATCCTATGGCAAATAGACTGGTATCCAATTCATTTAGATAAGTCTCAAAAGCACTATCGACCGCCTCTTTTAACGTGCCCGCCCCGCGCGTTACTGGGACTATATTCGCACCTAATATTTTCATCCGGCTAACATTGGGATACTCCTTTTCGATATCGACCACGCCCATGTGGATCTCACACTCAAGGCCCATCAGTGCTGCTGCTGTTGCTAGTGCCACGCCATGTTGTCCTGCGCCCGTCTCCGCGATGACTTTGGTTTTGCCTAGTTTTTTGGCTAGCAGTACTTCACCTAAGCAGTGATTGATCTTGTGCGCGCCGGTGTGATTGAGATCTTCACGCTTAAAATAAATCTGCGCGCCGCCGCAATGCGCGCTTAAACGTCTGGCATGAAATATCGGACTGGGTCTGCCGACATAAGTCTTGCGCAAGCGGCTCATCTCGGTGATAAAACCCTCATCTTTGATAATCTCTCGAAAGCCTTGCTCAATCTCTGTCATCGCCTTTGCCAGCTCTGGATGTTCAATTTTGCCGCCAAACTCGCCATATAAGCCGTCAATATTAGGCAAAATGGAGTCGTGCAATCCATAAGTATCGCTAGTGGTGTCAATCGTTGTCGCTGTCATGAGTAATCCTTGCTGTCTGTGTTAATTATGGCTAACGGGTCAATTATCGCTAGTTATCATTTAATCGGATGTTTATGAGCCTTTAAATAGCCCTTTAAATAGGCTTTTTATCAGCTATAATAAACCTATTATCATGTTCTAGTACATTGAAACAGAGTTTAAGCCAACTGTTATTTTAGGTCAAGGGTTGAAGAAGCCTTAATTCAAAAAACTTAGAGCTATATCGCCTTAATTTTTATATTTTAAAAAAAACTAGAAGAGTATCAATATGCCAAAAACAGAGAATCACGCGGATAGCATTCACGACGACGCTAATGACAATGCTAATAACAGTGCTTATGACAATGCTTATGACTATTTACTTGGGTTACTGACTCACACTGACGATAAAGCACAGTTATCAGAGATATTTGCCGCGCTATTGACCGAAAAAGAGCAAACCGAGCTTGCCAATCGTTTAAGAATATTTGCGCTACTACAACAAGGCATCACGCAAAGAGAGATTAGCGCGCAGCTTGGAGTGGGTATTGCGACAGTGTCACGTGGGGCGAAGGTATTTAGTCAGCATCACATTGATGAATTATTGCCTGATATTGGTAAACAGCTAACAAGCAAGGAGTAGAGTAAAGCTTTATTACATTGAACATACCTAGACGCTAACCGATATGATTTTAGAGCGCTAAAAAAGACACAATCTATGTACATAAAATCGCTCGTTTTGTTTTAGCTTTGGTATAAATTATCATTAATAACTGTCGATAATTACTAGGACGTGTTGAATATTCGACCATGGCACTGACGGAAACTATTTTTTAGCAAAGTAGCGGCAAAAAAGAGTTCTGTCCTTTCAGGCTGATGCTAAAATCGCCTCACACTATATAGCAATTCTAGCTAAGGCATCGGTATTATCGTCAAATCGCCCTTTGTCTGGAACGATTTTAACTATCAGTAGAGCCGACTTATAAATGGTCAACACGTCCTAACTAAATAGCAATAAGTAGAGGGATTTGATGCTAGATATTATTGGTATTGGTCTAGGCCCTTTTAATCTGAGTTTGGCAACTTTACTGACTAAGCAGCCCTCGATTAAAGGTCTATTTTTCGAACAAAAAGAGCAGTTTAGCTGGCACAAAAGTATGATTTTACCTCATACGACTTTGCAAGTGCCTTTTATGGCGGATCTAGTGACACTTATTGATCCTACTAGTCGTTATACCTTTTTGAATTATCTGCATACTCATCATCGGCTATTAAAATTTTATTTTTTGGAAGATTTTGAGATTTATCGGCAAGAATACAATCACTATTGTCAGTGGGTCGCCAGTCAATTGGACAGCTTAGTATTTGATGCAAAAGTGATACGTATAACACCTATAAAAAGCAATGATTTACAAAACAATGAACTCCAAAGTGGTCATTCAAAAAACAATAAAGGCTTTGTGATAACAGTTTGTGAAGAAGGCAAAAACAAGACTTATCAAGCAAAAAACATAGTCATAGGTACTGGCTCCAAGCCTATTTTGCCCTCTTACTTACAAAAGCTAGCTGCCCAAGCACCGCAGCGTTGTATGCATACCGCAGACTATGCCAACCATTTTGACCTTGACGCCATTAAGCCTAATAAGGGACTGGCTAAAGTAATGGTTATAGGTTCGGGTCAGTCCGCAGCAGAGGTTTATCGAGCCTTGTTTGAACAACAACTTGATGCTGAGCAGCAGCCTAGATTTCAATTAGATTGGGTGACGCGTTCGGCAGGGTTTTTCCCAATGGAATATGCGCCTTTAGGGCTTGAGCATTTTAGTCCCGCCTATATTGACTATTTTCATGCCCTTGATGTAGAAACCAAAAATAAAGTCGTTGCTAAGCAGGATCTATTGCATAAAGGTATTAGTTTTAAGACTATTCGCGACATTTATCACAAGCTTTATGAGCGTAGTATCGGCGACCAAGCGCTACACTCACAGATTATAGCGAATTGTGCGCTGCTCTATGCAGAGCTACAGGCTGATAATAAGGTAAATTTGACACTCCAGCAGCATGAACAAGACCAGAGATTTAGTGTTGAATATGACTGCGTAATTGCAGGGACTGGTTATAGCGATTTATTACCAGACTGCTTAGCTGAGCTATTGCCTGATATCGAACACGGCGCAAACGGTCAAGCCGTTATCAATCGTGATTATACTTTAAGTTATAACAACAATAGCAAAAGCGGCAAGATTTTTGTGCAGAATAAAGAAACTCATAGTCATGGCGTTGGTGCAGGTGATTTGGGCTTAGGAGCGTATCGGGCTGGCTACATCATTAACCAATTAGTAGACGAAGCTATTTATGATACTCAGGCATTAGAGGTCTTTCAGAATTTTGGGGTGCGGTAAGTCAATGACAGAAAAACCAAAGATTTAATTTGCAAAAACTTGTCTACTAAAATAGTATAACGACTTTTGTTGATAATAATTTGAGGATTACCAATGATCGTTAAGAAAATAGCTTTATTCTTGGGTGCTATATCAGTAGCAACAGCTGGTTTCTGCGGAGTAGGACAACTTTCGGGCGACACGACTTGCTATATCTATAAGCAAGATAAATTACAAAAAAAGCTCGCCTGCCAGTATGAGGGAGCAGAAGGCGCATCTTCAAGCTACGCTTTTAGACAGATTGATTATACTTTGCCAGGGTTCGGGAAAATGGCAACCTCAAATAGCGCCGATTATGATGATAATGGCAATCATACCGGATGGACGACCACTGTCAATGATGAGCCAGCTGTCATCAGATATCGCGCGCCATCTAGCAAAAAGGTAGTCAGTCAAGCTTATGCAGAGTCTGGTAAAGAGGTTTTAGAGTGCTACTTGAGCAAAAAATCTCAATGGGAGATTTGCTCTGAATCCTAATGATCTTTAGCAAAGCCAAAAGATTGCAGTGATAAAAACTGGCTGAGCTTAGGTTCAGCTTTTTATTGTCTATGACAGATACAAATAATTAGAGATTTTAGTAAAAGGATGACACTTTATGCTAAACAGTTTGGATTGCGTTAGTGACATAATACAGAAAAAATAGTTTGCTAGACTAGCGTCGTCATAACAAACGTTTAAGGTTATAGCGCGCATGCAAAGACGCAAATTTATCAAATCTATGGGCTTAGGGGTCGCGACAGTCAGTGCATCGGCTACCATGATTGGTTGCCAAACCCTCGTCAAACAGCAAAAACTACCCAGCACTATTACTCAAGCCGGACACTTCAATAATATCATCGTCGGTAGCGGCTACGGCGGCGCGGTATCAGCACTCAGACTGAGCGAGCAAGGCCATAAAGTCCTCATTCTTGAGATGGGCATGCGCTGGGATAGAACGCCTAAGCACGACACTTTTTGTAAGATGATAACCGCTGATAAACGCTCTAGCTGGTTTCGCAATATGCCAAACGCCCCTATCCCCATTCCCATTCCTATTAAGAAATATCCGGGCGTATTAGATTTGATCGAGTATGACGAGATGAAAGTTTTTGCCGGACGCGCTTATGGCGGCGGCTCTATCGTCAACGGCGCGATTGCTATTGCCCCTAGACGCTCGCACTTTGAAGCCGTCTTTCCGTGGATTGATAGTGATGAGATGTACAACACTTACTTTCCGCGCGCGATGAAAGAATTAAAAGTCAGCCAAATCCCCGAGTCATTTTTTAATCAATCTGAGCACTACGAATTCACCCGCGCCGCTGAACGCCAAGCGGAGCGAGCCGGCCTCAAAACTGAGTTCTTTGGCAATAGCTATGACTTTGATTATATGCAAAAAGAAGCTCGCGGCGAAGTCTATAAATCGGGATTAGGCGGCGAAGTCATCTATGGCAATAACGCCGGCAAGTTCTCACTTGATCTAACTTATCTAAAAGACGCGGAAGCCACGGGCAATGTTTCGGTCAGAACCTTACGCAAAGTCAATAGCATCCAAGCGCTCGCGGGCGACCAATTGCGTCTAGAAGTCCATGTCCTAAACACTACGGGCGGCGTCGATAACATTGAGCATTACACTTGCGATAAGCTGTTCCTCAATGCAGGCAGTACGGGTACCTCAGAGCTACTGCTCAAAAGCCAAGCTAAGGGTAAGCTGAATAATCTCAACAAGCACATCGGCCAATATTGGGGACCAAACGGTAATATCATGACCGGGCGCAATTTCGTTCACGCGGCAGGCACGACTCAGTCTACTATTCCGGTAAAAGGCATAAATATGTGGGACGGTGACAGAGACGGCTCCAAGTACAAAATCTTTGCCGAACTTGCGCCATTGCCGCTAGGGCTTGAGACGTGGACGACGCTGTATCTTGCCATCACAGACAACCCAGAGCGCGGTAATTATTACTACGATAAAGATTCACAAACCGTCAAACTCAACTGGAAACGCGAACAAAATCAGTATTCGGTAAATGCTGCTAAAGAGCTGATCGAAAAGCTCGCTAAAGTAAACGGCGGCGCGACCTCTAGCCTACTATTTACCAAAGGCTTCGGCGATGACTTTTGCTATCATCCGCTTGGCGGCTGCGTGCTTGGCAAGGCAACTGATGAGGTTGGCCGCGTCAAAGGGCACAGCAACATCTATGTGCAAGACGGCGCGTTAATCCCGGGTAGTGCTGGCGTTAATCCGTATGTATTTATCACCGGACTTGCTGAGCGAAATATGACGGCTATTTTGAAGGAAGATTTTGGTTAGGGTGTTGGAAGTTGGTTAGATAAAAAACGCTCTTTAGGAGCGTTTTTTCGGGTTTTGAATTTGATGGAGTAATTTTGTTAGCAACTTGAATCTACTCATCTGAACTCTATAAGGTCTAAATAAGTATATCTATTTGATTTAACTATAGGAGGGGTTGAATAAACATATTCAATAAACCCATTCCAGTACATTCCTTTAGTATCTCGAATTACAGAATCTATAATTTCTTTGACATGAGGCTCTAAAGCTGGTTTGTCACCAAGGTACTGAAATATTATCTTTGGAGTACCATATATTGTTTGTGTTTCAACTATACCAATATAAGGATCTCTATATGCAATATCGTAAACATCACGTACAAAAGGTCCATAATTATCGAAATACCATTTTATATTCGTAATTTGACTGCCTGTAATCCTGACAGACTCCCAGTCGGTTAAATAGATTAATTTAGTTAATCTAGCATTAGATAACTCGTTTGAGTGTGGATAAACAACACAAATATATTTTATTAAATTACTAATTATATTCATATCTTGTCCTCACTTATTATGGTTTTATTCAAAATAGCGTGATTATAATCTAGGAGTTCCAAAATAATACTATCGTGTTCGCTCAAGATACGATTTATTTCAGCTAAATCAAACTGCTTATGAACAGTAGTACTTTCGCACAGGAGCACCCCGATACGATCGCCTAAGTTCTTAGTAATCATATAAGGATAGAAGCTTCTACTTTGCATGTTAAACCTTCTTGCAACCTCCATATTAATTCCAAGAGCCTTAGTCTCTTTTAGATATTCACCATTATTGCCACTCAAATGTATAGTACTAGTATTAGTATCACTACTTACAAAAGCTCTGCCAATAACACCCTCATCTTTTGGGAATCTCAACCTATTGGTCTTGTTATAGTTCACATTAACACTATATCTGCCGAAAATATGTAAGAAATCTTGTTCATCTAT
This sequence comes from Psychrobacter sp. AH5, assembly GCF_040371085.1. Classification (NCBI taxonomy): domain Bacteria; kingdom Pseudomonadati; phylum Pseudomonadota; class Gammaproteobacteria; order Moraxellales; family Moraxellaceae; genus Psychrobacter; species Psychrobacter sp. AH5. Next base: position 2,442,380 of record NZ_JAMBMT010000001.1, read on the forward strand.
ATTGCTATCTACGCTTATAAGCATATAAAGCGAAATTCTTTCACTAGGTGTAAACTCTAGCTTTTTAGATAAAAAAGCTAGAAACCTTGAAGTTACCTCTCTTGATTCGGATAAATGCTGTGTTTTTAAGTCAGTTATCGCTTCTTGAGCATCATTAAGATTCTGTTTTATTTCACTTAATTCTTTATCTTTCTTTTCAATATCAAGATTAAGCCTTGTTCTTTCATTAATTAATACCTTAGTTTCGGCAACTTCTCTGTCCCTCTTCCTCTTGCTCTTATATATGAATAACACATATAAAGGTAAAATAAGAAATAAGATATAGAAGGCTTTATTTTCTAAAACCTTACTGTATGGGATACTATCATCTCTTATGATTTGTATAAAAGAGCCAACTGAAGGTGTGAAGACAATACCTATTAGAAAAAGTACTAGACCTTCAATAGTTTTAAAAAACTCTAATAAATGACTCTCTAACCATCTAGCAGTTCTTACGATAAAAGAATCGTTCTCTGGATCAGACATCCTTTATAAAGCCTTAAAATACAAAAAAGTACTCTATTATACCTATTATCACTACGAATTTATCAATATATGTTGAGCCTAAATCTTTATTTTTCTTAAACTTGAACTAAACAATCTTAACGTAATATTATTTAATAATTTTCTAAGATACAAATACCTGGAACTCCTATACGTCACTAGTTGTCGTTCGACACTACTTAGAAAGTATATTAGGGATATTTTTCCAATTTTATCTTGCCTACAACTCTATACGAGTAAATATCAATGTATGAAACACTATGCAATACGTGCATTATTGATAATACTTAAAACCATTCTAGAAAAGGACACCCAATGAAACTACGCATCCTAAAATCTGCCGTAACCAACCCTTGGTTTAACCTTGCCACCGAAGACTGGATATTTAATACCCTTGACCCTGACTCGCATACGCTGTTCTTATGGCGCAACAGCGAGACGGTGGTTATTGGCCGCTCGCAAAATCCGTGGGTAGAATGCAAAATCGATAAGATGGAAGAAGATGGAGTGTTTTTGGCGCGGCGGCAAAGTGGCGGCGGCGCGGTGTTTCATGATTTGGGCAATACCAACTTTACCTTTTTATCGCCTAAAGAAGACTACGATCAAGATGCCAACTTTACCATCATCGTTAATGCCCTAAAAAAACTCGGTATCAACGCTGAGCAGTCGGGACGTAATGATATGCAAGTCGGCGATAAGAAAATATCAGGCAGCGCCTTTAAACACGCGCTTGACCGCAGCTTTCACCACGGGACGTTACTGGTCGATGCCAATATGCAAAAGCTCGGTGATTATCTCAATCCACATCCGCTTAAGCTGCAAGCCAAAGGCATCAAATCTGTGCGCTCGCGTGTGGCCAATCTCGTTGATTTTAATGCAGACATCAATCATGAGGTCCTATCTGAAGCGATTATCGAGGCCTTTTGTGAGTATTATGACGCTACTGCACCAGTCGAAGAATTAGATGAAGCCAGTCTCGCCAAGCAGCCAGCGCTAGATAAATACTATCAGCAAATGGCCGATTGGGACTGGCGCTTTGGCAAGACGCCGCAGTTTAATCATCATATAGAAACCCGTTTTGATTGGGGTATTATTGATTTGCATATGGACGTGCAGCAGGCGGTGATCACTGAGGTGGTTATCTTCTCGGATGCGCTAAATGTGGAATTAATTGAGCTATTAAAAGAGACTTTAACCGATATTAAATATAATCGTAATGAGGTAAAGGCCAAGCTTGGCAAGCTAGCTAAAGCGCATGCTGAGTTGGCGACGCAAGTTGATGATGTGTCTGAGTGGTTGCTTGGTGAGATGGAGGGTTAAGGCTTTGCGGTTGTAAGCAAGGTACAGTCTTACAACCGCTACTATTTTATTCTAAGCTATCCAAAACGGCCTTAACCTCAGTCACATACTGACCCAAATCAGGCTCTAAATGAAAGCCTGCTACTGGCACAGGTAAACCCTTCTGCTTACCTAATCTGACGATAATCGCGTTCTCTTCTGGTAGCACTAACACTCGCTGCCCTAAATGTCCCAGCATCGCGTAATAAGGTATCGGACTGTCCATATCGGTCCACACTGAGTGTCCATATACTGGCGCATAACCGTCTGGAAAAGCATCTGTATTTGGCGTAACCATAAACTCAACATGCTCTTTGCTGAGCAGTTGCTCACCTTGCCATTCACCACCGTTCAATAACAGTTGTCCAAACTTAGCAAAATCTAAAGCGCTAGCGTTGAGACAGCAATAGACTTTTTCGATATTCTCAGCGCCATCAAGCGACCAATAGCCATCGCCTTGCATGCTTAATGGTTGCCAAAACCTCTCTTGCAAATAGCTTGATACCGTATAACCCTGTGGCGCAAGCGCTCTTGATAAAGCAATACCCAGCATCTGCGTATCGCCTGATGAGTACTCAAACTGACCACCGCATGACTCAACGAAGTCACGATTGACCATTTGTTTGACCAAATCATGACCGTAATAGGACTCGGCGGTTGGGTTAATCGGAAAGTAATAATCCTCGGTCCAGTCGTAGCCTGAAGTCATCGCGGAGAAATCCGCTAGCGTACAATTCTGTGCATACTCGCTGTCCGCGTATTCTGGCAACCATTTAGTAATCGGCTCATTAACACTACCGATATAGCCGTCTTCTACCGCTTTGAGATAGAGCATGGTGGTGACGGTTTTTGCCATCGAAAAGCTATTGGTATGCGAGTCAGGACCGTAGCCTTGCCAATAGTTTTCGTACACTAGCTTGCCATCTTTGATAATTGCAAAGGCCACCGTCTCATCGGTATCTAAGGCACCTTGCAGGGTTGATGTGAGGGCGACTTGTCCGAAATTAGGGTCTTTTTCCCAAAGGATAGGATCGCTGGCGCGAATGGTGCGATTATCAAAATCGATATAATCATCGATATTGGCTGTGGCTTCACCTTTAAGGTAAGTCAGCTGCAAACCACGAAAGATATAGGCATTCCCCGTCACTACTAGACCTAAGCTGATAATAATCAGTAGCGCTATGATTGGTAAAACAATCCATTTAAACAGGGTCTTTAACACGACCATTATAAAATCCTTTTTTTATGGCATGAGTGAGGGATGCGATTGAGTATCGTTGGTAGCAGTTAATTTAGCATGAAAGGGGCGTTTTGGCAGAGGGTTTTCTTGAGTAGCGCGATTATTCGTAGGCTGTGTTTTAGCCCAGCGAACCGACGAGTTAAACAAACTAAAAACATTTTTTCTATGCCAAATCAAAATAAATTTATAGTTATAAATTGGTTTATTCATTACAGATAGAGCTGGGCCAAAAGCCTAACCTACGCGTACTTAAAGTCAGACCCCTAAGCTTGTCTGGTCACGGATACCGATTGATTAATCAATTCCATAGATCCGAACGCAGATAAGAATGCAACGCTGGACGCGTCGGCTCCAACACCGATGCGAGCCATCGTATCGGCATCTGCCATGCCAGTCGGATCAATAAGATGCCAGCTCCCACCCAGATAAACCTCAGCTACAGCATGAAAGTCTTGCGGCGTCACCTCAGGCGCATAAACGCTTGCGAACCTAGCTGGTATCGACGACGCGCGTGCTAGGGATACAAGAACATGCGCAAAGTCGCGGCATACGCCCTGACGTTGAACAAAGCTGTCGAGCGCGGTGGTTTGTGCATGGCTCGATCCAGGTACATAGCTAAACGCTGACTCGATCCAATTGCGCATCGCGGCAATGCGTGCGCCGCCTGCAAGATCGCCAAACTCGGCGTCCACAAAGGCTTGAAACTGGTCTGACGGACAATAGCGAGACGGCATCAAATACTTGATCGTCTCTCCGGGCAAAAGATGGAGGGGCACTTCGGGCAGTGTCGATAGGTCCAAGACAGGACGGTCAACGGTGATTTGTGCAGTGTAAGTGCAACTAAAATCTCCCTCAGTGCGGATCCAAATTCGCTCTCCTATGCCCTCATCGGCCCCAACCCGTGAAAAATGCGCAACGTCTGATGTCCAAATCTCGGACGAACGCACCCGCTGATCTACAAGATCGGCGGCTTCGATCTGCAGCAAAAGAGCCATAGGCGCGGAGAGCCGATAATGGAGTTTGACGTTAACTTTGAGTATCATGATAAAACTCCCTAAGGGTATTGATCTGGTGAGCAGACGATCGCGTGGGGCTTAATGATTGGCGAGAGGCGACAACTAGGCCGCGCAGGCCTATCGAAGCTGAGATCTTTTGTAAAGCGCGTGGATACCACTATAAAATCCTTTTTTATGGCATCGTCATGGGTGCGGTTGAGTATCGCGGGTAAGATTCAATGTAGCATGGATAGGGTGTTTTGAAAGATAATTATTTTGGCTAATATGATTGATCGTAGGCTGAGCTAAAAGCCCAGCCTACGCTTGCTATGGTTTATGATTTGGATTGGGTAGGTAATGATTACAAGGATATTAAGTTTGGTGAAAGGTAAATAAGATTTATATAACGGCGTAGGGTGGGTTAGTTTTTTCAAGCTCTCGTAGAGAGTGAAGAGGAAACGTAACCCACCGTTAAATATTTGAACCATGGATTTAGCGGGTTACGCTGTCGCTAACCCACCCTACATTTTCTGACTACGACTAACACCTGCAAGAAAAAGATCTCGCCGCTAGCCCTGACGGACGCGGTATCCTGTCACAGATGATGGCGTTGCGGACTCTGGCTAGAGGCGGTATCGAGGTAACAGGAACGTCACTAGACAGTTTAGTCCGCACGCCATCAGCCAGGCAGATACAAGCAGACGGCAGGAAATTGCTCCCCTACCGTCTGATAATTTTATACTAAAACTTTAAATCAAAGCCTAAATCTGCACCGCAACCTCTGCTCCATCACGAATGGCTCGTTTGGCATCTAGCTCAGCGGCCAGTTTTGCCCCACCAATCAGATGATATTGCGCGTCTGGTGCGTCACCGACGTTTGGCATCAGCTCAACGACTGACTCTTGACCGGCGCAGACTACCACGCTATCGACACGGAGCAGCTGGCTTTGGCCTTGCGGATTAGTCACCCAAATGCCTTCATTAGTGATTTTTTCGTACTGCACGCCCGCCACTTGGATGACGCCGTGTGACTTGATATGCGCGCGGTGTACCCAGCCTGAGGTTTTATTGAGTCCTGCGCCCAAGCGGCCTTTAGTACGCTGCATCAGATACACTTGGCGAATGGGGGTAATTGCATCAGGTTTAATCAGACCGCCGTCCGTTTGATAATTGGTATCATCAGTCACGCCCCACTCCTCGCGCCACTCCTCGATAGACTGCGGCTCTGGGCGATAGCTTGGATCCTTTAAAGTGTCAGGTCCTAGCTCATGCAGCGGTTGACCATGACGCGCGGTTAGGTATTCACTAACATCGAAGCCAACACCGCCAGCACCGATGACTGCTACCGTATCGCCGACTGATTTCTCCCCTGATAATAGCTCTGCGTAGCTAATAACTTGCGGCAAATCTGCGCCTTCAAGCTTACCCTCTAAACTCTTTGGCACCACCCCAGTAGCGACAATGACGTGCTGGAATTTGCCGTCATTTAGCATGGCTTTATCAACTTTGGTGTTAAGTTTGATCTCCACACCTAAGTGCTCAAGCTCATTGATGTAGTAGCGAATGGTCTCAAAGAACTCTTCTTTACCCGGGATGACTTTGGCATAGTTAAATTGACCACCCAAGATATCTTTAGCTTCAAATAGCGTGACATCATGGCCGCGTAGCGCTGCCACATGAGCGGCTGACATGCCCGCGACCCCGCCCCCGACGACCGCGACTTTTTGTGGGTTTTTGGTCTTTTTATAGACCAGCTCTGTCTCATAACAGGCTTGCGGATTGACCAAGCAAGTCGAGCGTTTATTCTCAAAGGTGTGATCGAGACAGGCTTGGTTACAGGCGATACATGTATTGATGCGATCGGCTTGGCCTTTTTCTGCTTTATTGACCCAGTGCGCATCGGCGAGGAACGGACGCGCCATTTGAATAAGATCTGCTTGGCCGCTGGCAACTATTTTTTCAGCCGTATCTGGCATATTGATACGGTTGGCCGCCATCATCGGGATGCTAATATGCTTTTTGACCTCAGCGGTAAAGTCAACAAAGGCGGCGCGCGGCACGCTTGTGACAATCGTTGGTACGCGCGCTTCATGCCAGCCGATACCAGTATTCATGATCGTGACGCCCGCTGCTTCTAGCGCTTTGGCGACGGTGATGACCTCGTCCATGACGTTGCCATCTTTGACCAAATCAATGACTGATAAGCGAAAGACGATAATAAAGTCCTCACCAACCGCTGCGCGTACTGCTTTGACCACATCGACTGCAAATTTCATACGACCGTGGATATCACCGCCGTATTTATCGCTACGTTTATTGACATGGCTCGATAAAAATTGATTGAGCAGATAGCCCTCAGAGCCCATAATCTCAACACCATCATAGCCAGCTTGTTTGGCAAGTTTAGCCGAGCGTGCATAATCTTCTACCGTTTGCTCGATGTTTTTTATACTCATTTTGCGCGGTTTAAACGGTGTAATTGGCGATTTGATCGGACTTGAGGAGACGATAAACGGATGATAACCATAGCGACCACTGTGCAAGATTTGCATGATGATTTTGCTATCATGTTTATGTACCGCACGAGTAACCCGTTGATGATTGATGACATCAAGCTTGGTATTCATAGTACCGCCAGCAGGCAATAGCCAGCCTTCGCGATTAGGCGAGATACCGCCGGTAATCATCATTGCCACCCCGCCACGAGCGCGCTCTGCAAAGTAGGCGGCAAGCTTGCCATAATTATAAAAGCGATCCTCAAGTCCGGTATGCATCGAGCCCATGACTAGACGGTTTTTTAGTGAAGTGAAGCCTAAATCTAACGGCTCAAAAAGATGGGGGTAATGCTCATTGCTTTGAGCGGTAGTAATAGTGCTGGCTGTGCGGTTATCAGTGCTGCTGGCGCTCATGTGACAATCCTTGTAGATACAGATGAATAAGTATGATTATGACTAAAAAATAGCTAAAATTTATATAACTGCTATCGTAACACAAGCGCTTTGTAGTCAGCTATGCAGACAGACGACTGATGAGTGAGCGCTAAAGTTTTATGTTTTTTGCTTAAGCATGTTAAACCAAACTCAACAAAATACAGGCCGATTTTATTGGTCTTTCGTTATAATAACTTCCTAATAAAACTCCTATTAGCAAACTCAAGCTCAACAGTAACAAATTCAAAATAAAATAAAGGACTATTTCAATGACGGACTTTCATACCGGTCTTGGCAAAAACCCGGCCAACTATCAGCCGCTGACTCCTATTGACTTTATCACTCGTAGTGCGCAAGTCTACCCTCATAAGACCGCTATCATTTATGATGATCTTGAGCACAATCATCTTGTACAGACGTGGCAACAGACTTTTACGCGCTGCCGCCAACTATCAGATGGTTTACGCAAACTAGGCATCGATAAAAACGACACAGTCGCGGTGATGATGCCCAATACCCCAGCTATGGTCGAGGCCGCCTTTGGCGTACCGATGTCGGGCGGGGTGCTTTGTACCCTCAATACTCGGCTCGATATCAATGCCCTAACGTTTTGTATCCAACACTCTGAAGCCAAAGTACTGATTATGGATAGCGAATTTGCTGATTTGGCGGAGATTATCGATGAGACTTTTCCTAATCTGATCGTCATTCATGCTACCGATAGCGCTATCGATGTTGAGCGCTTTGGACGTATGAGCTATGAAGAGCTGATTGCCAGCTCAGATAGTTTGGATAATTGGGAGCGGCCCGAGGATGAGTGGGAAGCTATCGCCCTTAATTACACTTCGGGCACCACTGGCACCCCTAAAGGCGTGGTCTATCATCATCGCGGTGCAGCGCTAAATGCCATCTCCAATATTCTAGACTGGGACATGAGCAAGCATGCTACTTATCTTTGGACGCTGCCGTTATTTCATTGTAATGGCTGGTGTTTTCCTTGGACGATTGCCGAGCGCGCTGGCGTCAATGTTTGCCTACGTAAGATCGAAGCTGATTTGATATTACAATTGATAGCCAAGTATCAAGTCACCCATTATTGTTCAGCGCCGGTGGTGCATAATATGATAGCAGGCGGCAAAGATCAGTACAAAAAAGCCATCACTCATAAAGTTAAAGGCTGGGTCGCAGGGGCCCCGCCATCAGAGACCATGCTAGCGGCGATGGAGCAAATGGGTTTTGATATCACTCATGTCTATGGGTTGACCGAGGTCTACGGGCCTGTCACTGTCTGCGCTCAGCAAGAAGATTGGGCGGATCTTAGCCCCTCCAAGCGCGCTCAAAAGAACTCTCGCCAAGGCGTAGCGTCGCATTTGATGACGGGCTTTGAGGTATTTAAACAAGGCACGACCGAGCCGGTCAAAGCTGACGGCGAAGAGATGGGCGAGCTGGCTCTACGCGGTAATATGGTGATGAAAGGCTATCTAAAAAGCCGTAAGGCAACCGAGGCGGCGCTAAAAGATGGCTGGTTTCGCACTGGCGATCTAGGGGTCAAATATCCTGATGGCTATATCAAGATTATGGATAGACTCAAAGATATCATCATCTCAGGCGGCGAGAATATCTCCAGTATCGAGATTGAAAACATCCTCTACAAACTGCCTGCGGTACAAAGCTGCGCTATCGTTGCCGCGCCTGATGACAAGTGGGGCGAAGTCCCGGTAGCCTTTATCGAGATTCATGAAGGCAGCACCTTGCAGCGTGATACGGTGATGGCGCATTGCAAGCAGCATTTGGCAGGCTTTAAAGTGCCCAAATACATTATATTCGCTGAAATCCCCAAGACCAGTACTGGCAAAGTACAGAAGTTTGAGCTGCGCCAAGCAGCCAAATCACTAGCGCACGAAACGCCAAAAGTCGCCGCTAGTGCGAAATAGCACCACAATGGCATGGGCATAACTTTGTTCATTGCAGCTACCTCTACAATAAAAAGCTCAGCTTAACGATAAGCTGAGCTTTTTAGTATCTACAATTGACTATTTGGTAGCTTTAAATATCAGCCAAGTTTTGGCTCAAGCCACTGAAACGCGAGCATACCGACTATCATCGCTGGGATAAACACGTACGCTTGCCATTGACCCGTACCGAGGAGCACAATTCCTGGGCCCGGACAGATACCAACGAGGCCCCAGCCGATACCGAACAGCATCGCGCCGATTAGTAACTTTTTATTAATTACCGTTTTAGTTGGCATCTCAATGTCCGTCCCTATCCAGCTTAAGCGTTGCCGTCTGGCCAGTTGCACGCCAACGATCGCGACTGCCAAACCGCCGCCCATCACCAGCGCCAGTGAGATATCCCAAGCGCCAAACACATCCAAAAAGCCTTGTACTTTGACCGGATCAGTCATTCCCGATATCAAAAGACCAAAGCCAAATAACAACCCTGCTAATAAACCAATTACATTTTTAAGCATCTTCAATTCTCGCTATCGTTTTTTTGCTTAACTAAATCAAGCCCAAAAGCTGTCGACCAATAAATACCGTAATAATGCCAAATCCCATAAAAGTTACCGTTGCCGCCATCGAACGTGGAGACAGTCGAGCATTACCACAAATACCGTGGCCACTAGTACAGCCTGAGCCTAAGCGCGTACCAAAGCCAACCAGCAAGCCTGCTACCATCAACAGCGGTACCGAGCTACTGACCTCTACCGCCGCTAATGGCAATACGAGCTGGTACAAAAGCGGCGCGGCGATAAGCCCGATGATAAATAATATCTGCCAAGCTTCTACCTGCTTAGGTTTGAATAAACTTGCTGCAATACCACTGATACCAGCGATTCGGCCAATACCCAATAATAAAATAACAGTGGCCACGCCTAGCATTAAGCCGCCTACCAAGGAGATAGGCGTGAAGGCTTGCCAGTCTATTTGTATACTCATAATCATTTACCTAAATCTAGATACATCTAATTGATAATAGCTTTATAATTTATATAAATACATTATATATTAAAATATAATAAATAGCCAAAAAAATACTGAGCGCTATCAGGCAAGCTCAGTATTTTTCTATAAACTATTTATCTACTAATAAACACTTTGATTAGTAATAAAGAATTTAACTAGCAATAAAACACTTAGGCTGGTTGTTCTGCTAATACTTGCTCAAGAGCAGTTTCGAAACGCTGTACCGCTCCATCGATATCCGTCAACTTATCCAAACCAAACAGACCTATACGGAAAGTCTTAAAGCTCTCAGGCTCACCTACTTTTAGCGGTACACCAGCCGCAATCTGCACGCCAGCTTCGGCAAAGGCAGTGCCTTTATGAATATCATCGCGATCGGTATAACAAACCACTACGCCCGGCGCTCTAAAGCCTTCAGCAGCAATACCCTTAAAACCTTTATCACCGAGTACATCACGAATCTTATTACCCAGCTCCCACTGCGCATCACACAGTTTATCTAAGCCAACTGCTTTGGCCTCATTAATCGTATCGCGAAACTGGCGTAAACTATCAGTCGGCATAGTTGCATGATAAGCATGACCGCCATTCTCATAAGCGCGCATAATCTCCAGCCACTTTTTGAGATCAAGACTAAAGCTATTAGATTCGGTGTTTTCGACGCGCTGGACGGCCGCCTCACTCATCATCACAAGGCCAGCACAAGGCGTACTGCTCCAGCCTTTTTGCGGCGCACTGATTAGCACATCGATGCCAAGCTCTTTCATATCAAGCCACACGCAGCCTGAGGCGATACAGTCAATAACTAGCAAGCCGCCGACGCTATGAGTGGCATCGCTCAACGCTTTGATATAGTCATTAGGCAATATCATACCCGCTGAGGTTTCAACGTGCGGCGCAAATACCATAGCAGGCTTATGCTCTTTGATCTTAGCGACCGCTTCATCGATATCGACCGGCGCAAAAGGCTTTGGCGCATCGCTAGCTTCCCGATGGGCGCTCAAAACGGTAGAGGATTTGGCAAGATTGCCTTTTTCTAAGATTTGCGTCCAGCGGTAGCTGAACATACCATTACGAATAATTAGGCAATCTTGGTCGCGAGCTAATTGCGCGGCAACCGCTTCCATACCATATGTGCCCGCACCTGGAACGATAGCCACCGCGTCAGCATTATAGACGGATTTTAAATCGCTAGATAAGTCGTTCATAACTTGCTGAAAAGCTTCTGACATATGATTGAGGGCACGATCGGTATAAACGACTGAATATTCTAATAAGCCGTTTGGATCGATATCTTGACGTAATGCGGTCATAAAAACTCCTTGTTTTTGAATGATGAGGTGTGAATATTTGAGTATACTTATGAGTGGTTATTAGGCGGGTAGATACTATGTAACTTTATAAGCAACTAGATAAGTAATTCTATAAATAACGGTACGATAAGCAGCGGTATAAAGATAATTATATAAGAGTAGCTTTATAAGGTAGCTCTACAAAATAGGTACCGACCAAAAAAAGAGAAAACATAGACTAGACGATATAGCACTTTATCCTAGCGCTATTGCCGTTGGTAGATATTACCGGAGGTTATACAGATAGACTATCCGTGTTACTGCAATGCTATGCACCGCCCTATTTATTTATAAACTCTATAATAATAGACGTTAACACAGCAAACGCTACTTTAGCGTAGTTAATGAATATTAGCACCGATAATCAATACTGGCAATAGTTTGCTAATTATTCTATTAACGCTTAATGGTATCAAATAAGCTTCAGACCAAGCCTTTATGATTTATCACGATAAGCGTTATGTAGCCCTGAAACCACAAAATCTAATAACTCGCTATCGCCCTCGCTAGCCGCTTTACGCATCAGTTTTGATGGAGCGTGAGTTAGGGTCTGGGTCAAACGTCTGGTCAGCTCAGTCACTACCTCTTCAGCACTAACTTCGCCATTCTCCAATTTAGCAATGGACTGAGTTAGTAGTCTGTTGACTTGATTATGAGTACGATTGCGGTAATGCTCAATATCTTTGCCGACTTTACGCACTTGAAAGCGCTGCTCCATCTCAACGACTAGCTGACTCACTAGTAGCTCAGCATCGACAGCCGCTTGACGGCGCTGCTCAAGATTGCCGGCGATGACATGCTGCAAGTCGTCCACTGAATACAGATAGACATCATCCATCTGACTGATAGTGGAGTCAATATCACGCGGTACAGCTAAATCAATCATCAGCATTGGCTGATAACGACGACGCTTGAGAGCTTGTAGTGCCATGGTTTTGTCGATTAGCAAATTCATACTACCGCTACAGCTACTGACAATGTCTGCCTCGGCAAGTAGCTCTGGCAGCTCTTGTAGTGCTCTTACCTCAACGCTACGCCCGGGCTGACGCAGCTCAATAGCCAACGCTTCAGCGCGCTCCGAGCTACGATTACAGATGATGATGCGCCCTACTCCTAAGCCTGCGATATGAGTAGCCACCAAGCGATTCATCTCGCCTGCCGCGACAATTAATAAGGTGCGCTCCGGCAATTTATCAAATATCTGAGTCACTAGTTTGGCAGCGGCAAAGCCAAGCGATACCGCTTGCGCGCCCACATGAGTCTCGTTACGTACGCGCTTTGCAGCTGCAAACACTTGATCGACTATCCAGCCGAGCTGATTATTGAGTACTTTCTCGTCTTGCGCCAAATGTACTGCTTGTTTGATTTGACCTAATATTTGCGGCTCGCCCAATATCATCGAGTCAAGACCAGCAGCTACTCTTAGCCAATGGGTCAACGCATGCACATCACGATGCACATAAAGGTAAGGATCTACCTCGCTTAGCGGTAACTGATTAAAATCGGCGAGCCACTGCTTAATTCTGGCAATATGAGCACTGACAGCTGCCGGTGAGACACTAACGCTATTATTGGCCAAAACGCTAGCTGAAGAAGAGGGTTGCGCGGGCGTAACGTCATTTATTGAAGGAGCTGATATTTGCGGAGCTGTTATTTGAGGGACTAGGGCATAAATTTCTGTACGGTTGCAAGTTGAGACAATGATGCTACCATCTGTGAAGGCTTCTAATTGCGTCAAAGCACTATTCACATCGTCACCCACAAGCGCCAAACGCTCACGCAAAGCGACTGGTGCGGTTTTGTGATTGACTCCAATGACCACTAATCTCATTATTGATTGACCATAAGCATAGCGTTTACTGACAAATTCAGCTCGAAGCGGTGACCGGCTCAGTGAGTGGTCCAAAAAGGGCCATAGTCATAAAGAGCGAAGCCAAACCCGTTACACTTTGCTGTCAGCGCCTATTGTTGATGCGGCATTATTAAGGTATAGCGTTTACCAAACCGTACTGAGCTACTCTAAGCCATGGTTAATGACTTTAAGATATGGCATAAGTATGGCGATAAATATAAAGGCAGCTATTGTAGCATTTTTATACGCCTTATTTAATAGTACCCCCTGTTACTTGTTATTTGCTACTTGTTACTTGCGACTTGCGCAATGCTAGCAACGATTTCTCCTGTATCTGGGCGGATCATAAAAAATCAACTAGCAACCCTACTTTAGGCAATAGTGTCACAAACTAGCGCTTATAACCCATTTATACTTTTATTATGAAGCAGTTACAGATAAGACCCGCTGACGCTAATTATTATTTTTATGCCAGCTCTTTATGCTATTGTTATTTACATTATGCTGTCTGTTAGATAACAAGAGTGCTATTGTTTGCCGCAAAGCTAAACTCATATAATGAATCAAAAATAATTTTGAGCTAAGTTTGAGCTAAGATAGGAGTTAACTATTGATTAAATTTATCGGTAAATATTATCAGCTATGAGGTTCTTTGGATTAGTTTTTCAAGCAAAAGTTGCGCCAAAATCGGCTCTATGTGTTGATTATGATAGCCAATCACGGATTCAAACGTTATTACGCGCTATGATTCGACGCTTTTGGCAACGGCGCAAGCTAGCTTTGGTGCTGGCCGCTTGTCTGTGCCTGTCACCTTATGCTCAAGCAAACGTTCTAGATCCTATATCGAATCCGCTATCAAAGCTATGGAAGCTATCAAGCTCACTAGCAATGTCCACTGATAATAGCTCTACTAACAGTCAAGATGACGATTTAGCTACTAACAACGACCTTGACACGCAAGGCTTAGCTACAAACTCTGCTATCACTATTAACGAGTTTAGCTTTAGCACCTCTCCATTAGCTACTTTGCCGTTAGACACTTTTTCGTTACAAGGTGAGGCATTAGACGATGATTTGAGCGTTGATAATAGTGCCAGCGATGAGCCTAGCCTCTATGCCTTATTAGCCGCTGAGTTTGCTGTAGATCGCGATGATCTTAATCAAGGATTAAAGATTTATAAGCAGCAAGCCTTCAAAAAAGACGCTACCGCTGTCTTTGAGCGTGCCTTAAATTTATCACTAAGTTATGAAGCCGTTGAGGATTCGTTGATATTTGCCAAAGAGTGGCAAGATGAGAACCCCGATCACGTTCCTGCTTGGTTTTATGTCGCGCATTTGGCGCTAAAAGCTCATGATTATGCGCTAGCCGGTGAAACTCTAAACCGTATTCTTCGTTATGATCCTCGTGCTGATTTAAGTGAGATTCTGATCGGTATTTATCCTAATAATGATGAGGATAAACGCGAGTTACTAGCGGCATTACAACCTATCGATAGTCAACAAAATGCCTCGATATCCGTCCTTAAAGCCGGTTTGTTATATCAACTCAATGAGCCTGAGATTGCGATTATTCATATCGATCGCGCCTTAGCAAGTCAGCCGGATTATGTGCCTTTTATTACGCTAAAAGCCGACATCTTACGCAAGATTGAGCCGGCGCAAACGGTGGTTAATTATATCAGTCAAGCACGCCTGCGTAACGCAGATAGCAAGAGCCTCTATCTTTATGAGATTCGCTATTTATTAGACTTAAAACAAAGCGTATCGGCTTGGGAGCTACTACTTGAAGCTCATAACCGTTTCAAAGAGGATGCTGAGATTACCTTATTAGCAGCATTAGTGAGTTTGGATATTGAAGAATATACCAGCGCCGATCAGCTGCTTAATACTTTAGCAAAAAGCCCTAACTATTTAGATCAAGCTTATTATTACTTAGGAATTAGTGCGGAGCGTCAACAGCGCTTTGAGCAGGCAAAAAAATATCTAAACCGAGTTATGCAAGAAGATTTAGTATTAGCCGCGCGCAAAAAAGTAGTAGATTTTGAATTATTAGCCGGTAATGCCCCTGCAGCTATTATCACCTTACAAAAGCTGCGTGAAGACTTTGAGGTTTTTGCGCCAGAGACTTTTGTGCTACAAGCAGATATTTTATGGCAACAAAATCAGTCTGATGCAGCGCTAGAGCTACTGAGCCGAGCCAGTCGTAAGTATCCTGATAGCGAGGAGATACTATTTGCGCGGGTGCAGTTGCTCGATGACCGCGAGGATTATGTGATAAAGAGGACTTTGCTCAATCATCTGCAAACGCTCAATCCCAGCAATTTGTCTTACAAGCTTAGTTACGCGCAGCTACTACTAGCCAATGATCGCAGCTCTACTCAAGGTCTGGATCTGGCACAGGCTATCATCGAGATTCGCTATGATGATCCGCGTTATGATAATGAGCTGCATTTGCAGGCGCTCAATGTGCTAGCTAGTAATGCCTTGGCTAATAATAACTATACTCAGGTCATTGATTACTTGCAGACGCCTTATGAGGTACTGCCCACACTGCGCTCAGGGGTGCTGTTATTACGCGCTTATCAAGGCCTACAAAATAACGAAAAAGTCGAAGCCCTATTGGCTGATTTGCAGCAGCGCTTTGCCTTTGGCCAACAAAACGTCAATGACCGTATTCAACTTTACTAAAACAATCCACAGTTAAGTAACATCTAAAGATTAAGCTGATGGGCTAAAAACTATCTTTATACTATCGTTTTAGGCTATTTATTTAGCTCATTTTTGAGGAACCCCCATGTCAAGACTGCTAGCCGTCAAGTTGTCCCCTAACAGCACTCACTTTAATAATATTATTAAAAAGCCCGCTTTATTAGTAGCCTTGATCAGCGGCGTATTGCTAAGCGCTGGTTGCCAGTCTATACCTAGCTCTGAGGCTAACACGAATACCACCCTTACTCTACCAGCGCAAAAGCTAGAGAACTTTACCATCAATGGTAAAATCGGCGTGACAATGCCAGCTTCCGCGCCTTCTGCTAACGCTATTAACACCAATACCCAAGGAGGTAGCGCTTTTTATACTTGGGGTCAACAAAATGATCGTTTTGCCATTGAATTGATGGGCGCGCTAGGTATCGGCAAGACCAATATCGCCTATGATGGTCAAACCGCAACTTTAGTCAGTGAAAAGACCGGTAGCCTGAGCGCTGATAACCCCGAAGAATTATTGCAAAAAGCGACAGGCTGGCAAGCGCCTATCTCGCAAATGCCGTACTGGATATCAGGACGCTCAGCGCCTTCAGATAGTGCACCAAAAGTTGATAATCAAAATCGTCTTATAAGCTCGGTCAATGGTAATTGGAGTGCTAATTTTGCTTATAATGGAAACGACAAGTTGCCCAGTAAAATCACCGCCACTCAATCGCAAGGTCAAAAAGTAGTGATGACCATTAATCATTTAAGCCAGTAACTTAATTAGTAACTTAGTCAACAACTTAACCAGTCACTTAGCCAGTAATCAAATAGACTTTCCAATGACGCGAACCCCTAATAATAATCACCCGCTTGCTGCTGATAATACCCTTACGCGTTTGTCGCCGGCGAAGATTAATCTATTTTTGCATATTACAGGCAAGCGCGATGATGGCTATCATAACCTGCAAACGGTATTTCGCCTGCTAGATTGGGGCGACTATTTGCATTTTTCGTTGACCGACACAGTAACTATTGGTGAGGCTAGTCAAGTAGCTAGTGATAAGCAAGCTACTACTTTGTGTCAGCAGCTAGTTACCATCACTGGCGCTGATAGTATTACTGCTGACTTAACAGACAACTTGATCTTTAAGGCTGCAAAAGCGCTGCTTAGTTATGTTATAAATACTAAAAAGCTGCCGAAGCAACTGCCAAGCGTTAGTATTACTTTAGATAAAAATTTGCCGATGGGCGCAGGCTTAGGCGGGGGGTCTTCTAATGCTGGCACAACCTTATTGGCATTAAATGAGCTTTGGCGATTTAATTTATCGCAACCAGAGCTTATAAACATAGCCGCCACTATTGGCGCTGATGTGCCAATATTCATCTTTGGGCAAGACGCCATCGCCACCGGCATCGGTGAAGAATTAACCGCCATTGACCTGCCGGATCAGCATTATCTAATCCTAACCCCAGACGCGCATGTGAATACCGCTAAGCTATTTGCCCATGCTCAATTACGTCGTGACCTTAAATTTTTACCTATTGAAACGATTAAACATCAAGCTAACGATTATCTGCAAAATCTGAACTCGCCTTATCAAAACGTCTTTACACCAGTAGTGACAAGCCTGGCTCCTGCGGTTCAACAAGCGTTAAGCTACTTGCAAAGTTTAGAGGCACAAGCGCTAGCTACCGCAAGAATGACGGGCTCCGGTAGCGCGGTGTTCTTGCCTTTGGATAAAAGCTTATTATCCAACAAAGCGCTCTTGGAGATGTGGATCAATGATGCACCTTGTAGAGGTTATTTGGTTAAGAGTTTGTGATTGAAAAATAATGCATAAAACATAAACTACAACGTTACAAAATCTAATACTTCTAACTTGTTATCATCTACCACGCTATACTATTATCAATAATCCAAAGAAAAAGGCGAAAGGTCTTGCAAAATCTGAAAATTTATTTATAATAGGTCGCCTCAATAGGGGTATAGCCAAGTTGGTAAGGCATCAGGTTTTGATCCTGACATCCGTTGGTTCGAGTCCAGCTACCCCTGCCATATTGTTCGTTTAGAGTGCATTGCTTAAGAGCGGTTTATCGCTGTTCTGGTTATTTATAACTGCCTTTATGGTATAGCAATTGACAACACCTTCCTATTTTCGGTATAGTTCGCAACGAACACCGTTAAGGAAAATCATTCATTAGGTGCTTAGGCATTTTTGGAATGATACTATAGGCTATAGTGTTATCTTGATGATTTTTATCATTTTATCGCTTATGAGTCTACACGTTACAGGGGTATAGCCAAGTTGGTAAGGCATCAGGTTTTGATCCTGACATCCGTTGGTTCGAGTCCAGCTACCCCTGCCATTTTTTACTACCATGTTTACTTTGATAGTAATTTAGCTAGTAATCTCCAACCCTTTTCATCCCTCTTATCTATATTTGAGCAGTTTGACACTGCTTAGCGGTCGCTGCTTGAGTTACTCAATAGGACTTCAGTCATGCCTTATTTGGCAATTTTTACGGGTAATGCCCACCCAGAACTTGCGAAAACCGTAGCCGATCATCTGCACATACCTCTTGGTAAAGCTGACATCACCCGTTTTTCTGATGGCGAAATTGCTGTAGAAATCAAGGAGCACGTACGCGGTAAAGACGTGTTTATTATGCAGCCTACTTGTGCACCGACCAATGATAATTTGATGGAAATTATGATGATGGCCGATGCTTTGCGTCGTTCAAGCGCCGGTCGTATCACCGCAGTTATTCCCTACTTTGGTTATGCGCGTCAAGACCGCCGTCCTCGTTCTGCTCGTGTGCCTATCTCTGCCAAAGTGGTCGCCGATATGCTTAATATCGTCAGCATCGATCGCGTCATGACTGTGGATCTGCACTCAGATCAAATTCAGGGTTTCTTTGATATTCCGGTCGATAACATCTATGGTACGCCGGTACTATTCAATGATTTAGTCAAGCAAGATTATGACAATATTATGGTCGTCTCCCCTGATGTAGGCGGCGTAGTGCGCGCGCGTGCGATGGCAAAGCAGTTAGGCGATACTGACTTGGCTATCATTGATAAGCGCCGCCCAAGCGCTAATGAGTCGCAAGTGATGAATATCATCGGTGACGTGCGTGACCGTGACTGCGTTATCGTCGATGATATGGTCGATACCGCAGGTACTCTTTGTAAGGCAGCGGCTGCCCTAAAAGAAAATGGCGCGCGCCGGGTGGTGGCTTATATTACTCATCCAGTGTTATCGGGTAACGCGCTCAAAAACATCAGCGAATCAGCGCTCGATGAAATTGTTGTGACCGATACTATACCGCTATCTGATGCTGCCAAGGCTTGTGGCAAGATTCGTCAAGTCTCTATCGCGCCGATGCTGGCTGAGAGCTTACGCCGTATCAATAACGAAGAGTCTATCAGCGCCATGTTTGATGCCTAAGACTTAGATTAGTTAATACTTAAACAGTAGCGCTAAAATAATCCCTTTAGCGCTATTTTTTTGTTTAGCAGTTAGCTTTCTGCGGCTTTTGGTTACTAATCTTTGCAGGTATGACTAGATGGAATGCAAAAACTAACGGCATAAAAGTCATAATACTTTCTAAGCCTTTATTATTGCTACAAAAACACGTATAATGCGCGCCTGTGTTGTTGTTTAAGTTTTATCTAGTGTTTTATAGATAACTTTAGCGCTATTTTATAATGATAAAGTTATGGATAGAGACTAAAACCAACACTTTTATTAGTACCCTTTTAGTATCGATTATCTAGCGCTAGGCTGGTCGCAAGTCTTAGACGCTGGTAGATACTTCACATACACTCTACAGGATTATATCCATGGCTATTGATCATTTTGCAATTAATGCGGTTGACCGCTCTGCTGAACAACAAGGTAAAGGTGCGAGCCGCCGCCTACGTAAGCAGAATTTAGTACCTGCTATCATTTATGGTGGTGGTGAAGAGCCAACAGCTATCTCAATCAAATTGAATGAGATGGTAAAGTCGCTTGAATACGAAGCCTTCTTCTCGCAAGTTTTGACTATCACTACTGACAAAGGCGATGAGCATCAAGTCGTTATCAAAGACTTGCAGCGTCATCCTGCTAAAGGCTTCCCAATGCATGCTGACTTTCAGCGCATTGTAAAAGGTCAAAAAATCAACATGAACATTCCTCTACATTTCTCAGGCCGTGAAGAAGCGCCTGGTACCAAAGAGGGCGGTGTTCTATCAACGTCAGTTTCTGAAGTGCTAATCGTTGCCCTACCTTCTCAGCTTCCTGAATATTTAGAAGTTGATGTATCAGGTATGGAGATTGGTGATTTATTCCGTCTATCAGACATCAAACTACCTGAAGGCGTAATCTTGTTTGATCTTGATATGGAAGATGCGGTTGATCGTACTATCGTTAACATGCTGCCACCAACACTTGAAGAAGTCGACGCTGATGCAGACGAAGTAGATGCTGATGAAGTACCAGCTATCGAGCAAGATGGTGAAGCTGCTGAAGACAAAGATGGCGATGACAAAGACGCTGAGTAATTATTTTATAGTAACTATTAAGCCGCTCTATTGATAAGAGTCGCGTTTTAAAAAGCAGCAGGTGATTATCGTCCCCTGCTGTTTTTGTCAGTACTATTTGAAAAGATAATTAAAAAATTACGATATTCATTATTTATTCAAATAGTATTTATTTTAGGCTAGGTGGCTTATGCATTAGTTTAGGCTATTTAGCTTATTCTTTATTTTTAGGCAGAGTATATTATGGCGATAAAACTAATCGTTGGTTTGGGTAATCCGGGTGAGCAGTACATGTTCACTCGCCATAATGCTGGATTTTGGTTTGTGCAGCATATTGCTCATCATTTCAATATCGAGCTCTCCCCTGACAAAAAGTTCCACGGTGTCACCGGACGCGGGCAAGTACACGGTCATGATGTGCGCTTACTGCTGCCACTGACCTTTATGAATAAATCCGGGCAGTCAGTTGTACCGATGGTGAATTATTATAATATCGCTAATGATGAGCTACTTATCGCTCATGATGAGCTTGATATCGATGCTGGTAGTATTAAATTAAAAACCGCTGGCGGCCACGGCGGTCATAATGGTCTGCGTGATATTACCCCGCATATCGGTAATGACTTTCATCGTTTGCGTGTCGGTATTGGTCATCCGGGTCATAAGTCTCGCGTGACCGGTCATGTACTCTCAAAACCTGGGGCCGATGAGCAAATCGCTATCGAAAGTGCTTTGAGCGCTGCTTTTGCAGCATTGCCCCTGCTATTGGACGGTGATATCGAAAAAGCGCGCTCACAAATCAATAGCTTTAAATTACCTGAGTAATGCTATAAAATTGCGCCAGACTTTTATTTTTATCAAATCATCCCCATTAAGCTTTTGATTTAACTTGTCTTTATACTCGTTTCACCTTTTAATATTCGTTACCCTAAGGAAGCACCTTATGCTACTTAATATGCTTAAATGCAAATTGCACCGTGCTCGCGTTACTCATGCCGAGCTTCATTATGAAGGCTCATGTGGTATCGACGGTGATTTATTAGATCTCGCTGGTCTACGCGAAAATGAATCCATCGATATCTATAATGTCACTAACGGCAAGCGTTTTCGCACTTACGCTATTCGTGCTGAAGCAGGCTCTGGTATTATCTCGTTGAACGGAGCAGCGGCGCACATGGCAGATTTGGGCGATATCGTGATTATCTGTGCCTACGCGCATTTTGATGAAGTGGAAGCGTCGACTTATCAGCCAAGATTAGTCTATTGTAATGAGGATAATACCGTCAAAGACACGGCAAATATTATTCCGGTGCAAGTAGCATAAAGAATGAGGCTCCAGCAGTTTTTATTAACTATTGTTGAATATAGCTAATTTATTTACTAAGCGTGTTTAGTTTTATTAATCATACCCCGCTAGCTATGCTACTATAAAAAGCTGAGTCCCTTGAGACTCAGCTTTTTTGTGCCGTTTTTTTATATAGGATGATATCAATGTGGTTAGCAATTATTGCAGTAGTAGTGGGCTTAGCCATCTTGGTTTGGAGTGCTGATGTTTTTATTGATGGCGCTGTAGTATTAGCAAAAAAATTCAGCGTGCCCAGTTTTTTGATTGGGGTAGTGATTTTAGGTTTAGGTACCTCAGCGCCTGAGATGGTCGTCTCAGCATTAGCGGCCTTAGAAGGAAGCCCTGAGCTGGCTTTGGGTAACGCTTATGGTTCTAATATTATCAATATCGCCTTAGTACTAGGCGCTACGGTTTTGATAAGTCCTATCTTAATCCGCAAAAGCATTATCAATCGTGATATGCCTTTACTGCTATTAGTCACAGGTGTGGCAGCCTGGCAGTTAGGTGACGGTGTTTTGAGTAGTACCGACGGCATCATTCTAATAGCATTATTAGTCGTGGTGTTGGGCATTCAAATTGTCTTAAGCTTACGTGAAGGTCATCATGAGCATGAAGGTGATGGCGTAGTAGAAGCCGCTGAGCAAGAGCATAGCGTGGCACGTGGCTTAGGTGGATTGTTCATTGGAATGTTAGTGCTGATAATGAGCTCACGCGCCATTGTTTGGGGCGCGGTGGAGCTGGCAACGCTGTGGGGGCTTAGCGAGCTGATTATCGGCTTGACAATCGTCGCTGTCGGCACATCACTACCTGAGCTGGTAGCTAGTATATCTGCGGCGCGTAAAGGCGAGCATGACATGGCTTTAGGTAATATAATTGGTTCCAACATCTTTAATACTTTGGCCGTAGTCGGTCTAGCTGCGCTTATAGCTCCTATCACGCCTAATGCTATGATCTTATCGCGTGACATATTGGCAATGGGTTTGCTGACGTTGCTGCTATTTGCAATGTGTCTATTTGCCTTCAAAACCAAGCGCAGCTTTGGTCGCAGCTCAGGCGCAACGTTAGTGCTATTCTTTGCCGGTTATACTCTTTGGTTAATCCAAACAGCCTCTATGTAGCTGTCATTATTCGCCTCTAAGAATAGAGGAACAAAGCTAGCTTTTTCTATTTCTAATCACTCGCCATAGGCTTTCGTTTTCAGTCTTTGGCATCTTTAGGGTGATAGTATTAGAGATCATATCTTGAATGGCTAAGCCGCGACTATTAAATAGACAAAAAGCATAATTGAACATCAGTCCCAAAAACGCGCTAGTTAAGATAATAGCGCGTGAGCCGCCGATTAGACTACCGATAATACCAAAGATCAGCGGCATTAGGCTTGCCGCCATTATACGTTTAAACGACTGTCCCCAAGTTAGCAGATGGCCTGAATCATTAACGGTTTTTAGACGCCAAGTTTGCATGCCTAAAGTTTGACCACCACGGCGCCAAAACAGCCCATAAAAGCCCACTAGCGTTAGAATAAATGACGGCGTCATCACCGCGTTTTGATACCAAACCGGTAACGACTGAGCTTGTGCGGAGTCCGTGCCCGTTTGCATAGTGAGCAGCGTCCCTATCACTGTCAGTATAGTACCGACCAAAAACAATAACGCTAATATCAGCATGCCATCATAGACGATAGCCGCAAGTCTAGTCGCCGGCTTGGCGATAGTAGGCTCCTCTACTACCGCCTGCTGTGAAATGGCGCGAGACTGTGTAGATCTAGTTTTGGTAGTGCCTCTGTTTTTACTTTTTGGCATGGCTTAAGCTCATAGCAGGCATAGAATAATAGCTCTATTGTACCGTAATTAAGAGATTTATCATAAAGCAATGCATAAAGTCTGCGCTATAAGCAGATAAAACTAACAGACATAAAAAAATCGCCAAAATGTCAGAAGACAGGCGATTGATTTAGGATGCTCCTTTAGAGCTTTTAAAACAGTGATAATGCAAATGGTGCGCCTGGAGAGATTCGAACTCCCGACCCCTTAGTTCGTAGCCAAGTGCTCTATCCAACTGAGCTACAGGCGCGTATTGCACATCATCTACTACGCAGTAAATTACTTTTGTAGTAAATTAGGTTGGTCATTATATAGATAATCTTGAGGTTGTCAATATCTTTGTTCAATTAAACTAGATTATTTTCAACTTAATTTATCTACAATATACCGAATAAATGGCGGTGAAGGAGGGATTCGAACCCTCGATACGCTTACACGTATGGTTCCTTAGCAGGGAACTGGTTTCAGCCACTCACCCACTTCACCGAACAATACAAGACTTCTATAAGATAGAATACAGTATCGATGCTAGCGATACGTCTTATGCTGTGGGCGAGTATTATAACAAAGCCAAAACGAATTGCAAGCGTTGCGTGTGTTTTTGCTATAATTTAATTTTTGTTCTCATTAGTTTACTATAAAAACAACTCTAAGGAAGAGCTATGCGTCCCGTAGTATTGTGTTTTTCAGGATTAGACCCCTCTGGCGGAGCCGGTCTGCAAGCAGATATCGAAGCTATTGGTCAAGCAGGCGCTCACGCAGCTATTGCTTGTAGCGCTATTACTATTCAAAACTCGCAGCAAGTTTTTGGTTTTGAGCCTTGTAGCTCGCAGTTAGTAAGAGCGCAAGCGATGGCGGTGCTTGACGATCTGCCAGTAGCAGTGATCAAATCTGGTATGCTTGGCACGACCGATAATATAAAAATGCTTACTCATTTGTTTGCGAACAAAATAATTAAAAAAGGCACGCCTTTTGTGCTTGATCCGGTATTGGTCGCCAATAGTGGTGGTAGTTTAGGTGATGAGGCGACTTTAGTGGCGGCGTTTCAAAAGCTGCTACCTTATGCTACCTTGATTACGCCTAATACGCATGAGCTGCGGGCGTTGAGTGGCGAGCAGGATCTACATACTGGCGCACAAAAACTATGCGCTGAGGGCACTCATGCGGTGCTCGTCAAGACCTCTCATGACTTCGATAGCGGTGATATCGAGCAGTATCTGTATATTAAAGGCGCGATGGTGCATAAAAGTACGCTGCCACGTCTATCAGGCGAGTTTCATGGCTCTGGCTGCTCACTTGCTAGCCATATCGCTGGGCGCTTAGCGATGGGTGATGATTTGGTTGATGCGGTCATTGCGGCAGATAGTTGGATCACGCAAACCTTAATAGCGGCAGATAATCCACATCCTAATGAGGCTGAAGCTCAATTAATTCCAAATCGCTTTGTTAAAGCTTAGAATTTAAATAACAGTTTTAGGTAAAAAAAAGCTCTACAACCATTAATAACGAGTGTAGAGCTTTTTTATTAAGCTAGTTTTATTTACTCTTAGCCTAACCGAGCATTGGCATTAAGCTTGCTGCTACCGCATTAACCATTATCTCGATTAAATAGATAGCAAAGAAGGCGATAATTGGCGATAAATCAAGCATGCCCATATTGGGCGTAATGCGGCGAAACGGCGCTAGGATAGGCTCAGCAAGCTGCATAATGATACCAATGATAGGATGCTGAGACTGAGTAAAGACCACTATCCAGCTAACAATAATAGAGCCGATAATTAAGTAACGACTCAATCGTAAGAAGTCTAAAATCAGACTCAATGAACCCTGAAAAAATAACGGTATCGGTGCAATGCCTCTTTGCATCAGAGCCGCTTTACCGGAGATATCTATCAGACGAATCAAAAACATCAGCACTATCGCCGCAATACTGATGCGCCCTGCGCCTAAAGTCGGAAAAATACGCCCAAATACATCGACAATATGAGTCGCTCTATAGGCAGGAGCAATCATAGGATTGCGCGCATCCATCCCAGCAAACTGCAGCATAAAGCGGATAAATATCAGCAACATTGCAAAAGTGGTAACTAAATCAAAAATCTGTAATAGTACGTTGTTCATTAAAGGCTACTCAAAGTGTCGGTATAGAAATACTAAGGCGGTTTTATTTCATCTCTTCGCTAAGTGCTTGACTACGCTCATAACAAGCTTGCATCGCCTCGCCGATTTGATGCCCTACTTCATTGGCTTGCAAAGACTCTACCGCCGCTTGCGTGGTGCCATTCGGCGAGGTGACTTTACGGCGTAATTCGCTTGGTGCATCTTCACTATCCATCGCCATTTTTGCCGCGCCCATCACGGTTTGCATAGCAAGTGTTGAGGCTTGCTGTTTATCTAAGCCTTGAGCTACCGCTTTGTCAATCATCGACTCTAGAAAATAAAACACATAAGCGGGCGCTGAGCCTGAGACCGCAGTGACGGCATGCATCTGCTCTTCGTTCTCTACCCATGTGACTAGTCCTGAGGCCTCCATTGCTGCTGTAGCGAGCTGTTTTTGCTCCTCACTAATGCTGTCTGTAGCATACAGACCGGTCGCGCCCATCTGTATCATCGCAGGCGTATTTGGCATAGCACGAACGATATTTTGGTAGCCGCCAAGCATAGTAGCTAAGATATCTGTCGATAGTCCTGCCGCTACTGACATAACCAACTGCTTGTCCAATACATCGGTAAAGCCGCTAACCACGACTTTCATCACTTGCGGCTTGACCGCTAGCACTACTAAATCAGCGTCTTTTACCGCAGCTTTGGCATCAGCGGTTGGATCGACAGTATTCAATCCTTTCGCGTCCAATTGCTGACGAATATCCTCGCTTGGGTCAGCCACAGTGATACTTTCAGGCTTGACGCCGCAGCCAAGCAATCCGCTGATTAACGCTTGCGCCATATTACCGCCGCCAATAAAGCTGATTTTTTTATTATTTAAGACGTCGTTTTTTTCTGATTTATGGTTCTTATCTGACATCATAAGCTCCTAATGATATGTATTAATAGTCTGGGTTTGGCTAAAATAATTAAAAGTATTCAAGATGATAGCTCTAAAATGAGCTCTAGTTTAGCATACTGCTATTATTACCGTTTGATAAATTCATGAGCCGGCTTTTGACCTATGAGTTGACTAATTTTTTAGCGTTATCCGTTAGATTTAGAACTAATGTTAGTCTTATCACCTAATTGTAAGCGGTTAGTCATCACTTGCAGCAAAGCCTGTTGCGCCATCGATACAGCTGTATCAGAGCTTGTTAAGGTCCAGCACTCAAACGGGGATAACAGCAGTAGCGGCGTGTCCTTTTGTAGCGTTTCAGCCTTTATATCATTTATATCATTCTCAATCGCGCTGACGACTACTAAGCTGTCTCGTAACCAAACGGCTATGCCCAAAGTTTGATAAAGCTTTTTTCCCACTTGCGGATGACCCATCGTAGTCGTTTGTATCTTCTGCTGCCGAGTGAGCGGGGTGATTTTTAGGCGGATCGGAGGCTGCTTGTTGCTAAGTGCTAGAGGTTTATCCGCATCACTGTTCGTAAAGTCAATTGCTAACTGCCAGCGATAGCCCTTATTAGTAATAGCGCGAAGAGTAATAGCGCGAGTCTTTGATAAAAGATAGCTTTGTTCAATAATAGGTAACGTAAGCCAATTGATAAACTCATGGCTAAGACGATACAGCTGCTGCCGGTAGCGAGTGATACTATAGTGCTGATAACTTGCAAACCAGTTGAGCTCAGTTTGATGGTCATTATTTCGGCGCTCAGTGAGCGCATATATATCATCTATGAGCTGCTTTGAGGGCGGTAGCGGTTCATGCTGCGTGAGCCAATAATGCAGTAATTGCTTACGCCGAGCAATGGATAAGCTTTGTAATTTATCGATGTCTAAAACCCGCTGAGCAGTAGAAAAATTAAGCGCTGTTATCGTCGTCACTTGCAAATCTTGCTTGGCCTGCGCCTCTACTATTGCTTGCGCCTCACTAAGCAGCTGCGCGCTACGAGCGATATTTTCGATGACATTGGGATTATAGTTTGCCAATATTGGCAGGACGTCACGGCGCAAACCGCTACGCACATTATCACCACTATCGTTAGTAGGATCATCGATATACGGCAGTGCTAAACGCTGCGCATACTGACTGATGGCGGCGCGAGTCACCGTCAGCCAAGGACGCCATAACACATAATGATGACTTTGATATTGGCCTTGCTGGGTTTGCTCACGCCAAGGCTGCATGGCAGCAAGCCCCTTTACCCCTGCCCCTTGAATAAGGCGCATCAGCACCGTTTCCGCTTGATCATCGGCATGATGCGCCAGTAGCAACACGTCGCCTTGATTGATATGTGCGCGCATCACCTGATAGCGAGCCTGCCTTGCCGCTTGCTCATCCTCGCCTTGGACTTGCGCCTTTAGGACAGTACAAGAGAGCTGCTGAGCTACTGCCCACTCCACCACGTGCTTGGCCCAAACGGAGCTATTGGCCTGCAAGCCGTGATCGACATGCAGTAGCTGCGGTAAAAACGGCAATTGACCTTGTTTATAGAGCTGCACGCAAAGCGCTGCTAATGCCAAGGAGTCACGGCCCCCACTACAGGCCAGCCAAATCCGCCGCCCACGCAGCTGCTGATGATAGTCGTCCAAACTAGTCAATAGCGCTGCCGCTAGCTCTTTATCCACTGGCAGATCGGCTATAGGCTGAATAGGATAAGGCTGGATGGCGCTAGAAGTCCTAAGGGTCATGGTCTTATTAAAAGCCTGTATTTGATAATAAAATCTAGTCACAAAAAAACGCGCTAGCTAGTAGCACGTTTTATTTTAACATTAAGTCGATGGCTTAAGGGCGCCGCTCTATCTGCAAGCCGGTTTAATAAAAAGCTAGCAAGGCAACATCACCTCAGAGTTAAAAGTTTTTAGCTTCTCATAGCGCTGCTCACAACGCTGATCAGCATCCATATCGACAATTTGGGCTAATTGCTCAGTTAATAGCTCTTTTAAAGCATTCATCACAGGCATTGGCTGCAAATGAGCGCCTTCACCTTCATCAATCACCGCATCAATCAAACCCATTTGATGCAAATTAAGCGCATTTAATTTTAACGCTTCACTAGCATCTTGCGCTTTTTCCGCAGTCTTCCAAAGGATAGAAGCACAGCCTTCAGGAGAGATAACCGAATAAATACTATTTTGTAGCATATTTACCTTGTCGCCAACACCGATAGCTAAAGCGCCACCTGAACCGCCTTCACCGATGATAGTGACGATAACAGGCACTTTTAGGCTAGAGAATACCGCAATACTCTCAGCAATAGCTTGCGCTTGACCACGCTCTTCTGCACCAATACCTGGATAAGCACCTTGAGTATCGACGAAAGTCATCACCGGAATATTGAAGCGCTCAGCCATCTTAACTAACCGAATAATTTTGCGGTAGCCCTCAGGGTTTGCCATACCAAAATTGTGTGCGATGCGTTCACGGGTGCTGCGACCTCGGTGTTGACCGACGACCATAACAGGCTCGCCATTAAAGCGCGCTAAGCCGCCCAAAATGGCTTTATCATCGGCAAAAGCGCGATCGCCATGCAACTCATCAAACTCTGTGAACATCTGATTCACATAATCCATAAATAATGGACGTTTTGGGTGTCTTGCCAGCTGTACGCTATCCCAAACGGTACTCATAGACATATCCTTTTCTATTGTTTTGTCGCCGCTAACGGCTTAAAAGTAGGCATTAAAACTAGCTATCAAATTAAATATTTAACTAGGCCATTAAAACATCTAAATCGAAAGTACAGTTGTAAACTCAATAAAAACCATAGTAGCACATCTTTACGGCTATGGCATCGCTGACAAGCGCGCTTTTTTGCAATGATTAAAGGAGGATAAGCAGGAGCAAATTTTAATAAAAAACAATTTATAAAGCTTATACCTCAATCACCGTAAGCTTTATGCCCCATTTAGCAAATTGCTCGATATCGGCATACAGATCTGAGTATAAAAAAGCATAGTGTTTTTTATCGGTACTGACGGTAATTTTCCAGTGGTTAGTCTCGATAATATCTAGCTTCATAAGCGGCAGATCGTACTCACTACGGCTATGATGCGCCGATACGGCCAGTCTTAGCAGCAAGCACAAATAAACCAGCTGATCGCCACCAAGCAGACAGACTTTTTCGAGTACGTCACTTTTTAGCTTACGTCGATGGCTAAGCATCAATTGCGCCATACGTTTTTGATCGACCTGCGAAAACCCTGGAATATCTGAATTCTCTAGCAGATAAGCACTATGGCGATGATAATTGCTATGCGCAATTGCCAGACCAATCTCATGCAAATAAGCGGCTCGTCTCAAGACATCGCCATCATCATTAGTGAGCTGTAAGTCGTCTTGCACTTGCCTAAATAAATGACGGCTGGTTCTGACCACTTGCCGGGCCTGTTTTTTATCCACCGAATAGCGTTTGATAAGTGCCAATACGCTACGATCACGCACATCTTCACTAGCAAAACGCCCAAGCATATCGTACATCACGCCTTCACGTAGCGCGCCATCAGAATACGCTAACGTCTCTATCCCTAATACTTTCATTGAGGCGCGTAGTACGGCGACTCCTGCTGGAAATACCGCCTTTCGGTGCTCTTTGACGCCTTCTAGCTCGATATCATTGACATCCCCAATAGAGATTAAAAGTTTTTCTAACTTTTTTACCCCTTTATAAGTAATACACTCTTGCTCATCGGCCCAGCCTTTGGACACTAGAACATTACGCACCGCTTTTATAGTGCCGCTAGAGCCAATGACACTGGTCCAGCCAGCTTTTTGGTACTGACCGCTGATAGCTAGTACTTCTTTACGAGCGGCAGCGATGGCGCTACTAAAAGCTTCATTGGTGACTTGGCCGTCAGCAAAGAACTTTTTGGTAAAAGCCACACAGCCCATCTGTAAGCTTTCTGTCAATAACGGCTCAAAGCCTTCTCCGATAATAAACTCCGTTGAGCCGCCACCGATATCTATCACCAAGCGCTTATCGCTACTGGCATTAGTGTGTGAGACACCTAAATGAATCAAACGCGCCTCTTCACGTCCAGCGATAATCTCAATCGGTCTGGGCAAGATCTCATTGGCTCTAGCAATAAAATCATCGGCGTTTTTGGCTTGGCGTAAGGCGTTAGTAGCAACCACACGTACGCGTTCTGGTGGCACCGAATCAAGCCGTGCGACAAAACGGCTTAGGCAATCAAGCCCTCGACGCGCCGCTGCCGCACTAAGGATATTATGCTCATCCAAACCTGCCGCTAATTGTACCTTTTCGGACATAGAGACCACTTTACGCACTTCACCATGATCAAGGCGAGCAATCGCTAAATGAAAACTATTAGAGCCAATATCAATCGCCGCTATCAGCTCATCTTCAGCAAGCGGTGGATTTTCAAGATAGTTAGTGAGCATAAAAGGCAGTTACCATAAGTGTGGGTTAAAAATCTGAGTTAAGCGCTAATATAAGTTAGCATAAAAGCGATTATCTAATACTATTTATAAAAAGCTTTATCAATAAATGCGCCTATTAAAACATTAATGCCAAATCCTAGCAAACAAACTAAAAACTTATTGAAAACTTGTGCGAAACTAATTTTCTATGACCGCTTAGTGCTTGTATTATCAATAGCCGTTTGCTACATTTAAAACCAGCAACTTAGTATAAATAACAAGGACTTAACGACCACTCACTGACTTTTATCCACTATTGATTTAAGTCATAAAATAATTTTTAGCAAAGGAAGCTACCATGACTCAAGAGACCAAAACCCCTTATAACGACACCGCTCAAGCGACTTCTAAAAGCGCTAAAAACACTATGGTAAAAACCGATAAAGGGGCGGAGCAAAAGTTTTATGACTTTTATCTACAAGAGCACCAAAATATGGCTTGTCGTCGCTTGCACTTTGCCGGTAGCAGCTTTGGCTTATTGGGTTTAGCAAAATCTATCAAGACGCGCTCGCCTAAACCACTACTTAAAGGTATCGCGGCAGGTTATGGCTGCGCTTGGGTGGGACATTTTTTCTTTGAAAAAAATAAACCGGCAACTTTTAAATATCCGCTACAAAGCTTCGTTGGCGATTTACGTATGTATACCGATGTACTACGCGGTAATTTAAGTTTAAGAGATGCTAAGTTTGATAAGCGCGCAAAATGATTGTGGCTAGCCTATTAGCTTAAAAGTGAAAAAGCCAATATCGTGATAGATATTGGCTTTTTTTGATTTAAAGCGAGAGGTTCACTTATACTATTTATTTATGCCTTTGCCATCTCAGCAAAGATCTCTTCCGCCGCTTGCACTGATTTATCCAAATCATCGCTGCTATGCTTAATCGACATAAAGCCTGCCTCATAAGCAGAAGGAGCTAGATAAATACCGCGCTCCAACATACCGTGAAAGAAAGTATTGAATTTATCCATATCACAAGCGGTGACCTCATCAAAATCTTTTGGCGTAGCAGTATCGCTATCTTTGACAAAGAACATGCCAAACATACCGCCAAGTTTATTGGTACGCAGGTGGATACCATATTTATCAGCGGCGGCTTGAATACCGTCGACTAGATGATCGACTTTAGCGGCTAAATCATCATAAAAGCCATCTACGGTTAAATCTTCAAACATGGCGATACCTGCGCGCATCGCTAGCGGATTGCCTGATAACGTACCGGCTTGATAGACGCCGCCCATCGGTGCGATACACTCCATAATCTCACGCTTGCCACCAAAAGCACCAACGGGTAAACCTGCGCCAATGATTTTGCCAAAGCAAGTTAGATCAGGCTCAATACCGAAATGCGCTTGCGCGCCGCCGAGGCCAACACGAAAACCAGTCATCACTTCATCATAGATCAGTACCGCGCCATGTGCAGTACACTGTTCACGCAGCGTATCGTGAAAAGCTTGATCAGGGATGACCATATTCATATTACCCGCGATGGGTTCTACGATAATACAGGCAATAGTCTCGCCCCACTTTTCAAAACAGTCTTTAATTGCTTGTGGGTCATTATAAGGCAAAGTAATGGTGTGCTTAGCAAAGTCCGCTGGCACGCCTTTTGAGGTCGGCTCGCCGATATCAAGCATGCCAGAACCCGCCTTGACTAATAAGCTATCCGAGTGCCCATGATAGCAGCCTTCGAATTTGACAATATTGTCACGACCCGTAAAGCCGCGCGCCAAACGGATGGCGCTCATCGTCGCCTCAGTGCCTGAGCTGGTCATGCGTATCATCTCTACACTTGGCACGATGTCGCAAATCTTATCAGCAACCGTGGTCTCAAACGGGGTGGGTGTACCAAAGCTCAAACCATCTTCGGCCGCTTTTTTTACCGCATCGATAACCTTGGGATGGGCATGACCCAAAATCATTGGCCCCCATGAGCCAATATAATCGATGTAAGCATTGTCTTCGGTGTCATAAATCTTGCTGCCAGAAGCTTTATGCATAAACACCGGCGTACCACCCACACCAGCAAAAGCACGGACTGGCGAGTTGACGCCGCCGGGAATATGTTTACGGGCTTGAGCGAAGAGTTGTTGGTTTTTAGTACTCATATGGATAATCCTAGTTTATTTGTTTTTGATAATTATTAATAAAACATTAGCTTTGCTTAGTCAGTACGTTTGGTATTATAGTAAGTTTAATAATAGACAATAATCGATAATTAATAAAGGAATAGCTACTATGATTATCAAAGCTCAAGACACCACTACCGAAGCGTTAGCATCTAGCAATCAGACTGAGACTGAAGCTTCCAACCAAGCTGCTATCGCTATGAAAAACGAAGAAGCGATTAACATTATTGAAAGGCTAATCGATGGTATAAACCCGCTCTCTGATGAACCCTTAGACCCTAACCATTTATGCTTAGAAAGTGATATTCAAAGAGCACTGCAAACCACTATTCCAGCTCTACAAGCCAAAATAAAAGCCGATGAGCGTCGAGCCAAACTACCTGCTAACGCTGGCGCGGCATGGACTGAGGCCGAAGACCAACAGTTAGCCGAGAGTTTTGATAGTGGCGATACTGTCGCTATGCTGATTGAAAAGCATCAACGTACTCGCGGCTCAATCCATTCTAGACTGCTTAAACTTGGTAAAATTACCGCCTAAATAGCCTTAGTATTAGTGGATTTAGTATTAAGCTTTTTTGACCACAGATGATTTGAGCTTCATTTGTCCAAAACCATCGACCTTGCAATCGATATCGTGTCCATCGACCGGATCATCAAGGAGGCGAATGCTTTTGACTTTGGTGCCAACTTTGATAGAGGTCGATGAGCCTTTAACTTTCAAATCGCGGATAACCGTTACCGCATCACCATCTTGTAGCTCATTGCCAACGGCGTCACGTACGATATTATCCTCTTGCGCTTGAGCCTCGGCGGCGTCCGCTTCTGCAGCCGTCCATTCATTGGCGCACATTGGACATACTAATAACGCGCCATCTTCATAAGTATAGTCAGCATCACATTTTGGGCAATTGGGTAAGCTCATAATTATCTCATTAGTTTTAATAAACAGGGCCTGTCAGCATTCAAACAATTATCTGAATTATTGTCTAATTTATCAGATAGCTTTATAAGCTCTCATTGTAGCGTAAGTCGTCAACTTTGACCAATTGAAGCGCTTACTGCTTCATCTTGAAAATTGCCCATAATACCCAATGTAAAAGTTAACAATGGGGTTTTTTCTGTAGCTGTTTTTTATGCTAATCTTCTTAAGCTTATACTTATAAGATTCACTCCCTAACACTTATTGCCTAAAAATTATAATTTATAATAGGACGACTCATGAGTAATTCTGCTAATTTATCCGATCACAATCAGCTTCCTCAATTTATACAGTTAACTATTGCAGGTGAAGATGCTGAAAAATTCTTGCAAGGTCAGATCACCGTTGATGTCACTAAGCTAGGCCTTAGCTTTCAGGCGACTGCCCTAAGCAACCTAAAAGGCCGTATTGAATTTGGCATTTGGATAAAAAAACAAGCCGAAAAGCACTATGATGTGGTGATCAGTAGCGATTGCGCAGCAGCCTTTAAGGCTCATCTAAATAAATTTGGCGCTTTTTCAAAGTTTGAAACCAGCGAGCCTACGCCTATCTATCCTTGCGTCTTAGCGAATGAGCCGACTTTTAGTCATAAGCAAGAGCATAATAGTGCTGAGGATACAAAAGCTTGGATGCAGCGCAGTATCGCAAGTGGTAATTATTGGATAGTAGCGGCGACCCAAGGTGAGTTTCAACCACAAGAGCTACGTCTGCATCAGCGCGGTGGTATGGACTATGATAAAGGCTGTTATTTGGGTCAAGAAGTCATCGCTCGTATTTATTTTAAAGCGGCACCAAAAGCCTTTTTGCACTATGTAAAAGGCTCTGGAGACACGCCAGCAGCTGGTGAAAAATTGGGCAAAATACAGATAGTCAATGCTATAGCCAACGAGGACGGCTTTGAGGCGCTAGTGGTTGCCCGTCCAGAACAGCTAGCAGAGAGTGATTTGACTATTTTGGATTTACCAAAAGCTTTGCAAGCAGACGTCGCACGCCCGCACTAGCTTGATACTGTTGTTGATAAATCATAGCGTTAATAAAATATAGCCTTTTAGAGACTTTTATTTATGACTCATATTGCGGTACTCGGAGCAGGGGTAGTGGGCGTAACCACTGCTTGGTATTTGCGTAAAGCAGGCTACAAAGTCACTGTGATTGAACGTGAAGCTGCCGCCGCTATGCAAACCTCTTTTGCCAATGGCGGACAGATCTCAGTATCGCATGCTACCCCTTGGGCCAATCCTAAAGCGCCGCTCAAAGCCCTAAAGTGGCTGTTTCGTGAGGACGCGCCGCTCTTGTATCGCTTGCGCGCGGATAAGGCACAGCTTAAGTGGGCGATGCAGTTCTTAAAGGAATGCCGTGCCGATCGCGCGGATGATAATCTAATACAGATGGTGCGCTTAGGGCTTTATTCACGCGCCACTTTACAGCAGCTGCGACGAAGTACTGATATACAGTACGAGCAGCAAACTCGCGGTATCATGCACTTTTATACCAATCAAGCCGAGTTTGATGCCGCTGTTGCGCCGACTGAGCGTATGCAGGAGCTAGGCTGCGAGCGACATTTTATCGATATCGATACAGCGGCAAGCTTAGAGCCCGCTTTATATCCTATTGCTCATAAGCTTAAAGGCGCAACTTTTACTAGCCGTGATGAGTCCGGTAACGCTCATCTATTTACCCAGCGTCTAGCCACTCTTTGTCAGCAGGCAGGGGTGCATTTTAGCTACAATACTGAGATTTTGGCTTTGAACACTGACGCTCACTCCAACCATCCTCATGTCCATAGTATTACCATCCGTCCTAGCGGTGAAAACGCGCAGACCTTTAGTGCTGATAGCTTCGTTGTGGCTTTGGGCTGCTACAGTGCTTTGCTAGTTAAGCCGCTAGGTATTGATTTGCCTATCTTTCCAGCTAAGGGCTATTCGGCTACCTATCGCGTCAACC
The DNA here is from genome assembly GCF_040371085.1 of Psychrobacter sp. AH5. Lineage (NCBI taxonomy): Bacteria > Pseudomonadati > Pseudomonadota > Gammaproteobacteria > Moraxellales > Moraxellaceae > Psychrobacter > Psychrobacter sp. AH5. The sequence goes on from NZ_JAMBMT010000001.1 coordinate 2,478,570, forward strand.
CTAGAGCGCCGCATTTAGCGCCTTTTATTAGCCTCATCGATGATGAATATAAGCTAGTGATGTCTCGTCTCGGTGATAAATTACGGGTTGCTGGGACCGCAGAATTTAACGGCTATAATATGGATCTTAATCTGACTCGCTGTAAAGCGATTACCGAGCGCGTACAGCAAATATTCCCAAAAGGTATCATTGCTAATTCAGCCGAATACTGGACAGGCTTGCGTCCTATGACGCCCTCCAATGTACCGCTCATTGGTCGCGCGCATTTGGGTCAAGTGCGCCATGGCAGTCACAATACTGAGGTAACTTTTGATAACTTATGGCTCAATACTGGTCATGGTACCCTTGGCTGGACTCACGCTTGTGGCTCAGCCAAAGCGATTAGCCTACTTATGCAAAACGAGACACCGCCGGTGAAGTTTGATTTTGTTGGTATTAATTAGCCTAGCTAAAAAAGACGCTTACCTTAAATAAGCGTCTTTTCTGATTTGTGTAAAGTAAAGATTTATAGAGCCTAAATAATCAAGCGACTACCCTATCCTCAACGGCATTTATCTCGGTACTTTCTGCTTCAGACTCAACAGCCTGCAAGCTCACTGGTACCCCATTGACTGCAGCGTTACCGCTCAGCTTATCTATTAGCGTATCGTCGGTTAAATCATTAACGCTGACGCCAGCATGAGCTTGAGCGATTTTTTGCTTAACGCCACTGCGACCGTGACCGAAACCATGCGGAATACTGACCACCCCTGGCATCAACTCGTCAGTGACTTCGGCAGTGATAGTGACTTCGCCCACTCTTGAGGTCACTTTAACCAGTTGGCCATCTACAATATTATGGGCTTTTGCAGTATCAGGATGCAGCATCAAAGTACAACGCGGCTTGCCCTTAACTAAGCGATAACTGTTATGTAGCCAAGAATTGTTACTACGCACATGGCGACGCCCTATCAGTAAAATTTGGCTATCATCATAGTGCGCTACCATTTTTGCTACGCGCTCTAGATCGGCCTGATAAAAGTCAACGTGCAGATGAATCTGCTTATCTTTATGCTTAATGCCCTTTGGCAGCATTGGTTTTAAGGGTCCTAAATCCAAACCATGCGGGTTATTTTTTACTTTTTTGAGCGACATGTTGGCATAAGGCCCACGTTTTAATCCTTGATCAAGCACGAATTTTGGTCCTAAGTTTTTGATTAACTGACGCTCTATTTTGGTCGCTATGGGCGCTTTTTTATCCAAACGCTTTGCTAGCTCTAAGTAGATCTGCCAATCGTGTTTAGCCTCTTTAGGCTTCTCAAACAGTACCGGCGAGTATTTAGCGACATTATGCACCGCAAAGCCATTAAAGGTAATATCATAATGATCGCGCTCAAGTGGCGAGACTGGTGGCAGGATAATATTGGCGTGCCGACTAGTTTCAGTGACGTAATAATCGATAGAGAACATAAAATCTAACTGGGCAAAAGCTTTATCTAACTTCTCCCCATTGGGCGTACTAAGTACTGGATTACCGGCAACGGTGATAAAGCCCTTTAGCTGACCCTCTCCCTCTACTAGCATCTCATCCGCCATAGCCACTACTGGATAATCACCATTAAAATCAGGCAAATGACTGACGCGGCTATGACGCTTACCTAAGTAGCCAGGACCGCTATTATTGACCAAATCCACCGCAGGATTGGGGAACATCAAGCCGCCGACTTCATCTAAGCGTCCAGCGACGATATTGATAATCATCACTAAGTACTGACTAAGTAAACCAAACTCCTGCACTGAGACGCCCATACGGCTATAACAAACCGAGCTCTCAGCTTCACAAAACTCTTTGACCAAACGCTTAATCTCCGGCGCTGCAATGCCAGTAATAGCAGCGACCGACTCAGCGCTATAGTCTTTGGCAAATTCAGCGATACGCTCAATCTCTGGCGCTAAATCAGCCGCTCTATTATTAGCTCGTGCGCGTTTGGCATAGCCTTGCAGATAGATTTCATTGAGCATCGCAAGCATTAATAACACATCGGTTGCTGGACGTATAAAGTGATGCTCGCTTGCGATATCGGCGGTCTCTGTACGCCTTGGATCGATGACCACCACTTTGCCATCGCGAGCTTTGATATCTTTGAGCTTTTGACGCATATTAGGCGCGGTCATGATACTACCGTTCGACGCCAACGGATTACCACCGATAATCATCATATATTGAGTACGGTTGACATCTGGCACCGGAATACGCAGCATATGACCGAATAAATGCATACTGATAATGTGATGGGGCAATTGATCGATGGAAGTGGCGGAAAAACGGCTACGGGTCTTGACGGTAGTTAATAGATGCTTGATAGTCAGCATACCGCCCAAATTATGCACGTTAGGATTACCTAAATAGATACCGATGGCGTTTTGACCATGCTTTTTTTGGATAGACTGAATTCCTTGAGCGACTTTATCTAACGCTTCACTCCAGCTTATTTTTCTCCAACCATCACGAGTACGCTCAATAGGCTGACGTAAGCGATCCGGGTCTTCATGTAAGTCTTGCAGCGCAGTCGCTTTTGGGCAAATATAACCTTGCGAAAAGGGATCGTCTTTATCGCCTTTGATAGATAGTACCTTCTCGCCATCATGCTTGATGACGATACCACACATGGCTTCGCATAAGTTACAAGTTCTAAATTGGGTTTTTTCTGTTGTCATAGCTGCTCCCTCATAGTATTTTTATATCCTTATACCCTCTACCTTACTCCAAATCCTTAGCTTTTCGTATAGAAAAAATGACTCAAGATATCTATAATCGCTTCAAAAACATAACTGAGTATTTAACTAAATATGTAACTGAAAATATAACTTATCATGTAACTTGGAAGATAACTGAAAAAGAAGTCTTGCTACTGAATAAAATTTTTCGGTTTTGCCAAAAAGGCATCCTATTAAACGTTAATTAAAGTGACAAACTGTCTTATAAATAACACAACTAAGCCCTTAGCTACATAGTTTTATTCTTAACTATAATTAAGTAACACTATAAACACTGATAATACAGACAACCTGATTGGATATTTATGTATTAATGATTATCAATTGAGAGATGAGCTGAATCGTAGGTTTTGACCTAAAAGTTTTTAACTTACTCCTATAAACTCATTAACCGATTGATTGTTAACTACTAATAATTTTAAGCCGTAAAGGTTTTATTGCATGTCATAATTAAAATAAGGAATACCACAATGAATGAACATACTCTAAAAGGCGAATGGAATCAGATGAAAGGCTCTGTAAAGCAAAAATGGGGCGAACTAACAGATGATGATCTTTCTCAAATCGAAGGTAATCGTGATAAGTTAGTAGGCCGAGTACAAGAGCGTTATGGCCATTCTAAAGAAGATGCTGAGCGCGCTGTAGATGATTGGCGCCGCGAAAATAACTATTAATAAATAGTTTTTATAATAGTAAATAACTCTAAAAAACCTATATTGGCTACTGGCTAATATGGGTTTTTATTAAATAAACATCGATTAAAAACTGTTTTGAACACGGACTTTGATTTATTAATTAGCAGAGACTACAAAGCAGATATTATGAGGCAAATACTATAAAACCGCATAACACTTAATGTTATGCGGTTTTATGGTTAACTATCCTTATTATCTATCACTATTCATTCAACTGCATCCTTACAGTACCTCGAATAGGTGATAGCAGAGCATCCTGCTCCGTATACAACGGTTACTGGTATTAGCTACCACCAACACGGGTCATGTGTCCGTACTCCAATAATTATCGTCATCCTGACTTTAATTACTAAAATATCATCCTTAATTTGGTCAACTCAATCCTTGAGTCACATTCCCTAATGCCGTGTGACTATAATGCCTAAATGTAATTGGATTGTTAAGAGGCGTTAGCGTCATTGCTTGTAAGCATATGCTTACATGGCTTATAACTTAACTAGGATGATAGCTTGCAAAGTCTTAAGCTACAAAGACCGCAGAGCGAAATTATCAATACTCTATTTATAAATATACTAGTTTTATCGAAGTATAAGCACTACTAAGAGCCATAAGTTAATAAGGTTCTAGTCACTAAAGTCATGTACCTCTTACGCAAATAGTGGCTTTGATTACAACTTAATAACTGGCAAGACATCTATTATCAAGTTTTTAATTTTAGGATAGCTTGTAAGAAAATGTTTCAATGCTAGTTGTACCTAATCATTAGTTCTACCTAACCATTAGTTTCATCTAGCAAGCTTAAAGCTAAAACATTAACAAGCGACTTTGTGAGTTATATACGGTTATCTAAACTATATTTAGATGCTGATTTTTTATTAGGAGTTATATCATGACGGCCTCATCCTCTTTTATGCTAAAAAAAGCTGTGTCAGCAGGACTCATAATGACATTATTAGGCAGTACTATCGGTTGTACGGTCGCCAGCTCAGGCTATAACAATCAGCCGATATACCGCGGTGATGGAGGCTATAATACAGTCAATTATAACCTTGCCAAGCAGCAGCTACGTCAAGACCTGCGCCGTCAAGGATACCAAGTAATGGATATCAGAGCTGATAACTACCGTGGTAATCGAGTACTCAAAGCTTATGCCAAAAAAGGCAACCAGGCTTATGAGTTTATTTATTCTTATCCCAATCTAAAGCTGCTAAATTCTAGTAAAAAACAATGGGCGGAAGTCGGCCATGACAAAGGCTATAACAATGGCAAATATAACCATAATAAGCGCTATGATAATGATGATATCGAGGATAGAATCAAAAAAGACAGCCGTTATCCTGCTATAAAACAGCGCGCTATAAGAAAGGTCACCGCTATGGGCTACCGCGTCAAAGATATCGAGCTTGACGAAAAAAACAATCGCGGGGTGTTTGAGATTGAGGCCAAAAAAGGCTCGCAAGAGTATGAGATTTTACTGAGCTATCCAAACCTCAGTGTTATCAAAATTGAGAAAGATTAAAGCGTGGGATGTCACAACAGGGCTGGATTTATAATAAGAGATTAATCTATGAGTGCAAAATCATTATTGAAAACGGCTGCTACTAGTAGCGTTGTTATCGCTTTATCAGCCGTTAGCGTCGGCTGCGTTAATACTTCTGGCTACAATGCCTACGGAGAGATATACGAGGATATCTATAAAGATACCGACTTGTATAAAAAGCATAAGAAGACTATAGAAACCATCGATAAAGATATTTATCGCCCTGCCATAGAGCAGACAGCGGCTAATAAAGTGAGCAATATGGGCTACTACGTTAAAGAAGTTAAATACAAAAAAGGTGATCGTATCATAAAAGTCAAGGCTGAGCGCGGCGGTGAGGACTATCAGATTGAGCTTAGCTATCCTAGTTATAATGTGCTAAAAATCAAAGAGGATTAGCGGTTATTGAGTCGCTGCTGCAGCCGCTGCAATAAAAGTGAATTTATTTTAGAGCCAAAGCTTGCCATAGTAATAGTAGCTTTGGCTTTTTTATTTACTGCATCTAGGGTTATTTATCATAAAATGCTAATACCTTGATGACATCATAAGCTGGCGTCTCATAAGGATGCGCTTGTCTCAAAGCCGCCATGACCGCTTCGATTACCGACTCCTCTACTATCATCTCCACTCGCCACTCATTAACCTTTTCTAGCTTATTTTGCTCCCCTATATGCGGAGTGCTACCCGATAACGGTATGAATTGACCAGTACCTTGCACTTGCCAGCAGCACTGCTGATAATTACCGATAGTGCCCGCGCCTGCTTTGAAGAGCGCGGCTTTGACTGCTTCAACAGCTTCATCAGGAATAAATACCGTTAGCTTATACATATAACCCTCTACTTTAAGTCATCTACTTTAGCTGGTCTATTTTTTTGATAAAGACGGATGGTCGGTCCACACATAGCGCAGTAGCCAGTCTCTGGCGGCGCCAGCATAATCAATACCGATACGCGGGCGCACAGAAACAGGCGGCTGACAGCCATCGTCTTCAAACCATACCTCTGACTCTGGAGCGATAACTTTGCTGTATAACTTACGATCTATTTGTAGACGCTTAGTGAGCTTACCTGGGCCTGCGAGTTGTTTGATGTGACTGAGCTGTTTATTCGAACTTAAAGACTGCTCATCAACTAGTCGATCGCTATCGTCACTCAAAAAACCGGCCCGTATCAATACCGACTCTGGCGACTCAGCACTACCACTGACTAGATTTAGCATATGATGGACGCCATAAGTGAGGTAAACATAAAACACTCCGCCCTCAGCAGACATAATATCTGCTTGAGCTTTGCTCTTGGTCAAATGAGCAGCGACAGAGTCATCTTTATAGCCGATATAAGCTTCCGTCTCTGAGACACGCATGCGCAAAACTTTAGTAGTGCCATCGCTATCTATTAGCTTACGACACAGCACTTTGCCAATTAAGTCGGCTGCAACCACGCAAGTAGGTCGTGCGAACCATGAGGGAGTAAGGACTGTGAGTGTATTAAAACCTTTGGGCATAGTAATCTCTATAGCATTTAGATTTATCATAAACCACAATGACTAGCGCCACAAATACAAAAACAGTGGCCACAAAAAAAGCCTTCGTTAGGCTGCAATTATGAAGTAAGCTTGACTAGGTATTTTAGATTATGTCGATAGCTTACTGACAAAAATAGCGGTTAGGATAAAGATAAGAACACAGGTCGCTATCGCATATTTTATGAAGGTATTATCACTCATAACTTCTCCCTCTCATTGTGCAAAGTTGCTCAAGACTAATTATTTAATATCAGTTGTTTAATACCCGTAGCTTAATATCAATTATTTGATAGATGTCATACAGTAGAATTTACTGATAAGAGAGTATTTAAGTTGCAATTAAATTCTTATTAGTGAATATACTAGGGCGTGTCTTCAATTCATCTTACAATGAACGATAGTACACGCCAGATAAAGCATTGACTTAAAATTACGCGCTAACTTCTCATAGCGAGTGGCGATACTACGAAAGTGTTTAAGCCTTGCAAACATATTTTCAACAAGATGACGCAGTTTGTACAAATAGCTATCAAACTCTGGATTAGGCTGTTTGGCATTCTTCCTTTTAGGAACGACAGGTATCATATTATGGCTGCGAGCTTTGTCTCTGATACACTCTGAGTCATAGCCTTTATCAGCGATAAAGTAATCAGCTTGCCCAATCATCTCAATCAATTCACCTGCAATTTGACTGTCGTGGACGTCACCCCCAGTGATTTTAAAATTGAGCGGATATCCATCGGCATCACAGGATAGGTCTATCTTTGTAGTTGCTCCGCCACGGCTTTGTCCAATTGCTCGCTCTTCACCAAGCCGAGCTCCACTTGCATGCTGATGACAGCGAACATAGCTTCCGTCTGTGAATACCCATTCCGTATCAACTTCTGCTCAAAGGCTAAAAAAAAATCCGCCCATAAGCCAGTTTTCGACCAGCGGTTGAAACGACTATAGGCTGTTTTCCACGAACATAATTCTTCAGGTATGTCACGCCAAGGCGCCCCTGTGCGTAGTTTCCACAGTATGGCTTCCATGATCTCTCGGCTGTTTTGAGTTTGATAGCAGCCGTACTTTATCATCGTCGATTGCAATTGATCCCAAAGCGTATCTGTTAATGCTTTTCTTGCCATAACTTGTATTTTTCTCGCATCGACTCAATAGATGCGGTATTGTAACTATTATTTAGGGCTTATCCAATTGAAGACACGCCCTAATAAAATAGCGTCTTGTAAATAAATGTTACAATTTAAAAGAAGACGTTTTATAGATTAGATTTATTCATAAAAAAACTGAGCCATAAGCTCAGTTTTCAAAGTTCAAGTCAAAAAATCGATCTAATAATCTAAAGGGACACCAATACGCTTAGCGACTTCTTCATAGCCTTCAATAACGTCCCCTAAAGACTGACGGAAACGGTCTTTATCGAGCTTTTTCTTGGTTTTTTTGTCCCAAATACGGCAACCATCTGGAGAGAATTCATCTCCTAAGATAATGCGATCATGAAAAACCCCAAACTCAAGCTTGAAGTCGATCAGCATTAAATCGCCTTCATCAAAGAGTTTAGTTAGCACTTCATTGACTTTATAAGTCAGCTCTTTCATTTTAGCTAATTGCGCCTCAGTCGCCCAGCCAAGCGAGATCGTTAGCGAATCATTGATTAGCGGATCGCCTAGAGCATCATCTTTATAAAATAGCTCATAAGTTGGCGGATTGAGCGCTTGACCCTCTTCTAAGCCTAAACGGCGCACCAGGCTGCCAGCAGCAAAGTTACGAACGACGCACTCTACCGGAATCATCTCTAAGCGCTTGACCAAGACTTCATCATCAGATAGCTGCTTTTCAAAATGGGTCTCAATACCTGCTTCATCTAGCTTTTGCATAATAAAAGCGTTAAAGCGGTTATTGACCACGCCTTTACGCGCTAACTGCTCAATACGCTTGCCATCTAAAGCTGAGGTGTCATCACGGAAATGCAAAATCAGTAGATCATTATCTTCAGTCTCGTAGACTGACTTGGCTTTACCTTTATATAAAAGTTGTTGTTTTTGCATGAGAAAAGTCCTGTTCTTTCAAACTTGCTTGCTGCCTATCAATTAGCACTATCAAAAACTATCAATAGACATCATACTAAAATGAGGAGTGAATGATTATTTAGTAGGCGCGGTGATTGCTACGGCTCGTTCAGGTTTGGGCAATTTATACTGCTTACCTGATTCGTTCTCTAGATCGAGAGTGTTTATACCCACATTTGGCGTGGGATATAAGGGTACGAATGGCGCGGTTTGCGCGTCAACTGGCAGTTGTAGTGGAGCCAGCTTTTGGCTTTGCTGATAATCCAAACTGCCATTGTCGCGTTTGCCGACTACCTCTTTTATCGATTGGCAACCGCTCAGGGCTAAGGTAGTGCCCAAAATGATTGCCAGCGTCGCCGGAAACATATTAGGGATGGTTAATGATGTTTTCATCCTATTATCTCTGTATTATCTTAAAAGTTAGCGATCATTAGTCATAGTAATTTACTATCGGCAATAGAGGCTGAATTACTAAAGCAGGTTTGCTTTTATCAAAGCCTCATCGATAGTGCTGTGATGCTCTTTAGCTAACCAAACTAGTGGCAAGCGAATGCCTTTATCTATCATGCCCATTTTGTGTAGCGCATATTTTGCAGGAATAGGACTGGACTCAATAAATAAGTCGCGGTGCAGATGTTTGATGACATCATGAGCCTCTTTGGCGGCATTAAAATCACCACGCAAGGCTGCTGAGAAAGTCTCGCTCATCGCTTTTGGCGCAACGTTAGCTGTGACTGAGATATTGCCTTTTGCCCCAAATCTCATAAGCTCAAGAGCGGTACCGTCATCACCGGATAGCACAATCATTTTGTCGCCTAGCGCTGTGATAAGCTGCTCGCCGCGAGCCACCGAACCGGTAGCATCTTTTATAGCGACGATATTATCAATATCGGCTAAGCGCTCGACTGTAGCTTGGGCGATATCGACCACGGTACGACCCGGTACATTATAGAGCATTTGCGGCATAGCTACTGCTTCAGCGATAGCTTTGTAGTGCTGATATAAGCCCTCTTGTGGCGGCTTATTATAATAAGGCGCGACAAGTAGCGCGCAATCAGCGCCCGCATCTTTGGCATCTTGAGTAAGCTTGATAGCTTCGGTAGTATTATTAGCGCCAGTACCAGCGATAACTGGAACCCGGCCTTTGACGTGCTGCACATAAAAGCGAATAACTTCACTGTGCTCTGCCATAGATAGTGTCGCTGACTCGCCAGTAGTACCTACCGCTACTAAGCAGTGAGTCCCCTGCTCGATTTGCCAGTCTATGAGATCTGCTAGACGTTTATAATCGACCTTGCCATCAGGATGCATGGGCGTCACTAAGGCTACCATTGAGCCTTGTAATTGGGTTTTGATATCGTCGTATGCTGTACTCATAACCATGCCTTACTGTTTTTTCAGGGTAACATTGTCAATTTAGTATAAAACTATATATAAATATAACGTTGTGATTTGGGCGTATTGGGGTTTTATAGCTACCATTATAGGCAGTTATAAATGCCCGCTAGTGTAGCATATTTTAGGGACGCTACTAGCTGTCAATTAATGCTTGCATTGTTAATAATACCGTTAAACGGTGTCTTAAAGCTAAAGCCTTAAAGCTCTCTTGCTATTCTATGCGCAGACCGATAATAGCAGGAATACCTTGGCGCACCACCTCTATAGTAACGACACCTTGCTTGGGCAGTGATGAGATAGCACTAGTAAAATCAGTCACTTTTTTAATCGACTTTTGATGCAGGTTAGTGACGATATCGCCGGCCATGATACCAGAGCGCGCCGCAAGGCCAGTAGGATCAACTGCGGTGACCAACACCCCAACCTTACCTTCCGAGGCAAACTGCGCTTGTTCATCAGCGGTCAAATCCCGTAGCCTTAGCCCTAGCTGCACCTCATTATTTTGTTGATCGCGGCCTTGAGCTTGCACATCGCTTGGCGCTTGACTCAGATTACCTCTCAAAATCAAGCGCTTACCATTTCGCTGTACTTGTACCTGAAAAGGATCGTTTGGACGGGCGCGATTGAGCAGATTGAGTAGATCATCTGTGCGTACAATTGGCACCTCATTATATTGCAAAATGATATCACCGGTCTTCAAACCTGCTTTTTGCGCCGGAGAGTCAGGTGAGACTCGCGTTAATAGTGCCCCTTGAGGCCGTGATAGCTTATACACTTCGGCCAAATTACGATCGATATCTTGAGGATAGATTCCTAAATAAGCGCGCGTCACCTCGCCGTTACTCTTAAGCTGCTCATAGATGTCCATCGCCGCATTCATCGGAATAGAGAAAGATAAGCCCATATAGCCGCCCGTACCACTAAAGATACGCGAGTTGATACCGATGACCTCGCCGCGTTTATTAAACAGTGGGCCGCCGGAGTTACCGGGGTTGAGAGCCACGTCCGTCTGAATAAACGGTACACTAGTCTCGCGCGAGAAGCTGCGTGATTTTGCACTGACAATACCAGCAGAAGCAGAATAATCAAAACCAAAAGGCGAGCCTATAGCCAATACCGGCTCCCCTACTTTAAGCAAGTTTGAGTCGCCAATGATTAAAGCCGGAAAACGCTCTCCTTTGACCTTTAATACTGCAACATCGGAGCGCTCGTCACTGCCTACTAGTACAGCGTCAAGCTCTGTCCGATCATTTAAGGTAACGGTAATCTTGTCCGCGCCGTCGACCACATGATGGTTGGTGAGCATATAGCCATCACTGGTGACAAAAAACCCCGTGCCATAAGCATGTTGAATGGCAGGGGTAGCGGGCTGATCAGGGATACGGATACGATTACCAAAGAACTGACGTAATAGCTCTGCCGTTTGCGCTTTGGCCAGCTCCTCTTCACTAATATTAGTAGTGACATTGACACGGGCAACGCCAGGGGTGACCTGCTGCACTAGCTCTGAGAAATCAGTACTAGCTACCGCCGCTTGTGCAGGAGTTGTCATTAAGCTACTAGTGACCATAGCTCCGGTACCTAGCGCTAAGCCCAATAAACTAAGCTGCGCTCCACGCGCACTACGCTGCAACCAATATCTAAAGCGGTAATCGATCAGTTGCTTCGCCATATCCTTCCCCTTGTCCTAACTTCATATTATTATTTATTAACTGGTGATAATTATTGGTATTTAACTATCTATAAAAATAGCTATGATGCAAGATACTTTTTATTCAAGTCATACAAAAAAGACTCTAAGTATGAGGCAATTTTTGTATGAATAATAGCTATCTCTATCCACTTATTGCTAAGTGAATAGTTAAGATATCTTAATAGATTAGCGATTACATAACTAGAGGTAAAGTCCGGCTTTAAGCGAGCGAATACAACTCAAATAAAATCATGCTATTATAACAAACCAAATAATATATCAGGTAAACAAAAGTCAGCTTAAATAAGTGATTTAGCTTAGCTTATAGGACAACCTTAAGGCTAACTGAATCAATAGTGATGGTTTGTTACCTCAAAACTCCTCGTCATTATTCTAATGTCAATCTGCCTTACGGTTTGTAATCATTATTTTGCGTTTTATTACCCAAAGATTTTTTGCAGTAATAAACATAAAGCTCTATACACTACGGCACAAACGCGCTCAGCGCTTTATAAGATTACGGCATAGACGCTAGAGTAAGTAAAGTATGAGAAGTTTATAAAAAGGATTAATTTATGGATACCGCCCTATTACTATCTGGCGTAGTGGGTGTTGGCATTGCCGCCCAATGGCTAGCTTGGTATTTAAAGCAACCGTCCATTTTGTTTTTGTTATTGATTGGCATTGTCATCGGACCGATACTCGGCATCTTTGATCCTGACTTGGTACTAGGCGAGCTGATGTTCCCTTTTATCTCTTTGGGTGTAGCGATTATTCTCTTTGAGGGCTCTTTGACTTTGGAGTTTGATGAGATCAAGCAGCACGGTACAGTAGTACAGATGTTGGTCTCGGTCGGCGTCCTTATTACTATCGCCATCGTGGCGCTTTCAACTTATCTATTATTCGATGTTGATCCTTTAATTGCCCTATTATTCGGGGCTTTAGTCTGTGTGACTGGCCCCACGGTGATTATGCCGCTACTACGCAGTGTCCGGCCGAACAAGACCATCTCCAATATTCTAAAGTGGGAAGGTATTATTATCGATCCCATTGGCGCTATTGCGGTGGTATTGGTCTATGAATATATCATCTCCGGCGGGCAGGCCAGTAGTCTATTGCTATTCGCTAAAATTGTGGTGTTGGCAACCGCTATAGGTCTGGCTGGAGCCTGGGTGTTAGCGTTTTTGATGCGCCGCCATATGGTGCCTGAGTTTTTGCGTAACGTCTTTACTCTAGCTTTTGTGTTAGTGCTGTTTTCGATATCGAATCATTTGGAGCATGAGTCTGGGCTGTTGACGGTCACGGTATTAGGGGTGGCGCTGGCTAACTGGCCAAAGTTCCCACGCGATACTATTTTGGAGTTCAATGAATCGCTGACGGTCCTGCTGATATCGGTGCTATTTATTATCCTTGCTGCCCGTGTTGAGCTTGCCAGTCTGCTCAGCGTTGGTTTTGCCGGCTTGATACTGTTAGCTATCGTCATGCTAGTGGCGCGTCCGTTATCGGTTTGGGCCTCCTCCATTGGCTCTAATCTAAAAACCAATGAGAAGCTGATGATCAGCTGGATTGGTCCACGCGGTATCGTCGCCGCTGCTATCTCATCGCTGTTTGCTATTCGTCTTCAAGAGTATGATATTCAAGGCGTGGAGCTGTTAGTGCCGCTGGTGTTTATGGTGATTATCGGTACAGTGATGATTCAGGGCTTGGGTGCCAAATTCGTTGGCAACTTGCTAGGCGTCCGTGAGCCTGAGACCAATGGTATCTTGATTGTCGGCTCCAACCCTATCGCGCTATTGGTCGCCACCTCCTTAAAAGAGCAAGGCTTCGATGTCATTGTGGCTCATAATAACTATACCAATATCGCGCGCGCCCGTATGAGTGGTCTACGCACTTATTTTGGTAACCCTATCTCCGATCACGCCGATCATCATCTTGATCTGATTGGTATTGGCCACCTGTTTGCCATGAGTATGGATAAAGAGATGAACACTTTATCTGAGATTCATTATCGTCATGAGTTTGGTGAGCGTAAGCTATATCGTCTCAAATTCAGTGAAGAGAAAGTTAAAAGCGAGCGCGATGACAAGCAGTCAAACTTCAGCTCGCAGTGGCTGTTTGGTAAAGATGTGACTTATACTAAGCTTGCCAGCATGCTCTCCAAAAAAGCCAAAATTAAGATCACTAACATCACCGATAGTTATAGCTTTGAGCAATATAAAGCCGATAATAAGCAATTTGTACCGCTGTATACTATTGATAAAGAAGGTAAGCTGCACGTTATCACTGATAGATTCGATGGCACAGTCTCCAAAGATCGTAAGCTTATTGCTTTAGTAGTCGATGATGAGGTACAGCCCAAGCCGGTAGATGTCACGGCTAAACAAGAGCAGGCTCGTATTGCCGCTGATGCTGATTTTGAAGCCAACTATAAGGCACCTGAAAAACGTAAAGAAAAAGAGCTAGTAGCAGAAGTCGCTATCGATAGTGATAAGCAAGCAAACGAGGTAGCCGCAGCAGCTAGCGCCTCTCAAGCAGCAAATACTGCTGATAATACTCAGCCAGTAGCGCAGACAAGCAAAGAAGCCAATCTAGCTGACAATACTGCTAAAGGCGGCAAAGCGGATAATACAGCGATCAAGGTAAAGACTGAAACCGCAACCAATGTCAGTGGCCGCGCGCCAAAGACTAAGTCGGGCTCGCTTGACCCTAACCGCTTCCCTGATAGTGGCGATAATAGCAGTAGTCATATTGAGGCTGAGACTGAAAATACTGATAAAAACAGTGATGATAAAAATAGCGCTAAATAACTTTTATCACTCGCCTACAACTGACCAAAAAAACGCCAACTTATGGAGTTAAGTTGGCGTTTTTTACTAGATAAGGACTAAAGCAAATCAAAGCTGTTCTGTACCGTCTGCCAAATCCGCGCTTCTACTTCGGCACTACTACCCGAGGCGTCAATACGCTGGATACGCTCAGGATGCTGCGCAGCCAGCGTACTAAACCCAGCATAGACTCTAGTAAAAAAATCCATCGCTTGTTGCTCAAAGCGATCAGCAGCGCTGCGTTTGCCTGCACGGATCATACCTTCTAGTACTGGCAGATCTAACCATAACGTCAGCTCAGGTAACGGCGTAATAAATTGCTCGATTAAGCTATCAATCTTTGCCAAAATCTCACTATCACCGTCCGCTCGACCATAGCCTTGATAAGCGATAGTAGAGTCGGTAAAGCGATCACAGATTACCCACGACCCGCGCTGTATTGCAGGCACAATGACTTGCTGCAAATGATCACAGCGCGCGGCAAACAGTAGTAATAGCTCGGTATCATCATTGATGTCAGTGGCCGGATCTAATAGTATCTCGCGTAGGCGCTCGGCAAATGCGCTACCGCCCGGCTCACGAGTACGAATATAGTCGATACCGGCTGCCTGCAAACGCTGACACAAGCCGTCGATAGCAGTAGTCTTGCCTACCCCTTCGGTGCCTTCAAAGCTAATAAATCGACCTACTGTTTTCACGTATTTCCTTAAGATATTAAGCTAATGGTAGTTTTTATCAAAGCTTATTAAAGACTAGTTTTATTCACTAGGCGGAGTTTGTGCCTTTTTTTCGCGCATAACCTTTAGGTACTCTTGCACCGCTTTGTTGTGCTCCGCTAAGCTATTGGTAAATTTATGACCGCCGGTACCGGTCGCCACAAAGTATAGAGCTTGGCTATCGGCAGGATGCAAAGTGGCATCGATAGAGGCAGGCGATGGTAGCGATATCGGCGTTGGTGGTAAGCCATCGATCTGATAAGTGTTATAGCCGGTCTTTTCATCGATATCTTTACGGCGAATATTACCATCGTAGCGGCTGCCCATACCATAAATAATAGTTGGATCGGTTTGCAAGCGCATGCCCATTTTTAAGCGATTATTAAAGACCGCTGACACTAATGGACGCTCATCGCTAACGCTGGTTTCTTTTTCGATAATAGAGGCCATAATCAGCGCCTCATAAGGGCTATCATAAGGTAGATCTGGCGCGCGATTTTCCCACGCCTCTGTCAAGGCTTGCTGTTGACGCTTATAGAGATCTGTTAATACTTGCTTGTCGGTCGCGCCTTCACCATAGTAGTAAGTGTCTGGTGTAAACCAGCCCTCCAAATTATAGCTGACAATAGGATCGCTACTACTCGTCACCGACTCTGGCAATATCCCGACCAAATCCAAGGCCTCAGCAATACTAGCATTGTCGGCTCCATCGACTAATACTTCTTTGACGATACCCTCATTATCACGCAAGTTTTGATACAGATCGCTTGCGGTTTTACCTTCGATGACTTGTACTTTTACCATCGCTACTTTTGCGCCCTGGCCTAATATATGTATAGCTTCTGCAATCGTTGGGTTCTCAGGCAATGGATAGATACCAGCATGCAGTGGGCCATCGACTTGCGACTTGATATAGAGCTTGGCAATACTGGCAGAAAACAGCGGAATCTGTTTTTGCCACTGCGCCAATAAGCCATAATAGGTATCGCCTGCGCCGATAGTAACTTTTTGGGCCGGCTGAGTGATACGGCCAAACAACGTCTGATAAACCATAACCAACAAAAAGGCGGCAATGAGCCCTAGCACTAATAATATCTGGTAGCCGCGCTGCATAAAAAATGATTGATTGTCTTTTTTGTAGCGTCTGGGTTTACTCTTACCACTAATCAATGAGACATCGGTGGCGGGCACTTTGTCCAAGTCATCGCTATCATTATGCGTAGCGGTCGGCTCTAAGGTTGATGAGTCATCAACCTCAGCGTTTGGCTCAGTAGCGGCATTGTCATCAGGCTTATTGGCAGGGTTTTCGGGTGTTGGCGTGCTCATGGTAACTCAAAGGCAGAAGTTTGCTAGAATTTAGCATTGAACCGTGTGCTTTTCAATGGTATTTGCTTAGCTTGTGAAATATCTTAGGGTTTGTGGCAGATTTTATGGCTTAATAGCTATTATTATATCGATAACACTCAAAATAAAGAACGCTCATTATGGATTTAAACTTCAATCGACAGCTCGCTAGCACCTATAAATCCCCTAGCCAAATTATCCGAGTATTGAGCGAAGACTGGGTCGCCAAACAAAGCTATTGTCCAAATTGTAGCAATCAGCCTTTAGCTGAATTTGATAATAACAAGCCTGTCGCTGATTTTTATTGTGCTAATTGTAGCGAACAATTTGAGTTAAAAAGTAAAAAGGCCAAGCTAAGTCAAATCATTAATGACGGCGCTTATGACACTATGATTGAGCGTATCAATAGTGAGAATAATCCCAGTTTTTTCTTTTTGACTTATTCAGCACAGTTTATAGTTAATAACTTTTTAATTATCCCTAAGCAATTTTTTAAGCCTGACATTATTATCAAACGTAAGCCCTTGTCAGCCACAGCTAAACGCGCCGGTTGGGTTGGCTGTAATATTGATTTACGTAAAGTACCTAGTTCTGGGAAAGTTTTTTTAGTCAAAAACGAAAAGATAATTCCGCGCGAAAATGTCACTCAGCAATTTCAAAAAACGCTTTTTTTACGGCAGCAATCGCTAGACTCACGCGGTTGGACATTAGATCTTTGGCAGTGTATTGATAGACTTGATGACAAGTTTTCATTGCAGCAAGTTTATATTTTTACAGATGAATTACAGCTTAAGCATCCTGACAATAATCACATCAAAGACAAAATCCGCCAACAGCTGCAAGTGTTACGGGACAAAGGTATTATTGAATTTTTGGGTCGTGGTCATTATCGGAAGTTATATTGATTTACACATCATCCCAAAGAGGCAGGTTTTTAATCGCTAATAGATGTTTATGATATTCATGTGGTAGATAGTCCTTCTCTAACTCATCATTAACGGCAAAAAAATGATGTGGATTGTCATAAACATAGTTACAGGGTTTATTTTTTACCTGTTTATTCCACTGCCATAATAACGCTAATGGTGTGCGTACAGGATTAGTAAAAGCTTGAGCTTTGATAATTATTGCACACATTACCAATTCTTCATGATGAATTTTATCTATCTCTTTTTCTAATATTTCTCTCCTAGTATGCGCATAATCAAATACGCCGCCATAGGCTACATATCTTTTACTTCTCTCAAAATAAATAACCTTAAGAGCAAGTTCTGTCTTAGTATTCAGATAAGCAAACTCATTAGGATAGCTTCTAGCCTTACGGCATAGTTTGGTGAAGATCATTAATCGACGAATTTGTAGCGGAATTCTTTGCTCTTCATAAATTGCGCGCATTAGATATCATCCTTTGTTAAAGACCATAGCATTGATCGATTAGCGTCAATGCACAAGCATAGTTAACAAAAGACGATCACTTCTCCCAGTTACTTTTGCTACGATCACCAGCACAGTATCTAGCAAAAGGCAGAGCAGTGATGACAAACGAAAAGGTATTAAAGACTTATCAGATAGAGATAGTCGAAACGATGAGCGCTATCATAGCAATAAAAGCTGAGGATGATTCTTCAGCGATTATGCAGGCAAAACAGAGGTATAGAAACGAAGATATTGAATTAAATTATGATGATTTGATAGAGACTGAATTTAATATCTTTGAAGTGGAATGAGTGATTAATTGAACTCAACCACTTCCCCCAAAAGCAAAGTAAGCGCCGTCACAGGCATAATCCCGCGTACTGCATTACAAAAGAACAGTTGGCTTAGTTTTGGCAAATCCTCGTCCGGCAATGATCTAATAATCACTGGATTTTCGGTGTTAGATAAGCTATCGATAATGACTTGTCGCATGACGCCTGCCACACCCGATTGAGTCATCGGCGGCGTGTACCATTGCCCACTGGTGAGATAATGAGCGTTATTCTTTATAGCATTATTTTGAATATAGTCGCTAGCAGTAGTCGATGTTGATAACTGGTAGAAGACATTACTCATCGTGCCCTCGACCCAATTACCTGTCATATCGCGCACTAATCCTTCACCAATGACAGATGTATCGGCTAGCGAGCTTACCGCACTCATTTTTAGACGTTGCAGCTCGCCACTAGCTAGCACATTGTCGAGACGGTTAAGGGTTTTTAGACCCGCTAAAGTCGGCGGCAGCCAAGCCAATTGCGAGGTTAGACAGATAGCGGTGGTAGGCGGCTGCAAGGTAATGTTGCAATCATTTGCTAGGCGTAATGCAGCTTGATGAATAGGCTGACTAATGGTTTGCTTATTAGCAGGCATAATCTTTAGCCAAATCTCGCAAGCGCTACCCTCTGCATTGGTGCAAAAGCAATAACCACGCACACTTTGGGTAGCACGAGTAATGATGACTTTCATTACCCCTTGCTGTAGCTGCTTAGCGTAACAGTTTAACTCTGACAATAGGCTGGGTTTGGGGATATCCAGCTGCAGCGCACGCGCATGACTAGCCAGCCGTTGCCAATGATAATCCGCCCACAATATCTTGCCATCAGTGATAGCCATAGTGGTAAAAAAACCATCAGCGTAAGCCAAGCCGCGATTGTCTAATGACAGTGAGGGCGATGATAGCGCTGGGGAAGCTAACGTCGAATTAGTTTGCTCAGCGGTAGCTGAGGGCGACTGTAGGCAATACCAGCTATCGCTATTAGCCTTAATATTTTGACTATTATTGCCACTATAAGGACTCACCGCTTAGCTTTCACTCACCTGTGCCTGCGACTTATTGAAAATAATCATACAGCTATAAAACTCACATTTGGCCAGCTCTATCTTTTGGCCGCCAGCCGTTTTATTTTTGATGATTTGACCATTGAGCATCTCAGATAGTATCTGACCGCCCTCATCGCCCATGAGCTGCCGCACTAGTTTATAAGCTTTTTTGGCATGCTCTTCACTAATTTTCTTTTCTTCCTCGGTATCGGTTGGATTGGCATAATACCAGCCCAGCTCTAGATATTTTTGAGAATCGATAACATCCAAATAAGGAGCATCGGCTTTCATAAAGCGGTATTTGGTCGCCGGATTACTGGCATAATCGAGGCTGTTTTTGTCAGTAGTGACCACTTTACCAAAAGTCTTTTGAATATCCTCCAATTCATCAAGGCTAACCGGCTTGACCGAGTCTTTACCCCAGCTAGCGACATTATAGCTGACTGGCACTCCCTGCTCAGAAGCTACCCCATCAGCGTCAGCGCTATTGGCCGCTTCATCAGAGGTATTGGTGTCATCACTAGCCACTGGTTCGGTTGTGGTATTGGTCTCGGCTTCGACGTCTTGGCTTGAGTTGTTACAAGCGCTCAAAGACACGCCAGCTATCATCATCACACCAACCATCAAAGGTTGAAGGCTTTTATTCCACATGGGCAATTTACTCATTTATTTGAAAATATTGACTATAAAAGACATCAAAAAGTTAAAAGTCATCAAACACAGTTGCTATGAATGGGATTTTACCAAAACTTTGATGAGCACAGTTTACCGAACTGCTGTAGCCTTGACTAGCTTTTACGTTACTGATACCCCTTTGAGGGGCTACAGATTTGTTAATATTATTGTCGATTGCTAACGCTTTGCAAGCCAAATTTGTGCCACAAGCCGCTATCGCTTATGATAACTGAGCCGCAGATTTTGCCACTCCCTTTAATACAGTAGTAACGACAGGATTTTAGATATGACTCAGCATTTTATCGTTATTGGTAATCCCATCAGTCACAGTAAGTCACCACAAATACACCAAGTGTTTGCCACTCAAGCCCATATCGATATTAGCTATCAGCGTCAGTATTGTCCGGATAATGAGGCGAGCTTTGTGGCGGTCGTTGAGGCTTTTTTTCATGGCGGCGGCGTCGGTGCTAATGTTACCGTACCCTTTAAGCAGATCGCTTTTGCCTATTGTCAAACCCAAGGCGGTTTGTCTGAGCATGCTCGCGTGGCAGGAGCGGTCAACACCTTGTCAATAAAAGACGGCGCGGTTTATGGGGATAATACCGATGGTCAAGGGTTAGTCAATCATATTATCCACTTAGGCTGGCCTCTCGATGGTGCGCGCGTAGCTATCATTGGTGCAGGCGGCGCGGCTCGCGGCGTGATACTGCCCTTAATTCAAGCCGGTATTGGCTCATTGACGCTAGCCAATCGCACGTTGAGTAAAGCGCAAACCCTAGTTGCCGAGCTCAGCGCTGCCAGTCAAACCATTGAGCAGCATAGTGTTAAAAATGGCATTGCCACTTGTCTCACTTCTGAGCTAACGGGTGACTTTGATCTAGTTATCAATGCCACCTCCATCGGTCTGAGCGAGGCAAGCTTACCACTAGCCGCTGATCTTAACAGCCATTATGCTTATGACATGATGTATGGACGCGACTTGCCGTTTTTGCAGCACTTCGCACAGCGCGGCGCGATAGTCTCTGATGGTTACGGTATGCTTATCAATCAAGCGGCGCTTAGCTTTGAGCGTTGGACCGGACATCAGGTAGAGGTGATAGCAGCGACACAAACATTATCCTCGTAGTCGCTATAGCATTATAAAATATAACTGCCCTTTTGAATTTTAGCCTAATTTTTTTAGCCTAATTTTTAGCTTAATCTTTAGGGTCAGTGCCAAAACGTTGTAATAATCGACGCTCTAAACGCCCTAAAGGCAAGCGTAGCAATGAGGACTGCGTAGCGAGACCACCACTGATACCTACTAAGCAGCCAAGAGCGGTATCTAGCATTCGTGCTTGAATGACTTGTTGATAAATTTGCTTAGAGAGCGGTAGACCACTACCGTATTCGGCGATAAATATCGTAAGCGGCGTGATAAAGATCACCGCAAGGCCATAATGACGATCCACTAATGACTCGATACCAAGCATCATAATAAAAATAGCCGTAGCTACTTGCCATGAGGATAATTGCCAAGAGAGCATCCAAGCGGCCAGTCCCATGCCTATCAAAGTACCGAGCAGGCGATGAAACTGCTTGACCCACATCGTACGCAGATGAATGCCTTGGATAATAATAAAGCAGCTCACTGCCGCCCAATAGGGATAGGACATCTGTAGCAGTAATGCGATGGACAACGCTAGGCTGACAAAACCTGCCACCATAATACTCTCACTGAGGGTCTCTGGCTGATAGCTATCACGGGGTAGCGCAGTGCGTGGACGAGTCGCTAATAAAAACAGCGAATATAATAGCGCCATTATTAGCGAAAAGCCGCTACCGAGCATCACCAGACCTGTCGCTGATAATATCTGCGATAAAGAAACCGGAATGAACAAAGCTATAGCCGTCGACATCATCACAAACAGACCCGCTGGCGGTGGCTGGCTGTAATAACGACCCAATACTACAATGGCAAAAGCTATCAGCGCAAAAACCGGAACCTTTATAACAGCGACTTGCTGCGCGATTAGGCCCAAGGCAAAGCATAAGGACATCGCAAAGCCCCAAGCCATCACCGTAACCAAACGCTGCGGCAATGACCCAGTGAACGGCAAGTTCAAAATCACCATCGCTCCTAGTGAAGCCTTGATACCGGATGATATCGAATTAAAATAAGCGCCTATAAATATCGGAAAACTAATAGCGATAGCGGCAACCATAGGCATATGCCATGGCCTACGACTTTGGTTTACGGTTAGCAGATGCTCAAGCTCGCCACTAATCAAACGCTTTATAATCATTAGCCAGCGCTGCATCAATCGTTTATAAGTAGGGTTACGGGGTGGTACTGAGGACATCAAAAAAACCTCTAACTGTTCTGTAATCTCTAGCAACTAGCTATTATATGATTAGCTATATATAAAAAATGGTAATAACAAAAGACTTATAACATGAATATTAGTTATATATAGTATATTTGTGGCTTTATACCCTTTATACTGAGCTTATTATTGCCCTTATAATTTTGTGCTACTAAAGCTATTTTTAATTTTTAGTGACATATCCTTAGTCACTAAAAGCTCAATTTAATAAACTTTGCAGACAACCACTCGAGATGGATTAAATGATCTAGTCATCGACTGCTGGTCTCAACTTATAAAAGAGAATGACTATGTTAACTTACAAAGCTCCTTTGCGTGATATTAAGTTTTTGATAAATGATGTGTTTGACTTTCAATCCCATTACAAAACTTTAGATAATGGCGAAAACGCCGATCCGGAAACCGTAGATATGATTTTGCAGGGTATGGCAGACTTTGCCGAAAACGTGCTGTCACCTATCTATCAGCCAGCGGATGCAGAAGGCTGTCATTTTGACAATGGCGTGGTTACAACCCCAAAAGGCTTTAAAGAAGCTTATACTCAGTTTGTTGAGGGCGGCTGGCAAGGTATCTCCTATCCTGAAGCTTACGGCGGTATGAACTTGCCGATGTCTATCAACTTGATCAAAGCTGAGATCATCGGTACTGCCAACTGGCCTTGGTCTATGTATCCTGGCCTATCGACTGGTTGTATCAATACTATGATGCAATATGGTACTGAGGAGCAAAAAGAGACTTACTTGCATAAGTTAGTTGAAGGCTCTTGGTCGGGCACTATGTGTCTAACTGAGCCGCACTGTGGTACTGACTTGGGTCAAGTGAAGTCAAAAGCTATTCCACAAGAAGACGGCACCTACAAACTATCTGGCACCAAGATTTTTATCTCAAGCGGTGAGCACGACTTAACTGAAAACATCGTCCATATCGTCCTAGCTCGCCTACCGGATGCCCCGGGTGGTACTCGCGGTATCTCACTATTTATCGTGCCAAAATTCCTGCCAAACGCGGAAGGCGAAGTGGGCGAGCGCAATGGCGTCAGCTGTGGTTCTATCGAGCACAAAATGGGTATTAGCTCGTCAGCGACTTGTGTACTCAACTTTGATGAAGCGACGGCTTTTTTGATTGGTGAGCCAAACCGTGGTCTAAAAGCGATGTTTACCTTTATGAATACCGCACGTATTGGTACGGGTATCGAAGGCCTTGCTCATACCGAACTGGCTTTCCAAAACGCGCTACCTTACGCCAAAGATCGCCGTTCTATGCGCGCCTTGTCAGGGACTAAAGATCCTGAAAAAGTAGCCGATGCTATCATCCATCATGCCGACGTACGCCGCATGCTATTGACCCAAAAAGCCTTTGCCGAAGGCGGTCGCTCGATGATTTATCATTCTGCGCGTTATGCGGATAAAATGTCGCAAGGTATCGCTAATGGCGATGATGCTGAGTTTGAAAAATGGGATGACAAATTAGGCTTTTATACCCCAATCCTAAAAGGCTTCTTAACCGAGCTTGGTATTGAAGCAGCGAAGCATGGCCAGCAAGTTTATGGTGGTCACGGTTATATCAAAGAATGGGGTATGGAGCTGATCGCTCGTGATGCTCGCATCGCCACTATGTACGAAGGTACTACCGGGATTCAGGCGCTAGATCTATTAGGCCGTAAAGTTATCTTGCAGTCGAAAGGTAAAATCATCCGCGATTATACGTCTAGCATTATGAAGTGGTGCAGCGAGTATGCTTTAGATAAAGATATGCGCAAATTCGTTTGGGCTTTGACTAAGCTATGTGCAGAGTGGAACACGCTAACGGTACGTTTGATGTTGATGGCGCGTAAGGATCGTGAGATCATCTCAGCGGCCTCTGATGACTACCTAATGTACTCAGGCTATGTGATGATGGGCTATCACTGGGCCCGTATGGCGGCAGTGGCTTATGACAAGCTTGAAAATGGCGGGGCTGAAGCACCAGAATTCTACAAAGCAAAAATCCAGACCGCTGAATTTTACTTTGATAAGCTATTACCGCGTACCTCAGGCCACGCCGAGGCGATGGTAGCGCCAAGCGAAAGTATGACCGCTATGGACATCGATAGCTTTGCCTTTTTGGACTAAAACAAACCTTTGTTATTGAACTTGGATAGTTAATAAAACAAAAGCGTCTAATATAAGATTAGGCGCTTTTTTTGTGATTAAAGATAAAGGTATAATTTATTTTTGGTAATAAATAATAAAAATAGGAGCTAATTATGTCAACTAAAGGCACTCACCTTTCATTCTCTATAATTCCTCTAAGAGTCGCTTTTGTGACTGCGCTATTTATGCTTGCAACGACTCATAGTAATGCTAGCACTACTGCCAATACCGCCTCTAATGCTACTGCTATAAAATTTGCTAAAGGCCGCGTCAGTACTAATATTAGTGGCAAGCTAAGCCCAAAACAAAACGAGCACTGGTATCAATTTGCAGCTCATAGGCATCAATATGCCATTATCAATCTCTCGCCGCTTGCTGGTACTAGCGAGACGGCCAATGTGGGCGTGCTACATATGCCTAATGGCGAACAGGACGGCACTAAAGGCGGCATTATCTATCAAGGCTGCTTGCCTGCTAATGGTAATTATCGATTGCGTATAGCACGCAATCTGATGGCGACTCAAGGCAAAACCGCTGGTTACAGCGCTGAGGTCATCGTGCTACCCAAATACGCTAGCGAATCGTTATGTCAGTAGCTATAGAGGAATAAACTGAAATACAAAAATTAAGCTTATAAAAAGCTGTGATAGAGCTTAGAGACTAAACATTTTTTTGTGATAAATAGCGCTAATCTCTTCTACTTCCACGCATATCTGTAGCGCGGCGCGGCCTGACTGATCCTCTTTAAGGGTTTGTTCTATGGTGGTGACTAGGATTTCAGCCAGCTGATTACGAGCAATAATATCGCGTCCAACGATCAGCTTAAGGTGCGCGTAGATAAAGCCATACTCTTGCTCATCATCCTCAATCCCAACCAAAAAAGTATCTACAGGTAATAATCTAGCCTTAATATCAGTAGGCTTAGCAAAGTGACCGCTATTCCATAAAGCTTGATTAAGCGCTTTTAGTAGCGTTTCAGGGCGCTCTATACTGACATTAGGAGTCGCTTGAATAGTGAGATGCGGCACAGCATTTATCCTTGTTAATCGTAGTTATTTTAGCATTGCCAAAATTTTAGCACGTTTAAGCTTTAGCAAAAGCTTATTTAGTACCCTGTCTAAACCCAGCCAAAAGTTAATTATCTACAATATCAGCGAAATGTGCCCGTAGAGTCTCGGCAAGCTCGGTAACGGCAAGCTCCATCTCTAGACCACGCCGCCCTGCACTGACGTATATTGTCGGGTGATTTTTTGCACTGCTGTCTATCACTGTGATTAAGCGCTTTTTTTGTCCTAATGGGCTAACCCCGCCTAGCACATAGCCGCTACTACGCTCGACCTCTTTAGGCTCTGCCATTTGTACTTTTTTGCAAGCTAAGTTCTTAGTAGCACCAAGCGCTTTGGCTACTTTTTTGAAATTGAGGGTATGATCACTTGGCAATACCCCAACCGCTAATTGTCCGTTATCCGTCTTTACTACTAAAGTCTTAAACACACGCTCAGCGGCAACGCCCAATTTTTCAGCTGCCTCTAAGCCATAAGAGGCAGCAGCGCTGTCATGAGTATACTCATGGATTTTATAGTTGAGTTTTTGCTGTTTGGCAAGGTTGATAGCAGGGGTCATAGTCGTTCACATTATGGGTTAAAATTGAGGTATAAAAACTATTTTAGAGTCCATTATTTTAGCTTAGATATAAGTCCTCTAAAATACAGATACTAATGCAGTTACTAATACAGATACTGAGGATATATATCGCTTTGTCTGCTTTTGTGGCATCATAAGCACATTACATTTTGCAGAATATGACTTTTAATTATGATACCCTGTTTCCTAAAAAAACGCCTACTAAGATCGCAAGCCGTTGACAATCATGAGAGCCCAACTGCTCATAAAGACACCGATCAAACTAAGCCACAAGCTGATAAAAATAGCGATGTTTACGCTGATAATAATAGACTAGTAAATACCTCTTATAGTAAAGCGCCCATTAGCCAGATCTATCGCAAACTATCAGGTCAAGCTCTTAGTATTAGCGTAAAGCCTAAGCTGCTTGGCGAGCTGCCAGTACTTAATGACGACGAGCAAATCCTAACCTTTTATGTGCTACAAGATTATTCACGCTCCAACAGTATTCTTATTGATTTGCAGACTGGAGAGCATAAGTTGCCGCCAGCTCTGGTTGGAGTAAAAGACGCCGCTCACAATATCGATGAGAACGCGGCTATTATCTTTTTGCATCATCCCAAAGCTAGCGATGAGCAGCTGTCACCGCGCTTAGCTCGCCTTGTCGCTGCTACCTTACAAAACCCTGAGCTAAAAATAAGATTGATTCCAGTCTCCATCCTTTGGGGCCGAGCTCCTGAAAAAGAGGACTCTTTATTTAAGTTATTGATGACCGATAACTGGGAAGATCCTAGCTTTACCAAGCAGCTCTTTAATATCGGAGTGATGGGACGCGATACCTTTGTGCAGTTCCATGCCGCGCAGGATTTGCGTACTATTATTTATAGGAGCTTGAACGAGGGGTTAGATGAGTCTGCTAGCGCCGCTACTAGCAATAATAGCTCTATAGTTAATACTAATGATTTGGCTGACAGTCCTATAAAGCAGGCCATGGAAAATACGGATTTGGCAACCAATCTAGCCAAAACCTCAAAGCAGCTTTCAGAGGATAAGGAGAGTGCTCCTCAAAGCCCAACATCTAGCGCTTCGCTATCGGTGTCTGAGTCGACCACTGACTCTAGCCAAGCCTTGATACCAGTAGCCGATGCCAATCGTGAGCTGCTGCGTAGCTTGCAATATCAGCTAGATGTCTACTTAGATAAGCAGCGTGCTAGTATGTTAGGCCCTGATTTATCTGATAGACGCAATCTGGTCGATAAGCTGATTTATTCGCCTGCTATCAAGCACGCTATCGAAAAAGAAGCGACAGAGACCGGCGTGACCGAGCATCAGGCGCGTGATATTGCGCGCGGCTACGCTAATGAGATGGTTAATAATTACTCCTACCCTATCATTCGTGTCTTTGAGCGCTTTTTGACCTGGCTTTGGACACAGCTTTATGATGGCGTAGAAGTGCATCATTTTGAGCGCGTGCGTGCCTTGGCGACTGATCATGAGATTATCTATGTGCCTTGTCATCGTAGCCACATCGATTATATGCTGCTATCTTATGTCATCTACAAGCGTGGTCTGAGCATTCCTTATGTGGCGGCAGGCGATAATTTAGACGTTCCAGTTTTGGGCTCTTTGCTTCGCGGCGCAGTAGCTTTTTATATTCGTCGTAGCTTTCGTGGTAACGCGCTATATACGGCAGTGTTGCGCGAATATATGCATACGCTCATCAGCCGTAATACCCCGATCGAGTACTTTATAGAAGGCGGACGCTCACGTTCAGGGCGCTTGCTACCGCCAAAGATGGGCATGCTAGCGATGACCGTCCACAGTCAGCTACGCCGTACCAACAAGCCGGTGGTATTTATCCCAACCTACATTGGCTACGAGCGTATTATGGAGGGCGGCACCTATATTGGTGAGCTCAAAGGCAAGCCCAAAGAGTCTGAATCGCTGATTGGCCTATTAAAAGTGTCTCGCAAAATTGAGCGTATCTTTGGTAATGTACATTTAAGCTTTGGCACTCCGCTACATCTGAGCGACTTTTTAGTCAAGTTCGATGTAGAGGCCGATAGCTTGCCTGCGGATCGTACTGATACGCCTTTCGATAAAAAAGCTAATGCTATGGTGGATAATATCGGTGTCAAAATCATGCAGCACATCAATAAGGCGGCAGTGGTCAATCCAGTGTCGCTATTATCGC
Organism: Psychrobacter sp. AH5; assembly: GCF_040371085.1. Classification (NCBI taxonomy): domain Bacteria; kingdom Pseudomonadati; phylum Pseudomonadota; class Gammaproteobacteria; order Moraxellales; family Moraxellaceae; genus Psychrobacter; species Psychrobacter sp. AH5. The sequence goes on from NZ_JAMBMT010000001.1 coordinate 2,506,918, forward strand.
TAGTGCTATTATCAGCACCTAAAGCGGCGCTCGATGAAGTCATCTGCCGCGAACTGATTGCCCTATATCAAGGTATCGCGCGGCATCTGCCTTATGCTGATGATACTATCGTCACCGATATGAGTCCGCAAGCTATTATCGATTATGGTATTAAGCTCAAGCTCATTGAGCGTATACCGCATATCTTAGGCGATATTATTCAGGTTGCTGGCAAGCAAGCAGCGCTACTTAGCTATTTTCGTAATAACATTCTGCATGTCTTTATTTTATTATCCTTTTTGGCGGCGTTAGTGGCTCGCAATGGCCGCATTAAACGTAGTCGCCTTGATAATATCGTCTCACAGCTGTATCCGTTTTTACAGAGCGAGCTGTTCTTGTATTATCCTGCGCATGGCCTGCAAGCTGTACTCGATCAAAAGATTGATAATTTAATTGAGCATGGTCTAATTGTAGAGCTAGAAGATGACTTTTTGAGTGCTCCTGCCGCTAATAGTAGCCGCTATCAACAGCTACAAGTCCTCGCCACGCCAGTAGAGCAAAGCCTTGAGCGCTACTTTATGACCCTTGCTTTACTGGCACAGCAAGGCTCGGGTAATCTTACGGAAAGCGAAGTGGTTGATCTGTGTCATCTACTAGGTCAGCGTCTGTCTGTGCTCTACGCTGATGATATCCCTGATTTCTTTGACCGCTCGCTCTTTACTAGCTTCGTTAATGCGCTGATTCGTCTTAACTATCTGCAAAAGGATGAAGAGACTGGCGTATTAACCTTTGATCAGCGGATCAATAACATCGCCCATCATGCTAAGTACATCTTAACGCCTGATATGATGCAGATATTACAGCAAGTGGCTAGTCTTGATGAAAAAGAGATCTTACATGCTATTACTGAGATTAGTAATAAAAAACAGCGTAAGTTTGGCCGTAAGCGTTAGTATTTGCTTAAACCCTAAGCCAATGTATTACCCAAAAAAAGACCGCTAATATATATTAGCGGTCTTTTTGTTAATTCATAAAGCTACTGTTAATTTAGCTAGTAATCTTCTTATACTTCATGCGCTTAGGCCCTGCGTCATCGCCCATGGTCTTTTTGCGATAAGCTTCAAACTCAGTATAGTTACCATCAAACCAAATCGGACCTTCTTCTTCAAACGCTAAGATATGGGTGGCGATACGGTCCAAGAACCAGCGATCATGCGAGACTACCATTACCGTACCTGGGAACACTTGAATAGCGTCCTCAAGCGCCCGCAAGGTTTCGATATCCAAGTCGTTTGAGGGCTCATCGAGTAATAGTACGTTAGCGCCTTGCTTCAAGGTTTTGGCTAATTGCAAACGGTTACGCTCACCACCGGAGAGTTGACCAACATGCTTTTGTTGGTCTGAGCCCTTAAAGTTAAAGCGGCCAATATAAGCACGGCTAGGCGTGGTATAGTCGCCTACGGTGATGATATCTAAACCATCAGAGACCTCTTCCCAGACGGTTTTATTATCATCAAGATTATCACGCACCTGACCGACATAAGCGACTTTCACACTTTCGCCCAAGTCGACAGAACCGGTATCGGGAGTATCACGCTCAGTAATCATATTAAATAGCGTGGTTTTACCCGCACCATTAGGACCAATAATACCAACAATAGCGCCCGCTGGCACATTGAAGCTCAGGTCTTTATACAGCAAGCGATCACCAAAGGATTTGGAAATATCATTAACCTCGATGACTTTATTACCCAAACGCGGACCGGGCGGAATATAAATCTCTGAGGTCTCATTACGCTTTTGAAACTCCGTTGAGTTCAGCTCTTCAAAACGCTGGACACGAGATTTTGACTTGGCTTGCTGGCCTTTTTGATTTTTACGTATCCACTCAAGCTCTTTTTTCAGTGCTTTAGCAAAGGACTCTTCTTGCTTGTTTTGCTGCTCTAAACGCGTGTTCTTTTGCTCAAGCCATTCAGTATAGTTGCCTTCATACGGATAGCCATGGCCACGGTCGAGCTCCAAAATCCACTGCGCGACATTATCCAAGAAATAACGATCATGGGTAATAGCGACGATAGTACCGCTATAGTTCTGCAAAAACTGCTCAAGCCAAGCGACGGATTCAGCATCCAAATGGTTGGTTGGCTCATCGAGGAGTAACATATCAGGACGAGATAACAGTAGACGACACAGTGCTACGCGGCGCTTCTCACCACCTGATAGTTTGCTCACATCAGCGTCCCAAGGTGGCAGACGTAGCGCATCAGCGGCTTTTTCCAGCTGATTGTTTAGATTGTGCGCGTCCCAAGATTGGATGATATCTTCCATCTTGCCTTGCTCTTCGGCAAGCTTATCAAAGTCGGCATCAGGCTCAGCATATTCAGCATAAATCTGATCAAGACGAGCAAGCGCATCTAAAGCCTCGCGCATACCATCTTCGACGTTACCACGGACATCTTTACTATCATCTAATTGCGGCTCTTGTGGCAAGTAGCCAATCTTAGTACCCGTTTGCGCGCGAGCTTCACCGCTGAACTCGGTATCCACGCCTGCCATAATACGTAGCAAGGTTGACTTACCAGAACCATTGATGCCTAAAACGCCAATTTTAGCGCCAGGGAAAAAAGATAGATTGATATTTTTTAAGATTTCGCGCTTAGGCGGAACAAGTTTTGACACGTTGTTCATCGTGTAAATATATTGAGCCATTAACACTCCGATGCACTGCATAAAAAAGGCAAATAAACGCGCTTTGAGTAAAAAATCTCACAAAAACAACGTTTACCATGCCTTAGGATAAGGAATATCAGTTATCAGCCATTATCGCATTGTCGGCAACACCCTGCAAGCTGAGAGACCATTTTGTAGGTGCTTTGTGCCACTAAGCGAATATAAGCAGCTAAAGGCATAATTAAGACTTTTAGCAGCTATCAATCAACTGACAACTCTATCTTACTTTTTAGAGAGCTTTGTCTCTCACAAACTAACAAAAACCTATTAAATTTTCTGTAAATTTAATCAATAAAGGTTATTATGTTAGATAAGCTTAATAAAGCTCGATTAACAATAAAGATGTAAAAGAGTATAAAGGTATAAATATCCTAAAAAACGCTGCGATAAACTAGATGATAAAAGGCTAACTATGACTACTGGCTACCGCCCAGAGATTGTTCAAAGCGCGTTTATTAACTTTATTAGCGCGCGGTTATCGCCTTTTTGGTCGTTGACTACTCCAAGACTACGCTTGCAGGCTAGATATGTGCTTAGCGATGAGCTGATTGCTCTGCAATTTGAGGCCAATCAAGCTTTTAGTCGGCAGGTTTTTGCCTCACCTAACGGTTGGCAAGGCGGTCAGCATATTGGTTTAAGCGTTGCTATCAAAGGTATGTATTATCAGCGTTATTATTCACTAATAGGCTTATCCAAACAGCCTAACGCGTTGCAGCATGCTATTACTGATGATACCTTGTTAGGCCGCTCACAGAGCCGTCATGCTAGCCCTAACCAGAAAAGCGCTACTATCACTATCGCTATCAAGCCGCAGGGATTAGTCTCCCATTATCTAACGGAACAAGTAGCGTTTGGAGCCATCTTTGCTTGCGACATGCCAGCGGGCGATTTTACTCTACAGCAAAGCCAGATAGATCGGGCTCAAAAGACAGATAGAGATACGCTCTCTTCAAGCTCACCCTTATTGTTTATAGCTGGAGGCAGCGGTATTACGCCAATGCTAGGTTTAATCACCGAGGCGTTGAGCCAAAATCGGCAAGTCACCTTACTGTATTATCACCGCGGCGGCTCGCAAAACAATAAAATGAGCCAAACGCAAACGCCTTTTTTGGCTTATTGGCAGCACCTAGTCGCTAGCTACGCAACCTTTAATTATCATATCGTTAATACTAATGATACCGGTAGTTATCTAGCAGGAAGCCGTTATTTGACGGCGGAGAGCTTACTAGCATTAGCCCTACCTTTGTCAGAAACCATAATATTTGCCTGTGGTTCAAAGTCATTACTCTCAGGGCTGTATCAAGCTATAGATGAGATTGATAAACGTCATCAGCAGTTACCCGCTGACGAGTCTCCATCAAAATCGTCCTTTTCAACCAAGTGCGGTTCTTTGAGCAATCAGCCTTCCTTAAAGAACAACCTTATAATCGAGCATTTTGGTAGCGCTTTAACCAGTTCTAAGACTGATATGGCTAATAGCAGTGCTGATAAAGGTGCTAATAAAAATGAAAATGCGGTTCAAAACGATAGCGTAGCGCCGCAAATGATTTATCTGCGCGGACGCCAACAGCAGTTTATTAGTGATCGCCCCTTATTGATAGCTGCTGAGCAAGCCGGCATACGTCTACCTTATGGCTGTAGACAAGGTATTTGTCAGCTGTGTCGCTGCCAAAAGATAAGCGGTATCGTCAAAAATATTCAAACGGGCAAACTAAGTAGCAACAGTTATGAATCCATTCAAACTTGTAATACGGTTGCTATGAGTGAAGTGGTACTAGCTGTCTGATAGCGTTATTTAACGACGGCAACCACTAAGACCATAGTCAACATACTCAAATAAACTGCACTTATCCCTTTATATAACTACTAACAGCCTCGGTTAAGGACTACTATGCGCTTACTACCGCCTGTATTTACTGCAAAATCTGCTATTTCTCCTGTGAGTCATGATGTTGCTAAAACCATCAATGTTAGCCACGTATCCAGTGATCTTAACAACACAGACGCAGCCAATGCTTTAACTCCACTTACTGACCCTCTAACTAAAACAGCTATCTACCCTACTTTGTCTGGCAGCTACCTACCTAAAGAGCAGACTGAGGCTTTAGCTACTGAACTAAATGAGCTCTACAAACAGGTCATGGACTCTTTAGGTAGTGACGATGCGCGTTATATTCAGCGCGTCTATAGTGCTGTAGTTTATAGTGAGCTGGTTGCCCGTGGATTGTTAGCGGCGGCAGGACGCATGTCTTCTTGGCAAAAGACTACTGCGACTTGGTTATTAGCCACTTCATTGTTGAGCTTTAGTAAAATCCTTAATAATATGGAGCTTGGTCATAACGTTATGCACGGTCAGTTTGACTGGATGCAGCATCCCCATCTAAATAGTAAAAAGTTTGATTGGGATATCGTTTGCCCTGCCCCATTGTGGCAGCACTCGCATAATTTTTTGCATCACACCTTTACCAATATCGTCGGTCGCGATCATGATGTAGGCTATCATTTGATTCGAGTCACTGATGAGCAGCCGTGGTCGCCAGAGGATCGTTATAATTTACTAAAGACCGCTATTTTGGCTTTGGGATTTGAATGGGCTGTGGCTTTTCATGATATTCAAATCAGCGCCGATGAGTATGCTCACTCGCCGCAGTTTGATGATATTATGCAAGCCAAGTCGCAGGCGTTATTTGCCAAAATAGCTCGGCAAGTAGGCAAAGATTATGTGGTTCTACCAGCTACGATTGGACTGCTATTAGGTAAGCGTAGCGCTATAAGTACCTTGAGCGGCAATATTATTGCCAATATCACTCGTAACTTATGGACTTGGGCGGTGATATTTTGTGGCCATTTTACCGATCAAGCCCATATCTATGCTCAGCTTGAAGATACCAATATTCAGGCTGAAAGTAAGGGCGAATGGTACGTACGCCAAATACTAGGCTCTAGTAATATCAAGGGCGGCAAATGGTTTCATATCTTGACCGGTAACTTATCGCATCAGATTGAGCATCATATTTTCCCAGATATGCCCGCCAATCACTACGCTCGTATTGCCCCGCAAGTTCAGGATATCTGCAAAAAATATGGCCTATCGTACAATACTGGGCGTTTTGGTCATCAGCTCAAGCAAGTGATTGGCCGTATCCAACATTTTAGTCAGCCTACCGAAGCTGAACGCCTGTCTTACTTAGAGACTCAAAACGCTAACAAACATCTAAAAGCAACCAAAAGTGTCGTTGGAGTCGCGCTACATTATTTGTCATTTACTAACTTAGTGACTAACTATTTGCCTTTCAAATTACGTCATCTTTGATACTTTTATTAAATTGATTTATCTGCCCAGTACCACTACATTATTATTAGCAGATTATAATTTATAAATAAGGAGTATTTTATGAGTAATCAACAAACTAACAATGACATACAAATTCATCATAATGAGCAAGCCAACCGCTTTGAGACTACGATCGAGGGTCAAACAGGCTATATCAGCTACCAAGATAGAGGTGAGGCTTTGGTCTACGATCATACTATCGTGCCACAAGCTTTAGGCGGTCGCGGTGTGGGCTCAGCATTAGTAAAACATGCGCTAGACTATGCTCGCAGTCACCATAAAAAAGTTGTGCCACAGTGCTCATTTGTGGATGCTTATATTAATAAACATCCTGAGTATCAAGATTTAGTCTAGTATTGCTAATGCTGATAGCCTTGAGCTTGACGATTATTATTAATTTATTACTCGTTAATGGTCTCTATCACTAGGGTCGCTATAGTATAAAATGCTATAGTAACCCCTATAATAATAAAGGATGTTGCTATGAGTAGTTTATCTGAAAAACAAGTCGATTTGCAGCTGCAAGAGCTGCCAGGCTGGCAGCTTGATGGTCAAAGTATCATAAAAACTTTTGAGTTTAATGATTTTATTGAAGCGATTAGCTTTATGAATCAAGCGGCGTTTTATGCAGAGGCAATGGAACATTATCCTGAATGGCAAAATATCTACAATATTGTAAAAGTACGCTTAACTACCGATGATACAAACGGTATCAGTAGTCTAGATATTCGCTTAGCTAAGCGTATGCAGCATATTGTTCAACCTAAAAGACTGTAGTTTATTTAAGCTGATTTAATACCTAAAAAAACGTCCTACAAAAGGACGTTTTTTTATACCTTTACAATCAATTAATGATTACATCTTGCGGCCTACAAAAGCCACAATAAATAAAATAACCGCGACTATTAAGAAGATATAAGCTAGGTTAGAAGATAGACCTGCTACCCCGCCAAAACCTAATAAACTTGCTATCAACGCGATTACTGCAAAAATAATAGCCCAACGAAACATAATCATTCTCCTCGAATTAAAATTAAGATGATCCTAATAAATTTTACCTAATAAAGTTAAATAACTATTTTATTAATATCATCTTAATTTATAAAAACACTTATTAAGTTATAAAGATTATTTTTAACCTTTTTAAAAGCTTTGCTGTTATTTAATAGCCTTTGCTTATGAAGCTAGATTAGCAACTATATCGAGGCACTTTAAATACTAAGTACGTTCATTTTGGTAAACATTGGGCTATATTGTGTAATCTGTGTAGCTAGAGCATTAATTATGTAGCTGATTACCCCTTTATACGGACCTTATATAAAGCTAATAATAAGCAACGATTCAGGGCAATGATTAGTAATAAATGACTGGGCAGGTAGCTTTATAGATAGACTTAAATGCGTTTGACTCTTTAAATACAATTCTTCACTACGACATAAAGTACTATGTGTACTATGTGTACTATGTATGGTACTTATACCTACTCACTCTGACTTTATCATCTCTAAAATAAGGAAGTTAAATATGGCTAACACTGCACAAAACCAAACGACTAACTCAGCTCAAGACCAGCAGCGCCCTTACGCGGTAGTGTTGTATGGTGCTACTAGCTTTGTAGGACAAATTACCGCTAAGTATTTGGCAGAATTTTTGGCAGAGTCTAATGAGGTCAAGTGGGCTATCGCTGGACGTGATGAGGAAAAATTAAAAAAACTTCAGTCTGAAATCAGTGGTGCAGCCGCTGCGGGTAATGTAGACATTATCATCGCTAATAGTAACGATGAGGCCAGTCTCGATGAGATGACTAAGCAGGCTAAAGTCGTTATCTCAACGGTAGGCCCTTATCTTAAATATGGCGAGCCGTTGATCAAATCTTGTGCCAATCACGGCACTGATTATGTCGATTTGACCGGTGAAGCGATATTTATCAAAGATATGCTGGATAAATACCAACAGACCGCCAAAGAGACTGGCGCGCGTATTGTCAACTCATGCGGCTTTGATTCTATTCCCTCCGATTTAGGCGTGTACTTCACTCAGCAACAAGCGCAAAAGAAGTTCGATAAGGTTTGTAATGAGATTCATATGCGCGTAAAAGCGGCTAAAGGCGGTTTGTCTGGCGGTACTATTGCCTCAATGGCGACCATCTTTGAAGAGGTTGGACAAGACAAATCTCGCCGTAAGCAAGTGGCCAATCCTTATTTACTTAACGATGATAGCGACGCGCCCAATGTACGTCAAAACAACGTCAGTAAGCCTGAATACGATAGTAAGCACAACCGCTGGTTAGCTCCTTTTGTGATGGCTAGTATTAATACGCGCATTGTCCATCGCAGTAACCAGCTGTTAGGTTATGACTATGGTCAAGACTTCAAGTACGACGAAGCGATGTGGATGAAAGATGGGGTCAAGGGTCAGCTGACAAGCTACGCACTCAGCGCTGGTCTGTTGGGTTTTGCTACCACTATGATGTTCAAACCTAGCCGCGAGCTTTTGACCAAACATGTTTTACCCAAATCTGGCTCTGGACCTTCTAAGTCTGAGCAAGAAAACGGCTATTTTGATATTCGCTTTTTTGGCAAGGCTGAAGGCCAAGATACTATTAACACCAAAGTGACGGGCGATAGAGATCCAGGCTACGGCAGCACCTCACGTATGCTTGCACAGTCGGCATTATGCTTAGCCCAAGATATCAGTCACGATGAGGTTGGTGGCGGTTTTTGGACGCCAGCATCAGCGATGGGTGACAAGCTACTAAACCGTTTAGAGCAGCATGCCGGTCTTAGCTTTGAGGTTGTAGCAGACAAATAATAGTAAAACTGTTAGTTATATAGCGGCTGGTTGTTTAGCTTTTATAAACTTACAACCATAATTCTATAACTCTGTGTTTATAAAAAGATGATCATTAACCGCATTCTATTAGAGTGCGGTTTTTTATTTTTTAAATGATAGTCTTATAAATAGTCCATATTTTTAAGTTAGCTTTCTGATTGGCGCTATTTTTTTTATTAACAGTCAGGAATAACGATTTTATGTAATGTTATCAAATAATAATAACGTATCACTTAAGTGAATGACTCCATAGGTTTTTGAGTTTTCCATACATAACACTACACATTGTTAGCTTAATGACACAGCGATGATTAAATTTGTCCAGTAGTATTATTTGTGTCTACACGCTAGCTCGATTAAACAACAAATTTGTGCAACAGATAAATCAAATAATTAGTCACAATCAATGCATAGCTTGTTTAAGAGATAAGATTTAAGAGATAGAAATAAAGCTAAAGCTAGCAATAGAGAATAATCATGTTAAATTTAATTATAGCAATTGAGAGGAATACCTTATGAAATTCAAGATATTGACAGCAGCAATAGTCACATCAGGGCTAGCTATGGCTGGTACTAGCGCTAATGCCGCTATGACCACTGATAATAATGGTAACGTCGGTTATGATAGCTATGATGAGTGCGTCATGGCCGTAAAAGACGGTTCAGCCAAATTTTATACCCCTTATACTTATCAAAAACCTATGCCGCGTGCAGGCGAAGTTAGCGTCAAAAAAATGCGCTTGTCTGAGGTGATGATTCCTCAAAGTGTGGTCAGTAATAATAACTTACGTACTAGCGACTATGAGGCCGGTGCTTGTGATTTGGGCGTAGGCCAGTCAAATGGTCGTTATGGCGTATCAGGAGCGCTAGTAGGCAAATATGTGCCTTTTGCCGCGGATATGCCCGTGAACGTATATATGGATCGCAGTGGTAATCCATTACGTGTGACTATGCAGCAGTGTGATAACCACTTTGGTAGTGCTTTTCCCACCCCTGTCGTTAGTGAAGCCAAAGCTCCAGAAGCTCAAGTTGCTATCGTTGAAGAGCGTAGTGTAGAGCCTGTGGTTATTGAAACCAAACGCGTTATTCGCCCAACGACCTATCGTGTAAAAGAAGTCATCGTTGCTCCTGCTGATCAAATCCAGCGTGTTAATACTAATTCAGGTACTGCTATCGCTATCGAAGATGGAAGACGCACCGCTATTGTAGGTCAAGAAGTCGATCCAGCTATTTTACAACAGACAGAGGTGAATCAAACCTTCCCTATTATCCAAGTTCCAGATAATGACACACCAAGACGCGTTATCGATCCAAATACGGGTAGAACCGTTATCATTGAATAACTAGAACGGTAATTTAAAGCATCAGGGTTTAAGTTCAGCTAATTGATGATTTTTTGTAAGTAGAGTCATCGATTAGCTCTATAAACTACATTACTACACTAATAGTTAATTTTTTATTACTGAATGATTAGTCTTATAACTAGTACTTTAAATAAGAAGCTACTTTATACCGTGGCTACTATAAAACCGTTATATTAATTCATTGAAGGAGTTAGTTTATGAAAACTCGAATTTTATCTATTACTATTAGTGCCGTGCTTGCTTTACCAACCTTAGCTTTTGCAGCTTATAATACAGGTAGTGTTACTCCAGCTGATATGCGCACTACTCCTGCCCCAAATACTCTACAGTCTAAGATACAAGGGCCGGATGGTGAGCTATTAGCTACTCAGCCAGGTGAGGTCGAGATTAATCAAGAGGGCACGGCTGCAATCAGAGCTTCGTCGCCAAACTTGCGTGTTGACCAGCCTTTATTAATGGGTGAGAGAGTACAAACGGGTAATATTACTCCAGCTGATATGCGTGTCACGCCTGCAGCTAATACTTTACAACAAAAAATACAAGATCGACGCGGTGAGCTTGTCGCGACCCAACCTGGTGAAGTTGAGTTCATCGAAAGCCGACGTATTGTAGTACAGTAAGTTGTTTATGGATATGTGGCTAATCAAAATAAAAAACTTAAATCGTTTATAAGTATTCCCTCGCATAAAAAGGCAGCCGATTGGCTGCCTTTTTTTGTATTAATAACATGAGTACTAATTAATTACTTATGTCTTACTTTTTCTTTATTACTTTTTTTTAGTGATACCCGCTTCTTGCAATAGCGCTCCTAAGGTGCCAATTTTGCTAGGCGCTTCAGCTTTTGGTTTTGCGCTACGATTTTGCGGATTACTCGTCTTACGGTCTTTGTCGCTACGTTTACTACGTGGCGCTGAGCGCTTATCTTCATTAGCTTGACGCTTATCGCTTGTAAATTTTGGCTTATCAGTGCTAGTCGTCGCTTTCTCTTTTGCCGCTGCTGCGGACTGTACTCGGCCCTCAGGCTTTGAGGTTTCAGGCTTCATGCTAAAACCAATACGTCCACGCGGCTCGTCAATAGAGATTACCCGTACGCTGATGATATCACCTGGCTTGACACGGTTCATAGGATCAGCGACAAAGTCATTGGCCATTTGCGAGATGTGTACTAGCCCATCTTGATGAACGCCGACATCAACGAAACAACCAAAAGCGGTGACATTGGTCACTACGCCCTCTAAAACCATTCCTTCGCTTAGATCTTTGATACTGTTTACATCATCACGAAAGTTTGCGGTTTTGAACTCTGGACGCGGATCACGAGCCGGCTTGGCAAGCTCTTCTAATATTGCTTTGACGCTGATATTATCATCATTAGCGGCGATAGCACTAGTGTCGATGCTATTTAGCAGCCCATCATTACCGATGATCTCGCTCAGCTCTTTATTAGTATGCGCAAGCAAGCTATTGACTAACTCATAACTCTCTGGATGCACGCCCGTGGCATCAAGTGGATTATCGCCGCCATGCACGCGCAAAAATCCTGCTGCTTGCTCAAAGGTTTTCACCCCTAAACGCGGTACCTCTTTTAGCGCTTCACGACTAGCAAAAGCGCCGTGCTCTTTGCGGTAGGTGACAATCTGCTGCGCGACATTACGATTAAGACCAGCAATGTGCGCCAGTATCGCAGGGCTTGCGGTATTGACATCGACCCCAACTGCATTCACGCTATCTTGCGTGACTTTATCGAGGCTATCTGCCAGTTGGTTTTGGTTGACATCATGCTGATATTGACCGACCCCAATCGCTTTTGGATCTACTTTAACCAGCTCAGATAACGGATCTTGTAGCCGGCGAGCGATGGAGACCGCGCCGCGTACTGAAACATCCAAATCAGCCAATTCATCGCTTGCCAGCTCACTAGCAGAATAAACGGACGCGCCTGACTCATTGACAATGACCGCTTTGGCTTTTAGAGTATCATTAGTGGCCAAAATCTCTTTTATCATCGCGTCAGTTTCACGGCTTGCGGTGCCATTACCGATAGCGACCAAATCGACCTTATAAGTACTTAATAATTCATCGATAACGGCTTTTGCCTCAGCCATCTTATTATCAGGAGCAAACGGATACACGGTAGCAACGACTGCTTTGCCATCATTATCAAGCATTACATGGCCTTGAGCATCGATGATAGCCATCTTTACCCCGTGGCGAATACCAGGATCTACTCCTAGTATGACTTTACGTCCTGCTGGCGCTGACATTAATAAATGCTGTAAGTTATTGGCAAACACATCGATAGCATCTGCTTCTGCGGTTAAGCGCTTCTCCGTCAATAGACGATGCTCGATATGTGGACGCCATTTGTCTTTCCACAAGCTATTGGCGGCCTCGATTAGGAACTCACGGCGCTCGCTAGGCGCGGTGCTATCAACATTAAAATGACTAATAATCTTTTCAACAAAAGGCGCATCTTCGCCTTCTATCTTGAGACCTAAGACGTTTTCTTGGCGACCACGTAACATCGCTAATAGGCGATGATTAGGCAGACGCGCTAGTGCTTCACTATGCTCAAAATAATCTTTGAATTTTTCACCGACTTCACGCTTATCGTCGCTTGCGACCGCCGATACTATACTAGCGGTTTTGGCAAAGCCGTTACGCAAATTATCGAGTAGATCAAGAGCCTGCGTCCACTCATCAACGATGATGGCCTGCACACCTGCTAGCTGCTTATCAAAGTCGCTAAAATCAACCTCGATCTCATTGCCGCTATCATCAGTGATGCTAGTAGGCGCTTGATAGTCCGCTAGCGCTTCAGTTGGCGTTAGCTCTTGCGTTAACAGCGCTTGTGCCGCTTTATCCAAACCAGCAGCGCGAGCCTTAGCAGCTGGTGAACGGCGACGCGGACGATAAGGCAAATAGATATCCTCCAATTCAAGCTTGGAGCTTGCATTATCAATGCGAGTTTGCAGCTCATCGGTGAGATTATCTTGCGCGCGTAGTAACTCAGTGATTTTGAGGCGACGACTTGCCATATCGCGCTCATAATTTAGCGACTTCTCCAAGGCTCGCAGCTGCGTATCGTCGAGGTTTTGGGTTTTTTCTTTGCGATAACGCGCTATAAAAGGAACGGTTGCTCCTTCATCATAAAGTTTGACAAACGCATTGACTTGAGCTGTCTTAATGCCAAGCGCGCGAGCAAGCTTGTCGTGAATATTCGCGTGTGTGGTTGCATCTAGTCCGTGTGCATTGGTTGCGACTGGCGATGACGTTAAGCTATCAGTGCTACTCATATACGTATCAATCATTAAGAAATGTTGATTGGCATTATAGCAAAAGCTGACTGAATTATAATCCTTTTTATAATTTTGCTGCTTATCGCTGTTTTTTATCGATAAAATGAGGTTTTTATTGGCCAAAATGTCTAAAAAATGAACAAATAGCAGTTTGGCGACTACTGTTAAACAAACGCATACAGCATTTGAGTGAACAAGTGATGCAATTAGTAGCACAATCTTATACACTGAAGTCACTACTCCTAACTTCAGCCTGCGTTAATACTAAAAATATAGGCAGCTGTGGTTAAAGCATTACTACTACCCCTGCTTAATTCGATTTTTATAATAATAACGTTCATTAAAGGATATCTATATGAGTGACAATAAAGGCCCTGATACTATGACTCAGCGCATCTTAGTCGTTGATGATGACGCGCGCCTGCGCTCGCTACTCCAGCGCTTTCTAGAAGATGACGGTTTTGTGGTGCGTACCGCTCATGATGGCAGTCAGATGGATAAGCTCATGCAGCGCGAACTTTTCTCCTTGGTAGTATTGGACTTGATGTTGCCAGGTGAGGATGGCATTAGCATCTGTAAGCGCTTGCGTGCTGATAATGCTGATATTCCTATTATTATGCTAACGGCAAAAGGCGGCGATGCTGATCGTATCGCGGGTTTAGATGCTGGTGCTGATGATTATCTACCAAAACCCTTTAACCCAAAAGAGCTACTCGCCCGTATCAAAGCGGTACTACGTCGACAAAATCGTGAGCTACCCGGCGCGCCAAGTCATCAGTTAGAAGTGGTCGAATTTGGCCCTTGGACGCTTGATTTATCGACACGTACGCTCAAACGCGATGGTAATGTAGTGACTTTGACCACCGGTGAGTTCTCCGTCCTAAAGGCCTTAGTACAGCATCCTCGAGAGCCTTTGACTCGTGATAAGCTGATGAACCTAGCGCGTGGTCGTGAGTGGGGGGCGATGGAGCGCTCTATTGATGTACAAGTCTCGCGCTTGCGCCGCTTAATCGAAGACAACCCTTCACAAGCGCGTTATATCCAAACCGTTTGGGGCGTGGGTTATGTATTTGTGCCAGATGAGGCGGATGCTAACGCTGAAGACGAATAAAGGATAAGCGTTTAGGAGCCATTGTGACAGACAATAACTCTTCTTTTCACAAATCCAAAGTCGAGGTAAAACACGATCAGTCTTGTAATAAGGAGGATGGGCATCGGCACGCTCATCCTGCGAAAAATGATTCAAAGGCAGAGCATTCTTCCTCAGAGCGTTGTTCCTCAAATAATGATTCGGCAGATAACAGCCTGACTGCTGTCCTTGAGCAATTAGATCCCGATAACGACGCTGGCAAGATAAGTATTGGCGAGGTTATGGATGAGCTACGCTCTAAGGGCTTTGGACCTCTAATATTTGCTCCGGCGCTCATTGCCATTATGCCAACTGGCGGTATTCCTGGTGTGCCGACAGTCTGCGGTGTGCTTATTATTTTAATTAGCATCCAGATGCTTTTTGGCAAAGAGCGGCCTTGGCTACCGCAATTTGTCAATAACGTCTCTTTTGACAAGGACAAGCTGCATAAAGGGGTAAATATCGTCTCAAAGGCTACCCAGTGGATAGATAAAGTAGTTAAGCCAAGAATTGAGTCGCTGTCTTCTAATAAAGCCAAAAAAGTCGCAGCAGCCCTTTGTGTTTTTGCCGCTCTTGCTATGATCCCGCTAGAGCTAGTGCCTTTTGCCGTTATGATTCCGGCCGCTTCTGTCATTTTATTTGCTATCGCTTTAATCACAGAAGATGGCTATGTGTTTTTAGCGGGTCTATTGCTAAATCTAGCGACTATTTATTTTTTAGTTACCCAAGTACTTCTATAATAAGTGCTTTTATAACAAGTACCTTTATAATAAAAAACCAACCGGCTAAGGTTGGTTTTTTATTATTACTATCAAGCGGTTAGCGCAATTGACTGTCTTTACTACCGCGGCGATTAAATAACTCCGCTGCTTTGGTCACTTTTTCAAGCTCGTTTTGACAGCCTATACAATGTTGTACGCCAGGTACCGCTTTCCTTCGCGCCTCAGGTATCGGCTCACCGCATTCATCACAGTACTCTGCGCTCTCCCCTTTAGGTAACGCTTGTCTGACTCGATCTAGCGCATCGTTAACAGTAGCATCCATTTGCTCATGTTCTGCTCCATCTCTTGACCATCCACCTGCCATAATTTTATCCTTTTTATGGGTTATCTCTGCTCGTTTATTTATTTAATAAACCGCATAAAAGTCTTTAATTACAACTAGATGGGGCTTAATGCATTGTTTTCAATAGTATGATATGGGTACAAGCCGACAATTAATGAGCTGTGCTTTATGCTAATAAAAGTCTCAATTAAGACTATAAAAGATGACTACTGTTTTGCACTGTTATTTATTAATCTTTAGGCTGTAGTGCGACAACTTGTCCACGTACGCCGATACTTTCATCACTCATCAA
The DNA here is from genome assembly GCF_040371085.1 of Psychrobacter sp. AH5. Lineage (NCBI taxonomy): Bacteria > Pseudomonadati > Pseudomonadota > Gammaproteobacteria > Moraxellales > Moraxellaceae > Psychrobacter > Psychrobacter sp. AH5. Next base: position 2,522,942 of record NZ_JAMBMT010000001.1, read on the forward strand.
AGCGATATAACCGCCCATGATATCTTCTGGTGTTTTTAGACTCATAGGGCTCTCTCCAGGAAAAGCATGAGCGCGCATATTGGTACGAGTGCCGCCCGGATTGATACAATTAAAGCGCAAATTAGTAGTGTTCTTAGTTTCTTGGGTGAAGATATCACTCATGCCTTCTATCGCTTGCTTAGATAGCGCATAAGCCCCCCAAAAAGCGCGTGGATGCGTGCCGACACTGCTCGAGGTAAAGACAATAGAGCCGTTTTTGGCATCTTTTAATAGCGGTAGCAGGGCTTGGGTGAGCATAAAGGTAGCGGTACAATTGATGTGCATTACTTTGGCAAAGGTATCAACATCATACATCTCAAGCGGCGTTAAATTACCCAAAATAGCGGCATTATTAAGAATACCATCTAATTGTCCAAATTCGCTATCGATCAGGCGCTCAAGCTTTTGCATCTCATCATAACTGGCTTTTTCTAGATCCATAGGCAAGATAGCCGGCTGCTGTGCGCCCATAGTCTCAATCTCATCATAGACCGCTTCAAGCTTACTTAATGTTCTGCCTAGCAATAAAACGGTTGCGCCAAAGCGAGCATAGGTTAAGGCAGCTACGCGGCCGATGCCAGCACCAGCGCCAGTCACTAAGATAACTTTGCCCGCTAAGCAGTTATCTGCTGCAACAAAATTACGGATTTGCTCGTGGCTTAAGGAGGAATTATTATTTTGGTTTACAGGACTGCTTGTAGAATTACTCATGGTATGGCTCACTGCTATCGGTTTATTAAAATTTATACTATTTATAAAAACAAAGCTTTCACTTATAGATAATCAAACTTGCCAGAGGATAATAACAGTTGTTTAAGCTGCATTGGAGTCTCCACAATATGAGTGGCGTCCCACTTTTTGAGGTTTTGCTGATCCTCTAGCGGTATATAGCCATAAGCGGCTAAAATTGTCGGCATACCAGCAGCGTTACCCGCCTCGATATCACGGATATGATCACCCACATATAGCACACAAGCAGAGCCACCACGCGCTATCCCAAGTTTTTCTAGTGCTAAGTACATAGGCTCAGGATCAGGCTTGGTACGCGCCACATCTTCTGGGCAGACTAGTACCGAACAGCGCTCATCCAACTGCATTTTACTGAGTAATAATTCGGCTAAGTAGCGCGGTTTATTAGTCACAATACCCCAAGGAGTACCTCTTTGCTCAAGCGTACTCAATAGCTCTTCAAGCTCGTCAAAGACGCAGCTATCGACACAGATATCGGCTTCATACTCATCCAAAAACTGTTGCCGATACTCTAGCAGCGCCTCTTCGGTGACTTGTGTTTGACCATTTTGCTCTAGCATCAGCTTGACCATCGATGAAGCACCAGCAGAGACTTGCTGACGAATAGCCGCTTCAGGTGGTGCCTGCCAGTTATTCTCAGCACTCATCTTGGCTATAATGCGTACAAAATCAGCAGCGGTATCGATCAAAGTACCATCGAGATCGAACAGCACTGCTTTTACAAAATTAGTCATAGTAGCTGCCTGAATTGATAAAAAGGTTAATAGAGTTACTGATATAACATTAAGCGCTAGGCTTGTGCACCGCCATCATATAATTAACATCAACATTTTGTGCCAGCCAATAGCGTTTGGTGATTGGATTATAATGCAGACCAATAATATCTTGGCGACTAAAACCTGAGTTGATAGCCATTTTATCCAGCTCGCTTGGCGTAATAAATTTGGCATAGTCATGAGTGCCGCGATCCAATAACCGCAGCACATATTCAGCGCCAACGATAGCAAATAGATAGGATTTGGGATTGCGATTAATAGTGGATAACACACAGACCCCGCCTGGCGCTAACAGATCATAACACGCCTGTACGATAGCGCTTGGATCTGGCACGTGCTCCAACATCTCCATACAGGTGACGACATCGAACTGACCTGCATGCTGCGCGGCAAACTCTTCAACAGCGATATGCTGATAGCGTAGCGTGTCCTCAAGACCGCTTTGCTGCGCGTGCAGGGTTGCCGCTTTTAGGTTTTCTGTGCCCAAATCGATCCCAGTCACATCGGCGCCGCGCCGCGCCATTGACTCAGATAAAATACCGCCGCCGCAGCCCACATCAACGATTTTTTTGTTTTGTAGACCATCAGCGGCTGTCTTACTAGTATCTGCGCTTTGATAACCGCGCTCAACATTTTCGGTGATCCAGTTTAAACGCAAAGGGTTAATCTCATGCAAAGTAGCAAAAGCTCCGGTTTTGTCCCACCACTCGCCGGCAAGTTTATTGAATTTATCCACTTCACTAGGGTCAACATTGGTTATAGTGCCAGTCTCTGCCTTGATAGCAGCATTAGCAGCATTGTGCTTTTGATTAGATAGCGTTGAGCTCATAAAGGTTTCCTTAAATATCATTATTGTCATTATAGTTGGATTATTTTGATTATTAGGTTATTTAACTTAATAATCGATAAGCCTTTAGCAAACGGATTTTAACAATGTCTATCGATATAAGTATCAGTATAGATAGCTTCGGTGTAGACATTTATAGTTACCAGCATTAAAACAGCTAGCATTAATAGTGTTGGAAAGTCGCGTTAATGTTAGCATGACAACTGCATTATTGCCGTAAACACATCGTCACCGAATGTGAATGTCTAGCAGATCCTAAGAATACGGTTCACAATAGTTGTCATTTTACGTTATTATAGCCCAACTCTATTTAATCTTTTCTTAGCACTTTTTAATAGGTGATTTTTAATACCCTCAAGCCTTAACAATCATAGGAAAAAATATGAAACGTGCCCTCGCATTGACTGGTTTAGCCTGCGCTATTGGCTTGACCAATATGAGCGTACAAGCGGCTGATTATGTCGCTGGTAAAGACTATAAAGTTCTTGATAATCCAGAAAAAATAAGCGGTGATGCTATTATCGTTCGTGAGTTCTTTTGGTACGGTTGTCCGCATTGCTATACTTTAAATCCTTATATGGAAAAATGGGCCAAAACCAAAGACAAAGACGTGGCTTTTTTTAAGACTCCAGCCGCTCTAAATCCAGTTTGGGAAGCTAGCGCTCGCGGTTTTTATGCCGCTCAGCTTTTGGGTTATGAGAACAAGACTCACGATGCTTTATTCGATGCTATCCATAAAGATGGTAAAAAGCTTTTTGATCAAGCATCCTTGAGCAAATGGTACGCGTCTAAAGGCGTCGATCAAAAGAAATTTAACAGCCTGTATAACTCATTCGCTGTCGGCACCAAGATCGGACGCTCGCAAGCGGGCGCTAAACGCTATCAGCTATCAGGCGTGCCAGCGGTAGTGGTACAAGGTAAATACGTGGTGACTGGTGAAGATGCCAAAGTGCCTAAAGTAGTAGACTTCTTAGTAGATAAAGTACGCGCTGAAAAATAATTAGCTAAAAATAATTATTTGATTGTTGCTAACAAAAACTAATTTTAGTCAAAAATAAAGCCAGCTACGAGCTGGCTTTATGATATTTGAAGGTTTTTAACTCAACTTAATGACGAAATCCTGGTAGTAATGCTGGAATTCCTGGCAACATACCAACGATTGCCATCACTCCGGTCAAAACGATAAAGGTGACTACGGGAATGATCCAGCGGCTCATCTTAGTCAAGCTAGCACTGCGCTCTTTTGAGCCAATCAGACCTAGATTATCAAGTACTAAAGTCAGTGACCAACCAAAAGCTGGGTTTACCAGTGCTGAGGCAAACACTACAATTGCCGCAGATTGGGTGGTTTTACCTTCTCGCGTCATCTCCATACCCGCCTCAAGTAGTGGAATAAATACCCCTACAATCAGCGCCACACACATGACCGGCTCCCAAATAGCCAAATCCATTGGATAGCCCCAAACCCCTGCTACTAGGCAAAACAGCGCCGTTAGCACCGCTCCTGCCGGAATAGGACGCTTAGCAATGGCGGCCGGTACGATATAAGTCCCCCACGAAGAAGCAAAGTTAGTGCCGCCCAGTAATGAGCCGGCTACCTGACGAAACGAGGCACTAACCATAGTATCATCGATGTCCATCAGTACGCGCTCAGTACGCTTAGGATAGCTGATCTTTTGAAACACTTGATGACCCAAAAAGTCAGGTGACCACATCGCCACCGCTAAGATAGCAAAAGGCAATACTACAATGAAACTCTCAATCGTCGGTAAGCCTAACATCCAGCCTGTATTTTCGCCCCACCAATACATAGGGCTCATATTTGGCAGGCCGGGTGCGGTTTGAAACTCAAATGGCGCGCCCATAGCAAAAGCGATACCACCGCCCAAAAAACAGCTCAGCGGTACGGCAAGCCAGCGCTTTTGCCAATGCTCAAGTAAAGCATAAAGCAATATCGTGCATAAAATCACCGTAAAGGCGATATGCGTCATACCGATAGATTCTGACCAAGCAAAAAGATTCTTGACTTGCGAGGTGGTGCCAATAAAGCCCAAGTACAGCAGCAGACCGCCGCAGACCCCCTTACTAGTCAAGTTTGCAAGTAAACTGCCGCCTTTACTAATCGCTAATAATAAGCCAAAAGCACCAATCAATAAGCCAAAAGCCATAGGGTGGCCACCCGCTGCCACCACAATAGGAATAAGCGGGATAAGCGGGCCGTGCGTACCAGCAAGGTTGGCAGTAGGTAATAAAAACCCTGAAAACAGAATGACAAATAAGGCCACAATAAGTAGCTCATAACGCACGTTTTCTAAGACAAAAGCTTCGCCTAAGCCTAAAGGACCAGCAAAGGTCGCCGCAATGGCGCCGACCATCACTACTTTACCGATAGTGGCGGCCATGGCGGGAATAGTATCTTCAAACTCAAAACGATAATCTCGAAAGGGCAAGTTTGGCCGCCAGCGCCTAGGCTGCATGATTTGTAATTCATGCTTAAGGTAAGCGTCACGACTCTTAAAGCTGGAGTAAGGTTTGTGCAGCTCACTATAACTGCCGTTGAGTTCGCTATCATGTAGCGAGGGATCGGAATTTTTCGCTGCAGTTGTCGATGCGGGGATTTGAGAATTACTCATCACATCTCCTTATGTTGACTGAGATTTGATCCATTGATGAGTTAAAGGCTAACTAAGGGATTGGGGCCACTAACTCATTAATGAATAGCTAAAATTTGACTGGCTTCAGACAAATTGGCCGTTATTGTAGGTCATCAAAAATGAGAATGCGAGTGTTGTCGCACAATTAGTTAATTTTTCTTAAGGACTAAGTCGGGTTATAAAATACAAAAAAACTGAATCTAGGTATACACTTGTACATTATTTACGTTTTTGAGCTAGCGATAAGGCTTATTTTTGTCTATGCTAAGCGGTTTGCACGCAGACGATAAATAACCTACAGACAACTGATATTATTATAAAAAACTAGGTATTGAAGGATAACCAATGAGTCTATTTCCAAAAAATTTAGAGATATTAAACCGTAAAGCTAAGCAATACTTGATGCCAATACTGACGCCGCATCTGCTAAAACTGCGTATCAACACTTACGCCCCCTACCTTGGCGCTGGTATCAAGCTTGAACACCTAGACACCGATCAAGGTCTATGCGTGGTCAGCATGGGACTCACCCCTTTTAATAAAAATATTGTTGGTACGCAGTTTGGCGGTAGCTTGTACTCGATGATTGATCCGTTTTATATGATGTTATTGATGCAGCAATTAGGCAGTAATTACGTGGTATGGGACAAAAGCTCGCATATCGAATTTGTAGCACCTGGCACTAGTGAGGTCACTGCTCGTATCAAAGTCTCTAGCACAGAGGCGACTACTATTCGTAAACTAGCTGAGAGCGGCGAGCCAGTGTTTCGAGAGTATCGGACTGAAATCGTTGACAAAAACCATAAAGTCATCGCTATAGTGACTAAGACGGTCTACATCCGTTTGCGTAAACACAGTAAATCTAAAAACCAAGCGAGTCGTTTAGATTTACCTGAAAAGCCTAGCTCCCAAATAAATAGCTTCGAGACAAATAGCACTGACACAAATAGCAATGAGATAACTAGTTAAACTTATAAGATAAGCCTGCTGACATTACATTTATAGGCACAAACAAAAACCCCAATCCAGCTTAGGCATAGATTGGGGTTTTGTCTTTTTTGGTACGCCTACTTATTTATATAATAAACCTATGAATAAGGGCTTGTAACTTGTCTCAAAACTGAGAGCTAATACTAGTATTTACATTAAATACCAGGCGCTGTTTCGACAGCATCAGGAACATTAGCGCTAGTTTTCTTTTGAGCAACGGGACGTGCACCAAGCTTCTCGCGGATACGTGCTGATTTACCAGAACGCTCACGTAAGTAGTAAAGTTTGGCACGACGAACAGCGCCGCGGCGTTTGACTTCAATGCTGTCAATGATAGGAGAATGCAATTGGAAAGCACGCTCAACACCAACACCGCTTGAGATTTTACGCACGGTAAAGGCAGAGTTTAGACCACGGTTACGCTTAGCGATGACTACGCCTTCAAAGGCCTGTAGACGCTCACGCTCGCCTTCACGAACTTTGACTTGTACGACAACGGTGTCGCCGGGGCTAAAGCTTGGGCGCTCGATCAGTTGAGAATTTTCAACGCTTTGAACTAATGGATGTTTGTTGCTCATGAGAGTTATCTCCTCACATTAGATAATAGAGGCTATGCGCATATCACCTGTTTGTAATAATTAATTGTATCTGATCTACTCTGCAATAGTGGAATAGATAGAGACAAGGTAAAGGGGGTTTAAAAGGCCATTAAGCTACAGCCTATTTATTATTGCTCAAAATTCTATTAGTAACGATTTAGCTATACTAGTTCGCTCATTACTGCTTTGCCGACTTATTTTAGTCTTGCTTTGACAGCTCTTTTAGCCATTTTGCTTGCTCAGCGCTTGGGGTAAAAGCTTGCCATAAATCGGGACGTCTAGCCTGAGTACGCAGCACTTGCTGATTAAAACGCCACTTAGCGATATTGGCATGATGACCCGAGAGTAACACCTCAGGGACACTCATACCGGCAAAGTCACGCGGCTTAGTGTAGTGCGGACAATCAAGCAAGCCATCAACAAATGAGTCTTGCTCAGCTGATTTATCATCGCCCATGATGTCTGGCAAACGACGTATCACACTATCCATCAGCACCATCGCTGGTAGCTCGCCGCCGGTTAACACGTAGTCCCCAAGCGACACTTCCTTATCGACATACTGTGCTAATAAGCGCTCATCAATGCCTTCATAACGACCGCATAATAAAATCATGCCATCGTAATCACTCATTTCAAGCACGCTATTTTCACTTAGCGTCTGTCCTTGTGGCGACATGTAAATCACCGGACAGTGCTGTTTATCGATACGGCAACCGTGCTGACTGGCTCGCTCTTTAGCATCATCAATAGCTTGCGCTAATGGCTCAGCCATCATCACCATACCAGGACCACCCCCGAAAGGACGCTCATCAATACGGCGATAATTATCCGTGGTATAGTCGCGAGGGTTGATACATTCAATCGTAACTTGCTGCTGAGTCACCGCCCGTCCGGTGATACCAAAATCACGGATCGAGGCAAACATCTCAGGGAAAATACTAATTACGGCAAAATACATCGACTCTACTCACGATAACGCATACTCACAGTAACCTAGCTGCTGAACAAAACGATAATGATAAACCAAATGCGATTAGTCGTTAATCACTAACGACTAGCAATCAGCGTCTCAATAATCGCTCGGCCAAGCCGCAATGATTTTTTTGGCGGACATATCCACCTCAATCACTGTTTGCTTATGCCAAGGTATAAGGCGCTCTTCACCATCCAAACTATCCGAGGTTGCCGCTACCCGCATAATATCGTGGGCACCAGTTTCGAACATCTCAGCGATGTCGCCTAAATACTCATCTTGCTCATTGAAGACTTGTACCCCGATCAGATCCGACCAATAGTACTCATCTTCGCCAGTCTCAGGCAAAACGTCTTGCTCCACCCAAAGGGTTACCCCATTCATGGTTTCAGCGACATTACGGTCAGGAATTTGCTCAAACTGAGCGACAATGCCTGTGCCTTGCTCGCGCCAAGCTTTGACAGTCAAAGGCTTCATGCCCATAGCCGTCTTCATATACCATGGCTGCATAGCGAAGATAGCTGTCCGATCGTCAGTATCGCTAAAGACCCAAAGCCAACCTTTAATGCCGTAAGGCTTTTTGAGCTGACCTATTTTCATAAGGTTATTAGTAGATGCTGATGACATAACGAACCTAAATTTGATGAATGCAGTACCTGGTAATACTAGAACGTAGCACTAGGACAATAATATGGTTATGACTAGCAGTAAATCCAGATCATTAACGGAGTAACAATCTTCTAGTACGGTAAACCGTTAATTGCGCACACTGGTCATGCCAGCTACGCTAGTTACTTTTTTATCGTGCTAAAGTCAAAAACTTAAGCAGTCGCTTCTGTGTTAGCGATAGACTTGCTATAAGTCTTTGCTAATGAAGCTACGCGATCTGAAGGTTGTGCACCTTTTTCGATCCACGCTTGATAGGCTTCCATATTTAAGCGAACCGCTTCTTCTGACTCTTTAGCTAGCGGGTTAAAAAAGCCGATATTTTCAATGTAACGACCATCACGCGCGCGGCGTTGATCAGCAACTACAACTTGATAAAATGGGCGTTTTTTGGCACCGCCCCGTGCTAAACGAATAACAACCATCTGATTTCTCTCTTTGCAGGTATACCAAAAAGGGCACAATTATATCATAGACTCTTTTCTTTTAAAACATAAACTGTGTTTATTTACTCGTGTTATAACAATGACTTAAACCCTATGATTTTAGCGGTTAGCAGCCTAGTATTTGCTTGACCCCATGGCGCATTTTTTGCTATTGCACTATACTCATGCTTAACTACATTAGTATTATTTGCGGTTAGCAGCATCTATATAGCTTCTTTATCGAACTACATTGAACCATGTCTTTAGGAATAACCTCTGCTTATGAGCACTCCGAATACTCCCCTGCGTCGCTCTAGTAGCTGGTCTAATAGCTGGCTAACCACTTTTATGGTCACTTTTATTGTGATTATTAGTGTAGGTTTGTCGATTTTATTTTTTTGGCGTAGTCTTTATTTACCAGAGCTAAAAACACATGCTCGTTATTTGACCACTGAGCTACAACTGATAAGTAGTGTCAAAAAGGATTGGCAAAATACTCCTGAATTTCGCACTTGGATATATGAGCACTCGCACGTTGCGGTAGTCGAAAACCCTAGCGACTTTCCACAAGTTGAAGACAAAGCGTTCGTAGGTTTATTTACCAACGTCTTACAGCGAGAGATTGGAGCGCAGTTGGGTCGCCCTGTTGAGGTCTACTTTAAATTCAAGCCGACGCCACAGCTATGGGTGCAAGACAGCACGGATACTAGCTTTTGGATACGAGAGCCTGTGGTCTATTATTCAGAATATAGTCCGACGTTATTATTGTTTTTTTTATTAGGCATTCCTATTTTGACGCTACTCACTATTATTTTATTAGCGCGGCAACTCAACCGTCCGCTACGTCACTTGCAGCGCGCCGCTACTAATTATATTCGGCTCGGTCATGCCACTACTCTACCAACGCACTCAGGACCGACTGAGATTCGCCAAGCCAATCTAGCTTTTAACCGATTGTTTACTACCCTCAATCAAGCGCAAAAAGAGCGGACTATCATGCTCGCGGGCATCTCCCATGATTTGCGTACGCCGCTAACACGTATGCGCCTCACCGCTGAGATGCTACCGGATGATTTTTTTCGTGAAGGACTGATTTATGATGTAGAAGATATGGATGCCATTTTGGAGCAGTTTATCTCTTTTATGAAAGATGGCTCTGATGAGCCGGTGCGCTTGACTCATTTAGATACTATATTTAATGAGATTATGGTGCAATTTGCGCCAATGAAGATTATTTATGAGTCGCAATTAGACAAACCTGTCCCTATCAGACCGCTGTCTATTAAACGCATGATTATTAACTTAGTCAACAATGCTAATCGCTATGGCAAGACGCCTATTTATCTATCAGCAAAAGTGGTACCGACTCTTCAGCAGATGGCTACCACAGACGAAGCGGGTGTCATTAGTGAGCACAGCCTCACTGAAGAAGCACAGGAGCAGTTAATCATTTGTGTGCGCGACTGCGGAGAGGGTGTCGCTGAGGATCAGCTAGAACGTATTATGCAGCCCTTTGAGCGCGGTGAGACAGCGCGTACCACTCAAGGCAGTGGTCTAGGTTTGGCTATCGTCAACCGTATTGCTAGATTGCACCACGGTAGCGTGGAAGCTATAAACCATCCTGAAGGCGGCTTACAGGTTTGTATCAAGATACCGCTGATCTCCAAAGTAACAGAAGAGACGCCAGCTAATAATAGTAGTAATACTGACCATGCTAGTTAAAAGCTAGCATTCTTTATTCTTTGTCACCAATGAGCGGTGGCAGATACTTCGAATTATTAGTAAAAGCGATAGGGTTTACCAGCTCAACTTGCGCTTGTTTTAGACTCTCAGTGCTACTAGGTTGCTGAAAAAACAAATAGCTAATCAGCACCGCAGCATTGACTAAAATCAGTCCGCCAAACACATAAGGCATGTTCTATTCTCCTTTGTTTTGTCAAACACTCTAATTGAGCTTATGCAGCAAGCAAGCCTGTCTATTGATTAAGCTATCTATTTATTAAACTATTTTAGCTTAGTAGCCTTACTCCTCAAAGCTACGCTCGCTTTTTTCTTGCGTAATCTGGTCAGCGGCTATCGTTTGCGTAAGCGGTTTGATAGGCCAAGTCATAATAAAACGAGCGCCGCCAAGCTCCGGGCTTTCATCAACGCTCATACTACCATTGAACCAAAAAGCAATCCGCGAGACGATAGAGAGTCCCAAACCATAACCGCCCGAAGCGCGAGTACGACTGTCATCTAAGCGCGCAAAGGGAATAAATACTTTTTCGCGATCTGCCTCCGGAATACCTTGGCCATCATCTTCGACACTGACAAAGGCATTGCCCTTTTTGACCCAAGCGCTAATAACAATAGTACCCTCGGCATAACGTAGCGCATTACCTGCCAGGTTTTGAATAACGCGGTGTAAGTAGCGACGATCGGCGACAGCTGTCACCTTGCTATTAGGCGGATTACCCACAACCTTGATATCTTTACCTAAAGCATTGGTTTCGCGGACGATTTGCTCAATTAATTCTTTGAGATTAACGGATTCTAAATCAAGCTTAGGAGAGCCTTCTTCTAACTTGGCGTAGGTCAAAATCTCATCGATCAAGCCGTTGAGCGCCTCGATATCTTCATCGATATAATCTCGCTGCATAAACCTTGAATCTTCATCCTCAGTATCTGCCAGCATATCGACGGCAAAACGGATACGAGCAACTGGGGTTCGCAGCTCATGCGATACCGCTCGGGTCAGCTCGCGCTGTGATTCAATCAAGCGTTTGATATGCGAGGTCATAGCGTTAAACGTCGCTGAAAGCCGAGCTATCTCGTCTTGGCCAATGACCTGCACTTGAATATCCAGATTACCATCACTGACCTCATTGACCCCGACCTGAATTAGCTGTAATTTGCGCTCAAGCGGGAAAATAAGGGCATAGACTCCTAGACTGATTAAGAACATACTAATCAGTACCATACTGATAATAAGATTGAGCGGAAACCAATTAAATAAAGGCACTGGTCCCATCAAAATCGCCATATCGTTTATCTCAGAGGGGATCACAATCTTAATCGACGAGTTGCCTTGGCTATTATTACTATCTTCTAGCAAAATAACCACTTCATCACGGCGCAGGCGCGCCAATTGATCATCATCCAAATTGAGAGTATCTATTGCACTTAGTGATAGCGGATAAGAGAATTTTTCTTCAAGCTCCGCCAAACGCGCTCGCTTTTCAGGCAAAGTGATGTAGTAAGACAAATCATCTAATAAAAATACCGCCATAGCTCGCACTTGTTGCTCACTAACCTGCGATATTCTAACGGTCAATACCTTACTGCTATCGGGTAAGCGGTGGTAAACATCAGCGTAAGTCGGCTGAGTCATATAGCGTACTACTGTTTGACCTTTTTCAAACCGGCGTAGCTCACTGGCACTAAAATCAATCTTCTCTATCGGTACTATACGAAAAGTCGAGCCAAATAGGCTGCTGGCATCTGATAGCCAATACTCGCGCTGAGTTTCAGTCTCTTGATGAGCTAGGCCTTCACTAACTAAATAAAAAGCGCCGGTTGCCATATTTTCGCGGTAAGACTGCATGCGTTCTTGATTGATAGTATCCATCAATAACTGCGCAAATAACGCTACACATAAACAGACTAACAATAGTCCGGCATAGATTCGAACGAAGATACTGTGTTTTAGAGAGAAGACTAGTGACATAGTTGCCGTGACCAAACCATTGAATGATGATTTTGAGTAAAAATTGCTGTTGCTATTCTATAGTAACACCAGCAAAGATGTTAGAGATAGATGCATTAAAATGCCTTAATTAAAGCGTGATTAAAATCCCTAACTTCATTTGTAAGCGCAAAAAGTAAAACTTAATCATAAAAAAACCAGCACAGTGCTGGTTTTAATATGAAAATGAATAAAATTTATTACTAAAAAAGCTTAGTTGCCTTCTTTGACAAATAGATAGCCTTTGCTACGCACCGTCTTGATACGTTTTGGGTTTTCTGGATCGTCACCAATCTTTGGACGAATGCGTGAGATACGCACGTCAATAGAGCGATCTTGACCGTCGTATTCGATACCGCGTAGACGCTCAAAGATATCTTCACGAGACAAGATACGGCCTGCGTTCGAAGCTAACAACCATAGCAGGTCATATTCAGCACTAGTAAAGTCTACTAGCTCATCACCTAGATTGACTGAACGTCCGCCGTTATCGATAACTAGCTCACCGAACTCTAGACGCTGCGGTACATCTTCTGATGGCGCGTTTTCTGAGCGGCGCAGTAAAGCGCGAATACGGGCCAATAGTACGCGAGGCTGAGCAGGCTTAGCGACATAATCATCCGCACCCATCTCTAGGCCTAGTACCTGATCCATATCTTCGGTGCGCGCCGTCAGCATAAGGATTGGGTTTTGGTAATGGGGACGGACTTCACGGCAAACCGTTAAGCCATCGCTACCTGGTAGCATCACATCCAATACCACTAGATCCGGTTGCTCATTGACAATACGACGAATAGCGCGGTTGCCATCCGTTTCAATTGCTACTTCTAAGCCATTTTTAACCAAGTAGTCTTGGGTCAACATAGCTAGACGCTCATCGTCCTCAACGATTAAAATTCGAGGGGTGTTGTCGTCATCAGTTGTTGTCATCGTTATATCCTCTAATACATCTAAATTAAAAACGGTAAAGGTGAAGCGAAAAAACCATTATCAAGAAAAAGTAGCCTAGACAAAAAACAGATTATCTATAGTTCATATGTCCGTATATTTTTGTTTATTTGAACGGTTCAATCTACGCAAGCTAGTATACTACTAAAGCTATATCTTACCCTACTATAGCTTATTGTTATTAACAAAACCTATAAACAACCCTGCATAAAATATTAGTTTACGTCCAATAAAAAGCATATTTTATCTTTTTGAAGCATCACAACTAATCACTTTAGAACATTTATCGATAATACAGATAGATTGTTACCTTAGCTCAATATTATGAGCGTAAAGTTATTAGCTTAATAATATAACCAAAACTTGTGCTTACTGCTAGTCTGTTTTAGCTTAAATAACCCGCTAGTTCTATTGTTTGATAAATTATTGAATCATTTGCCTCTTTATTTCAATATAACGGCAAAAGAGCATAAATCAGCAAAATCAACACAAAAAAAACAGCCCCGGTGGACTGTTTTTTGAAAAGTAAATGATTAGCTGATAACTATTAAAATAAGCGGGCTAAAATAAACCTATTTAAGAGCGGTTTTTGTACTTACGAATCGTTTGTAGCTGAGCCACTGATTCGGCTAAAGAGGCTAACGCAGCGTTAGTCTGTAGCGTATCAGTCTGGTTGACTAGCATCTGTTCCGCTTGACGACGAGCTTCGACAATCTTACTTTCATCAAGATTATGCGCGCGCATTGCGGTATCCGCTAGGACGGTAACCATTTTTGGCTGTACTTCTAACACACCACCAGAAACGTAAATAACTTCCTCAGCACCATCTGGCGTTTGTACCCGCATTGAGCCGGGCTTTAATAAGGTAATCAACGGCGTATGGCCTGGCAACACACCGATTTCGCCTTCACTACCAGTAGCGATAAGCATGCTTATCTCACCTGAATATAACTCTTCACGAGCACTTACGACGCGGCATTGTAAAGTTGCCATAATTCATTCCTTCTTATATAAATGAGCTAGTTAATATTTGAGCAATCATTGCAACTACAAAAAGGTATTTATTGCTGCAATGATTGTCTATCAATTAGCTTAGGCAGCAGCAGACTTCATCTTTTCTGCTTTAGCGACTACTTCATCGATGCCACCAGCCATATAGAAGGCTTGCTCTGGAAGATCATCATACTCACCAGCGATAATCGCCTTAAAGCTAGCAATGGTATCGCGTAATGGAACGTATTTACCAGGCGCACCGGTGAAGACTTCAGCTACGTGGAAAGGCTGAGATAAGAAGCGCTGAATCTTACGGGCGCGATAAACCACTAGTTTATCTTCTTCTGATAGCTCATCCATACCCAAAATGGCGATGATGTCTTTTAGCTCTTTATAGCGCTGCAAGACTTCTTGCACGCCGCGAGCCACGTTGTAATGCTCTTCGCCAATCACTTGTGGATCGAGCTGACGCGAGGTTGAATCTAGCGGATCTACCGCAGGATAGATACCTTGTGAAGCGATATCACGGCTAAGTACTACGGTGGCGTCTAAGTGAGCAAAGGTAGTCGCAGGTGATGGATCCGTCAAGTCATCCGCTGGTACATAGACGGCTTGTACTGAAGTAATAGAACCTGACTGCGTTGAGGTAATACGCTCTTGTAGCATACCCATCTCTTCAGCTAGTGTTGGCTGATAACCAACCGCTGATGGCATACGGCCAAGTAGTGCTGATACTTCGGTACCCGCTAGCGTATAACGATAGATATTATCGACGAATAATAGTACGTCACGACCTTTGCCAGTAGCAGGATCTTTGGTATCACGGAAGTACTCAGCCATAGTCAAACCAGACAGTGCAACACGTAGACGGTTACCTGGTGGCTCATTCATCTGGCCATATACCATCGCTACTTTAGATTTGCTAAAGTCTTCGGTATTGACAACGCCCGCTTCTTGCATCTCATGATAGAAGTCGTTACCTTCACGAGTACGCTCACCGACACCAGCAAATACTGATAAGCCTTCATGTTTTAGAGCGATGTTGTTAATCAGCTCCATCATGTTGACGGTTTTACCAACACCGGCACCACCGAACAGACCTACTTTACCCCCTTTAGCAAACGGGCAAAGTAAATCGATAACTTTAATACCTGTCTCTAGTAGCTCAGTGCTGTTTGATTGCTCAGCATAGCTTGGTGCTTCACGGTGGATAGACCATTTGGTATCTGCTTCTACAGGACCTTCTTCATCGATAGGACGACCAAGAACATCCATAATACGACCAAGCGTACCCATACCTACGGGTACAACAATTGGACCACCAGTGTTAGTCACTGGCAAGTTACGCTTAAGACCTTCAGTTGAGCCCATAGCGATAGTACGCACGATACCATCACCTAGCTGTTGCTGAACTTCTAGGGTAGTTTCAGTACCATCAACTTGCAAAGCATCATAAATCTGAGGAACTTCGTTACGGTTGAACTCGACGTCAAGAACCGCGCCAATAATCTGTACAATACGACCGCTACTCATTGCGTTCTCCTTGAACTTCTATATATGGTTGTAGTCAATTATGAAACAGCAGCAGCACCGCCAACGATTTCCGAGATCTCTCGGGTAATCGCCGCTTGACGCAGCTTGTTATAAACCAACTGTAAATCGTTAATTAGGTCACCAGCATTATCAGTTGCTGCTTTCATAGCAACCATACGTGAAGACTGTTCAGAAGCAATATTTTCCATGACCGCTTGATAAACGATCGATTCAATATAGCGTCCCAATAATTCGTCAATCAAAGTTTTGACATCAGGCTCGTAGATATAATCCCAGCTAAGCTCAGTTTGCATGCCACTTGCATCGCTACTGAACGAACCCTCTGGTAAAGGTACCAGCTGATTGACCGTTGGCTTTTGCGTCATAGCGTTGACGAACTGGTTATAGACCACATAGATACGATCTATCTGCCCATTGCTATAGTCATCAAGCATCGCTTGTACTGGTGAGTTAATCTGCTCAAAGGTCGGCTTGTCGCCATAGTCAGTAACCGCTGCGGTAACTTTACCACCAAAGGTTTTGAAAAAGCTGACGCCTTTAGAGCCGATAACGGCAAATTCGGCCGCTACTGATTGCTCTTCATAGCTTTGAATGTTTTTTGATAGCGCTTTAAACAAGTTAATGTTCAAACCACCCGCAAGGCCACGATCGGAGGTGATAACAATATAGCCCACTCTCTCGACCGGACGCGCTACCATATAAGGGTGTTTATAATCTGATGAGGCATGTACCAAATGCGAGATAACCCGGCGCATACTATCGGCGTACGGGCGACCCACTTCCATGCGCTCTTGGGCACGGCGCATCTTACTCGCAGCGACCATTTGCATAGCACGAGTAATCTTCTGGGTACTTTTAATACTGGTGACTTTGGCACGTATCTCTTTTAAGCTTGCCATAATGATTCCAATATAAGAGGGTTAAAAAGCATTGGCGTATGCGACAGTTGGTTACTATTTAACATAAAATGTTAGCTAATATCTTTGATATTGTAGCATTACGCGATCTTAGACCGAGGTTGATTAGCATAATGGCGCTATTGTCTTAGCAAAAAACTTAACAGAAATTTCACCAGACAACGCGCCACTATGTAAGCTCACAAAGGAGCGCTAACCTGCTCAGCTTAACCCATTAACTTAGTAATTACTAACTTGGTATGTGTTAACTCAATTATCGTTAACTCAGCTTTTATTCACTTAGTAACTGTGGTTTTGTTTGAAAGTCTCAAGTGAAGACTTCAAACGAGCAGCAATATCATCATTATAATTTGCAGTATCGTCGATCTCTTTCATCAAGTCGCTTTGCTCGTCATGCATATAACGCAAGTAAGCTTCTTCAAAAGCACCGATCTTCTCTACTGGCACGTCTGCTAAGAACCCTTCGTTAGAAGCGTAGATAACTGCCGCTTGCTCAGAGATTGACATCGGCTGATATTGCTTTTGTTTCATAAGCTCAGTGACGCGCTCACCGTGATCTAGCTGCTCGCGAGTCGCGTCATCAAGATCTGAAGCAAACTGAGCAAATGCTGCTAGTTCACGATACTGAGCTAGTGCGGTACGAATACCACCAGAGAGCTTTTTGATGATCTTAGTCTGCGCGGCGCCGCCCACACGTGATACCGAGATACCAGCGTTAACAGCCGGACGGATACCTGAGGCAAATAAACTAGACTCTAAGAAGATCTGACCATCGGTGATCGAGATCACGTTAGTCGGTACGAAGGCTGAGACGTCACCGGCTTGGGTTTCAATAATAGGTAGCGCAGTTAATGAGCCGGTTTTACCTTTTACTTCGCCATTAGTGAAGTTCTCGACATAGTCGGCGTTGACGCGTGAAGCACGCTCAAGTAGACGTGAATGTAGATAGAAGACATCCCCTGGATAAGCTTCACGGCCTGGCGGACGACGTAGTAGTAGTGAGATTTGGCGATAAGCAACCGCTTGTTTTGATAAGTCATCAAAGACAATCAGTGCATCTTCGCCGCGGTCACGGAAGTACTCGCCCATGGTACAACCTGAGTACGGTGCGATGTACTGTAATGCTGCAGGCTCTGAAGCGGAAGCAACGACAACAGTGGTGTATTCTAAAGCGCCAGTCTGCTCAAGCTTACGCACGACGTTAGCAATCGTTGAGCGTTTTTGACCGATAGCGACATAGACACACTTAATGCCAGAGGTTTTCTGCGCAATAATAGCATCGATAGCCATCGCCGTTTTACCAGTCTGACGGTCACCAATGATAAGCTCACGCTGACCACGACCGATTGGAATCATGGTATCAACGGCTTTATAGCCAGTCATCACGGGCTGATCTACCGATTGACGGTCGATAACGCCTGGAGCGATTTTTTCGACTTTATCGGTCATTTTGGCATTGATAGGACCTTTGCCATCGATAGGGTTTCCTAAAGCATCAACAACGCGGCCTAATAGCTCAGGACCTACCGGTACTTCAAGAATACGACCCGTACAATAAGCCTTTTGGCCTTCTTGTAATTGTAGATAATCACCAAGTACGACTGCGCCAACAGAATCACGCTCTAAGTTAAGCGCCATACCGTAGATTTCGCCTTCAAACTCAATCATTTCGCCGTACATGGCATCTTCAAGACCATGAATTTGCACAATACCGTCAGATACTTTGACGATAGTGCCTTCATTCTTTGCAGTTGCGCCTGCATCAAGGTCTTGAATACGCTGCTTAATCAGATTACTGATTTCCGCTGGATTCAGTTGTTGCATTGCCTTGTTTCCTTTAATTTATGATAACTCGCTCGCGTGCTTAAATGCTCTTACTATCACGCAGGCTATAATCAGCGCTGCGCTTATGACTGGCATTAGGCCGTTAGCTGTGTTTTTAACTGTTGTAACTTGCCGCGCATCGAATCATCGATAATTTTGTCACCGACTTTGATCGTAGCGCCTGCTAATAGACTCGGGTCAACCGTTTCGTGAATGACTACACTAGCATTAAGCGAAGCTGCCAGACGCGTTTGAAACATCTCGCGTTGGGCGTCGGTCAATGGATAAGCGGTAGTCACATAAGCATCAAGCTGCTTTAGGCTAACGGCTTTGTGACGACGATAATGCTCATAAACTTCAGGAAGCAAAGCAAGACGCTCTTGCTCTGCCAACTGCTTTACAAAGTTGTTGAGCGCTGGTGACACTGCCGGATAGCTGATAGTGCCGTCATTATGAGCGCCGTTATGGTTCGCTAATAATTGCTTAAAAGCAGAATCATCATCACTAGCTACTTGCGAGTCATAAAGATCAACCAAAGCAGCTGACTTATGCTCAGCGGTAACCGCTGGGTTCTCTAGCCAGTTAAGAAACGCTTTGTCATTGACAATTTGACTAGCGATAAACAAGAAATTTTCCCACTCGTTTACAGCCCCGTTTTCATTGGCATAGTCAAACGCGGCTCTAGCGTAGGGTCGTGCTAAGGTTGATAGGTCAGCCATTATATCCTCACAGTTACAGCTTTGCCGCCAGTTGGTCTAACATGCTAGCATGCTTTTGCATATCGACTCTATCTTGCAAAATCTTTTCAGCACCAAGGACAGAAAGTTCAGCGACTTGAGCACGCAATGACTCGCGAGCTTGATTGATCTCTTGATCAATGGCCGCTTGGGCTTGCTGACGGATACGCTCACCTTCTATTTGGGCTTGTGATTTAGCATCTTCAACCAGTTGGTTGGCGCTCTTATTCGCTTGTTCAATCAAGGCAGCGGCTTTAGTCTTAGCAAGATCAAGCTCTTGCTGGACGTCCTGCTCTGCCGTTGCCAAGTCAGCTTTTGCTTTTTCGGCGGCATTCAAGCCCTCAGCGATTTTACGCTGACGATCATTGATAGCGCCGATAAGTGGTGGCCACACGAACTTCATGCAAAAAACCACAAATATTGCAAAAGCAATGGCTTGACCGACGATGGTAAAATTGATGTTCACGTGATCACCTCTTTGTTAATGAAAAATCAGTTTCATTGATCCTGTCCAACCGTCAAACTCTGCATAACTTATTGCTTGTACCTTCAAAACACCAAGATAAACAAATTATGACGGTTAAACATTTACAACTGAGCTTTCTGATTAACCTGCTAGAGGGTTTGCGAACAACAATAGCATAGCGATACCAACACCGATCATCGGGATAGCATCAAGTAGACCTGCTACGATGAACATACGAGTTTGCAATTGTGAGCCAAGCTCTGGCTGACGGGCTACGCCTTCCAAGAATTTGCCACCTAAGATTGCAAAGCCGATACCTGTGCCAAGTGCGCCTAAACCGATTAGTAGCGCTACTGCGATAACTGTGTAACCACCTAATACTGGATCCATTGATGTATCCTCTTATGCCTATTGAATGTCTAATTAATGTTCAGTTGATGATGCTAGTGACATGTAAACTATCGTCAACATCATAAATACGAACGCTTGAAGGGTAATAATTAAGATGTGGAAAATTGCCCACGGTACAGATAACGCCCATTGAATCCAAAATGGCATCAGGGCAATCAGTATGAAAATCAATTCACCAGCATACATGTTACCAAATAGTCGCAAACCTAAAGAGATGGGCTTGGCTATTAAAGTCACGAACTCTAAAATAAAGTTAACTGGAATTAAGATAATTTGTACGATAGGGTTGCTAGCACTAAACGGATGTAGCGTAAGCTCTCCAACAAAACCGCCTATGCCTTTTTCTTTGATACTATAAAAGATAATCAAAATAAAGACTGAGAACGACATGCCAAGAGTGATATTAGGATCGGTCGTTGGCACGATTTTGAAGAAGACATGATGCGGATCATGACCCATCAAGGCACCGATTTGTCCAGCAAGCGCTGGAATAAAGTCAACCGGCAATAAATCCATCAAGTTCATCAGGAATATCCAGACAAAGATGGTTAATGCTAGCGGTGCAATCAGCTTTGAGGTGCCACTGTAAGAATCGCGGACGTTGTTATCAACGAACTCAACGATCATCTCGACAGCAGCCTGAGTCTTGCTTGGCACTCCTGAGGTTACCTTTTTGGCAACCATCCAAAAGATAGCACAGAACACAATGCCTAAACCTATCGACCAGAGCATAGAGTCAAGGTGGATAGCATTAAAGCCCATAGCACTCGCTTCTTCAGCGGTGTAGGCAACTTTCCAACCTTCGCCCGGCAAATAGCCGTACGTCCAGTTCGTTAAGTGGTGAGAGATATATTCTGTTGTTGTTTGTTCGCCTGCCATAGTGTCAGCTTCTCATTAATCAACGATTTACTCAGCTACCAAAACATGGTTGTCGTCTACTGAGGTTTATTAGGATATTGTCGCCGCTATCTTCAGTAACATCGTAGCGACGCAATAAACGCTTATTTAGCGCTCCTATCCTCAACAACAGCCATCCCAATCTAACTTGTATCTGTCATGCAAATGCTTGTTTTTATTAGCATTGCATAAATTTTAGCTATGAAAAAAGGGCCTAAAAGTAATGACTACTAGCCCTTTTTATACACATATAACCTTGCTACCTATGAGCCGTTATATGTTGGTCCGCCTATCCCTTTGGCAAGACTTTTGCTCAGCGATTACGCTTGAGCAAAACAATTAGCTGTGTATATTAATGCAACGTTGTATTCGTGTAAAGTCAATTATTCGTTTTTTATCGACTGTATAACTAAGGTAGGAGTTGACATCCACGCCAGTATGGCTTTAAGTCGATAATTAATTTGTAAGATATTATTATAATTGGTTGCCTTTCATCCAAATTAGGCGTAAAGCGCTCGTAATAAATCTTGGAATCCTAAATACTGCGGCTAACTGATTGGGATAAAGCCAATAACTTCGCCGGTCAGCAATACTACTTTATACGTCCGAGCATCAACACATGACTTATTTTCATTACGATAAAGCCTGCAAACAAAGCTAATGGTGACAAAGGTTTTATGGTGATAAAAATCAGCGCAAAACCAAAGACAGTTAATGCCCATTTAAGCGCTTGACCGCGAAAAAACTGACTAACAATGCGGTTACGAGCGCGATAGCCGCTATGGCTAAACATAAACATCGCAAAGACCATCTGCGTCACAAAGCTTAATAATCCGCCAATAGCCGCACTTTTGGCTACTGTTAGCTCGCCGTTGAACCCTATGCTGTCAATAAGCCAAGCGCCAATAATCACTATTAGTAGCGCCCAAGTTTGTCTCTTGAGATAGACCCTGATTTGATCTTTTTGACTGCGTTTGGCAGGTTGAGTCACGCTCTATCCTAATTAGGAGATAAATGTAATTTGGCACTTATTGAACTAAATCAAGCGCGAGTATTATAAGGAGTCATCTAGAGTTTCGCAAGGAAAATACCGTTACTATCAACGATTTACCTTATCTAGTAGACTCGCAGCTTTGCTTTGGCTACTTTGAGCCGCAGTTTAACTGGTGCAATTGATGATTTGCTGAGCCATCGTGCTCCAACCGCTAACAAAGTTTTTGCTAGTACTCATATCCTCAGCTTGTACCGTGATAGTGACGGGCTTGAGCTTACTAACTAAGCCGCTAGCGGGTTTACTTTGAGTGATAAGGCACATCGTTTTGAGCGGACGCTGCTCATCAAGCCAACGCAATTGACTGGCTTTTGGCGCTAGATGATGATCGCTAGTTAAGCTGCCAACCAGCTGTAGGTTTAGACTACTCTCCAGATAATGGTAAGCATCATGATAAGCCCAATAAGGTCTGCTCTGCTGCCTATTTTGCCGCTGAGTCGCGACTGCTCTATCCATTTGCTCAGCGAACTTTTTGGCATTATTGTGATAAATCGCTTTGTACTTCGGATTGGCATGGCTATGAATAACCGCTAGCGCTCGGGTAATAGCTTTGGCGTTTTCCGGATCGAGCCAAATATGCGGATCCAAAGTGTTGGCAATAGGCTTGCCTTTGACATCGCGCAGTGGATAGCGCGTAAAAGCATTAAAATCAAACAAAGAGATAGCATTGGGCGCTTTATCTAGGCTCGAAGCTAAGTTGTTTTCTAATGATTTGCCAAACCAAACCACAAAGGTGCTATCACCAATCGTCTTAATATCGCCAGGACTAACGCTACCGTGATGCCCAACCTCCCCTGGATTTAATAATTGCTTGGCAGCTGGCGCGCCCTCGGTTACCGCCGCGCTTAATAAAAATAGCGGATAATTACTGACGCTTACGGTATTGGCCGCTTGGGCGCTTATTGGACTGGCTATGATCAAGCTTGCACTGATGGCCAGCAGCCAAGATTTTGGCTGAGCATAATGTTTTAGGGTTGCTAGTGCTTTGTTTATTATTCTCATAACGACTCTTTTGCCAATCGGTATCGATAGATGGTTAAAATATAGAGGGCTAAATAACTAAGCTAATTAACTAAACAGTTAAATAGTCTAGTGTCTGACTTTCATTATGTTATACTATAACAATAAAAAGTGCACCCTTATTTTTAGGAGTGGGTTATGACTAATGCGCTATCATCTTGCGATCATCTTCATGACGTTCAGCATTTAAACAACAGCGATATCAGTGCGCGCTTGACAGCAGCTATCGAACAATGCCGTCATCGCGGGGTGCGTTTTACGCCGCTACGTCAGCAGATATACAAGCTAGTCTTGCAAGCTAAGCGGCCGGTTGGCGCTTATGATTTAATTACCCAGCTTCAGCAAACTCGCCTTTTGGCTAAAGACCAAAAACAAAGTAAAAATGTCGCCCCGCCAACGGTTTATCGCAGCTTGGAGTTTTTATTAGAGCAAGGCCTGATTCATCAGTTGACCTCCATCAACGCTTATGTACCCTGCTGTCATCCTCGCGCTCAGCATGCGGCGGCGTTTTTGATTTGTGAGTACTGTCAGAGGGTGCAAGAATGTAGCAGCCTACCAGTACAAGAGATGATGGGATTTGCAGAGCAAGATGCTGGATTTTTGGTCAATCATAGCGTCATAGAGCTAAGCGGACGTTGCCAAGCTTGTCAGTAGCTTTTTTCACTGCAATATCTTAGCTTTGATGAATTTATTAGTCTTAAACTCAACACCACTTTTTAACTTACAGGTCAGCTATGAGCGCAAACACCTTATCGATTGACAGCAATAATAGCACTAAGCTATTGAGCCTTGACAATGTCAGCTACGACATCGATAAGCAGCGCTTGCTATCGCATATCAGCATAGATATCGCCGTTAATGAAACGGTGAGTCTTATTGGTCCTAATGGCGCTGGCAAATCGACTTTAGTCAAGCTCATCTTGGCGTTGATTCCTCCTAGTGAAGGCAGCATAAAGGCGCATCAACCGTTACAGCTTGGCTACGTGCCGCAGCGTTTCTCAATACCGTCCATTTTGCCACTGCGCGTCAAAGACTTATTAGCGCAGGCCGATAAACGCCGCTTACTACCACAGCAGCGCCAGTTTATATTTGATAATTTATCCCTAAATCATCTGCTCTCACGGCAAATGGGGCATTTATCAGGCGGCGAGACTCAGCGCGTGTTACTCGCGCGCGCGCTGCTCGATAAGCCCAATTTATTAATCTTAGATGAGCCGATGCAAGGCCTAGATCCTGATACTGAGGTTTGGCTGTATCAGTTCATCGATGAGCTGCCAGAGTTTTTGCGCTGTGCCATGCTAGTGGTGTCTCATGATTTGCACTGGGTGATGAAAGGTAGCCGGCGCGTGGTTTGTCTCAATAAGCATATTTGCTGTGAAGGACAACCCAGCGAGCTTGCCGTCAGTCATGAGTTCAAAAAGCTCTTTGGCCATCATTATGAGCAGCCTTATGTGCATCAGCCTCACGCTTGCGAACACAGTGCTCATAGTAGTGCAGCAAGCGAGCTGACTTTTTAAACAAACTCGTCGATTTGCAAATTGCTCTCTTCTCTTTTAAACCACTTTTAGCAAATATTTAACGGATATCGGTTATGACTGCATGGTTAGCCATCATTGCCCCTGCTTGGATTGCCGGCAGTATTTTAGCACTGCTCTCAGCGCCGCTTGGTTGCCTAGTGCTATGGCGACGCATGGCGTTTTTTGCAGATGCGCTAGCTCATGGTACGCTGTTGGGCGTGGCGCTTGCGGTACTGTGGCAGCTGCCGATGGGTATTGGTATTGCTATGGTCAGCGTATTAGTAGTATTGGGGCTGATAGTCATTGATGATGAGCGCTTACCCATGGATGCCGTATTAGCGGTAGTGGCAGTTACTTTATTGTGTTTAGGGCTGCTAACCTTGACCCAGCTAACTGATCAGCAAGCTAACGTACTCGGGTTTTTATTTGGTAACTTGCTGGAGCTAGATTGGGCAGATCTGCCTATGCTTGCGGCTAGTGTAATCATCGGCTTGGCGCTACTGATCTATATTTGGCCGGCGCAAATTAAGCTGGCAACGCATGAAGCCTTAGCGCGTATTCAAGGCATTAGTCCGACTCGTCAACGCTTATTCTTTATGGGGGTATTAGCCGGATTTTGTGCTATTGCCTTGCAAGCGGTTGGTAGTTTATTGATTAGCGGCTTGTTAGTGTTACCAGCATTGAGCGCGAGGCTATGGTCAAGCTCTCCTAAACAGATGGTGATATTTGCGCTTGTGATGGCTCAGTTTGGCGTCACCTTGGGGGTTTGGGGCAGTGTTTGGTTAGACATTCAAACGGGCTTATCCATTGTTTTAGTGTTAGCTATGTTATTTTTTATAGCGCTGCTATTGTCAAAATTGAATTCTAAATTTGCAACCAACCTGCATCGAACCAAATCCTGATAAGTACTCATTAGTCAAAACAATAAGCACCTGCTAACCAAAACCTTATGCTAATCAACTTTATTTCACTAAACAGTTGGTCATTTAGTAAAATTATGCTATAAACAGCCTAAAATATTACCCGTATACTGGTGTGGAACGGACGCTACTGCTATGTATTTACCCCACTTATCGTTATAATTTTGCTATATAAAACAGCGTTAAAGGTGTTATAAGATAATTATCAATGGTCAAAATCATTGCAGTGTTAGGCTTTTATTATTGTCGCTATAAGGGGAATAAATAGTGCGTGTAGCGGTAAGGATGTTCACTTTTAATGAGCTAAGAGTCTGTAGTCATGTTGAGTTATCCTGCTTGTAAGATCAATGCTGTCGATGAGCAACTAAACGTTTTGCAAATCACCGATATGCATCTGACAACGCCCACTACTCTAGAAGCTACCACGGCGCTTAGAGAGGATCAATCACAGTGCCAACAGCATTTTGATAGCAGTCTTAAGCAAGCGTTAGCAGAAGATATTCGCTGTGATCTGATATTGGTGACCGGAGACTTAGTCAGTAAAGTGGATCCGCTAACTTATGATTATATCTTTGATGCGCTAAAAAAAACGCAAATACCTTTTGCTTGTATCGCAGGCAATCATGATGTCACTGATGAGCTGGGCTACGATTTACCTTTTGATCAACGTCAGCTAATAGCTCGCTCTATGGATTCAAGATTACTCAACCAGCATGTGATTGAGAGCGAGTACTGGCAGCTATTATTGTTAGATTCCTCAGTCTCTGGCAAAATCTCAGGGGTACTAGCAAACGCTGATTTGGACTGGCTATGTCAGCAGCTTGATAACTGTGATAAGCCGGCTTTGTTGGCGCTACATCATCACGTGCTGCCTATGAACTCTGAATGGATAGATGCTCATATGGTGGAGAACGCTGAGGAGTTTTGGCAACGTATAGACCGATATGAGCAATTGCGAGTCATTATCAGTGGTCATACTCATCAAGAACAAATTCGTCATAAAAACGGTGTCACTGTCTATTCAACTCCCTCAACTTGCTATCAGTTTTTGCCCAATAAAGATGAATTTAGCTATGATGAGCAGGCTAGCGCCGGATATCGCTGGTTGCAATTAGCAAACAATGGTAATCTTGCAAGCTGGGTTAAAAGACTAGATACTTGATAGCCAGTTTTATTGGCATAATTTGGTTAACCCTAAAGGGTAAGTAGTACAATAATGATAAAGGATAGAATCATTACTCATTTACCCTTTGTAATTGATAAAGAATGGCCTCATATTAGCGCTTTACTTTATCCACTATGTTGTTTGCGTACCACGTGGTAAAACGTTCTAAAAAGGACAAGTCATAGGGTTAAAATAAATTTTAAGCTCTTGTCTTTTGCAATCTCGTTTTGTGGAATTAATTTGGAAAAATAGGATACCCTTATGAGCACTTCAACTACGTCTCCAGATGATGTAAAGTTCACCCCTTATGTGCCTGCCGAAGACGAAGAGTATATGTCTGATGCGCAGCTTGAACACTTCAAAGAGATCTTATTGGACTGGAAGAGCCAGCTGATCGGTGAGGCGGATCGCACTAAGACTTATATCCAAGACGAGTCAAGCGCTATGCCAGATATCAATGATAGAGCGACTCAAGAAGAAGAGTTTGCTTTAGCGCTACGTACTCGTGACCGCGAGCGCAAGCTGATTCGTAAAATTGATAAATCAATAACAGAAATCGAGAACGATGATTATGGGTTTTGTGAAACTTGCGGTGTTGAGATTGGTCTGCGCCGCTTAGAGGCGCGTCCAACCGCTACGCAATGTATCGATTGCAAAACCTTATCTGAGATGAAAGAGCGGCAAAACCAAGGTCAATAGTTCTCTGCTCTAACCTGTGTACTGATTAGCAAGCGAGCGCTCTTTAATAAGATGGCTCGCTTTTTTATGTTTAGTAACAAGAGAGTCGGCTATTGCTAAACGCTACTGAAAGTAAATATCTTTTTGAAAAAAGCTTGTTTATTCTAACGCCATCTTCTTATCTTAGTAGTTGATTATTTTGAATTTAAACAAACACTCAAGCTCAGCGTCTACCGCCAAACATCGACTGCAACGGCCAATAGGACGTTTTGCGCCTTCTCCTACTGGTGAGCTGCATCTGGGCTCTTTGACCACCGCTTTAGCTAGCTACTGCCATATCAAGTCTTTGGGTGGAGATTGGCTGCTGCGGATAGAAGATACTGATACTGAGCGCTGTGATCGGCAGTTCACTGAGCAAATCTTGATAGATTTAGAGACCCTGCATTTGCATTGGGATGGGGATGTCATTTATCAGTCTGAGCGTACTGATATCTACCAAGATTATCTCTCATCAGCGCTAGCGCCTTTGACTTATGGCTGTGAGTGCTCACGTAAAACTCTAGCAAGCTATTGGGATAAGCGCCAAAATAACTTTGACTCTATTGCCCGCTCCAAGCAAGCCCTTCTAACTCGGCAGCCCAATCGACAAATCTATCCGCGCTGCTGTCTTAATGCCGATTTAGCAAAAGATAAGCATAAATTACGGGTGCAATTGCCCGATTATGCTATTGGCTTTAACGATGGGATTCAAGGGATGCAGTGGGCTAATCCGCAGCAAACTTTGGGCGATATGGTAGTACGCCGACAAGACGGTATGATCAATTATATTCTTGCTGCCAGTATCGATGATGGTTTACAAAATGTCAGCCATGTTATGCGCGGACTAGATATCTTACCAATGACGACCGCGCAGATTAGCCTGCTAGAAGTCGCCAAGCTACCTGCTGTCAGCCATTGGTATCATCTGCCATTGATATGTAATAAACAGGGACAAAAGCTCTCTAAGCAGAACCTAGCTCAGCCTATCGATACTCGCAACCCAAGCCAATTATTGAGTAGCGCTCTTGCGCTATTACAGCAACCAGCGCTCGATATCGATACGCCTGAGCGTATGCTTAGGCAAGCTATCAGTCAGTGGGACAATACACCGCTACAAAATAAGCAGCAATTAGCTGTGCTTTAATTTTTAATAGTGACGGCATTGGCTCTTTTCGATCTCAGGACTCTCTTTATAGATTTTCAATAAGAGTGCTACCATTATTAGGCTAATCAGCATTGAGGAGCCGCCATAACTAAAAAACGGCATGGTTAAGCCTTTTGTTGGCATCGCGCCCATATTCATCGCGGCATTAATAATAGTCTGCGCAATAAAGATAATACCAATACCAAAAGCGGTATAGCTCATGCGCATCTGCCGGCGCTTGAGCGCATTGTAGCTAATACGCATGGCACTACCGATAATCAAAGCCTCTAATAACAGTACCATAGTGACGCCGACGAAACCCAGCTCTTCACCAGTAATCGCTAACAAAAAATCAGTGTGCGCTTCTGGTAAATGCGAGAGCTTTTGTACACTCTCACCATAGCCAACCCCGGTAAATTCACCACGACCAAAGGCAATTAAACTTCGTGCTAGCTGATAATCGGTATCTTGGATATCATCGAAGGGATCCAAAAACGACAAAGCGCGGGTCAATCGATACTGCACTAAAGTGACGGCTAATACGCCAAGTACGCCAACGACCGCCCCTAGCGCAATAAACTGCTTATAAGGCGCGCCTGCTATATAAAATATCGCAAACACGGTGCCAACGATGACTACCAATGAGCCAAAATCTGGCTGCAACAGTAGTAAAAAGGTCAACAGACCAATCACTAAGGAGATACGCAAAAAGCCATCCCAGCCGTTACGCACCTCAAAAGAGCGGCGCACCACAAAATCAGCGACAAAGACAATAACTACTAACTTAGCAAGCTCAGCGACCTGAAAGTTTAAGACTCCCAAATTAAGCCAACGCTTCGAGCCATTGATAGGAGTACCAAACAAAGTAGCAATCAGCAATACCGCGGTCACTAACAATAAAAAAAACTGTGTACCTGTCTGATAAAGGGTCTTGAGCGGGACAAACTTATAGGGAACAAAAGCTACCGCTAGACCGATCGCCATATAGAGCAGTTGGTTATTAAAAAAGTACAGCTCTGTCATACCGCGGCTAAGCGCAAAAGGAATAGAGGCAGAAGCCACCATCAATAAGCTCAGTACCATCATGCAGCCAACACTAGCTAACAAGATTGCACGCGAGGATGGTAAAGATAACACCCCATCGCTAGTGGCTTTGGCAGTAGCGTTTGAGTTTGAGCGAGAAAAAAAGGAGAGCGCCATAATATTCAAATATACTAACGAGCAAAAAGTACGGCGTTCAGTGAACACCACCATTGAGATATAGAGAAAAATAAAGAATGACTAGTAATCAAAGCTTAGTCAGCATTATAGAGCATAGCTTAAAATAAAAAACCAACAATATCCATGGCTTATAAAATCATTAATGAAACCATTAATCATAAGCATTTAAATATAAGCATTTAAATATAAGCACTTAAATAAGACCCTTAACTATCAGCGGTATCTAGCTTGGCTAATTGGTGCTGCACTAACTGAGTAAAATAATCACCGCGCTCAGCATAACCGCTGAATTGATCGAAGCTTGCACAAGCTGGAGAGAGTAACACCGCTTGCACTTGCGATAAGCTGCTATCCGTCACTTGCTTGATGACTTTAAAAGCAGTCTCTAAAGTCTGACACTGATGCAATCTAACGTCTTTACTCAAGCCCGCTTCTCGCAAATGCTGTTCAATGAGCTTGGCATCTTCACCGATACACAGTACTTGACTGACATAGTCATTGATAAGCGGCGTCAACTCACCAAACTGTTGGCCTTTGCCTTGCCCGCCTAGTATCAATAATAGCTTACCATCTTTTGGCGCATATACCGCTCCTAGGCCTTCGACTGCCGCCATAGTAGAGCCGATATTAGTACCCTTTGAATCATTAAAATAGTCGATACCCGCTACCGCAGTGACATACTGGCAGCGATGATCAAGACCGGTGAACTGCTGCAACGTGTTTAGCATAGCATCGAGCGGTAGTCCTGCCAGCTCGCCCAAAGCTAGCGCCGCTTGCGCGTTAAGTAAATTATGGCGACCCTTCACAGGTAGCTTATCCGCTGATAATAAACGATCACTACCACGCGCTAGATAAATTTGCCCGTCAGGATCGGTAATAAGGCCATATTGACCTTTATCAGGAGCATGAATACCAGTGCTCAATCGTGGTAAATTATCCGCGACTAAAGGCCGAGTCAAAGCATCTTCGCGGTTTACCACCACCGACTTAGCTCCTTGAAAGATACGATGCTTGGCTTGATGATAGCCGAGCATATCACCATGACGATCGAGATGATCAGGCGACATGTTGAGCACCGTTGCCACTTGCGCTCCTAGATTGCTCACTGTTTCTAACTGAAAGCTTGAGAGCTCAAGGACAGCAAGCTCCATATCGCTATTTGCCAATAAGCTCAAAGCTGGCACACCAATATTACCGCCTACCCCAACATTAACCCCTGCATCTTTTGCCATTTGACCGACTAAGGTAGTGACCGTACTTTTGGCATTAGAGCCCGTGATAGCGACTATCGGCGCGCTACAAGCTTCACAAAATAATTGAATATCGCTCACGACTGGAATATTAGCTTGCCGCGCGCTCGCCACTGCTTTTGTCTCTAAAGAGATACCAGGGCTGATAATAATACGCGCCGCTTGCAGTAATAATTCCTCATCAATACCGCCAAACTGACGAATCTCAACCGCAGCTGGCAGCTTATCAGCCAAGGCTGGCGTGGTCTGATTATCAGTAACCGCGACTTGATAGCCTTGATCGGTAAGATAATTCGCTACTGATAAGCCCGATTGTCCCAATCCGACCACAACTTGCAGGCCACTACCTTTATGAATCAATGTATCTGTTGTAGCAGAGCTTGACATATATTTTCCTTTTATGAAGTCATGGGAGTAAATCAGTACAGCTATCTGTAATGATAGTTGGGTGAAACCGTAGTCAGCATTACTATGCCAGATAGCGTTATTATTGACTATTTAGACTAGCATCATAACGGTATCGTTAATATTTCGGTACTGCTTTTTTGCCACTTTGTGCTATTATGCCCCTGTTTTTATAGCTAATTGCTCAGATTTTGATTAGTTTAGCATGTTGTGACTAACCTCACGCTTCTACAACTATTATTCATCTCATTGTTAGTATGAGCCTATGGTAGTTTGCGGCTATATTATAGCGTGTGGTTATGAGCTACAGCCTCAAATATTATGATTGAATACCCTAGTAAACCTATTATTCCCCTACTCGCTATTGGCTTTTGCACTCATGCAAGTGTCATACCGTCTAACAGCTATAGTCTGTTAAGCGACGCCGTAGCTCTATCATCAGTAATGACTATCAGCTGATATTATTACTAATGATTAGTGACTACTTTTTTGCCTTCTACTCTATGCAGTTGCCGTTTATTTATGACATCTTTTATTGATAACTTACGTGATGAGTGGTTTTCTAACGTCCGCGGCGATATTTTGTCCGGACTGGTAGTAGCCCTCGCCTTGATTCCAGAAGCGATTGCCTTCTCTATTATCGCTGGTGTCGATCCAAAAGTAGGCTTGTATGCTTCATTCTGTATTGCCGTGGTCATCAGCTTTGTAGGCGGACGTCCTGGGATGATCTCAGCGGCAACCGGTGCTATGGCGCTAGTAATGGTAGATCTGGTCGCTGATCATGGTCTGCAATATTTGCTGGCTGCGACGCTACTGTGCGGCGCTATTCAGGTAGTCATGGGGATTCTTAAGCTTGGCAATCTCATGCGCTTTGTATCGCGCTCGGTAGTGATAGGTTTTGTCAATGCCTTGGCGATTTTGATCTTTGCCGCCCAATTACCAGAGCTCAATCCGATGACGGAGCGAGTTGGCATGACCGTCTATATTATGACCGCTGCCGGCTTGGCTATTATTTATCTGTTTCCGCTCATTCCAAAGATTGGCCGTATTATTCCCTCACCGCTGATCTGTATCGTTGGCTTGACGGCGGTAGCGATGTACATGAATCTAGACATTCGTAATGTCGGTAGCATGGGCGAGCTGCCCGACTCGTTGCCGGTATTCTTACTACCCGATATTCCGCTCAATCTTGAAACTTTGTTAATTATTGCGCCATACTCTATTGCTTTAGCTATCGTTGGTCTACTTG
Source organism: Psychrobacter sp. AH5 (assembly GCF_040371085.1). Taxonomy (NCBI): domain Bacteria; kingdom Pseudomonadati; phylum Pseudomonadota; class Gammaproteobacteria; order Moraxellales; family Moraxellaceae; genus Psychrobacter; species Psychrobacter sp. AH5. The sequence goes on from NZ_JAMBMT010000001.1 coordinate 2,555,794, forward strand.
AGTCGATGATGACAGCGACTATCGTTGATGACTTAACCGATACGCCTAGTGATAAGAATAAAGAATGCCGCGGTCAAGGCATGGCTAACGTGGTCTCAGGCTTCTTTGGTGGTATGGCAGGCTGTGCGATGATCGGACAATCAATGATTAACGTCAAGTCTGGTGGCCGTACACGGCTATCAACGCTAATGGCCGGTGTGGTGCTGTTGATTATGGTGGTGTTTTTGAGTGAGTGGGTCAGCCAAATTCCAATGGCCGCGCTAGTAGCGGTAATGATTATGGTCTCTATTGGAACCTTTAATTGGCAGTCTATTCGCGAGTTCAAAACTCACCCTATGTCATTCAATATTGTGATGCTAGCCACGGTACTGACCACCGTCTTTACTCATAACTTAGCTTATGGCGTTGGTGTTGGAGTGCTGCTATCGGCCTTGGCCTTTGCTAATAAGATTGGTCAGTTCTTAACCATCTATAGCGATTATGATGACAGTAGCAATACTCGCTATTACTACGTGCAAGGCCAAGTGTTCTTTGCCTCCACTACGCAGTTCCTAAATAGCTTTGATACCAAAGAAGCCTTAGATACTATCCATATCGATGTTAGCCAAGCGCATTTTTGGGATGTCAGTGCGGTCGACACTTTGGATAAGCTGGTCATGCGCTTGCAACGTGAAGGTATTGATGTCAAAGTAGTTGGACTCAATAGTGCCAGTCGTACTTTGATCGATCGCTTCTCTATTCATGATCGGCGTGATATTGGTTTGCTGGATTAGCTTTATCTATCACGGTTAGAGATCTTATAAGTCGTTGGGTTTTATTCACCGTGTTTTTGCTTAATTTAGATAACTTAATTTAGATAACTTACTTCATTTATAAGCTACTTAATGTAGATAATGTGGTTGCCCTATGAGTAACTTAAAACCTGACAGTGTCATTGCTTGTTTGGACTGTCCCGATCATGTGCAAGCGGTATTAGATGCCAGTATGTGGGCTGCCAATCGCTTGCAAGCGCCGATTGGCTTATTGCATTCGATACCTAGCTTGCAGCAAAAAGCGGCGGTAAACTATTCTGGCTGTCTAAATATCGATGATGAAAGTCAGCTGCTAGATCAGTTCACCAATCAAGAGCACTTAAGTAATAGCGAGCTCAAAGCCCAAGGCAGACTGCTATTGCATCAAGCTACCGCCTATTGCGAGCAGCATCAGCATAAGCGTAAAACCTATACTTTACATCGTCACGAAACGCTCAGCGAAAGTATTGATTACGTCGATGAAAAATCGCAATTAATAGTTATCGGGCATCAGGTGACCTGTAGAGCTACTTTGAGTCAATTGGTTAGATTGAGCCACTGCCCTATTTTGGTGACTCATGCCCCATTTTTGCCCCCCACTACCGCACTTTTTGCCTTTGATAACCGAGCCACTAGTCATCGAATGCTCGATTGGCTCTGTAAAACCCCATTAGTGCGCTCTTTGACCGTTCATATTGTCATGGTCGGTAAAAACAGCAATGAGAATTGCGATGCCTTACGCGAAGCTTACGCTCGTCTAAAACAGGCCGGTATCAGTGCCAAAAAGTCTTTAATAGATAGCCGTGATGTTAGCGCCGCCCTCAGCTATTATCAAAACGAGCATGAGATTGGTATGCTTATGAGCGGCGCTTTTGGTCAATCGCGTCTACGTGAGCTGCTACAAGGCAGCGATACTAAAAAACTGCTTGGCAGCACCAAAACCCCTTATCTGCTGTTTCCTAAGTTATAAGCTATTGTCAAAAGTTTTTATTAGTACTTGTGCCTTATTAAATAGCGCTTACTGCCCTTGAGCGCTAAGCGCTGCTTTGTTTTATACCACCTGTTATTTTGTCTTTCGGTTTAGTCTAGTCTTTGACTATAGTCTGTCTTAACGCATTATCGCCTAATAGCTATTTTTTAGAATAGCTACTCCTTACTCTGTATGATGTTTTAGTAACTCATAGAGCTATAGCCTCCCTGTAAGCCTAGAAGTTCGTTATAATAAAACCCTCTTTAAGCCAATGCCACATCGAAAAACTATCTAGCAATACGGTTTATTCCTCTAATTATAACGGACTATAATCACTCAAAACTCCAATCCTACCTACCCCCTTGAGTAGGCTTGGCACAATTCTTGAATGACTGATAGTAAGTATAAAAGAGGAGCCGTACAGCAACTACTGCTGATAGCCCTCTTTTTGTGGCCTCACTCATGAAAGGATAAAACTTATGAAGTTAATCACTGCGATTTTGAAACCCTTCAAACTCGATGATGTACGTGAAGCGCTCTCTGACATCGGTGTCAAAGGCGTTACTGTCACTGAAGTAAAAGGTTTTGGCCGCCAAAAAGGACACACTGAGCTCTATCGCGGTGCTGAGTATGTAGTAGATTTTTTGCCAAAAGTAAAAGTAGAAGTCGCGGTCATCGATGAGATGGTCGAGCCTGCTATCGAAGCTATCACTCGTATCGCTAGCACGGGCAAAATAGGCGACGGTAAGATATTTGTCACCAATTTAGAGCAAGTGATTCGGATTCGTACCGGTGAAACGGGTTCTGATGCCATTTGATAATCCTATAACTATTATTGCCCAGTTATGGGGCACTAATTGCTTATAAGCGCGCTAAATAGCGGTTGATTATGATTTTATTTAACCGTTAGTCCAATATCTGCATCATCGATTCAAGGGGGAATTAAGATGCAAAGTCAAATTTTCGAGTTGCAATACGCACTAGATACTTTTTATTTTTTGATGTGTGGGGCATTGGTGATGTGGATGGCCGCCGGCTTCACTATGCTAGAAGCTGGGATGGTACGCGCCAAAAATACCGTCGAGATTTTAACCAAAAACATCGCGCTTTTTGCCACTGCCTGTACCATGTATATGATCTGCGGTTACGCTATTATGTATGGTGGTGAGCCGTTGTTAAATGGTATCTCAGGAGGCGAGACGCTAGTAGCAGATGCCTTGAGCGCATCGGCTAAGAATGGTTTTGATGGTGACTCAGTCTATTCAGCGGCGGCTGACTTCTTCTTTCAAGTGGTATTTGTCGCGACCTGTATGTCCATCGTCTCAGGCGCTGTCGCTGAACGCATGAAGCTTTGGTCTTTTTTATTGTTTGCAGCCGTTATGACTGGCTTTATCTACCCGATGCAAGGTAGTTGGACTTGGGGCGGTCAAGAGGTCTTTGGTTTATATAATCTAACCGAGATAGGTTTCTCTGACTTTGCCGGTTCCGGTATCGTGCATATGGCCGGTGCGGCGGCAGCCCTGTCAGGGGTGTTATTGTTAGGAGCGCGCCGCGGTAAGTACGGCTCTAACAGCGAGATACGCGCTATTCCTGGAGCGAATTTACCTTTAGCGGCACTGGGTACTTTGATTTTATGGATGGGTTGGTTCGGTTTTAATGGCGGCTCAGTACTTAAGCTAGCAGATATCGCGAGCGCCAATAGCGTAGCTATAGTGTTTGTAAATACTAATGCCGCTGCCGCGGGTGGTGCTATCGGTGCTTTATTACTAGCGCGACTGATCTTTGGTAAAGCCGATCTTACCATGCTGCTAAATGGTGCATTGGCAGGGCTAGTTGCTATCACTGCAGAGCCTTCTACCCCTTCTGCCTTGCAAGCGACTTTATTTGGGGTGGCTGCAGGTATCATTGTAGTGCTATCTATTTTGGCTCTAGATAAAATGAAAATCGATGATCCTGTTGGCGCTATTTCGGTGCATGGAGTAGCAGGTTTATTTGGCTTATTAATCGTACCGCTTACCAATCCAGCAGCGAGCTTTATAGCTCAGCTCGTTGGCGCAGTCACTATCTTTGCTTGGGTCTATGTGGCAAGCTTACTGATTTGGCTGGTGATAAAAGTCGTTATCGGTCTACGAATCTCTGAGGAAGAAGAATACCAAGGCGCAGACATAGCCGAGTGTGGTATGGAAGCTTATCCTGAGTTTGTCAGATAGCTTTGCTAAGCTTTATCAGATCTTGACAAAAATAGCATGAAAAAACCCCGTATAACCTATAGGTCATACGGGGTCTCTTATGCTTACCATTAACAAAACTGGCTATCAATAGTAACAGTTAGTTAACTCACTTATTTCTTTTTCCACTGCTGGCTACGCGAGAATGGACCAATATAACCTTTTAGATTTAAGGTATTACCGTTTAAACTTGCGGTCATGCGGTAGTCTTTACCTTTCTCAGGATCAGTAATAGTACCACCACTGTATTTACCACCGCCATCAGCTTTTAGGCCAGAGATAATCGTCATGCCAACATGCTTTTTACCCTTGGCTGAAACTGTATCAATAAGCTTACCAGTCAATACACCGTTAGACTCTGTGATTTTGACCGTACCTTTTGGCTTACCTTCATCAAAAGTCTGCCAAGTCGTATTGTGCAATGGATCAGCGGCGAATGCCATCGTTGCCATGCTAATACCAGCTACTGCTAAAGCGGTTTTTGTAAATAGTTTCATAAATCGACTCCCTTCGTACAATGATTGTTCAATAAGTTACGTTATTTGCGCCTGTCTCTTGATAAAAAATAAATAGCACGGTTTAAGTCAAAATGATAAAAGTCTAAACTGCGGAACTTACTTGTTCTTAGTAACTAAAAACTTCTAACCTCTTAAACAGTACAAGCGCTGTCTAAATACATTATAGGCAAAAAATAAGTTTTGCCTAGTAATTTTTTATATCAATTTCTTTCTATAATTCGGAATTATATCAAACAGTTACAGAAAAGGATTATCGATATCATCGTCTAACCGGTCATCCTTTAATTTTGACTCTTCTACGTTTTTGTTGTAGCTATCCCTAAAATTATCGGCGTTTTCATAAGATTTTAATATACTATTAGTAAGCTCATGTAGCTTTTTTGCTTGCTCATGACCGTTCTCATTTAGGTATAACTCTATATCGCCATAAATAATGATTTTATCTTTTTGGTTTTCAATAACCAATTCCCCAATTTGCATACTTTGATGATTATTAGCGAAGGGTTCAATCATATTTTATTCCTTCTATTAATGATAGCCATTTTCAATAAAGCCTATCTTCTTTAAAATTTATATTCTATCTCTGGGTACTAAAATTAATTAAGCGGATTTAAGCTTGTAGCTGACCCATTAGCCAATCGACTAAAGCCCAGACGAATATCAACCATACTGGCTCCTCATTAGCACTAGTAGGAGCCTCTATCGACTCGCCAGCTTTAAGGGGTAGCGCCAAGGCTTGCGCTTTTACCGCGTTATCTAACACTGGTAATACATCCACCCCTATTTGCTCAGTAAGCTCATCAAGGCTAATGACCTCAATACGCTCCGACTCATCATTAGGCGCATAATAGACGCCAGCTTGATTGATAGCGGGAATATAAACCGCCTTAAAAAAGTGACTCGGTACTAACACTCGCCTATTGAGACGCTTGGTCTGCTTATTGGTAAAAGCCACGCCAGTAATGGTATAAACCTCGCCATACTGCTGAGTTAAATAGCGGGTAGCGGACTCAATATTTCGCCAAATATAGCGATTATTTCGCGGCGACTGCGGGGCAATATTAGCCAGACTAAAGCTATCGTACTGCTGAGAGCGCGTTGCCATATCGGCATTGGGCGCTAAATGACCGCGGTCATAACCAGAGCCTGAATAATCCGCTAACGAAGCACGAGCCGACTCTGGCAAGCGGCTCTCTTCATGAAAGCTGTCCTCGCGATCGATGTCTTTGGCTTGATTTAGGCGAGTACGAGTCAGATACTCAGCGGACCATAGCGGGGTACGCGATACGCCTGAATACATAACCGCAAAACCATCCATACAAAGGGGCTGCGTGTTAGCGCTGAGCTTGTCATTGGTAAATTTAGGATAGACACCACCATAAAAAGACTGACTACATTGAGTCAAATCATCAGCGTAAGCTGGAGCTATAGTCAATACCCACAGCATGGCTAACGCTATCAGTAATAGCTTAGGAGCCGCCATTACTCTAGCTTTTATATTATTTTTTGGACTGCTATCTGCCCTGATATTAATTATTATAAAGCTCATCAATCTACTTATAACCCTTAGCTTAGGTAATCCTAGAATAATCTATTATATACAGCGCTAAGCGCTGATACGCTATCCTAGCAGGCAGCTACCAAGAAAGATAGCATCTACTATTAGAGCAATATTGTAAAATCATCAGCGCCAAACCGTGACATTACTAATGCTATAAGCTATACTTAGCCTCTCAAAAATCAGTACCCGTTAATAACGGCCTGTCTAAACGGTGAAGTGGGTGAGTGGCTGAAACCGCACGCCTGGAAAGTGTGTATACGTTCATAGCGTATCGAGGGTTCGAATCCCTCCTTCACCGCCAATTATTCTGTGCTTAATCAAGATTTTCTTACCTTTTTTATTCTTTTTTAAACCTGCTAATAAATCTCAAAACTTAGCTGGTTTTAGCTCACTGTCCACTGTCATTATCTATTTTTTAAAAGTTATCTATTTTTAAAAAGCTAGCTACTCCGCGTCTGCTTCTTAAGCGCCTGAGCTTGTACTTTTGCTAACTTCGTGCCCTCCTCAATCTCAAGCGGCGTCAAGCCCTTCTTCTTCTCTTTAAGGTAATTCAGATAAGCGGGGATATGCGTCTTGCCTAAATATCTATCTAAATACGGTAAAAACCCGGCATAGTTACCCTTAAATTTGGCATGATGAAAGTCGTGATAGACAGGCCCTTCATAGACGGGCAATAGATGCACAGGATTCCACGGAATATCATAGCCAATATGACCATCAGCCCCTTCTATTTGCCGTAATATTACCCATAGATAGACCACATAAATATGTGCGCCGAGTAGAATAGGCCCGACTAAGGTCAGTGCTGCGGTCAGTGAATACTCCACCCAATGCATATAGTTGCCATTGATACCGCAAGTATTGTGAATACGGTGATGGACGCTATGAATATTTCTCAGCAGCCACTTATTTTCATGCATATAGCGATGCATCCAGTAGTACAAAAAATCATCGAGCAGCACAAAAAATACCAATTGCGCAAGAATAATATACCAAGCTGGTAGCGCGCCATTATGTACACCAGTTAATTTTAATACTGGCCAAACCAGCACTAACAACGCCGCTAAGATAATATTATTAATAAGGATACGACCAATAGAGGGCAGTAAGAATTTTTTCATCTCAAACGGTTTTTGTTGGATTTTATACTTGCGTAGCGCGATAGGATCTTGCCAAGCGACAATCGTCCACGGCATCGCTACCGTTAGGAACGCCGCCATGCTGATAGCGAGCGTCGCCATTGGAAATTGCCAAAACCAAGGATCGTTGTAGAACCCTTGCCAATACGAGAACACATCCATATGTCACCTATTGTTTTTTGCTGAGTGAGCAGTGCTGAATTATTAGCATAATAAAACTACTGCCGATTAGCTAGCTATTAACTATTCAGTCATTGTGAGTCAACACTAGGAGCGTTTATTACTAATAATGCAAGCAAGCTCGTTAACGAATGTCAGACGCGAGCGGCGTAAAATTCATTTATAGTAATTAGCACAGAGCCTCCCAATCACAATAATAACAAGGATTATTTTATGAAAAATCTAACCATAGCAGTAGTAGCAACCCTGAGCTTGAGCGCTTGTGTGACCATCAATGCACCGATGGACGGTACTAGTAACAATACCGCCACTCAGTATCCAGTTGAGAGCGCCCTCCTTAATATCTACACGCAAAACCGTACCTCTACCTTGATGACTATGTTAGGTAACCAGCAGATATCAGCAGACATCACTGTAGCACCGAAAGGAGCGGTGGTCTTCGATAATAAGCGTGTACAAAGTGCTCAGATTCGTACCATTAGTAAGATTGATGATAAGGTCACGAATCAGACCACTAGCACTAATTACTATACGCTAAATCCGTTGACCTTCCACGGCTATACCGATCGCTCAGGAGAGTATTCTATCGCTACACAAACCGCGACGATACCGAAGATGGCAACAGCGATAGCCGATAAATCTTATCCGCTACTCACTGAAAACGTTTACAGCGATAGCAGCAAAAGTCAAAAAACGGCTGTATATCGCCAAAGCTGGTCACTGACGCCAGATAGTAGTAATAGTGCTTGGTTATGTATAAATACCTCTGAGAATTTGCTATTGGCTACGCCTGTAGGCTCTACGTCTGAATGCTATAAAATCAACACCAAAGGCCAAATATTGAGTAGTAAGGTCAGTATCAATGTGCCTAATAACAATGCCAATAATAGTACTAGCACCATAACTTTGGTTAGTCAGTAGCTTTAGTCAGCAACATTTGGCTATTGTAGTCAGCTGATAATTTGAGATAAGCGATAAACCCACTTAATAGGTGGGTTTATTACTGATTGCTAGCCCTGAAGAGCTCCCTTTTATTATGACCAAACCTTTATTGCCTGTGACAAGACTCCCTATGATACGCATTCTTTTGATCATTAGTGGTGTCATCATTATCCTCGATTGCTTAGCGTTAATGGCGCTAGGCAAGATTAACTTTGGCACAGTCGTGCCTTTGATGATTGGCATTATCTTTGTCGTACACGGCGTATACTGGCTGCGCATTCGCCAGTTTATTGAGCGTAATCGGCTATTGAAACGACTATGGTATGGCTTATGGGTTTTGTTTGTCTTATGGCTGATAAGCTTTGGCATCTTTATCGGGAGCTTGCAGCAGCAGATTGAGCTAAGCAAACAGCCGGTAGCGCAGGTTGCCGCAATTATGATACTAGGCTCAGGGACTAAAGATGGCAGGCCAACACCGACACTAGCTGAGCGTTTGGATAGAGCGGTGCCTATTATCAAGGCTCAGCCACAAGCATTAGTAATCACTACAGGCGGTATTGGTTTTGGTCGCACACAAAGTGAGGCTGAGGTAATGGCGAACTATCTACATAAGGTACATAACATAGCTTTCGCTAGAGTCTTGCAAGAAGGCAAAAGTACTAGTACTGAGGAGAATATGAGCTATAGTCAGGCGCTACTAGCGCAGCATCAAGTCTCTTTAGACGAACCTATCGCTATTGTCACCAGTGATTTTCATACAATACGAGCGGTAGCTATCGCTCGTCATCAAGGCTATGAGCAGCCTATAGCCGTCGCTAGCACTACGCCATTATCTATACGTTATAACTCATGGTTTCGTGAGTACTTTGCGTTTGTCAGCGGCTGGTTATTGGGCGAGTACTAAAGCGTGTTTGTGTGTTTGACAATAAATAAAACTAGCAGAATATAAATAGGATTAGCGTTTTTATGCATCTTATCACTTGGAGTTTTACCGTTAATAAGAGGGTGAGTGAATCAAGCAAACTCTAAGCTATTTTATAACATGATAAAAGTTATTAAAAACCCCTACTCATTTTGATGAATTGCTTTTATGCTAAGCTGATATCTCTTATAATAGCTTGTTTTAACTACTTATTTGCTAGCCGCTTGTTGAGTGATCAATAAGCGGCTATCGTTTTGCTATCGATAGGTCACGCTATGAGTCAAGCTAATATCCCCGCGCGTACGCCAGAACTATTATGCCCGGCTGGCACTTTTAAAAATATGCAATACGCCTTTGCTTATGGCGCGGACGCAGTCTATGCCGGACAAGCGCGTTATAGTTTGCGCGTGCGTAATAACGACTTTGATGAAGACAATTTGCGCCGCGGTATTGATTACGCACATAGCTTGGGTAAGAAATTTTATGTCGTGGTCAATATCCAAGCGCATAATGCCAAGCTTAAGACCTTTATCGAAGATATTCGCCCTATTATTGAAATGCAGCCCGATGCATTGATTATGTCGGATGCTGGCATGATCATGCTAGTGCGCGAGCATTTCCCTGAGATGGAGATTCATCTCTCGGTGCAGGCTAATGCGGTAAACTGGGCGACGGTGAAGTTTTGGCAGCAGATGGGCGTCAGCCGGGTGATTTTGTCGCGGGAATTGTCACTCAAAGAAATCGGGCAGATTATCGAAGAAGTGCCGGCTATGGAGATTGAGGTGTTTGTACACGGGGCGCTATGCATGGCTTACTCTGGGCGCTGCCTGTTGTCCGGCTATATGAATAAGCGCGATGCTAATCAAGGCACTTGTACCAATGCTTGTCGCTGGAATTATAATACTTATCAAGCGACTGAAAACGAGGCAGGCGATATCGTGCCTATCACTCAAACACAAAAACAACTATCAGAAAACGCGCCTAGCCAGCCTCAACAGTTCGATCCACTAGCAATTACTATTAATAATGCTGCAAACCAAGACAGTTTAATGGCGGATGACCAAATTCAGCAGCCCAGTGATGAGGTGGTACTACTTGAAGAACAAAATCGTCCTGGCGAGCTGATGGCGATGTATGAAGATGAGCACGGCACGTATATCATGAACTCAAAAGATCTACGCGCGGTAGAGCTAGTCCCAGATTTGCTTAATAAAGGAGTGCATTCGCTCAAGATTGAGGGCCGGACTAAATCGCATTATTATGTTGCGCGTACGGCGCAAGTTTATCGGCAAGCAATGGATGATGCATTAGCTGATAAGCCCTTTGATAATACGCTAATCAGTGCGCTCGATGGACTTGCAAATCGCGGTTATACCGAAGGGTTTTTGCGTCGTCACGTGCACAGCAGCTATCAAAACTATGAGTATGGCGCTTCAAAAACTGATCAGCAGCAGTTTGTCGCTGAGGTGACAGCGGTGACGGCTGATAAGCTAACTTTGCAGATCAAAAATAAGCTTGAGGTCGGTGATACTATCGAGGTAATGACACCAAACGGTAATTTGACTTATACCCTTGAGCAGATGTGGGATAAAAAAGGCAGTGCTATTGAGGCGGCGCTAGGCTCTGGCTGGATCGCACAAATTAATAATCCGTTCAAAAATATCGATAATGACACGCTACAATTTGCGCTAGTTATGAAAAATGTCAAGCAGCCTATTTTTACGTAAACTATTTGTCTTTAGGAGCGAATTACTATGGCCTTGATGATTACTCAAGACTGCATCAACTGCGATATCTGTGAGCCTGAGTGCCCTAATGATGCTATTAGTTACGATCAAAAAGGGCAAAAAACTTATGTCATTGATGCTGATCTATGCACTGAATGCGTAGGGTTTTATGAGGAGCCTACTTGCGATAAAGTCTGCCCGATTGATTGTATTATCGCTGATGATAGCCGTGTTGAGAGTACACAGGAGCTTGAGCTTAAGTATCATAAGATCTGGGGCTAGCTATAGTTAGTGCTAAATAAAAAGAGTACAGAAATTATAATGGCTTGACTACAACTACTATAGTAGCTTTGCCATAGCAAGGTTACTATAGAGCTTAACTTATCAGCTACTTTGTTCCATGTTTAACTGGCGTGCCTTGAGTTAGGAACGAAAAAGCTTTATTACTAAAATTACCGATCATCACCGCTTCAATAACGGGCGTCACTGTTTCATCCACTCCTTCCACTTCGATGATAAAATTAGCGCCAGAGCCGCCTTTATCTTCCTCTTTTTCGACAATATAATTGAGCGTCCCCATTGCGGGTAGCTCGATAGGTTTGCTCAAGTAAGATTTTACAAAAGCACCTTTGGTATCGTAATAATCGATTTTATTAATATAAAGCGACTTTTCTAAAGTAGTATTGCGCACACTTAGTGTCGCTGATAACAGCACTTTACGATTGTCTCTATCGGTATAAATATCCGAGTAGATTGGCACATAAAAGGTCTGCTTATACTTGAATTGACTGCGATCGACCTCTGAGGTCATCTCCAACTCTTTTATCGGATCTTTTTGATCTTCTGAGAGCATGACATTAGGATTTTGAGTCTGCTCACAGCCTGATAGTAATGATGAAAAGGATATACTCGCAATCAACAGTGCGGAAAAAAGACGCTTATTCATAACTCTCTCCTTTTTATGGATAGCTATTTAACTTTTACTCCAACACTGCGCAGGAACTCGTTGATGTGTTGGTTATCGCCGTAGATGATTAGTACGTCCTTATCTTGTAGCACTTGCTCAGGAGCCGCTAGACCTTTAATACTAGGCTTGCGCTGGGTGCGACCGAAGCTATCTTCATAATACTCATAGCGCATAGTACTAAGCAATCGAATATTGAATTTTCGCTCTAATTGTAGCGCTTCGACAGTTTTACCAATCAAAATACCTGGAATGCTAATCTCGACCATACTGAAATGATCGCTTAGCTCAAACGAGTCGACGAAGTAGCGCAGCGATAGTCTTTTTGCCCAACGCGTAGCGGCTTCTTTTTCAGGATGAATAAGGTCGTCAACACCAATGGCTTGTAGTACCTTTTCATGTAAAGGATTAATACTGCGACTGATAAGGCGACGTGCCTTTAGAGTCTTAAACAGCGCGGTCGCCATTACATTGGCGCCTTGATCCTCACCGATAGCGACAATGACGATATCAGTATCGCTAATGGGCAAGCCACTGACCGTGTATTCATCAGTGGCGTCCATACATATCGTGCTTGAGATGACTTCTTTGTAACCCTCTACTTTTTGCATACTACTATCGATAGCGATGACTTCATGGCCTTGACTGGTCAGCGCCATTCCTAAGGAGGAACCAAAATTTCCTAATCCAGCGATAATATATTTCATAGTTTTTCCTTTGATACCTTTTATAAAACCCAAAAATCTTAACGCTTAGTTAATAGTAATCTCTTCGGTCGGATAACGATAATTACGCTGATGACGGTTTTTGAGTAAAGCAATAAACAACGTGAGCATCCCGACCCGTCCTACGAACATAATTACTGACACTACCAGTTTGCTAAAGTCAGATAAGTCTGCGGTCAAATTTAAACTTAACCCAACTGTGCTATATGCTGAGAAGCACTCAAAGACTACTTTTATCAAATCAAGCTCTGGCTGATCATAGCTGATTAGCGTTACTCCAGTACCAATGACCAATAACGATAACCACATGATTGCAAAGGCCCGGCGAATGGAGATTTCAGCAATTTGACGTTTGAACACTTCGACAGTGGTCTGACCACGCGCTAGACTCAAAGTGTTGAGTAATGCGATAGCAAAGGTGCTGGTTTTGATACCGCCACCAGTAGAGTTTGGAGAAGCACCAATCCACATCAAAAATATAGTCAGCATAATCGTCGGAAAAGCTATCGCGCCCATATCGACACTGTTAAAACCAGCAGTACGCGGGGTGGCGGCAGTGAAGAAGCCCGTGACTAGTTTGCCAAAAAAGCTCTCGTGATCGGCCAATACATTATTGTATTCAAATATCATGACACCAATTAGACCTATTACTAGCAGTGCAGCGGTAGTAATCAAGGTGATACGACTATTGATATTGAGCAGCCAAGGGCGATATTCGTAGCGCTGATCCTTACGATAAAGCAGCTGCTGAGTACGGTAGCTTAAATAACGTAATACGTTAACTACGATGACAAAGCCCATACCACCGAAGATAAAGGTAGTGGCAATGATCAGCTGTAGCGGATAATCAAAACGTAACGCGTCATCGTACATCCCCGAGCTAAAAGTCGAGAATCCAGCATTACAAAAGGCCGAAATAGCATGAAACACTGAGAAGAATAGCTGCTCAGAGAAGTCCATATTCGGTAGATCATAAATGCACAGGTAGATTAGCACTGCAGCTACCGCTTCAACGCCAAAGGTCACATAGAGAATGGACTTGAGCGTAGTAACCACATCGCCCATGCCACGCATATAGGACATCTCACTAATGCTCGCTTGAGTCTCGTAACTGACGCCACCTTTGAAGAAATAGCTAAAATAAGTCACAAACGTCAAAATACCTAAGCCACCGATCTGAATCAAGCCTAAAATAATAACTTGCCCAAAAGTGGTGTAATGAGTGGCGGTGTCGACCACTATCAAACCAGTCACGCAAACCGCGCTAGTGGCGGTAAATAATGAATCGACGAAGGTTAACGGCTGGGTAGTAGCATTAGGCATCATCAGTAGTAATGCCCCAATCAAAACGACCGATAAAAAGCTCAATAGGAAGAATTGTGCCGGATTGAGAAAGGCGCGATTAAGATTGAAATCATGATCGGAGAGTTCACGAATAAAGGTCACTAACACTGCGATCTTAATCGCTACAAAGCCGTCAACCGTGGCTGCCATGTCTAAGCGTACCAAATCGGTAAAATGTGCGAACAACAAAATGATAATCGCAATACTGGTTAGTAAGTCAAAGACCGTGACTTTATTGATAGTTAACGGCTTTTTACTATAGAGATAACGTCCTGCAGTGACTACGAAGCCCAAGAAAATAATCAGTAAATAAAAGATATGGAAAACATGCTGCAGCCAAGGAGCTAAATTAAAGCCACTGTCTACTAACGCTACAGCTACGCCGATAAGGCTAACCAAAATAGTGAAATTATTTAATAATCGATAGCGTTTGGCAGCGTGCATAGCTCTAACCTATGAGAGAAATAACCTCGGTATTTATACTCCTTTTTTTGACTATTAACAAAACATGGTTGAAGATAATCGTAACTAATTATTAAGGATTTATTAAGGTTAGCTGAATGAATATTTTGAAAATAGTTAAGTGTTAGCTTATGTTCTGAAATACTTAATAATAAAAAATGCGCTATAGTCAAGGAAGGACAACAGCTATAGCGAAGCTCAAACAGTATTAGCAAATAAAATAGCACTAATAAAAATAATAACAGGCTACTTCTATGTTTTTAGATATCGTACTGACTATTCACTTTATACTACTATTATTTATCTCAGTAAGGGTGCTGGCACGTCACGACTTGACCGCTCCTGCACGACTCGCTTGGATAGTCGTGTTATTTGTATTGCCTTATATCGGCGTAGTGGTTTATTGGCTATTTGGCGAGATCCATTTGGGCCGCGAGTTTGTCGATAAGCATAAAAAAAACATGACCAAATTACACCGTACTAATCCTGAAGTGCTGGGCGACGAGGCAGACTTACTACGAGCGGTTGATCCGCATTATCAGATGGCCTTTGCATATTCAGCAGCAGCGACAGGTTTTCATACTACGTTAAATAATAGCGCCGAGCTAATGGCAGATGCCGCGCAGACCCAGGAGCGTATGATCGCTGACTTTGATGCTGCTACTGATCATATTCATGTGCTTTATTATATTTGGCTTATCGATAGCATGGGTATAGATACCGCGCAGGCGCTTATACGTGCCGCAAAGCGTGGGGTGAGCTGCCGAGCGATGGTCGATGGCATGGGCTCACGCAAAATGGTGAACTCCAAAATATGGCGGGAGATGAAGGAAGCTGGCGTACAGGTCAGCGTAGCACTACCGATCAAAAACATTATCAAAGTACTGCTCTTTAGCCGTATTGACTTGCGTAATCACCGCAAAATCACCGTAATCGATGGCAAAATCAGCTATAACGGCAGTCGTAACTGCGCTGATCCTGAGTTTCGTACTAAACCAAAATTTGCCCCTTGGGTCGATATTATGGTGCGCTTTGAGGGACCTATAGTGGCTCAAAATCAGATGCTGTTCGCAAGCGACTGGCTCATCAAAAACCCTCAAACCCCTATCGATAGCTTTCCTTATCATACTGAGGCAAATAGCAAGCCGCCAACTTTATCTAATAATAATCAACCTGCTACTGGCGTAGCAGCACAAGTATTTGCCGATGGGCCCTCTCAGCGCCGCGGTACTACGCCGCAGTTTTTGACCACTTTAATTGGGCAGACTAAGCATACCTTGACTATCTCCACCCCTTATTTTGTGCCCGATTACTCTTTAGTCAGCGCTTTGTGCGCCGCCGCTTATCGCGGAGTAAACGTGACGATGATATTCCCCAAACACAACGACTCGCTAATCGTAGGAGCAACGTCGCGCAGTTATTATTGGGAATTGTTAGAAGCTGGAGTAAAGATTTATGAGTATAAACCGGGTCTCTTACATGCCAAAACTTTGACTATTGATGGCGAGATAGGCTTAATCGGCTCAACCAATTTGGACTTACGTAGCTTTGATCTAAACTATGAAAACAATGTCATCTTTAGCGATAAACCATTGACTACGGCTATCATAGAGCGCCAACAGCAGTATCTGAGCGATTCAGATAAAGTCAGCCGTGAGCAGGTAGAAGAATGGCCGTTATATTATAGAATTTGGAATAATATCATCGCGACTATGGGGCCGGTTTTATAGTGCTTTTTTTTGCAAGACATAAAGCACAAATTTGGCTGTAGTCACCAAAGGATGCTCTTTAGCCATTGCTAATAGGGCTTGTCGTTTCTCTGGCTGCGCGCGATAAGCATAAGGCGTCATCGTCAATAAATCAGCTAAAGCTGCTGATGACAGACTCAGCTCAGCTCTAACTTGACGAGTCTCTATTAGCTCAAAAAATGGCTCAAGCTCAGTCAAAAACTTGTCTGAGTTATGCTCGCGTACTTCAGCAAATAATGCCGCGCGTACTTCAGCCAAATGACCTACATCAGGCTTAGCAATCACTAAATAACCTTTATCCTCTAAGACGCTGGCAAACGCATCAGGCAATATCGGACTAAAAATACTACTAATACCTGCCATACTATTGGCTGATAAGGGCAGATGTGCAGCGCTAGTCACTAGCGGATAGATTACCGTCTTATTATTAGCATTAAGCCATAGATTTTTGGTTAGCTTGCTAGCTTTAGCTACGGCTAATACCGCAGGCTTACTAATGTCAGCGGCAATTAAAGTATCAAACCTTTTTATCTGAGCGATAGCTTGAGTGTAGTAGCCTTCGCCGCAGCCTATATCTAACCAATTGATCGAACTTTTAGCTTGTTCGCTATTTATCTGAGCTGGTTTAGTCGATAATAACTGGTCTAGTTGCTGAGAGATCAAAGTCTGTAATGGCTGATAATAACCTGCTTGCAAAAAACGTTGACGCGCCGCAATCGATTCTAAGCTATCACCCGGCTGCTTAGACTTTTTTTGTTGCACGGGTAACAGATTGACATAGCCTTGCCGCGCCACATCAAAGCCGTGGGAGATATTTTTAGGATTTAAGCTGCCGTCACAGTGCCAATTAGTAACAGCTGGCAGTAATGGGGATTGGCAAATAGGGCAAGTAAACAGCGACACAGACATCTTAACATCCTCTAGATTTGCTTAGCAT
Organism: Psychrobacter sp. AH5; assembly: GCF_040371085.1. NCBI lineage: Bacteria > Pseudomonadati > Pseudomonadota > Gammaproteobacteria > Moraxellales > Moraxellaceae > Psychrobacter > Psychrobacter sp. AH5. The sequence continues at coordinate 2,572,952 of NZ_JAMBMT010000001.1, forward strand.
TTTAGCACTCGCATCTTAGCAAAAAACCGCATTGATAAGCGATAAAAAAAGCCACTCTGCATATTATCAAAGTGGCTTATCAACTTTATTAACAACTACAGGTATTATTTAAGGTCTCAACTAACGCAGTTTTAGTGTCATCAGGCCCAGCACTACTAAAACGATAGCAATAATCCAAAACCTTGCCACCACTTGCGTCTCTTTCCAGCCAATCTCTTCAAAGTGATGGTGTAGCGGTGCCATCCGAAAGATACGTTTTTTTCGCAGCTTATAAGAGCCCACTTGTAATATCACTGATACCGCTTCGGCGACAAACAAGCCGCCCATAATAGCAAAGGCAATCTCTTGACGGGTCATGACCGCAATAGTACCGAGCATCGCGCCCAGGGCTAATGCGCCCACATCGCCCATAAACACTTGCGCGGGGTGAGCATTGAACCACAAAAAGCCAAGCCCGGCCCCTACCATAGCGCCGCAGACAATAATAACCTCAGAATTATAGGCAATATAAGGTACGTGTAGATACTCTGAAAATCTTACGTCACCTGAGACATAAGCCATCGCCCCAAGACCAGCGGCCACCAATACCACCGGCAATATCGCCAAACCATCTAAACCATCGGTCAAGTTCACCGCATTTGAAGCGCCATTAATGACAAAGTAGGTAAAGATGATAAAAGCAATGCCAAAGGGCACCGCTGAGAAAGGAATCGCCCAGTTCTTGAAGATAGGCAATAATAAATCCTGCATCATACGCGTGGTAGCTATATCAGGCTGCAAGGTCGAAATATAATATAAGGAGACACCGACGAAAATAGCGCCTACCGAGAGCCAAAAGTATTTTTTGCGAGCAATAAGTCCTGTTGGGTTTTTATACTTAATTTTTAGCCAATCATCGGCCCAACCTACCGCGCCAAAGATAACCATCACTACTAATAATATCCAAACATAAGGATTATTTAGTCGTGCCCATAATAGCGTTGCCACGCCAATTGCGGTAAGAATAAGTACCCCGCCCATCGTTGGCGTACCTGTCTTAATCAGATGCGACTGCGGGCCATCATTACGAATAGCCTGCCCATATCTAAGGGTACGCAAGTGGTTAATCACTCGCTTGCCAAGTAGCAAACTAAAACCTAAAGCGGTAATAACTGCGAGGAGCGCACGCAGTGTCAAGGAAGATACCGCAGAAAACGGTGAGTAATACTGGCTAAGCCATTCAAACAACCAAACTAACACCGCCTACTCCTCGATTAGCGCATTAATGAGCGTTTCCATTTCCATAAAACGGGAACCTTTAAATAGCACAGTACAAGGCTGTGCTTGCTGCGCCTGTAGATACTGCTGCAAATACTGTAGTAAACTGTCTTTATCATCAAAAGCATGAGCGCTAATACCGCCAATCTCCTCAGCGCCTGCCACCGTGTACTGCGCGTACTCGCCAACACAAAGTAGCACATTGATACCGGTCGCGGCGATAGTACGGCCTAAGCCTTGATGCTCGCTAACTGCAGCGTCGCCCAATTCACTAATGTCACCGAGTACCATGACTTGGGTACCCGTCTGCGCCGCTAGTACTTTGGCAGCGGCGCGTACCGCATGAGGATTAGCATTGTAAGTATCATCAATCAGTCGATGATTGCCTAATAGCTGGCTATTGAGGCGACCTTTAGCCGGACGCGCGTTCTCAAGTCCAGTGACAATATCTTCAATGTCGATATCTAATGCATAAGCACAAGCGGCAGCGGCAAGAGCATTATTAACATTATGCTCACCCGCTAGCGGTAGGCAGATATCTTGTACCTTATTACCGATATGCAGTTTAAATTCGCTGCGCTCAGGCTCGACATCTAGGTGGCTTGCACTCACATCAGTATTACCAAAGCCAATCACCTTAGCCGTATTTTTCTCAGCGGTGCGCCGTAGCTGATTGGTAAAGTCGTCTTTATCCGGCACAATGGCAAATTGATTATCGCTTAGCGTATGATAAATCTCCGCCTTAGTCTGGCAAATGCCCTCACGGCTACCAAATTCGCCTAAATGCGCAGTACCAATATTGAGAATACAAGCGACATCAGGACGTACCAGCTCAGTGGTATAAGCAATCTCGCCGATATGATTAGCGCCTAGCTCCATAACGGCATAACGGTGATGATCGGAGAGCTCTAATAGCATCATTGGCACGCCCAAATCATTGTTGAGATTGCCGCGAGTAATCAAGGTTGGTGCAAGGCGACCAAAGATACTGCCGAGCATCTCTTTACAAGTGGTTTTGCCACTAGAGCCGGTAATAGCAATCACCGTCAAATTTGGATGCTGCTGACGACGATAAGCGCCCAACTGCCCTAATGCCAACCGGGTATCCTCGACTACTAACTGCGCCATACTGGTTGAGATAGGACGCGACACAATCGCTGCGATAGCGCCTTTAGAGGCGGCGATATTAATATAGTCATGACCATCAAAATTGTCGCCACTCAGAGCCAAAAAGATATCGCCTGCTTGAATAGTGCGAGTATCGGTAGTGATACGATTGCTCGTCAGCGTCGGCGCTGTGTCAGTCTCAGCCTGCGGCATTTGCCAACGACCACCAAGCGTTGCCGTCGCGGTTAGCAAATTTTCAGCTTGCCAGACATAAAGTCCCTGCGACTGAATGGTGTTGTGGTTGTCCACGGTCATAGTCGATACCTTTTTTATTAGCTCATTGTTGTGTTGCTGTGTTTTTTTATTATCAATTGCCAAACGCTTATGCGCGGCCTGCATCCGTTAGCGCCTGCTGCAAGATGACACTGTCGTCAAAATCGTAACGTACGCCGTTGATCTCTTGGTAAGTCTCGTGGCCTTTGCCTGCGATAACGACGATATCATCAGCACTGGCATTATTGACCGCATATGCTATCGCTTTTTGCCGGGCAGACTCAATATGAGTACGCTGATATTGCTCGTCACTCATGCCGACTTGCATATCTTCTAAGATGGCATTTGGGTCTTCAGTACGCGGATTATCAGCGGTCAATACCACTTGATCAGCTCCACCAAGCCCCGCTTGCGCCATGAGTGGACGTTTGCCGGCATCGCGATCGCCGCCGCAGCCAAATACTGCCCAAAGCTTACCGTCACAATGTGTTCTAAGACTGGCTAATACTTGGCTTAATGCGTCAGGAGTATGCGCATAATCGACAATAAAGCAGCCCTCCTTTGAGGGTACACGCTGCATACGTCCAACTGCGCCTTGTAGCTTAGGAACTAGCTTACTCATCTGTGTCATATCGATACCAAGCGCTACTGCTGCTGCGATAGCGGCTAATAGGTTGGCGACATTAAAGCGGCCTAATAGCGGGCTAATAATATCGATGTCGCCAAACTCACTGTGCAAAGCAATCTTTACCCCTTGCAAGCTTGGCTGAATATCAACGGCCCTAAAAGTCGCTGATTTTGACGAGTCTAAACTATACGTCCAAACCGTCAAGCCACTTGCTTGCGCGGTATCTAGCATCGTTTGAGCATAGTTTTCATCATGAGCATCATCGATATTGATAATGGCATGAGTAAGACTTGGAAAATGCTGGCTATCAAAGAGTCGGGCTTTGGCAGCGACATACTCGTTCATATCGGCATGATAATCTAAGTGATCGCGTGATAAATTGGTATAAATCGCCACTTTAATCGGCACCCCTTGTAGACGCTGCTGATCAAGACCATGAGAGCTGGCCTCTAACGCCAATAAGTCGACGTTTTGCGCGCCCATTTGCTGCAAAAACTGCTGTACCGCTAAAGCATCGCCAGTGGTGTGACTAGCTTGTACCAAGTTATCAAGCTTGCCATTACCCGCGGTACCCATGACCGCGCTACTCATACCTGCCAGCTGCGCTAATTGTGCTACCAGTTGACTGATAGTGGTTTTGCCATTGGTACCGGTCACTGCTACTACCGTTGGCAACTGAACTGGCTGCTGATATTGCAGACGCGCTTGTACCAAATCACCCAAAAAGTCGCGAATATTTGGGGCGTAGATAACCGGACAAGGCAAATCAGATAATGGCGATTCAGCACTCAAGTCGTTATCGTCGAGTTGAATGTTTGCGTTAGGCGGTACATTGGCTTTAGCAAATAGCGCGGTAGGATCAATCTCAGATAAGATAAAAGCCGCCTTCTGAGCGGCTTGCTGCAGATAATGGCGGCTTTGTTGACAGTTCGGCTTTTGGCTCTTGAGCAGGATAAAGACGTCATTTTTTGCCACTTGACGGCTATCTAAGCGTAACTGATTAAAGCCAATAGTCAGCACTGAGCATAGAGTATTAACTGCGCCTAACATCTTTAAATCATCTAACTCATTAAGGCTTACGGATAGGCGCTGTTGTCTGTCAAAAGCGTGACTCTCTTGAGCCTCTGCTGCGTCCATAAGCTGCTGCAAAGTCACGGTATTAGTCTGATTAGCGTCAGTCATAAAAAATCCTAGAGCAAGAATAAATGAAATAAAAATAAGGCCAGTTGCTATGACGGCTCTTTTGTCTGCAACGGTTTATCAAGCGGCACATTATACAGGCGTAATGCCTCTTTCATGACATTATGAAAGACTGGCGCGGCCGTTAGACCAGCATAATGCAGACCGCGCGGATCCTCTAGCAAGATAACACCGACTAGCCGCGGATTAGATACCGGTGCCATACCAGCAAAAACGTTACGATACTGATCACTATAATACCCACCATCAGGGTTGATACGGCGCGAAGTACCCGTCTTGCCTGCCACTCGATAACCATCAATGTCAGCCGCTTTTGCCGTACCACCCGGCTGCGTGACACTCTCTAACATCTGTACAATCGCCATCGCTTGCTCATGCTCCATCACCCGTTTACTAGGTAATGGTTTGTCAGTCTTTGTTAGCGTTAACGGATGCATCACCCCGCCAGCGGCTAAGGCTGCGTAAGCTTGTGCTACTTGTGCTAGCGTCGCCTCCATGCCGTAGCCATAACTGACTGTCGCACGGCGAGCGGTTTCTTTTTCTTCTGGCGTCGTGACTTGGCCGCTAGCTTCAGCTGGAAACTGTAGCGGCGTTTTGCTACCAAAGCCGAACTGGCGCTGCATGTTGGTGATGGCATCAGCAGGCAAGGATAGCGCTATCTTGGTTGAGGCGACGTTACTTGATTTTTGTAATAAAGTGGCAAGGTTAATAGTACCCAAATTATTGTGATCACGAATGGTGTAGCCGCGCACACGAATAGAGCCAGGATTGGTATCAATGAGCGAGTTGGCGGTGTATTTTCCTGAGTCGAGTGCTGCAGCAACGGTAAAGGGCTTCATGACCGAGCCTGGCTCAAAAGTATCGAGTAGCGCCCGGTTACGCTGATTTTCACCGGTCATCTCATTAAGATTATTGGAATTAAATGAAGGCCAAGTCGACAAAGCCAGCACCTCGCCGGTTTGTACATCAACGACCATCCCCGTTGACCAGCGCGCTTGCTGCAAACGTCCAGCTTTCTCTAACTCTTTATAAAGCAAATACTGCAAACGCGAATCAATCGTCAGCGCTACATCTTTACCCGGAACTTCTGGTTTTAGCTGCTTAATCTCTTTTAGACTGTTTTGTTTGGCATCTTTTAATACCAAGACTTTACCGTCCTCACCTGCCAATACTTGCTCGTATTGACGCTCAATACCAGCACGGCCTTCATAGCCGCCTTCAGGGTCATTAGCGTTTTGACCCATAAAGCCTAATAGCTGTGAGTTGGGCTGCGGCTGCGGATAGTAGCGCTGAAAGAAATTTTTCTCATAAACGCCTGGGAAATCAAGCGAGCTAACGCTTTGGGCAATCTCAGGCGTCACTTTATTAAGTAGCGGTAGATAATGCGAGCCAGGTCCTGAAGGCAGCGCGGCTTTGACTGCTTCTTCATCAGTAAAATCAATATCTTTATCGATCGCTGTGGCTTTTTCAAGCTCAGTGACCGGGATGTTGGCCGCGGCCGCTAGCACCGTTAGATCCATATTATCTAAGCGCTTTTGCATCCGCGCGCGTAGCACCGGCTGACTGGGGTTTTCAACAATGACTCTATTGAGCTCGTAATACTCCTGCGCATAATCATGCGGACTAAACGACACTGTCGCTAGTGGAGCGCTCACTGCCAATGGCAAATTGTTGCGATCAGTAATCATACCGCGATAAGACTTTTGTGTGCGCTCGCTGGTGATCAGCTCATTGCCTTTATCTTGATAAAACTGCGCATTAGCCACTTGTAAATAATAAGCACGGCCTATGAGTAGACCCAAAACCGTCAAAGCAATCGCCCAAACAAAGCGAAAGCGGTTTTTGTCGTACTCAAAGCTACCACGTGCAGAAGCACCCGAGGCTTTGCTCATGATAGATCTTTTGCTTTTGCGGTTTTTTACACTGGTATAAGCGCCTTGGGAATCGTCTTTTTTACGACGAGAAAACCGTTTTTTATCAGCGCTGCTTTCATTAGTTTTTGGCGCAGCTTTGGCTTTGCTAGTAGGACGCAGAGGCTTTATAACTTTACCGCTAGCTGGTTTTTTATTGGTAGGCTTTTTGGCGCTCATAGTCCCTCCTCCGCAGTATTGGCCGCTGTAGAGGCAGGATTATCAGGACTTAAATCCGTATTATCGCTATCGGTATCACTATTATCAGTGTCGGCAGTAGCGATGGTATCGCCCGCTATCACTGGCGCTCCAGGCTGAATAATGAGCTTATCTTTGAGGGTTGGCGAATACATACCCAGCTCGGCGACCGCTCGACTCGCTATTTGCGGAGTTGCGCTGAAGGTTTGTTGTTCGATAAGCAAACGCTGATGCTCTACTTGCAGCTTGCGTTGTTGTTTTTTCATATCTTGCAAGGTTTTGTAGTCCTGATGATATTGCTGAACCGTTTCAGCGGTCTTGATACCGCTCCAAACAATACCAGCCGCCAATAACAATAGCGCCACTACATAGATATTTACAGCACTAAAACGCTGCGCAAACATCTCACCTACATCGTTATGATTAGAGCTTGCGGCGCGGTCAGATTTAGGTTTGCGAGATATTGCCATGACGATCTCAAAAAGGTGAACTTAAAAGTAGATAAAAAGTAGCAGAAAATGATTAGTAACCTGCAATAGCTTAGGTAACCCTAAATAGCAAATAGCTCGCTAGTTTAACGGTTGTTACTTACCGCTTTTTAACAGCTACGTAGCTGTTGAAGCTTTATCATACTCAATATCAGTACGAGTCGCGGCTCGTAGCCAAGCACTTCGCGACCGTGGATTTTGAGCAATCTCAGCTTTGCTTGGGCCAATACGTTTGGGCTTACTAAAATAACGTGGACGCTGCGGCGGCATCGGTAGGTTTTCATCTTCCAGATACTGCCCCTTACTATGGCGCTGCAAAAACTGCTTGATACGCCGATCCTCAAGCGAATGAAAGCTGATTACCGATAATTGAGCGCCCGCCTTTAAAACCGCAAGGCTTTGCTGCAAAAAGCTATCAACGTCGCCAAGCTCATTATTAATAAAAATACGCATCGCTTGAAAGCTTTGAGTAGCTGGATGCTTGCCGCGTTGCCAGTTAGGGTGCGCCGCTTTTATCACCTCAGCCAGCTCAAGAGTCGACTCATAGCTATCCATCTGCTTGATAGCACGGGCGATACGGCGACTGTGCCGCTCCTCACCAAACTCAAACAATACATCCGCCAAAGTCTCATCATCGACTTGCTCAAGCCACTGTGCCACTGATTGTCCACGGCTAGTGTCCATACGCATATCGACAGCGCCATCACGCATAAAACTAAAGCCGCGACTGCCATCATCGATCTGCGGAGAGGAGATACCTAGATCGGCCATCAGCCCATCGACTTGTTCAATATCAAGCTTAGCCAAGTGGTCACTCAAAGTAGCGAAGCTATCATGCACTACCGTTACACGGCTATCCTCACTCGCTAATTGGTTAGCGACTGCAATTGCAGTGGGATCTTTATCAAAAACGATTAAGCGCGCATTATCGGCCAAATGCGAGAGTAGCAATCGGCTATGCCCGCCGCGGCCAAAAGTGGCATCGACGTAGACACCGCTTGCTTGTAAGCTATCTTTGCTAGCATCGATAGGTAAGGACTTGACGCCTAGCACAGCGGCGACCGCTTCGTTCAATAACACCGCTTCATGGTTAAAGCTCAACTCATCGGCAACCGCAGTAGACTCAGTATCTAGTTTGGCGTCTAAATTAGAATCAGGCTTTGAATTTAATAGTGACACAAATAACTCAGTAAATGACGACCCTAATGGCCAGTAATAATAAAAATAAAAATCAGATAAAAATAAACAAGTTACCCTCAGCTAGCGTTATTATCGCAAGGATACACGGCTAGTCAAGCACCAACTGGGCTTTTAGCTAAAAATATCTTAGCTGTCTGTTATACTAGCGCTATATTTTACGCTATTTTTTATACTTATTTATATCCTTGTTTGTTCAATTATCAATCAAAACCGGTTACACCAAAACTTCTTAACTAAACACTTTATCTGAGGCTCCTATGACGCAACCCACATCATCTATCAAAACTACCGCTACTGCTCGCCCGGTACGCACTCGTATTGCCCCTTCGCCTACGGGTTTTCCGCATGTCGGCACCGCTTATATTGCATTATTTAATCTAGCTTTTGCCAAAGCTAACGGTGGCGAATTTATCTTACGCATCGAAGATACTGATCAAGTGCGCTCCACGGAACAATCTGAGCAAATGATTTTGGACGCGCTACGCTGGGTAGGACTTGATTGGGCGGAAGGCCCTGACGTTGGCGGTCCTCATGCTCCTTATCGTCAAAGCGAGCGCGCTGATATCTACAAAGAGCACGCCCAGCAATTACTTGATAATGATCATGCTTTTCGCTGTTTTTGTACTGCCGAGGAGCTAGATATCATGCGCAGCGAGCAAATGGCGCGTGGCGAGACCCCTCGTTATGACGGCCGCTATGCTGATCTGCCTCGCGAAGAGTCGGATAAAATGGCAGCTGATGGCAAGCCTTTTGTTATCCGGATGCGCGTACCAAAAGAGGGCGTTTGTAAGGTTGAGGACATGCTACGCGGTACCGTTGAGATTCCGTGGGAGCAAGTCGATATGCAAGTCTTGCTAAAAACCGACGGCCTACCGACTTATCATCTAGCCAACGTGGTCGATGATCACTTAATGCAAATCAGCCATGTGATGCGCGGTGAAGAATGGCTCAATTCAGCGCCTAAGCACCAATTACTATATGAATACTTCGGTTGGGAGATGCCAATCCTGTGCCATATGCCGCTGCTGCGCAACCCTGATAAATCAAAACTCTCCAAGCGTAAAAACCCAACCTCGATCACTTATTATCGTGATGCTGGCGTATTGCCTGAGGCGCTACTCAACTATTTGGGCCGTATGGGCTACTCGATGCCTAATGATGCCGAAAAGTTCACTCTTGATGAGATGATCGCAAGTTTTGATATTCAGCGCGTCTCTTTGGGCGGTCCGATCTTCGATATCGAAAAGCTTAATTGGCTAAATAGTGAATGGCTACGGGCGCTAACACCTGAGCAGCTAAAAAATAAAATCCTTGACTGGGCCAATAATAGTGACAAATTAACCGCTATGGCAGCAGCTATCCAGCCGCGCATTGAGCTGTTATCAGACGCGGTGAATTGGGGCGGTTTTTATTTCCAGAACTTACCTCAGATCAGCGCCGAAGATTTTAATCACAAGACGCTCTCTGCTGAGCAAATTATGGAGATATTGCAGTTAACCGCTTGGCAGCTAGAAGCACTGCCTGAATGGAAAGAAGAAGATATCTATAAAGTAGTTAAAGGGATGTCAGCGGCGCTTGATATTAAGATGCGCGACTTTATTGCGCCGTTCTTTATTGCTATCGCTGGTAGCACCTCCTCTACTCCAGTAATGAACTCGATGTGGATCATCGGCGCCGATATGACTTTGAACCGCTTACGTCACGCTATCGAGGTACTTGGCGGCCTCGGTAAGAAAAAACTGAAAAAGCTTGAGAAAACCGCAGCGGACTTGCCGGATCTTTTGGCTACTGATAGCGAGTAATTCACTTAAAATTATTTTCTTGCGTAGAGTGTGCGAGGCGCACCCTACGCTAGTTTTTCAACATATTTGCTATTTTTCAAAAATAGCTATTGACAACCCCTCTACTATTCCCTAAAATACGCTCACTCTTAACGAGGGGCTATAGCTCAGTTGGTAGAGCACTTGCATGGCATGCAAGGGGTCAACGGTTCGACTCCGTTTAGCTCCACCATCTATTTATCATAAGATTTTATCTTTATATAAATATCGTTATTAGGACAGTATCAGCACCTAGGCAAGGCTAGTTATTATAACTAAGCACTCTGATATTGTGAGGTACCGTTATAACCTTTTGGTTGTGACACTCTATGCGTCCCCATCGTCTAGAGGCCTAGGACACCGCCCTTTCACGGCGGTAACGGGGGTTCGAATCCCCCTGGGGACGCCACTATTCGGCGTCACTTATTAGCCCTTTTGCTTAGTATGATATAAGCCACTAGATTAGACTAATAAGCGCACCTTTAAATCCCAGTCATCATCATGGTGACTGGGATTTTTTTGTCTACAAGTTTTTATGATAGCTCTGCTGCTATTTTTATAATTCTCCTAATCGTTATAAACCTTTAAATGAAAAGCAGGGCTAAATTATAAGTTAATCACTTTAACTTAATGTCTACACGAACTTACATCTAAGTCATCCTTTTACGTAGCTTAACATCCTTATACACGATAGCTCTCTTTTTAAACTTAACAGCATTATTAATGTAGCGCTTAATTCCCTATGCTGACTTTATGTTTATTGACGTTTACTATGAGCTTGATAGCTAGTAGTAAACTCTTTAGTTAATTATTAGGTGGTGTATCAAAAAGTATGCTGGGGTAATAAAGGAAGGGTGACAGCCGAAGCAAGATGATATATTTGAGGTTATGAAGACACAAATACAGATCAATTGCCCTGACTGTCACAGTCTTAGTCTAAAGAAAAATGGCATAAAAAGCTATGGCAAGCAGAACTACCAATGTAAGGACTGCAAACGTCAGTTTATTGGCGATCATGCAGTAACCTATAACGGCTGTCACTCTAGAATAGAAGATCTCATACGACTGATGACTGTCCGAGGTTGTGGTGTTAGAGACATAGCCGTTATAACCAAGGTTAGCATCGGAAAAGTGCTTAGCACCATAGGCTCATCCATTTACAAGATTGTACCTAAGAAGCACTATTATGAACGCTTAGAGGTTGATGAGTTCTGGACTTACGTGTATCGCAAGAAGCGTAAAGTCTGGCTCATCTACGCTTATGACCGTGCTACTAATGAGATTGTCGCTTATGTCTGGGGCAAACGTGACCTAAAAACGGCTAAGAAGTTAAGAACACGTTTAAAGCAGCTTACAGTCAGCTATGGCTCTATCAGTATGGACAACTGGGACAGTTTTATAACCGCCTTTAAAAGTGATAACAAACGAATTGGCAAACAGCATACGATAGGGATTGAAGGCAATAACTGCCGTCTTAGACACCGATTGCGTCGGGCGGTTAGAAAGACTTGTTGCTTCTCAAAAAAGCTTGATAATCACTTTAAAGTATTCGATCTGGTGTTCTTTTATGTCAATTATGGCTACGTCTGATGCCAGCATACTTTTTAGAACACCACCAATTATTAAAGCCTCTCATCTATTGAGATGACATAAAATCTAGAACAAAAAATAAGGAATAGCTATGTTACCTACTACTTACTCTCCTCAGCGTCGTCCTTCTTGGCGCGGAGTGCTAGCTGGCCTTGTCATGGGGCTGATAGTCGTCATGGCAATGGTAGCTCTAGCCTTGGTGTTAAGCTCATTTTTACCCTTTGACTTAAAAGGCACTAGTATTGCTGGCGGTATTTATGCCGCTGTTACTGCTTTAGTTAGTGCCTTTGTCGCAGGCTACTACGCTATCAAGTTTTCGGCACCAGAGGCTATCTTTGGTGATGGAACAGAGGTGGATCAAAAAGATGCTACTTTGACAGGTATGTTGACAGCAGCTCTGATTGTGTTGTTTACTACCTTTTTTGCTATGAGCGGCGCTACTAGTATTTTGGCAACCGCTGGTAATGTCGTTGGTGGTACGGTTAGTACGGTAGCTAAGACTGCAGGCGGCGTTGCAGCAGCAGGTACCTCAGCGGTAGGGACAGCAGCCGTTGCCGTTCCTGATAGCTCTATTGAACAGCTACAACAAAGAGCGCAGCAAGCCTATCAAACGGTTTCTGGTAATATTAGTAAAGAAGATCTTAATAATTTAGTTGCCAAAAACACTCAAAACCTAAACGAGCAACAAATCGCAGCCACTACTAACGTGGTAGAACAGATGATTAATGAGACTCGCGGTGATGTGCAAGATATGGATTTCACTAGTGTCGATACTTGGCGTAACATTGATGACTATGCCAAACAGCGCATGGCATCTATTGAACAAACGCTACAAAGTGATGAGCTAATTACTCGCCTGCAAGCTCAAGGGTTAACTGAAGCTCAAGCGTTAGAAGTACGTAATGAAGTGACTCAGTCATTTAGTGAGTATAAAACAAAAACTGAGCAGTACATCGCTCAAGCTCAGCAGACTGTCGATCAAAATCTACAACAAGCTGAAGATGTTGCTCGTAAAGCAGCGTTATACAGTGGTCTATTTTGGTTAATCAGTGCCTTGCTAACGTTTGTGGCTGCCGTTGCCGGTGCAAAAAGTGCGGCGACCAGTCATCGTTTAGACAAGCCCATTGTCACTTGGGGTGATAACGTTCGTTAATTATTCGTTAATTACTCATTAATTAATAGCGTCTTAAGTTAAAAACTAAAAAGCTCAATCCCAGCAAAATAGGATTGAGCTTTTTTTATGAGCGTCTTTTACATTTATAATGGGTCTGATGATTACAGTGGAATGATTATTTTAAGATTTGACTAAGCCTTTAAGTGATAAATTTAAAGACAGATAAGTGCCGATTAATATCACTATTGAGCCAACAATAGCAAAGATGTCTAAAGCTTCATCAAGCAATATATAACCAAATAATATCGCAAAGATTGGAATCACTAAGGTAATGCTCGTCGCTCGCATCGGTCCGATATTTTTGATCAAACGATTCATAAAAATAAGGGCAATCGCAGTAGAGAATACACCAATACAAATAACGGATAGCCAAGCCTTTATACTGATGGTTTTACCATAGGGAAACTCATAAATACCGATAGGAAGCATCACAAGACTAGCGATGATAATAGAGCCTGCTGTAATCGGAATGGGTGAGAGATTTTGTAAATAATTTTTGGTAAGATTAGCGCCGACAGCGTAACCGACGCAGCCCAATAATGCATACCCTAGCGGCCACAGACCTGCTGACTCTGAAGCTTGGGTACCAAACAGGTTCTCACTCATCAAGATAACCACACCGATAACGCCAATAATAAGCCCTACTATTTGTTTTTTTGCCAGCTTATCCTTAAAAAAAGTACTAGCAATAAAACCGCTCATCATTGGTACAGAAGCATTGAGCACCGCTAAAACCCCAGCGTTTACCGATTGAGCGGAAAAGGAAAATAGCACAAAGGGAATCGCGGTTGAGAATAGACCGACTATGGCTAACAGCTTCCAATTTTGCCTAATACCCAAGCGATTATTAGGACTTAGCAGCACAAAAACTAGCATCGTAGCCCCAGCAAATAATACGCGCAAGCTAGCAAAGGCAATAGAACCAAATTCAGGAACGCCCACTCGATAAAAAATAAACGATAACGACCACATAAAGGATAAACTAATAAAAATAATAAGGTCGCGTCTACTCATAGTTGGCTCAATTTAGCAGTGATTTGGCAAGCGGATAAGACAGAATATTTTATCGTAATAAAAAGAAGCCGATGATAACGTTTTAGCGGCTCAAAGAATGCTATTTTTATGTATAAATAGTCAGCCCAAAAAGAGAGTATAAGCTATGTTTGGTATTGAGAATTATTGGGGATTTATTTTAACCGGTATTTTATTGAATATAACGCCAGGCTCGGACACTATGTATATCATTACCCGTAGCGTCTCGCAAGGCAATAAGGCTGGGCTATACTCGGTGCTAGGTATCGTCTCAGGTATTTTAGTGCATACTGTGTTAGCAGCGCTAGGATTATCGATTATTTTAGCCAAGTCGCCTTTAGCCTTTACTATCGTTAAGTATCTTGGCGCTGGTTACTTGTGCTATTTGGGCTTGAAAATGCTGACCAGTAAAAAAGATTCTGTAATCACTGATGATTTAACCGATAACCAAAAGCTGATTCCAGCTAACACTTTAGCTTATAAGAAAATATTTAAGCAAGGTGTGCTAACCAATACACTTAATCCAAAAGTCGCGCTATTTTTTATCGCTTTTTTTCCGCAGTTTATCGATGCAAGCTACGCACATAGCACGCTGTCTTTTTTAATTTTGGGACTGAGCTTTGCCCTAACGGCCTTAGTTTGGTGCTTGTGTCTAGCGCTACTAGCGGCAAGATTTAGCAAAAAGCTGCGCGAGAATCCAGCGATTGAATCTATGTTAAACAAGATAAGCGGCGTGGTATTTATTGGCTTAGGAATTAAGCTTTTGTCTGAGAAAAACTAAAGTGAGTAAATTAAACAGATTTAGCATCTATTGAATTGTTTCAGCGCTTAAAGAGAATACAAATGTAACCCACCGTTATTTATATTGATAGTTACTAATTTGGTAGGTTACGCGTTAGTTAAGTCGTCCTAAGTATACTCAGCGCTGCTTAAGGCTTGCTAATCTTACTGGGGTTTATCTTTGGCGACCAAGGCAAGCCTGCATTTTGCCAACCGTTTATTAAGCGAAAACCTTGGTTCTCCCCTTCTTTGATGGTATCCCCTTGAAAACCATGATCGACATATTTCACATTGGTAAACCCTTGGCTTAATAGATAATCAGCGCTAGGCTTGCCACGCGCCGAACCTGAACGGCACATCGTTACTATCAGTGCATCTTTATCTAAGCCTTTATCTTGCAAAGCTTTTTCGACATCGCGAGCGAAGTTTGGATTATCAGGCATCGAGAAAATCGCTTTATCTTCATTAAAATTAGTCCGATCGACTTGCTTGAATGGGATATTGATATCGACAGCATCAGTAAAGCCGATAAACATAATCTCCACAGGATCTCTGACATCGATAAATAAAATATCATCAGGGTTTTGTTGTACCATACTCCAAACCGCTTGCGGCGTCATAGATAACGCATCTTTTGCTAAAGCATGGGTGCTCAAACCGAACAACATCAGCAATGATAATACAATAGCTCTCATCTAATTCTCCATAAATTGATATTTAAAATAATATTATATTTGTTTATATAATTATATCTTACTGCTCTTAGAGTAATAGTGCAATAGATGAATAGGAGGGTTGTAAAGTAGCGTTGTTGTTGTCATTAAACTTTGCACCTAGATCCCCTCCTTGAGCCAAAGCTAACATTGAAAGTGTTATCATCTTATGTTTTGTAAATGATTTTGAAAGATAAGAATGGTAAGGCTATGAGTTTTATAAAGCTGTTTTCGGGTGTTCTCGGTATGGTTGTACTGATAAGCTGTATTTACCTTATCAATGCTAGTACCGTCACGGTTGACTCTGTGGCCTGTGACGCCGCTAATAACAATGATATTGTTTTATACGGTGCTGTCTGGTGTCCTTATTGTGAGCAGACTAGAGAGCTGCTCGCCTCGCACAATGTTGACTACTGTGAGTATGATATCGAGCGCTCGGCTGAGGATTTTCGACAATATGAGAGCCTCGGCGGTGGCGGCGTGCCTTTGCTAATGTTTAATGATGAATTGATTCGCGGCTACAATAAACCTGCTATTGAGTGGCAGGTGCAGAGTCAGTAGAGCCTCCATTACGAACCAGCAACCACAAAAAAGCCCACTCATTGCGAATGGGCTTTTCTTATTCTAAACACAATCGACCATTAAGCCGCGTCTTTGCTCTCGCTTGCGAGCTGACGCAAGACATAGTGCAACACGCCGCCATGACGAACGTATTCACGCTCTTTTGGCGTCTGCAAGCCAACGTTGACCTCAAAGTTCTCCTCTGAACCATCAGCGCGAGTGGCAGTGACTTGAGCGGTTTTGCTCTCGCCATTATTAAGACCGCTAATGCTGATGACCTCTGAGCCATCAAGCTTATAAGTCTCGGCGTTTTCGCCGTCTTTAAAGGTCAGTGGCAGTACGCCCATGCCCACTAAGTTGGAACGGTGAATACGCTCGAACGAGGTGGTCAATACCGCTTTGACCCCAAGCAAGATAGTCCCTTTCGCGGCCCAGTCACGGCTAGAGCCTGAGCCATATTCTGCCCCGCCGATCACTACGAGCGGACGCTTATCTTCTTTGTACTTCATCGCCGCGTCATACATCGCCATCTCAACGCCTTCGGCAAGTGTCGCTTTATCGCCTTTGAAGTAGTAAGTATAGCCGCCCTCTTTACCATCCATCATTTTGTTTTTGATACGGATATTGGCAAAAGTACCGCGAGTCATAACTGCATCATTACCACGGCGTGAGCCATAGCTGTTAAAATCAGCCTCCATTACGCCGCGCTCTTGCAAGTATTTACCGGCAGGAGAGCCTGCATCAATATTACCCGCTGGCGAGATGTGATCGGTGGTAATTGAATCACCAAACAGACCTAAGATGCGCGCGCCTTCGATATCGGGGATACCTTCAGGCTCCATAGTCATGCCATCAAAGAACGGTGGGTTCTTGATGTACGTTGAGCCTTCATCCCAAGGATATAACTGGCTATCGGCTGAGGTGATTGCGTTCCAAGCTTTGCCGCCGTCGAATACTTCGCCGTAGTTTTTACGGAACATCTCAGCATCGATATTATTAGCGATCAGCTCGTTGATCTCATCCGAGGTAGGCCAAATATCTTTTAGGAATACATCGTTACCGTCTTGATCTTGGCCTAGCGGCTGCGTGGTTAAGTCAATATCAACCGTACCTGCTAGCGCGTAAGCGACCACGAGCGGCGGTGAAGCGAGATAGCTTGCCTTAACATGTGAGTGAATACGGCCCTCAAAATTACGGTTACCGGAGAGTACCGCTGCGGCAACTAAATCATTCTCCTCGATGCCTTCTTCGATAGCCTCAAGTAGCGGACCTGAGTTACCGATACAAGTGGTACAGCCATAACCGACTAGATAAAAGCCCGTCTTCTCAAGCTCGTCCATCAGGTTGGTTTTTTCTAAATAATCGGTAACCACTTTTGAGCCTGGTGCTAATGAAGTCTTAACCCAAGGCTTGGCTTTTAAGCCTTTAGCCGCCGCTTTTTTGGCGACCAGTCCTGCACCAATCATTACCGCCGGGTTTGAGGTATTAGTACAAGAGGTAATCGCAGCGATAACCACTGAGCCATCACGCAGTTTGTGCTTTTTGTCATTGATGTTGACATCAGAGAAGACATTAGGCTTGGCATAAAGTCGATCGGCTTGCTCTTGCTCACCGCCTTCTTGATCGAAGCGAACTTTACCTTCGATTTCTGATTTACGGTCTTTGGTCATTTTCTCTAAAGTCTCGCCAAACTTCTCATGCATATCTGATAGATTGATACGCTGCTGCGGCAGATTAGGACCCGCTAGAGCAGGCTGTACAGAGGCAAGATCTAGCTCAAGTCTGCTTGAATAGGTCGCAGCTGGCGTGTCAGCATCGTGCCATAGTCCTTGCGCCTTGGCATACTCTTCAACCAGTTTAATCTGACTCTCTTCGCGGCCTGATAGACGCAAATAATCAATCGCCATCTGATCAATCGGGAAGATACCACAAGTAGCGCCATACTCTGGCGACATATTAGCGATAGTGGCACGATCCGCGAGCGGCATGCTATGCAACCCTTCACCAAAGAATTCAACAAACTTACCAACCACGCCATGCGCTCTTAACATCTCAACCACGCGTAGCACTAAATCGGTCGCGGTAACGCCTTCAGTGAGCTTACCTTTGAGCTCAAAGCCAACCACTTGCGGAATTAGCATGGAGGAGGGTTGACCGAGCATCGCCGCTTCCGCTTCGATACCGCCCACGCCCCAACCAAGTACGCCGATACCATTAATCATGGTGGTATGGCTGTCGGTACCAAACACCGTATCAGGATATGCGGTCAGCTCACCATCGACATCAGCCGCCATTACCACACGCGCTAGATACTCAAGGTTGACCTGATGCACGATACCAGTGGCTGGTGGTACCACGACGAAGTTTTCAAAGGCATTTTTGCCCCAATGCAAAAACTCATAACGCTCATTGTTGCGTTTAAACTCAATTTTTTCGTTTAGATCAAGCGAGTCTTCACGGCCATAGGCATCCACTTGTACTGAGTGATCCACCACTAGCTCACTAGGGATAAACGGGTTAATCTGCTCAGCCTTACCGCCAAGCTCAACCACGGCATCACGCATAGCCGCTAAATCAACTACTGAGGGCACACCAGTGAAATCCTGCAATACCACACGCGCTGGCATAAAGGCGATCTCTTTTGAGGCTTCAGCATGCGCATCCCAATTGGCAACCGCTTCGATATGGTTTTTGCCAACAGACTGACCATCGTCCTCATTACGTAATAGGTTCTCTAACACCACTTTCATACAGTAAGGTAGTTTATTAATGTTGTCGTAAGTCTGTGCAAGTTTTGGCAAACTATAATAGGCATGCTCCTTGCCATCGACGCTAAGGGTATCTTTTACATTAAAAATATCACTCATGGGTAGCTTCCTTATCTACTAAGTAGAATGTTATGGATTTATAATTATAACGGGTGGCTAATGATTCGCTTACCATCAAAAATTAGTAGTAGTTTTATGCTATAGAATTTATTTACCAATTAGTAAGTAACAAAATCTATAAGTGAAACTCTAATCATTAACAGTAACGTTCTTTTACCATAACAAATAAGCGCACGTTTGTTAACGACTGGGCGTAGGCAAATGGTGGCATAATCGTAACCGAACTAACTATAAAAGACCGCTTAGCGCTTCAATAAACACCTTTAGCGCGTCCGTTGCCGATGGCGACCGCTACGAAAGACAAACTTATCCTCATAAAACTCAGGATTAATATTTTCAGGCCAAAAATGCGGTACGCCTAGGATAGGAAGTGGGGCTAATTTTCGCGGCGTGACGTTTTGCTCAGACAGTAGCTTATCCATATATTCAGCTAACTTATCATCGAGATAATTGATACGCTCAGCGGTTGATAAAGCAAAAAAATCCTGACTAACAGTGATAACCACGCTATGCGCGCATAAAGGTTTACGCGGCTCAATTAATTGCTCAAGGAGCGCATGACCAAAGATATAAACGGCGGCTTTTGCATTCTCATTAGGCAGCTTTGGATTATCCCAACTCTCTCGCGGTTTGACTAAACTATTTTGCCAATCAAAATCTATCAAAGCCTCGCCGATACTAGGCTCTGATGTCACTAATAGCGCACCATTTTCATCAAAGACCGTGATGGTATCGCGCACGCGTCCGCGCTGAGATTTTGATTCTTTATCACTGTCGCTGTCAGCAGCAATCTCTAGCATATGATAATAATTGAGTAGCGCCTTGGTCTTGGGAAAGCTTAGCCAAATACTGCCATTAAATAAATCATGCAAATTATCACGAGTCGGAATTTGACCAGTCGTGCCGATAAATTGCTCGTAGCCCATGCCTTCTGGTAGCGCATTTTGTGAGACAAACTTTAAAGCTTGAGGGTTATTATCGGCGATGGGCTTAGTAGTTGGCAGCGAGCTGTTGTTAGCTTCGCTTTGTTGTTTTAAAGCCTGATTTAAGACTGCGGCGATAATATCTATTTGCCTAGCATCTTTTGCAAACTCACTATCGATATCAGAACTAGCGACTTGCTCATATCGTTCATCATCACTTAGTTGCTTTATAGTTGCGCTTAGATAATTTAATTGCTTTAAATGAGATAACCAAGGGGCTTGCCAATTGATCTGCGCAAAGCTGCCATCTAGCGAATTATCAGAGTGAGCATTAGAAAAATCGTTATTCATGGAATCATTAGTAGTCATAGTTAAAGTCGTCATCGTAAGTATCTTAAAGCCTATAGCAGATGAGCCTATGGTATCATAGAGCGCTTTTTTGCGACTAGCTGCGTAGGTTTATTCAGCAGAGATAAGCGCCTTTTTTCAAAACATTATAAGAGTAGCTATGGCAAATTTTAATACCCACTTAAATGGCGCTTTTGCAGTGAGTGGCATCATGGCGTTGACGGTTTATAAAGCGGGTTTAATCAATGACTCAGGTTTTTTGATGTGTATGGCGCTTGGAACGATAGGCGGCCTCTTGCCTGATTTGGACTCTGATAATTCCACCCCGATCAAACTTGGCTTTAATATCACTTCTTTTGTGTTTGCCTTTGGGCTGGTGATGCATTGGCGCAATGAGCTAAGTTTATTATCTTTGATCGCTTTATGGCTGGCCGGTTATGGCTTTATGCGCTATGTGGTGTTTAATATCTTTACTAGCATGACGGTACACCGCGGTATTATTCACTCGGTGCCTTATATGGCGGTATTGGGCTTAGCTACGGTGAGTTTGAGCTATTATGTGCTCGGTAATGCTTTGACAGCGAGTTGGTTCTTTGGGCTGTTTTTATTCGGCGGAGCGATGGTGCATTTAGCTCTAGATGAGCTGTATAGCGTCAATTTGATGGGCATGAAAATGAAACGCTCAGCAGGGACAGCGATGAAGTTTTATCAGCACAAGGATAAATGGTGGTATTTACTGCTCTATGGACTGATAGCGCTGCTTGTCTATTTTGCGCCGCCTGTTACAGAGTTTTGGCAGCAAGTATATGACCCTGCGCCGTGGGCTCAGTTAAAGGTGGGTATATTGCCAGACTTATTAGAAGATTATTTGCGTTAAAATGGTTAGATATCATTAATTGTCATCAGGATAAATTATGCAACTATGTCCTTGCCAAGTCTCAGCAAAACCTGCTTTTTTGGCTAGTCCAGTTTTAAACCAACCAGTAGTCTATAGCGACTGTTGCCAGCCTTATCATCAAGGTATAAGTAAAGCCGAAACTGCAGAGCGTCTGATGCGCACGCGTTATAGTGCCTTTGTACAGGTTTTGCCAGAATATATCGTCCACACTACCCTGCCCGCGCAGCAGGCTTTGCTTGATATCGAGGCAATTGAGCAATGGGCACGCGAGACGCCTTGGGCGGGATTAGAGATTGTAGAGCACACCCCAAAACTCGGTAAACGTCAGGCGCAGGTTGAGTTTAAAGCTTACTACACGGCTCCTAACGGAGCACAAGCCGCGCATCATGAGCGCTCTACTTTTGTGAAAGTGAAAGATAAGGCTAATAGTGACACTTGGTACTTTTTAGACCCAACAACGGCTATGAGTGTCAGTCAAAAACAGCCGTGTATTTGTGGCTCGGGTGAGAAGTTTAAGAGATGCTGTGGGGTTTATTTGGTCTAACCGTCTAAACACTCGCCCCAACCGATCTTGCAATCGCAATCCCTTCCTCAATGGTCAAAAACTTGCGCTGGCTCGGACTGTCTTTAAATAAGATCTCACCGTCTTTAAATATCAAGCACTCATTGACCGCGAGCTGTTGCCATTTCTCATTTTCTGTCAAAGGAACGGTGACTAGTATAGTGACTTTATCGGTATCGGTAGTGACATCACCAAAGTTAATCGCTAAATCATCATCAGCAAGCTTTGCCTCACCAAAGGGCGCTTGCCGGGTGAGATAAAATAATAAGCTACCGGCATAAGCCAGTTGCCAGCGCCCATTAGAGATTAGGCAATTAAATAGCCCATTCGCCGACAGATAGCGGCATTGGGTGGTCAAAAAGTTAAACAGCGTCTTATCATCAGGACGCGATTTAAAGCTACTTTTTAAGCGGTTTATTAAATAGCAAAACGCCATCTCAGAATCAGTAGAGCCGACGGGCTGACAATACTCAGCGTTACCGTTGTCTTGTAAACGGCGACAGCGCTCGATAAAGGCTTTATTCATCTGCCCGTTATGCGCAAACACCCACTGCTCGCCCCAAACCTCGCGCACGAAGGGATGAGTGTTAGCTAGACAGTTCTGCCCTTGAGTGGCTTTACGGATATGAGCGATAACATTCATCGCTTTGATCGGGTAATGATTGACCAAATCAGCCACAGGCGATAAGTGGCTCGGACGGTTATCATGAAACAGACGCAAGCCCGTAGAGTCATTTTGCAAGTCGCACTCACTACGCTCAAAAAAAGCAATGCCAAAGCCATCTTCGTGACTGTCGGTCATGCCGCCGCGCTTACGAAAACCTGCGAAACTAAAACCGATATCGGTTGGGGTATTACAGTTCATTCCTAAAAGCTGACACATTTATCGATTACCGCCTTGATTATCTGGATTGGCATTATTAGCTGTCGTATCTGGAACGATACCCAATTCTGCATCGCTCATAGTGCTAAGTAACGCCTCGCCATCGTTTTTAACACCACTTAAGATACGCTGGGCTTGCGCTAAGTCGCTTGTTTCTACCCACAATACTACGCCTGAATTCATGCCAGGAATAGCGCTTAGCGGTTGCAATGACACGGTGATACCGTTATTGCGCAGCAGATTGGCATGTAACTCGCCTTGCATATTGGTATCATAGCGCGCCAGTTTGTGCCAGTTGTCGACTTGCTCAGTCATAGGGTCATCCTTAGAGGGTGTAGCGTGAAGAGTTGGAGGGCTAAGTATTGAGTTTTTATCCAGCGCACGGCTAGTCCATGGCAGCTCATTAATTAAAGAGCTTTTGCCCCTTGCAACCAAGGTTTTGATAACTAGTAATGTCACTGTTTGTATGCCCTTATAGTGGTGATACATCATAGTGATTTGTAGTAGTGAGGCTAAAAATAGCAGCTGATAGCTTAGTGTATAGCTTTTACAGAGTAATAGGTTTTTTTAGACCAAAAACTCGATAGCTCATTTAATAAACCACAAACCCTGAGAACCAGTTAATGTGTCCTAATGGATATTCATCGATATGAAAGCCGTTAGGATAGTCTTTAAAGCCCGGCTGAGATTTTAATTGCGCAATCGCTGCTTGTGCTTGCTCTAGACTTACAAACACGCCGATGAGTTTAAAGTCTTCGATCTCGTTATCGCTATTATCGTCATCAAAACGCGTATGCTCTAACACAAAGACGCTATCTTGCGCTTTTTCGACTTGCGCCCAATGATAGGCGGCCAGGCGCTTCATAAGATCAGGGTTTTTGACCATAATATTGTCGCCGGTACGCCCCTCAGAACGATTGTAATAAATGACGTTTAGGCGCAGTAGCCAAAATATCACCGCCGCTTTGGCTAGCATCACTGACATTGCGCTTTTTTCATCACTAGTCAGCGCGCGTTTGGACTCATAACCTTGCAAAAAAGCGCTCATTTTTTGCCGATCAAACTCAACCGACTCGCCTTGCTCCGCATCGCCCCAAGTAGTACAAAAGTCATTAATAGTAATGGCGATATCCATCACGTAATGCTCAACGCTGACCTCAGTAAAGTCGAGTAAACCGGTTAATTTCTCATTGTCTTTAGTCAAATCCCACAAGGTATTATCAGCGAACATATCGAGATGGCATAAGCCTTTAGGTAACTTAGTCAAAGGCAAATCTGTATACGCGCGCCAAATATCACTCATCAATTTGGCCTCATCGCTTGGCATAAACTGCATTTCACGATCGCGCACATCGCTCCATGGATATAGCGGTACGCCATAATCCTGCGCCGGTTGCAACCCTTGTAAGGTCTCATGCAACATCGCGAGCGCCGCGCCAATCTCATGACACATCGCCGGCGTGGTTTGCTTAGGATGCTCGCCGCTCAAGCAAGGTACGATAGTAATGGCTTTATCTTCATAGCGGATGACATAGCGTTTCTGCTCTTTACTATCATCATCGTTTTCAACTAAAGCTAATGGGGCGGCGACAGGTAATCTGCCATCTAGTTGATTAAGAATAACCGCCATTTTTTCGATGTCCTCCGGTGGACGCTCTTCAAATAAAGTAAAGACGTAAGAGTAGTCACCCTCGCTATCTTCAGTGGTCTGAATAAACCAGTTCGAGTTTTTGATGCCTTGGGTAATAGGAATGGCGCGGATAAAGGACACGCCAAAACTTGAGCAAAAGGCGGCAAATTGATCATCGGTTAACTGGGTATAGACAGACATGACATCTCACTTGTGGCAATAGATAAAATAAAGAAATAAGGTAAATATAGTAGCTGGTTTGATAGTTATGGCGCTAATTATACGATGTCTGAGCAAACTTTGACGAAAAGCGTATAAATTTGACGAAAATCTGCCTGATACAGCGGTGATTTTGCTAGACTAGCGCCTTGAATGAATTGATTATAAGGTGAAAGACCCTATGTTAGCAAAGCGTATCATTCCCTGCTTAGATGTCGATAACGGCCGGGTGGTCAAGGGCGTGCAATTCGTCGATATCAAAGATGCTGGCGATCCTGTCGAAGTCGCCAAGCGCTATAATGAGCAAGGCGCAGATGAGATTACCTTTTTGGACATTACCGCCACTAGCGATGCGCGCGATACCACTTATCATACCGTTGAGCGTATGGCAGAAACAGTGTTTGTACCGCTAACGGTTGGCGGCGGTGTACGTAAAATCGCTGACATTCGTAATTTGCTCAATGCTGGCGCGGATAAAGTAGCGATTAACTCGGCCGCGGTTTTTACCCCAGAATTCGTCTTCGATGCCGCGCAGAAATTTGGTAATCAATGCATTGTAGTCGCTATCGATGCCAAGCGCGTTGCTGATGTAGAGGTCAATGGCATCCTTATGCCGCGCTGGGAGATTTTCACCCATGGCGGTCGTAAGCCAACGGGCATCGATGCGGTGGCTTGGGCGCGTAAAATGAGCGATCTTGGCGCAGGTGAGCTACTGGTGACCTCAATGGATGGTGATGGCACCAAAAAGGGCTATGATTTAGCGCTGATGCAGCAGATTACCAGCCAAGTCAATATTCCGGTGATCGCCTCAGGCGGTGTGGGTAATCTGCAGCATTTAGTCGATGGTGTGATAGAAGGTGGCGTCGATGCGGTACTCGCCGCTAGTATTTTTCACTTCGGCGAATATACGGTACAAGAAGCCAAAGAGTATATGGCCACGCGCGGCATTGAGATGCGCTTATAAAATACTGCTAAAGTAAAAATTCATCACGAAAAAATGCTATCATAGTCAACGACTTATTTTAGCTCGTTTTACTATAGTTGAGTCATTCTAAAACCGCTATAGTGCGGTTGGGATACTTTCCTAAATATAGGTTGCGCAGCCTCTGTCGGCGTAGACACAGCACGTAAGGAAAATTTGTACCAACTGCACGGTAATATTAGCGTATCGATTTTCTTCCAAACGGACTATATTTAATCAGCAACCAACAATTAATAAAATCAAAGGATAGCTCTATGTCAAATTTACAACAGCAGCGCAATGATATTACTCATATCGACGGCAACTTGCATCAAAATGAGGACGCGCGTATCGGTATCGTGGTCGGACGTTTTAATGCCTTTGTGGTGGAGTCTTTAGTCGATGGCGCTATCGATGCGCTACTGCGTCATGGCGTGTTAGGCAGCAATATTACTGTAGTTCGCGTACCGGGAGCCTATGAGCTACCTTTAGTGGCGCAGCGTGCCGCTGAGTCCGATCGTTTTGACGCTATTATCGCACTAGGCGCGGTTATTCGTGGTAGCACGCCGCATTTTGATTTTGTCGCTAGCGAATCCGCCAAAGGTTTGAGCGCGGTTGCCACCGATTATAATATCCCAGTTGCAAACGGCGTCTTGACCACTGACAGCATCGAGCAAGCGATTGAACGCGCTGGCACCAAAGCCGGTAATAAAGGCGCTGAGGCGGCGATGGTAGTGCTTGAGATGCTAGCGGTATTGTCACAGTTAGATATCGATGACGACTATGACGATAGTGATGACGCTTAATTCTAAATAAATTAAATGTCATTTTGTCAAATGATGAATAAAAGGCTTTAAAGGTAGCTAGCAGTAATTTTTAATCTTTAAATAGCGCTGTAATTGACTATTATGGCGCTCAAGCTTTACCACGGATTGGCAACTTGCCAATCGACTACTATTTAACAGCTTACTCGATGTTTTATTGATTGTTTAATTCCCTTATTTAAAAATTAGGTACTACCCTCTTATGACTGACCAACTCAAACGCGCCATTAATGATGCAAAAACGGCACAACACAATGCCAACCCTAATGAGCCATTAGGTAGCAGCGACGAGCAGCACTTCGATATGAGCGAGTCGACTTATAAGACTAGCCATACCGCCGTACGAAAAGCTCGCCGCTTTGCTATGCAAGGCCTCTATGAGTGGCTAGTGACGGATCGCCGTTTTGATACCACCGGCAAGCTTGGCTGGAAGGATAACGCTCCGCATGACATCGCTGCGCGTACCCGCGCCACTAATGCGATGCATACCGTACACATTGGCTACTATCATGAGATGATGCGCGATATCCCCGAGCAAATTGAAGCGCTCGATACCTTGATTGAGCAGCACCTTGATCGCACGGTTGACAAGCTCGATACCGTTGAGCACGCGATTCTACTGATTGGCGCTTATGAGCTACAAAACCGCCTTGAGATTCCTTATAAGGTAGTGCTCGATGAGGCGATGAAGCTCAATAATCACTTTGGTGCTACTGACGCGCACAAATTGATTAATGCGGTGCTCGATAGACTCGCCATTGAGCTACGTGCGCTTGAGGTTGATGCTGATACCAAAGCCAATAAACGCACCTCACAAAAGACCCCTAGCAAAAACCAAGCTACTGAAAAGCCAAATATCGCTGAAACAGCTAGTACTACTAATACTACCGATAAGCCAACCGCTTCTAACAAGCCGCGTATTAGTGCTAATAAGACTGGGGTCAAACGTAATAAACCCTCTGCAACCGCTACCAAACAAGCGACTAAAAAAGCGGCAGCTGAACAAGCGACTGTAGCTGAAAAGGTAGTAGAAAAGGCAGTTAAAGACACTGCTGAAACTAAAGACTAACTATGAACGAATTTGAGCTGATTGAGCGCATATTCTTAAAGCTACAAGCCGAGCAATCTAAGCTTAACGGCGCGGCGACAGGCATCGAAAAAGCCATCGGCGATGATGCCGCGGTGCTATCTTTGCCAGCGGGCGCGCGCTTGGTCAGTTGCATAGATACTTTGGTACAAGGTCGGCATTTTAGCGCCAATTGGCAGCAGGTTGGCGAGCTGGCCTTTCATATTGGTTATAAAGCGGTCGCGGTTAATGTCTCAGACATCGCCGCTATGGGCGCAGCGCCGCATAGTATTTTATTAGCGCTAGCCTTACCTGAGCGCCTAGCGAATGAGACATGGCTTAGCGACTTTGCCAAAGGTCTATTTCACGCCTGCCAGCTCTTTGGGGTAACACTAATTGGCGGCGATACTACGCGCAGTGATAGTTTAGTATTAAGCGTCAGCGCGCAAGGTTTTTTAGCGTCAGGTACAAAAGCCATCTATCGCTCAGGCGCGAAAGTCGGTGATAAGGTTTATGTCTCAGGCACGCTTGGTGATGCCGCTTATGCGTTAAAGTGTGCTGATAACACCACCGGACAACAGCTAGCGCACCGCTTGCATATGCCAACGCCGCGTATCGCCTTAGGAGCTGCGCTAGCCAAAATTGGCGCAACCTCGATGATAGATATATCAGATGGTCTGTATCAAGACTTAAGTCATATCTGCACACAGAGCGGTGTGAGTATGCGCCTTGATATAGATAAGCTACCGACTAGCGAGCCTTTAGCCGCTGTTGATGAAGCTGAGCGCTTGTTATGTCAATTGACAGGTGGCGATGATTACGAGCTAGCCTTTACTTTACCTGCTGATATCGAACCGCCTGCTACTACTTTAACTAATACGCAAGTGACTTGTATTGGTGAGGTTGTGGCTAATGACAAAGATACTAGCAACGGTAAGCCGCCACATTTATTTTATAATCATCAAGCACTCAGCGCCAAGCACCCCGCCCCTTTTACTAGTTTACCCAAGCTTACGGGTTACCAACATTTTATAGGTTAGCCCATGACTGATGACTCTCCCAACTCTCACCATCATAAACCTGACATTAGCAAAGCCAATGACTGCCCACCGCTGCCAGCAGGGGCAAGTTTGCTTGATAAAATCATTTATTGGTTGGCACTTGGTTTAGGTAGCGGTCTGCCAAAACGCGCACCGGGTACTTGGGGAACGCTTGGCGGCCTTATCGTCGCTATACCTTTATTGAGCTTAGGGTTTGTACCTTTTGCTATTATTACTATTGTTGCCTGTCTTGTCGGTAATAAAATTTGTGGTCATGCCTCAAATCTAATGGGCGTGCATGATGATCCGCATATCGTTTGGGATGAGTGGGCGGGTATATGGATTACCCTGCTACCCTTTTCTTATTTAGGCGTTAGCACCACAAGCTTTTGGCAAGACATTAGCCAGCCTATCGCTATTTTTGGGCTGATTATTGCTTTTGTTCTGTTTCGTTTTTTTGATATTATCAAGCCGCCGCCTATTGGTTGGGCAGATAAAAAGGTGGCTGGCGGGCTGGGTATTATGCTTGATGATATCATCGCAGGTATTATGGCCGCTATCGTCTGGCTTATTGTTATGGCAGGAATAATGCTATAGCCTCTCCTAACACGCCGCTTTATGTACATTCAAAGCCACAACGGCTGCAAAGCCTATGTGATTTTTGCTAAGCTTTAGGCTATAATCTAATAATATATTTTGTTACAACTATTGAGCGACTATGACTTCTTCCTTATCGGTAATTATCTTAGCGGCTGGCAAAGGCACACGTATGCAATCGGCTAAGCCAAAAGTGCTCCAAACCTTAGCTGGCAAACCTTTGCTCAGTCATGTATTAGACACGTGCCATCATCTGACGGTTGATGAGACCATTGTGGTTTATGGCTTTGGCGGCGAGCAAGTTAAGGAGGCGATGGGCGCTTATGACTTGACTTGGGTAGAGCAGACTGAGCAGTTAGGGACAGGTCACGCGGTCAAAGTGGCTTTAGATAAGCTGCCAAAAGAAGGCCAGAGTCTCATTCTTTATGGTGATGTGCCGCTAGTGAGCTCTCAGACGCTATCAGCATTACAAACGGCCAATAATGAGGGTCTATCGATGTTGACTCTCACCGTTGATAACCCGTTTGGGCTAGGCCGTATCAAGCGTAATAGCAACGGCGATATTGAAGCTATCGTTGAGCAAAAAGACGCTAGCGACGATGAGCAACAGATCACTGAGATCAATAGCGGTATCTATTGTGTCGATAACGCACTGCTACACAAATATCTGCCCAAGCTATCGAACGATAATGCGCAAAATGAGTATTATCTTACCGATATTGTCAAAATGGCGGTAGCCGATGGTATCTCTATTGCCGCTATCGAGCCTGAGCACGCCTTTGAGATCGAAGGGGTCAATAACCGTCAGCAGTTGGCAAGCCTAGAGCGCTCATGGCAAGGCAAGCTTGTACATGATCTGCAAGTGGCTGGCGTACAATTTGCTGATCCAAGCCGCGTCGATATTCGCGGTAGCCTTAGCGCAGGACAAGATGTGTTCGTCGATGTCAACGTGGTGTTTGAAGGCGACTGCGAGCTTGGTGACAATGTCTATATCGAAGCGGGCAACGTGATTAAAAACGCAAAAATCGGTAATGCTTGTCACATAAAGCCCAACTGTGTGATCGATCAAGCGCAAATTGGCGCGGGCGTCGATATTGGGCCGTTTGCCCATCTGCGTCCACAGACCGTATTATCGAACAATACCAAGATCGGTAATTTTGTCGAGATTAAAAAGTCTACCGTAGGTCAAGGCAGTAAAGTAAACCACTTAAGCTATATTGGCGATACTACTATCGGCACCGAGGTCAATGTCGGTGCTGGCACTATCACTTGTAATTATGATGGCGCCAACAAGTCGCAGACTATCATTGAGGATAACGCCTTTATCGGCTCTAATTCTAGTTTAGTGGCGCCGGTGACCATTGGTCATACTGCGACAGTAGCGGCTGGTTCCGTCATCACCAAAGACGTCGATGCTAATGCGCTAGCTTTAGGCCGCGGACGTCAAGTGCAAAAAGAGAATTTTCAACGCCCCATTAAAAAATAGCTATAAAGTCAGCTTTATAAATAAAAGCCTTTAAAACTCAAGTTAAAACAAGCAGTACGGCAAATTTTGTGGTGCTGCTTAATAATTTTTAGCGTTAATCGATAATACTGAAAAAAATTATCGTAAGCTGTGGCTTTAGCCCAGCTCTTTTTTATTTTAACGTGTATCTAAATGCTGGGCTAAAGCCGCAGCCTACAGTAACCTAACTAAATTAATAAAAGTATTTTTAAAACATTAAAACTAAGGAATCACTATGTGCGGAATCGTAGGCGCGGTCGCTGAGCGTAATATCGCTAATATCTTACTCGAAGGGCTTAAGCGTCTAGAATATCGAGGCTATGACTCTGCGGGTCTGACAGTGATTCGAGAGGGTGAGCTGCACCGCGAGCGTCAAGTAGGTAAAGTGCAAGAATTAGTTAACGCTGTAGCCCTTAATCCTGAGTTCTTTGATGGTCATATTGGTATTGCGCACACGCGCTGGGCGACTCATGGCGAGCCGGCACAGCGTAACGCCCATCCGCATATCTCGGGTAAAATTGCAGTTGTGCATAATGGTATTGTCGAGAATTATAGCGAGCTCAAAGAGGAGCTGATCACTAAAGGCTATGCGTTTACCTCGCAGACCGATACCGAAGTCGTCGCGCACCTCATCAATGATTTATATAGCCAAAGCAATGATCTACTAGCGGCGGTACGCGCGGTGATTCCTATGCTGCACGGCGCTTTTGCTTTAGGTATTGTTCATGTCGATTGTCCAGATGAGCTAATCGCAGTGCGCCTCGGTTCACCATTGGTCATCGGTGTCGGTATCGGTGAGAACTTTATTGCCTCTGATCAATTAGCGCTATTGCCCGTGACCAATCGCTTTATGTATCTAGAAGAAGGCGATATCGCCAAGATTACGCGTGATAGTATCAAAGTTTATGCCGAGGGCGTTGAGGTCAGTCGCAAAATTAATGAGATTGACGCGCAGCAGCATAACGCCGATAAAGGCGAGTTCAAGCATTATATGCTCAAAGAGATCTACGAGCAGCCTGATGCGGTATCGCGCACACTGGAGATGGCGCTAGAGAGTAAAGCTGACGATGACTCTCATGTCTATCAGCTCAAAGCCGACTTCTTGCAGCGTCACGAGACGCAATTGGCTAGCATTCGTCATATTCAAGTGATCGCTTGTGGTACCAGTTATCACGCCGGTATGGTCGCTAAGTATTGGTTCGAGAACTTAACGCGCTTGCCCTGCTCGGTTGAAGTGGCCAGTGAGTTTCGCTATCGCAATCCGGTCATCAATGAGCACTCATTAGTAATTTGCATCTCACAATCAGGGGAGACCGCCGATACGCTCTCAGCGCTACGCGATACCCAAAAGCAGGCACCAACGGGGCTGGTCAGCTTGGCATTATGTAATGTGCCGACTTCATCCTTGGTACGCGAGACTGATATTTTTCTGCCAACGCTAGCGGGTCCTGAGATTGGAGTCGCCTCAACCAAAGCCTTTACCACTCAGTTAGTCGCGTTAATGTTATTGATTTTAAAAATTGGCGTCACGCAAGCACGTCTTGATAATGAGCGTCTCACTAGTTTATTGGCTGAGCTACATAAACTTCCTGGTCAGATCTATGCCAGCTTACATCTTGATGCCGCAATAAAAAAGATGAGTGAGAACTTCGAAGACAAAAAGAGCTGTCTGTTTTTAGGTCGCGGTTTGCAGTTCCCGATTGCTTTAGAGGGTGCTCTCAAGCTCAAAGAGATCTCTTATATCCACGCTGAAGGCTACGCGGCAGGCGAGCTAAAACATGGCCCGCTAGCGCTAGTTGATAAAGATATGCCTATCGTCGTGCTTGCACCAAAAGATAGTATGTTTGATAAGCTCAAAGCCAATATGCAAGAAGTGCACGCACGTCACGGTGAGCTATTTGTCTTTGCTGGTGAATCAAGCAAGATGGTCAGCGAGGATCGTCTGCACGTAGTTTATGTGCCTGATGTCCATGAAGTATTAGCGCCTATCGTTTATAGCGTACCAGTACAGCTATTGTCCTATCATGTGGCGGTGATGCTCGGTACCGATGTCGATCAGCCTAGAAATCTTGCAAAAAGTGTTACCGTTGAGTAGGTTCTAGTGCGTGTCTTCAATTGGATAAGCCCTAAATAATAGTTACAATACCGCATCTATTGAGTCGATGCGAGAAATACAAGTTATGGCAAGAAAAGCATTAACAGATACGCTTTGGGATCAATTGCAATTAACGATGATAAAGTACGGCTGCTATCAAACTCAAAACAGCCGAGAGATCATGGAAGCCATACTGTGGAAACTACGCACAGGGGCGCCTTGGCGAGACATACCTGAAGAATTATGTTCGTGGAAAACAGCCTATAGTCGTTTCAACCGCTGGTCGAAAACTGGCTTATGGGCGGATTTTTTTTTAGCCTTTGAGCAGAAGTTGATACGGAATGGGTATTCACAGACGGAAGCTATGTTCGCTGTCATCAGCATGCAAGTGGAGCTCGGCGTGGTGAAGAGCGAGCAATTGGACAAAGCCGTGGCGGAGCAACTACAAAGATACACCTATCCTGTGATGCCGATGGATATCCGCTCCATTTTAAAATCACTGGGGGTGACGTCCACGACAGTCAAATTGCAGGTGAATTGATTGAGATGATTGGACAGGCAGATTACTTTATCGCTGATAAAGGCTATGACTCAGAGTGTATCAGAGACAAAGCTCGCAGCCATAATATGATACCTGTCGTTCCTAAAAGGAAGAATGCCAAACAGCCTAATCCAGAGTTTGATAGCTATTTGTACAAGCTGCGTCATCTTGTTGAAAATATGTTTGCAAGGCTTAAACACTTTCGTAGTATCGCCACTCGCTATGAGAAGTTAGCGCGTAATTTTAAGTCAATGCTTTATCTGGCGTGTACTATCGTTCATTGTAAGATGAATTGAAGACACGCCCTAATTTTAAAAAAATAATTTTGTAGACGTGTGATAAAAATTTATATCGAATAATAAGGCTAATACCATGACCACAACCATTAAAGTCGCCATCGCCGGTTACGGCAATCTTGGCCGCGGTGCCGAGGCCGCTATTCAGCAAAGCCCAGATATGTCACTAGTCGGTGTTTTCAGCCGCCGAGACCCTGCTAGCGTTACCTTAATTGACGATAGCGTACCCGTCTATGCTATGGATGATATCGAGCAGTATAAAGACGAGATAGACGTGCTGATCTTATGCGGTGGCTCAAAGTCTGACTTGCCGGAGCAAGGTCCTGCGCTCGCTAGTTTATTTAATATCGTTGATAGCTTTGATACCCATGCCAAGATTCCTGAATATTTTGCTGCACTTGATGCTCCTGCCAAAAAAGCTAACAAAATCGCTATGCTATCAGTGGGCTGGGATCCTGGCCTGTTTTCTATCAACCGCTTATACGGCGAAGCGATTTTACCTGTTGGCGAAACCTACAGCTTTTGGGGTAAGGGGTTGAGCCAAGGACACTCAGACGCGGTGCGCCGTGTCGACGGCGTTAAGGCCGGCGTACAATATACTCTGCCCTCAGAATCAGCGATAGCAAAAGTCCGCAATGGCGAGCGCCCTACGCTTAGCACCCGCGACAAGCATACCCGCGAATGTTATGTAGTGTTAGCAGACGGCGCGGATGCCGATACGGTGCGCGACGCTATTGTAACTATGCCGGACTACTTTGCCGATTACGATACTACCGTGCACTTTATCGATGAGCAAACGCTAGCCTCCCAGCACAATAAGATGCCGCACGGTGGTTTTGTCATTCGTAGCGGTGTCAGCGGCACGGATAATGAGCAAAACGAGCAAGTATTAGAGTTCGCGCTTAAGCTTGGTAGTAACCCTGAATTTACCGCTAGCGTACTCGTCGCTTATGCGCGCGCTACTTATAAAATGAGCCAGGCAGGTGAGACTGGGGCAAAAACGGTACTCGATGTCGCGCCTGCTTTACTATCGCCGAAGTCGCCAGCTCAGCTACGTAAAGAGCTGCTATAAGCGTGAACTTTGCTACAAAAAAGCTTTGAGCTAAAAACATGAATACAGATAGTAGCACCGAAAGCCCAATAGAAATCCTCTACGAAGATGAATTTTTGGTAGCGATTAATAAAGAGGCGGGCTTACTCGTGCACCGCAGTTGGCTAGATAAAGGCGAGACGCGCTTTGCCATGCAGCTCACCCGTGATGCGGTAGGGTGTCATGTGTTTCCGGTGCATAGGTTAGATAAGCCAACCTCAGGCGTGTTGCTCTTTGCCAAAAGCTCAGAGGTGGCGCGTCGCCTTGGTGAGGCTTTTACTGCGCAGCAAGTGGCTAAAAACTATTTAGCGGTAGTACGCGGCTATATGCCAGAGCAAGGAACTATTGATCATGCCTTAAGCTTTAAGCCTGATGCTATCGCCGATAAATTTGCAAGCTTAGATAAACCTGCGCAGGAGGCGGTAACCCATTGGCAGTCTTTGGCACAAATTGAGCTACCGGTTGCCGTGTCCACAAAGCATAACACCAGCCGTTATAGTCTCGTGCGTTTGACGCCTGAGACAGGGCGCAAGCATCAACTGCGGCGGCACATGAAACATCTGTTTCATCCTATCGTCGGTGATACTAGTCATGGTGACGGACGCCATAATCGATTTTTTCGCAGTCAATATGGTTGCACGCGAATGCTGTTGCACGCCCGGACGTTAGCGCTTAGTCATCCGGTTAGCGGTGAACCTTTGCTCATAGAAGCAGGATTAGATGAGCAGTGGCTGCGTATTTTAGAAGCGTTTGGTTGGGTGGGGAGTGCTGAGGTTTCAGGTCTCTAGTGAGGACTTGAAGCTTTGGTTGTAGACTAAGAGTATGAAAATTTATTTAATACCATCAAGTTTTGATATTTTAAACATTAAAACCTATATGCTTGCCTGTCGGCAGCTCAACATCGATACGCAGCTTCCCGCCCATTCCTTCAACGTATTTTTTCATTGTTGAAATCTTCAAATCACTACCGCGACTTTCTATGGCTGAAAGAGACGGTTGCTTGATACCAAGGGTTTCAGCAAGCTCTTTTTGCGAAATATTCAGCTCTTCACGAATACGATAAAGCTGACTTTCTAAAAGCAACTCATCAGCCATTTCTTGAATACGAGTTTGGCTCTCTTGAGAGCGCTTAGCTAATAGCTCTTGTAGAGTTTTAGTCATTAGATGATTCTCCTAATGTTAAGAGATGAAGCTCATACTGTTGGTCTGCGATAGCTAGCATCTCTGTATAGAACCTCTTTTTACCACCTTTATCACCAATACAAAGCACAATAGCCTGACGTAATGGGTCAAATGCAAAAAAAGCTCGGAGTGGTTTACCTCGATGCTGAACCCTTAGTTCTTTCATATTAGTAAACTTTGAGTCATACACGGTATCAACTAAAGGACGACCTAAGCTTGGCCCTTGTTGCTCTAGAACAACCAAAGCCGCTAGCACCTTCTCTTGCATAGAGTCCTCTTGTTGTTCCAGCCATTCATTAAATAGCTCTGTTGTGATGACTGTCCACATATTACAACCACAATATAGATTATAGTCTATATTATATAGTCAATTAAGCCTTTCCTCAAACAATAATAAAACTCTTAAGCCGCCCCTAAACCAACCCCTTATAAAGAAAATAAAGCCCCACCGCAAATAACAACACCGAAAAGCATTTTTTTAATAGCTCTGGTGAGAGCATATGGGCGACTTTTGCGCCAACTTTTGCGGTAAAAAAGCTCATGCTCGCAATGCCTAAAAACGCATAGATATGTACAAAGCCAATGGTATTAGGTACATTTACGTCTTGCTGCATGCCAAAGAACATAAAGCCTAATGCGCCAGCAATGGCAATAGGTAGGCCACATGCCGCTGAAGTACCCACCGCCTTTTGCATCACCACGTTGTAACGGGTGAGATAAGGTACTGTTAAGCTACCGCCGCCAATCCCAAAGATGGCAGAAGCTATGCCGATGACCCCGCCTGCTGCTAATTGCTTAGGCTTGGATGGTAATGATACAAGGTTACTATTAGGATCATTAAAATTATTACCTACCTGCTTTTTACCGCCAAAAAACATCTTATAAGCGACCCATAATAAAAACACGCCAACGATCAGCTGAAGATGCACGCCTGAAAGGAGTCCTGCTATCCCCGCCCCAAAAAAACAACCAAGTGCTAAGCCTGGCGCTAGGTTTTTGAACACCGGCCACATAACAGAGCCTTTTTTATTATGCGCCATCAGCGAGCTGATCGAGGTGACAATAATGGTCGCAAGGGACGTCCCTAATGCTAGATGCATGACATTATCAGGGCTATAGCCCATCTGGGTAAAGACAATAAATAGCAGTGGTACGATGATAGTACCACCGCCCACGCCAAAGAGCCCGGCGGCAAATCCTGCTAGAGCGCCGATGATTAAAAAAGTGATTAGTTCCACGGGATTGAGGCTTCTTAGTTAGATTTAGTTTAAGGATGAATAGTTAGATAATAAAATTATACCCTGCTCTAAGCAAACTGCGGCTGGCCTAGCTGATGATAAGTGCGATTAAAATAGACCAAACTTTCATTAGCCTCATCTGGCGTTTCAGAGTGCTTGATAGCGACCACTCGGCACATAAACACACTATGGGTGCCGACTTGCTGAATATCGTCGATGGCGCAGTCAAAGCTTACTAGCGCATCTTCTAAGATAGGCGCACCTGTGACAAGCTCAGTCCAAGAGCCTTGCTCAAAGCGCTCAGCCGAGCTGAGTTTAGAGGCAAAAGTATTGGAGATATGCTCGTGCTGTGCGCTTAACACGTTAACGCTTAAGGTCTTATTATCCACAAAATGAGCATGCGAGCGCGCCGACTGATTCATACACACCAGTAACGTTGGCGGGCTGTCAGTGACACTGCACACTGCTGAGGCAGTAAACCCATGTGCGCCAGATGCGCCCTTGGTCGTAATCACATTGACCGCTGTCGTCAATAGCGACATAGCCTCTCTAAAATTGGTAGCTTCAATCATAATTTCACTCTCAAATTCATCACAGCTTATCTATCAAACGCACGCAGCCTGCGATAATTAAATTTTAAAGGTATAAGTACCCTTATAACTGAGGCCACCGCTACGCTTAAACAAGCTAGGAGCTGTTAAGATTTGCTAAGCACTCAGCTCTTGACGCACAATTGCCGCACCCGCGCTCAATGCCGCAAGCTTACCACGTGCTACATCACGTGATAAAGGCGCCATACCGCAGTTGGTTGAAGGATAGATCTTATCGGCATCGACGAATTGTAAGGCTTTACGCAGGGTATCGGCGACTTGCTCAGCCATTTCTATCTCGTTGCTCGCGACGTCGATCGCACCAATCATCACCTTTTTACCGCGAATAAGCTCAATCAGCTCCATCGGTACGTGCGAGTTTTGACACTCAAGCGAGATAATATCAATGCTTGACTGTTGCAATTTGGGAAAGGCTTGCTCGTATTGACGCCACTCTGAGCCGAGGGTTTTTTTCCAATCATTATTGGCTTTGATACCATAGCCATAGCAGATGTGTACTGCCGTTTCGCACTTGAGGCCCTCGATCGCGCGCTCAAGCGTTGCCACGCCCCAATCGTTGACATCATCGAAGAACACGTTAAAGGCCGGCTCATCGAATTGAATGATATCCACGCCCGCCGCTTCTAATTCGCGCGCTTCCTCATTAAGGATTTTGGCAAACTCCCACGCGAGCTTTTCGCGGCTTTTATAATGATTATCATATAGCGTATCGATCATAGTCATCGGGCCAGGTAGCGCCCATTTGATTGGCTTATCAGTCTGTGCCCGCAAAAACTTGGCATCATCGACAAACACTGCTTTGGGGCGACTCACCGCGCCTACCACGGTCGGTACGCTGGCTTCATAACGATCGCGGATTTTGACTGTTTCGCGCTGCGCAAAGTCGACGCCGTCCAAATGCTCAATAAAAGTAGTAACAAAATGCTGACGGGTCTGCTCGCCATCACTGACGATATCGATACCAGCATGCAGCTGCTCTTGCAGCGACACTCGCAGCGCATCGCGTTTGGCCTCGACCAATTGCTCGCCATCTAGTGCCCAAGGCGACCAGATTTTTTCAGGTTCAGCAAGCCAAGACGGTTTGGGTAAGCTGCCTGCGGTTGAGGTTGGTAATAGTAATTTTGGTAATGTTGTGGTCATAGTGGTTTGTCTTTTATATTTTGGTTTTTTATGTTTTGGCTATCAAGCAGCGCGTTTTCTAACCGTTGGACTGGCAGTCTTATAACTTGCCGCCCACTGCTCTAAAATATCTTGATAAGGTTTGATAAACTGCTCTTCGGTAAATTTGCCTTGCGTGACCGCCATCTGACTACGCTCTTCGCGATCATAGACCACTTGCGTTAGTGAATAATCTTGGTAATTGAGGCTCGGCTGATATACTTGCGCTGCTGTCGAGTTGGCATTATAAATCTCAGGACGGTAGATTTTTTGAAAGGTTTCCATCGTCGCAATCGCGCTGATGAGCTCAAGATCGGTATAGTCACCTAGCAAGTCACCGGCGAAATAAAAGGCTAATGGCGCGGCGCTACCTTCAGGCATAAAGTAGCGTACCGTTAGCCCCATCTTATGAAAATAATCATCCGTTAGTGAATACTCATCTTGTCTATATTCCACTCCTAATACTGGATGCTTATTACCCGTACGCTGATAAGTCTTGCTAGTCGAAACACTCAGGCAAATCACTGGCTGCTTATCAAAGTGCGCTTTATAAACCTCTGAATTCAACAAATATTGAAAAAGCTTACCATGCAAAACACCGAAATGTTTTGGTATAGAAGAGGGCGTCGGCGCTGCTGAATTTTTATTAAGAAGCTCAGGGAGTACCACGCTAAAGTCATAATCGCGCACATAAGAGGAGAAGCTATTACCAATCATGCCATCGATACGAGTATTGTCTTTATGATCGACAATAGTAGTTTTTAGCGTCTCAATCACAGGAAAAGCATTGCCGTTGCCTTCAATATCCATATCGACAGAGATAATCTCTACTTCCACAGAATAACGATCTGCGGTTGGGTTATCCCAGTGCGCCAAAGCATTAAAACGATTATTGATCATATTTAGCGTTTTGCGTAAGTTTTCCTGACGCTGCTCGCCGCGCGCTAAATTGGCAAAATTGGTCGTCAGACGCGTACTGTCCGCAGGGCTATAATTTTCATCAAAAGGAATACTTTTAATAGAACAATGAAATTGAGTGCTCATGATAATATACTGCCTTATTTATCTAATAGGGTGGTTCAATATCATTAGCTGATATCGAACTAAATTTGTGTATGAAGGAATGATACCCAAACTATTAGATGAATAAAAACGATACTATTTTAGGATAAGATGAATTTTATTCAGCTTAGCAGATTTGTAGTACCTAGATAAGGTAATAATGTCAGACTTATTCATTGTGTGGCTAATCAAAATATAATCTTAAATATTCCTAATCACAAAAACCCCGTTACTGTAATGATAGCGAGGCTTAGCGTCATTAATAAAACTAATAATACTTATGATTATCAATCGAGTATGAGCCAGCGCCTTGAGCAAATAATAATAAAAACCCGCCAGCGATAGCTATATTTTTCATAAACATAGTCATCTGTGTTTGATCGCCAAAATCACTATGAAAAATAAGCGCTGATATAATATTAAAACCAATCAATAATAAAGCAAATAAACGAGTTTTAAAACCAACAAGGATAGCTAGACCCCCTAGTAACTCCCCAATGATTACCAGCGCTAACATAGATCCCGGCACACCCATAGACTCCATATAAGCTTCCGTTCCAGGATAATCCATTATCTTACTAAAGCCTGAAAATATAAAAATCAGCGATAAAAGCACCCTACCCAACAGCACGCTAATATCTTGTAATCTATCCATGATTGCTCTCCGATTAAGCGGTTGATAATTATGCTATTAATAGTATTGAATGGTATAACTTTTGATACCTTTTAAACCAATTGTATGTATTGATTGTAAATATAAGTGAATTGAAAAACTACTACAAATTATCTAAAGCTACTTTAAATAGTCATTACTTTTTAGCTACTTCTACATAATAACCACCGAAAAATAATAATCGCCTATAGTAGAGCCTTAATCATTGCCCTAATATCTCAACTATTCACCATAATTCTCTCCGTGTTTATTAATTACACCGTATTGGAATAAACAATAATGACTGATTTCATAATCAAAAACGCCCGCCTAGCAACACACGATAACTTATTCGATATCCGTATAAAGGACGCTAAGATTACGAATATTGATAAGATTAATCACGCTATCGCCACGGATCAAAACCCTCAATCGAACGCTTTAAAAACTTATAATGAGGCTAACTATGATGCTAAAGGTCACTTCGTTTGTTCTGGGTTTTATGAAAGTCATATCCATTTGGATAAAGCCTGTATTCTCGATCGCTGCAAGGTCGAAAAAGGCACTTTGCAAGAAGCGGTTGATGAGACCGGCAAAGCCAAAGAAGGTTTTACCGAAGCGGATGTCTTTGAGCGCGCCTCAAAGGTGATTGAGATGGCTATCAAAAAAGGTACGGTTGGTCTACGCACCTTTGTCGAAACCGATGAAAAAACACAGCTGCGTAGCTTTCAGGCGATCAAGAGAGCGCAGCAAAAATACGCTTTTGCTGTCGATATAGAGATTTGCGCCTTTGCGCAGTCCGGCTTAACTACTAAGCCCAAAACCTATGAGCTACTACAGCAAGCTTTAGCACAAGGCGCTAACCTAATAGGCGGTTGCCCGTATAAAGATGAGAATCCTGAGCAGCATATCGAGATGATTTTTGCTTTGGCTGAGCAGTTTGACGTTGACGTCGATTTCCATCTAGATTTTGATCTAGATCCAGAAGGTTCGAGTATTCCTAAACTGTTTGAAGAAACTATGAAAAGAGGCTATCAAGGCCGTGTCTCTATTGGTCATGTGACTAAGTTATCTGCCATGGATAAGATGAAGCGTGGCGAGATGGCAGGTCTATTAAAAATGGCTGATATCTCTCTAATCGTACTGCCTGCCACCGATATTTATATCAATGGTAGTGACTATGAATGCTTAATTCCAAGAGGCACCGTCAATGCCAATCCGTTCTATGAGCTTGGCGTAAATACTACTCTCTCAAGCAATAATATTCTCAATGCTTTTACCCCTTATGGTGATGCTTCACTGCTTCGTATGGCCAATATGTATGCCAATATTGCTCAGCTATCAAGCGATAAACAGCTAGCAGCGGCGTTCGATATGATTACTAGCAACGCAGCCAAATTACTGAAACTTAATACCGAAATTAGGGTAGGAGCTAACGCTACTTTGGAGTCATAGAAGCCCAAAATGCCATAGAAGCGATTCGCACTAATGCGCAAGCCTTGGCAGGCTTTAAAAATGGTGTACAGACTTTTAATAATGAGGCGGCTAAGATTTATTATCGTTAAATTAACTCTCAACGGTCTTCATCATTTTCATGCCGCCTAAAGTCACTAACGCAACTCCTAGTGCAATCAATACTCCGCCTAGTAATAGTCCTTCTGGGGGCGACTCACCTTGCAAAAAGATAGCCACAGGCACTCCCACTACCGCGCCAACCGCGCCAAGTAAGCTTAATAAAACGGGCCCGCCGGTGATTTGTAATACAAATAGTAATAAAAACTGACCCGCAAAAATACAGGCTTGCAGCACAATCAAACCAACAGGTAGCACCGTGATAGTAGGAATAGCTAAAGTAAAAGAAGGCAGCAGTCCAACTAATCCTAGCATAATAGCCGCAGCTATCAGCATACCAGGAGCAAGCGCGATGGGTGAAGCATTATCAGGCCAGCGTAAGCTACGATAAATATTGCCAATAGCCAGTAACACCGGCCCACAAAGCGCTAGTAAAATCCAAAACACACTGGCTTCTGGCGCTGAAAACTTGCGAGCTGCCAATACTCCTGCCCCAGCCAAGGCAGCGAAAACACCGACAGCGCGCAGCATACTAAAACGCTCAAGGCGTATAGCTAGTGCTGCTAGATAAGTCAATAATGGCGGCAAAGAGATAATGAGCGCCACAAAACTTGCGCCAACATGAGGAATGGCTGAGAAAAATATCAAGTTAGAGCCCGCTACACTGACTAACGCGGCGACTATATAATACTCAAAACTACGTG
This sequence comes from Psychrobacter sp. AH5, assembly GCF_040371085.1. Lineage (NCBI taxonomy): Bacteria > Pseudomonadati > Pseudomonadota > Gammaproteobacteria > Moraxellales > Moraxellaceae > Psychrobacter > Psychrobacter sp. AH5. The sequence goes on from NZ_JAMBMT010000001.1 coordinate 2,615,427, forward strand.
TGCTGGGCGCTAGAAGCTCACCTCGCGTATAAGCCACTATCGATAGAATAATGGCGGCACCACTAATAGACCAAAATAAAAAAGCTAACGGCGTCAGGCCAATCTCCACCGCATACTTTGCCAAGTTAGTGGAGATTCCCAATAGTCCTCCGCCCACTATTAGACAAGCTAAAGCAGTGAGCCAAGTACTGGGCTTACGCGCTATCGGCTGTTTAGACATCTGACTCATTGCTTATCCATAAAGCTAATCTTATTAACGAGTTTAGTCACAAACTTAGTATAAAAATAAAGCCATAAAACTAGCTAGTGAAGTTTATTCATGGCCTATGATAGCAGTAAATCAAAAGGCCAAGACTCATCATTAAATCTTGGCCTTGTATGAGTATTAAGCATCCTTTAACAGCCGTTAATGTCACTACGATTTAGATAAAACTACTGTTTAGCCGCTTCGATTTGTACTTTTAACACTACTTTTTCAGTAATTCCTAACAAGCTATATTTGCCCATATCCCATTTTCGACGATCAATAGTAGTAGTAAAATCGCCACCACAGACCGAGCTTTTGGCGATAAAACTAAAATAACAGTTGAACTTAGTAGCGCTCAAGGTAATGGGATGAGTTTGACCATGCATAGTCAAATTACCCTCGACTTTCGTCACTGGCGACTCTGACTTATCATCAGCAAAATACCACTTGGTAGAGTCAAAGGTGGCTAAAGGATACTTCTCAACTTCAAAAAAATCAGCACCTTTTAACACGTTATCAAAGGCAATATTACCGGTATTAAGACTATTAATCGGAATAACTATAGAGACTTTACCTAATTTGGCTTGAGCATCGTACTCCACTTGCCCCGTCAAATTATAAAAGCCACCTGAGTTGGTCGAGGTATTGAAATGATCAATCTCAAAACGAACGTTAGAGTTATCAGGAACAAGCAGATAAGTCGCCGCCTGACTGCTGATAGTACCTAGCAGCGCCATAGAGATAAATACGATAGATAGCGTGGATAATGTTGCTATCGGCTGACGAGAGCTAGCGATAAACCGTTTGAAGGATAGAGGATACATAATACATTCCTTGGTGATTTACTTAGTAGGTAAAATAACTTTACTCCCCTTTTAATGCTTTTACAGGCTCAATCCTAGCTGCACTGCGCGAAGGATAAATAGTAGAGAGTAATACCATAGCTAAAGATGACACCAAAATCACTACTACATCTAGCAATTGTATATCAGAAGGTAATTCTTCAACAAAATAGTTATCGAATAGTCCCAAACTAAAAGTGCTATTGATCCAAGCGGAAACACTTGGAATGCTTAAAGATAAAAACAAGCCAAGCAATAATCCCATAATTATGCCAAAAGCTCCTAATACTGCACCTTGAATCATAAATATACGTGAAATAAGCTGTGAAGAGGCGCCAAAGGTTTTTAATATTGCAACATCGGATCTTTTATCAGTGACACTCATAACCAAAGTAGAAACCACATTAAAGGCGGCTACTAGGATAATTAAGAATAGTAATAGGGACATAATAGTCTTTTGTACACGGATAGCGCTGTATAGACTACCATGCGTTTGCGTCCAGTCTCCTGCGGTAAAATTCAATCCAGTAGGAGGATTAGATAGCGTTTGTAAGGTATTAGTAGCGTTAGCTAAGGCTTTATCCGCTGATTGCTTGGAGACGAATACGTCTTGTAGATTTAGACGAATAGCTACCGCGCCATGAGATAGGTTTAAGACGTCAGAGGCATCATCCATGGCGATGTAGCTCATCCACTTGTCTAGCTCTTGACTGACATGGAAAATCCCAGTAAGAGTATAAGTATGAAAGGTGGGCGTCATACCGATAGAGGAATCAGAAGGCTTTGAGATGATGATACTTACCTCATCTCCTAGCTCTAAGCCAAACTTATCTACAGTATATTTGCCCAAAATTATATTACCGCTAGCTGTCGCTAAGCTATCTAAGTCGCCAGCTATCATGTTTTCTTTAAGAATAGAAACAGCTGGATCGTATCTGGGTTCTATGCCATTTAGTATAGTGCTATTGACTTCACCAGCTATAGATAACATCCCGCGTGCCTGTACGAAGGGGGCAGCGCCTATGACATTACTATCATTATCTTGTATTTGCTGAGCATAGGGCTTCCAGTCCTGTAAAGGCTGAGAGCTATAAATGGAGACTTGAGGCACCATGCCTAAGATACGACTAGACAGAGCTTGTTCAAAACCATTCAATACTGAGGTGACAACGATCAATGCCGCCACGCCCAGTATTAGACCAGCCATAGAAACTACTGAGATAAAAGATAAAAACTTATTCGCGTTCTTCGAGCGGGTGAACCGCAATCCAATAAACAAAGGTAGAGGGCGGCGCATAGGTACTATCTCTTATCTCAACGATAATTTTGTAGTTTACAAAATAGAAAATTAAAAAGCTTTAGTCAATTCAAAAGAAACGTCGTTTTTGTCGTACTCTTCAAAAGGAGAGTTACTAGTGACTTTACTATAGTTCCAGCTGACTTTAGGGGTCAAGCCAAGCACCGAGAATGCTCGGTTCCAAGCTCTTATACCTGCGGTATATTCTTTATTTTCACGCTCGATACCGAAGAAATCCTCGCCATCATAGTTACGCTCAGCATAGCCTAGGTTTAACTGAGTAGTATAACCTTTCGGCCAAGTCTGACCCCAACCGACACGTATACCTGGGCGATCAAAAGCTTGAGATTCGTCATCTGAGCTTTTAGTAGCGTAATCTAAACCAAAGGTCAAAAACTGCTGACCATTAGGAAAATAAACGGCTGTGTTAGAAAATAATAGATCATTGCCATCATTGAAAGCATAACGATCTATATAATCTGACTTTGAGTAACTCGCTAGACCCTGGTAACGCAGCTTAGGCGAAAGGAACTGACTTAGAACTACTCTTACACCTGTCGTATCGGTATAGCTCTTTAGATCGCCGTCACCGTTTGCCCCTTGGGCATACCAGCGCTTATTATAAAAAGGGACTAACTCTACCTCGGTAATAGCGTTTTGATAGCCGACACCCGCACCTATACCAGCGGTAATGTCATTATAAGCTTTATTGTCCCAGTAATATTTACCATAAGTGTTCAGATGCACAGCGGTAAATATTTTATTATCATTAAGCCACTTCTTATCGCCATAAAAGCTAAAGTTCAAGCCTTTACCAGACTCTCTTGGCGAATTATAAGTAAGTGCTGAACCATTGCCCAGATCTAATCGAGTACCTTGCTCTGGAGCATTAGTGATATTGCTGTCATCCATATAAGACACTGAACCATTAAAGTCCCAACTGCCTTGCTTATTGATAGCGTCAATATAATTATTAATAACCTTAACATCAGCTTCAGTTTTTGCTTCGGCACGCAAACGCTCAAACTCAGACTCTGCCGCGACAAACTGACGATTATAAAACAGCGCCATTGCTAGCTGAAAACGCAAAATCTGCACTTCTGGTAGTTTGGCATTGATCTCACGATACCTACGCACTGCTTCATCTAGATTGCCAGACTTAGCGGCAATAATAGCGTTACCCCAGTCGACTACAGAAGGATCGTAATTTGGGACTTGTTCATAAACGGGTAATAAATCTTTTAATGCATCAGCATTTCCTTGTCTAAGGAAATTACCTAATAGCCTCTCGAACTCAGCAGGATTATCTTTGAGATAAGCGATGCTTTCTTCCTTAGTCATCGTTGTGCCAGAATCTTCTGACGGCAACTCCGTTGAGAGCAGCTCCTTATCTTCAATTGGACGTACTAATTCATCAGCAACTTTGGCATAAGTCTCTGCTGATCTGTCTTGCGGTGCTAATGGTGGATTTGCGGCATGAGCTATCATGCTCGTACATCCTATAATTACAGCTAAAGATCCATACACACTAGAATAACGCAAATATTGCATAACCGTTCCCATCGGTAAGTTGTCAATCATTAGATACAAAAACGACCACCTAGCGGTAGTCGTTTTTATTATATAAATTTATCAATTAAGTAATAAGAATTACTCAACGCCGTTGATTGGTGGTACACCAACAATTGGTGGAACTACAGGGCTAATCTGCTGAGCGCCGAATACACCGCCCCACTTAGAATCGCCGTAACCTGTAGCTGAATTAACAGAGTTCAATGCGCCGCCTAACTCTTGAGCACCATTACCAAAGAAGCTACCTTTGAATGAACCCTTGCTATCTTGAACCTGACCATAAGTAAGTTGTGACTCACCTTTTACAGAGTTACCGATAACATCACCGTTAAATGTAACTAAATCTACCGCTTCTAAAGCACCGTTAGCAGCGCCTTTATCCCAAACGTTGTAGATACTACCAGTTACCTTTTGAGTACCAGAGTTATAATTGGCTTGTACGAAATTACCGATTGCGTTACCGCTTACACCAAATGCTGGAGCATTCGAGTTACCGCCATCGCTAGGACCACCGCTATAGCTGTTATCGATACCATACATTAGAGCATGACCAGCGTACTGATAAGTACCTTCACTTAAGGCAGCCATTTGTGCAAGAGTAGTCTCGCCTACACCGCGATAGAAATAGACATCAGTAGTATCGCTAGTATTACCAGCTACACTGCTATTGAAGTCTTTATTAGCAAAATCAGCTTGTACATAGTTCTGACCTTCTAGATCAGTTTGCTGTAGATTATCTAGATCTCCAGTAACACGACCATACTGGACGTTATTAAGTTTAAGCTGTCTTTGATCAAAAGCGGTAATAGCTGTACTAGTAGCATCGTTAGCATCAGTACGGAAAATAGCTACATCAGCACCAGCAGCAGTTTTGGTACGATACTGAAGGCTATTGAAGTAACCAGTAGCAGTCTCATCAGCAGTAGTAGCAAGTTTACCAAACACTCTTACATCATTACCACCAGCTACAACGCCACTTGGAGTTACACCATCTGTATCAAAACCACCAGTTGGGGTTTGCGTTACACGATTGTTAACACCATTAACGAAAGATTCTTGACCCGTTACTTGATAAGTAGGAGCTGCAGAACCAGCTGAAGTTTGCTGAACTTGAATGATAGCACTCAATTCACCATCATTAGCGCCACCAAAATCAACATCATTTTCATTTTGAATAGAATTGGTATTATTTACATCAGTATCAGCTACTGATACTGGCTCAGCACCTAAGATGTACTTGACATTGTTGGCTACGCCATTAGTTACGTTAGTAACATCAGGGAACTGAGCAACAACAATGTTAGTCATCTTTTTGTTCTGTAGAGTTTGGAAACCTACAACAGTGTTGTTAGCATCATTACCAGCCGCGCCATTAGTAGCCGCAGTTCTATCAAAGTTAGATTCATTACCACGGACGTACTGCTGACCAACTACTGAAGATTTTTCAGCACGGTTACCGTCTTCTGCTGCATCACCTGGGTTATCAGTAGGGTTGTTACCGCCTGGTACTTCTGGAGTCTCTGGAGTTTCAGGAGTTTCAGGAGTCTCTGGAGTTTCAGGAGTCTCTGGAACATTAGGGTTAGGTGGGATGTAGTTTTCGTCGCTGTCACTACCACAAGCAGTTAGAGCCATTGACGCCAAAATGCCGCTTAGGGCTAGAGCTAGATACTTCTGTTTCATCTTGATTTCCTCAATTAGATGTAAAAACGACTTGTATATAAAGATACAGTATGTTTTGTAGTTACTACGACTGGTAGTTCCCACTTTAGCTGAAAGGGTATCAAACCCCCTACAGCATGTCAATACAAACTTCTGTAATGTAAAAGTGTTGTCACATTGGGTAAAGTTTATACCGCTACCTTAAAGTAATATCATAATGAATTCAATACTTTTTTCGAGTTGTTTCAATTAATTTCAAAAAAATACACTATTTATTTTTATTAAATAAAATAATACTTACTATCTGCTAAGCTTTTATAAGTAAATGTTAACTATAGCAAATTTATGATCTATTTATTTTGTAGCAAGTTAAAACAATCATTACCTAAAATAGACAATTGATATTTAATATTGGAAATTAGTAATTCAAACATCCTACTAACCCCTTTCATTATTATTACCGAATCTATAACGAATGGTTACTATTTACCATGCGGTACCAGCCACTTACTAAACCAAGCCGAGACATCATCCATTAGCGTATAAACTACCGGAATAACGACTAAGCTCAATAGCGTTGAGGTCACCAAACCGCCTAATACCGCCGCTGCCATTGGCCGACGAAAAGTCGGATCAGCATCGCCCCAACCAAAGACTAGTGGCAGCATACCCGCTCCCATCGCAATGGTAGTCATAATAATCGGCCGTGCACGCTTGCGGCAAGAGTCGATAATGGCATCAAAGCGCGCCAGGCCGCGATTTTGCGCGATAATCGCATAATCCACTAGTAGAATAGAGTTCTTAGTAGCGATACCCATTAGCATAATAAAGCCAATCATCGACGGCATCGACAAGCTGCTATTGGTAATCACCAAGCCCACAAACGCGCCACCTATCGATAACGGCAGCGCCATCAAAATAGTAAAAGGCTGCAATAGCTTGCCGAACAGCAAGATTAAAACGCCCAAAATACAGATAATACCTACTGACATAGCGATGACAAAGCCGCTAAATAGCTCTGCCATATTCTCCGCCTGCCCTTGATCGATAATAGTAATCGAGGACGGTATGTTTTGCATAGTTGTGGTATTTTTGACCGCTTGTACTAGCTCGCCGAGTTCACCATCACCGGGCTGTACAGTAATGCTAATAGCACGCTCACGATCCAAGCGCTTGATTTGCGCCGGCCCCGTACCGAAGTCTAAGCTTGCCACCTCGCTTACTCGCACGCCTTGAGCTGCTGGATTATTGCTAGGTACATATAAGCCCTCTAGCTGATTGACGTTTTCTTTGGCGACATCAGGCAAACGCACCACGATAGGAATCTGGCGCGTATCGAGATTGAGCTTTGAGAGCTGCTGCTCGTAATCTCCAACGGTGGCGATGCGCAAAGTGGTGGCGATATCTTGGGTCGTCACGCCCAAATCTGCCATCGCTAGCCGATCTGGAGTAACGGTTAGCTCTTGACGCGGTAAGCTACGATCGCTAGTGACATCACCTGCCATTGGTAATTTGCGGATATCGGCCATGATTTGCTGGGCGGTTTGCTCAAGCACCTCAGGATTGGTACTGGTCAATGAAAAGTTATAACCAGTCTCGCCGCCGCTTGATAGCCCGACGGTAAAGCGTGCACTCGGAACTTCTGCTAATAGTCTGCTGATTTCGCGCTCAATTTCTTGCTTAGACTGACGCTCAGCGCGCGGCGCTAAGACGATGTCTAAGCTGCCGATATTATCCGACTTGCCGCCGGTAGAATTAGGATCCATCGCCGCCTGCGCTTCACCTACCGAGGTAAAAATATTAGTGACCCCTGGTATAGCTAAAATACGCGCGCTTGCCATAGCGGCTACGCGCTCAGTATCCTCAAGCGCCACATCCGGCGTCAGCTCAATCGCCACCCGCGTCTGATCGATATCATTATCTGGAATAAAGGCCGTCGGTAATAATTTGACTAGCGTTAGTGAGGCAATAAACAGTATCAAAGTGGCGCCCATAGTCAGCCAACGATGCTGCAGCGTCCACGATACGACTTTGAGGTACCAGTCCATGGTCTTGCTTTGTTTTTCGACCCGATGCTTTTCTGGTCGCAGGATATAAGCCGCCATCATTGGCGTAATGAGCCGCGCCACCAATAAGGAAGCAAAAATAGCTATCGCCGCGGTCCAACCAAACTGCCGAAAAAACTGACCGACCACCCCGCCCATAAACGCCGTTGGCAAAAATACCGCTATCAAGGTAAAGGTAGTAGCCACTACCGCAAGGCCAATCTCATCGGCCGCCTCCATCGCCGCCTCATAGGGCGTCTTACCCATGCGCAAGTGACGAATGATATTTTCTACCTCAACGATAGCATCATCAACTAATACGCCGATGACTAAAGATAGCGCCAATAAGGAAATAATATTAAGACTAAAGTCAAACAGATACATCGCCAAAAAAGTCGGAATGACCGATAAAGGCAAAGCAACAGCAGCAACAAAAGTAGCGCGTACATTACGCAGGAATAGGAACACCACGATGACCGCTAAGATACCGCCTTCGATGAGCATCTTGAGCGAAGCTTGATAATCTTCAGCGACTGGCGTGGCTCTATCGTAGACCTTTTCGACACTGATGTTGCTCATCTCAGCATTGAGCTTAGCTAATTCCGCATCGACTAGCTGCATCACCTCCACTTCACTAGCGCCGCGAGAGCGAGTGATATCGAAGGCCACTACCGTCTTGCCATCAAGCTTAGCGATAGAGGTAGGATCAGCTGCGCCGTCGGTGATCTGTGCTAAGCGTCCAAGCGCTTGCGTCGTACCTGTCGTCGGTACGGTAATTTGCAAATCATTTAGCTCATCAGCTCGCTCTACTGCGCCTAACACCCGTATAGTTTGCGTGGTCTTGCCAACTTCTGCTTCACCGCCTGAGCTATCTTGCTGAATACCGGCTATTTGCTGCGATAATTGCACGATGGAGAACTGCAAACCACTGAGCGCTATCGGATCGGCAGCGACGGTAATCTCGCGCTCTAAACCACCGATACGACCGACTGAGCTGACGCCCGGAATATCTGAGAGCCTTTTGGTAATGGTGTCATCAACGAACCAAGATAAGTCCTCAACGCTCATATTGTCGGCGGCGACCGAATAAGTAATCACTGGAAATCCAGCCGTCGATACTTTGGTGATGATGGGGTCGTTTGCGGCGGCGGGTAGATCGCCTTGTACTTCGCCTACCGCTGAGCGCACATCATCGACCGCTTCTTGAATGTCTTTTTCTAGCACGAATTCAGAGGCAATAGTCGCCGCCCCTGTCTGTAGAGTGGTACGAATGTGTTTGATACCTTCAATACTGGTGATTCTATTCTCAATCTTTTTGGCAATATCGTTTTCTAATTGTGAAGGTGCAGCACCCGGCAAAGTCACTGTGACAACCACCGCTGGCAAGTCAATGTCCGGAAACTGCTGGACTTTCATATTCATAAAGCCATAAATACCGCCCAAGGTAAGCAGGATAAACAGCAAGATAGCGACTAATGGGTTTTTAATCGAATAGGAGGAGACATTTAGATTCATGAGCGCGCCTGCGAAGCGGTAGCTGCTGGCTTAGCGGTGCTATTTTCTTCATCCACCACCCGCACCAGGTCACCATCATTGAGAAAACTGCCGCCTTGCTTGACCAAGCGACTCTCTACAGGGAGCGGTTCAGTCAACGCTACGCTATCGCCAAGACGTTCGCCTAAACTTACGCGCTGCTGCTTGATACGGCCGATAGTTTTACCATCCTCTGTCTTAATATCAGTGACTAGCATCACATAATCATAACCGTCATTACTGACGATGGCAGCATTAGGCACCGTTTGTACACTCGCGCTACCTAATAAGAATTCGCCAGTTTGATACATACCAGAGCGCGCCGCTGAGTTTTTATTTAAGCTAGCATAGATAGTGATTTGGCGATTATTATCAGCGGTTGGGGCGATGCGGCTGACCTGTCCCATGACCGATTGATTATTGGGTAAGCTTACTTTGACTGGGGTGCCAACGCTCACCTCACCAATGAGTTTAGGATCGATATCGGCTTGCCATTCAAGGACCCCATTTTTGATAATAGTGAATAGTGGCTCGCCTGCCGACACCATGCCGACCTCGGCCATTTTTTTGCTAATCACTCCGCTAACTGGCGCTAGCACTTGCGCGTTGTTTAAGTTCAGTTTTTGATTACTAAGGCGAGCTTTTGCTGCTTGTAGCGAAGCTCTAGCACGTAGCTCTGAGGTGCGATAACGATCGGCTTCTTGACGACTGATAGCATCAATATCGATAAGTGGCAGCACACGCGCCGCATCAGCACTAGCATTGGCTAGCGTAGCCTCAGCTTCAGCGACATCCGCTTCGGCTTGTAGTATTTGCTGCTCTGCGGCATCGGTATCAAATATTGCCAATACTTGACCGGCTTTGACACTTTCACCCTCTTCTACTAGCACTTGCTCAATAGCCACGCCGTTGACCTTAGCGCTGACATTGGCGGTATCTTTAGGGCTAATAGTACCTTCCGCGCGCAAAGTATTGCCGATAGTATCCTGACTTGGCATCACAGTTTCTACAGATAGCACCGCTTGCTCACTATTTTCGCTATCAGCGGCCTTTGCCGTCGAGGTTTCAGTAGCGACTGCTGGCTCCACACTCGCCTCTTTTTCATCTCCCCAATACCGACCTAAAAGCACACCAATGACTAGCATAGCTATTAATACCGGTATGAGCCAAGCTGGCATTTTGTCCTTAGTGCTTGCGATCTGCGGCTGACGATACGGCGGTAGCTCAGCTTGATTGATTGGCTTAGCATCGACTACTGGCTTGTCATTGGGATCTTGAAGGTCACTCATAAACGGTCTCTATAAATAAGCGCAATAACGAATATCTGGCGACTACTCATCTTTTCACTATTAAAAAACAGCTAATACTAGGCTAAAAAATAAATTAAAAATACGGATAGATTTTTGACATTGTAGCTTATCTCATCAGCGCGTCAATAAATACAGATATCTTGCGCGTCTATATTCAGTGTCAAAAATCTTTGAGTAAGCTACTGAATCTAATTGAAATAATATCAATCGCTATCAAAGATGACGCTCATCAAACTTGTCGGCCAAGCTCAATCCTTGACTAAGCACTTTAGCGCTGCACCAGCTGATAATATCCCCCGGTAGCCGAATAGCCTTTCTATTAACTATCCAAAAGTCGGTCAAGTCGCTACTTTGATCACTTAATAGCTGGGCGATAAGCTTGCCATTAAGATGGGTTAATGACACTCCATGACCGATACAGCCGCAGCTATAAATGATCTTGTTTGAGTTTAGATAACCAATCTCTGGCGTCATATCCAAATTAACAGAGGTAGGCCCGCCCCACCGGTAAGCTATCTTTAGGTTTTGTAATTGCGGATACAGCCATTTGAGATGATCCTCGCAGTGCTGCCAAGCCTTTGCATTACTATCTTTGTCCATATTATCGCCGTAGCTGACATCAATACTGCCGCCGCCCATCGCGATACGACCCTCCACTGTCGGCCGAAAATAATGTACCAAATGCCTATTATCCTCAAAAGCTTGTCTTTTTTGCCATCCAATCGATTGCCATTGCTCATTGCTCAAAGGCTCAGTGATAATTTGATAAGTCCAGACCGGTAGCTGCTGGCGTTTAAGATTGAGACCGGATAAAGTATGAGAATAACCATTAGTAGCAATGACTAATTTGTCACTAGTAATACTCCCTTTTGGCGTTATAACTTTGATTGTACGAGATTGTTGAATATCTATAGCAGGCGTCCTCTCATAGAGCTGTACCCCTAATTCTAGACAAATTCTTTTAAGCTCCCTGACTTGCTTAGCAGGATTTAGCAGACCCGTTTCAGTCTCATAAGTAGCGCTCAAGAATTTATCGGTTTTAAACTCAGCAGCTAGCGATTCTTTATCAAGCCAAGACATATCGCTTGCGATGCCAAGCTTTTGGAACAGCTCATAGCTGTTATCAAGCCGTTTGCGCTGCCTATCGCTATAAGCCACTCGCAGCATACCTGTATGATTATAATCTGAATCAAAATCGTGCTCAGCTACCAACTGCTGCACATGCGCGACCGCTTTAGTCATATACTGGTGTGCTTCAATGGTCTTTTGCTTGCCCCAGCGCGTGACCGTGACCTCAGGCTCAAGGCCGAATAGTTTCATACTAAAGCCGCCGTTTCGTCCACTAGCTCCGTAGCCAATAACTGCTGCCTCAATAACAACGACTGTCGCATTTGGGTTTATTTTTTTAAACTCATAGGCTGTGCTCAGACCCGTAAAGCCGCCACCGATGATACAAACGTCCGCTTTAATATTAGCGCTAAGAACTGGGTTAGCTAAGTATTGTCCATAGCTACGTAACCAAAAAGATTTGTCTTCAAAACTGCTTTGCTTATCGATTCTCATAGCCTCGTCCTTGTTTTTATATATCCTTATTTTTATATAGCAGTCCTATCCTAATTATCTTAAAGAGTTGATAGTAATGTTAACTATAAGCTATATTTAACAAAACTTACACACTAGCTACAGCATGGTCTTGAGTTATTGTGACAATCTGCTACTATCAATAAGGGTATTACAAACCCATTACAACATCATGGTTTTTTAATCAGTGAGTAGCGAAGTTTATTTTTAGGCTACTTTGATTTTGTAATGATACTAAGACTGTTGATAATCAATCGTCTTAATCATAAACCAAGGAGTTACTCATGGCTAATAAAGAGAAAGTAAAAGATCTTAAAAAAGATATCAAAGATACAGAAGCGAAGATTGAGAAGCAAAAAAAGAAGCTCAAAGATCTCAAAAAAGAGGTAAAGAAGGCGAAAAAAGAGAAGTCTGAGAAGAAAGATAAGAGTGAAAAGAAAGACAAAAAAGACAAGAAAGATAAATAAGTTTTTCGTCCACTTAAGTATTTAAAGATCAAAAAGGATAGCAATGGCTATCCTTTTTTATTTAACTTTTTATTAAGCATTGGTATAACGACTAGCTTCAGGCATCCAGCGATGAATCAATTGACTGACATCAGCTTTGCGAGTAGGGTCTTGGATCAGATGTTTAGCCAAGCGCTGAGCAATCGTAAAAAGCTCTTCATCACGGATTAAATCCGCGAGATAGTAGCCGATATTACCAGTTTGCCGCTTACCCAATAACTCACCCGGACCTCGCAGCTCCAAATCTTTTTGCGCGATGACAAAGCCATCAGTACTATCTCGTAGTACCTTTAAGCGCTCAGTGCCCGTCTCTGATAAAGGCTTTTGATAGAGCAGTACACAAAAACTTTTGGTCGAGCCTCTTCCTACTCGTCCGCGCAGCTGGTGCAATTGCGATAGTCCTAAACGCTCAGCGTTTTCGATGACCATCAATGAGGCGTTTGGCACATCAACGCCGACTTCGATGACGGTAGTAGCGATTAATAGATCAAGCGCTCCTTCCTTGAACTGCTTCATGATCGCTTGTTTATCCGCGCCTTTCATCTTGCCATGTACTAAGCCAATGCGAATATTTAGACGCTCACTCAAATCTTCAAAGGTCGCTTCAGCGGCTTGCGCATCGAGTACGCTCGATTCTTCCACTAATGAGCACACCCAATAGGCCTGTCGCCCAGCCTCACAATTGATAGCAATGCGCTCAATCACCTCATCACGGCGATTGCGGTCAATAGTGACGGTAGTAATCGGCGTGCGCCCGGGTGGCAATTCATCGATAATGGAAGTATCCATATCGCCGTAGACACTCATCGCTAGCGTTCGTGGAATCGGAGTGGCGGTCATAATCAGCTGATGCGGTGTGCTGCCAGCGACGCCTTTATTAGTCAATGCCATGCGCTGCTCAACGCCAAAACGGTGCTGCTCATCGATAATCACCAAGCCTAACTTAGCAAACTCAACGCTCTCTTGAAACAGGGCATGAGTACCGACGACGATTTGTACGTTGTTTTCTGCTACCGCCTCCAATGCCTCGCGGCGCTGCTTAGCCGTTTGTTTACCAGCCAGCCAACCGACTCCGATACCTAATGGCTCAAACCACTGTTTGAAATTAAGCAAATGCTGCTCAGCTAAAATCTCAGTCGGCGCCATCACTGCTACTTGCCAGCCACTGGTCAGCGCGTAACCCGCTGCTCCTGCTGCCACTAAAGTTTTACCCGCGCCCACATCGCCTTGTACTAGCCTTAACATAGGGATAGAAGTCGCCATATCACTGACGATATCTTTCATCACTCTTTGTTGTGCACCGGTTAATTCAAACGGTAAACTCCCAAAAAGCTTATCGCTAAGCGGGCTTTCAATACTACACTTTGGCGCTTTAAACTGATGCAATTGCTGACGCCGATATAATAGACTGAGCTGATGCGCGGTTAGCTCTTCGATAATCAAGCGCTGACAAGCAGCATGAGTACGCGCAGTAAGCTGAGTCAGTAGCTTGTACTGCTGGCCAGCGTCGGTATAAGTAGGCGGCGTATGCAGTAATACCAGTGCTTCAAATATCGACAAATTATAGACATTATGATTTTGATAAAGGTCAGTATGACCAGATGCTATGGCATTAACTTGAGGTTGATAATGAGCAGGGTCAGTTTTACTAACCCCACTACTATTAAGCACCTCATTATCAGGCACACTGCGAGCGAGCGTGGAGAAAATATCCTCATTGTCAATCTCTGCATCCATTTCAATACTTCGAGACGGCTCAAACGGTACTAAAGGCAAGTCGGCGACCATCGCAAAATCAGCGGGCGTAAACAGTGTCATCGGTAAGCCTTGGCTACGGACCGTTTGCAAGGCCAGCTTAATTAGCGTACGCAGTTTGTTTTGATGTAAGCCTTTTACCGTAGGATAAATAGGCTGCAAACCGATATCAGTAACTGGCGCTCCTTCATTAACAATCTGATATTCGGGATGATGAATCTGCTTACCATAACGGCTGACCTTGACCTCACCGAACAGCTGCAACCGGGTCCCTAAGCTCATCGTTTGCGCAAGACCCCGATAGACCTTGAAAAAACGCAAACCTACTGTGCCAGTGCCGTCATCAATGACGACGGTCATACCGCCGCGCTTATTATCAATATGCACTACCCGACCGCTAATGAGCGCTGATTGTCCATGCACTATATCGCTGATAGCGACCTGCCGGCTACGATCTTCGTAATCTCTAGGCAGATGCAATAACAAATCAAAAATGCGCACGATACCTAGCAGCGCCAATTGCTCCGCCACTTTTGAGCCAACGCCTGCTAAGGCCGAGACCGGCATATCTAGCGCTGATGTCGACTCGCTATTGACAGGGGGCATTATCGATGGGGTCGCAGAGAGAGGCATCAAATATCCTAACTTAGTATCTTTAGTGTCATAAATCGTTTATTTTAGCGCGTATTATCATTTTCAATAAAACCAACAGCCTTAGTATTATAGCTGACAAGCTCGCTTATTATGCTAAGCTATTTGATACTGTTATTGCCGAGATTGCCATGCTCCATGTCCTAAAGGTTTATCGCTCCAAGCTATTTACATCATTCATAAAAATAAGCTTATTCACTACTATAAGCTTACTCGCTAGTGCCTGCAATAGTCTTACGCCAGTACCGCCTTTGGAGCTATCAACACCTGCGACTCCTCGCGTAGCTTTAGTGTTGGGCGGCGGCGGTGCCAAAGGCTTTGCGCATGTCGGCGTTATCAAAGCGTTAGAGAATAATGGTATTACCCCAAGCTTGGTCGTCGGTACCAGCGTGGGCAGTATCATCGGCAGTGTCTATGCTAGTGGCTATACGGCGGCGCGCCTTGAGCAACTGGCCTTAACTACCGCAGATAGTGAATTGATGGACTTTACCTTATCCAATCAAGGTTTTGTAGCCGGCCTCAAGCTGAGAAACTTTATTAATACCCAAGTGATGCAGCAGCCGATAGAAGATTTTCCTATGCGCTTTGCTGCTATCGCCGCTGAAAAAAATAGCTTAACCAAAAAAGTTTTTACGAATGGTGACGCTGGCCTTGCGGTACAAGCCTCTAGCAGTGTGCCTAATATTTTTATCGCGCCGCGTATTCCTGAAAAGGTCGGTAAAAAATACATCGATGGCGGTGTGGTAAGCTTAGTTCCTGTCGATAGTGCTCGCGATTTGGGCGCGGATATTGTCATCGCAGTCGATGTCACCGCTCCTAGCAGTAAAGATAAAAACGCAGATAACTTTAATAGCGCCTTAACCAATATTAGCTCATTGAGTAGTTTTTGGGGTTTACTAGAAAACAGCTTTATAGCCAACGCTAATGCGAGCACTAACAACTTAGCCAATAACCGTAGCGCTAAAATGCGCTTAGAGCGTGATCGTGCCGATATCGTTATTATCCCAGAGGTTGATCACTTAAGCTCATTAGATAGTAGTCAACGCCGAGCCCTAATAGCTGCTGGCGAGCAAGCAGCTAATGAGCAAATGTTAGCTATCAAGCAACTGATCGCCGACAAAACTCAGAGCCTCTATTCAGAGTAGCTAGGCAAGGTCGTTGGGCAAAGTGATTGGTTTCTGTTGTATTTATCTCTTAGCATTTGTTGAAAATAGTGATAGAAAGTCTAAGTATAAAGAACACTAGCATGCGTAATGCCAGTGTTCTTTATACTTAGCGGCAGCGCCTGACCCTTTTTTAATGCCGCGCTCACAATTAACGAACGACTTCTACCTTATGTCAGCATGCGGCCCAGCAATGTACCTGGACCTGCACCTGTGCTTGCGCCTGGCCAAACAGCTGCGCCTGTATGGTACAACCCTTCGATCGGCGTCGTGCCATCAGAGTAGCCCAGAACCGGGCGGAAAATCGCGTTTTGTGACAGGTGATGACTGCCGCAGACCTGATCACCACCCACTAGGTTTGGATTGTCGGCCTCCAGATCACGCGGGGACACACAGCGCATGCCAAGAATCTGGTCGCGCAGGCCAGGCGCGTGACGTTCGACGATATCCAGCACACGCTCGGCAAAGGGAGCCAGTGCTGTGTCCCAATCGGTTGCGTTGATCTTTCCGGCGCCGTCGCCTTTAATCTCGCCGGGTACCATCCGCACTTGCAGCCAAAGCGTGTGTTTGCCTGCAGGGGCGCGACTTGGGTCAATCGCTGTGGGCTGACCCACGACGATCATCGGTTCTGTCGGCAAAAGCCCAGCCAATGGTTGTTGATAGGCCAGCGCCATGGCATCGAGCGTTGGGGCGATGGTGACATAGGCATAATCACGCAGCTCCGACCCGGCGCGCCAGTCGGGCAGATCGGACATAGCCAGGTGGATCATCACCGTGCCGGGCGCGTGCCTAAAGGTGTCAAGTCCGGAATCGTAGTCGGCGTTGCCGGTAGTGCCAGTCAGACGTGCCAGCGCCTTTGGCGCAACATTGGCGATGATGGCCTTGTTTGCACTAATCTGCTTCCCATCAGCGGTTTCGACAGCCTGGGCCTTGCCATTCTCATGAAAGATGCGCGTCACTTCAGTGTCACACTCCACCGACCCGCCTTGCGCCTCGATCTCGGCAACCATGGCGCGGATGATGGTATCTGCCCCGCCCTTACCCAGCGACAAACCGCCGGCCTGATCGCCGAACGCTTCGAGATAGGGAAAGATCGCGCCGCTTGCAACGTCGGGCGCATAATCTACATGCATGCCCCAAGGTGCCAGTGCGGCGCGGATCTTTTCGCTCTCAAACGTACGGCCCAGCCAGTCGCGCGGCGAGGACAGCATAAAGCGGATCAAATCGAACGTGCCGTCCAAGCCTTGCTGGCGCAGCGCTTTGAACCCAAGGCCGCTCAGCGCAGTCCATTTCATCGGACTGGACATCAAGCCGCCAATGATTGGCGCGCGTGATGCAAAGCTGTCGGTTAGAGATTGCCACGTTTTGGCATCTCGTTCAGAAAATTCCGCGATGCGAGAGACGTTGGCTGCGGTATCGGTGCCGACACCAAACCAGGTTCCATCGTCATATACCGAAGCAAAGCAGTTTTTTGCAGTCACAAACTCTGCGCCTTGACGTTCCAAAGCCGCGCCGAAATCTGCGTAGAATGCTGAATTCTTGAAGTTCGATATATTCATCGCGGCCCAGTCATGCCTAAACCCCGGTTCGGTCAATTCTTGCGTCTTAACTGCGCCGCCGGGCGTCGGAGCGCGCTCTAAAACACGAACGGACCAGCCCGCTCTTAACAGGTAAAGCGCACAAACCAAGCTATTATGTCCCGATCCGATAATAATTGCGTCTTGGTCATCGTTGCTCATAAAACTACTCCTTTAAAAGGACTAAAAGTAGATTACAAATATCACTACATAATTTAGATAAACTTTGATCTGTTCTCCTAATTTGGAGATTAACTACTCAGCGGTAACGTAGCCCTGACAAATTACCTTCATAAACGCTAAACAAGCTCACCATCCATAATGAGCACTTACCCTGTCATATAATCCGAACCCGGACCCGCCAGATAGCAAATAAAAGACGCCACATAATCTGGTATAGGCGTTCTACCTAATTCCATTTATTTAAGGCTTAGCTTTATTTTACCTTCGCACGATACTGCACCATGACCGTATCATTGAGGCCCACGCCTTCGATATCCCAGCGTACTGCTTTGTAATACGATAGCGGAATCTCTTGGTTTTGACCGTTAATATTGCCTCTGAGCGGCATACGGGAGAAAGCGCTACCATCGACGCTAGCAAAAGGAAAATCTGGCATAACGCCGCCAAGCAGCTCGACTTGCTCAGGAATGCTCATCGTTACCGTCATTTTGCGGACGCGATCGGCATTGGTATTGGTAAAAAAGCCTTGATACTCCAAGATATTACCAGATTGTAGGCGAGTGTCAGCTGTGACTGGTACTAAAACTTCGTTGCCATTAGCATCGACGCTGATAAGCGAGGCGGTAATCTTAGTATTGACCGCTTGAGCATTGGAGCCTGAATTATTGGTATTAGAGGCCGTTTGCAAAGCGGCAGGACTGCTATTGAGTGCAGGCTCTGGCGTTGGCAACATAGCAGAAGCTTGGGTGACGACCATTGCACCAACGAGCGTTCCAGCCACGACATGAAATAAACGATGACCGCCCCAAGCAGCAAACGGATTGGCGAAATGATTGCTTTTTTTCATAATGTTTATCTTTCCTAGTTGATACCACAATAAAATATTAATTTAATAAAGGATAATGGCCCAATCTCATTCTGTATCAGGCTAGAGCAAAAGCCTTTTTGGCTTGGCTAATTAAATGCTCAAACAGTGCTTAGCATAACAAAAAGCTATTATGCTCACATCAGCCCCGTGTTTAGGTTATGTATATCATAAAACCTTAAAGTTTACTTGAATAAAAAGATAGCTCATAACGGTGTTTTTTGCTATGGTAAATATTGAACCTTTGATAAATTTTTTATCTAGGTTTTTTAGTATTAATGTCAACGTATCATTCACTTTTATTATATGGTCTATTAACGCCATACTGCTAATCATTAGCTCAGTGTCAGCTATTATATTTATCTATAGTTGCCTCACTATTGCTAAGGTGGTTTGTAGCGGTGTTTGTTAATTCGACTATACCGACTATTACTGTTCCTACTATGACTACTAGCGCCATGCCACAGATAAATCCTGAATACGTCCATTGGTTCCGTAACTCCGCCCCTTATATCAATACTCATCGCGGCAAGACGTTCGTGATTATGTTTGGCGGTGAAGCGGTAAAGCATCCTAATTTTAGCACCTTAATCCATGACTTTGCGCTGCTGCACAGTCTAGGGATCAAGCTGGTGCTAGTCCACGGCGCACGACCGCAAATTGAAGCTAACCTAAAAGAGGTAGGCATCGCCTCTCCTTTGCATAAAGATATCCGCGTGACACCGCGCGCTGCTATGCCTAGTATCCTACAAGCGGTCGGCGCTATTCGTTTGCAGATTGAAGCACAGCTGTCGATGGGCTTGGCTAATTCGCCGATGTATGGCTCGCGTATTGATGCCGTCTCTGGCAACTTTGTCACCGCCCGTCCTTATGGTATTCGTGATGGGGTGGATTATCAGATGACAGGAGAGGTACGCTCGATAGATGTCGATGCCATCAAAAATAACTTACTGCACAACCATATTGTAATTTTGGGTTCAATGGGCTATTCGGCAACGGGTGAGGTTTTCAATTTGCTAGCAGAAGATGTAGCGCTTAGTGCTGCTGTCGCGCTGGGCGCTGATAAGCTGATCTTTTTAGGAGAAGAGGCTGATATCAATGATAAAGGTCGCCCGTTACATGAGATGATTCCCAACGAAGTCGATCGCTTCTTGCGCGAGCGTGATATCAACCAAGAAATAAACTATTTCTTACACTGCGCCAGTAGTGCTTGTCGCCAAGGGGTTCATCGCACCCATATTATCTCTTATGCCAAAGACGGTGCTTTGTTAGAAGAATTATTTACCCGCGACGGCTCAGGAACTTTGATTAGCCACGATCCGTACGAAGAGATTCGCCGCGCTGATATCGATGATGTCGTCGGTCTTATTGAGTTATTAACGCCGCTTGAGGAGCAAGGCATCTTGGTGGCGCGTTCGCGTGAGCGTATCGAGCAAGAAATTGACAACTATAGCGTTATTGAGCGTGATGGAATGATTTTGGGCTGTGCAGCGTTAATTCCACTAGATGAAAGCGCAGCAGAAGTGGCTTGTGTAGCGATACATCCTGACTATCGCAATGGTAGCCGCGGCGCTGATTTACTAGCTTTTTTGGAGCAGCAAGCGCGTAGTCATGGTCTGCATAAATTATTTGTTTTGACGACTCGCACGGCGCACTGGTTTGTGGAGCAAGGCTTTGCTGAAGTAGAGAGCAGTGAATTACCCAAAGACCGTCTTGAGAAGTACCATAACGGCCGCAACTCTAAAGTGTTTCAAAAAACCTTATAGATAACAGAATAGATAGCTACGTTGCATAAGAAAAGCCCTTATAACTAGGTTATAAGGGCTTCTTTTTCAGGCTTTTATTTATAAGACGCTAGTAAAACTTATTTTACCGATAGTAGCTCAACCGTAAAGATCAAAGTGCTGTTAGGCTCAATACCTTGATTACCCGCTTCGCCATAAGCTAAATCAGCTGGGATATAAAACTCGTATTTCCCGCCCTCTTTCATTAGTTGTAAGCCTTCTGTCCAGCCAGCAATCACTTGATTAAGTGGGAATTCAATTGGCTCACCACGCTCATAAGAGCTATCAAAGACGGTACCATCGATCAATTTACCTTCATAGTTCACTTCAACGACGTCCGTCGCTTTTGGTGATTTGCCAGTACCTGCGGTTAGCACTTTATACTGCAAGCCAGAAGCGGTAGTTTTTACCCCTTCTTTCTTAGCGTTTTCTGCTAGATAAGCTTCACCTTTGGCAGTATTTTCAGCAGCTTTAGTCTGCATATCACTGACAAACTTCTCTTCTTGCTCTTTTTGATACGCGACTAACACCTCTTCCATCTGCTCTTGAGTTAAGGCTGAATCTTTACCTTGATAGCCATCACGGAAACCCTGCTCAAAAGTATCTAAGTCTAGATCTACAATAGCGTCTTTATTACCCTCTGCCATCATATAACCCAAGCTATAACCGACCTTTGCAGTTTGCGGGCTTTGTTCAGTAACCGCTACACTTGCGGCGGCCGTTTCTTGGTTGCCATTGTTAGTGCTGCAACCTGTTGCTAATAACATAGCACTCGTTAAAGCACCAATCGTTAAGGTAGTGATTTTCTTCATAGAATACTCTCAGAATATAGGGAAAGTGGTAATAAATAACCGGTGCGCCATCATAACAAATCTTGCTTTTAGTAACCATGTTTACTACTAAATTTAAGACAAGATTTAACGCTCAGATGTACATTTTTTGTTAATAATTATCATTAAAATAACAAGTTATCACACAATGATGCCGTTAGGTAAAGCTTTACATCTTTAAACCCAACATCATATCAGCTAAGCTTAAGCAGATTAGAAAATGAGTAACTAGACGTCACTTTTTGTCATTGATGAATAATACTTTAGATAACTATATTCTTAGAGTGCTAATTATTTATTTTAATGACTGATTATAACCTTCGATGGGTTTTTAATTAATTTATAAATGATAAAACAAAACGTTAATTGAAAGGGATGTCTAATAAAACACCTTTTATAGTGCAATGGATTGTCATGCTTATAATGGTTGGCTCTATTTTATAATTAAATAATTTAATGAAACACTATTTATGGATGCTTATGTCATGCTCAAAGAGGGTAACGATTTTACCTCGCTGTTGAGGCATAGCTATTAAGGGAGGACAAGATGAATCCAATGTATACATCTTTTAACGGTTATCTTGGTGGGCCGATTGGCTCTATCATTGGTGCTATTCTAATTTTTATTATTGGCTGGCTAGTCGCTTTAGGTATCGCAGCATTGGTACGTAATGTGCTCGCTAAAGTTAATTTAAATCAACGCATGAACTCTTCTACGGGCAAATCTTACGATTTGGAAGGTATTATCTCCAAAATTGTTTTTTGGTTCATCTTTATTATAGCCATCTCAGCGGCGCTAAATACTCTAAACCTGAACTCTATCTCAGCACCCTTTGCCAATATGGTCGGTCAAGTGCTGTCATTCATTCCTAACCTTATCGCTGCTATCGCTATCGGTATTATCGGTTGGGTTATCGCTACTGTGGCTCGTACCGCTATTAATACGGCGTTATCTAAGACCACTATGGATGAGCGTTTAAGCGCGCAAGCTGGCGTAAAACCTATGAGCAGCACTATCGCTGATATGGTTTATTGGTTCATTTTACTGATTGTATTGACTATCGTATTAGGACAATTAGAGCTTGATGGCTTATTTGCGCCTCTAACCAATATGGTTGATAAAATCTTTAGCTTTATTCCGAACATCCTTATTGCTGGCGTAGTCTTTGTAGTAGGTTATATCATTGCTAAAATCGTACGCGGTATTGTCACTAATCTGGTGTCTACCTTTAATGTACAAGAATTAGCTTCTAAAGCTGGTTTGAGTGAAAAAAACAGCTTACCTAATATTGCTGGTACTCTAGCTTTCTTAGTGGTTATTATTCCTACGATTATTGCAGCTTTAAACGCGCTAAAAATCGAAGTGATTGCGCGTCCTGCGACTAATATGCTTAACAAAATCATGGAAGCTTTGCCAAATATCTTTATGGCAGCAGCTATCTTGATCGTTACTTATTACGTGGTACGCATGGTCGCTAATATCATCAAAGGCTTGTTAGAGAACACTGAGATCAACCAGTTGCCTGCTAAAGTGGGTCTACAAGAGACTATGGGTGATAAGCGCGTTTCTGATGTTGTCGGTTACGCTATCGTTTTCTTTGCTATGCTATTTGCTGCCGTTGCCGCCGCTGATCTACTAGGTTTTGAGCCTATCTCAGCGATCATTACTATGTTCATCGCCTTTGGTGCTAATATCATCTTGGGTGCAATCATATTATTTATCGGCTTTTGGCTGGCTAATATTATCGCTGGCGTGGTTGAGCGCTCCGAAAAAGGCTCACAATTCTTAGCTAATATCGTTCGTGTATTGATTATGGGCTTAGTGTTAGCGATGGGTCTAAAAGCCATGGGTATTGCTGACTCTATTGTGAATTTAGCCTTTGGTCTAACTCTAGGTGCAGTAGCAGTAGCCTTTGCTTTATCTTTCGGTCTTGGTGGTCAAGAAGCTGCCGCTCGCTTCTTACGCAAGATGCAAGATAAGATGGATAAAGAACAAGACGAAGCAAAAGCAAAATCAGCTATACAGCCTAGTAAATCTACGCAAGAAAAAGTGCGAGAGTCTGTTCGTGAAAATACGCCTACCGCTACTGGTAGCGCTACTACGACCTCGATCAAGCCTGCTGCTGATTTGCGTACGGACACAGTAGATACTAGCGATCTTAATACTAATACTGTCGATATCAACAATACCGCTAATAACGACTTATTACCCAGTAGTGATCCGCTAGACGACACTGATAAATAAGCGCTAATAGCTCCACTGTTTCTATGATGAAAAAGACAGCCTAGGCTGTCTTTTTTTATGGGTATATTTTTATGGATATAAAAGCATAGATATAATTAGCGTAGCTTAAAGTTTATTTTATGATTCACTTTTATTAGCTGCAATGGTTAGGCTTAACTGTACGCTAGGCAAATCAGTTTTTCGACTCTTTGACTGTTGCTTCTTAACGCTATTATTATCTTTTAATTTACCATTATTTTGCTGATTTAAGCGCTGTAGCTGCCTAGTTAGTTGACGCTCTTTTTCGCTCATAGCGGTTACTGGCTGAATAAAAAGATCGATGTCAATAAAGGTCTCAGACCCTTCTACGATAAACTCGATTCCTAATACAATGATGTGGTGCAGCTCTGCTATAGGTAGGCGCGTAGCCACATCTTTGGCGATAGTTTCTAGGTTTGGCGCTATAGCCATTCGGCTATGCTTACCTTGTCGCTGCTGACCATAAAATATCAACACGTAATGCCGACCTAAGCTCTCATAAGAGTGCTGATGAATGACATAACCTGTCTGCTGCTCTTCACTAGGACGACTAGGGTGCTGATATAAAGTATGAATAAGCTGATGACGTGAGAATAAGGATTCATCTAGCAACTGGCGCTGCCAAAGGCTTAGCTGAGCGGTGGACTGCGACTCTAAGAGCATCTGCCCGCTAATCTGCGCCCATAACATAGCGGCTTGCTGCATTTGCTGATGATAACTCTCAGTCTCGACCGCGCCATGCTTTTGAGCCAAGCTCATAGTGACTAATGAGCGGTTAGGCTCATCTTGGATAGCGTACTTGATCAGCGCGTTATCGATACGAATCGCTTGAGTATACAGATCCGCGCTATTCATAAACTTATTTACTAGTTGTTGCTCAGAATCAAAGCCAGCTTGACCACTGATAAAGGACTGCTGCAAAGCGGCCTTATGATATTGCAATAATCGCCAAAGCTCGCCAGGAGTCAAAACCGTAGCTAATACGCTCTGCCAGTCTTGCCAGCTAAAGACTGATAGTATTGAGCTGGATTTATCAGCATTTTTATCATTACTACTCGCCAAATGATCTATCGCGTACTGAGCACCAAAGCTATGCTGTAAAGGTAAGTCATTACTCTTAGTATTTGTTAAGTTTTCGCTATTTACTAAAAGTCTTATGTTTAATGCCAGTACATAAACGCTTGCTTGCTTATTACTATGCTGTTCTATTAACTTTTTTTGCCAGCGTAAAGAAAATTTTATAGCGGCTAAACGCGTAGCTTCTATATCAGTATTGCTATCGCTTGAAGCAAGAATAGCATTTATTTTGAGCACATTAAGTTGACCCAAAGGTAAATGATAACGGTATGAGTTAATACGCTCATTGTCTGATGATTCGTCCTCTAGCAGATAAGTATTTAGCCAAGCTTCTGGCTGTGATATATCAAAGAGCTGCTGAGTAGATTTTGTCAAAATAAAAGCCTTTTATTATTCACTATCCGGCGTAAGGTAGTGCTGCTAAACCGCCTACTAATCACTGATATTAATAGCCAATTTAGCAGCATTTTTATAATCGCTACTTGTTATGAGCAATGGTTAACGCTATGGTAGGTTTATTATTTATACCCTTTTACACGCATTAATTGTTAGCAATAAAAAATGATAACGCTAGTTTAGCTAATTACTATTAGACTGCTTAACTTATATAATAACAAGGATTGAATACCATGAAACGCTTTAATGATAAAGTCGTCATTATTACCGGTGCAGACTCAGATATTGGCCGGACTACTGCGCTCAAATTCGCCAAAGAAGAAGCGAATTGTGTGCTAGTTGGCATCAATAGTGAGCTTTTAGAATATATCTATAAGGAGCTGCCACAGGATCATACTTGGATAAATACAGGTAATCATCTTACCGTAACTTGTGATGTCAATGATCCCACACAAATTGAAGAGATGATAAATTTTGTGCTTGAAAAATATCAACATATAGATGTGATGGTAAATATTGATACCGAGGTTGGTATTCATCAATCCGTCATCCCAGAGCTGATAAAAACCAAAGGTAATATCGTCAATGTTACTACGCTGACAGACATGCCAAGTGGGTGGGACATTGAGGCTTATCATACTGAAAAAGAGCGTTTTTCTGCTATTACCAAAACATTAGCATTAAAAAACGCTTCTCATGGCGTACGTATTAACGCTGTGGCTGCAGGATTGGTCACTACAGATACTAGTCCCAACGCTTTTATTGCTCATTGTCCGCTAGGAAGAACAGCCACACCTGTTGATGTTGCTGAAGCTATCGTGTTTTTGGCGAGTAATGATGCTGCGATGATAACGGGAGTTAATTTGCCTATCGACGGTGGTATCAGCGCCTTAAATACATAATCACCAATAAAAAATCTTCTACTAATCAAAACTTATTCGGCATGGCATCATCGAGCCTGATATCGATGATGAGCACGCAATAGGACTGCTCATCTTGTTCATCCTTTTGCACACAGCGCTTTTGCCAAGCTAGTGCGGACTTGATGACGGCTTGGCGTGCGCCTTCGATAGCGCCCTTACTAGCCGCGGCAGGCAAATGCAAGGTACCGTTTAATAAACGTAACGTTCCTGATGGCAATAAATAGCTGGACTGTTGCAGCTGGCAGTTATCCTCTAAATTGCTCATTGCCAAAACAGCAATAGGCTCCGCGTCGATCTGCTCATAGCAAGCTAACTCATCTATTTTTTTGCTAATATCGGAGTCGGTTGGTAACAGTTCAGGCACAGCGCTTACCTCGTGTTATAAATTGAAAATAAATAAAAAAGTAATAAAATCTCTATCTATAAACGGTAGTTTTACTTGGGCTCATATCGCTTTCAAAGCAATGACTTGTTATGATGACATAAAAGCAGCAAAGCTGATGCATCGATTTATAACTCACCCACCACTTAGGGTTTGCTTACTCATTTTTTATGTAGTGACTATTATCTGCATATGATAACAAGGACTGAACATCATGAAACGTTTTAAAGAAAAAACCGTCATCGTCACAGGGGCCGGCTCAGGTATCGGTCGCGCAACTGCCATTCGTTTTGCTCAAGAAGGCGCTAGCGTCGTTTTAGTAGGACGGACTGCCGACACTTTGACAGAAACTGCCAAAGAGTTTCCGCAAGATCGCACTTGGATTCATACCGATAATTATATGACCATCACTTGCGACATTAGTGTGCAGAGTCAAGTGCAAGAAATGATTAAAAGAGCCATCGCTCAATTTGAAAAGATTGATGTTTTGGTGAATAACGCAGGTAAGGCCATCCAAGGTAAAATTACGGAGCTAACGGCTGAAGACTGGAAGTTAGCAATTGATGTTAACTTAAATGGAACTTTTTATGTCTGTCAGGCAGCCATGCCGCACTTGATAGCAACCAAAGGTAATATCGTCAATGTCTCATCATTGTCAGGGGTCGGCGGTGATTGGAATATGGCAGCTTACAATGCCGCCAAAGCTGGCGTTAGCAATCTAACACGGACGCTGGCTTTAGATCATGGTCCTGATGGGGTACGTGTCAACGCGGTTAATCCAAGCGCGACTAAGACAAATATGACCAGCGCCATTCAAGATAATGATGCCAAGACCGATAAATTCTTAGATCGTTGTCCACTTGGTCGTTTGGCCACGCCAGAGGACATTGCCGCTGCCATTACTTTTTTGGCAAGTGACGATGCGTCGATGATTACTGGCGTCAATCTTGCGGTGGACGGCGGGGTTAGTGCTTCTAACGGTCAGCCTCAGTTTTAGCTATTGCTCTCTTTGTAATTGAATATGAGTATTTTGCTAGCCATCCCTAAGAGGCTTAAATACTCATATTCGCAAGACATATCTAATCGGCTGATTGATTAACATCCTGTAGTGGCTGCGACAAGCGCTCAGGATATTTTGGTAATACGCCTTTATATTGAGCATAGATTTTTGGCAAGTCAGCCTCGATATCTCCAGTAGGATAGACAGCGGTCAAAAAACGTATTTCTTTGGTTTTATAATCCAATGCCACTGGCAAAATAGGAACATCAGCGCCCAAGGCTAAATAATAAAAACCGGTTTTCCACTCTTTTCTATAATCGCGAGTGCCTTCTGGAGATAGCCCCAAAAACAGCGGCTCACCAGTCTTAAACTTAGCAATACTTGCTTGTAGCACTGAGCCCTTATTGCCACGATCGATGGGAATAATACCCAACCATAGTAATATCTGTGACAGTACTGGTACTTTGAATAATGTGTGCTTACCCATAATGCTAACTTTTAAATCAATAGCAAACAAACCGGGCAATGCATAGAGGCCATCCAAATAAGAAGTGTGCGGCAAAGCCAATACCACTGCTTGCGACACATTTGGAATATCGCCAACAGTACGCCAGCCTAATACTTTTAACAAACGCGCACCGATAACTGGCGTAATAGCACCGCCACGTCTGGGAATTAAGTCACCCAAATCCTTTCGGCTAAGCTTCGGTAATATTTTAGAGCGTGTAGAACTAGCGGCAATAGGCTTAGAACGACGGCTAAACTTCGATGTCATAACGGCACCAGATAATAAAAGATAGCTACATAATAACATTAACCTTATGCCACTAAATTGCCTTTTATAATCTTTTATCGTGCTGTCTCTTACTCAACCCTACAGCGAGCATCAGCCTACCTAATGCTCGTTGTTACTATAGTTTATGAGATATCAGCCAAGTTACCTTTGTCCTCAAGCCAAGTCTTACGATCAGCAGAGCGTTTCTTAGCGAGCAGCATATCCATCACACTATTGGTTAATACCATGTCGTCCATGTCTAGCTGGACTAAGCGGCGGGTGTCACGGTTCATGGTCGTCTCACGTAGCTGCTCTGCACTCATCTCACCCAAACCCTTAAAGCGAGTAATCTGGGCTTTTTTATTGCCAGGCACATTGGCTAATATATGCTCAAGCTCGCTCTCATCCAGCGCGTAATGCACCTCGCGACCGATATCGACTCGATATAAAGGCGGCATCGCCACGAACAGATGACCAGCATCCACTAGCGCTGGGAAGTGTTTAACGAATAACGCGCAAATCAGCGTGGCAATATGCAGCCCATCAGAGTCAGCATCGGCTAAGATACAGATTTTGTCATAGCGTAGCTCAGAGAGATCATCAGATGCCGGATCTACCCCAATAGCAATGGCGATATCATGAATCTCTTGGCTCGAGAGCACCGTATCAGACGATACTTCCCAAGTATTTAAGATCTTACCACGTAGCGGCAATATCGCCTGATAATGACGGTCACGCGCTTGCTTGGCTGAGCCGCCAGCAGAGTCCCCCTCGACCAAAAACAGCTCCGCGCCATCACGCAAATCACCGCGGCAATCCGCTAACTTACCAGGCAGCGCTGGGCCTTGGGTAATTTTTTTGCGCGCCACTTTTTTAGCCGACTTAAGACGGCTGCCCGCTTTATTGATCGCCAATTCAGCAATCTGCGCGCCTAGATCAGCATGCTGATTGAGCCATAAGCTAAAGGCGTCTTTGGCTAATGCTTGCACGGCTCCTGCCGCTTCACGGCTCGAGAGACGCTCTTTGGTCTGACCTGAGAACTGCGGCTCTGAGAATTTTAGTGATAAAATATAGTTAATACCGTCCCAAACATCCTCGCCCGTTAGCTTGACGTTACGCGGCAATAGATTATGAATCTCACAAAACTCACGTAATGCTTCTAGGATACCCGTACGCAGACCATTAACATGCGTGCCGCCTTGCGCCGTTGGAATAAGATTGACATAACTTTCTTGAATAGGGTTTCCGCCCTCCGGCAGCCAAGATAAGGCAAAAGTAATCCCCGCACGCTCGCCATCGGTAGCCTCATGATTATAATAAAAAGGCGCTGGCGGTAGCGTCTCTAAACCGTCTAGCTGCTCGGACAGATATTCAACAACGCCATCAGTAAACTGCCAAACGACTTTTTCATCATTGATACTATCAGTAAACTCGATAGTCAGTCCCGCCGCCAATACCGCTTTGGCTTTTAGATTATGTTTGAGCTGTTTGACGTTGAATTTTGGCGTATCAAAGAAGCTGCCATCTACCCAAAAACGTACGCGAGTACCACGTTTACGTTTGTTAGAGCTGACCGATTCAGTAAGCGGCGTCACTGGCGCGCCGTTTTCTAGCGCCATATCGAACTGAGTGCCATCACGCCAGACGGTGACCTCAACGCGGGTTGATAGCGCATTGACCACCGAGATACCGACACCATGCAGACCGCCCGAGACTTGATAGTTGGAAGTGGAGAATTTACCCCCAGCATGCAAACGCGTTAATATCAGCTCAATACCTGTCTGGCCAAATTCCGGATGAATATCGGTCGGCATACCGCGCCCGTCATCTTCTACGGATAATGAGCCGTCTTCATGCAGCTGCACTTTGATAATTTTGGCAAAACCCGCCAATGCTTCATCAACGGAGTTATCAATGACTTCCTGCGCCAAATGATTGGGACGAGTGGTATCGGTGTACATACCCGGACGCCGACGTACGGGTTCTAATCCTTCTAAAACTTCTAACGATTGCGCATTATATTGACTCACAAATGCATCCTTTATTATTCATACATTATTTTCTATATTCCTATTATAACCAAAAATAGTGCGCTAAAGGCCGATAGTTACAAGCCTTACGTCAGATACTGTCGTTTAGTTCTGCTGATTCAATCTAAGCAAGCAAGGCTATTTTTCATTATTTTATGAGGCAAGCTGTTGCACTAACTCCATCACTCTTGGTAAATGCTCCGCAAAGTCACTAAAGCGGTGAT
Source organism: Psychrobacter sp. AH5 (assembly GCF_040371085.1). Taxonomy (NCBI): domain Bacteria; kingdom Pseudomonadati; phylum Pseudomonadota; class Gammaproteobacteria; order Moraxellales; family Moraxellaceae; genus Psychrobacter; species Psychrobacter sp. AH5. The sequence goes on from NZ_JAMBMT010000001.1 coordinate 2,645,897, forward strand.
CGCCCTCTTTTTGCAAAATAACCCTAGCGCCTTGCTCGCTATAAAACTGCGCCGAAAGACTAGCATCAAGTAATTCATCGCCCTCTTTGATGAGCGCGGCTAGTTTATTTGGATAAGTTATTGAAGATAGTTGATGCTTAGCGAACCAGCGCAAATCTGCTATCGTTATCGCCCAGCCACCAGTAGTCGTATAGAGCACTTGTTGTTTTGCTAGCTCATCATCAGTAGCGGTATCATCTAAACTCTCCTCGTCAGAAAAACGCTGTAAAGTGAGATGCGGCTGGGTGCTAGGATTCAATAATAATGCGCTGCAGCCGGTATGATTACTCACTAAGGTTGAAAAATACCCACCTAACGAACTACCAATCAATACGGTCTTGGCTTCTTGACTCAACTTAGTAACTAAACTAGTCAAATAGCTAAAGACCTGCTCAGGTGCTTGGTTTAGATCTGGGCGATGCACTGTAATACTAGGATAATGCTTCTCACAATACTCTGCTAATAAAAGCCCTTTCATAGAGTTAGCATCGCTATCTAAGCCATGGACGTACACAATATTCATATGCAATCTCATCTTCGACATTCGGTATACTATAAAACTGATAGGTACAAAAACTAATAAAGTGTGAGCATAATACCCCTTTTATAGCGATAGTAGTGCTAAAAATGCCAATCTATAGTCAAATTAAATCCGTGTAAAGGCTATCTCAAAATATCTATTGGAACCGAAAAAATAAGACAAGGAGAAGTCATGAGTGGGCAGATTGAACTTTTTGACATCGATAATCCTTGCATTGGGGTTTGTACCAGTAATAAAAAAGGCTATTGCTTCGGCTGTCTGCGGAGTCGTACCGAGCGGCAACTGTGGTTAAGTATGAGCACTGAACAGCGCCGTGAGGTATTAAGGTTAATCGTGGGGCGTAAGCAGCGTATTGAGCAGCTGCGGCAGCGTAAAGAGGAACAATTGGGCTTTGATTTTGAACCGGTAGCTGAGACTGGAGAGCTGTTTTAGGCAAGGCTTCCGACATGATCAAAGGCACACTACAATCACAGATACCGTATTTAATTAGACGTTTGATAAGAGAGTTGATGATGCAACTACGCTAATACTACAGCTAAAAACAGATTAATCTTCCTTTACACATTACCAATATTTATCATAAATAACTTTAGCCAAACTTTTATAAACTAGTTGAGAATTTAAATATTAGACCATTAATAAAAGAGGGCTGATGATGCTAAAGAAACTATTCAAACCTAAATACGTAAAGTACGACCCTAAATATATCACCTTAAGCGATGAAGATAACAAAGTCATCGACACCATCACCGAAGACATCCGTCTCTATGTCAAAAAAAGCAAAGAGTTAAACGATATCGATCATCATACCCGTGCTGTCCATGCCAAAAGCTATTGTGGTCTAAAAGCTAAGTTTGAGATATTGGACAACATACCCAAAGAATATGCTCAAGGTCTATATGCCAAAGCGGGCATTCATGACGCTATCATCCGCTTCTCTAATGCCGCTGCTGCCGTTAGCCCAGATAGAAGATTGGGGTTAGGACAGGGACTAGCTATCAAGATATTCGATGTGCCCGGCAAAAAGCTAGCGCCAGGCGAAGAAGACAGCACCACCTTTGATTATGCGTTAGTGAATAGCCCTATCTTTTTTACTAACAACTTAAAAGACTATGCTTATCTGTCAAAATTAAATTTTGGCATAAACGGTTATCTAGGCGACGGGCTAATAGGCAAAGGTAAATTCGTCTTTCATTGGTTGACCAAATACGGCAAAGAGTTCCCTGACGCTGAAGGTTTACGCACATTGAATGCTTTTAGAAAACTAGCTACTACTCCTCCCAAGAACGCTTGGTTATACGACTACTTCTCCCAAGGCGCGTTTCGTCATGGTGACTACATGGCTAAGATTAGAGTGACGCCTACCGAAGATTCAATGAAGAAAATTAAGCGTACTAATATTCATCTGTTTACCGAAGACGAAGCGATTCGTCCTGCTATCATCGATGAGATCAGAGAGCACGACTATCAATTCGAAGTGCAAGTTCAGCTTTGCCAAAACATTAAGAAGCAGCCTATCGAACAGCTGACTAAAGAGTGGAGAGAGTCTGATGCGCCCTTCGTCACGGTAGCGACTTTGACCATACCTTGCCAAGATATTCCAGACGATGGTAACGTAGCGGCGATAGAAGATTTGAGCTTTACCACTTTTCGCTGTCTAGAAGAAAATCGTCCTATTGGTAACTTGCAGCATTCTCGTTTGCGCGCTTACCAAGCTTCCTCTAAAGCCCGTCATGAGCATAATGAAGCTAAGCGTAAAGAACCTACTAGCTTGAAAGAAGTGTTTAATAAGTCAGCTAATAAGTAATTATTCGCAAAGATAGCTTAGAGTACAACAGCAAAAGCCCTCATTCTTATGAATGAGGGCTTTTTTGTACATAAGAATAGAAGACAAAGAAAAGCCCCAACATACTAAAGTATGTTGGGGCTTTTCAGGAATAGAGAGCTGACGATGACCTACTCTCACATGGCCGGAGCCACACTACCATTGGCGCAACGATGTTTCACTTCTGAGTTCGGGAAGGGATCAGGTGGTACCATCGTGCTATTGTCGTCAGCAAAGGGGGTTAGATATGAGTCTGATGTTTTACTTAATGACTTAAGTACCACTTATCCTAACTGAATCAAGGATAAAGGTGATATCGATATAATGCTTAACGTTCTATAAATAACCATTGCGCATTTTGTCTGTCAAGGGACCTTCAAGTAATTGAAGGTACGTGACAGACGCACAACTGAGTTCTCTATAGACAATTACAAACCACTTGGGTGTTGTATGGTCAAGCCAAACGAGCAATTAGTACAGGTTAGCTACACGCATCGCTGCGCTTCCACACCCTGCCTATCAACGTCCTAGTCTTGAACGGCTCTTTAGGGAAATCTTATCTTGAGGTGGGCTTCCCGCTTAGATGCTTTCAGCGGTTATCCCATCCGAACGTAGCTACCGGGCAATGCCATTGGCATGACAACCCGAACACCAGTGGTTCGTCCACTCTGGTCCTCTCGTACTAGGAGCAGCTCCTCTCAAATTTCCAACGCCCACGGTAGATAGGGACCGAACTGTCTCACGACGTTCTAAACCCAGCTCGCGTACCTCTTTAAATGGCGAACAGCCATACCCTTAGGACCTGCTTCAGCCCTAGGATGAGATGAGCCGACATCGAGGTGCCAAACACCGCCGTCGATATGAACTCTTGGGCGGTATCAGCCTGTTATCCCCAGAGTACCTTTTATCCGTTGAGCGATGGCCCTTCCATACAGAACCACCGGATCACTAAGACCTACTTTCGTACCTGCTCGACTTGTGGGTCTCGCAGTTAAGCGCGCTTTTGCCTTTATACTCTACGACCGATTTCCGACCGGTCTGAGCGCACCTTCGTACTCCTCCGTTACTCTTTAGGAGGAGACCGCCCCAGTCAAACTACCCACCATACATTGTCCTCGGTATTGTTATACCTGAGTTAGAACCCCAACATGACCAGGGTGGTATTTCAAGATTGGCTCCACCAAGACTAGCGTCTCGGCTTCAAAGCCTCCCACCTATCCTGCACAAGTCAGGTCAAAGTTCAATGTAAAGCTGTAGTAAAGGTTCACGGGGTCTTTCCGTCTAGCCGCGGGTACACAGCATCTTCACTGCGATTTCGATTTCACTGAGTCTCTGCTGGAGACAGCGCTGCCATCATTATGTCATTCGTGCAGGTCGGAACTTACCCGACAAGGAATTTCGCTACCTTAGGACCGTTATAGTTACGGCCGCCGTTTACTGGGGCTTCGATCAAGAGCTTCGCATACGCTAACCCCATCAATTAACCTTCCAGCACCGGGCAGACATCACACCCTATACGTCCACTTTCGTGTTTGCAGAGTGCTGTGTTTTTAATAAACAGTTGCAGCAGCCTGGTATCTGCGACTGCCAACAGCTCAAGGAGCAAGTCCTATCACCATCAACAGCGTACCTTCTCCCGAAGTTACGGTACCATTTTGCCTAGTTCCTTCAGCAGAGTTCTCTCAAGCGCCTTGGTATTCTCTACCTGATCACCTGTGTCGGTTTAGGGTACGATTCGTTTATGACTATCGCTTAGAAGCTTTTCCTGGAAGCATGGTATTTGCCACTTCACCCTACAAGTAGGGCTTGCTATCAGATCTCGACCATATAGCAGCCCGGATTTACCTAAGCTGCAAGCCTACATCCTTTCACCTGGACAACCAACGCCAGGCTGACATAACCTTCTCCGTCCCTCCATCGCATCATAAACAAGTATCGGAATATTAACCGATTTCCCATCGACTACGCCTTTCGGCCTCGCCTTAGGGGTCGACTCACCCAGCCCCGATTAACGTTGGACTGGAACCCTTGATCTTCCGGCGTGCGAGCTTTTCACTCGCATTATCGTTACTCACGTCAGCATTCGCTCTTGTGATACCTCCAGCACACTTTACAATGCACCTTCACAGGCTTACACAACGCTCCCCTACCACTTGAAAACAAATTCAAATCCGCAGCTTCGGCTCCTAGTTTGAGCCCCGTTACATCTTCCGCGCGGGCCGACTCGACTAGTGAGCTATTACGCTTTCTTTAAAGGATGGCTGCTTCTAAGCCAACCTCCTAGCTGTCTATGCCTTCCCACCTCGTTTCCCACTTAACTAGGAATTTGGGGCCTTAGCTGGCGGTCTGGGTTGTTTCCCTCTCCACAATGGACGTTAGCACCCACTGTGTGTCTCCCGGATATCACTCATCGGTATTCGGAGTTTGCATCGGTTTGGTAAGTCGGTATGACCCCCTAGCCGAAACAGTGCTCTACCCCCAATGGTGTTCGTCCGAGGCGCTACCTAAATAGCTTTCGGGGAGAACCAGCTATCACCGAGTTTGATTAGCCTTTCACCCCTATCCACAAGTCATCCCCTGGCTTTTCAACGACAGTGGGTTCGGTCCTCCGGTGCCTGTTACGGCACTTTCAACCTGCTCATGGATAGATCACTCGGTTTCGGGTCTATACCCTGCAACTAGACGCCCTATTAAGACTCGGTTTCCCTACGGCTCCCCTAACGGTTAACCTTGCTACAGAATATAAGTCGCTGACCCATTATACAAAAGGTACGCGGTCACCACGCAAGGTGGCTCCCACTGCTTGTACGCACACGGTTTCAGGTTCTATTTCACTCCCCTCACAGGGGTTCTTTTCGCCTTTCCCTCACGGTACTGGTTCACTATCGGTCAGTCAGGAGTATTTAGCCTTGGAGGATGGTCCCCCCATCTTCAAACAGGATTTCTCGTGTCCCGCTCTACTTAATATGTTGATACTAGAATTTAAAATACAGGACTATCACCTACTACGGTCAGCTTTCCCACGCTGTTCTTCTATTCTAATATCAATCGGCTTCTCCCCGTTCGCTCGCCGCTACTTGGGGAATCTCATTTGATGTCTTTTCCTAAGGGTACTGAGATGTTTCACTTCCCCTCGTTCGCCTCTTGTACAAGTACAAGATACCTAGCTTATGCTAAGTGGGTTTCCCCATTCAGAAATCTCCGGATCACAGGATATTGCCGCCTCCCCGAAGCTTATCGCAGGCTGTCACGTCTTTCATCGCCTCTGACTGCCAAGGCATCCACCATGTGCGCTTAATTACTTGACCATACAACCCCAAAGGGTCTATTAGTTTCGCAATTATAACGATATCACCTATGTTTACGCTTGATTCAGTTCTCTTTACTTTTTTAATAACCAACTCTTGGGATAACAAACAATGTCGTTAAAGAGCTGATTATTAAGGTTAAGAAGTGCGCGTGAACACGCTCTTCTTAACCCAGACTCATATCTATGTTTTTAAATAGTTCCTAATCCTTCGTCAGGTATTAGGTTCTGTATAAAACAGAAAGAAGTAATCATTTGATAATCACTTGTTTCTGTTTATGCTATTCTAAATATTCTATTTAATCGCGCTTGTTTATTAATGGTGGAGCCAAACGGAGTCGAACCGTTGACCTCCTGCGTGCAAGGCAGGCGCTCTACCAACTGAGCTATGGCCCCTAAATAATGGTAGGCCTGGGCAGACTTGAACTGCCGACCCCCGCGTTATCAACACGGTGCTCTAACCAGCTGAGCTACAGGCCTGTACGAGGCATATACCTCTAGCTAATAAACTAGCTTAAACTAAAGAACAACTTGTTGTGAATTCTTGCCAAGTGAATGCCGTCTATAAGGAGGTGATCCAGCCGCAGGTTCCCCTACGGCTACCTTGTTACGACTTCACCCCAGTCATCAACCACACCGTGGTGAACGCCGTCCTAAAAGGTTCGGCTATCCACTTCTGGTGCAATCAACTCCCATGGTGTGACGGGCGGTGTGTACAAGGCCCGGGAACGTATTCACCGCGGCATTCTGATCCGCGATTACTAGCGATTCCTACTTCATGGAGTCGAGTTGCAGACTCCAATCTGGACTACGATAGGCTTTAAGAGATTCGCATCACATCGCTGTGTAGCTGCCCTCTGTACCTACCATTGTAGCACGTGTGTAGCCCTGGTCGTAAGGGCCATGATGACTTGACGTCGTCCCCGCCTTCCTCCAGTTTGTCACTGGCAGTATCCTTAGAGTTCCCGGCTTAACCCGCTGGTAACTAAGGACAAGGGTTGCGCTCGTTGCGGGACTTAACCCAACATCTCACGACACGAGCTGACGACAGCCATGCAGCACCTGTATTCTAATTCCCGAAGGCACTCCCGCATCTCTGCAGGATTCTAGATATGTCAAGACCAGGTAAGGTTCTTCGCGTTGCATCGAATTAAACCACATGCTCCACCGCTTGTGCGGGCCCCCGTCAATTCATTTGAGTTTTAACCTTGCGGCCGTACTCCCCAGGCGGTCTACTTATTGCGTTAGCTGCGTCACTAAGTCCTCAAGGGACCCAACGACTAGTAGACATCGTTTACGGCGTGGACTACCAGGGTATCTAATCCTGTTTGCTACCCACGCTTTCGAACCTCAGTGTCAATATGATGCCAGAAGGCTGCCTTCGCCATCGGTATTCCTCCAGATCTCTACGCATTTCACCGCTACACCTGGAATTCTACCTTCCTCTCACCTATTCTAGCCTGACAGTATCAGATGCAGTTCCCAGGTTAAGCCCGGGGATTTCACATCTGACTTATCAAGCCACCTACGCTCGCTTTACGCCCAGTAATTCCGATTAACGCTTGCACCCTCTGTATTACCGCGGCTGCTGGCACAGAGTTAGCCGGTGCTTATTCTGCAGCTAATGTCATCGTCCGTGGGTATTAACCACGGAGTCTTCTTCACTGCTTAAAGTGCTTTACAACCAAAAGGCCTTCTTCACACACGCGGCATGGCTGGATCAGGGTTGCCCCCATTGTCCAATATTCCCCACTGCTGCCTCCCGTAGGAGTCCGGGCCGTGTCTCAGTCCCGGTGTGGCTGATCATCCTCTCAGACCAGCTACAGATCGTCGCCATGGTAGGCCTTTACCCCACCATCTAGCTAATCCGACTTAGGCTCATCTAATAGCGAGAGCAACAAGTTGCCCCCTTTCTCCCGTAGGTCGTATGCGGTATTAATACGAGTTTCCCCGTGCTATCCCCCACTACTAGGTAGATTCCTAAGTATTACTCACCCGTCCGCCGCTCGTCATCTGGGAGCAAGCTCCCAATGTTACCGCTCGACTTGCATGTGTTAAGCCTGCCGCCAGCGTTCAATCTGAGCCATGATCAAACTCTTCAGTTTAATCTGCATGTAACCCTTCACTATAAATAGTAAGATGGATTACGAATCTTGGCTCATCTAATCTGGCAAAATCGCTTTAAAATTATGTTCGTAATGAATTAACTTTGAGTTTTTCTGCTGTCTTAAATGATAATTTTTATAGTTAGAATAAACTCCGAAAAGAAGTTCAAACCAACTTTATTTTTAGCACTCTTGCTCAGCAAAAATCCACACAAGTTGTTCTTTAGTTATGCTTTTAAATAGTGTCCTACATCTGTCGTCCAGTATGTAAGTTATTCTTAATTCTGTGTCTCTAAATAGTCCTAAACCCTTATAGGTCGTTCTATCTAGCGAGCTGACTATCATATCATATTCGATGTGTCTGTCAAGCTTTTATTTTAAATCTTTATAATTTGTATCTTAAGTTAAGAATTTGATTTGACTACCTTATTTGGTAGTTTGTCTCGTCCTGTCCCTTAATGAGGTGCGTATTATAGACGCTTTAAATAACTTGTCAAGAAGTATTTTTATTTAGTTTGAAAGTTTTTATCTAATATAGATTTGAACTTCTCGCTAACGGCTGGTTGGATAATAGCTATGCTATTAAATAGTAAGTGGTAAACCACTTTTCCAATCCGCCTTCCCTCTCGACTGGGTGGCATTATACGCGCTTTCCGTTAGGCGTCAAGCTTTGTTTTAAGTTTATTTTAAATAAATTTGAGTGACTAATTCTATTGCTTAGTTATCAGTGGCTTAGCAATAGAGTTAACTTTTCCTGCCACAATAATAGCTCCTTTAGAAAGATATTTTGTTCTATTAGCTTTGTTTGGCATTAATTATGCTATCTCTATAAGCTTTTATCCTCTATCCATAGAAGTCATTACTATATAGTTGAAGTATCTCATTTAAGCTCTACTATCGGTAAATGTCAGTGCTACAACCCTTACTATCTAGTGTTTATAACTGCTTTTTGCTATAGTAGGCGCTTTTATAGCATTGTACGCTTACTCTATTCTTTAACCGTATTTGAAGTGGAGTTTGCAACGCTTATTAGGCAGCGGCTTTTTATTGTTTCTATAATAGTGCTACTTATAATAGCTATAGCTATATAGGAAGCAAGCTAAATCAGTAAGCGTATTAAATAACAGCATAGCTAATGAATAAACAACGACACGTCACAATACGTGAATACAAATTGAGCAGTCTTAAGGTCATATGATTGATGGTTGCAATCATCACTGCTAAAGGACGCAACAAGGTGAATAGATTATGGTAGCGATTACTTTACCCGATGGTAGCGTAAAAGAGTTTGAGGGCAACACCTCAGTTATGGAAGTGGCGCAAAGTATTGGTGCCGGTCTTGCCAAAGCCACCGTTGCCGGACGCGTAGACGGACATTTGGTAGACGCCTCTGATCCTATTACGCATGATGCGGCGGTTGAAATCGTTACCCCAAAAGATGCTGATGGCGTTGATATCATTCGTCACTCCTGCGCCCATTTACTTGGCCATGCCGTCAAGCAGCTTTATCCTGAGGTAAAGATGGTCATCGGTCCTGTCATCGAAGATGGCTTTTATTATGACATCTTTAGCGAGACGCCTTTCACGCCTGAGCATATGGAGGCGATAGAAAAGCGCATGATGCAGTTGATAAAGCAGGACTACGACGTCATAAAGAAGATAACGCCACGTGATGAAGTGATCAAAATATTCGAAGAGCGCGGCGAAGATTATAAGCTCAAATTGATCAATGATATGCCGGGTGAAGAAGCGTTTGGTCTATATCATCATCAAGAGTATGTTGATATGTGCCGTGGTCCGCACGTACCTAATACTCGCTTCTTAAAAGTGTTTAAGCTGACTAAGATGTCAGGCGCTTATTGGCGCGGCGATGCCAAGAATGAGCAGTTGCAGCGTATTTATGGTACAGCTTGGGCGGATAAAAAAGATCTTAAAGCCTATATTCAACGTATTGAAGAAGCGGAGAAACGTGATCATCGTAAAATCGGTAAAGCGCTAAACCTATTTCATATGCAAGAGCAAGCGCCGGGTATGGTGTTTTGGCATGCCAACGGCTGGACTATTTATCAAGTGCTTGAGCAATATATGCGTAAAGTACAGCTTGATAACGGTTATGAAGAAATCAGGACGCCGCAAATCGTCGATCGTAGCTTGTGGGAACGCTCCGGACATTGGGGCAATTATGCCACTAATATGTTTACCACCTCTAGCGAAAACCGTGATTATGCGGTAAAACCGATGAACTGTCCCTGCCACGTACAAGTGTTTAACCAAGGTCTAAAATCTTATCGTGAATTACCATTACGAATGGCAGAATTTGGCTCATGTCATCGTAACGAACCTTCAGGCTCACTGCATGGTTTGATGCGCGTACGCGGCTTTACTCAAGATGACGCGCATATTTTCTGTACGCAGGCGCAAATTCAGGCGGAGGTCGCAGATTTTATCAAGCTTACGCTTGCTGTCTACGAAGACTTTGGCTTTGATAACATCATTATGAAGCTCTCAACCCGTCCAGAGAAACGTGTCGGTAGTGACGAGTCTTGGGACTTTGCCGAAAAAGCTTTGGCGGATGCTTTAGATAGCTCAGGACTTGATTGGGAATATCTGCCCGGTGAAGGTGCGTTTTATGGTCCAAAGATTGAATTTAGTCTAAAAGATAGCTTGGGCCGAGTTTGGCAGTGCGGTACCATTCAAGTTGATCCCAATATGCCTGAGCGCCTTGATGCTGAATTTGTCAACGTAGAAGGTGAGCGTGAAACTCCCATTATGCTACACCGTGCGATATTGGGATCATTTGAGCGTTTTATTGGTATTTTGATTGAGAACTATGCTGGTTGGATGCCTGTTTGGCTGGCCCCGCAGCAAGTTGTCGTGATGAATATCACCGATAAACAAGCTGATGCTTGTGATAATGTAGTAAAAGAGCTAAAAAATGTCGGTCTAAGAGCAATTAGCGACTTGCGTAACGAAAAGATTGGTTTTAAGATACGAGAGAAAACATTAGAACGCATTCCCTATATGCTAGTATTAGGGGACAAAGAGGTTGAATCGGGCAGTGTTAATGTCCGAACCCGCGAAGGTGAAAACCTAGGCGTAATGAGTGTTGCCGAATTTATAACATTAGTACAGACCGCTGTTAGCAGAAAAGGCCGACAGCTCCCAAAAACAGATGAGGAGTAATACCTATTAAACAGTCCAACCGTTTAAATATTAACGAAGATATCAGTGCTAAAGAAGTCCGTCTGGTCAAAGAAGATGGCGAGCAAATGGGTGTGGTTGATATCGAGACCGCATTAAGTGCGGCGCGCGAAGACAACTTAGACTTAGTCGAATTGGTGCCAGATGCCAAACCGCCAGTTTGTAAGATTATGGATTATAAACATTATCTGTATGATCAAAAACAAAAGGCGAAAGAGGCTAAAAAGAACCAAAAGCAGACTCAGCTCAAAGAGATGAAACTGCGTCCTAGTACCGATGAAGCCGATTACCAGGTTAAACTGCGTAAGATTGTCAGCTTCTTAGAAGATCAGGACAAAGTTAAAGTCAGTATTCGTTTCCGTGGTCGTGAGATGGCGCATCAAGAGCTTGGTCGTAAACAGCTTGAGCGTATCATCGAAGATACTGCTGAGATCTCTAATGTCGAGCAGCATCCAAAGATGGAAGGTCGACAAATGGGTATGTTATTAGGCCCTACTAGAAAAAAATAAGTCTATAGGGTGGCTCCAATAATTTAAGGTTATTGGCTTATATCCAATGCCTCGAATAACGTTTTTGTATTTCTAACCATCAATATACGGACGTGTATTGGTGGTTTTTTATTTTTATACTTAGCGCCTTTATAAAATAACAACTCAAATGCTAAGCAAATAATAAAAGCTAAGTGTAAGATGAATCTTAGACAAAATAACTCATATAGTCGCAAAAATAATATTCTTATCAAAAATTATAGGATTTTTTATGCAAGAACTAACGCCACCTGAAAACGCTAATACGCCCAGTATCTCTTTGAGCGCTCCTGAGCCTGTCAGAGAAGTGCAAAAAAGCGAAGCCGATCAAATGGTCAAGCTTGATAAAAGCCAAATTCCAGAGCTTGATGCTAAGGTTGATGCTTTTGTCGATCATGTTTTGACCAATTCTGTCCATAGTGATGAATTTAAACAAAATATACAATCCATTCACAACTTAGGCTCTAAAGAGATTCGCGAATCGGCGCAGGTTTCTAACCGCATGCTAGAGCTGCCAGCCAAAAGTCTTAATGATGGCTTGTTTGATAACTCACCGATTGCAAAGTCACTGACTGAGCTACGCGGCATTGTTGAGGACTTGGATCCGAGCAAAAAGCAATTAACCAGTTCGCGTAAACTATTTGGGCTTATCCCTTTTGGCAATAAAGTACAAGATTATTTTCGTCAGTATGAGTCGGCGCAGTCGCATATCAATGCGGTGGTCACTAGCCTTTATAACGGTAAAGATGAGCTCTTAAAAGACAATGCCACTATCGAACAAGAAAAGGTCAATATGTGGGAGCTGATGCAGTCTATTCGTCAGTATATCTACGTTGGCAAAAAGATCGATGAACAACTTGAGGAAAAAATTTATGCTATTGAAGCGACAGATCCTGAAAAAGCGCGCATTATTAAAGAAGAGATGTTGTTTTATGTGCGGCAAAAAAATACTGACTTCTTGACTCAATTAGCGGTCAACGTTCAAGGTTATCTAGCTCTCGACACTATTCGTAAAAATAACTTAGAGCTAATAAAAGGCGTGGATCGCGCTACTACTACTACCGTTTCAGCACTACGTACCGCGGTGGTTGTTGCTCAAGCGATGACCAATCAAAAGTTAGTGCTTGATCAAATCACTGCGCTGAATAAAACTACCAGTAGCCTTATTGAGTCGACCTCTGAGATGCTCAAACGTCAATCGGGCGAGATTCATCAGCAAGCGACGAGTAGCACTATTGAGCTTGATAAATTGCAAAACGCCTTCAATAATGTCTATGAGACCATGGATATGATCAGTAATTACAAAGTTGAAGCGCTTGAGAATATGAAGCAAACTGTCAATACTTTGACTACAGAAGTCGATAAAGCACAAAAATATCTTGATAAATCTAATCAAACCACTGTGTTAGAGGTATCAAAAGAGTTAGATAGCAAAAGGATAACGGATAAATCTGGTATCGATATTTGACTCTAGACTGCGCATGATAATTTAACACAATAAATCCTAAAATCTCTAATACGCTCGTCCATCGGGCGTATTTCTATTTACTATCAAACCTATAGCGAACAATTGACACAAGATATTACCTGCGTGTTCGTGTTAAGATAGCCCTTACTAATAATTTTAAAAACAGAAATGGTAATTTATGAGTTGGAATGATCCAAACGCCTCGAGTGAGGCAAAAAGATACGTCAATCCTATCCCTAGTCGTGAACTAATCATCAACACGATTAATGAGCTAGGCGAAACGACACACCAAAAATTGGCAAATGCCTTTAATATTGATGATGACGATCAGATTGAAGCGCTAGCGAATCGTCTAAAAGCTATGGTGCGCGATGGACAGATCACCCGTGAGGGACGCCCTTCACGCTTTCGTACCGTAACCAAACAAGATATCGTAAGCGGTGTCGTTGCTGCTCATGCAAAAGGCTTTGGCTTTGTGGTACTCTCCGATATGCCAGATCTGTTTTTGCACGAAAAGCAAATGCGCTGGGTCTTTAATGGCGATACTGTTAAGGCTGTCGGTACTTCGATTGACAATCGTGGTCGTACTGAAGGACGTATCGTTGATGTCACCTCCCGTCAACAAAACCAATTTATCGGTACTTTAGCTAAAGACGAAGAAGGCTATTGTGTTGAGCTGGGTAGTCCGAATAATCATCAGCCTATTACCGTTACTGATGATAATGTCAGCTCACTTGCCGCTAAAGTCGGTGATCCGGTCAAAGTTGATATCATCGATTGGCCCAATCAGCACGAATTTGCGACTGGCAAGGTAACCGCCGTACTCAATGATGACAATGATCGTGAGCTTATTATTGAGACCACTTTACTGAACTACGATATTCCATCGGAGTTTAGCGATGCAGCGCTCAAGCAAGCCAATGATTATGAAGAGCCAACAGAAAAAGACACCAAAGGCCGCACTGATCTGCGTGATATTCCTCTTATCACTATCGATGGCGAAGATGCACGCGATTTTGATGATGCGGTATTTGCTGAAAAGCGCTCTGGTGGTAACTACCGAGTATTAGTGGCTATCGCTGATGTTAGCCATTACGTAACACCAAATTCGCCGCTCGATAAGGATGCTTATGAGCGCGGCACATCGGTGTACTTCCCGCATCGAGTGGTGCCTATGTTACCAGAGGTGCTGTCAAACGGGCTTTGTTCACTGAACCCTAATGTTGACCGCTTATGTATGGTTGCTGATATTAAGGTATCACGTGCCGGCAATGTTACAGGCTATGAGTTTTATCCAGCGGTGATGAACTCGCAAGCACGTCTCACTTATAATCAAGTCAACGACTATTTTGCTAATCCAAAAGATGACAGTATTCCTAAGTCATTAACGGGTAATAAAGAGGTCAGAAAATCAGTCGATACTTTGCACCAGCTCTATGATTTATTAGTCAAAAAGCGTGAAGAGCGTCATGCCATGGAGTTTGAAACCGTTGAGACTTATATTCAGTTCAATGAGCAGGGCGGCATCAAAGCTATTGTTCCCCGTACTCGCGGCGACGCGCACAAACTGATTGAAGAGTGTATGCTGCTAGCCAATACTTGTGCGGCAAACTTTGCTTTAAAACACGAGCTACCGGTACTCTATCGTAACCATGATAAGCCGGATAGCGAAAAGTCAATGCGCATTCATGAATATGCCAAAAACTTTGGGCTGCCTTTCCCAGAAGAGAGTCCAACTCAGGCCGATTATCAGCGTATTATTGAAGCGACTAAAGATCGTCCAGATGCCATTAGTATTCATAGTATGTTACTGCGCTCGATGATGCAGGCCAATTATGCCCCTGACAATATCGGTCATTTTGGCTTAGCTTATGATGAATACAGTCACTTCACCTCGCCGATTCGTCGCTATCCTGATTTGATGTTGCATCGCGCTATTAAAGCAAAAGTCACCAAGACTCAGCAGCCAGCTATGGATTTTTCTTTAGACGAAGCTGGCACACAAACCTCTGATACGGAGCGCCGTGCTGAAAAAGCATCGCGTTATGTCGAATCTTGGCTCAAGTGTCACTATATGAAAGATCATATCGGTGAGGATTTTGAAGGCGTAGTGACTAGTGTCACTAACTTTGGCCTATTTGTCACGCTGACCGATCTTTATATCGACGGCTTAGTGCATATCTCCAATGTTGGCGATGACTTCTTTGTCTACGATGAAAAGCAGCAGCAGCTTATTGGTAAGGATAAAGGTACGCTATTTGGTCTTGGTGATTTGGTCAAAGTAAAAGTCGCTGGCGTCAATATGGACTTACTGCAGATTGATTTTGATTTGATAGAAAAGCTAAAAGCTAGTCAGATGAATCAAACTAAAAAGGACTCTGCCAAAAAGAGTGCTACCAAAAAAGGCAATAGTCGTAGTAGAGGTAATAGCAAAAAAAGCTAATCTACTTTGAGAATCGATAAACCTAGATGTAAATAAAAAGGCTAACGCAAAGTTAGCCTTTTTTTATGTCGTTAATTTAGGGAGAGTGAATGGTATTATTGAGCCTCATTTAAGCTTGTCTCAAGTCGATCCTTATCCATTTGCTGCGCTTGCTCGATATCAGCGGCAACATTATCAATAATTGCTTTAGGTTGTTCGCCTAGCGGCTTATTGGCAATGCTAGTATCAGTTACGCTTTTATCACTGCCAACAGTAGCGCTAGTTTCTGACGCTATCGGCGCTGTACTCTGCACTGAAGCCGCTCTATTTTGCTCATGCTTTTGACCATTAATGACATTGAATCCGAGCAATAAAAAGATAGTCGCCATAGTAAAGGCAATTAGGTGTTTTCTTTGCATAGTTGTTCTCTCAATAATATTCTATTACTCTCAACTTCATCTAAAAGCTATGCTTACTAAATGCTATTGCCATTTTAGCTAGCTACTCTTGTGGACTATTATTATTTAATAAATCCGTTTCATCAGAATTTTCAGCAATTTCTTGTTCGACCTTTTCCATCAGCTTGGCATCAGGTCTAGCGTCAAGCACTTCATCGGCATTACGCCCTTGTAGGATATATTTGGCTCGCGCTTTGGCTCGCCTTTTTTCTTCATCATCGATATTACTCGATTCACTACTATCTACACCAATGGCTTGGTTTGGTTCTTCAACCGTAGTCGGAGTAATGGTCAAATCAGCGGCCTGTTCCTCTGCTTTTTTGGCTTTGGTTTCTGGTATATATTCAAGCGCTTGCTCTAGCTTGTCATTGAAACGCAGACGATAGATAGGCTCAGGTAGGCTAAAGCCTTCATTCTCTAGCGCATGTTTGGTCTCACGAATGGCGATACTACGAGCTTTGGCAAAATCTGTCTGCGACTGATTGACCCAGACCTGAAACTCAAGAATGATGTTAGAATCGCCAACATTATTGATAACCGCAATAGCTTTTGGTTCATCCAATACAAACTTGAGCTGACAGATAGCGTCTAGACCTACTTTTATGGCAGCCAAAGGATCATCGTTGGCATCTACACCTAGCTCAAAGGTAAAGCGCCGCTCTGGGTTTTTGGTGTAATTTAAGATAGTGCCTTTGAACACTTCGGCATTGGGGATACGTAGCTGATTACCATCTAACGTCATCAAAATAGTCGCTCTTGAGGTCAGCCGAACTACGATGCCTTCTTGACCATTAATAGCAATCTGGTCACGCGCGCGAAAAGGCTGACGAATACTCAGCAGCAATGAGGCAATATAATTCTCGATACTATCTTTTACCGCAAAACCAACGGCGATACCGATGACGCCAGCGCCGCCAAGCAGCGTTCCTAGTACCGTCTCAGCGCCTATTAAGCTCAAAGCCAATATCAAACCAATAACGATAAAAATAACCTTTACCGTTTGTGATAGTAGCTCTGCGACAAAAGGATTGGGAGTCAGGCGTTTCCACATGCTTTGGCGTTTGGATAACCAGCTACCAAACCAAGCGACAAAGCCAAAAATAACAATACCTACAATGAGTAAAGGTAGCGCTTTAATCAGCGTTCTTAGCTGATTTTTTAGCCCTTGATAAACGGTACTGACATTGTCTTGGACATCAAGGGTGCGCTCTATCTTATCCTCCACCGTCACCACGTCCGTGATACGGTTAGTTAGGTTGATCGCTTGTTGCGCTTTTTTCTCGTTTGGCGTCTCGCCCGTTAGGCTAACGACCCCTTTATTGACACTGACGTTAATCGCTTGCAAACCATCGATTTCAGAAAAAATCCCACTAATCCGCTCGCGAATCTCATTATCTTTTTGCGGCGTTGGCGTGGTTTCTATTTGGGCATTATTAGTACTCTCACCACTGATAACTGGAGGCGGTTTGACGCTCTCACTTGGTGCGGACTCTGTTACTTTGCTGTCAGTATTACTGCCTTCTACGCTAGCGTCTTGTTTAGCATTGGTGGTTAGAGCATCTTCTGGCAAACCTAATGCGCTTGCTGTATCTGCTAAGACTTTTTCAGAGGTGTTACTAGTAGCCTCACTAGCGGCAAATGCAGGCACGGTGATGAAGAGAGCTAGCAGCAGCACTTGACTAGCTATTAATAGTCGCACAAACCGCTTTGGTTCATGCAACAGCGGTCTTAAAAGTAGTAAGTCATCAAAAGGAGCAGCCATAAGCAGCCTATAGTTTTGTATTAAAAAGCCTGAACGACTATTTGCGGTCCAAGTAGCGCTGAGCCTCAGCAAAGTCTAAGGAACCCTCGTAAATAGCGCGGCCCGTAATGATGCCTTCTAAGCAATCACCATAAGGCTTTAGTAGCTCGATATCTTTCATGTCAGTGACGCCGCCTGAAGCGATAACCGGAATGCCGCCCTCGCGAGCAAGGTTGACGGTTTGCTCGACGTTGACGCCTTGCATCATGCCATCACGCGCAATGTCGGTATAGACAATAGAAGACACGCCTACATCAGCGAAGCGCTTGGCAAGCTCTGTCGCTTTGGTATCGGTAACATTAGCCCAGCCATGAGTGGCAACCAGGCCGTCTTTGGCATCGATACCAACGATGATATGTCCGGCAAACTCGCGGCAAGCTTCGGTGACAAAACTAGGATCTTCCACCGCTTTTGTGCCGATGATGATATAAGTCAGACCCGCACTAATATACTGCTCGATAGTGTTCATAGTGCGTACACCACCGCCCAATTGAATGGGCAGCTTAGGATAAGCTTTGGCAATATCTTCAACGACTTTTTTGTGCACAGGTACGCCGTCAAAAGCACCGTTTAAATCGACTAAATGCAAGCGGCGAGCCCCTTCATTGACCCAACGCGCTGCCATAGCGACAGGGTCATCAGAGAAGACCGTATCATCTTCCATACGGCCTTGTTTTAGACGCACACATTTGCCATCTTTTAGGTCAATAGCTGGGATAATTACAGGCGCAGCACACATAAAACACTCCTAATGAAGGTGATATAAAATGAAACAAAGATTCAAAATCTAGCTTACAAGTGTAGCGTTTAATAAGTTAAAGAACACAATAGATAAAAGAGTGGGGAGCTTATTTGAGGATAAAAAAACTAAATTATCAGCAAGTAATTGATAACTAGAAGTTTTATGATATCAAATCAACCACAATATTAAGTAAATCTTATTACTAACTGGTAATTTTAGGTCAATTTAGCGTATAATCCTAGGTATATTTGTATTTGTTTCTATTCGAAAATAGCTTGCTATCTATAAATCTATGTGTGACCTGCCAACTTAGTCGACGACCTGTTTACTGAGTCAGTGGTTTAGTTAATGGATTATCGTCAAGCTATCATTGAATAACAAAGAACTGGCTCTACTTTTTCAAGATTTTAACAAAACGTATGATAAGCCTATTAAGGTTGAAAGTCTTTTTTATGGCAGTTTGTTATAAAAAGTGATTTTGACTTAGTAGTCTTAGCATGCACCCTGGTAGCCGGTCGCCACTTTGGTCATTCGAATAAGATATTAACGTGTTGTTAAGGAGTCTAAGGTCAGCGTTGATACTCTTTATAGTAGTCATGATTTAGCATTAACCACAAAAAGCCTGCCCTCTACTAACTGCTAAGTAGTTAAGATGAGCGCTTTTATTGGTGATGCTGTTACTCATGCTGCCGTTATGCCATACAGGACGTCTGGTATCGTTTTAGACTATGGACTAAGTTTTCGCTTATGATTACCATCAAAAAAGGTTTGGATTTGCCCATCACTGGTGAACCCTCTCGCGAGATAACTGAACACCGACCTGCACAAGTAGCTTTAATTGGCTACGACTACGTGGGTATGAAACCCACTATGAATGTCAAAGAAGGCGACATAGTAGCTAAAGGTCAACCCGTTTTTGAAGACAAAAAACGGGTTGGCGTGATCTACACTGCCCCTGCTGCTGGTAAAGTCATCGCTATCAAACGCGGTGAACGTCGGGTGTTTGAGAGTCTAGTGATTGCCGTTGACCCCAATGGTGAAGAAATAGAGTTTGACAGCTATAACTCCCAGCAACTCGCTGACCTAGACTCTGAAATCGTTGAAAAGCAGCTGTTCGCCTCAGGTGAATGGACCGCTTTTCGTACGCGTCCTTATAGCCGTGCGCCTGAGCTTGGTGCTCGTCCTCACGCTATCTTTGTCACGGCAATGGATACCAATCCATTAGCTTTTGATCCTATGCTCTTGATCAATGAGCAGCTGCAAGCTTTCAATGACGGCTTAGCGGTACTGTCGACTTTGAGTCCAAAGACCTTTGTCTGTCATCATGCCGACGCTAATTTGCCAAAGGTTGCTAAGACAGCCAAAGATAACGTCACTGAGTATCATAGCTTTGCCGGTAAGCATCCAGCAGGCCTAGCGGGTACGCATATTCACTTTTTGCATCCGCTTAGTCGCGGCGTTAGTGTTTGGACCATCGGTTATCAAGATGTGATAGCGCTTGGTAAACTATTCACTACTGGCCGTTTATACACTCGCCGTTTGGTGAGTTTGGCAGGCCCTGCGGTCAAAAATCCACACTTAGTGGCTACCGAGCGCGGCGCTGATCTATTAGCCTTGACTAAAGGTCAGCTAATCGATGGCGATAATCGTATTATCTCAGGCTCAGTGCTCTCTGGTCGTAAATTGTTTGCCAATGTCTCCTATCTTGGCCGTTTCCATGATCAGGTGAGTGTGCTTGCAGAAGGTTATGAGCGACCCGCTTTTCACTTCTTTAGTCCGGGTAAAAACCGCTTTTCAAAATTGCCAATCTACATCTCGCAATTTTTTAAGAAAAAATACAACTTTACCACTACTACTAATGGCTCACCGCGAGCAATGGTGCCAATCGGTATCTACGAAGAGATCATGCCACAAGACTATCTGCCAACGCAGCTATTACGCGCGCTGATTATTGAAGATATGTTGACGGCTGTTGATTTGGGCGTACTTGAATTAGACGAAGAAGATTTGGCCTTGTGCACCTTTGTCTCTCCCGGTAAATATGAATACAGCGATATTTTGCGTGATAATTTAACGCGCATTGAGCTGGAGGGCTAACCACGATGAAATTTTTACACAATATGTTCGATCGTATGGAGCCGTCCTTCACTAAGGGTGGCAAACACGAGAAGTATTATGCCATCTTTGAGATGTTCGATACGTTTTTGCGTCAACCAAGCTCAACCACTTTTACCTCCTCGCATGTGCGTGACGGTATCGATCTAAAACGTATTATGATCACCGTTTGGTTATGTACTTTTCCAGCGATGTTTTTTGGGATGTATAACGTTGGTCATCAAGCGCTCACCGCTATCTCGCAGTTGGGTCTAGAGCCTGATGGCTGGCGCACGATTATCACCGGTATGGCAGGCTATGACCCCAATAGCATTTGGGCCAGTTTCGTCTACGGGGCGATGCAGTTTTTACCGATATACATTGTCACCTTTGCAGTCGGTATCACTTGTGAGATTATCTTTGCGGTCACTCGTGGTCATGAAGTCAACGAAGGTTTCTTTGTGACCTCGGTACTCTACGCGCTAATCATGCCGCCCGATATTCCTTTATGGCAAGTGGCCTTGGGAATTATCTTCGGTGTCGTTGTCGCCAAAGAAGTATTCGGTGGTACGGGTAAAAACTTCTTGAACCCTGCCTTATCAGGACGAGCGTTCTTGTACTTTGCTTATCCTGCGTATATGTCAGGCGATTCGGTATGGACAGCAGTAGACGGTTTCTCAGGCGCGACGCCACTTGGCCTAGCTGCTTTAGGGGTTAGTCCAGATCAGTTCGTTGATGTCTATGGCCGCGCGATTACTTGGAGTGATGCTTTTTTTGGCAACATCCAAGGTAGTGTCGGCGAAGTGTCGACTTTAGCTATTTTGATCGGTGCGGTGTTCTTATTATGGACGCGTATTGCTTCATGGCGCATTATGGCCGGTTGTGTCCTTGGCTTGATTGCCACTTCACTGGTCTTCAATATGATTGGCTCAGAGGATAACTTAATGATGGAGATGCCTTTTTATTGGCATCTAGTGATCGGCGGCTTCGCCTTTGGTGCCGTCTTTATGGCGACTGATCCTGTTTCGGCTGCTCATACTAATAAAGGCCGCTGGGCTTATGGGATCTTGATTGGTTTTATGACCGTTCTTATCCGTGTCGTCAACCCTGCCTTCCCAGAGGGCATCATGCTTGCCATTTTATTTGCTAACTTATTTGCGCCATTGTTTGACTACTTTGTCACGCAAGCCAATATTAAGCGCCAAACCGCACGGAGGGTTCGTTATGTCCAAGCCCAAAAGTAATAATGCAAAAACCATCAGCGTAGCATTAACGTTATGCTTAGTTTGCTCAGTATTGGTCTCCGCCGTAGCGGTAGGCCTAAAACCGGCGCAAGTTGAAAACGCTCGCTTAGATCGTAATAAAAACATCTTAGTCGCTGCTGGCATGTATGACGCCGAAAAAGATACTGCCACTGATGTTGCCGAACGTTTTAAAGACTTTGATGTCGAAATCGTTGACTTAAGTGCTGGTAACTACTTAGATGACAATCAACTCATAGATGTTGGTATTGCCGATCGCAATGAATATGATGCTAGCCAAGCCACCAAAAACCAGGCACTAAGCAATGATTTAGGCGCTAATGATCCAGCGGGTATTGGCCGTGTACCTAAGTACGCCAAAGTTTATGTCAAAAATGATGAGGCCGGACAGCCTGAAATGGTAGTACTGCCCATCCAAGGCTACGGTCTATGGGGCACAATCTATGGCTTCTTAACGCTTGAGAGTGATATGAATACCATCAAAGGTATCAGCTTTTATGAGCATAAAGAAACCCCAGGCCTAGGCGCTCGTATCGAAGAGCCTGAATGGCGCGCTAAGTGGAGCGGTATTCACTCTTACGATGAAAGCGGCGCGGTCGCAACCGGCGTCACCAAAGCGGGTAACCCAAAAGAGAACTGGGTTGATGGTATCAGTGGTGCGACTCTAACAGGCCGCGGCGTCAGTAATATGATTCAGTTTTGGCTTGGCGATCAAGGCTATAAGCCTTATCTAGATGCGCTACGTCAAGAAAGCGGCGAGAGCATCGATAACGCGGATACTCAAGCGGCTAAAGCTTCTAATAATTTAAACACTGATCAAGCGCAACCGACAACCGAGCTGGCAGCAAAACTACCAGTAGCAAACGGCAAGGAGGCATAACATGGCTGATGTAAAAAGCATTTTAACCACGCCTATTTTTGATAATAACCCTATCGGTTTGCAAATATTAGGTATTTGTTCGGCACTAGCGGTAACCACTAGCATGTCCAATGCTATGGTTATGTGTGTGGCGCTGACTCTAGTAACCGCATTTTCGAGCTTTTTTATCTCGATTATTCGTAAACAAATCCCCTCTAGTATCCGTATTATTGTGCAGATGACCATTATCGCTTCCTTAGTTATCTTGGTCGATCAGGTACTAAAAGCGGTCGCTTATGATGTTAGTAAAGGGCTATCGGTATTCGTTGGCTTGATTATTACCAACTGTATCGTTATGGGCCGTGCCGAAGCGTTTGCTATGAGCAATCCACCGATACCGAGCTTTTTGGATGGTATTGGTAACGGTCTAGGCTACTCTGCGGTACTGTTATTCGTTGCCACTATTCGTGAGCTGCTGGGCGCGGGTACTTGGTTTGGTATCACTATTTTGCAGCCGGTTACCGATGGCGGTTGGTATTTACCAAACGGTCTATTATTATTGCCACCTTCAGCCTTCTTCATCATCGGCTTATTTATTGCGATTGTGCGTATCTGGAAACCAGAGCAAATCGAAGAAGCTGATTTTGTGATGAAGCCGCAGTCTAAAGGCATGGCACAAGGAGGCGGTCACTAATGGGACATTATGTTAGTTTATTTATAACCTCAGTCTTTATTGAAAATATGGCACTAGCCTATTTTTTAGGCATGTGTACCTTTTTGGCAGTTTCTAAAAAGGTCTCAACCGCTATTGGTCTTGGGGTTGCTGTTATTGTAGTAATGGCCATTACCGTACCGCTAAATAACTTACTGTTTCAGTTCATCCTAAAAAGCGGAGCGCTAGCTTGGGCCGGCTTCCCTGATATTAACTTAAGCTTCTTAGGACTACTCAGTTATATCGGTCTTATTGCCGCTACTGTACAGATTTTAGAGATGTTCTTAGATAAGTTTGTGCCCTCACTTTATAACGCTTTAGGGGTGTTTTTACCACTAATCACCGTTAACTGTGCTATTTTGGGCGGCGTACTATTTATGGTAGAGCGTGATTATAACTTTAGTGAGTCTGTCGTTTACGGTGTCGGTGCAGGTTTTGGTTGGGCAATCGCTATTGTCGCCCTAGCTGGTATTCGTGAAAAGCTTAAGTACTCGGACATTCCAGGTCCTTTGCAAGGCTTAGGCATCACCTTTATCACCGTTGGACTGATGTCGCTTGGCTTTATGTCATTCGGCGGTATGTCAATTTAAGCGGTAGATCATACTAGCTATATGAGCTATTTAACTCATTTATTAGGTAGAGGCTTGCAGACAAAAAGCAGTATTGCTGCAAGCCCCTACTCCATAGATTAAGGATACCTACCATGGATTATGCTACGGCAATTGGTGGCGTTGCTATGTTCACTGTGATCATTATGGGGCTAGTCGCTATTATTTTAGCGGCGCGCTCTAAATTGGTCAGCTCAGGCGATGTCACTATCCATATTAATGATAATCCCGATAATGATGTTGTGACCCCTGCCGGTGGTAAATTACTACAAACCTTAGCTAGTGAAGGTATATTTTTATCTTCAGCTTGTGGCGGCGGTGGTACTTGCGCACAATGTCGCTGCCGTGTCATCGAAGGCGGCGGCTCTATTTTGCCGACCGAAGAGGGTTATTTTACCCAAGGTGAGATTCGCAACCACATGCGTCTTGCTTGTCAGGTCGCGGTCAAGCAAGATATGAAAATTGAGATTGACCCTGAATTTTTTGATGTACAAAAGTGGGAATGTGAAGTTATCTCTAACGATAACGTTGCTACCTTTATCAAAGAATTGGTACTAAAAATTCCAGAGGGCGAAGAGGTAAACTTCCGGGCAGGCGGTTATGTGCAGTTAGAAGCGCCGCCGCATGAAGTCCATTATAAAGACTTTGATATCGCAGAAGAGTATAGAGAGGATTGGGAAAAATTTGGTATCTTCGATTACGTCTCAAAAGTCGATGAGCCAGTGATTCGTGCTTATTCAATGGCGAATTATCCAGAAGAAAAAGGCCTCATCAAGTTTAATATTCGTATCGCCAGCCCTCCGCCACGTGGCCCTGCAGGTATACCGCCAGGTAAAATGTCTTCTTGGACATTTAGCTTAAAACCTGGTGATAAAGTAACAGTATCTGGCCCTTACGGTGAATTCTTTGCTAAAGACACCGATGCGGAGATGATCTTCGTTGGTGGCGGTGCAGGTATGGCTCCTATGCGCTCGCATATCTTTGATCAGCTCAAACGTCTAAAAACTGATCGCAAAATCAGCTTTTGGTACGGTGCTCGTTCTATTCGTGAGATGTTCTATGTTGAAGACTACGATCAGCTAGCAGAAGAGTTCGATAATTTTGAGTGGCATGTGGCCTTGTCAGATCCTTTACCAGAAGATAATTGGAATGGTTATACGGGCTTTATTCATAACGTGTTACTAGAAGAATATCTCAAAGATCATCCAAACCCAGAAGACTGTGAGTATTATATGTGTGGGCCACCGATGATGAACGCTGCTGTCATCGATATGCTGCATAGCATGGGCGTAGAAGATGAAAACATTATGCTTGATGACTTTGGTGGTTAGATCAGGTGGTTAGATCCAATAGTTAAGCTAATATAATTACACTGTTGCAAATTAAGAGTCTCCATTGAGGCTCTTTTTTTATGGCTATTATTTGTCATAAAAACTATCTCTACAAATTTTACTAGTAATCTTGCGGTAGTGTTATATAGTATTTATTATCGCAAATGATATACAAGGAAGATTATGAAAACCGATTTTAAGGACTTAACTATCTGGATCACTGGCGCTTCGAGTGGTTTGGGAGAGGCTTTATCGATTGCCTTTGCCAAAAAAGGCGCGACTATTATCTTGAGCGGTCGCAACGAAGACAAATTAGAGCAAGTCAAAAAGCAATGTAAAAAGTCAAAAAATCATCATATAGTTGCCTTTGATATTAGTGATAGCGCACAAAGTAAAGCGGCTTACCAGAGTGCGATAAATAAAGCCGGCAAAGTTGACTGGCTTATTAATAATGCTGGGGTCTCTCAGCGCTCGCTGATTATGGATACTAGCGAGACGGTTGAGCGTCAGATTATGGAGCTAGACTACTTTGCGCAAACGCGTCTAACTCGCTTAGTGCTGCCAGAGATGCTCGCTCAAGGCAGCGGTAAAATTGTGATGATGTCTAGTATTGCTGGTCTAATCGGCACCCAATATCGCGGCGCCTATAGTGCGGCCAAAGCCGCTATTCACCTTTGGGCCAATAGTCTACGCGCCGAGCTCTATGATCAAGGTATTGAAGTGGCAACGATATTCCCAGGCTTTATCCAAACTAACGTTTCAATCAACGCTTTGACAGGAGATGGCAGCGCTCAAGGCACTATGGATGAAGCGACCAGCAAAGGGCTGACAGCAACTGATTTTGCCAAACAAGTGGTCAAGGCCCTAAGTAAAGGTGAAGAGTACATCATTGTCGGCGGCAGACAAGAGAGAATGGCAACTAGAGTCAATCGCTTATCACCGCCTAAGCTTTATAAGCTGATTCGTAAGTCGCAGGTTCGATAGCTTTATTTACAGTGATTGTGCTATAAGCTTTGTCTAAAAGCCGCTAGCTTTTTGCCATAATGATGATTAATAGGGTTTAGGGGTGTAAGATAGGCAGCACTAATTTATATTCCTAACCTTATTTATGCTGATTACTATTATTCCTATGACAAATTTATCGCTCCGTCCCTCTGTTATAAGCGCTAATAAAATCCTACTGGCTACTGTCAGTACCGCGGCGCTCCTAAGTCTAAGTGCTTGCCAGCAACCTATATCGGACTACACTACTCTTAGTGGTGAGACCATGGGTACTAGCTATCATATTAGCTATCAGTTGCCCAAAGATGCTAACGAAGCTGATATTCAAGCAGCAATTGATGAGCGCCTTGAGCAAATCAATGACAGCATGTCTACTTATCAAGATGACTCTACTATCTCTAAATTTAATCGATTGGCAGCAGACACGCCCATTACTATCGATGCCGATTTTAGTCATGTGCTAGAAGTCTCTAGACAAGTTTACCAGCAGTCAGCCGGTGCTTTTGATCCGACCGTTATGCCATTGATTGAGATTTGGGGTTTTGGCAGTACGATGACGGTGGAGCGTTTGCAAAGTCCGCCAAGCCCAGCTGAGATTGCGCAAGCCAAAGCTTTGGTTGACTTCAAAAGCGTGGTACAAGAGGGTGATAGTCTATATAAAACCAAAGACGGCGTAGGCTTAGACTTCTCTGCTGTGGCTAAAGGCTATGGCGTCGATGTCATTGCTGAGGTGCTCAAAGACAATTATCAGATTGGTAATTATATGGTAGAGATTGGCGGTGAAGTCGCCTCCTCAGGGGTTAATAGTCAACAGCAGCCTTGGCAAATCGCTATCGACGCTCCTATTGAAGGTAGCACGGTCACTGAGCGTCAAACGATTGCCGCTATTCGCCAGCCTTTAAATAATAGCAATAAAATGCATTTAGCAACTTCAGGAAACTATCGCAACTCTGTTATCTTCGATGGTAAACGCTACAGCCATACCATAGACCCTACTACCGGGGAGCCCATTGTAGCAGGCGCGCCATCAGTAACGGTTGCAGCAGAGTCAGTAGCACTAGCTGATGCTTGGGCCACTGCGCTGACCGCTATGCCTTATCAGCAAGCTTTGGCTACTGCAGAGGCGCAAAATATAGCAGCGATGTTTGTCATTTTGATAAAGCAAGATAATACTAAAGCCGATACTTTAGAGGACTGGCAAATCGTAGAAAACCTAGCTATGAAAAAACTACGGGCGGATAAGGCCAGTTAATACTGAGCCAGTAGCCAGTAGCCAGTAGCCAGTTGATTTTTAAGCATAAAAAAACCACAAACAGTCGATTAATAGATCGGCTGTTTTTTTATATTCTACCTTATATTTTTTGGTAGCTCTCTTATATCTGGCGTTGAATCTTACAGTCATCTTACTGTCTGTTTTAACTTAGTAAAAGGCCTACAATGAAGGCTTCAAAGAGAATGTTATCAAAATGTACTTGTACTAAGGATATGAGATGGTTTATACCTTGATGGCGCTATTTTTTGTATTCGGCTATATTGCTATCGCTTTAGAGCATAACCTCAATGTAGATAAAGCCGCTTCAGCTCTGCTAACGGCGGTTATCGTCTGGACACTATTAGTGATTGGCGCAGATACTTTGCTCGCCAATCAACTCACCGATGGTCTGAATGCCACTACCATACTCAATACTGAACTTCGACATCACTTAGCAGAGATTGCTGAGATTTTGTTTTTTTTGATGGGAGCTATGGTTATCGTTGAGTTGGTTGATGCGCATGATGGCTTTGCTGCTATAACCAATCGCATTCACACTACTAATGCCGTCACCTTGTTATGGACAATTGGCGCGCTCACCTTTTTCTTCTCCGCGCTGCTAGATAACTTAACGACCACTATCGTTATGGTGTCATTATTACGCAAATTAGTGGCTGATAAGCAGCTACGCTTGTGGTTTGTAGGTATCGTGGTAGTCTGCGCTAATGCCGGCGGCGCTTGGTCACCGATTGGTGACGTGACTACGACTATGCTATGGATCGGTAATCAAATTACCGCCAGTAATATCATTGTGGATTTGATTGTGCCAAGCTTGATTGCCGCTATGGTACCGCTACTAATATTGACCGTTATGTTTAAAGGTCAAAAGGTGTATAGACCAGAGCCTGCCAAAGCTCCCATCAAGTCGTCGAATATAAACTATCTAGGTAGCTACAGCGGCGAGATTCAGGCAACTGTCATGACTCAGCAAGGATTAGCAGAGAATAACTTTAGCAGTCTTCCCTCTTCTACCGCTACCGTAGCGATGACTGAAGAAGATGAAGATGCCGCCGCACTTGATAGCGTCACTAGTAGAATGCGCATAAGTATTTTGGCATTAGGTTTAGGGGCTTTAGCCTTCGTGCCTGTATTTAAGACTTTGACACAACTGCCGCCTTATATGGGGGTTTTATTTGGAGTCGGAGTACTTTGGGTGTTTACTGAGCTGGTGCATCGTCATGATAACTGGCATATCAAGCAGCGTATGACGGTTGTAGGCGTACTGACTCGGGTCGATATGTCGAGTATCTTGTTTTTCTTGGGGATATTATTGGCAGTATCAGCACTAGCCACTGCAGGTCACTTATTAGATATGGCCACTTGGCTAGATAATACTTTTGGCAACTTATATGTCATTAACGTCCTGATTGGTCTGTTATCATCATTAGTGGATAACGTGCCTTTAGTAGCGGGTGCGATGAAGATGTACCCATTACTTGCCGACTCTGCTATGGCTAGACTGAGCGGCGGAGAGCTGGCTCGCCAAAGCCAGTTTTTACAAGATGGCGCATTTTGGCACTTTTTGGCATACTGCGCCGGCGTCGGTGGTAGCTGCTTAATTATCGGCTCAGCGGCAGGCGTGGCGGCTATGGGCATGGAGAAGATCTCCTTTATGTGGTATCTCAAGCATATCAGTGGTCTAGCACTTATAGGGTACTTGGCTGGAGCTGCGGCTTACATTATTATTCATGTCATCTAGTCTCAGCCTTTTAGCGCCGAAGCTATAAACAGTTGCCGCGCTATCTGACTGATTATTATAGTTATTTCGACAGGCTATTTATGATAGAATAAACTATTCATTTATAGCCTGCCTTGTAAGCTAGGCTAAATAAAATAAGCCGAGGTTACCCCATGCTTAGTCAACTCCTTCCCATACTTGCCATTACCTTTACCGTTTTTGTGTTGTTCTTTTTATTTATGGGTATCGGTTATCTATTCAAAAAACAGCCGCTTAAAGGCTCTTGTGGCGGTGTAGCTAATCTGATGGGTGATGAGAAGTGCTCGTTTTGCGGTGATGATCCTAATAAATGCGATTCGGTAATCGCTGAGCAGCAACAAACCGCGTTAAAAGCAGCACAGTTAGGCAAATCAGTTTAGAGTCGCTATCGTTAGCTGAACACAAAATTGTTTTGAGCTTGGCTTTAGTTACCATACGCTGGTAGTAGCCCACTCAAACTGCTCTTATAATAGCCTTAAGCTTAGTTAATAAGCTTAAGGCTATCTTTTTATAAAACGATTCAATTTATAGCGATACTTATCATTTGCTATTTGTATCGTCATACTCGCTGAATGAATAAATCTATATCTTGCATTCTGCAAGCTTATTTTTAGTGCTACTTTACCACCTTATCGGTGAAAGTTTTCTGGTGTTGTTAAAGGGTGACGGTGCGCCGCTACTCTTTGATGACGTGTCGTTTTTCTAATATATACAGTGCTGCTATGTCTACCTCTGCTCATCTACCTCCTAAGTCAGATGCTAATAAACCGAGCATTATCAACCCGCCTTCTTCAAAATTCACCTTTTGGCTAGTGCTGTGTGCGATGATTTTGCTTGCCACTAATATGCGGGCGCCTATTGTAGCGCTCGGCTCTATCGCTCCGGTGGTACAAGAAGCGCTCAATATCTCTGAGACGCAGATAGGCTGGCTTGGCGCGGTTCCTATGTTGACTTTTGCCTTGGGGGCATTGATTTCGCCCTCTATTGGTAAGCGCTTTGGCATTGAGAATACCTTAATTGCGATGATTGTACTATTAACAGCAGGCATGGTTATACGTACTGCTATTCCGACTTGGCTTGGGTTTTTGAGCGGGACGGTTATGCTGACTCTAGCGATTGGTTTTGCTAATACACTGGCGGCGCCGGTGATCAAACAGCGCACCCCAAAAAACATTCCACTGATTACTGGTTTATTTAGTTTAACGATGACAGTGATGGCGGGCATCGTGGCCGGAGTAGTATTACCTCTATCTGAGTGGGTGGGCTGGCAATGGGCGCTAGGCGGCTGGTCAATCTTAGGTGTCTTTGCAATCATCATTTGGATATTTTTGCGTATCCGTTTAGGCTCCTCTAGTGATCAAGCGGTTCCTATCGCCGAGCAAGGCTCGTCAAACATCTCTATTTGGCGTACTGGCTTTGCTTGGCAGATAGGGATATTTTTGGGTATTCAGTCGCTACTGTATTATACGGTTGCTAGTTTTTTACCCTCGATTTTAATCAGTAAAGGCATGAGCGCTGTG
Organism: Psychrobacter sp. AH5; assembly: GCF_040371085.1. Lineage (NCBI taxonomy): Bacteria > Pseudomonadati > Pseudomonadota > Gammaproteobacteria > Moraxellales > Moraxellaceae > Psychrobacter > Psychrobacter sp. AH5. Next base: position 2,676,750 of record NZ_JAMBMT010000001.1, read on the forward strand.
AGCGCCGGGCAGATGGGGTCGGTGTTTCAGTTTATGGCGCCGCTATCTATTTTGAGCTTAACTTGGCTGGTCAATCGTGGTCGTCCTATTCAAGCGCTAGCGGTATTGGCAGCAACGCTTAATGTCATTGGTATTGCTGGCTTAAGTTATGCATCTACCGATTTGGCTTGGCTATGGTCGGGGCTGATGGGCGCAGGCTGCTCAGCGATCTTTACTTTGAGTATGATGCTATTTTCCATGCGTACTTATACCACCAATCAGGCCAGCGAGCTGTCAGGGATGGCGCAGTTCGTCGGTTACCTACTTGCCTTTTTTGGGCCACTAGGAACAGGCTGGCTGCACGAAGTCACTGACAATTGGGATCTACCGCTATTTATTACGCTGATTTTGATGATCATAAATGTTGGTATTGCTTGGTTGGTCAGCCGTCCGATTATGGTCGATGGTAAAAAAGCTTAAGATAGAATAAACCCAACAGCCTTAACTTTAAGCTAATATTGATTATCGGCTTATTTTGCTAAACTGGTTCGATTGATTAAAGGACATGACTGTTATGAAAAACAAAAATCTTAGCCGCTTCAAAAGTCCTGTTTACGGTATGGCTATCGCTATAGTGAGCACAGGGCTAACGCTTAGTGGTTGTCAAAAAAAGCCTGAAGCAGAGACTAATAACCAACCAGAGACCACGGAAACAACAACCGTTACGGCTCCTGTAGCCGTCAACGAAACGGCTGATACCAACGCTAATACCGACACTATTAATGAGGTGGCGCTATCACAGCCGCTGACTATTTTAGCGCTTGGCGATTCGCTGACCGAAGGCTTAGGGGTCGATCCAGATGACAACTATCCGGCGCAATTAGAAACTCAGCTTAAACAGATGGGCTATAAAAATGTCGAAGTCGTCAATTCAGGATTAAGCGGCGAGACTAGCACGGGCCTGGTCAATCGTCTCGATTGGGTGACACAAACCAAACCTGATATTACTATCCTCACCATCGGCGCGAATGATGCTATGCGCGGTTTAGAATTAGAGACGATAGAAGCCAACATTCGCACTGCAGTCAAGCATCTGCAAGATAACGGTAGCGAGGTCATCTTGGGAGGGATGCAGATTTATGACAATCTCGGTAATGATTATGTCAAATCCTTCTCCGCTATTTATCCGCGTATCGCTGAAGATATGAATCTAAAGATGATCCCGTTCTTCTTAGAAGGCGTGGGCGGTATTAGCGAGCTTAATCAGGCCGATGCTATTCATCCGACTCGTGAGGGCTATACCATTATCGTCAATAATAATATCTTGCCTGTGCTCAAGCCTGAGGTCGATAGAATGCTCGTCTCAATGCAAGCAAACTCGCTGACCCCTGTAGAAACGTCTACCACTGAGACTGAGCAATGAGCCTAACAAAAGCTAATAATATAAATCCTGCCTACAGCCAAGAAGTGCTGCTGCGCGCCACGGGCTTAACCAAAACCGTCTCGGTAGGCGAGCGTTCGCTGATGATTATCAAAGACGTCGATATCTATGTCAACGCAGGCGAGTTCGTGGTGATCATGGGCAAGTCCGGCTCAGGTAAATCAACTTTGTTAGGTTTGCTTGCGGCGCTTGATTACCCTAATAGCGGCTCGGTTGAATTAGGGAGTCAGACTTTAAGCAGCCTTGATGAAGATAAGCTTGCCGCTATTCGTCAACGCGATATGGGGTTTGTTTTTCAATCCTTTCATTTATTGCCGACTTTAACCGTAGCGGAAAACATTGCCTTTCCACTTGATATTGCCCGTCGTCCCGATGCGGCTCGCGTTGATGAACTGATTGAGGCGGTCGGATTAGGTCATCGCCGCGATAGCTTGCCGAGTCAATTATCAGGTGGCGAGCAGCAACGTACCGCTGTCGCGCGTGCCTTGGTCTCCCGACCTAAAATTGTCTTTGCCGATGAACCCACTGGCAACTTGGATGAGCAAAACGCGGACCAAGTGATGCAGCTATTATTAGATCTACGTCAACAAACGGGATCGGCGCTAGTAGTGGTCACCCATGACGCGGCTCTTGCTGAAATGGCAGATCGGGTGATTACCATGCACGATGGGATGATAGATGGATCAAAAGTTAATGGATAATGCTGCTAATAATGATAAGACCAAATTATCTAGCGATAAATCAAATCAAAATTTTGTGACTACTGTAATCTCTAATATAGCGGCTATTTTTAATACTACCTTAGGCACCAAAGCGCTGAGCCGCAGTTGGTGGCGACGCTGGGTTTATCCGGTGTTATTCCTGATTACCCTGACCTTATCGCTCGCGACTTATTTGACACTCGATTCTATTCAGCAATCTGTCGATAAATACATCACCGATAATCAGCGCGCGCTGGTTGGTGGCGACTTAGTGCTGGAGAGTAACCAAGAGTGGCCAAGCGATATCCTCGAGCAAGTCAAAACCTTGCCCGATGACCAAATCGTTTTTGATCATCAGTTTAGCTCGATGGCAGTGACTGACGAGCAGACTTTGCTGGTGCGTATCAAAGGCGTCACCCCTGCTTATCCTCTCTACGGTGAAGCGCAAACCGCCTCTGGCAAACCGTTATGGCAACAGCTCAAACCTAACACGGTAGTGGTTGCGCCAGAAGTCATGCAAGGTCTTAAAGCTAGCGTCGGCGATACTATTAGTATTGGCGATGGCCAGTTTACTATCAGTGATGTATTGACCAAAGAGCCGGATCGTCCGCTAAGCGCCTTTGATATCGGTGGTCATGTGCTGATGCAAGAGGACGGCTTAGCGGCGACTAACCTGCTCGGTCAGCGTAGCCGAGTGCGTTATCGTATTGAGATGGCAGGAAATGAAGAAACCATAGCCACATTAGATGAGCAACTAGAGCAAACCTTAACCAGCTATCCTGATATTCGGCTCTCTGATATCGACTCTGAGGAGACTGCCGTTTCGCGTATCTCTGATAATGTATTGATGTTTTTAAAATTACTGGTCATCGCGGTACTACTATTATCAGCGGTCGCTATGTATGGGGTTATCACCGCTTTTGTCACTAAGCAGCAAGCCAATAACGCTATTCGGATGGCGATGGGTGAACCGGTTAAGCAAATCAAGGCCAGCTACTATCGGCTATTATTAACCACGTCAATTATCGCTAGTATAGCTGCAGTTGTGCTTAGTCTAGGACTAATACAAATCGGTCAGCCCTATCTTGCGGCTATCTTGCCTGCCGATGTTGGCTTGGCTATCAATCCTATTAGTATTATCAAAACGCTTATTATCGCTATCCTACTCACCATAGTAATTACCCAGCGCGGTCTCAGTGAGCTAAGTACTACTAAACCCGCTACCCTACTCAATCAAGGCGCTAGCCAAGCTTCAACAACTCAATCTTGGTATCAACGTCTGCCGCTAGTTTGGTATAGCGTGATGCTGGTAGGCCTGTATTTATTCTTTACTTTTGAGGTAGGCTCTTGGCTATTCTCAGCGCAATTACTGATTGGTCTGATTGCTTTTGTGGCGGTATTTTGGTTATTGGCACGTGGTTGGTTAGGGTTACTAGCTAGCATTGCCAAGCGTCGTAAAGTCAGTTGGATGCAGCGCATTGCTATTCATAATCTGGCGCGTAAAGGCAATCAATCAGCGCTATTCTTCGTCACCCTAGCGCTATCGGTGGCAGTACTAACGCTGATTACTACTCTCAATCACAGTATTAACGCCCAGTTCGTCGATGCTTATCCAGAGGACGCGCCGAATATATTTTTACTCGATGTGCAGACTGAGCAGCACGATGAGATTAATAATATCATTGGTGCTCCTGTCAGCTATTATCCTGTTATCCGCGCGCGCGTGGTCACAGCCAATGGCGTCGCTGCTGCCGATATCGAAGCTCCTGATAACCAAGATGATCCGACGCGAGTGTTTAACTTGAGCTACGCCGATAGCGTGATGGATACTGAGTTCATTAGGGATACCGAGACTAAAGATGAACTTTATACGACTATCGAAGGTCAAGATCCGCAAACCTCAAAGCTACAGCAAGTTCAGCCATTATCTATTTTAGATACCGCCGCCGATATGCTAAACGTCGGTATGGGCGATCAGATTGTCTTTAATATTCAAGGTATCGAGCTGACCGGACAAATCACTAGTATTCGCTCAAGGTTTGAGCGTGGCCCAAGTCCGTTCTTCTATTTCTTGTTTGAGCCAGATATCTTGTCCGCTGCACCGCAAATCCAGTTTGCTACTGCCCATGTGCCAGAGGCCAGTATTCCAGAGCTACAAGGTCAGCTAGTACGCCAGTTCCCTGCGGTAACCACTATCGATGGTACGGCTATCGCTGAGCAAATCCAAGACTTAGTCACGCAGATGAGCCGCTTGGTCTATGTGTTCACCTTACTCGCACTATTGACGGGAATTATGGTGCTGATCAGCTCGCTACTCTCGACTTCACAAGATCGCATGCAAGAGAGCGCCTCATTCCGATTATTAGGGATGCAGAAGTCTGATTTATATAAGCTGAATATCTTGGAGATTGGGGTACTTGGCGTTAGCGCGGCAGTGTTTGCGATGACTATCGCTAGTGTTGGCGCATGGTTTGCCATTACCCAATGGTTTAATCTACGCTTTAGTGTGCCATGGGTAAACTTAGGCATTGGCGGCGCATTATTAATCGCGCTACTGTTTGCTATCGCTATTATTTATGTGAGATTGGTGATTGGACGTGGGATTATGGCTCGGGTTCGGGCTATGGTTTAGTGGTTGAGCTAAGACTTTTACAATGTTGTAATAGTCAATGAAAAGCTTTCTATAGTTAATCCTAAATAAAAAGAATACAGCTATGCCAGCGTGCTACTGGTATAAATTTTCCTTGCGTGCTGCGTCCCCAGAGGCTGCGCAAAATTCATCCCAGTAGCACTGTGTCTGTTTTATAGTGGATCGACTATAGATAGGTTAAATGCTCAACGATTGAATCAATTTTAAAAATTGATATGAGAGTAATTCAAGCAATTTTTTGATTACTCTCATATTGTAGAGCTATTTTTAATTAGTTAAATCCATGGTGGTGTATCGAAAAGCATACCAATTAAAACTTGAACAACTCTTGGAGCTTTGAAAGCCTTGTAGAATCAGAAAATTAATTATGAATTCCTACTTAATTTTTATCGACAGCATACTTTTCAGAACACCCTTCAATTTATAATTAATCATCTTCATCATTTCTTTTTTTATCTATAGTATTTTGATTAGTATCTAGATTATCTAAAATTTTCTGGATATTGCTACGGGTATCTATAGCATTTTGACTAGCGTTCAAGGCATCTGAAAGTTTCTGAGCAACGCTACGAGTATCTATAACAGTTTGACTAGCGTTCAAAGTATCAAAAAGTTTGTGTGCAGCGCTATGAGTATCTACAACAGTTTGACTGGTATTCAAAGTATCAAAAAGTTTGTGTGCAGCACTACGACCATCTAGCATATTTTTACTAGCTTCTAAATCATCTAAAATTTTCTGCATTTCACTACGAGTATCTATAGTATTTCGACTAGCATTTAAAGTACTCCAAAGTTTCTGAGCAGCACTACTCGTATCTACAATATTCTGACCAGAATTCAAATCATCTATTAAATCTAATTCAAAATATTTGGAATAGTTTAAATGCTCTTTCGCCTCATCAATAGCAGTTTCATCAATGGAAATATCATAATACTTTTCAGCATCGGTAAGAAAATCATTGGTGTGATACATTTTAAAACTTTCTATTTCAGCTTCCTTATAAATTTCATTTTTAAGCTCAGGTCGAGCACCAATTACTTTTTCACCACGAGAATCAATAATCTCCCACCAATCTTCTTTTGAATCATCTGTAACAAATATTACATTTTTTAATGTATCAGAATCTTTAGAATAAGAAACTATTTGTTTCCAGATTATTAAATCTCCAAATTTACGTTGATACTCAATACCATTAAATAAAAAGTTGGCTTCTTCAGGGTTTTTCTCTTTATTACTGTCTTTATAGCCAGGTGGAATTTTCTTCTTGTATCTAGTTTCACCTCCTTCATAGGTTTTTCTTAAGAACTCCTCATTTGGCTCTTCTCCAACTTTATTCATAAACAACTCATCTAGCTTGACTCTTACCTCGTCTTCACTCCTTACAGAAGGCTGAGCATCATCCTGCATATTTACATCTTGCTGGAAACCCTCTACTAAGCCACAAATATCTTTTCTAAATTTCTCTTTCATTTCAAATAGAACTGGGTTTCTATCTTTTAGATTAAAATCAGAAAAATCCTTCTCTACAATTCCTATTATATTTTCAAGTTTTTTATTGATTTTAGTAAATACTGACTTTTCATCCTTAATTATATCTAGTCTTCTTCTTTGATATTCTAAGGCAACATGGAAAGGTATCCAAACTCTGCTTTCAATCGCCTCCAGTACCTTGAAAAACTCGTCTCTAGTTTCTTGAGAGTACTGGTATAAATTTAACAAAATATTAGGGCGTGTTGAACATTCATAATTTGAGCCAGATATAAGCACAAGCAAGAGCGACCGTATTTTCATAACTCTGCTTGAGCTTATCAAATCTAGTGGCAACCGCCCTATACTGTTTTAGCTTAGCGAAAGCGTTTTCTACTAGATGCCTGGCTTTATATAAGTCCCAGTCCATATGGTCGTTAGAAGACTGAGTGTTTCTTTTTCGAGGGATGTTATCATGCGTCCCTGATTGTTCAATATGCGCTCGTAGTGCATCAGAATCATAGCCTTTATCGGCACATAAAACATCTGTATTACTCAAGTCAACCTTGTCTATTAAATCAGGTGCGACTTTGACATCGTGGGTTGTGCCATCTGACAAGATAAAGGTGATCGGATTGCCATGCGCATCAACTGCCAAGTGAATCTTGGTCGCGCGGCCTGCCACACTTTTACTAATGGATTGTAGATTCTCATTGCCACTACTGCTGTGCTGATGCGCTTTAATATGAGTGCCATCGATAAAGACCCACTCAAGGTCTGCGTCTTTGATCAGTAACGTAAATAATGCCATCAGCTTATTACTGCGAAACCAGCGCTGGTAAGCTTTATAGATGGTATTAGGCTTGCCAAAACACTCGGGTAAGTCGCGCCAAGGACAGCCAACACGCATGCGATAAAGCACGCCTTCAACCGTTTGTCTAAGATTTCCTTTGTCATAGATATTAAGTTCTAGTAATATAGGTTTCAGTCTTGTCCAGTGTTCATCTTTGAGCATAGTGCGAGGCATAGCGAACGATATCTTTTTTGTGTGAGAACTTAAAGATTAACCGTTCGCTATTTTTTTTGCCATTAATTTGTCGCCAATGTTCAACACGCCCTAGTATCGAATATAAAAATAGTATTTTCATCAGACCATATAGCTTTCAGCTCTTCATCACTCAACTGGTAGAAGCTTTTAAACTTATCTTTCATATCGTTAATCTATCCTTTTTTATAACTGATTTGAACCCGCGATTACTACTAATTAACTAATAACCTAGGTTATTTAACAAACGTGACAAGCGTGTAAGAGGTTCGTTTAGATTATTTTTTACATATTCAGTATTTAGTTTTTGTTTTAAAGTATTTATTAATTCTGCATCATTACTTGTCGTAATACTGAATTTATCATCGCTTAATAAAACGTCTCTTTGAGCATAAGACAAAGCTGAACAAACTAAGCTAGCTAAATCTAGAACGCGATGTAGTGGCAATTCTTCAGACATACGAGACCACTTTTTACCTGAATGACGCCAAACCTTTACTGATAAATCTTCATCACTCCACTGCGACACTCCAAGCGATAAACCTTGGACATCTGTAGCATTTCTATATGCACCATCAATTCTTGAATAATTCTCTAGCTTTATAATTGGTTTGTGATTTAGATGAGTAGGTATATCCATATTTAGACCCTTAATATTCATGAGAGATATATTTTATTTTACTAACTGACTTAGTAACTTATTTACTAAATCAGTTAGTAAAACATACTTCTAAAAAGAACTTTTGTCAACAGATATTATATGCGACTTAAACTAATAAATTTGATGTGAAGCAGCCATAGGTCAACTTAATCCAAAAATTATACCTACTCATTCTTCATCCAGTTATCAATAGTCGCCTTGAAGCGCGGTTTAGCCTCGACAATAGCGGGTATACTTATATGACCGCTGGCCTGCGGGGACTTGGCTGAGAGGGTTATCGAGGTAACAGGAACACTATCAGCCTTTAGTCACCGCGCCAGTGGGCATATAAGATAGTAGCGGATGGCGAGATCAGCTCCAAAACCCAAATACCCTAAAACAGCAAACCCAGAACGCTCGCTATTGATTTAGCGGGCGTTTTTTTATTACGCTTATACCCGTACCTTGCATTTGCTATAATAGCGCCACTTTGCACGCAAATAACTCCTACCCCTCATCAGCCCCACGGTACCCTTATGAAATTCTCAAAGTTCGGTCAGAAATTTACCCAGCCCACTGGTATCTCGCAATTGATGGACGACTTGGGCGATGCGCTAAAAAGCGATCAGCCAGTCAACATGCTAGGCGGCGGTAATCCTGCCAAGATTGAGGCGGTGAATGAGCTGTTTTTGCAGACTTATCGAGAGCTTGGCAATGATAATGATACAGGCGAAGCGAATAGCACCTCAATCATCAGCATGGCGAATTATTCTAATCCACAGGGTGATGCCGCCTTTATCGAGGCTTTGGTCAGCTTCTTCAATCGTCATTATGATTGGAATTTGAGCGCAGAAAATATCGCTTTGACCAATGGCTCGCAGAATGCTTTTTTCTATTTATTTAACTTGTTTGGTGGTGCTTTCGCTGACGAACAGAGCGAATCTATAGACAAATCTATCCTACTACCGCTAACGCCTGAATATATTGGCTATAGCGATGTGCATGTCGAAGGTCAGCATTTTGCCGCGGTATTGCCACATATCGATGAGGTCACGCATGAAGGCGAGGACGGATTTTTTAAATATCGAGTGGATTTTGAGGCGTTAGAGAACTTGCCAGCGCTTAAAGAAGGCCGTATTGGCGCGATTTGCTGTTCGCGTCCGACCAATCCGACGGGTAACGTGCTGACCGATGAGGAAATGGCGCGGTTAGCTGAGATTGCCAAGCGCTATGAGATACCGCTGATTATCGATAATGCCTATGGTATGCCCTTCCCGAATATTATTTATTCAGACGCGCATCTGAACTGGGATCACAATACCATTCTTTGCTTTAGCTTATCTAAGATTGGTCTGCCCGGAATGCGTACGGGTATTATCGTCGCCGATAGCGAGGTGATAGAAGCGGTCAGCGCCATGAATGCAGTAGTGAATTTAGCGCCAACACGTTTTGGTGCAGCGATTGCGACGCCACTGGTAGCCGATGACCGAATCAAGCAACTCTCTGATGACGTGATTAAGCCTTTTTATCAGCAGCAAGCTAAGACAGCAGTTACCCTACTTAAAAAGGAATTGGGCGATTATCCGCTAGTGATTCATAAGCCAGAGGGTGCGATATTTTTGTGGTTGTGGTTTAAGGATTTGCCGATTAGCACCTCTGAGTTGTATGAGACTTTAAAAGAAAAAGGCACGCTTATCGTGCCGAGTGAGTACTTCTTCCCTGGTGTCGATATTAGCGATTATAAGCACGCGCATGAGTGTATTCGTATGAGTATTGCCGCCGATGAAGACACGTTGACTAAAGGTATTGCGGTGATTGGTGAGGTGGTTCGTGAGTTATATTATGGTGAGTAGGTTCTACTGATTTTAATACTTACGTAAGGTAGAATAAGGTAACAGATAATAAATTCTAAACCTTCGCTAAATAATACGCTTTACCAAATTTAGGAAAGCTACGATGAATTATGACATACACATTGAAAACTTAGGAGCTATTGAAAAGGCTGATATTACTATCACGCCTTTAACTATTCTTGCAGGTGAGAATGGTACAGGGAAGAGCTTCGTGACTAAGTTTTTGTATTCAATACTGAATGTAACTATCTTAGATGTTTTTTTTAATGAGTTGAACTTATTACATTTAGACATTAATAATAATATTTCTAGAATTATCGATTTTATAGGCTCTAGAGGGTTTAATGTACGTAAGCTAGATGTAATAAGCAATCTGAAAGAACATGTAGAGGAATTACTGCATGAATTAAAGAGTAACAATAAATACCGTTTGATATACGTAGATTCAGAAACCTTTGAGAGTACAAAAAATTCTATAAAACTCTTTAAAGATGCTTTTTCTGACGTTGTAAACTCATTAGAAGAGCTAGGTAAAGACAAAAATAATAAAGATTTTGATAATTTAATACTGAAATATACTACTAGAATCTTATCTAATAATCTTGATATGTTACTATTCGCTATAGAAGAGCCTAAACACTACTTTATAAAAATTATAGAAGATAATATTGAAAATGAGTTGAAAAGTAACTTTCAAGTATCAGAAATAAGTATGTTAGTGAAAAAGGATTCAAAAGAAGCTATTTTTAATATAAAAAATATAATTAAGATTAATATTTCAAAAGATAACTCTGTGAAGGCTTCTTTTCACGAAGAAAAGCTGTTAAATAATAATAAAGTCAATCGTGTTATATTTTTTGAATCTCCTGTTTATTGGAAATTATTACCGATTATCGATAACAAAGACAATGTTAAAAAATATGTTTCTAATTTAATTAGTAACGAACGCTTGACAGGTGTTCCTAAACACTTCCTCGACCTAAAAGAACTCTTATTTGCTAACTTCAAAGATGGAGAGCGCCCTGACTTTATAATCAAATGTGCTGATGAGCTAGAAAGCAAGTTACAAGGTAAGTTTAAAGCCGCAAATAGTGACTTAACCTTTGAGAATAGTAAAGGTCAAAGCATCTCAAAAAGCCTAGTTTCATTTGGTATGACCAATCTTGGTATTTTTCAAGCAGTGCTAAGCAAGAACATCATTAATAAAGGCTCATTTGTGTTTATTGACGAGCCTGAATCTAACTTACACCCTGAATGGCAGGCTATTTTAGCTAATGTCTTAGTAGAGCTTGCCAAAAACGGTGTTTACGTTATTGTCACAACTCACAGTAGCGATATGCTAAAAGCGTTTGAGATTAGCACTCAAGAGCAAAAGGTAAGTGATGAGCTATCAACTTATTATTTTCAGACCGATGGTACATTATTAGCAATGGATGATGAAGACTTATCCCCTATTGAGCAGGCTCGAAAAAAACTGCTAGAGACTTACGAGAACCTAATGATTCGAGGTTATTTACTGTGAGTGACAGTATCGACTTAGAACCATTTAAACAGCTGATGCAGCATAGCGATGGTGAATGTTGTGACTTTTACGGCTATAAAATTGATGAGAGCAGCGGTTTAAGGAATTATCTTGGTTTTAAAGAAGGTCAGATGAGCCAAGCCGATTACTTTTTAATCGATAAAATAGCTAATAAAGTACAAATTATAGAGTTGACGGATTTAACTGAGGATATTAGAGACTGTATTATTGCTGAATCAATACTATCAGAAGACAGTGCAAGTTTTGCACAGATATTAAGTGCAAGTCCAAAAAAAGCCAGCAAAATAGTACAGCGTAGAATTTGGGCAGAGGTGATTGCTGAATTCAAAAACAAATGGATGGGTTCTATCGCTATTTTAGAACGTTACTGCCGTAAAGATGGTCACCACGGTGACTTGGACTATCAAATGTTAATTGTCTTAAAGTCGACTACTGACCCAAAAGAGATAGAGGTATTAAGAAATAAATTGATAGGTATGATTGGTAGAGTGCCTGTTTGTAACACTGACAATATTGAGCCGCTTTTACTTGTCAGATTATCTGTATAGAAACAAAAAAAAGTGAAACTATATCAGCTCATTATAAAAATCAAAAAACGGACTATTTAATAGTCCGTTTTTTATGCTATTACCTTATGAAAACGATCTAGCCCAGCTCTTTCAACAAAGCCTTAGCACTCATTTTACCAAAGTCATTAGCCGCTAATGGCCCATCACCTGAGATCAGCTTTCTGTCTTGATGCGTCTGACCTGAGGCAAGCTTATTGCTAATCGTGACGCCCAAATCTTCTAACTTTTCTGCAAAGTACCATGGCATAGGTCCTGGCAAATAACCAATTTTTGGCATTTGCTTATCCATACTGGTTGGGAAGGCAACCATTTTATAACCCTTGAAAATAAAGTCGCGCTTAGTGTTATCGTCTGCATTTGAGCTATCAGGACTTTCTAAATTAGCGGCTAATAAAGCTGCTGGCCCATGACAAATCGCTAAGACAAATAAATCTTTGTCGTGACCCCAGCGTAGCAATTCGCCGAGGTTGTTATCTTCAGGCAAACCCAGCATCGCACCGTGACCACCGGGAATAAAGATAGCCGCATATTCGTTATTGCCGTCACTATCAGCCATATCATTAGCGACAAAGCCTGCGATACTTTTTGGGTTATTTAGCTTAGACTCGTACTCACTATAGATTGCCTTGACGTCTTTATCATCCTCTGGCATCGCCCATTGCTCGACCTTTACCGGCTCACCTGTCGGCGTGAATACATCGACTTCAAAGCCTGCTTTTTTGAAATGTAATAATGGCACCATCATCTCTACCGGATGATTACCGGTATCGAATTTATTACCATTCTCCATAGTCATGTACTGCTGCTCGGTACAGACCATCATGATTTTTTTATTGCCTTTATAAGGCGTATCGTACTCGGTATTGTCGTAGTTGGTTTTGCTTGGCGCGGCTATTTTTAGTGAGGACTTTGAGGGAATATAGATCCCTGCCTCCACTTCTTGTGGCTCTAAGCCCAAGGTGTCTTTAGCCTTATCTACAGTATTTTTGGCTTTGTCTAAAAGATCTTGCATGTTCATAACGTCTCCTTTTTGATAGGTTTTTTATTATTTATAGTTATAAATAGATCAATCGATTAATCTAATAGCTATATCGATTTGGCTATTGTCTGAGAATAAAGTAACAAAACGAGGGAGCGTTAAATAGAGGAGAGTTTTTATATTTCGTAAGCTTTGTAAGTGCAGAATAAATATCTGAAAAATATTAAAGCGGTTAAAGAAGCTAGATTCGTTTTTTTAACAGCTTATTAGAGGATGCGGTAGGTTGAAAAATTGCTGTCCACATAGCTAAAGCGTAGAGCACCAAAGGTAGCAGGCACGTATTAATCAGATCATGAATGCTGGCTTTTATATCAGAGCCCTCTAAAGCCATTAGACCTTTTGGCACTATAATATGGCGATTATCAAAATACTCGCCTAGTAAAGCGATGCCGATGACGATTAGCAAAGCAAGGGTTGAGCGGATACCTTGTTTTTTGATAATGGGGCGTAGGATAAATAAACAAAGCAAGTAAACACTAACACCAACGTAGATATGCAAAGCGTCCTTGGCAAGACCGGTTGTCTCAATGATGTTCATTTTGAAGGTTGAGAAGTCCACTGGTTTTTCCGCATAGGAGAGCTAAAAATAGCTCATAACAAATAATAAAAGGGTAAGCAACGCTTTCGCCCACTTACCCTAGCGCTTCACATTATAGTCAAATCGAAATAAAGTCGATACGTTTGTCAATACGTTTATAGTGTCGTGCTACTGGTACAAATTTTCCTTGCTTGCTGTGCGCTTCGCACTCCAGAGGCTGTACAAAATTTATCCCAGTAGCGCTTAGCTGATTACACTTCCCATTCTACAAAGTTCTTTAACAGCTGCAAGCCAGCAGTATGGCTCTTTTCTGGATGGAACTGGGTAGCAAATAAGTTATCTTTAATGATGCTTGCGCAAAACGGCTGACCATAATCACAAATAGCAGCGACTTGGGAGTGATCCGTAGGCGCGCAATAATAACTATGCACAAAATAAAAATGCGCCTTATCTTCAATACCTGTCCATAACGGATGTACTAAATCCATATCGCTAATAGTATTCCAGCCCATGTGCGGCACTTTAATTGTTGCGCCTTGCTCATCAATCCACGTCGGATCAAAAGCCTCTACGCTGCCGTCTAAGATAGCTAAACATTGTGTACCACCATTCTCAGCAGAGCGCTCAAATAGCGCCTGCATACCGACACAAATCGCCATAACTGGCTTATTAAAGATAGCAGCGCGTACGACGTCATCAATTCCGGCATCATGCATACCCATCATACAATCGCGCATAGCACCAACACCGGGGAAGACGATTTTATCGGCAGCAGCGACAACTTTTGGATCGTTAGTAATGGCTACCTCGCTACCGACTAGCGATAAAGCTTTGCTGACGGAATGCAAGTTGCCCATACCATAATCTAATAGAGCAATTTTGGTAGTTCGACTCATCTAAAACGCCTCTTTGGTCGACGGCAAGGTATTCAGCGCGCGCTCATCATATTCACAAGCCATACGTAGGGCGCGAGCAAAGGCTTTGAAGGTTGATTCGATTTGATGATGGCTGTTTTTGCCTTTTAGATTATCCAAATGTACCGTCATCCATGAGTGATTGACAAAACCGTAAAAGAACTCGCTAAATAAATCCACATCGAAAGTACCGACATGCGAGCGGGTAAAAGGAATGTCCATATGCAGCCCTGGACGGCCTGATAAGTCAACCACCGCGCGAGTGAGCGACTCATCAAGTGGCGCATAAAAATGTCCGTAACGACGAATGCCTTTTTTATCACCGAGGGCTTTATGGAAAGCCTGTCCCAAAGTAATACCGGTATCTTCAACGCTATGGTGATCGTCAATAAAGGTGTCGCCCGTGCATTTGATATCTAAGTCAAACAGGCCGTGACGCTTGATTTGATCGATCATATGATCCAAAAATGGTACGCCTGTATCGACTGTGCCTTGACCGGTGCCATCTAGGTTGACGCTGCAAGTGACTTGGGTCTCAGCGGTGTTACGCTCGACAGTGGCGGTACGAACTGGACGACCATATAAATTTAGATCAGGGTTCAATTTTGAATCAGTACTCATAGCTACTCTCAATAAATAAAGGGTGTCTGTATCAGAGGGTTTTGGATTACTGATATCATAGCAAAACGCGGCTATAACGGCTATGGCAGGACGGTAAAGCACGCACATATTCGCCTTATTCTGCTAAAATAGTGAGATTAGTATTTCCAATCAACCCCTTACTATGACACTTTATAAAACTTGGACCTCATTATGCCTTTAGAAGCCATAGCTATTAATGACTTAAACGCGCCTTTAATCAAAAAACCTGCTCGCGAGAATGAGCTTGCCGAGCGATTGCATGCGCTTTATGATAGTGATGATAATCAGCCTAGTGGCGAGGAAGTGTTAGGACTTATTGAGCAAGGGTTTAAGCGTGGGCAATATCTATATGTGGGTATGTTTAACGATAAGCCTATCGCCGCCGTGTGCTGCTTTGATGACGGGCAAACAGATGCTAAGCGCTTGCAATATCTAACCGTGCACGAACAAAATCGCGGCCGTGCTATCGATGCCAAATTTATAAAACTGGTCTACGATGCGGAAGTCAAAAAAGGCGTAAGACAATTCGTCCCTGTCGATCAAGATATTCATCAGATTATGAGCGAGTACGAGCTATTACGAGTGAAAAGCTGATTTATAAATTAAATTGGCTTATTTAGCATAAAAAAGCAAAAACAGCTTGACAGCAAGGCTGATATTTAGTTTAATAGCGACCTTAACGAAGACGGCTCGATAGCTCAGTAGGTAGAGCAACGGATTGAAAATCCGTGTGTCGGCAGTTCGATCCTGCCTCGAGCCACCATTTCGTTAACTAGATTCGAAAACCCTGAACAGCAATGTTTGGGGTTTTTTTATGCCTGCTTGTTAATGTATTAATATGCAAAACCTCACTATTAGATAACACTATTACGCTGTTTATAGCCTCTACTCGCTGATTATACTAATTAGCAAACGTAATAAAAGGGGTAGATGATGAGAGAGTTTGACTATGACTTAGATTATAAAAATCTAGATCTGCGCGCGCATCCTGAGTTGTATCGGGTCGGTCGCGGCGAGCAAGGGGTGTTATTGGTTGAGCCTTATAAGTCAGAGATTTTGCCGCACTGGCGCTTTGCCACCCCTGATATTGCTCTTGAGAGTAGCGAGACTATTTATCAGATGTTTTTGGATTATTTGGCAGACGATGATTTTGTTGGTGCGGATATGGCGCGTAAGTTTATCCAAATGGGCTATACTCGTGCTAGACGCTACGCCAATCATAAAGGCGGCAAAAAATATAAAGGCCCGGTGCCCGATGATAAAAAAGGTCAAAGCGGCGCGCATGGCCGCGAAGAGCTGCCACGGCAAGAGGAAGATCCTATTAAAGCCGAATCCGCGCGTATCTTTAAAGCTAAATGGGATAAGTGCCGCGAGAATGAAGACTATCTTCGGATGAAAAAAGAACACCGCGCGCGTTATAAAGAAGCTGAATAATAATTTACTTTATAATTAGGCTCCAAATAGTTTGACTCTAAAATCAATATAACTTAGCTTAAGCTGTTGCCTTAATATCAGCTATGCTAAGGTAATAGCTCAAAAACAACCTTTTGGATATGCCAATTCTTCAAACTACTAACAATAATAATGAGTAAACCCTTATGCAAGATAAGCAACTGCTAATTTTTGATTTTGATGGTACTTTGATTGATAGCGTACCGGATTTGGCGGATGCCACTAATACTATGCTTATGCAGCTTGGTAAGCCGACTTATTCGCTAGCGACTATTAAAGAGTGGGTCGGTAATGGCTCACGATTATTGATAGAGAGAGCCTTGCTAGGCAAGACTTTGATAGTAGATGATGAATTAGATGCAGAAGAAGCCGACCATGCTGAGCAGTTGTTTTTTGAGGCTTATAAAAATATCAGCGATAGCAAAACCGCGGCTTATCCTGATGTCGATAAAGGTTTAAGACAACTACATGATGCTGGTTTTACCTTAGCTTTAGTCACTAATAAGCCTATTCGCTTTGTGCCAAAAATACTCGATAGTCTAGGCTGGACGCCACTTTTCGCGCTAGTATTAGGCGGCGATAGTTTAGCGGTAAAAAAGCCGGACCCTCTTCCATTACTGCATACCTGTGAAACCCTTAACTTTACTCCACAGCAAGCGCTGATGATTGGCGATTCTATCAATGACATCTATGCCGGTCAGCGCGCCGGTATCGATACTATTGGCTTAGCTTACGGCTACAATTATGGTCAAGATATCCGCGATAGTCGCCCCACTCACGCCTTTGATAACTTTGCCGACTTGCTTGATTTTCTGCTGAGCTAAACCTTTATTTCATTATCATTAACAATACTAATAATACCCTGACAGAGAGTCTTTATATGACCGTTCCAAGCGATATTGCTATTGCCCAAAACGCGACGCTACAACCTATCGAAAATATCGTCAAAAAGCTTGGTCTAGTGATGGAAAATATAGAGCCTTATGGTCATTATAAGGCTAAGATAAACCCAAACGCAGTCTTCGCCAGACCTGCCAAAAACAAAGACAGCAAGCTTATACTCGTCACCGCTATCAACCCAACGCCGGCTGGTGAAGGCAAAACCACGGTTACTATTGGCTTAGCGGATGCCCTTAACCGTATTCATAAACAACAAAATAATGGTAAATTGACTACCGTTGCCCTACGTGAGCCATCTTTAGGGCCAGTGTTTGGCATCAAAGGCGGCGCGGCTGGAGGCGGTTACGCGCAAGTGCTACCGATGGAAGATATTAATCTACATTTTACTGGCGACTTTCATGCGATTGGTGCGGCGAATAACTTACTTGCGGCGCTACTGGATAATCATATTTATCAAGGCAACGAGCTAAATATCGACCCTAAGCAAGTGGTTTGGCGGCGCGCGGTAGATATGAATGATCGGCAATTGCGTAATATCGTCAGCGGCCTAGGTAAGCGCACCGATGGGGTGATTCGCGAAGATGGTTTTGATATTACCGTTGCCTCTGAGGTGATGGCTATCTTTTGCTTAGCGACTGATTTGAGCGATCTTAAACAGCGTTTGGGTAATATCTTAGTCGCCTATAATAAAGACAAACAGCCTATCTATGCCAAAGATCTCAAGGCGCAAGGCGCAATGACCGCGCTACTTAAAGAAGCGATTAAGCCAAATTTAGTACAAACCATTGAGGGCACGCCAGCTATCGTCCATGGCGGTCCATTTGCCAATATCGCTCACGGCTGCAATTCTGTCATCGCCACTCGTACCGCGCAGCATTTAGCCGATTATACCCTGACCGAGGCAGGCTTTGGCGCTGATCTTGGCGCGCAAAAATTCTGTGATATTAAATGTCGCCTGTCAGGACTAACGCCAGATGCGGCGGTCATTGTCGCTACCATTCGCGCGCTTAAATACAATGGCGGCATCAAAAAAGATGAGCTTACTACCGAGAACTTAGTAGCACTCGAACAAGGTTTGCCTAATTTATTCAAGCATATCGAAAATATGCGCGAGGTTTATGGACTACCGGTCGTGGTCTCCATAAATCATTTCGTTAGCGATACTGACGCTGAGGTAGAACTAGTTAGGCGGGCTTGTAAAGAAAAGGGCGTGGAAGTTGCTATCACTAAAGTCTGGGAGCAAGGCGGCGCTGGTGGTGAGGAGTTAGCCCATACCTTACTAAGCTTACTAGAAGAGCGCAAAAACCAGCCTAATACTTTTAAATTAGCTTACGATAGCGATAATAGTATCGCCTATAAAATCCGTACTATAGCGCAGCGTATTTATGGTGCCGATAATATCGAGATTAGCAGCCTAGCTCAGGCAAAAATCCGCCAGTTAGAAGCGTTGGGTTTGGATAAAATGCCGATCTGTATTGCCAAAACTCAGTATTCTCTCAGCGATGATGCCAAATTGTTAGGGCGACCAACAGGCTTTGATATTCATGTACGTGATATTAGTATCTCCTCCGGTGCTGGATTTATTATCGTCATTTGTGGTCCTATCATGAAAATGCCGGGATTACCCAAAATACCATCGGCGGAGCGTATCGATGTCGATATTGAAGGCAATATTACTGGTCTGTTTTAAGTCGCTGTCAGTGAAGCTCAAATATTTAACAGACATTATTTACCACGATAACTAAGCGCTTCTGAAACGTGGACACTAGTAATGCCTTCACTATCAGCTAAATCAGCAATAGTACGGGCAACTCGTAACACACGGTGATAGCCGCGCGCCGATAGATTAAGGCGCTGCTGCGCCATCTGTAATAATTGCTGTTCGCTTTCGCCTAACGTTACGTAACTATCAAGCTCACTTGGGCTAAGCTCATTGTTAACCTTATTTTGCCTGGTCAATTGCCGTTTATGCGCGGCTGACACGCGATTGCGTACTTGTTCTGAGCTCTCACCTGCTTGCGCGTTTTGTAAATCGGCAATCGGCAGTGCCGGTACAGTGATATGCAAATCAATACGATCGAGTAGCGGCCCTGAGAGCTTATCTTGATAGCGTTTAATCTGTTCGGGACGACAGCGACATCTGCCTGAGGGGTCACCGTCATAACCACAAGGACAAGGATTCATCGCCGCCACCAATTGAAAGTTTGCCGGAAAGGTCATTTGTGAGTTAGCGCGGCTAATAGTGATTTGCTTAGCCTCTAATGGCTGGCGCAACACCTCTAATACACTACGCTCAAACTCAGGCAACTCATCCAAAAATAAAACTCCACGATTTGCAAGCGTAATCTCGCCAGGTTTGGGTCGTGAGCCACCACCAACCAAAGCTACAGCTGATATAGTATGATGAACTTGTCTGAAGGGTCTGGTGCCATAGTCATAATCGCTATCGGCAACCGAATAAGTACTAGCAACCTCTAGAGCATCTTCAGCGCTCAAATCTGGCAGTATAGTCGGCAACCGCGCTGCCATTAAGGTTTTACCAGAACCGGGCGGCCCGGTAAGTAACAATGAATGCCCGCCAGCTGCGGCGATCTCAAGCGCACGACGCGCATGATGCTGACCTTTGACATCGGCAAGATCGACTTGATAACCGGTATGCTGCTGCGCAGGCGCGGGCTCTACGGTAGCTAACCTCTCATAGCTAGCATTAGGATTAGTCAAAGCTTGCAGGTGATCACAGACCGCTTTTAGGCTTTCTGCGCCTAATATCTCTACTCCCTCGACTCGGCTGGCTTCAGCGCCGTTGACGAGAGGCAAAACCAGTTGCGGCGTCTGAACAGCGACAGCGCTTTCAAGCATATCTTTTTTGGTGTGATCGACATCTTTTGATGACACTGCTGTGTTAACAGCTAGCGCTTCTGCCTTTATCGCACGTGCTACTGCAAGGCCTCCGGTTATCTGGCGCAAATCGCCATTTAATGCTAGCTCTCCTATAAACTCAAACCCTGCTAGCACTTGAGGATCAAGCTGATCACTAGCGGCCAAAATACCAATAGCAATAGGCAAATCAAGCCTTGCGCCATCTTTTGGCAGATCGGCTGGAGCTAGATTGATAGTTAAGCGCCGATTAGGAAACTGAAAGCCAGAATTTAAGATAGCAGAGCGTACCCGATCTTTACTCTCTCGTACTGTAGCCTCTGGTAAACCGACAATGGTAAGTGCTGGCAGTCCTTGTGATAAATGCACTTCAATAATCACCTTTGGCGCATGTAAACCAACAACGGAACGGGTATAAACTTGCGCAAATGACATAAGTACTTCCTAGTAAAGGGAGTATTAATAATAGAGGATTCACTATCAGCGTGCAAATGTTGTCTTTTTTTTAATTTATGAAACTTAATTTTTATGATTGAGTTCAGTTTTATAGCGCTCTTATAAAAGAATAAGGACGATTACTAGATATAGAGCTAAAGCATTTATAAAAAACGAATAATTGTTTATTATTTTAACTAACTGATTGTTAGAATAATATTTTATTAAAAACATATGTTTAAAACAGACGAGATGAGTAAATTAATTAACTAGTAAAAGTTCTAAAAATTGCTATATTAATAGTGTGCAGTGGTGCACTAGCAACAATAAAGGGATTTTATTGATGACTCAAAAGCGGTTTTTATTTTGAGTAGCAACTCTTAACTATGGACGGTAAAGCTTATGAAAAGCATAACACTCAATCGGCGCACGCCGAAATTGGCATTATTGACAGTGGCAGTTTCTATGGGACTGATCAGCTGTTAGATAGTGATAATACCTTCACTGAGCAAGTCATAACACCTCCTTCAGAATATGCGGCAGACATTCAACGCACTGAATTTGGCATACCTCATATCACTGCTAGAGACTATAAAGGTTTAGGTTATGGTGTAGGTTATGCCTTCGCCGAAGATAATATCTGTTCGCTGGCACATGAGATTGTCGTTGCAAAAGGTCAAAGCGCGCTTTATTTAACCGATGGTACAAAAGATGCCATAGATGCTGCAGTTGTCAGCGATGTTTTTTATACTTGGTATAACTCTCCAGAGCGAAGAGCTAGTTTTTTAGCGGCTCAAGACCCAGAGGTAATCGATGCAGTAACCGGTTACGCGGCTGGTTATAGCCGCTATTTGCGTGATACAGGTGTCGCCAATATCGATCCTACTTGTGCTAATGCAGCATGGGTGCGTGAGATTACTATTGATGATATGTTAGCCCTCTACGGTAAAGCGAACCTACGCGGCGGTCTCTCAAACTTTGTAGGCGCTATGGTATTAGCCAAGCCTCCCGAAGGCTCGACTATGGGCAGTTCAAGAATGCGTAGCGTAAGCTTAGATCCATTAGCTAAAGCCGCTCCTAAGTTCGATATGACCACTATTAATGTATTAGATGGTGGTAGTAATGCTTACGCCTTTGGAAGGGATGTGACAGGTCAAGATGAAGGCATTATGTATGGTAACCCCCATGAGCCGTGGAACGGTGTACAGCGTTTTTATGAGTTTCATCTAACCATACCCGGCGAGATTGATGTTATGGGCTCCGCGCAGCAAGGCCAGCCTTTTATTAATATTGGTTTCAATAAAGATGTGGCTTGGAGTCATACGGTATCGACGGCGAAGCGCTTTACGTTCTATCAGCTCAGCTTAGTCAAGGGCAATCCGATGAAGTATAACTATCAAAATAGCGAAGGCGTCTTTGAGCAGCGTGATATCGAAAAAGTGGACGTTACGGTCAAATTGCCTGGCAATCTACCAGCCGTCACTCGGCCTCTGTATCTATCGCATTTTGGTCCTATGCTAGAGGTTGATTTACTCGATGATAAAGTTAAACTACCTACTTGGGGAGAAAGTGGTCTCGCTTATACCATTCGCGATGCGGCCTCAGAAAATCCACGAGCGTTGAATCAATGGCGCAGTATGAATAAGGCCACTAGTGTCGCCGATCTAGAAACTAGAATGAAGAGCATACTTGGCCTTGGTTTTGTTAATACTATAGCCACTGATCGTAATGGCAAGGCACTCTACGCTGACATCTCAACCGTACCTCATGTGACTAAAGATAAGTTAGCCGCTTGTAGCGCTAATGTCGGTCCTGTGCTCACGGGCTTGATTGCAGTAGGCTTGCCAGCATTAAACGGAGCCAGCGCTGCTTGTGAGTGGGGTAGTGATATGGACTCACCGCAAGCGGGTATCTTTGGCGGCTCAAACTTACCTTCATTGACTCGTGATGATTATGTTCTTAATTCAAATGACTCATATTGGCTTAGTAACGCAGAGCAGCCTTTAACAGGTTTTTCACCATTATTAAGACGTAGGTTATTACCTTTGCCTGAAGATGCTGCACCGTTATCGCCACGTACTCGTATGGCTTTTACCCAAATATTTGATCGATTAAGTAATAAAGATGGTTTGGGTGGTGATACCTTTAATCTTAATAACCTACAACAAGTTGTCTACAGCAACCGCAGTTATGTCGCTGAGTTAGTCCTTGATGACATATTAGATGAGATTTGTAAAGACAATGCTGGCACAGCTTTAAGTAGCGTTGAATTGCCTTTAACTGCCGGAGGTACTGTTGATGCAACTCAAGCTTGTGATGTTCTAGGTGATTGGGATCGTCGCAATAATCTAGATAGTAAAGGTGCTCATGTCTTCAGAAAGTTCTGGACCAATCTAGATTTTGATGGTTATGCAGGATTTAGGGTTGCTTTTGATAAGACTGATCCTATCAATACACCAAGTGGCTTAATTATCAACACCGAGACCCGTACTGCTTTAGGCGACTCAATTGCTTATTACAATGATAAAAATATTGCCCTAGATGCACCGCTAGGCAGCTTACAGTTTGTCATTGATGCTAGCAAAAACGATGAGAAAATTCCTATGCATGGTGGATTTGGTAATGAAGGTGTCTTTAATGTCGCAAGCTCAAGTCAAAATAGCGACGGCAGTTATGGTCCAATTACCAATGGTCCAACCTATATGCAGACGGTGACTTTTGATAGTCAAGGTCCAGTAGTGGAGGCGTTGTTAGCTTATTCACAGTCAGCGGATGCGACGCGCCCTTTCCATCGCGATCAAACGCGTCGCTACTCTGCTAAAGACTGGATACGTCTGCCTTTTAGTGCAGCCGAGATATCTAGCCAAGCGGTAGGCAATAAAATCCAGCTAAGAGAATAGCTTTTCTAAACTCTCAAACCTATTAACTAGTATTCTTAGCACTGTAAGAGACCTCAGATAAATTCTGGGGTTTTTATTGGTATAAATAAGCTCGTTTATTGAATTAACAGCACTCACCAACCACCCTAATCAAGGTATGGATTTGCTATAATACAAGCTATTGATTCAGCCATTTTTTTAGCAAAAAGTTCTAAATAACCTATCTATCGTTAGCCGACTATATAGCTCGCTGCTAATGTAACAGGAGCGCCGCATGACAGAACATTCTAATATTAACACTACCCATAACCAACCTCAGCAGCCCTACAATAACGCTGATGAGCAGCCGAGCACCGCCCGTCCTGTCGTTGAAGTCCAAAACCCTTACGCTAGTCTGCGTGGTACTAGTGGCAATAAACAGCTACCAAGCTTTGATGAAGCGCTGATTCATAAATACAATCGTTCAGGGCCCCGCTATACCTCTTATCCTACTGCTTTAGAATTCGCAGAAATCCCTGAAGGATTAGAGACTAAAATTTTACAAAACCGTGAAGCACGCGCGCCCTTATCGCTATACTTTCATATTCCTTTTTGTCGTCATCTTTGCTACTACTGCGCTTGTAATAAGATTATCACCAAAAAGAACAGCGACTCCGGTGATTATCTACAGTATTTAATCGCTGAGATAAAGCTCAAGCGCCGCTTACTAGCGACCGAAGAAGGTAAAAACCCAGTCGTTAAACAACTACATTTAGGCGGCGGTACACCAACATTCCTTCGTGATGAAGAGATGGTACAGCTGTGGGAGTTCTTACAAACCCAGTTTGATTTTTTGCCAGAAGATCAAGGCGATTACTCTATTGAGATCGATCCGCGTGAGCTCAGCGATAATACCTTAAAAACTTTGCGTGAGCTTGGTTTTAATCGAGTGAGCTTAGGCGTACAGGATCTAGATGAAAAAGTACAAATCGCTGTCAATCGAGTGCATTCAGCAGAACTGATTGAGAATGTATTAAATGAAGCTCGCGAGCTTGGCTTTCATTCGATCAATATTGACCTGATTTATGGTCTGCCCCATCAAACGCCTGAGACTCTGCATAAAACCGTCTTACGTATTATTGAGATGGCACCCGATCGCTTATCGGTGTTTAACTACGCGCATTTGCCTGAGCGCTTCAAAGCGCAAAGACAAATCAAAGACCAAGATCTGCCCAGTGCCGCGAGCAAGCTAACCATGTTAGGCGATACAGTCAATACACTAACTGAGGCCGGTTATCAATACATCGGTATTGATCATTTTGCGCTGCCTGATGATGAGCTAGCTATCGCCCAGCGCGAAGGTCATTTACATCGTAACTTTCAAGGCTATACCATCATGGGCGACTGTGATTTGTTGGGCTTTGGCGTCTCCTCAATCAGTCAGATTGCCAATAGCAATAACCGCTATATCTTGCAAAACCATACAGATTTGCAGGTTTATCAAGATACTATCAATGCAGCGGCTAATAACCCTACTATCATGCCAGCGGTGAAGGTGATTAAAACCTCTATCAAAGATCGTCTGCGCGAATACGTGATTATGAACCTGTTATGTCATGATTATATTGACTTTAAAGACGTCAATAGAAAGTTTGGTATCGATGCTATTACCTATTTTATTGATGAGATTAAGCAGCTTGGCGAGATGCAAGCCGATAAGCTTATCGATATGGACGCCGCGGGCATTCGTATTCTACCCAAAGGTCGGTTTTTAGGTCGTAATGTGGCGATGGTATTTGATGAATATCTTGAGAAAAAACATAAAAATCGTTTTTCTAAAGTCATCTAGTCCGTGTTTTCGCTTAAAACCTAGCTTATGCTAACTAAAAAAACCTCAATATTGAATTGAGGTCTTTTTTTGGACAAAATTTAGATCCTTCGCTGTTTATACTTTTAGCTTATCACCAACCATACCTTTGACAGTGCTTAAAATATCAGCAGGCAAAACCACCATTTTTGAGTTATCAGACTCTGCAAGTTGGCGAATCGACTTGATGTATTGCTCACCAAGCAAATAAACAATAGGCATCTCTTCATCACCCATTGCTGCGGTAATCAGACGAATAGACTCCTCAGAACCTTTAGCCAGTACCACTTGCGCTTCTGCATCACGGCGTGAGGCTTCCAAACGACCATCTGCCTCTAAGATAGCCGCTTGTTTTTGACCATCAGCTCGAGTAACCGTTGCACGGCGTAAACGCTCTGCTGCTGCCTGCTCTTCCATCGAGGCTTGCATGGTTTGGGAAGGGTTAATATCTTGAATCTCAACGGTCTTAAGCGTAATACCCCAATCAGCAATATCCTCTGAGATGGCGTTTTTGAGTAGCGCTTTGATCTCATCACGACTAGATAAGGCGTTATCCAAATCCATCTCACCGATGATAGAACGCAGCGAGGTCTGTACTAGATTACGGATACCATATTCATAATCCTCAATACCATATACCGCTTTGTCCGGACGGACGATATTGATATAAGCGACCGCATTGGCAATGATTACCACGTTATCGCGAGTGATGACCTCTTGTGAAGGAATGTCTAAAACGATGTCTTTGGTGGTGACTTTATAAGCCACTCTATCGATAAAAGGAATAATGAGCGTCAAACCTGGCTCAAGCGTCTGATTGAATTTACCCAAACGCTGAACCACCCATTTATAGCCTTGAGGAACGATCCTTACCCCTTTAAAAACGGTAAAGATGATTAGAGCAATCAATACCAACATGACGATACCACCGCCACCTAAAATACCCATAATACTGTTCATAACGCTCTCCTTGTACGCTTGTCATAAATGCGGCGACAATACGTCGTATTTATCTCAACTTCCTGATTCCTGGCTTTATACTTACTATTTTATATCCGCTATCTCATTGCTACTTACTATTTATTGCTACAGTAATTGTTGATAAGCAATAATAGCGCAGCTCTCAATTACTAGACGCTATTTATTGGTAAATTTGTTTTTTAGACGAACCCTGTCCAAGTCAGGTTTATTAAGGTTTAATCGACTGCTTTTTGTTTTCTCTTTGACAGGCTGAGTCTCTACATTAGGCATGATATTAGGTTGAACGGTCTTAATAGGAGCCGCTATACGCTGAGTGGGCGCTACTATCAAATCATTTTCGATAATATCCTTTACGACTACTCTATCGCCAACCTCTACCGTCTTATTGCCTTGCGTACGACAAGTCCACTCATCAGCGCCAAATATTGGCACATTAAACCGTATCACACCGACGATATCTTTGTGCGGTTTGACCACAATCATCCCCGTCTCGCCTATGATAGCGCTATTACTTTGTGCGGCTCTGTTACGATCTATCGATAAAGGCTTGATGTATTTGATCCAAGCAAACATAAATAACACCGATAGTCCGAGCCAAACGAGCACTTGTACTGTCAAAGAGATCGGCAATACCCAGGCTAGAGCAGCTACAATGACAGCAGCGGCACCAAACCAAAGACTAGCAAAGGTTGGAATAAATATCTCGGCAATCATCAACAAAAAGCCTAATACTAACCAATGCCAAGGTTCAATCATCAACATAGTCTCAATCATTGCGGCGCCTCCTTTTATCACTCTATCCTTTAATGTAGCACATCTGGTTTATTAATATTATCTTAAAAATCAATACCATACTGTTATTTATAACTTAACGGATTAGACCATATAAAAGTTATGACTATAGTTTATACTAAAAGTTAAACCAAAAAAAACGACCACCATAGTGATCGTTTTTAATGTACTTAATTTTAATTTAAGCTATTGATTTTTTTATCTTAATTCTTTTAATAAATTAAATTAGAATTTAAGATGTGCACCAACTGTCCAAAGATCTGTATCACTACCTAATAGGTCGTATTCAGCTTCGATACCAAAGTCAGAGTTAACGGCATAACCAAGACCAATACCACCAGCTAAACTAGTATCACTATCAGAATAACTGACTCTAGTGATTGGAGTATTCATGTAATCACCATCTACTTTCGTTCTAGCAACACCGATTTTACCTTTAGCATAAAGTGGGGTGTTATCAAAAGCATAACGATAAGTACCGTACAAACCGTAAGACTTAGCATCTATCTCGCCATTGTAGTAATCGGCATCGTTTGAACCAACATACTCAGCTTCGATACCAAAATTAGGATCAAAATTGTAACCACCGTAAACACCATATGCTGTTGGCTTGTCTGCACCGCTGACATCTAAGTCAAACTGACCGACTTTAACACCCACGTATGGCTGTCCGGTATAACCATTACCATAAGTAACAGCAGCCTGTGCGCCTACACTGAATAAAGAACCGACAGCTAACGCAAGTAAAGTTTTTTGTAAAGTTTTCATCTTTATCTCCTACCTTTTAAATTAAATACTGATAAATTTTGACAAACAAGTTATTTATATTGGCCTTTAAACCTTATCGTCCTGTTTGCTAACGATGAATATATAGTAACAAATCCTATCGTATACTGTGTCTACGTTTGAGGGTATGAGGGTTAAGATTTGCAAGCAATTATCAGCAGCTAGGTAACAAAGGCTGAAATATGAAATCTTTTGTTACATTAGTAGATTTTTATAAAAATCTGTGTCTCACAAAAGTAGTTTATAAGGTTCTATGAACCAAAAAAACGCATCTCGAAAGATGCGTCTTTTTTTATAAACTTAAAAATACTAACTAAGTTTTAGACTATTATTTTTTATCTTCGTCGACTTCAGTAAACTCAGCATCAACAACATCGTCATCTGCTTGGCTAGCATCTGCAGACTCAGTACTTTGCTGGAACTGACCTGGGTCCATACCTTCGCCGCCAGCACCGCTATCAGCGTAAATCTTTTGGCTCACTGGTAAAAAAGCGTTGTCTAGTGCTTCAAGCTTAGCTTTGATCTCGTCATGATCGTCTTCTTTTGCTGCTGCTTCAAGCTCAGAGATAGCGGTTTCGACTGAAGATTTTTCTTCATCAGATACTTTATCAGCCGCTTCTTTAAGCGCTTTTTGTACCGCATGGATACGGCCATCTGCTTCGTTACGAACTTGCGCAAGATTAGCAAATTTTTCATCTTCAGCAGCGTTTGCTTCAGCATCGCGAACCATTTGTTCAACTTCTTCATCCGTCAAGCCAGAATCTGCTTTGATCTGGATGCTTTGCGCTTTACCCGTACCTTTATCAGTCGCTGAGATGTTCATGATACCATCAGCGTTGATATCGAAAGTCACTTCGATTTGTGGTAGACCACGTGGCGCTGGTGGAATATCGGTCAAATCAAAACGGCCTAATAGTTTATTTTGATTAGCGATTTTACGCTCACCTTGATAAACCTGAATGGTCACTGCTGGCTGATTGTCTTCTGCTGTTGAGAACACTTGTGATTTCTTAGTCGGAATCATGGTGTTTTTCTCAATAACAGGCGTCATCACCCCGCCCATGGTTTCGATACCTAGGGTCAATGGCGTGACATCAAGCAATAGTACGTCTGTTTTGTCGCCAGACAATACCGCGCCTTGAATCGCCGCACCCGCTGCTACTGCTTCATCAGGGTTAACGTCTTTGCGTGGCTCTTGGCCAAAGAACTCTTGTACTTGCTTTTGCACTAGTGGCATACGAGTCTGACCACCAACCAAGATGACATCATCGATATCACTAATTTTTAGGCCAGCATCTTCTAGAGCAATTTTACAAGGACCCATAGTACGCTTGACTAAATCTTCCGTTAGGCTCTCTAATTTTGAGCGGCTAATGGTAATCACTAAATGCTTAGGACCACTGCTATCAGCGGTGATATAAGGCAAGTTGACTTCCGTACTTTGCGCGCTTGATAGCTCAATCTTCGCTTTTTCTGCCGCTTCTTTTAGACGCTGCATCGCTAGAGAGTCGCCTTTTAGGTTGAAGTCTTGATCTTTTTTGAACTCATCAACCAAATAGTCGATTAGCGCTGAGTCAAAATCTTCACCACCTAAAAAGGTATCGCCGTTAGTAGCTAATACTTCAAACTGCTGCTCACCATCGACATCTGCAATCTCAATGATGGAGACGTCAAAAGTACCACCACCTAAGTCATAAACCGCGACAGTGCTATCGCCTTGCTTTTTGTCCATGCCGTAAGCTAGTGCCGCTGCGGTTGGTTCGTTGATAATACGCTTAACATCTAAACCTGCGATTTTACCAGCATCTTTAGTGGCTTGACGCTGTGAGTCATTAAAATAAGCAGGAACGGTAATAACCGCCTCAGAAACGCTTTCGCCCAAATAATCTTCAGCTGTTTTTTTCATTTTTTTCAAGATTTCAGCTGAAACTTGTGGCGGTGCTAGTTTTTTACCATTGATCTCAACCCAAGCATCACCATTGTCTGCTTTGGCGATTTTGTAAGGGACCATGCCGATATCTTTTTGCACCACTTTATCATCAAAGCGACGACCAATTAGGCGCTTGATAGCGAACAAGGTTTTGTTGGGGTTAGTCACTGCCTGACGTTTGGCGGATTGACCGACCAAAATCTCGTCATCTTTATAGGCAACGATTGAAGGGGTGGTACGCGTACCTTCAGCGTTTTCGATAATTTTTACGCTGTCGCCTTCCATTACCGCAACACACGAGTTAGTGGTTCCTAAGTCAATACCTATTACTTTACCCATAATTAATTGCTCCAAATGTTATTAAATTTCTATTGGGGTAGCTTAAAGTTTCAGGTTATTAAAACTATCAAAAACTTAAGCTAAAAATGAAAACTAACAGACCATGTATGGTCACTTGTTGCTTTATATCGGTTTACGTCGCTATTTTTTCAAGTCAATATCAGCGCAATAATTCGCTTTTGTGTGAATATTTGTGAATAACCCTACTTTTAGCAGGGTTTATTATCTATCACTATTGGCTAAGTTAAGTTATTAGCTGCGCTTATTGACCGACATTTACCATCGCTGGGCGTAGCAGACGACCATTTAAGCTATAGCCTTTTTGTAGCACAGTGCCTACCATGTCAGGCTCAGCTTCTGGATCGATACCTACTGCTTCGTGCAGTTCTGCATTGAATTTTTCACCTTGAGGCTCGACGACTTCTACGCCATTTTTATTTAACACATCTAATAGTGCTTTATGTGTCAGTTTTACCCCTTCGGTCACTGGATCATCTGAATGAGCACTTTCAATGGCACGCTCTAAGTTATCGACGACTTCTAATAACTCTTTAGCAAATTTTTGTAATGCAAATCGCTTACTTTTATCCGCTTCTTGCTCCATGCGTTTTTGTGCATTATAAGTCTCAGCATTGGCGCGAGCGGTAGTCTCTTTGGCTTTTTTGACTTCCTCTTCAAGCTCAGCAATACGCGCTTCATAAACACTGATATCGATCTCATTATCAATGGTAGCTTCGTCGCCTGAGTTATTTTTGGGATCAAATTCATCTAGCGTTTCTTGTAGTACGCTTTCGCTGCGCTCAAGATTGGTATGCACCGCTTTTGTATTATCTTCGTTGATAGCATGATCATTTGTGGGTTGATTTGGGTTTTGCTCACTCATGATAACTCCTTATTATTTAATGATAATTCGTACTATTTTTAGTGCAATTATTAGTACCTTTAATGGTTAGAGCTAACTGGTTAAGAAGGCATTTAGCCATTTGGCTGAAACCAGGTTCAATAGCTGCTTGATAAAGGTGATGAAGGCATATTTCAAGCCTAAGGCTTATGAATTTTTTAATTTAATCATTCTAAATAGTTTACGGTTGGCACTCAAACCATCACCAAATCATACTTAACTTTACTTTTCATTGTTTTATGATGACTGCAATGATGATTAGATAGTGGTTAAATGTCTAGCTTTTAAGCTAGCAAATACCGATTACAACTATATGAGGAATGTTATGCCAAGCTCTCCTATAACATCGCTCAACACTTTGCTAAATAAAGCGATGAACCTAAACAGTAAGTTAAAACTAGCTCCCCTAGCAGGTGTGGAGAGCTATAAGCAGCAGCAAGATGAAGAGCTGCAAGCTGAGATAAATAATGATAATAAGCTCAATGAGCATTACAGATATCTCGGTGAAAAACTTGCCAGCTTTATGCCTAGTACTGACTATCAGCAGCATGCGCTCCATTATGTGTTAAAGGGTTTAGGGTATCTACCAGATACTATGTTAGAGAGCTTAATCCGTTATCTAAAAGGGCCGACATCCAAACAGTATTTAAGTGCTAATGCGCATTTGCGTTTTATTATTGCGGTTAATGGTCGCCTAAAAACTCCGCTTCATCTTGCAAAAATGCAAGAGCTGCGTCAACGATTTGCTGCTGACGCAGTAGCGATGCAAGATCCGCAAGTTTGGCAACAAGCCGATAGCCGTAAGCTAATCAGTTTGAAGCTGACTAATAATAACGGCGATGCTGATGTTAATTGGCAGGATAAAACCATTGCCAATGCTGATAATGAGGACATGGCGATACGCTGCTATCAAGCGGGTAAGTACTCGAAGAAAAACCCTAATCCAGATGAGATGGTTATGCTTTTTTTTCATGGTGGCGGGTTTTGTATTGGCGATCTTGACACCCATCACGAATTTTGTCACAGCGTTTGCGCGCAAACTGGGTGGGCAGTAGTCAGCGTTGATTATCGCTTAGCGCCAGAATACGCCGCGCCTACCGCTCTATTAGATGCTATTAGTGCTTATGCTTGGCTGGCAGCTAATAGTCCCACCCTTGGCGCATCGCCTTCGCGTATAGTATTGGCAGGTGATAGTGCTGGTGGCGGCTTATCAACTTTATTAGCGCAGCAGCTAACCTCTCCAAACGAAAAAGCTTGGGCGGACTTGGGCGCGGCAGGTCAGCAGATGTACAAACGGCTTAAGACTCTACCAAGACCACTTGCGCAAATGCCGCTGTATCCTGTGACCGATATTGAGACTGATTATCCAAGTTGGGAGCTGTACGGCGAAGGTTTGCTACTAGATCATGCTGATGTGGCGGTATTCGATCAAGCGTTTATGCATAATAGTCCACTTGCTCGAGAGCATGCACTAATCTCGCCGATGATTGGTGATAATAGTCAAGTGTGTCCGACTTATATAGTCGCCTCTGAGCTTGATGTATTACGCGATGAAGCGTTTGCTTACGCTGAGCAATTAAGGGTAGCTGGCATAGCTGTTGAAACTTATACCGTGATCGGTGCGCCGCATGGTTTTATGCATTTGATGAGTATTCATAAAGGGCTTGAGCGTGAGACTCGCTTTATTATCAAAGACTTTGCGCGCTTTGTTAAGGAGATTATATCGGCTGAATCCATACTGGTAGCCTAAGAGCGATTTAGTTGTACAGGGCTTTATTTTACTCTAGCTATTTACCAGTTACATCGATTATCCAAATCTCAGCGCGCGAGCCTAATCGAAAGGGAATACCCCAAAAGCCATAACCTGAGGAGACTACAAAGTGTCCTTGGTTGATAGCTTCATAGCCATAGCCCAAGCGATTAATCGCTCTAACAATAAAATTAGCAGGGAATATCTGTCCGTCATGGGTATGGCCTGAAACTTGTAGATCAATCGGTAGCTTACTGTGCTGTACAATATCGCTTGGCCTATGATCCAATAATATCACCGGCTGAGTGCTATCGACTTGTGCTAATAGCTCAGTGGTTGCTACTCTTTGGCGCTTGTGGTTATCAAAACGCCCAACTAACCAAATACTCTCGCCTTCATACTCTAAGCTTAATACCTCATCATTTAATAAGTGCACGCCAGCGCTACGCAAGGCATTACTAATCGGCTGCTCATGGCCATATAGATCATGATTGCCTAGAGTAGCATAGACGCCATACGGCAAGCTGCTACATAATGATTTTAGTCTGCTAGACATATTATAAGCGCTATAGGCTTTTATATTATCATCCATGATATCGCCTGGCATCATTAGCATATCCGCTTTATTAGCAGTAATTAGCTGATGCAGCTTATCGATAGCTTTATTGCCAAATAGCTTGCCTAAATGTAAGTCGCTCGCCATAGCGATACGTAAGGAGCTTTTTAGCGGTTTATCAATGACGATAGATAATCGGCGCACCACTGGAGCGTAAGCGCAGTATAAGCTATAAACAAATAGCGCGATAAAAACAACCAACGCCAGCCCTCGCAGGCCGATACGCACTGTCTCTGAGCTATGAGTCGCTGACGATACTATCAATAGCTCATAAGCGGCGTAGCATAAACTAGTTACTAGTGCCGTAAGCATCATAAAATGCATGACTAGCAGCCAAGCGCTCATCCAGCGATAGCTATTGTCAAAGCGTTTGCTAAAGGTGATTAGTAGCAGAGCATTAGTCATTAAAAAGATTAATGCCCAAACCGCTATGTTTAGACTTGAGGTCAGCCAAGGCTGTAGCCACCACTGCAAGCTTAGTACCGCGCCCAAGCTAAAGGCTTGTAACAAAGCAATAATAATGACAAAAAACGCGTAACGCATGAATAATCCTAAATAGGCTTGCTAATTGCACTAGAAAGCATAAGACTGCCGCTTAACAGTCCTATTCTAAAAAATCTCTACTTAGATTGAAATAGAGGTTTTAGAGCTTACTGCGACGCTACAGCATAAGGCCTATAAGCTAGCGCTCAGTGGGCGCAGTTTTGCAGCTATCCTTATCGCAAGCCTCAACCACAGCTTTGCCGTATATTAATTGGGTGAGCCAATTAGGGATTCGATAACGATTACGGGCGATAAAGGGATAAGCCAGATTACCCATTTTTTGTATTACTGGTAAATACAATAGCGCGGAGCCTTTGACTCCAGCGGTTCTATAAAGCAAGCGCACCGCGTCCATGCGCGTATGCCAAGTACCATACCAGTCTTGTATACATAGATAAGTCATCGCATCTGTACGGCTAAAACCTGCCGCGGCTAACGTCTCTAGCCCTTGATCGACTGGTATTAGGGTTATATTATTAGGATTACGCGCCTGCATATTGTGCGCCTCAGTGCGACAAAGCACACAACTGTCATCGTAGTACATAGTGATAGAAGAGCGATCTTGAGCACAATCGTTAAAGCTCGTTACTTTAGTCATTTGCTAGCTCCTAGCATTATCTTTGACCATGGGTTTATCATTTGCCTAATTTTATATCCATTGTTTCATGTGAAACATTCTATATCTAGGTAGTGATATAGTTAGTTGTTTTGTTGTCTATAATCTGCGTTATAGCTTAGCTTTGCTGCTCTAAAGCTTGTCGAATATCAGTATGCTTAAAGTTATAGCCGGCCTCCAACAAAGCTTTTGGTAATACTTTTTGACCATCAATAAGCAAAGTCGACATCTCACCGAACATCAGCTTAAGTAAAAACTCTGGCAAAGTAAAAATAGTCGGACGATGTAACCAAGCACCCATCGCTTTGGTAAATTGATGATTAGTTACTGGATTAGGCGCGGTCAAATTATAGACTAATGCGGGCGTGTCGTTTCCTGTCTGCAAAGTATTTTCAACTGCGCTATGGTGCAGATTAGTCTGACTATCGAGATGATGTTCCATAATAAATATTGCCGCTCCTACCCAATCCTCACGGCTTATCCAGCTCATAATTTGCTTACCATCTGCTAACTGACCACCAACGCCCATCTTAAACGGTAATAGTAATTTGGCCACCATACCGCCGCTTGGATGCATGACTACGCCGGTGCGCACGATAGCTACAGGTACTCTATAATCGGTAGCTTTGAGCGCCAACTGCTCCCACTCCTCACATAACTTATGCGAAAAATCCGTCTCATAGTCACTGCTCTCAGTCAAAGGTTTAACACCTTGAGTGCCATACCAGCCGATAGCTGAGCCGCTCACCATAAGCTTAGGTTTTACACTAATACGGGCAATGTACTCTAATAAAGACTCTGTTGGTTTTATGCGGCTGGCTAATAGAGTCTCTTTACGCTCATCACTCCAGCGCGAGTCTGCTATCCCAGCTCCTGCTAGATTGAGTATCACCTCGAAACTTTGGTCAGTCTTTGCAAGCTCATCATAGCTCATCATGCTGATATCAGTAGGATGCGTTTGGCTAGTATCACGGGTCAGCCAAGTGATACTTAGCTTCTTACCTGCCTGCTGATAGCGTTTTGTCAACTCTTCACTAAAGGCACTACCCAAAAATCCTGAACCACCGCTGATTAAAATATTCATCTTGTTATCCTTTTTTGATTATTATTTAAATAAATTATCTAAATAAGCCCTTTAGATAACTCTAACCCTTTATAAATATCGTGTTCTTTTTTGTAGGTATTGTCAAAACGGATTTTACAGAGTTTTGGTAAGAGTATTGAATAGCTGCTTTAATCCTAATACTAACCAAGATAATCACTCATAGATAATCACTTATGTAAGATAAAACAATCACTTATAACTGGTGTTTTAATTCTAATGGACAGTGTTAGCGAATGATGGTTCCCGTTAGAGCGTCGTGGATTTGGCTGGGCAAGATATAACCTAAAGTATCGCCTTGTAGATAACCTACTTGAGCGGCAAGATCATTATTTACAAAATAAGCTTGTGCCTGTGTCAACGATACCGCAGGCGGTTGCTCGGAGGGATTGCAGCTGGTGGAAACCAAAAATCCATAAGGGTTGGCGGCTGACACTAGACACGCGCAAAGCTGTTGAATCAAAGGATGGGCGATGACGCGTACCGCTACGCTTTGATGAGCGCCAGTTATCCAAGAAGGAATAGGTACTGTCAGCTCCAGCGGATCACCTAATGGCAACAACCAGGTAAAAGCTTGTTTTTGATGGTACTGAGACCAGCTATCGAGTACAGTTTGCCGCTGCTCATCACTCAAAAGAGCTAATAGTGGCTCAATACGCTGTACTTTATCCGTGACCACAATCATGCCTTTTGAGATAGGTCGCTGCTTAATGTCTAGTAGCTGTTGTACCGCGCTTTTGTCAAAAGGATCACAGCCGATACCCCAAACGCTTTCGGTGGGATAAGCCAAAAGCTTTCCGGCGTTTAGCCACTGCGCTGCTTTGGCGACTGAATGGGTGATTAATGGCGAGGAGGAAGGCATAGGCTGATAGCTCTAATGATATTAAAAATAGCTATTATAACCGTAAATAGCGACCGCCTTGTACCTCGATTGCGCCCAATAGTTCTAACTCCATCAGCTGACCAATCAGTTGCGGTGCTGCTAGTTTAGAGGACATTAGCAATGCATCTAAATCCTGCCCTTGCCAATCTAGTAACTCATAAATGCAGCTTAAATGCTCGGGCACTTTTATTGTCAAGGGCAGGCGAGTGGATAGACTATTGGTTAAAGGTAGACGATCAGCGACTGCTGATTGATGCAAGTTATCCTCTTTATCTAAGTTAGTGGACTTAGCTGGTGTAGGCTTTTTTTGTGGAAAATTGAGCTGAGCATTGACATCGCTTAGCACTTGCTCTGGATGATAAATCAAGGTTGCGCCTTCACGTATCAGATGATGGCAGCCTTCGGCGTTTTTATTATCGATATGACTGGGAATAGCAAAGACTTGCTTGCCTTGCTCGGAGGTGAGTCTAGCGGTAATCAGTGAGCCACTTTTGATAGTCGCTTCGGTGACAATCGTCGCTAAGCTCAAACCTGCTACCAAACGATTGCGGCGCGGAAAAGTATGTTTGTGCGGCTGAGTATGCGGCAGTAATTCACTAATAATGCAGCCACCTTGCTCAATAATTTGCGCAAATAGCTTGTCATGGTGATTGGGATAATAGACATCGATTCCCGTACCCATGACGCCTACCGTGCGCCCTTGATAGTCACTATCAGCCTGCGCTAGTGCGCCAAGATGAGCACATTTATCGACACCCATAGCTAAGCCGCTAGTGATGACGTAACCGGTCTGCGCTAAATATTGAGCGATATCAAAAGTAGTTTTTTGTGCATGAGCGGTAGGTTTGCGGCTACCAACCATAGCGATTTGCGCTTGTTGCAGGCGGTTAATATTGCCTCGATAGAACAGTAACGGCGGTGGATCATAAATCTGTAACAGCTGCAGTGGAAACTCAGACTGATCAGCAAAAACCAGCTGATACTGCTTAGCGATAAGCGCCTGCTCTATTTTGTCGATGCTAGCCAGCGTTTGCTCCGGCTGCTCATGGCGCTGTAAGTGAGCACGATGCACACCCAACTCCTTCCAAGCGCTAAAACTAGCTGACCAAGCCTGCTCTGCACTACCAAAAGCGCTAATCAGCTTATGATAGGCAGATAATGAAGCATTTATCTCATACCACAAGGCCAAAATAGCGCGTTGCTCAGAGCTTAAAGAGGACGAAAGGGAGGTCATAGTCAGTTAGCTCATCATTAGTATGGGTATAGCACTACTATAACAGCGCAAAGGCATTTATCTAAATTTAGCTATAGTTAAGCTATGAGCAAAAAACCCTCTAAAGATACGGCGGTGGTAGTAATTGATCGCCGACATTTAGGGGTAGCTCTGAGCTCAGTACATAAGCATA
This sequence comes from Psychrobacter sp. AH5, assembly GCF_040371085.1. Lineage (NCBI taxonomy): Bacteria > Pseudomonadati > Pseudomonadota > Gammaproteobacteria > Moraxellales > Moraxellaceae > Psychrobacter > Psychrobacter sp. AH5. The sequence continues at coordinate 2,714,806 of NZ_JAMBMT010000001.1, forward strand.
GCTGATATCGTCAAAGCTATTAAACACCATGACCATACCACTCTCTTCGCTAGGCAGGCGTACCGAATTATCATTATCAATGGTATCGCGTACCAATGGCCCTTTTTGATAAACGGTCAAGACATCACCAGGCTTAGCTCCTTGAGCCGTTCCTAAATTGATAGCCACAACGCTACCGCGAGCCGCTGAGCTGATAGAATCCATCACCCGTACGATCATCCCGCCACGGCTGACCTCAGCAGGAGCTGGATAAAATACTGGCGGAATAGAGTTACCTAGCTCTAAGAACACTCTATCGCCTTCACGTACTTCTTTGCCATAAGACTGCGTCAGCTGTAGGCTGCTTACTCCATTCTCAGCAACACTCGTGACCATAGCACTAGCAACTTGGGTGACTTCAAGACCAATTATTCTTTGAGTTTTGGGATCGACATACTTCTCGCCTTCACGATACACGCCATAGCGCTGACCGACAATCAGTGGAACGCCTTTGGCATAAACTTTATCGCCACTCGCGGTAATTAAGTTGCGGTTTTTGGAGGCCAAAATATAAGGGGTGCTACTAAAATCCTCTGGACGCACGATAACTGAGCGATCTAACCAATGCTTGATAGCAGTCAAAGGAATAGCAGGGATACTATTGGTCACTGAAGTCACAGTAACGGCGCTCACTACTTGACCTGTTAACTGTTTCTCGACGCCAGCACAGCCTTCACCCGTATCGATACCGACGAGGGTTTGCCCTTGAATGACACATAAAATAAGAATGTCATCAGGATAGATAAGGTTGGGGTTTTTGATTTGCTTGTTAGTCGCCCAAATCTCTTTCCAGCGCCATGGACTATCCAAATAACGACCTGAGATATCCCACAAAGTATCGCCTTTTTTGACGATATAGCGGTTGGGAGCATCAGCCTTGATAGTGGGAGCAGGATTATTAGCTTGTGCCGTAGTCATCAATAACGTACTACTAATAACGGTCATCAATAACGCTTTTGTTAAAGAATTAAAGCTTATTTTCATTATTATATCCAAAAATTCTGAGTGACATGGTCAACAAAGATTTGTTTGAAATGAGATAAACCAGCGATAAAAACTAAACTAAATTACTGCTTCGCTCACTTCACCCAGTCATAAATTAGCTTTGGTTACAGTCAACTGCACAATAGCATAAATCAAGACGCACTTTTACATAAAACTAACCTATATCACATAATTATTCAAACTTAAAATAAAATTCTATTTTGTGAAATAAATAGTTAAGTCTTATTGTTAATAGCATACTTTCAGTAAGGTTTTATATACAAATAATATCCATAATGTTATTATGGTTTTATACTTATTACTTAGCTAATTTGTCTAATACCTAGTATCTACCTAGGGTTTGTATGGAGAATCTGAACTATGGGCAAACAAAAATCATATCAAAAGCGACTGTTAGCTATTGCCATTGGTAGTAGTTTTTTGGCATTAATAGGCTGCTCAAATCAGCAGGATGTGGCAACAGAGAATACGACTGATGATAAAACCCCTTCAACGGCTACCGCACAAAATGCAACTGATGACGCGGCTAATGTCAATACCTCTCAAGCAGAGCAAGTAGCCGCGCAAGCAGCTAACACTCGTGATGAGCCTATTGAGGCTATCAAAGTTGCGGCGGTATCTAATCCCAAACAAGTCGATCTAGGTCGTATGCTATGGTTTGATACTCGCTTATCAAAGTCCGGAGCCTTATCTTGTAACAGCTGTCACGATCTAGCCAAAGGTGGCACTGATAATATGCCAACCTCGATTGGTCACGGCTGGGCAGAAGGCCCTATCAACTCCCCTACGGTGTTAAACAGTCGCTACTCCTTGGCACAGTTCTGGGATGGACGTGCTAAAGATTTGATAGAGCAAGCGGGTGGCCCTATTGAGAATCCTCTGGAGATGGCATCGACTCATGAGCACGTGGTCAAAGTCCTAAATTCTATCCCTGAATATCAAGATTTATTCCATAAGGCCTTTGCGCAAAAAGGCGATATCATCATAGAACAAATTACTAGCGCTATTGCCCAGTTTGAAGACACCTTAGTCACTCCTAACGCCCGCTTTGATAAATGGTTACAAGGAGATGATGCCGCTCTTAGCGCGCAAGAGCTAAACGGCTATAAGATATTCAAAGAAAGTGGCTGCATCGCTTGTCATAATGGCGTCGCTTTAGGCGGTAGCTCTTATCAAAAATTTGGGGTTTTTGCAGAGTATACTACTCAGAACTTATCAGAGGGACGCTACGCAGTAACCGGTAAGGAAGAGGACAAGCATTGGTTCAAAGTACCGACACTGCGTAATATCGAGCTGACCTATCCTTACTTCCATGATGGTCAAGTCAACTCCTTAAGCGAGGCGGTCAATATCATGGGTAAAATCCAACTAAACCGCGACTATACTCCTGAGGAGACCGCTGATGTAGTGGCTTTCCTAAAAACATTAACTGGCGATCAACCTAAGATTCAATACCCTATACTGCCGCCATCTAATGAGAACACACCGTTACCTGAGCCTTTCAAGAAGCAAAGCTGAATACTCTGTATCATCAATTGCTAATAAAACGCTCACTAAAAAGCCCTCGCTATCTAACTCTTAGATGCGAGGGCTTCTTTATATTATATAGTTTCACGTGAAACAAGAAATCAAACGACTACTTATAGTAGATTTGGTTTTACTTGCTGACGAATTTGTTCAGCAACTAGCTCAGCCTTATTATCCAAAACCACCACATGCTGCTCTAGGTCTTCTAACCCTTCGGTATGCTTTGGACGCCTAATCTCAATCGGTCCGACAGCCTCAAAAATCGTTTCGGCAAACTTCACTGGCAACGCGGTTTCAGCGCAAACGATGACCTCGCCTTCTTGCTGCAACTGTTTGGCAACCTTGATACCATCAGCGGTATGTGGATCAACCAATTCGTCGTATTGCTCATACAAAGTCCTAATAGTATTCAATCGATCGGTATGAGTAGACTTACCAGCGGCAAAACCATAGCGATTATTGACCACTTGCATCAGCTTAGATAAATCAAAGCCCTGCCCTGACTTCACCCCTTCAAACAGCTCATTCACCCGAGCACTGTCCTTATCTAGCAATAAATAAACAAAACGCTCAAAATTTGAGGCTTTAGAGATATCCATTGACGGGCTGGAGGTGACATAAGTCTTGTCCGTAGCGCGCGGCTGATAAGTACCCTGATTAAAGAAATCATTTAAGACGTCATTCTCATTGGTTGCGACAATCAAGCGTCCAATAGGTAGCCCCATCTCGCGAGCGATGTGACCGGCACAAATATTACCAAAATTACCTGAGGGCACACAAAAGCTAATGGTTTCTTCATTACTACTAGTCACCGCAAAGTAGGCTTTGAAATAATAAACAATCTGCGCAAGAATGCGGCCCCAGTTAATCGAGTTTACCGTTCCTAAATTATAGGAGGCTTTGAACTCTGCATCTTGCTGTAAAGCTTTGACAATATCTTGGCAATCATCAAACATGCCATCGATAGCGATATTATGAATATTGTCGTCGGTTAAGCTATACATCTGCGCGCGCTGAAATTCGCTCATTTTGCCATACGGCGACAGCATAAACACTTCGATGTTGTCTTTACCACGTAACGCATATTCAGCGGCACTACCGGTATCGCCACTGGTTGCACCAATGATAGTAATACGGGCGTTTTGGCGTTTAAGCACGTACTCAAAAGCATTACCTAAGAACTGCATCGCCACATCTTTGAACGCTAAAGTTGGGCCATTGGATAAGCCTAAAATGTATAAATCCTCTTCAAGCTTGCGTACCGGCACAATATCTTCGCTACCAAACACTTCGCTAGTATATGTGCGCTCAATAATATCTTTAAGATCGGCATGCGGAATATCAGTAGCAAAACGCTGCATAATCGCTAACGCTAGCTTTGGATAGCTAAGATGACGCCAGTCATTAAGCGTGGCATCATCAATCTGCGGATAATGCTCTGGCAGCATAAGACCACCATCAGGAGCAAGCCCCATAAGGAGCACATCACTAAAATCCATCGGCTGAGTCTGACCACGGGTACTGATATATTTCATGTTTTGTCCTATAAATAATTGCTTTATTCAAATATAAATTTCAAATAGGTATATATGATTGTAGGCTGGCACTTTAGCCCAGCACAGTAACCTTGCAAAATATAGAAGCTGGACTAAAGCACCAGCCTACGTAAATTTAATAAACTTATTCATAAGGCAACCTACACCACTTAAAATAAACTATCTACAATTTTCTTCCAATTCGTAGGGTGCATTTTATACATCAATAACGTATTAAAGCTTAAATTTACAAAGGTCAAAAATAAGTCTTAAATATACTTATCAAGCTGTCTTTTGCAATAGCGCATAATAAAATCCATCGCCGCTCTCGCTATCTATTGGCAAACACTGACGACCGACCTCTTGGGCGATACCCCAATTACTGTCATCAGTAATCTCAATAGCTTTGGCATTGTTATTTTTACTCAAAAAGTCCTGCATCTGCTCGACGTTTTCTTGCTTTAGAATAGAGCACGTGACATACAGCAGATAACCGCCTATTTTGAGTTGAGGCCAAAGATTATGCAAAATATCTGCCTGCAAGCCTGCGGTTTGCTCGATATCTTCCTCGGTACGCAAAAGGCTAATATCAGGATGACGGCGGATAACGCCAGTGGCGGTACAAGGCGCGTCTAATAAAATAGCGTCAAAGAGCGCTAACGCTTCAGAGCCTTTTTTAGCTAATTGCCAACGCGTGGCATCAGCACAGACAATATCTAATTTAATAGGGTTATTAGCTTGCTCTAAGTTTAAACGTTGCAGGTTATCATGAATGCGCTCAATACGCGGCGCTTCATTGTCGATAGCTGTCACTTCGATAGTTGCTTTATTATCTGATAGCACCTCATTATCAGACTGTTTCACATGAAACAAACTATCACTTTTAGTATTTAATAGCTCTAATAAATGAGCCAGCTTGCCACCAGGCGCGGCGCAAGCGTCTAATATTTTTAATTCTGAGACGTTGCTACCCTGTTCTTTATCAGCTTTTGCTTTATCAGCAGCTTGTTTTTGAATCAGCGCTTGATGCAATAAAGGCGCTGCCAGTTGTGCGTATAAATCTTGAATACTAAGACCACCTTCAGCGAAAGTAGGCAAACCATTGACTGCCATGCTTTGGTTTAGACGCAGAGCTTGGTGATTTATTATCGTAGCCACTGTGTCGTTACTTTCAGTAGGCTGTGAGAATAATAAACTACTTTTTAGCTCAACTAACTCCGCGCTAATATCGGCTTGCTCTAAAGTTTGCTGATAGTCGCTTACTGAAGTAACCCCAGTATTAGTGGCAGTATTTACCCGCAAAAACATCGGCGCTGGCTGACGCAAACCTTGGGTCAGCTCATCATAGTGCTCGCTCCAGTCTTGCTTGAGCTGATAGGCTAGCCAGTTTGGTAAGCTGTGTTTTTTATCGCATTTTTTACGGAACTTACTAGGGTTCTTATTTACTTTACGTAAGATGGCGTTAACTAGGCCGCTTGCGTGGGCAAAATCGATTTCTTTTACCGATTCAACCGTTTCATGGATAGCGGCATGATCGGCAACTTCCAGATAAAGCAGCTGCGTCAGTCCCACTATAATAGTGGTACGCACTTCTATCTCGTCAATAGGATTATCCGCTAGGCTATCAAGCAGGCGCTCTAAAGCAAACCACTGACGCAAAGTAGTCAAAAGCAGCGCATGAGCAAAACCTTTATCGCCTTCATGTAAGCTGTTTAATAGCGGATCAAGCACGCTAGCAAGCGATTGCCCATTTTGAATGGCTAGCAAAGTACGAATAACGCGGACGCGTACACTACCTGTCATTTTTAGATTGCTTGAGGGTTTGAGCTTTTTACTATTATGATTAGACGCTGTTGACGGTTGTCTCATTAAGTGTTATTTCCTTGACGCCTGATAAATGGCGCCTTATTTGAATAGAGTGTGGCTTATTTTATGTGAGTTTAATGCTGATTGGGGTCGCGTGTGAATTGATCACCATCATCGAGCTGATTACCGTGACAAATTTGCTCAGCGTTTATCGGCTTGCCACCTGCAAACTGCAATTGAGTGATACGCAAGGTACTCGCTTGAGCATCACTTGCGGTATCTTTGCCGCAAGCTACAAGAATAGCCTTACGTCCAACACTTATAACCGTACCCGCTGACGCTGTGGTTTGCTGGGTATCATTAACTGGCAGGCTAGCCAATACTTTGACGCGTTTGCCATCTATAAAAGTATAAGCACCCGGCCACGGCGTTAAGCCGCGTATTTGCCGCTCAATAGTAGCGGCAGGCTGTGTCCAATCAATCTCGCCCTCAGATTTGACTAGCTTTTCGGCATAATTAGCCTCGCTATCATTTTGCTTGACAGCTTTAGCTTGATAGTTCTCTAAATCTTTTAGTACTGTGCTAATAGCCTGAGCCCCTAACTCTGCAAGCTTATCGTGCAGGCTAGCAGCACTATCCTCATTACTGATATCCGTGCTAGTTTTATAGAGCATATCGCCAGTATCTAAGCCTTTATCCATCTGCATAATGGTAATGCCAGTCTCGCTATCACCACCCAATAGCGCCCGGTGGATGGGCGCCGCGCCGCGCCAACGGGGCAAAAGCGAGGCATGAATATTAAGACAGCCAAAGGTTGGAATAGTGAGTACACCAACGGGCAAAATAAGCCCATAAGCGGCGACAATCATGATATCTGGCTGATAAGAGCGCAAAGTCTCTCTAGCCGCCATGCCCTCTACGCTTGATTTTTTAAAAACAGCCGGTTGCTCGATGACAATGCCATGCTCGATAGCAACCTGCTTAACTGCTGAGATACTGAGTTTTTGACCGCGGCCTGCTTTGCGATCCGGCTGAGTATAGACCGCTACTATTTCTATATTCAGCGCCTCTTGCTGTGCAATTAATGCCTCTAAGCTAACTGCTGCAAATTCAGGAGTACCGGCAAATACTACTCGGCGGCTCTGGCTTGGTATGGGTAAACCAGTCTCTAGCGGCGCAGTGGTAGTATTGGAATTATCCATTGAAATAGAGTCAGCAGCAGTCATTATTTTCCTTATTATTATTCATAAACCTACTTATACTAGATGGCATAAAGCACTGGCAAGCGTCATAGTATTTTGTATTTATGCTGACATTATAGGTGAGTTTAAGGCTGCGTGCCATGCTTGTTAGACGCCAACTCATTTTACTAAGCATTGCCGTGATTATTCAGCTAACGACTCTCATAATATTATTGCTATCATGAAGGGGATAAAGCTTTGTGATGATAGTAACTATATAACCATAGTATTTAATAACCATAGTATTTAGAGAGCAGATAATAGCTTTTAACCCTTTACGCAAAGGAATTATCATAAAAGTAGTTATCTTAAAAGTAGTTATCCTAGTTACTTGCATCCTTACTTAAGCATAGGATTGATTATACCCTCATGCCACAGTTTCAATCACTAATACGCTTATTGCTATTTTATGCTTTTACACTACTTATCATGGTGTCTTTGTATTATGTCGCGCTTTATATTGGCCTAAAGGAATACAGCAAGCAAAATAGCATGGCTATTTTTGATAATTTACAGCATGAAATTATAGAACACGGTGTCGCTACAAACTCTGATGTAGAGGCTATATTAGAAAAAAACTATTTTGCAGATATCAGTTATCAGCTTATTTTTATGCTGCCATCTGGGCAAACCTATATCTATACTCATACTCGCCCCAATGAAAAAGAGCTAATACCCATCAGTTTTCCCGCCTCCGCGGTTAATACTAAAGTCTCTTATCAGCTAGATAATAACGTTCTCAGAGCTAGTATAACCCTTGAAAACGGTTGTAAATTCTATCTTGTGCTGCGTCATAAAAGTCCTGAGATTCGCTGGACCTTATATCGCTACTGGTTACCTTTGATAGCGGCCCTAATACTTCTTATGATAGCGCTGATTTATACCCTCAGACGCCAAGCTAACTGGCAACAAATGCTACTTTATACTGATAATTTGAGCGAAGATGCCAAAGAAGCTTATAGCTCAATACCTTTTATTACTAACAAGAGCTCTTCAGAATTTTTACGCTTAGGATATGCGCTTAGCCGTATCAAATATCAATTGCATAGTAATCATCGCCGCATTCAAACTTTACAGCATCGCTTAGAGCGCTTAGTTGATTACGCTCCTTTACCTATGCTGATGATAATGCGTAAGGGTGATATTAGCTTTTTTAATCGGCGTTTTGAGCAAGTTTTTGCCACTTCTTATCAAAGCGATATTCGTTATAAGCTGATTGATTTTTTTACTGGCAGTGACAAAGCCACTCAGCAATTACTGTTAGACCTTAGTACACAGCGGGTGACGCGTACGCTACTAGTCTATGGTCTAGAGAATAATCAGCCTTATCAGCTACACATTACCCCGTGGTTCGGTGAGCATGGTCAAGTGCGCGGCTTTAGCGCTTTACTAAATAACGTAAGCGCTTTTATTGAAAAAACTGAAACTTTGCAAAAAAGCAATCAAAACTTAGAAGCGAAGGTCAAATCCTTTACTGAGCTTAGATCAGTGATCGGTCATGAGCTGCGTACGCCGCTGAATGCTATTATCAGTACGCTTAATATGATAGAGAAGCAGACTCTAAATAAAGAGCAACAAGAGATCCTCGCAACTCTAACCCAGTCGAGTCAAGCTATGCTTACTATGCTAAATGATATGCTAGATATGGCAAAGATAGAGGCTGGGCGCGTCGATATCTTCAGCGAATCCTGTGATATCTTTAAATTAGGCCAGCACGTCAGTGATCTGATGATAAGCGCTACTCGACGTCAAAATATAGATCTACTGTACTATTTTGATCCGGCTTGCCCTCGTTATATCAGTACAGATGGTAGCCGTCTGTGCCAGATACTCCTAAATCTTATGGGTAATGCGGTTAAGTTTACTCATTCAGGTTATGTAGCTCTCATTATAGAAGGAGTCACTCAGCCCCCACTAAATCAGACGACTTCTTCTGATGCTGATTCTGGTTCTGGTTCTGATATTGTTACGCAGGCTAAAGATAGTACTGACAGTAACCCTGAATATCAGTGGATTCGCTTTAGTGTCAAAGACAGCGGTATCGGTATTGCAGCTAGTGAGCAACATAAATTATTTTCATACTTTAACCAAGCCAATCCGCAAATTAGTCAAAAATTTGGCGGTACGGGACTAGGTTTAGCCATCTCCAATAGCTTTGCGCAGCTACTTGGCGGCTTTATCCAATTAGACAGTGAGATAGACTGTGGGAGCACCTTTAATCTCTATATTCCTTGTCGCAGCCCTATTTATCAACCGGTTTATCATTTTCACAGTGACTTATTACATATTCATCTTATTGCGGTTGTTGATCAAGCCTTAAGTGAGACTTATTTGCAGCGCATAGGCGACTATCTATTTATGACTGTCAGTATTTATAGTGAGCTAAACCCTGTAGCGATAGCGCGATTAGCGCAGCAGCTTACTCAGCCGTCATCAGCAATGACCCCTATTTTGATGTTAGATTATGACTACTTCCAAGCTTATAACGATAAGCTAAAGGCTCAGTCTGAAGCCTTAAATATAGAGAATATAGATAACAGCAATGGCTTAAAAAATAGCTCACTAAACACTGCTAGCCCAGCAAATAATACTTTGCAAGAACTGATTAATAACACGAAAGTAGCAAAGATAGTGCTTAGTCGAAAACCAGAGCGTAGTATACCTTCTGATATTCTTGAAGGATTTGACGGCTTTTTGAACAAACCTATAGACATCACGTTAATGATCTCTGAGCTGATACGCTTAGCTAAACATCAACCTAAAGCACCGCTATCCTCTCTAGCGCCAATAGCAGCGAAAGACGAGCTTATAGCTAGTAATCCGCTAGATATAGACAATGCTGGCTTTGATGCTAACCCGTCTATTGATAATACGGTGATAAGTGAGGCGTCTAAAAAACAATCGGAGTCATCACAGCCGCCGCTAATACTAGTCGTTGAAGATAATACAACCAACCAAAAAATCACCTGTAAGCTTTTATCTAAGCTAGGTTATGAGAGCATCGTGGCAAAAAATGGCGAGCAAGCCCTTAAAGTATTAAAAGTACATCGCCAGCAGCTTGCTCTTATTTTGATGGATTGTAGAATGCCTGTTATGGACGGTTTAGCCGCTACCCGAGCCATTAGAGACTCAGGTGATGATATTGTTATTATTGCTTTGACTGCTAACGATAGTGCTGAGGATAAGCTTATTTGTCAGCAAGCAGGAATGGATGAGTTCTTGACCAAACCTATTCAAAAAAATAAGTTAGAGAAGGTGCTAAAGCTGTTTCTTAATCCTTAAACTCATAGCTTATTTATTTCATAAAGCCATTATCCGCCAAAAAAGCCTCTGTAATGTTACTTTGTGGGTTGCTATGAGAATTGGCATCAGTAGCTGATGAGCTTTGGCCCTTATTGAGTAAACGCTCCAAATAACGCGACACAATATCAACCTCGATATTTACCTTATCGCCTAATAGCCAGTGCTTAGCGATATTAGTCACTTGCGCAGTATGCGGAATGATATTTAAGCTGACAATATTATCGCGCACCAAATTTGTGGTCAAACTAATACCATCTACGGTAATAGAACCTTTAGTAGCGGTATAGTGGGCCAGCTCCTTTGGAATTTCAATCTCTATATAGATAGAGCGCGCATCTTTTTGCAGCTTACTCACTACCCCAACCCCATCGACATGACCGGCGACAATATGACCCCCAAAGCGAGTAGTCGGTAGCATAGCTTTTTCTAAATTAACGATATGACCGGGTTTTAGCGCTTCTAATGCCGTACGAGCGATAGTTTCACGTGAAACATCAACCGAATAATAATTACTACCCATAGCCACTACGGTCAAACAAATACCATTTGAGGCAATAGAATCGCCTAACTTAACATCGCTAAAGTCTAAATCGTCAGACTCTATCGTCAAACGAATATCGCCATCCACTGGTTGCATGGATTTGACATGGCCAACGCTTTCGATAATTCCTGTAAACATGTCTACCTCTTTTGACTATGGGTTTATATAAAGTTATTAAGCTAGTATCTAGGCTAAAGGGGATAAGTTGTGGATAACTATAGCAATATAGTCCTAACTAATTTGTAAAATAGTGAATATTTCGAAGTTATCCACAACCATTGCTATTTTTTCTACTGAAAGTTTTAATTAGATTAAAAAATTATAAGTTATTGATATTATTACAAATATTATAAGTCTTACTAGTTAATTTAGTTATGTATTTGTTTCATGTGAAACTATAATAAATTAAGTTATCCACAACCGCTTATAGTTTCATGTGGAACATCATTAAAATCACCTTAATTATCCACACTCTACCTAACATATCGCCTAGAAATAGAGCTTGTACTAACGGCTAAATAGGTAACAAGGTAATCTTTAAATCATTGCCTATCTGTTCCTGCTTATGATATTGGAAACGTAACTGCTGCGCTAAAGATAAAGGATTAAAATCCACCATAGCTCGCGCCTGTGTACCTAACAGACAAGGCGCTTGATAAACGATTAACTCATCGACTAATTGTTGACTGAGAAAGCTCGCTGCCACGCTCGCTCCTGCTTCTACTAATACCTCATAGCACTGATGCTCACTAACTAAGTTTTTAAGCAAACTGAGCAGATTATCATTGCGCCAATATTGGGTTTGCTCATTACGACATAACTGATAGTCGGACTCTGCCTCATAAGCTAAGCGCTGTCGTCTATCGAGCACAACCACTAACGGCTGAGGGACTTGCTTGATATCGACGCCCAATTGCGATGAGCGCACATTGAGCTTTGGGTTATCCGCTATCACAGTCTGGCTACCTGTGATAATAGCGCCACTTCGCGCTCTTAGCTTTTGTACATCCTCGCGAGCCGCTACCCCTGTTATCCATTTTGACTCACCGTTTGCCATGGCGGTACGACCATCAAGACTAGTCGCAATCTTAAGGCGTACATAAGGCAGCTGCGTGCGCATTGCTTTTAAAAAACCTTTATTTAAAGCAGCGGCTTGTTGTTCTAATACGCCAATAGTGACCGTTATACCCGCCTGCTCTAACAAAGCTACCCCGCGGCCCGCCACTTGCGGATTGGGGTCAAGCCCTGCTATAACCACCCTTTTGATACCAGCTTTTATTAATGCAAGCGCACAAGGCGGCGTCCGTCCGGTATGACTACAGGGCTCCAAGGTAACATAAGCGGTTGCACCTTTTGCGCTTGCGCCTGCTTCTTTTAGAGCAAAAACTTCGGCGTGAGGTTGTCCAGCTTTTGGATGAAAGCCTTGGCCAATAATCTTCGCTGATTGTACTATGACGCAGCCTACTGCTGGATTCGGTCTAGTGGTATACAGCCCTTGCTTAGCTTGTTCAACAGCTAGCATCATAAAGTAATTATCTTCAGCGTTTTGCGCCTGCGGTAATGTTGACATATAAATGGCTTAATAAAATGAGCTGAATAAAAAGGTTTCACGTGAATAAAATATTAAAGACTAACTATAAAATCAGATCCAAAAAGAACAATTAACTATTCATTTTTATCAACAGGACGGATATTAGCAAGCTCTTGATGAAACGCATCAATATCTTGAAAATCGCGATAAACACTAGCAAAACGCACATAAGCGACGTCGTCTAGCTCTTTTAGCTCGCTCATGATGATCTCACCTAGCACTTTACTACTAATCTCACGCTCCCCCATTTGCCTGACGCGTTTTTCTACTCGGCTGATCATCGCCTCTTGTTCATCAATAGTGATAGGGCGCTTTTGTAGCGGTAATAGAATAGAGCGACGTAGTTTCTCGTTGTCATAAGGCTCAATTTTGCCACTAGACTTGATAATACGTGGCATCACTACTTCTACCATCTCAAAAGTGGTAAAGCGCTCTTGACAGCTGCTACACGACCGGCGACGACGAACTTGTGCGCCTTCTGCCGCTAACCGTGAATCGATAACTTTAGTCTCTGAGGCATTACAGTAAGGACAATGCATAGTTTTTCCTTAACCTAAATTTATTTTCCAATGCAGAAACTACCAAATATCTTGCCTAGTAAGTCATCAGCGCTAAACTCGCCTGTAATTTCACCTAAGCTATGCTGGGCTTGTCTTAGGCTCTCAGCGACTAGCTCTCCTGCCTTAAAAACTATTAGCTGCTCATGAGCTTCTGCTAGAGCGTCGGCCGTTCGCCTTAGGGCATCTATGTGCCGAGTACGTGCAATCAGGCTGTTTTCTGGCGGATGAAAGCCTACTTTATCACATAGCGCCTGTATCAATTCTTCAATGCCTGCCCCTGTTTCACATGAAACATTAACTTGTTGATAGCCTTGCTCTGTCATTTCAAGCTGCAATGAAGAGTTGACGTCATTTTTGCTATCAACACTATTTTCATCATTTAACAAATCACTCTTATTAGCGATAATCAGTAGACGCTTAGCTTCTGGTAGCTTACCAAATAGTTGTTCTGCCAACTCTAAAGGCGTACTCTCGCCTGCTATATCACGGGTGACATCATAGACTAGTAGCAAGATATCGGCTTGAGTGATAGCAGTGCGAGCGCGCTCAATACCGATACGCTCAACGGTATCTTCGGTATCACGTAGACCTGCGGTATCGGTTAGATGCAAGGTTAAACCATTAAGCACTACCGTCTCATTTAGCGTATCGCGAGTGGTTCCAGCCACTTCAGTAACAATAGCTCGCTCTTGCCCAGCTAGCCGATTGAGTAAACTTGATTTGCCAGCATTAGGCCGACCGGCTAATACCACATGAATTCCATCGCGCAGTAGCTGGCCTTGCTTAGCAGTAGCTAATACTTGCTGTACTTGTGCCTGTACTTGTTCAAGCTTTTCTTGAATCACGCCATCGGATAAAAAATCAACATCCTCTTCATCAGGGAAATCTATCGCTGCCTCGACATGCAAACGCAGGTGAATCAGCTGTTCTAGCAGCTGATTGATCTTTTCTGAGAATTCCCCAGTTAATGAGCGAATAGCACTACTGGCCGCCGCTACGCTAGTCGCATCGATAGCATCAGCGATGGCTTCTGCTTGCACCAGATCAAGCTTGTCATTATCAAAAGCGCGATAAGAGAATTCACCAGCAGTGGCTTGCTTAGCGCCTAGCTCAAACACGCGCGCTAACAGCAGGTTTTGTAATATCACGCCGCCATGGCCTTGCAGCTCAATCACGTCTTCACCGGTGAAGGAAAAAGGCGCTTTGAAATAAAGTACTAAGCCTTCATCAATCACTTTACCGTCAGCCTGATAAAAGCGGCAAAAACTGGCTAAGCGCGGAGTAAAGCGAGTCTTGCCTGTTAATTGACAAGCAATATCATAAGCTTTGGTTCCAGATAAGCGGATAATCCCAACACCTCCGCGCCCCAATGGCGTAGCGATAGCAGCAATCGTCGGCAATCCAGAGGTTTTAGTCGCTAGTGTCTCAGTAGAATTCACAACTACTCTCAATTAATCAAAACCCTATTATAGACGGCTAGGCTAATACTGACAAAGTAAACTTTAAATAGCGGAGTTTGATATTTTTATTATAAAAAAACCACCGCCTAAGCGATGGTTTTAGAAGGATAACCTATCAAAAGATTATTTTAGCCAAGCACTTTGACAGTACGGCGCTTTTGCTCTTCTTCAACTTTTTTATTGACGATGTATTGCTGCGTCATACTGAATAAGTTATTCACCGTCCAGTACAGTACCAAACCTGCTGGGAAGAACAACATAAAGGCGGTAAAGATAATCGGCAAAAACTTCATAACCTTAGCTTGCATAGGATCAGCAGGCTGCGGATTGAGCTGCTGCTGAATGAACATCGACACCCCCATTAATAGCGGCAAGATGAACCAAGGATCCATTGCAGATAGATCTTGAATCCACAATATCCAAGGGGCATGACGTAGCTCAACACTCTCAACTAATACCCAGTATAGTGCTAAGAAGATCGGCATCTGCATCAAGATAGGTAAACAACCCGCCATTGGATTGACTTTTTCTTCTTTATAGATAGCCATCATCTCTTGCGACATCTTCATCCGATCATCGCCATGCTCTTCTTTGAGCGCGGCAAGCTTAGGCGCTAAAGAGCGCATTTTCGCCATTGAGTAGTAGCTCTTATTTGAGAACCACATCAAGGAGATCTTGACCAAGATAGTTAGCACAATGATTGACCAACCCCAGTTCCCTAATACTTTATGGATGCCATCAAGAATAGCAAAAAGTATCTTCGATATGGGCCATAATAAGCCATAATCAACGGTTTGATTGAGGCCTACTGCGACATCTTTTAGCTCTGATTGTACCTTAGGGCCAGCATATAAAGTGGCGTCTAGAGTCAATTGTTTATTAGCCGCAATATTTATAGGTTGGCTATTAAAACCAATAAAGTAATCACTACCAGTTTCGCGGCTAAAAAATTGACCCGTGAAGTTCTCTGGCGTCCAAGCGGAGACAAAATAATGCTGCACGATACCGACCCAGCCTTTGTCGCTGCTTACATTAATCTCATTATTGCCAAATTTGCCAAACTTAAGCTTATTATAAGGATCTTCAGGAGTACCCCATGCGCCGCCTAAGTAGGTTGCCATACTCAGCGCGCCTTTATCAGACATGCCCGGATCTTTACTATCATCGCGCTTTAACTGCGCAAATAACTGACCTTGCCATGGCTGCGCGGTTCGGTTTTGAATCTGATAGCTGACATCAATAGGATACTTATCATTAGTAAAGGTGTAAGTCTTAGTGATAGTCACGCCATCTTTTTGATAAGTTAGTGGTACTGATAAGGTCTGCTGCCCCTCTTCCATAACGTAATTATCAGCAGTATAGCTATAACTAGCACGGCCCTCTGCAGTATCGATACCGTCTTGACCTATAAGACCTGACTGAGCGATATAAACACGGTTGCTATTATTTTCAAGCAGCACAAAAGGCTCGTCGCTATCAAGTGTCGCGTCATATTGCTTGAGCGCGGCATAAACAATATCACCACCTTCAGGATCAATCTTAATGTCATAACGGTTAGTAGTGACAGAGATAAGTCCATTATCTTTAGTCGGAGCAGTAGTCGCTATACTATTATCAATAGGTAATGTCTGTGCTGGAATATCACCAGCGGTACCAGTAGTAGAGGGAATATCTGCGCCTACTGAAGTTGCTGATTTTGGCGTAGCTTCTACAGCTGGCGCATCAGCATAATCATCTCGCCATGCCAAAATCAGCAGATAAGCGGTAATTAGCATCGCAATGATGATCATTACCCGTAATATCTTTTGCATAAACCTGTCCTAGATTAAAAAATTAGGGAACCAAACATGAGGGCATGCATCATAATTACTGGGACAAAACTGCTCATGTCGCTAGCAGCTCTAATATAATCAGTAATCATTTACATAAAATGTGCATTATTTTACTAAAAATCTAGCCTAAATGATACCAACAGTGTGGATAGGCTGTGGATAACTCTAATAAATTGGGGATAACTTACTAAAATAAGGAGAACTACTAGATAATTATCATTAGTTATCCACAATCTATCCTATGCAAATCTATTTTTGGCTTAGAAGATTGTTTAAACGTGCTACATAGCTGGTGTTATCAAGATAAACACTCAAACTCTCATTACTAACAGCAGGGCGGTAGTGATAGCGGTTTAAAGGAAGCGGGACAAAATCGATACCATGTCCACCCCAAGGTTGACAACGACCAAGGCGTTTAACGAGTAACCAACCTCCTGATCGAACCCCATGCCAAGCAATAGCTTGTTTACCATAATTTGAACAAGTTGGATAATAACGACAACGAGCCGGTATTATTGGACTTATTATCTTTTGATAAAAATTAATACATCCAATAAATATTTTATTTATAAAATGATTAATATTATTTTTATAACTATACATTTTATTTTTTTTCTATTTTTTTAAAAATATTATTAATTTGTTTTTTTATATCTTTATTACTAATATCTTTTATAGAATTTTTTACTATAAATACAATATCTTTATTTTCTAAATTAAAAGCTTGATTACGAAAGTTCTCTCTAATTAAACGTTTGACCAAATTGCGGCTGACAGCGTTAGGAACTTTGCGTTTAGTAATAGCCATACCGACGCGCGGCTGATCAAGCGTATTGCTACGTATAAATGCCATTAAATGGCTCTGATGCAATTTACGCTCAGGAGCATCAAACACCTCACGAAAAGCTGCTGGAGTGAGTAGACGCTGCTCTTTAGTGAAGCGGAAGGTAGGGGTAGCTAAAGACGAATGGGACATAGTGCGGCCTAAAATAAGAGCTATACCATAGTTATTGGTTAAATAACTATTTAAGCATTTGATGTGATATATGAAATATTAAGTACTTAGTACAAATTATAGAGACAAAAAAAGCGCCTACGAGGGCGCTTTTAATATATGTCTTAGTTATCAATCATAACCAATACTATTTACACAGTAAGACGATGACGTCCTTTAGCGCGGCGACGTGCCAATACTTGACGGCCTTTCTTCGTTGCCATACGTGCACGGAAACCGTGAGTACGTTTACGCTTGATCACGCTTGGTTGGAATGTACGTTTCATAACTCACCTATCAAAATAATGGACTAAATTCAAATAATGCGGGATTATATCATTTTACTAAATTTAGGTCAATAAACTAATTGATTGTTTTGCTAGTAATTACTCTTAATATGCCAATTGCTCCTAGTACGCCATTGCTGCTGTTCTTTAGTCCTCTTTTATATTTTAACTCAGTATAATTTGTAATCTACTAAGCTGTTTGTTCAGTTTTATTACTAATCTTACTGTCACTTTTGCTAACGCTTTTAGGAAGTTATCCACAGATTTTGTCGTTCTCTATAATAATTAACTATTAATATATATAAGTATTGTTGTTATTGGGGCCCTATATTTCTGCGGATAAGTCAATATAATCGTTACTTATCAAAGTATTAGAGTATGGGTAACCCTGTGGATAACCTGTGGATGGAATGGGGGTAACTCAGGTACTAAAGTTATCCCCAAAACTATCCACAGGGTTATCCCCAAAAAACAGGATGTTATCCACAGGCTATTTGTGGTAGATTATGCCCCTATTAATACTGTAATTTATTACTATTTTTTTGGATTAAATTTAAGATCAAGTACGCAGTTAAATGCCTAGCTCTAAGCGCTAATACATCGCATTTACTATTGAATAATAAGGTTAGTTTTTCATGATAGATACCGCTACACTTTGGGATAAATGCTTGGATGACCTGCGTTATCATGTCAAAGATAATGTCTTTACTATGTGGTTGAGACCTTTATCAGCGCATCAAGAAGCGCAAACCTTAGTGATTAGAGCGCCCAATGATTATTTTGTTTCTTACATCAAAAAAAATCATTTGGACGATATTCGTCAATTAGTCGCTAAGCATAGCCAAGACAACATTGATGACGTAGTTGTTCGGGTTGATAACATTGCTCAGTCTGATCAGAGTAGTGAGCAAGATACTATTGCTAGCAACCCTACTAGTAGCAATGCTCAAGCGAATAATTCTTTATTTACTAATGATAATGGGGGCTCCTCCCCTACCCTCTTACCACAAAATAAATCAGCGCAAAATAATAACGAGAGTTTAACGCTAGCCGCTAGAGCTGATGCTGGTACTAATCATCAGTATGCGGCTCTCATTGACTCTGCTGATGCCAAATCACTCAGTTACCTAAACCCTGATTTTACCTTTGAAACCTTTGTTACTGGCAAGTCAAACAACCTTGCTTACAAGGCTTGTTATGAGCTCAGTAAGCGCCAATCAAAAAATAGACATAATCCATTATTTATATATGGTCCTTCAGGATTAGGAAAAACTCATTTAATGCATTCTGTTGCTCAGCGCTATTTAAAAAATAATAGAAGTTTTTATTATTTCACTTCTGAGAAATTTATTAACCAATTAGTTTATTCTTTAAGAAATAATAAAATAGAAGATTTTAAAAAGAAAATTAAAAAAGTTGATTTATTGATTGTCGATGATATTCATGTGTTAGCAGGAAAGACTAAAAGTAGTAATGAATTTTTGACCTTATTTGCCGATTTTACTAGTGGTGATAAACAGCTTATTTTGGCCTCAGATCGTCATCCTTCACAAATGACTGAGTTTGATGAGAGATTTCGCTCACGGTTTTCTTGGGGTTTAACAGTGGCCGTTGAGCCACCTGAGATTGATACGCGAGTGCAGATATTACAAAGAAAAGCCGCCTCCTTTGGCATGATACTACCCAAAGAGTGCGCTTTATTTATTGCACAAAATGTCGTCTCTAATGTCAGAAGATTGGAAGGCGCTTTGAATCAAGTGTTTGCCAATGCGAATCTGACAGGTGCACCGGTGACGCTTGAGATGGTGCAGTATGCGCTAAAAGACATAGTCGCTATGCGTGTACAAGCGGTTAATATGGATAATATTCGTAAAGTTGTCGCTGAATACTATGATATAAGCGTTAAGGACTTGATGGGACGTAAGCGTACTCGTAGTATTGCCAGACCACGGCAGATAGCCATGGCACTATCGCGGGAGCTGACTGGGGACAGCTATCCTGATATTGGTCAGTCATTTGGAGGCCGCGACCACACGACCGTTATGCATGGCTGTGAAAAAGTCGCTCAATTGCGCGCGGAAGATCCTACGGTAGACAAAGACTATAAAGCTTTAGCTATGATGTTACAGGCTGGATAGTAGCGAATAGTTACGCGGTATTTTAGCGGCTAAATATAGTTTATAATGATTCAAACTTATAAAAATATAACTACCTCTACAAACAGATTTCTTTAAAAATAAGAGTACCTAGCATGCAATTATCGATTAATCGTGAGTCGTTGTTAAAAGCTATTAACTTAATCGCCAAGGCTGCTGACAAGCGTCATAATATGGTGATTTTGGGCAATATAAAGTTGCAATTATCTGAATCAGAGCTAGTATTGACCGCTTCTGATTTAGAGGTTGAGCTGACCTCTACCCTTAAATTACCTGCAGGCGCTTGCGTAGCAGCCGGGACAACGACTCTACCTGCGATGAAACTCAAAGATATTTGTCGATCATTGCCGGCTCAAGCACAAATCACGCTAACCACTCAAGAAAATGAGCGCTGCTTATTGACTAGTGGCAAGAGCCGCTTTACCTTAGGGACTTTGCCAAGCAGTGATTATCCAAATTTAGGCAATCCTGAAAACATAACGGCTTTGACTATCAGCCGTAGCCGCTTGATAGATCTGATTCATAAAACACAGTTTGCCATGGCGATTCAAGATGTCCGCTATTATTTGACTGGTATGCTCTTTGATGTGTCACAGCAGCAGCTGACTACGGTGGCTACCGATGGTCACAGATTAGCTTTGGCGCGTAGTGTGATTGATATTGATAGTGATTTAAACATGCAAGCTATATTGCCCCGTAAAGCGGTGATTGAGCTAGAACGTTTGGCGACTGAGCTAGGCAAGATGCTAGGTGATAAAGATAATGTCGTAACTTTAAGTTTCGGCAGAGAGTTCTTACAAGTCAGTTTGCCGTTTGGCGATGTTGATAGCACAGGGCAGGTGAGCACAGACTTGATGGTAACCTTTACCGCCCGTCTTATTGACGGTAAATTTCCAGACTATCGCCGAGTTATGCCCAGTAATACTGATAAGCTAGCTTTATTTAGTCAAGAAAAAATGACTGATGTGTTACGCCGAGTCGCTATTTTAAGTAACGAAAAGTCTCGCGGTGTAGTATTTAACTTTGCTAGCGATGGCATGGTTGAGATTCGAGCCAATAACGCTGAGCAAGATGAAGCGGTAGAGATGATTCAGGCAAAGTATCAAGGTGAGCCGATGGAGCTATCCTTTAATGCCGCCTATCTGCAAGATGTATTGGGCGTCATTCAAGGCGAGGTGCAGATGCACATGAGTCAGTCCAATGCTTCAGTTTTGGTCAATCAGTTAAATGATGACTTTCATCAATACGTTATTATGCCAATGCGCATATAATAGCAAGCTGAACAAGGCTAGTATAATTATCATGATTGAACGTTTGCAGGCAACAGACCTACGCAATCTAAGCAAGGTTAGGCTACAAGCCGCTGCTTGTAACGTTATCATTGGACAAAATGGCAGCGGTAAAACCTCCTTATTAGAAGCTATATTTTTATTATCACGCGGCAAGAGCTTTCGTCATAGCCAACCTAAACGCTATATTCAGCATCATCAGCCATCGACTACCGTCCATGCACTTTTGAGTGATGGACGCACCTTGGCCATTCAAAAGCAGATTGATGCGACGACTATTTTACGTCTCAATCAAACTACGGTTTATAATCAAAGTATTCTTACTGAGCAGTTGCCCACTTTACTAATAGACCCCTCCTCAATGGATATGCTAGAGCAGGGTAGTGCTAGCCGTCGTCAGTTATTAGACTGGCTAGTGTTTCACATGAAACCAGGATTTCATCCGCAATGGGTAGCTTATCAGCGTTTGCTAAAACAGCGTAACGCCTTACTTAAGCAAACCAATAGCTTGACCTCAGTACAGCTTGCTGAACTAAAATCTTGGGATCAAGGCATAGCCAATAATGCCGCTCTTATCCATCATTATCGTGAGCAAGTCTTTCTTGCTTGGCAGCCATATTTTGAACAAAGTATGACGCAGTTATTACCCGCTTATGCTGAACAAATCAGCTTGAGTTATAACGCTGGTTACGATACTACCATACCTTTAGATAAACAGCTGCAGGAGCGTCTGAGTCAAGATCTACAGCTAGGCTATACTCGTATTGGCAGTCATCGCGCAGATATTCATGTGCATTGGCGCTCTGAGAGTCATAATGATGATGATATCGCTAACAAAAGGGCCTCCTTAAAGGAGCAAGCGGCCAATGTGTTATCTCGGGGTGAAAAAAAGCTATTAATTACTGCTTTGCGTTTATCGCAGCTGCCGCTATTACTACATAGTAAATCAACCGAAAGCTTGTCTGAGCAATCTACAATAGCTGAGTCTAATATCACGCCAGTAGTGTTATTAGACGATATCACCGCTGAGCTTGATGATAGAGCGATAAAGATTTTGTTAGCAACTTTAGCACAGTTGCCTTGCCAAGTATTTATGACCAGCTTAACCGCTGATGTACTACCGATAGTCCAAAAATACTGGTCAAATTATAATACGTTTCACATGAAACAAGGTGAAATAACAAATTTTGATAGCGCTAATTAAACTTATACTTTTAGATAAATAATTGTTTATTAATTTATCATATACTTATTAGTTAATATTATTGAAATTGACTCAGATATTTTATCAATAATCCTCATTTCTACTCTATTTATCCCTCTATTCAACGCTTTATTTTAGGCTATTAGCTTTATTATCGATTAGCATCTGACATTCGCGATACTTTACAGTCATTAAGCTATAAATCACCAGTAAACAGTGACTTAGAGCCAAAAAAATGTTAAAATAATCCTTTATTTTTACCCTATTTTCAGCGATTATCTGACGTTCTTCTCTGTAGTGTTTTTGCAACTATCAAGTAATCTATAGTTGGTCAAAATACTGTCGATATAAAATATTAATAGCGCTAATTAGCACTGTTAGTTATTAGTGCTAAGTGGAGTGTGGGACAACGTTACAGTACGATATTTAACCGTAAGCGTACTGCTATTAGCTGATTACGGCTTGATTAAGGAATGCACATGAGTGACTCATTACCTATCGATAACGAGCAGTTGGATACCGAACTATTGGACACAGAATTAG
Source organism: Psychrobacter sp. AH5 (assembly GCF_040371085.1). Classification (NCBI taxonomy): domain Bacteria; kingdom Pseudomonadati; phylum Pseudomonadota; class Gammaproteobacteria; order Moraxellales; family Moraxellaceae; genus Psychrobacter; species Psychrobacter sp. AH5. The sequence goes on from NZ_JAMBMT010000001.1 coordinate 2,737,719, forward strand.
TCGCAGAAAGCAACTCTGAAACTGTAGCGGTCGACCCTATTGTTGAAAAATTGCCTTCTGATTATAGCTCCAAAGATATCCGGGTATTGCGCGGGTTAGAGGCGGTACGTGTGCGTCCGGGGATGTATATCGGCGATACCGATGACGGCACAGGCCTGCACCATATGGTGTTTGAAGTCGTTGATAACTCTATCGATGAAGCACTTGCTGGTCACTGTGATCAGATTGATATTATTATTCATGAAGACGAGTCTGTCAGTGTTATGGATAATGGCCGCGGTGTTCCGGTCGATATTCACCCTGAAGAAGGCGTATCAGCGGCTCAGGTGATTATGACGGTACTGCATGCGGGTGGTAAGTTCGATGATAACAGCTATAAAGTATCAGGCGGCTTGCATGGGGTTGGGGTATCGGTGGTCAATGCGTTATCTAAAACGCTTGAGATGAACATCTGGCGCGAAGGCTATCATTATCAGCAGACCTATACGGATGGCGTCCCTGATAGTGAAATTCAGCAGTTAGAGGCCACTGAACAAACGGGAACCCAAATCCGTTTTTATCCTAGCAGCGATGTATTTACTGGCACTATTTTTGAGTACGATGTGTTAGCTAAGCGTCTGCGTGAGCTATCATTTTTGAACTCTGGGGTGCGTATCGTTCTAACTGATGAGCGTATTGATAAGCGTCATGAGTTTGAACATAAAGGCGGTTTGTCTGAATTTGTCAGCTACATTAATGCTGGTAAAGACGGTATCAATGAAGTGTTCCATTTCACTAGCGAACAAGATGATGGTATCGCTGTCGAAGTGGCTTTGCAGTGGACCGATACTTATAACGAAAAAGTGCTGTGTTTCACCAATAACATCTCGCAGCGCGATGGTGGCACCCATTTATCAGGTTTTCGCTCCGCATTGACGCGTGTGCTAAACAGTTATATGGATCGTGAGAATTTATTTAAAAAAGAGAAGGTCGTGGCTACGGGCGATGATGCACGTGAAGGCTTAACCGCTATTGTATCGGTAAAAGTGCCAGATCCTAAGTTCTCTAGTCAAACTAAAGACAAGCTAGTCTCTAGCGAAGTAAAGTCTGCGGTCGAATCAGCGATGCACGATAAGTTTAACGATTACTTACTCGAAAACCCAAGCGCTGGTAAAGCCATCGCCGGTAAGATTATCGATGCCGCTCGTGCCCGTGATGCGGCGCGTAAAGCGCGTGAGATGACTCGTCGTAAGACCACTTTAGACATTGCTGGTTTGCCTGGTAAATTAGCGGATTGCCAAGAAAAAGATCCGGCATTATCAGAGCTATACATAGTGGAGGGTGATTCTGCAGGCGGCTCTGCTAAGCAAGGCCGTAGCCGTAAAACGCAAGCGATTCTACCGCTAAAAGGTAAAATCTTGAACGTTGAGCGCGCGCGTTTTGATAAGATGCTATCGTCAGCTGAAGTCGGTAATTTAATTACCGCGCTAGGCTGTGGTATTGGCCCTGATGAGTATAATCCGGATAAAGTTCGCTATCACAAAATCATCATCATGACCGATGCGGACGTTGATGGCTCGCACATTCGGACTTTGCTGTTGACTTTTTTCTTCCGTCAAACGCCAGAGCTGATTGAACGTGGTTATATCTATATTGCGCAGCCGCCGCTTTATAAAGTCAAAAAAGGTCGCCAAGAGCTTTATCTAAAGGACGATGAGGCGCTTAAAGCTTATCTATTATCATCAACCATTGATAATACCAAGCTGCATGTTAGCGCTGATGCGCCAGCTATTACCGGTCAAGCGCTGGAGACTTTGCTCAATGATTATAACCAAACGCAGCTGATAAAAGCCCGTTTGCAGATTCGTTTTCCAGCGACACTATTAGATGCGTTGACGCATACGCCAAAACTCAGCACTGATATGACTTTTGATAAGTCAGTCATGGAAGAGTGGCAAGCGCAGCTGCAAACACAACTTGATATTTTTGGTAGTGATTTGAGCCCTGAGATTGAACTGGTCAATATACATGCGCCAGTGACCGCCGCTACTGATGCGGTTACCGCTGACTTGCTAGGCATGAAGCCGCAAGTACAGCCTGAAAGCTTAAATGCTGAGTCTAGTCTTACTGGCGAAACAGTTGCTAGTAGTGAAGTGCAGTCGAAAAAACCGCAGTGGCTGCCACGGATTACTGTCTATGTGCATCAATTAGCGCATAATTACCTATTAGATGCTAGCTTTATTAATTCAGGCGAGTACAGTAAGTTACTGCGTTTAGCAAGTGAGTGGAATACGCTTCTTGAGGATAGTGCTTTTATTCGTCGTGAAGCGACAGCTGGCACTAGCAAAGACATTCCAGTGCGCGATTTCGATCATTTATGGCAACAAATGATGCTTGATGCGCGTCGTGGTCTAGCTATTCAGCGCTATAAAGGGCTAGGTGAGATGAACGCCGATCAGCTTTGGGATACGACGATGGATCCTGAGAACCGCCGCATGCTACGTGTCACTATCGAAGACGCTATTGCTGCCGATCATATGTTTACTTGCCTAATGGGTGATCATGTCGAACCACGCCGTATCTTTATTGAAGAGAATGCCTTGACAGTTTCTAACTTAGATATCTAACTCTTTAAAATATAGGTTTATAATAAAAGTCATCTTGCTAGCAAGGTGGTTTTTTTTGTTTCATGTGAAACCTTAATCGATAGTAAGGATATATTTATGCTAGATGCAGAACAAAAGCAAGCTTTGGCCAAATTGCCGAAAGCCACGTTAGTTAATTTTGTTGCTGAAGTACAAGGCGTAGATAAGCTATTGGATAAAAAGATAGAACGGCTGCTGCTACAATCTGATACGCCAAAGCTAATAAAAAAGCTGACTTCTAACTTAAAAGGTCTACGTCGTCGCCATGCATTCGTCGAATATTGGAAAGTTAGTGAGTTTGTCACAGAATTGCAGTATTTATCTGATGATATTATGACGCTATATCCTGAACAGGTAGAGTCTTGTCTAAACTTGCTTGAGTTATTTATAGAGTCGAGTAATAGTAGCTTGCAGCGCTGCGAAGACAGTAGTGAGGTCGCTAGGGTTTATAGAAGTGCTGCACAGTCTTGGCTAATGGTCGCAAGTAGTTGCTATAGCCAAGAAAAAACAACTGTGCCAGTCGATGAACAAGACATCTTAAGTCAAGCTTGGCAGTCGAGAGTTAAGACACTCATTGATGACAATGACTACGGGTTTGGTCATATCTATGGTACTAAAGAAGCGTTAATCGAGGGCATCAATGAGCTGTTATCAGAGTCTGAAATATCAGAGCTTATTAATGACTATAAGCAGTATTATGAAAGCTTGTTTGAACCAGATTTATCAGCAGATAAAGAGGCTCAATCGTTGAGGTCATCACATAGTCATAATAGAGCCAATCATCAAGAAAAACGTAAAACAGAAGTGACGCTTGTAGGTTTAGTCAAAGCATTAAGTAATGTCGCTATATTTGAGAAAGTATATTTACGGATTTATCCTAAAGACTCTATGGCCTTAGCGCAGTTAAATGAGCTATTAACGTTCATGGTCGATAACCAAGCTTATGAGATAGCAGAGCAATATCTGAGTGAAGTCTGGCAGAGTCGTAATAAGCGCGAGCAATTACAACGCTTGGACTGGCTAAGCGAGATTCAGCGCTTAAAAGGGGAGACTCAAGCACAAATACAAACACTTAAAGAAGCGTTTGAGCTGCATGCGTCGCCACAAAGACTAAAGTCAATAATGGCTATTGCCAGTCCCGCTGAGCAGGCAAAACTACGTAAATTGGCTTACCAGCTAGTAGAACAACAGTCAGATATTATCTTGGCCGTAACATTATTATTAGAGATAGGGGAGACTAAGCTTGCCAATCAAGTTGCGGTGACGCGTCATCTTGAGTTTGTCGATATTCATTATGAAACGCTTACCCGCTTGCTCAAAGAGCTACCTGATGATACCTACCTTATACGAGTGATCATCTACCGTAGCCTACTTAGTGATATCTTAGATAATGGGCGTAGTAAAGCTTATGGACACGCGGCTCGCTACTATAAAAAGCTATTACCAATGGACTTTACCATTAGTAGAGGTCAAGCAGGTTACAATGGATTGGCGAGCCATCAACAATACACAGCGGAACTCATGCAAAAACATGGTAAAAAATATAGCTTTTGGGAGCGGATAGAGGACTAAATGAGCTTAAAATCTGTTAACCGTTTACCAACAATCACTATCAATGCCATGGTCAAGTACTGGACAAAGATTAATGTTTCACGTGAAACAAAGTAAAAATAAGCAGAGAATAAATGATCGAAGTTATATTACTAGCTATCGCTTTAGCTATGGATGCGTTTGCAGTATCGATAGGGCTAGGAGCTAAATCAGTAAACAGGTTGCAAGATGAAGGGCGAAAAAACCTACGTCATTTAGCAATATATAGCGCATTATACTTTGGGGTAGCGCAGGGGGGAATGCCACTTTTTGGCTACTTATTAGGAGCGGTATTGTTAGGTTGGCTCGCTACAGCTGCGCCTTGGATCGGCGGCAGTATTCTTATCATATTAGGCGGAAAAATGCTTTATGAAGTGTTTTTAATCGATAATAAAGGCAGGGCAGACGACAACGAAAACACTATGCGAGCAGATGCGCAAACAAGCGCTCAAGTGTTTGACTCGTATAAAACTATTAACCATAAAACTATGTTTACGCTAGCGATAGCTACTAGTATTGATGCGATGGCAGCAGGCTTTACGCTTAATTTACTATCTATGAATGCTTGGTTAGCCTGTTTACTTATTGCACTTATTACAGCCGCTTTTAGCTGGTTAGGAGTCTATCTTGGTAACCGTTCAGGAACTTGGCTTGAGGACAAAGCCGAAGCTTTAGGCGGTATAGTACTTATCACTATAGGCCTAAAAGTAATGTTCTTTAGTTAATTAAGCCAAATTACTTTTTACCGCTAAAAAAAGACCACACTATATATAATTAGAGCAGTCCTTTTGTTTCACGTGAAACTTAAGTTAGAAGTTTTTTATATTCGCTAGGTTTCATGTGAAACATAATAAATAATTTATTAAAACTATTCAGCTTCATCCATAGTAAAACGCCATGCCAAGACGCGGGTATTTTTTTGGCCTTGGCTCATCTCGATAATGCGCATCTGCGCCACATCTAGTTGCTTCAACAATAGCTGTAAAGGTTTAACGTTTTCTGACTTAGATACTAACGATGTAAACCAGCCCACGTGCTCAGCAAAGTCTTTGCTCTCTTTGATCATCTTTGTCAAAAAAGCAATCTCGCCGCCATCGCTCCACAGCTCTTTATGCTGACCACCAAAGTTTAGGTTTTGCGCGGCATTGCCGGATTTGGTGGAATGACGACTGATTTGCGGGCTGTCATTTTTGCCGCGATGTCGTTGCAGGTTATGCTGCTTACGGCTATTGGCCTGCATAGCTTCTTCAAGCGAAGCATGAAAAGGCGGATTACAAACCACTACATCAAAATAATCTTGACGACCAATGATATTTTTGAAAATAAATTTTGGTTCAGGTTGTAGCTTAACTTTGATCGCGCCTTTAAGCTTCGGGTTGGCTTGACTAATCACGCTTGCCGTATTGACGGATACTGGGTCAATGTCGCTAGCGGTAAAGCGCCAACCGTAGCTTTGACTACCGATAATAGGGTAGATAGCACTCGCACCCGTGCCGATATCAAGCGCATGAATATCTTTGCCCGTGGGCGGCGTATTATCTTTATGGGCATGAGTGGTTTGAGCTAACAAATCTGCAATATAGTGAATATAATCCGCGCGTCCCGGTATCGGTGGACACAGATAGCCTTCCGGAATATCCCAAAACTTCACACCATAATAATGCGCGAGTAGCGCTTGATTTAGCGTCCGCACTGCTACAGCATCAGAGAAATTGATGGTCGGCTCGCCCTTAGGATTAGTAATGGTATGCTTGGCAAGCTCAGGTAAAGCGCGGGTCAATACCGCAAAGTCATAGCGGCCCTGATGCGGATTGCGCGGATGTAATTGTCCTAATTTTTTTGCGGTGGCAGGCGAGCGGTTTCGATGCTGACTGTTAGGCTTAGGAGAGTAATTACTAGATGTGGGTTTGCTCATAATAGTGGGCTATAAAGTCTGAAGATAGCCGACTAGTTTAGCAGATTTCATTGAGGGCAAAGTGCTTATCGGCTGCGCAAAATTAGATTTAAGCCTAATATAATCATTGCGCTACCCAATACGCGGTCTATCCAGTGCTCAAAACGCCGAAAACGTTTGAGGATTGCCGGAATAGAGAGCAGCATAACAACGGTGCTAAACCATGTCATCTGTAATATCATCATCCATACGCCATAAATCGTTAGTTGCCAAAGCGGAATATCAGGCGACAACACGAGCGTAAATATCGCCACAAAATAAACAGGCGCCTTGGGATTAAACACGTTACAAAAAAAACCTCGGCGTAGGGTCGCGATAGTCGATTCATGACTAGATAAGGCCGATTTTTTGGCATTAGCGGTTTGAGTATGTATAGCAGTTGGCATAGGACTAGCTGAGTCAGCGACCGCTTTGGATTTGGCATTAATTCCTTGCCAGCCAAGATAAAGCAAATACGCGCCGCCTAACCATTTGATAGCTGTCAGTAGTGGCTGCGAATGCGCGATAACAGTCGCTAGTCCCAGCACAGAATAGATGATATGAACCGATAACCCTAAAGTAATGCCTAAGCTGCAAAGCAAACCAGTGCGCCGACCCTTGGTCAAAGTTTCACGTGAAACAAGAACAAAGTCAGGGCCAGGCGAGGCCGCTGCTAATAAATGTACACTACTGATAAGCAAAAATCCGTGCCAAAATTCCATGTTAAATACTCGCTAAACCATTAGTTTTAGGCAAATCGCACAATAGTGGCAGTTATTACAAACGTGATCAACTGGTCTAAGCTTTTATTTTTCGCCTTGTGTAATAGCGTGGGTATGTCTATATTAAAAGTCAGTAGTATTACCCTAAAAGAAATTAAATCACACAATCTTGCCGTAGGGTGCGGTTAGTTTTATTAAGTTTTCACAAAGAACGAAGATAAAACGTAACCCACCATTTTATAGTTTCACGACATTAAACGGTGGGTTACGCTGCGCTAACCACACCTTACAAAACTAAGTATAAAGGATCAAGCCATGACCACTAAAGATAACAGTACAGACAACCGCATCACCTTTGAGACCGACGGCACTATCTGCCTTATTGGCCTTAACCGTGCTGATAAACGCAATGCCTTTGATAGCCTTATGATTAAGCAGTTATCCGAAGCATTAACACGCTATGAAAACGATGATAATCTGCGCTGTGCGTTAATCTTTGCTCATGGTGAGCATTTTACCGCAGGCCTTGATCTTATGGAGCTACAAGATAAATGGGATAAAGGCGCGTTTGAATTTAACGATGACGAGATCGATCCGTGGGGTATCGGCGGTAAGCTGCGCACTAAACCTGTGGTGGTGGCGATACAAGGCACTTGCTTTACCGCCGGTATTGAGCTGATGCTTAATAGTGATGTGGTGATAGCTAGCGATAACTGCAACTTTGCGCAGATGGAAGTGCAGCGCGGTATCATGCCGTTTGGCGGCGCAACGGTCAGGTTTGTCGCCGCAGCAGGTTGGCAAAAAGCCATGCCGTACTTATTAACAGGCAAAAACTTCGATGCAAAAACCGCGGATAAGCTCGGTATCGTTAGTGAAGTGGTTGCCAATGGCGAGGAGTACGAGCGCGCAATGACTATCGCCAAAGAGATTTGTAGCGCTGCACCGCTTGGAGTAAAAGGGCTACTATCCTCAGCACAAGATGCTAGTCGTAATGGCGCAAAAGTCGCATTAGCTAATATTCACGGCTATCTACCGCATTTGTTCCATTCAGAAGATGCAAAGGAGGGCGCAATGGCGATGGTGGAGCGCCGCGCCGCTGAGTTTAAGGGACGTTAAAGGTTTGCATTGGTATTCATGACCAGATTAATTGACTATAATTGCCTCTTTATATTAAGGCCTATAAGGGGCGATCTGTACCATGTTAGACATCCTTAACATTACCGCCCCTATCTTTATTATTATTGCGCTTGGCTATTTATCTGTACGTCTCAAAGCCATTAATCCTAAGCACGCTAAAGGTATGGGTAGTTTGGTGCTAAATATTGCGCTGCCCGCACTCATGTTTAACGCCATCGCTGGCACGCCTTTTCAACAAGTTATCATACCGCATTATCTATTTACCTATGGTCTGGGTTCAATCATGGCCTTTATCGTAGGTATCGTGCTAACCAAAGCGATCTGGCGACAAGATAATATTTCAGCCGCGCTAAATTCCACCGCCCTGTCATTCTCTAATAGCGCTTTTATCGGCTATGCGGTGGTATCTATGGTCATCGGCTCTAGCAAAGCCGCCGCCTACTTATCCATGGGTGTGATTATAGAGAACCTGCTGATCTTACCGCTACTATTTATCATCGCTGAGATGAACCCTAATTCTAATAAGTCTGTCGCTAGTATTCTATTCGGTATCGGTAAAAACCTCACTCGTAACCCGCTTATTATCGCTTTAGTCGTCAGCGTCACTTTCTCTATTTCCAGTATTCCTATACCGCAAGTGGCCGCCCAAACGGCGAAGATCCTCACCGGCGCGGCGGCTCCTGTAGCGCTGTTTGTGATCGGTATGAGCCTATACGGTCTAGAGCTAAAAGGCGATCTAGCCAAAATCACGACTATCGGCTTAGGTAAATTGCTGCTACATCCGCTACTGATCTTGCTCGCTTTCACTCTGGTTCCGGGCGCTACCATACAAGGCAAATATGTAGCTCTGCTATTCGCTTCAGCGCCCGTGTTCTCAACCATCGCGATCATCGGTCAGCATTATGGCTTAGTGCAGCGTATGTCTGCGGTGGTGATTATCTCAACCATCGGCTCGTTCTTTAGTATGAGTGCAGTGCTGATCTATTGGCAGATGACGGTTGGGTTTTAGAGCGTAACGACCCAAAGTAGTGAGATGACTTTTAAGCGACTAGCAATCTTTCTATTGATGCTATACGCTAAATAGTGCCAAAACTCCAAATACCTATAATAAAAACCAAATTCTGCCAAAGCCATAATCAAGGAGACTAACAGTGCAATACCACTTTGATGAAATCATCGATAGACGCGGTACAGGTTCGATCAAATGGCATTATAGTGATGGCACTATCCCGCTATGGGTCGCCGATATGGACTTTAAAGCGGCGCAGCCTATCTTGGCTAGCGTACAGCGGGTGGTGGAACACGGTATCTTGGGTTATACCAAACCAACTGCGGCTTTGTATGAGGCGATTATTAATTGGCACGGCAGTCGCTATAATTTGCAGCTAGATAAAGAAAACATCCTATTCTCGCCGGGCGTGGTGCCAAGCCTCGCGCTAATGATGCACATCTTTACTGAGGCAGGCGATGCGATACTGGTCAATGATCCTATTTATACGCCGTTTATGACTAAGGTTGAGCAAAATGGTCGCGCGCTTGTGATGTCAGCGCTAAAGGAAGTCGACGGAAAATATCAGCTAGATCTAAAAGATATCGAAGCTAAAATTATCAAGCATCAAGTAAAGCTATATTTGCTATGCAACCCGCATAATCCGGGCGGGCGCGTGTGGATGAGGGAAGAGTTAAAGGCACTACTTGCACTGTGTAAAAAGTACAATGTCGCGATTGTCAGTGATGAGATTCATCAAGATTTAACGTTAAATGGTCATACGTTTACGCCTTTGTTAAAGCTAGCAGAAGCAGCAGGTTACAAGCATAACGTCGTCAGCCTGACCTCGATGACCAAAACCTTTAACGTAGCCGGTATCAAAGGCTCGATGATCTTTGCTAAAGATGAGACATTACTGAAAAAAATCAGCCAGCAGCAGCAGTTAAATGACGAGTATGAGCTGAATTTATTTGCCTATACCGTGATGCAAAGCGCTTATGAACAGGGCGGAGAGTGGCTTGAGCAGGTGCTGGCCTATATCGAAAACAATATCGAGATTACGATAGATTTCTTGGCAGGGCATCTGCCAGATATCAAGGTGATGCGCCCTGAGGCGTCGTATTTGATTTGGCTGGACTGCTCGGCATACGGTGAGGACAATCAGGCGCTTTATGACAAACTACGAGCCGCTAAAGTTGAGCTAAACTCGGGTATTAAATACGGCAGCGAGGGACATCTAAAAATGCGTATCAATGTGGCGTGTCCTGAGGCGCTGCTGTGTGAGGGGTTAGATCGGGTTTATGCGGCTTTTAGGGGTGAGGTTTGACCTGAATTACTATTGAGAAAATAATTATTTTAAATCGCCTACTAAATATCTACTCGCTTTATAATTAGCCAAACTTATAGCTAAATCTTCATTAAAAAAGGTGCTCCAGTGCAACAAATTATCGTAAAGAATAATGACTATAACAGTCCGCCACAAGTCACGAAGCAAGACTGGCTAGAGATATTGTCTGATGATAATTTCATGACTAATAACTATAAATACGCATTAAGTATCTTCTTCTTAGAGCCTAATCATAAAGCGACTTGTAAGTATGTAGCTGAAAAATACAATACTTCTCCTTTCTCACTCAGTGGCTTTATTACTGGTTTTAGTAGAGGGGTTCAAGAGCGTTTGAATAGGTTTGAAATAACTAATGAAGAGGGTGCTAAAACTTATTGGCTAATTACTATGCTTGGTAAAAAGGTAGCAGGGAACTTATTTGAATGGCAGTTACGCGATGAGCTAGTTGAGGCTATACAAGAATTAGATTACATCAATGCTTGCGCTATAAAAGTCGATAGCATCGGTCATTTAGTCAGTCTTATAAACCAAGACGTTGGTGGTCTTAAAAAAGACTTTCTCATTGCTAGAAAAGAGCTATCGGGTAATCAAAGAATTACTAACTCAAAGTTGTTGTTCAAATATGATAGCGAAGATAGAGAATGGGCGATTAACGAAGGTGCAGGTACCGAAGTTCAGTTTCACATATATTTGTCAGACAATAAAATTGGCTATGGCTTAGGATTTAATACGCTCTATGTCAGATTTAAAGATGATAAATCGCCTATAGAATATATTAAACCCTTTATGGATGCTTTTACCGCACTGAAAGATAGTGATGAGATAGCGAAGCTTGTCGGAAAAGGCTTTACCTTAAATATGGATGAAGAAGACTTCCAAAATCCTGTAGAGGATGAGCATTACTTATTTGGTCGAATTATAGCGTTAGACAATGAACAACAGCTTTCCTTAATCGACTACTACAGTATCATCAATGATCTGAAAGGTGGTTTATTTGAAGCTTATAAAAAAGTTTTTAAGCTAGCCAATGAGTTGAATATGACTAAACAACAAAGTACAAAAAATACTCAGCAACCTATCACAAATCCTTTACTGCAAGAAATAAGCGAGTTACTGCTAGCCAATAAAAACTTAATATTAACAGGAGCACCAGGAACGGGTAAAACTTATTTAGCTAAAAGGCTAGCGAATGTTTGGAGTGCAGAGCACAAACTTATTCAGTTTCACCCTTCTTATGACTACACCGATTTTGTCGAAGGCCTAAGACCTATCCAAGGCGAAGATGGAGAAGTTGGCTTTGAGCTGCGAGATGGAAGCTTTAAAAAGTTCTGTAAAGAAGCACTAAAATACCAGAATAATCAGCAGTTAAGCAACTTTAACGAAGTCTATCAAAAGTTTATTGATGATGTATCAGAAAGTGCTGTTGAGTTAGCAACGCCTAGCCAAGAAAGTCCATTTAGCGTTATTGTGAATTCACTCGATAACATTACCGCTATGCTTTCAAGCGAAACACAGAGAGAGATCACCTTAACTAAATCTTTAATCCAAACCTATTTCGAGACAGGTAAAGCGCTGAACTGGAAGCCTTACCTAATTCCAGTATGCGATTATATTGAGAAAAATTATGATCTTAGAATGGCGAATACTGAAGATAAGGGTAAAAAATTCATCCTCATACTCGATGAAATAAACCGTGCCGAAATCTCCAAAGTCTTAGGAGAGCTTTTCTTCTCTATTGACCCCGGCTATCGTGGTGAGAGTGGTAGAGTCACGACTCAATACGCTAATTTGCAAACCGAAGAAGATGTGTTTAAGAACGGTTTTTACATCCCAGACAACGTCTATATTATCGGTACCATGAACGATATCGATCGCAGTGTCGAATCATTTGATTTTGCGATGCGCAGACGTTTTGCTTGGAAGGATATTAGAGCAGAGGACAGACTTTCAATGTGGGAAGGGCAAATAGAAGAGTGGGCAGACGAAGCTAGGCGGCGTCTAACTGCCTTGAATAGTGCTATCGAAACTGTACAAGGCTTAAGCGATGCCTACCATGTCGGCCCGGCTTATTTCCTAAAACTGGTTAACTATGATGGTGATTTTGATAAGCTTTGGACGTATCACTTACAGTCGCTACTGTTTGAATATTTGCGTGGCTACCCTGATGCCGATGAGCAGCTTGCTAGTTTAAAAAGCGCCTATGACAATACTTATGATGATGCCCATGAATCGGTTAATGCTGATGCTAGTTACGACTGATAATACAGCGTTAGAGCTGACAGAAGCGCAGCAGCGAGATAAGGATAATCTGAGTCTGATCGCTAATAAAAGTATTGGAGAGCTGGTAAAAGCCAATCCTGAATTGTTGATATTTCCTGATCGTCTTAATGATAACGAAGACGATATTGCGTGCGATCCAATCCTTGAGCTGGCTCTAACAGATGCCAAAACCGTACTGACGACGGGTAATATTATGGGTTTTATTGGCGTAAAAAATACCCAACTAAAAATCCAATCGCGTTTTGCTCAGAGTGTTGTCGATGATGCTAGTGACGTTGATACTTTAGCAAATAATCAAGTAGCCAGTCTTGAGGATTATTTTTTACACTACATGCTACAAAAGGTACTATGCTTCAATTTATTTGATTTAAAGCACAGCCATAACCAAACCAAGGTGTTTGATTTTTTAGTGTACCTGTTTCCTTATTTCCTCAAAAAAGCCCTATCGCAAGGCTTGTATAAGGAGTATCAGAAGAAGGCCTACAATGATAGCAACCTTAAAGGCACTATCGATATTAAAGCTCACTTGCAACGAAACTTGCCCTTCCAAGGTAGCGTTGCTTACCGCGTGCGTGAGCACAGCTTTGATAATCCGCTCACTCAGCTGATTCGCCATACTATCGAGCTAATCAAGCAAAAACCAAATTTGCGAGATGTGCTACATAGCGATAGCGAGACTCTAGATTTTGTTAATCTGATAGTCCAACATACATCGTCCTATCATGTACGTAATCGGCACACTGTCATTAATGCCAACCGCAAACCTTTCGTCCATCCTTATTTTACAGAATATCGAGGTCTGCAAAAGATCTGCCTACAAATCCTCCGTCATGATGGTCTAAAATATGCCAATAATGATGACAAAGCTTATGGCATCTTATTCGATGGGGCTTGGTTATGGGAAGAGTATTTAAATACGCTTCTGCGCACTATTGGCTATAAACATCCGACCAATAATAATAGACAAGGCGGTATTAACGTATATGCTCAGAAGTTGTCGGGTAATAACGTGCGCCGTTATCCTGACTTTGTAAAAGATGACCGCATTATTTTGGACGCGAAATATAAACGTATGAAAGGCAATCACATCAACCGCGATGACCTCAATCAAGTGCTGTCGTATTTGTTTCTATATCAAGCCAATATAGGTGGCTACATTGCGCCTACAATTGATAATAATTTGGCTTTGAATATGGGCTCATTGAACGGCTTTGGTGGCAGTACTCATAAATTTAAATTAGCGATACCGCAACAGGTCGCTAGTTATCAAGCGTTTAAAACGGCTATTACTCAGAATGAAGCTAAGTTGATTGAAGCTATTAAAGCGTTGTCATCTGAACAAAGTGATAATGAGTCGCTTGCAATAAGCTAAACTTTGCAATTAAAAAATGGTCGCCTCAAGGCGCTTTTTAGCCGTGACTGACGCGGTATCCTATGCGACTAAGCGAGTTGCGGGCACTTGGCTGAGGGTAGTATCGAGAATACAGGAATGCCATCAGCCGTTAGTGCCCGCCACGCTTAAGGGTACAGATACAAGCAAAAGGCGCGATTAGCTCCTATAATCTCTCAACCAAAATCATCCCACCTTCTAACCACTCCCAATACGCCGACACCTTAAACTTGCGCAGACTACTTCGCAGGATATCCTGTGATGTCTTGAATGCTTTGGTATAAGGGTTTTAGGCGCTCGTACATCTTGAGATAGACCTCGTTATACAGGCGCTTGTAGAGTTGCACGTTGGCTTTGATGGGCACAAATTCATCACCTAAATGGGTCATGGCATCGCTTGCGGTAGAGTGGTCGGGATAGACGCCGAGACCCACCGCGCAGTTGATGGCCGCGCCAAGGCCAGTGGCTTCATAGGTGTGCGGGCGGTAGGCGGGCATGGCGAAGATGTCGGCGGTGAGCTGCATGGCGGCGTCGCTTTGGGAGCCGCCGCCTGAGACCCGCAGGTGTTTGATGGGTTTGCCCGTACGTTTTTCGATAGTATCAAAGCCGAGTTTGAGCTCGTAGGCCAGCCCTTCTAAGATAGCGCGATACACGTGCGCCCGCGTGTGCACATCGCCAAAACCAATGAGCGCGCCTTTGCCTTCAAGCCCCGGATGACGCACGCCTGGCGACCAATACGGCTGCATGATGAGTCCCATACAGCCGGCTGGAATGTCTTTTACGGCGGCATCGAGGAGTTTTTCGGTGTCGATGCCTTGGGTTTTGGCAAGTTGCTGTTCGTAGTGGGCGAATTGTTCTTTGAACCAGCTGACCATCCAAAAGCCGCGATAAATCATGTACTCGTGGTTGTAGTAGTGCGGGGCGGCGGCGGTGTAGGCGGGCATGTGTTTGAGGATTTCGACGTAATCGGGGGAGATGGTATTGATAGTGGCGGTGGTGCCAAAGCTGAGGCAGGCGGTATCGGCGGCAAGCCCCGCTGCGCCTAGGGCTTCGCAGGCTTTATCACTGGCAGCGGCTATCATTGGTGTGCCTGCAACAAGTCCTGTAGCTTTAGCAGCTGTCGCCGTAATTTCCCCTAGTTTTTGTCCAGGTGGGACTATTTTAGGCATTTGCTCAGAGGTACAGCTAAAGAGTCGCCATTTAAGATCTTTCGGCTTTAGCCACTTTTGCGCTTTATAATCATAAGGTAGATAGCCGACACAGTGACCCGTTGAGTCAGCTAATTCGCCTGTGAGCTGATAAGTGAGGTAGGCGGAGAGGTTGACGTAGTGCGCGGTTTTTGCCCACATCTCAGGTTTGTTTTGCGCGAGCCAATTACAGCGAGCTTTCTGCTGGGCGTCCTTGACTAATTCGCCCATGCCGATGACTTTGGTGAGTGGGCCAAGAAAGCCGATATCACTAGTCTCAGCGCGGCGCAAATCCATCCAAACGATAGCGGGGCGTAGCGGCTGCATGTCTTTATCGAGGCAAATCATGGTATAGCGCTGGGTGGCGAGACTGACGCCAGCGATTTGTTCAGGTTTAATCTCGCAGCTTTGCCACAGCTTTTGGCAAGCCTCACATAGCTTTTGCCAATAGTAGTCGGCGTGCTGCTCAGCATAATTGGGCTGCTCGGAGAAATACGGCTCGATAGGCACGCGGGCTTTGGCAATCTCGCTGCCGAATTGATCAAATATCAGCGCGCGGACGCTTTGGGTGCCGTTGTCGATAGCTAAGAAATAAATCGGGTTTGCAGAATTATCGGTCATAGTCTTCCTTAACTATACTCAGTTCTAGTTAAAACTGCTACACATTTGCTATGTGCTGCTGGGATGAATTTTGCGCAGCCTCTGGAGTGACGAAGTCGCACAGCAAGCAAGGAAAATTTATACCAGCCGCACAGCATAACTCTTAAAGTGTCTTAAATGTGGGTATAAAAAGCACTAAGCCGCAGGCAAATGATAATAACGCTGCCATAACTCGGTATAGCGAGCGACTTCTTGCTGCCACTTTTGCTCATCCCAACCCAGCTCTTGTTGGCAAATTTGCTTTAATCTTGCGCTAATCAGAGGTGTCATCGCGCCGTGCGGCAGGATCAAACCTAAGCGCGTGCGTCTTAATAACAAGTCATCTAAATGTATGACTTGCTCAAAGCGCGCGGCAAAGCGAATTTCGGCCCAAATGGTATTACTATCGGTGACATACGCTAGATCATCCTCGTGCGCTAGCTCTAGTAATTTATCGAGCTGCAGACCATAAAATCCTTGCAAACGCTGTTGTAGATCAGAAGGTAAAGTCGTAAATTTGGGATGGGTCGGCGTGGGATTGCTAAAGACTTGGTCGTTATGCGAGGCATTTTGTTCGATAGTGGCATCATCAAGTTGCAGTACTTGTTGACACTTTTTAAGCACATCAAGGGCAATTAGGCGAAAGGTCGTGAGCTTGCCGCCGCTGACGGTCACGAGATTGTTATCGAGCCAAACGCTATGATCGCGCTTTTCTTTACTAGGGCTGACGCGTTTGCCATCGCCACTATCGGATATCAGCGGACGCACGCCTGCCCATGAGCTGATGACATCTTCTCGATTGAGATCGGTATCATCAAATAATGAGTTAGTCGCTGCTAGTAGATAATCGACCTCTGCGCTAGTGATACCGACTTCTTCGTCATTAAGTGGCGGGTGATCCAAATCGGTAGTCCCTAGCACAGTGCGGTTCTCCCACGGAAAGACGAACACCGCTCTTTTATCAGTAGGATGCAAGAAGGTATAAGCTTGCGAGGTAGGCAAGCGCTCTTGACTGACCACTAAATGACTACCGCGTGAGGGACGTATTTGCTTGTTGAAGCTTTGCTCAGTTTCATTACTGGCTTGCATACGTAAGGTATCGGCCCACGCACCTGTGGCACTGACCACCACTTTGGCGTGAACCTCGAATGTCTTATCGCTCTCTTTAGAAGCAGTATCTTTAAGATTTGCGCCTACCACTAAGCCTTGTTCATTAATGATAAGCGACTCGGCTTTTAGATAATTAATAGCTTGCGCGCCGTCATGGATGGCTTCGTCAAGTACACGCATTACAAGGCGCGAGTCATCGGTGACCGCATCGCTAAACTGGCTGGCACCCAAAAATTTATCCTGCTTGATATTAGGATTGAGACGTAAAAAAGCGTCTTTTTTGAAGTATTTAAAATAACGTTTGCCCGCTATTCTGTCATAGACTCTTAATAAGGTATTAAATATCCAGGGCGGTGGAAACTTGCCTTTATAGTGCGGCATGACGTAATGCATCTCGTTAACCAAACCGCTAGCTTCAGTGAGCATACGCTCGCGCTCGCGCACACTAAGTAAAGTGGTTTTATAATCGCCCGAAGCTATGTAACGCAGACCGCCGTGTACCATTTTGCTTGAGCGGCTGGAGGTGCCCCAAGCAAAGTCTTTTTGCTCGATAAGTAAGACACTTAGCCCGCGCCTTGCCGCTTCACGTGCAATGCCCGCACCAGTAATACCGCCGCCGATAATGAGCATATCCCAAGGTGCAGTGTGAGAGGAGCGTTTTAATAAGGTCGCTAGGGCTTGCTGGCGTTGTTTGCTTTGGTTCATAGATTCTTCTTCTTAAATAATAATTTATTCAAGCTATAGTCGCTGCTAAGTTGATAGATAAGTTTTGTTACGGCGCGCGACTGGTATTAATTTTACTTGCTTGCTGTGCGACTTCGTCACTCCAGAGGCTGGGCAAAATTAAGACCAGCCGTGCTGCAACGTTCTTCCATCAAACTGGCTATAAACAAAGCTCTTAATTAAAACTATTCTTCGAGTAATACACCCGGATTCATACGCTGCTCAGGATCTAAGCTTTTGAGCATATTACGAGTCACTTGAATCCCTAGCTCGCCTTTTTCAGCTACTAAATATGGGGCATGATCACGACCGACGCCATGCTGATGCGAGATGGTGGCCTTGCCATTCGCTAAACTAGTACTAGCGGCATGTTTGATTTTCTGCCAGCGCTGTAGAGTAGTGGCGTGATCTTTGGCGGCGCGGAAGAAATAAGTCGTGTATAGACTTGCGCCTTGCTTATAGACATGTGAGATATGAGTAAAGGCCATCACTTCCTCGCCTTCATCAGCGAGCGAGGTTTTTACCGCCTCTTGCATCTGCGCCATCTGCTCGTCAATACGGCTCCAGTTGGTAGCAGTCTCAAAGGTATCGACCATAATGCCTTTGTCCCACAAAGTGCCGCGTAGATACGGGAATTTAAAGCGTCCATGCGCCCACACACTACCCATAATATTAGTGATTTTACCCGTGACACTACCATTTTGCTTTAACAGCTTATTGAGCTGAGTAATAGCTAGTTTATTCTGTGCTTTATCGCCTGAGAAGCCATAAGTCAGCATCACTTTATCTGAGCTAAGACCACGCGCTTTTAGATAGGTGCTAATCGCTAAAAACTGACTCGGCGTAGTGCCTAAATGCAAATGTGCGTCAGTCTCAACCGCATTACTCAGACGTAGCATGGACAGGCGGATATCTTGTTGCACCGCTTGTTTGAGTACTGCTTTTCCTGCTTGCCAATTGGGCAAAAACGCCACTTTAAATAGCTCTTCCTCAGGTTGCGACTGCACGCGCACTTTCACTGTCGTAAAGATACCCGCGCGGCCCTCAGACCCCATCATCATCTCACGCAGATCTGGCCCTGCTGAGGATGCAGGAATATCAGCAATCTCTAGCACGCCTTGCGGGGTCACTAAAGTACCGCCTGCAAACATCTGCTCGATACGTCCATAGCCCAAGGATTGCTGACCACTAGAGCGCGCGGCAATCCAACCACCAAGTGTCGATAGCTCCCACGACTGCGGATAATGTCCCAAGCGATAACCATGCTCGTCCAATTGCGCCTCGACCGCTGGTCCTTGCGTACCGGCACCAAAAGTAGCAATTTGACTCTCGGTATCCAAATCCATCAGCCGATCCATTTTACTCATAGCGATTGTCAAAACAGGCCGCGCGCCCTGTTGTGGATTGATATGACCGACTACAGAAGTACCACCGCCGAAAGGAATAACAATCAGATCGTGCTCTTGGGCGAGCTTAAGTAGTTGCTCGACATCAGCGGTAGATTCGGGGAAAGCCACGCCATCAGGGAAGACCTCAAAGTCGCCGCTGTGCATAGCGATCCAATCGGGGAAGCTTTGCCCGCGGGCGTGTCTGAGTCTGGTTTCTTGATCGGTCGATACTATATCGAGATCGGTAAGCTCAGCAGGCAAGCGTGGTTTAGGCACCGTTTTAATGACTTGTTGCAGGCTAACCGATTTGAGCTTTTTAGTTTTACCGATATGTGATTTGATCAGCTTTGCGCCGTGCGGCGAGACTTTTTTATTAATATTAACATTACCCCAGCCATTCCAGCGCGTTTGCTCGATAGGCGTATTAAGAGAATTGCTGGTCTGAGAGACAGCTCTTTTTATATCAGTATCCTGACTTGTATTGTCGGTATTTTTGCTATCAGAGGTGATTGCGAGAGGCACAGCGTTATCGGCTTTAGGGCTTTTGCGGAGAAGGGATTTGATTTTGCTCATAGAGACGTACCTGTCAAATTATAATCACTGGATTTTGAATTGGCTTTATTTTAAATTAAAGGTTCAATACTAATTCTTTTAGATTATCACAATGTAAATAACTATTGTTTATATTTTATGACTCGATAGCAGCATTAAAAAAGGGGCACAATGAAAGGTTTATTAGCCATTAAATACAAAGAAGCTGAGCTACCATAGCAGCTCAGCTTTTATCAAATAATTAAAAATAGACGCTTGTTTTAACTACCGTTTTCAGCGTCATCGCGTAGTTGTTCCCACTCATCCTGCTGAGCCAATACCGAGCCCTCTGGCGCCTCCGATGTCAGCCCTTCTTCCCATGGCGAATTATCTGGGAGCTCTTCGATATGGATGGTTTTTATATAATAATCAGGCTGATAAGCCAAGTCATAACGCGCCGCCTTAATGACCGAAACCATCATCATCGTTAGAATGATAATAAGCGGTGCCCCAGCGATAATAGAAGCGGTCTGCAAGGTTTGCAAATCACCCAAAAACATCAAAATAGCGGGCAATAAACATAAGGTAAAGGCCCAAAATAGCCGGTTCCAGCGATGCGGCTCATCATCGACCTCTTTTTGTACCACCGAAGCTAGAATATAAGAGATCGAATCAAAAGTAGTCGCAGTAAAAATAGTGGCCAAAAAGGTAAAGACCGCCACCACTAGATAAGACATCGGTAAGCTATTTAAGATAGAGAAGATAGCGGCAGTCGGCGATTCGTTATTTAAGATGCCGACCACATCGACTATCCCCGTCATCTGCAAATATAAACCATAGTTCCCTAAGATAATCATAAACATCGCGCAGCCAAGCGAGCCATAAAACATCGAGCCGACCACCATATTACGAATGGTACGCCCTCTAGATATCTTGGCGATAAATAGCCCAATAGTTGGCGCAAATACTAGCCACCATGCCCAATAAAACACCGTCCAATCTTGCGGAAAAGTAATAGGCTTAAAACCAAACTGTTGAAAGTCTTTAAAGGGCTCAATATAAGTCATCATCCGCGGCATCTGCGTAATCATACGGCCAATGGCTTCCATACCAGTGTTCAAAATAAACACCGTCGGTCCAACTACCAACACAAATAATAAAAATACCACCGCTAGATAAAAGTTAATATTAGAGAGCTTTTGAATACCGCCTTTGAGTCCTTGATAAGCACTATAAGCAAAGATCATGGTGGTGATGAGTAGCACCACAATTTGCATGGTGATGTTGCGCGGCAGGCCAAATAAATTATACAAACCTTCATTAATAAGCGGTGAGGCGAGACCCAAAGTGGTTGCCCCGCCACCTACCATACCAAAGACAAACAGCACATCGAGCATTTTGGCCCAATTGCTACCCGCCCCCTTTTCGCCTAATAAAGGCATCAAGGTTTGGCTGACTTTGAGTACTGGCGTTTGCCGCACGTAATAGAAGTAGGCAATAGGAATGGCAGGCACTAAGTAGATCGCCCAGGCCACCGGTCCCCAGTGAAACATACCGTAAGTGGTCGCCCAGCGAATAGCGTCCGGCGTTGCGCCTGCTATACCAAAAGGCGGACTTTGATAATAATAAGCCCACTCGATGAGTCCCCAATATAAGATACTTGCGCCAATACCGCCACAAAACAGCATTGCCGCCCATGAGCTGTCCTTAAACTCTGGCATCTCTTCTGGTCGGCCTAACTTTATTTTGCCGATATCAGAGAAGATGATATAAATCACAAACATCATCGCCAGCACGCCGAACAATAAATAGGCAAAACCAAAGTTATCGCTGACAAAAGCGCGCGCTATACCTACCCAGTTTTTGCCTTGTTCAGGAAACAAGATCAAAGGCACAGCGATACTAAGTAAAATAACTAGCACCATGCCAAAAGTAAACTTGTCGATACGGGTGTCGGGGACATGGTCGGGTCGCCACTGCGGAATAGACATACCGACATCAAAAGTCCCTAAATGCGGCGGCTTATGATATTTGGATCGAGCTTTGACATAATCGGGCAAATACTCTTTGGACAATCCAAGAGAGTCTAAACTGGATTTATCAGGTTTTTGACGCGAATCATTACTCATCTAACTCTCCTGTTGCAAGTTTCAAAATTTATAGCATAAATAAGAGCGGTTGTAGGGCATAACAGTGATAGATGCTTTATTACTTATAACAAATTTTGCTCTTATTATCGATGCCGCATAATAAACCACCCTATATAACGCTTCAAACAGCGATCATTACTAGAATAAGCGATTTTTATAACCAATAGCTGCGCTAAACTTGTTAAAATAGGCCACCAATTTTACCTATTGATGGACCTCTAGTTATGACAACCGCCACTACGCCTGCTGCCAGCATTCCTGCGATCAAAGAAGACCGCATCTTAATCCTAGATTTTGGCTCACAATACAGCCAGCTAATCGCCCGCCGGGTGCGTGATTCAGGCGTGTTTTGTGAGATGTTCCCTTATGATATCGACAGCGACCGTATCAAAGATTTTGGAGCTAAAGGGGTGATCTTGTCAGGCGGTCCTGAGAGTGTGCATGCGGACAATAGCCCGCGTATCAATGACGCGGTATTTGATTTGGGCGTACCCGTCCTAGGTATTTGCTACGGCATGCAGGCGATGGCAGATCGTTTCGGCGGTAAGGTACATGCCAGCGATATTCACGAGTTCGGCGCAGCGACCATTAATGTCAATGGTCATTCAAAGCTTACTGATGGCATAGAAGACAGCACTACGGAAAACAGCACGGCCAATCTAAATGTCTGGATGAGTCATGGCGATAAGGTCATTGAAGCGCCGCAAGGTTTTGATATTATCGCTAGTACGCCCAGCTGTCCGATTGCGATTATGGCCGATGATGATAAGCACTATTATGGTCTGCAGTTTCATCCTGAAGTCACCCATACCCTACAAGGTCAGGCGCTGCTCGGTCGTTTTGTGCATCAAATCTGCGACTGTGCAGGGGAGTGGACGCCAGATAATATCGTCGATATGCGTGTGGCGCAGCTCAAAGAGCAAATCGGTGACAAGCAAGTCTTGCTAGGTCTCTCAGGTGGCGTCGATAGTTCAGTGGTGGCCGCATTGTTGCATAAAGCGATTGGCGATCAGCTCACTTGTGTATTTGTCGATAACGGTCTGCTGCGTCTGCACGAAGGCGATCAGGTGATGCAAGTGTTCGCGGAAAATATGGGCGTCAAAGTGATTCGCGTCGATGCTGAAGATCTGTTCTTAAATGCCTTAGCAGGCGAGTCAGATCCGGAAGCCAAACGTAAAATCATTGGTAAAACCTTTATCGATGTCTTCGCCGATAGCGCGCGTAAAGTTAGCGAGCAAAGCGATGGCAAAGAGATTGAGTTCTTAGCGCAAGGCACGATTTATCCTGATGTTATTGAATCTGCCAAGTCGCATCAAGGCAAAGCGCACGTCATCAAGAGCCATCATAATGTCGGCGGACTGCCTGATGATTTGGCCTTTAAACTCATTGAGCCACTGCGTGATTTATTTAAAGATGAAGTACGTAAATTGGGTATTACTTTAGGTCTACCAGAGAAAATGATCTATCGTCATCCGTTCCCAGGACCAGGTCTAGGCGTGCGAATCCTTGGTGAAGTCAAAAAAGAATATGCTGATATCCTGCGTCTTGCCGATGCGATTTTTATGCAGGAGCTGGAGCGCTCTGGCTGGTATGACAAAACCGCGCAAGCCTTTGCGGTATTCCAACCGATCAAATCGGTCGGCGTGGTCGGTGATGGCCGCCGCTATGCGTGGGTCATTGCGCTACGTGCCGTCGAGACCGTGGACTTTATGACGGCTCGCTTTGCGCATCTGCCATATGATTTGATCGAGACCGTATCGAATCGTATCATGAATGAAATCGCTGATGTCTCACGCGTGACGTATGATGTGTCGAGTAAGCCGCCGGCGACGATTGAGTGGGAATAATTATTCATATGCTATGATTGTAATATCAACGCAAAGGAGTGATGGACTATGAAACTGGTTCATGTGGGACAAAACGAGTGGATGTTTGAAGATGACGTTAGCGATAAGTCGGCTGACAATAGATCAAATGCGCTTGGCGCTGGTAGAGCGCTTAATCTTAAAATAAAAGCCTTTGTAGATGCCGAGGTAAAAAGAGGTCGTGATATCAACGATATTATGAATGAAGTCATGACCAAATTTCAGCATGAAATTGTGCAAGACTTTGATGAGCAGCCGCCAACCTCATTCCAAGTGATACAGATGACGCTGGAGAAAGAAGGTTATGAAGTGGCTCGTGATATTGCTCAGTTTTTAGTATTAGAGAATATGAATGACCCTGATGCTTACTTTAACTTAGCATTTTTGTGTGAGCAGCATGATGACAGCTTTTTAGCACTATTGAGTAGCCGCGAATGTATGCGCCTATACTTAGAGTATTTCCCCAAAAACTTTAATTGGCAAAAAAGTAAGCTGCCATGGGGCATCATGGAGAACCGTCCCTTTTTGCGAGCGCTGTTTCAGCTGGCAAATGTCTATGCTGACAATATGAGCTTTGATGAAGCCTGCGAGCAGGGAGAAAGGCTGCTACAAGTTTGCCCTAATGACAACCTAGGTATGCGTGAAGCGCTGATAGAATGGTACATGTTTACCGAAGAGTATCAGAAAATAATTCGAATTTGCGACAACTATCCAGAGGATATGCTTGCAAATATCGCTTTCGGTAAGGTGCTGGCTTACTGTTATCAAGATAAATTAGATAAGGCTGAAAAAGAGTGGGATATCGCAAAAGATAACTTGCCTGAAGTGGCGCATGAAATTCTTAAAAAGCGTCATCCTAGACCACGCGGTATGGGTATCAATAGTTATGGTATCGAAATTGGTGGTAAAGAGCAGGCTTATCTCTACTGGCAAGATATGGGCGATTGGTGGGAAGAAAATACTACCGCTCAAACCCTGATTGAGAAAAAACGTGCTGAGAAAAAGAAGAAAAAATAATTTGATTTAGCGGCACTTCTCTTTAGTTAAAACACTCAACTTAGTTGGGTGTTTTTTTTATGGTTAATTTTTCTAACTAAAAAATCTAATCTACAGAAAATGTAATAGTAAACGGCCTATAGAGTTGACCAAGTCGCGACTATAGGTTGCTAACCACTTATTCGCTTCTTTATCAAAATGAGAGTCGCTAAACGAATTACGAGAGTTTGCGATAGCGCTTGTTAGTGTAGAAATACTTGTAACCATTAGAACGGGATAATTGCCTTTATTCGATAATTTAGAGTTTATATCGTCACGAACAATTTTTGATAAAGGTATTAAGTCTGTCACGTTTATGCTTGTTGGTACGTGTTTATGAATATAAGATTTATAAAGTCCTTCTAAACATGTATATGATAATGTCATCGCATAATCATAATTTGAAATATCAATTGCATTATCAATTTTTGACAGCATTGAGTTAAGCTTGTCAGAGCTCCATTGCTGATTGGGTATTTTTGCTTTTGGGACTGGTTGAACATTACCAAATAGATATGCTCTTAAATCCTGGGCCTCATTTGGGAAATGTGGCTCTACAATATCTATAAATGCACGAAAAACTTCAAAGCGAACAGGTTCTTCTAGTTCTTTTAATATATCCCAGTAGAAGTCCTTTCTACTTGTACTTTTATTCAAGCGCCTACGTTCTTCAATATATAGTGAGTAATCGGGCAATCCGCGATCAAAGTTTTGTACTACTTTAATAAACTCAGAGCCACTATGGTAGGCTGGAGTTTCAGCTTTATTCAATATGTTAAATAAATGACTGTAAGCGGATATCCATTGCATTTAGACTATCTCTTTATTCTTATATGTATATGTGATTATGAGTTTATCACAAGTAAATATAGTACTTGAAAATAAAAAAATAGTAGTGTTCTAACAGTGTAGAACACTACTATCGCCTTCTGAACAGTTCTAGATAACGTTAACCCTAACCCCGCACATTCACCACATAACGTCCCACTGCTTTACCATCAATAAAGCGCTCTAGGTATTCAGGGGTTTGTTCAAGGGTGATTTCTTCTGCGTATTGCTCCAGATTGGGTAGTTTCATGTCCGTTGCCACGCGCTGCCAAATCGCTTTTTTGTCCTCAAGTGGGATAAATACCGAGTCGATACCCAGTAGCGATACCGCACGCGTGATAAACGGCAATACGGTCATCGAAAATGACGCTGATGCTGCAAGGCCACAGGTCGTCACTGCGCCACCTGGTTTGGTTTGCTTGAGTAGGTTGGCAAGATAGTCACCGCCGACGGTATCGATGGCATTGGCCCATAGCGGACGGCCAACAGGGCGATTGCCGACTTCATTGATGGTATCACGATGGCGCACTTCGGTGGCGCCCAACTCTTTCAAGTGTTCGCTTTGCTCAGGCTTACCAGAGAAGGCGATAGACTCGTAGCCCAGCTGCGAGAGGATAGCAATACTGATAGTGCCCACACCGCCTGTCGCGCCTGATACGGCAACGGGGCCATCGCTTGGTTTTGCGCCCATTTTTTCCAGCTTTTGGATGCTTAGCGCCGCCGTTAGGCCGCCTGTACCATAGATCATCGCTTCTTTTAGGCTCAGCGCTTCAGGGCAAGGCAATGCCCAGTCGGCAGGGATGGCAATCATTTGTCCGAGTCCGCCTGCGGTGTTCATACCTAAATCATAGCCGAATACCACGACTTCTTGACCTTCGCTAAAAGTGCCAGACTTGTCGCTGACCACCACGCCTGCCGCGTCAATACCAGGGGTGTGCGGATAGTTTTTGGTGATGCTCTTATTACCCGAGGCCGACATGGCATCTTTATAGTTGAGCGAGGAGTAATGTACTTCAATCAATAGATCATTGTCAGGCAGGTCGCTGAGGTTGCGCTGTTGAATGCTTTTTTCGAATTTACCGTCGCTGGTTTCTTCGACCACTAAGGCTTTAAAGGTTTTATTATCAGAGTTTTTTTGATTGGACATAATATTATTCCTTTTTTGGTAAATAAACTTTACGGCGATACCTTAAGGCTTAATGAGCACCTTACCATTTTTGCCAGATTGTAATTTGCCATCGACGGCCTTTATGATATCTGCTAGATCAAAAGTCGCTTCAACGGGCAATTTCAACTTGCCTTCGACGGCGCGCTCAATAAGCTCGTCGATTAAGCGCTGTTTATTCTCCACACTCATCTCTTGACTGAGTTTGCTACCCCAGAAGCCTTTTAGCGTCGCTTGTTTAAAGATCATATGCGTCGGGTTAAGTACCATGGGCTTACCTGACATCGCGCCAAATACCGCAAACACTCCGCCATGACCGAGTAGCGATAATAGATCACCACTGTTTTCACCGCCGACTGAATCGACCGCTGCGCTGATTTTATCCTCGCCAAGGATGGCTTTGACTTGCTCTTTCCAGTCCTCATTATCAGTGCTGACGTTATTTTCTGCGCCGATTGCTTCTAGCTCTTTTATGGCATCGCTGCTACGGACCACATTGATAGTGTTGACGCCGCGCGCCGCTGCTAGCATCGCAAGCGATTTACCGACTGCGCCGTTCGCCGCGTTATGGATAATCCATTGTCCGCTCTTGGCTTCTAAGAACTCAAGCAGCATAAGCGCGCTAAGCGGCATGGCGATTAATTGCGCGGCCATCTCATCATCCAAGCTCTCAGGGATGGCGAATACCATATCCTCGTCAGCGACAAAATACTCCGCCCAAGTCGCCTGTACACTAGCGGCGGCGACCCGTTGACCGACTTTCAAGTTTTTGACCTCACTGCCGACAGCATCGACGACGCCGACCGCCTCGGAGCCTGCAATAGCGGGCATCTCTGGCTTAAAACCATATTTACCGCGAATGGTTAACAGATCATGGTTGTGGATAGAGGCGAGCACGGTTTTTACACGCACCTCGGTGGGCTTAGGTTCTGGGATAGGGCTATCGCCTAGGCTCAATACTTCGGTGGGTTTGCCAAATTCGTTATAAGTTGCGCTGCGCATATTATATTCCTTTATTTATTAGTGAGTGATTAAGTGGTGAGTTGAGATAAGAGGTGAATCACAGTAACAAGCTACGCCCAGTTAGTGCAATATTATTTTGGTTAATAACCTTTTCTTATAATGACGTTTTTCATATAAAGCCTTTGATATTACATACCGCTGCCTTGGCGACCTCTATTTTCTAAGCTAACTGGGTTTTCTAAACTATCTGGATTTTCTAATTCTGCTATGCTGTCATTATTTATGCTTTTAATCACCTCAAAGTCTTTATCGACCATATTCGTTAGTAACGGCTCGCCTTTATCATTGACCCGAAATAAGCCATATTCTGCCGTTTCAAAGGCCTCGCTATGACCTTCTTGAAAGAAAAAAGCATTGGTCGCAAGCTTAAGCACACCGTTACGAAGCCGATAATAAAGCGCCATTTCATCCGCAGCTAGAGCGTTGCGAGAATTACTATCGGCTAAACGATCAAAGCGGCCAACGTTGTTATTATCGATTGTTACAATGATATAACCTTCACTTGGCTTAGCATCCGTAATATCTTGACCAATAGCATAAAGCACCTGATCCTCTATAGCGTATCTGAGCGTCATATAATCGCCCTGCATAAAACCGCGTGGATCGACAGGTGCCAGCTCTAATAGCACTGTATCACCAGTCGCTAAATGCGTTTCATATTTGGCGACATTGATAGTCATTATCAGCAAAATAATGATCAAACCAAGCAAGGCAATAGTTATTTTAACTGGCCGTTTTTGAAGCCAAGGTAGCGACGATTTACTTATCAAATTATTACTCATAATAGTCGCTCCTTATCATCAGCCGTTGTTAGTGCTGTCCCGTCTGCAAAGTAATATTTGACTAGTAATAAACGTATCAATAATAAACCCATTCCGATGATCAGCATGGAGGCGGACTTGAGAAGGAGTGAGGTATCGAGCTGATAATAATACCAAAAGATATAACTGACTAAAGCAATAATGCCAAAAGCTAGTAGTACGCGCTGGGAGTTGGCCACAGCGATGACAATGATCAGACTAGCTGCTAGTAATCCTGAGACATAGATCGACATCATGCCAAGTACAGCGATAGCAATAACGGTGAGTAGTCCTAAGGTGAAAGGTGTTTTGAGCGAGTAGCGTTTTAGGATAATAAACGCGGCGTATAGGCTAGCAAGCGTTAGTAGCTCTTGTGCTAGAGAATAGTTGTAACTAAAAGCCTCATTATAACGGCCAAAATAGTGACCATATTCAGCGGCGATAAAGTAGATAGAAACGCTTAATAACACAAAGGCGCTAGCGTAAGCAACAGCACTAATCATCGCCAAAAAGGCTGGCTGCCACTCATCAGGCAGGTGTTGTAGGAGCGAATAGCGCTGCAGATTACTAACGATAGCGATTAAGGCTAATAGCCCCAAGCTTATTTCGGCAATATGATAGTAGCTGCATAAATAGACGAGGCAGCATAGTGCTGCTGTAGCGCTTAACAGTCGATAAACAAAGTTGGGGATGAGTGTAGTCATGACTAGCTGCACACATAATAATAGCACTACACTAAATGGCTGCTCAAATCCTTCAAATAATATGGCGAAAGTTATATAGCCTTGACCGGCCAAAGTGATAGCAAAAGCTAAACTATTCCAAAAAGAGCTAAGGCGTATATGGGCGTTATAAAACAAAAACGCGCCAATAGCGCTCAATATAATACCCGTGACAAAGAGCCCGACAAAACTCTCAAGAATATCACTCTTGTTTAATAACAGCGTTAAAAACCCTATAAGAAATAGGCTAGCCAAAATACCGCTAAAACCAAAAAATATACTGATAAACCAAGGGGCGCTTTGCTCAGTGTTATCGCTTGCATCTATAACAGTATCATCAATCAAGCCTAAGTTTTTTAGCTGAGTTAGAGTTTGATTAGGGGCGTTTTTATGGATAGTTTCACTCATAATCAGTGCCCCCACTGCTAGCGGTACTCTCAGAGTCGCGGCGGCTTTCATCAGCGACCTTACGTAACCAAACCACCGCAGCTGAACTCATGCCAATCAGTAATAGTGCCAAAAGTAAAAAGCCCCCGGCCTCCCAACTGCTCGCCAATAAAAACCTATTTACCAGAGATATAATGACGACTATGCTAGAAAAACAAAGATAAGTCAGCATAAGTAAATCCGTATCATGCTGATAAAAACGCCAATAAATAAAGGCGCACCAGCCTGCCCATAACGATAAAGACAGCAGCATAACCCAAACTTCGCTATTTTCAAAAACAGCGGTGAGAGCCACCAAAGTACTAGCGATAGTACTCACTAGCGCAACCACATAACTGCTCCAATGCAAGCTGGTCTGAGGGTGTGCGATGGTTTGGTGAGAATGATTGGGATGATGGAAATGATGGGTATTAGAGATGGCGCGTTTGTTATCAACAAAAACAAGCCAAAGATTTAGCGCTATGAAATTAACTAACGCAAAGATTATGATTTGTACCGTGCTTTGATAACTATCCTCAAACAAAGACAGGTCTATGACATCGAGATATAGCACTAAGGAGGTATTAACGAGACCAAGCCACAATAGCCACAGTGCCGGAAAGCGGGCAATAATGACCCAAGGAGTTATCAGCACTGCCCACGCAAAAAACAGCTGCCAAGTATCTGCGCCGGTCTGATACACCTGCCCAAATAGCGCCAGCAAACTGCCCGTAATGATACTAGCGACCAGCAATAATAGCTGACAAATAAAATGAAACCTGCGCCGAAAAGAGAGAGCCACGTAGAGCGCAATAGTGATGACCAGAGCGCCTTCGACCAAAGCGAATTTGCCTAGCTTGCCCAAATTTTGCCAATTATAAGCAATAAAAAACACCAGTGATAACACCAATGCCAGCGCACCGATAATCAGCAAGGCTTTATCGAAGAAGCTAAGCCATGTGCTTTTGCTGGGATAGACTTCTAGGTGTTTGGCAGCAGCCTCTGCATGCTCAATTGGCAATCGACCTTGGCTGACTAATTGCTCAATAATACGCCTTGATGTGCTCATAGCGCTCTCTTATTAACAGAATGTTTAGCTTATCTTAGCGGTTTTTAGTTAGCGCTGATATCACTAAGTCAATAATCGTTTGATTAAAATACTTTGATAATAAAGAACAAAAATAGTTGACAAATATGGCTTTTTTAATTATTAATGTTACGCAAGCTTAACTATATTTATGCTAGTAACAAAAAATAGGTTATGATTTTGAATCTATTCTTTATAAAGTATTAATCTTGGATAAACGGTTATTTACCATTGATAAATGGTTTATAAATATGAGTTTGGCTTAATAGATTCTATAGATTTGAGAGTACAGTACTGAAAGTATAAACCTAATAGGACTGCTCAAAGCGTCTTTTAGGATGGTATTATCTGTGTTTACTCTATACTATGCATTTGATTTACTAAAAATTAGTCGACTTATCATACTCCTCCCCAGCCAACTGCTATGTGATGCAAACTATGATGCAAAATTCTACTCCTGTTTTAAAGACTGTATTGGTTCCTACTACCTTGATGCTCGCTATACTAATGGCTGGCTGTAGCGGCGATAAGTCTACGACCAACAATCAAGCGGCCGAGATTGATCCTAATGTCTTGGCAGATAGCCAAGAGCTAGTGGTAAATAATGCCGCTGAGCCTGAGTCGCTTGATCCTCACAAAGTATCGGGCGTACCTGAGGCTACTCTTGGTCGCCAAATACTCGAAGGCTTAACCAATACTGATAGCGAGGGCAAAACGATTCCAGCTATGGCGACCAGTTGGGAGAGTGAAGATAACAAAGTATGGACCTTTAAGCTACGCGATGCCAAATGGTCAAATGGCGACCCGGTAACGGCAGAGGATTTTGTCTATAGTATGCGCCGGCTGGTGGATCCTAATACGGCCTCTCCTTATTCGAGCTATTTGGTCGATGCCAAAGTAGTAGGTGCCGATCAAATCGTCGAAGGCAATGCCGGTATCGAGACCCTTGGAGTGAAAGCTGTCGATGATAAGACCTTGCAAGTGACGTTAACGGAGCCTGTGCCTTATTTCCCTGATATGCTAATTCATAACTCTGTCAAACCTGTGCATCAAAAGACGGTTGAAGCGTTCGGTGATAAGTGGACCTCTCCTGAGAATATTGTGGTCAATGGCCCGTACACCGTCAGCGAGTGGCAAGTAAATGATAAGATGGTATTGAAGCGTAACCCTTCATATTATGATGATGCAAATACTACCATTGATACTGTTACCTTTTTGCCTATCCCTTCTAGCACAACCGATGTAGCGCGCTACCAAGCTGGCGAGATTGATATTACTTATAATGAGATACCGACTGAGCAGTTTGCTTCGCTTAAAGAGCAAGTCGGCGATCAGCTAAGCGTATCGCCTTACCTTTGCACCTATTATTATGAATTTAACACCGTCAAACCGCCTTTTGATGATCCTAAAGTTCGCCGCGCCTTAGCTCTAGCCTTAGATCGTGACACTATTACTGATAAAGTGATCGGTCAAGGGCAAACCGCAGCTTATCAATTGACGCCGCCTGCTACCAATGGTGATGTCAAAAATACGCCAGAGTGGTCGACTTGGGATCAAGAAAAACGAGTTGCCGAGGCCAAAAAATTACTCAATGAAGCCGGCTATAGCGATAGTAATCCGCTGAGTTTTGAGCTGCTATACAATACCAACGACAATCATAAAAAGACCGCCGTAGCCGCTACTTCACTATGGAAGCAAGCGCTTGGTTTTGTTGATGTGACGCTGACTAACAAAGAGTGGAAAACCTATCTAGATACTCGCCGTAATGGTAATTATCAAATCGCGCGTGCAGGCTGGTGTGGCGACTATAATGAAGCGTCAGCTTTTTTAAATATTGCCAAATCTGACAACAGTGGTAACTATGGTAAATACAACAGCGCTAACTTCGATAGCCTGATGGCGCAGACGCTAAAAGCTGGGGTTAGTCCTGAGCAGCGTGCCAACTTATATAAGCAAGCTGAAGCGCAGCTTGACCAAGATATGGGTCTGCTTAATATTTATCATTATGTTAGCCCGCGCTTAGTGAAGCCCTACGTTATCGGCTTCCCAACCAAAGATATCTTGGATAACTGGCAAGCAAAAAACCTATCAATCGCCAAACATTGATATCTCGATAATTTTTAATATTTTATGATTAGCATGAGTTTCATTTTTCATTGCCGTCTATATGAGGCGTGGTAGATGAAACTTTTGTTATTTATGATCTATTGATTATAAGCAAACTGAGTAAAACCAGTGCCTAAAGCTTGAGATTTTATCAACCCCGAGCTTTAGCTTTATTGTATTTATTTACGCGTAGTTAAGCTTAAAAATGAGCACTATTATAAAAGAGGCATTATGCTAAAACTGATTTTTCGGCGTATCTTGGAATCTATTCCAACCTTATTTGTATTGATAACGGTCTCCTTTTTTATGATGCGCTTAGCACCAGGTAGTCCTTTCACTGGTGAGCGTAGTTTGCCGCCAGCGGTGTTAGCTAATATCGAAGCGAAGTATCATCTTAATGATCCGATGTGGCTGCAATATGTCAATTACCTAAAGCAGTTGGCAGTAGGCGACTTTGGGCCATCTTTTAAATATAAGGATTATACGGTTAATGAGCTGTTATCGCAGTCATTTCCAGTATCGATGGAGCTGGGTTTGTATGCTTTTATATTGGCATTAGTGCTTGGTCTCATCTTAGGGGTAATCGCCGCTCTCAAGCAAAACTCATGGCTAGACTATGTGTTAATGGCTTTTGCGATGACAGGGGTGGTGATTCCAAGCTTTGTTAAAGCGCCACTATTAGTGCTTATCTTCGCCATTTTATTACAGTGGTTGCCTGCAGGTGGCTGGAATGATGGGGCGCTACAAAATCTCGTTTTACCCGTTACCGCTTTGGCGCTCGCTTACGTCGCTAGTATCGCGCGTATCATGCGCGGCTCAATGATTGAGGTGATGAATAGTCAATACATTCGCACGGCTAGATCCAAAGGGCTGCCAATGCGCCAAATCGTCATGAAACACGCGCTTCGTCCAGCGCTACTACCGGTAATCTCTTATTTAGGCCCCGCTTTTGTCGGGATTATCACAGGTTCAATCGTGATTGAAACTATCTTTGGTCTGCCAGGTATCGGTCAGCTATTCGTCAATGGCGCCTTGAATCGTGATTATGGGGTCGTGCTCAGTTTGACTATTTTAGTCGGTGTATTGACCATTACTTTTAATGCTATCGTCGATATTTTATACGCCGTGA
Organism: Psychrobacter sp. AH5; assembly: GCF_040371085.1. Lineage (NCBI taxonomy): Bacteria > Pseudomonadati > Pseudomonadota > Gammaproteobacteria > Moraxellales > Moraxellaceae > Psychrobacter > Psychrobacter sp. AH5. Next base: position 2,771,645 of record NZ_JAMBMT010000001.1, read on the forward strand.
TTGATCCAAAGATTCAGTATTAAGCGGACCTCATTGGACGCTCAGTAAAGCTAACGAATTAACGGCTTAGTTTGTTATAAGTGTTATTTATTATGATGTTAAATAGATTATTTAAAGGACGACTATGAGCCTTACCGCCGATCAGCCCACCAACTTAGTAGCAACTACTGCTGAAGAAATAAAAGGCCGCAGCTTACTACAAGATGCTAAGCGCCGCTTTTATCGCAATAAAGCTGCGGTAGCAAGCTTGTTTATCTTGTTGCTTATTGGCGCTTTTGTGATATTTGTACCGATGCTAGCGCCTTTTGGTTATGCTGAGACCGATTGGAGCTTTATGCAAGCTGCTCCCTCCATCGAAAACAAGCATTACTTTGGTACCGATTCTCTAGGCCGCGATCTTTTGGTGCGAACCGCAGTCGGTGGTCGTATCTCGTTAATGGTTGGCGTCGCTGGCGCTACGGTAGCGGTCATCTTCGGTACGATATACGGCGCAACCTCAGGCTATCTCGGCGGCAAAGTTGATACGGTCATGATGCGCGTGTTAGAGATTCTAAGCGCCTTTCCTTTTATGTTTTTTGTGATTTTATTAGTCACTATATTCGGTCGTAACCTTATTTTAATCTTTGTCGCCATCGGATTGGTATCGTGGTTGGATGTCGCTCGTATCGTGCGTGGACAAACCCTTAGTCTTAAGAGTAAAGAGTTTATCGAAGCGGCGCACGTTGGCGGAGTATCAGGATATAACATTATTTTGCGGCATATTGTGCCCAATGTCCTTGGGGTCGTGGTAGTTTATGCCTCGCTACTGGTACCAACGATGATCTTGTTTGAGTCATTTTTGAGCTTTTTAGGTTTAGGGGTGCAAGAGCCTATGACCAGTTGGGGCGCTTTGCTACAAGAAGGCTCAAAGACGATGCAGGTTGCGCCTTGGCAGATTTTGATTCCCTCGGTGTTTTTGGTTATTACTTTATTTTGCTTTAACTTTATTGGCGATGGGCTGCGTGATGCGTTTGACCCTAAAGACCGTTAGGAGCGCGCTATCATGAAAAACGAAAGCTTAGAAAAAAAGAGCTTAGCAAAAGCAGCTGACAAATTAGCTACTTACAACCCTAACCGCACGCCAGTAAAGATAGACTCTACTATTATGGGTAAAGATGATCATTCAGCTATTAACACTCAGCCGCAGAGCGCTAATACATTACTAGCGGTTGAAGATTTATCAGTACAGTTCACTACCGAAGATGGTCTAGTGACGGCGGTCAATGGTTTGAATTTTAACCTACATGAAGGCGAGACTTTAGGCATCGTTGGCGAGTCCGGCTCCGGTAAGTCGCAGACTGCGTTTGCTATTATGGGATTGCTGGCTAATAACGGATATGCCAAAGGTTCGGTACGCTTTGAAGGTAAGGAGCTGCTAGGACTATCACAAAAAGCATTGAATAAAATCCGCGCTGAACAAATCGCCATGATCTTCCAAGATCCGATGACCTCACTAAACCCTTATATGAGAATAGGGGATCAGCTAGCGGAGGTGTTAATCCTACATAAAGGTATGAGTAAAAAACAGGCGTGGGCGGAGTCGGTGCGTATGCTAGATGCGGTCAAGATTCCAGAGGCCAAAAAGCGCATTAGTATGTATCCGCATGAGTTTTCAGGGGGCATGCGTCAGCGGGTGATGATTGCGATGGCGCTACTGTGTCGGCCGAAACTATTGGTCGCTGATGAGCCAACGACTGCGCTCGATGTCACCGTACAAGCGCAGATTATGGTGTTACTCAACGAGCTAAAACGCGACTTTGGCACTACTATTATTATGATTACTCATGATTTAGGGGTGGTCGCGGGTATTTGTGATCGGGTGCTAGTGATGTATGCAGGCCGAACCATGGCTTATGGTCAGACCGATGAGATTTTTTATACGCCAACCCATCCTTATACTATTGGACTGCTAAAAGCCATTCCGCGTTTGGATGATAAAGGCGGCAAGCTTGAAACCATTCCGGGTAGTCCGCCAAACTTATTAAACTTACCTGCCGGCTGTCCATTTTATGAGCGCTGTAATCATGCTATGGCTATCTGCCGCGATACTCCGCCGCCATTAGAGTTTTTACCGCACGAACGTCAGCGCGCTTGTCACTGGCAACCTGATATACAAATCGATAATACTTCGGCTAGTACCACTAATCATAAGTCAAAGGTAGAGGGGTAGAGTAGCACTATGAATACTCAAAATTCACATAGTATCAGTAGCAATCAGCAAATCCCTTTGTTGCAAGTGCAAGACGTACACACTACCTTTAATATCAAACAAAAAGGGTCGTTTTTTTGGCAAGCGCCCGCGACTTTAAAAGCGGTTAACGGGGTCTCTTTTGAGCTATTTGCAGGGGAGACTCTAGGAGTGGTTGGGGAGTCAGGCTGCGGTAAGTCGACGCTGGCTCGTACTATTATTGGCTTAATACAGGCCAATTCTGGCAGTATTAAATTTTGTGATAAAGAGATGGTCGGTGCTTCCAAAAAGACCATGAGAATGACGCGTAAAGACATTCAAATGATCTTTCAAGATCCACTAGCATCGCTCAATCCAAGGATGACTGTTGGCGACATTATCGCCGAACCGCTACGCACTTATTATCCAAAAATGAAAAAAACTGAAGTGCAAGATGAAGTGCGCGCTATTATGAAAAAAGTTGGATTATTATCCAATCAAATCAACCGCTATCCGCATGAGTTCTCAGGCGGTCAGTGTCAGCGTATCGGTATTGCGCGCGCCCTTATTTTAAAGCCAAAGATTATCATCTGTGATGAACCGGTCTCGGCTCTTGACGTCTCTATTCAGGCGCAGGTGATCAACTTATTACAAGAGGTGCAACAGGAGATGGGTCTAGCGCTTATCTTTATTGCTCATGATTTGTCAGTGGTCAAGCACATTGCTGATCGGGTGCTGGTGATGTATTTGGGTCACGCGGTTGAGCTCGGAGTGGACAAAGCGGTATATGGCAATCCCACTCATCCTTATACGCAGGCGCTGATGTCGGCAGTGCCGCTCCCTGATCCTATTGCTGAGCGTAACAAGACCATTCAGCTGTTAGAGGGCGATCTGCCCAGTCCTATTAATCCGCCCTCAGGCTGCGTGTTTCGGACCCGTTGTCCCTTAGCTGATGCAGAATGCGCACAGATTGAGCCTGTGTTAGAAGGTACTTTAGAGCACCGCGTAGCTTGTCTAAAAAATAAGGTTGAGACAGCTCAATAAAACTCTATCCGGCTCAGCACATGCTCTTGAATTAGATAAGCACACAAATAAGCACTGGGCCAAGCAAAGAGAAACGCTAGCCACCATGAATTAAATAAATCCGCAAAGAAATGATCGCTATAACCAGCTTTGACTAATATAAGAGCGGTTGAAATAATAAGCGACATCATCAATGCCATAAGGCAGGTGAAGATAAGCCGATAATATTTGCGGCGGGTACGTATTCTAATGGTAGGAAATTTTGCCATAATTTTTATTAATACTCTATTGTTTGATAAATCATAAATACTCAGAAGCGCTATCGTCAGTTAAAATAATTGTAGGGGCTGTAGTAGATAAGCACTATGCTAGACTACTTTTATGAAGATAACCCATTGTAAACTCAGTAAAAAAGTACAGCGAAGGCTGTTAGAGTTTTTCACAGCTGAAGTGACTGCTAGAACAGCCGCAGATTTGCTTGATATTCAGCCTAATACTGCTGCACTTTTTTATCATAAAATAAGACTTGTGATAGATTACCATCTCTCATTAGAAGCTGATGAGCTTTTTGATGGTGAAGTCGAATTAGATGAAAGTTACTTTGGCGGTGTACGCAAAGGTAAAAGAGGTCGCGGGGCTGCTGGTAAAACCGCTGTATTTGGTATTCTAAAACGAAACGGTAAGGTTTATACCATTGTCGTAGCAGACACCAAACAGACTACTCTAATGCCTGTTATTAAGCGTAAAATCAAGCCTGACAGCTTTGTTTATACGGATAGCTATCGAAGTTACAACGCATTAGATGTGAGTGAGTTTAAACATTTCAGAGTCAATCATTCTAAAGAGTTTACTTGCGGTAAAAACAATCACATCAATGGCATTGAGAACTTTTGGAACCAGTCTAAACGAACTCTAAGAAAGTATAATGGGATCGATAAGAAGAACTTCCATTTATTTTTAAAAGAGTGCGAGTTTAGATTTAACTATGGCTCACCATCTAATCAGCTGAAAACCTTGAGAAAATGGTGTGATATTTAATCCTTATCTACTACAGCCCCTAATTGTATATCCAACCGCGCCACTGTCACAAAGCTTTTAAGTAGAATCTACTATATTGGCTATCGTAGCTTTGATTTTGATAATTTTAATGTTAATAGCTTTGATATTAATCGCTACCCTGCAATCGGCGCTGCAAGCTTGCAACACCCCGTAGTGGCAAGCGCTTCCAAGACGTGGTTGGTGCTAGATCACGACAGGTTGCTGAGGTGCCAGCGTGCGCGCGATAGCCCTCGCATCCTTGCGCCGCTTCTTCTTCGGATAGGTTTTTACCTTTACGCCAGCCGCCATATAGATATAGTCCTCCGCCCATCACCGCGGTTGCTACCATGCCTGCTGGAAACGACAACCAAAGCGCATCGCTACCAAGCATAGGGTATAGTCCAAAAGCGAAGCCCAAGCGCACCGGATACATCGACACCACCATCACCATCAGTGGCCAAATCACGTAGCCGTTGGCGCGCATCGTACCAAAGAATACTTGCGCTATGCCAAAGAACATAAAGCCCCACGTTGCCATGATCTGAATATGGCGTCCAATAGGTACTGCTGGGCTATCACTGCCCAAAAAGAAGCCCAAAATAGTCTTATCAAAGATAGTTAGCACCCCAATCATGGTGCCGGTCAATACCACGTTAAAGATCAGTCCCCAACGGGTAATCCCTGCCACGCGGCTCCATTGACCCGCCCCGATATTTTGTGCCACCATCGCACTAGCGGCAGCACTTAGCGCCATCGCTGGCATCTGCACGTAAGTCCAAAGCTGCTGAGTGGCGCTATAAGCGGCGGTTGTCTGTACGCCCTCGCGGTTAATCAGCGATAGCATAGTGAGCGCGGCGGTAGAGATGACGATCATCTGCAAGCCCATTGGTAAGCCCTTTGAGAATATCGACTTCAAGATACTTAGATCTGCCTTTAAAAATCTTAGCTCAGGCATACTTAGCGTCAGTACCGAGCCGCGCCAGTACATAGTGCTCACCATACCGACAAGCGCTAAGGTATTGGCAACGGCAGTGGCAACCGCTGAGCCAAAGATGCCCCATTCAGGGAAGGGACCTAGACCCAAAATCAGCGTCGGCGTCAACACCAAGTCGATAGCGACCGACATAGCGATAAACCAAAGCGGCGTGGTAGAGTCGCCGGTGCCACGTAATGCCATCATCATTAGCGTAAAGGTGAGCGTGACAGGCATCGCCACAAAGATTATGCGCAGATAAGTCAGCGCCAGCTCAAAAGCAGTGGGCGGAGTCCCTAATAGCTCCAGCAAAGTCGGCGCAAATATCCAGCCTATCGCCGACAGCACTATACTGATCGGAATAATGCTACCCAGCGCCGTACCCACGGTACGCTTCACTTTGATATCATCGCGCTCGCCCATCGCCTGACCGATAAAGATAGTCGCCGCCATGCCAAACCCGAAGACGAAGGAGATCATAATAAACATCAAAATATTGCCGTTCGCCGTCGCGGCCAGCGCCTCTTCTCCCAAAAACCGTCCGACCCAAACGGCGTTGATTGAGCCATTTAGGGATTGTAGCGCCGAGGAGCCAAGAGTTGGCAGGGCAAACAGCAGCATGGTTTTGGCGATTGACCCTTCGGTAAGGTCACGCGATTTACTCGTGGGAGAACTTATGTCGCTCAAGGTGCATCCTTTTGTGCCCCTTCAATGGGCTTTGGTTGATGATAAAAAATGTCCTATCAAAGATGCTAGATAACTCAATTAGGGGTGATGGCATAAGGACTAATGGACTAAATGGGCTTATTATAGAGGACAATGCGCGTAAGCTCTTTATTAGAACCGTAAGCAAACAAAGCACTGGCATAATCTACAATGGTAGTCATGGTTTATGCTTGATATGAGCGCATGCTAAGACTATGCTTTTTTAGCCATTATCTTTTATTTATCTACTAGGTTGTTATCTATCAACTATCACAAGGATGTCTCAATGCTACTCAAACGCCTAGCGCTCGCTGCGCTATTTAGTCTGTCGGTAGTCGGCTGTACTACTGCGCCCAATACGCTTGCGGTCAATACTACTCAAAAGCTTATCCAATATGAGCGCAATAAATCTGATCTACAAGTCAAATCATTAACGCTAGCTTCGGGCGATAAGATAGTTTATGCCGAAAATAATAGTTTGGCGGGCGAGCCGTTATTGCTCATTCATGGCTTCGGCGGTAATAAAGACAACTTCACCCGTATCGCTGATCAGTTAGAGGACTATCATCTGATTATTCCAGACCTCTTAGGATTTGGCGAGTCGAGTAAGCCCTTGAGCGCCAATTATGATTATGAGGCGCAGGCCACCCGTTTGCATGAGCTATTGCAGGCTAAGGGTGTGGCAAAAAATATCCATGTCGGTGGTAATTCGATGGGCGGCGCGATCAGTGTGGCCTATGCGGCAAAGTACCTTAAAGAGGTGAAGAGCCTCTGGCTCGTCGATAGCGCAGGATTTTGGTCAGCGGGTCGTCCTAAATCACTTGAGGGCGCAACTTTGGACAACAATCCACTGCTGATTAAGAGTAAGGAGGATTTTTATAAGATGTACGATTTTGTGATGTATAAGCCGCCTTATCTACCAAAGTCTGTCAAAGCGGTATTCGCGCAAGAGCGCATCAATAATAAAGCGTTAGATGCCAAAATCCTTGAGCAGATCGTCACAGATAACGTGGAGGAGCGCGCCAAAATTATTGCTGAGCATAAGATTCCGACGCTGGTCGTCTGGGGCGATAAAGACCAAGTGATTAAGCCTGAAACGGTCGATGTGATTAAGCAAATCATTCCGCAATCGCAGATTATTATGATGAAAGATATTGGTCATGTGCCGATGGTCGAGGCAGTCGATCAAACGGCGGAGGATTATAAGGTGTTTCGTGAGGGGATGAAGGAGTAGCTATTCCCGCTTTACGCTACTATCTTAGCTAGTACAGGGACGGGCGCTAATAGCAAGGGTCGTTCCTGTTGCCTCGATACCGCCCCTTGCTAAGCGCCCGTAACCCTGTGCTTTACTAAGTATATCCGCTGCAATCGAGGCTAAACCGCACCCCAAATCCACCTAAAATTGTAGTGCAATTTTTTGACGGTGCTCAGGCTAAAAAGCTTCCTAAGTCCACCTCTACTGCTTTTGATGGAGTTAACTACAGATTTGTAGTTAAAATATTTGACTACGGTTTTGTAGTTAAGTAGTTATTATCAATATTACTACTCCGTCTATTATTTTTTTCGAATTCTTAGAGGTAGCGGGAATGAAGAGTTGTAAGGATAAGGTTTTGTGCTAGGCTGATTGCTAACAAAATTGACTAAAGTTTCTAAAACGTCTTCAGTAGTGCCTTCAGACAATATCCTTACTCTACGACCCTCACTATTGCGGATAGATATTGGTATCTTCTTAAAGCGATACATCATCTTGTTTTGTTCGTCTTCATCAAAGTTTGTATCAAGTTTCCAATATAACCTGTTATGTTGCCATTCTGGTTGTCCGATAGGTTCGAAAACCGACCATGAAAACATCATTGTATTTTTTAAAACCTCATAGTTATTTGAGTTTATACGCTCATTATTCTCAATATTAGAAACAATTGTTCTAGCTCGACTAAAATTTTCATAGTTATATGTACCCAAACATAAATATAACGAAACAATGCAGGTAATTAGCTCATTACGATCTTTTATTGGACTTTTTTTCGATATGTTTTTGCTTTGAGTTTTAGTTTGGCGACTATAGTTATATGCGTCTTGTACCCTACGAGCATCATCTAAACACCTACTAACTTCGGATAATGAGTTGTAAAGATCAAAGTCAATAATAGAAACAATAGCTTTTGGTATTTGATCTATCTTTCTAAATAATCCGATAGAGTTCTCTGTATACCATTCGCTTAATATAGTTAATGCATTCTCATTATTGAGCTTTGTTTCATGTTTCTTTTCTACATAAGGTATTGCTAATATTCCAACATTTTCGTTTGCGGTACGCTCTTTAGACTCAAAACTAGCCTTTAACGCAATTTTAATATTGTCCATTAACTGTTGTAGTTGATTAAGCTTATAGATATCCTCTAAAGGTGCTCTATCAACCGTTATAGTTACGTGACTATTGTTTCCATCATTAGCTATGTTAAAAAAATTCGTTTCCTTTGTACCATATAACATGTTTGATGAATAATTGTCGTCATAAATATAACGAAATACATCGTTTGCCCAAGCACCTAGTTTAATCGCTATATCTGCTCTAACACCTTGTATTAATGTCTTCTTTTCTAATAACCCACCTTCTTTAATCACCTCGGCATAATGCTCTTTCTTAAGAAGATTTAACATTTTTTTCTTCTCATCCGATAGACTATATTCACTAATCCATCGCCCATGATCATCTTTAAAACCCTCTGCATTCGATTCTAACTTTATTTTTTCAAACAAGGCTGTCTTAATTATGCTTTTATCATATACAGTGCTGTTAAGAAATTTTTGAAAAATAGTCATTGTATATTTGAGCGAGGCATACATCTCGTAATATGTATATTGTTTCTTACTATCTTTTAGATCTGGCTCTATACCATGAATATTATCAAGAGGAGCAAAGGCAATTTGTGTATCTTGTATAGATGATAGTATTTCATCAATAGCATCAGCTTTAATTTTATCCTTTAAAAGCAATAATTTTAGGACAACGTCATTACTACCTTTATTAGCCTCCATCATTTGTAATATTTCACTTCTAATCTTTGAAATCTCACTCCCGTTAGATGAATCCTCCACGCTAAACACGATATCAATAAGCTTCAATCTAGCTTTAACATTTGCGCCACTTTCAGGGTGTAATATAAGCTGTCTTGTGTATAGCATCACTAAAAATACCTGCTCAAACACCATCTTAGTAACGTTTTGGGTCTCTTTGACAATACTATCTATATCCTTATCTCGTACTCCTAGTATTTCCAGATTTAAATTGATTAGCTTTTCATCGTCTTTTTTGTAACTTGAGTTCATTCAGGATTTCCTAAGTATAGTCTGGCTTTTAATTAGTTAGCGATACTGTTTGTAAGATATTTCTATATTGAATATGCTTATAAATATATTGTGTCAGTATTGAGATATAAATTTACTATATTTTTACAATATAGATACTATTATTTGTTATTAAAATAATAATCGTATCTATATTGTATCTTATAAATTTTAAAATAGATGAAAATGGGATAAACCATATCTATATTCTACTTTATTTCTCCTACTATTGTAGTATTATTTAATTCTCGATATAACAATGTTCTATAGATAGGAGGTATTTATGAGAGTTACAACCCATATGGCACAGCGGATGAATAATCGTGGCATTGTCCAAAGTATGGTCGATTTGACTCTAGAAATAGGCGTTATTAAGGGAGACAGATATATAACTGACCGTCGATGTTTGAATGACTATTTAAACGATTTAGACACTAAATTAGTAAGTTTTCGTTCAATTTATAAGAAATATGAGCACTTTAGAGCTTCAAATATTATGGCTAAAGCAATCACTAGGCTGGTACAACTCAGGAGTTTGGTCCTCAAGATGATGAATAAAGGAGGGGTAACGGTAGTGGTTTGTGGAAACAACTTGGTGACTACCTACAATACGGATAGCCATCATCAATATAAATCATACTAATAGAGATATGAATATGCACAATACATTTGAGCTCGTTATAAACTGGCATTTTACCGAAGCTTGCAACTACGCTTGTGATTTTTGTTTTGCAAAGTGGGATAAACAAGGCAGAAAAGAGCTGTTTCATGACGAACACTTGACAGATAAGCTGTTAAACGAAATTTTTGAGTTGAAGACTATACTGGAAGACGAACAAAATATTAAATTCGATGGTGTTAGATTAAACTTAGTTGGTGGTGAGATATTTTTATACAAAGCTAAAGCTATTCATATCATAAGGCGTGCTAAAAGTTATGGCTTTCATGTGTCCGCTATTACAAATGGCAGTCGTGTTGACAATGAACTAATCTCATTAATAGCTGAAAATCTAGACTATATAGGATTTAGTGTGGATTCTACAAATCATAAAACTAATTTAATTATCGGAAGATCTGAGAAGAACAAGGTAATGAATACTAACAAAGTTCGTAGCGATATCCATGCTTTGCGAAAGTTAAACTCTGAGATAGATATTAAAATCAATACGGTAGTTAATAGCAATAATTTTGATGAAGATTTATCGAGCTTTATTAAGAATGTTAATCCTTCTAAATGGAAGGTATTTAAGGTATTGCCCAGTCAGGGCTATACTTCAACAATTACAGACACAATGTTTAGAGTGTTTTTAGATAAGCATTCGGAGTTTGAGGACATCATAGCATCAGAAGACAACAATGAGATGATGGATTCATATATAATGATAGACCCATTAGGTCGTTTCTTCCAAAACTCTAATTTAACTGACGGTTATGTTTATAGCCATCCTATTGTCGAGATTGGTATTAAAGAGGCACTTAGTCAAATAAACTTCAGTTTTGATAAGTTTTTAGGCCGTTATAACATCAATGAAAAACTTACCGATACTGTTCCAACCTTTATATAATTTTAATGCAGAAAGCAAGTATCAATAAGATTTTTGAACATGATCATTAGTTACAATAGCTTAGACCTAATTTGACAATATGCCTAATTAACATAATGTAAACAATCGGTGCGCGTAGCGCACCCTACTCAAGATTTTAATTTATTTAACTATACAACCGTTTAAAATCAAGTCTTTAAGACAAAAAAGAGCCAGTTCTCCAAACCATCAAAAGACAGTTAAAAGAACTAGCTCAGTGTTAGAACTATTAAAAACGCTTAATTCAACTGCAAAGAACCCTTCGCCGCCATCAACAGCTCAACCACATCATCGCCACTGATTTTGGTGAAGCGTTTATCGATAACAGAGTCTTTGATACCGTTATGCTCCATACACGCGCCGCACACCAACACGTTACCACCTTTCTCGATAAAGGCTTCTAGCAACTCTTTAGCAGGTTTAAAAGGTGCGCCGATATCGACCTTGTCTAAAGCATTGGGTACGCCCAAATGTACCGCATCGACCATTAAAATAATTGATGCCGAATGACCTTGGTCAAGTGCCACGCCTCCCATGGTAAACGCTAAGGTGATTTTACTGGGGTTGGAGTCCGCATTATCGAATAGAGTGCCTACGTAATCTGTTTTATTAGCCATATTATTTTCCTTATAAAAGATATTTTTTTTGAATTCATATTTTCTCGAACTATCTTTACTACTCTAACATTTACTATATTTATTTATATAATGTATTGTTATCAAATAGTAGCTATAAGGTTACTTGGTGGTGAGGCGTTCATTAAGCCAAATGCTAAACTAAAGCTTTGGCGGCCACGGACGATCATCGTCGCTCTCAATCCATTCTGCAACATAACCGGTCGGCGGCAGTTGCCAATCTGCTTGCCCCAATGCTTCTAGTACTCTTGCCGTCTCAATGACCTTGCCTTTTTCAGTGACACCCGTGCGTAGTAGTGCAGAAGAGCAGGGTTTTCCTTTAACCCACATCGATTGTTCGATATATATCCAGCGCGCGTCAAACCCAGCAATATGTGTTTTCATCGTCACTTTATCAAAAGCGCGGATGCGTTTGCGATATTGGATAGTGCTGCCAGCAACTACCAATCCCCAGCGCTGTTTGAGCAGCTGCCGACCTAAGCCACTACGAACCGCAAAGTCTGTGCGTCCCATATCGTATAGCGTCAGAACTCGGCCATTATTCATCTCAAGGAAATTATCGATATCAGAGAGGCGGCAATATAAAGTAATCTCGCTAGTGTCTTTAAAGCTCAGAGTATTACCTTTTTTGACTTGTACAGCAGCTTTGACGATAGTGCTGGCATAACGAATAAAAGGATACATAAAAGGGATCTCAAAAGGTAAATAAAGGTTTAATTTATTGAGTGGCTAAGCTCATTCGGTTATTTATTGGAGGCTACACCGATAAAGTTAAAATAAGCGCTGACAGTTTCGGGTAGCCAATTGATATCGAACTTTGAGGTCTTATCATGGCCTTGAGCTTGCTTGCTATCCGAGCGATAGCGGATATAGCCGACGTGCCCGCCATGCTTGGTATCGATAATGGTGACGCAGTCGGAGACATCGTTAGCGGTAGCGGTAAAGCCCAAAAAGGGATCGTCCTCAGCACTAATCAGTAATAACGGCTTGGTGACATCACGCAGGTAGGGGAGGGCTGAGGCGCTGTGATAGTAGTCGTTATTAGAGCGATAGCCATGACGCGGCGCGGTAAAGATATCATCGAAGTCGCTGATGCGATTGACCGCTTTGATGGAGTCGATCTCCTCTTTACTAATATCGTTGGCTAGCGCTTTTTTGATAATCGGATTGAGCAGATAAGGGGTATAAATACGATGACTCAAAAAGCTATGCATGCTCAGCGCCGCTGATGACATATCGACAGGGGCGGAGATGACCGCTGCGCCCTTGCATAAGGCTTCGTCGCCGTATTCGCCCATGTATTTGGCTAGAGCATTACCGCCTAGTGAGACGCCAACGGCATAGATATTGTCATAGCGCTCACGCAAGTTTTGTAGCATGTAGTGCAACTCGCCGGTATCGCCGGCGTTATAAAATACCCGTCCGCTAGCAGGAATACCGCCGCAACTTCTGAAATGAGCGACGACAAAGTGCCAGCCCTGCGCGTGCATCTGATAAGCCAAAGCGCGAGCATAATGGCTATCGCTACTGCCTTCCATACCATGAAAGAGCACAATCAATGGCGTCTGCTCAAGTTCACCATTTTCTGAATTTTCTATAGGATGTGCATCATAAAAGTCATAGGCAATATCACTTTCACCCAAAGAGTCTTTGCGCACCACGCGTCTATACTCAGGGGACTTGGGCGCAAAAAACTTTGGTAAAATGCTTTGTAGATGCGGATTGGTCAACCAAAAAGGCGGTTTGAATTCATTATAAGTAAAATTGCTCATAGAATAGGGTCTAATAGATAAGGTAAAATAATTAGTTTCACGTGAAACATAGTAATGTTTTATAACTTTGAATCGTTTAAGTACAGTTTTCAGATTTACGCTAGGGTATTTATCGATTGATCATCATACTAAGCGATGGCGGACGTTCCAATATCTTTTAGTGAACGCCTTAGTGAACAGATGATTACTGTTCGCGATTTTAACAATTACTTTAATGGTTACTTTAACGGTTACTTGAGCTAAGCTGACCTTGATTTATCAAGTTTATGTATCAGCCGCTAGCACTTTACCAGCCATCGCCAGCTCAGTCTTTAACGTCTCAATATCAGCCTCAGCGATAGTCACGCTCAAGGTTACTTGCTTGCTATAAGTCACCTCATCGATAGTCCCGTCCATACTTTCAACCACATAACGGCACTGTGACTCGTGAGCGAAGTCAGCCAGTATCTGTACTTGTGTCATTGGCACATAGGGCTGCAATATCATCTGATCGACAGCCGCTTGGGCTGAGCCAGCATAGGCGCGAGTCAATCCGCCAGCGCCAAGCTTGATCCCGCCAAAGTAGCGCACCACTATGATAATGACATTGCCGATAGACTTGTGCTGCAATACATTTAATATCGGTCGTCCTGCGGTGCCACTCGGCTCGCCATCATCATCGAAGCCAGCGCTAGTGGTATTATCAGGATCGCCAATGATATACGCCCAGCACCAGTGACGCGCGTCGGGGTATTTATCGCGCAAATGTTCCACATGAAACATCGCTTGCTCACGCGAATGAACCGGATAAGCATAAGCGATAAACTCAGACTTCTTAATCTCGAGCCGCGCCGTAACGGGCTTTTTTAGGGTTTGATAACTCATAATGTAGTGATGATACGCTTAGGTTTGGATAGGATATGTTAAACTGGCACCACTATAACAAAACCCTATAATAGCAAAGGTAGTAAAAAGTATGCGTCTCGATAAATTTATTAGTAAAGCCACTGAGCTGTCGCGTAAAGAGTCCAAAAAGATCCTCCATGCCAGCGAGGTCACGGTCAATGACGAAGTGGTCAAAGATCCAGGCCTGCATGTCGATATCGTCAATGACGAAGTACTATGGGCAGGTGAGCCTCTATCGGTCGCTACCGGCAGCCGCTATATTCTTTTGCATAAGCCTGAAGGCTTTGAGTGTACCCTCAAGGCCAAAGAGTACCCTATCGTTACCGAACTGATCGCGGTGCCAGAATTAGGTAGCCTACGTATTGCCGGACGCTTAGATGTCGATACTACTGGCGCACTGCTCATCAGCGATGATGGCGGCTGGCTGCACCGCGTGACTAGTCCTAAGCACGAGCACGCCAAAGTTTATGAGCTAACCTTAGCCGATCCTATGGACGCGGACGAGCAAGCCCATGCGATCAAAAAGGTGGGCGAAGGGATTTTATTAGACGGTGATTATGAGCCGACTAAACCTGCAACCCTTGAGTTTATCGATGAGACCCATGCGCGTCTAACGCTTGAGCAAGGCAAATACCATCAAGTCAAACGTATGATGGGCTACTTCGGTAATAAAGTCGTTGAGCTGCATCGCGCCAGTATCGGTCATATCACTCTAGAAGGATTAGAGAAGGGCGATAGTCGCTTTTTGACAAGTGAGGAAGTCGAGAAGTTTTAGAAGTCATGTAATTAATTTTGCGTAGGGTGAGGTTGGTTTTATCAAATTCTCGCAAAGAGTTTCAATAAAACGTAACCCACCTTTTAATAATGACCTAATCCAAATGGTGAGTTACGCTTCGCTAACCATACCCTACAACCATGCAATGTTTTTACCTTATTTTCTTAGCCTCTATTGCGCCTCCCTTAAGCTCAAGTAGCAGATTTGCAAAAACCAACCGCAAGTCCTTCCTGAAATTAGTCCCTACGCTAACCCTATGCTAAAGTGCTGATACCTTTTTAATCTACTTTTTTAGATAGTATTTTTAACTAAATGCTGATTATCTATGCGCGGCTAATATGCGCTTAGTTAATAGAGGCTATTTGCTAGGATGTTTGCTGTGAAACCAACTTTATGTAAGTCTGCTAGTATCATTACTGCTTTATTGTTAGCGACAAGCGCTTGTGCTGAGCCAGTATCAGCCCCTAATATGAGCGAAGCTACCCATACCCAATCCGTAAACAAAGCTCTTACAAGTGATATAGCGAGTAATACAGACAGGCACTTACGCCAAGTATTGCTTGATGTCGGCATCAAGGCACAAATAGTGTCTATTGAAAAATCCAATCTACCCAATATGTTTCAGGTCAATCTAGTAGGGCAGCCGCCGCTGCATATCACAGCCGACGGCAAATACGTTATTCAAGGCGAGCTCCAAAAAAACCCAAGCCCGCAAGCCGTGAAGCAAAATCCAAAACGCGCTACCAGCGCGCAAGCAGGCTCTTATGTGAGTACTGAACTCAAATCTTCGCTGCTAGCCAATATGTCAGCATTAAAGAATATCAGCGCCAAAACCCCTTTCTTTTATACGGCGGTGCCTGGCGTGATTTGGGGCGCTACTCTCGAGGGTGTGCCGTTCTTATTGTCAGATGATGGCCAGTACATTACTGATGGCGAGATATCCGTTATTGAGAATGCTCAGTTTACGGGACTCGATGAGACTTTTGAGGCCAATAAAAATAAGGCGGTGTTTGCCTCATTAGATGCCTCGCAGCTGATTACTTATCCTGCCACGACTAGCGAGAGAGCCGTCATTTATGTCGCCACCGATGTCAACTGCCCTTATTGTCGTCAGCTGCATAAGCAAATGGCGAGTCTGAATAAAAAAGGCGTTACGGTAAAAACCATTGGCTATCCGATCTACGAGCAGTCGCCTGAGCAGATGCGCGGTATTTGGTGTCAAAAGGATGAGGCCAGTCGCCGTAGTGCGCTAGACAAAGCCATGCTACAAGGCCGGATGACGCCAGCGCCGGCTAGCTGCACGAGCGACTACATTACCCCCAATCGCAAAAAAGCGGCAGGGTTAGCAGTGATAGCGACGCCAGCGATTTATCGTGATGATGGGGTGCTTTATCAAGCAAGCTTTGAGAGCCCTGAATTTTTGCAGTTTTTGGGAGTGCAGTAGTTCGCTATTTTTGAAATATTGAGCCAATAAAAAGCTTCATAATTTAAGACTAAATTATGGTAGGGCGCGCTATAAATCATCTCTTTATAGCGCGCTTTTTTGGACTTTGAATTTTAGATAAATAGATGCATTTTAGGTAAATAAACCTTTAATTAGGGCAACACCACATCGACGATTTGCCAATTGATAAATCCTTGACGCTGCATCTCAATCGTTAAGGGATAGCCTTTGACTTGCCCGCTAATAGTAAAGCAGTTGATACCGCAGTAGCGAAGCTCTGGCTTGTCGCTGTCTACTCCTTGCGTAGCTTGCTGCTCAAGCTCGCTTGCTTGTTTTTGTATTACTAGCTGCATCTGATTTTTGACTACCGCATTGATATCGCCGCGCTGAATGATTAAGTCCTGAATGAGGTTTTTGAGATCGACCTGATTGCTCGCGATAGCCCAAGCGGCGGCTAGCTCTTTGGTAGCAGTATTAGCTTGACCTTGGGTGTTGATAAGGGTTTCGATATTGTCAGGGGTGATCGCCCCTTCGACTGCTTGACTAATAAAGTTGTCGGCCGCTTGCTCTAGTGGCGCGCCGCCAAGCTCAGCGACCAGCGGATAGTTAGTCATCGTTAGCGCAAATTTATCCGCCAATTGTTTATAAATACTTGGGCGCACCTGTTCATAATCGATAGCGGCCGCGATAGTCGCGCCGTCTTTATCATCATAAGCGTTTTTGAGTTGATAAGCACTATAGTAAGGCGAGCCGGCATAGATGACGACTGCAATAACCACGATTAATAAGACAAAGGCCATTAGCTTTTTCATAAAAAGTGCTCTCTTACACCAAAGTTAAAATATCAACGCCCGCTTATGGGGCGCTAAATACTAGCACGACTTGAGCTTTTGATGTTATGGAAAATATCACCATAGCAAAGCTAGCGTTTTATGAGCTAGGCTGTTTTTATTAAGTAGGTTTATAGCTAATATAATTGATTCACTCTAAAACCGTTACAATGCTACTGGGATACTTATTTTAAACCTGAGTTGTGCCGCAGCGAGCAGTGCGAAGCGCACAGCAAGCAAACAAAATACGTACCAGTAGCCGGGCAAAATAAACCTACCGATTTTATTTCGAATGGACTATATAGTCGATACACTTTAAAAATGACATAGCGCTGCTGGGATGAATTTTGTGCAGGCTCGAATGCAAGCAGCACGCCAGCAAAATTTATACCAGTAGCGCGCTTAAATCTATGACAGTTTTACTTTCAGCTGACTATAAAACCCTATAGACAGTAATTTCATCAGCATAGAGCTTGATAAATCCGCTAGTCATCTCCATTAACAGGCCAAACTTTTACATCTTTATGTCTTTATTTATTAATTGATTTGGTTAAAACAGTCCTGTGCTTTTTTATTATGACTAGGCTATCGCTAATTATTTATCCTATCTATTGCGACGTTTCACGTGAAACTCTTTTGGATGATTGGCGGTATGAGTAGCGTAACAGCTAGCTTTGGCGACTGTAATGACGATAGGAGAACCCATGAGTAAGCGCGATTTTTATGAAGTATTAGGGGTCAGCAAAACTGCCGATAGCAAAGAGATCAAGAGGGCTTATCGCAAGCTGGCCATGAAATACCATCCAGATCGCAATTCTGATGATCCTGATAGTGAGGAAAAATTCAAAGAAGCTTCGATGGCTTATGAAGTATTGAGCGATGAAGACAAGCGCTCCGCCTATGACCGTATGGGTCATGCTGCCTTTGAAAACGGCATGGGCGGCGCTGGCGGCTTCGGCGGCGGCGGTAATTTCCAAGACATCTTTGGTGATATCTTTGGCAACTTTGGCGATATCTTCGGTCAAGCGCGTGGTGGCGGCGGTGGTCGTACCCGTCGTGGCTCAGATCTGCGTTACGTCATCGAGCTGACTCTTGAGGAAGCGGTACGTGGCTGCAAAAAAGAGATTAGCTTTACCGCTCCGGCTCCTTGTAATACTTGTGATGGTAAGGGCGCCAAAGACGCCTCAGATATTGTTACCTGTCAGACTTGTCATGGTCAAGGGCAAGTACGTGTGCAGCAAGGCTTCTTTGCCGTGCAGCAAACCTGTCCACAGTGCGGCGGTAGTGGTAAACAAATCAAAAACCCATGCCCGGACTGTCATGGCAATGGCGTCAAAGACAAATCACGCAATCTAGAGGTTTCTATCCCAGCTGGCGTCGATGATGGTGATCGCGTGCGCTTAGCAGGAGAGGGCGAAGCGGGCGGCGCTGGCGTACAAAACGGCGATTTATATGTCGAGGTGCGCGTCAAACCGCATGAAGTATTCACTCGTCAAGGTGCCGATCTGTATATGGATGTACCCGTGAGTATTACCGATGCTGCGCTTGGTAAAGAGGTTGAGATCCCAACGTTAGATGGTAAAGTCAATATTAAAATTGCTGAGGGCACACAAAGCGGCAAGTTGCTAAGGGTACGCGGTAAAGGGGTGACACCGGTACGTACCACCATGAAAGGCGATCTGATTTGCCGGGTGATTATCGAAACCCCAGTCAATCTAACCCGCGAGCAAAAAGACTTATTACGCCAGTTCCAAGATACTTTAGATGGTGATAGTAATCATAAGCAGTCTCCGCATAAAAAATCTTTCTTCAAAAAGATTGGCGACTTATTTGACTAAAAACCTTTATTAATAGCCTTTTAGAATTGGCTATTATCGATAACATTTAGCTAAGTTTCGTTTAAAAGTAATACTTTTTAGCTTACCTTCTAAGCCTAACAGTTTCACGTGAAACTGTTAGGCTTTTTTGTTAGCAGGTTATTATCTGTTTGCTAGCAGCAGCCAAATAAATTCATGCTATGATATTCAGCATATAGCTAATAGAGTCACTTTCTGATTATCAAATAGTAGGATAAAAAATGTCAAAAAAAAGTAATAAAAAAACAGCCGATCAGATGATAAATATTGGAATTATCGGTGCAGGCGGACGCATGGGACGTATGCTAATCGAAGCGGTACAGGATAATCCGCAAACCACCCTAAGCGCCGCCATCGAACGTGAGGGTTCCAGCCTTGTAGGTGCCGACGCTGGCGAAGTCGCCTCTATTGAGCGCTTAAACATCAAAATCGTCGATGATTTGGTCGCGGTGATTGATGATATCGATGTACTCATAGACTTTAGCTTGCCCGATGCCACTGAGCAAAACATGCAGATTTGTGCTGAGCATAAAGTAGCCATGGTCATCGGCACCACAGGATTCAATGAGCAGCAAGAGCAAGTACTGACGGAGGCAAGCAAGCATATCCCTATCGTTTATGCGGGCAACTACTCTACTGGCGTTAATTTATCGCTCAAGCTACTAGCAATGGCAGCGAAAGCTTTTGGTGATGAAGCCGATGTCGAGGTGATTGAGGCGCATCATAAGCATAAGATTGATGCGCCCTCAGGCACTGCTTACATGATGGCAGAAGCAGTGGCTCAAGCACGCGGACAAGATCTAAAAGAGGTTGCCGTGTATGGACGCGAAGGACAGACCGGCGCGCGCACGCAAGGCGAAATCGGTATTCATGCGATACGCGGCGGCGAGATCATCGGTGATCATACGGTGATGTTTATCGCTGATGGCGAAGTGGTGGAGATTACTCATCGCGCCAGAGCGAGAATGACCTTTGCCGCAGGAGCGGTGCGCGCCGCCACTTGGATTATTGAGCAAAAAGCTGGTCAATATAATATGCAGGATGTACTTGGGTTGAATGACTAGGGTGTAGTAATCGCGGCAGCCGCTAATAAGGAGCAAATGATGACTTTTAGTAGAAGCCGGGTTATCTTGGCTATACAGGTAATAGCGACAAGCCTTGTCTTATGCTCTACTACCCAAGCCGCCACTAAGCAAACCTACGTCATCCATACTTATGGCGGTGATGCTCTACTTCCTGCCGTACGCCAACAGCTGAATAATAGCCGTGATGGCGGCACCGCGACTACCTATCAAGACAAAATCGTCCTACAGACCACAGCTGCTAATTATCAAGCGGTACAACAGTTATTAAAACAGATTGATCGTCAGCCGCAAGCGCTAACAGTCGCAGTGCGAGTAGGTAATAGCGCTAATACCCAAAGTAATATCAACCAAGGCCAAGTCATTATTAGCAATCGCGGTATCCAAGGCGCAGCGATAATTAATCAAGGCAACAGTCAGCAGCAAAATAGTAGCTTATATCAAGTGCAAACCTTATCCGGTAGCGCGGCAAGTATCAGTACCAACACCCTCTATTCATTGACGCAAAACTATCAAGCAACCACTTATCCCTATCATTATCCTTCTTACCATAGGCCATCCGCGCAAATTATTATTCAGCAGCAAGTGCTATTGCCAACGACGAGAGGTATTGCCGTCACGCCAAGATTACTACCGAATGGGCAAGTTGAGGTACAGCTCGTGCAAGCAGAAGAAAAGCTAGTGCGATCTAACTCTCGCTATAATCAAAACAGCGCTATCCAATCTCAAAGACTTAATAGCACCATTATTGTGCCGCGCAGGCAGTGGGTCACTATCGGACAAGTGACACAAAATAGCCAAAATAAAAGCTCAAGCTATAGCGGCAATCGCAGTAACGTCACTAACACCAGTGCGCCTATTCAGCTATTGGTACAGTAGTGGTAACTCATAGCAAAGCTAACAGACATAAAAAAACGCGCTACTGCAAGTTACGGTAGCGCGCTTTCATTTCTTAAATTATGGGCTAATCTACTAGCTATTAATCAATATAAACCACTTCTAACGGCGGAAAACCGTTGAACTCAACCGAGGAGTAAGAGTTGGTATAAGCGCCCGTAGTGAGCCAATAAATCTTATCGCCAATCTCAAGCTCCTCTGGCAGCTGATAACCCGCTTCTTCATACATAATATCAGTCGAATCACAAGTCGGCCCCGCTAATACTACTGTACCCTCGCTCGTTGAGGTTTCCATCTTTGGCGTATAGACCGGATATTTAATCGCTTCACCTAGCGTCTCAATCAAACCTTGGAACAGTCCCACATCAGTATAGACCCAGCGCGTTAAATCAGTATGGGACTTACGTGATATCAGCACCACATCACTGACCAAAACCCCAGAGCCACCGACCAATGAGCGGCCTGGCTCTAGGATAATCTCCGGCATATCCTCTTCACTGAAATCCTCTGACAAGTAGCGCTTAATCTCAGTGGCATAGACTTGTAGCGGGTTGACCTCGCTTAGATAATTAGTAGGGAAGCCGCCGCCTAGATTGATCATTTGTAGCTTAATATCTTCCTCGTTTTTCATCCAGTCAAACATATATTTGACCTTAGCAATAGCATCGTCCCAAGCGGCGACGTCTTTTTGTTGAGAGCCGACATGGAAAGAGATACCATAAGGGTTTAGGCCAAGCTCTCTGGCCTGAACCAATAAGTCAATCGCCATATCAGGGTGACAGCCAAACTTACGTGACAACGGCCACTCTGCCGTCTCAGAACCTTGTACTAAGATGCGTACAAACACTTTTGAGCCGGGTGCATACTTAGCAATATTCTTTAGATCAGCCTCAGAATCTGTTGAATATAAAGTCACACCTTTCTCAAAAGCGTATTTAACATGCTCGGCTTTTTTGATGGTATTACCGTAAGAGATACGCTCAGGCTCTACGCCGCAATCAAGCACTCGATCTAGCTCATAAATAGAGGCACAGTCAAAGTTTGAGCCCAAATCGGCGAGTAGCTTAATCACCTCTACCGCAGGGCTAGCTTTCATCGCATAATGGATTTTTGCCTTGGGAAAATGGCCGACCATCTCCTCATATTTTGTCTTAATACGGCTAAGGTCTACGACCAAAAACGGGGTTTCGCGACCCTCAGCCGCTTTGGTAAATTTGCCCCAAGCAGGCTGGTCAAAATACTGATTAATTTTAATCATGGTCATAATAGTGAACCTTTATTGAAGATAAAAATTACAAAATAGGTAATAGCTAACAAACTCTGCGCAAAAAAAAAGTGCAGACGAAGACGATAAATCTTCGTTTACACTTCATTAATAGCCCATTAGACGTTAATAGCTTGTGACTGCTTACTAGCCGTATCGTTTTGTTTTTCGCGAATCTTTAACACTTTTTTGACTTTATCACGCGCGCGCGTTTGTTTTAGGCGCGATAAGTAATCGACGAATATCACCCCGTTTAGATGATCCATTTCGTGCTGAATACAGACCGCTAATAAGCCCTCTGCTATCTCATCAATAGCGTTACCCTCAGCATCCAAAGCTTCAATGCGTACTTTAGTAGGACGCTCAACTTTGTCATAAACCTCAGGAACGGAGAGACAGCCTTCTTCGTAGGGCTGTTTTTCTTCGACTAAAGGCGTGACCTTAGGATTGATAAATACCATAGGCTTATCTTTGTTTTCGGACAAATCCATCACAATAAGCTGAATATGGCGATCAACTTGCGACGCGGCTAAACCGATACCTTCAGCGTCATACATCGTTTCAATCATATCGCTGATCAGCGTTTTGATCTCAGCATCGACTTCTTTGACAGGCGTAGCAATAGTACGCAAACGCGGATCAGGATAGCTAAGAATAGGGAGTACTGCCATAGCGGCTCACCTCAGTAGTGCAAATAGAATGGGCGTTATTATAAGGTATAATGGGGACAAAAGTAACGATTATCAATGACTTCAAGTTAATTTAACCCCTTAGTAGAGCAATAAAAAAGACCTTATCTTAGTAAGGTCTTTTTGCTATGAGTGCTTTGATTAATAATGATTAAATGAGCCTATTTATATCCGGCGTCTATTCATAATCATCTCATACAAGAAGAGTAGGATGATAGCGCCGATAACTGAGAATATCAGACCAGTAAAGCCGCCATCAGCGTCAATACCGATCAAACTAGCTAAGAAGCCGCCAAGCATCGCACCAACGATACCAAGCACAATAGTCATTATCCAGCCCATCGCATCATTACCTGGTTTGATGGCTCGTGCTAAAAGACCCGCTACTAAGCCTACAATAATCATCCATATAAAACCCATTTTTATTCTCCTAATTTAATTATTCGGTGGTGTGTCAAAAAGTATGCTGATTAAAATTTGAACAATTTTTGAAGCCTTGAAAGCCCTATAGAATCAGAGAACTTAGCATAGATTTCTTATTGACTTTTATCGCCAGCATACTTTTTAAAACACCACCAATTATTCTAGTTACTAAATGAATAATTAAATTGTAGTAGCTTCCTAATAATAAGACTAAGCGCAAAATGTTATTAGTGTAGAGGCTATGTGATAAATAAAGCGGATTTGCTATTCTATGGGCTATATTGGTAAAGGCATTGTTAAAAAGTAAGCACAAAGTCGCTGCATTAGTTAGTTAATGCCAATAACAAGCGCTCATGAATACCTTCAAAACCACCGTTTGACATGATAATAATAGCGTCGCCAGCATTGGCATGCGTAGTAATATGCTCAATAATAGCTTCGGTACTACTGAGCACTTGCTGAGGGTTTAGGCTTAAATCATTAGTTTTTGCTTGTTCAATGACTTCTTTGAGTCCCCACTCAAGACCGCTTGGCTCGTACCACAGCGTATAGTCGGCTAAAGCCGCTGAAGGCGCTAGGCTCTTTTGGTGAATGCCCATTTTCATCGTATTGCTACGCGGCTCGATAATCGCCCAAACCTTTCGTCCCACTAGTTTCTTCTTGGCGCCATCTAAAGTAGTGGTAATCGCCGTCGGATGATGAGCAAAATCATCAAAGACTAAGATATCATTCACCTCGCCGATCCGCTCCATGCGCCGTTTAATACCAGCAAAGGCTGATAAGGCGGCACATGCGCTCTTAATGCTTACGCCTACATTATAAGCAGCAGCGACGGCAACAAGCGCATTATTAACGTTATGAATGCCATTCATCGTCCAATCGACAACACCTGTAGCATTATTGGCTAACGGTTCAGTATTTTCTTTATCCAAACCATTAAAGCTGATCTCAAATTGACTGCCATCAGCACTGAGTAGTTTGGCTTGCCAGTCGCTATTAGCCGCTGCATTTTGTAAGTGCTGATTATCATTATTAGCAATAGTAGTACGCCATACCGGTGTCCATACGCCTTTGGCTAGCGTTTCCTCTAAGCTCTGTGTATCGGCAGGCATAATGATTTGACCGCTGCTAGGTATCATCCGCAGCATATGATGAAACTGGGTTTGAATAGCGCCTAGATCGGCGAAAATATCGGCATGATCAAATTCTAAATTATTCAAAATAGCAGTACGCGGACGATAATGAACGAACTTTGAGCGTTTATCAAAAAAAGCTGAATCGTACTCGTCCGCTTCAATGACAAAATAGCCTGTATTTGACGCTTTAGCCTCAGCATCGGTAGCGGTTATATGAGACGGTTGGCTGGCTGCTCCTAAGTAACTACTATGCGCAAATACTTGCTGCAAGCGCTGATCCTCAGTATCAACTAGAGGCACGCCGCCTATCAAAAATCCTGCATCGATACCCGCATAATGCAATATCCAAGCGAGCATAGTGGTGGTGGTAGTCTTGCCATGAGTTCCCGCTACCGCTAGCACATGACGCGATTGCAAAACTTCTTCGGACAAAAACTGCGGTCCTGAGGTGTAGCGCAGCCCTTTATCTAGCATATATTCAACCACTTCCATACCGCGTTTCATTGCATTACCGACCACTACCAAATCAGGGGCTGGCTGCAAATGCTTGGCGTGGTAACCTTCCATAATGGTCACGCCAGCTTCTTGTAATTGAGTAGACATCGGCGGATAGACATTGGCATCGGAGCCGGTCACCGTATGGCCAAGATCTCGGGCTAATAAGGCTAGCGAGCCCATAAAAGTACCACAAATACCAAGAATATGAATATGCATAGAGGTTTCGCATCAAATAAAGTGAATAGAGGGCTTAATCAGGCCATTATTGTAAAGTAAAGGCTAATAGATAACCAATAAAAGCGCGTAAAAAAACGCCTAGAATATAGGCGAATGATGGAATAGGGATAACAAAGAGTAATCATCTACTAGCCATTTATATAGATCAAGCTAGTGTCTTTATTTGCGTGACAAAGTATAGTCAATGTCAGCTATCTTATCCTCATCCAATAGCACCAAATGATTGTTCTCAATGACGTAGTTCTCAATGCGTTGATCGTCATAAACGATAGTAATAGTATCGTTATCTTGGCGATAAATACCATTTTCAGTCAAAGAAGCGGTAGGTTTTTGCGGATTATTATAGACACTAGTCTTCACTACTGAGCCATCGGCAAACAAATTTAGCAGCACCTGCGTACTATCACAAAAATCGCAGGGCATAATACCGGTGTAATCACCGATAAGGGTGGCTTGCATTTTATTACTACTGGCTAGCTGTGAGTCATTAAGCGAGTTGGTCGCTGATTTTCTATCTGATTTGGCCGCGTTAATAAGCGACTCGCCTTCTATACTATCGGCCAAATCGGACTCTAAATCACTAGCATTATTTGGTTTAGCACTGATATCGGCATTTTGCTTACTGTCATTGATGGGTGTAGATATCATTTTTTTGTCGGGAGTAGGAGATGAGGAATGACTATCACAGCCTAATAACAATACTCCAAAAGATAAGGGCAACAGTACCTTTAAAGCCGAATTAGAACGGCTTTTGGCGGTTATTGTAGCTGAATTAAAAAAAGAATAAATCATGAGCATACCAACAGCAAACAAATAGAATTTAAGTAATAGCCAATCTTATATATCAGCTTTACTAATAAAGGTTGTTATTTATTTTAACTTTATTCGGGATGATGAATGTTGCAATATGTCATGATTAAATACAGACTTTGTCTTAGCTAACTGCTAATTAGCAATTATAAGCCTATAATAAACAGACCATTGCTTATTCTAGATTAAGAGATAATTTTGAATATAAGATACCAAAATGGAATTACTATAATGTTCTCTTTTTGTTAGCAATAATGATGATTAGGTTATAGGACGCATAATACGAAATAATAGTAATAAGTGTATAACGATTAATAAGCTAAAAAATATTACAGATTGCTCTGGAATACTCAGTCCCAAAAAGCTCCAATCTACTACCGCACATTCGCCAGAACCGGCAAACACTTGATTGAGCACTTCATTCATAGGCAGGGTATCAAGCCAATAATCTAGACCAGGCCCACAAGAAGGCACTTGATCAGCAGGTAGGTGCTGTAGCCAGACATGGCGCGCAGCAACCCCAGTCGCCCAGCCAATACCGAGTAAACTCCCTAGCCACAAGCCTAGTTTGACAAGTTTTGATCGAGGATTAAATAAAGCCGCTATTAGCGCAAAACCGCCCATTATCATCAGACCAATACGCTGAAAAACACAGAGCGGGCAAGGAGAAAGCCCTAGATGCTGCTGCAAAAACAACAAGGCATAGCCCATACCAATAGCGGCGGCTAAAACTAGAGATACTTGCAAACTACGATAAGAGGTTAGGCTTTGCATGAAATAAATACTCTTGGATAAAAGAATTCATTAACTGACATTTAAAAGAAGTCATTAACCAGCATTTAGAATAAGTCAGTCATTAGTATTAGCGATACTGCTCAATAAAGTCCATAAAGTCTTCGGTCTCATTGGCTTCAAGCTCTGCTTGCTGCAATAGCGATTTCTCAGCGACCACCTCGTATTTAGCTTGGATATTTGGGCTCAAAGTATGCTGTAGTATGGCATCACGATGCTGATTGGCCAAAGTAAAGCCTAGCTGCCAAAGGCTGCCTAAACGTTTGCTATCTGCATTGACCTGTGCTGAGATAGTAGACTCAGAGTTGCCAGCTTTACCTTGCATGAGCGCAACAGCAGCGCGGTAGTCATTGCCGCCATGATGAGCGTCAAGCAACGCCGCTAGTGGCTGCATACTATTTAGGTGCGCAAGCATCCAGTCCTGTAGCGACTGCTCAGTACCGTTATTAAGAATATGCAAATTATCAAGGCGTCCCTCATTGACCACGCGCTCAAGATTGATCGCAAGCTCCTCTTCTTCCTCAGGCATCAAATCTGGCGACTCACTAAGTAGACAATACAGCGCCATGACTTCCAAAAAGCAGGCGCTAGAGAGGCGAATACCGACATCACTATAAGGGTCTAAATCTATCGCTCGAAACTCAACATAAGCGATACCGCGGCGCTCTAAGGCTTCAGTTGGTGTTTCCCCGCGAAGAGCGATTTGTTTGGGGCGGATAGGGCTATAGTATTCGTTCTCAATCTGCAAGATATGATCGTTGATCTGAATAGGATTGCCATTATCGTCATTTAGACCAAGTGCGCTAAAACTAGCGTGCGGCGTTTGTATCGCTCGGCGCAGGCCTGCGATATATTCGGGTAAATTGTTATAACGGATATCTAAGTGCTCTTGCACGCTATTGGTATAGCCAAGCTTGCCCATGCGTAGACTAGTAGCGGTCGGCTTATAATAAGTCGAGTCGTTCATCAGCTCAAGATCGTGCTCGCGGCCAGCAATAAAACAAGGACAGACGCTTGGACTGGCGCCTAATAAATAAAGCACTAAGCTCGTCAAGCGCTTAAAGTTGCGAATCAGTCCCAAATACTTATCGTTTTTAAACTCTATCAGGCTTTGAGATTTTGCAGCAGGCAGCTTAGTTTGCCAATGCGCAAACAAGCCATCACCAAAGGATAAGTTATAATGCAAACCGGCGATGGTTTGCATACGGCGTCCATAGCGAATACCAAGACCACTACGATACAGCGTTTTGAGCTTACCGGTGTTTGAGCTACCATAATCGGCTAGCGGAATATCTTCATCGTTGCTCGATAGCATACAAGGCATAGATAACGGCCACATCAGCTCGCCCTCTGGCAGCGCTTGATAGACCAGTACGTGTAATTGACGCAGCATAGCCAAAGTATCTTTTGGCGTACCTCTAGGATCAGTGATCAGCTCAAGCAAGCTCTCAGAATAATCGGTGGTGATGAACGGGTGAGTGAGCTTTGAGCCAAGCTTGGAGGGATGCGGCGTCTGTGCCAAAAACCCATCCGCTCTAACCCGTAAGCCCTCTTTTTCGATACCGCGTAGCATACCCACTAATAATTGGCTATCAAACCAGTCCGGTATTTTAAAGCTATCAAAGTTACTTAATGGTTCACGACTTAAGCTCTCAGCGCTAGTTGCAATATTACTCATAGTATTCATCTATTGTTATTCATTATGGCAGAGCAATAATCAACTGGGATTTGCTCAAAATAGGGGTTAGTTCGGTACGTTATTTATTATCTGTTTTACTACTGTATTTTGGCATCTAATTTTAGTATCTAATTTTGGCATAGATAGAGCAGTCAGTTTAGCCCAAAGATAAGCCAAAAACCACGGGCGCTTACAAATTGAGTAACCTTCAATACTTAATGATGGCTTAGCATCAGGCCATGCAAAGTAAGTGAATATCACAGCTCAGGCTTAGAGAAGCTTGGGTATTTTATCCAGCCAAAAAAGCATCTATTCACAGCGTAAATAGATGCCTTTATAACGATTATCCTAGCAAAATATTAGCTTATCCCAATACTAAATAGAAAACGACGAACCACAGCCGCAGGTAGTAGTGGCATTAGGATTGGTCACTACAAAACGCGCGCCCTCTAAGCCTTCGGTATAATCAACCGTTGAGCCTTGCAGATACTGATAGCTTAGTGAGTCAATGACTAAAGTGACATCGCCATTATCGAAGTTGGCATCATCTTCCCCCAATTCACTATCGAATCTAAAACCATAAGAGAAGCCTGAGCAGCCGCCGCCCGTCACATAAACGCGTAGCATAAGCTCGTTATCGCCTTCTTCTTCGCGTAGACGGCGTACTTTTTTTGCGGCGTTATCGGTAAGATGGAGGAGAGTAGGATCGACAGGCTGACTTGAGCTGGGATCATATTGAGTGGTTAATGTCGTCATAATTACCTCATTGGCTGATACTTAACTGCCTGATGTCAGTAGTATTTTGGCAGTATATCATAATTGGGGCGGCTGTTAATTTATCAAGACTGCTAAGGCTATCTGCTTTGATTGACCATTGAAACTAAGCCGCTAAGTCTTTATAAAACAGTTAAAAATGAGATAGTTATTTAATAGTTTGCCTATCGGCTAAGCGTTTGAAATAATAGCCGCCAATTTAAATCTTTAAACCCTTGAGACAAAAACCCCTATGATCGAATTCAAAGACGTCAGTGTTCGCCGTGATGGCCGTGTGTTATTTGCAGATGCCAGTTTTCAGCTGCATCCTAACCACAAGATTGGCTTGACGGGCAATAACGGCACCGGTAAATCTACTTTGTTTGCTTTATTATTGACGCAAATGGGTACAGGCGATACTGAGGTGACGCTCGATAAAGGTGAGATCAGTATTCCGGACAGCTGGCAAGTAGCACATATGGCGCAGGAAGTGGGCGCTAGTAGTCAAACCGCTATCGATTATGTGCTCAGCGGTGATGAGCAGTGGTATCAGCTTAATGAAGCGTTGAGTGATTTAAGCACCGTTAGCGATGAGCAAATTCCTATACTTTATCAACAATTCGACGAGATTGATGGCTATAGTACACCAACTAAAGCGGCTCAAATTATGGCGGGTCTAGGTTTTAAGACCAGTCAGCATGAGCAGCCGGTAGAGGGCTTTTCAGGCGGTTGGCGCATGCGTTTAAACCTGGCTAAGACCTTGATGAGCCGCGCTGATCTTATGCTACTCGATGAGCCCACCAACCATTTGGACTTAGACGCTATTTTATGGCTTGAGACTTGGATTAACGCCTTTACTGGTTTGGTCATCGTCATCTCGCACGATCAGACCTTTTTGGATGCCACCGTTGGTCATATCTTGCACGTTGAACAACAAAAAATCACTATGTACACCGGTAATTATCAGCAGTTTATTCGTACCCGTCATGAGCGTATGGCGCAGCAGCAACAAGCGTATGAAAAGCAGCAAGAAACGCGCGCGCACTTAGATGATTTTATCCGCCGTTTTCGTGCCAAAGCCAGTAAAGCTAAGCAAGCCCAAAGCCGCATCAAGCAATTAGAGCGTATGGCGGAGCTATCACCGATGATGGCAGATAATCCTTTCTCTTTCTCGTTTTATGAACCGGCGCACATGAGCTCGCCGCTGATTGAGCTCACTAAAGCTGATATTGGCTATAGCGACACGCCGCTACTTTATAATGCCAATGTGCAAGTGACGCCAGATACGCGTCTAGGTCTGCTCGGTATGAATGGCGCTGGTAAATCGACTTTAATTAAAGCGTTAGTAGGCGAGCTTGGTATTTTATCAGGCAACTACCAAGTCTCTGACACTCTCAAATTGGGCTACTTTAATCAGCATCAAATGGATGCTTTGGATAGCGAGGCAACGCCAATGCAAATGCTACGCCGTCTGGCTGGCAAGACCTCAGATGCCGTTTTACGCGCTTTTTTGGGCAGCTTTGACTTTCGCGGCGATCGCATCGACACTATCAGTGAGCTGTTCTCTGGCGGCGAGCGCGCGCGTTTGACTTTAGCGCTTATCGTTTGGCAGCGTCCTAATGTGTTGGTACTTGATGAGCCAACCAACCATTTAGACTTACAGATGCGTCAAGCTTTGACCCTAGCTTTACAAGGGTTTAAAGGCGCGGTAGTACTCGTCTCGCATGATCGCGAGCTAATCGCTAACGTTTGTGATGAGCTATATTTGGTGCACGATGGGCAGATAGATGAATTTAAAGGTGATATCAGCGATTACGGTAAGTGGCTAGCGGAGAAGCGTAAGCAAGAAAATTCGCAAGATAAAAATAGCGACAAAAAAGCTAAAAGTAAAAAAGAAGCTAAGCAGTTTGTTTCACGTGAAACAAGCGCTACTACTAACGCTGCTAATGCTAGTAAACAACAAAGCAAAGAGGAGCAAAAAGGCGCAAATAAAAATGCCGCTATGCCCAGTCCTGCAAGTAGTAGTTTGAGCAAAGAAGAGCAGCGTAAACTAGCCGCTGAGCGGCGCAAATTGACCGCGCCCATTCGCCGCGAGATTGAAGAGACAGAAAAGCGTTTGGCTTTACTTGATAAACAGCTTGCTCGTTTAGAGACTCAGTTAGCCGACACTGAGCTATACGAAGAGCATCGTAAAGCGAACTTGCTTAAACTACTCGATGAGCAGGCCTTATTGCAGCAGCAGCATAGTGATGCTGAGGAAAGCTTATTATTAGCGATGACCCACTTAGAAGAGATGGAAGCGGATTTTGGCTAAAATATAAAGATGTTTTTAACACAAAAAAAAGGAGAGCATAGGCTCTCCTTTTTTTATTACAATCAATGGTGTGGTTACCAGATGACAGTCTATGGACTTACTGTCGACGATACTTGCCATCACCGTAAGATAATATCTTCATACTAGTGGTACAAAGTTGGCAGTTTATTTTACCAGCAGCGGCTTTAGATAAATCAAGAATACGTCCTTTGGTAAAAGGGCCTCTATCGGTGATTTTCACTATCACGCTCTGCTTTGTCTTTTTATTAGTCACTTCTACCTTAGTTCCAAAAGGTAAGGTTTTGTGTGCCGCCGTCAAAGCGTTCATATTGAAGATGCTACCGCTAGCGGTACGCTTACCGTGAAACTTACTACCGTAATAGCTAGTATTACCAGCAAAAACAGTAGTACTTAACGCCAGTGACAACATGATAACTAAAGACTTGATTAAATAAGACATTCAATACCTATATGTAATTGATAAGATAGACAGCTACTCTTGCCTATATTATTTACGCTCCCTATGAGTGTAAACATGGCAGGTAGTCTACAAGATAAAGCTTACTATAGCCTTACAGATGTGTAAAAAATCGACTGAGTCAAATTGCAGTTACATTGTAAACTACTGATAAATAAGCGAAGTTATCATCTTAAAGATTTTTATACAATGTAAATGATAAACTTAAATCTAGCTGTAAATACAAAGAATCAGTTTGAATAATAACTAGGTATCAGCTAAAGACTAAAATTGAAATTATAGAAAAAAGTCTTATTATAGAAACAGACGATTGCAGCTTTATAGATTTTGAATAACAACCCGTTAAATAAAAGTATAAGGAAAAATAATGGCTGAAAAAAATTACTATGATATTTTAGGAGTGAAAAAAGACGCCACAGATGCCGATATCAAAAAAAAATATCGCAAATTAGTGCGTCAATACCATCCTGATGTCAGTGACGATCCAGACGCAGATAGTAAGATTGCTGAGATTAATAACGCTTATGAGACGCTTAGAGATAAAGATAAGCGTAGCGAGTACGATGCCATGCTTGATAATCCGTTTGCTGGCCAAGCCGGCGCGGGTGGTTTTGGTGGTTTTGGCGGACAATCAGGCGGCGCGCAGGGCGGATTTCGCTGGGAGGATATCAAAGATCAGTTTGGTGAAGGCGAGGCGTTTGGTAGTGGCGGCTTTCGTTTCGATGATATCTTCTCTGCATTTGGTCGCGGCGCGCGCGGCTCAGCTGGCAGTCAATCGGCTGGCGGTCAAAGTGGCTTTGATCAATTCGGTGGTGGTTTTGGTATGCACGATAGCAAAGGTCAAGATCAGCACGCCGAGATCAATGTCGATCTAGCATCCGTCTACAGCGGCGATGATTATAGTATTAAGTTGAACGTACCGGTGCGTCAGCCTAATGGTAGCGTCAGCTACGATAACAAAACCCTTAAGATAAAAATTCCTAAAGGTATCACTGATGGTAAGCAAATTCGTTTGGCAGGACAGGGAGCAGCTGGCATTGGCGATGGTCAAAACGGTGATTTATTCCTAAAAGTAAAAATAACTCATGCCGCCAATATTCGCTTAGAGGGCGCTGATGTTTATCAAACGGTAAATATAACACCTTGGGAAGCCGCTTTAGGCGAAAAAATCAATGTCACTACGCCTGCTGGAACTTTAGGCGTTACTATTCCAAGTAACAGTAAATCGGGCAGCAATTTGCGGCTAAAAGGCAAAGGTATTCCAGCCAAATCTGCTGGAGATTTGTACTTAACACTAAATATTGTCAATCCAGAGGTGACTACTGAGGCGGCTAAGCAAGCTTATGAGCAGCTCAAACAAGCCCTTAAAAATACTAATATCAGTCGCTAATCCAGCCAAAAAACTGGTAGGACTAAAGAGATGATATAAAGCATAAACGAGGATAATAATGATGAAACAATCGCCTGAATTAACCGACATAATTATGAGTTTCGATGAGCTAGTATCTGCTTGTGGTCAAGAGCCGCAATGGATTGTGGCTTTGATAGAAGAAAATATCATCGAGTATGATATCCCTGAGAGTAAGCAATTCACAGGCTATCAGCTGACGACAGTGCGCCGTGCTGCGCGTCTTAGCCGTGATTTTGAAGCCAGCGTACCAGCTATTGGCTTGATACTTGAGCTATTAGATGAAGTCGAGCAACTGCGTCAATTCAAACGTCAGTGGGATAATGATACTCAGATGATAGAAGTCGATATTGAAACTTTTAAATAAATGCAATAGCGGCAATAGTCACTAAATGTCCAAAAAAAGAGCCCATTTGGGCCCTTTTTCGTCTGATAGCTATTTATTAACGCGCGTATTTGGGATCTGCCGCCGCTGTAAATAATATATCGGTTGATGAGTTCAGTGCGGTCTCTGCTGAGTCTTGAATGACACCGATAATAAAGCCGACAGCCACCACTTGCATAGCGATATCGTTTGGAATACTAAATAAACTTGCTGCTAAAGGAATCAGTAATAAGGAGCCACCCGGTACACCTGAGGCACCGCCTGCACTAACGGTCGCCACCAAGCTTAGCAGCAAGGCTGAGGCAAAGCTTACCTCGATACCCAAAGTATGCGCTGCCGCCAAGGTTAACACATTAATAGTAATCGCCGCGCCCGCCATATTGATAGTAGCGCCAAGCGGAATAGTCACCGAATAAGTATCTTCGTGTAGATCAAGTTTGCGCGCAAGGTTCATATTGACAGGAATATTGGCCGCAGATGAGCGGGTAAAAAAGGCGGTAATCCCAGACTCACGCAGGCAAGTAAAGACCAGCGGATAAGGGTTTTTGCCCGTTTTGACAAATACGATTAAAGGGTTGGCGACTAGCGCGATAAATAGCATACAACCGACGAGCACCATCAAAATATTGGCATAGCCTTTTAGAGCCTCAAAACCTGTCTCAGCGACAGTATTGGCGACCAAACCTAAAATACCAAAAGGCGCAAGGGCAATCACCCACTTAACCACTTGTGAGATGGCATCTGCAAAATCGCTTACGACAGTACGCGCGGTATCACTGGCTTGACGTAGCGCAAAACCAATAATCAGCGCCCAAGCTAAGATACCGATATAATTGGCATTAGCTACGGCATTGACAGGGTTTGCGACTAAACTCATTAATAAATTGGTTAATACTTCTTTGAGATTAGCAGGCGGTACTTGTTCGATATCGGCATTGACCAAAATCATCTCGATTGGGAACAAAAAGCTTGCTCCAACGGCTGTTAATGCTGCCAAAAAAGTGCCAAAGAGATACATAATAAGCACAGGCTTGACGTAGACCTCGTTACCACTGCGCTGTTTACTGATAGCGGCCATCACTAATACAAAAACTAAGATAGGCGCTACTGCTTTTAATGCACCAACAAACAAGGTGCCAAGCAAGCCCAAAGCAATACCGGCACTAGGCGCTAACCAACCGATTAATACTCCTAAAACTAAACCTACAATAATCAGTGGCACTAGGCCTATTCGCTGATACATCGCTATCAATGAGCGCATCTTTATACCTCTAATAAAAACCACAGTAAGAAAGTTACATAAGGATAATATAATCGACAGATATTAGCATTTTTTATGATATTCGCCTAATACTCTGCTCTATGCGTTTGATGATATATAACAGTAACTGTCAATAAATAGATGAGATATAAAAATGAGGTAGTTAAAGATATTGAAAAGTTTGAACTACAGCAAGATATAAAAACTTCACTGGTTTTAGACTTTAAAATGAGTCAACTCATAATCAAGCTGTTGATAGTATTTGTATTTTTGGCGTCCTTGAGCGACGCTGGTGTCATCAGGTAGGATAATCTCAAGGATACGGCTCACTAACACATTACTAGTGGCGGCTATAAAGTCATTAACTGGACGCGCGGTAGTATTGATAACGATACCACTGAAATTTGGCGGTAATTGCTGAGACAGTAGCACTGGCGCTACAGAATTAGCATTTGAGGCACTAACTTCAGCGCTGAGCCGCTGATGCGGGATAAAGCTTGCTGCATCATTTGCCCATAGGACTTCATCAAGCTCAATGAGCCGCTCTTCATTGTCAGTCAAGATAATAAGCGACTGCGAGCTCTTGTTCAACGCGGTCTGAGTCAGCTGACAAATAAAGCCCAAGAAATCTTGGGCTTTATTCGCGCTTAACACATAAAAACTAACTTTTAGTTTTGACATTTTAAGTACTTAAGCATTTTTGCTTACCTGTTTTTTAAGTTAATTATAAATTAACTATTATGCCATATCTGCACAGTTTTTTAGATATTGCATAAATAGCGGCACAGGACGACCAGTAGCGGCTTTTTCTTTACCTGAAAGCCAAGCGGTACCAGCAATATCCAAATGCGCCCATGCTTGACCTTCCTCAATAAAGCGCGATAAGAAGCAAGCGGCGGTTACCGCGCCTGCGCCTTTACCACCGATATTTTGCATATCGGCGATAGGCGAGTCAAGCAAGGATTGATACTCGTCATCAAGCGGCATATGCCAGATAAGATCGCCGGATTGGTTGCTAGCGTTTTCTAAGCTAAACAGCACATCTTCATCATTACTAAACACCGCTGAGCGCACGTGACCTAGAGCGACTACGCAAGCGCCCGTCAAAGTAGCCACATCAATGATCGCTTTTGGCTGATAGTTTTGCTGCACGTAGCACAGCGTATCACACAATACCAAACGGCCTTCGGCATCGGTATTTAGAATCTCAACCGACTTACCATTCATCGCTTTGATGATATCACCCGGACGCGTCGCTTCCCCTGATGGCATATTTTCTGCACAAGCAAGAGCGCCGACGACGTTGATAGGCAAACGCGCTTCACATAAGGCTTGTATAGTACCTAGCACCGCCGCAGAACCGCCCATATCAAATTTCATCTCGTCCATCGCCGCACCTGGCTTGATTGAGATACCGCCTGAGTCAAAGGTCACGCCTTTGCCTACTAAGACGATAGGCGCATCAGCGCTGTACTCACTTGATTGATCGGCAACTTTGGCTGATTTTTTAGCCGCTTTGATAGGGAGCTTATCGGCGATGGCTTTGATACCGCCAGTGACTTTTGCCGCGCTGTTAGCACCCTTAGCAGTAAATTTCGACTGGCCTTGATATTCCATAATCACTAGCTTGCCTTCCTTTACTGAGCCTTTAGAGACCGCTAAAAAGCAGTTCATACCTAGCGCTGACATCTCCTCTTCACCTAATACAGTGACCTTTAGCACATCAGAGTATTTTTTACCAAGCTCTTGTGCTTGCTCGGCCATAAACGCTGGAAAGCAGATATTGCCCGGCTCATTAGCCACATCACGAGTCAAGCTTTGACCGATAAATACCGACTGCGCAAAGTCTAGCGCTGACTGTAAACTATCGTCAGCTAATAGGTAGATATCACTCAATACGGGCGTGGTTTGCTCAGACTTATATTTATCAAAACGATAAGTTGCGGCTAATAGATTAAGCGCAAATTGACCAAATTCATTCTCTTCTAGAGCGTTACCTACGGCGATGGTGATAGAGGAGACGCGCTTATGAGTCGATTGATAGATGGTCTTGGCGACTTTTTGTAGTACGCTATGATTAAGCTTATTGGTATCGCCTACGCCTACTAATAACAGCTGTAATGGGTTTTGTTTGCTGGTTTTTTTGTCCCCTGCTAAGGCGTAGTCAGTGACCGTTTCGCAAGCTTTTCCACTAAAATGCGCCACTTCGATTAGCTGCTCGATACGCTGTTCGTAATCAGCTAGTGCTTCTTTGGCAAGAATGTTTTTATCATTATCGACTAAGATGACTAGACAGCTAGAGTCTTTATCTTTGGCTGCTTTTTTTAGTATTTTTTGAGTATGCGTTTTTGGTAGCTGCGCGGTTAATTTGATATTCATATATGACGGTCCTTATTAGAATTATGATAAAAAGATTAGTGAGGTCAAAGGCTTGAATAAACCTCGCTGATAGACCTAGCTAATAAACCTACTGGGCTTGGATTATAGTCTAACATATCGATGATAGCGCGTTTGTTCTGCAAGGGTTAGATAATGTTATTTGTGACTGTTTAGCTAAAGAGCTTGCGGTACTTTTGCACACTTTTCACCGTCATCTATCATAAAAACATGCTAGCATTAGCAGTTATGTTTGCCGCTTATACTGGCCTATCCACATTCATCCAAAAAATAAGAAAGAGGCTGGTTATACAGGTACAATGACCCGCGCCAATCCTAACCTTTATCTAAGAGTCTTTATTGTGATATTACGCCGCTACATGACCCGTCAAGTCGCCTCCACTACTGCTTTGGTATTGGGGTTTTTAGTGGTGATGATGCTCGGTGGTCGGCTGATTCGTTACTTTGGCATCGCTGCCGAAGGACGTTTGGATATCAGTTTGTTGTTCACTATTATCGGCTATAACTTACCTTACTTTTTAGAGCTTATTTTACCGCTATCGTTCTTTATCGCCTTGATGTTAGTGTTTGGTCGCCTCTATGTCGATCAAGAAATGGCGGTCATCAATGCCAGCGGCGTCTCAAGAGGTAAGCTTGGACGCTTGATTACGCCTCTTATCCTAGCGCTGTTTGTAGCAGAAGCGGCATTATCTATAGTCGGTAAACCATGGGGGGTACGCTCCTCTGAGAGTGTTTGGCAGCAGCAAGCGTTGACTAGCGCTTTTGATCTTATCCGGCCCAAAGAGTTTATTAGTAGTGGTAATTATCATTTGTATGTCGGCAGCCTCAGTGATGATAAAAGTCAATTACAAGACGTGGTGCTTATCCAATCTGGCCCAGCTATCAAGCCCTCTACAGTAGATAATAATGCCACAGCGGATACTGCCCAACTGACTGAAAGCGCTGCATTAGCTGAGCAATTACCGCTTGATAAGTTGCCAAAATCGTTAACCGATAATACCAATCAGCAAATTACAAAAGACACTATCACCTTGGCCAAAAGTGCAAAGCAAGTTGAGAATAGTGCCAGCGGCGTCACGCAATTGGACCTGTTTCAAGGTCGACGCTATGAGGTCGGCGCTGGTAGTCTAAAATACAATCAAGTAGGCTTCGATCGTTACCGTATCACTTTGACAGAGTCGCCAAAAGAAGTGGTCACTGAGGAAAATATCGAGACGCAAGCGATCGCTCCTTTATGGCAAGCGGCAACGGGTAGCACCGCTAATATGGAGGCTAGGCGCGCCGCTCAAGGGGAGCTGGGTTATCGCTTTGCTCTGCCTTGGCTGATGATTATCGCGCCGATGTTAGCGATACCATTGGCACAAGTCAAACCACGCCAAGGTCGCTGGTTACGACTGTTTCCGGCGATTTTATTATTTGTCAGCTGCGCGCTTGGGATAATTTCTCTGAAAAACGCCGTCGCTAAAGGCAGCGTCAGTGTCTTCTCATACGCTTGGCTAATCATAGGCTTTATGGCCTTAGCGCTATATCTGAACTGGGGCAGCCGCATTCAGCACCGTCTGCGTTTTCGCTCTAGTGCGAAAGAAGAGGTTAATACTGACGCTAATAACAAGTCAAATGGAGGGTCGTTATAATGCGCTCGTTATCTACCTCCAAAAATAAGACGCTGACATTAGCCAAAAAACCAAACAACCTAAAGGTGCTCAGCCGTTACGTCAAGCTTAATGCGCTGTTAGCGATAGTTGCAGCGGTAGTGGGCTTATGGGCGCTACAAGTATTATTTTCTTATTTGTCTGAGCTTGATTCGTTGAGTGATAGCTATACTATGAGCGAGGCGCTTAAATATATCTTTTATCGCTCGCCGTACTTTTTGGAGGAGTTTATTCCGACCGGAGCGCTGCTTGGCGCGGTGGTTGGTCTAGGGCTACTGGCCAATAAAAGCGAGCTGGTCGTGATGCGCGCCTCCGGCGTCAGTGTCTATCGTATCGTGGGCTGGGTGCTACAACCTGCCTTAATATTTGTCATCTTAGCGCTGATTATTAATCAGTTTATTTTGCCGACGACCAATCAGTTGGCGAATGAGATCGATAATAAAGATAATAGCGCTTTGATTACTTCGGTTCGCGGTTATTGGACTATGCAGCCAAGCTTTGATAGCACTGCTAACGCTGCTGAGCCTAATGGTAGTGATATTCTGTATATCGACTACGCGGATGTCGAGGGTAATATTGGTGAAGTGAAGCGTTGGCGTTTAGATAAAAACGGTAATCTACAAACCGCTATTCGTGCACAAGGCGGCAAATATACTAGGCGACAACTACTAAGCCAAACGAGCGATAATACCAGCGCGCAATATCGCTATGATTGGCAGCTCAATAATGTCACCAAGCTAACTATTAGCCAAGGCGCTAGTAGTAGTCAAGATAGCACTGCATCAGATACGCTAAGCCTACCTTTCGCACCAGAATCGGTTTATCTATTGACCCGCGATGCTGAGGATTTGTCACTGACGCAGTTATATGAGCATCGTCAATTTATGCGCCAGCAAGGCAAGCGCTCATTGACTCACGAGCTCGCTTTTTGGCAAAAGCTGCTATCGCCTTTATCGATACTATCGCTAGTGATTGTCGCTTGCTCGTTTGTCTTTGGCTCGCTACGTACCCATAGTTTGGGCTTGCGTATTGTGGTTGCGCTGCTATTTGGCTTGTTGTTCAGCTATATTCAAGATTTGGTCGGTTTTGTATCTTTAGCAACCGGATTCTCGCCTTTTGTAATGGTGCTACTGCCTATTATTATCAGCGCGGTATTAGGTGGCTATCTGCTAAAAAGGCAAATGTAACTGAGTATAGCTTAAAAATGCTACAGTTAAAAAAGCACGCTAAGACTTTATAGTCTTAGCGTGCTTTTTTATTACTCTTTAATCTTAACGAAAACTACTCTTTAACCGCCATAGTAATAGTATAAGTCTTGCCTTGTTTTACCTTGTCACTATTGCCAAACACTTCAGTAAACGAGCGTTTCATAAATTGGCGCAGACCATTGATAGTCACTACATAAAAACGACCGCCTTGGCGCATACGTGCATAAGCATCAAGAAAATATAAATAATGCTGCTCTTTACCTACTTTGGCAGGCAAGTTTGACATCACTAAACTAAAGTCTTTATCCGCCGCCACATGATTAAAGCCGTTTGATAAATGCACATCGACGTTAGTCAAGCCGTTGTTTTCGCAATTGCGCCGCGCATACTCTACCGCCATAAAGTCTTTATCAATTAAAGTATGCTGACCATTCGGGCACTCGCGCGCTGCCGTCATACCAAGCACCCCATAACCACAGCCCAAATCTATCGAATCATCATCTTGTTGAAAGTCAATATAATCGAGTAGCATCAGGCTACCGTCATCAAGCTTTTGCGGGGAAAAAATACCCCAAGTGGTGGCAAAATCAAAAGGCTTGCCGAGTACCTCTTGACGAAAATGAATATCTTCGCGCCAGTGTTCAGCGTTTTTTAGTAGCTCAGCAGGGGGGCGATGATTTGTAGAGTGGCTCATGAAATTCTCAGATAATTATTGAGTAAAAGGTTAAAAACTTGCAGAGATAAGCTTATAAGTTAAGGCGTATTGTAGCCCTAAAAGGCCAGTATTGCAGCTATGGATTTAAGTGATTTGTAGGACTAGAGATGACAAAAACGTGAAGTATTATCAAAAGGTGATGTTATTTTGAGTTATCATCTGTCTTAAACGGCTCAGAGAACTGCAATATCAAAAAACTCACTACTGATAAAATTATAGCAATCTCATAACGACTGTAAGCTACGGAGATGCCGATAGCGCCAGTATTCCAAAGCCCAGCCGCGGTAGCCGTGCCTTTGACACTGCCACTACTCTTAAAAATAGCGCCACCACCGATAAAGCCCATACCGGTGATGATAGCGTACATAATACGTGCCTCAGCGTCGCCTTCTTGATAAATATCGCGGCCGACTAGCATAAAGGCGCAAGAGGCAATACACACCAAAGGAAAGGTTCTAAGGCCTGCGCCGCTATCTTTCATCTCGCGGTTAAGGGCAATGGGTAGCGATAATATAAAAGCAATACCTAATTGAAAGAAGTGATATTTCATCAAATCCATATCAATATCGAAGCCAAACATAGCTCACCTCCTTGTCTATAACAGTAACACGGCCTAGACTCTATTATAAATAGTGTGGCGACTGCGGTGTCGGTTTTTAGTTAAGGATTTGAATGGATTTTTTTGTGGAGTATGCTTTGAGTGGATATTTTTATAATTTTACCCTCGCAAATGCTTTTTTAGCAGATGATCAAATATAAATGGGCCAAAGGGTAAAAACGAGCCAAGCACCCCAGCAGGTAATGCCCAAAGCGGCAGTTTTATTTTACTCGCAGCATAAATAAGTATTAGGATATAAGCGATAAATAAGGCTCCATGCGCCATACCGATATATCTCACAGGTTCAGGAATATCCAGCAGATACTTTAGCGGCATAGCAATACCTAGCAGCAACAAAAAAGACGTGCCTTCTAAATAACCCATAATAGTTAAAGTTTTGAGTGCAGAGTTTTGACTGTTTGTTAGAGTAGGCAGGCTAGATGCCTGAGCTTGCGACACTTTATATTCCTTTTACGACCATTAATAAATATTTAATTCTAGCCACGCGGATGATGCTCAGCATGCAATTTTTGCAATCTTGCGGTCGCCACGTGGGTATAAATTTGCGTGGTTGATAAATCACTATGACCTAATAATAACTGTACGCTACGCAGATCCGCACCATGATTGAGCAGGTGAGTAGCAAAGGCATGACGTAAAGTATGCGGCGATAAATCCTTATCGATACTAGCGACTTTGGCATATTTTTTTAATAAGTACCAAAAATTCTGCCTGGTCATATAACCGCCTTGCGCCGTCAAAAATACCGCTTGGCAATTGCCTGATTTCAAATGCGCGATTAAATCACCACGACCATGAGTCAGATAATCCTCCAAGGCGTCTGCTGCATATTCTCCCAATGGCACGAGCCGCGTCTTATTACCTTTACCAGTGATTTGTAGCCAACCTGAGTTTAGATTGACTTGCTCTAATGATAAATTGACCAGCTCACTGACGCGTAGGCCACAAGCATAGAGTACCTCCAGCATGGCTTTATCACGTAATCCTAAAGCGGTGCTGGTATCAGGGGCCGCGAGCAAATTATCAACATCCGCCTCGCTTAAGTCTTTGGGTAGTGGACGACCTAGCTTTGGGGTTTTGATCCGCTCGCAAGGGTTGTCTTCGCGTAGATTGCTAGCGATCATCCAAAGATAGAATTGGCGTAGGCTTGAGAGCATCCGCGCCTGCGTGCGCGGCGTTTTGCCTTCTTGGGTCAGTAAGGATAGGCAATGTAATACTTCTGCAGCCTGCCACTGCGTCAGTGCTTTATGCTGAGTAAGCTCACATGAGCGCAAATCGCGCACATAAGCGTTGCGAGTGCGCGTTGCCAGTCCGCGGGCTAGCATCGCTTGGCGAAACTCAGTGATATAGGCTGGTTCATCATCAACGGCTAGTGCTTTGGGTTGACGTTGTTGTACGGCGCGATCACGGCTCATAGAATGTACTCACTAAACACTATAAAGAAGCAGGTAGGATGCGCCCCGCACACCATGAAAGCTAAGGCTTTCTTACCAAACACCACAAAGAAGTAATCTCGTTACTACGCGCTGCATATAGCGGATCAGTTTTATCTTGACTACGACCGTGCTTAGGCTCAGTATCAAGACGGTATTTTATGGACAGATCTGCATCTATAAACCAGCTTAATAATTCATCACGGCTACGCAGCTGCAAATGCTCAGCTAAGTCTGACAAAATCAGCCAAATCTCTCCTTGCTCGGCTAGATGTTGTGTTGCGCCCTGCAATAATCCACGCAGCATCTTGCTTTGTTCATCATAAACGGAATATTCAAGCGGCGAGGTTGGTTTGGCAGGTAGCCAAGGCGGATTACAAACGATCAAATTAGCTAACGGTGCGTCAGTAGGAAATAGATCGGCTTGCTGCAGCTGCACACTATCTAATTTTGAACGCTCAAAGTTATCTTCAGCACACGTAAGTGCGCGTGGATTTAAGTCTGTGGCGATAATTTGTTTTATGCCGCGCTGGGCTAAAACTATTGCCAACAATCCGGTACCGGTGCCGATGTCATAAGCGGTAGCACAATCATCAGGCGAAGGCGCAGCAAGCAGTAGCTGTACATATTCGTGACGGGTGGGCGCAAAGACACCATAATGCGGAAATATCGATAAGTCTAAAGCCTTAATCGGCACACCTTTGTCGCGCCAGCCTGCCGCGCCTAAGGCCCCTTGCAAATCACGAAACGACAGTACACACGTCTTATCTTCTTTATCTAGCGCTCCAAAAGCGGCTATACAAGCCTTATTAAACTCAGGAGCACGGCGCAGTTGGCTAATATAATCAGCATCAAGCTCTAGTAGCAAACGGCTTAACAGGCGTGAGCGCTGAGCGGTAGTTTGGCGCTGCTGATGAAACAGGTTTGGAATATCTTTTGATTTCTCTATGGACTGACTGGCGGCTTTGCTTAATCTACGTTTTTCAGAACGCTGTTCTGTGCGCTCAATACGGCGGGTAATAGCTTGCAATAGTTGCCGCGCATTATGAAAATCGCCACGATAGAGCAT
Source organism: Psychrobacter sp. AH5 (assembly GCF_040371085.1). Lineage (NCBI taxonomy): Bacteria > Pseudomonadati > Pseudomonadota > Gammaproteobacteria > Moraxellales > Moraxellaceae > Psychrobacter > Psychrobacter sp. AH5. Next base: position 2,815,916 of record NZ_JAMBMT010000001.1, read on the forward strand.
CGAAGTACCGGCGCAGGCCAGCCGATAAGCTTCATCCGCTGTAGTTTTATCATCGACTAACACCAGACGCGCAGGCGGTAGATGAGCACTTGCAGATAACCAGCGAGCATGATGTAAATCGTTATTCTCAGACCACTGCACATACTGCTTTTCTATGGCTATCACATCATCTACCTTTATTTTATGGATGAGGCTTTCCTTACAATACGCTAAATATTAAACAATACGCACTAAACATCAGGCACTCTTTTTCTTCACTAAATAACGATATAGCGTTGCGCTAGACGGTTCATTGGCATCGCTGTCAATAGTAATCTCATCAGGATCTACTACTAGATCTACCTTTTCAGCGACGGTTTCTTGATGAACCAATTCATGACCTAAATGGCGACAAAAGTTAGGAATATCGCGAGTCGTCGCCGGATCGGTCGCCAGTATTTCGATGATCTCACCGTTATCCGCTTGGCGAATAGTACGATGCAGCATCATGACAGGCTCTGGACAAATCAGTCCTTGCGTATCCAAATGATGGTTGATTAGAGTGTTTGCTATAGAAGTCGTCATAGTCGTAGCTTTATAAATAGTCATTAAATGAGTGTTAAAAGGCTAAAAGGTTATAAAAAAACTAGCTGCTTAAATTAAGCATTAGGAGGTGTCTGTTCAAAATATTTTGCATTGTTAACTGTCGCTACATCGCTGTTAGTCTCACTTTCGGTCTCTGCCTCAACAAAATCGAAAAAGCGCTTAAAGCTGACTTTAAATAAAAAAGCCACGCCAAGCCAAGAAGCCAATCCTAACCAAGCGGTATCGGCAAATAACAGCCCGCCGATAAGAATAATGCTTGAGACCCCAATAGTCATAATGACCATCGATGACTGACTGAGACGATAGCGATAAATCACGAACGCATTATAAATAGTGATCGGAATCGTCAGCGCGATTAGAATAAAAGGCAAATTATAAAATAGTCGATACAGTAGCTGATTGTCATGAAAGATTTTGATACTAGCGATAGTGCCAAACACCACAAAAGCCACTAACGCCGCCAATATCATATAAATGGCGATCTTGTTGGCCTTTTGCGCGCCTTTGATACGGGCGATAGCTAGCGGAGGGATACCATAAGGGCTTGCTTGGTGCGGGGCAGTGGTCATAAGATCAGTCATTTATCCGTATAAAATTAACAGAGATTAAAGTAAGGTTGGCTAATCCGCTTTGATAGTATCAATTGCCATAGCGCTATTGGGATCAGAGAAGTAAGTTGATAATAAAATACAGGCCGAGATATCATCGATAGCATCACGCTCATCGTCGATCCAGCCATTGTCCCAAGCTATCTCGCGTGCTGCTACTGATGTCAGTCGCTCATCACACATTCTAACTACTACTGGCATGTGCTGCTCCATCAGCCTATGCGCTAAGCGGCGAGCGAACTTATGCGCGCGCCTGCTTAGCATTGAGCGGCTGCCGTCCATATTCAGTGGCAGACCCACGATAACTTGAGTGACGCCCCAGGTTTTTATAATGCCAATTAGGTTATCCCAATCAGGCTGACCATTATTCATTGCCAAAATATCAAAGGCACGCGCCGTTTCGGTAACACTATTACCTAGTGCCATCCCCATCTTTTTTACCCCATAATCTAGGCCCAAAATAAGATGGTCTTTTGGCTGTACCTCTAGTGCTGCCAGCGCACCACTATCGTCAGCACCATTAACAGGCAGCTCTACCGCTTTATTATCAGTAATCAAGGTGCTATCTACCATAAAAAAGCATCTTCCTATATTCGTTAAAGCTATTATTTAAATGACGCAATCTAGGCCATTAAGCATGTCCAATATCACTACTTAAATAGTCAAAATTAACGCCTATTTTATCAGCGGCAAGCTGCCAACGCTCATCGAATGGCGTATCAAATAAGATAGTAAGATCTGCCGGACAAACTAGCCAGTCGCCATTACTAAGCTCACGATCTAGCTGTTTTTTACCCCAGCTAGCATGACCCAAGCACAGCTGATAATGGCCAACGCCTTGGCCTGCAGCGATACGTTTGAGCACGTCTTGACTAGTGGTAATGCAGACATTCTCTGAGATGGCAAAGGAAGATGCCCATTCCGGTTGACCGGTATGCAATACAAAGCCAACCTCAGGATACATAGGACCGCCCTCAAGTGCCAGATCTTCCATTACTTGCGGGTCAGTGACCTCAATATTTAAGTCCTCCAATAGTTTGCCGACCCGCGCATTCTCTAACGGGCGATTAACCATAAGACCTAAAGCGCCATGCTTATCATGGCGACAAATATAAATCAGCGCCTGCTCAAACCTTGGGTCTGGCAGCTCTGGCGCGGCAATCAAGAAGTGATGAGTTAAATTAGCAGTAGACATAGGTACCAAGACCACATAAAAAGGTAGATACTACTATATGGCACTCTTAGCTCGAAAATCAACAAGCGTTTTTAGTCAAGTAAACGGCTACTTAACATCGGTGAGCAAGCTACGCGCATGGTCACGCGTGACCTCAGTAATCGTTACGCCGCCTGACATTCTCGCCAGCTCATCGACTTGTGCGCTATCGGTCAGTATCACAAGCTCGCTTTGCGTTTGCTCATGATGATGCTTTTGTACCAAGATATGTTGATGGGCTTGCGCCGCTACTTGCGCTTGATGGGTGATTGCTAGTAGCTGCTGAGTTTGCCCTAAAGTACGCAGTAGCTCACCGACCACTTGCGCGGTGCCGCCACTGATACCAACATCGACTTCATCGAAGACTAGCATCGGCTTGGCGGCATTATTATCGCTACTAATCGCTTGTAAAACCTGCATCACTAATGCCATACGCGACAGCTCACCTCCTGAGGCAATCTTATGCAAAGGCTGCATCGGCATACCAACGTTAGCGCTAAATAACAGCTCAATATCATAACAGCCCTGCGCGTTGTAAGCGGATTCTGTCGGTTTTTTGGTAAAGACAAACTCACAGCGAGCATTTGGTAGTGCTAGCGGCTGTAATTGTGCGACTAATTGTGCACAAATAGCAGGGGCGGCTTTTGTTCGAGCTTTATGCAGCGCTTTTGCAGAAGTTAAATACTCTTGCCAAGCCTCGTCGATTTGTGCCGCCAAAGCATCGCTAGACGGTTCATTCTCTAGCTGCTCTAGCTGCTGCTGCCAGTCATGAGCTTCCGTAACCAAGTCACTAGCAGGCAAGCCATGCTTACGCGACAGACGATGGCCTAAGCTTATGAGGTTATCGAGGGTCTGCAAGCGCTCAGGATCAGGCAATTGCTGCTCGGCATAATCTGACAGCATCGCGGTAACTTCGGTGATTTGTTGCTGCGCTAGATGCAGCTGCTCTGAGGCTTGCTCAAAGGTCTGACTGACGCCTAGTTGATTGTCACAGAGCTTGATTGCTTGCCCAAGCAAAGTCATGACGTCCGGCTCATCGCCGTCGTTATCAAGCAAGTGTAGACCGTGACTGGCCTCTTGCATCAGCGCTTCGATGTTAGATAGCTCTTCATGCTCGGCTTCTATCTCGTTATAGTCGACTGCAAGTAGCGGCGCAATGTCGGCTAATTGACTTTGCAATAATTGCATACGATCTTGGCGCTGAGCGGCGCGGCTAGCGATATCATCAGCGCGGCGCTTGAGCTGTTGATACTGCTGATAGTGAGTGGCAGTTTGGGCGACTAAAGGCGTTATCTGCGCCATCTCATCTAGCCACTGCACTACAAACTGTGGTTTTAATAGCGCTTGCTGGGCATGTTGGCTATGAATATTAACCAGCAACACGCCCAAGCTTTTGAGCTCCGCTAGGCTGACCGGCGCGCCATTAAGCCAAGCTTTTGAGCGGCCACTATTGCTAAGCTGACGGCGAATAAGCACTTCAGGCTCCTCCAAAGTGCGCTCATTACTAGCAAACCAATCAGCAACGACTGAATTATCAGTGACATCAAACTGCGCATAAATATCAGCATGCGCGGCTCCATGTCGCACCATCGCACTATCAGCGCGCTCACCTATACACAGCGATAGCGCATCGAGCAATAGCGACTTGCCAGCGCCGGTCTCGCCAGTGATTACGTTAAAACCTTCGGCAACACTAAGTTCATGCTCAGCGATTAGCGCAAATTGGTACAAGGTTAATGATAACAGCATCAAAGCCTCTCATAACAGACAATAGGGGACTAAAAATTATAGCGAGCGGCGTACCGCAAAGGCATAAAAAACCAGCTAATTAGCAGCATCAAATGATTATTATAGGGGAATATTAGATAGGATAGAGGAATAAATATCGTTTTGTAGCTAAGAATTAGCAGTAAAGACTACTAAATGATAACTATCATCAGTATTAACTTATCTAGCAGAATTTAGTTATTTTACAACACTATAGCCGCCATTATTAGCTTTTACTGCTAAAAAATTCATTTAACCAAGCCATCAATTAAGCCTTTACTAGAACTCTAGCTTTGAGATAGCCTCACGCCAAATAATAATATTTCATCCGCCCTTTAACAAACTTTGCAGATATAATGTGGTAGCATAATCTCACCTAATCACAAAACTCTGTCACTCTACCTTTTGCTAAAAAGATGCTTTTATGCAGCAAAAGTAGCAAGGTTAGGACAATAGTTTATAGGCAGTTTTAGTAGGTAAAAATAAATAGTAATAACTCTTAAAGATCGAAGTAAGCTCTAAATGGAGCACTTATTTTTTAGTTTAGCAATAATTATTTGATAAGGAAGCCACTATGCCAGCGGCAAAGTTTACCAATGTGACCGTCAATGCTCAGGCCACAATATCGTATGATGGACGTTGTTCGAGCCACACTATTATGTTTGAAAGCGGTCAGCATAAGACCTTGGGGGTTATCCTGCCTTGCGATAGCAGCGTAGAACAATATCACTTTAGTACCAACACCTCTGAGCGTATCGAGATTATCAGCGGCGAGTGTGAAGTCAAGATCAATGGTGATGAGGATTTTAGCTACTACCGCGCAGGTCAATCTTTTGTGGTAGAAGGCAATAGCAGCTTTAACTTGCGTACTGAAGAGATCGTCCAATATATTTGCCATCTAGAAGGCTAAGCGCTTAAGACGTTAGCCTGCTTAGACCTTATTCATTTGCTAATTAATAGGCCAATTTATGGCAAAACCCAGTTATTTTTATGGTATTCACGCCATTGATGCTTTACTTGAGCATCGTCCTTTAGAGGCTTTAAGTTTATTTGTGCAGCAGGGCCGTGAAAGTGATAGCCATGTGCAAGCTATTATGGCTACAGCAAAGGACAATGGCGTCAGTATTCAGCCTACCCAAAAAGACAAGCTCACTCAATTGTGTGGGAGTCCGCACCATCAAGGCGTGGTTATGCAGGCACGTCCGTTAGCTTTTGCTGATGAAGGGCTGCTAGATGAAGTCATGGCGCAAGACAATTGCTTATTGTTGGTGCTCGATCAGATTACCGATGCCCATAATTTTGGCGCTTGTTTGCGCACGGCAGTAGCGATGGGCGTTGATGCAGTAGTCTGTCCTAAGCATCATGCCGCAAGCCTAACGCCAACGGTAGCTAAGGTTTCAGTGGGCGCAGCGGAGATGATGCCGATTATTAGTGTTACTAATCTAGCGCGGACGTTAGCGCAGATCAAGAGTGCAGGAGTATTCGTTTTTGGCACCGCTTTAGAGGCTCACGCAAAGCCAATACATCAGGCTGATATGACCGGCAAAACGGCGTTAATCATGGGATCTGAAGGCGAGGGCATGCGCCGATTGACCCTTGAGAGCTGTGATGAGCTCGTTTACATACCGATGCTAGGTAACGCACAGGGCAACCTACAAAGCCTAAACGTGAGCGTAGCTACCGGTATGGCGCTCTATGAGATCAATCGGCAGCGAACTTTAGCTGCTGAGCAAGACTAAGATAATTTTGATGTAGCGGCTTAAGTTGCAGATGCAGCGCCGCTAAATCATTGTCATTGACCACCACATCATCAGCATGGCTATTACGTTCTTCACGGCTTAACTGATTAGCCATAATCGCCTTAATCTTTACTGCACTTTGATCATCACGCAGGCTGGCTCGCTCAAGTTGAGTCTCTACGCTAGCATCGACCACCAAAATACGCTGACATAGATTAGCTAGGCCCGCTTCTGCCGCCTCTATTAACAGTGGCGCTGAGAGAATAATATACTCAGAAGTGCTAGCCGCTAGCTGTTCTTTGGCCGCCTCTCTTATCGCTGGATGAGTGATAGCCTCTAGCTCAATAAGTGCTTCAGGATTGGCAAAGACATGCGTTCTCATCGCCGCACGATCCATCTCACCTTGCTCATTAATAGCCCAATCGCCAAACTTTCTTTGTATACGGCGTAAAGTATCGCTACCTTTAGCAACCACTTTATGGGCGATAACATCGGCATCGATGATGTCTATGCCTTGCTCAGCAAACCAGGCACTAGTGGCCGATTTGCCGCTACCTATGCCGCCAGTCAAACCTACCACTAACTTTTTACTTTTGCCATTATTCATAGTTTGTGGACGTAAGGTGGAATCAAAGTAATAAGCTTGCGAGGAAGAGCGATTATTTGTAGTCATAAGAGTAACTTATTTAGTCAATAAAATAAAAGAAGCCATAACAGTTAAAAGCTAATAATTAAAATCTGCTAATTAAAACCATCAGGCATACATGTTCAAATACCAATTAACAATATCTGTCCCATATAATAAAGCAATAATCCCAGCGATAGCGATATAAGGACCGAAGGCAAAAGGTTTACTTTCACCTTGTTTTTTCATCAGGATAATACCAACGATTGAGCCTAATAATGACGATAACAAAATAATTAACGGTAGCATCATCGGCCCAAGCCAAGCGCCAAGTACTGCTAGTAGCTTAAAGTCGCCCTGACCCATACCCTGCTTTTTGGTAATAAGATAAAATACCTTTACCACGATCCATAAAGACAAAAATCCTAGTAATAAGCCCCAAATGGACTCAGTAGGGCTGACAAACCAGCTTTGCGAATTGACCGCTAGTCCTAGGCCTGCTAATGGAAAAGTCAATCTATCAGGTAGCAATTGCGTATCAAAATCTATGCCGGTTAGCGCAATAAGCGTCCAGACCAATACTAACGCGGACAGTCCAGGCGCATTGATACCGAAATGATAAATCACTAGCGCCGATAGAAAGGCAGTGATTAGCTCAACGATAGGATAACGTACATCGATAGCCGCTTTGCAATCAGAGCAGCGTCCTCGCAGTACCAGCCAGCTCACTAATGGTATATTCTCATACCACTTTATCTTATGAGCGCAGTGCGGACAACGCGAAGCCGGACGACTCAAAGTAATGGGTGTATCTTTAGCGACTGTCTGAGTCAAAAGGTCGGCCTGCTCAGGGTTAATATCAGCTTGCTGCGCCATAAACTCGCTACATTCTTGCCGCCAAGCATGATACATCATCAGCGGTACACGGTGGATCACCACATTCAAAAAACTGCCTACACATAGACCTAATAGTCCAAACACCACGAGCGCTACGCTCATATTATTCTGTAATACTTCTATCAATTGCATTAATGGCTTGCCTTTAGCAAATAGCTTGTAGATGGTGAAATCAAACGTTTAGCAGTAAATAATAGTCTATTAACCAACCACCGAACCCATTTGGAAAATCGGCAGGTACATAGCAATGACTAAGCCACCCACTAATACGCCGAGCACCGCCATAATCAGCGGCTCCATTAAACTAGTTAAGCCATCGACAGCGTTGTCCACTTCACTCTCATAATGCGTAGCCACTTTATCGAGCATCTCCTCCAAACTACCAGATTCCTCACCGATACCGACCATTTGAATAGCCATACTAGGAAATAAATTGGTTGAACGCATGGAGAACTGCAGCTGTTGACCGGTTGAGACATCGTTTTTTATTTGTTGCGTGGCATTATAAAACACTACATTATTGGTGGCGCCAGCTGTTGAATCCAAAGCATCAATTAGCGGTACCCCAGCGGCAAAAGTGGTTGAGAGAGTACGAGAGAAGCGAGCAATAATCGCTTGATAAGCGATATTACCAAATATTGGCAACTTCAAAGTCAGACGATCTAGAAAATCACGGAACTTTTTAGATCTTTTTTTCGCCTCAGAGAACCAAACAATAGCGGCACCAATCACGATAATCAAAATAAACCACCACGACTGCATCCACTCCGACATACTGACTACCAGCTGCGTAAAAGCAGGTAGTTCTGCGCCAAAAGAGCTAAACAGATCGGAGAAGACCGGTACTACTTTGATGAGCAAAATCATGGTTACAATCACCGCTACGACAATAACCGCGATCGGATATTTCATCGCTTTTCTTATTTTTGATTTCAGTATCTCGCTCTTTTCTTTATAAGTGGCAACCCGTTCAAGCATAGTTTCAAGTGCCCCTGATTGCTCGCCTGACTCCACTAAGGAGCAAAACAAATCGTCAAAATAGCGCGGATGCTTACGCAGAGCGCCTGCAAAAGTTCCGCCCGCTTCGATATCCGCTTTTATAGAGAGCACCAGCTCTTTCATACTAGGATTATCAAGCGAGTCTGCGACAATCTCAAAGGACTGGGTCAAAGGGATACCGGCTTTTATCATCGTTGCTAGCTGACGCGAGAATATAGCGATATCAATAGGTTTAATGGCTTTTTTGAAAGTAAATAACGCTTTAGGCTTTTTCTTAATGCCTTTGACCACGATGCCTTGCTTACGCAAAGTCGCTTTTGCTAACTCCAAGCTGCGACTAGTAGTCTCGCCTTTTACTTTTTGACCGCGGCGATTGACGCCATCATAGACGAAGTCTAGCAGCATATCTGTTTTAACTTTTGCCATTTGTCTCTCCTAGAAACTCATCTAATGGGGCTAAGCTTATAACGCTCAAGCTACAGTGAGCTTTATTTTAACTCGCTAATGTCTAAAGATACACTCAGGCGTTGACTAAATCGCCACAAGATAATTGTGAATTATTCTGAGGTAACTCGCAGCATCTCTTGAATAGAAGTCACTCCTTGCAACACTTTCATAATACCGGAGCGGCGCAAATCACGAAAGCCATTTTTGAGCGCGGCATCTTTGATATCAATAGCATTACCATCTTCCATAATGATACGCGAGATATCTTGATTGACTTTCATCACCTCATAAATACCAACTCGGCCTTTATAACCTTCACGGCACTCATTGCAGCCGACAGGCTCATAAATAAGGTTGTTTGGATTATCCAAATCGCTATTAGTAAAGCCGATCTCAAGTAAGCTTTGCCGCGGAATATCGATAGGTTTTTTGCAGTTTTGGCATAAGCGGCGGGCCAAGCGCTGAGCGATAACTAAATTGACCGAAGTGGCGATATTGAATGAGGCCACGCCCATATTTTTGAGGCGTGTCAAGGTCTCAGGGGCAGAGTTGGTATGTAGTGTGGAGAGTACCAAATGGCCGGTTTGTGCCGCTTTGATCGCAATCTCAGCCGTCTCTAAATCTCGAATCTCACCAACCATCACAATATCTGGATCTTGACGCAAAAAAGACTTAAGCGCGTTAGCAAATGTCAGCCCAACTTTTTGGTTAACGTTGACTTGATTGATGCCCTCTAAGTTAATCTCCACCGGATCTTCAGCGGTTGAGATATTGGTCTCGCCGGTATTAAGAATGTTAATTCCAGTATACAGTGAGACTGTTTTACCAGAACCGGTAGGACCGGTGATTAATAACATGCCCTGCGGTTTATTTAGCGCTTCCAAAAACATCTCTTTTTGATCCGGCTCGTAGCCCAGCGCTTCAATCCCTAACATCGCTGAGGAAGGGTCTAAGATACGCAAGACGATTTTTTCGCCAAATAGCGTTGGCAGGGAGTTTACCCGAAAATCGATAGCTTTATTCTTAGATATTTTAAGTTTAATACGTCCATCTTGTGGTACACGGCGCTCAGAGATGTCCATTTGTGACATCACTTTGAGTCGAGCTGCTATTTTATTAGCCAACTGTACAGGCGGATTTGCCATTTTTTGCATCACACCATCGACCCGAAAGCGCACTCTGTAGGTTTTTTCATAAGGCTCAAAATGCAGATCAGAGGCTCCCATACGAATAGCATCGACTAGCATTTTATTGATAAACTTGACCACTGGCGCTTCATCCACGCTAGTACTCAGTTGAGTATCGCCGTCCTCTTCACTATCATCTTCAAAATCAACATTTAGGTCGCCATCAGCAAAACCACTAAAGCTTTGCATCGTATCGGCATATATTTTGTCGATACGTTTTTTGAGCTTATCCTCTTCGACAATGATAGCGGCGACAGAGAGCCGTGAGTTAAAGGCTATGGCATCCATAGCATCGATGCGTGTGGGATCGCTTAGCGCTACAAACAGCTGCTGGCCGCGTTTAAAAATGGGTAAGGCATTGAACTTTCGGACAATGTTTTCATCGACTAGATCTTTAGGAGTTATGCCATCTTCTAGCGCATTTAGATCGAATAAAGGGTCGCCAAACGATTGCGATAGCAATTTGGCAAGCTCATAGGCGTCGGCCATTTTGTGCTCTACCAAATAAGAGACCAGTCCGACTTGCTGCTGCTGTGACTCCGCTTGAGCCGTTTGCATGTTCGCTTCGCTAACTAACCCTGCACTGATTAGTTGCTGCGCTAGACTACCAAATTTGCTGATAGCGGTAGACATAAAGCCTCCTGGACACTGTAATGCCAAACAAAACTAAAGTATTAAATAACGGTTAAAACTAACGATTCATAAAAGCTGTCTTTTGGACTAGTTTTAAAGAAACTATTTATTGTTTATAGGGATATTATATTGATAAACCATTATTAATAAATGATTTTTATCATCAGCTATTAGTCATAAAAAAGCTATGGCTAATTATAGGCAAAAACTTTATAAAAGACAGAACTGTTTAGACACCTAACTCATATAAAGTCATTTTTATCAGCCAATCGAGCACTGTAGCGTGCAGTTTAAGGTTCGGCTAACCGAGACTATAGCGGTTGCCAAATATTTGTTATACTAGCGCGCACCATAGCCGTACTGGCAATGATAGATGACACAAGGTAGATGAGTTATGCAAGCTTGGGTAATTGGCAATTGGAAACAAAATCCGGCAACAAAACGCGAAGTTGAGACTTTAGTCACCGAGATAGTAACGGCTAACAATGAGCGCAGCGTCAATAATAGCAATACTGATAGTAGCCATGATAAAGCAAAGACTTGCCAATTAATGCTTGCCCCTAGTTGTATTCATCTATCGGCAGTCAGTAGCCGTTTGCAAGACAGCTCAATACTGTGCGCAGCGCAAGATATCAGCGCTCATAGTGCTACGGTAGGTGCTTATACTGGTGACTGCTCAGCGCAGCAAGTAGCAGATGCTGGTGCCACTTGGACAATCTTAGGCCATTCTGAGCGTCGTCAATATCATCAAGAATCTAATGAGATTTTGCTTGCAAAGCTAGTCTGTGCTCTAGAACAAAAGCTTGGCGCGGTTCTTTGTATCGGTGAAACTCAAGCTCAGTATGATGCGAGAGACACTATCAAGGTTATCGATGAGCAGTTGCAAGTGGTCAAGCAGCTACTAGCGCAGCCTATAGCGAAATCTATGGATCTCGACCATACCTTAGCTGAGCAGCTCATTATCGCCTATGAGCCGGTTTGGGCCATTGGTACGGGCAAAGTACCTACTGTGAGCGAGGTCAGCGCCACTCATAAGCATATCAAAGAGCAGCTAGCAAGCTTTGCATCAAAGCTGCCAGCGATAACGGTGCTTTATGGAGGCAGCGTCAATGCCGATAATGCCGATAGTTTTGCCGCAAGCCCTGTTATAGATGGAGCTTTGGTTGGCGGTGCTTCTTTAAAAGCTGAGAGCTTTTTAGCCATTGCTAAAGCTTTTAGCTAAAGAGTAGTAGCGATTATAAGATAAGCAAAAAAGACTCTATAGCGGCTATCACTTTGTTATCTCTTACAAAAAAACTTAGTATTTTAGTTTTATAAGTGGTTTAACAGCGCCCTTGTAATCGTGTACAATGCGCCTTATTTATAGTTTTGGTTTATGGTCTTTGTAATTTTATCAGTCGTCATTATGCGGCAAAAGAGGACAGCATGTTTACTTTTATATTAGCCTTGCATATTATCGTGGCCATTGCCATGATTGGCCTGATTTTGATACAGCATGGCAAAGGTGCAGATGCAGGCGCCTCTTTTGGTGCCGGTTCCTCTGGAACGGTATTTGGCGCGGCAGGCACGGCGAACTTTTTGACTCGTGCGACCGCCGTCCTAACTGTGATATTCTTTATTACTAGTATGGCACTAGCGGTGCATGCGCGTGAACAAGCTCAAGATCAGATTAGCTTAGATACCTCATCATTATCTGTACCGGCAAACCCGCGCCCATTGACGGATAATCCGCAGCAGTAGCTATTTTTATGAGCAGGCCTTGCTATTTGCAAGGGTTAGTTTTACAATACTTGCCTGTTTTTACAACCCTTATCTTTATGATGCAGCCTCAAGCATGATATTAACTGAGATAAAGGTCTAAACAGTTGAGTAACAAGCGATTGTGGTGGAATTGGTAGACACGCCATCTTGAGGGGGTGGTGGCGCAAGCTGTGGGGGTTCAAGTCCCCCCAATCGCACCAATTTTTAACGATAAGTTTTAATGATATATAACTACATCCTAGTTATTTATCAGGTATAATGAGTAGCGTTAATACTATTTGGTTTTAGTAATAATTAAAGTCAAGTTAGGGCAGTAATGTAGTTATAGCAATTTTGATTTAAAGTTTGTTTTAAATAAAGATTGACAGGACGATAAAAAGTCCCTATAATATGCATTCTAAATTGTTGCGGGGTGGAGCAGTCTGGTAGCTCGTCGGGCTCATAACCCGAAGGTCGTTGGTTCAAATCCAGCCCCCGCTACCACTTTTTAATACTGATTTTTGCACTAGTATTTTTGTAGTATTGAGATATCAGTGTCGATTAACCCACCATTATGTTTGTGGGTTTTTTTGTACCTAAAGCTTAGGATTAGTAAACTATTTATAGTAGTTGCTCATCATTTTAGTCAAATAAGCGCTAGTTAACTACTTAGTTAAATGAATAGTTTAACTATGAAAGATAGCTTAAATGACTGCTTATACCTTGCTACAAATCATTATTCATTGTCACGTTACCATCAATCGTAGGCAAGATTATCTTTTGCTTTACTCTTTATTAAGTTGTCCTTGAAGATAACTATTTAATCCCTATTATGATTCACTAGGTACTGATAAAAATAACTATTGTTAAAGCGTAAGTCTCTTTATAAAAAGCGATTGATAGTAAAGCTTGATATTATACTTCTCTACTATTAGCTTTTTTGGCTCTTTTTTATCAGCGCTACCATCGATAAGTGAACAGGAAACTATAAATAAATTATGAAGCTTTCGACCAAAGTTGCAGAATTGACCAATATCATTGCTCCAGCTGTAGCGGCTTGTAATGTTGCGCTATGGGGCGTTGAATTTGCGCCGCAAGGAAACCGCTCTTTATTGCGGATTTATATTGAGTCGTTGCCCGAAGAGCAGGCACAAGATAAACAGGTTACTATCGAAGATTGCGCGGCAGTAAACCATCAGGTCAGCGGTGTACTAGAAGTACACGACCCTATTGCCGGCGAGTATATCCTTGAGGTATCGTCACCTGGTTTTGATCGTGCTTTTTTCTCAGATGAGCAGATGCGTGATTATATAGGTCAGACGGTTAGTCTGCGTCTAATACAAGCTATCGGCCAGGGTGACAAAAAGCGCCGTAAAGCCACTGGTAAGCTTGATAGTATGACTGATAGCTCACTGCAATTGACCGCCACTGATGGTGAGCAGTTTGAGATTGCACTAAGCAATATCGACAAAGCCAATTTAATCTATGAAGATGAATAATGCTGGACATTAACAGCGCAATAATAAAATTTAAGCCAATTACAAGATGATAGGACAGGTATAGCATGAGTCGTGAAATTTTAACGGTAGTAGAAACCGTCAGTAATGAAAAGGGCTTAAATCCTGAAGATATCTTTGAAGCTATTGAAGACGCTTTAGTGGTGTCAACTAAGAAAAAAGTCTACACCGAGCAGCCTGAAGTCGCGGTGCGAGTAGCTATTAATCGCGAAACGGGCGATTATGATACTTATCGCTATTGGACAGTGGTTGCTGATGAAGATCATGAGATGCCTGCTTGTCAGCTCGCTATTACTGATCTTGATGCGGATGAGTGGTCTATCGGCGATATCAAAGAAGAGCAGATTGAATCGATTGAGTTTGGTCGTATTGCAGCCACGCAAGCTAAGCAAGTTATCATCCAAAAGATCCGTGAAGCGGAGCGCGCGCTAGTAGCCGATGCTTTTGAGCCACGTATTGGCGAGATGATGTATGGCGAAGTCAAAAAACAAACTCGTGACGGCTTTATCATTGACTTAGGTGACAACGCTGAAGGCTATTTATCACGCGATCAGATGTTGCCGCGTGAGCAGCTACGGGTGAAGTCGCGTATCAATGCTATTTTATATCACGTCAATCGTGATAATCGCGGCGCGCAGTTATTATTATCGCGTACGCACCCTGAGATGCTATCTGCATTGATGCAAAAAGAAGTGCCGGAGATTGCCGAAGAGATTATTGAGATCCGTAACGTGGCGCGTCTGCCAGGTACTAGAGCTAAAATAGCGGTAAAGACTAACGATAGCCGCATTGATCCGGTTGGTGCGTGTATTGGTATGCGTGGTACGCGTATCCAAGCAGTGCAGCAAGAGCTTGATGGCGAACGTATTGATGTCGTAGTGTGGTCGGATGATCCTGCGCAGTTTATTATCAGCGCACTTGAGCCTGCTGACGTGAGCAGTATCATCTTAGATGAAGATACTAAGACTGCCGATATCGTCTTTAGCACCAATGATCAGCTAGCACGTGCTATTGGCTCACAAGGCCAAAACGTACGTTTGGCGTCAGAGCTGACCGGTTATAAGCTCAATATGATGCTAGAAGAAGAGTATCAAAAACGTCAACAGGATGAGACCAAAGCCTTTATCGATCTGTTTTATGATCGTTTAGAGGTGGATCAAGATCTAGCACAAGCCTTAGTTGATATTGGTTTTACTAGTATTGAGGAAGTCGCTTATGTGCCAGTCGAGACTTTCTATGATATTGAAGGCTTAGATGACGAAGCTATTGATATGATTCAAGAGCGAGCGAAAGAAGTTGTTATCGCAGAAGAGCTGGTCAAACAACAAAACATGAAAGAGCCTAGTCAAGAACTACAAGATCTTGAAGGTATGACGGTAAGCTTAGCTTATAAAATGGCGCAAAAAGACATCATTACCCTTGATGATCTAGCGGAACAAGCGGTGTTTGAACTAGAGGATATCGAAGGTTTAGATGCTGAGACCGCAGGTAAGCTTATTATGAAAGCGCGGGAATCTTGGTTCAATGAATAGGTATTAGGAGCATATCGCTGTCTTTTGGTGGTATGCTATCGATAATTAAAGGCTGGCTATGATATAAAAACCAAAACCAGCCTAAGCGCAATCATTTGTAGCCAACAACTGAATTGAACATATAGCAAATAATAGACAGTAGGTGATAATCAATGGCAGATAAGACCGTCAAAGAACTGGCAGAAATGGTAGGCAAAACCGCTAGTGCTGTACAGCAGCAATTGCAGGATGCTGGGCTACCTGCTCGCGGGGAGGATGACTCAGTCACCGAACTTGAGCAAGAGAAGTTGGTGGCATACTTAAAACAAAGTCATGGTCAGCAAGAAAAACGCCGTATTAGTTTAAAATCTAAAACGACTAGTACTGCTCGCGTGACTGGCTCTTCAGGTAAATCTAAGAGCGTCAATGTTGAAGTGCGTAAGAAAAAAGTATTCGAGAAGCCTGATCCACAAAAGATGGCCGAAGAGTTAGCCGCACGTGAACAAGCGATGATCGAGGCGCAAGCTCGAGCCGCTAAAGAAGCTGAAGAGCGCGAAGCGGCTAAGAAAAAAGCTGAAGAGCGTCAAGCGGCCACACTAGCTGCTATGCGTGCAAGCTTAGGCTCCAACAAAAGCTCAAGCGGTAAAAACGAAGACGTAGCAGCCTCAGTAGTCGTCAAAAAAGGCGGTAAAGCAGCCGTTGAAGTTAAGCCCAAAGAAAAAGAGAAAAAGAAAGTTGCTGCTACTAAGCCAAAAGTGGAGAGCGCGGCTGAGCGTAAAGCTCGTGAAGCTCGCGAGATCGAGGAAGCTCGTCTACGTGAGATCGAAGCTGAAACTCGCCGTAAGCAAGCAGAAGAAGCGCAGAAACGTACGCTTGAGCAGATGCGCAAAATGGCAGGTAAATATACCGATCGTGAGCCTGTCGCTGAAGTTCGTAAAGATGAGCCATTAGCCGAAGGCCTAGTCGGAGACGCGCTAGAGGAATCGTTTGAAAAAGAGCGTCGCGAGATCAAACGCGGTGCTAATAGTACTGGCGCTCGTGGTCGTCGCCGCAAAAACCAAGAAGAGCGTGAGATCAAGAACCGCAAAAACGGTTTACGCTCAGCACAGGCCGGTCAGCATAAGTTTGAAAAGCCTGTTGAAAAAATCATTTATGATGTCGAGATTGGCGAGCAAATCGCTGTAGCCGATTTAGCTCAGCGTATGGCGGTCAAAGCTCGTGAAGTGACCAAGTTACTTATGAAAATGGGTGAGATGGCGTCAGAGTCTGACACTATTGATCAAGCAACCGCTAGTCTTATCGTTGAAGAGATGGGTCACAACCCTGTGCTAGTCAGTGATACTAAAGTTGAAGATGATCTACATGATGCGGTTGATGAGCGTAGTAGTAACGTACAGGCGCGTCCACCGGTTGTCACTATCATGGGTCACGTCGATCATGGTAAGACCTCATTACTTGATAAAATTCGCGAAACCAAAGTCGCTACTGGCGAGGCGGGTGGTATCACTCAGCATATCGGTGCCTATCATGTGAAGACTGAGCGCGGAGTGATTACTTTCCTTGATACTCCAGGTCACGCCGCCTTTAGTGCCATGCGTTCACGTGGCGCGCAAGCGACTGATATCGTGGTATTAGTTGTCGCCGCTGATGATGGTATGATGCCGCAAACTGCAGAAGCTATCGATCATGCTCGCGCTGCTGGTACGCCTTTGATTGTTGCTATCAATAAAATGGATAAGCCAAGCGCCGATCCTGATAGAGTATTGAATGAGTTGACCACTAAAGAGGTGGTTTCAGAAGAGTGGGGCGGCGATACCCCGATGGCACGTATCTCAGCCAAAACTGGCGAAGGTATTGACGAGCTATTAGAATATATTAGCTTGACTGCTGAGCTAATGGAGCTAGAAGCGCCATTAGACGGTGCCGCTCAAGGGGTAGTCATTGAGTCGAAGCTTGAAAAAGGTCGCGGCCCAGTTGTTAGTGTACTAGTCAAAAAAGGCACGCTAAAACAAGGCGACTTAGTGCTAGCGGGCGAATACTACGGTAAAGTTCGTGCTATCACTGATGAAAATGGTCAGCGCGTGAAGTCAGCTGGTCCATCGATTCCAGTTGAGATCTTAGGCCTGCCAGATACGCCAGCTGCTGGTAGCGAGTTCTTAGTGGTAAGTGACGAGAAAAAAGCTCGTGAAGTCGCTGACTTTAGAGCAAACCGTGAGCGTGAACAGCAACTTGAGCGTCAGAATAAGATGCGTCTAGAGAGCATGTTTGAGCAAATGGGACAGGGCGATGTGTCCTTCTTAAACATTGTCTTAAAAACAGACGTTCGTGGTTCGCTCGAAGCGTTGTTATCGGCATTAAGTGACTTATCTACTGATGAAGTCAAAGTCAGAGTGATCAGCTCAGGCGTCGGTCCAATTTCAGAGTCTGATGTGACCCTTGCTGAATCAAGCGAAGCGGTATTATTAGGCTTCAACGTCCGTGCCGATGCTACTGCCCGCCGTAAAGCGGATGCTGCTAACATGGACATTCGTTATTACAGTGTCATCTATGGCCTGATCGATGATGTCAAAGCGGCAATGAGCGGGTTATTAGCACCGGAGCATCGTGAGAAGATCTTGGGTGTTGCTGAGGTACGCGAAGTATTCCGCTCTAGTAAGTTTGGTGCTGCTGCTGGTTGTATGGTTGTTGAAGGCACGATTTATCGTAACAAGCCAATCCGTGTCCTACGTGACGACCAAGTTATCTTTACCGGACAGTTGCAATCACTGCGCCGCTACAAAGAAGACGTCAATGAAGTGCGTACTGGTATGGAATGTGGCCTTGCGGTTCGCGGCTATGACGTAGAAGCAGGCGATAAGATTGAAGTCTTCGAGATTCAAGAATTCGAGCGCACAATCTAAGCTACTAGCTATCTTTAGTTTAAATGACAGTCCAAGTTGTTTGAGTTAGAGCATTCATAAGCAGTTACCAGGCCTAACAGGTTCATCCTGCTAGGCCTTTTTTACTGCATTTATTGATAGATATATCAAAATATAGAAAATAACCATAAAATTTAAAATTAGGAAAGTATTATGAATCAACGTCTACAACGCCTATCCGATCAGATTCAACGTGAGCTTGCGGTACTCATTCGTGACGAAGTAAACGATCCACGCTTGACTGGCTTTGTCACTATCTCCAGTGTCAAAGTCAGCTCTGACTTGGGCTACGCTGATATCTATGTCACTATCATGGAGCCTGAGCTCAATGACACGATGACCAAGACCAATCATGAAGAGAGCATCAAAGTGCTTAATAAAGCTGCTGGGTTTTTGCGCACTGAGCTAAGCCATATTCTCAAAACGCGTACCACCCCGCGCCTGCGCTTTCATTATGATGAAGTGACCGCTCGCGGCAATTACATGATGGATCTGATCAGTCAAGCCGTCACCAAGACTGAACAAAACGAAGACGATCTTGATAACATTGACAACATTGAAAGCCAAGAAAATGACTAATAAAAAGGCAGCGACCAAACAAAAAGTCTCCGGTGTGCTGTTAGTTGATAAACCGCAAGGTATGACCTCGCAGCAAGTGGTCTCTAAGGTAAAGTACTTATTTCAGTCGCCTATACATGACAGCAAAAAAGCAGGTCATACCGGAACACTTGATCCGATGGCCACTGGTTTGCTACCTATTTGTCTTGGGGAAGCGACGAAGTTTAGTCATTATCAGCTCGGTGCGGACAAGTCTTATCAAGCGCTGATATCCCTTGGTCAACAAACCGATACTGGTGATGCTGAAGGTCAAGTTATCGCCCAAGCGCCTATTGCTGATTTTGATAATGTCCTCCTAGCCAGTATTGCTGAGCAGTTTGTGGGCGCACAAAAGCAAATTCCGCCGATGTATTCCGCGCTGAAAAAAGACGGCAAAAAACTCTATGAATATGCTCGCGCTGGTATCGAGATTGAGCGTCCAGCCCGTGATATAGTTATAAAGGCGCTGACTTTGAGTAAAGTAGCTACTGATACCATTGAGCTGAGCGTGACCTGTAGTAAAGGCACCTATGTGCGAGTATTGGGTGAAGATATTGCCAAAGCATTAGATACGTTAGGGCATCTAACAGCGCTACGCCGTATACAAGTTGGTAAGTTCACTATTGATAATGCTATCGATATCGCTCATTTAGAGAGTTTGTCATTAGAGCAGCGCTTTGAGCAGTTATTAGCGGTAGATGCTTGTATAGATATCGATGCTGAACTAATGCTTTCGGCTGAACAATGCGAGCGTTTGCGTTTAGGTCAGCGCTTAAACGTTATAGAGCAAATAGATGAGTCTTTGCAACACTATATCGCTAATAACTTATCTAAAAGTGTCGATGATCCCACTCCAGATCATGAGCTACCAGTAGATATCAGACTAGTCAATGAGCAAGGTAACTTTATAGGTTTAGGGGCGATTAGTCTTAATGGACGCTTGCAACCCAAAAAAATGATAATACTTTCGTCCTGATACGCAGTTACCAGCGAATTACATTAATCACATACTCATACATTTCATTGCAGGTATCAACTATAACGATGCCTGCTTTTTTTATACAGTAATTGAGTGAGCTAAGTAAAGCTTACGTAAGTATTAGTCAAGAAAGATTATGACTCAATAATAAAAATAATAATTCATAAAAATAAATATAATCGAAAATGGAAATAAAGGATCAATAATTAAAATAACAATAAAAACAATAATTATAAAATAACTTGTTTTGAAGTTAGATCATCGAAAATAAATATCTACTGATAATAAGAGGTACCAATGAAAACTATCGCATTTTTATTACACAATAATTTTGAACAGGCAGAGTACGAAGAAGTCAAAAACAAGCTTGAAGATAAAGGGTATAAGACAGTCTTAATAACCACCAATGACGAAAAGCAAGTACAAGCTATGCAGCAAGATGTTAATAAAGGCGATACCTTCAATGCTGATATGTTTGCTAAAGAAGCTAATATTGAAGATTATGATGCGCTAGTACTACCCGGTGGTACAGTTAATGCCGATACCATTCGTGGTAATACCGATGCACATAAAATTATCAAAGCTGCCAATGACGCTGATAAGATATTAGCGGTTATTTGCCATGCACCTTGGGCACTTATCAATACTGGCATAGCTAAAGGAAAAACACTTACGGCTTATCACTCGCTGCAAACCGATTTAGAAAATGCAGGAGCTACTTATGTGGACAAGACAGTACAAGTTGATGGCAACCTAATTACTTCGCGTAACCCTGATGATATCGACAATTTTGTTGATGCCATTGACAAAGCACTATCTAATTAATAGATAAATGATTTATTAATTTTAAAAATAACAATTACTAAAACAAAAAGGAAAATACTATGACACAGCCTAATCCAAATGATACTAAGCTTGAGCAGCAACGTTCAGAATCGGCAGAAGCGGCTCTAAAAAGTCAAACTGAAGATAACCATACTGAAGATAGCGAGCAAGCTGCAGATCGTCTCGCTGGTAACTTAAAAGAAGCTAAAAAAGATAAGTAATGCTTGTCTAATAAGCAACATATTTAGCCGCTAAAGATAATATTCTTAATAAGGAGACCTTATGGATAAGTCTGCTAAAAAAATGGACAAAGAAGAAGAAAAGATTGAAGCACTAGCTAATGATATTAATCCGAGCGAAGATGTGACGCCTGATAGCTTAGCTGAGGCAACTACTGCTCCTTTAGACAATGATGCTTTAGGCGGAACTGTCAAAGATGAAGATCTAAATGATAAATAGCTATCTTTAAAAGCTAACTTTTAGAGATAAACTGTTCCAATTACGGCGAATAATTGCTGTTAGTTGGACAGTTTTTTGTTATACTAGCGCCAAGTTTTGCTAGGCGTTTACTTATGATTTTATGACTATAAGAATCGTGTACTGAACTAACAAACTGAGTTTATTAATCAATAGGACCTCTCTAGTAATGCAGGGTTGCCCTGAATGATTAATAAGCTATTTTATTTATCCTAATGTTTTATGGTTAAGCAACTTTATTGCCTAATTTATATTACTTTTAGCATTGCTGGAGAGAATTATGCTAACCAATACCGATCGCGAACAAATCATCGCTCAATACCAACGTGGCGAAAATGACACTGGTTCACCAGAAGTACAAGTTGCTCTATTGAGCGCTCGTATCAATGATTTACAAAACCATTTCAAAGAGCACAAAGGCGATCACCATAGCCGCCGCGGTCTAATCCGTATGGTTAATACTCGTCGTAAATTGCTTGATTACCTAAAAGGTAAAGATCTTGGTCGTTATTCTACTTTGATCAGCCAGTTAGGCCTACGTCGTTAATTTAGTTTATATCGATATGCTATATAGGCGTGATAAGCTAATAGTCAGGTAGTACAAAAACGGTGTGGAATAGTTTCACACCGTTTTTTTTATGGCTGCCGTTATAGGTTTTGCATTTAATTGGTCAAGGGCTAAAAATCCCTGTAAAATGACTCAGTGTTTTAAGTTTAAAAATGCTATGAAGGTTACGCGTCGTTGCTCTTAAATCCTATAAATATCGTAGTGTTATAGGGGTCATTAGCATTATAAAATTTGCATAGAAGCAAAAGTAATAAAGTCATTTTAGTAAGCGTACTAGCTTGCAAAGCAGTAACTTTAAGTAGGGTGGCAAACTATGATGATCATTGTCATCATCTAGTTAGAAGCCTCATACGCCAAATTATTTAGTTAACATCTTAATGAGCGATAATCGATAATTTTATAGCTACTTTTTTATA
Organism: Psychrobacter sp. AH5; assembly: GCF_040371085.1. Lineage (NCBI taxonomy): Bacteria > Pseudomonadati > Pseudomonadota > Gammaproteobacteria > Moraxellales > Moraxellaceae > Psychrobacter > Psychrobacter sp. AH5. Next base: position 2,838,164 of record NZ_JAMBMT010000001.1, read on the forward strand.
GATATATTTATAGTTATAGCGATTACTGGTGTCGTCATTTATTAAAAATTATTAGGAAAAACTTATATGTCAATGTTTAATACGATTACCCGCGAGTTCCAGTACGGCGATCAGCAAGTCGTCCTAGAGACCGGCCGAGTCGCTCGTCAAGCCAACTCAATCATGGTACACATGGGCGGCGTTTCTGTGCTAGTTGCCGCTGTTGTTAAGTCTGAGGCCAAAGAAGGTCAGAACTTCTTTCCATTAACGGTAAACTATCAAGAAAAAATGTACGCCGCTGGTAAGATTCCAGGCGCTTATGGCAAACGTGAAGGCCGTGCTAGTGAGTTTGAAACCTTAACGTCACGCCTAATTGACCGTCCTATTCGTCCGTTATTCCCAGAAGGCTATGTTAACGAGATTCAAATCACGGCAACCGTAGTCTCTTCAGACAAAACGCAACATGCTGATATCGCAGCGCTAATCGGTGCCTCAGCCGCGCTAGCTATCTCTGATGCGCCATTTAATGGTCCGGTGGCAGCGGCGCGTGTTGGTTTTATCAGTGGCGAATATGTCTTGAACCCAACTATTGAGCAGCTCAAAGACAGCGATCTTGATCTAGTAGTTGCCGGTACTAAATCTGCGGTATTGATGGTTGAATCAGAAGCCGCTGAGCTTTCAGAAGATCAGATGTTAGGTGCCGTTCTTTATGGTCATGAGCAACAACAAATCGTCATCGATAACATCGCCTCTCTTGCTGAGGAAGTCGGTACGGCTAAGCAGCAATTCGAAGCGCCAAAAGCAGACAAGTCGCTAGAAAAAGCTATGAAAGAGCAATTCGGCGCGCAAGTCGCTGATGCTTATACTATCACTGACAAGCAAGATCGTTATACTAAGCTTGATGAAATCAAAGACGCCGCTATCGAAGCATTAGCAGGTGATACAGAAGCTGAAGACTACCATAGTAAAGTCTCTGAGCTAAAAGACATCTACAACGAGCTTAAATACCGTACCGTGCGTGATAATATTTTATCAGGTAAACCGCGTATCGATGGCCGTGATCTTGAGACAGTACGCGCGCTAGACGTACAAGTTGGCGTACTACCGTACACTCATGGTTCAGCATTATTTACCCGCGGTGAGACCCAAGCTTTAGTCACTACCACTTTAGGTAATACTCGCGATGTTAATATGATTGACTCCTTAGCAGGTACGATTCGTGATCATTTCATGCTGCATTACAACTTCCCGCATTTCTCAGTTGGTGAGACCGGCCGTGAAGGCATTCCAAAACGCCGCGAGATCGGTCATGGTCGTCTTGCACGCCGTGGTGTACAAGCCATGCTGCCAGATAGCGAACGTTTCCCATATGTTATCCGTGTGGTCTCTGAGATCACAGAGTCAAACGGTTCATCGTCTATGGCCTCAGTTTGCGGTGCAAGTCTTGCATTGATGGATGCTGGTGTCCCGCTAAAAGCGCCAGTCGCTGGTATTGCCATGGGTCTAGTTAAAGAAGGCGAACGCTTTGCGGTACTATCAGACATCTTAGGTGATGAAGATCATCTTGGCGATATGGACTTTAAAGTCGCTGGTTCTAAAGACGGTATCACCGCGCTGCAAATGGATATCAAAATCGAAGGTATCACCCCTGACATCATGGAGCAAGCGCTCAAGCAAGCTCATGCGGGTCGTATTCATATCTTGGACGCAATGAATAAAGTATTGCCAGAGAGCCGTACTGAGATCAACGCTCATGCACCAAACTACGCGGTCATCGAGATCAATCCTGACAAAATCCGTGACGTGATCGGTAAAGGCGGCGCGATGATCCGTCAGCTAACCGAAGAGACTGGCGCAGTTATCGATATCGATGACGCGGGCACTATTCGTATCTTTGGTGAGAATAAAGCCGCGACTAAAGCGGCTATCGGCAGAATCGAAGCGCTAACCGCAGAAGTTGAAGTGGGCAAAACTTATGAAGGAACGGTTGCGCGTATCGTTGACTTTGGGGCGTTTGTAAACGTCTTGCCAAACACCGATGGCTTAGTGCATATCTCACAAATTGCAGAAGAGCGCGTCGAGAATGTCTCTGATTATCTATCTGAAGGTCAAACGGTCAATGTACTCGTACAAGATGTGGATAACCGTGGCCGTATTAAGCTAACTATGAAAGGTGTTGAGCAGGCGACCAATGCTGAATAAATCCTTGTAGTTCTCGTCGCTTAGTACAAACAAAAATACCGCTTTGAGCTGTTAATAGCACTCAAAGCGGTTTTTTTATGCAGCTATAAAACTAATAATTTAAGCCTATAAATAGTGTGTTGCAAAATGGGCGACAACTGCTACAGTAAAGAGAGTGGTAATCTAAAAGCTAATGACTATGCTCAAACCTTTGAGTTTTAGACGGGGAGTTTAAATACTTATGAATAAAGCTAAACAAGCCTCCATCCATATCCGCTGCGATCAAAAGTTAGCAGACGAATTCAAAAAAGCTGTAGAACAAAACGGCTATACAAAGTCATTAGTTATACGTGAGCTAATGCAAGAGTATATCGATAACTCTAAAAAGCATAACTCGCCGACTCAGCAAGCTACAGTGCGACCAGCGATACTAAAAAACGAGACAGATAAACCTTTAAGAGAGATGTCCTCTGATGATTTGTTAAAGTTGGCTATCAGAATGGCAGAAAAACATATCTAGCTCAAAAAAATTTGATTAGATAAAGCTTGCGATTTCAAGCTACGATTACTCTGAGCTAAAACTACTGTACTTCAAGCTAAGACGCCGCTTAGCGCTTAGAACCGCGAGATTTTGATGGACGCTTACCATTTGTAGTAGGTCTGCTTTTGCCTCCAGATTTCTTACCATCAGCAAAAGGACGTCTGTTTTTACCTTTAGAGTTTGCTGGTTTGCTAGTACCGTCTTTGGAGTGTTTAGCCTTTGCTTTCGCTGCATCCGTCGATTTTGCAGCATGGCCCGGGCGAGAGCTTTTTCTTGATCTATTATTAGATTTTTTCGCAGGCGCGCTGTCTTTTGAAGAAGAGTCCTCGATAGATTTTAGCAAAACTGATAACTCTTTTTGAGTCAAATCGCGCCAGTCGCCAACAGCAAGGCCTTTAAGATTGACATTCATAATCCGAGTACGCTCAAGCTTTACCACTTCATAGCCGAAGTGCTCACACATACGCCGAATTTGACGGTTTAAACCTTGTACTAAGGTAATAGTAAAGACAGTAGGCGCGACCTTAGTCACTGGGCATTTTTTGGTCATTTTACCCAAAATAGGTACGCCGCCGGCTAGACCTTCAATAAAACTATCGGTGATCGGTTTATTTACCGTTACCAAATACTCTTTTTCATGGTTATTGCCAGCACGTAATACTTTATTAACCAAATCGCCATTATTGGTCAAAAAAATCAGACCTTGAGAGTCTTTATCTAAACGGCCAATCGGAAAAATGCGTAAGCTGTGTCTAACAAAATCGACGATGTTATTTTTCTCTGCAGCTTCAGTAGTACTGACGATACCTACTGGCTTATTAAGGGCAATAAAAACAAAATCATCAGGCTCACGCGGCTCAATGAGCTGACCATTAACTTTTACGGTATCTCCAGCAACCACTTGCTCGCCGACTGTCGCACGTTTGCCATTGACGTAGACATTACCTTGTTCAATAAAGCGATCGGCGTCTCGTCTAGAGCAAATGCCGCTTTCGCTGATGTATTTATTTAGACGAGTTGAGGAGGCGTTAAACATAAAGCACCGTTTATTAAAAAAAGTACAAAGTAAAGGGGTTATCAATAGTAAAGTAGCTGATATTATATAGGAAATTCAACGCTTGTTTTGATGGAGATGGTAAAAGCTAGCAATTCATTGTTAAGCAAAATATAATTTTCTCCACGCTATTTTTTATTGAGTTAAAATCAATAGCACTTAATAACTCCATAAGAAGACGGTTATACCCTCCATGATGCAACAGATTTTAGATGATATTGCCGAGCAAATGGCTATCGAGACCAAGCGCGGAAAAGTGGCGGATTATATTCCACAGCTTGCTCACGTCGATCCTAGCCAGTTCGGTATCGCGGTCGCCACTCCTGATGGGCAAGTCTATGCCGCAGGAGACGCCAGTACACTATTTTCAATACAAAGCATCTCTAAAGTGTTCACTCTAACTATTGGCCTTAATAAATTGGGCAGCGAGCTTTGGACGCATGTAGGCCGTGAGCCATCAGGCGATCCGTTTAATTCTATTACTATACTTGAGTATGAAGCGGGTCGGCCGCGTAATCCCCTGATTAATGCTGGAGCGATTGCGGTAGTCGATGCGATTATGATGGGGCGTCAGCCAAAAACCGTAATGACTGAGATTCTGCAATTTGTACGCTCTGTGTCAGACGATGATTCGATCGGTTTTGATCACAAAGTTGCAGCGTCTGAGATGCAGCATAGAGATCGAAACGCGGCGCTAGCCCACTTTATGAAATCCTTTGGCAACCTAGAGCATGAAGTAGATGAGATATTAGATATCTACTTTCATCAGTGTTCAGTAGCGATGAGCTGTGAGCAGTTGGCTCGCGCGGGTCTGTTTTTGGTCTCTAACGGTATCAATCAAGCCACTGGGGTAAAGGTCATCAAACCGCAGCAGTCGCGGCGGATCAACTCTTTGATGATGATGTGCGGTCACTATGATGGCTCTGGTGAGTTTGCTTATCAGGTTGGCCTGCCTGGTAAAAGTGGGGTGGGCGGCGGTATTTTGACCATAGCGCCAGGCAAAGGCTCAATTGCAGTTTGGTCACCAGGGCTCAACCCAGTAGGAAACTCGAAACTAGGAACAAAAGCTTTGCAGCTACTAGTAGAAAAAACAGGCTGGTCCGTTTTTGCCAATTAAAACCTCAGCCAATAAAAAATCCACTACCAAACACCTATTTTAGACGCTCAGCAGTGGATCAATAGCTACGTAAACTAGCTCACTTTATATAAACTAAAATAATTACTCTCGGTCTAACTTATCAATCATACCCTGATACTTCTGTTTTTTAGCAGCGATCTCTTTGCGCTTCTCTTCCGCTGTAGCGACTAGATTTTTTGCTACTTCTAGGCTCTTGTCAAACGCTGCTAATTCCATATCAACCGCATCGATAAGGCGGCTTAGCATCATGGCAGTAGCCTTTTCAGATACCTCTTGAGTCATGCCACTAGCGTCAGACTTAAAGTCGTCTTTTAGCTTTGATGCCCACTGATAGATACCTGCCATAGTGATGCCAGATTTGTCCTCTTGCTCAGCGTTGTCCTTTTTACTAGCTTTATCTTTTTTATCGGACTTAGTTTGTTTATCTGATTTTTTATTGTCTGACTTTTCTTTGTCTGATTTGTCTTCTTCATTGCCTTCATCTGACTTGTCTTTTTTGGTCGACTTCTGCTCTTGATCAGTGTCTTTATCACTGCTAGATTGGTCGTGGTGCTTCTCTTTAGCGGCCTTATCCTCGTCTGATTTGCTCTGCTGATCGGAGCTCTCTTTAGTAGAGCTGTCTTTTGTCGCTTCTTCATAATCGTGCTTATCGTTGTACTCTTCAAAGTCGCCGTCTTCAAATACTACGGTATCGTCCTTGACGACTTCTACGCCAGTTACGGCTTTATTATCAGAAGATTTATTTTCATTTTTTGTATTATTGTTTGACATAATTTATTTTCCTTGACTAAGTTGTAACTATTTCATTGGTAAATAATAAATAGTTTTAATAGTAAATATTTATAATGACTATATTAAGATGAAGTACACTTAAACAAGATACTAAACTAAGACTATTCCTCAATCAATATGTGGATATAAATCTACTGTCGAACCTCTACAGAAAAAAACATGATGGGGTGCAAATGCTTAAACGGTAACAATTGCGTTGCATATTGCCGTTTAATCTATGGTGTTGATAGATGATCTAAAATCATATTGCTACCCTAAAGGACTATTACTCCAAAAACTAAATGGCCACACTTTTGGGCAAGTGGATATCAACACGCAGTTTAGGCAGCGGTTGCAAATGACTGCTAATTAGCGGTAAGACTATTGATTGCCAATCTAAAACAATAAGGTTAGGGGTGTTGACTAGAGCAGTCGCTTGCTTATCATTAGTCAAATCAGCTTTATTATCTATACTATTAGCTGAAGGAGCAGATAAAGTAGCCGGGTTTTCAAAGAGTAGCGGACGGGCTAACAAAGCAACTTTGCGCACGCCTTGATAGCGAATCAAAGGCAGTAGCTGCTGCTGTAAATCAGCAAGAGCAGCATTTAGCCAGCGGCTACGAGTGGGGTGATAAGGATGATTAGATACTACTAAATTAACCCCACTCTCAACTTCGAAAGTGATTGAAAAAAGAAGAGCACCTCACTAATCTATTGTTTTCGACCAAGAATACAATGGAGTTGTGAGATGTCCATAGACGAATTTATCATCAATATCTATTTAATGGTAGAGCAATATTACAAAATAGTCGTCACCAAACCCTTGCGAAGTGCAGGTTACGCGCCAAAGCTAAGTGATCCTGAGGTTATTTGCATGGAGATGGTCGGTGAATTTTTACACCTAGATCAAGACAAACAAATTTGGCAATACTTTACCCAGCATTGGCAAGACTGGTTTCCAGCCATCGGCTCATACCCTAACTTCGCAAAGCACTGCGCCAATCTGTGGCAAGTCAAACAGCAGATACAAGATAACGTCAGTCAAATTGAAGGCCGTGACAACATTCATTTTATGGATGGCTTTCCGATACCCGTCTGTCATTATGGACGCGCTTATCGGCATAAGAATTATCAAGACTTAGCAGCTTTTAGCTACTGTGCCGCTAAGCAAGAGAGGTACTATGGCTTTGAAGGCCATTTGCTTGTTAACTTATCGGGCATGATTAAAGGCTTTACCTTTGCTCCTGCCAATGTTGATGAAAGAGCGGTTGCCCCAGAAATCACCACTCATATTCATGGGCTACTTGGCGCTGATAAAGGGTATATCAGCCCGAGTCTGACATCGTACTACGACGCTCAAGGAGTAGATTTACAAACGCCACTCAGAGCTAATATGAAAGAAGATAGACCCAAACCTGTGGTAAGGCGGCTAATGAAAGCCCGCCGTATCGTTGAAACAGTCATTGGTCAGTTATCAGAACGATTTAATATACAAAAGGTACGAGCAAGAGATTTATGGCATTTGTCTCATCGATTGATTCGTAAAATCCTGTCACACAATCTGTGCTTTGTACTCAACAAAAAACTTGGTAATCCGCCTCTTCAGTTTGATTTGCTTATTTCAAGTTGAGAGTGGGGTAAATTAGCAATATAGTCGGGCTGATTACCGTTATGAGATGCGCTAAGACCTGCTTGCTCGCGTTGGCGCTTGTGTAACAGACAGCTGCCGGCCATTAGGCTGCCGTCACGACAGGCTCGATGATAACGCTGGTAGTTATCAGCATAAAGGCTCTTGCAGCGCATCAATACTGGATCTAAAAGCATACCCGCGCTATTGACTGGCAAAATAAGCACTTGCGCGTTACTGTTCAAAATAGGCGTATGGGTTTGCTGAATAGTAGCCATCATGATTTTCCATTGCTGCAAGACTTAGGCGCTAAAAAGTATTATAGTGATTTAGACTCTGCAATTATAATCTCAGATCTACCACTGATAGCTACTACATCGCTTGTGGTTCAATAAAACATAGATTGCTTTAGCGTTATTGAGCCACTTGCTTGGCTTCTAGTTCGGCAATTTGCTGCTCAAGCAAGTCGATTTGTTCCGCTTTCATCTGAGTCAAGCTCTTAGTCATCGCTAGCTGTTCTACTACCCTCTCTTCTTGTTCTTTTAAGCGCTGACGCTCATCTTCTAAGCGGTCAATCTCCTCTTTAGCTAAGCTATTAGTCTCAGGTAATGGAGCGTTAAGAATAGTTTTAGGACTAGGTGTTTTGAGCGCTTGCGTAGTATCGACTGGAGCTACCGTGCTAGCTTCATCAGCGTCCTCAGTCTCATTACGGTTAACAGTACCATCATTAACGGCACTATTATCAATGGCACTGTCAGCATCAGTTTTTAAAGATCTTGTCTCAGACGTAGTTACTTGATCTGCTAACACTGGCGAGTGAGTGACAGGCGTGACAATGGTGTCGGAGGAGAGCTGCGATGAAATAAGATAACCAAGGATAAAAATAGGTAACACTAATACAAGCACCAACCACTTTCGGTAAGGTGATTGATTAGCGTTATGTTTTTTAAGACTTTTTTTACGGTTATTTGCGTTCAAAGAGGTCATACGAGTGCCAGTGGTTGCTAAATGCAAAGTAGCTATACTATAGCAAACTACCCCTAAAAAGCCTATCGATTGATAGGCTTAGGGTAATAAGAGATAACCCCAATGACAGAAGACTCTAAGGCTTAAACTTGACGGTACCACTAGTGCCCGTAGTCACAATATCGCGAGCTAGCTGATCTTCAAGGTTGTTTTTGGCACTAATCTCATCAGCATCAGGACGGCGCTCACTATGATCGCACTGAGTACATTCGATATATTCATCCGCTTCTGGCGTAAATATATTGACTTGTACTACCGCGTCTAATGCCTGACATTTAGGACAGCGCACTCCGGCTAAGAATCGACGTTTGGGACGCTCAGATTGATAACGCATTAGCTAGCCTCGTTTTTTATCTGGGTATTAGCGGCCTGTGGATTGTTTAAATTCTCAAAGCCACTATGACGAAGTAGGGCGTCAATACTGGCGCTACGACCACGGAAGTTCTCAAAATTAATCTTGGCAGGCAAACTACCGCCTACAGATAGTATGGTATCGCGAAACGCCTTACCGGTAACAGGATTAAACAGTCCTTCTTCTTCAAATTTACTAAAGGCATCGGCGGATAACAACTCAGCCCATTTGTATGAATAATAACCAGCGGCATAACCTCCAGCGAAGATATGACTAAAGCCGTTGGCAAAGCGGTTATAGTCGGGCGTGTCCATAATAGCGACATCATTACGAACCGCATCTAAAGTAGCCAAAATACCTTGATAATCAGGAGCTGGCGTCTGCGCATGGATCAGCAAATCGAATAGGGCAAACTCAACTTGTCGTAAGGTCTGCATACCACTTTGGAAGTTTTTTGCGGCAAGTAAAGCGTTAAGTTTGTCTTGCGGCAAAGGCTCGCCGGTTTCGACATGACTACTGATAAGCGCGATACCTTCGCTATCCCACGCCCAGTTTTCCATAAACTGGCTAGGTAATTCAACAGCATCCCACTCAACGCCATTGACCCCCGCCACATCACCAACGCTTACTTGCGTTAACAGATGATGCAGACCATGACCAAACTCATGGAATAAGGTTAGTACTTCATCATGAGTGAGTAGGCTAGGCTTGCCTGCGAGCGCTGGGGTAAAGTTACCAACCATAAAGCATACTGGCAGCTGTTTATAGTTTAATTTTTCATGACTATAGCGAGCTTGAAAGCCGCTCATCCATGCGCCGCCACGCTTACCACTGCGAGCAAATAAATCAAAATAAAAGCCGCCAATCAAGCTGTCATCGCTATCAAATAAGTGATAGAAATGCACATCATTGTGCCAAAGCGTGACAGTGTCTTCGTTAGCCTCAGCGCTCTGATTCTGCGCTACTACTTTTATGCCATAAAGGCGCTCAACAATAGCAAATAAGCCATCAACGACCTTAGGCAAAGGGAAATAAGGGCGTATCTCTTCTTGCGACAGACTAAACTTGCTTTGCTTAACCTTTTCAGCGATATAAGCGCTATCCCAAGGCTGTAAATCAGTTATACCACAATCGTTAGCGCACTCTTGTAACTGCGCTAAATCTTGCTTGGCTGCAGGAGTCGCCTGTACCGCTAAATTACGTAAAAAAGCTTCGACCTCAGCCACGCTGTCGGCCATTTTGGTAGAGAGGGACACCTCAGCATAATTATTAAAGCCTAACAGCTGCGCTTTTTGTTGGCGTAGTTTTAGAATCTGGCTCATGATATCGGCATTGTTCAGCGACTCACCTTTCGCATTGGTATGACTATCAAACTCTGAAGCACGAGTCACATAAGCCTTATAAACAGTCTCACGCAGCTTGCGATCATCCGCGTGAGTCATGACAGCCAGATAAACTGGAATATTGAGCGTTGCCACGTAGTAAGGTGTCGGTAGCGCCTCAACCTCAGTCTGTGTAAGCGTGTCTTGCTCTAATGCGCGAGCTTTATACTGCTCGCCGGCATCCGCTAATAAGCCAAGACCACTTTGGGTTAAACCTGCTAATTGCTCTTCTTTAAGAGGCAGCGCATAAGCTTGAGTGGCATCCAAAATATTATCAGAAAAAGTCGCCGATAGCGTCGAGAGCTTACTTTGAATAGTAGCAAACTGCTGTTGTTTTTCTTCAGATAAAGCCACTCCTGAGAGCTCAAAGCGCTGTAGCGACAGCTCAATTGCGCGTGCTCGCGCAGGCTCAAGCTTAGTAAAAAAGCTTTGATCATTAACGATAGCTTGATAGCGATTGAACAGCGGCTGGTGCTGACCGACACGGGTGCCATAAGCTGAGAGCATAGGCAGCAGCTCATGATGGACTTGACGAATCTCATCATTACTCATGACACTATTAAGATGCGAGAGCACACCCCAACTACGATCGAGTGCCAAATTAAGATGATCAAAAGCCATAATATCTGCTAAAGCTTGAGTGGCATCCAAATCATTAGTTTTAGAGTCCGGCGTAGCAGAGCTATCAGCAGCGCTCAGTTGATCCAAAAACAGATTAGCTTGTTCGATAGCCGCTGTCACTTCTGCTTGCAAGCTCTCAGGCACTGCGGCAGCAAAATCAACGAGGCGTAAATGTTCGGCAAGAGCAGTCATAATAATATCCAATATTTAGTATGAAAAATTGTATAAAAACTTGTTATAAAAATCGTTGCCTAAAAGATGGGTATGTTCTGCTCAGATTACAAGCTATGAGCCAGCAGACCTAAGTTTGCTAACCAAAATAATGTCATCTTAGCAGTAATGCTTACAAAGCCTTATCATTTGCTTGCAAAGCAACCATATAGCTTATAGAGTGGAATTGTTAGCATCATAGTTGTCCCATCAATCACTCTATACCAATAATTGGGATAGTAGACTACTTCTAAATAGAGCTAATTAAAAATAGCTATTAAATTAAAAGAAGATGAGGCTAATGTCTTTAACCAGATAGAAATAAAATTTTTGGAGTAAAAAGGATTAATCTTCTATCTTTATTTAGGCAATACTCACGATTAGAAGTTTAATGATAATAAAATAAGGAGCATAATTTATGAAAGCGACGCTTAAGAGTTTACGCGAAACCAAAGCCAATCCAGCGGTAAGTATCTTTGTCAAAACCCACCGCGAGCATCCTGCTAATGAGCAAGATCCTATTGCTTTAAAAAACCAGCTTAAAGTCGCCGAAGATCGTCTTATCAAAGAGTATGATAAGCATACGGCTACCACTATCTTAGACCAAATCCATGCAAAAACTAAAGAGCTAAATCATAATTATAATCTAGACACTTTAGCCATTTTTGCTAGTACAGATGACGTACAACTTTTACGTATGCCTATTGATACTACCGAGCGTGTGGTCATCTCAGACAGTTTCGCTACTCGCGACCTAGTGCGTGATATGGCCAGTGCGGTACATTTCTATACCGTCGTATTAACTCGTGACATGGCGCGCTTGATCGAAGCTTCTAACGACCGTGTGGTAGTAGAATTTGATAAGGACGATGACAAACAAAACAACATGGAAAACATCGCTTTTCCAATAGATAATAATGGCTTATATACCACTGGTGATGGCGGCTCTGATCGCTCAGCGAATAACGAGAGTAGTCATTTAAAAGAGTTCTTTAACCAAGTGGATAAGAGCGTACAAGAGCTATGGGGCGAGCATAAGCTGCCACTAGTCATCGTTGGTGATGCCAAAAATATTGGTTATTATAAAGAAGTGTGCGACCGTCCAGACAATATTATAGCTACTGTCTCTAACGTCACCAATTTAGATGACGGTAGTGCTCAGCATATTATCGATAGCGTTCAAGAAGCAGTAGAGGACTATCGGACATCGCTTCACAAAGAAGCAATGGCTGAGATTGATAAAGCTCGCGGCGCGGGTATGTTACGTACCGACTTGCAAGAAGTTTACCGTGGTGCTTTTCAAGGAGCAGGCGAGACTTTATATGTGCGCCGCTGGTACATTCAGCCAGCCAAAATTGACGAAAAAGCGCAGTCTTTAACAGTAGTAGAGGACGCTACTGGCGAAGGAGTGACTGATGATGCTATTGGCGTTATCATTGAGCATGTCATGCATAATGGCGGCGAGGTTATCTTCTTACCAGAAGAGATTATGGGTAAAGATCAACCTATTGCTTTAGTGACTCGCTACTAAATCGATGCCAATAAAGCTCTGAATAGTTATCAGCTACTTTAGTGGTAATTATGACTATTCGATGAGTTAAAACGAGCTTAAAAGGAGCATTGATTCGCTACGGATCAGTGCTCTTTTTTTGAAAAGCTTGATGAGTTTTATAGTTAAGATATTGGATAACTAAAACAATTAATTTTATATCGATAAGGCGCTTAATAATGTTTAATTCAAACAATGACTTTGGCTATAAAATAAAGAGTCTGCAAGCGGCAACTTCTATGCTGCTGCGAGCAGGCCGCGGTAATATGGGTACACCAACGCCACTGCAGCCTAAAAAATCATTGATCCTCTATGAGCATGAAGCGTGCCCTTATTCGCGCCGAGTACGTGAGGCGATGACGCAGCTGAATTTGGACTTTGAAAGCCGTCCTAGCCCGCATAAAGGTCATGTGTACCGTGATGAATTAAAGCAGCTGGCTGGCAAAGCGCAGGTACCTTTTTTGATTGATGAAAATACGGGTGATCAGATTCTGGACTCACAAGCGATCATCGATTATCTTTTTGCCCATTATTCCAAAAAAGGCTCAACACCAAGCAAGTTTCAAAAAGAAAGCGATGGAGATAATGCTTCGATTAGTAATAAACTAGCTAGTGTGGCCTCAATGATGCGTGGCGTCAAAGCCGATCATCCCAAGATGAATGAGGCGCGTGGTAAGCCTGAGCAGCCTTTGCATCTTTATGGTTTTGAGGCCAGTCCTTTTTGCCGCTTAGTACGTGAAAGGTTGAGCGAGCTTGAAGTCGGTTATGTCAATCACAGCGTAGCGCGCGAACAAATCCAAGACATTGGCGGTTTTGGTTTTCGCCTCAATATTGGTGATTATCAGCCTATCAAAGGTGGTAAACGTGAGCGCCTAATGAAGGGGGTTATGAGCGAAAAATTACAATTTCCGTTTTTGCTTGATCCTAATACCGATACGCAGCTTTATGAATCCAAAGACATCATTGCTTATCTAAATCAGACTTATGGCTAATTTGCTTAAGCTCATTTATCACAACTAAGCGAATGTCCTAACATTATATCGCCCTTTTAACAGAGCAAGAATACCAACTCTATGACCACAGAATCTTTTATCCTGACCAGCTATAACATTCACAAAGGCATGTCGCCCTTAAATCGACAAGTGAAAATGCAAGGTATCGCCCAAGCATTGGACGCTATCGGCTCTGATGTGCTGTGCTTGCAAGAAGTGCAAGGTCAAAACCTAAAGCGTAATATGCAATATAACGAGTACCCGGATCAATCACAGCATGAGTGGTTCGGTGAGTATTTGCAACTACAAAACAGCTATGGCAAAAATTCAGAGTACGAAAACGGCCATCATGGTAATGCGGTGCTAAGCCGTTTTCCCTTGGATCCCAAACACAATGTCAATATCACTGTTAATAAGCTGGAGCAGCGTGGAGTACTACATTGTGAAGTCCAGCCTATCGGTTGGGAGACGCCAGTGGTTATCTTATGCGCTCATCTTAATCTTTTTGAGCGTGATCGGATCAAACAGTACGAAGCCATCAGCAACTATATGCGTAATGAGATCGCTGATGATCAACCGCTTATCTTGGCCGGCGACTTCAATGACTGGAAGCGAATGTCTTGTGATAAATTAGCCTCTGATCTAGGAATGGTAGAAGCCTTTCGCCGCTGTCACGGTAAACTGTCGCCGACTTTTCCGGCAAAAATGCCAGTGCTGAGCCTAGATAGAATTTATGTCCGTAATCTCAAAGTCAAAGAGGCTTGGGTGCATACGGGCAAACCATGGTCAACTTTGTCTGATCATCTGCCTATTAGTGCTAGGTTTAGTTTGCCCTAAAGCTTTATCTGCCTAATAACTATTAAAAATAAAGCAGCAGCCATTTATTATGTATGAAAACAATTAATATAAATGAAAACGACAAGGAAGAAACAGATGTCTAATCAACCATTAGCCACTAGTCAAAACGCCGTCATTATCCATGAATTTGGCGCGCCTGAGCTTATGCATTACCAAAGCGGAGTAGCAATTCCTGAGCTAAAGGCCGAACAAGTCTTGATTAAAGTCGCTTATGCCGGTATCAATCCGGTCGACTATAAGACTCGTCAAGGTAAAGGTTGGGGCGCTGATGCTATTCGTAAAGACAAATTTGATAAGGGTGAGCCTGCTATCTTAGGGTTTGATGTCGCAGGAGAGGTGATCAAGACTGATAGTGCTGATTTTAGTGTAGGCGATAAGGTTGCGGCTCTTAGCTTCGATGGTGACTGCTATGCCCAGCACGTCGCTGTCGATGCCAAACTACTGGCCAAAGTACCTAGTAATGTCAGCTTAGAGCAAGCGGGAGCATCGCCGTGTGTGGGGCAGACGGCGCTACAGTTTGTACAGTTTGCTGATATAAAATCCGGCGAGCATGTAGTGATGAACGCACCCGCAGGCGGCGTAGGTCAGCTGGTCATTCAATTACTAATGGACAAAGTAGCGCAGGATAATGTCAAAGTCACAGTGATTTGTTCGCCAGATAAATATGCCAAGCTTGAGCAGCTCATAGACAAAGACAAGCTGAGTGGCTGGATTGACTACACTAAAGATGAGAGGTTCCCGGACTTGCAAGCCGATGTGTTACTAGATTTAGTCGGTGATGACGCTGGAGTAAAGGCGCTGAGTACTCTCAAAGCCGATGGCCGAGTCTATGTACTGCCCTCAATTTGGGTAGATAAGCTCAAAGCCGCTGGTAGTGACAAATTGACTATTGAAGGCTATGCCGTCAAGCCTAATGGTGAGGATATGGCGCAAGTATTGGAGCAAATCGCTGAGGGTAAACTTAAGCTACATATTCAAAAAAGCTATCCATTATCTGAGGTAGTTGCTGCTCATACCGAGCTACAAAAAGGCGATACTTTCGGTAAAATTGTCTTAGAAGTCTGAATTTAAACCCTTATCATCAAGCTTATTTACCGTATTGTAAAAGGCCAGATAAAGATAATCTTTATCTGGTTTTTTGTCTCAGGCTTATAATCTGCTTACCAAAGCTCTACCTGCTCTCAAGTTTCCTTACAAATAATCTTTTGGTAGGCTGTTATAGTTTTATAGGTAGCAAGAAGATAGCTCATTTACTTTAGAATCGTTACCTTATCGCAAAATAGCGGCGTCACAATTTCCAAAACAGCTGGCAATAGGAACATGTTGCTATCGGCGTAACGGTTTTATTTATAAGATATTGGAGATATAAATATGGATATTAACAACGACACTAGCAAGAACTCAGTAGACAATGAAACTTATGCAGCTCAAGTGCGTAAAGAGATTGAAGACTGGAAAAATCCGAATAGCAATTTGCTGAATAAAACTTTAGCGGTACTCACGGCCCCGATAGAAAAAGCTGGCGAGGCCTTAATGAATGCGCCGCAGTTTGGCGATACGCTAAAACAAGCTACCCAAAAAACGATAATCACTTTGAGCGATGCCGCTAATTGGAGCTTAGATACTCAAGACGTTATTGAAGCTTATCAAAATGATGAGGTTACTAAGTCATCAGTAAAAAAATTAGCAGATATCGAGCAGCTCCCTATCGCTATCGTTGATGAACAGGTTAAATTACTCAAAAGCAAATATGTAGCACTAACCAGCGCGCAAGGGGTCACTACTGGCATAGCGGGCTGGGCTGGTATTCCTGCTGATGTTGTCGGACTAATTACTGCCAATCTACGCGCTATTAGTGAGTATGCTAGTTACTATGGTTTTGATATGAGTACAGAGGGCGAGCAACTTTTTGCCCTGTCGTTACTGGGTATAGCGACCTCCACTTCAAGCGATGAGCGTCAAGCGGCAATAGCAGAGACGTTTGCGCTAATTAAGGATCCTGAGACTATGACCTTTAATCAAATCAATGAAGAGCTGATGTCTCGCGTATTAAGGCAGACCGCTACCAAAGTCGCTAGCAATTTAGTCAAGACCAAAGCGGCACAAATTATTCCAGCGGTAGGGGCAGTAGTTGCTGGCGGCGTCAATGCTAACTATACCTCAAGCGTATGCGAGGCGGCTTATCAGTGTTATCGTCAGCGCTTTTTAGATCGTCAAAATAGCTGAATCGACTGAGATAAATTACTAATAAGGTTGTCAGAAACTAAGCTCAGTTATCATTACGCATACGCCGAAAGGTAAGGCTAATCCGTCCCTCATTGACGGTTTTGGTCTTGGTAATAGCATGTTTCCAATAAGTTTGGGTCTCGCCATGCATAACGATAAGTTGGCCCGATTCTAGATAACGCTCAACTTTGACAGGCTTATCTTGATATCTAATGGTTTTGTGTTTAAAAACGAATTTGCGCGTAGCTCCTAGCGATAGCGCGGCAATAATCGGCTGATGGCCAAGCTCCTTTTCATCATCCGCATGATAGCCCATGCCATCGCTACCTGTGGGATAATAGTTTAGCAAGCAGCTATTAAACTCCACCTCAATGCCGATATCAGCTAGCTGCTGCTCAACGAGCTGTTTCACGTGAAACACTGTGTCTGACCAAGGTAGGGTTTGACGCAAGTGACCAGAGTAACGATAATTTATACAATCATCGCCCATCCATACAATCTGCCGCGTGGTAATATGAGTTTTGCCAAATAAGGTCACCACATCCGCTTGCCAAGGTAACTCACTTAGTAGCGTCTGATACAGCTCACGACTATCTTCAATGACAATGCCCAATTCATTAACCTGACCGTCAAAAGGTAACAGGTTATCATTAGGAGTAGGCGCAAATAAATCAGTCATAAGCTATAGGCTTTATTGTTTCATGTGCTGCAAAATAATATCAGCGCATATTTTAGGCGCTTCTATCGGTAACAAATGTCCGTAGTCGGGCAGCGTTATAAGACGATCGTTAGGCACAAACGTTTGCCATTGTTTACGCACTTTATCATTAATAAAAATAGTCGGCTTACCAGTAATTAAAGTATACGGCACTTTAGAGTGCTGTAATTGCTTTAGCGCAGGATCGATATAAGGCGTGCCAAAATAGCTGGCCAGCTCGTATTTGGGCGCAAATAACAGCTCATAGCTACCATCACCATTACTATTAGAATTAGCGACTAGGCTCTGCTCTACAAAGAGTTGTAAGTGCTCATCGCTGATACGGCGGTAGGCATTTTTGCTACGCAGGTGCTCATAATAAGCCTCAATACTGGGCCAAGTTTTTTGCTTAGCTAAAGTGCTTTTAAAAGGCTCCTGAGTCTGCAAAAAAGCGCGAGGCAGTAGATTATATAAAGTAGATTGAGCCTTGGTAAAAGTAACCGGTTCAATCAGATATAATTCTGCAAATAGCTCGGGCCGCTTAGCCGCTGCCATTGCAGTGGCAGTCGCGCCTTGTGAATGACCAATAGCAACGATAGCTTTGTCTTGAGTCTTCTCCAAAAACTCAATCAGCATATCAGCGTCTTTTTCGCGAGTCAGTACGCGCTCTTTGGGCTTATCAAACCAATAACCGCGCATCGCTAAGGCGTGCATCTCAAAACCCTTAGCAAGCTCACCTATCAAAGGTAAGTAGTTGCCAACGGTAAAGCCATTACCACCATAAAAGTGCGCGACTCGCTTAGCTTTATTCATATTTGGCTTATTTAATGAGCTCAAATCGTAATAGCGCGCTCGCTTGTTATCAAGGGTAATACTTTTGGCAAATTCTTCCATGACGAGCAGAGTTCCTTGCATATATTTTATTAATAGTCTTAGTTAATGAATAGTAATGCTGGCTAAAACTAGCTCTCTTCACCCAAAAACCCACCACTTTGCCGTTGCCAAAGTCCTGCATACACGCCGTCAAGCTCTAATAACTCTTCGTGGCTGCCTTGCTCAATGATATGGCCCTGATCCATCACTACCAGTCTATCTAGCGCGGCGATAGTTGAGAGACGATGAGCGATAGCGATAACGGTTTTGCCCTGCATAATATCATTCAAGCTCTCGGTAATAGCAAACTCAATCTCAGAATCTAGCGCACTGGTTGCTTCATCTAACAGTAGAATAGGGGCGTTTTTGAGCATGACGCGTGAGATAGCAATACGTTGACGCTGTCCGCCAGAGAGCTTGACCCCGCGCTCACCGACTTGGGTATCAAGCCCGGTATTACCTTTATCGTCGTACAAGTCTTTGATAAAGTCCCAGGCCTGCGCTTGCTTAGCGGCGGTAATGATCTCCTCATCGGTAGCATCAGGACGGCCATAAGCGATGTTTTCGCGTACGGTACGATGGAGCAGTGAGGTATCTTGGGTGACCATCCCAATCTGCTGACGCAAAGATTCTTGCGTGACTTGATCAATCGCTTGACCGTCAATACAGATTTGACCTTTATCAACATCAAAGAAGCGCAATAGCAGATTAACTAGCGTCGATTTACCAGCGCCTGAGCGCCCGACTAAGCCAATTTTTTCGCCAGCTTTGATATCCAAATAAAAATTATCTAGCAGCTTGATCTCAGTCTTAGTCAAAGCTGTGGCTGCCGTATCAACTTCATCAATACGCTCGCCTTCAATATTTTCTTCTTCACCCTCATAGCTAAAGTCGACATGATCAAAAACGATATGGCCGTCTGTGACTTTGAGATCCGGGGCGTTTGGCACATCTACGATGGTTTGCGGCGCGGATAAGGTGCGCATACCGTCTTGCACCGTACCGATACTCTCAAATAAGCTAGCGGTTTGCCACATAATCCAGCGCGTCAGGCCATTGAGACGCAGCGCCATAGCGGTCGCAGCGGCAATAGCGCCAACCCCAACCGCGCCTTGCTGCCAGAGATACAAGCCAATACCTGCGGTACTGCTGACTAAAATCACGCTGATGAGATGTGTTGAGACTTCAAGATAGCTGACCCAGCGCATCTGCGCGTGTACGGTACCCAAAAACTGTCCCATAGCGTTTTTGGCATAGCCCAGCTCTCGGCGAGAATGGCTAAATAATTTGACCGTCATAATATTGGCATAAGCATCAGTGATGCGCCCAACCATCAAAGCGCGAGCATCCGCTTGCACGATAGCGGTACGTTTAAGGCGAGGAATAAAATAGCGAATAGTCACGGCCACTAGCACCAGCCAAATGGCAAAAGGGATCAGCAGTAAGCTATCTAAATTAAATAAGATAATACCAGTGGTTAAAAAATACACCGCCACGTAAGTGAACATATCCGTGACGGTTAAGATAGTATCGCGCACCGCAAGCGCGGTTTGCATCACTTTGGCAGAGACGCGTCCTGAAAATTCATCTTGATAAAACTGCATGGACTGACCCAGCATCCGCTGATGAAAACGCCAGCGCATCTGCATGGGAAACACCCCTTGCAGCGTTTGAAAATGAATAAAGGACGATAACGCGATCCAGAAAGGGCTAATAATTAGCACCGCCAGCATTAGCAGCAGCACATCGCCTTTTTCGCTCCACAATGTTTGCGGGGTGTAGATACCGAGCCAATCAACGATATTACCAATCCAAGCAAATAGCATCGCCTCATAAACGCCGATACCCGCTGACAAAAACATAAATAGCAGCAGCCAGCCGCGTAGACCTTTGCTACACGCCCACAAAAATCTCATTAGCCCATCACGAGGTGAGGGCAGTGGCATAGGTGTCTCAGGAAAGGCGGATAGGCGGTTTTCAAAAAAGCGAAACAGAGCGTTCATAAGTAATAACAATAATAAAGGCAACGCAGTAAAACAATAATAAGTTTTTAGCTTACGCTGTGAGGATATGAATAAAATGAGCCTTATTTTAACAAAACTTATCTCTATCTCCTGCTGCCTAATTGTAATTTGAACCTGATGGCTTATCGCAGGAAATAACGCTATTACTATACGTTAAGCTTAGTCAAAAATAGCGATTGCTAGTTGAGAAATATATTGTTACATTTACTGGTTATTTTAAAATTCCAAGCCATAGCAAAGCCAGTGGCTTAATAATAAAAATTAAAAGGTAGGTTTAATGATTTATTTAACGATAGCTGTGCTATGTAGTGTCGCCGTTTCAGTACTATTAAAGGTGCTACGGCAAAAAAATATCGATATTCGGCAAACGATTGTTGCAGGCTACCCAGTCGCTTTTTTACTCACTTATTTTTTATTACAGCCGGATATCAGTGCTATCGATAGCTTAGGCGGTGCATGGGCGATTATCATTGCTCTTGGGGTTTTATTACCGTTGGTGTTTGTCATTTTAGGCCAAGCCATCGCTGCAGTCGGTATGGTAGCAACTGATGCCGCCCAGCGCTTATCACTGATCATTCCGATTATCGCCGCCTTTTTATTATTCGGTGAAGTGCTAACGGGTACACGTATCTTCGGTTTAGCGCTTGGGTTTTTGGCGTTAGCGGCACTAGTTTATCGTCCCCAGCAGCTGGCAACTATTAGCGCAAATCAAGATTCTAACGCTACTTTGATTACTACTAATAACCATCCGAAAACCTTATTCAAAACCCCGCTATGGCTATTTGGCGTATGGGCAGGCTACGGTATTATCGATATTCTATTTAAACAAGTAGCTAAGCAAGGCGCGGCTTTTCCTTTGACGCTATTTGTCAGTTTTGGCTTAGCAGGATTGTTACTATTCATCTACTTGCTAATGACTCGAGTACGCTGGCAGGGTAATGCCTTAATAGCCGGGCTGTTGCTTGGAGCGCTAAATATGGGTAACATTTATGCCTATGTACGCGCGCATCAAGTGTTATCGGAGTCGCCAAGCATTGTTTTCACTGGCATGAATGTTGGGGTTATTACGGTGGCGACGTTGATAGGGGTTGGGGTGTTTAAAGAGCACTTAAATCGTATTAATATGCTAGGGATAGTCTTAGCTATTAGCTGCGTAGCCGTGCTGTTTTTGGCCTGATTTTTATTAAAAGCCTATAGGTTATTAGCGCTGTTTTGGTAGTGGTTTTACATTGCAATAATAGGCACATCGCTTGTGCTATGCTAAGGTAATTTGCAACCGCTTTGGCTTATTATCTAACCGCTATTTTTGATGACTGATAATGAGCGACTAACAAGCCAATTAACTGATTTTACCCCTTAATTCGCATAATTTTATTAAAACAATAGGATGCCCTTGCAATGGACTATCAAAAACAATTAGAGCAAATAAAAAACGGCTCAGGCTTTATCGCCGCTTTAGATCAAAGCGGTGGCAGTACGCCAAAGGCTCTAGAGAATTATGGCGTCACGGACGCTGATTATAATAATGATGAAGAGATGTTCGATCTGGTACACGAGATGCGCGCGCGTATTATGACTTGTGACTGCTTCGATGATAAGCGTGTATTAGGCGCTATTTTATTCGAAGATACCATGGAGCGTGAGGTCAATGGCAAACCAACCGCTAACTATCTGTGGGAAGATAAAAACATTGTGCCTTTTTTGAAGGTTGATAAAGGTTTAGCGGAGCAGATGAGCGGCGTGCAAGTGATGCGTCCGATACCAAATCTAGACTTATTACTCGATAAAGCCAAGAACTATCCGGTATTCGGCACTAAGATGCGCTCGGTTATTTATGAGCCAAATGTCGATGGCATTGAGCTAGTCGTGCAACAACAATTCGACGTTGCCAAGCAGATCCTCTCTAAAGGTTTGATGCCTATCGTTGAGCCGGAGGTCAATATCGATAGCGCTGAGAAACATGATTGCGAGCTGCTGCTAAAGGCCGATATCCTGCGCCATTTAGAGTATCTAGATGAAGGTCATCAAGTGATGCTCAAGCTGACCTTGCCAGAAGAAAGCGGCTTTTACCAACAGCTTATCGATCATCCTAAGGTGCTAAAGGTGGTGGCTTTGTCTGGTGGCTATAGTCGTCATAAGGCTTGCGAGAAACTTAAACAAAACCCGGGGATGATTGCTAGCTTCTCGCGTGCTTTTACTGAAGGACTGAGCAAGCAGCAAAGCGATAAAGAGTTCGCTGATACCATTAATACCTCGATTGAAGAGATTTATGAGGCGTCAAAGGTTTAATTCGACCTTTTTTACTCTTTGACAGATATTATAAAAGCTCGCCGCTAATTTGATTTGCGGCGAGCTTTTTGGTCTATTAGCCAGTCAAATCAAACGTTATACCTCTTTATACAGATGACGACCCTCGCGGTGATATTTCTCCGTCATCTCTTTCATACCTTGCTCAATGTCTGACTCAGTTATACTATCAGTCAAGCTCTTAGCTTCTCTTGCATCCAAGCCTTTAGTATATTCGCGCACGTTTTGAGTGATTTTCATCGAGCAGAACTTCGGCCCACACATTGAGCAAAAGTGCGCAGACTTATGCGCGTCTTTGGGCAAAGTTTCGTCATGATATTCGCGCGCGGTATCCGGATCGAGCGCTAGATTGAACTGATCATCCCAGCGAAACTCAAAGCGCGCTTTGGACAAGGCATTGTCACGGGCTTGCGCGCCCGGATGACCTTTGGCCAGATCAGCGGCGTGGGCGGCAATCTTGTAAGTGATAATGCCGTCTTTGACATCCTTTTTATTAGGCAGCCCTAAATGCTCTTTTGGCGTGACATAGCAGAGCATCGCGGTGCCAAACCAGCCAATCATCGCCGCACCGATAGCACTGGTAATATGATCATAACCAGGGGCGATATCGGTCGTCAGTGGCCCTAAAGTATAAAATGGCGCGTCGTTACAGAGCTCAAGCTGCAAGTCCATGTTTTCCTTAATACGGTTCATGGCTACATGTCCTGGCCCCTCGATCATCACCTGTACATCATGCTGCCAAGCGATTTGGGTGAGCTCACCCAAGGTACGCAGCTCGCCAAATTGCGCCTCATCATTAGCGTCTTGCAAGCAGCCAGGACGCAAGCCATCACCTAAGCTAAAGGCCACATCATACTGCTTCATAATCTCGCAAATCTCTTCAAAATGCGTGTATAAAAAGCTCTCTTTATGATGAGCAAGGCACCACTGCGCCATAATAGAGCCACCACGGGAGACGATACCGGTTAAGCGCTTGGCGGTTAGAGGGACATAACGTAGTAGTACGCCTGCGTGAATAGTGAAGTAATCGACGCCTTGCTCCGCTTGCTCAATCAGCGTATCGCGAAAGATCTCCCAAGTGAGATCTTCTGCCACGCCATCGACTTTTTCTAACGCTTGATAAATGGGCACCGTACCGATGGGCACAGGAGAGTTACGAATCAGCCATTCACGGGTCTCGTGGATATGATTGCCCGTGGATAGATCCATAATAGTATCTGCGCCCCAGCGCGTCGCCCAAGTCATCTTTGACACTTCCTCATCAATCGAGGAGCCAAGCGCTGAGTTACCGATATTGGCATTGATTTTCACGAGGAAGTTGCGGCCGATAATCATCGGCTCAGACTCAGGGTGGTTGATATTGCTTGGGATAATAGCGCGACCAGCGGCGACCTCAGAGCGCACAAATTCAGGGGTAATAATCTTCGGTGTATTAGCGCCAAAGCTCTCGCCATCGTGCTGGCGTGTGTCGGTCAGCTCGTGCTGCTTTTGCGTCTCACGAATGGCAATATATTCCATCTCAGGGGTAATAATACCGCGGCGCGCGTAGTGCATCTGCGTGACATTGCCCGCTTTACCATTGACGGTTTTGGCGCGGCGCGGCTTATCGATATGGGCAAATCTGAGATTGGCGGTACTGATATCGCGGGCACGCGCTTGACCGTATGAGCTAGATAGACTATCTAATTGCTCGGTATCTCCGCGCTCATTGATCCAGTTTTCACGTAGCTTTGGCAAACCACGGGTTAAGTCGATATCGACATTAGGGTCGGTATAGACCCCAGAGGTATCATAAACATAAAACGGTGGATTGTGCTCCCAATCGCTCTCGGGCACGCCTTGAATAGGGGTAGGATCAAGGCTGATTTCGCGCATCGGTACTTGAATGTCAGCTCTTGAGCCTTGGATATAGACTTTTTTGGAAGCAGGCAAGATACGGTGTAAGTCGCGCGCATCTTCTTCAAAGCGATCGTCTTGTTGAGTGCGGTGGGCTGGGGTCTTTAGCGCGTCAGCTTTTTTGTCGGACGGCTTGGTAGTGGTTTTTGGTACTACGGTGGCAGTGCTCATGGACTTATCCTTGGGTGTTGGTTTGATAAAATCAACACCGCCAGAAGCTGCGGAGGTAGCAAAGACTTAGCTATAAACTTCATTGAGATAAAGCGCTTTGCCTACTAAAAGCTAGTAGTGAAGCGCTTATAATCAATAAATAGATGCTGCTTTTAATTATAGCTGTTTTTATAGCGAAGCTTATAGCTCTATAGTCAGCATAAAAAAAAGGCATTTCTGCACATCTTTTATAGATAAAGGTTTTGCTTAAGACTTCCCTGCGTCGGTACTAACCGCATCAGGTTCAACGGGTGATCTCTCAGCGAATGTATCGGCTTGTTTGAGCCAAAGACACCGCACCCCGAGTCTGTCAGTGTTGTCTTGTTTTATACTAGCAAGCTTGATACTAGCAAACTTTTATGAGGATAAGTAGCTATTTGTACCATTTACTTAGCGCCAAATTCAAAATTTGCTCTACTTCTCAGGCGTCCACCCTTGCGCGCGCTCGTAGTCTTCATTATCCAAAAACTTCTCACGCTGCTCAGTTAAGAATTTCTTTGCCTCAGGGTCGAGCATACTTAAATGGTTCTCGTTAATCAGCATGGTTTGCTGCTCAAGCCACTCTTGCCAAGCTTTGTCAGAGACGGTGTCTTGTAGCTCTTGCCCTTTTTTATTAGGAAAAGGTGGATGCGGCATTTTTGGCAGCTCTTGCTTATATTTACGGCAAAAAACAGTATTGGCTTTTGGATTAAAAGTCTCAGTCATAAAGTGCTCCCTAGTATTGATGAATTAGTATTGATGAATTAAGCAAATGCTTTTAGACGAGCACGACCATTAACGACAGCTTGTTTGACTTGATTGGGCGCAGTGCCGCCAAGATGATCACGCGCAGCAAGCGAGCCCTCTAGCGTTAGATAGTCAAAGACATCATCGCCGATAGCATCGCTGAATTGTTGCAACTGCGCTAGCGACAAATCACTCAAATCCACGCCCTCTTTAATCCCTAAAGCCACCGCATTACCGACCACTTCATGAGCATCACGGAACGCCACGCCATGACGCACTAGATAATCGGCTAAGTCGGTGGCAGTGGCATAGCCTTTCATCGTCGCCTCGCGCATAGCGTCTTTATTTGGGATAATATTAGGTAGCATATCGGCGAAGGCAAGTAGCGAGCCGGTCAAAGTATCAACGCAATCAAATAGCGGCTCTTTGTCTTCTTGGTTGTCTTTGTTATAGGCCAGTGGCTGGTTTTTCATGAGGCTAAGCAAGGTCATGAGTTGTCCATAAACGCGCGCTGTTTTACCGCGTACCAGCTCTGGTACATCCGGGTTTTTCTTTTGCGGCATAATGGATGAGCCCGTGCAGAAACGATCAGGGATTTGTACAAAGTTAAACTGCGCTGACATCCATAGGATAATCTCCTCGCTCATGCGTGATAGATGCATCATAAGGATGGACGCTGATGAGGTAAACTCAATAGCGAAATCACGATCAGATACCGCATCCAATGAGTTTTGGCAAATACCCTCAAACCCCAACAATTCGGCGGTGATAGTCCGATCGATGGGGAAGGTGGTGCCAGCCAGAGCAGCGCTACCAAGTGGCAGCTGATTGATACGGCGACGGGCGTCAACTAAGCGCTCGGTATCGCGGTAGAGCATTTCAAACCAAGCCATCACGTGATGACCAAAGCTCACTGGCTGCGCGGTCTGCAGGTGAGTGAAACCTGGCATAATCGTATCAGTATGCTGCTCAGCTAGATTAAGTAATCCGCTTTGCAGACGCACCAACAGCTCAATGATATTGTCAGTCTCTTCGCGTAGCCATAGACGGATGTCGGTAGCGACTTGATCGTTACGGCTACGACCAGTATGCAGCTTTTTACCAACCGCGCCGATGATATCGGTCAGGCGCGACTCGACATTCATATGCACATCTTCAAGAGCGATTGACCAGTTAAACTCCCCGGCTTCAATCTCGCTTAACACTTGCTGGAGGCCCTCAATGATCGTCGCCACCTCATCTTGAGTCAAAATATTACAGCGGCCAAGCATGGTAGCATGAGCAATCGAGCCCTCAATATCGTGGCGAGCAAAGCGCTGATCAAAACCAACGGAGGCGGTAAAAGCGGCGACAAAGTTATCGGTAGCTTCACTAAATCTGCCGCCCCACATCTGCTGAGCGGGACTGCTATTAGTAGAGCTTTGCTCGCTCACATTTGTGCTAGAATCAGCCATCGGCTTAGAATTATCTTTCATAGGATTACTAGAGTTTGAAGAATTGGCGTTCATATCGGTATAAGACTAATAATAAGAATAAGGGCTCAAGTATAGCAAAGGATGAGGTTGCCTTGCTAGCTGAGCGCTTAGAGTTTTTTGTGCCAAAACTGCTGGAGATGATGAGCGTTTGGCAATGGCTACAATATATTCTTATTTGGTCTTTATTTATTACTATTGTTGGCCGTTATGAGTTAGCGACCTGGCAGCAGTTTTTGATAGCCTATTTTATTACTAGTATTCACTATACTTTAGCTATTTTGCCAACGCTATATTTAGTAGATTATCTGCGTCCTATCTTCAAGACTATGGACCCTATAAGAGTAAGCTTCTATATCGTTTTGATGTTTATGTTATCTTCTACTGTGTCTATGAGTTTAGTCATGTTAGTGATGATTAACGCCGGCTGGCTAGTTTATGACAAACAAGTCTTTGCGTTAGAGCTACTATTTAAGATGGTTTTTAGCGCAGGCTTTACCTTAGTGTTTTTACTTTACTTTATGCGTCGTCATCGTGAGCTTATAGCGCTAAAAAACTCTTTTGAACATGAGCTTACCGCTCAAAATGACTTAATAAAAGCCCGACTTGCCCCACACTTTTTCTTTAATACTATTAATAGTCTTTTATCGCTTATCGAATCTGACCCTCCCCATGCTGCTAAACTACTGCAGCACGTCTCCGCCTTATTTCGTGCCAGCTTCAATGGTCCGCGTGAGATTAACTTTGAAGAAGAGGTAGCACTTTGCGAGCATTATTTAGCTATTGAATCTTACCGCTTAACCGATAAGCTTGTTGTCGATTGGCACCTTCCTGATAACGATATAATGTATGACATGGTTATCACTGCGCTCACCCTGCAAAGTGTCATTGAAAAAATGCTCATCAATGTGGTGGAGATGACAACGGAGACTATTTATATTGATATAGCGGTGAAATGGCAAAATCATCGAGTAGTTATCACTGTCACTGTGCAATTACCGAGTAAAACTTTGATGGTTATTCACGACCTTCGTCAGCATGTTGATTTTTATGTGCAGGCCAAACGTTTACAAACCTACTTTGGCGCAAGCTCTACTATCGTTAGCACAGTCACCAATACTCAAATTATGACGGTCATTGATTATCCTCTACAAGACGCTAGCTTATAGCCTCAAATCTTTATTTAGCCCTATCCTTTATACCTTGACCTCTCAGTGAGTATCATTAAATTTAATTCTTTTATAATGGCATGGTTATTGCAGACTTATGTACATAGTATAGGGTTATTATTTTTGTCACCTACTGAGATTTATTATATTGACTGCCGAGCATTAGCTTACTTAGCTGAACTTGAATGTGGCTATTTTTATGAGTCTAAGGCTTGTATCAATAGGCAGCAAGCAAATTATTTACAATGGTTTTATGCGACTATTGCTGAGCAAATGTTGTATTAATTGTATAATATATTGATAGATAAAAAAGATAATAACGCTAGCAAATCGAGTGAATAAAAAGTGAAAGAGAGGTTTTTATGCGGATTGTAGTTTGTGACGATGAGCCACTTGCACGCGAGCGTTTGGTTAGAATTGTTAAGGAATCAGGTCATGAAGTGGTAGCACAAGTCGCTACTGGCGCTGAAGCTATTACCGCCGTAAAGATTCATCAGCCTGAGCTGATACTACTTGATATACGAATGCCTGAGATGGATGGGGTACGCTGCGCACAGATATTGAACGAGCTTGAGCATCCGCCAGCCGTTATATTTGTAACCGCTTACGATCATTATGCTATCGCCGCTTTTAAGGCCAATGCTATCGGTTATCTGTTAAAACCCGCCAATAAAAACGAGCTACTTGAAGCTTTAGGAAAAGCGAGTAACCTAAATGCCGCGCAGCTTGATGGGATTCGTAAGCTTGAAGATCCTAGCGCAAGACCGGCGCGTGAGCATATTGCTGCGCGTACACACCGCGGCGTTGAGCTTATCAAGATAAAAGATATTTACTACTTTACCGCCGATCAAAAATACGTCAAAGTTCGTCACAAAGACGGCATAGTACTGATTGATGAGACCCTAAAAGAGCTAGAAGAAGAGTTTGATGATCGCCTATTTCGCGTGCATCGTAATGCCATTATCAATCTAGATTATTTAGATTACTTAGAGACCATCGATAGTAGCCGTTATCAGGTACGTTTTAAAGGTACAGATGAGGCGTTATCAGTTAGTCGGCGTCACCTTCCAGCTCTACGTGAAAAAATCCAAAGCATGTAAAGCAAATATTGAGAGGACTATTTTTAGGGTCTGTTTGATAGTCTAAACAACCACCCATATCATCAAACCCCTATTTATGCTTAAATAGGGGTATTTTTTTGCGCTATCATTAAACTTATATTTGTATCTACTTTTATATCTATCATTTAGAGGCTATCTATGAGTAATACTCAGTCATCCCCTTTGTCTACTTTGAACATTGCTACTCGTCAAAGCCCTTTAGCCTTATGGCAAGCTGAGCATATTCGCGATCGATTATCAGCCTTGTATCCTGATTTGACCATTAACCTGCTCAAAATTGTCACTAAGGGTGACAAAATTTTGGACACCCCTTTAGCAAAAATAGGCGGAAAAGGGTTATTTGTCAAAGAGCTTGAGCAAGCCCTTTATGAAAAGCAGGCTGATATTGCCGTGCATTCGTTAAAGGACGTGCCAATGCAGCTACCTGAGGGTTTAACACTTGGAGTGTATTGTAAACGCGCCTCGCCCACTGATGCTTTTGTGTCCAATACCTATAATAATATCGATGAGTTGCCTCAAGGTGCGATAGTAGGGACGGCAAGCTTGCGTCGACAATGTCAGATAAAAGCTTATCGTCCAGACCTACAGATCAAAACGCTACGTGGTAACGTCGGTACGCGTTTGGGTAAGCTTGATGCTGGCGAATATGACGCCATTATTTTGGCGACTAGTGGTTTGCAGCGTATTGAATTGGACGAGCGTATTCGTAGTGAGCTTGATATCGATACTTGCTTGCCAGCGGTAGGACAAGGCGCATTGGCTATTGAATGTCGTGAAAATGATAACGAGGTACTAGCCCTGTTAGCACCGTTAAATGACGATAAAGCGCGAATTCGCCTAATTGCTGAACGCGCGCTTAACCGTCATTTGCAAGGCGGCTGTCAAGTACCGATTGCCGCTTTTGCTGTTTTACAAATGGCGGATGCAGCCGATATCAATAGTAACCGTAATGATGATAGTGGTGATACTTTATGGCTACGCGGGCGAGTCGGCGAAGAGGATGGCAGTAAGCTACTAAAAGCAGAAAAGCGCGTGAAGCTCACTGGCAGTCAGGGCGAAAAAGAGCAGCAAGCCAATCAATTAGGCATTGAAGTAGCTGAGCTGCTCCTCGAAAAAGGCGCTGGTGCTATTTTGGCAGCTATCTATAATCCGCAAGCTTAGGGTATAGCCAAGCTGATTTATAGTGATAAATATGAGCTTACAAAATATTAATGAGCTTTATGTCGTGGTATTTTTATGTCTAATTTAGCCTTTGACTCGGTGTCTAATCACTTACCACTGGTCATTAATACTCGTCCTACCGAGCGCGCCGCGCCATTGACCAAGCATTTGCAAGCTATCGGTTTTGAGGTAGCCGAGCTGCCTATGTTGACTTTGCAAATGAGGCAGGTGGTGGACGCGGACATTGATATTATGCGTCAATGGTTGGCCGGTCATTATCAAGCGTTAGTCGTTGTCAGCCCTACCGCCGCCCAGTCCGGTCTTGCTGTCTGGCAAGCGTTGATAGGTGAGCAACAGTCGCAGTCAGTAGAGCAACGTGAAGCAGTAGAGATCAGTTATAAGGAGCCTCCTAGCACTATCGTTGCGGTTGGAGATGCGACGGCTGCGGTATTACAAGCGGCTGATATACCAGTACTACAACCATTGATCGCTAATAACGAGGGCATGTTAGCTATGCCAGAAATATCGCGGCTAAAAGCGGGTGATAGCTTGCTGGTCTGGCGAGGATTAGGCGGGCGGCGATTATTAGTTGATAATCTGCGCGCCCGCGGTGTACATATCGAGAGTATCGCTTGGTATGAGCGCATGATGCCAGACTCTGCGTCTCGCGATTATAAGCAGTGGTTAAAGAGCTATTTGCAGCAACCAAGCTCTGCTAATAAGCATCCCAAACCCATTGTTATTATCAGTAGCGGCACGGCTTTTGAGCATTGGATGACAGTGATACAGCAAGCTCAAATTGAGAATAAAGCCGCCTTTGAGCCCGCTGGCCTTAAACTAGATGATTTCAGTTATGTGGTATTAGGGGTAAGACTGGCTGAAATGGTAGCCTTACAGCAATTAGAGTATTGGCAAGTAGAAGATCTATCGCCTGAAACGATTGCGGCTGCCATCAGCACTCAGCCCTATACTAACTAATATAATAAAATTATTAATCTCATCACACACGGTGCAGCCTTATGTCAACTGAACCCAACCCATCCTCTGATTCGCTATCGGTAGGGCAGCAGCGCCGGCAAGCCAATATCTTATTATTGCGGTTGCAGTGGTTGTTTCTTTTATTATTAGCCATAGCTTTAGCTTGGCTTTATATTAGTCAGCAGCGCTTTGAAAATCGTATCATAGAGCGTTTACAAAATAACGAGCAAGTCGTCACTCGCCTAAACGAGATGGACGATCGATTGTTTGCCATCAGTCAACAAACGGTCCCTGTGCCAGTAGCGCCAATCGGCAATCAAGCACAAAACCAGTTGGATTTATTGCGTATTCAAATGCAAGCGGCCGACAGGTTATTGACAGACAATAACTATAGTGCGGCTATCGACTTGTTAAAAGGTCTACAGTGGCAGCTCTCACAAAGTAGTAATGAGATTGCACCAGCATTAACTATCGTCATAAAACAAAGCTTGAGTGAAGATATTGAACGCTTGCAAGCGCGTAGTGCTCAGCCGAGCCAATGGCAATTACAGAGCTTAGCTATTCAAGATATCCAAGCATTTTTACACCGTTATGACAGCCATGAGAGTATAAATAATAGCAATAACAGCGCTAGTAACAACGATCAGAGCAATAAGTTAACTGGCATTAATAAAAGCGTCTCATTGACTAAACGGCAGCTTACTATTCATGAAGTCATTATGACTCTGAATTTGGCCATACAAGCTAGTAATATGCGTGAGCCTGATCAACTAAAAAGCTACTTGCGCCAAGCTCGTATGCAGCTACAAACGGTAGCAGGCCCTGTCAATTCTGCTAAAGCCGATAGTACCTCAAATGCTCAATTAGCAAAAAGAGATAAAGCTCAGGATCTGAGTAATACCGATAAGCTAGCTACTACCAAAGCGCCAGCTAATATTACTGAGGTTATCGCTTGGCTAGATCAATTGCTAGCTGATACGCCAACCACTATACCGCTATTGACAACGCAAGTTTTGGATCAGCGTCAAAAATAATAGCTAAGATAAAAAAGCAGATTAGTATAAAAATGCTTGAATTAAAAAGGCACGCTAACTTTAATTAGCGTGCCTTTTTTAGAAAGGGGAGAAAGGAGTATTTGATCTTAAAAGCGTCAATTAGTCTTTGTTTGGTGCATTGACAAAATCGACCACGTTCAAATCAAAACCCGACAAAGCATAAAACTTCATTGGCGATGAAAGCAAGCGCATATCGCGTACCCCTAAATGACGCAATATCTGCGCGCCAACCCCAATACTGCGATAAGGCTGCTGCGTAATAGTCGAGAGCGACTCATTGCTAGCGGCTTTATCTAGAGCATCGCCAAGATCGACAGGCTGATGACTACCAATCCATACCATGACTCCGCGTTCTGAGGCGCTGATCTCTTCTAGAGCAGATTGTATGCTCCAGCCGCTACGGCCCGTCGTATCATTCTTAGCAGCAAATAAATCTCGTAGAGGGTGAAAACCATGGACGCGTACGGTACTGACGCCCGCACTAACATCACCTTTGACTAAAGCTAAGTGAGTCTCGTCGGCACCAAACTCGCGAAAACGGTATAAAGTAAAAGTGCCATGTTCCGTCTCGAAAGGTTGTGAGCCAATCTCTTCAACCGTTTGCTCATTAGCAATACGATAATTAATAAGGTCGGCAATAGTACCAATCTTTAGATTATGCTCTTTGGCAAAAATCTCTAGATCATCGCGGCGCGCCATCGTGCCATCCGGGTTTATAATCTCAACGATAACTGCGGCAGGCTCAAGTCCTGCCAAACGCGCCAAATCACAGCCCGCTTCAGTGTGGCCGGCGCGATGTAACACCCCGCCATTTTGCGCCATAATGGGAAAGATATGCCCAGGCTGAACGATATCTTCAGGTTTGGCTGAGGAGAATACCGCCGCTTGAATGGTGCGCGCACGATCAGCAGCAGAGATACCAGTAGTCACGCCTTCAGCTGCCTCAATAGAGACAGTAAAGTTGGTACTGAATTTGGCTTCATTACGATCTGACATCAGCGGTAAGGCTAATTGTTGGCAGCGCGCTTGCGAGAGAGTCAAACAAACTAGGCCGCGAGCGTGAGTGATCATAAAGTTGATATCTTCAGGGCGCACATGGGTTGCTGCCATAATAATATCGCCTTCATTTTCGCGATCTTCATCGTCCATCAAAATGACCATTTTGCCAGCGCGAATATCTTCGATAATCTCAGGAATTGTATTTAAACTCATAAAGGTCTCTATATTTTTTATTGGATTAAGGGGTAAAAATACTGTGCGTCATTGTAACAGTAGATGCTTATAAGTGCTGTACTGACTAGTAATCATTGCTAGCGGCTTGATCCTTGAGCCACTGCATAAACTGCTTGCTATGCTGCTCGCGCTGGTTATCAGCATACTCATAAAAGCGAGTATCCGCTAAATTATCCGGTAAATAACTTTGCGCGTAATAGTGATTAGGATAATTATGCGGATAAGCGTAGCCTGCGCCGTAGCCTTCGTTGCGCATCAGCTTGGTGACGCCATTGCGCAGATGGAGCGGCACAGGAGAGGCGTCTTTTTCAGCCAAGCTCATTGCCGCATTGATGGCTTTGTAAGTGCTATTACTCTTAGCGCTAGTAGCTAAATAAACCACCACCTGCCCTAGAATAATACGCGCCTCAGGCATACCGATAGACTGTACGCTACGCAGCGCCGCATCAGCGAGCAATAGCGCATTAGGATTGGCATTACCAATATCTTCGCTCGCCAAAATCACCAAACGCCGCGCGATAAAATCAGCAGGCTCACCGCCAACGAGCATGCGTGCCATCCAGTACAGAGCTGCGTCAGGATCAGAGCCGCGTACCGACTTTATCATCGCTGAGACGATATCATAGTGCTGCGCGCCATCTTTATCGTAACGCACCAAAGCGCTTTGCGCTACGCGTCCGACAATCTCATTATCAATGATAATAGGGGACTGCTTCGGATCAGCGGTCTGTACCGCAAGCTCTAATAAATTCAGCGCCTTTCTAGCATCACCATGCGCAAGTTCACTGATAAAATCTGATGCTTGCATCTCAATATCTAGCGTTTTTAGTAACTGATCTTGATTAATCGCCCGCTGCAAGACTGCGGTTATTTGCTCGCTATCAAGCGGCTGTAGACGATAAACTTGGCAACGCGAAAGCAAAGCATTATTGACGCTAAAAGAAGGGTTTTCGGTAGTCGCGCCAATTAAAGTAATATCACCCGCTTCTACCGCCCCTAGCAAGGCATCTTGCTGCGCCTTATTAAAACGATGAATCTCATCAATAAACACGACTGGCGACTCAAAGCTTAACGAATCATTAGTTTCTAACACTTCGCGTAGCTGTTTGACGCCCGTATTTAGCGCTGAGAGTGCATGAAAGGGGCGACCGACTGCCTCAGCTAGTAGCATAGCGATAGTGGTCTTGCCAATGCCTGCTTCTCCGTGCAATATAATAGAGGACAGATGGTTTTGCTCAACCAAACGCCGTAGCGGTGCATCCTTTGCCAATAGATGTTCCTGACCGATGATGTCATCTAAACTAGTAGGGCGCATCCGCTGGGCTAGAGGCGTATCAGCATGAAAGGCAGACATAAAACTCCTAACGCTTACTATAGTAAGTATTAAAGTTATAGTAATAAAAATGAAAGGTGAAGGTTCAAAAATAGCGTTTATATTAGATATTAGGGCACATTAACCATTCACAAGTGGACTGATTTTAATTTTTCTGTCCTAATGACTGATACAAAATATCGATAATATAATGGCTTCAAATTCAGCAAAGGTCTTTTTATACTTATGTCTCGCTATTCTCAACAAAAACGGTCTAAGTTGTTATTTAAATTAAAGCAGACTTTACCACGCTTTGAGCAGCAGTCGCGCGTTTTGACTAAGGGCGAATGTGTGCTGGCACGTTCAGTTTTTGGCGATAGTCTTCACTTGCAAGATATACGTCTAAAAACCGCGTGGTGGGTGCTAAAAAATTATGCCGTTAGCCCTAATGGTCATATCTATTTTCATCCTAGCAACTGGATAAGCGATTTTAGCCAAGCGCCTTTAGGCAAAAAAAGCTGGCTGATCCATGAGCTCACTCATGTTTGGCAATGGCAACAAGGGCTAAAAGTAGTACGCGGCGCGGTCCTTAATCGCCGTTATCGCTATCATTTAAAAGCCGATAAACCCTTTTTTAATTATGGTATCGAGCAACAAGCAAGAATGGTACAAGATTACTTTATACGGCGTCAGCTAGGACAACCTTGTCAAGATTTGGCTGCTTGTATTCCTTTTTTGGCGGCTACTCCTAGAGATTTTAGTGCCAACAACAATAGCAACAGCAACAACAGCGATAGTGCGTTCAAGCTTTAGCCTTCAGCTTACGATTGATAATCGCTATGATTAAGACGATTAAGTCTTTTATAATTAGAAATACACTCCGCGCTAACAAGGAACAAGTTAGTAAAGCAAAATAGTGGTTTTAGACGCTACTTAGCTATGAGATTTGCGCTGTTAATTAAGGATATATTTTCTGATGTTTAATTTATTACTCTTTAAGTTTGAGGCTAACGCTGATAATAATCATAAATTACAAACCCACTCTATTGGCGATACAAGCAACAAGGCGGCGAGTCGCTCTAAAGCCTATTATCGTCAGTCGCTTAATGTATCGGTAGCTCTAATATTAGCAACCTCGCTACTAGCTGGCTGTCAACCCCCATCTTCGGCAGAAAATGAAGCGGCTCAAACTGAAGAGCAACTGGCGCAAGAGGCAGAAACAGTGGTAAAAAGCGATTCAGCCGCCGCGCATATAAAGCAGCTACAACCAGTATATGTAGAGCAGATGCAAAGGCTACAACGCCGATTGCAAGCAGAGTATGAGTCCTTGCAGGCCGCTGATATGACCACTAGCGATACTGATCTGTTACTTAACGATACGAATGGCACTGAAGCTACCGAAACCATCAATACTACCGGTGCCAATCAGTCGAAAACCGCTATTAGCAGCTCTGAGCCAAACCTTACTAAGACGGACTCTACTAGCAAAGCTAATAATGGAGTCGATAATGATAACGCTAAAAGCACTTTAAATGACATAAGTACTGAAGCGGACTTATCTGCTAGCACAGAAGTTGGCGCACGTGATTTGACGGTATTGAGACGTATTAGTGCCGAACCGCGAGAAACCACTATCTTGACAGAAAAGCAAATCATCGATAGTTATCAGCGCACTATTGACGCTCTTTATCAGCCAGCCTCAAAGCCTCTTAATAGTGAAGAGACGGATACCTTAATCAATATCGCCGCGCTAATACCGCAGTTGTTTGAGCATCCTGAGCTTGCCGATAGATTAAACGCCAAAAGTCCGGCGCTGGCTCGACTTATTGTGCAGCACCAGATTTGGGAGCAAATCGAAGCGCGTCAAGCCAGTTATATGCAAGAGATGAAAATCGCTCAGCAGCAAGAATTTGAGAGCTTGATGGCCAAATTTAATGAAACCATCAAAGACTATGATGAACAAATAGCAAAATATGAGCAGACGCTAAAAGAGTTTGAACAATGAGCAGTCATTAGCTTTATTTGATAAATGCTTGAGCATAAAAAATCCTGCACATTGGCAGGATTTTTTGAAACTTATAACGACTGCTGCTTATTTGCGGTCTTCAACTTTGACAAAATCGCGATGCGTAGGGCCTGTGTATAACTGACGTGGGCGACCGATTTTGAACGGTGCGCTATGCATCTCGATCCAATGACTGATCCAACCAGAGGTACGAGCCAATGAGAAGATAACGGTAAACATTGAGGTTGGAATACCGATAGCTTTTAGGATAATGCCAGAGTAAAAATCAACGTTTGGATACAGATTACGCTCGATGAAGAACGGATCTTCTAAAGCGATTCTTTCAAGCTCCATAGCTAGCTCAAGCTTAGGATCATCAATACCTAGCGCTTCTAACACTTCATCGCATGCTTTTTTGAGGACTTGAGCACGTGGATCGAAGTTTTTGTAGACACGGTGACCAAAGCCCATTAGTTTGACTTCACGGCTTTTCACTTTTTCCATGAACTCTGGAACATTCTCAACTGAACCGATCTCATCTAGCATCTCAAGTACTGCTTCGTTAGCGCCGCCATGAGATGGACCCCAAAGGGCGGCGATACCAGCAGCGATACAAGCATAAGGGTTTGCGCCAGTAGAGCCGGCTAGGCGTACTGTAGAGGTCGAAGCGTTTTGTTCGTGATCGGCATGCAAAGTAAAGATTTTGTCCATGGCATCAGCAAGGATTGGGTTTACTTTGTAATCGACATCAGCAGGAGTGGCAAACATCATGTATAAGAAGTTCTCAGCGTAGCTAAAGTCGTTACGCGGATACATGAACGGTTCGCCCTGTGAGTACTTATAGCTCATAGCCGCAAGCGTTGGCATTTTTGCGATCAGACGAATAGCGGTGATCTCGCGATGATCTTCATCGCTAACGTCTAGTTTATCATGATAAAAGGCCGATAAAGCGCCAACCACACCGACCATAATAGCCATTGGATGCGCGTCGCGGCGGAAACCTTCAAAGAATTTACGTAACTGATCATGAACGCCGGTATGCTTACGAATCTTATCAAAGAAATCCGCTTTTTGTTCACTGTTTGGTAGCTCGCCATGAATAAGCGCGTATGCGACTTCTAAGTATTCAGCGTTGTTGGCTAACTGATCGAT
The DNA here is from genome assembly GCF_040371085.1 of Psychrobacter sp. AH5. Classification (NCBI taxonomy): domain Bacteria; kingdom Pseudomonadati; phylum Pseudomonadota; class Gammaproteobacteria; order Moraxellales; family Moraxellaceae; genus Psychrobacter; species Psychrobacter sp. AH5. The sequence goes on from NZ_JAMBMT010000001.1 coordinate 2,876,062, forward strand.
AGGGTAGCCGCGGTATAGTAGCTCGCCTTTACCACCATCGATAAAGGTAATTTTTGACTCAACAGGGGCTGTTACTTTAAAGCCAGGATCATAAGACCAAAAACCTGAATCTTGTAATTCGGCAATATCTATAACAGGACGACCCAAAGTGCCCTGAATAATAGGAAGTTGGTATTCCTTACCATTTGCGGTTAGTTTGGCTTCATTATTTGACTTAATGTTGTCAGCCATAATTTCCTCTCCATTGTATTAGCTTGTTAATGTGAAATTGACGCCAGTGATGACATCATAACGTTTTGAATCGTTCCTGACCAAAAACTTGCCGTCATAGCAAAAAATACAAAGCAAACCCTCAGTCTAAACGAGTTGACCAAAAAGACGTTTCTAAAATTAACTACTGCATTATTTGAGCTATATTAGCAGTAATTTAGTAAGAGTTGAAAAGACTTTTATCAGCAAGCGCCCATTTTATAGGCATTTAAGACAGCTGCAAGGATTATAAGTTGTATCAAAATATGTCCAATCTGTAATTTGAGGTAAATTTAGCGTTTTGCTAAGACTAGAATAATGCAGACTAACTGCAAAAAAACGCCATTAAGAAATAAGTAACATCATAAAACAGTTAGGTTGTCGAGCCTCGTAACAAAGATAGATAAACGGGCAAAAACATACCCTCTATAGCGGTAGACTAAAAGGCTAAATTTATTTTACAGAGCAGAGCCTCTCAGTATCGACATTTATCTAAGCATTATGATATTGCTATGAGTTAGGTTTTTGTGAAAATAACAACAATAGTCACTATTTAGGGGATAAATTTGTAATTAGTCGTCAGGCATTTTATAATTGGCACAATTTAACTGGCATAAGCTTTGTTAATGTTGGTGCACGCTTATCGAGATTAGCTATCCGTAATAAGGTTTACTAATGTTTTGTTACGATTAAGACGCTAATTTAAAGGTTTAAAAGCGTTTAAGACTTGAATGTTATTGTTATTTATTCTATTTTTAGAATGGTGATCGTGAAGTTGTTCTTAATAAAGATGACCTTAAGTGTTATCTTTTTTTACGTTTTTAAATAATCGTAAGAGCAGCTCAACCATAATCAGACTATTATGTTTAACAATCACAATGTAACGTGCATTTAGCAAAGTCAGCTAGCTCTTCCTTATTTTATTCGTTCTACGTAGTGTTAAGTGCGTTTGTTAGACGATTAGCAAACCATAAGCAGCTACTAGATATAACCGTAAAAGGATGCCCGCTGTGAAAAGCAACCGACCTATTGATCTGCCTTTAAGCCAAGTGATTACCATAAATGCTAAGTCACCGATTGCAATTGCTTCGATTATGCATCGTATCTCTGGCATTGTGCTGTTTTTACTTATCCCTGTCATGCTTTGGTTATTACAGACCTCTTTGGCTTCGCCTGAGAGCTTTGCAACCGTGTTTGATAATGTGTTAGTGCGTTTTGTAGCATGGATCTTTGTAGCTGCCATCTCTTATCACTTCGTAATGGGTGTAAAGCATCTACTTGCTGATGTAGGAATGCACGAAGAGCTAAAATCAGGTCGCACTGCGGCAGTGGTTAGCTTTGTGATTGCAGCGATTCTAATTGTCGCGTCATTTGTATGGGTGATGTTCTAATGATAAAAAATAATTCAGGAGTAAAAAGCGCTACTGGTCTTACCGGTTCAGGCTCACGCGATTGGGTAGTACAGCGCTTTGGTGCCGTAGTACTAGCTACTTATAGCTTAGTATTACTAGGATATTTTTTGACTCATAGCGGTGTAGGCTATGTGGAATGGTCTGCCTTTATTACTAGCTTACCTATGCGTTTATTCAGTTTAGTCGCCATTATTGCGCTAGCAGGACATGCTTGGGTAGGTATTTGGACGGTTTTGACCGACTATGTCAAATCAAGCGGACTGCGTTTATTATTACAAGCCTTGATGGTAGCCGCTATTTTGGTTTACGTATTTTGGGGCATCATGATATTTTGGGGCAATGGCTTCGGAGTTATCGCCGTATAATTTTTTGGGCAACTTTTAGACAAAGTGGTGGGTCAGCTGGATAGTTTTAAGGTTTTTGATACTTTGCTAAATAACTTAGTTATGACAGCAGCGCCCACGCTCTAAAAACCGTTTGGTCAGATTTAATGCTTTAAAAACCGTAGGTTAATAACCATATAACTGACACGGATACTTATATTTTAATCTTATAACAGATAGTAGATAGCCCTTGTAGTTACTTCGCTGGCACCCTGTATAGATAAAACAGGCGCGAGCATAAACCGGCATTAGGAAAATCATAATGGCAACAAGACAAGATAATACTATTAGCAACATCAAAACCCTTAATTACGATGCGGTTATCGTTGGCGGTGGTGGTTCAGGTATGCGTGCCTCTTTGCAATTAGCTGAAGCAGGTATGAATGTTGCGGTCATCACCAAAGTATTCCCAACACGCTCTCATACTGTTGCCGCTCAGGGCGGTATTGGTGCAAGCCTTGGTAATATGAGTAATGATAACTGGCATTTCCACTTTTATGACACTGTAAAAGGCTCAGACTGGTTAGGCGATCAAGACGCTATTGAATATATGTGCCGCGAAGCGCCAAAAGTCGTTTATGAGCTTGAGCACATGGGTATGCCTTTTGACCGTAACGAAGACGGTACTATTTATCAGCGTCCTTTTGGTGGTCATACTTCAAACTATGGCGAAAAAGCAGTACAACGTGCTTGTGCGGCGGCTGATAGAACCGGTCACGCGTTATTGCATACTTTATATCAAAAAAACCTAGAGCAAGGAACTCAGTTCTTTATTGAGTGGATTGCGCTAGATTTGATTAAAGACGAAGACGGCAATATCAATGGTGTTGTCGCTCTTGAACAAGAAACAGGCACGGTAGCTGTTTTCCAATCGCCGATTACAGTACTAGCTACTGGCGGCGCGGGTCGTATCTTTGCAGCTTCCACTAATGCTTATATCAATACTGGTGACGGTATCGGTATGGCAGTGCGTGCAGGTGTCCCATTACAAGATATGGAGTTTTGGCAATTTCACCCAACCGGTGTCGCCGGAGCTGGCGTACTATTGACCGAAGGGTGCCGCGGTGAAGGTGCTATCTTGCGTAATAAAGATGGCGAAGCCTTTATGGAGCGTTACGCCCCAACGGTTAAAGATTTGGCACCGCGTGATTTGGTTTCTCGCTCAATGGACCAAGAGATCAAAGAAGGTCGCGGCTGTGGACCAAATGGCGATTATATCGTTATGGATATGACCCATTTAGGTGTTGATACCATTATGAAGCGTTTGCCATCGGTATTTGAGATCGGTAAAAACTTTGCTAACGTCGATATCACCAAAGAGCCTATCCCAGTTATTCCAACCATTCACTACATGATGGGCGGGATTCCGACGACTATTCATGGTCAGGTCATCACTCCTAATCTTGAAGCGGGTCCTAATGAAGAGGGCTTATATGCCGAAGGAACCATCGTCAAAGGTTTGTATGCTATCGGTGAGTGTGCTTGCGTTAGTGTCCACGGTGCTAACCGTTTAGGCACCAACTCGTTACTGGATTTGGTTGTCTTTGGCCGCGCTGCTGGTAAGCATATCGTTGATGAATATCATCATAACGATCATAACTACAAGCCACTTGATACTCACGTCTTAGACTTTACCGTTAGCCGTTTGAATAAGCTTCAACAGTCAACAGAAGGTTATAACGCTCAAGATGTGGCTGATGAGATCCGCGCTATTATGCAAAAGCACGCTAGTGTGTTCCGTACGCAAGCGATGATGGACGAAGGCGTTGAGAAGCTTTTGGCTTTAGGTGAGAAGATTGACAATATTCATCTTGCCGACAAGTCGCAGGTCTTTAACACTGCTCGTATCGAAGCTTTTGAGGTAATCAATTTATACGAAGTAGCCAAAGCAACAATGATCTCAGCAGCTGCTCGTCATGAGAGCCGCGGTGCTCATAGTGTAGCGGATTATGACCGTCCTGAAGATGATGATTATGCGCCAAACGGCCGTAATGACCATGACTGGATGAAGCATACCATTTGGTACTCTGATGATAACCGTATTATTTATAAGCCAGTACGTAAAGTTCCATTGACGGTTGATTATATCGAACCAAAAGTTCGCGTTTACTAATTCGTTATTAGTTGAACTTTACTGGCACTAATAGCTATAAAAGCGTTAGTGCCGCAAAATTATATTTTTAGTTGTTTTATGCCGATTACTGCCAGCTACAAGTTACTATCAAGGCTTACGCTAAGATAATGAAGTGCTTGTATGCCAGCCATCACTAAGTGTGGAGTTTAGCAATATGAGCCGAGGTACTCGCACCATCGAAATCTATCGCTACGATCCTGACAAGGACGCAGCGCCGCGCATGCAAACTTATACGATTGAGCTATTAGAGTCTGATCGTATGTTGCTTGACTTACTATTACGTTTAAAGAAAGAAGATGAAACCATCACTTTCCGCCGTTCATGCCGCGAAGGCATTTGTGGCTCTGACGGTATGAATATCAATGGTAAAAACGGCTTAGCATGTCTCATTAACATGAATACGCTACCCGAAAAAATCACTATCCGGCCGCTACCTGGCTTGCCTGTGGTACGTGATTTAGTAGTAGATATGAATCAGTTCTACGAGCAGTACGAAAAAGTACATCCTTATCTGATCAATGATCAGCCAGCGCCGCCAACGGAGCGTTTGCAGTCTCCTGAGCAGCGTGAGCAGCTAAATGGTCTGTATGAATGTATTCTTTGTGCTTGTTGTTCAACCAGCTGCCCTTCGTTTTGGTGGAACCCTGATAAGTTCTTAGGTCCATCAGCATTACTACATGCTTATCGCTTTGTAGCCGATAGCCGTGATAATGATACGCAAGCTCGTTTGGCGCGTTTGGACGATCCGTTTAGTTTATTCCGTTGCCGCGGTATCATGAACTGCGTATCGGTTTGTCCAAAAGGTCTGAACCCAACCAAAGCTATCGGTCATTTACGTAATATGTTGATTGATCAAGCAGGTTAACTCTAAGCCAATAGCTTTTATAAGTCACAAAAAAACACCGTCTTAGGTTAAGGCGGTGTTTTTCGTTTACTAGTATTGGATGCAAAGTAGAAAGATAATCACAAACTAGCCATAAAAATCTGCTGACAAAAATGCTATTATAGGCACTTTATTAATTAGCAGTCGTTTAATATGTGTATTTGACCTAGTTAGCGCTGTTATTAATACTAATAGCTAAGTTGCAAGCGTTAAAGTAGCATAGCTAGTAATAGTGAATATTCATTACATAAATACCTAGTATTGAACAAACAAACTATGGTGAGTAATTTTGCCATGTTACCCTAGATAGCAATGCATGTTGAGAGCAAAAAGTAACACTCGTTGACATCATTTATTAACTTATTAGTATTTTTACTGTTATTAAATTTAGTTTTATGACAAGGATGTGGTTATGGCTAAAGTCAGTATATATAAATTGTTGTTATCAAACGACTAAGATAATAATACTGAGCGTTCACAAATAGTTGATAAACATTTAACTGCCTAAATAATTATAAGTATCACTAGCAAATTCCATTCATTTATCTATGAAATAGACGATTATTATGAATAGTACAACCAAAAGAACAGCCGATGTAGGATATACAGAACTTGCCGCTGACAATGCTAATTATATTGAAGCCCTTTATGAGCAATACTTGACTGATCCTGATAGTGTTGATCAAGATTGGCAGCAATATTTTGAGCAATATCAATCGCCAAACGATGCCAAGCACAACGCTATTCAAGATCAATTCTTGTTATTAGCGCGCAATCAAACTGCTAATAAAGGTAGCGCACCCGCTGCCAATGATAATTTAGCTAATTGTGCTGACCCTAAGCAAATGGGTGTACAGCAGCTGATATCTGCCTATCGACGTCGCGGTCATCGCCGAGCACAGCTTGATCCCTTGAACTTACATCCGCGTGATGAAGTCGAAGATTTGACGCTGGCTTATCACAATTTATCAGAAGCAGATTTGGATACCGTATTTCCAACTAATGATCTAAAAATCGGCAAGTCTGAAGCGTCGCTACGTGAGATTATTGAGATCATGGAGCGCGTTTATTGCCGTTATATTGGTCTTGAATATATGCACGTGACCACTAGCGTTGAAAAGCGCTGGATGGAACAGTATATGGAGAGCAATCTTGGCCATATCGAGTTTGATAGAGAAAAGCGTCTATCTATCCTTGAGCGCCTAACCGCGGCTGAAGGTCTAGAGAAATATTTAGCTCGTAAATACACCGGTGTTAAACGTTTTGGTCTAGAAGGTGGCGAGAGCTTTATTCCGGCGGTTAATGAGATCATCCAACGTGCGGGCGGTTATGGCACCAAAGAGATGGTTATCGGTATGGCACACCGTGGACGCCTAAATTTATTAGTCAATATTTTGGGTAAAAACCCAGCTGATTTATTTGATGAGTTCGATGGTAAAGTGCAGCCAGAAAAAGGCTCAGGTGATGTCAAATATCATAATGGTTATTCTTCAAACGTTATGACTCCAGGCGGAGAGGCGCATTTAGCTTTGGCCTTTAACCCCTCGCATTTAGAGATCGTCGGTCCAGTATTACAAGGCTCAGTACGTGCCCGTCAAGTACGCCGTAATGACCAGCCAAAAGATAATGGCAAGGATGGTAATTCAGTATTACCAATCGTTGTGCATGGTGATGCCGCTTTTGCCGCGCAAGGCGTAGTACAAGAGACTTTTCAGATGTCACAAACTCGTGCTTATAGTACAGGTGGCACGGTACATATCGTCATTAATAACCAAGTGGGCTTTACCACCAGTCGCCAAGAAGATGCGCGTTCGACTGAATACTGTACCGATATTGCAAAAATGGTACATGCACCGATTATTCACGTAAACGGTGATGATCCTGAGTCGGTCGTCTTTGCAGCCCAGCTGGCACTAGATTATCGTCACGAATTCGATAAAGATATCGTTATCGATCTATTCTGCTATCGCCGTAATGGTCATAACGAAGCGGACGAGCCATCAGCCACTCAGCCATTGATGTACTCGGTGATCAAAAAACTGCCAACCACTCGCACTATTTATACCAATAAGCTTATCGAAGCTGGGGTTATCAGTAAAGAAGAAGCGGCTAAGTATGAAGACGAATACCGTGAGTCGTTAGACCGCGGTGAGTATGTTGCCAACTCTTTAGTGAGTGAGCCTGACGAAGCTTTATTTGTCGATTGGACGCCTTATCTAGGTCATGAGCTTCAAGATGATTGGGATACTGGTGTTGATATCGACATTCTAAAAGGTTATGGCAAGCGCATGGCTGAGATGCCTGAAGGCTATAAGCTACAGCGTCAAGTACAAAAAATGGTTGAACAGCGTTTAGAGATGCAAACCGGTAAAGAGCCTTTGAACTGGGGTGCCGCTGAAACCTTAGCTTATGCAAGTTTAGTGGATCATGACAAAACGCTTGTGCGTATTACCGGTGAAGATGTCGGCCGTGGTACTTTCTCGCATCGTCATAGTGAGATTTATAATATGACTGATGGCAGCATGTATGTGCCACTCGCTCATATCAGTGAAGATCAAGCTCGCTTTATGACCTTCAACTCACTGTTGTCAGAAGAAGCAGTGCTAGCTTTTGAATATGGTTATGCTACTACTGTTCCAAACGCCTTAGTCGTTTGGGAAGCACAGTTTGGTGATTTCGTTAACGGCGCACAAATGGTTATTGACCAGTTTATCGCTAGTGGCGAGACCAAATGGCAGCGCGTCTGTGGTCTGACTATGTTGTTACCGCATGGCTATGAAGGTCAAGGTCCTGAGCATTCTTCAGCCCGTCTTGAGCGCTTCTTGCAGCTATGTGCTGAAGACAATATGCAAGTGATTACGCCAACGACTCCAGCTCAGATATTCCATGCGCTGCGTCGTCAAGCGGTACGTCCTATTCGTAAGCCGTTGATTGTAATGTCACCGAAGAGCTTATTACGCCATAAGCTTGCCACATCAGATTTAGAAGAGTTATCTACCGGTCATAAGTTTGAGACGGTATTGCCAGAGATTGATGAGCAAAACGCTGATAACATCACCCGTTTAGTGCTTTGTGGCGGTAAGGTTTATTACGACTTACTCGAGCAGCGCCGTGCCCTTGGTTTAGATCATGTGGCTATCGTGCGTATCGAGCAGCTCTATCCTCTACCTGAGGAGCGCTTGATTGCTGAGCTGGAGAAATACAGTAATCTAAAAGAGATCGTTTGGACGCAGGAGGAGCCATTGAACCAAGGCGCTTGGTACTACTTAGCACCGCATATGTTCCGCATTGTCGTACCGCATCCCACTAAAGCCAAAGTCATGGAGCCGGTTGCGCGTCCAGCAAGTGCGGCGCCCGCTACTGGGTCACCCAAACTACATGCTCAGCAGCAGCAAGCATTAGTCGCAGGTGGTCTTGGCGTTGAGGTTTCACAGCTTAAATAACTCAATGTTATAAGCGATTAATCTAAAAAGTATGAGCTTTAATTAATTAAATAATCAGGTGATAACCGTTAGTTTGTTATTTATTAAACACTCTAGCGGTTTATCGCAATTCAATAATAAATAGCAGTATCCAAATCTAAGGAGTATATCGATGGCTGAGATTAAAGCCCCCGTGTTTCCAGAATCGGTTGCCGATGGCACGATTGTTGAATGGCACGTTACCGAAGGTCAGCAAGTTAACCGTGATGATATTTTGGCAGAGATCGAAACCGACAAAGTGGTATTAGAAGTCGTCGCGCCTGATGATGGCGTAGTGACCAAGATTATCAAACAAGTTGATGATACGGTTGAATCAGATGACCTGATTGCTGAATTTGAAGCGGGTGCTAGCGGTACCGATAGCGCTGAGAGTGCTAATGATGCTCCTGCAGTAGATCCCAATCAGCCAGCAGCGCCGGTACAGAAAAAGCAAGCAGCTGATGGCGGCGAGCCGGTACAAGTGACCGATAAAAAAGAAGCGGATCATAAAGATCAAAGCCCAGCGGTACGTAAAGCGGCAAAAGAGTCTGGCGTTGATCCTAAAAACGTTGAAGGCAGTGGCCGTGATGGCCGCGTGACCAAAGCAGATATGGCAAGCCCTAAACTCAAAGCCGATAGCAGTATCAAAACTGATAAAGGCACGCCAGTAGCCGAAGCGGTAGGCGAGCGTAGCGAAAAACGCGTACCTATGACTCGTTTGCGTAAGCGTGTCGCTGAGCGTCTATTGTCAGCCACCCAAGAAACAGCTATGCTCACAACGTTCAACGAAGTGAACATGAAGCCGCTGATGGATATGCGCGCTAAGTACAAAGATCAGTTTGAAAAGCGTCATGGCACTCGTTTGGGCTTTATGTCGCTATTTGTCAAAGCAGCTACCGAAGCTCTTAAACGCTTCCCAGCCGTTAACGCCTCACTTGACGGCGATGATATCGTTTATCATGGTTTTTATGATATCGGTGTAGCGGTATCGTCCGATCGCGGCTTAGTAGTTCCAGTACTACGTGATACCGATAAGATGAGTATGGCGGATGTCGAAGCAAAAATTCGTGAATACGGCAGCAAAGCGCAAGAAGGCAAGCTTGGTTTAGATGAGATGACTGGTGGTACTTTCACTATCTCTAACGGCGGCGTTTTTGGCTCACTCATGTCAACGCCTATCTTAAATCCGCCACAAACCGCTATCTTAGGTATGCACGCTATCAATGATCGCCCTATGGCTGTCAATGGTGAAGTCAAGATTCTACCAATGATGTATCTAGCGCTATCATATGATCACCGTATGATTGATGGTAAAGAAGCAGTACAGTTCTTAGTTACTCTTAAGGATCTCGTCGAAGATCCAACGATGTTACTACTAGACCTGTAAGCTTTTAAGCTTGTATCGGCAACCGCTGGTACAAGCTTTTTACTTCTATGCTTAAGCGCGGTTAAATAGTCTGTGATTTTTATTACCATGTCTAAGTATCAGTATTACAACATATTCTCTTAATCATAAACTCTCATGATAAAAGCCTCTCGCTAGTTTAATTTTTTATAATCAACCTATCAAAATAGTGTATTGACTGTCTCTTTGGTAGCTAGTTAACTCGCTAGGTGAATCATGAAATCAGTTATGATTTATTTGAGCCTTGATCTAAATCTTAAGCTTACAAGCTAAGAATAGAGTCAAATATAAAACTTAAGCATGAAACCTAAACCAAAATTATCTCCATTTATAATAGGGAACTACTATGAAAGACAATTATGATCTAGTCGTTATCGGCGGCGGACCTGGTGGCTACGAAGCGGCTATCCGCGCTGGACAATTGGGTATGAGCGTGGCTTGTATCGAAAAACGCGTTTATAAAGGCGAGCCGGCTCTTGGCGGTACTTGCTTGAACGTTGGCTGTATCCCATCAAAAGCTTTACTTGATACTTCACATCGCTATGAGGCGACTAAGCATGATCTTGATGAGCATGGTATCAGCACCGGTGATGTTGAGATCAATGTCGAAAAAATGATTGAGCGCAAAGAAGGCATCGTTAAGCAGTTAACGGGCGGTGTTGCGGCGTTACTCAAAGGTAACGGCGTTGACTGGTTACAAGGCTGGGGCACGCTAGTTGATGGTAAAGGTAGTGACAAAAAAGTCAAATTTGTGGCGCTAGCAGACGAAGCGGAAACGACTATCACGGCTAAGAATGTTATCTTAGCGTCAGGTTCAGTGCCTATCGATATTCCAGTCGCTAAAGTGGATCATGAGCATATCGTTGATTCTACTGGCGCGCTTGATTTTACCCAAACGCCTAAGCGTCTAGGGGTTATTGGTGCAGGCGTTATTGGTTTAGAGCTTGGTTCAGTATGGCGTCGTCTAGGGGCAGAAGTGGTCGTTTATGAAGCCCTTCCTGAGTTTTTAGCGGCGGCTGATAAAGATATCGCCAAAGAAGCGCGTAAGATGTTCAAAAAACAGGGCCTTGATATCCGTGTCGATACCAAAGTGACGGGCGCTGAAGTCAAAGATGGCAAAGTGGTGGTTACTAGCGAAAGTAAAGGTGAAGCATCAGATGAGAGCTTTGATAAACTGATTGTTTGTGTCGGTCGCCGTGCTTATGCCGAAAAACTGCTGGGTGATGATAGCGGTGTTCAGTTAACCGAACGCGGTCTTATCGACGTTGATGATCAGTGCAAAACCAATCTTGATGGCGTTTATGCTATCGGTGATTTGGTTCGGGGTCCAATGCTTGCGCATAAGGCGATGGAAGAGGGCATGATGGCGGTTGAGCGCATTCATGGCGAAAAAGCTCAGGTCAATTATGACACTATTATCAATGTTATTTATACTCATCCAGAAATCGCTTGGGTCGGTCTGACTGAGCAAGAAGCGACGGATGCAGGCTATGAAGTCAAAACTGGCTCATTTAACTTAGCCGCTAACGGTCGCGCTCTAGCGCAGAGTGAAGCGCAAGGTTCAATCAAAGTGGTTGCCGATGCTAAGACCGATCGCCTATTAGGTATGCATGCTATCTCTGCTGGCGCAGGCGATATCGTTCACCAAGGCATGATCGCCATGGAATTTGTCTCTAGTATCGAAGATTTACAGTTGATGACTTTCGCGCATCCAACTATCTCAGAAGCAGTACATGAAGCGGCGTTATCAGCTGATGGCCGTGCTATTCATGCCATTCAACGCAAAAAGCGCAAATAGTAGCAATAGCTTTAGCTCTAGTCAGTCATAACTTACCGCAAGAACTTGGCAACTCAGAGCTAAATAGCAGCTACTATCATTCAATAAATGGTAACTTCAAATTATAGCAGTGTTTATTATAATAAATGCTGCTACTAAGTCTATTACCACGCTACAGACAGTTAATAGTGTGCCTATCTTACTATTTATTAATAACCACTTATTAACCATTACTGGTTAACCATTATTATTAATGACAAAAATAAAGGATACAATCAATGAATTTACATGAGTATCAAGCCAAAGAGCTGTTAAAAAGTTATGGATTACCTATCCAAGAAGGTATCGTGGCGCATAGCGGTGCTGAAGCGGCCGCCGCTTTTGATAAAACCCCAACCGATATCTCCGTTATCAAAGCGCAGGTTCATGCTGGTGGCCGCGGTAAAGCAGGCGGTGTAAAGCTTGTTAAGACTCGCGAAGAAGCTAAACAAGTCGCTGATGAGCTTATCGGTACTAACCTAGTCACCTTTCAGACAGATGCTGATGGTCAGCCGGTAAACTTCGTATTAGTGGCAGAAGATATGTATCCGGTACAAACTGAGCTGTATCTAGGCGCCGTCGTTGATCGCTCTACGCGCCGCGTAACTTTTATGGCCTCAACCGAAGGCGGCGTTGATATTGAAGAGGTCGCTAACGAGACACCAGAGAAAATCTTCAAAGTCAGCGTTGATCCGCTAGTAGGACTTATGCCTTACCAAGCGCGTGATGTAGCATTTAAGTTAGGCTTGGAAGGCAAGCAAATCAATCAATTTGTAAAAATTATGTCAGGTGCCTATAAAGCATTTGTAGAGAATGATTTTGCGCTGTTAGAGGTAAACCCACTAGCAGTACGCGAAAACGGCGAGATCGTCTGTGTCGATGGCAAAATAGGTATCGATTCAAACGCTTTATTTCGTTTGCCAAAAATTGCCGCGCTACAGGACAAAACCCAAGAAAACGAGCGTGAGCTAAAAGCGGCTGAATTTGATCTAAACTATGTCGCTCTAGAAGGTAACATCGGCTGTATGGTTAACGGTGCCGGCCTAGCTATGGCAACGATGGACATCATCAAACTCTACGGCGGCAAGCCAGCTAACTTCCTAGACGTTGGCGGCGGCGCAACCAAAGATCGCGTAGTAGAAGCGTTCAAAATTATCCTAGAAGACAGCAGTGTTGAGGGAGTATTAATCAACATCTTCGGCGGTATCGTACGCTGTGACATGATTGCTGAGGCTATCATCGCTGCGGTAAAAGAAGTTGATGTCAAAGTACCAGTTGTCGTACGCCTAGAGGGTAATAACGCTGAGCTGGGTCTAAAACTATTAGCAGAATCTGGTCTAACATTGACACCTGCTCAAGGCCTTGCTGATGCTGCACAGAAGATCGTCTCTGCCATTACCACTGGTATAGTTAACTAATAAATACTGATAAGTAGGAAAAAATAATGAGTGTATTAATTGATAAAGACACTAAAGTATTAGTGCAAGGGTTCACCGGTAAAAACGGTACCTTCCATTCTGAACAAGCTATCGCTTATGGCACCAAAATCGTTGGCGGTGTAACGCCAGGTAAAGGCGGTCAAACGCATTTAGGCTTGCCAGTATTTGATACGATGAGCGAGGCGATGGCGCAAACTCATGCTGACGCTTCTGTCATTTATGTGCCAGCTCCATTTGTTTTAGACTCCATTGTTGAAGCGGTAGATGCAGGCGTCAAGCTCATCATCGTTATCACCGAAGGTGTACCAACTATCGATATGCTAAAAGCCAAACGCTATATCGAAGAAGCGGATGGGGTACGTATGGTTGGCCCTAACTGTCCAGGCGTTATCACTCCAGGCGAGTGCAAAATCGGTATCATGCCAGGTCATATCCATATGCCAGGTAAAGTAGGTATCATCTCACGCTCTGGTACGCTAACTTATGAAGCGGTCGCCCAAACCACTAAACTTGGCTTTGGTCAATCAACTTGTATCGGTATCGGTGGCGATCCTATCCCTGGTATGAATCAGATCGATGCGCTTAAACTATTCCAAGACGATCCACAAACCGAAGCTATTGTCTTGATCGGCGAGATCGGTGGTACCGCTGAAGAAGAAGCGGCTGCTTATATCAAAGATCATGTCACCAAGCCAGTGGTTGGCTATATCGCTGGCGTGACTGCTCCTGCTGGTAAGCGTATGGGTCATGCTGGTGCTATTATCTCTGGTGGTCAAGGTACTGCTGAAGAGAAATTCAAAGCGTTTGAAGATGCAGGAATCGCTTATACCCGTGATCCTTCTAAGATTGGTGAAAAGTTAAAAGAAATCACGGGTTGGGAATAATTTATAGCTAAAAACAACATAAGTTTAGCTTATAGCTACTAAAGTCATATTGATAAAACACTAAGACACTCTTACAATGGGGTGTCTTTTTTATTGCCTAAAACTATTATGAAAAAAATAACCCATGCTGTTATCCCCGTAGCCGGTTTTGGTACGCGCATGCTACCGTTATCGAAGTCAGTTCCCAAAGAGCTACTGCCTTTAGGAAATCGTCCGGCTATTCATTATGTCGTCGAAGAAGCAATTGCCGCTGGTATCAAGCACATTGTTCTAGTAGGCCATAGCCAAAAAAGTGCAATTGAGAATTACTTTGATATTAATGCTGAGCTTGATAATCAGCTTCGTCAAAAAGGCAAAGATGAGCTTGCCGATAGCCTAAATTGGCTACCTGAAGATGTTAGCGTGTCGATGATACGCCAAGGTAAGGCTTTAGGGTTAGGTCATGCAGTTTTAGCCGCGCGCCCTATCATCGGTGACAATGACTTTGCAGTATTGCTACCGGATGTGGTATTAGATCCTTTCAAGACTGATTTGCGGCGTGATAACTTAGCTTTTATGATTAATGCATTTGCTAAGGAGGGTCACTCGCAAATATTGGTAGAACAAGTGGCTGATAGTGAGGTGCATAAATACGGTATCGCGAAGCTAAGCAATGATGACGATAGTGAATATAAAGAAGACGCTAATGGCAACCAAAGCTTTAGAGTAGCAGGCTTCGTTGAAAAACCTAAGCTCAGTCAAGCGCCTTCACGCTTAGCAGTGGTAGGACGTTATGTTTTTAGTAATAAAATATTTGCTTATCTAGCCAATACTACCGCCTCAGTCGGTGGCGAGATTCAGTTGACCGATGCTATTGATGCACTTATTAGCGAATATGGCGTCAATGTGACTACGATGCGCGGCGCTAGCTATGATGCAGGAGACATGCGCTCTTATATGCAGGCCTTTATTTATTTCGCTCAGCAACAGCTTACTGATGAATAATCAATTATTTAATTAGTCCGCCACATAAAAACCCCTGTCGATGAGTCGTATTATGTCAAATAATCCCTATCCTAGTGCTCGCAAATCCTCGTATTGGACGCAGTTACAGCAGCTCGCTGAGCAGCCGTGGTCGATTGTGGACTTATTCGCTCACGATGATAAGCGCGCTCAGCGCTTCTATGCAGAAGCCAATGCTATTTATATGGATTATAGCAAGCAGTGTATCGATGAGACGGTATTAACGGGGCTATTGAATTTGGCGCAGAGCTGCGAGTTATCAGCGCGCATTAAAGATTTGATGCAAGGCGCTATGGTCAATACTAGCGAGCAACGTGCTGCGCTGCATACCGCTCTTCGTTTGCCTGAGAGTGCCGCGTTAGTGGTCGCTGAGCAAAATGTAGTCAAAGATGTACATCATAGTCTAACGCAAGTTGAGCGCTTATCGGCTCGTATTCGTAATGGTACTTGGCGCGGGTTTTCAGGAAAAGCCATTACCGATGTGGTCAATATCGGCGTCGGTGGCTCTGATTTAGGGCCGCTGATGGCAACGGCTGCGCTCGATGAGTGGGCGGATACCGACATCGTAGTGCATTTTGTCTCCAATATGGATGGCACGCAGCTGGATAATTTGCTCAAGCGCCTCAATGCTGAGACTACGTTATTTATTATCTCCTCTAAGTCTTTTGGTACTGTTGATACTTTATCGAATGCTAAGACGGCTTTGTCGTGGTTATTAGAAACCGCTGTGCTTAATTCAGGCTCACAAAAAAGTGTCTTGCGTCGACATTTCATCGGTATCTCAGCCAATAGAAGCAAAATGAGTGCTTGGGGTATCCATCCTGAGCATCAATTGCAGCTTTGGGATTGGGTTGGTGGGCGCTTTTCTTTATGGTCAGCTATCGGTTTGGCTATCGCTATTCGTATTGGTATGTCACAGTTTCGTGAGCTACTTGCGGGTGCAAATGCTATGGATGAGCATTTTGCTACTGCAGATTTTAAAGAAAATTTACCCGTACTATTAGGGCTGCTTGCGGTGTGGAATAGCACCTTTTTGCAGATACATGCGCATACGGTATTGCCTTATGATGGACGTTTGGCTTATTTACCAAGTTATCTAACTCAGCTTGAGATGGAGAGTAATGGCAAGTCAGTGACTCATGATGGTAGCCATATTGATTACAATACCTGTCCGATACTTTGGGGCGAGATTGGCTCAAACGCGCAGCACGCTTTTTATCAATTACTGCATCAAGGCACGCAGCATGTTTCTTGTGATTTTATCGCTTGCGTCCGTCATTATGACGATAATGAACAAAACACTTCATTACAGCATCAGCATGAGTTATCGCTATCGAACTGCTTAGCACAGAGCCGAGTGTTGGCTTTTGGAAATGCTGCTATCGCCGATGTAAATGCTACGGCTTGTGAAGCGGATAAATACAAGCATTATCGCGGTAATCAGCCTTCCACCACTTTGCTTATCGATGAGTTGACACCACATAGTTTGGGTGAACTGATTGCTTTATATGAGCACAAAGTCTATGTCATGGCAAGCATTTGGGATGTGAATCCTTTTGATCAGTGGGGCGTTGAGATGGGTAAGCAAATGGCAGAAACCGTTTATCAAGCTATGCAGCAAAATACTTCTGCTCCTTTTGATACTTCTACCAATCAGCTACTAGAGCATATCAAGCAGCTAGCTGAATAATACGGTCTTTAATAAAACTATAATTAAGGTAGCGCTATGAGCTCTAACGCCGCAGTCAGTACCAGTACGCTTAGCACTAAGTCCTCTAAGGTTTGTATCATTATTGGTCACAGTATAGAAGCCATCACTAGTAGCGTTGTGCTAGCAAGCTTAGATCATACGGTGCATCTATACGCCGATTTAGCGGTATTAGAACAGCAGGTTGAGCAATATGGCTTTGAGCATCACCTGCAGGCTTTATGGCAGATGTATTGTCAGCAGCAGCAAATAGTATGCTCAGCATTACCAGATAGTGCCGATAAGCTAATTAATCATTACGAGAGTACAGCTGAATCAAGCCTTTCTCAAACTCAAGATAAAAATCTTAATAAAAATAAGCGTGTCGATATCAGTTGTTATTGGCTATTTTTGGATAGTATTAACACAGTTTGGGCGGATGATAATTGGATTGTGGCTTTTAATCACAGTCATCAACAAACGATTCCAATAGTCATGAGCGGGATTGAAAAGCTAGGACGCGTGACAAAATTAGCAGAGGGTTTACAACGCGCTTGGGTTTATTACGTGCCGTTTGTGTTTTTGCAAGACGGTGAAGCTTATAGCTCAATGCTAAAGCCATCATTGTGGTTATTGGGCGAAAAAACCCCTGATAGCAATCATCATTTAGCGGTACTACAACCATTAATACAACAGGCTCGTGCTTATCATCATGCCGATATTGCTACTATCGAGTTTGCGCGTAGTAGTATTATGGCGATGCTGGCCACGCGTGTTAGCTTTATGAATGAGCTATCTAGACTTGCTGATAGTCAGCAGGTAGATATCGGTGAAGTCAGCCGTATTATGGGACTTGATGCCAGAGTAGGGAGTAGTTATTTGCAGGCGGGTTGGGGGTTTGGCGGTAATACCCTACCGACCGAGCTGAATAAATTACAGCAATCTGGGCAAGGAAATAGTGTCAATATGCCTTTACTACAGTCGGTATTGCACATCAATAACGATCAAAAAGAGCTGATCTTCCGTAAATTTTGGCAGCACTTTGATGGCTTTATCGATAATAAAACGGTAACCATTTGGGGCGGGAGTTATAAATCAGGCTCTGGACGCACCACAGGTTCTGCTATTCATCCGCTGTTAGCGTTATTGTGGTCTTATAATATTAAAACACTGGTTTATAGCGATAAAGCCAAAAACTCACTAGCCAAGCATTATAGTGAGCAGCCGTTATTACAACTGCTCGATAGTCCTTATGAGCAGCTTGATGATGCGCAAGCACTATTTATCATTAGTTTATCACCGCAGCATCAGTTGGATATAGCACAGCTCAACCAGCAAGCTATGCCTATCTTTGATGCGCAAAATGCGTTATCCCGTGCTCAAATTAAGGCGTTAGTCGGAAGTTATGTAGGGATTGGCCGCGCTAAATAGTCGTTAGAGTGACAATCGTAATACCTTCTAAGCTTAAGCAGGAACCGCGCCTTGAGTCGCAAGCCAGTCTTTAATTTCTACGGTTTTACTCTGTAATAACTGTTTATCTCCGCGACTCTCAATATTGAGTCGAATTAGGGGTTCAGTATTAGAAGCGCGCAGATTAAATCGCCACTCGCCAAAATCGAGACTGAGACCATCAAGCATAGATTTGCTTGGTTGTTCGTCAGCGAATTTACTTTCTATATCATTAATGATAGTCGGCGCATCACTGCTAGTTAAACGAAAATTGAGCTCACCTGAGCTCGGATAAGCGCTAATATAACCATTAACTAGCTCTGATAAGCGGTTGCCAGTAATGGATACTAATTCAATGGTCAAAAGCCACGGAATCATGCCGCTATCGCAATAAAAGAAATCGCGGAAATAATGATGCGCTGACATCTCGCCACCATAAACTGCGCCTGATTCGCGCATCACTTGCTTGATAAAAGAGTGTCCTGACTTACTAATAACCGCTTTGCCACCATGCTCATTGATGACCGCTTCGGTGTTATAGATGACGCGAGGATCGTAGACAATGGACTCGCTTGGATACTTATTAAGAAAAGCTTGCGCGAGCATACCGACAATATAACTGCCATCAACAAACTCGCCCGTTTCATCAAATAAAAAACAGCGATCAAAATCACCATCAAAGGCAATACCTAAATCAGCCTTATTATCTAGCACCGCTTGCTGCGTTGACGCCCGGTTTGCTAAAATCATTGGATTAGGAATACCGTTAGGAAAGCTACCATCAGGGTCATGATGCAGACGAATGACTTCAATGGGCGCGTTAGCTTGTACTAGTTTATCGATTAGTAAATCAACCACGGGACCGGCGCTACCATTACCTGAATTAATGACAATAGTTAAAGGTTTGAGTTTTCTTATATCAATAAAATCGATAATATGGTTGATATAAGCGCTCTTATCAGCTAATAATCGTAGCTCGCCTTTTTGCTCAGCATTAGTGAAGTCTCCTGACTCAGCTAATGCTCGAATCTCAGCCAAACCGTCATCCGCGCTTATCGGCTTTGAGTGCTCTTTGACCAGCTTTAAGCCGTTATAGTTGATTGGGTTATGACTAGCAGTAACCTCGATACCGCCTAATACTTGATAGTAGCTAGTGGCAAAATATACCTCTTCGGTGCCAGTCATGCCCAAATCAATAACATCAACGCCAGCATCTAAAATACCTGCCATCGCCGCTTGTTTGAGCTGCTCGCTTGAATGACGAATGTCGCAACCAATGGCAATAGCCGATTTTAATTTTTTCAAATCGCTAGAGTCAGCGGCGGCGTGATATCTTTTATAAAGAATCTCAGCAAAGGCGCGACCGATACGATAGGCAATGGCTTCATCCAAATTTACCCCAAGCTCACCGCGAATATCGTAGGCTTTAAAGGAGTTTATAGTGATAGGGCTGAACGAATCGGCAGGCTGATAGCTGGTATTATTCACAATAGACATAAAATGGATATTCCTAAGCTTAAAGGTAGAGAGCATTATTATTAAATAACTATTCAATGATACACTAACTCATAAACGGCTATCAGCTATTAGCGCTAAATGAGCAAAAATAAGAGTAACTATTTTTATGACTACCGACGATAATAACTTACAAGATCGAACCCAAGTTTTGCCACCTGTGCCGGTATCAGGTACACCTAAAGCCACTGGCGAATTAAGCGATTTATTAGCACTAATGGCGCGCCTGCGGGCGGACTGTCCTTGGGATCAAAAGCAGAGCAATCATAGCTTGATTCCTTATGCTATCGAAGAAGCTTATGAGTTAGCGGAAGCGGTACAGACGGATGATGAGGAGGATATCAAAGGCGAGCTTGGCGATGTATTATTGCAAGTGATCTTTCATTGTCAGCTCTATGCTGAGCAAGGGCGTTTTGATCTAAGCGATGTGATAACTACGTTGCAACAAAAGCTGATTCGTCGCCATCCGCACGTATTTGAAACTGAACATCTCAAAGATGAGGCGGCGGTAAAAGCGCGCTGGGATGAGATAAAGGCTGAGGAGCGTCAAGCCGATGAGGCTCGCGGCAAACCGCGTCGTCGTTTGGATGCATGTAGGGCTGGTAGCGCCTTAATGCAAGCGCAGTCGGTACAAAAGCAAGCCTCAAAATTAGGTTTTGATTGGCAAGGCGTAACAGGCGCTTTTGAGAAGTTAGAAGAGGAGATTGAGGAGTTAAAAACTGAGATTGTCGATAAATCAAAAGCTGAGATAAAGGCTAATATCAGCGATATTGAAAAAGAGCTTGGCGATTGCTTATTTGCTGTAGTTAATGTCGCGCGTAAGCTCAATCTTGATGCCGAAACAGCAGCGCTAACTTGTGTACACAAATTCAAATCGCGTTTTGCTTATATTGAAGATCAACTGCAAGCTATTGGCAAGCCATTAGAAGATAGTGATATTGCCCAGATGGACGTATTGTGGGAGGCCGCCAAACTGCATGAGCGCTCTTTATAACTTTATTAATCATTATCATTGGTCGCTTGCTAATGGGTCACTTGCTAAGAAACACTTAGGGCTTTTATCATGCCTAATTGTTTTTATATCCGTTATAGCGTCCAGCGCGCAAGCCGCGCCTTGTTTTGATAATCCAAAAAGTGCTTATAAATACCTATTAGCACAAGAAAAATCCGAGACCCAAGCGCGCGTGCAGGCCACGGTAAATATCAATCGCGCCACTGAGGGCGAGCTGGTATCACTAAATGGCATTGGCAGTAGTAAAGCGCAAGAGATTATTCTTTATCGTGAGATGTTTGGCGACTTTAAAGAGGTTGATGAGTTAGCCAAAGTAAAGGGTATCGGCGCAAAAACTATTGAGAAAAATAGAGCAAGAATGCGAGTAGGGAATTGAGTTTTTACTTCAACCTAAAATAGCTTGTTTATTACATTTATTATCGGTTATAGGTTTTTTAACAAATAGCAGGTAAGTAGATGTCATAATACAGCAATCAGGCTCAAAATTTGTTAAACTAGCCGATACATCCGCCTGAAAAACGCTGTGTTTATCAGGGGTGGTTAAGAATACCGGCGAGGAGTAGATGCATGGCCGAGCGTGCCGCCAAGCAGTTAGAGTTAAATAAATCCGAATTACCCAATTCCATTACTGAAGTTATTGCCACCTTATCCCGAGCTGGGTTTGATGCCTATATCGTTGGTGGCGGGGTGCGTGATACTTTATTGGGTTTGCAGCCCAAAGACTTCGATGCGGTCACTGATGCCAAGCCGCATGAGATTAAGGATGTATTTGGTAAGCGCTGCCGTATTATCGGTCGCCGTTTTCAATTGGCGCATGTCTACTCTGGTCGTGAACTTATCGAAGTCGCTACTTTTCGTGGCCCGCCTAACAATAATGCCAGTACTAATCAGGACGGGATGATCCTGCGCGACAACGTTTGGGGCGATATCAAACAAGACTTTGCGCGTCGTGATTTTTCTATCAATGCCCTTTATTATCAGCCGCTTAAAGGAATAGTGCATGACTTTTGTGGCGCTTTGGAGGACATCCGCAATAAGACCATTCGTCTGTTAGGCAATGCGCCTGTGCGTATCGAAGAAGATCCGGTACGTCTGCTGCGAGCCCTGCGCTTTAAAGCTAAGCTTGGCTTTGAGTTTGATGCAGAGCTCTCAGAACAGTTTCATGATGATAATTGGGCGCTACTGGATCAAATATCACCGCATCGCTTGTATGATGAGACGCAAAAGATGTTCACTGGCGGTTATTTAGTACCGCTATTGCCCTTACTTTTTGAGTCTGGCGCTATCGATAGTCTAATGATTTATCCCCCTTCTGAGCCTAGTCCTTTAGTGCAGCAAGTGGCTATCAATACCGATAAGCGTATCGCGGCGGGCAAGAGTATTAATCCTGCCTTTTTCTACGCGGCACTCTTGTGGGAGAACTATCTGCATCAGCTAGAAAAGGCCAAAAATCGTAATATGCCTTTTGCTGAGGCGCAGTTACATGCCGCGAGCAAAGTGATTGATCGCCAACGTATCAAGACCGCTATTCCTAAGTTTGCCGAGCAGTTTATTCGGGATATTTGGATTTTGCAGCCCAAATTATCCGCGCCGCGTAATAAGCAGATTGAGCAATTGGCTGAGCATCCGCGTTTTCGTGCAGGCTTTGACTTTTTATTACTGCGCGAGCAATGCGGTGATAGTGATCATCCATTATCGGAATCAACCAATGGTATGGGCGAATGGTGGCAGACCTATCAGACTTTATCTGAGAGTCAGCAGCAGCAAGCGATAGCGGATTTTGATGAAAATATCCGCCGCGGCGCTTATAAGCAAGGTCAGCGCGGTCGTGGTCGTAATCGTCAAAAAAACCAGACTAATAATACTCAGCCAAAAGACCAGAAACAAACTAGTCAACCTGACCAAGTTAAAGTCAGTCAAAGTAGTACTAATCAAGCGGTTAATGACGCGACTAATATCCCTTCACGTCGCCGCCGTCGTAACTCTGATAAGGCCGCTAGCTCGTCTAGTCATCAACAAACGACTAGCACTGAGCAATCGCTACAGGATAGTCAGGAGCTTGAGCAATTACAGCAGTTATCTTTAGCGGCTATTAAGCACTCGCATAAAAAACCAGCCGCGCCAAAGCCCTTATTTGTTATTGAGCATGAAAAAGTAGTGCAACCGCTCAAAAGACAGCTAGATGGCGATACTGGTCAAGCCACTATTGATAAAACTACTACTAATAAAACCACTGCTGATAAAGTGACTGTTAATAAAGTGACTGCTGATAAAGTGACTAAGTCAAATGGTCGTAAGGTTTCGGCTAATAACAAAGCAGCTATTGATAATCAAGCAGCAACTAAACCAGAAAACAAAGACAGTGCTGATACTAACGTGCAACAGCCAACAAAACAGTCAAAGAGGACTAAGACAGAAGTTACTACTTCAGTAGCGCAGACACCCAAAATGGTGACGCTCAATAACGAGCCGATTCCTAGTAAACGTCGTCGTAAACTGCCAAGTAGCTCTACTTCAGCTATTTTAGTAACAGCGCCATTAATCGAAGATAAGCCAGTTAGTCAGGCTAAGTCTGAGACGTATGAGAAAAAAGCACTAAAATCTGTAGCACCACAAGCTAATAGCGCTGCTAAGATGACAGCCACTAAGTCGCCAAAGCTAGCGAATGCTATGGCTAATAAAGGCGCGATACCTGCCAAACGTCGTCGCCGTCAGCCTAGCACGGACAATGCTCAAGGTGAATAGTAGTCGTTTAACACTAGCGCTGATTGAGTTAGGTGCCGTATGAATATTGAGGTTTGGGTCACTTGTTATCTGGGTTTAGGTAGTAACTTAGCCAATGAGCTTGGCTCGCCTATGGAGCATTTGCAGCAAGCTATTACTAGTTTGACTCAGCATGAAGCTATTCGCCAAGTACAAGTATCGTCATACTACGCTTCTGCGCCAATGGGGCCGCAAGATCAGCCAGATTTTGTTAATGCGGTGGTGGCTATCGAAACGATTTTGTCGCCTTTACAGTTACTAGCTGTTTGCCAGCAGTTAGAGACGCAGGCGCAGCGCGCGCGGTTACGCCGATGGGGTGAGCGCAGTCTCGATGTCGATATTTTATTATATGGTCAGTTACAGATTAACGAGCCTACCTTGACGGTGCCGCATGTCGGCTTGACCCAGCGTAATTTTGTCTTAGTGCCACTAAGAGAGCTGGCACCTAATATTGTAATTAATACGCAGCCGATTAGCGCTTATCGACAAAGCGAAGATTGGACTGGTCTTAGAGTGTTAAAATAATCAAAACTTGTGCTCATTATCTGCAATTACTCCTACAAAAATACCTTTTACTAAGTCATTGAGGGCTATATGACGACTTTATCTACGCTTAAAAAATTCAAAAAAGACGGCACCAAGTTCAGTTGTTTGACTTGTTATGATGCTATGTTTGCGCGAATGATGGAAAAAGCGCAGATAGATACTATATTGATTGGCGACAGCTTAGGCATGGTGGTACAAGGTCATGATTCGACTTTACCTGTCACGGTAAATGATATGGCATATCATACTGCCAATGTCGCGCGTAGTAATAAGCAGGCATTAATTCTCGCTGACTTGCCCTTTATGAGCTATGCCATACCTTCTGAAGCGATTGCTAATAGTCGTCAGCTCATGCAAGCTGGGGCGCATGTGATTAAGATAGAAGGCGGTAGTGAGCTTTGTGAGCTAGTGACTATGTTAGCGCAAGCCGGTACACCAACTTGCGTACATCTAGGTCTAACGCCGCAATCGGTCAACGTCTTTGGCGGTTATAAAATCCAAGGCCGTAGCGATGAAGCGGCGGATAAATTATTGGCTGATGCCACCGCGGTCGTCGAGGCGGGCGCAGCATTATTAGTATTAGAATGTGTCCCAGCTGAGCTTGCCAAAGCAGTGACAGAAGCGGTTGAAGTACCCGTCATTGGCATTGGTGCAGGGGCCGATACGGACGGTCAAGTATTAGTGATGCATGACATGTTAGGTATGGTTCATGGCCGCCCCCCGCGGTTTGTACATGACTTCTTAACTGATGAGCGCAATAAGGAGCACAGTATCGAAGGCGCATTTGCCCTTTATCAGCAGTCAGTACGTGAGGGCAGCTTTCCTCAGGCGCAGCATCAATTTGATTAGCGTCATGATTTGGCTACTCCATACTATTTAATATAAAGATAAAAGAGATTTCGATGCCTAGTATTCATCATCGTATTGCTACTTTACAAGACGACTTAAATCCACTGCGTAGTCAGCAACGTCTTGCCTTAGTGCCGACTATGGGTAATCTGCATGCTGGCCACTTAGAGTTAGTCAAAATCGCTAAACAGCATGCCGATATCGTTGTGGTTAGCATCTTTGTCAATCCAACTCAGTTCGGCATTGGCGAGGATTTTGAGAGCTACCCGCGCACCCTTGATGCCGATGTTGCCAAATTAGCGGGCGTTGGTGCCGATTATGTGTTTGCACCTAGTGTTGATGAGATGTATCCCATATTGCCGCCACCGACTAAAGTCATTGCCGGCGCGATAGCCATGCAATTATGCGGTCAATCGCGTCCAACGCATTTTGATGGGGTTGGAATTGTGGTGTCCAAACTATTTAATATTGTGCAGCCTAATATCGCTATATTTGGACAAAAAGACTATCAGCAATTGGCTATTATCAAACAATTAGTCAGAGATCTAAGCTATCCGGTGGAGATTATCGGCGCGCCTATTGTCCGTGCTAGTGATGGTTTGGCTTTATCATCGCGTAATCAGTATCTAACGGATAATGAACGACAAATAGCGCCTGTATTACATCAAGTATTGCAGGATTTGGCAGAGCAATTAGCGCAAAAACTAAAAGAGCATAATCTAACTAAATTAGCATTGGACTCACTACTAGAGCACTCTTATCAACGTATTACTGATGCTGGTTTTGAGATAGATTATTTAGCAGTAAAGACCACTGATCTACAGCCTATAGACTACACAGCGCAGACTACTAAAGGCGTGTCAAAAGAGTTAATTATTTTAGTAGCAGCAAAACTAGGCAAAGCAAGATTATTAGATAATCAATTAGTAATAGTCAAATAACAGCATAGGTTTTAAACAAATAGCGTAGTATATAAAGAGTTAGAGTTTGGCGATTTAGAGCAGCGTAAGCGGTTTAATCAATAAGGTAATAGATTAGGGTAGTATCATGGATGTAGATAAGGTCGATATCAATTCTAAACCTCTAATCTCAGATGATGACAAGCTGAGTGTGCTCATTGTTTCTGGACGTTCGGGCTCAGGCAAAACCTCAGTGCTCAATACCTTAGAGGATTTGGGTTACTATTCGATTGATAATCTGCCGCTGGCGCTAGTGCCTGAAGCGGCGCATAAGCTGGTCAATGAGAGTAATATCAAGCGCGTAGCTTTAGGCGTTGATATTCGCTCACCGCGTGCTGACTTATCCAATTTTGCGGCGATTCAAAAACAGTTGCATGAGAGATATGGTGAGCTAAAGGTACAGGTTATTTATGTTACCGCGCAAGAAGATACCTTAGTTGCCCGCTTTAATGCTACCCGCCGCGTGCACCCGCTAATGGCTCAAGACGCTGAAGGTATTAATAACACTAGATATAACCTGCCTGCGG
This sequence comes from Psychrobacter sp. AH5, assembly GCF_040371085.1. NCBI lineage: Bacteria > Pseudomonadati > Pseudomonadota > Gammaproteobacteria > Moraxellales > Moraxellaceae > Psychrobacter > Psychrobacter sp. AH5. The sequence goes on from NZ_JAMBMT010000001.1 coordinate 2,902,437, forward strand.
CGATAAAAAGAGAAATCGAATTATTAGAGCCTATAGCTAGCTGTGCTGATATTACTATTGATACTAGTAAGCTCAATATTCACCAGCTAAAAGAGCGTTTGCGCGATCAAGTAGGAGCTGATAATAAGATTGTGATTAATTTATTATCGTTTGGCTTTAAGTATGGCAGTCCTATTGATGCTGACTTTGTATTTGATGTCAGAATCCTGCCAAATCCGCATTGGAATGCAGATTTGCGTAGTGCCACAGGATTAGATAGCGAGGTGGAGGAGTTTTTTGCTGATTATCCAGAAGTTAGGGAGATGAGCGATGATATTGCTACCTTTTTGACGCGCTGGTTACCAGATTTTTTGCATAATAATCGCCATACGGTTACCGTGGGTATCGGCTGTACCGGTGGCAAGCATCGCTCAGTTTTTATTACTGAAAAACTGCAACAGCATCTCACTGAGCACTTGCCAGAAGCCTTAACCGTGGTAGCTAAACACCGTGAAAAAAGTCGGTGGTAGTTAGCAGCTGGCAGTGCAAAATAGCGGCTGACTTACCATTTTATAAAAATACTTTTGAGTTATTATTACTCTATTAGTCGCCCTATTATTTATTTTATTATCCCTATTATCAGAGAGTTTTTATGATTGATTGGTCAGAACAAGACATGCGCGTCTCGCGTACCGAACTCAAAAAATCTCATGAGCGCTTGCAAGCTTTATCGATACCGCTGGCGAACTTATCCAAAAAACAGTTAAAGAAGCTGCCAGCTAGTGATTACTTTATGGCAGAATTAATGGCTTTGGCAGATATTACTAGCGCTAATGCGCGTAATCGTCAAACCAAACGTGTGGGTAAGCTGATCAGTGAAGAGAACCGTCACGAGTTGGTCAAAGCGCTATTTGAGGCCTTTTTCCCTAAAGAGCAAGTCTCCAAAATCGAGAGCTGGCGCGGTAGACTCAATATCAATGACGAAGGCACGATGAAGCAGTTCGTAAAGCAATATAAAGCTGCTGAGCATAATAGCTTATATCAGTTATTGCTTTGGATCGAATATGCCAAACATACTCAAGACGATGAGCTAATGATGGAGTCAGAGCAGGACTTAGCGAGCTATATTCGTGAAGTGGCTATTTTGACGCAGCTAAAGTAGCTTAATTTGGATAAAAAATATAGACCTTGTAGAGTCAGCCATGAGCTGGCTTTTTTGTGGTTATTCATCTTGCAATACTGTCAGCATCTCCCCATAAATAACGGTATTCCATTACCTTTATGAGTTTTAGTTGTTATGGTTAAAGTTTCAGCAGCGAGCGATAATGATAATAGTGAAAATAAGATTGAGGATAAAGACGACAGAAAAATTCGTCTTAAGCACCTGATCAAACGCCTGCCCAATTTGCCAGGGGTCTATAAAATGCTTGGCAAAAACGGCGATATTCTCTATGTAGGTAAGGCCAAATCATTAAAGAGCCGGGTCAATAGCTACTTTGCCAAGACTATCGATCATCCAAAAACAAGAGCCTTAGTCGCGCGTATCCATAACATCGAGACCATTATCACTCGTAGCGAAACCGAGGCGCTGCTGCTCGAACAAAACCTTATCAAAGAATATCGTCCGCCTTATAACGTGCTACTACGCGATGATAAATCTTATCTTTATGTGTTTATCTCAGCGGACAAACCTTATCCGCGTTTGGCTTATGGGCGCGGCAAAGGCAATCATCAAAAAGGGCGCTTTTTTGGGCCTTTTCCCTCAGCGCATGCGGCCAAAGAAACCTTGGTGCTGATGCAAAAAATGTTTCAAATGCGTCAATGCACTAATACCTTTTTTAAGCAGCGTAAGCGTCCCTGCCTTGAGTATCAGATTAAGCGCTGCCGTGCGCCCTGCGTGGGACTAGTATCACCCGAAGAGTATAATGAAGACGTGAATAATACCATTCGCTTTTTAAAGGGCGACTCAGGCGATATTCATAACGCTTTGATTGATAAGATGGAAAGCGCGGCTGAAGAGTTAGATTTTGAAAAAGCAGTGTTTTACCGCGATCAGTTATCGATGTTACGCGAAGTGCAAGCGCGGCAAGCGGTTTATACCGTGCAAGGTGAAGCTGATGTCATCGTTATCTCTAGTCAAGCGGGTATGAGTGCGGTCAATGTGCTCACGGTGCGCGGCGGCCGTGTGCTTGGCGGCAAGAACTACTTTCCTGATGTCGATAGTAGCGAGCCTATCGCTGATAATCTCTCCGCCTTTATTATGTCGTTTTATTTTCAAGTAACTGATGACTTACCAAGTGAGATTATCCTCAGTCACGAGCTACTAGATCAGCAAGCGGTCGCAGAAGCACTTGCGACCCATTTCGGTAGTAAAGTCACTATAAAAACCAATGTGCGTGAGCACCGCGCTGAATGGTTGGACTTGGCCAATCTTAACGCTAGTAATGCGTTAAAAACTAAGCTTGGCGATTATCTTGAGCTACATGCGCGCTTTAATGCACTCAAAGAGGTGCTGGCGGATGTCACCGATCGTACTATTGATCGTATCGAGTGTTTCGATATCTCGCACACAATGGGCGAGGCAACGATAGGCAGCTGCGTGGTCTTCGATCAAGGCGGTTCGCGCCGGCGCGACTATCGTCAGTATGCTATTCACGATATCGTTGGCGGTGACGATTATGCAGCGATGAAGCAAGTACTGACGCGGCGCTACAAAAAGCAGCCATTACCGGATTTATTGCTGATAGATGGCGGTAAAGGGCAGATGAGTATGGCCAAAGAAGTACTGACAGAATTGGGTATTTTGAACGATACGTTATTGATTGGCGTGGCCAAAGGCGAGGGACGTAAAGCCGGGTTAGAGGTGCTGCATTTCTTAGATCATGAGCCGCTTGATTTGCCGATGGATAGCAAGGCCTTGCATTTGCTGATGCATATTCGTGATGAGGCGCACCGTTTTGCGATTACTGCCCATCGCAAAAAGCGCGATAAACGCCGCTCATCCTCGGTATTAGAAGTGATACCAGGACTGGGCGAGAAGCGTCGCCGCGACTTGCTCAATCATTTTGGTGGTATGCAGCAGTTGCTAGGAGCTTCTCAGCAGGAGTTGGCAGGGGTAACTGGTATTGGGCCAGTGCTGGCCAAGACTATTTATAAGGTTTTGCATGAGTAAGGTTTTTCTAAACTTATAACTATCTGAATAGTTTACTTTAATAATTAAAGGCTGTGCTTTTAACACAGCCTTTTTTGCTAACTAGCCTTTTCTGCGATAACTGACAAACTCAAAGTCTAAGCCACTTTTTTCATCGTGTTTCTTCTCGGATGTTTCTGTCGCCACAAAGTCGCTTGGCAACTCTGGGAAAAAAGCATCGCCACCACTAATCTCAGTATCGACATGGGTCAGCTCAATACGATCGGTATACATCATCGCATCTTTAAACACTTTTTCGCCGCCAATGATCCAGATGGTCTCTAAATGTGCACCGTGCGCGAGGCTCGCCGCTTGTGTCAATGCCTCATCTAAATTATGCATGACATGGGCATTGTCTTTGCCGACAAGCCCTTTTTGCTCTGCGTAGTCTAATTGGCTAGTAATGATAAAGCTGACGCGCTTCGGTAGAGGCTTGCTACCCATCGACTCAAAAGTCTTACGCCCCATAATGACAATACCTTTTATAGCGCTATCATTGGCGGCGGTGGTCATACTCTTAAAATGTTGCAAATCCTCTGAGATATGCCACGGTAGCTCATTGTCTTTACCGATACAACGATTGCTACTGATCGCCGCTATTTGCGCCACTTCGGTGTTAGCATAGCTCATAATTTATCCTTATTTTTTATAAAAATTTAGCAATAAAGGTACTCAGTTTAAACCGCTACCTTTGCCTTAATAGCCGGATGCGACTCATAACCCTCAACGCTAATATCTTCATAATTAAAAGCAAAGATATCTTTTACATTGGGGTTTAGGGATAGAGTAGGTAGCGTCATTAACGAGCGCGATAATTGTAATTCAGCTTGCTCGCGGTGGTTCTGATAAATATGACAATCACCGCCCGTCCAAATAAATTCGCCAACTTCTAAATCGCAAACTTGCGCGATCATATGCGTCAACAGCGCGTAACTGGCAATATTAAACGGTACGCCTAGGAATAAATCCGCTGAGCGCTGATAAAGCTGGCAAGACAGCTTATTGTCGGCGACAAAGAACTGAAATAGCGTATGACAAGGTGGCAAAGCAACTTGATCAGCCTCGCTTGGGTTCCAACCTGAGACGATCAGACGTCTGGAGTTGGGATTGGTTTTTATTTGTTCAACCACTTGCGTGATCTGATCGACGCCGTCATTGTTATAAGCATCGTTATTGCTTTCATCAGCGTTTTTACTAGCGCCATAGTTGCGCCACTGATGACCATAGATAGGGCCCAAATCACCCGCCGGACGATTAAAGCGCGCGGTTTGCTCGGCGGTCGCCCACTCGTTCCAAATTCTTACGCCATTGGCTTGCAGATAATCAACCTTGGTACTACCGCTTAAAAACCACAAAAGCTCATAAACGATAGATTTGAAGTGCACTTTTTTGGTGGTTAATAACGGAAAACCATCGGCCAAATCAAAACGCAGTTGCGCGCCAAAATGACTTAAAGTCCCGGTGCCCGTGCGATCGCCTTTTTCAGTACCGTTAGTCAAAACGTACTGGAGTAAATCAAGATAAGCGTGCTCGTTTTTTGTAGTAATCATGGTCTTCAACTTCAATAAAACTAAATTTGTTGGATAAGTGTAAGTAGGTAAGCCCGTCTATTAATAAGCGGCTTGTTTGCCCCAGTCATAAATGTCGCGCTTATAGGCATAAAATATTAAGAAAATACCAATTAGTATCATCGGCGCGCTAAGTATCTGTCCTTTAGTTACCCAGCCTAATAATATAAAGCCTTGATCGACATCAGGTTGACGGAAAAACTCGACAATAAAGCGGCTAAAGCCATAACCAAGCATAAACACGCCAGTCACCGCCATACGTGGACGCGGCTTTGATGAGTACCACCATAATAACAAGAATAGCAACAACCCTTCGGTCAAAGCTTGATAGAGCTGTGAGGGATGACGCGGTAATAAGTACTGACCACCCACCTCAGTAGCTACTTGTTGCAGGGCGGGATTGGTCTGTAGTAACTGCGCATCGAAGGCTGCTGCTTGCGGGAAATAAGTGAGCCAATTGTAACCGCCTTCTGAGACGCGGCCCCAAAGCTCGCCATTGATGTAGTTACCGATACGCCCGAACAATAAGCCAGTCGGCACGCAAGGAATGATAAAGTCGAGTACTTGAAACGGCGTCTTTTTGTATTTACGAGCAAAATAGAGCATGCCAAGCCCAACACCAATCATGCCACCATGAAAAGACATGCCGCCTTCCCAAACTTTGAACAGATAAGCGGGGTTTTGTAGTAATTCACCGAACTGATAAAACAGCACGTAGCCGATACGTCCGCCCAATATTACCCCGAGCGCGCCAAAAAATACTAAGTCCGACACCATATCGGTAGACCAAGCGTCGCGTTTGCTGCTCCGATACCAAGCCAAAGCGTAGGCGGCCGCAAATGCCAACAAATACATGAGACCATACCAATGCACTTCGACAGGGCCAAGCGCGAGCGCAACAGGATCATACTGAGGATGAATAATCATAAGGGCAACACAAACTTATTAATAAAATGCTATATATGATAGCAAAGTTCAACATAGAAAAGACATGAAAAAGCAGCTAAGATAGCAAATATGCCACCAAAGCGTAAGTTTATTAGTCGGCTCAATTATCAAAAGGATTTGTTGTGAAAACTAGAATAATATTGACGTCAGTTGTACCGGCGTTCCTAGCAAACAAAAGGCTATCGCTGGTTCTGTCAAGCGCTGCGATCTTGAGTCTATTGATGCCAATCAGCGCACAAGCAGCCGCTAGCAACATTGAGCAAATCACTATTTATCAAGGCCTAGCTAGCGTCACTCGTAGCTTGCCTATTACTGGCAGCGGTGAGCAGACTGTGGTGTTCTCTTGCCTGTCACCTTATATCGATCAAGACAGCTTGAGTGTACAAGCGCTTGGAGGAGTCAATGTTGGTGAGGTCAGTATCCAGACGCTAAGCGGTGAGCAAGCGTCGTTGTGTCAAAACCAAGGCGACGCCAAAGTGCAAACGCAGCAAGATAACTTAGCGACTATTAAAGCGGACTTGGAAGCGGCGCGTTTGGCTAAAGCCTACTTGCAAAATACTACTAAAGTCACCCAGCTCACTATTGATGGCACGCTGGCAAGCAACGCGCGCGATTTAGAATCGCAGGCCGCTATTATTAATAAAAGAATCCTTGAGCTTGAGCAGCGACAAACTCGTGCTCAAGATGCGCTCAATCAGTTGATGGTAGGGAGCAGTACCACCGCCAACCGTAATACGGTAACCCAAGTCAGTGTCCGCACAGCTAGTCGTACACCAACTACGCTTAAATTGCATTATCAGGTGCGCGGTGCGAGTTGGCAGCCGACTTATCAAGCCAGACTCAATACTGATACTAAGCAGCTTAGTATCACCGCCTCTGCTATTATCGCCCAGCAAACAGGTGAGAATTGGCTAAACGTTCCTCTTGTGCTCAGCTCAGTCAATCCTAATCAAAACGCGACTGGTCAGCTACCTTATGTACAGCGCCTGTCTCTATATGATGAAAATAAACAAGGAAAAGTAGCTAGATTTGCGCAACCGATGATGGAAGCCGCGCCAGTGGTCGTGGTTTCAGCAGATGCTAGTGATGAAGCAATGGGAAATATGGCACCGCTACCGAGCTTTGCGGTTAGCCAACAAGACAAAAACGGCATTACTGAATATCGTCTGCCGCAGCGCGTCAGTATCCCTAGTGATGGTAGGCGCGTGCGTACGGTTATTGATCAGCAATCAGGTAATAGTAAGCTGTGGATTCGCAGTACGCCAAGTAGCGAGCTGGCAGGATACTGGTATGCCTCAGCGCCGTTCTTGACACCGGCTTGGGTCGATGGCTCGCTGCAACTGTACCGCGACGATAATTATATCGGACAAACACGTTATAACTATCAGCTGTTAAAAGAGCAAGGCATCGGTTTTGGGATAGATTCTAATATGCTAGTCAAACAACTGATTGATGAAGATAAGCAAGGCGATAAAGGCGCGTTCAATCGCACCCAGACTTTGACCAAAACCGAGGCTTATCAGTTCACCAATAAGCATAATAAGACGGTTAGTTTGCAAGTGCTTGGCAGCGAGCCTATTAGCCGCGATGATAATCTAAAAGTGAGCGTGACTCATACGCCCCCTGTGACGGAGCGTAATTGGAATAGTAATCAAGGGGTAGTCGCTTGGGAGTTTAATTTAGCGCCTCAGCAATCACAAGTGCTGCAGTCGATATCGCAAGTGAGTTATCCTGCGGGTAAAGAACTGCTCAGTAATTAAGGAGAGATATGTGTATTGTCGCTATTGCTTGGCAGTTATTTGATGAGTTGCCATTAGTATTATTGTCTAATCGTGATGAGTTTTTAGCGCGCCCCACTAAGCCTTTGCATCAATGGTCAGACCAGCCTATTTATGCCGGTCGTGACAGTCAGAGCGGTGGCACTTGGTTAGGCATCCATCAACAGTCCTTTCAGAACACTCAATCTACTGCTCAGCAAAACGGGCGCTGGGCAGCCGTTTTGAATTTTCGGGATGGTGTACAAGCAAAGCCTGATGAGCGCTCGCGCGGTGAGTTAGTCACTAATTTTCTGATTAGCGACTTATCGCCAATGGCTTTTGCGCGGCAGATTAACTTGCAAGAGTATGCTGGCTTTAATCTGATTGTTGGTGATAGCCGGCAAGCTGTAGTGGTTAATAATCGTGGCTATGCGCCAACCGCGCTGCATTCAGGTTTACATGTTTTCTCGAATGGTCAGCCGGAGGAGAGTTGGTTCAAAACCGAAAAACTACGCGGACGTTTGCGGCAAGAAGTACTACCGCTAATAGCTGAGAATAGTGCGCTTGAGTATTGGCAAGACGCTGCGCTAAATGTGATGTCTGACAAGACGCCAGCGACTGAGGAGCAATTGCCAGAAACAGGCGTACCGAAAATTATAGAGCAGGCGTTATCGTCAGTGTATATAGAGCCTGTCGCTTTGAGTAATCTTGAGACAAAGATGCCAAGTTATGGCACGCGTACCCAAAGCATTTTGACTTTGCGTTGTGATAGTAAATATCCAGCAGAGATAAAAGCGCAGCTTATTAGCCGTGAAACTAATAACGCTAAAAATTAGGAAGGGCGCATTCCCCACAATATTGATGAGGTCATACATAGTGAACGGTGTTTAAGAAGCATCTTACAAAAGCTAAGATATTAGATTCAACCTTATAAAACATATCGACATAAAAAATGCTCACTATAATATCTAATTTTCTAGACATTACTGCGAGCATTTTTAATTTAATCCGCGTTTATTCTATTAACAAATGGTTATTTTGTTCTGGAATAATCAGCTCTTGTTTAAGAGGGAGTTCGCGTACTAATTCTTGTAAAGCACGACGATAAACCCCGCGTTTAAAGTGGATCACTTGTCCAAGTGGATACCAGTAGCTGACCCATTGCCAATGGTCAAATTCCGGTTTCCCCTCGTCAAAGCGGATGTGTTGCGTGTTCGGCTCATCTAAGCGTAGCAAAAACCACTTTTGTTTTTGCCCAATACATAAAGGATACTGACCATGACGTACGTAGCGTTTTGGCAGGCGATAACGCAGCCAATCTTGGGTGACTGCCAATAAGTCTACGTGACGCGGATGCAGACCGACCTCTTCCCAGAGCTCGCGGTACATCGCATCCATTGGCGTCTCCCCGCGGTCGATACCGCCTTGCGGAAACTGCCAAGCGTTGTGACCAATACGTTTTGCCCACAGTACTTGCCCTTGTGTATTTGCCAAGATGATGCCGACATTGGCGCGAAAGCCGTCTGCATCTATCATGACTTAACCTTTTAAATGTTTTAAAAACAACTTATCTCGATACAGCACTAGACAAAATCTAATTATTATAAGGTGATTGTTATCACTACTATATCAAAACGAGTTTTATTATCTTCATTAAAGCAAGAAATAGCCAAAATGTGTAACGATATTTTGCTATAAAATGTTTCACAGATTTAGTGCTTTAAAATCAAAGGGTTATATGGCTATATTTATGGTATTTTTTGTTGTCATTTCAATCCTAAAAAAACATCTAATAAAAACGCTGAAGTTATGTTTGCGTTTTATTCTTACTAGCAGACGCTATGCTAAACTGGTGCTAAACTACAGCTCTACATTAGTAAATCACGGCGCATAATCGTCAGTAAAGAATATTATAAAGTTACTTATACTTTCAAAGTAAGGATAGTTGATAATGGCTGAAACCAAAGCAAGCGTTACTTGGCAAGAAAACAAGGCTTTTATGGGCGTCTCGCCATCAGGGCATAATGTACAGATCGATGCCGATAAAGAAAAAGGCGCTAGTCCCATGGAGCTGATATTGCTCGGACTTGGCGGCTGTGCCAGTTATGACGTAGTAGCGATACTACAAAAATCGCGTCAAGAAGTGTTAGACGTAAAATGTGAGCTAACTGCTCAGCGTGCTGAAACCGTGCCTGCCGTCTATACGGACATTCACATGCATTTTGTAGTCACTGGTAAAGATATCGCCGATAAGCAAGTAGAGCGCGCAATCAGACTCTCAAGCGAGAAATACTGTTCAGCCAGTCGCATGCTCATGCAAGGTGGGGTAAATGTCACTCATGACTTTGAAGTAGTTGCCCGTTAGTCATTTTATTAGAGACAACGATAGGGGAAAAAATACCGATGAATTACCTTTTAGGCTTTATCCCTGATACCGCCGCTGCGGCAATATGGGCTATGCTAGTAGCAAGCTTGTTGCCGCTAGCGATGGCGATGACTGCAAAAGCGTTTGGTGGTTTTAGTCTTGCTGACAATGCTCATCCACGAGATTTTTTGCAGCAAACTACAGGCGCTTCTGCAAGAGCGAACGCCGCGCAGCAAAACAGTTATGAGACCTTGCCTGTGTTTTTGGCAGCGGTGATAGTCGCGATGCTATTCTTTGTACCGCAGTCTATTATCAATACTTTAGCGTGGCTTTATGTGGTTATTCGCATTGGTTACTGCGTGGCCTATATCATTAATCTACCGATATTTCGCTCAATACTCTGGGTACTATCCATGGTATGTAGCTTAATGCTATTTTATTTAGCTATTCGTATTAGTACTTAAAATTAGTACTTAGCACTAGCCATTACTCATTTAATTAGCGATAACTAGCTTGCAAAGCGGCGATGATAGCCGCTTTACTTTTTTCTCTTTTGATATCATTCCACAGCGTTTTTGCCTCAATGTAGCCTTTGCTTAGCATACCAAGCCACTGCTTGTAGCGGCCCACTAGTACGACATCATTCTTGGCTGCGCCTTCTAAAAATTTAATCTGATGAGTAATCAAGTCCTGCCAAGCGAGTGTTGCGGTCTGTAATACTTTATTATCCATTAAACCTGCTTTATCGACCTGCGCTATCAGATCAGGACGCGTTACCGCACCGCGTCCTAGCATCAAATGCTCAGTTCCCGACTGCATCATACACTGCTGTGCTTGCTGGCTATTCCAAATCTCGCCGTTAGCGATCACCGGTATATCTAGCGTATTAAAGCTTTGAATCTTCTCCCAATAAGCGGGCGGTTTGTAGCCTTGGGTCTTGGTACGCGCATGAATGGTTAGCCAATTGGCCCCGCTGTCGGCAATGGCTCCTTTGATATCTTGCATACGGCTGGTGTCGGTATAGCCGAGACGTATCTTGGCAGAAACTGGAATGTTGCTAGGCACCGCTTGACGTATCGCGCTGATAATCTGATACATCACTTCCGGCTCCTCGAGTAGCACTGAGCCGCCGCGATGACTGTTGACGGTCTTGGCCGGACAACCAAAGTTAATATCGATAGCAGGCGCGCCAAGCTCAGCAGCAAAAGTGGCATTTTCTGCCATCAACTGCGCATTACTACCAAGCAACTGGATATGAATAGGTGTCCCTGAGGCAGTCTTGGCATCATGATGCAGCTCAGGCACGTATTTATAGAACACATGCGCCGGCAAAACGGTTTGAGTGACGCGAATAAATTCGCTAACGGACCAATCATAGGGACGACCCAAATCGACAGCAATTTGCGTTAAGATTTGCCGCATTAAGGGATCGGTTAAGCCTTCCATTGGGGCGAGGAGGCGGACGGGAGTTTTAAATAAAGTGTTTAAAAGAAGCATGTGTTTATGAGAGTAAGTAAAAAGTGTTGTATGATAACTTATCTATTCGTTAATAGTCGTATAAAAGGTGATGATATTGATAGTATTGAAGGAGATAGCTATACAGGCTCTGACTTAACAGCAGGAGCCAGTAAAACGTGGAAGCTATTAATTATGCCAAAACCTAAAGCTGTCATGCGTACCTTTAAGTTAGACTTTAACGAAGTAGACAGCACCGAGGTTCCTATTATTTGGCAGGAGTAAGGTATTCATTGTAGATTAAAGTTAATAGCTTCTCAGTTGAGAGGCTATTAATTTTGGGGCTGTAGTAGATAAGCACTATGCTAGACTACTTTTATGAAGATAACCCATTGTAAACTCAGTAAAAAAGTACAGCGAAGGCTGTTAGAGTTTTTCACAGCTGAAGTGACTGCTAGAACAGCCGCAGATTTGCTTGATATTCAGCCTAATACTGCTGCACTTTTTTATCATAAAATAAGACTTGTGATAGATTACCATCTCTCATTAGAAGCTGATGAGCTTTTTGATGGTGAAGTCGAATTAGATGAAAGTTACTTTGGCGGTGTACGCAAAGGTAAAAGAGGTCGCGGGGCTGCTGGTAAAACCGCTGTATTTGGTATTCTAAAACGAAACGGTAAGGTTTATACCATTGTCGTAGCAGACACCAAACAGACTACTCTAATGCCTGTTATTAAGCGTAAAATCAAGCCTGACAGCTTTGTTTATACGGATAGCTATCGAAGTTACAACGCATTAGATGTGAGTGAGTTTAAACATTTCAGAGTCAATCATTCTAAAGAGTTTACTTGCGGTAAAAACAATCACATCAATGGCATTGAGAACTTTTGGAACCAGTCTAAACGAACTCTAAGAAAGTATAATGGGATCGATAAGAAGAACTTCCATTTATTTTTAAAAGAGTGCGAGTTTAGATTTAACTATGGCTCACCATCTAATCAGCTGAAAACCTTGAGAAAATGGTGTGATATTTAATCCTTATCTACTACAGCCCCTTAATTTTTATATAGTTACATTCACAAGGAGGTAATAAGCACATGATGGAAATATGGCTACCCTTAACTCCTGTAATAGTATTCTATTTATTTATATTCCGATATAACCGCAAAAGAAAACGTAGGACTATTTGGAAAGGTAAAGTGCTCGATAACTTTATTATAATTTTTATATTGTCATTAGGTTTTTTTGCAGGTATTGCGCACATTTTAGATCCTAATAGCTATGCTAGAGGGATAGGAAGTGGAAACTTTAGTTATTTGTATACTACAGCAAGGATAATGGGCTGGTGGGTTTTAGCTTTAATGTATACAGGTATCCATCATAGATTTATGAAAAAAGAAAATTTAATATGTTGTGAAAAATCTAAGCTAGAAGATGAACTAGATTTACAATGGATTGGATACAAAATTATATTCGTACTGATGTGTGCTACAGCTCTACTATCAGGTGGCTATAGTTTTATAACTCGTAATTGCTGGGGACTTTTTGAAAGTCGCTACATTCAAGATCCTTTTATGTGGTGGGCAGAGCTTGGTTGGTGTATTGCAGGTATTATCGGACTGTTTGCTTATTTTAGACATATTCGCTATTGGGAAGGTGAGGAGGAATGAACATTCAAATATGGCTTCCCCTACTACCCGCTGCTGCACTTTATTTATTTGTTTTTTTATATAATCTAAAAAATAAGCATCAACCAATATGGAGAGGTAGAATTGGCAATAAAATAGGTATGGGTTTTATCATGCTACTGATCATATGGACAAGTAGCAGTCTGATAATAGACCCCAATAACTATGCAAAAGGTATTGGTGGCAACTCCTCTTATCTATATACAACGGGCAGACAGCTCGCTTGGATTTTGATGGCTATTGGCTATAGCGGGGTACATGCCGAGTTTTTAAGTCAGGATAATATGAAGCAAGGATGCAACGAGCAAAATACAGCCTCTTTATCTCAAGCGCTAAAGTTGATATATATTTTTGCTGCTATTTCAGCGCTTTTATCAGGTGGCTATGGGTTTTTGACTCGTACTTGCTGGGGAATTTTTGAAAGTCGTTATATTCAAGACCCCTTTATGTGGTGGGCAGAGCTTGGTTGGTGTATTGCAGGTATTATCGGACTGTTTTGCTATTTTAGATATATTCGCTATTGGGATGGAAGGTAACAGGAAAACTGAGTCTCAGACTTGAAATGAGATAATTTAAACTTAACTCCCAAAAATAACCTTCTTACCCGTCTGAAGTCCTGAAATCAGCGGTTGAATATTAGCAATATCCAAGTTCACTTGCGCGCGCGTACAAGCGACATATAATAGGCGCAATTCCTCAGGACTAATCTTAATACCGTTAGTAGTGACATCATAATAAAAGTCATCATCAAGCTGTACTTTACCCCATTCAAGCCCTTTGGCTTTATGCGCGGTGGAGATCACATAATCCGCGTTCTCGATACGCGTTAAGCTATTGACTGCGCGGGTTAACACGCTAGTGCCATGATCATCGACCAGCTTAACTAAGGTCTTAAGGTCGCTGCCCTCAGAGGTTTCTGAATATTCTTGCACATCTGACCAGTTATAAAAGTAAGCCAGCTCCGGCACCCCATAAGCAGATTTCCCGTTTTTTAGATTTTCAGCGGCTTGGCAAAACTTTAGCATGCGCTCGGTATCGGCTTGTAGCGCTACCCGATGACCTAGTTTTAGACCCGTTAATAATTGCGACATAGCGGCGGCATTAGTACGGCAAAGAATGGCATCCTTTTTACTATGGATTAGACCCTTTACTGTTGAAGACTGTTTATTAGGATTGCCTTTGAGTGGCACCTCTTCTTGCAGTGCTTTGAGTAAAGTATTGGCCACCTCAGCGATAGGCTCGCCAAAGCGAAACGACTGGGTTAACAAGGTTTGCGGTAGCGGTAGTTTTTTCATGGCATTGACCGCGCCGCGCCATTCATAAATCTGCTGATGCGCGTCGCCAACATAGATTACTTGCTTGGATTGTTGGGTCAAAATACCCATCATCAGCGGATCGGCATCTTGCGCTTCATCAAATAAGATAAAGTCCGCCGGAATACTAGGTTTGGATAACGCCCAAAGCTTAAGGTAAATATCGTGACCGATACCGGCAGGATGACGGGCGTCAATCGATTGGAGCCAACGCTGCTCAACCGCCGGATAGAGCATTTCACGCAGCTGCTCGCTATCGGACTCATCGAGCCATTTAGGGAATTCAATATGACGCGGGGCAGGATAGCTGGCGTGGGTGCTACAAAAGTTACTCACCGCATCACTGACAAAGCGAGACAAGCGCGCTGGGGTCAAAGTAATATATTTGTTGGAGCCTTCTATCTGCCGGCGCACTTGTACTGGCTGCAGACCTAAATCATCTCCTAAGCGTTTGGGCGAAAATCTCGGTAGCGATAACTTAGCGGTAATGTCACGCGGCACATGACGGTAGGCGAGCGAGTGAAAAGTGCGGCATTCGACATGAGAGGGAAACTTAGCACGGGCATCATTAGCGATAGCTTTGTTAAAGGCCAAGTATAGGCCGCGACCCCGCAAACGCTCGCCAATAAGTTTTAGCGTCGTCGTCTTACCCGCACCAGCATAAGCAACCACTTTAAATGATTTGTGATCCATCGCCATATTGAGCGCGCTCAGCTGCTCCTCGGTCGGGTCACTCATATAAGCGGGCATCGATGCAGACATAAATAGCTACCTAAAGTGGATAAATAGAATGAAGAGTAAAACCAGCGGGGTTAAAAAAAGCCACTGCGTAGACAATGGCTGATTAGAAGAAGAGGGACGCAATAACTGACTATTTTGCTTGTTGTTTTTTTAGCAATAGATAATTCATAGTAAAAACAATTTTAGCAGATTGAGGCGCTCATTGTTATGAGAGATTTATTCGCTCAGCTTTGTTAACGCTCTAGAGGATTGGCAGCAAGCTCTTCAGCTGTCTTTTCTTTAATCAAAATCTTTGCTAGAAATAAGCCTAACTCAAATAATAACCACATCGGAAAAGCTAACATCAACATGGAGACGCCATCTGGCGGAGTCACTACCGCTGCTATCGCAAAGCAGCCGACTATAATATAGCGGCGCTTCTCTTCTAGACTCTTAATCGAGACGATGCCGACTAATATCAAGAGCAAAGTCACTACTGGAATCTCAAAGGTGAGTCCAAATACCATAAATAGCTTTAGTGCAAAGCTGAGATAACTGTCGATATCGGTCATCGGTAACACATTTTGCGGAGCAAAAACAATGAAAAACTTTAGCACCCCTTTGAGCACCACAAAGTAGGCAAAAGCTACCCCGGCATAAAACAATACGATCGATGATAACAGCACAGGAATAGCGACTTTTTTCTCTTTTTTATAAAGACCGGGCGCTACAAAGGACCAGATTTGATACAAAATATAAGGCATCGCAAAGAAGGCGGCGACAAATATAGTTAGCCGAATCGGTGCCATAAAGTTAGAGGTAATGTCGGTGGCGATCATTGTTGAGTTAGCTGGCAGCTGGGCGACTAGCGGATCGGATAAAAAATCATATAGCTCACGCGAGAAACCCACTAAGGCCAAAAATATCACCAAGATGGCGGCGCATATCTTAATTAAATGGCGGCGTAGCTCAATTAGGTGTTCAGTGATAGGCATATCAGCCAAAGAGCCTAGTAAATCCTCAGACTCATTATCCCCAGTTTTATCACTATTATTTTGATTAATAGCTTTATTATCTAAGGCCTCGGCTGATTCATCAACCGCTAGTTTTTCTTGCCGACTCTTTTTTCTTTTAAGTAGCTTCATTTAGCGCTCTCCTTATGGGTTGAGGAGAGCTCGTCTACTTGAGTGTATAACAAAGTATCGGCTTTATAATTAGGCAAATAAGGCGGCGCAGGCAAACGCCTGTTTTTATCATAAGCACCCAGGCGAAACCACATACTCTCCCAAGGGCGTGTCATCATCACACTTTTTTGCTCATCTTGAGAGGTCGACTGAGCACTGATAGGCTCACCGTCAGCAGCTAAGCGGTTGTTATAAGCATATTTGTCCTCTACCGCTTGCCTATCTGCATCACTATCGTCAGTAGTATATTGAGTGGTATCAGAAGGAGTCTTATCCAGTCCTTGCAAGCTTTTATTTTGTGAGGACTCAAACTCTTGCATACTACCGCGCAGCTGCTCCATCTCACGCTTCATATCGGCTTCAGTTTGACGAATTTTGGCAAGCTCTTTTTGCATCTGCTCGCGAGTTTCAGCCAAATCTAGCTCCGCTTCTATCTCTGATTGCAAAGTGGCAACGGTACGGCGAATCTTGCTATACCATTGTCCAGCGGTACGCGCTGCCTGTGGCAATTTCTCTGGCCCCAAGACAATCAAGGCGATCACGCCAAACAATAATAATTCAGAAAATCCGATATCAAACATAAGCGTTAAACATCACTATCTCAAGGTAGCTAATAAACGGCACGCCACTACGCCGCTACCGATTTTACAATTAATAGTATTAAACTTTGTGTTGATCATCGGCCGTAGAGCTGACTTTGATATCATCAACTTTGGTACCCGTCAGGTTATCACTGGCAGCATTGGCACTGTTGACGCTAGTATCATGATCAAGTACGCGATGCTTTTTGATGTTTTCAGCCTCTTCATCTTTGACCGCTTCTTTAAAGCCTTTGACAGCGCCGCCTAAATCTTTACCTGCATTTCTAAGCTTCGAGGTACCAAATACTACCACCACGACCACTAAAAGAATGAGCCAATGCGTAATGGAAAAACTACCCATAACGTTATCCTTATAACCTAGTATTTTGAGTTTATTAGCCTTTGCCTTTGTGAGTATACTTAGGCATTAACCAACTAACAATGTTAAGTATAATAATACTCTATTATAACCTGCATGGGATTTTAAAAGGTAAAAACAATAGCGCGGGCTAAAGTTATAAGCCGCGCTAACTAAATATAGGCAATGAGTAGTAACCGCTAATTTGTGTCAGTTAACGAGCATTTTTTTCATCGATACCCGACAGACCAAAACGCCGACCTAACTCATCAAGTACTGCCTCAGACTCTATATCGAACCAAGCAAGGCCGACTAGGCTATGAAACCAAACATCCGCTACCTCATAAATAAGCTCTTTACGCGCTGCATCATAAGCGGCTTTATTTAATTGCTCATTACTATTGGCTAAGTCTTTGGCCGCAATAATGCTCTCGGTGGCTTCTTCGCCTATTTTTTCTAATATTTTATTAAGACCTTTAGTATACAGGCTAGCTACGTAAGAGCTATCCGCGGCAGCATTTTTGCGTTCAATTAATACTTGATCAAGCTGCTGCAAGATAGAGCGCTCCGTTATCGCGCTAGATGCTAAAGTACTAGACGCAAAGCTATCTACTGTATTAGTACTTACTTTATTATCCATCGGTGGCAACGCTGGTTGTTTATGGCTAGAGCTATAAATGTCAGCGGGATCTTTTAAGATAGGATCAACGGCTTGCCAGCTAGGCTCAGCGCCGGATAAATCCAAACGCTGATAAAAGCAGGACGTACGTCCAGTATGACAAGCGATACCGCCCACTTGTGTGACGCTCAAAACGATCACATCGGCATCGCAATCTAAGCGAATATCGTGTACTTGCTGCGTATGACCTGAGCTTTCACCTTTATGCCAAAGCTTATTTCTGGAGCGCGAAAAATAGACTGCAGTTTGCGTTCGCGCTGTCAATTGTAGCGCCTCACTATTCATCCATGCCATCATCAAAATACGTCCTGACTGATGATCTTGCGCAATAGCAGGAATGAGGCCGTCTGAATTAAATGTTATAGCGCTGAGCCAAGCAGGTACAGTCATAGCGTCTCTGTCACTTTATAGAAGAAGAAAAAAGAGGATAAAGAGGTTTGATAATCAGCAATAGATAATACTATACAGGTCGCTTGAATGCGACACACAATGCTATAAAAATTGAGTAAAAAAGGTAGATAGTGGGGGTCAAGCGCCCGTTTTTTTACTCTGATCAAGAGCTGATTGCAGGCTTTTATTAAAAGTAGTTATTTTATTTAAACGATAATCATAATTAACAAAATGCTGACGGGACTTTGCTACTAAAGAGCCATCATGTAGGCGGGTGACTTTGGTATCGATATAGCATCCTGAGTTAGATAGCTGCTGTACGCCTACTTCAAATAGGAGCTCTTCACGTGCCCGTACCATGCTGACAAGCGTCAATTGTATATCATCTACTATTAAGCCTTGATGATCGGCCTGAATTCGCTGGATGCCTTTAGCATATAAGAAGCGATCGCGAGTCTCACAAAGTAGCTGAGCAAGGCATTCTAAGGATAAGTAGTTACCAATGCCAACCTCACTAGTTCTTACTCGCATAACTGTCTCAAATACGAATACAGTATCATCGAAACTCAATTCTCTATCAGTTGAAATCATCACTATAATCTCCTACTCATGAGATATAAAAAGTAAGGTGTTTAAGACACATACGTTATAAAAACACTATCGATATTACTATGTACATTCATTTAAATGAATATATAGTTAATCATAGCCTAAAGTTAATTTCAATATATTTAGGAAGCTAGGATAGCAAAAGCTATCAAGCAGTTAGCCATTAGAACATTTGCAGAATAAATAAAAACTCTATAAGCACCTATTACTTGGTTTGTTATTAAAGTTAAAACTTTGATTGGCAAATGGTTAGCGAGTCTGCTAAAATAGCGCCTCCCACCTCGAGGCAAATAGTTGATTGATTGGCTGTTTTTTAATAACCGCTGATAACGATTATCTGACGACCAGGTTCTATCAAAGACAAAGAGGCAAGTCATCATGAAAGTTAAGATGAAAACCAGAAGCGGCGCCGCAAAACGCTTCAAAAAAACCGCGAATGGCTTCAAGCGCAAGCAAGCCTTCAAGAGCCATATTTTGACCAAGAAATCAGCTAAGCGTATTCGCCAACTGCGTGGTCTTAAGATGGTGGACAAGTCTGACGAAGCAGCAGTTCGTCGTATGTGCCCATACATCTAATCGATCTTTGCCGTTCAATAGCGCTTACTATATCTAAAAATCTTGGAGTAAATTATGGCCCGTGTAAAACGTGGTGTACAGGCAAATCGCCGTCACAAAAAAATCTTAAAACGTGCAAAAGGCTACTACGGTGCCCGTTCACGTGTTTATCGTGTAGCAGTACAGGCAGTTACCAAAGCGGGTCAATACGCTTATCGTGACCGCCGTAACAAAAAACGTTCTTTCCGTCGTCTGTGGATCGCCCGTATCAATGCTGGCGCACGCTTAAACGGTTTGAGCTACAGCCGCTTTATCAACGGCATGAAAAAAGCGAACATCGATATCGATCGCCGCGTTCTAGCGGACATCGCTATGCATGATGCGGCTACTTTTAGTGTATTGGTCGAAAAAGCGAAAGCTGAATTGGCCTAAGTATTAGTCTTGCGCTAGCTGCTGAATAATTGAGTAGCTAGCAGTAAACTAATAGGCATTATCAGGTCGATATAAATAAAAGCTACCGCTAGTCGGTGGCTTTTTTTATAGGCTGTTCATGCTTTTATGTATAAGGGTTCAAACCCTTACTCTCTATATTTTGTTTATCTCAGGAATGATGCGTCTTATGACTACCCCTGTTGCCACCGATTTGTCGGCGCTACCGACCCTATCTTCGCAGTTAAATGAGCTCAATGAAGCTCAGCTCAATGATTTCACTAATGCGGCTACTGTCTTAATTGCCCAAGTGTCTACCGTAGCGCAGTTACAAGAGCTACGCGTACAGCTCACTGGTAAAAAAAGCGCACTTACCAATTGGTCGAAGCAAATGGGTAAGCTTGCTGCTGATGATAAAAAAAGGTATGGCGGCTGGTTGCACGGGGTTCGTAGCAGCATTCAAGAGGCGTTAACCGAGCAGCAGCAGCAGCTAGAGGTTGCCGCATTAAATGCTAAGCTGGCAAAAGAGAGTATCGATATCACTTTGCCGGCTCGCGGCGCGCAAAAAGGTCACTTGCATCCGGTCACCATGATTACTCAGCGAATGCAGCAGTTCTTTGTGCAAGCAGGTTTCAACGTGGCGACCGGCCCTGAAGTTGAGAGCGACTATTATAACTTTGAGGCGCTAAATATTCCCTCGCACCATCCAGCACGCGCCATGCATGATACTTTTTATTTTGATGCGCACTATCTATTGCGTACCCATACCAGCCCAGTACAAATTCGCACCATGGAACAAAGCGCGCCACCGATACGTATTATTTGTCCAGGTCGTGTTTATCGCAATGACTCAGATCAGACCCATTCGCCGATGTTTCATCAGTTAGAAGGGTTAATGGTCACTGAGTCTAGCACCTTTGCTGAGCTAAAAGGCTTGATTAGCGAGTTCTTAGAAGCGTTTTTTGGCAAACAGCTAACCGTACGCTTTCGTCCCTCGTTTTTCCCTTTCACCGAGCCCTCAGCCGAAGTCGATATCTTGGATGATAATGGCAAGTGGCTTGAGGTGATGGGCTGCGGTATGGTACATCCGCAAGTATTAACCAATTGCGGTATTGATAGCGATAAATATACCGGCTTTGCTTTTGGCATGGGTATCGAGCGTTTTGCTATGCTGTACTACGGTATCGATGACTTGCGTCTGTTTTTTCAAAACGACGTACGCTTTTTGCAGCAATTTAGCTAAACCGCTTTAAGGGAAAGGGCTATCCGTCATTCGCTTATTTTTAAGACTTTAGCTTTTGATACGCGCTTTTACTGCAAACTCTTTATTATAAAATTTAGATCCGAGATATTTATGAAAATTAGCGAACAATGGTTACGTCAATGGGTGAACCCTACCAACACTAGTGAACAATTGGCCGAGCAGCTGACGATGGCAGGGCTTGAGATTGATGATCAATTTGCGGTCGCGCGTCCGTTTACTGGTGTGGTAGTTGGCGAGGTAGTCAGTGTTGAGCCGCATCCTGACGCCGATAAACTACGTGTCACGCAAGTCAATATTGGCAATGATGAGCCGATACAAATTGTCTGCGGCGCGCCTAATGTCTGCGTCGGTATGAAAGCGCCTGTTGCGACCGTTGGTGCTGTATTGCCAAGCGAGGACGCTGGTGATAAAGGAGCCGGCTTTAAGATCAAAAAAAGCAAGCTACGCGGTATTGAGTCTAACGGTATGCTTTGCGGCGCATCCGAGATTGATCTAGTCGATAGTATTGATGGTCTGCTTGAATTGCCAGAGGATGCGCCTATCGGTGTCGATATCCGTGAGTACTTGGGGCTGGATAATAAAATACTTGATATCTCTATCACGCCTAATCGCGGCGACTGCTTTAGTGTGCGCGGTATCGCGCGTGAAATAGCGGTGATTAATGAGCTTGCAGTGCAGGAGCCTAAGATTGATTTAGACTTTATAACAGATAAGACTGTTAACACGCCTGACGTTAAGGTGACAGCAGTAGAGCAGTGCCCGCGTTATTTATTGCAAGCTATCAGTGCTATCGATCGTAGTATCGATACACCAAAATGGCTAGTGGATGCATTGATTCAATCAGGATTACGCAGTCATAATTTTTTGGTTGATGTCACTAACTATGTGCTGATGGAGCTCGGTCAGCCGCTACACGCTTTTGATGCCGATACGATCAAAGGGGATATTCAAGTTCGCTTAGCTAAGCCGCAAGAGAATATCACTTTACTCAACGATCAGACTTTAACTTTAGTTGGTGATGAGCTGGTTATTGCTGATGATGAAGGTGTCTTGGCTCTCGCTGGTATCATGGGCGGTAAACGCAGTAGTGTCACTGAAACCACGACTAATATTGTGCTGGAGAGTGCTTTTTTTAGTCCGCTAGCTATCGCGGGTCGTGCGCGCCGCTTTGGTCTACATACTGATGCCTCACAGCGTTTTGAGCGCGGCGTTGATTTTGAATTACCCGCTCTTGCTTTAGCACGAGCGCGTAAGCTGATAACCGAAATTACCGGCGGTAAAGCAGGAGCAATCGTTGCTGTTGAAAACGCCCAACAGTTGCCAGCACGTGCGCCGATTGCTCTGCCGATAGCCAAAGTTGGCGAGGTGATAGGTATAGATATTGAGCCTGAGGTCATGACTCGTATTTTAACTGATCTTGGCTTTCTTGTAGAGCAGCAAGATGAAGTACTCAGCTGTACGCCGCCGTCCTATCGCTTTGATATGAGCATAGCTGAGGATTTGATTGAAGAGATTGCGCGTATTTACGGTTATGACAATATCCCAAGCACCTTGCCGCACCTACAAGTGAGCATGGATTATGATGATACTGCTGATTTGACGCACGAGATGAAGCTAGCTTTAGTCGATATCGGCTATATGGAAGCGATTAGCTTTAGCTTTAGTGATGCTAAGTTAGAAGCTTTGCTTAATGATAAAGCATTGGGCGAAGTGCTAGCGCTTGCCAATCCAATATCGAGTGATCTGGCAGTGATGCGCCGTACTCTGCTATCAAGCTTATTGCCTTGTGTGCAGTACAATCTTAATCGCCAGCAGTCGCGCGTGCGCTTTTTTGAGACCGGTTTAAGCTTTGTCGGTCATAGCATTAGCGAGCTGGTACAGACGCCTAGTATTGCGCTGGTGGCTGTTGGCAATATCTGGGATGAGCAAGCTTATCAAAACCGTGCTATGGACTTTTATGATCTCAAGCACGACGTTGAGCAATTGCTACCCGCCTTAATCGAAGGCGCGCGTATACGTTATGAGCGCAGTGAGCTTGACTTTTTGCATCCCGGTCAAAGCGCTAAGCTCTATATAGATGATCAGTATGCCGGCTGGCTTGGTCAGCTGCATCCTAATACTGCCAAGCAGCTAGATCTGCCGGCGACTTGGGTTGCTCAGCTATCATTAGCGCCGCTACTAGAGCTGGCTCGCGCTCAGCAGGCAATCACTACGCCAAGCAAATTCCCGCAAATACGCCGTGATATCGCCATTTTAGTTGACAGTGAGATTAGCCTACAAACCCTACAAGCCACTATTCGTAGCGCCGCAGGCGAGCTATTGACTGACTTGTGGCTGTTTGATGTTTATCAAGGCAATAACGTTCCTGAGGGTCAGCGCTCATTAGCCTTTGCTCTAGTCTGGCAAGATGCGCATCAAACCTTATCGGATGAAGTCGTTAAAGCTACTACCGATAGAGTAGTTAGCGCCTTAAATGAACAGCATAACGCTCAATTGCGCGATAGCTAAAATAAATATGTTGGCTAACTGGTTATTATTAAAGAATTTTATGATAAGAAATCATTAATTTATTATAAATTCCTTTATAATATCAGGGGTTATAAATCAATTTTTTCCTATGGCAGTGACTGTTGCTTAATTCAATATATAGAAAATAGATAGAATTGGCACTTAAGAAATTTTGCTAGAGAGAACAGGAGTTGTACTGTGAGTACCCTAACAAAGTCTGATATGATCGAACATCTAATGAATCAGCTGAACCTAACTCGCCAAGAAGGACGCTGTTTGGTGGAGAATTTTTTTGATGAGCTATCAGAAAGCTTAATTGACGGTAAAGAGGTCAAGCTCTCAGGTTTTGGCAATTTTGAGCTTAAAGATAAGAGCAGCCGTCCTGGCCGTAATCCCAAAACTGGGGAGCCAGTTGCAGTGACGGCAAGGCGGGTAGTTACTTTCAAAACCGGACAAAAATTCCGTCAAAAAGTGGATCAGCATTTATTTAATGAGTAATGTTTTATAAATAACATATTTGTTAAGTAAATCTGCTATTAGTGGTAAAACAGCTGATAACAACTATTTAGCTATCAACTTCAAAATTCTATCAATCGTCAGTAATAATAAAATTACTACTAATGATTGGTAGAATTTTTTTGCTTTATATGAAGTATAAAGTTGTAGTCAACCATAAGATGGCTTTACTTCAATATATAAAACCGCCTATCATGTTATATTGACTGTCTATCGGATTATAGTGCAGTCATTTAGCGGGTTTAAAAAAATTTAAGTTATAATTAGCCAAATTTAAAAATCCAATAGTATTTATCTGATGGTTGTTAATACCTTTAGATAAATACTGTCGCGCTCTTAATTCCAACAAAGTATAGTGTTTTATTTCATCAACACTTTGTTATAGTAGTAATCATGTTTATATAAGCTTTGGATAAAACAATGAAATATAGTGATGTTTTTAAAAAAAGCGATTTAGGTCGAAAAGAGGTTAAGTATCATACTCTAGGTATTCTGCCTCGCGAGGCTAGAACGTTACTTATAATGATTGATGGAAAAAGAACCTATCAAAACTACCTAGACACATTAGATAATGGCAAAATGTTTGTAGAATTTGGCGGTGTTGCTCCTTTGTTTGAGCTGCTTTTGGAGCTTGGCTGTATAGAAATCATTGGTCAAGAGAGTAGTGAGTATGAATCTCAACATACATCTCAGACTACAAAAGAGAGCATGGAGCTTAGATCTCAAACTGTCAAAGAGACAAGTGAAGCTGAATTTGACAAAACTTTTAATAGTGTACAGTCAGACATCAGTGCGATAGGTAATACAACAGTTTCCAAAACAGCCCAAGCTAGTTATGAGTCCACTAAATCAGATTTAGCTGCATATATCGAAAGTAATGCCCTACCCGAAGAAGCTTGGGGCTACTTACTGAGCCTAGAGCAATGCAATGATCCGGCACAATTATTATCATTAGTTCAACAAATCCAACAAACTTCTAACAGTGCCCTAGTAGATGGTATGGCTGACTTTTCAAAAAAAATAACTATCTATCTTTAAGAGCTTTTATTTAATCATCTGACTGTTAAGCATAGCCTTTTTTTCTAGTCAATTGGAGTATTTAATGCAAGCCGCAGACCTATCAGCAATAAATGAACAAAAAATGCGTCATGGTGAGCATATCATTGTGCGTTTGACTTATATTAGTCGTTATAATAATGATAATGAGAACGGTGAGGTCACCCGTATTCTGAGTCAAGCACAAGAAAATAATGAGCGTAATGGTATCACTGGCGCTTTGGTATTTAATCACAATTACTTTTTGCAAAGTATTGAAGGTGCTAGACCCACTATTAATGCCTTACTGCGAAAGTTAGTCGAAGACAGACGTCACTTTGCACTACAAATTGTTGAGTGCTGTGAAGTGGAAGCGCGCCGCTGGAACAAGTGGTCGATGAATTATTTAACGCCAACTGATAAAAATAGGCATCAAGCTCTTAAGTATTCAACGGGTACGGAGTTTAATCCATATTTGATGAGTACTAATCAGATCATGATGTTTATTGACTCACTGTCAGCTATGCAAGAACAAGAGCGAAAAAAACAGCAACAACAACAGGTTCAAACAAGAGAATTAGCTGTACCTACAAAAAAGAAATCTTGGTTTTCATTCAGTTAATGGCAGACGTTCCTATTTATAGAAGAGATGAGATATGGCACAATCACTTTCAGATGCGCACATTTTAGTTAGTATGACCTATGCTAGCCGTGCAAACCCAGATGTCTCCGCTAAAGACTTTAATGAGATTTTGCAGCAGGCTAATGAGAATAATGCGGCTAATGGCATTACAGGGATGCTAATTTTCAATAAAAATTACTTTTTGCAAACTATCGAAGGGCCAAGAGCACAGATTAACCGCTTGTTATACAGTTTGATAGCAGATACGCGTCATCATGATCTGCAAATCATTGAAACTCGCGAATTAAAGCATAGAGACTGGGCTAAGTGGTCGATGAACTATGCCTCGCCAACACCTGCCAATGCTGCTATTTATCTTAAGTATTCAACGACCCTTGATTTTAATCCATACCTGTTAAGTGCTGAAGCGGCAAATAACTTAATGCATGAGCTTAGTACCCAAAAGAGTAGCTAATTAAAACTACTATTAGAACTATTGAGTTGTTTTTAAGCGATAAAAATATAGCAGGCATAAAAAAAGAGAGCATAGGCTCTCTTTTTTATCGTTAAGTATTTATTACTAGGTAATAAATTACTGAGCTGGCTCTTCAACAACAACTACGTCGTCAGCAGCGTCAACAGCTGGAGTTTCGCTAGCTACGTCTACGCTAGTAGTAGTACCGTCGACAGGAACTTCAGCGTCCATCTCGTCAGTAGCAGTAGCAGCTTGTGCTTCAGCGATATCAGCTTCAGCAGCTTGTGCAGCAGCAGCAGCGTCAGCATCTACAACTTCGCCGTCAGCAGCAGCTTCATTTAGCTCTTCTTGCGCGTCTTGTACTTCTTCTTGCGCATCAGATAAATCTTCAGCAGCGTTTTCAGTGTTGCTATCACAAGCAGTTAGGCCGAAAGTTGCAGTCATGATACCAGCTAGTGCAAGTAATTTGATGTTCATAGGTTTTCTCCAAAAAATGAAAGGGTATGGTAGCAACAATAAAAGGCTGAACATTATAGATATTTTTAAATATCTTGATATTCAACCGTCAATGGTCACAGCTACTCAGCTTCCACGCATTCTATACTCTTTTTTTGATAATGAAAAGAGTTTATGTGATTAATTAGCAATAAAAATGTAAATAATATTTACATACTATATATTATTAGGATTTTGTACATTTTAATGAAAATCAACTAGTTGTTTATACCCTCAAAAGTTTTGAAAGAATAACAGTGAGCTATCAGCTATTTTGTAACTCATAATGATACGAAGTGAGTTTTACTAATATAATTAAAATGTGCTGAATTTTTACAATGAGGTAAATTGAGTCGTGCTAAGGTTTTTGGTATTAATAGATATAAAAACTAAATAGCTTCAGTTAGAGGATACAGCTTATGAAATGGCGAGGTAGAAGAGGCAGCACCAACGTACGTACTAGCAGCGGCGGTGGTAAAATGATCGGTGGCGGTATTGGTGGCATTATTATAGCGGGTATTTTGTGGCTAGTGTTTGGCGTCAATCCAATGACGGCCTTACAAACGGGGCAAATGGTAACACAAGGCAGTAGTAGTAACTCTACCGAAGTCGCCACTAGCAGTGATCGCGATACTCAGTTTGTGCAAGTGGTATTGGCAGATACCGAAGAGGTATGGGGACAGATCTTTAGCGAAGGAGGCGAAACATATAAGGAGCCAGAGCTTATACTTTTCAGTGGTCAAATTAACTCAGCTTGTGGTAGTGCTACTGCAGCAAGTGGTCCTTTTTATTGTCCAGGCGATCAGACTATTTACCTTGATACTAGTTTTTTTCGAGAAATGCGCCAAAATTTGGGAATAAGTGGCGATCAGCAAGGCTCAGGTGAGCAAGAGAACCAAGGTAAGGCAGGCGATTTTGCGCAAGCTTACGTTATCGCTCATGAGGTCGGTCATCATGTGCAAACGCTATTAGGAATAAGCCAACAGGTCAATCAAGCTCGTCGTCAAGTCAGTCAAGCACAAGCTAACCAGTTATCGGTATTACAAGAGCTACAAGCAGACTGCTTTGCTGGAGTATGGGCTAACCGTAATCAACAACGAGTTCAGTTTTTGGAGGCTGGAGATATTGATGAAGCTATCAATGCGGCCGGACAAATTGGCGATGATCGTCTCGCTCAAGCAAGTGGCCGTACAGTAACCCCAGATAGCTTTACCCATGGTACGAGTCAACAACGAATTAACTGGTTCACCCGCGGGTTAGAAAGCGGCAAGGTACAGGCTTGCGATACTTTTAGCGGGGCATTGTAGTTATAGTAGTAATAGAGTGGTTTTGTTAGATAGGCTAAAGGTTAGATAGGCTAAAAGTGATAGATAGAGTGTTGATTTAGATAAACCCGATTTCAAATAAATATCAATCCATAAAAAAACCTACAATTTATATTGTAGGTTTTTATTAACTTATCATTAATAAGTGTTAGTCTTTAGTTTTGTCATAAATATAACCACCAGCGCCGCCTAGAGCAGCACCGCCTAATGCGCCGCGAGCTATGTCTTTACTATCGCCGCCGCTTCTAATCAAAGCACCAGCAACCGCGCCAGCAGTAGCGCCTTTAGCAGTGTTACTCATACCGCTATTGTAGCCACCCGTAGAGTTACAACCAGTCATTATCAATGCTGAGCTTGTAATAGCAGTCATTGCAATAGTTTTAGCAAATTTCATATCGTCACCTATTAAATTGTAAAGTTGATCAGTGATCTTTTCACTACCAATAAGAGCATCTGTAATAATCAACCGTACTGTTATTATTATTACAGCTAGCTATCAATAAAGAAAAAACCCACTTGCATTAATAGTCATAGTAACCGTATTGCAAAAACTCAGTCGTATTAAATAAGCTATCATTTGCAAATATTCTGTAAGCTATGTGTCCCAACTGTGTCCTTAGTCGCTATTTGGCTAAAGTTGCTGGTTTAAAGCTATAAAATAAGCTAACGGTTTTGTAGACAGAATCAATGGCTGACGACATTGATTCTGTCATTATCTTAGATTAGCTCAAAGCAAAAAAAAGACCACTACTAAGTGATCTTTTATTCAATAACTACAGTTAAAGCTAATTCATAGATTTGCGTTTCATCTGCTCAAAGAACTCGTCGTTAGTTTTAGCTTCTTTTAGACGATCTAATAAGAACTCAGTCGCTTGCACACCGTCCATAGGTTGTAATAGCTTACGCAAAATCCAAACCTTACGAAGTTTGTCTTCATCGAGTAGACGCTCTTCACGGCGTGTGCCTGATTTTTTGATATTAATAGCAGGGAATACTCGCTTTTCGGCCAAGTCGCGCTCAAGGGTAATCTCTTGGTTGCCGGTACCTTTGAACTCTTCAAAGATAACGCTATCCATTTTACTACCCGTATCGATCAAGGCACTAGCGATAATCGTCAAGCTACCCCCTTCTTCGACATTACGAGCGGCACCAAAGAAGCGTTTTGGACGCTCAAGCGCATTGGCATCAAGGCCACCGGTTAATACTTTGCCAGATGAAGGTATCACGGTGTTATAAGCGCGGGCAAGGCGAGTGATAGAGTCTAATAAAATAACCACATCTTGCTTATGCTCAACGAGACGCTTGGCTTTTTCGATAACCATCTCAGCCACTTGTACATGGCGCTGCGGCGGCTCATCGAAGGTTGAGGCAACCACTTCACCGCGTACCGTACGCTCCATCTCAGTGACTTCTTCTGGACGCTCATCAATCAATAACACGATCAAATAACATTCAGGATTGTTACGAGTAATAGACTGGGCGATGGTCTGTAGTAGCATGGTTTTACCGGCTTTTGGCGGCGCTACAATAATAGAGCGCTGACCTTTACCAATAGGCGCAATCAGATCGATAATACGACCCGTCAAATCCTCGGTAGTCCCGTTACCAATCTCAAGCTTAAGCTGCTCAGTAGGAAATAGCGGTGTTAAATTTTCAAAGATGAGCTTATGGCGCGAGCGATCTGGCGTATCAAAGTTAATCTCTCCTACTTTTAGTAGGGCAAAATAACGCTCAGAATCTTTTGGCGGCCGAATAGTACCCGCGATACTGTCGCCCGTTTTTAGGCTAAAACGTCTAATCTGGCTAGGGCTGACATAGATGTCATCAGGACCTGCCAAGTAAGAGCCTTCAGAGGAGCGCAAAAAGCCAAAACCGTCTGGAAGCACTTCTAATACGCCATCACCGTAGATAGCTTCGCCGTTACGAGCATGAGTTTTTAAGATAGCAAAGATAATGTCTTGTTTACGGCTACGCGCCATATTATCAAGCCCCATTTCTTTGGCGATAGCCAAAAGCTCAGCGATTGATTTTTTCTTTAGTTCAGTCAAATTCATAGGAAAGTCATTAGCAGGTTATCAGGCGAGAGAGGCCGTAAGCAGCACAACCTAAGACATTGATTAAAACAATATAAGGATAGGATGTGTGCACAGAGTTGAGTTTATGTTGCCTTGATTTTTTATATCAGCTCAGCACTAATTATAGCGATTTACAACAGCGTTGCTAAGAATGAGTATAAAGAAGGTGACATAAGAGTCTTGGTTAAGAGCTCAGTATCAGTAATTGTATTTGGTAATTGTGTTCAATAACGATAGTTGTTTTTTGCATTAAAAAACACGAGGAGACTAGCGACAAGACGCTTATAAAACAATTGTATTTATCTTGTGAGCAGACTATACGGTTATCGACAGGTCGTTGTCAATTATTTTTGTTCAAAAACACAGCAAAATAGTTTTTTTGCTCAAAAAGGAAGCAAAAAGCCATTATTGGTTATCAATAATGACTTTTTGATTAATAGCTATCACCTATTAGTCTTAATAAGA
The DNA here is from genome assembly GCF_040371085.1 of Psychrobacter sp. AH5. Taxonomy (NCBI): domain Bacteria; kingdom Pseudomonadati; phylum Pseudomonadota; class Gammaproteobacteria; order Moraxellales; family Moraxellaceae; genus Psychrobacter; species Psychrobacter sp. AH5. Next base: position 2,932,985 of record NZ_JAMBMT010000001.1, read on the forward strand.
TTAGCTATTTAATGTTATAGATGCTTATCTAATACTTTCGCCAATTCTGCTTTTGGCTGTAGACCCATTACCGAATCTACTTTTTCGCCGTCTTTAAAGACAAATAAGGTTGGGATGTTACGAATACCAAAACGGCTAGCGGCTTGTGGGTTATTATCGACATCTACTTTGACGATTTTTACTTTCCCCTCATAATCAGCGGCTAAATCTTCTAAGATAGGAGCGATAGATTTGCAAGGACCACACCACGTTGCCCAAAAGTCTACTAATACAGGCATATCGGCTTGTAGAACGTCTTTATCAAAATCGGTATCAGTAGTATTAACGATTAAATCTGACATAGTTTTTCTCTCTTTTTATTAGCTTTATAGCGCTTAATAACAAAGCTTATTGCTGTTATATTAAAGGCTATAGATAAGTAAGCGCGAATGAATTTATGCCGACATAGTAACATATTTGCTGACCCTTGACAGAGCCTAGGCGGTTAAAATGTTTAACTATTAATATTAATACAATCAATCGAAACACAAGGATACAGACCAGCCCTCTTACTCCTATTCCACTATAAATTATATAAGTTAGATTATTTATGCTCTTTACCGAAGATGAAACCTTAGCGCTTAATGAAGAAGAAAAGAACCGTCCTGTTGAGTTTTTTCAGCACTTTGCTGAGTCGATTACTGTCTTTGAGGACGATGATATTTGGGTAGTTGATAAGCCGGCAGGCCTGCTTAGTGTCGATGGCAGAACGCTAAAAGTGAGCTTATTATCACGGCTTGAGCGCGTCAATCCAGCGGTCAAGTTGATTCATCGCTTAGATATGGATACCTCAGGATTGCTTATTTTTGGCAAAAACGCTGCTGCGCAAACTCATATTAGTAAACAGTTTATCGCGCGCTTACCACAAAAAATGTATCAAGCTAGAGTGTTTGGCAAGTGGCAAGATGTTGGCGCGATTGGCAAGATATCAGCGCCAGTGCGTTATGAGCCAAGCCTAAAGCCGCGCCATATCGTCGATCCTGATTGGCCAAAAAACGCCTTGACTCATTATGAAGTATTGGCACACGAAACCCTTAGCAATCAAAGAAAGAAAAATGAAAGCACAGATAAAAAAAGCTTAGAGGACAAAAACGACCAGCAGGCACAAATCGTCACTCGTGTCGCGCTCAAGCCTATTACCGGACGTAGCCATCAGTTACGCGTGCACATGGTACATATCGCTCATGTAATCATTGGCGATCCGATTTATGCTGAAGGGGAGGCGCTAACGATTGTACCGCGTCTTAACTTACATGCTCAGCAATTACGGCTGAAACATCCGGTATTAGAAGCTTGGATGGATTGGGAAAGTCCCACTCCTTTTTAAATTATAGGTATTTTTACAAGGATTGTCTCATGATTAACATTGCTAAAGCTAAGAGCAGCATTAAAGATAGTCTCAAAGATCGTCTTACGCATAATAAGTCTACAGCTGACCACAGTACTACTACAAGCCAGCCTCAAGCGGTAGACTGTGAGCTGTTAATCATTGGGGCCGGTATCGCTGGTATTGGTATGGCGAGCCGTCTACAACAGTATGACAATAAAGCGCTATTTAAGGACAAAGCTGATAATAAAAAAACCGATAGCGCAGCCAACAGCCAAGCGAAGGCTACAGAGCGTTTTATACTATTAGAGAAGCGTGCGGACTTGGGCGGTACTTGGGATTTATTTAACTACCCAGGTATTCGCTCTGACTCTGATGCGCTGACTTTTGGCTATAGCTTTCGGCCTTGGCTTGATCACAAAATGCTCGTCAATGGCAAAGCTATAAAAAGCTATATTGCCGATACCGCTGCTGAATTCGATGTCGCCCGTCATATCCGCTATCGTCATGAAGCAAAGCAGTTGTCATGGTCAAGTGAGGATAAACAATGGACAGCGACTATTACTAATCTGGCAACGGATGACACGCTCACTTTAACCGCCAATTTTATCGTCGGCGCTACGGGTTATTATAACTTTGAGCAAGGCTACAAACCGCATTTCACTGCTGAAAAAGATTTTAAGGGTCAAATCGTTCATCCGCAGCAATGGCAGGATATCGATTATGATAATAAAAAGCTGCTCATCATCGGTAGCGGAGCCACGGCAATGACATTGCTACCAGCTCTCGTTGATGACAGTGCCTCGCAGCAGGCAAGTCATGTCACTATGCTGCAGCGCTCGCCCACTTATGTCGCAAGTGTGCCAGCTGATGATTATGCTATGGAAAAACTATCCGGTAAGCGCTCGCCTTTATCAAAGCAGCAAGCCTACAAGCTAGTACGTGCTCGTAACGTGCTAATGCAGCAAGCGACTTATCGAGCTTCGCTTTATGCGCCAAAGATTATGAAAGCGCTTATGAAACAAGGGGTAAAAAAAGAGCTTAAAGGCAGTGATATCGATATAAAACACTTCTCGCCTGATTATAATCCGTGGGATCAGCGCGTTTGTGCGGTGCCAGATAGTGATTTTTTTAAGGCGCTACAAAGCGGTCGCGCAGAAGTCGTTACTGACGAGATAGAGCGATTTACACCGACGGGTGTTTTATTAAAATCAGGTAAAGCGCTTGAGGCGGATATTATCGTCACGGCAACCGGTCTTAATTTACAAGTATTGGGCGGTGCTGAGCTGATTGTCGATGGACAAAAGGTCGATATAGGCAAACGCATGACATACAAGGCGGTATTGATAGAGGGCGTACCGAATATGGCAGTGCTGTTCGGTTATACCAATGCTTCGTGGACGCTAAAGATAGATTTAGCTTGTCAGTATCTACTACGGCTTATCGGCTATATGAATAAGCAGGGTTATCAGGTCGCTATCCCAAAAGCGCAAACCAGTAACGAGACAGTACAAATCCAAGCGGATACCGTTATGGGCGCATTAAGCTCAGGATATGTTTATCGGGCTAAAGAGGTGCTACCTAAGCAAGGCGACCGTTATCCATGGCAGGTAATGAATAACTATCTAACAGATCGCCTTATGCTCAAATATCGCAAAATTGATGATAAGTGGCTGCGCTTTAAACGCTAACCTCTTTTAAATTCATATAACCGCTTTATTTTCAACTGGCTATAGCTACAAATTCGCTAACTTGTTTGCTCAGTATTTGCCACAGCTTTATCTGCGCGCTCTTACTGCCCCAAGCGTTATGCGGACTAAAAATCACGCGCGGATGATCTTTTAAAGTGAGCAATGGATCATCACTAGTAATCGGCTCTACTTCAAAAACGTCACTAGCATAGCCGATAATTTGCTCGCTATTCACCGCCTCAGTAAGCGCTTGGCTATCGACAATACCGCCGCGTGCGACATTGACTAGTAACGGCTGCTTATTCATTTTGGCTAGAGTCTCTTTATTAATTAAGTGCTGAGTTTGCTCATTTAATGGACAATGTAGACTGATAACATCGCAGCTGGCAAGCACCTCATCAAAAGCGCTATAGTCACTATTACGGGGCTCTTTGCCTTGATGCTCCGCCCATAATACAGTCATACCAAAAGCGCGAGCAATGTCAGTCACGCGCTTACCGATAGTACCGACACCGATAATACCAAGCGTTTTATCTTCCAAATCTATTAGCGACACATCTAATAGACAAAAACTGCCATCATCACGCCATGTGCCATCAACGACTTTTTGATGATAATAAATACCCGCGCGCATTGCATTTAGCATCAGCATAAAGGTGTGTTCTGGCACACTTTTTACCGCGTAGCCTGCCACGTTATACAAAGTGACGTTATGCTCATCGCAAGCCTGCTTATCGACATTATTGATACCAGTAGCGGTCAGTTGAATGAGTTTTAGCTTAGGCAGCTTTGCGATAACGGCGGCGCTGATTTGTACTTTATTAACAAAGATAATATCAGCATCTTGGCAGCGCTCAATAATAAGCGCGTCTTCTTGCGGCGTATCGTCATAAGTCACATAATCGCTGATACCCTTTGGTGCTGGTAGCTCAATATCATCAGAAAAAGTCGCCATATCCAAAAATACTGCTTTCATAGTAAGTCCCTTTTATTAAATCTCTATTAAACGCATCTATTGTTAATTAGTCCCTAATGTATCATGACCTTTGAGATATAAACACCAAATCTCTGAACATAAATAAGCTAAGCGATGGCTTGATAATAAGCTCTTGAAAAACTCATTTAGCGCACTCATCTAACCGCTAACGTTATATAATAGTGCCAATTTCAGTTATGGGGCTTTGCTAATGAAAAGCTTGATAGCTAAATAGTAGTAATTATTTTATAACCCCCTTTATCACATTCTATTTTCTTATCATTTAAGGTCAAAAGATACCGCCCTATGACTATTTCTACCGCCTCATTACTCAGTAGCGAATTCGCTGTTGGTCAACGTTTTTTATCCGATACGGAGTCCGAATTGGGCTTGGGGGTGGTCGTCGATGTCGATGATCGCTGTGTGCACATCTTGTTTCCGCAAAGTGAAGAGACGCGCGTTTACGCCAAAAACTCCGCGCCACTATCAAGAGTAGTGTTCAAAGTGGGTGATAGTATCTCTGATCAACAAGGTCAGAGCTATACTGTCACAGATGTCACTGAGGTGATGGGCGTGCTCAAATATAGTGTTGAGGACGATGAAAAAGGCGTCGAAGTCAAACCTATTATGGAAACGCGCTTGGCGGCTAATATTACTTTGGCTAAACCTCTTGAGCGTCTACTAGCAGGCCGCATTGAGCGCAGTGATTGGTATGATTTGCGCCAAGATATTTTGCGTATGCAATCAGCGCTAGCCGGTCATCCGCTCAAAGGTCTCATGGGCGCGCGTGTCGATATTATTGAACATCAGCTTTATATTGCTCACGAAGTCGGTAAGCGTATCGCTCCGCGCGTCTTGCTTGCTGATGAAGTCGGCCTTGGCAAAACCATTGAGGCTGGCTTGATTATCCATCAGCAGCTATTAACAGGTAAAGCGGAGCGCGTATTGATACTAGTGCCTGATAGCTTGCAGTATCAGTGGATGATTGAGCTGCGCCGCCGTTTTAACCTGAACTTTGCCTTATTTGATCTAGTGCGTACCGCTGCGATAAAAGAGCACGATCCTGAACAAAACGTCTTTGCCACTGAGCAGTGTATTATCGCTGGTATGGATTTATTACTCGATCATCACGATCTTTATGAGCAAGCGATAGAAGCAGGCTTTGATCTATTAGTGGTTGATGAAGCCCATCATCTGCATTGGGATGAAGCGCAAGGCGGTAATGATAAATATGAGCTAATAGCGGATTTTGCTAATGAGACTCCAGGGGTGATGCTATTGACCGCCACTCCTGAGCAATTAGGGGCGCAAAGTCACTTTGCCCGCTTGCGTCTACTTGATCCTGATCGTTTCGATGATTTGGATGAATTTATTAACAGTCAAGACGCTTTTGCTGAGACGGCGGCTGTCGCTAGTATTCTAATAGAAGATAAGCCACTAAGCACGGGTCAAATCGGCGCTTTGAGTCATCTGCTCGATATCAGTATTGATGAGCTTGCCGCTATCAATGAAGATGACAAACTGCGGACTTATGCGTTAAATGAGCTGCTAGATCGTCACGGTACTGGGCGCGTATTATTCCGTAATACGCGCGAAAGTGTCAAAGGCTTCTATGGTCGCACAAGCCGAGCACACCCACTGCCGCTGCCAGAAGCTTGGATCGACAGCTATCAAACCAATGGCAAACTGCGTGAGCAGCTATGGGGCGAGGAAAATCAGCCCGATGGCGGCTGGCTTGAGGACGACCCGCGCGTACCTTGGCTGATCGATATTCTAAAAGGCGAGCTCAAGCACGAAAAGGTACTGCTTATCGCTCGTAGTGGCGCAACCGTTGAGAGCTTAGAGGCGGTACTGCGTCTACATGCTGGTATTAAGACCGCTATCTTTACTGAGCAGATGACGCTGCTTGAGCGCGACCAAGCCTCAGCGTTCTTTGCCGATTTGGAGGGCGCGCAGATACTACTATGCTCGGAGATTGGTTCAGAGGGTCGTAACTTTCAGTTTGCAAGCCAGCTTATTCTTTGGGACTTGCCAGCCAATCCTGATACTTTAGAGCAGCGTATTGGTCGCCTAGATCGTATTGGCCAGACTCAGCAAATCACCTTGCACGTGCCCTATGTTGAAGGCACAGCGCAGGAGCGTCTATACCACTGGTATAACAGCGCGCTAAATATGTTTAATCAAATCTCGCCAACCGCTCAAAGCGTGCAAGAAGAATATATCCAAACCTTAAAGCCGCTGCTAGAAGGCGCTGATACAGCGGACAATCAGCAAGCGCTACAAGCGGTCATCGCTGAAGCTAAGCAAACGCGTTTAGGGTTAGAGGCACAGCTGCAAGCGGGACGCGATCGTCTGCTTGAGTACAACTCTTGCCGTCCGCGCGTCGCCGGACGCATCAAAGACGCTATGCAAGATTTTGACAAACATAACCTGCTGCCAAAGTTCGTTGAGCGTTTTTTGGCCTCCGCTAACATTGATCATAGCGTACAGCGTGATGGCTCATGGGTCATAACCCCGATTGATAGTACTGAGATTAGCGAGTATATCGAGAGCTTGCCTCTTGGTGAAGATGGCATGACTTTGACCTTTGAGCGCAAGCTGGCTTTGCAGCGCGAAGAGATTGACTTTATCACCCATGAGCATCCGCTGATGCGCGCAATCTATGAGCTGGCGAGTACCAGCACCTTTGGTAATACCACGGTTGGTATGCTCAAAAGCGCCGCTATGCCACAAGGCACAGTGCTGCTTGAGATTAACTTTCGGGTCGAGACTATCGCGCCAAAATTGCTTAATCTACCAGCGACTCTACCCACGCAAAATATTCGCGTGTTTATGAGCGAGCAAGGTAGCGATCTATCAAGCCGTATTAGCTCAGAGATGATTATGCCGCATATTGAGCGCTTAGATAATAATCGTGCAAGGCAAGTGATTAAAGCGCGCGGCGATATCATTGAGCAGCGCTATTATGAAGCCGAAGAGATTGCTCGCAGTCAGCTAACACAGATTGGCGTGCAAGCAAGTGAGCGTTTTAGTCAGCAGTGGTCGCGTGAGATTAAGCGTCTCAAGCATCTGCAAACGATTAATCCTAACGTGCGCTTAGAGGAGATTGAGCGCTTAGAGCAGCTGCAAGCACAAGGTAAGCAAGCGCTAGCAAACTTATCGCTAGTGCCAGACTCTATACGTATATTAGTCGCGGTAAAACCCTAACAGTAGAGGTAATACAAAAGAGGTGCTAAACAGCGCCTTTTTTTATGAGAGGAAGATAAAAATGACTTAGCATTTTTTGTTATTAATTAAAAAATAATAGCACTCTGTCCAAACAGTCAGCATAATCCTAGCTGACAAGTATTACCTAACTGGTCAAATAGGTATATATTGAGTAATATATTCAATCTTTAAAGCATTATAAAGTCATCAAAATGACAATAATACTCCTTGGCAAAGGTGGTTAAAACATAAGGAAACTTAACGTCATGCCTGATATGTCTGATAACTTGCAACTCATTGATGATCTACTAGCGACAGTAACGCTGATCGAAGTCAGCCCTGATGTATTTGAAGGGAAGAGTCACGATTATGTCGGCTCACGTATCTTTGGCGGGCAAGTACTGGCGCAAGCCATTATGGCTGCCGCCCACACCCTAAATGACGACAAGCCTTGTCACTCGCTGCACGGTTATTTTTTGCGTGGTGGCGATATCAATCAGCCAGTGATTTATCAAGTACGCCGATTGCGTGATGGGCGCAGCCTCTCAGCTCGTGAAGTTACCGCTATTCAATATAAGCAGGCGCGCGGCAAAGAGCCTATCGAGCAAGTGATATTTTCGATGATTGCTTCCTTCTCGCCGATAGAAGAGGGGCTTGAGTATCAAGAGAGTATGCCGGCTTATCCGCCGCCAGAGGATTTGGCCTCAGAGCAAGAGCTAAAAGATGAGCATGTCGGTAAGGTGCCAGATGCCCTAAAAGCACGTTTTATGCGTCGTCGTCATGTGGAGATAAAACCGGTCAAACCGCGTGACCCTATTAACCCCATTCCCATGAAACCAAAGCAGGCTAATTGGCTGCGTATTCATCAATTAGGTATTCAGCCTGTGGCAATCCAGCAGGCGCTATTGGCTTTTTCATCCGATTTTTATCTAGTCGGTACAGGCTTGATGTCGCATGGTATCAGCTTTATGACTAGCGGTTTGCAAGCGGCGAGTATCGATCACTCAATGCATTTTCACCGTCCGTTCGATCTCAATGATTGGCTGCTCTATGATATGTGGAGTGATACCACCTCAAGCTCAAAAGGTCTCAATCACGGTCAGTTTTGGCAAGATGGTAATCTAGTGGCTACTGTACAACAAGAAGGTCTGATGCGCCTCAGAGTGCCGAAGTCTTAATCTAAAATAGCTTTGTAAAATGTGTTTTAATTACTAGCTATTGACTTAATATCAGTGGTTGTGGGTTAGTAGTGTGGATTCTAAAAAATATTGAAATATTCGACGCTAATTTCTTAAGTTTAAGATGCTGGGCTAAAGCGCCAGCCTACGGTATAACTTAGCTTGTTAGCAGAAAATATTTTTTGCAATAACCGATAATATACCAATTAATTTTAAGGTATAACAAACATAGGTGATGTCGTGTCGGCTGCGGCTTTAGCCCAGCGTTATTGGTAAATAGTTTGGCCTAAACCTGAATAATCTTAATCATAGCGCGCGGCAGTCCGAGACTATCGCACGCTTTTTGTTTATCCAACCATTTAAAAGCGATATCCGCTGCTGCAAGTTTCTCACCCAATTGGGCAATTTTTTCATCGTCAACAACTAACTTCTGCGGCTGCAAATACCAATGAAAATGCGTTAGCGAGTGCTTGATAGGGGCGTCGTCTAATAAAGTGTCGCTAATGGATTCCGCTACCAGTTTATTCTCTGCCAGCCACTCATTAATAATTTGCTCAGCAACGGTAAATTCGGCTTCATATACTTTGTCATTGCTACGTACTGCTAGTTTTTGTGATTGAGATTCTGAGGGTTTTGTTAATTCACTAGCCTCAACCTTTTCGACAAACTGCAATGGTAAACTCCATAAACCGCCCCAAATTCCAGTATCCGGACGTTGCAGCCATAATGTCTTACCCTCAGCATTTTTGATGATAAGCGCATTGCTAAATTTACTTGGTTTGGGCTGCTTTTTTGCCTTAACCGGATAGTCCATCTCGCGCCCTTCAGCATGAGCGATACAATCGGCTTTTAACGGACATAACTGACAGCTCGGATTACGACGCACACAAAGCGTCGCACCCATATCCATCATCGCTTGTGCAAAGAGTCCTGAATGCTCTGTAGGCGTTAAGCGTACTGCTAACGCCCATAGCTCTTTTGTGGTCGCAGATTTGGTGATATCGCCATCGATAGCTGCCCAGCGCGTCAGGACGCGTTTGACATTACCATCACAAATGACGCCGTATTTGTGTAAACCCATCGCCATAATCGCGCCAGCGGTGGAAGGTCCCACGCCTGCTATCGCCTCCCAACCTGCTAAAGTCTGCGGAAAGTTACTTGTCTGATTTATGACCTCTACCAATTGTTTCGCGCCTTTATGCAAATTACGCGCGCGTGCATAGTAGCCCATACCTGCCCAATGCTCAGCGATTACCTCCCAATCCGCTGCCGCCAAATCCTGCACCGTTGGGAAAGACTCCATAAAACGGGCAAAGTAAGGGAGCACGGTCTTGACCTGCGTTTGTTGCAGCATAACTTCAGACAGCCAAACGATATAAGGATTGGGCGTGTCGGTTTGGTGCTGCTGCCAAGGCAAATCATGGCGACCGTCGGTTTCGAACCAGTCGAGAAGACGCGGTGCGAAGGTGTTGAGCGATTGGGTAGAGTGAGGGAGGTTTTCTTCTGAATTATTAATTTTTGAGCTAGCGTTTGTTTGCGTCATAGATTTGGTCTTGGCAGGTAGGATGCGCCGCGCGCACCGATTAGGAGGTCGCAAATAATCATCGTAGTAGTTCTTTGTTGAAAGATTATGCTTAGTTTTTACAGTTTTACAGTTTTTAGGTGCGCTAGGCGCACCCTACGCGAGTTTATAAAGAATCACCATACATATCAGCGAAATACTTCAGAATGGCTATTAAGTCGAATAAGCTCTACAACCTCATCTTCAATACGATAGATCAGAACTAAATCTGGCTTCACATGGCAATCACGAAATCCCTTCAGATTGCCAGTTAGCGCATGATCACGATACTTGGGTGGCAAAGGCTTGTTCTTTACTAAACAATAAAGTACTTCAATCAAGCCCTCTGATAACTCTGCTTTTTTAAAATCCTTATCGAATGAACGTGTTCGTCTAACTTTGCGCATGTGGCTTTAGCTCCAGCATCTCATCTAAAGAGCTTTCGGTATAGTGGCCGTTTTCAAGCTCTGCTAACGCTTGTAGCGTACTGTTGCTAGGTGCTGGTTGATAATCAAAGGATAGGGGTACAGTATTGGTATCTGCTACTTGATTGAGGAACAACTTTATAGCTTGAGAAGGCGTTAAACCATAGCTTTTAAATACTGAAAAAGCCTTGTCTTTTAATTCTCGATCAAGCCTAATGTTATAGTTAGTCGTCGGCATTTTCTCACCTATAAATTACGCATGTACATCCAATGTAATGTATTTGTACTGTTTAATCAAGGCGCTCATTGTCTTCTTTAATTAACGAATACCTTTAAACTGCAATCCTACTTCCGATTCTTCCGAGCCCGTTTCTTCCGCAGTCTTTTTTCTTCAAGTTTGGCTTCTTTTTTGGCCTCAGCCGCTATTCTTTGCTGAGCGACTACTTCTTCTTCCGCCGCCATCATCTCAGGCGTCTCCATAGTAATACGACCAAGCGTACCACTACGTAGCTCATTAATGAGAATCTCCGACATCCGATAAGTATCGACGATACCGCCTTTTTTTAGCAGCCCGCGATTGCGTCCAGCTACTTCAAAGAACTCCCAATCGGTCTGCGGTAGATCCTCAATCTTATAGCGCTCTTTCAGCAATTTAGGATAGTCTTTGATTAAATACTCAGCGGTATAGCCTGCCACATCAGCAAAGTCAAAAGCGGTATCACGGATGCCACCCGTCGCTGCCAATCGGTAGCCTGAATGCTCGTTCTCAACTTTTGGCCAGAGCATACCGGGCGTGTCATAGAGCATGATACCGCCCTCAAGTTTGATCAGCTGCTGCGATTTAGTGACCGCAGGCTCATTGCCCGTCTTTGCCACCGAGCGACCGGCTAAAGTATTGATTAAGGTGGATTTGCCAACGTTGGGAATACCCATAATCATCGCTTTAATCTGACGACCGGACTCTGCTTTATTGGGCATAATACGCTTGCACAGCTCTACAATTTTATGGACGTCATCGGCCTTATTATCATCGAAAGCTAGTGCTTTGACGCCGTTTTGTGCTTCTAGGTGATCAAGCCATATTTGCGTACGCTCAGGATCGGCAAGGTCGGCTTTATTAAGAATCTTAATGACCGGTTTTTGCCCGCGCAGGGCAGCGACCATTGGGTTTTCGCTGCTATAAGGAATACGCGCATCGATGACTTCGATGACGATATCCATCTCTGGCATGATCTCTTTAACTTCATTGCGGGCTTTATTCATGTGTCCGGGGAACCACTGAATCGTCTCTTTAACCATTACTTTATTGCCTTATTTTGTAGGGGCCTTTTTTATAAAGGGTGCTATTAATATTTTATATCATTAGCATCAGTTTACTACAGAAGCGCTTATGCCTCGTCAATTTTCTCAGCTTCCTCAGGCGGCAGTGGCGCTAGATAACCGATAAGTAAAATCAAGCTACCTGCTACTAAGAAAGACAGCACTCGCCAAATCGCTTCGGTCTGTGACAGATCGACTAGCACCAGCTTGAGCACCACCACGCCGAGTAGTCCGATACCCATAAACCAAGGTGTACGCTTTAATTGACGACTAGCAATAATAGTCGCAACTAGGGCAATCAGCGTCCAAAGAATGGTTAGGCCTGTCTGTACTTGTTCGCTATGCCAAGCACCTGCTTCCCAAAGCGGTGTGCTGATAAAGGCATGTAACGTCCTAACGAGCATACTAGAGACGACCCAAAAGCTAACTAATCCTAAAATGATCAGCATAGGCTTAGGATTAAAGGCTTTTTTATTGTCCTTGTTATTTGCTAAATCATGCGAATTTACCTCGTTTTTATAGCTAAGATAAAACGCACTTAGTCCATAAATAACCACCAGCCATAAGCTAATATCATAGAGATTAAGCAGCGCAAAGTATGGCAAATCCCAAATCACGCCATCATAAGACCAGTTGGTTACGACCACCCAAAGTAAGGTAATAGGCACGAATAGCTTGGCACAGTCAATCAGCGCGGCTTGCCAGTCAAACCAGTAAACTAATCCTTTCGGTTTTTGAGAATTAATATCATAAGATGTCGCAAACTGACTATAACGATAGCTAAGATATAACCCTGCGAGCATCAGCGCTACAGTAATAAGGATAGCCATCACCCCTTTTGAGGCAGGCAAGCCATAATGCACCGCTGCCGCTAGTACCAAAACGCCAGTAGCTAGCCAACTGGCATTATCAAAACGCGCTAGCTGGTTGTTTTGATACCAAGTTTTTTGCCATAATTGAGCAATGACTAACCAAGCGATTATAAAGACGGAAAATAGTGTCCAGTTGACGCTGTTCCACTGATAGTTAAACTCAAACTTTTGGGGCAATTGCAAAATAAGCGCGGCATAAAATAGCACTAATAAGCCTTGGCTAAGAGGTCTGATCTCTTGCCATGAGCGATAACGATTGACCAGCCAGTAGAGACTTACACTGAGTAGCGAAGATAAAGCTATCAAACTGGTAGTTGCTACGCGCTGAGAGTCTAACCACTGCTCAAAGCTCGCCACTCCGACATACAATGCCCAAACGACAGCCATAAAAGTCAAAAAGCTTATGAGTAGTGGACTACGCCAAACAATAGTAAAAGCGCTACCTTCTTTATCGATACTGCTCAACCACTGATGAGCCGCTTGCTCGCTAATGCCTAAATCTTTGGCATAAGGGGTAACAGAGTCGCGGGTCTGCTGCTCCGTACTGGTTTTTTGCGCAGTAGGGTTAGACTTTACTAAACGATGCATAGTAGGCGAGTTATTGGCTCGCAAAATAAACAGGGCAGCCAACAACGCTATGGCAGACACACTTATCGCTAAAGTCGGATAATTATCATAAGAGAAAAATAGCGTTATCATGAGCATAACGATACTAACCAATTGTAGCAATAAGCCAAATAGCACCGACCAAGCGCGCAAGGAGCGACGACCGAACCACACTAACGCCAGCCCCTGCACCGACCAGCCAAAAGCGATCCATTCAGCGTCCAAAGCTAATGGTATCACTAAGGCCAAAAAGCCAAAGCCTAGTGCTAGCATACCTTCGGTTATCAAGGCATAGTTTTTACTACGCTTAACAAATACTAAGCCAAGCCCTAAATAAATCGCTGCCAAAATCGCGCTAGTAACCGTCAAAGCGTTAGGGATATCGTTTAATAGCGCTGAAAATAAGCCAAAAGCGAGTAGCGGTACGGAGAACAGCAAGCCGCTATCGATAGGAAATAAATACAAGCCATTTGCTGATTTAGAGGTCTTGAGCGTTTGAGCGTTTATTAACTTAGCAGCCGCTTCGCTATCCCTGTCGCTAAGCTGATTATAAGCAATGATTTGCTGCGCATAACGAATGACCACGAACAGATAGAGTGCCAAATGTAGCGCCACTAATCCTACTAAGGTCCAACGCTGCGATTCGATGACTGCGGTTAGGTTTTCGCTGAGACCCCAATAGTAAGCGAGTATAAAGGTCACTAGCGCCCCGAATAAATTGAGCACTTTCCAAGTGCGATAATGGGCGATGATAGCGATAGTGACGTTGAGCAGTAGATAATAGCTAAATAATGCGCTCAAGCTGCCAGTATCGTCAGCGGTCAATATCGGCGCAAAAAACCCTCCAGATAAAGCTAACAATGCTAAAGGAAAAGCGTTTTGCCGTACCGCTAAGCCGATAGTAAGGGCCGATAATACTCCTAAACCGATAAAGCTTGGCAGGCTTGGCAGCACCTCATAGACGCTATAGGCAAAAAAGGTGGTCAAGTAAGCTATGGCTAGGCCTGCGCCTTGTAGCGTGATGCCATAGGCAAAGCGCTTTTTGGCGAGTTTAAGTCCCAATGCTGCTAAGGCTAAACCAATAATGCCTATCGCTATTAGCTTAGAGGTAATCGACATCTCGATATAGTCGCTGAGCAAACGTAGCAATAATACTACGCCGACCAGTAACACGATAACGCCCACGCGCACCACGAGATTACCACCAAAAAACCAGTTTTTGAGCGAATAAAAAATCGAGGTGACGATAGGTAGGGATTGCTCGTCGGGTTCTATAGTCGAAGGCGGGGAAGCTGTTACTGTTGATGTAGCATTGCTAGCTGAGGTTTCAGAGGCAGCGGTATTTAAACCATTAGTAGTGTTTGCTAGTTGTATTTTATTAGAGGATGAGGCAGGTAAGGGTGGCGGTAGCGTCATTCCAGTTTCACGCTCTAAATCATAGCTTTTGATTTCAGTATTAATACTAGCTTCAGTATAAAAATCAGTATCAGAAGTAGACGCTAATGTATCATCGCTATGATGTTTGTCTAGTTTATCTTGCAGGCGTAAAACTTCATTGCGTAGCTCGATAAGCTGATTATTTAACTTATTGTGCAGCACCAAAACAATGATCAGTAATACAATAAAGCTTGTCCAACCTAGCATTGCTATCACTCAACTCATCTTATAATAAAGCGATGATGACGCTATTTTGTGTTTATTACAACAGAGTTTATGGTTAAGGTTTTTTAAATATGAGTTTATAATTTACTTTTAACCCATAAAAAAACAGAGTATGACTAGCATACTCTGTTGTAGATAAATAAAGCGCTTGAACTCATTGATTAAAACCAGCTTATGAGCCTAAGTTAGTTTTCATTAAGTCCATCATTTTATCCCAGCTGTCTTTAGCGGCTTTTTCGTTATAACCCAGATCCACATCGTTATTGGCAGCGCGCTCATCAGCATGCGGATTACTAAAGCCGTGTTTAGCGCCTTCATAGACATCGACGGTATAATCAGCGCCGACTTTATCCATCTCTTGTTTGAAGTCATCGACCGCATCCATAGACACCATACTATCCTCACCGCCATGCGCGACCAATACTTTGGCTTTGAACTTGTCATCGGCTGGCTGCTTAGCAGATAAGTTACCATGGAAAGTGGCGACAGCTTTGAGCGGCATACCTTCACGCGCCATATCTAAGACGATTTTGCCACCGAAGCAATAACCAATCGCGCCTAAGTTGTCGCCATTAACGCCCATTTGATCGGCAAAATCATTGAGAATTAAGCGGCAGCGATCCATTAGCATGTCTTGATCCGCTAGCACTTGCTCCATCCACATATTGGCCATAGCCGCATCGGTAGTGAGCTTGCCCTCGCCGTAGACATCCATCGCTACCGCCGCGTAGCCGGCTTTAGCTAGACGCTCAACGACAGATTTGGGATAATCAACCACGCCCCACCATTCTGGAGCCACCAAGATACCGGCTACTGGCTTATCGTCTGAAGCGTTTTCTGGCAAGGCCATATAGCTGATTAGCTCAACGCCATTTTCGGTTGTACTTATTAATTCTAACGTCTTAATTGACATAATATTGTCCTTTTTAAGTGATGAGTTTTTGTATTATATTTCTATTTATAGAAGAGCTTATAGCACCGCCTCTTTATTACTCAACCACCTTAACGCCCATAACGGATAAAAACAGCTATAATACTGTAACGCTGTTTATCAAAATGGTTCTTGCTAACCCAAAGATCTGAAACTATGGCTACTCTATGAGGTTAAATTTGTTGTCTCTACCCAAAGCAGAATATCAAGCCAATCTAGCTGTAGACTCAGAAGATAAAATTGAGTCTACCGACACTTTGCGTCCGCAGTTTTGGTCCAACTATAACCTTGATGAGCTGAATCATAGCGAATGGGAAGCGCTGTGTGATGGCTGTGGCTGCTGCTGCTTGATCAAATATATTGATGAAGATGAAGACGGCAATGTAGATGAGCAATTGGTGGAGTATACCGATGTGGCCTGCCAGCTGATGAACTGCGAGACCGGCTACTGCCAGCATTACGATACCCGCCAACAGTATGTCCCCGACTGTATTCAACTGACTATTGATAAGCTGCCGACTATGATGTGGCTGCCAGCGCACTGCGCCTATAAGCGTCTGTATAAAGGACAAGCGCTACCCAGTTGGCATTTATTATTGACAAAAGATGCCGTAGCGACTCAGCAGCAAATGCGCGCGGCCAATATTGGCGTAGCAGGGCGCTGTATCTCTGAGATTGGCATGGCAGATGAAGAGATGGAAGAGCGGGTGGTCAATTGGGTCACGCCTTAACTGATCATTGTTTAAGTTTAATTTGAGACGATAGCAGCTGATTTAGCTTGTACTTCCGCCTCTAACTGCGAATCATCCAATGGCGGTATCGGTAACCCTTGACGAATTTGCTCGGAGAATTTTTGACTATTATCAATAAGCTGCGCATCAGAGCTGTTTTTGTCAAATTGATTATCAAAGCCGCGAACTTTGCGATTGATATGGGTACGCTCATACCACTTATCCATCGACCATGGCTGCCCTTGCTCGGTGGGATTAGCATCTAACATGCCAATATCAAACATATAATTAGGCAACCAGCCCGAAACCCAAATCCGGTAATCCCACGGTAGCCTATCACCGCTGACAATGCGCGCCATATAAAAAATAATATTAGTACAGTTGCTAGTGAAAGTATTGTACCAAGCAGGCGCAGCGACCAGCTCATCAGCGGCTTGTAGATACGACTCAAATAAGGCAGTCACCTCATGCTTTTGCAAATGACTGACTGGAAATAAGTAAACCTGCTCACCGCGCGCATTGCTACGAGTGTAGAGAATATCGCGCTCCTCTGCTGCAATAAGGCTAAGCTCAAAGCGCCGAAAAAACCCAGCAAAGGCGGAGAAAGACTCATGCTGCTCTTTACGAATCTCAAAGGAAAAGGCTAGCGGTCTATCGTCCTCAAAGCGAAAACTCACTAGCGTATGAGCAATCAGCGGCCCCATCCAATAAGAGTTAGTCACATCAATGCCTGACAATTTGGACATATCAACAGTGCGTGTCTGCCAGCGCTCATTGGCTAGGATCTTTAAAGGCTCCTCAGCCGCGCTATCTGTTTGTTCAGCAAGGTACCAATCAAAGTTACGCACGTTAGTAAAGGTAATCAGATTGGGGTTATTAGCGTCGCGGCTATAGGACAATACTTCGCTGACCTCCGGCTGCCAATCGCGCTGTGCTTTAGCTTCAATAGAAAAAAACCAGCCAACGCCTATTAGCCAAAGCCCACTATATAAAACCGTCAAAAATTTGCTTAGCTTTTTGGTTTTAAGACTCTCATGAGTTATCTTATTGACAAGTTTTGGTGCATATTGCAGCAGCGTTATTGAGACTAGTAAACCAGCAATCAACACAGTAGCGAGCCAAGTGATAGGACTGAGCGCGCCGAACTGATACCAAAGCGCTAATACTAACCAAAGCGCCGATAGCAGTAGCGCTATGAGAATAAAAAAACGCACTAGCTTATAGAGTAAGCGCTGGGGCTGATGGTCTTTTGTTTCAGGGTGAGAGCTAGCATGGGCGTGGCTACGAGGCGACAATAGCTTGGATAAAAATGAGCGACGTGACATAGGCGTAAATTACGTAAATGAATAGTTTGACCATAGCAAAGTTTCTAACACACTGACAGTACAATTTGAATAAATTTTTCGTTGAATGTCGCTTTGCCTTGGGATAAAGTGAAGCTAAATAAGGTGTAAATTTGGGCTATTGTTGAATAGCGGTTTTTATTTGCTATTTTAACCCCATGTAGTTTGAGGTTTATAAAATTCAGTTTAGTAAAAGATTTATAGCGGTTATTTATATATTAATAAACTTAAGAGGTTAACTCACATCACTATGTCTGATGATGCTCCCAGTCCGAGTAGTTGGTCGATGCGTGGCTTAAAACGCTGGCTATCGACTGCCCCCGAAACCCGTGATGAACTGATTAGCTTAGTACAGCAGTCGCGTCAGTTTTTAGAGCCTGATACCGTTGATATGTTAGAGGGCGTATTAGATCTACCGGCGACACAAGTACGCGAAATTATGACCCCGCGTCCGCAAGTGGTTGGCTTGCACGAAAGCACTAGCCTCAAAGAGGTTATGGATATTATTCTTGAGACCACTCATTCGCGTTATCCGGTGTTTGATAGTCAAGATGATGACGCCGTTATCGGCATTTTATTAGCCAAAGATTTGATCCCTATCCTTGTGCATATGGTGCGCGATGAAGAGGATAAAATCGATAGCAAACGCCTAAAAGATTTGGTACGTCAGCCGCTCTACATTAGCGAGACGTCACGCTCTGATACTTTGCTGCGCTCATTGCAGCGTACGCAAGTACATATGGCAATCGTGGTTGATGAGTTTGGTAACTTTGCAGGCGTAGTCACTATGGAGGATCTGCTTGAGGAGATCGTCGGTGATATCGTCGATGAGCATGACGATTTTGATGAAGACAGCGACATCAATAATATCGTGGCACACCCCGAAAAACCTAATACTTGGCGCGTACAAGCCTCTACAGTGATAGAGGACTGTAATGACGAGCTTGGGAGTCACTTTGATGATACGGATGTCGATACCATGGGCGGCCTGGTGATGCAAGCTCTTGGCTACGTCAGTGATTTAGAGGGTGAGAGTGTGATAATAGATGATTGGCAAATCACTATCACTGATGTTGAGGGGCGCTCGATTAATAATTTGGAGCTGACTAAGACCGGTGCCGGTAGTCATCTGTTGATAGGCAGTCACTAATAGCGCTAGACAAGCTCGCTTTAAGGTTAATAAAAACACGATTGCGATCGTGTTTTTATTGTTTCTAATTGCTAAAAATACAGTATTCTAAAAACGCCGTTATTGCTAACAACCCTAGATAAAGAGTTTATGTGAGAGGATAGTTCCAGCGAGAACGCTACGCAATTTATCCCCTTTGCCGCAACAGACTGTTATTATAGGCGGATTTAATTTTTCGCTACTAAAGATAGTTTTACTAATAGACTAAAAGATTTAAAACTTGGATAATTTGCTATGCGTTTGTCTACCGATGATTTACAAAAGCACCTAAATCCCAAAAAGAATAGGCAGCTACCTTTTGGGCTTACTTTGTTGATAGCGCTATTAGCCGGAGCAATATTTATATTTGCGCTCGCGCCTTATGGCTTTTGGCCGGTAGCGATTGTATCGCCAGCTATTTTATATGCTTTATTATTGCCAAAGATGAGCGGTAAGCGCGCTTTTATGATCGGTGAGGCTTACGGAACGGGGCTATGGTGTGTCGGAGCGTTTTGGTTATTTACCTCAATCAATGATTATAGTGATACCCCAACTTGGCTTGCGCTGATTTTGATTGGTTTAATGGGCTTAGGCATGGGGCTATTTCATGGCTTTTTAGCCCTGATTTTTAACCGTTTGCTCGGTCGCCAGCCTTTTTCTTTTGCTGCGCTTTGGATCTTACAAGAGTGGCTAAAAACTTGGTTATTTACCGGTTTTCCTTGGCTATTTGTCGGTTATGCTTTTACTGAGCAGTACTGGCTATCCTCCTTAGCTCCTGTCGCTGGGGTGTTTGCAGTGTCCTTTGTTGCCGTATTACTGGGGGCAAGTTTAGTTGAGCTACTGCGTCGCCGCGCAGGCTATCTGGTAGTGTCAGCCGTATTGGTGTTGATAAGTGTTAGTTTGTGGCTGCTTGATCCGCAGTGGACAAAGCCCAAAGGTACGCCAGATTTATCGGTATCGTTGATCCAAGGCAATATTCCGCAAGATCTAAAATGGCTCACTGAATTTCAAGTGGAAACGTTAAAGATATACGCCAACTTGACGCGTACGGAATGGCAGCGGGATCTAATCATTTGGCCTGAATCCTCTATTCCGATGTTTCAGACCGAAGCCATAGGCTTTATCAGTGAAATGACCAAAATGGCGAAGGAGAATAATACCACTTGGGTCACGGGTATTCCTTACAAAGATGAGGCCGATTTTGATCCGGCGACTGATAAGTATCCGCCCTTTTATAATAGCGTGATTGCCCTAGGAGCTGAGGCAAAAGGGTTGTACAAAAAGCAGCGTTTAGTGCCTTTTGGCGAGTATATCCCTTTTCAAGGAATGCTTGATATATTACCCAATCTAGCCGGTAGTCAAGATATTTTGAGCTATAGCCGCGGCGGCAAAAATCAATCGCCTCTACAGGTTCGTGGACATAATCTAGGTTCAGCGGTCTGCTACGAGGTCGCTTATCCGGATACCACTCGCCGTAATGCTATTGATACTGACTTTTTGGTGACTATCTCCAACGATGCGTGGTTTGGAACCTCAGCAGGTCCGTTACAACATTTGCAAATGGTACAAATGCGCTCGCTTGAGAATGGTCGCTGGTTCATGCGCGCTACTAATACTGGCGTCACTGCTATTATTGATCATAAGGGCCGCATCATAAAACGTGCGCCGCAGTTTGAGCGTACGGTGCTGCGTGGTAATGTACAGGCGCGAGTAGGTAATACGCCGTTTATGATTATGGGTCATTATCCTATTTTGTTTATCATAGCGCTATTATTAGGCTTAAGTTACCTTAGCAAACGCTCAACCAAAAGGGCTCGATTAGGCAAATAAGCAGACGGGTTAATAATAATTCCTTTAAATAGTTAAGGGTTTTAACAAATTGCTATAAATTACGATATAATAGCGTAAATCTCTAAATATTTTTGTGCAAGGTGGATAAAGTATGTCAGATATCGTTGAAAACAATCCAAAAAAAGAGCTGATATTTGCTCTAGGCGGCATTGTCTTATTTTTAGGTCTCGTATTACTTATTGGTATTTCTGCATTTTTGCGCCCAGCGGGTGAGCATATCACCGCTGAACCCACCGAAGCATCAGTAGCGGCTGAAGAAGCAGAAGCTATCGCGGCAGAAGAGGTTGTGGATACGACTGGCACTGCAACTGCCGATACCGCTATTGAGACGGACAGCGCGGCTGCAGATACTGCCACGCCTGCCGATGCCACAGTGACGCCTGCTCCTAGTAGTGGTGATGCCGTGGTTGCTACCGGTTCAGCTACCGCTACGGCTGATGGTACCGTTGATCAAGCGGCAGTAGCTGATGCTGATTTGACCGCTGAACAAGCCGATGGTGACGCTGACGCTACTACTGAAGAAGCGGCTCAGTAACGGCTTAATAACTGCTAGTCTTTGATAAGAGATGTCGTTTTTGCGACTGTTTATCTAATTGTGATGCTTTGCTGCGGCTTTGATTATTGCGGTTTACTAGCTGTTATTGATAGCTTTATTAGCTAAAAACAAAAAGTCTGATACTTATTTAATACCCACTTTCACTAGCTGAGAGTGGGTTTTTTTGTGGGTATTTGTGTAATTATTGAGCATTTGCTTCTTTACTTGATTTTATGCAAGTGAAACAATATCGCGCTTATACGACCCTTAGTCGTAATAACTCTATACTTCATCGTAAATAAAGTACTTTTTGAAGGAATAAAAGTATGAGCAAAGTTTTAAAAAAAGAAGGGGATGCCGCTGAATTAGCAGCGCTAGAAAACGGCTTTATGGGACATCCAAGACCGTTACGTCCGCTATTTTTCACTGAAATGTGGGAGCGTTTTTCTTACTACAGTATTCGGCCGTTATTAGTCCTGTTTATGGTTGCAAGCGTTGGTAGTGGAGGTTTTGGCTTTGATGAAACTACCGCGTCAGCTATTTATGGTATTTTTGCCGGTTCACTATATTTAGCCGCGGTTCCGGGTGGCTGGCTAGCCGATAACTGGCTAGGACAAGAGCGAGCCTTATGGTGGGGTAGTATTATTATTGCTTTGGGTCACTTATCCATTGCCTTGTCCGCCCTCTTTGGTATGACACTATTTTTTGTTGGGCTAATCTGCATCGTTTTAGGGTCTGGGTTATTCAAGACTTGTATTTCAGTGATGGTAGGCGCTTTATATGCCAAAGGCGATAGCCGCCGCGATGGCGGTTTTACGCTGTTTTATATGGGTATCAATATTGGCGCATTATTAGCCGCTCTTATTGTTGGTGTTTTTAAAGAAAAAGGTCTATGGCATATAGGTTTTGGCGTTGGCGGTTTAGGAATGCTGGTATCACTACTGGTCTATCGATTCTCTGCTCAAAAAACGCTAAAACGTTTCGCGCAAGCAAAAGGCATCAAAGCGGATTGGGAGATAGCCAATGATCGCTACCATAATATAGGTGCGTGGGTCGGCGGCTTATTGGCAGTGCTCGCCGCCATCGTCGTCTTAGTAGCTAGTGGTATTTTGCCCTTTAATGCCCAGCTAGTGGCGCAGTATATGACTTATATTATTGCTGGCGTGGTGCTGTTATATTTTGCCGTCATGTTTGTATCACCAAGGCTCGATAAAACCGATAAGCTGCGCTTATTGACCTGTTTTATTTTGATTATCGGCTCCACTCTTTTTTGGTCAAGCTTTGAGCAGCAACCGACCTCGTTCAACTTATTTGCCGATCGCTACACCGATTTGGAGGTCATGGGCTTTAGTATTCCTAGTATTTGGTTTCAGTCGCTCAACCCGTTATTTATTTTAATGCTAGCGCCTATTGTTAGTATTATTTGGGTCAAGCTTGGCAATAGAGGTCGTGAGCCTAGTAGCATGGCAAAGTTTGCTTTAGGAATGTTACTAGCCGCCGCTGGTTTTGGTTTGATGATTTTGGCGTCTAAGAGCATTTTGACTAATGAGGGCGGACTTGCTTCGCCATTATGGTTAGTAGGCAGTCTGTTATTATTGACTTTAGGCGAGCTAGCGCTCAGTCCGGTAGGCTTGTCATCGATGACTAAGCTTGCGCCAAAAGGGATGCAAGGCCAGATGATGGGGCTGTTCTTTGCCTCTGTTGCGATGGGTAATTTGGTAGCGGCCTTTTTTGGCGGCTTTGTTTCTGCTGATAAAATCGAGAGTCTGCCTACCTTGTTTACGACTATGACAGTGTTTTTAGTAGTGACAGCGGTGATTTTATTACTACTGGCTAAACCTATTAATAACATGCTCAAAAAGAGCGAGCAGGCCGATCAGCTCAGCTAGCTCTAAGCGCGTAGTAAATTTATAGACGTGTTACCCTAGTGGGTGACACGTGCTTACTTTGAGCAAAAAGATATTTTATGCCAGCTATTGAAAGCGCGCCATCTGCCCAGACCTCTAATACTATGGTTATTCAACCTCAATACTATTATCACAACGAGACGATTATTGATAATCGCTAGCTATACCAAATGATCAAAAAATCAGAATCCACAAGGAACATTCAATGAGTAAACAAGCCATTCACGACCGTATCGATAGTTTGCGTGACGTTTTAACTAAGCAGGACTTAACCGCTATTATCGTGCCGACAGCCGATCCGCATTTATCTGAGTACCTGCCTGAATATTGGCAAAGCCGTCGATGGCTTACAGGGTTTACCGGTTCAGTAGGTACGTTGGTAGTCACCGCTGATTTTGCTGGGCTATGGACCGATAGTCGTTACTGGGTACATGCTGCCCATGAGTTAAGCGGCACTGGTATTACTCTAGAGAAACTCGCACCCGGTCAGCCTAATCACATTGATTGGTTAAGCGAGCAGTTAGCTGAAGGCGATAGCGTGGCAGTCGATGGCGATGTCTTATCTATTGCTGAACAAGATCGTTTACTGGACGCTTTTGAAGCCAAAGACATTACCTTGATTACCGATCGTGACGTGTTGGCTGATATTTGGAGCGATCGTCCGGCATTACCGACTGCTAAGTTATATCAGCATGATGAGCAGTTTGTGGCGCAGTCTGCTAGCTCAAAACTTGATGCGGTACGTGCGGGTATGAGCGAGGCAGGAGCGACGCATCATCTGTTATCAAGCCTTGATGATATCGCTTGGCTGACCAACTTGCGCGGTAGCGATGTCGATTATAACCCTGTATTTTTAGCGCATATGTTGATCGATGAGCAGACGGCAACGCTATTTGTGGATAATAATAAAGTCAGTAGCGATATCAAGCAAAGTCTACAAGAGAGCGGTATCGAGTTGGCAGATTACGAGGCAGTACAATCAGCGCTAGGCAAGCTTACCCCTGAGGATTTATTACTATTAGATCCTAGTAAAGTCGCGGTCGGTACTTTGTCACAGATAGTCGATAATGTCGGTTTTATCGAGCAAATGGCTCCTAGCACTAAGCTAAAATCGGTCAAATCAGATGCCGATGTCGATCATGTACGCGAGGCCATGCGTCAAGATGGCGCCGCGCTATGCGAGTTTTTTAGCGCCTTTGAGCAGCGCTTAGCAGCTGGTGAGCGTCTTAGTGAGCTGGACGTTGATAGTATGCTGATTGAAGTGCGTAGTCAGCAGCCGCACTACGTGTCGCCAAGCTTTCCTACCATTGCTGGTTTTAATGAAAATGGCGCACTGCCGCATTACCGTGCAACGCCAGAAAAATTCAATTATTTGGACGTAAGCGAGGGCGAGGGTGGCTTATTGCTAATTGATTCAGGCGCTCAATACCAAAACGGCACAACCGATATCACCCGAGTTGTCGGTATTGGTCAAGTGACAGACGAGCATAAACGCGACTTTACTACCGTACTCAAAGCCCATATCGCGCTGGCTCGCGCGCATTTCCCTGATGGCATCGCCTCACCTTTGATTGATGCGATTTGCCGTGCGCCATTATGGCGAGCACAAATGGACTATGGTCATGGCACCGGTCATGGTGTAGGTTATTTCTTAAATGTGCACGAAGGGCCACAAGTCATCGCTTATAGCGCCAGTACGCCTAAAGAGCGCGCAATGAAAGTAAATATGATCTCTAGCAATGAGCCAGGTTTGTATCGCGAAGGCAAATGGGGCATTCGTATTGAAAACTTAGTCGTCAATAGAGCGGTGGCTAATCCTAATGAAACCGAATTTGGTAAGTTTTTACACTTTGAGACGGTGACTTACTGTCCTATTGATACTCGTCTAATTGACAAGACATTATTAGATAGCATAGAGCTAAACTGGCTAAACGACTACCATAGCCAAGTCTATGCTGAGCTAAAAGATCGTGTCGATGGCGCCGCGCTTGACTGGTTGACTGAGCGCACCCAAGCGATATAAAATGCTTTCTCAAAGATAAATAGTCGTTTAAAATAAAAGCGCCTAACGAATTATTCGTTAGGCGCTTTATTTATCAGAATTGAATGAAGCTCTTTTCTGATCTTTATTATTAGCTCTTATTACTTTTCGCTCAATTGACGCGTGACCTCCGCTCGCAACCAAGACTTTAGGTTTTCAGACATCTGCATCATCTGCTCAGTCAGATAATCATCGATATTAGCTTCTAGTTCTTGAATCATCTGTTGATGAGCGGCATTAAGCTCAGTATCTTGTAAAGATAAGTCGATAGCTGAATGAGCATGGGCTGTATCGCCAACCGCATTGATATTGTTGACATTGGCAAGGTTTGGTTTTGTCTCAGCGAGCGACTTATTAGAGTCTTTATCGATCTCATTTTTTACTGTGTCTGTAACCGCTTTCTCTGCAACCTTAGTGACCTCTGTTACCGAATCTTCTTTATCAGCCGGCTGCTCAACTTGCGTTTCTTGTGATGCTTGTTGCTCAGCTTCGGCTAATGCTTTTTCTTCAAGGGCATTTTTTTTAGCTTGTAGCTTTTCTTCTTGCAAGCGTTGTTGCTCTAAACGCTCTTTTTCCAAGCTCTCTTCTGCTAAGCGTTGCTGTTCGGCCTCAGCTTTTTGCGCCGCCTCTTTATCAGCAAGCTCTCTTGCTACTGCCTGCTGCTTGTCATGAGCGCTATACAAATCATCGAGATGAGCGTCGAGATCGTGATTGCTAAAGACGAAATCCTCAAATGGCGTATCGGTCTGCAGTAGCGTAGTAATATCTGTCAATTCTTGCACGATAGCGGCACGTACGGCTTGGGGTGCACTAGTCCAATGCTGATAAAACTGAGGAGAAAAAGAATAGCTCGACATAATTACTTTCCTAAAGTGCTAAAAATTACCCCTTATCATACGCAAGTACAATAAGGGGCTGCAAGGGGACAAACGTAGCAAAAAGCATATAAATCTTGCACTAATACGGATAGCGTTAAAAGTAGTGAAAATAATTAAGTATAATTAAGCTAAGACCAACGGGCAAAAATTAACGAACCGTTAGTACCACCGAAGCCAAAACTATTAGAGACAGCATAGTTAAGATCATCGACTTTTCTAGCTTTATTAGCCACATAGTCCAAATTACAATTGTCCTCGACATTTTCTAAGTTGATCGTCGGCGGCACTTGCTGATGTTGCAATGCAAGAATAGCAAAGATAGCCTCAATGCCACCTGCTGCGCCCAATAGGTGCCCTGTCATAGACTTGGTTGAGCTTACCAAAATACTATCTTTTACCGCTGAAAATACGCTCTCAATCGCGAGTGATTCAGCAACGTCGCCTGCTGGCGTACTAGTACCATGAGCGTTGACATAACCGACCAATGCAGGATCAATACCCGCATCATCAATAGCGTTTTGCATGGCGCGCGCTGCACCGCTACCATCTTCAGGCGGCGCGGTAATATGACTGGCATCATCGCTCATACCAAAGCCGACTAGCTCGGCAAGAATAGTTGCACCGCGCGCTTTGGCGTGAGCTAAGCTCTCTAACACTATCACGCCTGAACCATCACCTAGCACAAAACCATCACGATCTTTGTCAAAGGGTCGTGACGCTTTAGCCGGTTCGTCATTGCGCGTAGAGAGCGCGTGCATAGCACCAAAGCCTGAGATACCAAGTGGACTTGAGCCTTTTTCGCTACCACCGGCTAGCATAACATCAGCATCACCATAAGCGATCAGGCGCGCCGCTAGACCAATAGCATGGGTCGCGGTGGTACAAGCTGTCGAAGTTGCTAAGTTTGGCCCTTGCAGATTATGCTTAATGGCGACTAAGCCTGCTGCCATATTGACGATAGAGCCTGGAATGATAAAGGGCGAGACTTTTTTGGCACCTTTGTCTCGCAAGGTGTCACGGCTGTTTTCGATAGTTTGGATACCGCCGATCCCTGATCCTAGTATAATACCAAAACGCTGTTGGTCGACATTATTCACCGGAGCATCATCAGCACTTACTTCGTCGATAAATCCCGCGTCTTTTAGCGCCATGTTCGATGCTGCGATACCGTAATGGATAAATTCATCATAACGCCGCGCATCTTTAGCATTCATATAATTTTTGGCATCAAAGTCTTTGACGGTGGCTGCAAATTGAGTACGATATTCGCTGGCGTCAAAATGCTCAATAGGGGTGATGCCACTCTCGCCTGCCAATAGACGCATCCAGGTGCTCTCAACGTCCAAACCCAAGGGAGTAATAGCACCCAGGCCGGTGACTACGACGCGGCTATCATCTGAGCGCTCATGATGTGGCGGCTTTTGACGAGAGTTTTTCTGTTGGCTCATACCCTGTTTCCTATACTATAAATGCTAAAATAATATTATTTTAGCAGCCATTATAAAACATATAAGTGTACGTTTGTAAACTTAGATTGATGGGTCACGCAAAACAAACTTGCCCTAATACCACGCCTTTATTAGCGCCCGTTACCGCTGGCAGGTTACCGGTTTCTCCCATTAATGTCTGACGGGCTAACCAAGCAAAAGCTACCGCCTCTACCCAAGTCGGCTCAAGTCCCAAATCAGCAGTAGTCGCTACTGAGCAATGAGGCAGATGCGCTTGCAAGCGCTGCATCAGATAGCCATTTAACGCGCCGCCGC
Source organism: Psychrobacter sp. AH5 (assembly GCF_040371085.1). Lineage (NCBI taxonomy): Bacteria > Pseudomonadati > Pseudomonadota > Gammaproteobacteria > Moraxellales > Moraxellaceae > Psychrobacter > Psychrobacter sp. AH5. Next base: position 2,960,997 of record NZ_JAMBMT010000001.1, read on the forward strand.
CGCAAACATAAACGCTGCTATTATCCTCATCTTTAATAAAGCTATTGATCTGATCGCAGGCACTAATCGCTGTCAGCTCAGTCAAGGTAGCTTGCACATCAGCCGCCGAATAGCGAATGGCCGTAGAGGCTTGATCGAATTTTTGTAGCTCGGTCTGTAGCCAGTCTAAATTGAAGTCCTCACGGCCGGTACTTTTGGGATAAGGCTGAGCAAAAAAGGGATGCTCTAATAGCTGATTAAGCAGGGGTTCGACGACTTGCCCTGATTGCGCCCAAGTACCGCCAGCATCATAGTCTTTGTCGATATGCTGTTTGGCCCAAGCGTCCAATAATAAATTGGCCGGGCCCGTATCGTAGCCGATGACGGGATTATCGTTTACTGGTAGCACAGTAATATTAGCGATACCGCCTAAATTGAGTAATACTCGCGTGCTCTCAGGCTTGGCAAATAACGCTTGATTAAAAGCGGGTACTAATGGCGCTCCTTGACCACCAACCGCCATATCACGGCGGCGAAAGTCATTAACGACACTAATGCCGGTACGCTCCGCGATGATATTGGCATCGATAAGTTGCAAGCTAAAGCCAGCTTGCGGACGATGGCGAACAGTTTGACCATGACAGCCAATAGCTAGTATTGACTCTGTATCCACGTCCGCTTGCTGCAATAAGCGATTGACCACTTTACTGGCAAACTTGGAGTATTGTGTACTGGCCCAGCCGAACCAATCGAGCTCGCTATTTAGCTCAGCAGGCTCATCAAACTGTAGGGTTAATTTATTGGTACCGTTAGGCTCACATAATGCTAATAATACCTCACGTAGGCGCGCTGAGAAATCTTCACTATAGCTGGCTAGTAATTGCATAGGCTGTTGCGAATCTGCACTATCGCTACTGAACTGACATAACACCACATCCATACCATCTAAGCTAGTTCCCGACATCATACCTATATATAAGCCGTCATCGAAGTTTTCAAAGACGGTTTGCTCTAGAGCATCAGTTAAGGCGGCGTAATTTAGGTCATCTTGGGTGCTCTCTTTAGGTTCAGAGAAGTTCTTATTATCACTATTAAAAGTAGAGACAGGCTTACTCATGGCAATTTTCCTCAAAAAACGCTAATATATCTGCCAAATTCTAACATTATTTAGACTCTTACAAGATTCTAAAATCTGTAAGAGGTTTATTCGCTAATAAAGACACTATTTTTATAACTCAGAGAACACTATGACCGATCATTCCTACAGTATAGAAGAGCAATTAGCGCTTATTCAACGCGGTACGCAAGAGATTTTATCAGAAGACGATTTAGTCAAAAAACTTAAACTGAATCGTCCGCTACGTATCAAGGCCGGCTTTGATCCCACTGCACCGGATTTGCATCTAGGTCATACGGTTTTGATCAATAAGCTCAAGCATTTTCAGGATTTAGGTCATGAGATTTACTTCTTGATCGGTGATTATACCGCTAAGATTGGTGATCCTTCTGGTAAGAACAGCACGCGCCCGCCACTGACTGATGAGCAAATCAAAGTTAATGCGCAGACTTACGCCGAGCAAGTATTTAAGATTTTGGACAAAGAGAAAACTAAGATTGTCTTTAACTCGGAATGGTTCAAGGATATGTCAGCGGCAGATATGATTCAGTTGTCAAGCCAGCTGACAGTATCGCGGATGCTTGAGCGTGATGATTTCTCTAAACGTTATGCGGCGCAAACGCCGATTGCCATTCATGAGTTTCTCTATCCGCTAGTGCAAGGTTACGATTCTATCGCGCTTGAAGCGGATGTCGAGCTTGGCGGTACCGATCAGACTTTTAATATTTTGATGGGTCGCACCTTGCAAGGTCGTTATGGGCAAGAGCCACAAGTGTGCATTACTGTGCCAATTTTGGAAGGTTTAGACGGCGTTAATAAAATGTCTAAATCCTTGAACAATTACGTCGGTATTTATGATGCGCCGGGCACCATGTACCAAAAAATCCTTTCTATGCCGGACACACTGATCCGTCGCTACTTTGAGTTTTTGAGCTTTAAGCCAATGGAAGAGATTGATGACTTGATGGTAGAGATGGAAAAAGGCCGCAATCCCCAAGAGATCAAACGTATCCTTGCCGAAGAGCTCATTGAACGTTTTCATGATAGCGACGCAGCTGCCAATGCGCATAAATCTGCTGGTAACGTTTTAGCCGATGGCGAGTTGCCTGTTGATTTGCCAGAAGTCACTTTAGATTTGGATGGTCAGGACGCATTATTTATCACCCAAATCCTCAATCAAGCTGAGCTTGCCAAAAACAACTCAGCGGCCAAAGATATGGTCAAGCGCGGCGCGGTAAAAGTCGATGGCGAAGTGGTCGATGCTGGTTTTAGCTTAACCTCAGGCCAAACCGTTGTTATTCAAGCGGGTAAAAAGGCTTATGCGAAAGTGACGGTGGCTTAGATATTTTTTAAAATGAATATGCGTAAGGCCGACAATTATAGTTGGCCTTATTTTTATCAGAATGTTTTCATCATTACCGTTTTATTAGGCCAAGCTCATGACGAAAAATAACTCAGATTCTCAAACCATCCCCCAAGGCATCTACCGCCACTATAAAGGCAATCTTTACCAAGTTTTGCACACTGCACGTCATTCCGAAACCGAAGAGCCACTAGTGGTTTATCGCTGTCTTTATGGTGAGTATGGCGTTTGGGTACGGCCTTTAGCTATGTTTAGCGAGACAATCACTCGCGACGGTAAGCAGATACCGCGCTTTGAGTTGATTAAAGCTTTAACGAGCTAAACTTACGTCTATCACTGCCATAATTTCTCATAATGGGCGTCACTAATAGCCGCGATATCTAATTCAGTTAGCATCTCGCGTAGCGCTGACCAACGCTCGTTATTTGGCTCAATGGCTGCTATTAGACGTTTTAAAGTATCATTAATAATATTATCCATCAGTGCCGATGGCGTCTCATTAGTATAACCATAATAAATCTCACGCGCCCTTACAGCGTCATCAACACAAAGCTGCGTCATCTTTTCGCTAACTTTGACAAACTGCTGTATAGCCTCTTGTTTTTTGGCAAAAGTGCTATGCGTCGTCATCAGCTCTAAAGCCGAAAAATTAGGATAAGGCGATAAGTTTTGATCGATAAACGTATAACTAAGCCCAAGATGATTGGCTTCAATGCCCTCAAAGTTATAAAAACACAGCCACGCGCCATCAAAGTCTCCATGTGCATCACCGTGTTGTAAATGATGTAAATGCTGAAAATCAGTCTCTACAAACTCAACTTTATCGTGTTCTAAAACCAAGTCTTTTTGCGCCGCATAACGACGTAGTATCTCAAAACCGATTTTATTAGTAATAGCATTCGCTGATGGGGTGGTAATGCGAATCGGCTGATTTTGATGCAGCTTATCCATACTGCTTTGCTTCATCATGACTCCGCCATCAGTGACAAAAAAACAGCCGAGCGCTTTTAGATCCTCAAAATGATGTTCAAACAGATGAATTGGCTCATTGACGTGCAAATCAATTTCACCAGTCTGCAACGCAGCAAAACCATCATAATGCTCAGTTGGTTCTATCATAGTAATATCAAGTCCAGCGTCTTGATAAGCGCCGGTATAAATCCCTGCAATAAAGGGTAGATGATCAGGGTTCAAAAACCACTCTAACGTCAATATCAGTGCTGTATTCGCCACAAAAATTCCTTATATTATCGGTGTGAGGCTGTTATAGTAAAACTGGCTTTGTTAAAAAGCTATGAATTTATTCATAGTATGAAATATATCTTTATAAGTCTCTTTTAAAAATGTGAGCAGTTTTTTAAAAAGGATAAAGCGCTATGAGTAATGCAACGCTACCAGAACTTGATAACAGCCTTTATCCGCAACTATGGCAACAACGCCTTTATGATAGTCCGCAAGCGCTTTTAAAAGCTATGTTGGAAGGGACGATTGAGCCTGATGCTTATGCTTTTACTAAGCAGTTACAGGCCAATGCTAGTTATCAAGAATGGATTAATACTTCGATATTTGGGCGCTATATTCAGCGTAGTTTTGAGGCGCTTTATAGCCAAACCGAAGACAGCTTTAATATGGATATACCAGCACTGTATCGCAATGAATTGCTGCGTCATGCTCAATACTTACCATTAGAACAAGTATTGTTTGTAGCAGCAGAGATGCCGAAGAACGCTCGCCGTGAGAAGCTTTTTACTACGACTCTAAATCCTGCAACCGCCATATTAGGCGCACAAAAGCTTAAGCAAAACGCGCACAAAGTCACACCAAGTAATAATCAGCAGTTACTAATTAATCAGATTAAGATAAAAGGCAATGAGGTACTAGCGTTTCCGCTGCGTCATAACAAACGCACTAGCGAGCGCATTCGTAACGAGGTACTGATAATGAGTTTTAAAGAGTTACGCTTAGTAAATGAAGAGCTTATTGATAATAAAGGTGTAGAGCGAAGCCTTATAGCTGAGATGATACTGCTTCGCTCTTACGAATTACGTTGATAGCTATTAGTTCGATTTGATAGTTTAGCTATCTTCTTTAGCAATCGTTAAACCATTGAAAGTTTGCGCCACTGGCATGATCTCCATGCGATTGACATTAATGTGAGCAGGAGACTCAATGAGCCACAACAAAATATCGCCGATATCTTCACCGCTCATTGTTTTGAAGCCATCATAAACCTTGGCAGCCTTTTCATCATCGCCATGATAGCGCACGTTTGAAAATTCAGTACCCGCTACATTGCCCGGCTCAAGATTGGTCACGCGCACTTGTGTGCCCAATAAATCGGCACGCAAGTTAAGACTAAACTGCTTCACAAAAGCTTTGGTCGCACCGTAGACATTGCCGCCATAATAAGGCCAAGTGCCAGCGATAGAGCCAACGTTAATGATATAGCCGCTATTGCGTTTTACCATTTCAGGTAAGATGGTATGCGTTAAGGCTATAGTACCTTTGATATTGGTGTCGACCATTTGTAGCCAATCGGCAAGACTAGCGTCAAAAGCAGGTTCCGTACCGAGAGCGAGTCCGGCGTTATTTACTAACACATCGATTTGCGCAAAGTTAGCAGGCAAGTCAGCGATTATCTTTGGTAGCGAGGCCGTCTCACTGACATCCATCTGCACCGGCAAAAACAACTCGCCTAACTCGTTTGCCATGGTTTCAAGCTTCTCTAAGCGCCGAGCACAGCCAATCACGCGGTGACCTTTAGCGACTAATTTCTCAGCCAATGCTTTACCAAATCCTGCACTAGCACCAGTAATTAAAACAATCATAACTATATCCTAATTATAGTCAATCGAAAGTAAAACTGTTATTGACCTAATTGCTTGCCAAATATCTTATCACCAGCATCACCAAGCCCCGGAATAATATAACCGTGCTCATCCAAATGACTATCAAGCGCGGCGGTATAGATAGTGACATCAGGATGTGCTTCATTGACCAAGCGTACGCCTTCTGGCGCGGCGACTAATACTAAAGCCTTGATATTTTTACAACCATGACGCTTGAGCATATCAATAGTAGCGACCATCGAGCCGCCCGTAGCAAGCATTGGATCGACGATTAGCGCTGGGCGTTTATCCATGTGGCTGACGAATTTTTCAAAGAACGGCACTGGCTGCAAAGTCTCTTCATCACGCTGCAGACCGACTACCGAGATTTTTGCCGTTGGAATAAGATCGAGTACACCGTCTAACATACCGAGACCGGCGCGCAAGATAGGCACTACTGTCGCCGTCTTGCCGATAATTTGCTCACCGGTTATCTCACCGCACCAACCGTCCATAGGAAAGGTTTCAATCTCAAAGTCATGACTGGCCTCATATGCCATCAAGCGCGCAAGCTCTTTAGTTAAAGTGCGAAACTTATAGGTACTACAATTTTTTTCACGCATTAGACTAAGTTTATGACGGACTAATGGATGATCGATGACGTTGATACTTAAATCGTTGTTTAAGTCGCTCATAAGGTCTCTCTTATCTTTTGAACATTTTTGAATTTGGCTATTAGCCTGCGTTTTGATTTTAGCTTTTTACTGGTGCACTATGATAACAAAAAAAGCGCTTTTCTTATGTACAATGTTATGACCGATGCAACTTTTACGACTAAAAATAATAATAGAGCCGTTAAAAAATTAGATAACTTAAAGAAGGACAATAAATAGATGACTGCCGCAGAAATAGAAACTCACCCCTTTGCACCCGTACTACCTCCTGATGCCACCGTGATGATGATGGGCACTTTTCCGCCAACTTCCGACAAGTGGGCAATGAGCTTTCATTATCCTAACTTCTATAATGATATGTGGCGCATTTATGGCGGCGTGTTCTTTGATGATGTCAATCATTTTAGAGTAGGGGAAGAGAAGCGCTTTGATCCGGAGCGCATTCGGAGCTTTTTATTTGAGCGCGGAATTGCTTCATGCCCTACCGTTAAGCAGGCCATTCGCGAGACTGGCAATGCCTCGGACAAAAACCTAACCGTAGTGACGCCTGTGGACTTAGATTTGATATTACCGCAAGTGCCAAAAGTAGCAGCGCTATTTACTACTGGTGGTAAGGCGACAGAGGTATTGCTTAACTTGTTAGCAGAACCGCCGATAAAGTCAAAGTACCCTAAGACCAATCAAAGTATCGATTATCCGTATGAGTGGCAAAGCGATAAAGCAGAATCATCAGATAGGCAAGTCAACCAGTTGACTTTATATAGATTGCCTTCTACCTCGCGCGCTTATCCGTTAGCTTTGGATAAAAAGATAGCCGCTTATAAAGACTTCTTTGAGAAGATGGGCAAGTTATAAGAAGAATAATGGCGTAGGGTATGGTTAGCGCAGCGTAACCCACCATTAAATGCTAATATTGAGGTTTAGTGTTGACCTTAAGTTATTGATAAATAGAAAATAAACCTAGTCATCCAAATTTATTTAAAATAAAACTAAATTTAAGCTTGACGCCTAACCG